>NZ_CP138970.1:0-2852717 GCF_047304715.1 Synechococcus sp. MIT S9507
CGAGCCCGTTGCGCGCTGCATTGCGATCGGCGTGCCTCACGGATGCAGCGCTGATCTCAAGGCCCGTGACGCTGTGACCGGCTGCCGCCAGCGGCAAGGCAATCGTGCCGATCCCGCAGTAAGCATCAATCACCCGTTGATTGGCCTGCGCCTGGGTTAACCAGCAGCGGATCTGTTCAACAACGCGCTCAGCTCTTGGTGTGTTGACCTGAAAAAAAGTGGTGGTCCCGAGCTCCAGAGAGAGATCACAGAAGCGTTCCTCGATGCCATCCCTACCCTGTAGACAGATGGTCTGTTCCCCGAAGACGGCATTGCTGCGTTTCGGCTGCAGATTGAGCGTCACACCCTTCAGCTGTGGCCAACGTCGCATCCAGACTGCGCTCAGCGCTTCAACTCCATCCAGTGTGCGGGTGGCGGAAATAAAGGTGATGAGCACTTCACCGGTCCTGACGCCGATTCTCAATCCCAGGTGGCGCAGACCGGGCTCGCCCTGCAGGTCTGAATCCATGGGCCATGAGGTTGATTCAAGATCCTGTTTGATTGGCGCAATCAGGGCATCCAGGCGTGGATCAAGAACAGGGCAGTGATTGAGGTTGACGATGTGATGACTGCCACGTTTGTAATAGCCCAGTCGCACTTTCAGGCCATCGCGACGGACCGGGATCAAGGCGCGGTTTCTGTAGCCCAGCGACTCTTGATCAGGACTCACCAGAGCATTCACATCAGGATCGAGCTGGCCGATGCGATTGAGCGTGCTGGTCAGTCGCTCCTGCTTCCAGGTGTTCTGAGCTTCGACGGAAAGGTGCTGCATTGAGCAACCGCCGCAATCGCGGGCAAGAATGCAGGGTGGGCGACGTGCATGGGGCGAGGTGGAGATGATCTCCACCCTCCGTGCCATCCACATCCGTCTCTGACGCTGCTGAACCTTGACCCTGGCCTCTTCTCCTGGCAGCAGTTCAGGCACGGTGATCACCCAGCCGTTCCACCGGGCCAGTCCACGCCCCTGCTGGTCAAGATCCTCACCGACAACATTGATGGTGAGTCCTGGATGCGGCGTTTCATGCATCGCTGTCATTGCAATGGCGTAACACCCCTCAGCTCCTACCCATGACTGGCGTTCATGCCCCTTAAACTGTCCTAAGCATGTCAGCTGCCATGAGCGTTGTAAGGGATCTGATCCTCCAGGCGGATGACGATCTGCGTTACCCCAGCAGTGGTGAACTGCGCTCGATGGTCGAGTATCTCAGCCAGGGCGCCGTTCGTCTGGCCGTTGTCAGGATTCTCACGGACAGCGAAAAGAAGATTGTTGATGAGTCAGCAAGGCAGTTGTTCGGTTTGCGTCCTGAATATGTGGCGCCAGGCGGCAATGCCTATGGTCAGAAGCAAAGGGCCCAGTGTCTGCGTGATTACAGCTGGTACCTGAGGTTGGTCACTTATGGAGTTCTCGCTGGCAGCACCGAGATGATCGAGCAGATCGGTCTGATCGGTGCCCGCGAGATGTACAACAGTCTCGGTGTTCCCATGCCAGGGATGGTGGATGCCATGCGTTGCATGAGAGAGGCCTCCCTGGTGTTGCTATCCGAAGAGCAACAGAAACTTGCTGGGCCTTATTTCGATTACCTGATCAAGGGCATGCAGACCAGCACCTGATTGGCTTTTTGATGCGAATTTTTCATGGCCCCAGGCGGGCCTTTTTTATTGTCCACCGCTCTCGAATGAGACACCAAAAAAGACCAGTACCGAGTCTTGGCTTGGACAGCTAATACGTGCGTCGCTCTCTTGAGTCTCAGGCAAGGCGCAAAATAGGTTGCATTCCGATTCGGCTCGAGACAATTGAGATGCTTGTCAGTTTTTGCTTGGATTTTTGTTGACGAGCGCAACAGGCCGAATCAATGAATCATGTCGCTCGCGAAGACTCCTCTGTCTGGCTCGGAAGCTCTGCGTCACTGTGTCAATAGCAGAGACGCAGATTGATGAATCCTGTGCCTGACTGACTTAAAGACGGGTCGGGACAGCCGTTGGACAAGACTCACAGAAGACTGGACACGACTTCTGGGTATCGACACCACCTGATCAGACCGGATTCATCGGGAGCCAGGGGGCTGGCAATTGCTGAACGCCAGGAGATCGCTCCTGGGTCATTGCGTTAGACGCAAATAAAACAATGGAAAAATTCGATGTTGATGGAAATCAGGCACCGAAGCTCAACTCAAGAACCAACAACAAGGCGCAACCAAGAAAATCTTGCTGATCACAATTGAGACCCATTACAAGTCCAATTTCGGGGCCAGACAGGGACTAGCGAGACTGCTCTTTCTGTCGATAGAGCTCTTTGAGCATCTGATAAGCCTCATTCAAACGGCGCATGGCATCTGTTGAACCTCCGGAGTCAGGATGAACCTCGACTGCTTTGCGTTTATAGGCATCACGGATGGCGCGCAAGGTCAGTGACTGGCCAGCCTGCGTAGGCAACTCGAGTTGCTTGAGAGCTCCATGCAGAGTCATCGTCGACTCCAGCGTCTCGAATGATGTGACCTTGCGGCTGCGTTTGAAGCGACTGACAAAACGACGGATCAGGGTTGGAATGCGATCCGGTACGGAAGCGCTGGCAAAAGGATCCTCAAGAACTGCCGCAGCAACAATCACCTGTGCAAAGTCTGGAGAGGGAACCATCCAGCCTTTGCAGAACTCCGTCATGGAATGATTGACCTGGCTCCAGGTGAATGTGCGCCCTTCGGATCCATCGATATGGGGCCAGATGTCACGAGCCATCCAGAGCATCACAGCCTCCATCACCGTGGGACCTGGGTGAGAGCCATACAGATTGAGCCAGTGGTTCAGAGCCACTTCAGACCAGTCCTTGATCTGTTGATCACTGATCACCGGCACCAAAGGAATCTCAGTGCGAGGTGGAGTGCTGGCTGTCAGGCTTTCTCGAATCGCGGATCCGCGCTTGCGAACAAATCCGGGCAGGTCAATGCCAACAGTGGATGTTTGATTGCGTTTCTTTGGACGGGGTGAGACCGACGGGTCTCCACTCTGCTCGGTCGTATCCAGTTCGCCACCTGAGTCCACCAGAACAATCGCTCGATCTTCGTCGTATCGAGGTTGCAGGGTCGGTTCACTGATGAAGAGAGTCCCGGCACTGACATCAGCGTCTGATGACCTTGATACCGTTGAACCAGAGGATGTTGGATCACTGTGTTCAGGTTCTGGCTTCTCAGCATCAAGGTCGGTCTGGAAAATTTCCTCCAGCAGTCGACTCAGGCATTCCCCTCTTGAACGGATCTTCCAGTCCTTGCGAAGCTGATCAATCTGGTCAACGAGCTCCTCAGGTAATTCCAGGCTGATGCGCTTGCCGCTCATAGGGCTGTGTTGTTCAGACCGTCAAGCAGGTTGATTATCGACTCTTCAGTCGTTGCAACCATTCCTGTTGAGCACGGATGGCGTCACGGTAACGCTGCTCGAGGCTGCTGTTCACTCTTGACGGCATGATCATTGCAGGAGGCATGGAGTTGGTGCCACCTCCCGGAGCCACGATCAGAGGAGGGGGTGGAGGGGTTGTTCTGACGGGCTGCTGAGCCGGCCGGACAACAGGTTCCAAGACGGGCTTGGCGACAGGCACGGCAGGCTTTTGCTCGGGAACCGGCTGCGCATTGACCGCCGGGGGAGGCACATCAGGCTTGACCTTGCGGGACTTCGCTTCAGCCTGCGCCTTGCGTGCCGCCTCCAGCATCTGCTCACGCCGACGCAGCATGGCGAGCTGAGTGACGGGGACTACGCTGAGCAGGTGACCCGGCGTTGCATCGGCCGGGTAAACAACACTGACAGTGACAGGGTTGTTGACTCCACGCTTGAGATCAAGGTCTGCAATGGAAAGGCTCTGTCCGGATCGCATACCGACATGGACCTCCTGATAGCCCTTGTTGGATTTGATGCCGATTGATCCTCGGAAAGCGGTGAATGGTGAACGACCGGAGGCAACCGGATGACTGAGAACCAGCTCATGTGCACCCTCGCCTGAAAGATTCAGATCAATGTCAAAGCGCACTCCGTAAGTGCCTACGTTGTTGACGGCTGAATCAATCATTCGTGTGCTCAATTCGTTGACCTGAATATCTCGGGTTCCGAAGTGATGCTTTCGCGTGCTGGTCATGGGAACATGCAATGAGCCTTGTGAGAGATCGTGTTGAATCGATGCTTTGTACTCATCGCCCACTGCAACACCTGCAACACGAGAGAACACCTGACCTGACTGAATTTCTCGAATGCGATTGAGATAAATTCTGCCTGGTGCAAGTCTTCCACGATCAAGTACTGCTATGAGTGCACGTTCATCCTGGGTCTCTTCCGCAGCGATCACAGCCATCTGAAACGGCCCGTCACTGCTGCCTCGAAGAAGACCATTCATGATTCCACGTGCAGGAAGAACAGTGCTCACAATGACTTTGCGACTGTTTGGAGGGATGACGATTTTTCTGGGAAGTTTTCGATCAAGTTCTCCACGAAGAATCTGAACAGCAGTTGCGTCACCCGGTCCTGTATTCCAGGGTCTGGGTCCAAGTGGCTTCACCCCCATTAATTTGTTGGATCGATAAGGGGCTTCGAAACTATTTTTTACGGAGCCTCTTTTAAAGCTCAGAGTGACTGGTTTTGAACCAGGGTTGATGGCAATTGCCGCAACGGTCAGAAGACCTCTGGCTCTTCGACCACCTAGTTTGCTGGTGTCCTGGGGATAATATTTATGATGCATATGAACTCCGAAATCACCGTTGAAAGTGAAATTTGAGTTCTGAAGCGGTTGATTTGTTTCGGCCGCGATTGAACTGCCAGGGGATGTATCAACCAGGATTCCAGGCCCTTTGACGATCTCCGGTTGATTGGAGTGCAGTACAGGCACATTGTTGAAACTGCCGTTCAGGGGCCTGGCCCTCTGACCAGCCATCAACGGCACATAGGCCTGAGCAGGCCTCACCCATTCAGTCGCGACCGTACCAGCCGAGACGCTGATCAGGACCAGTACTGGGATTCGGTGAGACACTCGCGACTGACTGGCTGCGACCCTGGGTCGCCTGAGTCTCCAAACTTAATCGCCAGAGTAAAAACCGCCAAGCCATCTGGATGACGCGTGATCGGCTTGTTCTTGCCAGGATGTTCGAAATCAACCAATCTCCGGATGTTCCCTCCTTTTGGCTGCTCACCCTGCTCAGACGGTGACTGGCAGCGTCATCACCAGGAGCGCAAACTGCGCATGATGCGCAGCTGGCGCGATGGACTTGAGCGCCAGATCGCAGCTGTGAACGCAGCAATCAGCACCCTTGAGCAGCAGATCGAACGGGATCAGGCCAGCCCCAGCTGAACGTTGAGCTGCTCGCGCAGCTGGGCAAGTCCACGTTTGACACGTCGCTGAACGGTCATCGCACTGACGCCTGTACGGCGACCTACGTCCCTGAGACTTTGCCCTTTGAGGATCACTTCCACCAGAGCGTTTCGCTCCTGTCCAGGAAGTTCCTGCAAAGCCAGAGCAATCTCGCGTCGATTCTCATCCTGATCCAGGTCGCTGCACAGATCTGCGTCCTGGCAGCTCAGTTCGTCTGCCAATGGCAGCATCAGACGTCGCTGAGTGGCAGCGTTAAATCCTGCTCCGGTGTCCAGATCACTCTCCTGCGCAGCCCTTGGGAGCCGAATGATCGCCGCTTTGTCTCTCAGATAATGAAGGATGGCGCCCCGGATATGAGGACGGGCGAAGGCCGGAAACGGCACTTCCCTTCGATCCTCGTAGCGTTCAGCAGCTTTCAGTAAACCCAGCAATCCCACCTGCTTGAGATCGTCTGGCTCCTGACCGCTGTTGGCTGCGTAGCGCCTGGCCAATGGATCCACAAGTCCCATATGGCGTTCGACCCTTGCATTGCGTCTTGTCTGCTGTCTGTTCATGGATTGCTTCAGTGGAGCTGATGGGCTACTTCAGCCAGACACCACTGATCAGTTCAGTTCCTCCGTGGAATCACTGGAACCCGGAACAACTCGTCTGAGCAGCTGCTCGCCTCCATGGCTCTGCAGCCAGGAGAGATCCGAGCGTTGCGTTGCCAGCAGATAACCGGCAAACCCCAGCGCATTGATGCTGAACCCCATGAAGTGCTCCTGACTGCGACTGATCAGTGCCATCCACGATTCAGTCATCAACAGGTTGTAGGGAAAGGCTGGCGGCTCTTGAGAGAGGGCATCTCCGAGCCCCAGACGCGACGACAGGGAGCGATACAGATCGTGGAGGAGGGTTGCTTCCTCGTCTGGGTTCTTTGACAGAGGACGTTCAGCGATGACACAGCTTTGATGGAGCGGATCGATGGTCTGCCCCTCGCAGGTGAGCGCTGCTGTCATCTGCAGCTGCTCAGTGAACCATGACTGTCGCGGACAGATGCGTTCTCCGCGATGACGAGGAAGCAGTTGGAGATGACGATGTGGCTGACTCGCTCCGGCTCTGGGACCGCTGTTGAAGAACCACAGACCTGTGCAGTCGCTGTCGACATGCGCCAGGGCATGCCAGTCCTCGGGACTCAGCCAGTGGACCTGGGAAGCCCAGCATCGGGTGATCAGCAGCATGTGCGCACGCTGAACGGGGTACTTGTTGAGAATCAGAACGTGACTGTGATGGATACGCTCCACCTCAAGCCGCGGATCCCAGGGAAGGAAGGGATTGGGCTTGGGCCCTTCAGGTCGATGATGCCTGGGAAGAGCCGCGTTCAGCTGACGTAGTTCGAAATGCTCGGCACCGGTGCCTGAGAGCTTGATGTTCGATGTGCTGAGAGGGATCAAAGCACCGCTTTTCCAGGCCTGATCAGAACGTTCCAGAGCCTTCGACCAGAATTGCTTCTCAGCCATCGGTTTTGATCCTCGCCAGCGACGCACCGGCGTAGTACCTGCCGAGGATCTCGTTGAATCGAAGCCCCTGAAGTGCCAGATTCTGCGCCCCGTGCTGACTCATGCTCGCACCGAGATGTCCGTGGGCCTCATCGGAGATGTCCTGAGTCGCTGCATACAGCGACTCAACCAGACCTCCCTTGAAACTCAGCACCAGTCCTCGCGTTGCCTCAGTCGCCTGAATCGTTGAATCGGTGCTGCTGGTTCTTCCCGCATAAGCCTGCCAGCGGGTGGTGTCGCCAAGGTTCCAGTCGCTGGTGGCTGGGCGGAGCATGTGAACAAGACCGTAGGAGCGGGCAGCGACAGCCTGGGCCTTGAGAGCTTCATGATCCCAGTGGCTGGGCATTTCAGCTCCCACAACCGAAGCCACGTAGCTTTCCAGATTGATCTGGTTGATGGCGAGCCATCCCTGCCCCCTGTTGAGCAGATGAATCGTCCCTTCGTAGGCACGACCGTTCACGAGCACTGATCCACCGTTTCCTCCGCAGCTCACCAGGCCTGGGGAGGTTTTGGCAAGCATTCCGTTCACAACCTCTGGAAGAACGCGGATTCCACCCTGATGTCTGCACCCCGCACCATTCCTGGTGCTGACCTGCCGAAGAGGGCGCTGACTCAGCAGGGCTATGCGCACCTGGGGATTCATCGTCTCTGTTGGTGCAGGCACCGGGGGGACAGCTGCAGCTGAAGGATCAGTGCTTCGCTGCTCTCTCTGCCGCTTTCCGGCTGATGAGGGCGCCTGATCAGAGCCGCTGTGATTCTCATCAGCTTCAAACAGTGCGCTGATCAGGGCCTCCGTGTCCTGGCTGGCTGTGTTGGATCTCCCCCCACTGGTGGACCAGATGACCAGTGCAGCGAGCCCCGCACTCGCCGTGAGAGTCAGCAACAGTGGTCGAACAAGACGCATACCCGCTGAGGCGGAGATGGAATCATGCCTGAAACGAGCACAAACGGCTGGCAGGGACGTGCGCTGGTGGTTGGTGGTGGTGGAATCGGGCGGGCTTTGAGTGCTGAACTTGCACGCCGCTGTCCATCACTGTTTGTGACGCTTGCCACGCGTCATCCGTTGTCGGATGCGGAGTGGACCGTTGATCTTGAGAACCCTGAAAGCCTCGCTCAACTCACCGAACAGCTGCGTGCCGACTCGAATCCTCTGAGAGTGGTGATCAATGCCACCGGACGTCTTCACGGTCCCTCCTATCAACCAGAAAAACGACTGCAGCAGGCTGAGCAATCTTCGTTGCTTGACTCATTCGCTATCAACGCGGCCGGACCTTTGCTGCTCGCCAAGTCGGTCGAACCAGTGCTGAATAGAAACACGCCTTTTCATTTCGCCAGCCTGAGTGCACGGGTCGGCAGCATCGGCGACAACCAGAGCGGAGGTTGGTACGCCTATCGAGGTGCCAAGGCTGCACAGAACATGATGCTGCGCTGTCTGAGTCTTGAGTGGTCTCGTCGCCTGCCGCTGGCCACCGTGACCCTTCTGCACCCTGGAACGACAGACACAGCACTCTCGAAGCCTTTTCAGAGCTTTGTACCCAGGGAGAAGCTGTTCAGCCCCGAAAGAGCGGCAGGGCATCTCCTGGATGTGCTGCTGCATCAGACACCATCCGACAGCGGCCGATTCATCGCCTGGGATGGTCAGGACATCCCCTGGTGAGCATGTGCTTTCAGAATGTGCAGAGGAATGATCTCAACCGTGGTGCTCTCAGTGGAGTTGAGCACTACCGGCGGAGCCACCCCATCCTCCTGGGCCTCCTTCCAGCGTGGTGCACACACACACCAGTGATCTCCGGCCTGAAGACCAGGGAAACCGAACTCAGGCTTCGGAGTGCTCAGATCATTGCCCTGAGCCCTGCTGTAGCTGAGAAAACTTTCCGTCATCACGCAGCAGACACTGTGACGTCCGGTATCGCCCACATCGGTTCGACAGTGTCCATCTCTGAACCAACCCGTCATCGGCTGACAGCTGCACACTTCCAACGGCTTACCCAGAACGTTCAGATCGATCGCCTGGCCTACGATTTCAGAGAATGGTTCAGAGCTCATGACCCCATTGATTCCATGAGGAGTCTGCCGAAGGAGTGGCACATTGCGCGACAAGATGGTTGACGGATCCCGGGGGCGAGGCGTTAAAGGTCAATCAGTTATGCCTCCTCGATGGATTGGGAGTTCACTGAAGACGCAGCGTTCCTCGCCCTCTGCGACGCCTTCCGCGAAAGCGGGGAATCCTCGGCGATTGAGTTTCTTGCCAATGGTGAGGGGGCATTCCACTTCCAGGACCTGTCTCAGAATGCAGCCGGGGAAGGAATCGACCTCAGCGAATCAAGCGCTCTCGAGGAATTCCAGCAGGAAGTGATCGACACGATGGAGAAGCTCTGCCAGGAATGATCGGCAGAGCTCCATCAGCGGCCTGGGTCAGCCGTAGAAGAAGTTGATCTCCTTCGCCTTCAGACCTTCCCATCCAGCATCGATCAGGCGCTGATTGAGTGTCGCCTGATCAAAATGTTTTGCGCCTGTCCTGACCACCCGGTTCCGCATCGACTTGCGGACCCCACTGCGCTTGCGCTGGCCCTCGAGTCCCATGACCTCCGTATAAAGCGACAGCATCCCGTCTGGAAGAGGTGACCCATCCAGATCGATCCCCGCATTGATCGCCTCATCGATGGCGCCGGGCCCACTGAGATCCATGGTGATGCTGTTCAGGAAAGCCTCAGTCTGCTGCAGTGATCAGAATCAGGCGCTGAAGTAGCGGGCTTTGCTGTGCAATGCCACCAGTGCCGTTGTGCTCTGCTCCGGATGAAGCTGGTCACCCTCATCCATGCTCAGGCCAACCCGTTCAGCGCCAAGCCACTGCAGCTGCTGGCGAGAATCGGCGACGTTGGGACAAGCCGGGTATCCGAAGGAGTAACGACTGCCCCTGTAACGCTGTGCCAGGACATTCCTGAGTTCCATCGCCTCTGGATCAGGAAAACCACATTCACGTCTGACACGGGCATGGGTCCATTCAGCAAGGGCTTCAGCCATCTGCACAGCCAGTCCGTGGAAGAACAGGTAGTCGCTGTAGGAATCGGCCTCGAAAAGCTTCTGGGCGAAGACCGAAGCCTGTTCCCCCATGGTGACCGCTTGCATGGGAAGAACATCAGTTGGACCGCCGTCAACAAGGTCCTTGTAGAAATCGGCAATGCAGTAGCGGTTACCGCCACGCTGGCGGGGTAGCGAGAAGCGGCCAAGCTGACGTGATCCGTCCGGATCAAAAACAACCACGTCGTTGCCCTCTCTTCCGCAGGGGAAATAGCCATAGGCAACAGCGGGATGGAGCAGACTTTCCTCGATTGAGCGCTGCAGCCAGGACTGAAGAACGGGTTCAGCCTTCGCCTGCAGATCGGCCTCATAGTCTTCCCTTGACTGGTCCTTGGCCTTGCGCATCTGCCATTGCCCGGCGAACAGAGCCTGTCGGTCGAGATAGGCCATCACCTCAGGAAGAGGAATTTCAGCATCTCCCTGCAAGACCTTTGGACCCAGGAAAGCAGGTTCCACTGCCTCTTCCTCGGGGACAGTCTCGGATCGCTCAAAACTGACTGGAACCGGGTCGATCTTGATCTCCTTGCCGGCGTCCGTTGGCTTCGAATCGTCGGATGTGGCGGTCTCTGAATGCGAACCCGATTCGCCTCCGAGGGAGAGGCCCTCAGGAGTGCCGTTCAGGAATCCCTGTTCGTTGTCCCAGGAATCGGACTGACGTGCGTCGACATAGGCATCCATGAAACGCAGATCGGTGAATGCGTCTCGGCCATAAAGAACCTTGCCGTTATAAACCTCGCTGCAGTCCTTGTTAACAAATCTGGGGGTTAAAGCTGCTCCACCAAGAACAACTGGAACATTGATTCCCGCTTCATTGAAAGCAGAGAGATTGTCTTTCATGAATGCAGTGGATTTCACAAGAAGACCACTCATAGCGATGCAATCGGCTTGGTGTTCCTGCTGAGCGGCAATAATCGCTCCGACATCCTGCTTAATGCCAAGGTTGATCACCTCGTAGCCGTTATTGGTCAGGATGATGTCGACAAGATTTTTACCAATGTCGTGAACATCTCCTTTCACTGTGGCAATCAGGAATTTGGCCTTGGCCGACCTCTCTCCATCACTTTTCTCCATGTGAGGCTCGAGAAAAGCAACAGCTGATTTCATCGTTTCAGCGGATTGAAGAACGAATGGAAGCTGCATCTGACCGGAGCCAAACAGCTCTCCAACAACCTTCATTCCGTCGAGCAGGAATGTATTGACGATTTCAAGAGGCTTGTAGTTCTCAAGGCCTTCGTTCAGAGCGTCTTCAAGACCGATGCGCTCCCCATCAATGATGTGTTGTTTCAGTCTTTCCTCAACGGGAAGATCGGCCAGAGAGGGACCTGAGGAGCGGGCTTCCTTGGTGCTGACACCTTCGAAGAGATTGGTGAGCTCCGTGAGTGGATCATAGATACAAACATCTCCTTCAAAACGACGTGAATCTTTAATCAGATCACGACAAACCTGCTGGTGATCCTCCTCAATTTTGATCAGGGGAAGAATCTTCGCTGGAGAGACAATCGCTGCATCCATGCCGGCTTCGCAACAGTCGTGAAGGAAGACTGAGTTGAGGGTAATTCTGGCCGCTGGTGAAAGTCCGAAGCTGACATTGGAGACGCCTAGAACAACATGAACCCCTGGCAATTCGCTGCGTATTCGACGAATGGCTTCAATCGTTTCGGTTGCATTGCGCCTGTCTTCTTCGATGCCGGTTGAAATCGGAAGTGCAAGTGGATCGTAAAAAATCTCGCGCGCCGGAATACCAAACTCGACAGCATCTCTGTAAGCCCGCTTTGCGATTGCAACTTTTTTGTCAGCTGTTCGCGCCATTCCTTCCTCATCAATGGTGCCGATCACCACAGCAGCGCCGTAGCGTCGAGCCAGTTCAAGCACCTTGAAAAAGCGTTCATCTCCATCCTCGTAATTGGTGGAATTGAGAATGCATTTGCCACCGGCGACTTTCAACCCCGCTTCCATTTTCTGCCACTCAGTTGAGTCGAGCATCAGTGGCAGATTCACATTGGTGACCACACGGGTCACCAGTTCATGCATGTCTTTCTCGCCATCGCGTCCCACATAGTCGACATTGACATCGAGAACATGAGCGTTCTCCTTCACCTGCCCACGTGCCAGACCAACAAGGCCATCCCAGTCCTCTTCATTCAGCAGTTCACGGACCTTTTTGGACCCGCTCGCATTCAATCGCTCGCCGATGATCAGGAAGGAGTTGTCCTGGAAATAGGGCGTGGAGCCGTAAAGCGACGAAGCAGAAGGTTCGTAGCCCAGCTGCAGACGTTCAAGATGGTGCGTTCGCACATCCCGTTTGGCCGGTTTCAGTTCATCGGAGATTTCTGACAGCGCTTTGATGTGAGCCGGAGTGGTTCCGCAACATCCACCGATCACCTGAACACCGAGATCCTCCACAAAGTGCATCAGCTGCATCTTCAGCTCGATGGGGGTGAGCCGGTAATGCGCAACTCCTCCGATGTTCTCCGGAAGCCCGGCATTGGGAATGCAGCTCACCACAAAGGGCGAGTACTCGGCCAGATACTTGATGTGCTCCTTCATCTGTTCAGGACCGGTGGCACAGTTCAGACCGAGCACATCAATCGGGAACGGTTCAAGAATCGAGACCACGGCTGCGATATCCGAGCCAACCAACATGGTTCCCGTGGTTTCCATCGTGACGGACACCATCAGTGGACGGCGTTGACCGCTGGCTTCAAAGGCATCCTCAACACCCTGCAGCGCCGCCTTGATCTGGAGCACGTCCTGGCAGGTCTCGATGATGAAGAGATCCACTTCACCGGCAATCAGACCTGCTGCCTGATCACGGAATGACTCCCGCAGGGTGTCGAAATCAATGTGGCCAAGGGTTGGAAGTTTCGTGGTCGGCCCCATCGAACCGGCGACGAAGCGCGGCTTGTCCGGTGTGCTGTATTCGTCTGCCATCTCACGTGCCAGTTCCGCGGCACGTTTGTTGAGAACAAAAGCCTGATCCTCGAGGCCATATTCCGCCAGCACCACAGACGCCGCACCGAAGGTGTCCGTCTCGATCACGTCGCAACCCGCCTCAAGAAACAGGCGATGCACGGCCTGAACCGCATCGGGACGAGTCACAACCAGGTTTTCATTGCAACCCTCAAGCACTTCACCACCGAAATCATCAGCGGAAAGATCCATCTGCTGCAACGATGTACCGGTGGCACCGTCGAAGACCAGCACAGGCCGACTGGGATCGTGCAGACGCTTCAGGAAACGGGAGGATTCAGTGATGGATTTCGTCTGAACTGCCTGCATCACCACTGGATCGATGAGGTCAGTCTAGGAAATGCTGATGGTCAGATCTCTGCTGCGGATTGGCAGGACACGAACGCCGCGGAAGTCCTCACTCCAGCTCGATTCGGGTGATCCAGTGGGCATATTGCTCATCACGCCCTTCGGTGATGGCCACCAGTTTGGAGCGCAGGGCTTCCATCAAGGGTCGTTGTTGCGAGAGAGGTGTCGATTCCAGCTGACGGATCGGAGTGATCTTGGCCGCCGTTCCTGTGAGGAAGACTTCATCAGCGATGAACAGTTCGGTCTTGTCGACCGGTCGCTCGATCACGTCAATGCCCATGCCCTTGGCCAATTCGATGACACTGGCCCGCGTGATGCCCTCGAGGATGTCCTGATCCACCCCCGGTGTGATCAGCTTGCCGTCACGGACGATGAACAGATTCATCCCACTGGCTTCACTCACCTTGCCGCGGGTGTTCATCAGCAAAGCCTCGTCAAATCCGCTGGCGACAGCTTCCGATTTGGCCAGCGAGCTGGTGATGTAGGCGCCGCTGATCTTGCCGCGCAACGGCAGCGAACGATCCTCCTGACGTGTCCAGCTGCTGATGCGACAACTCACGCCATCGGGAGAGAGGTAATCACCCAGCTCAAGCCCGTAGATCAGAAAATCAGTCTCGATGTTGTGCAGTCTTGGCGCGATGCCGAGATCACTGGTGTAGACAAACGGTCGCAGATAAATCGGGGTGGTGGGTTTGTTGGCGAGGAGCATGGCCTTGAGCGCTTCCATCACGGTCTCTTCGCTGAGCTCAGCCATCAACAGATGGGCGCTCTGGGACAGCCGACGCGCATGCCGGTCAGCACGAAACAAGAGCATTCCTCCCGGTTTCGTGGGATCGGGGATGGCTCGCATTCCACCAAAAGCTCCGGTTCCGTAGTGCAACGCATGGGTCGCCACCGACACCTTGGCTTCCTCGAAAAGTACGCAGCGTCCCTGAAACCAGGCGTAGGGAAGGAACTGATGCATCGCTGAGGATCCGTTGACCAGATTTTCTCACCCGTCAGTTCCGGATCGACTGGTCCTCTGGAGAATGGAGCCATGCATCGTCTAAGCAGCCTGCCGGGGGCCGACATCGACGGGCCGGTCTCCTACGTGGAGCAACCGAGCGCACCGGTGTTGTTTCTCACCAGTGCAAGCTCGGACATCTCGGCACTGGCACGGGTTCTGGACACACAGGAGCCGGGGTTCTGGCAGAACGGGATTCGCGCACTGCCGCTCGATGCGCTCTCCCATCCAGCCCAGATCGATCATTACCTGGCCGTCTGCACGCAGTCGACGCAGCTGATCGTGATCCGACTGCTCGGTGGCCGCGGGCACTGGTCCTATGGGCTTGAGCAATGTTGCTCTTGGCTTTCGGAACAATCAGGCCGGCAGCTGCTTGTTCTGGCCGGCACATCCGATCAGGACCGTGAACTGCATCCGCTCAGCAGCCGGCCTGAGCCCTTCTGTGATGCCATGGCGCTTCTGCTGCGAGAGGGAGGAGCAGTCAATCTGCAGCGTTGGCTTGACGGTCTGGAATGGATCCTGTCCACGGCATCAACCGGTTCGTCTGGCATCGATGCACCGTCATTGACTCTGACGCCCAGCCCCGATCCCGATCCCTATGACTGGCGGCAGGAGGAGGGGCCGAAAATCGGCGTGCTTCTTTACCGAGCCCATCGCCAATCAGCCGATGTTCACTGGTGCGATGTTCTGCTCGAATCGCTTCGGGCGCGTGGACTGGTACCAAAAGCGCTCTGGGTGAGCAGTCTGCGCGATGTTGCCGTTCAGAAGGCGGTGAAGGACCTTTACCGGCAACAGGCCGTGGAGCTGGTGATCACCACCACGTCATTTGCCTCGGTTCAATTCTCGGAAGCAGGTCTGGGGGCACCGCTCTGGGATGACCTGGATCGTCCTGTTCTGCAGATGCTGAGCTCCGGACGATCCCGTGAGCGCTGGCACGAATCGTTTCAGGGTCTCGATCCCGTCGATCTGTCGTTGCAGGTCGTGCTGCCCGAGTTGGATGGACGGATCACCACGCGCATCGGCGCCTTCCGGGAAGTGGACCACGCGGATGAGCGTTTGTGCACAGCCGTCAAACGGCTGGAACCTGATCTCACGGGCCTGATCTGGATTGCCGAACATGCCAAGGCCTGGGTCGAACTTCGGTCCACACAGGCCGAACGGCGTTCAGTCGCACTAGTCCTGGCGAATTACCCCCTCAGGAACGGACGCCTGGCGAATGGCGTGGGTCTCGACACGCCCGCCAGCTGTCACAACATCCTGTGCTGGCTTCGCGAAGAGGGATTCGATCTCGGTGAACAGCATCTGCCGGAGGATCCTGATCAGCTGATCCAGCAGGTTCTCAACGGTCGTACCAACGATCCGGAAAGTCACAACCGACCACCACTCACCTATCTGCCGCTTTCTCAGTATCAGAGCTGGTGGTCATCACTGCCTGAAGCAGCCAGGTTGCCGATTCTTGAACGCTGGGGTGAACCGGAGAATGCGGTCGATCTTGAACCCCATGGCTTTGCCATCCACGGATTGCAATTCGGTCGTGTGGTGGTTCTGGTGCAGCCCAGTCGTGGTTATGACGCTGATCGGCTGAGTGATCTGCATTCTCCGGATCTCCCCCCTCCCCATCGCTACCTGGCGCAGTACCTCTGGCTGAGGGAGATCCACCACTGTCAACTGATGCTGCATGTGGGAAAGCACGGCAGTGCGGAATGGCTGCCTGGGAAATCAGTCGGGCTCAGTTCGTGCTGTGCGCCTGCACTCGCTCTGGGCGCCATCCCCCATCTCTATCCCTTCATCGTCAACGATCCGGGAGAAGGATCACAGGCCAAACGACGTGGCCATGCCGTGATTCTGGATCACCTCACCCCTCCCCTTGGCAGAGCAGGGCTGCACGGACCGATGCTGTCTCTGGAGTCACTTCTGGATGAATACATAGAGGCAAGACAACTCGGTGCCTACCGATGTGACCAGATTCAGCAACAGCTGCTCCAGCTGCTGAACGATCTGAACTGGCCTTCGATCGACACGACCGTGGCGAATCAAGGCTCTTCAGCAGAGATCAGTGATTTGTTCGAACAGGTCGAAACCTACCTGTGCGAACTCAAGGAGGCACAGATCAGAACTGGCCTGCATCGGCTAGGGGATCAGCCCCATCCAGCCCAGCTGGCTGAGTTGCTGCTTGCGATCGCCCGCTCGCCGGCGTCTGATCGCCCCGGACTCACCCAGTGGATGAGTCACTGCATCGGCCTGGAATGCGATCCCTGGAAGGACGAGGACGGCGATTTTCTAACCGATCAGGATCGGCACATCCTGGAACGCCATGGCTGCCATCAACCTCGGCGACTCAGTGATGCTGTGGAGTGGATCGAGGCACAGGCCACGCGGCTTCTGTTGCTGCTGATCGACGGCGATGATCCGCCGCAGCACGACATGGCCAAGGCACTGGACGACTGTTTTCAGGTCCTGCTGCGTCAAGAGCCCCTGCCCGGCCCACTCCGGTTCATCAAGAATGACCTCTGGCCTCGACTGCAGCAATCCGCGGTTCAAGAGCGTCAGTCACTGCTGGCTGCAGCTTCCGGACGGCGTATCGCCAGCGGTCCCTCCGGAGCACCAACCCGTGGACGGGACGACGTTCTGCCCACGGGTCGCAACTTCTATTCGGTGGATCTGCGGGGTCTGCCAACCGAGGCGGCCTGGGATCTGGGACGTCGCAGCGCAGAGCAGCTGCTGGATCTCTATGAACTCGAGGAGGGTGAACCGATGCGGAGCCTGGCCCTGTCCGTCTGGGGAACAGCCACCATGCGCAATGGTGGTGAAGACATTGCTCAGATGTTTGCCCTGGTCGGCGTGAGACCTGTCTGGGATGGTCCGACCAGACGCATGGTGGACCTCGAGCTGATACCCCTGAGCCTGCTCGAGAGACCGCGGGTGGACGTCACCATGCGCATGTCTGGCCTGTTTCGGGATGCCTTTCCACAGTTGCTTGCCTGGGTTGATCGAGCCCTGGCCATGGTGGCTGAACTTGATGAAAGCGACACCGACAATCCACTGGCAGCGCTGACCCGCAGAGATGGCCCTCAGGCCAGGCTGTTCGGATCCGCACCAGGCTCCTACGGAGCAGGTCTTCAGGCTCTGATCGATTCAGGTCAGTGGGAAGAGCGGGAAGAGCTCGGAGAGGCTTACCTGGCCTGGAGTTCCTGGCGTTATGACGCCGACGCGACAGCTCATCAGGACCGGAACGGACTTGAACAGGCTCTTCAGAATGTTCAGGTTGTGCTGCACAACCAGGACAATCGGGAACATGACCTGCTCGATTCCGATGACTATTACCAGTTCCAGGGGGGACTGGCTGCTGCGGTGCAGAAAGTCAGTGGCAGAGATCCCAAACTGATCGTTGCTGATCACTCGCGCAGCGAGCGATTGAGGATTCATGCACTGGCACGGGAAATCGACAAGGTGGTTCGCAGTCGACTGCTCAATCCCCGCTGGATCGAGGGAATGAAGCGGCACGGCTACAAGGGTGCTTTCGAGATGGGCGCAAGCCTCGATTACCTGTTTGCCTATGACGCCACCACGGGGGTAGTGCCTGACTGGTGTTACAGCAGGATCGCCGAGAACTGGCTGCTGGCGGAAGACGTTAAGAGCTTTCTACTTGAACGCAATCCATGGGTCCTGAGAGACATGGCTGAACGCTGTCTGGAGGCAGCCACAAGACAACTGTGGGCCGACCCAGAACCAGAACTCCTGGAAGCGATCAGACGAGTGCTGCTCGAATCGGAGGGCGCAGTTGAAGGGAGTGGACTCAACCGATGAGGTGACCTCTGAGGTTTATTTATTGAGGTCCCGAACCATGGACAGGAAAGGATCGATCGAACCTGGTTTGTCGCTCTTCTGCGAACCTGAGGAAGACGCTTTCGGCTCCTCCTTGGGCTTGAGCTCCTCTTTGCGGGCCAGCGGAGCCGCATCCGGTGCAGCGAGTGCATTGACACCTGCCTGCTTCAAGGCGTTGCCCTTGAGACGTTCGTCCAGTTCCGATTGAGACATCGTTTCTGCGAAGGTCTTCTTCACAGCCTTGGGAACCCCCGTATTGACGCTGACAACCTCCTTTTTGACGACCCGGTCTCCAAGACCTTCACTGCGTTTGTCCACTTTGAGGTCTGTGGCGTCAACCTCTGTGATCATCTCCTTCATTCCAGGACTGTCGAGAGTTCCAGGAAACGTGTGGCGGATGGTTTTGGACTCGCGCATGTAATCGCGGTTGCCAAATGTTGAAGCACTGTCGCTGTCGAGGAAAAAAGCTTCCTGCTTTGGCTTTTTGGCCTTAGGCCCCTTTGGAGGCTCGTTTTGATCCGAGCTGGAATTAAGCAGACGATCGAAGAGGCCCATACCCGAGGACAGGGAAGTCTGAAGAACTTAGCGGCCTTCCAAGTCCATGCCGTGGCTGTCTGTTCCACACGTACGCAAAAGGCCAAGGTTCTTCAAGCGGCGATCGATGGCTTCACAGACCACGGGGGACCAACTCCAACGGGTTTGCATGTCGTAGTCGTACCAGGCTTCACCTCCGTCAAATCCAAGTTCTGCAGCCGCATCAATCAGATCAGCGAAGCCGACTCTGTACCTCCCTGGATGGGCAAGAATCGCAAGCCCTCCGGCGTCATGAATCGCCTGACAGACACTCTCAGCTCTGAGAGCTTCTCCCACAGCTGCATCACCCCGGTTGTAGACGGCGAGTGACCTGTGAGCTGGTTCGAAACCGAGGGCCAGCACGTGGACCAGGCAGCCTCGCAGGATCGCACTGATTTCCATGCCGCTCCAGAGGTTAGGGACCGTCTCTCCAAGATCACGCTGCTTCTCGAGCCAGTCCTGCATGGGTTGGAAGGACGCACTGGAATGGTGATCCGTCACAGCCAGTTGAGTCAGTCCCTTGGCGGACGCCTGATGAATCAGCGCCAGCGGTTCAAGGCTGCCGTCGCTGCAGAGGGTATGGCAGTGGAAATTGAACTGGCCCGGACAGCTGTCGGGACCAACCGTCTCGAGAACAGATCTCAGGGGATGGCGATCAACTGGCATGGGACGCCTTTTTGGAGGCGGCTTCATGTTCAGCGGCAGCCATCCCTGCCGAACTGATTGCAGCAGCTTCCAGGGAAGCAGCCTCATTCGCAGCAGCCTCAGCCCGAAGCCTGCGCCATCGGGCATAAAACTGGATCGAGCCAGCCATGAACACCACCAGCGCGACGATGAACCAGGTGGCGGCGCTTGTGGGGAACTGGGTCTTGAACACCACCAGCATCACCACGATCACCAGCAGCAATGTCGGCAGTTCATTCAGTGCCCTCAGCTGTTTTCCGTTCCAGCTGAAGGTGCCTGCCTGCAGCTGAGCCATCACCCTGTAGCAGAAGGCGTGATAAGCCAGCAAAGCAGCCACGAAGGCGAGCTTGGCGTGCATCCAGCCCTGTTGGAGCCAGGCAGGCTGGGCAATCAACAAACAAATCGCCATCGAGACCGCAACCACCATCCCCGGAGTCGTGATGATGTTGGCGAGGCGCTTTTCCATCAGGCTGTACTGCTGCTGGAACGCAACACGCAGTTCCGGTTCCAGCTCTTCAGCTTCCACGTGATAGATGAACAACCTCACCAGATAGAAGAGGCCTGCAAACCAAACCACGACACCAACGATGTGCAGTGTTTTGAACCAGAGATAGGCCTCAGGGGGAAGCGACATCACAGGGAACAGTATGAATTGACCATAGGCAGGGTTCAGGTCATCGAGTCAAGGAATGCCTCAGCCCGTCGTTGATGAGACACCAACACCTCCGGATCCATGCGGTCCAGATTGCGCGCCATCATCGCCAGCCGGAACTGACCACGGAAGAAGTCCTCGTGTGTCTTGATGAAACTCCAGAACAATCCATCCCAGATCTCGCACCACTCGCCTTTGCGGTAGTCCGACATCTTGCGCACGTAATTCGAGCCGGAGAGATAGGGCTTGGTGGAGAACAGGCCTCCGTCAGCAAACTGACTCATGCCGTACACGTTCGGGACCATCACCCAGTCGTAGGCATCGACGAACAGCTCCATGAACCAGCGGTAGACACGGTTGGGATGAAAGCCGCAAAGCAGCATCACATTGCCAAGCAGCATCAAACGCTCGATGTGATGGCAATAGCCGGTGTCCAGAGCGTGGTGGATGGCGTCATCAATTGGGGGAAGGCCGGTTGTGCCCTGGTAAAAGGCCTCGGGGATGGGTCTGTCGTCGAAGTCCCAGAAATTTCCGGTGCGCATCTCCACCCCGTGACGCTTGTACATCGCGGCCATGAACTCTCGCCAGCCGATGATCTGGCGAATGAAACCTTCCAGTGAATTGAGCGGCACATCCCCCTCAGCAGCTCGTTCCAGCGTGCGATCGAGAACCTGCTGAGGTGTCAACAGACCGATATTGAGCATCGGTGTGAGCACGCTGTGCCACATCACCCGATGCTGAGTGCTGATGGCATCCTCATAGGAGCCGAAATCCCGTAATCGCCGGCTGAGGAAGTCCTGAAGCCAGGCATCCGCTGAATCGTGATCCAGGGGATAGGCAAACAGCTCCCAGCGACCGATCAGCCGCAGATTCTCCTGTTCCAGCTGCCGACGCCATCGATCCGGAACAGCAGACGAGCTGGCTTTGGGGTCCTGAGGAACAACGATTCCCTTCGGCAGCTTCTTGCGGTTGTCGGCATCAAAACTCCAACGACCTCCCATGGGGCCACCGTTCTCTTCAAGCAGAACATTCAGACGTTTGCGCTGCATCTCGTAGAACTTGGCCATCAGCGGCTTGCGTCCCGAGGAGAAGTGATCGTTGATCACGGAATCAGGCGTCAGCAACATCGGGGTCGCGCTGATCTCAAGGCTGCAGCCGTTTCGCTCAGCAAAGCGATGCAGGCGCTTGTTCAGCACATCGTCAACTGGATCCGCCAGATGAAAGCGCTTGTAACCCATGTTCAAAAGAGCCTGAAGATGCCCTTGCGTGTCTGAAGCCTGGTGATGGCGTTGTTCCAGAACGGAGAACCCTCGTCCACGAAGAGCTTCTGCGTAGACAGACATGGAACATCGATGCAGCAGCAGGCGTTGACGGTGCACCTGCATCGGCCATTGAGGGTCCGTGCCGAAGAAAAGAGGATCCTCGATCAGGGCAACCGGCCGGCCTGTCTGGAGGCTCGGGTGCTCGGCAAACAGCTGATGTGGATAAACGACGGTGACGTCCACCCTCAGCCCTCCCCGGCCAGACGACAGGCACGACGTCCGATGGATGTGGCATAAGCCCTGTCCACCGGTCCCGCCAGGGGACTGAGCTGTCCTGCTCTGCAGTTCATCACAACTTTTTCCCTGTGGCCCAGCTGGTCGTTGAGTTTCAACACAAGCTGCCAGTGATTCTTGGCGCTGCGGGTGATGTCATCGGCACAGACGGGCCCGGTGCACAGTCCAGGCGAGGCTTCGGCCACACAGGGGGACATCAGCAGAGCGACGATCAGACCAATCACCATTGCGGCCCTCTTGAAAGCACGGATCATGGCGTCGCGGAACCTGGGTCTTGAATCTGCCCATCCTGCTCGGCATCCGGATCAGGATGAAAAAAGCGATGGATATCTCTCGCCAGTGCAAGACCAACACCTGGCGCCTGAGCGAGGGTCTCCACCGGTGCCATCTGAATGGCGTCAATCGAATGGAAATGGGCCAGCAGATCCTTCACCCGTTTTGGACCGACGCCGGGAATATCCGACAGTCGCGAACGTTTCATGCGCTCACCTCGTTGCTGGCGATGGAAACTCACAGCAAAACGATGAGCCTCATCACGAAGACGTCGCAGTAGAGCCACACCCAGCTGATCGGGTTCACTGTCCAGCGGACGACTTTCACCTGGCAGAAAAATCTCCTCCCTCTGCTTGGCAAGCGAGCAGACGTTGAGATCCTCCTGCAGGTCGAGTTCTCTCAAAGCTTCCATCACAGCCGAGAGCTGGCCCTTGCCACCGTCAATCATCACCACATCCGGCCAGTCGTTGAGACCATCGGTCTGCAGAGCACTTCCGCCCCGGTGACGCAGCGCTCCGACATCGACGCCTTCAGCCTTGGCACGTGCCCAACGGCGGAAGCGGCGGCGCATGATTTCAGCCATGGCCATGAAGTCATCGCTGTGCCCAGAGCTGATGCTGCTGCTGCGGATCTTGTATTTGCGGTAATGCTGTTTGGCGGGCAGCCCATCAATGAACACCACCTGGGATGCAACGGCATCACTGCCCTGAATGTGACTGATGTCATAACCCTCGATCCGTCGTGGCGGAGAGGGCAGCTCCAGAAGCTGAGCCAGATCCTCGGTGGCAAGAGCCTGCTGCTCCTGCCCTTGTTTCGCCCGCTGAAGTTCGTAGTCTGCATTGCGTTGCACCAGTTCAATCAGATCAGCTTTCTGACGCTGCTTAGGGCAGTGAATCTGAACCTTGCGTTCGCGCTGTTCCGTCAGCCACTCCTCAAGCAGCGATTGCTGAAGCAGGGGATGTTGAACCAGAAGCTCAGGAGGAATCTCAACGGCATCAACCTGGCTGTAGTGCTCTTCGATCACCCGCTGAAGGATCTGTCCAGGATCCTGATTGCAGGCATCAGCCATGTATCCGAGCCGACCCACGAGCTTGCCCGCACGCATTTGAAACAGCTGAACGGCGGCCAGCCGATCATCGGCAGCCATGGCAATCACATCACGACTGACGGAAGCATCGGGCAGGCTCATCTTCTGATCCGCCGTGAGCTGATCGAGACCCTTGAGCTGATCACGCACTTTCGCGGCTGCTTCGAAATCCAGTCGTTCGGCATATCGCTCCATCTGCTCAAGAAGGAGTTTCTGAAGCTCATCACTGCGCCCCTGGAAGACCATGGCCACCTTGCGCAGAGTGCGGTGGTAGTCCTCTGAGCTGATCTGCTCCTGGCACACACCTGGACAGCGACCGATGTTGTAGTTCAGGCAGGTGCGATCCTGATGGAGTGGCCTTGGGCGCTGTCTGAGCGGGAACACACGCTTGACCAGAAACAGAGTCCTTCTCAGCAACCCCACATCCACATAAGGACCGTAGAAACGATCCAAAGGACTGCGAAAACGTCGACGCCGGGTAATGAAGATCCTGGGATAAGCCTCGCTCCAGGTGATGCAGAGATAGGGATATTTCTTGTCATCCTTCAGCAGCACATTGAAGTGGGGCTGCTGGTTCTTGATCAGATTGGACTCCAAAGCGAGTGCTTCCGCCTCGCTGTCGGTCACGATGAATTCGATTTCACAGATCTGTCGCACCATCAAGCGGATGCGAGGGCTCAGATCGTGGCGGCTGCGGAAATAACTGCGCACCCTGCTGCGCAGGCTCTTGGATTTACCCACGTAGAGCAGCCGATCCTCAGCGTCCCGCATCAGATAACAACCGGGTTCTGTCGGGATCTCTTTCAGCCGGCGTTCCAGGCGATCCGGTTGCTCGAGCAGGGTGGGCATGCCGAGAATCTAAAAGAAAGTCTGTTTGCGCAGAAGGGAACTATCCAGGCTTTGAGAGAGCTGTTTAATAAAAAAAAAGCCGACAATGCGTCTGCAGGGTAAAAAAAATCTGACTCAATAGGTTTATGGCCAGAGTTTGATGTCATGCAATTTGCTGTTTAACCAGCGCCATGTCCTGAGTTCTCTTTACCTGCAGAATTGCCGATATTCCACGCCATACCAATTACGATTCCGACTGACTGATCATTTTTCATTTGTGCATTCGGGTCATTTTCAATTTCTCCCGGTCAATCAAAGACCGGAGAAGAATCCAATGATTTCGCGAGGATTGTTATGCATTTCAAATTGTCAAATCATCCCTCGTTGCTCTTCAGATCTACCGCTCCCCATAATTCTGCAACATTTTATGATGACCTTCAAGCCACGCCTGCTTCAGTTCTTGAACGATAGATGCAGCCACATTTCCACCACCATTCACTTAAATTGATCAATTCAAAAACTAGTCAAACCTTTTATATTACACGCCTCAGCCCACATTCAGACCATCGCAAGGATGATCGGAAAGTCAATGCTGTTGTCCAGTGCCACTCCCATACCCAGGACTTAGAACAGTCCAAACAATGCCCAAGTCAGCGGGGTTGTCATAACCAAACACTGGCATCATCATCATGTCGAAGACATCACCCGATGTGCCCCTTTCAGGCCGATGTTTAAGTAAGATTGGATGCGGGCACCTCCATTGATGCGATCAACAGTGGTCCTTCACCTTTGGCAGAGCACTGGCGATATGACGCTGACCAGCGAACAGGAGTGTCTTGACTCCCCGATACTGCAGCCAACTGGTTAAAGGCCTCTCACGAATGGGAATCACCACACCACCACAGCAGCACGAGATTGGTTTGTGGCAATAATGAGGCGGATGAATGAGAAGCTTCTAAATTGTGCTTGTTAGACACTCACCGGATGTCCAGCAAGCCGAAGCTGTTGACAACAACCCAGACCGTATCCTTTTGGGTTAGTTTAATTATTGCCATGTCGCTGTGGGTTCAACTCCTTTTGAGATGGACTCGTAATGGTGCTATCGCTCTCCAGCCTGAAACTCTGCCTGATTACATATCAATATTAGGGCTGTTTGTAGCAGTACCTCTTGCTGTTATTGCTTTGTTTGTGGGATTGGCGGTTTACGTGGCTTTAAACAAGGCCAATTCTGAGCAGAACTCTGAAGACTCGTAGTTAGTGAATCTGTTATGAGTCATTGGGTGAAAGCACATTTGGTGACGCTTATCCCGTCAAAGCTCTGGCGGTTATCCCTGTCACGGCAAACCAACTCAATCGTTAGATTCATTTAGCCACTTAAGCAGTGGTGATGACGATTAGGGAGAGGTGGTTCTCTCCCTGTTTTCTATTCAATTCAGAAGCATCCATGCTTTACCTGTTAATCGCTTTTACCTGGCTTGCAGTGTTTATTGGCATCGCCAAGAGTGACAGGTCATAATTTTATAAATTGCAGATGCAGGCGAATCTCTCCGCAATGCAGAAAAGCTGAATTCCTTTAAGGTGTTTGCTGCTTAGTCGTTATCATCGCAAGCACCTTCATCAAAAGACAGTCTTTTTTAACGCAAAAGGACAAAGAATAATCACATCAACTCGCAATAATTTCAGGAATTCCTGGACCAATCGGGGGCCTATTCTATTCGCTTGCTACTGACACTTTAGAACGTGTGTGTGGGAAACACGAAAATTTGTTCTTTAACAGGCAATCAACTCAGAGCACAGTTGATTGCTGCGAAGCTCTATCTGGCCACCAGCCAGCGCCGACAAACTGCACAGCCAGACACACCTGCCTGCAACATGAGATCGAGAAGCACACCGACAAACACAAATCCAATCCACTCAACCGGCTGGAGATAACGAGGAACAGCATCTCCCACTGCATAGGTGCCGAACAGATACAGCGTGAGTGGCAGCAACAGCACTAGGCATTGCAAGCGCTGACCCGAAAGCAACACACCTGCCCCTGCTCCGAGCAGAGCCATCAAGCCGAGTGGTCGTGCTGTGAATCCTGGATAACCACCACCGGAGGGATCGTCTGGTGTTCGCCCAAGCCAACGCAAATTTCGATCAACCCAAGACATACAAGGGAGCAGCTGGAAGCGCCGATGACGACCCTGTTGGCGCTTCAGCTCAAAACCCGACTGATTCACTCCAAAAAGGCGATTGAAATATCGAGGATTGTTCAGCCAACGTTCAGCAATCCTAGTCTGCTGTTCTCGCCAGAAATGAGCTGGATCAAGGCGATGGTCTAACAGTGTGCTTGACATGGCAATGGCCATAGTTTTTAAAGTCAGGCCTGCAAATTGAAGTGGTTGATTAATAATTGCTTCAGACCAGAATGAGCGAGCCACCTTAGAAAATTCAGGTTTATTTCGATTCAATTCGCCCCAATCTGAATGCACATCATCAGGAGACTTTTTACTTAATCGTTTCTTATAGATCTTCATCACCCATGGATAATCATCGCCGTACTGACGAGCCTCCAATATCTGCTCTTTCAATGCAGTGCGATAACGGGAATAAGGCTCTCCCTTCATGCGCACCAATGGCAATGTGGAACTCAGCGCTAACCAGTCTCCCTGTGAATTCTTGCCAATCGTAGACACCAATAAAACTGACAAAGAAGCTAAAAATAGTGAGATTTTTCCCCACAGCCAGCGTCGTGGATCATGGTGAATCACAAACAAACCCAACACGGACCCCATCCAGAGGAATCGACCCGCTCCCTTCATCCCGGCCAGCAAAACAAAAGCCAACATCAAAACAATCAAGCCATAACGGCTATGAACAATGTCAGGCGTCAGAAGCAGTGCGATAACAGCCACAAATGCAGCCAGGAAAAGTGATTCGGCAATGAATTCATGCTCATACCAGAGCATTCGTGGCCAAAGTGCCGCCAGCGTCGTTACGAGCGGAACCACCACCTTTGGTCGTTCCACCAGCTGAGCAGAACACCAACCAATGCCAACAATTGTCAACAGTCCTGTCGCATGTTGGATCAATGGAACGAGAGACCAACCTGGCATTGGGAATCCATCCCAAAAAGCCAGGAAAAGGGGATATAACCATCGCCGTTTTTCATTTAAATAAATCACACCATGGTCATATAATTGGTGAGCGAATTCATAGTAAGAATGACTATCAGATCCAAAATATCCCTGCGGCAAAGCGACAATCAACGCAACTCTGAGTACAAAGCCAACTAAAAGAGCAGGCAATGCAAGCAATAGCAGTTGCCTGAATGTGATTTCACCAGGCTTCAGAAGCGCATTGATCAAATCGCGCATACGGTACAAACCAAACGTTTTGAGTTTCAAGTCATTCGATCCAACAATAGAACTCTTTCATTGAGTATCTCGGAGGTTTGATCCTGCAATGACTGGTTCAAAACCACAAGCAGACATCAAATGAACCATTTCCGCACAAGCGACGCCTAAGCGACACAAGGCTTTCAATCAGGTTTTGAGTGTCCTGGTGAGAGTCAAGACAGCCAGGGAAAGCGACCACCTGTCGAAGACCCTGGGAAACGTTTACATCAGTGCCTGGAGCTCTCAGTGGCTGATCTGTTCACCGCTGCATTGATGGATGCAGTGCACAAACAATCAGCAAGAAAAGTTGAATCGTCGCTGTCGCTGAAATAGCTTTCAGACAATCTTTGATCTCTGCGGTTAGCAAAGGATTGATTTCACTGATTTCATCACTTTTGGCTCAAACGCTACCCGCTTAACCCTGACAACTCTCAGAGCCTTGGCTTGAACTTGTGCCGCATGAAGATCAAGAGATGGTGATGTGCATAGGATCCGGCCACTACCCGCTGAGGTCGTCGCGATGAAAGCGCTCTATCCAGGCAGCTTCGACCCTCTGACCCTTGGTCATCTGGATCTGATTGAACGAGGAGCCTCCCTGGTTGAGGAACTGGTGGTGGCAGTGCTTCAGAACCCAGGTAAGTCGCCAGCATTCTCGTTGGAACAGAGATTGCACCAGATCCGTTGCTCAACAGGCCATCTCGCCAATGTGAATGTGATCAGCTTCGACGGTCTCACCGTTGAATGCGCCAAGTCCCACGGCACACGACTGATCCTGCGTGGTCTGCGTGCGATGAGTGATTTCGAATATGAACTTCAGATCGCCCATACCAACCGGTCACTGGATCCGGACTTTGAGACGATCTTCCTCAGTACGTCAGCTCACTACAGCTTTCTCAGCAGTTCCGTGGTGAAGGAAGTGGCCCGATTCGGAGGTTCTGTTGATCACATGGTGCCGCCTGTAGTGGCGGAGGACCTCGTGAGGTTCTTTAATTCAGCTTTCAGCCAGCCGCAGCGATGAGCGAGATCCGGTTTTCTGTACTCGACCAGCTTGATCAACTTGAGGAGATCCTGCTGGAGGGAAGTCGCATCCCCTTCAGCGGCGGAAGACTCGTCAATGAGCAGGACGCCGTTGAGTTGCTTGATGCTGTGCGTGAAGCGATGCCTGCTCAGATCGAACAGGCCGATCAGCTGCTCCAGAAGCGTGATGAGTTCATCTCCACTGCTCGCACCCAGGCCGACGACATCGTCAGCAAGGCCCAGCAACAGCGTGAGCAGCTTCTTGCCCAGGCATCAATCCGTCAGGAAGCTGAGCGTCAGGTCAACGACATGCGCGAACAGGTGCGTCAGCAGTGCGAACAGATGCTGCAGGGCGTCCGGCAGCAGGCTGCCCAGATGGAGCAGGACATGCAAAGCAAGCATGCGCAGCTGGAACAGCAGTTTGCCTCCCGTCGTCAGCAGCTTGAACAGGAGTCGTTGCAACGCCGTCAACAACTCGATCAGGAAGCCAACGAGCTCAAGCGCCAGCTGACCGAGCAGCATGAACGCAATCGGCAGCAGTCACTCCAGGAGCTCGAACAGATCCGTGTTGAAGGACTGCGTGTGCAGAAGGAAGCTCAGGCCGAAGCCGAGCGATTGCATCAAGATGCATTGCAGTTCAGACAACAGACCCAGCAGCAATGTGAGTCGTTGATTCAGCGCAGCCGCCAGGAAGCAGGAAATGTTCAGGACGGGGCAAATCGTTATGCAGAACAAACCCTTGGTGAGCTCGAGCAGAGATTGAAGGAGATGGCTCAGGTGGTGCAGGCCGGACGTCAGGAACTGATCAAGATCCAGACCGGACGACAGGAGACATCGGAGATGGAACCCAAAGATGCCAAGACCGTCCCGATCAGCCGAGCGCGTCGCGCCGCTTCGCGGGTGCGACAGATGAGGGGCATGGGCTGAATCTCTGAACGGAACGCAGGATCTGCCCCATCAAGGTGTTGGGGCGAACGGATCCGTTGGAGATCATGCTCACATACCTCGGACCATCAGCGGTCTGCAGGTAACCGGAAATACTCCGCACACCACTGATGGTTCCTGTCTTTCCACGGAAACGTCCATCAAGAACCGATCCGCGGTAGAGGTTGCGCAAGGTTCCCCTCTGGCCGGCGATCGCCATCGATGCCTGGTAGTACGCGGAGAACGGATGCTGATCCATGCGCATCAGCAGAGCAGCGATTGTGCGGCTTGTGACCCGATTGTTGCGTGACAGCCCACTGCCATCGGCAACCCTCAGCCCCTGAATCGGCAGACCCTGCTCGTACATCCAGCGCTCTGTGGCTCGTGATGCCGCTCTGACATCCCAAAGCCCTGAAGCCTGGCGCATCAGAACTTCCGCAGTGAAGTTGTGGCTCTCCGTGTTGGCGAGACTGAGCAAGGCGTGCATTGGAGCTGATGTCTCCTCGTGCAGCACGATCTGTGAGTCCATCCGTTCGGCATCTGACGTGCTCAGGGGCGGCTGCCCCCTCTGGATCCGAACCGCACCGCCACGTCGTTGCGCTTCTCGCTCGAACAGGCGCTGAAGACGCGCATAGGGGTCACTAACGGCACCACCGACAGCATTGCTGGTGAGGGCCAGACGGGTGATTGGAGCTCCGTAGGCGTAGCCACGATCGGCAGGGTGCCAGTCACTGGGCCACCAGTTGCTGCGTGGCTCCTCACGCACCATCAGCTGGACGGTGTTGGAGGACTCTCCAGGACCACCACCCTGACGAAGAGCTGCAAGCACGAATCTCTGCAGACCGGCGATACCCAGATCGGGATCACCCTGTCCATTGAGTTCCAAAGAACCGTCTGGGTTCTGAAGAAGGCGGGTTTTGAGTCGGAAATCGGGCCCGAGGCGATCAAGCGCATAGGCCGTGCTGATCAGCTTCTGGTTTGAGGCGGGAATTCTCGGAACCGATCCATTCACATCGCCGAGAACATCTCCATCACTGTTCAGAACGGTGACGGACCAGACCTTTGCTTCTCCTCCAAGATTGACTCTGAGAGCCTTCTCAAGAGCCGGACAGACACGGGCAGGTTGCAGCTGAGGCAACGGCTGCTGAGTCTGAGGAGGCGGGGGAATGATCAGTGGGACTGCCGCTCCTGCGGCAACAGGCTCTGAAAAAGGGATCAGCAGCAGACCAAGGCTCAGAACAGTTTTTTTCATTGCAGGGAGACTCCGCTCACAATTCCATTGACCCGGTAGAAACGACCCTCCAGCTCCACGGGAGTGCCCACCTTCAGATTGGTGCCGGCCATCACGACACCGGAGGACTTGACCGTTGCGTCACCTTGGAGAACAAAACGCGCGTCAAGCATCCCCTGGATCTGCCTGTTTGGGTCATCAGCCGTCACGACACGGCCATCAGGAAGGACGGACACCAGCCTGCGTCTGATGTCATCCACCCTGATCAGCTTCACGCTTCCAGCGGGCTGATTGCGGATCACCAGGGTGGTGCGCCCGGATTTGAGGGCTTCCGCAATCAGTTGATCAGGATCCGCGGCACTGGTGTTGCGGACATCAACCGTGACTTCAACAGGCTTGATGGCTCCTGTTGCTCTGGCAACCGTGTTGCTGAGCTTCGGACTCCACAACACACCTCCCACGGCAACCAATGCAACAATCGCCGCTGCTGCGTCAATGACTGACATCGATCGAAGACGATCAGAGAAGGCCATGGGAGAGCGCTGAAGACGGCAACACTAAAGATGTTGAGCTTGAGGATCAACCACGCAGATCGTCAATGAAGCGGTCCATCGCCCCGAGAGTCTGCTTTAAACCAGCTCCACTACTGGTAAGAGCCTCATCAATCTGTTCCTGATCCGGACGAGCTTCAAATTGCTTCACCCAGCGAAAACCGTCAGGATCCTGTCTGAAGAGCTCCCACTGCTGCTGGTGTTCCTGCAGCAGAGCACCTTGAACGAAGGGTTCCAGGTGAAAGGCTGATTGCCAGGTGGACATGAATCCTTTACGTCTTTGGCGAGCAACGCTGCCGATTCCAACTGCGGCGTCTTCGAGACGGCTGTTGAGCAGCACCACAGGTTGAAACCACTGGGCACAGATGGCCTCAACCGTTTCGTAATCGTTTGGCTGAGCACCCACAATCAGCAGGAGATCGCCACGTCCTGCCCAGGCGGGATCACGTTGCAGCTGATTCAGATCAACACAGCACTCGGCAAGCTCAGGGCCATCGCGCTTGGCCAGCGCAGCAGCGCCCGCATCAGGCCAGGCCAGCAGCAGGCCGATGCCACTGTCCTTGAGGGCCAGAGCAAGCCGGATGGAAGGGCCCAGCAAACGAAGACCTTCGAATTTCCAGGTGACTTGCCAGCGACCACGACGTTTGGTGCCGAGAACCTCACTCAGAGCAACGAATGTCCGCTGTTCAGCTTCGGATAGATCAGCGGGAAGAACGGCGCTCACAAGGATCTTTCAGATCAGTTGGCCGGAGCGTACAGCCGCTGACACGTCAACTGCAGAGGGCCTGCTCAAGACCGGCCTGGAAGCGCTCCACAATCACATCAAGATCCTTGTGTTCAATCCAGTCTCCGAGGCTGATTCGGATACTGGAACGACGCATTGCCTTTGGCAGTGCCATAGCCGTCAAAACCGCACTGTCGCTGTCCTTTCCCGACGAACAGGCGCTGCCGCTGCTGACGGCAAGCCCGCATGCATCAAGACTGCGGACGAGTCGCCGCCCTGACACTGGGGTGCCATCGTGATCGCTCACCAGCAGTGAAAGATGGTGAGGCAGCCGAACCTCCGGATCACCACAGACGGTCAGCCGTTCATCCTTGATCAGACGGTCCCGTAGATCATCACGCAGAGCAGAGATCCCATGTCCTGATCTGGCGAGATCAGCTGGCACACAGCATTCGATCTGAGACAGCGCTTCGGCCATGCCCGCTGCCAGAACAACGGATTCGGTACCACTTCTCAGGCCTGCCTCCTGCCCACCACCGGAGAGCAAAGGATTCAGCGCGGAACGGTTCCGGTCCCTCGTCATCAGCAATCCGATCCCCCTCGGGCCTCCGCATTTGTGAGCCGATGCACTCAACAGATCAACGGAAAGTTGAACCCAGCTGGGAACCCCCTGGCTGAGGACCTGCGTGGCGTCTGTGTGAATGAGAATTCCTCTCTGACTGCAGGCTTCTGCAACGGCAAGCAGTGGCTGAATCGTGCCGACTTCACCCTGGCCCCACACCAGAGACACAATCCGGGTCGGAGGTGACAACAATTCATCCAGACATTCAAGACGGATTCTTCCAAGCTGATCAACCGGCCATTCGCTCACATCCCAACCGCTTTTCGCAAGCTGATTGGCACACCCAGAAACGGCGGGGTGTTCAACGGAAGAGATGACAAGCCGCCCTGGTTCAACGGAGGAGGCCATTCCATGAAGTGCAAGGTGGATGGATTCGGTGGCACCGGAAGTGAACACCACGTCCTGAACATCCGAACGGAGCTGCTCAGCAATCTGAAAACGGGCCCTCTCGAGGGCTTCGGATGCTTTCAGACCAAATCCATGGAGACTCGAAGGATTGCCCCAGGCCTGATCCTGGGTCGCAATCATGCGGTGAAGCACCCCAGGCCTGAGGGGCGCTGTGGCGCAGGCATCGAGATAGATCAAGCGTCCTTCAGGGTTGAATATCGCGTTGAAGACGCGACAGGGTTCGCTGTTCCAGGGATTCAGTGGCGATGCTGATCATCGAATCCAGGGAATTGGAGGCAAGGAACTCCTGAACCCGTGATTGAGCCTCTTCTTCGGAACAGTCATCAACTGATTGGGAGATCGCGGAGTCACTGATGAGGGGCTTTGAAGACACAGGTTGTTTTGCAGTCGGCAGTGTCTCATCTGCCGGTGATGGGTGAAACGAAACACATTCAGGGTTGAGAACACCATCGAAGACGGCCACGGCAGGACCGGTCATGAACACTGATGCATCGGATGTCTCCCAGCTGATCTGAAGAGGGCCTCCGGGCAGCTCGACAGTGGCCTGTCGATCACTCAGACCGAGCTGAACTGCAGCCACAAGCGTTGCGCAAGCCCCTGTGCCACAGGCAAGTGTGGGACCGGCACCCCGTTCCCACACTCTGATTTCGAGCTGGGAAGGGCCATGCACCTTCAAAAAATGCACATTGGCCTTGGCAGGGAAGACCTCATGGCACTCCAGCTGCGCACCCCAGCGTTCAAAGGGAATCGAATCAAGATCCTCAACAGGAACGATGGCGTGGGGATTTCCCATCCCCACCGCTGCCAGGGCAAGAGTGTCGCCGTCCAGTGAAAGTTCCCCTACCGGAAGTCCCCTTTCGTCAGCAGTGAGAGAGGTTGGAACAGCGGCTGGATCAAGGAACGGAGCTCCCATGTCCACCCGGATCTGTCCGTCATCCTGAAGTGAGGGAATGATCAGACCAGCGGGAGTTTCAATCGGCCATTGACGACCAGGACCATCCCCGTCGCTGTCGGCGAGGAAGCGCGCCAGGCAGCGAATTCCGTTTCCGCACATCTCCGCCTCGGAACCATCGGCATTGAAAATGCGCATACGCAGCTCCCCATCACTCTCCGGAGGCAGAGCCAGAATCAATCCATCGGCTCCGATGCCGAAACGACGATCACACAGGCGCCGGACCCAGCTTGGATCAGGGTCGCGAATCTCAGCAGGCAGCTGACCGGAACGACCCTCCATCAGAATGAAGTCGTTGCCAAGTCCTTGATACTTACTGAATGTCAGCATTCAGAACAACCCTGTGATTGCAGTACTTTACAGGATTTCAACACCTGATTAGTCAGACTCAATCTCAACTCATGCAAGCTGTTCTACCGGAAGGTTGATGTCGATCGCTGTGCCTGCAGGCAAGGCGAAACCCACAAAATTTCAGCTGAGAAAAACTATGGTCCGACCAGGTCCATTACTGCCCACTCATTTCAGCCGAATCTCCATTCAGCTTGCTGATGACAGAACAGCCCAGCCTCCGAGCATCGCCACCAGGGGCAAGATCAGAAGTAACAGAAAATTCAACACAGAAAACCCAGCCAGATCCGGGCAAAGTAGCGACACAAGCCGAAGTATGAGGAGCAAAGATCAGAGAATTTCCTCATAAAGCTGTTGCAAAGGATACGCGCATCGAACACTTTGATCCAATTCGTGCACTGCAAACAAGAAAAATTTTCCAGGAATCACCACACACGACAAAGATGATTAAAAACCTGTGAGCCTTTGTTCAGAAACTTTTTCAGCAATCATGCAATTGGCGTCCTCGCACAATTCAACAGAAATTCATCACATGACCACGAACCATGGAATCCATTCATTCATCTACTTTTTAATGTGAAAAACGATCCACCAAGATCTGCATTGATCCCTATTAGCATTCAACTAAGTGTCGAGGGTTTGGTGATCTTTTTGATCAAGGTGATGACCAGAAGCCGCTGTAATACCAGTCATCAATAAATTTGTTCAGTTCCTCGGCCGTTTGACAGTCACTCTCCCTGATCAGCTCATCGTCTGAATCAACTTTACGGATTTCATAAAAATCTTCAGGGGTGAAGTCCCCCTCATCCAGCTGATCCAGCATGGAAGCCCACTGATTCGTCAGCGCGATGAGCAACTGCTCTCTTGTCTCAGGAGTTAAATTCAAAAAAATCCCGATCAGTGTTTAATTAGTACAGAAATAGCCGATGTCTGACTATCATTTGATCAAGTTCTGATACAGGGTCAATCCAACACACAAGCGTGCATCCCCCATCCTGATTGACGTTCCCAGATCCCTTTGCTGAAGTGATGATGGCATGCCGTATTTCATCTCAAAACCATGGATTCAACGGGCTTTGATCCCAGCTTGCCCGGTATCCGGTTAATTCAGTCGTGGATTCGAGAGCAGCGAATACTGGGCATCGAGCTGAACGACGGTCGCAGATTGGACGGTCGTCTCACCTGGCAGGATCCTCAGTTTTTCGCACTCCAACGGGAGGAAAGCAGCGAACCTCTCCTGATCAATCGGCTTGCAGTGCTCACCATTCGCCCCTTGGCCTGAACGACTTCGGCACTGCCTGCAGAGGAAGGCCTCGAGCTGTGTCACGATCTCTCGCAGGTGTTTTCCTGATGTGACAGCCCCGCAGTCCTCGCCCAAGCCCGACTCCACCCCGGGGCTGTCCGATCGCTACAACCCCGCTCTCCTCGAAGAACAGTGGCAGCGGCAATGGGAAAGGAGAAATCTCTATCAGACCCAGGAGCCAAGCTCAGACCAGAGGGCGTTTTACGCGCTGTCGATGTTTCCATACCCCTCCGGCAGCCTTCACATGGGGCACGTCCGGAACTACGTGATCACCGATGTGATCGCCAGGGTTCAGCGCATGCGCGGTGATGCTGTGCTGCACCCGATGGGCTGGGACGCCTTCGGTTTGCCGGCTGAAAACGCAGCGATTGAACGCAACGTGGACCCCGGAGTCTGGACAGACAGAAATATCGAACAGATGAGAGATCAGCTCGGACGTCTCGGGCTATCGATCGATTGGTCGCGGGAACAGGCCACATGCCATGAGGACTATTACCGCTGGACACAGTGGCTTTTTCTTGAGTTGCATGCAGCAGGCCTGGCCTACCAGAAGGAAGCAACCGTGAACTGGGACCCCATCGACCAGACGGTGCTTGCCAACGAGCAGGTTGATTCGGAGGGTCGTTCCTGGCGATCCGGCGCACTGGTTGAACAGAAAAACCTCAAGCAGTGGTTCCTGAAAATCACTCAGTACGCCGATGACCTGCTCGACGATCTGGATCAGCTGCAGGGCTGGCCTGAGCGGGTCCGCACCATGCAGGCCAACTGGATCGGACGCTCCATCGGAACAGAAATCGACTTCCAGGTGAATGGCCATGAGGACGCCACGATCACCGTGTTCACCACCAGGGCTGACACCCTGTTCGGTGTCAGTTACGTGGTTCTGGCCCCTGAGCATCCATTGGTCGATGCACTCACCACAGCTGCTCACAGAGAATCCGTCGAAGCCTTCCGCGATCTGATCAGCGACCTCTCAAACGATGAGCGCACGGCGGATGATCGTCCAAAGCGTGGCGTCGCCACCGGTGCCGAAGCGGTGAATCCTGCCAACGGAGAGAACGTTCCGATCTGGGTTGCTGACTACGTCCTTGCCGAATACGGAACCGGAGCGGTGATGGGAGTACCCGCCCATGACGAACGCGATTTCCGTTTCGCGCGGACCTATGAGCTGCCCGTGCAGCGCGTCATCCAGATGGATGGGGCTGACGAACACCTCAATGACGGTGAGGCATGGACCGGTCCTGGAACCCTGGTCAACAGCGGGCCGTTCGATGGACAGAGCAATGAGCAGGCCAAGCAGTCGATCACCGAACACGGCACGAGCAAAGGCTGGGCGCGAGCCAAACGTCAATACAGGCTTCGGGACTGGTTGATCTCGCGACAGCGCTACTGGGGTTGTCCGATTCCGATCGTCCATTGTCCGGATTGTGGTGCCCAGCCGGTTCCAGCCGATCAGTTGCCGGTGGCTCTGCCCAAAGACGTGAATCTTGCCGGCAAGGGTGGATCCCCTCTTGCGGCACTCGATGCCTGGGTGAATGTCCCCTGTCCTGTCTGCGGAAAGCCGGCACGACGCGAGACCGACACCATGGACACCTTCATGTGTTCATCCTGGTATTTCCTGCGTTTCGCTGATCCTCACAACTCAGATCGTCCATTTGATGACGAAGCCGTGAAGCGCTGGCTTCCCGTTCAGCAATATGTGGGAGGTATCGAACACGCCATTCTGCATCTGCTGTACTCCCGATTTTTCACAAAGGCACTGAGGGATCGCGGCCTGATCTCGATCAACGAGCCTTTTGAGCGGCTGTTGACTCAGGGAATGGTGCAGGGGGTGACCTACCGAAATCCGCGCACCGGGAAATATGTCGCACCTGCTCAGGTGGCTGATCAGGGTGCTCCCACTGACCCCGAAGACGGCGGGGAACTTGAGGTGCTGTTCGAAAAAATGTCCAAGTCGAAGCACAACGGAGTGGATCCGGCAGTGGTGATTGACCGCTACGGAGCGGACACAGCACGGATGTTCATTCTCTTCAAAGCACCACCGGAAAAGGATCTTGAGTGGGATGACGCCGATGTGGAAGGTCAGTTCCGCTTCCTTCAACGTCTCTGGCGTCTTGTTGACAGCGTCAGGACTGTGACAGCTCCGGATTCACTTCTATTCACAGTCTCCCCGTCCATTCCCGAAGTGCTGACGGAATCCGAAACCGCGATCCGACGCGCTGTGCATCTCGCCATTCAGGCTGTGGGTGAGGATCTCAGCGGGGAGTTCCAGTTCAACACCGCAATTTCGGAGTTGATGAAACTGTCGAACAGTCTTTCAGGGGCTGTGCTTGAGGCATCAAGACCCATCCAGGTGGAAGCGATGGGTGCGCTGGTCAGACTGCTTGCCCCTTTTGCTCCGCACCTTGCAGAAGAGTTCTGGTCACGGCTCGGAGGCCAGGGCAGTGTTCATGGCCAGAGCTGGCCTCAGCATGATCCTCAGGCCCTGATCCAGGACAGTGTCGAACTGGTGATTCAGATCAAGGGAAAAGTCCGTGGAACCATTCAGGTCCCGGCGGACTGCGACAAGGAAACTCTCGAGGCCCTTGCACTGGCCAGCGAAGTGGCGAAGAGGTGGCTGGAGGGCAAACCGCCAAGAAGGGTGATCGTGGTGCCTGGAAAGCTGGTGAATCTTGTTCCGTCCTGAACGCGGATCACAATTTGCTGAAACGCAGAGTGGCCGGTTTGTTCCAGTCACCCTGCGCTTGATAGCCACGGTTGTTTCCGGTGAGATGACGCACAATCCAGAAAACGGCTTCAACTGATCCTTCGCCGATGGCCTGCTGAATCTCCACAACCGAACGGGACACTCCATCGCTAAGCACCTCCTCCACCTGGCCCTGAAGTTTGAGAATCGCTGCTGCTGCCTTCTTGCCAGCCTCCACTCCTGGCTGGTGATAGGCATTGATATTGACCAGTTCTCCATAAAGGCCCACGGCACGCTCGAACAGTGCAATCAACGCACCGAGTCGGCGGGGATCGAACTGACGCATGCTGATACTCAGACTCTGGCGTCCTCCCTCTGTGAGTGCCGAGCGGGTTCCCTGAAGGAAGCCGTCAAGGAAGTCTCCGGGGCGCTCGCCGTTGATCTCAGGAATCGCCTCTACATCACGAAGCACTTCGATGAACGTCACAAAAAAATTGTCGACGCCGTCCCGGAGTTGTTGAACGTAGGCGTGTTGATCCGTTGACCCTTTGTTGCCGTAGACGGCGATGCCCTGGTGGGCAACGTCACCATTGCGATCAAGGCGCTTGCCGAGCGATTCCATCACGAGCTGCTGCAGGTAACGGCTGAACACCTCCAGACGATCGCGATAGGGAAGCACCACCATGTCGCGCTTGCCCTTGCCATCCCCGGCCGCATACCAGGAAGCTGCCATCAACGCTGCAGGGTTGCGGCGCACATCACTTTCACGAGTGACCTCATCCATCTGTGAAGCACCTGCCAGGAAGCTGCGGATATCAGTTCCGATCAACGCCCCAGGAACCAGGCCAACGGCGCTGGTGATGCTGGTGCGCCCTCCGACCCAGTCGAACATGTCGAAACGCTGAAGCCAGTTTTCCCGAACAGCCTGTTGATCCAGCTTGCTGTCGGCCATGGTGATCGCCACAGCCTGAGCTGACCACTGGCCTCCGACCGCTTCCAGGCGATGACGCGCCTGTTCCATACCGAGATGGGGCTCGGGTGTGCCTCCGGATTTGCTCACCGTCACGAACAGAGTGGTGCGCAGGGCATCACCAATCCCATCAAGGACCCGACTCATTCCGTTGGGATCCACATTGTCGAAAAAATGGAAAGGAAGACCGGCATCCTTGTCCTGCAGGGCGCGAATCATCAAGAGGGGGCCAAGCCCACTGCCACCGATGCCGATCCACAGCACATCGGTGAACGGTTGACCTGTCGGAGACTTGATCGTTCCGTTGATCACCGCCTTGCCGAACTGCTCGATCTCATCAATCTCCGAAGCAATGTGCTGACCGACGTCCGGATCGGGTGCCAGTTGAGGATGTCTCAGCCAGTAATGACCAACCTGACGATTTTCATCGGCATTGGCGATGGCACCGTTCTCAAGAGCCTTCATGGCCTCAAAGGCCTTCTCCAGCCTGGGAGTCAGCTCTTCAAGCTGGGCGTTGTTCAGGTGCATGCGACTGATATCAAGCCACATTCCGAGGTCCTCGTGATGCCAGAGAAGATCACAGAATCTCTGCCATTGAATCTGGGCATCCGTGGCACTGAAATCCGGGAAACTCATCTAGTGGAGAGAACTCTCTGTGCCGAAGTTATCCAGGATCCAGCGGAATGCCCATGAACTGAGACGACACGGCTAGTCTCCGTCAATACTTCCTGACAGGCTCAGTTTCTGCACCGCAATGGTCCCCAGAGCAATCAAAAGCCTGACAACTCTGGCAGTCGTGGCAATTGCCATATCAGGGTCGTTTCGGCAACCACTGGATGGGATCAATTCCCAGGGCGATGCTGCGCAGTCTTCCTCACCCCTTTCTCAGGAGAATGACCCTGACCCAACCGATTTCAGCGCGGAAGAGCTTGAACTGCTTCAACGCCGATTCGGTGTTCATGGTCCCCAGACCCAACTGGCCCAGCTGTTCACCAGGGGGATCGATCAATTCCAGCCTCTGCGTGCCAACACCCTGTCAAGACTCAACAGGCTGAAACCCTCAATCCAGAGGGAAGCCGCTCGCCACCGGATCAATCCGATGCTGATCACGGCCATCCTGTTCGACGAAATTCAGCACTCGAAACCGGGGGAGGACCTTCCTTTCGTCGTGCATTCAGGACTCGTGGAGACCCATGGCCCTGCACAACTGGGAATCAGTGAGCTGATTCATCAAGGTCGATTGCCTGCTGATCCCACCTATCAGCAGATCGCTGCCGCCCGGGACCTGCTGATGGATCCCGATGCCAACATTGAACTGCTTGCGGCGAAGCTCTCACGCTTGAAAGGGGAGCTTGGACTGGAGCGTGATTCAATCCTGATTGCCAGTCGTTCCTACGTCGACGCCAAAGCGATCGCCATCCTGGCTTACCTGCATAACGGCAAACTTGACTACCCCGCAAGGGTCCTGCGCTACATGCAAGACCCGGCACTGCACGGGCTGATCTACTCAAGAATCCGTCCAAAGCCGCTTCCTTTGATCTGAGCAGGAATCACTCGTGACTACGAGTGGCACATCGTTCCTAAAGCAGCGAGCCGCTGCTGCAGATCGGACCAGGAGAAACTCCGGGGATCAGCCCTTGCACCCCCAAGATCCACATGACGATGCGTGGTGATCGCAGCAGGATCAATTTCAAAACGTTCCAGCCAGCCATCCAGAACCAGAGCAAGGGCGTCGTACTGAGCGGCTGTGTAGCCGCTGTGGTTGCCGGTGCGACCCTGCCCATCATCCGGCGTTTCCAGACTGAGATGGAGAGCAAAATTGTTGACAGAACCATCAAATTCGGAGTTGGTGACGGCCCACTCACCGAGGAACGCCGAATATCCAGCGCCATAGGCCCTCTTGAGAGGGTCAACAACATCAACGATTGATCCATCCAGGCCAACCAGAGTGTGGTAACTGACCTGATCCTCATCACGGGGATGGGGTGTGAGAAACGTGTTCAGCGCTGAAGTGAGGGAATAGACCGTTTCATGCAGAACCACAACCCGTGGAGCAGGGTCAATGGGCTGACCCCAGGGATTGCTGCGGAACCGGTCTCCATAGTTGGTGGGATCGGCTGGGATTGATTGACGCAGCTGAGCGAGTTTGCGCCGTTTCGAAAGCAGCCGCTTGCGCATCGACTGATCAATTCCGGAACATTGCCGAGCCAGAGGTGAAGACCAGGAAGCAGCTTTTGGAACCTCCGGCGGCAGTCCAGGAGGAGCCTCTTTCTGCTCGGCGTCGCGAGCAACTTCATCCAGCAGATCGAGCAGGGAAGGCTTGCGGGCGCCCTGTTCAGTGGACTTCTCCGCTGAGAAGCCGACGAGCGACAGAACAAGCAACAGCGTGGAGGTTGTCCCCAGCAGAATTCCAGCTCCCGGACGGCGCAGCCGATCACGAGCCTTCAGCCACACACGGTTCAGATGATCTGGAACCATTGATCGCGGAGCAAACGAGCCTCCCTGGGTGCACCAGGGTCCCAGGCCAATCGGTGACGTTCCACCCCGGCCTTTTTAAGGGATAGCTGCGTGTTGGCGATCCGTCCACGACGGCTGTAGATCACCTGACAATGATCAGAACCCTGCAGCAGCTGTTGGCTTCGTTTCAGAGTCCGGCAGCGCCAGTTTCTGATTGCCATCAGCTCATCGCCGGCAACCAGACCTGCTGACTCAGCGGGCCCGGAGGAGGTCGTGCGATCGATCCACACACTTCCATCTCCTTCACGCAGCGTCCAACCAGCATCGGGATGAGCCGCCATCACCGGCTCAAGCTCGAGACCCAGTGCGTTCAGGCAGGGCTCAATCGGTATCGAGCCGCAGTCATCCAGCCAGTCGGGCAGTTGTGCGGCCAGTTGAGCTGAACTGGCTCCGATGGCTTCCATCAAGGCAACACGCGTGTAACCCCTTCCGCTGACGCCCAGTTGGTTCCAGAGCAGACGCAGCGTTTCAGCCAGTGATCCCCCGACCTGCCGCAGACGCACATCAAGACAGAAGGCCAATGCGGTGCCAAGCCGGTAGTAGCTGATCTGGCTGCGAGCGTTGGCGGGAGATTGTTTATACAGGCGAACCCAGGCCTCCCTTGAACTGTCGGCGAGGGACTGGATGCCCGTACCGGGATTCAGCAGCACATGGGAGAGATCGGCAGCAAGATCCTCGAGAAGATCCAGACGGCTGGAAAAACCGGAAAGCAGAGGCAGAGCCAGATCGAAATAACTGGTGATGCCTTCAGCGAACCAGAGCCCCTCACTGATCACAGGCCGGTCATAGCGATAGGGAACGTATTCACTCGGACGGAGTCGTCTGACGTTCCACTGATGAAGATATTCATGGCCGATCAGCTGAAGCAAACTGCGGGTTCCCCCCTCTTCGAGCAGCCGCGTCCAGGGGAACTGCATGACCGAGGAGTTGTCGTGCTCCAGCCCTCCGTAGCCCTGATCCAGCAATTGCAACACAAGCTGATAAGGCTCTCGAGAAGGTGGGTCCGAATCCATCAGATCGCAGACGGACGAACAGATCGCTTCAATCTCCTGCGGCAAGGTTTTCGACCAGCCCGACGGTGGAATGCCGATCAAGACCAGTTCATGGGCCACCTTTCTCACGTTCAACGTCTCAACCTGGAGCTCGCCGGCATGAACCGGAGCGTCAACAAGATGGTCGAAGTCCTCGGCCAGAAAGGAGCCGTTGGTCCGTGGCAACGGACAGACCACAGACCAGGAAGCCGGAAGCAACACGTCAAGAGCATGTGGATTCCAGCGCTGCCCCTCCACCAACATCACCACTGCTGAAAGGCAGAGAGAGGCAAAGACGGGATCGAGGTGGTTGGTGCGGACTGTCAGCTGCCTTGCTTCCAGCGCGTACCGCAATGTGATCGGCTCTGAAACTCGGCATTCCAGGTCCCATGTCTCCGGAGATCGTCGACGAGGGACCAGGACTTGACCTGCCTGCTCAACGGTGAGGCTGTGAAGATGCTGTGAGGGATCCCTGACGGTGTAGGACCCAGGCGTCCAGACAGGCAAGGTCCATGTCTGCTGGGGTTGTGCGGGACTCCACCGAAGCTCGACCCAGAGAAGCTGTGACGCAGGTGAACCAAGGTCGAGCGCAACGTGAACGTCGGCCATCAGCTGCCGGCTGTGACCGTCTCGGCATCAAGAATCTCCGCGTGCCGCATGGCCTGATTCATGGCGTAACGACGCAGCACACGTCGCAGAGCTGATTCGGTCTGTCCTGAGCCCTCAGGTGCGGCCAGATCCGCCACCAGATCGAAATGGGGCTGATCGTCACTCTGTCTCCAGCCCAATTGCAGACCGGAGGGGTGAACAGCGGCAAGGTCCACCGAATGATGAGTGTCGAAGGAGCTGACGATCCCTCGTCGAAAGACCTTGAATCCTTCGCTGCGTAGAGCGATCTCAAGCAGATCGAGATCCGTCACCAATGTGGGCAGGATGGACAAATGGGACATGGATTCGGAATGCCCGCGCAATCTGACCCTAGCCAGATGGACAGCGGGTGCTACTCCGCATTGATCGTTCCAGCCATCGGGACATGGCCCAGGTTCGATTCACCCTTGCGGCTGGGGGTGATGGCCTCAGGAGCAGGTACGAATTTCGAAGCACTGCACAACGCCATCAGCTGCGGCGACCTGGATGCCCGGATTCATCTGCTGGTGGTGAACAACCCCGGTTGTGAAGCGATTCAGAGAGCCAGTCGACTGAATATTCCCTGTGAACTCAGAGATCACCGCCAGTTTGCGAGCAGAGAGGCCATGGATGAAGACCTGGTGACCACATTCAGAAACGAAGGTGTTGAAGCTGTGGTGATGGCCGGTTGGATGCGCATCGTCACACCTGTGCTGATCGACGCATTTCCAGGCAGGTTGATCAACATCCATCCATCACTGCTGCCGGCCTTCCGAGGAATGGATGCCATCGGTCAGTGTCTGACATCAGGAGTCACCATCGCCGGCTGCACGGTGCATGAGGTGCAGAAGGATGTGGATACCGGACCGGTGCTTGCTCAGGCCGCCGTTCCAATCCTTGAGGGCGACGACCGGGAGCAACTTGCCCGCCGCATTCAGAAACAGGAACACCAGCTGCTTCCCTGGGCAACAGCTCTCGCGGGTCAACGCTGGAGATCAGCGGCGGGAACTCAGGGATAGAAGGGTGCCAGTGGTAGCCCCTCACTCACCGGGAGGCCCGCCATCAGGTTGAGACACTGCACTCCCTGGCCTGCCTGCCCCTTCATCAGATTGTCCACAGCGCTCATCAACACGAGACGTCCGGTGCGACCGTCCACCTGGACAGACAGAAGAGCCAGATTGGTGTGCCTGGCCCATTTTGTGGCGGGATAGGTGCCAACAGGCAACACGCGGACACAGGGGTGATGGCGATACACAGCCTCGAGAACCGTCGTGCAGTCTTCCGCGGTGAGACCGGGATCCCGCAAACGTGCATAAACCGTGGACAACAGCCCTCTGACCATGGGAACGAGATGGGGAGTGAACTGGATCTGGATAGGGCATCCCGCCACGCTGCTGGCAAGCTGTTCAATTTCCGATGTGTGGCGATGTCCCACCACGCCGTAGGGACTGATCGACTCGGATGCCTCGGCCAGCAGTAAGTGCTCCTTGGCAGCCCGACCTCCACCGGAGGTGCCGGTTTTGGCATCGATGATCAAGCCTTCCGTCTCAATCAGCCCCTGCTTGAGAAATGGCAGCAACGGCAGAAGGCTTGTGGTGGGGAAACAACCAGGAGCAGCCACCAGCAAAGCGTCGGCGATTTCAGCGCCATGCCATTCAGGAAGGCCATAAACCGCCTTCCGGCAGAGATCAGCATCCGTGCGCTGGTGAGTTCTGGCCTCATGGACGTAGACCGCAGCCCATTGATCCAGGCTGCGGTAGCGGTAATCAGCGGAGAGATCCACCACCCGCACTCCTTTGTCAAGAAGAGGAGGCACCAGCTGACTCGCCAGACCGTTGGGAAGACTCAGCACCGCAAAGTCGGCAGCGGCGGCGATGCGATCCGGATCCGGACTGTCCACAGTGAGGTCATCACCAAGCGGAAGAAAGGGGCAGATCTCGCTCCATGAGCGACCTGCTGATCTTTCACCACCCAGGTAAGTGATTTCAAACGCTGGATGGGCGTTCAGGAGGCGAAGGGTCTGCAGACCTCCGTACCCGGAGGCACCCACCACAGCAACCCGTTGAATCCCCATTCCGGCGACGGCACATGAATCGATCGTACCGACGCCGATAATGGCTAAAGCTTTAAGGGCACCTGGAATGGTGTCCGATTCCGTTGTTCATACCGAGGGGACTGGCCCATGTTCGATTCGATTCCCGATGCACTTGCCGCCATCAGAAATGGGGAGTGCATCGTGGTCGTGGACGATGAACGCCGGGAAAACGAAGGTGATCTGATCTGCGCAGCTCAGTTCGCCACGCCTGAACAGATCAACTTCATGGCCACTGAGGCGCGTGGTCTGATCTGTCTTGCCATGGAGGGTGAGCGCCTTGATGCGCTTGATCTGCCTCTGATGGTTGATCGCAACACCGACTCCAATCAGACGGCATTCACCGTGAGCATCGATGCCGGGCCCGAAAACGGAGTGTCCACAGGGATTTCAGCAGACGACCGATCGCGCACGATCCAGGTGGCGATCCAACCGGGCTCCAAACCTTCGGATCTGCGCAGGCCCGGTCACATCTTCCCGCTCAGAGCTCGACCGGGAGGTGTTCTCAAGCGTGCAGGGCACACCGAGGCTGCCGTTGATCTCGCCCAGATGTCGGGCCTCTATCCATCCGGAGTGATCTGTGAGATTCAGAATCCCGACGGCTCCATGGCACGACTTCCGGAACTGAAGATCTACGCGCGTGAACGCGGATTGAAGCTGATCAGCATCGAAGACCTGATTCGTTACCGGCTCGATAACGAACGTTTTGTGGTGCGATCGGCCCAGTGCTCACTGCCAACGGAATTCGGCTCCTTCCTGGCCATCGGATACTCCAATGAACTGGATGGCAGTGAACATGTCGCTCTGGTCAAGGGCGACCCCAACAATCTGAACGAACCCGTGCTGGTGCGGATGCATTCCGAATGCCTCACAGGTGATGCCTTCGGATCCATGCGTTGCGACTGTCGTGCCCAGCTGCACACGGCAATGAAGCACATTGAAAAAAAAGGAGAAGGAGTTGTTGTCTATCTGCGCCAGGAAGGCCGGGGCATCGGTCTGATCAACAAGTTCAAGGCCTACAGCCTCCAGGAGGGAGGACTCGACACCGTTGAAGCCAACGAAAAGCTGGGATTTGCTCCTGACCTGCGCAATTACGGAGTCGGAGCACAGATTCTCAGTGACCTTGGGATTCACAGGCTCAATCTGCTCACCAACAACCCAAGAAAAATTGCAGGGCTCGGTGGCTATGGCCTTGAAGTGGTGAAGCGTGTGCCGATGAAGCCTCCTGTCGGTGATTTCAATGCCAGATACCTGGCCACCAAGAAAGAAAAGCTTGGCCATCTACTGGATGCCATCGAAAACAGTTCTCACTGGGTGCTGTGTCTCGACAGCAACTCAACGGATGACGGAGTTCTATCCGACCTGCTGCATCGGGTTGAACAGCAGAGCGAAGCAAATGGACTTCAGCTGCAGGCTGAACAGGGACCTCGCCTGCTGGCACTGTGGGAACGCCCACGCTTTGTCTGGTCCCTGCAGGACTCGGATCCTGATTTGAATTCAATTCAGGCAATACTCAGGGCCATGGCGGCCTGGCCGGAAACATCAAGACTTGGTCTTCTGCACACAGTGAATGAGCAGCAGATCACTCACCCACCCCAGACGCTGGAGCGCAGGGAACTGAAACGCAGTTCACTCGTCGAGGAGCAGGAGGGGAGCGCCTGGTTCCCCGATGGAAACCAGGCTGCCTTGATTCACTGGTCCTGAACCGTGACCTTCTGAATCCTTGTTCCGTTCTTGATGGCCATCACCACATCCATGTCACCGGTCAGGCCGAAAACGGTGTGCACACCATCGAGATGAGGCTGGGCTTCATGAACGATGAAGAACTGGCTGCCGCCCGTGTTGCGACCGGCATGTGCCATCGACAGCGCGCCCGGTACATGCTTTTTGCTGTTGATTTCGCAATCGATCATGTAACCGGGGCCGCCGGTGCCAGGAGTTCCTCGTGATCCCTCGCGGCTGTTGGGGCATCCGCCCTGAGCCATGAAACCGTTGATCACCCTGTGGAAGGCGAGTCCGTCATAGAAGCCGTCGCGAGCAAGCTTGACGAAGTTGGCAACGGTGTTTGGAGCGTCCTGTTCGAACATCTCCAGCTTGATGTCGCCGGCGTCCGTGGACATGAGAACGGTCGTCAAGGCGTCAATCCGAAAACACCATGCTAGGCAGATGATTGTGAAGGACGACCTCAACCGCTCCATGCCTCAGACAGCCTCGGATCCACAGCTCGATTCCGCCCGGGTGGGAGTGATTGGTGGCAGCGGTCTTTACTCCATCAACAGCCTTGAATCGATCAGGGAGGTTCAGATCGAGACTCCATTCGGCAGTCCATCGGATGCCCTGAGGATCGGAACCCTGAACGGGGTGGAAGTGGTTTTTCTGGCTCGCCATGGACGACAGCACCATCTGCTGCCCAGTGAGGTCCCCTATCGGGCCAATGTCTGGGCCCTGCGCAGTCTTGGCGTGCGCTGGCTGATTTCAGTGTCCGCCGTGGGCTCGCTGAGAGAACATCTGAGACCGCGCGACATGGTGGTTCCGCATCAGTTCATCGACCGGACCAGGCAACGTCCTCAGTCCTTTTTCGGAAATGGATGCGTCGCTCACGTCAGCCTGGCAGACCCGTTCTGCCCCACTCTGAGTGAATGGCTGGCAGCAGCTGCAGCGGGCGAGATGCCCGTTGGACATCATCTTCATCGAGGCGGGACCTATCTCTGCATGGAAGGTCCCGCCTTTTCAACCCGCGCTGAAAGCGAGCTTTACCGCAGCTGGGGTTGCGATGTGATCGGCATGACCAATCACACGGAAGCACGACTGGCCAGAGAAGCGGAAATCGCTTATGCCTCACTCAGCATGGTGACTGATTTCGACTGCTGGCACGATGACCATGACGCGGTCACCGTGGAGATGGTGGTGGGCAACCTCAAGGCCAATGCAACCGCCACTGGCCCGATCCTGGAACGGTTGATGAACAGCTTCAGAGAGGAAAGGCCAGGATCTCCTGCCCACAACGCCCTGGAACATGCTCTGATGACATCTCCTGATGCAGTGCCTGCAGAGACCCGAAAGCGTCTCGATCTCTTCACCAGTCCTTACTGGGGAAGCATTCAATCCTGAACCGGGAGAGATTGACCCTGGCTGTTCAGCGCAGCTCTGAGATCAGCTGAGTGAGCTTCAAGGAGAACATCAGCTTCATCCGTTTCAAGACCACAGCTGCCCATTAACAGAGCACGTTTCACAGATCCCTGGGCGCGTTCCAAAAGCAGCAGAGCAAGCTTTCGATCCAGACCGAGAAGATCCCCGAGAATTCTGATGGAACGGTCGACAAGCTTGCTGTTGCTGGCGGCAACATCAACCATACTGTTGCCGTAGACCTTGCCCAGCTTCACCATCACTCCGGTTGAGAGGATGTTGAGGGCCATTTTTGTTGCCGTTCCTGCTTTCAGACGCGTTGAGCCTGTCAGCAGCTCGGGGCCAGTGAGCAATCGAATGTCGATTGCGCAAGGTAGAGGAGCCTGGTCTGAGGGCACACAGGCCATGGCGATCGTCAGTGCACCGAGATCCTTGGCATGGCCCAGTCCACCTCGAACGTAGGGGGTCGTTCCTCCTGCGGCGATACCGACCAGGCAGTCATCCGAGTTGAAGCCTCGTTGCTGAAGATCATTCACCGCCGCGGATTCAAGATCCTCAAGGCCTTCGGAACTGCGCAACAGAGCCGGAGCACCCCCGGCAAGAATCCCCTGCACGAGCTCCGGAGGGCTGCAGAAGGTTGGCGGACATTCAGCTGCATCCAGCACACCGAGTCGGCCCGACGTCCCGGCACCCAGATAGAAAAGTCGACCGCTTCTTTTCAGACGTTCCGCGATGGCATCGACGGCCTGACTCAAAGCTGTTCTGGCCCCGAAGACCGCTTGCTGTGGTTTGAGATCCTCTTCGATAAACAGCCCGACAAGTTCATCGGTTGAAAGCTGATCGAGCTGAGCACTCGCAGGGTTCACCTGTTCGGTCAGCAGATAACCACGGTCGCCGGACGGTGCAACCAGGGAGGAAGATCCGCAATCAGGGGATGGGGAGTCAGCCATGCCTAGAGAAGGCCCTCGAGACGACGACGCACATCATCAAGGTCCTTAACCGCGGAATCGCTTTCTTTTGATGATGCTTCCCCAGCCTGCGATTGATCGGGCTCCGACTCCTGCCAGTTCGTCACGTCGCGGTTGGCACTTGGAGGAGCAAGCATCAAGCGCTCATCATCGGTCTTGGGAACAAACCCATCGGATACGAATCTGGCCTCGTACCCGGCTTCACGGCAGAACAATTCAATCTCCTCACGATCGAGAGCCTCAACGCTGGGAGTCGGAAAGTCCTGAGCCTCCAACAATCCGGCGTAGCGATCTGCGTCGTCGCGGTTCTCAAACATCAGCACCACGGTCTGACCTGAGAGCTCAAGGGAGTGGATACCTTCGCTGTCCTGTCCTGCGTCGTACAGGAGCACGTGAACCAACATGCTGATCAATCGTCAGATGCAGTCTCTCATCGAAACTGCGACTTAGAAACCGTTTGCGCGCTCGAGACTGAGCTCCTGCAGTCGTTGATAAAGCGCACGTTCATCATCATCGAGCGCCGCTGGAATCACAATCACAATCTCCACAAGCTGATCGCCGCAATCGTCTCCGAACCGCAGACCACGACCGCGCAATCTCAGCAAACGCCCGCTGGATGAGCCCGGTGGAACCTGAAGCGTCACAGGACCGGAAAGGGTGGGCACGTCAACGGCACAACCCAACGCTGCATCCGGTGGAAGCAATTCGAGTCGGTAATGCACCCGAAGCCCATCGATGCGAAGGCCGTCATCCGTCATCACCCGCAGATGCAGGAAGTGATCACGCCCACCGGGGGCAACACCTTCAAGTCGTAGGCGCCAGCCATCCCCGGCCCTGGGCGGAGTGCCGACCTCCACCAAGGTGCCATCGCCCAGCTCCAGCTCCACGGTTGTGCCCTGCAGAGCCTGGTCAGGGGTGAGATCAACAACCGTCTCAAGATCATCATCAGTGCGGACCGGAGGAGGTGGCTGCGGCGAAGCCTCAGGCCAGTGAGATCCATAGGCATGATCAGAACCCTCGCTGTGGTCAAACGACCGTTCCTGTTCTTCCTGATCCTTCGACGCCTGCTCTCTCCGCACAGGTTCACGCTCGAGACCCAGAACGACAGCGAGGTAGTCCTCAAAATCGGGAAAGCCGGTGCTGAAGGGATCAGTTGCCGCGACACCTCCGCGTTGTCGCAACTGCCATTCCTTTCGCCTGTCAGGGTTGCTGAGAACGGCGTAGGCCTCATTGACGAGCTTGAAACGTTCCTCGGCATGACGATCATTTCCGTTCAGATCGGGATGCCAGCGCCTGGCCTCACGCCGGAAAGCCAGCTTCAGAGCATCGGGAGCGGCACCGGGCTCCAGACCAAGCAATGACCAGTAGTCCGGGTCAGCGGAAGTTGTCATCGTCCCAGGGGTCAATCCCTCTTCGGCCGCCTCTCATCGGTCCGTCATAGCGGGACTGTGGCGATGCCCAGGGGTCATCATCCCAGTCGTCCTCGGCGAACAGCTCGTCCTTGAGGGTTCCGAGAGTGCTTTTCAGACCCTGCAGAGGACCATTGTCGTTCTGTCGTTCAGCCGTAAGCCGGCGGTTCAGACCGAACAGCGCTTCCTGAAGTCCGCTCACGGCCATCTCAAGTTCCTGAAGGTCGTCCTGCTGCAGAAGATCCTGGACGTCGCGAACCGACATCTCAACCGCTCTCTGCTGGCGTTCTGCTCCGTAGGGGCCAAGTTCCAGAGCGGCGTCGCGAAGACGACGCTCCGCCTGTGCAACCAGGGTCATCGCCGAATTGCGACGCTCGATCGTGGAGCGCTTGCGACGGTCTTCATCAGCACGAGCCTCCGCTTCGGCAAGAAGACCCTGAATCTCATCCTCGCTGAGGGTTGAGCCTCCTTGAATCGTGACCGACTGCTTGCGACCGGTTGTGCGGTCTGTGGCACTGACCTGAAGAATACCGTTGGCATCGATGTCAAAGGCAACCTGAATCTGAGGCACTCCACGAGGTGCGGGGGGAATTCCCGAAAGGCGGAAACGCCCGAGCGATTTATTGTCTGTCGCCATCTGGCGTTCTCCCTGCCAGACATGAATCTCGACTGAAGACTGGTTTGGCTCCGAGGTGCTGAACACATCGGACTGACGCACAGGAATCTGCGTATTGCGCGGAATCAACACCTTCATCAGTCCTCCGATGGTTTCCAGCCCCAGCGAGAGCGGTGTGACGTCGTTAAGAAGCAGATCGCGCAATTCGCCGGTGATGATTCCCGCCTGAACGGCAGCTCCCACTGCGACCACCTCATCGGGATTGACCGACTGGCATGGATCATTGGGAATCAGGGTTCTGACCAACTGCTGCACCATCGGCATGCGAGTGCTTCCGCCAACTAGCACCACGTCATCGATGTCTTCAGCCGCCCAACCGGAATCCCTGAGTGCCGTCTGAACCGGAACCAGCAAACGATCGAGAAGATCGGGGCACAAAGCTTCGAACGTTTCGCGGTCCAGGGTTGTCTCGATGTGAAGAGGTCCATCTGTGCCCGTGGCGATGAAGGGCAGGGAAATTGGTGTGGAGGTCACCCCGGAGAGCTCCTGCTTGGCTTTTTCAGCAGCTTCGGTGAGCCGTTGGAGTGCCTGTCGATCACGCCTCAGGTCGACCCCGTGCTGCTTGAGAAAGGCTTCCGCAAGCCAGTCAACAATGCGTTGATCGAAGTCGTTCCCACCCAGCTGGGTATCGCCGTTGGTGGCTTTGACATCAAAGACACCGTTGGCGATCCTCAGCAACGAAACATCAAAGGTTCCGCCTCCGAGATCAAAAACGAGAGCACGGCGGACCGCACTGCGATCGAAGCCGTAGGCGAGAGCGGCTGCGGTCGGTTCATTGAGAATCCGTTCAACGCTGATTCCAGCCAGTCGACCGGCATCACGCGTGGCCTGACGCTGAGCATCGTTGAAGTAGGCCGGCACGGTGATCACCGCGGATTCCACCTCCTCCCCGAGATAGGTGGAAGCGTCATCCACAAGCTTGCGCAGGATGCTGGCCACGAGCTCTTCCGGTGCATACTCACGCTCGGTCTGCGGACAGGCCACACGGACGTTGCCCTGACTGTTGGAACGGACCGTGTATGGAACGGTGAGTGATCCTTCGTCGAGCTCATCCCAGGCACGACCGACAAAGCGCTTGAGATTGGAAAAGGTGTTGCGCGGATTGAGAACCAGCTGACGTCTGGCCGGCTGACCAACCAGCAGTTCATTGTCTTTGGTGTACCCCAAGACAGAGGGGGTCGTCCGGGTCCCTTCCGCATTGGCGATCACCACGGGCCGCCCGGCCTCAAGAACAGCCACGACGGAATTGGTGGTACCCAGGTCGATTCCGACGATCCGGCCCATAGAAGCCTGTATGAAATCCCACGGTAACGGCCCAAACAGCTCTCACACAGCCCCCGCACGAGCAATCCCACAGGGGGCGTTAACGCGCTCTTAGTGATCCAGGTCCCGTTGGACCGGTACGTTTCAAGGGTCTGTTCAGTACAGAATGCCCAGGCCGTTGGAGCTGTATCGCTTACGGCGACGTCCGCCGATGGAGAAATCGGTGGATGGCGGCTTCAGGATTCTGGCCATCATGCTGGCCTCGGTGGTGGCCATGGTGTTGCTGGCCATTCTCATCGTGGTGTTCTGGGGATCGCTGGATTCGATGGGCCGATATGGCTGGTCATTTCTCGTGACCTCCAACTGGAATCCCGTCAAGGATGAATACGGCGCCTTCACAGCCATTTACGGAACGCTGCTGACATCGATGCTGGCATTGCTGATTGCCGTGCCTCTCGGCGTGGGAACAGCGATCTTCATCACCGAAAACATCATTCCTTTGAAAATCCGAACGCTGATCGGATTGATGGTGGAGCTGCTGGCGGCGATTCCTTCGGTGGTGCTGGGTCTCTGGGCCATCTTCGTGTTGGAGCCGTTCATTCGTCCGTTTCTTGAGATCCTTCACAGGACCCTCGGCTGGTTGCCCTTCTTTTCAACTGATCCAATGGGGCCTGGAATCGCACCAGCGGTTCTGATCCTGGTTGTGATGATCCTGCCGATCATCACAGCGATCGCAAGAGACTCACTCAATCAGGTACCCATGAAGCTGCGTCAGGCTGCCTACGGCATCGGCACAACACGCTGGGGGGCGATTCTCAACGTGCTGCTGCCCGCTGCCATCTCAGGCATTGTAGGTGGCGTGATGCTTGCACTGGGACGCGCCATGGGTGAAACGATGGCCGTCACCATGATCATCGGCAATTCGAACACCTTCAGCTGGTCTGTGCTGGCACCTGGAAACACCATCTCAGCCATGCTGGCCAATCAGTTTGGCGAAGCTGATGGAAGTCAGGTTTCGTCGCTGATGTATGCGGCTTTCGTCCTGATGATTCTCACCCTGGCGGTGAATCTTCTGGCCCGGTGGATGGTCAAACGTCTCAGTCTCAAGTACTGAATCATGGCACTTTCACCAACAGCCAGTCTGAGAAGAGACACTCCTGACCTGAGCTACAAAAAGGGCCTAAAGCGCAATTTACTCAACAGAATTCTCACATCCCTGGTTGGATTGTTTTCAGCGATTGCTGTTCTGCCACTCGTTGCAGTATTGACTTATGTGCTGATCAAGGGGGGCAGAGTGCTCAACATCAGCCTGTTCACTTCACCGTCAACAGGACTGGAAGGTGGTGGCATTGGCAATGCAGTGATCGGCACCATTATTGTCACCTTTCTATCAGCCCTGATCGCCATTCCAGTCGGCGTTGGAGGGGGAATTTTTCTAGCTGAGTACTCAGGCGGGGGGATTTTTGCGCAGTTCATACGATTTGGGACCAACGTTATGTCAGGAGTCCCATCCATTATCGCCGGTGTTTTTGTTTACTCCGTCATTGTCAAGACAAAGATTATTTTTGGAAATTCCTACAGTGCAATTGCCGGCGGAGTTGCACTATCAATTTTGATGCTGCCCACGGTCATCAAGACCACTGACGAAGGGCTGAAACTGGTTCCCGACGATCTCCGTCGCGCCGCTCTTGGAGTGGGCGCATCCAAATTTGTCACTATTTTGCGAATCACTCTTCCTTCAGCCTTCACACCGATTGCCACAGGTGTGGTGTTGTCGATTGCAAGGGCAGCAGGAGAAACAGCACCATTGATTTTCACAGCTTTGTTCTCACCCTTCTGGCCGCAGGGATTTGAATCAGTTTTCAACCCGATAGCAACACTATCAGTGTTGATATATAACTTTGCAACGCTGCCGTATGAAGCACAGAACGAGCTCGCATGGGCTGCATCTTTTGTACTCGTTCTATTCATCCTACTGATCAATCTTTTTGCTCGATGGTTACGACGATTTGCTGCCAACTGAACTTCAAATCTTCAATCCATTGCTTCTGTTTCAAGTCTTTCCATAAAGCCAACCGAGAGTCATGACTTCCACCAGCAAAACGAGCTCCGAAGCATCAGATGATATCTGTCTGTCAATTCAAAACACCACAATTAGCTATGGCAGCCAGGAAGCTGTCAAGAACGTTTACTGTGACATTCCACGTGGCAAGGTCACCGCATTCATCGGCCCTTCTGGTTGCGGAAAATCAACGGTTCTGAGAGCGCTGAACCGCATGAATGATCTGATTGAAGGTTGCACTCTGAAAGGTCGCGTGCTCTTTGATGGAGCTGACCTTTATGCCCCTTCGGTTGATCCGGTGGAAGTGAGGCGGCGAATTGGGATGGTATTTCAGCAACCCAATCCTTTTCCAAAAAGTATCTACGAAAACATCGCTTTTGGAGCACGAATTAATGGCTATACCGGAGATATGGATGAGTTGGTTGAACGCTCTCTGCGCCAGGCGGCTGTATGGGGTGAGTGCAAAGACAAACTCAACGAGAGTGGCTACTCACTATCAGGAGGACAACAACAACGTCTCTGCATTGCACGCACGATTGCCATTCAGCCTGAGGTGATCCTGATGGATGAACCCTGTTCAGCCCTGGATCCAATCTCAACATTGAAAATCGAGGAAACAATGCATGAATTAAAAAAGAGTTTCACAATCGTCATTGTGACGCACAATATGCAACAGGCCTTGAGAGTGAGTGATATGACCGCATTCTTTAACGCTGAAGCGGTGGATGGAGGTTCCGGCAAAGTCGGCTATCTGGTGGAGTTCAACGAAACAGAAATGATCTTCAATTCTCCCTCTCAACAGGCAACTCAGGATTATGTCTCTGGTCGATTCGGCTGATTCCGTGGTGAATGAGCCGAAGTTGTCAAAGCTTTGAAGCAATTGTTGTTTCGCTCTGATTGAAACAGACAATCTCGACAGATCGATCATTCAGACCGAGAAAATAACCGGTGCAAAAAAAAAAACCGGTCCTAAAGGACCGGAGAAAAACGGAGAGGGAGGGATTCGAACCCTCGATAGAGTTGCCCCTATACAGCATTTCCAGTGCTGCGCCTTCGACCACTCGGCCACCTCTCCAGGGGCTCGTCTGGCAAGTCAGAATGTAGCAGGGCGTTTCCAACTGCACTGAATGAGGCCGACTCATCGGGTCACCATCCATTGGAGACAGAAGGGGCGTGTGATCTCCCATGAGGTGCCGGAGGGTGATTACATCCTGCAGAGCTTCGAGAAACAGGGAGATCCCTTGCCGTTTTCGTGTCGGAACGGATGCTGCACAAGCTGCGCTGTACGTGTTCAGCAAGGCGAGCTCGATCAGCAGGAAGCCATGGGCCTGTCCAGGGAGTTGAGGGCCAAAGGTTATGGACTTCTCTGTGTGGCAAGAGCCATCGGTCCGCTTGTTGCGGAAACCCAGGACGAGGATGAGGTCTACGACCTGCAGTTCGGCCGTTACTTCGGCAGAGGGTCGGTCACACGTGAAATTCCTCTTGAGGAACTCGAAACCTGGAAGGAATGACCAAGCAGCAACTTGATTGCAGCGCTGCACCCGCAAACGCCGGCCTGACGCCCCTGAGACTTGAGGAGCTCAGTCAGATCGCCAGAAAGGCGGCTGATCTTGGTGGCTCAGTGCTGATGCGGCATTACGGGCGACTCGTCTCAATTCAGCAGAAAGCCAGGGCTGGAGATCTGGTAACTGATGCCGATCTTGCCGCGGAAAAGGCCCTGCTCAGCGCTCTCGGTGAATCCACACCTGAAATTTCAGTTCTCGCTGAAGAATCCGGTGCACGGGGAGACGTCTCAGAGCTCAGCTGGTGCGTTGATCCTCTCGACGGCACGACGAATTTTGCCCACGGCTACCCCTTTTTCGCCACATCGATCGGGTTGCTTTGGAGGGGTCTTCCAATCCTGGGAGCCATTGCTGTGCCTTTCCTCCAGGAAGTGTTCTGGTGCTGTCCCGATGTGGGAGCATTCCTCAACGACCAAAGCATCCAGGTCAGCAACTGCTCATCGCTGCAAGACAGTCTCCTGGTCACAGGATTCGCCTATGACCGAAGGGAACGTCTCGACAACAACTATGCGGAGTTCTGCAAACTGACACACAAAACACGGGGCGTTCGTCGCGGTGGTGCGGCTGCTGTTGATCTGGCCTATGTAGCGGCAGGACGACTCGACGGCTACTGGGAACGAGGCCTCTCTCCCTGGGACCTGACAGCTGGAGCGGCACTGGTGGTGATTGCAGGAGGTGAAGTCAGCGATTACGGAGCCGAGAGTTACAACGTTTCATCCGGCCGGATTCTTGCGACGGGTCCTGGACTTCACTCCGCACTTCGCCAGGAACTGCTGGATACCGAGCCCCTGGCGGAACAGCTCTACGCAAGCTGAAACCCCAGCCATGGGATCCTGATCGAAGCAGCGACAGGTGCGATGGCCCTGCAACCCGCCTCAGGCGTGAGAGATCTCAATCCTCAGCAGGTTCAACGCAACCAGGAACTCAGGGAAACCTTGGCTGAAGTGTTTCGTCTCTGGGGATACGAGGAAGTCACTCCCCCCAGAATCGAACGGATGGACACGCTCAAGGCAGGTGGAGCCATCGATAGTCGTGACATTGTTCGACTTGTTTCCGATGAACCGCTGGGATTGAGACCGGAACTGACTGCCTCCATCGCCAGGGCAGCCTGCACCAGATTGCTGGAACGTCAGCGACCGCTGAGACTCTGGAGCTGCGGAACCGTCTTTGAATCGAGATCCGCTGATGAAGGAGGCCAGTGCATTGAGGAGAACCTTCATTGCGGTGTGGAACTTTTCGGTGGGCTGGGTGTCGAATCGGAACTTGAATTGTTCAGTCTTTTACTGGCATCACTGAAAGGCCTGAATCTGAACAGGTCCAGCCAGCCCAGGCTGTTGATTGGACACACCAGCTTGATGGACCTGTTGCTGGAACCCTTTGAACAGAAGCAGAAACACAGGATCCGAACCTGCCTGAGTCAGTACGATCGGCTTGGTCTGCAGGCGCTCGGATTAGCACCCGAGGCGGAGCAGAATCTGGGCCGATGGCTCGACCGACGCGGAAACCCGCAGGAGATCCTGGCGGCACTCAGTGCGCAGTTTCCGAATCAGGAGGTTCTAAACCAGCTACAGAGACTGTTCAACCATCTGAACCCATTGGCGGAGAAATCCGAACTGACACTTCAGCTCGACCCCACTTTTCAGCCTCATTACGAGCTGTACGACGGCATCGTTCTTCAACTGGTTTGCCAGGGAGCGTCGGCGCCTGTCGTGATCGCCCGTGGCGGAAGATACGACTCACTTGTCAGGAAACTTGGCGGCGAGGGAGCGGAAGCAACAGGGCTGGGTTTCAGCTACTGCGTTGATGACATCAGGGATCTTCCGGGAGATCAGATCACCACGACGCAGGAAGAAACAGCAGCATTGATCTGTTTCGGGCCAACACAAACCCTCGAGTCGGCATTGGAGCGCCAGATGGAACTCCACCAGCAGGGCAGAATCAGCGTGCTGGATCAGCGTGCCTGTGGAGATAAGCTCGAAGCGCTCGATCGCCTCAAACAATCGGGCTGCGACAGGCTGGAATGGATTGATACCTAAAGTCTTTCGGAACTGAACAGATGAATGGCTCATACAATCGTGACCGACGCTTGCGAAGGCGCAGCCGATTGCGTTGACGCCTGCCCTGTGGCCTGCATCACACCTGGAAGCGGTAGAAACACAAAGGGAACTGAGTATTTCTGGATTGATTTTGAAACCTGCATCAACTGCAGTGTCTGCCTGCAGATCTGTCCAATAGAAGGGGCAATTCTGCCGGAAGAGCGATCGGACCTCCAACGGCCATCTTCGAAGTGACGTACGGGAAACTCACCAAGGGATCTCTTGATCTGCAGCACCCACCCTGATTAATTTTCAGAGAGCTCACGCTTGCTGATGTCGGTGCTTGAACAGGGTCAAATTCAGATCCATACCGAAAATATCTTCCCAATCATCAAAAAGGCCGTTTATTCAGGCCACGAAGTTTTTCTGAGGGAACTGGTCAGCAACAGTACTGATGCCATCAGCAAGCGTCGCATGGCTGCGATGGCTGGTGACTGCTCAGAAGGTGATGAAGGTCTGATCAATATCACTGTTGACAGAGAATCGAAGACAATCAAAATCAGCGATAATGGAATCGGCATGACGGCCGAAGAGGTGAAAAAATACATCAACCAGGTGGCATTCTCCAGTGCTGAAGACTTTTTGGAAAAATATAAACAGGAGTCTGACGCAATCATTGGCCACTTCGGGCTTGGTTTTTACTCCAGCTTCATGGTCGCCAAAGAGGTGGAGCTGATTACGCGTTCTGCTCGACCCGACAGTGAAGCAGTGCGTTGGGTTTGCGATGGATCCCCTTCATTCAAACTGGAGAGTCACGAACGATCAGAAGCCGGTACAGACGTCATCCTTCACCTAATGGATGACGAACTGGAGTATCTGGAGCCTGCAAAGTTACGCACACTGATCACTCAGTACTGCGATTTCATGCCCATCGACGTTCAGCTCGAGGGAGAAAGTGTCAACAAGCGAAACCCGGCATGGAGAAGAAATCCCAGGGAAATGTCTGATCAAGACTATATCGATCTTTACCACTATCTATATCCGTTTCAGGGCGACCCGCTGCTCTGGGTTCATTTAAATACGGATTACCCCTACACATTGCAGGGAATTCTTTTCTTCCCACAATCGGTGGGACGGGCTGACTGGGAAAAAGGGGATATCCGTTTATATTGCAATCAGGTCTTTGTCAGCGATTCGATCAAAGAAATCGTACCCAGATATTTGCTGCCATTAAGAGGAGTGATCGACTCCCCTGATATTCCTCTCAATGTCAGCAGAAGCGCACTCCAGACTGATCGGAAAGTCAGATCAATTGGAAATTTTGTTGCGAAAAAAGTTTCTGACCGGCTTAAAACTCTTAAAGCAGATCATCCCCAGCAATACGCTGAAGCCTGGGAATCACTCGCGCCTTTTGTAAAGATCGGTGCAATGGAAGACGATAAATTCGCCGATCAGGTTTCGGATCTGATTTTGTTTGCAACAACCGCAGAATCAATCGAAGGGAAACAGGAACCCATCAAAGCAGGAGACAAGAGATATACGACACTTTCCTCTTACCAGGACAGGCTTTCAGATCCACAATCAAAGAGAATTCTTTACTGCACTGATGAAGTTGCGCAAGCAGGAGCACTGACACTTTGGAAAAGTCAGAACGCTGAAGTGATTTTCGCTGAAACAGTGATCGACAGTCAGTTTCTGCCCTGGCTCGAAGCAACAAAAGATCAATACAAATTCCAGAGGGTTGATGCGGAGCTTGACGAAAGTCTCCATGATGAAAAACCGGAAATCAGTGACCAGGATGGTGAAACACAGAGTGAGACGATCAGAAACCTGATCAAGGACGCTCTCAACAATGACAAGGTCACCATTCAGGTGCAGGCACTGAAGGGAGGTGAGGACGCACCACCAGCGATGATTCTGCTTCCCGAACAGATGCGTCGCATGAACGACATGGGGGCTCTGATGGATCAGCGGTTGCCTGGATTGCCTGACCATCATGTGTTGCTGATCAACCGTCGTCACCCACTCGTTGAAGGACTCTTGAGGCTGTCTTCGGGGGGGGTCCTCATCGGCGCAGAAGAAGCTTCACCCAGCAGACGATTGGCCTCCGAGCTCGCCTTGCATCTCTACGACATGGCACGCCTGGGTGTTGGGGGACTGGAACCCAATGAGCTGGCGGGATTCCAGACACGCAGCGCCAAGCTGATGTCGGAGCTGGTGAGCAAAGGAACCTGACCAGGCCTGGCTGCTAAAGTGGTGTCTTGGCTTTTGGCCACAGAAACAAAGGAACGTCATCATGTCCCGGGTGTGTCAGCTCACTGGAACGCGTGCCAACAACGGAATGGCAGTGAGCCACTCCCATATCAGAACCAAGAAGCTCCAACAGGCCAACCTGCAGCAGCGTCGACTGTGGTGGGCTGAAGGCAATCGCTGGGTGAATCTGCGGATCACGACCCGTGCTCTGAAGACCATCCAGAAAAAGGGCCTTGGCGCCTACGCCAAATCTCTTGGCATCAATCTGGCCAAAGTCTGAGTTGGTATTCACATGCCTCAGCTTGCGCTGAAACGCCGAGACTTCCTTGGCTTCACAGTCACTGGGGCAGCAGCTCTGTTCTGGATTCCATCGCGAGCAAGAGCGTTGGGGGGAAAGCTTCCTGAGATTGGGGAGCCGGCTCCGCAATTCAACCTTCCAGGCACACTGGGTGGGGGGCCTTCAAAAAACTGGGGATTGGACACCTGGACAGGTCGATGGCTGGTTCTGTACTTTTATCCGAGAGACTTCACTTCAGGTTGCACAATTGAGGCTCACGGATTTCAGGAATCAATCCAAGACTTCAATGCTCTGAAGTGCGATATTGCAGCTGTTTCGGCTGACAGCGTTGATGATCATGAATCATTCTGCAGCAGTGAAGGGCTCAGTTTCACTCTGCTTTCTGACCCAGAGGGGGAGGTGAGTCGTCAGTACGGTTCCTGGATGGCTCCTTACTCACTGCGCCATACATTTTTGATTGATCCCGATGGGATATTACGTGCACGCTGGACTGGTGTCAGACCTGTTGGACATGCAGAGGACGTTTTGAACACACTCGTTTCAGAACAAAGTCAATTAACCGCATAACAACACCATTGAAGTTCTGAATGGCGAGATTCATTACAAACCATACAGGAGGTTGTCAAAATGAAAACAAGTATAGGAAGTAGTAATTTTATTATTCTCTACCATCGAACACCATTTGATGAAGCAAAAAATGAAAACGGTGAAAGAGTTTGGAGAGATCAGAAAAGTCCAAATGGAATTATTCCCACTCTGAGAAATCTGTTTCGCGACCGGCTGAATGGAACCTGGATTGCCTGGCGTAAGGTCAACGATCTGGCCAAAGCCGAGGATGAAAGAATTGCGATGGAGTATCCAGCTTCATTCACGCTGAGGAGAATACCGCTTGAGCAGGAACAAATTTCAAGTTTTTATCACGTCACCTCCAAAGAATCTTTCTGGCCGATCCTGCATACTTTCCCGAATTTCTTTAATGTTAACAATACTGATTGGAGAATCTTTGAAGAAGTCAATCAAAGATTTGCAGATGCGGCATGCTCAGAAGCGGCGCCAGGCGCAACCATATGGGTTCACGATTATAATCTTTGGCTTGTTCCAGGGTATATTCGCAGCAAACGCTCAGACCTGAAAATCGCTTTCTTTCATCACACACCTTTTCCAAGTAGTGATGTTTTTTCGATTCTTCCATGGCGTAAACAAATCTTGGAAAGTTTATTAAGCTGCGACGTTGTTGGCTTTCATATTCCTCGTTATACAGAGAATTTTGCAAGAGCAGCTAACTGCCTCCTAGGTGTAGAGAAAGGAGATAAAAGAGCTGTTCCGTTTCGCTTTCTTGGTTGCGGATCTGCATTGACCGAACCATCTGAAACACCATGGTTGAATTACAGAGGACGAAAAGTACGTCTGCTTTCATCTCCCGTCGGCACCTCTCCAGACGTGATTCAAGCCATGACAAAAGATTCTGAAATTCTTCAATTATCGGAGCGCATTAACGAAGATACAAAAAAAGGCAGGAAGCTTATACTTTCAGCAAGCAGAGTCGATTACACAAAAGGGAATGAAGAATTATTATTAGCTTTCGAACGACTTCTTGAGCGGCGACATGACCTACACGGGAAGGTTGTATTGATGCTGGCATGCGTTGCTGCAGCCTCAGGGATGAAAATCTATGAGGATACGCAACGACTCATTGAAGAAACAGCTGGACGAATCAACGGTCGATTCAGCAAAATTGATTGGGTTCCAATTCGATTTTCAACTCGCAGGATTCCTTATGAAGAAATGGTGGCTTGGTTTTCGCAGGCAGATATCTGCTGGATCACTCCACTGCGAGACGGACTCAATCTTGTTGCCAAGGAATATGCAGCTGCAAGAAAAGGCAAATCCGGAGTTCTCGTGCTGTCTGAATTCACAGGAGCTTCAGTCATTCTTGATGGGGCCATTCTGACCAATCCTTACTCGCACAAACAGATGGACTCAGCAATTGACTCTGCCATTGATATGCCTTCGTCAGAGCAATTTGAAAGAATGGAGAAAATGAGTTCAGCCGTTGAAGCCTTCACCGTATCCGACTGGGCTGATGAACAAATGGGTGCACTTGAGTTGCCAGAATAAATCGATGTTCACGATCAGAAAGCGGTCACTCATACTATTGACAGCAGCAATATTGTTCATTTCCAGTAGCCTTTTTTGTCTGTCTGTTCTTGCAAAGCGCCCGGATAATGTTTCCATATTGATGGCAGCTCCTTTCGCTGATTCAACGTCTGAACTTGTCAAGATCTTCAACCAGAAGAATAGGGGCAGAATTCATCTTGAGGTGATAAAAGGGCCTCTGGAGACTGAAGCGATCTCAGATCTGGCAATCAGCAGTCTTCTCCTGGGTAATACACCATTTGACGGACTGTTGATGGACGTAACGTGGGTACCAAAGTATGCCAAAGCAGGTTGGCTTGAATCCCTTGATAACTATTTCAATGAAGACGATCTGAATGCTCTTGCAGAAGGTGCAGATGAAGGCAATCACTACCAGGGCTCTCTACTGAGATGGCCATTGAATGCAGATATCGGACTTCTTTACTGGCGAACAGACTTGATGGATGAGCCCCCACGGACTCCGCAGGAACTTGAGAGCATCAGTCAAAAGCTTCAGAACGGCGGCAGAATACCCTATGGCTATGTATGGCAAGGCAAGCAATATGAGGGACTAAGTTGTGTCTTCCTTGAGATTATTGACGGCTTTGGTGGTGAATGGTTTTCACCAGATTCAGGGCGCATCGGGTTGGACGAACCACCAGGACTGGACGCTTCAGAGTGGCTGAATCATCTGATTCAAACGGGTGTCAGTCCGCGGGCTGTAACAAACTTCGCTGAGTCTGAGGCCCTGCAGAGTTTCAAATCCGGTCAGGCAGCTTTCATGCGCAACTGGCCCTACGCATGGGCTGAATTGCAGAAAAACGACAGTCAAGTCAGGAACAAGGTCGGGATTACAACAATGGTGGCGGAAAAGGGACATCAACCTGCGGCGACACTTGGTAGCTGGGGGTTAAGTCTGTTGAAGGGTTCAGCACATCCTGAATCGACTGTTGAAGCTTTTAAATTTCTCACCAGCGAAGAATCTCAACGCTATCTATATACCAAATATGGAAATACGCCAACTAAGGCCGAGATCTTCAATGATCAGAAACTCCTTGAGAATTATCCTTCCCTTCAATCCATCGGCGAAGCCCTGGCCTATGCCCGATCGAGACCTGAAACTCCCCTTTATGCACAGATCAGTGTTGTATTACAGCGAAAGCTGAGCAGCTCATTGACAGGTATGACAACTCCTGTGGAGGCGATGCAACAAGCGGAACGATCCACAGCTCAGGTGCTCGAAGCCGCAGGAGAGTCTCCCTGATGCCGTTGCTGATTCTGCTGATTCCATCTCTGCTGTTTCTCGTAGCGGTTTTTGCTCTACCTCTGTTTCGCTACACATGGCTCAGTTTCCATGCAGATTCCGTGATGACGGGTCTTGTGGCGATCCCGAATCAGGGGGCCAACTGGCAGCGATTCATCCATGACACCCGTTACCTGCAGGACCTCTTCCAGACCCTTCGGTTTTCAGTGGTCTCAGTGACCGCTGAAATCGTGCTCGGTTTGGTTATTGCCTTGATCCTGCATCAGCCCATGCGCAAGCGGGCATTGATCAGGTCATCAGCTTTGATTCCATGGGCTTTGCCCACAACAGTGATGGCTCTTGGGTGGAGATGGATCTTCAATACTCCCTACGGCCCTATTGATCGACTGACGCAATCGTGGCTGGGTCAATCGCTCAATGCTCTGGGAGAACCATCCATCGCATGGATCACCACCGTCTACGCCGATATCTGGAAAACAACTCCTTTTGTGGCACTGATTCTGCTTGCGGGCCTGCAGACCATACCTTCTGATCTCTACGAAGCGGCAAAGCTAGAAGGGGCAGGTTCCTGGATTTGCCTTCGACGCATCACAATCCCCCTGTTGCTTCCCTACCTCGGCCTTGCCTTGATGTTCCGTCTTGCTCAGGCATTCGGAGTGTTTGATCTTGTGCAGGTGATGACTGGAGGCGGTCCCGCCAGCAGTACGGAGAGCATCGCTCTCTACGCCTACTGGAATGCCCTGCGATTTCTCGACTTTGGCTACAGCGCCACCATCATGATCGGAAGCTTTGTGATCCTCAGCTCACTGATTCTCATTACTTGGCTTGTGGTCACAACAGCGCGAAACAGGTCTCAGCAATCCCTAGCAAGATGAAAGCAACACGGTTCCTGATTCTCGCTCTACTGGTCTGGTCACTGGCTCCTTTGACTTGGCAGCTTTACACATCGTTCTGTACTGATCAGGCACTGGTCACACCGTTTGCTTCACTGAATCAACGCTGGACACTTGATCATTATCAGAGTGTTCTGAACAGCAACCCACCGTTCATTCGCTATTTGTTGAACAGCTTGTTCGTAGGAGGACTTTCTACATTTCTAACCCTTTTATTAGCAATCCCCTCAAGCTACAGTTTAAGCAAAATGGGGCGACGAAGTTCACTTGTCATCAAATTCTTCTTGATTGGCTGCGCACTTTTTCCCTATGTTCTTCTTTTTCTTGCATTGCTTGAAATCGCGCGCTATCTGCAACTGGGGAACAGTCTGATTGCACTGGCTGTTCCCTACGCAGCATTATCCCAGCCATTGGCAATTCTTTTATTGACAAATGCCTTTTCTGATCTTCCTGCAGAACTTGAAGATGCTGCCAGAGTTGAAGGTTTAAGCGTGGTGCAGAGGTTTCGATGGATTCTGCTCCCACTCATCTCACCGGCAATTGCAAGTACAGCAATTCTTGTATTCCTTTTTTCATGGAACGAATATCCAATTGCCCTCACATGGATCAGCGACTCAGGCAAACTGACTCTTCCTGTTGCAATGGCAAGAATTGCTGGCTCCTCAATTCATTCGGTTCCCTACGGTCCTTACGCAGCAGCCACAGTGATAGGTTCAATTCCTCTTATTCTCTTGGTCATGGTTTTCCAGAAACCAATTGTTTCGGGTTTAACCACTGGAGCTGTTAAGGGATGACGCTTGAACTCGAAAATGTAGGGCGAAATATCAACAAGCAATGGATTGTTGAAAATATCTGCCTGACTGTTGCTGACAATGAATGCCTTGCCCTGGTTGGGCCAAGTGGTTGCGGCAAGAGCACAACATTGAGGCTGATCGCAGGGCTTGATCCTGTCAGTGCTGGTTCCATTCATATCCGTGGTCGTGACATCACATCCCTTTCACCTTCTGAACGAAGTATTGGGATGGTGTTTCAAAGTTATGCACTGCTTCCACACCTAACTGTTTTCGAGAACCTTGAACTCGGACTTCGGGTGCGTGGCGTTCCAAAGCCAGAAAGACGATTCAAAATCAAGGGGATTCTCGATCTGGTCCAACTCTGGAATCGTGCAGACAACCGTCCTGCTGAACTCTCAGGTGGTCAACGCCAAAGAGTGGCTCTAGCTCGCGCACTACTCAGGGACCCTGAGGTTTATCTTCTCGACGAACCGATGAGCAATCTTGACGCACAATTGAGGGAAGATATTCGTCCAGAACTTCGAAGGCTTGTTCTGGAGCAACGTAAACCAACCATCTATGTCACCCATGACCAACATGAAGCCATGGCGATGGCACAGCGAATTGCTGTTCTCCATGAGGGAAGGATTGAACAGATCGATACTCCATACAACCTTTATCACAATCCTGAAAGTCTTTTTGTTGCTCGATTCATCGGTCGGCCGCAAATCAACTGCCTGAAGGGTGACTCTGGATCTATTCGCGCCGTAAGACCGGAGTCCATTCGTTTTTCTGATGAAGGATTATCAGGCAAACTGCAGTCAAGGGAATGGCTGGGAAATTCCCAGTTGCTGTTTCTGGAGACTCAGCAAGGCGTGATTCGGATGATGACATCACCCGACCAGGGGATACCCGCACAGATCAGGTTGACCTGGCGGGCTGAGGACGAAATTCTCTTCGACGCTGATACAGGACTTCGATCACGCCGATAATTTTTGGAGCTCCTCAACGAGCATCTCCTCATGCAGCTGTGCGTCACGCTTCAGCTGCTCAATGTCTGAGTCACTGCGGTCGGCCGTCATGACAGATTGCCATTGACGGCTCAACCGGTCGACATCAAGTGCGTCGTTCAGATCCACCCATGGCAAGGCTGCGAGTTGCGCCGCTGCCTTCACTTTTGGGTCATAACTCAGTGCCGCAGTTGGACAACCCGCCGTTGCAGCCAGGATCAAGGCATGCAGACGCATTGCGATAACCAGTGCAGATTCACTGAACAGTGACTGAACCTGTTCCAGAGACTCTGCCTGCATCTGAACGGATCGCCGATCCAAACCTTCAGGGATCAGATCACGATTTCGCAGGTCATCCCACAATGATGCGTCCTGCTCAGTGTGAAAAGCCAGCCAGATCACCTCAGAACAGTCATTGGCACTCAATCGATCGACGGCTTCGAGAAGAACACCCCACTTCCTGCTGTTCAACAGCGGAGTAGGTCTCCAACAGAGGATCAGCCGGGTTCCGCCTGTCCAGGGTGGCGAGGGATGACGCCACACCGGATCAGGTCCCATCAGCATTGGAATCTTGAGTCCCCAACGCTCAGCCAGACCAATGGAGCTGGGATCTCGCCATGACACAGCCCTGACTCCAGAAAGTGTGTGTTTGACCAAAACACGACTCAGCCGATGTTGAAGTGGACCCAGCCCCTGACCCCAAAGCAATATCGGCACACGTTTGAAACGGGCACTCCAGAGAAGAACGAGATAGTAAACAAGGCTTTTGAAGCTGGTTCCGTCCTGCAGCAAACTGCCGCCGCCAAGAACCAGCGCATTCACCTGATCCAGGCCTCGAATGGTGTCTGAAAGTGATCGCCGATTCACGCTTGATACCCCGGGAACCAACGCCTGTACGGCCTCTGAATCCCTTGCTGTCACGACAGGTTCCCAATCGGAAGGGATCTGCGACACCAGCACCTGAAGCAAAGCATCGTCACCGAGATTGTGCTCGCCGTAATAACCACAGAGCATCACCCTCAACTTCCGCCCACTGCGCAGTGCCTTCACCAGCAAACAAGAGTTGATCGACCCATTATCCAAGTCTCCAACCGTTACGGTGAACGACGCCATTGAAATGACATGCACGCACTATCCCTGGGGACGTGGTGGATTCATTGGGCGTCAGTGGCTGAATGGCTGATGGCCATCGTGCTGATTCATCAATACAAACCGGATGGACAGAACGTTTCGACTCAGCGCATCGCCTGGGCGATGCTTCCAGCGCTGGTCAGTGCAATGGCAGCCTGCACCTGGCACATTTACGACAACGCTGAACAATTGCGCTGGCTGGTCACGCTCCAGGCATCATTCACCCTGCTCGGCAACGCCACGCTGGCCTGGGCCGCATGGTCAATCAAGCCGCCAACAGAATTGGAGGAACAAGCCTGATGCCTGACTTCGATCCAGCACCGTTGTTCGCACTCTCGCTGTTTCCATATCTGGTTTTTCTCTATTACCTGGGACAGCGTCGGCTGCTTCCCGCTCTCAGCCGTCGTGGCTTTCAACTCACGCTGCTGTTTGTTGGAGTCACCATTGCAGCAGCTGTCGTTGCTGATCTGCGATTTGGAACTGAACTGGTGGCCGTTGATGCTCTTCATGGTGGAGCCGAGGCATTTCTGACGCTCAGCAACGCCGTGATCGTGGCAGGACTGATCGGGTATCAAAAAGCACTGCGATGAACAACTTTTACAAGAATTAGGCGTGCGTGCCTAAAAGCTGGAAGATAAATCGTTGCCTCTGATCTTCATGCTCGCTCCACTTCTGGCCATTGCTCCAGCAACGCTTACCTGGTCTCCGAAAGTGGGGCTGGTGATGATTGTCTGCAATGTGATCGCCATTGTCATCGGCAAGGCTGCGATCAAATACCCCAACGAGGGAGCTCAGCTGCCCAACCCATCATTTTTCGGTGGCATGAGCCATGCTTCTCTCCTTGCCACGACAAGTCTGGGACACGTCATTGGCATGGGGGCCATTCTCGGTCTGGCAACCCGGGGAGTTCTTTGAAACACCATTGAGCCGAAAACAACGTTGAAAGGTGGCTCAGCCACCTTTTTTCATCAGCTGCGAATTGAAGGCACTTCCACACTCGATTCAGAGGCAGTCTGAATCGGGACAACGACCAGGTTGAATCTCTCACTGATCCTTGCGGCCATCTGATCAGGGAGAAGGCCAAGCGTTTCAAAACTCTGTTGTGGCGTGGCGTGGTCCACAAGGACATCAGGAATTCCCAGTCTCAGGACAGGACGATGCAGATCAGCGTCCTGAAGCGACTCAATCACCGCGGAACCGAAACCGCCTTCAAGGGAGCCTTCCTCCATGGTCACGACACGACCGATGGTCCTGACCAATGGATGCAGCAGCGCCGTGTCGAGCGGTCTGAGAAAACGGGCATTGACCACCGTGGACTGAATTCCCTGAGCAGCGAGGATTTCAGCTGTCGCCATCGCTTTTGCGTTCATGGCGCCATAGGCCACGATCAGGAGATCCTCTCCTGAACGCAAAAGCTCACCACAACCGATCGCAAGAGGTTCCCATCCTTCCTCCATGAGGGGAACTCCTTCACCGGGACCTCTGGGAATCCGGATGGCGCAAGGCCCTTCATGCCTCAGAGAGCTGACCAGCATCCGTTGGAGTTCAGCTTCATCCTTGGGTGCCATCACCGTGAAATTGGGGATGGAACGCATATAACTGATGTCGTACTGGCCTTGGTGTGTTGGCCCATCGGCACCCACCACGCCAGCGCGATCAAGCACGAATGTGACCGGCAGTTTCTGAATCCCAACATCGTGGATCAACTGGTCGTAGGCCCTTTGCAGAAATGTGCTGTAGATGGCCACCACAGGACGAAGACCATCCGATGCCATGCCAGCGGCCAGGGTCACCGCATGTTGCTCAGCGATACCTACATCGATGTACTGGTCAGGTAGAGCCTTCTGCAGCAGGTCGAGACCGGTGCCGGTGGCCATTGCTGCTGTGATTCCGACAACGCGGGGATTCTGTTCGCAGATTTTGACGAGCGTCTGACCGAATACCTTGCTGTAGCTGGGCGGTTTGGGAGTTTTGCTTGGGCGGGCCTTGCCTGTGTTGAGGTCAAAAGCCGACTGAGCGTGATAGCCAACCTGATCAGCCTCCGCATAGGGATATCCCTTGCCCTTGGTGGTGAGCACATGGACCAGCACCGGACCACCTACCCGATGGGCATCCTGGAATGTTTTCGTCATCTCAGCGATGTCATGACCATCCACGGGTCCCATGTAGGTGAAGCCGAGTTCTTCGAACACCGCACCGACCTTCGGCACCGCCAGGCGGCGCATGCTGCCCTTGAGTCGATTGAGCTCAGCGGGTAGATCACCACCCATGAAAGGGAGATGACGCATGCTTTCTTCAACACTTCCGGAAAGAAACTGCAAAGGAGGGCTGAGCCGCATCCGATTCAGATGACTGGAGAGAGCTCCAACTGGCGGGGATATGGACATGTCATTGTCATTGAGCACCACCAGCAGAGGGGTGTTGGGCATGTGGCCCGCATGATTGATGGCCTCAAGAGCCATGCCTCCGGTGAGCGCTCCGTCACCAATCACCGCAACACATTTGTGATCCTGGCCGAGCCGATCCCGGGCCATGGCCATCCCAAGTGCCGCTGAAATGGATGTGCTGGCATGACCGGCACCGAAATGATCAAATCTGCTCTCACAGCGTTTGAGATAACCGGCCACTCCGCCCTTCTGTCTCAGGGAGTCGAAATCGGAGTAGCGACCTGTGATCAGTTTGTGTGGGTAAGCCTGGTGGCCTACATCCCAGACAACCCGGTCACGATCCAGATCAAGGGTCTGATAGAGCGCAAGCGTGAGTTCAACAACCCCGAGACCTGGACCGAGGTGGCCGCCGCTGTTGGACACCACTTCCAGGTGACGCTGGCGAATCTGAGCGGCAACATCCTCCAGTTCCGTCACTGACAGACCATGCAACTGATTGGGATGCGATAGATCGCTCAGTTGCATGAGCCTCCCGGCAGATCAAGTCAATCTACGGGGCCCACCTGCCACCCGCGAAAGCCCTCGGTTGTCAGACTGACTCGATGGATGATTACCTGCAAAGGATCCTGCGCGCGAGGGTTTACGACGTCGCCCGCGAGAGCCCTCTCGAGTCAGCGACCAATCTCAGCCGGCGTCTGAACAATCATGTGTGGCTGAAACGCGAGGATCTGCAACCGGTCTTTTCCTTCAAGCTGCGCGGTGCATACAACCGCATGGCTCAGTTGTCGGACGACGAACGTTCACGGGGTGTGATCGCCTCGAGTGCTGGCAATCATGCCCAGGGCGTTGCTCTCAGCGCAGCTCATCTGAGCTGCAGAGCCGTGATCGTAATGCCAGTCACCACTCCCAGCGTGAAGGTAGAAGCGGTTCGTCAGCTCGGTGGAGAGGTGATCCTTCACGGAGAGACCTACGACGAGGCCTATGCGGAGGCCCGCAGACGAAGCGAACAGGAGGGCCTCTGTTTCATCCATCCATTTGATGATCCGGAGGTGATCGCCGGTCAGGGAACGGTTGGGATGGAAATCCTGCGCCAGTGCCACCAGCGTCCGGACGCGATCTATGTGGCGATCGGCGGAGGTGGTCTGATTGGTGGGGTTGCTGCCTATGTCAAAAGCCTCTGGCCTGAGATAGAGGTGATTGGTGTTGAACCCCATGACGCCGCCGCGATGACCCTGTCGCTTGAGGCAGGTGAAAGAATCCGTCTGCCTCAGGTGGGATTGTTCGCCGATGGGGTGGCTGTTCGAGAGGTGGGAGAACACACCTTCCGACTGGCTCAGAGCTATGTGGATTCCATCGTCACGGTGAGCACGGATGAGATCTGCGCCTCGATCAAGGATGTCTTTGAAGACACTCGATCCATCCTCGAACCGGCAGGTGCTCTGGCCGTTGCAGGGCTGAAGGCTGACGTCACGAGGCGGCAACTCAATAACAAGCAGCTCGTGGCGATCGCCTGCGGCGCCAACATGAACTTCAACCGTCTGCGCTTTGTTGCGGAACGCGCAGAGCTCGGCGAAGAGCGTGAGGCCATGCTTGCGGTTGAAATTCCGGAACAGCCCGGCAGCCTGCGCAAACTGTCAGAACTCCTTCAGAAGCGCAGCCTCACGGAGTTCAGCTATCGGATGGGTGCCGGCGATCAGGCGCACATCTTCATGGGTGTTCAGGTCAGGGACCTCCAGGATCGTTCTGATCTGCTGGCCTCCCTGCGCAGCAATGGATATGAATGCCTGGACCTCAGTGACGACGAACTGGCCAAGGTCCATCTGCGTCACATGGTGGGAGGTCGTTTGCCGCTGAAGTCGCAGGAGCCAACTCAGGAGCTGCTCTACCGCTTCGAGTTCCCGGAACGGCCCGGTGCACTGATGCGGTTTGTGAATGCGCTCCACTCCAACTGGAGCATCAGCATTTTTCACTATCGCAACCATGGTGCCGATGTCGGTCGGATCGTGGTGGGTGTGCTCGTCAGCCCTGATGATCTCGAGTCATGGCAGGCGGTCCTGAAAGACCTGGGTTATCCGAGCTGGGAAGAAACATCCAATCCCGCCTACAGGATTTTTCTCGGTCCCGATGGCACTCCCTGAGATGAGCGTTACGTTGGCCTGTCGGATCAATGGAAGCTGGTTTGGACCAGGGAAGAGACCAACAACGCAGTCACAACACGCAGGACGCTGCGTCGATGGTGTCACTCCCCGCTCGTCTTGAGGCGATCCTCTACCTGAAAGGTCGGCCAGTCACGCTGCAGGAACTGTCTTCATTGGTGGGTCTGTCCGAAGCGGAGACCGAGCAGGGAATGTTGATCCTGATTGCGGGCTATGCCCAACGGGACACCTCCCTGGAAATCAATCAGAGCAACAGTCGTTACAGCCTGCAGTTACGTCCTGGCCTGGGAGAACTGGTGCGCGATCTGCTTCCGGTGAACCTCTCCACAGCCACACTCAGAACCCTTGCCACGGTTGCACTGAAAAAAAGAATTCTTCAATCCGACCTTGTGGATCTCAGAGGTTCGGGGGCCTACGACCACATCAAGGAGCTCGTGAACCAGAACTTCATCGAACGCAAGCGTCAGAGTGAAGGTCGCTCCTACTGGATCACCTTGTCCGAGAAGTTCCACAGAACCTTCTCGGTCCTCCCGGACCTTGGCGGTGGCTCCGAACCGTCCCAGGCTGCATAGAGTTCCATTAATCCCGCGATATCCATGGCAACCGAGCTTGTGTCCACAGTCCTTCAGGTTCTCGCCCAGACACTTCAGATTTATTCGCTGGTGTTGATTGTGCGTGTACTTCTGAGCTGGTTCCCCAATCTCGACTGGGCAAATCCTGTGCTCAGCACCGTGAGTTCGATCACCGATCCCTATCTGAATGCGTTCCGGGGATTGATCCCTCCTCTCGGTGGACTGGATCTCTCAGCGATTCTGGCCTTTATCGCCCTGAGCTTGATGCAGCAGTTGCTGATGTCTGCCAGCTTCGCCTTCGCAGGCGGCTTCGGCATGTACGGCTGATTGCAAATCACTTGCTGATCAACGGTGATCGCCTTCGCCCTGGAGAGTTCCCCGCTGAGATCTGCTTTTGAGTTTGCTGAGGTTTGCTGAGGCAACCTCCTCGAGGCTGAGCCCAAGTTCCGTGGCCAGTTGCGCCAAATACCAGAGCACGTCTCCCAGTTCCAGAGCCACATCCTCACGGAAGTGCTCGTCAACAACGCCGCCACGGTCACGAATCAGTTTTTTGACTTTGTCGGCAACCTCCCCGGCCTCACCGGTCAGGCCCAGGGTTGGGTAGATGAGATTCTCACCGGCATTGGGGTAGCAAGCCGTACTGCGCGATTGAAGTTGGTAGTCGTTGAGCAGCATGGAGGGTCATCGGTGGGTTGAGGGCATGACGGTAGATTCCGCTGGTTTCCGGCGCCAAGGATGGCCGAGCTCGATCTGACACGTAGAACCAAGATCGTCGCCACGATCGGCCCAGCCACAGAGAGTCCCGAACGCATTCGAGACCTTGTTCAAGCAGGCGCCACGACATTTCGTCTGAACTTTTCGCACGGAGACCACTCCGAGCACGCCACTCGCATCGCCACCATTCGTCAGGTGGCCCATGAGCTCGGCGTTCACATCGGCATCCTTCAGGATCTTCAGGGGCCGAAGATTCGATTGGGCCGCTTCGAGGAAGGTCCGATCACCCTGGGCAACGGGGATCACTTCGCTCTCACCTCCAAGCAGGTTCGCTGCAACCAGACCGTTGCCACGGTCACCTACCACAGGCTGGCGGAGGAGGTCACCGCAGGCAGTCGCATCCTTCTCGACGATGGTCGGGTCGAAATGAAAGTCGACCGCGTTGATGAAGCTGACCAGACCCTTCACTGCGTTGTGACCGTTGGTGGAGTGCTGTCCAACAACAAGGGCGTCAATTTTCCTGATGTGCAGCTTTCGGTGAGAGCTCTTACCACCAAGGACCGTCAAGATCTTGCGTTCGGCCTGCAGCAGGGAGTCGACTGGGTCGCACTGAGTTTCGTGCGCAATCCCTCGGACATGCAGGAAATTCGTGAACTGATCAGAAAGCACGGCTTCTCGACTCCGGTGGTCGCCAAGATCGAGAAATTTGAAGCCATCGATCAGATCGACGCCATTCTTCCCCTCTGCGACGGCGTGATGGTGGCTAGAGGTGATCTCGGCGTGGAAATGCCAGCCGAGGAGGTGCCTCTGCTGCAGAAGGATCTGATCCATAAGGCCAACAGCCTTGGCATTCCGATCATTACGGCCACCCAGATGCTGGATTCCATGGCCTCAAGCCCTCGTCCAACGAGGGCCGAAGTCAGCGATGTGGCGAACGCCATTCTCGATGGCACGGATGCTGTGATGCTCTCCAACGAGACTGCTGTAGGGGATTTTCCGGTGGAAGCCGTCGAAACGATGGCCAGGATTGCCCGGCGTATTGAAAGGGACTACCCGCAGCGGCCGATCGACACGCATCTGCCAAGCACCATTCCCAATGCCATCAGTGGCGCAGTCAGCAGCATTGCCAGGCAGCTCAACGCTGCTGCAATTCTGCCGCTCACCAAAAGCGGTGCGACGGCTCACAACGTCAGCAAATTCCGTCCATCCACCCCGATCCTTGCCGTCACTTCTGAGGTGTCAGTTGCCAGAAAACTTCAGCTTGTCTGGGGCGTGACGCCCCTGTTGATCGAAACGCAGCAGAGCACAACCGCAACCTTCACGCTCGCCATGGGCGTTGCTCAGGAGCTCGGCGTGCTGAAGGACGGCGACCTCTGTGTTCAGACAGCAGGCACCCTGGCAGGCGTCAGCGGCTCGACCGATCTGATCAAGGTGGGCATCGTGAGTGCTGTGCTTGGACGCGGAACAGGCTTCGGCAGCGGTTCGATCAGCGGAAAAGTGCGCATCGCAACCTGCGCAAGCGACTGCGCCAAGATCGAGCCCGGGGAAGTCCTCGTGGCCATGGATACCGACGCCGACTATCTCGATGCCATCAGAGACGCCGCGGCGGTGATCACTGAAACGCCGGCCGAAAGCTCGCATGCCGCAGTGATCGCTCAGCGTCTCGGCATCCCCGTGATTGCTGGAGTCGCCAATGCCACCCGTGATCTGCTGGACGGTGAGGTGGTGACTCTGCTCGTCAAGGAGGGAGCTGTGCATCGAGGAACCGGCAGCAACATGGCGGTGAAACTCGACACCATGCTCTAAGCCTGATCAGTCATCCATGGCGAGCAATCTGCCCATCGCCGAAACCGTCGGCATGGCCCTCAAGACCTTGAAGGCCAACAGGTTGCGCAGCCTGTTGACGATGCTCGGAATTGTGATCGGCAATGCATCCGTGATCACGCTTGTCGGCGTGGGACGTGGGGCCCAGAATCTTGCTGAAAGTCAGTTGAGCAACCTGGGAGCCAATGTGCTGTTCGTGGTGCCGGGCAGCAACGACACAAGGCGTCAGGGCGTGGCTTTTCCACGCACTCTGGTGCTGGAGGACGCTGAGGCGATTGCCCAACAGGTTCCCAGCGTCAAGCGGGTGGCGCCCCAGATCAATGCCAATGAAGTGGTGCAGTCAGGTGCGAGAAGCAGCACCGCCGCCATCTTCGGTGTGACTCCTGAGTTTCTGCCGGTCAGAAGTTTTGAAGTGGGCCGGGGCCGTTTCATCAGCGAACAGGACGTCCAGGCAGCACGAACCGTGGTGGTGATCGGTCCTGATCTGCGCGACAAGCTCTTTCCTGGCGGTGGAGCAATCGGCAGTTCCCTGCGAATCCGAGACCAGAGTTTCAGCGTGATCGGTGTGATGGCTCCCAAAGGGGCTGTGTTCGGATCCAATCAGGATGAAAACGCTTATATCCCACTCAGCACGATGGTCAGCCGCCTGACAGGGCGCGACCCCACCTACGGCGTCAGCCTCAGTTTCATCAGTGCTGAAGCAAGAGATGAGAACAGCACAAGTGCAGCAAAGTTCCAGATCTCCAATCTTCTGCGTCAACGACACCGCATCCTCAGGGATGACGATTTCGCTGTTCGCTCTCAGCAGGATGCTCTGACAATCGTTGGAACCATCACCGGCGGCCTGACCCTGATGCTTGGTGCCATAGGAGGAGTGTCGCTGCTCGTTGGTGGGATCGGAATCATGAACATCATGCTGGTCTCGGTGAGCGAGAGAACTGAGGAGATCGGACTGCGCAAAGCGCTCGGTGCACGCAGCTCGGATGTTCTGCGTCAGTTTCTTGTCGAATCACTGGTGCTCTCCAGCCTGGGAGGCGTGATCGGAACTGCGGTCGGTTACGGAGCGATTGCGGCGGTGGCCTTTTTCACCCCTCTTCCCGCCGTCATCGGCGTTCCAACAGTGCTCCTGACCGTAGGGCTTTCAGGCTCAATCGGACTGTTTTTCGGTGTTGTTCCCGCAAGGCGTGCCGCTCGGCTTGATCCGATTACGGCTTTGCGGAGTCTTTAGGTAGAACAACTGCACAGTTTGTAACCCGAAGCTCTTACGATCGTCGGATCTTCATCATTGCCATGAATCAGCGCTGGCGGCAGATCCTTCTCTGGGGACTCCCTATCACTGTTGCTCTGCTGCTGGCATTGCAATTTTTTGGCAGTGGTGCGCTGAACAATCTGAAGCCGGGGGGGCCAACAGTGGCTCCTCGCAACACGGCTGTAGCGAGAATGAGTTACGGCCGTTTCCTTGATTATGTGGAAGCGGGCCGTGTCACATCGGTCGACATCTATGACGGGGGAAGAGATGCGGTGGTCGAGGCTGTTGATCCCGATCTCGACAATCGAGTTCAGCGATTGCGGGTGGATTTGCCTGGTCTGGCACCTGAGCTGATCAACACGCTCAAGGCAGAGGGCATCAGCTTTGATGTTCATCCTCCGAAAACCGCACCCCCGGCTCTTGGAATTCTTGGCAATCTTCTGTTTCCGCTGCTGCTGATCGGTTCTCTGATTTTCCTGGCACGACGGGGCAACAACATGCCTGGCGGACCTGGTCAGGCCATGCAGTTCGGGAAAACAAAAGCCCGCTTTGCGATGGAAGCTGAAACGGGTGTGATGTTCGATGACGTTGCAGGGGTGAACGAAGCAAAGCAGGACCTTGAAGAGGTTGTGACGTTCCTGAAGCAGCCGGAGAAATTCACTTCCGTCGGAGCTCAGATTCCCAAAGGTGTGTTGTTGGTTGGCCCTCCCGGCACAGGCAAAACTTTGCTTGCCAAAGCCATCGCTGGCGAGGCAGGTGTTCCGTTCTTCTCGCTTTCAGGTTCTGAATTCGTGGAGATGTTTGTCGGCGTCGGAGCCAGCAGAGTGAGGGATTTGTTCAAGCGAGCGAAAGAGAATAGTCCCTGCCTGATCTTCATCGACGAGATTGATGCGGTCGGCCGCCAGCGTGGAGCTGGAATCGGTGGAGGGAATGACGAACGTGAGCAAACACTCAACCAGCTGCTCACGGAAATGGATGGTTTTGAGGGCAACAGTGGAATCATCATCATTGCAGCCACAAACCGCCCGGATGTTCTTGATTCGGCCTTGATGCGTCCTGGCCGTTTCGATCGTCAGGTGACCGTCGATGCTCCTGACATCAAGGGACGTCTGTCCATTCTCAAGGTGCATTCACGCAACAAGAAACTCGCAGAAGATCTTTCACTCGAGAGCATTGCACGCAGAACACCTGGTTTCACGGGTGCCGATCTGGCCAACCTCCTCAATGAGGCAGCAATCCTCACAGCCCGTCGCCGCAAGGAAACCATCAGTCTCGCTGAGATTGATGATGCCGTTGATCGGATCATTGCTGGACTGGAAGGCCATCCGTTGACCGACGGACGCAGTAAGCGACTGATCGCTTATCACGAGGTTGGGCACGCTCTCGTAGGAAGTCTTGTCAAGGACCATGACCCCGTTCAGAAAGTAACCCTGATTCCACGAGGGCAAGCACAGGGTCTGACCTGGTTCTCCCCTGACGAAGAGCAGATGCTGGTGTCCCGTTCTCAACTCAAAGCACGGATCATGGGTGCCCTTGGTGGTCGCGCTGCTGAAGATGTGGTGTTCGGATACGCAGAAGTCACCACGGGCGCTGGTGGAGACATCCAGATGGTTGCTTCAATCGCTCGGCAGATGGTGACCCGCTACGGAATGAGCGGCCTTGGACAGATGTCAACCGAGGGAGGAAGCCAGGAGGTATTCATCGGCAGAGATCTGATGACTCGCAGTGACACCTCCGAGGGCACTTCGAAACAGATTGACGAACAGGTTCGTGGCATCGTGATGCAGTGCTACGAAGAAACACTCAGCCTTGTTCAGGGTCAGCGCGAAGCGATGGATCGTCTTGTTGAGCTCCTGATTGAAAAAGAAACCATGGATGGAGATGAATTCCGTGAAGTTCTCTCCAATTACACCACAATTCCTGAGAAGGATCGTTTCTCCCCGGTTCTGAACTGAACCAGTAATTCATAAAAAGATTTTGCCCAGTCACCTTAAGTGACTGGGTTTTTTATTGACTTATTAGCCGCTGTTGAATCATCAGAAAATAAAAAAGCTTCCTTGAAAGGAAGCTTTTTTAAAACCGGAATTGGAGTTCAAACCGAATGCACCGGTCGCTTATCAATCACGCTGTCGATCAAACCATAATCCTTGGCTTCTGACGGGGACATAAAGAAATCCCGATCTGTATCTGCCTGAATTTTATCGAGAGGCTGACTGGTCCTATCAGCAAGTTCCTTGTTTAAGCGATCTTTCAGAAAAAGAATTTCATCAGCCTGGATACGAATATCACTGGCCTGCCCCCTTGCACCACCGAGTGGTTGGTGAATCATGATGCGTGAATGCTGAAGACTGCTACGTTTGCCTTTGGTTCCGGCACACAGCAGGAATGCACCCATGCTGGCGGCCAGACCAACACAAACCGTTTGAACATCAGGCTTGATGTGTTGCATGGTGTCAAAAATCCCGAGACCGTCATAGACGGAGCCGCCCGGTGAGTTGATGTAGAGGTAGATATCCTTTTCAGGATCCTCAGCTTCGAGAAACAGCAACTGAGCAACAATCCTGTTGGCTGACTCACTTGTCACTGCTTCTCCAAGAAAGATGATTCGTTCGCGCAGCAACCGCGAATAAATATCAAACGCCCTTTCCCCGCGTCCGGATTCCTCAATGACGATGGGGATCATGATGGATCTTCTCACTCGCTGAATCCTAACGGCGGCAACAGCGGCGCTATGGTCTTGCCTTAAAGACAGCCTGAGAAAAGCTTGACTGGGTCCCAGACGATCGCTGACAGCAAGAAAGCATTTCACACCGCTTTCCCATACGTCATTCCTTCGCTGTATCGACGCACAGCAGATGAACTGCTGGTGGAACTTCACCTGCTGAGTCACCAAACCAACTTCACGATCAACGCGTTGTTCGCAGTGGGACTCTGTCAGGTCTTCCAGGCCTTTACGAAGGGGTATCGCCCGGAGAACCAGCTTGACCCGCTGTTCTCCGCCCTCTGCAGTTGCAATGGCTTTGATGGCGATGAAATCAAGGCCCTTGCTCAGGGGAGCAGCAAGGCTGTTCAGGGTCACACGGTTGAAGACGTCCAGGAATGGTTGAAATCGAAGGGGAAAGGAGCTCCGGAGCCTCTGGCCAGTGGCCTCTCAGCGGTGACCGGTGATCAGTTTCATTACTCCCGCCTCGTGGCTGTTGGATTGTTCAGTCTCCTCTCCGAAGCACAGGGAAAGGAAAGTGATGACCCCGAGGAACTGAGCAAGACCGTTCACTCCATCGGTGAGCAGATCGGTTTGTCTCGGCCTCGTCTGGAAAAGGATCTCGGTCTGTACCGCAGCAATCTCGAGAAGATGGCCCAGGCGGTTGAACTCATGGAGGAGACACTCGCTGCAGAACGACGGAAACGCGAACGGCAAAAGGCTGAAAAAGCTGCCCAGGATTAAGGCTCGGCAGACAGCGTCAGGGTTCCACTGACCTTCCACCAGGACTGCAGGTGTGACTGGCCTGTTCCTGAGCTGTTGAAGGGCAGGATCACCATGTTCAGTGCTGATGCTCGCTGCACGGGTTTGGGCCAGAGACCGGCCAGCAGGCCGAGTTGCGTCAGACGTTTCGGGTCACCTGTGACTCTCAGCGCTGATGATTGCTGTTTCGAAAGTGGCGCGAGGAAAGGCTGAACGGCAGGTTCCGTTCCAAATCCGATGCTCAATAAGGAAGCTGACTGATCTTTGATGATCTGCCAGCCTCCGACGATGGTCTGATTAGGGTCATCGCGCTGCTGCCAGAGACTGCTTGCCCCACCCTGCGACGGGTCCTGAACATTCTGGTGTTGCTGAAAATTTCTGGAAAGAAGACGATCCGAAACCGCTTCCAGGATTGAGGACCATTGCTGACGACTCCCGCTCATCGGCAATTGAATCTGAAGACCAGCCTTGTAGGCACCGCTTGAGAGGCTTTTCAGTCTCATGGAGAACGGAAGATCAGCGATTCTGCTGCGCATTGCACCATTGATTCCGTAATGCTCCTCGAGCGGAGCCTGAATGATCTGACGAGACAGCAGCGTGCCCAGAATCAGATCAAGACGCTGTCCATCAACCTGAAGCAATGTGCGATCACGGGCTGCTCCACCCGATGCGCTTGAACTGGGCTCTATCGGACTGGGCTGTTTTGGACTGGTGCTGCTCTGATCCAAACCCGCTTTGAAACCGCCTGAGATCATCCCTGCACTCGGTCCGGTGAGGGAGCTGAGCGGTCGACGACCGATCACTCCATTCCAGACAAGAAGATTATTTTCGAGCCGGAGCTGAACGCACCCCTCCCGACCTTGCTGGAGCAGCGGCGCCAGCGTTCCACTGAGTGTTGCCAGAGCATCTGCATTCCAGATCACCCCTGGACCCTCCGACAGATCTCGAAGACAGGCTCCCAGGAGACTGTCCGGTTGCAGGGTGGCCTTTGAACCCTGACCGGCTTTCAACCTTTGCAGCAATTGCTCGCGGTGCAGTGCATCGGAAGCAACAACCTCCATCGAACCCACACGCTGGAGCTGCAATCCCTGAATCTCTCCGGGGAATGTCGACGAAGAAAGAATCAGATAAGCATCACCGTCCTGTGCCCATCCCTGCCACCAGATGGAACGACCGTATCGTCGCCAGAGTTCAGCGGCGGGCTTGACGCCCAGACGCTCTGACCAGAGTGACGGTGGCGTCCGGGATGGATCACCACGAAAACTCTGGACAAGACTCAGAGCCCCGGACAGCTCAGCCAGACTCGATGCTGAACTGCCATCAGCCCACTTCAGTGGTTGATTGCTCAGTCGCAATCCAACCAATCCGGAACCGATGAGCAGGGAAACACCGGCCACAGTCGCCGTTGAACCCAACAGCTGCGTACGCCAACGATTCCAGCTCTGATTCAAGAAGGCAGATTCAGACAAACGGTTACCTTCGCCGGCGCTTGTCCTTCCACTCAATGGTGGACAGGTAGATCACAGCTCCACTGACGAACACGAGCAGTGCTATTGCTGTAAAGGCGAGTCCCTGATTGACCAGAGGAGACTGAAGTGTCTCGTACACGTCAGAAATTAATGGAGCCGTCACCATTACGACCCCACACCACCATGGCGATCGAAAAGCTGAACACAGCTGCCAGAGAAGCCCAGCCCAGGGTGAAAAGCATTGTGGATCTCTTGATTTCCGGCATTGTAACTATGCTGCCCTGCGGATTCATCCCGTCTGTTCACGAGACCTCATGACTTCGTCATCACCCGGTGCAGCAACGGTTCTTGAGCGCCAGAAGACAACTCAGCGTTATCCACAGGCCCGCGTGATCGTGCTTGACGATGACGTCAACACGTTTGAACACGTGGTCGAGTGCCTGTGCAAGATCATTCCCGGTATGAATTCCGATCGTGCCTGGGCACTGGCTCGCCGCATCGATGGAGAAGGTCGTGCCGAAGTCTGGTGCGGCCCCCTGGAGCAGGCGGAGCTCTATCACCAGCAGCTTGGCTCAGAAGGGTTGACGATGGCTCCGATCGAGCGCTGCTGAAGCCCCACCTAAGGTCAGCAAATCGCTTCTGAAATCCGTGGGATCAGCACGGTTCATCCTCCTGGCCCTGAGGCTTGGTCTGTTTCAGGCCTGTCTGGGTGCACTCTCGGTCCTCACCCTTGGAATATTCAACAGGCTGCTGATCGATGAATTTGAAGTTCCGGCCGCTCTGACTGCACTGGCTCTGGGCAGTCAGCAACTGGTTGCTTTTTCCAGAGTCTGGTTCGGACAACAATCGGATCGCTGCCGCTGGCGGGGGTTAAGGAGAACACCCTTCATTGTTGGTGGAGCAGCGATGTTCTGCACACTGACCTGGATTGCAGGCAACACCGTTCTCTGGCTTGCGGAAGCTTCCCAGGCAGGCAGCCAGGCTGATGTGATCTGGCGAGGGTTGATCCTTGCACTGGTGTTCATGTTCTACGGGTTGGCCATTGCAGCCAGTTCCACACCATTCGCAGCCCTGCTGGTTGACGTGAGCACGGACAAACAGAGACCTGGGCTGGTCTCCATCGTGTGGTCGATGCTGATGGTTGGAATCGTCGCAGGTGCGATTCTGCTGAGTTCGTTTCTCGGCTCCTCATGCGCCACAGCCGAGCTGAGTGATCTGATCTCCGGAGTAGAAAGACTGATCACAGTGGCTCCCCTGACGATCTTCACGATTGTGGTGGTAGCAATCGCAGGTGTGGAACCGCGTTTGAAGCCTGGCCAGGAGAAAGATCAGTCACGGCAGGCAGCCAACCAGGAAATTTCTCTGCGTGGAGCCTGGACTGTGTTGAAACAGTCTCCCCAGGTGGGGTATTTCTTTGCTGTTCTCTCCTTGTTCACCTTCGCTTTGTTTCTCCAGGAAGCTGTCCTGGAGCCCTACGGCGGTGCGGTATTCGCCATGGACGTCTGCACAAGCACTCAGCTGAATGCGGTCTGGGGAGTCGGAACGTTGCTGGGTATTGCTGCCACAGGCTTCGTGATCACACCACGTCTTGGCCCACAGCGAACGGCACTGGCAGGTGGAGTGCTTTCAGCCCTGTTTGTTTTGCTGATGGTATTGGCGGGATTCATGGTTTCAACACCGCTTTTCCGTACAGCTCTTTTTCTGTTTGGTGTCGGAGCGGGGATCAGCACCAATGCAAGCCTGACACTGATGCTCGGTCTGACCTCACCACTGATGGCGGGAACGTTTATCGGTGTCTGGGGGCTGGCCCAGGCCTACGCAAGAGGGCTCGCCACGATCAGCGGCGGAGCGCTGCTGAGCGTGTTCGGCGAATTCACCGGATCTCAGAACAGTTATGAGGCCTACGCAGGTGTCTTCATCGTCCAGGCGTTCGGTCTGCTGGCGGCAGGACTGATGCTCCTGCGCGTGAACACCGAGCTGTTTCAGTCAAAGGTCGAACAGGCACTCAGTTCGGTCCTTGTCAGTGAGCTCGAGTGATCCGAAACAAAGATCTGGCTGTGTGTTTAGGCAGCAGGCTGCCTGCTGCTGCGAGCCAACCGCAGCACCTCAGTGGTTTTGATGGGTCTGTTGTGAGCTGTCAGCACGTATCTGAGCACCTTGCCGGGACAAAAGGCCAGACCACGGACCTCATCACCGTGAACCTCCGTCGTCAGAACCCGGGCCTGAGGACCACAACGATCCTGCAAAGGACCAGTCACCTCACGAAGCAGCCTGTCGACAGATCGAAGCATGGCTGGCAGATCTCTCTCTTCTCTGTAGCCAGATCCATTAGCTTCGACCAACTCAAATTTCATCAAACAGCAACTCTCGGTGGGGCGCCTCGTAATCACACACAGCACCTACGTGGAAGGGTTGATCCCCTGGCTGAAGGTTCTTGCAAAGGACCCTGAAATTCAGACGATCACTCCAGGGGTGATTTCCAGAGTTCGCGGTCACAGCTCAGGCCTGCAGTTGCGTGTATCGATACCGGTGACAGGCGGTTTCAAGATGCTCGCTCGCAAAGGCACCACGGCTCAGGAGGTCTTCGTGGTGACGCAGCTGGCCAAGGATGAGCTGCTCAGAAGAATCAAGACCTGCAGCCCCTGAAAGCTCTCAGGGAGGCCCCGATTCGTAGCCGGGACGATGAATGGTTGTCTTGACAAGGGCCAAAATCGTTGATTCGTCAGCCTGAGGTACTGATTTCCAATTCAGAGATGGCATCGCCCATTCGAAGCCAGGAGATGAACCCACATCACTGGAACTTCACTGATGACACTGCAATTCCAATGAAGGATCTATTCAGAAGATGAGCAAAGCAGTGTCGAAGAGTTGGAACATCAAATCAAAAGATCGGTTTATCTCGATTTCTGCAATACCAAGAGCGCACCGTGGCAAAAATCAACCAAAACATATTCAAACCCGAATCCGCGATGAGCAAAATAAAAACCTGCAATTGCCAACCAGAGAGACATAGCAATTAACATTGTCAATGTAATTTGCAAACACAATCAAGGTCAATGTTTGCTTAAAACGAATCAATCCAAACGCAAGCAAGTATTACCGAGCCTGAATAACAGCGAAAAGCTCACTGGCCTCTCAAGCAAGTGAGAGCAAGCTGGCCCATTGATCAGCCAAAAGAAAGATGCCTAACGAGTGAATGCAAACCGTAGGCAATCAGTATCGAAAATGCCTGACAACTTTCCACTCACCCTTTTTACCAACTTCATCCTGATACGTTCCATTTTTAATCTCATTGTTCTGATAACCCAGAAACTGCGATGTCTGCTCTTCTTCCTGACAGTAACGTGGATTAATACTGATAGTTTCACTGATTGACTCTGACGCAAAGGCTAGCTTTTGCTTCTCCCACTCTTTGATTTCATCGTCCCAAAAAGCAGCATCAGGGCGTGGATTGTCTTGCTCGAATTTTGTTCTTTTCTCAAAACCAAGCAACTCTCGTTCATAATCAACTTTCTTTTCACTCGCTTCCCACTTATCGCAGGCACTCTCCGCTTCGGTTCTTGAGGGGTAATCCATCGAACAAGCAGCTGTCACCATCATCACAACACAAACCTCTATCAAATGATGGCGTTTCACAAGTGCCACGAAAATCTTTGATCATCATAGCGACAGCGAAACTGCACTATCTTCTCAGCCGTTGATGGCGCAGATAAACAGAACAACAAAAAACTCGACCTACTGAACAATTGATTGCGCACCCTGCGACAACACATTCCAAATTTCATTTCAACGCACATCAAAACAATCAACCAATAGTCACGCCGACAGGGGTATTGATGACTTTTGCTGTACGAGACAGCTTCAGACGATATGTGCACTGATATTCGGCATTCGGACCAACCTGAGCGAACAAGGGTCATCATGACCTTTCAGTCCATCTGAAGATTCATGAAAACCATTCAGAAAATCGGTAGGAGTTCCTCCCGCACGGCCAGTGCCTCTTGATCAAGCCCTTGCCTATGGAGGTGGCGGGAACGAAGAATCAGTGGATCGATGTCACAGTCGAGACACCAACAACGCTCAAGACAACGACGCCATGCTGGCTCTGGACCGGAAGTGAAACGAATGATGGCGGCCATGGCAGCAAGGGCCTGAACCCGAAAATTGGTGATGGCGACTCCTTAATGTTGGCTTAAGGCGAAACAGTTCCGCAACACGTTTCTGGTGCCACGACAGAGGGCTGGTCTCCACTGGCCAAAAAACTTCAGGATCTGGATCAATTGTGATGAACCACCTGACCGTGCGAGCCCCATTGTTCGACCTGGAGGTGTGGGACTAACTCCAAAAGCCACTCCAACCCAACAAATGATGAAAGGCAAGTCATGATTCCACGTTGAGGTCAATGTTCCGAAGTGGGTTCGAGAGAGAACAGACGCAGAGAGCAAGATCTTCTGAAGCTAGGGAGGCAAGACCAGGCAAGAGGCAACACGCCAAGCACTGGTCATTGAGGCCAACAGAACAGGAGAGAGGCTGGATGTGGTGGTTGATGACCTGATGCGTGCGGCTGGATGGTCAAGGGAGTCAGAGGCTGTGTCGTGACTGCTCGTTCTGCCACAGAGGAACAGCGTGAAAGGCAAGGAATCGAAGCTCTTATGGGAGAGCTGAGAGGGCAGGTCGAAGGCTTGTTGATGGCTGCTGGCACCTGGCAGCAGTGGCTCGAGACGCGATCACTGGATCAAGTCAGCACCTCAGCATCAACAAAGAGGAACTGAAAAGGAAGGCAGAGGGGCCAGAGCATTGAAGAAACAACGACATCCACCTATCTCTCTCTGTTGTCTGGCTTTTGGAATTGGGCAAAGGAAACAGGTCAGCTAAAGGGTGAAAACATTTGGACAGACGTGGAGAAGGGTCTGAAGAGAGATACGGAGAAAAAACCACTAGACAAGGCAAAGCTGCTTGAAGCAGAAGCAATGGCAGACGCAAAGCAAGACATCCCTTTGGTTTTGTCGATATCGGGGCCTTGGGAAAGAGGATTACTGCGGCCTGAAGTGGTGTGACCTTGATCTTGATAAGGGTGTCCTGCATTGGAATAAGTACCAATGGACTGCGGCTGATGGAAAGGTTCAAAAACCGAACCTAAAGCTCAAAAGAAAGGTGAAAGAAACATCTCAATCCAAAGCGACGTGATGAGGAGACTGAAGGAGTGGATGCCTGAAGCAGCTACCAACAGCAGCAAGGATCCAATCTGGGCAGATGACTACAGAGCAACGATTGAAGATTGGGGCAGCAGATTTGCTGAGCACTTTAAGCCACGGAATGTATTGACAGTCATGAGCTGAGGTCATATGGAGTGGCTCAGATGATGCAGAAAGATATCAACAATTATTACCGAAATACAACAACCAGCCACACAAATTTAGGATCTAGCGAGATTCTCAAAAACTATTTAGTTCCAGCAATCCAATAGGTGCGAGAAGATCTGGAACTCCTGGACTGACTCGCAGCGACTCAAACCAAATCCACTAAACTTTCGTCAAATGCGTAAGCAATGACCACTTCAAACGAACCAACGGAAGACCCCCTTGAAGTTCTTTCAAACATCATCAAGCTGCTCAAAGAGAAAAACTATTCATCGCACGTCATCAAGTGCTATGAAAAGCGTCTGAAAGATGAGTTAAAAAGAAGAGAATCTACGTAGTTCTCCCTCTCAAACCTCAGTCAACATGCAGACCATTGCAAAGGTGATCGGAAAGTAAATGATATTGTCCTGTGCAACTCCGATGCCCAGAGCGCATAACAGTCCTATCAATGCCCAGGTCAGTGGATGTGTGATGACATGACACTGATATCACCACCATGTCGAAGACATCACCCGATATGACCATTTCAGCCCTTGGGTTTTAGTCAGAACGGGTGAAGACAACCCGATTCATAGGGGCAACACTGGTATTTCACCACTAACGGGGCAAGGGGGGATATGACGCTTACCAGAGAGCAGGAGTGCCTTTACCAGGAGCTGATGGACACTGATACCGAACTCTTTTACCTGAGTTCCAGAGACTGCAAGCAACTGGTCAAAGGGCTGACGAGGATTGGGATCACAACACCTCAGCTGCTTCAGGAATGGTTCGATGCATTGCTTGAAGCAGACGACTGATCCTTACCGCCTGGCCTGCAATAGGCCTGTGCTGCTGCTGCGCCTATCGATCACGGTTACTACAACCAGCCTCCAGGGAAGCGACCAATATCCCTGAGCGTGACACTCAGGATGATTGTGGTGATCACGCACCTCCAATCAAACATTTAAAACTCAAAAATCTTCAAGTGAGTCTGATAATCGATACAAGCTCAATGAATTTGGTTCGGCTGTGATCCCCATTACCTCTAGTGAACTTCAGCCAGGTTTGAATAGGCCAGATACTCCGGTAATTCTCTTTTGTCGCTCACGTCAATGGTTTTCTTCTATATCTTTTCATCGCTGATTGCTCTCCTGACTGCAGGAATCATTCTTTATGCTCCTCTGAGCTGATCTTTTCTCGAGATGCTGCAAGATATCGAAGTAATCACAATCTCTTTCAGATCGCTAATATTGATTTGGTTGTTATTCGTTTTAGAAGCAGGACTATGATGGATTTCTACTCCCGATTAGCGCGATGCTGAAACCTCTAATAGCCATTGTGGCTTGGCTTGTTTATACCTTTGCATATATATGGGCACTAGGGCTAGTTAAATACGCTACAGGCTACGACTGGTTTGTAGAAATGAATAAACACAGAAGAGGCTGGAAAGATGGATTTTATTTCTTACTATTGTTGACAATATACGCTGCTGGATTATTTTACTTGATAATGCTTTTTGCATGAATGAGCAGCTTTGACCAAAAAAGAGATGAACGCAAACAGACTTCTATTCGTTGTTTTTAATCTCTGATGCAAAGATGAGTTCCTAGAAGGTGCCTGTAATCTTAACTGGACATGATCTGGCAAGAAGAACTTTTTGAGCCATTACAAGGCCTAATTCACCCAATTTGTGAAATGACTGTTTCTACGTAACCCTCTTTAACTTCCTCAACTTCTAACCGCTCTCCCTTAGACAGCACTTCCTTCAGTTGATTGAAGAGCTTTAATGCAGGTTCGTACGTTGTCCAGCTTCCGAGACAACTCTCACCTTTAACAACTCTGAACTCTTTAGCTTTGTCCATGGCTTAGTCTATGACCATTGATAATAGTAGTCTGTTTTAAACACGACAGAAATTTCTGAAGCCTGTTCGCTGTAGGGGCTGGATTTTTAGACCCTCAGTGGCCTCTTCTATGTCGCTGTGTATAACTGGAGTTACAAGAATTAATCGTTTTAATTGTTATTCAATCGCAGCCATAGCAACACATTGACCATCAGCAGTGCATCTGGTAAGGACTGATGGAAGAACAACAACCCGATTACAGACAAACAAAGAGCTCTGTGCGTCTGCTTAGGAGTAGAGATATCACTGCGCCTCCCACTCATAGGTACGTCCCAGCCAGTCATGAAGTGACTTCTGCTGGTACTTGCAAGCAGGTAAAGAAAGCCTCTTAGACCGCCCGTGCGCCTGAGCAAGAGTTAATTCAGGAACATCTATTGAATCTGGAGAATGATTATTTTGACCGCTTACATAGGCTCAGAGCTGCCTTAGAGAAGGCTCAGGAGATACAGGGTTCACCAGACATAATCAAATCCCTGCTAGAAGCTATTCATCAAATTCAAAAAGACAATGACGTGTAATCACGCAAACCTAAAAGACAAACTAGAGCAAGCTCAGAACCAATATGAAAAGGGTTCACAACAGCTGGAACAGTTGCAGACCCAGTTGTTGCAGATTTCAGGCGCGATTCAGATGTTGCAGCAGCTTGTCGAAGAGACTGAATCGACGTGTTCTGTCAGTGATGACGCTGAAGAGCTGATAGAAGCAAAACAGGGCTGAACTCAATAATTTTGCAAATTGATTGGCATAATGTATTGCAGGCTACTTAAGTATTGTAAGGATTAACTGGTGCAGGGAGGAAAAGCCTCTTAAATACTATTAATCAAAGGAGATTTATGGAACAGCCTAAATACACCTTTGTTAGAAAAGATGCTGGAATGATTGAGCAGTGGTGGAAAGACCGTATCAATCATCTGCTTTTAAAAAGGCAATTGCAAGATGCTGATGCACTTTATCGTGAGTTTGATATTGCTGATGATAGTCAATAGTAAGTGTCTCATGATGTCGCGTCTGATGGATTAAAGGTCCCATATCCGTGCCAGGGCCAAGGCTTGATAACTAAGGATTGCACTTTGTGATTAGTGAAATAATTCCTTAGGCTAATTCAAACCAGGGACTATTTCTTCTCTTTCTTCTTTTTCTTCTCATTCCATAAGCACACCACTAACCCAATAACGGCTGAAGTTAAAACATAGGGAAACAGCCAGGGGAAGATAATTAGCAGGATTATGTCAAAGTAGAAGAACCAAAACTTCTTGAATGACTCTAAAAATTTTGACATTAATTCCTCAAAACTATTGTCTTATGTAGATGGAGACAATTATGCCCCATGGCCTAGGTCGCGTTCTCCAGTTAATTCCTGCCCGCCAGACTTCGAGTCGGGACTTTTAGATCACCTTGGCCGATTCCAGGGTCTTCGCGAACGGACGCAGATGCACCTAACCCAAAGCTATGTCTGGAGCCTGCTCAATTGATTGATGATGATTAAGGCTCTGTGATAAAAGAAAGAGAGAACTAATGCTCAATGAGCAGTCCCATGATTGATTTTTTTCGTCCCCTTTATCGGCTTAACACTACATCTAGTGAGCGTTAGTTATCATCACTGCATTTATATTATATAGGATATGTGTTAAACCTTGATTAGCTGACAAAACTATTCTGATTTTGCTCTATATGGACCTAGAAGGTGCTTTTTTTGTGTCATGTGCGTTGGGCCCTATGCTGTTTTGAAGGCCTCCTAGGGGCATATTTAACCCCCTTAAATTTCAGCATAAATTTCTGAACCCTCATCGTATATACAGCGCGCAAACTTGCACCCCCAGCATGGGTATCGCTGCGTTTTGAATCTGCTGACCAGGGGGGAGGGTCATCAATCTTGCCTACCTGACCCTGTCTCATGGTCCTTTGTGCCACGGGCTGGGCCACTATCCTTTCCTAGCGCCAACGACTGGGAACAAGATCCTAGTCATAACAATGCATCTGCCGATTTGCCTTGGCCAATAGATCTAGCATCTTGCGATGCTGCGGTAAATCCATCAAGAAGTCACGGCCCTAACGCGTTGCGCTTGCCATTAGTTATCTATTAGATGTTACTAACATTGGCTTCACTTGGTGCCGATATTTATTAATAATTACTCTCACTTAACTCCCTGTTATTGTTGAAATCAGTTCGATTAACACATGCACCCGTTTATCAAACCCACACACATTGAGTGACACCTGCAAGCCTCTGCAGCAAGCCTAAACATTAATTAGACATCTTTCATCATCAGCATACGCACGCCTTTCAGGGCCTTGCAGCCACCTTAGAGGGCATCGCTAAATATAAATTAAGCCAGGCCAATCAAAGACCCCTCACGCCTTAAGCGTCAAAAAAGAGCATTGACTTGAGCCTGGCTGAAACTGCATGGCAACCAGGCATCAACAGAGGACGCTTGATTGACCAGAACCAACACCCGCCTTAGCCTTGGTACAGGCGTACTAAAGCAATGGATGGCTGGCTTGCTGATCCAAAGGGATGCTGGTTTGCTCGGTTTCACCGAGATCCATCAAGCACCTGGGTCAAAGACCAAAGAGTGTTCGTCGATCACGGCAAACCCATGCCTGATGACCAACCCGCCTTGCTCAAGACACGACGGGAGATGCGTTACGAGGATGCAGCCAGTCTTTGGTTTGAACTGAAGAGCGTTGGTTGGACCGTGGCTAAAGCGGCTTGGTGATCAACCGCTGAAGTCTGGGAGACCATGCAGAAGTTAGGCGGGTGGAAGCGATGTCAGCCCAGGTGGTGATTCATTCAGTTGCTGGTGAAGCTATGAAGCCCGGCAACCAAGGCAGAAGTGGGGCCTCTGTAGGGGTCTGCCTCAGCGCCCTCGGGCGTCAGTCCATCGACTGCAAAAAACGCTGCCGCGCCCAGAAGACCGCCAACAGCAGAACCTATTACGACAGAAGCAATAGCGGCAGAGCCGACAACAACACGTCCGAAGCCTTCCATTGGTTGATTGCGAACGCATGCACAGTCGCTGAAAGATTACCGAAGGTGCATTCCCCAAACGGGCCAATTCGATTCGTTACGAGTGGGATCAGCGAATCCGTCCGACGACGTAACCCACCAGCAACCCTGCAGCACCGCCCAAAACACCACCGCTCAGTGCGGCGCGTTGGGTGACGCTGAGGCGGCCCCCGAAAACGATCGCAAAAGCCACAACTACAAGCAGACCTGAAGTTGCAATGACTGCATCAAGGCTTCTGTGTTTTTTTGCTGGGTTGTCTGGCTTCTGGTCCTTGGCGAGCTTTCCTCCCTTTGTCTCTAGATCACGCTCAATTCGATTGGTCTGGTCGTGTGGGCCTGCCATGCAATTGAGTGCGCTCAAGCGATTCTGGCTTCTGCAACTCAATCCAGCTTGTAGCTTTCGACTTGTTGGCGAACCCAGCTGCGCTGCTCTCTAAAGATTCTCAGGTAGATGCGTACGAGGACGCAGCGAACCTTTGGTTTGAACTGCAGGGTGTTGGTGGACCGCAAGTGAGGCTGCTTGGTGAATATGTGTCCGCAGATACAAGCCACTGGTTGTAGCTTTTGTTTGTCGAGACCGCGTCAAATGAAAGGCTTGCTGACCATTGCGAATAAGTGCCAGACGGTCAGCTTCCTTTCCGATCCGAACTCCAGCTGTTCAGCAGATGACGTCTTTGTGATCGTTGACCACATCAAAGACATGCCAGAAGGTCATCCGCCGCTTCTCAAGACACGCCGGAACATGCGCTACGAGGATGCCGTCGCTCTTTGGAAAGAGCTTCAGCGTTGTGGATGGACCACATCTGAAGTTGCTCCTAGTGATCGTCTTGATACGGGTCACTGAGTCAAAGCAACAGAGAGCCAATCGTGTGCTTTCTCGCCACTTCCTCACTGGTTTTGAGTAGCGCTTTAGGTGGTGATTTACCGACGTCTTCCAACAGACGCAGTGGCCCTAAACCGTTACCACCACTGCGCTTGCTAAGAGGTGGACCACCTGACCGTGCGAGCCCCAGTGTTCGACCTGGAGTTACCAGAAGGGGCGACAAAGCGAGGATTCGTTTCCGGCTACAAGGCCGGTCTACGGCACCTTCACGACAGTCACCCCAAGTCGAAAGAGAGTCAGATCAGAGCACTAGAAAAGGCTGTCACCAACCAGGCAGTCCACTGTCAATTTAAGGGATTCGGCCAGATTTCACGGACTTGGTTCAGAAGGCTTTCAGCCTCCTTGCCGCGAGCATCAGAGTCGGCTTGCTCGAGCAGGACAGTCACGTGCCCCACTTTTCTTCCGGGTATTTCCTGTTTGCCGTACCAATGCAGGTGAGACCTGGGAATGGCCTTCAGTGCAGCAAGCCTCGACTCCAGTGATTCGGAGCCTTCAGAGGGCAGTCCAAGGAGATTCACCATGATCGCGCCCGGCACCACAAGGTCTGTTGATGGAACCGGAAGACCAGCCGTGATGCAGAGCTGCTGATCGAACTGACTGCTGCTGCAAGCCTCGATGGAGAAATGGCCAGAGTTGTGGGTTCGCGGGGCAATCTCGTTCACCATCAACCCTTCCGGGCCGTAGAAAAACTCAAGTGCCATCACTCCCACGTAATCAAGGCTTGTCAGCAGTGATGCGGCGATGTTGTATGCGGTGGCTTCCAACAGTTGCTCCGACGGAGCAGGAGCAAGAACCCAGTCACAGACCTGGTTGCTCTGATGCGTTTCCACCAGCGGAAGGCTACGGATTCGGCCCTGCCGATCACGACTGACGACGAGTGCCAGTTCACGCTCGTAAGCAACCCAGGTCTCAAGCAGCCATTCCTGAATCGAAACGCTGCTCAGCAGGTCCCTGAGAGCCTTGATGCTGCCGATCACGCAGGTGCCCTTGCCGTCGTAACCGCCATGGGCGGCTTTCGCCATCACCGGAAATGTCCATCCTGCGGGCAGGGATGGTGAGTCGAGGTTGATTTCATCCAGGGCAATCCAGGCCGGACTGGGGATCGCCAGATCATCCAGCATTCGTCGCTGAGACAGCTTGTTCACCAGCGGCAGAAGACTCACGAGTGAAGGGGAAAACCTCACCCCATCACGGTCCAGTGTCCGCAATGCATCCACCGGAACCCACTCATTCTCGAAAGTGACGTTCTGGCAACGCTTCAACAATTCCGCCGTGGCGGCAGCATCGGTCGGCGCACCCGTGACCTGCTCCTGCGCCACAGCCATTGCCGGGTCCTGCCCGGATGCGCTCTGCACAATGACATCAACATCGCGCGATGACGCGGCTTCACAGAGCATCAGTGCGAGCTGGCCACCCCCAACAACACCAATTGTTCCGGCAGCACTGGCCATGGCCGTTGATTTCATCCCCTGAAGCTTGCCATCCGACCCTCAGGAAAGTTTTTGTCTAGATCAGTGACTGGTCCTCAGCGAATGCAAATCTGATCGCCGTCAGCAGCAGAACGATCAGAAACAGTGCAAGACCAACTGTGCAGGCGTAACTGATCTCCAGCTCTGCAAAAGCCTGGTCATACACGTAATAGACAAGGGTCCTGGTGGAGTCCGCAGGTCCTCCCTGCGTCATCAGAAACACTTCCTCGAACACCTTGGTGGCGGCGATGGCTGACATCACCGCCACCAGGGTCACGTAGGGCTTCAGCAAAGGAAGGGTGATATCGAGATGTTTCCTCCAACCCTCACTGCCGTCCAGTTCCGCTGCCTCATAGAGCTCCTTGGAGATCCCCTGAAGACCTCCAAGAAAGATCACCATGTAGTACCCCAGCCCTTTCCAAAGGGTCACCAGCATCACGGAAGGCAATGCCAGCAGGGGATTGGTCAGAAAGTCGATGGGGATGAAACCGGACCCGATCAAGGCTTCGAGCCAGCCATTGATCAGGCCGTTCTCCGCATACAGCCAGCGAAAGGCAATGGCGGCGACAACGATCGACACAAGCACTGGCGTGTAGAAGGCAGCTCTCAGCCAGTGGATACCCGGCAGAACGCGATTCACGAGGACGGCCAGAGCCAGGGCACCGAGAACAATCGGAGGGACCACGCCGATGAGGTAGACGAGGGTGGTCCCCAGCACGCGGTAGAACATCGGATCACCGGCAAGCCTGCGCAGATTGGCCAGGCCGATGAAGCGCAGAGGTTCCGACACATCAAGCCCGGTCTGCGTGAAGCTGATCAGCAAAGCCATCGCGGCAGGAATCAGCACCGAAAGACTCAACAGTGTGAGCGCAGGCGCAAGAAAAGCCCATGCTGTGAGGGTGGTTCGCCGGTCTGGCCTGGAGACAGGGTTCATCGAACTCGAGAAGCCTCCGGCTGAGGATAAGGTCAGTCGATCGAATCGCCAGCGGATTGCAACCGCAGCATCGGCCCATGAGCACAAGCACAGCGCAGCCAGCTGACTTGCAGGAACGCACCAGGATCACGGTGTCGCTGGAACGCAATCCCTACGACGTCATCATCGGCCGTTCGATGGTGAGTTCGATCGGAGCGGCACTGGCCGAGCTGTCGATTCGATCAGGGACCAAAATTCTTGTGGTGAGCAATCCCGACGTGGCCGGGCCCTACGGCGAGAGCTGCCTGAAAGGACTCAAAGCTGCTGGATTCAAACCGGTGCTGCTGGAAATCGATGCGGGTGAAGAACGAAAAAACCTGCACACGCTGAGCCTGATTCTGGACAAAGCGCAGCAGGAGGGCCTGGAGCGCACTTCCCTCATGCTGGCGCTCGGTGGTGGTGTTGTCGGCGACATGACCGGCTTCGCGGCGGCATGCTGGCTGCGCGGTATCGGAGTTGTCCAGGTTCCGACAACTCTTCTGTCCATGGTGGATGCCTCCATCGGCGGCAAGACCGGTGTTAACCATCCGAAGGGAAAGAATCTGATCGGAGCCTTCCATCAGCCACGACTGGTGGTGATTGATCCATTGACGCTGAACACCCTGCCTGTGAGGGAATTCAGAGCTGGAATGGCAGAAGTCATCAAGTACGGAGTGATCGGAGACCCTGAACTGTTCCAGCGACTGGAGCAAGCCTCAGATCTCTCTGATCCAGCGGCCATGGATCCGACATTGCTCCACGACATCCTCGTGCTCTCTGCGGAGGCCAAGGCATCGGTTGTCGCTGATGATGAACGGGAGGGCGGTCGGCGGGCAATCCTCAACTACGGCCATACCTTCGGTCATGTGGTGGAGACTCTGACCGGATATGGAACATGGCTTCATGGCGAAGCGGTGGCGATCGGCATGGCGGCGGTGGGGCGCCTCGCTGTCCAGAAGGGACTCTGGAGCGAAGCTGATCAACAGCGCCAGGTGAAGCTCATTGAGAAGGCCGGATTACCCGTTGCCTGGCCGGCCCTGAACCAGGAATCAGCACTGCAAACCCTGCAAGGCGATAAAAAGGTCCGCCACGGTCAGGTGCGTTTTGTCCTGCCGACCCGGATCGGCAACGTGATCATCAGTGACGAGATCAGCAAGGAGGATGTCACCCGTTGCCTTGATTCACTCAATTGATCAGGAGGGTGAACGCAGAAAACGACTGACGATCAAGTCTTCTTCAGCTGCAGCGGGTGCATTGCGATCGAAGGCGATCCAGCGCAGCTCACCGAGACAGTGTGGATCAACAAGTCTCAGCAGAGCCTCTCGCCGCCGCAACGCTTCCGCCAGCTGATCACCCGGCATCTGCTGTAGTGCAGTCAGTCTCTCCGCAAGACCCAAGGCAAGCAGCGCCTCTCCCTGGCGGCAATGCCCGGCGCAACTCCAGCCAGCTTCTTCAGCTGCTCCCACCAGCGATTCGAGGCACAGGTGGGCGGTGATGTCCTGACAACCCGCATCACGCAGAACGTCCGACGATGCCTGCTGACGCCTGTAGGCCATCAGGGTTCCGTCAGCACGATGCGGAGCGTAATAGCGGCTGGATTCCAGGGCGTAATCCACCACCAGCAAAATGCCATCGTTCATGGCCGCCCAGGCCTCTTTCATCCAGGGCGCCATGGAGTGATGCCATTCCGTCGCCCATCCTTCCCTCGCTCCCCTGGGCGGCAGCTCGAAAGCATCACGATCGGCTTGCTTCAGGATCTGAGCCTCCAGTGGCGGTGGCAGAGGATCTTCATCCCACCTGAGCACGGGGACTGATGCGTCTGAGGTCTCGAGAGCGACCATCTGACGACGCAGTGATCCTTCTCGGAGGATGAGGCGTTCAACCGGCAGAGCATCAAGAAGCTCATGAGCAAGCATCACGCCGTTGACGGGTGCTGCGGCGAGCTCCTGCAGGGAAACCCAGCGGCAGGGAACACTGGCCAATGACTCGAGCCGCTCCCTCTGGCGGAGCTGCATTCCAGGGTTGATTTCAACAAGCACGCACTCCACGCGCGGCAGCCATTCAGCTCCGGCAGCCGGGAGCATGTGGATCAACTGGGCAATCAGATCGCCCTCACCTGGACCCACATCCACGATTGACAGCGGCGAATCCGGATGCCGAGACGCCAGGATCTCCAGCCAGTCGATGAGCTGATGCAGCAGAAGACCTGCAAAATCCTCGCCAAGGGAAGGAGACGTGACGAAATCCCCGGTCACACCGACACGCAGTTCCCCCCGTCCGTAAGCACCGTGATCAGGGTCATGAAGAGCCCATTCCATGAAGGTGGAAAAGGGCACGCGGTCACCATGGTGCTGAAGTCGCTCCTGCAGCCACGCTGGGCAGGGCACATCAAAGGCCTTCATGTGGTGAGAATGGCGTGCACTCGCACTGAATCATGGGTGTTCAAGCAATGATGCGCGGCCTGAAAGCACTGCTGAGCCTGTGGGTGTTGTTGGTGATGTTCGCTGCACCCGCCGGGGCTATCGACAATCCCGATCTGCTTCCCGACCATCCGACACCGGTGATTGACCTTGCCAAGGCCTTGAGCCAGACGCAGCGGCAGTCACTGGAAACCTCTCTCGACGCCTTTGAACAACGCAGCGGCTGGAAGCTGAGAGTGCTGACGCAGTACGAGCGAACCCCAGGACTTGCCGTGAAGGACTTCTGGGGACTTGACGAGCGCAGCCTTCTGCTGGTGGCGGACCCTCGTGGGGGCAACCTGCTCAATTTCAATGTGGGGGATGCCCTGTTTGCGCTGATGCCGCGTACCTGGTGGGTGGAGCTGCAAACCCGCTACGGCAATCAGTTTTATGTGAAGGATCACGGTGAAGACGGAGCCATCCTGGCAGCACTGGATGCCGTGGAACTCTGCCTGGATCGCGGAGGGTGCCAGGTTGTGCCGGGCCTGCCCACGGAACAGTGGCTCTGGACGCTCAGCACCTCAATCCTTGGTGGTCTGATTGCAGGTTTCGCTGCCTATCCACGCAAAGAGGGTGAGCGTATTGCCTGGGGCTGGCTGCTGTTGCTGTCGCCTCTTTGGGTGATGCTGTTCGGTGTGTTCGGGGTTGCACCTGTCGTCACACGAACCAGTGAACTGCTGCCGCTGATTCGCAACGGCATGGGATTCATGGCTGGAGGAGTTGGTGCTTACCTGATCGCCGGGGCCACGGTTGGACGAAAATTGAACGAATCCAATCAGGATGGCTGAGTCAGGCGAGAGGCCTCAGGGCTACTTGCAAGAAAATGCTGGACCCAGACAATCAGCATCGGACTTGGCCTGAACGGTTTTATTAGCCGAAAGAGCCGAGCGACGCTGATCGCGAATCTTGCGCAACTGAGCGAGATTCACGTTGAAGAACCCCTGCAGATTTGCAAAGCGCTTCACAGGTTGCCCGTAATAGCTGCTGCCACGCAAGGTGGGGAAGGAAGCCCACTCGGGAGCCAATTTTGCTGCAAGGTGAGGACTCATCACACCGGTGTCAGTCAGCTTCAGAGCTTTACGTCGTTGGATCAGGAAGAGAGCGCCCTGGTCCTGTACCTCAGGGCCGAAGCCTCTGACTCCCAGGCGGCGTTTGACCATGTCCCAGGTGAAAGGCATGAACTGGTAGGCACCGGCAGCAGCACTGGCGTACCGGGAGGAATAAATCACCCTGTTGGGGTGGCGGTCCATCGACGGCATCAGACCACCACCGAACATGACTCGATAGCCGAGGTCATGACCACCCTTCCAGGTTCCTTCAGCAAAACGAATGGTGTTGAGCATCGCGCGACGCTCTGGAGTGATGATGTAAGGGAGAGCTGATGAACCGGATTCCTCCTCAAGCATCACAAGCCTTGAGCGGGAACTCTCCAACGCAGGCAGAGCCGCACGAGCCTCCGGTAAAGGCAGGGAAGCGAGGAGAGGAACAACACTTGCGACAGCGCCTGGAATGAAACGACAGGCGGTGAGAGCAAGGGAAGTCATACAGAAAATTCGAGGAACAGAATCAAACGTCGAATCCAGAAGAGAACTGGGACGGCGAATAATCCATGGATTCGATGAATCCAGTGCCGTAAAACACGGCCAAACTGTGTCGAACAGATGCCGCAGATCCCAGGGACTTTGTGACAGGCGGGAGATCGTCACGCCAACTGAAGCTGTCGCGACAGAAGCCAGAGCCCAGGGGCAGAGATGCTTTGAAGCACCGATAAGCCAAGCTGATAGAAAAAATCAGCCTTCCTGAACTGTGTTGGTTGCGACCAGTCGAATTGCTTCCGCGGCCTGCGCAGCCCCTCCAACCTTCAGAGGTGTGCCTGCGGCAGGCTGCAGGGGCTGATCCAGCTGCCAGTCACCCGTTTCCAGCGACTGTCGCGTGAGAATTCTGTGATCTGCATGGCGTTGCAAGCCATCCATCAGCACAGCAGCCTCTGCAAATCCCTGACGCTCCACCACGTGAAGCCCAAGGCGACAGCTCATCGCCTCGCAAAAACTGCTGAATCCAGGCTTGCCGAGCAATCGGTCACAGAACGGCATCACATCCAGAAACCTGATCGATTCAGGCAACAGCAGGACATTCGTGATCTGATGAAACTGTTCGTACTGCCTGGAATCCTTCGGTGCAGGCAGGAGAAATTGATGTTGAGGCCAGCTTGTGAACAGCTCGGGGGCAAGTGGAAAACCGAGGCCACCAAAACCCACCAGGACTTTTGCTCGGCCATCCGCGAGAAGACGCCCTTCCAGATCTGAGGGAAGCGGCTCCGGATCTGCAGAAACAAGACCCAGGGCCCGTTCAGGCAACGACCAGTTCATCGCCAATGAAAAGGGACAGCGCAAGAGCAGCGCCCCGCGTTGATAGGCCGATGTGGCCTTGTCGGCCCAGGCAAGAAACGGGCCGCCAAGGGGGCCGTAGATCTCATCCCAGCCGAAGTTGCCCATCCACAGCAGCGGTGCCTCCAGCTGCCGGGCAAGCTCAGCTGCCGCAGGTGGAATATCCCCCAAAACAACACAAGGGCTGTTCTGCTGCCGAATCCAGTCGACCTCACGTTGCACGAGCTTGGGGAGCTCGATCTCGAGCTTCTGAAGAGCTCTGAGAGTTGCCTGCTCATCAACGCCGAGGGCATCGGCCTGAAGCATGCCGACATCCCAGCGAACCGTTCTCCTGCTCACCGGCAGATCGCGAAGGACAAGATCGAGGAAGGTCTCATCCACGCCGGAACTGATCACCAGATGCCAGTCGGGCCTGAGTCGATGCAACTCGATCAGCACTGCGGCCTGGCGCGCGGCATGGCCATACCCATGCGTACTGACACACACATAGATCAGCACGGCTTCTGACCTGACAGAGCTGAACGGAGCAGGGGCTGTTCATAAGTCAGCTCACCACTGGGTCGGTACCAACGGTGACTGATCCAGGCTGGCTGAGTCCCTGCGAACTCAACCCAGGTGAAGTGATGCAGCGGCTGACCTGATCCATCCACACCAACCCGCGGCACACATGCCGCATTCACAAAGCAGGTGCCTCGGCGGTTCCGGTGGAACGTGATCCGTTCACCGCGTCGTCCCTTGAGCTGATGATGCATGTGACCAAACACCACAAGGTCAGCTGGACGGGTTCGCTGCATGCGATCGAGAGCCAGGGCCAGATCCCGATCGCCCCAGTCGATATGAGGTTGCTTCCAGTCGCGACCGCAGGGACTGTTCGCCTCTGATCCCAGCCCCGTGGGACCCGAATGTGCCAGTACCACCAGGGGCCAGTCAACGGGAGCCTTCCCGGCCGCATCAACGATCCAACCAGCCGACTGCGCCTCTGTGACTGGACCGAACACCGCTTGAACAGCCTTCGAGAGATGAAACCCACCCCCTGCACTGCAAGGTCGGGCACCAACCACAGCCAGCTCGGGCTGGCTCCATTCACGCAGTTTCCAGGAGCAGTGGCGGTCTCCAAGCATCGTGATCTGCTGTTGAAGCAGACCACCGCTTCTGTCGCGTCCACGGTCATGATTTCCAAGCAGGACCGCCACAGGCAGGGACAGCTGGGTGATGCTCCTAACCAGGCGCAGATCTCCATCACTGAGATCTCCCACAAAGAGAAGGGCGTCCGGTTGCAATCGCTGTATCAGATCCGCATCTCTTTCCCCCCAGTCACCATGGAGGTCTCCGGCAATGGCAACACGGAGTGATGTCAGAACGACTTCTAGGCTGGTGCCATCCTGCCCCAGAAGGCCCCGATGAGCTCTGACACCGCACTCGTCGCGGCGATCAACCAGCTCCGCCAGGAACGCAATGCCGTGATCCTGGCGCACTATTACCAGGAACCTGAAATTCAGGACATCGCTGATTTCATCGGTGACTCGCTCGAGCTTTCAAGGAAGGCTGCCAACACCGATGCCGATGTGATCGTGTTTTGCGGGGTCCATTTCATGGCGGAGACCGCGAAGATCCTCAGCCCTGAAAAAACAGTGGTGCTGCCTGATATCGATGCGGGCTGCTCACTGGCCGACGACTGCCCAGCCGATGAGTTCGCAAGCTTTCGCGAACGTCATCCGGATCATCTGGTGGTGAGCTACATCAACTGCACTGCAGCAGTGAAGGCCCAGAGCGATCTGATCTGCACCAGCAGCAACGCCGTCGACCTGGTGAAACAGCTGCCCGATGAACAGCCGGTGCTGTTTGCTCCTGACCGCAACCTCGGACGTTGGGTGGAGCGCCAGAGCGGCCGCGAACTGACCCTCTGGCCCGGGCGCTGCTTTGTGCACGAAACCTTCAGTGAAGAAGCACTTCTCAAGCTCAAACTGGAGCATCCGGATGCGGAAGTGATCGCCCATCCGGAATGTCAGGAAAATCTCCTGGACCTAGCCGACTTCATCGGATCGACCAGCAAACTGCTGATCCATTCCGAAATCAGCGACTCCCAGACATTCATCGTTCTCACAGAACCCGGAATCCTGCATCAGATGCAGCAGCGGGTTCCCGAAAAGACATTGCTTGATGTTCCCGGCCTTGATGGTTGCAGCTGTAACGCCTGTCCCTACATGCGCATGAACAGCCTCGAAAAACTGCGCGACTGTCTTGAGACACTGTCGCCGCAGATCACCATGGAGGAATCGATTCGTTCCAAGGCGGAAGCACCGATCAGACGAATGCTGGCGATGAGCAAGTAACGCATTCAGGAGCCCGAGACACAGCTGCAGATCAGGCTTGCCAGAGTTGAAGGATGAACGTTCTCGAGAGAACCGACAGCGGCCTGTATTGCAGAGCAGCAGACGCCTGGATCGATCCCTCAAGACCAGTATCGAGAGCCTTGATCACGCACGCCCATGCCGATCACGCCAGACCTGGCTGCGGCGAATACTGGGCTGTGGATATCAGCGAGGGAGTGCTTCGTCAACGCCTGGGAAGAGACATCCATCTCCATTGCATGCCTTACCGCCAGGAGTTCTGGCTCAATCAGGCATGTCTGTCATTTCACAGCGCTGGTCATGTGCTCGGATCCGCTCAGATTCGGGTGATGGTCGAGGATCAGGTCTGGGTGGTGACCGGCGATTACAAACGTTGCCCGGACCCGAGCTGCGAACCCTTTGAGGTCGTGCCCTGCGACGTGCTGATCACCGAAGCCACATTCGGGTTGCCGATCTATGCCTGGGCCCCAGGGACACTGGTGGCAACACAGATCCGAGACTGGTGGCATGGCGACCGCGAGCGTCCCTCGCTGTTGTTCTGCTACTCATTCGGCAAGGCTCAGCGTCTGCTGGCAGAGCTGAACGCCATTGGTGTGGACGAGGAAGTGCTGCTTCACGGCGCCGTTGAGACCGTCACGCGCCACTACCGCGAGGCAGGGGTGGCCATGACCTCAAGCAGGCCTGTGAGCGAGCTGCCACGCAAGGACTCACTGGCGGGACGACTGATCCTTGCGCCCCCTTCAGCGCATCGTTCCGCCTGGATGCGGCGGTTCAGGTCACCGCAGACGGCCTTTGCCTCCGGATGGATGGCCGTGCGTGGAGCCCGTCGTCGCCGGGGCTATGAGAGAGGTTTCGTTCTCAGCGACCATGCCGACTGGCAGGGGTTGGTTCAAACGGTGCTCCACAGCGGTGCCAAAACCATTTATGTCACCCATGGCCAGAGTGACGTGCTGGCACGCTTCCTGCGCGAGCGACACGGACTCGATGCCCAACCACTTGATCAGCTCATCTGAACTAATCTCAGACATCTTCTCTGGAACGATGGCCACCCGCTGTTCTGCACTGACCGGCCTGATTGTTTTGATCGCTTCAACGGCAGGACCGCTACTGGCACAGCAGGCCACGGTCACCATTGAACAGATCAACACTGTGGTGTTTCCCGCTGATGGTGCCGCAGCGGCAAAGGCCATCTGCGACGGTCTGGCGAGCGGTGCACTCACTCGTGATCAGGTCGGAATCGATCTCGCCCGACTGCAAAGTGCACTCGGCGAAGTCGGCGAATCCGAATCAGCAAACAGCTACGTGAAAGCCTTCAACAGCACCACAGCCGCAATCAAGGGCTGCAATGTTCAGGTGACAGGTCCAAGTGAAGACAATCTCTGGAATTACTGATCAGAAGCCTGAGACCCTTTCGGCATGAACGCTTTCGCGGCTCTGATCGAGGAACTGGATCAGAGCACAGGGACGAAACGCAAAATTGATCTGATCGCAGATCATCTTCAGCAGGCGGATGCTCATGACGCCGCCTGGGCTGTGTTGCTGCTGATGGGTGAACGACGCAAGCGATTGATCACCGGCCGCCGACTGCGCGAGATCCTTCAACAGGCGAGCGCCATGCCTGACTGGCTGTTCGACGACTGCCAGAGTCATGTCGGCGATTCAGCGGAAACACTGTCGCTGCTCTGGCCACAACTCAGGAACGATATTCCGGCACGAATCCACAACCCGGAGGTGGCGTTCTGGATCGATCAGCTCAGCAGTGCACCACCCATGCACTGGTGGATGGAGACATTGCTCCCTGCCATTGCGGCCATGGAACCCGATGAGCAGACCAATGCTGTGCTCACAATCTGGGAGTCACTGCCGGATGAACGCCTGTTCCTGTTCAACAAGCTGCTGACAGGCGGCTTCCGCATCGGCGTCGCACGTGGCCTTGTCGTGAAGGCAATTGCCGCAGGCTTCAACCTCGAGGAGGCGCTGGTTCTTGAACGACTGATGACGCCATGGGCGGCATCGGAACGGTGGTTCCAATCTCTGACAGCGATCAACAGTGAAGAGCGTGCCAACAGAGGCCCCGTTCCCTACCCCTTTTTTCTGGCCAGCCCCCTCAAACAGGAATCGATCGATGCCGGACCTGCATCGGAGTGGTGGGTGGAAAACAAATGGGACGGCATCCGTGGACAGCTGATCCAGCGCGGCAGCGGAACATACCTGTGGAGTCGCGGCGAAGAGCTGATCAATGAGCAATTCCCGGAACTGATTGACATGGCGGCTGCGATTCCTGAAGACACGGTGCTTGATGGAGAAGTGATCTGCTGGGCTGAAACCGAGCCACAACCAAGACCCTTCAGTGATTTACAGCGACGACTTGGACGAAAAACGGTTGGCCGCAAACTGCGTTTGGAGTGCCCGGTGAGTTTTGTGGCCTATGACCTGCTGGAACACAATGGAGACGATCTGCGCTCCACATCACTGCAGCAGCGACTTCGACAACTGGATGAACTGCATCAGAGGATTGGAGAGAAACCGTCGGGATGGCGTTGCCGTCTGAGCAGTGGACAACAACTGGGACATTGGGATCAACTTGATCAGCTCCGGGCACAGGCCGTTGAGCGGGGCGCTGAAGGGGTGATGCTGAAGCATCTGAAATCTCCCTACCTGAGCGGTCGCAAGCGCGGTTACTGGTGGAAGCACAAACGTGATCCGATGACTCTCGATGCCGTGCTCATCTATGCCCAGGCAGGACGTGGTCGCCGCGCCAACCTCTTCACCGATTACACCTTTGCGCTCTGGGGGCAGCCACAAGAGCCATCGAGCAACCCTCAGCTGGTGACGTTCGCCAAGGCCTACTCCGGACTCAACGACAGCGAGATCCTTGAGCTGGATCGCTGGATTCGAAGTCATACGCAGGAACGCTTCGGCCCAACCCGCTCGGTGGCACCTGAACTGGTCTTCGAGATCGGGTTTGAAGGCATCCAGACATCCAAACGCCATAAGTGCGGGCTGGCGGTTCGCTTTCCAAGGATTCTTCGTTGGAGGCACGACCGCACGGCCGAAAGTGCCAACACCATCGTGGACGCTCAAACGCTTTGTGATCAGTTAGCCAAAAGAGGCGAGGCGTCTTGAATCTGAAAACTGAAAGCATTAACGACCACACAGAGAGAGACACGCAGCCGCAACGGACCCTCGCTCCGATCGAGACCTGGTTCAGGCGGCAGGGGTGGTCACCACTGCCTTTCCAGATGCGCACCTGGGAGGCCCACCTGAAGGGGCTGAGTGGCCTGATTCAGGTGCCAACCGGGTCTGGGAAAACCTACGCCGCAGTGATGGGGCCGATGGCTCGGATGCTGGAGACGGCGAATGAGCGATCAGGCGTCAGGTTGCTGTACATCACTCCCCTCAGGGCGCTGAGCCGAGACCTTGCAGTTGCCCTGAAGCAACCCATTGACGCCATGGGCTGGCCTTTGCGTGTAGGGATACGCAACGGAGATACGGCATCAGCGGAACGAACCCGCCAGATCAGAACACCACCGGAAATTCTGATCACCACTCCGGAATCGCTTTGTGTTCTGTTGGCAGGGCGCCATTGCGAAGCACTGTTCAAAACGCTCGAGACCGTTGTCTTGGATGAATGGCATGAGCTGATTGGAAGCAAGCGCGGTATCCAGACGGAGCTGGCTCTGAGCTGGTTGCGCCAGGAGCGCCCTCAACTGCAGACATGGGCGATCAGCGCCACGATCGGAAATCTTGAGGAATCGGCCCGGCATGCACTCGGAGAGAGTTCCCAGCCCTGTTTGATCACTGGGGCTCCCAAGCGGGGGCTCGATGTCACAAGCATTCTTCCCGACAGCATCGATGGATTTCCCTGGGGTGGTCATCTCGGTCTGAGGCAATACGAAGATCTCGTCGCACAACTGGAGCCATGCACCAGCACCTTGCTGTTCACCAATACACGCAATCAAGCTGAACGCTGGTTTCAGTGCCTGCGTTATGCATGTCCGGAGATGGAGGGGCTGCTGGCACTACATCACAGCGCACTGGATCGCAGTGAGAGAGAGGCCATCGAAGCGGCAGTGAAAGCCGGGTCAATGCTCTGGGTGGTCTGCACGAGTTCCCTTGATCTGGGAGTGGACTTCCAACCCGTGGAGAGAGTTGTTCAAATTGGATCGCCTAAAAATCTGGCACGTCTGCTCCAGCGAGCAGGCCGCTCAGCGCATCTTCCAGGTGGAACCTCCAAGGTGCTGTTCATGCCGACCAATGCCCTTGAACTGTTGGAACTCAGTGCAGTTCGCCGTGGGCTTGAAAACGGCATGGTGGAGGAGAGACGCCCACCAAAACATCCACTGGACGTTTTGCTGCAACATCTCACGACACTCGCTTGCGGTCCTGGATTCAGATCTGGTGAAACACTCAGAGCAATTCGTGGAACCATTTCGTACAGGGCCATCACGCAAGAGGAGTGGGATTGGTGTTTGCGTTTCCTCGAACACGGCGGTGACTGCCTGGGCGCTTACCCCCGCTACCGAAAACTGGTCACCACGCCTGACGGGCGTTATGTGATCAGCAGCAACGCGATTGCAAGACTGCATCGGTTGAACATCGGAACGATCACGTCCGCTCCCTCAATCCGGGTTCGCTATGTGCGGGGATCCGTTCTGGGACACGTGGAAGAAACGTTCATCAGCCAGTTGAAGCCAAAGGACGTTTTCTTTTTTGCCGGACGTCAGCTGGAATTCGTGAGGCTTCGCGACATGACGGCTTATGTAAGAAACACAACCAAAAAAAGCACTGCAGTGCCAGCCTGGGCTGGAGGTCAGATGTCGCTGTCCGATCTGCTGACCCATCATCTTCGTGAAGAGGTTGCACGAGCCGGTCGAGGTGAACTGGACACACCGGAACTCAGCGCACTTGAACCACTGTTTGAACGTCAGATGGATCTGTCGACCCTGCCGTCCAGCGGACAGCTGCTGATTGAAACCTGCCGAACGCGGGAGGGGATGCATCTCTACGCATATCCATTTGAGGGACGCTTCGTGCATGAAGGTCTTGGTTTTTTGTGGGCCACCAGATTGACAAGAGAACACCGTGGCACCATCACAGTTTCGGTGAATGACTACGGATTCGAACTGTTGGCACCGAAGAACTACCCCATCGATGACTTACTGGAAGAGCATCTTGATGACCTTCTGGATGACAGTCATCTGGAAAACGATTTGGAGCAGGCGTTAAATCTCTCAGAACTATGTCGACGTCGATTCCGCAGTATTGCCCAGGTGGCAGGACTGCTCGTTCAGGGATTTCCAGGGAAAAACAAAAGCGCTGGCCAACTTCAAATCAGTGGATCATTGCTATGGGAGGTCTTCAACAAACATGAACCCGACAATCTTCTACTTCGCCAGGCTCAACAGGAAGTGCTTCAGGAACAGCTTGAACTGTCTCGACTGCGAAGCGCATTGAAAAGGATGCGATGTGGAGAGACACTCCACTGCCCAACACCTCGTCCAACGCCATTGGCATTTCCACTGCTGGTGGAACGGCTCAATAATCGAATGAGCAATGAATCAGTGCTTGAACGCATCAAACGAATGCAAGTTGAGGCACTCCGCTACGAACAGTAGACGGTTGACTCCACAACCTGAGTCACAGCCTGGAGAACTTCAAGCCGGATTCGCCCCCAGAACCCCCTCTCTGACTTACAAAGAGACCTGAGGCAAGCAGCTGAATCCATCGATCATTTCCTCGCGTTCAACCTTGCATCTGGTGTGAAGCGCAAGGACTTGGCGACACGTCGTGAGATCAAGAAAACAGAAGCTTCAGTGACAGATGCAACCACCGTCGCGCACCTGGAGATAAGAAACTGATAACAAACCGAGATCGCGAGACACCTTCTGTGCTGTTAGGGAATGGTTATGGCTGGGAAACAGAACGAAAGACTTTTAAGGCACACCTAAATCCCAAACTGAAAGCATTGTGCAGAAGCCTCTTAAGCAACTTTTGTCTTACAGGATATTTATTACAATAAAATTTTCCTTGAAAACAAACCAGTAACCAAACCCAGGGATTGCAAGTCTTACAGAAGACACCTTGGCCTCAAAAACCTAGTCTCTTAACAAGACAAATCTCTGCGACATGAAAATATGAATTGAAGGGCATAAACTGATTTATCAGTTTGCCTGACAGAATGATTATTGTTCGGCGAGAAGCATGAAGCCATTACGGGGACGCTAAAAACCTTTAAAAACCTTGCTCGGAAAAGCAGAGGGCGCTGTGTGGACTTAAATCCCCGGGCAAAAAGGCCTGAAACCAATCACGCCCCGCCAACGGCGGGGTATTTGCTGCCCCTAAGCCTTGGGTTCAAAACACCTTGATCACTAATTCAATAAAAGCCAAACAAAAAATACGGACAATCAGTACGAAGCGTTGCTATTAGATAAACGTACACCGTCAACCGACTTAGTCCATAGTCAATTCTGTTATTTGTAATATCGCAACGAAATTCTATGCCATCAGAAAAGTATGTCGAAGGCATGCAAGAAATGCGTACTCATGTTGGCGATGCTGCCGATCAATGGATCAAGGTGATTCACTCAATTTATCCTGAATTTGCAAAAGTCAATGTCGAATTTCCGTTTGGTGAACTCTATAGACGTAATGTTGTCGACGACAAAACACGTGAGCTTTGCACTGTTGCAGCATTGACAGTACAGGACTTTGCTCTTCCAGAACTTAAGGTCCACATCAAAGGCGCATTAAATACAGGATCAAGCAAAGCAGAGATCCTTGAAATTATCACTCAGATGATTGCCTATTGCGAATTTCTAGCCGCAACGAATGCACTGCTGGCAGCGAAGGAAGCATTCAATGAACTTGAGAAATGAAGTTTCAAAAATGATAAACAAAGGCATAAAATTTTGGCGGGTGTGGGTCAATAAGCAAGGTGAAAGTTGTCAGAATTTTCATTGTCTCTCAGGTCACAAGCTATCAGTTTTTGCTGATGGAGCTGATCCCATCTGGAGTGCACTTAACTACAGCGGACCTACCAAAGTCTTCACATTAATTCTTATGCCGGGAGAAGTTGGTGAGTGGCATGAAAACCCAAAGCCTAAATGGATCATTCCCCTTCGTGGCCGCTGGCGCGTCGAGACGATGGATGGAATGGTCGTGGAAATGGGGCCCGGAGAAATCAGCTTTGGTGGAGATCAGGGAACAAAACAACACAGAGGACATCGCTCATGGGCAGTAGGCGAGAAACCTGCTGAACTACTTCTGATTCAAGTACAAGATCCTCCTCCCTGGAATCCTTGTGATGAATCACAATGATGTTAATTCTGAGGCTTGAAACTTTCACTTACTGATCGGCCAGCTACCAGCCGGCGCCTTTTTCCGCTATGTGGTGATGTATACCAACAGGCACTCTTTGTCTGGCCTAACACTTCACTTGAGAATCCACGCGTATGCAGGATGGGGATGCAAACCTCGATGCCGAAAAGAAGAAAGATTATCACTGCCCTGGCACTACCTACGTTAATCTGTGGAAATGACATCAGCCATAAACTCTCGTGTGATCACTGTGAAACAGAAAAAACCAACCTGCAACCAAGCCGCCACCAATGATGAAGTCAAACAAAGCATGCCTCAACACAATGCTTGAATAGGTTTTCAATACAAATAATCACCATAAAAAGAACAATTAAGCAGCAAGTTCAAGCCATTTTGGATGTGATTCCCATTGAGTCAGGTACTGCGATAAGTTATGGCGCAAGCAGAAAATAAATGGCAATCGCTGATGACTTGAATCAAGATCAATTACTGGATAGAATTGCAGCAAATGCTCGACGATTAGATCAATTCTAACTGAACAAAGAAGGAATTTCTCTAAACAAGCAAACGGGGAGAATCACTCATGAATGCAATACAGAGATTTCAATAAACAGGGGGATTAAAGCTGAGAAGGCCAACTGCCCTGCTCCCAGGCTGTGCGGAGTAAGGGAAGCAACGGCTGCCAATCCAGGTCGTAAAAAGCCAGCCAGTCGGGGTTGTAGTAGTTGTCGGAATACAACTCGCCACTGTCACAGATCACAGTGGCGATGTTTGTGGAACGCCCATACTGATGGGCTTCGCAAGCTAAGTGAAGTGCACCAACCAGGTTCAAACCAGTGGAAGGTCCGACACGGAAACCCACCAGATCGTTGGCCAGGTGCATCCCTGCAACTGTGAGGGCATCGGGCACCTTGAGCATGCGATCCACAACACCCCGCTGAAGACTGAAAGTGCTGCCGAAAATGATGGGCCCTCTACTACCTACACCTTCAATCAAACTTGGCTTTGAAGAGCGCAGTTCTGCATTCCCGGTGCGGTACCAGTCGAACAAAACAGAATGCTCCGGATCAGGCACAAGAAGTTGGGTTTTGGATCCGGGTGACCAACCAGGATTCCATTTACGCATATAGCGACCAATACTGGTAGCCGTCCCCCCACTGCCAGCAGCCATGACAAACCACTCGGGTCTGCTTATGCCTAGCTCCTGAAGCTGAAGCACCAGCTCGTTGGCGAGATTTTCAGTTTCAGCCTCCGGGCCCTGGAAATAGGAGATGGCCTTTTCTGCATTCGCGAACTGATTGATGTCGTAGGAAAGAGGGTCGTCTGCCAAGACCTGCCGGTAGTAGGCCAAAGGGCTAACACCCTGCGGAATGAGTAAAACTCGCCCTCCATAGCGACGAATCTCCTTCAGCTTTAGGGGGCTGATGCCTGCTGACGCAACAGCGGTGTAGCTCAAACCTAGTCGCTGAGCGAAATAGGCTTCAGCGATGCCGGTATTACCGCTGGTGCGTTCAAAAAGGTGAAGATCACGCCGGATACCACTGCCAATAAGACCCCACATCACAAGAGCCCAGGCAACTCGATGCTTAAGGCTGCCCGTCACACTCATTGCCTCATTCTTGAGCAGCAGTTTTGATCGCGAATTGAATGGAAACTGATGCACAATTAACGGCGTAGACCCTGCTTTTTTGTGTTCATGCCAGAGCCTGGCAATGGCTTGCCGCCTCCATTGAGCATTGCCCAAAGGAATGGAAGCATCCCTCAATAGTTGTTTCAGACCAACTGATGCCTGTGTTCCTGCAGACATCCAGCCAGAAGCTGCCATGCTGGATAGGATCGAAAATGTCCCAATGCCTAGAAATTGCCGCCTGGAAATTGTCATGAATCCATGGAGCCATCTTGAGCTTGGCTGCCATCAACGACAATTGGCAACCAAACATTTTTAAAGAAACAATAAAACAAGCCAATCAGCGAGGAGCTGGAAGCTGCAAATAACCAGATTAGCTAACCAACACATTAACCTTACAGCAGAAGAATATGAAAAAGATATTAGATGTCAACCATCGCTAGAATGAAGCAAAAATAATCAGCACTCAACATACAGCTTTTACAGCAAAACTTTTCTAAATTCAAAAATCATCAATCAAAAACAAGAAAAAATATGAAAATCGATAATTGAAATAGATGTGAAAAATTACAAAACAAATTGATTTTTTAAAACAGCGGAAATACATCAACTAGTGGAAACGAATTAGCTAAATGAGCTCCCACCAATTTGGCCTCAGAAAAGAATCTTCGTCAGACTGCTCTACAAGCTTGCCGCCTTGATAACTATCGAAATCATGTGGGTGAATACTAAAACCATACTGCTTGGCGACCACACACTGATCATCAACATCGGAACACTTCGTGCTGACACACATTTCCCTCAAGCTGTCATCTGACTTAATGGCTTAGGCCAATTCGACAATTTGTTCAGCGGACATAACAGTTTTTAAATCCATAATTTTTTAGCATTAATGCAGCAAAAACAATGCAACTTTTACGCTTTGAGACACGATACGAATACCATACAGTTCATGGTGCTAAACAAAAATAATTCAACCCAATCATAGCTTAGAGTGAAGTTATCACAGAGAAAAAAGAGGTAGACTTTACTGGCGGCTAGGTTGACGCAAACAACTCAACTCCAGGATGGTGATGACGTGGAGAATTCCGAGCATGATCAACAGCAAAAGCACCGTCATCATTGACAACTACCCTCGGACTTGAGAGATCACCAACAATGGAATCAAATTCAATACCTGAATCATTCAATTTAGCAATGGACAAATCTAGCTGAAGCAATGGAATATTATTATTAGCAGCTTTTCTAGCCGTCGTAAAATCAAGATTGTGACCCTCATCTTTGATCTTTTTCAAGTAACTCAAAGCCCCGTCATTGAATTCCATTGTTGAATGCTTAGAAATCACTCCATCAAGATCGATCATAAAAGTAGCCATTGAATCAAAAAGAGTGTAATTCTTTATTACATAGGGAGCAAAAAACCAATTTACGACCACCACTAATAATCATCATTGCGCCATTCAAATATAAGTACACGTTTGGAACCAAAAATACAAATGCTAGAAGTGTTCAACACGCTGATAGTCATAAGCCAGCAAGAAGTTCGGCTGCTTGACGAGCCAAGTCCGAGATTTATTACTAAGCAAGTATAACTCTAATTATAAACTTTCTGTCAAGTTTGCAAGGGATAAATACAATGGCCAAGTCTGTAAAATAACTAAAAGATTGCCGCGATTTAATAACACTTAAGAAAACTATTTTATAAAATATCTGACATTTGGCATAAGAAAACCACGCGTAAATAAGCCATAAGACATGTCACTGACCTGATCACCAATGCTTGGCCCAATATTCCAGCCGTCATTGATAAGAAGTTGACGAACTTGGTATTTCCATTGTGATGCTGAACATTTATATTCATGCGGCTTGAAATGAGCTCCTTCCCACTCTGACATGCCCATCGATTCGAGACAATTCAGAGTAGATTTCCGCTGATTCTCAGATCGGCCAGTGACAATAAAGGTAGCAATTCCCCAGGAACGAAAAACTTGATAAGCTTTTCTTACAGGCTCAATGACTGGGGTTTTACAAGATTCAATTGCATTGTTTAGAAGTTTTCCATTATGAACAAATGGAACTGGAGAATTCAGATCAACAACATAAGAACTCAACATAGTATCGTCTACATCGAATACCGCCGCTAATCTACATTGACTAAAATCTAAAGACTTAGGTACATTACATCGAGATTGAGACCATTGGTTAGTCCATGCAATAGCAGCATCTGCCACACTTTGTTGATCAGCAGCAGACTGTTTATTGTGATATTTTTCAATCTCTTCTTTTGGAAAATTACCAATTGCTCAGACTCCGGATGAAGAAAGAGCAGGAAGGTTTTGACCAGTTCCAATGATTGCACGTCCTCCAGTAAGCTTGTCGTCTTTATAAACTTGAAAAGTTTCCGCAGACGAAGACAAAGGGCTTATTGCAATGACCAATGGGTTCAAAAATACAGCACTGGTAATGATTGCAAATGATCGTATTTGTAAAAACATTAAGACTGGATCAACTCCTAACAATGCTATTTAAATTGATAGACTGCGGGTCAGATCATATTATTGAATTAACAATTCATGAAAGCCGTGATTAAGTCGTCTTATGCATAAATGGCATTTTTGAATAAAAGAACACAATTCAAGCTTACTTGCAATGATGCGTCAATAAATGAACAAATCGATCCTCAACGCAAACCAACACAAATACGCGTCACAACGCTAATCGATTCTCCTTGCCAAAAAAGGCTACAACATAGTTAGTCAACTTCAAAATAGTGCTTAAAAGCTTCAATACAGTCAGATTACGGGGTCGAGGTTGAGTGCAAAATTAGTACAGTTTTTACTTCATAGCTGACTGGCCTCAAGCGAGTCGCTGCAAGATGTTATGAGCTCCTAAGGAACTATTCGTTTAAACAACCCTTCAAAAAGAAAATCATACCATCAATCTCGTACATTTGTTGGACATTCCATACTAATCACCCAGGTGATAAATATTGAAGTGTTTTCTATTAAGCACTAAGAAAAATCGTTGCTTTTATAGTCAGCCAAAACTTACAGGAGACTTGAGAATTAAGAAGACCTGAGGCGCACTATTCCATTAATGCTTGATCAAGTGCAGCCCCAAAGCCTACAAATGAGACAACTCAGAAATCCTCAATAAAAAAGCAAAGCTTACAGCCTCAGTTGACAACTGCCGATAACTTATACTGAAGACGAACCAGCAACCAAGTTGGTGAAAACATTAGGTAATCCATTCATCCAGGATATTTCATTCGGTTCTCACGCCTTGTGCCAGTGTCACAGCCGCCCTTTAATGAAAGGGTAGCGTTCTGGAGGTAGGCAAATGATTGGCATCGATTGGGCTGGTGTATGTGCACTGATCTCGATTATTGCTTTGATAACAATTATCGGATATCGGGAGGGACACTCAATTCTTTGAAATTCAGCCATGCAGGCATCTGATCTTGCTTGTTTTTGCCATAATCAGTCTAAAATAAAGCTTTCGACACTTAAACTATTAATAAAAACTAAAGATATTCGCTTTAAATTACAATTTATAGTTTTTGGCAACAAGGACGAAAGCATTGATTGTAATTCTTAAATCCAACAAAAGTGCATTTTAGTCATCCGAGCGATCAGAACAATGAAGTAGTGCTGATCAAATACAGTTTTGTCTTATCATCCAAGGTTGTGCAAGCTACTTCAATCTCTTCAACAACAGCCGATCACACTCTACCGAACGTTAAATCACTTCAGTCTACATACGAAACACCAGCAATGCATCATCAGACTGCTAGTGGATACGAACTTTTGCAGTATGCGCTATTCGCTTTACAATGACGCAAGCAAGATGACCATCAGAACTATCAAAATTCGGCTGCACAACGTAGTTCAGTTGTCATTGCCGATGAAAATCAATGCAACCACGAGTATCATCAAAAAATGGTCATACTGATGAAAAACAAGCCAATAATGGATGAACCAACACCAGAGGCCCGATCGATCCTTCGGATGACTCTGACTTAACCGGTAATGTGTGTTGATGTTTGATCGTCGCTGTGCCCGTTGCGGATCTATCAGCTTTCGTGCTGACCGCTCGCTTGGTGGTCGCCTCGTGTGTTCACACTGCGGCGTTCCTGCTGACCAAAAGGCCCGTGGATCGAGCGGCAGACCACGCTCGGTGAGGACTCAACAACAAATTTCGAAAGGTTGGTGGTTCTGGATTCTGCTGGCAATGATCGCCTTTGTTGTGATCTTGCTGCTTCAGTCCACCTGAATGATTTCATCCAGTTTGTCGACCACTATGCAGAGAGCGCTAGCTAATGGACGGTCCTGATTAAGTTTTTGGCTCCAAAGCCTTCCGGAGCGGATCTGTTCTGTACTAGCGAGGGTCATGTCCTGACCTTCAAGCAGCCGCAGATCTTGAAGAGGGACACTGAGCTTGCCAGTGAAGACATGAACAATGCGCTTCTCATCCTGATGCTGGAACCAGGAGTTGAGTTGATTCGGGCACCAACCGATTTCTTCGTTGAGTTCGCGACGTAAAGCCACCAAAGCGGTCTCACCATGCTCCAGATGTCCGCCGAACAGACCCCAGCAGCCTGGCGCAACGATTTCGGGGTTTTCATCACGCAGTTGAAGAAGCCACCGATCTTCCTGGTGCAGCATTGCCAATGCAACTTCAACAGTCATGGCCTTGTTCAATGGGTGTCAAGTGTCTTCTAGCCCTGGAGCATTCCGTGAATTGATAGAGCACAACTGGAATTGACCGGATTTTGATCGACATTTCGACACTTGAAAATTTACTGCGTTCCATTTGAATGACTTGCCCTGTTCTCATGCCGCATGACAGAGCTGTTGAAGCAGAGCAAGATAGAAAGTCATTATAGAAATCCACTGACAGGCGAACGCGCTTCAGCCAATATTAAGGATATGGAATTCGAACAGTTCACAGCCAAAATCAAAAATCTCGACATTGGTTGCAAAGAGCGCATCGCACTCGCCAAAAGATGTCCAGATCATGAAGCGCGTGTTCAGGTCGGCTTGGGTAAAGCAAAGAATATCCCACTCAAAGGGAAGCTTCTGGAGTCTGACTTTGCCAGCGATGGCAAGCAGTTCACTCAGGACGAGCTCGACTATATGAGTAATGAACAGGCCTCAATGTTGGCCGGAATGGTGTTCATGAAGTTGTTTCCCAATGCTGCGCGCGTGAGCGAAGACGACATTCTCGAAGTTGAAGACGAGGATGATTCCTGGTCAGGAACTGTGTATACGGGAGAGGGAAATGGATGGGTTTTCGGATGGGTCATTGAAAAGAATCAAAGCGACAACCACTACCTGATCTCATTCAGTGATTACGAAAACGAGGACGAAGCATAAAGGATCATTGGAAACAAATGATTTTGAGTTTGAGGATTGTGCTTGTAATTTTATACCCTTTACTGAACACAATTCATAAGAATAAACAATCCAGGTGGTAGCTGAACGGAATAGAAGCTGGCGATGCTCGCTGCCTAGGAAGCTTGTACTGAAACACGATCCTTTCAGCAATAAGGTTCGGTATTGGCGATCAGGGGTTAGTCGACCTGTTCTGTGACAAGCCGGACAAGCGATGAAGTCAGCTGCTGTCAGACCCATTGTTTTGGGTCTTGATCATTCTGCAGTGGACTGCTTCGACCAGCAGCAGTGATTTGCACTCCGCCGTGTGGCTTGCCAGCCCCTCTGCCAGGGCAATTAAACAAGAAAAGCCGCCCACCGTGAGAGGTAGACGGCTTATCTGAATGTTGCTTGAACCCATTACTCGGAAGGCCGAGTAGGGAGGGTCGAAGCGTCTGGCTGTGTGGCTTGTCGGGCCAGTCAGGCAGCTTCTAAAGCATGCTCAGTTGGACCATCGTTGCTCATTGAACGCCTCCGAATGCCGTTCGTACATTCAGTATCCATCAACAAGAGAGACACTGGCATCAGTGAAATCGCTTATTGCATCAAGGCACAGTTCATACCAGTGTGAAAAATGCTTTGCTTACTGCTGAAACTTCGGTTACCCCACGGTTCATAGGCATCAACATGAGCTCAGACACCACCCTTGAACCAGCCTGAACCTGTTGCCCCAGCAAGACACCAATAGACGGCATCTCCAAATACGGGTAGTCCGTTGGGCCCCCCTGGCCACCCACTCAGCAGATCCTTGGTCCGTCAATCATTCTTTTACCAGTGTTGGACTGCTTGCAATCTTTACTAGCCTCCATCATGTTCAGGCACGACAGATGACTGATATCGAGAAACAAGTGCCTTAAAACACAATGGTCGCTGGCTGTAGAGCACTGGCTAGCTCAAGCCTATAGGCTTGATTGTCGCAGCCCATAATGTCATAAGACTTGACAAAATTGAAATCAAAAACAAACAGAACTGGCCTCGATAATCTGCAGCATCAGAAACAAAAGAATCATATTTTCCTGCAAGTACTACTATTTACGGGTAGAAAAACCAGAGCAACGAGTTACTACAGTAAACTAATCATCTCTTGAACAGCCAGAAAAAATTAAAACGCTATTAGAATTAAATTTAATTCACATTAAAATAAAACAATTATCATTTAATCCATAATCATATTTCAGTGAAAAAATCCGAAACAGACTTGTCATGACGTTTGAGTAAAGCGAAAGTTGTGCCTGCGTTGCCTCTACAGATACGCAGATCCTTCGTGAGTGTTGTGATATCAAGCCAAGCTGGAAATGACTGATTTACAGCTTTAAAGAGTTGAAGTCGATTACCACCAGGTATGGTTGGTCCTCTCCACCCCCCCTTCTTAAAACGCACACCGACTCTGTTACGTCCATCAACACTGAGTTCGGCCTCAACCGCAATTGCTGCAACTGATCCAAGCGGGCCAGCAAGCTGCAGAAGATTCATACCCCTTGCATTTTCAGGGTCAAGAACCTGGAGATTTTCTAACCAGTCAGCCTGCTTCAACCAGGGTTGCTTGGCGCTGCTCCAACGAAGTTCCCAGACGCCGGTCAACAAATCGAGGTTACCATCAAGTTCAATCGTCGATTGCGATTCAGAAGCTGCGACAAGCTCAGGAATTTCGCTGTTTCGTGGCTGTTCTCTTAACAAACGGATCAGATCCTGCATCGTGAATTCAATCCAGTAAATAGGGTTACTTTAAATCTATTTGCAGCAATCAGCAGGCAATAATTTTTATCAAGCGGCCATCCCTCGATTAAATCACAAAACAACAAGAGCCAATGAGTAGACAACTCTAAAAATAACGGCTTAAAAATTTATTACACCAGTGGATTGACAATTGATGCCATAATTAAAAGAACGCAGACAAACTAATCTCAAAATTAGTTCCAGTTCACAGTACAGCGGTATTTATTGGCTCCTCCGGAAGGCATACCGATTTTCTCGCAATTCGTACCGGTGATGTTTGCACCCTCTGGCACCCTTGATTTAAGGTCTTCAACTGTGGATGCTTGATCAAAACCTGTTTGCGTCAACGAGCCGGCATTGACGGCTGTGTTCAAAGTGACAAGAACCAAACTGACAAGAAAGATTAATGAAATTTTCATCGATGAACTCATCTCTCCGGAAAGCTAGCCATGCTTCAGTTAGTTGTCATTGGTAGTTTTCACCGACAGCTGTCTTAGGCCGTTGTCAATATCGCTTCAAAAACTCGACAAGTATTCGCGCATTGCTTCAATCGTAAACTATGAAAAAGAAAAGCTATTTTCCTAAGCTTCGGGCAGCAAAGACACGGCTGAAGAATCCTGAGACACTGATGACGATAAGACACACCATCACTGCTCAATTGTTCCAACTTGGCATTATATGATTGGCTAAAATAGGTTTTTATGATTTTATCAACTTGGCAATTCCATCCATCGTCAACTGGCTGAATGATGACATTGACAATGGCAATATTGCATCTGCTTTATATGTCACCGAATTAAACCAATATCCTGGCTTGATTGCAATTGGACATTGCAGCATCGAAGCTGTTGATCAACTGGAAACAGATGTAAAGCTAGGCCGACTTAGATATGTAACCAGCGCAGATCCAGAAATCTGTGAAAAACGTTCAAACCTGTCGCTTAAAGATTGCTGGCTTGGCGAACAGTTTCTGCTCTACCAACTCTCAGACTACCGGGAACTCATACCACAAGGTGAAAACAAAGAGAATCAGAATTATATCGAAGCAATCAAATTACCGGAAACTGGATCATCCAGATTCATAGAATGGATCGCTGAAACATCACAGAAAATCTTTTGCGATCCGCTTTCAGGCTACAAACTGTGCCTGGATTCCTTAGTAACAACTTCAAGACAACGACTTCTTTATGATGAATTAAAAAAAGATTGGACATGCAACAACTGAAAACCACGCCAGGGAGATACTTAATCATTAATCATTAATCATTAATCACCCATCGATACACAGTCCTGTGCAATCAGATCAGTTCTGGATGATTGGGATCACCTTTGAATGGGCCTTCAACTGCTGAACTGATCCATCCACCATAAAATCCACCCGGTTGAGCGGTGACCTTTTCCCCGTTAAGCCAACAACCATCCATTAATCCAGGATAAAGAGCAAACCAGCCTGAAATTTCTTTAAAGGATTCTGTTGGAGACGAGTAACACCAAACAGCCCGATGCACTCGATTCTCACGCACAACAACATCAAAATAGTCAGCAACACCCTTCCACTCGCAGAAGCTGCGACCGGCTGATGGAATCAACAGCTTCCGGTTTATCTTGTCTGGAGAGAGGTAATAGGTGGGAGGGTGAAAGGTTTCCAGTACACGCATACAGCCTTCTCCATCAAAAAGGATTTCACCACCAAACTTCACAAACACATGATCAGCACTGGGCTCGAGCCGTGGAGGCCTGGGATAATCAGCAACTCTCTCTGTACTCATGAAATGCTCCTTCTCTGCAGGAATGATGACGGTGTTTCGGCATGATTGGTGAAATCACAGCAGTCGATCCAAACCAGCCTGTGGTGATTCTCGGTGGTTTCCTGATCACTGAAGAGGCCTATCAACCGATGGCCAAGTGGCTGACTGAGCGGGGTGTTGTCGACGTTCAGGTAGTCAACGTATCCCGTTTTGACTGGCTGCTTACAAGTTGGAGCTTCGGCTGGCGGCGCGTCTTGGATCGGGTGGATGAACTTGTCAAGCAACTACAGCCAAAGTCACCCTCGAACCAGATCACCCTGATCGGCCACAGCTCTGGAGGAGTCATGTTGCGGCTCTATCTGAGCGATCAAGCTTTTGAAGGTCGTCGTTATGGAGGAGCTTCGAGAGTCAATCGTTTAATCAGCCTTGGCAGTCCTCATCAGGCTGTCCGCGCAACCCCTCTCAGAGCCATGGTTGACCGATGCTTCCCCGGATGCCACGAGCCAGGGGTCGATTACGTGGCCATTGCGGCTGACCTGCCACTGGAGAGCACCAATGCCTCTGCATTCTCAAGACGGAGTGCCAAAAGCAGTTATCGCGCGATTGCAGGAGCCGTTGATGTCAGAGGTGATGGTCTTGTACCAGTGGAGTCGGCATTGCTTCGCAATGCTCGCCAACTCACCCTGCAGGACACCGCACATGGAGGCCTGTTTGGTTCCACCACCTATTTCACGGAAGAACGGTTGGAGCAATGGTGGGAATTTGCTAATGGCGGAATTTAGCTCAAAGATTATTACAAACGAATCCGTCATTGATCAATCCATACAAAGACAATAACAACCAAATCATAACAAGATCATGCCGGCCTGAATTTATTGATCAGCAAATTGCAAGCGCTGGATGCAAATCCTTTTCATCACTCATGTCGAGCAGTTATCAATAAGATGGATTCTCTTAAAAGCACAACAGGCATTGACTTGAAACAGCATTTCATTTGTCATTGCTTTTGCGTCAAATCAATTCTATTCAGCTAAAAATAGCAATTCATTCACTCAGAATCCAATATTAAAAACGGTGGAATTAAGGAGACTCTGATACATTCGTTCATTCCCTAATAACTGAGAAAAAGAAGGATGAAGATTGGCAATAGCTAAACGACCAAAAGTGTGCAACACTGGGCGCAACAATTTATTTCACACTCACTATTGTGTCCGCGAAGAAAAAAGACTGGTCGTTTTACTCTTGCCTATTCTTTTTAATCGTTGCATTTGTCGACATGATAAAAGAGGGTGTCATCATTCCAAATGCATATTTTGCAATCATCTTTGCGTTTGGAGCAGGCTGGAATGGCGCCAACCTAAAAAACAACAGATGACTACATCGTGAAATGCCGACAATGAAATCTAGACAGTTTGAAATGATGCAAAGCCGCGGGAATTAAAATGAATTTGAAAATTGAATAAAACAGAGATATACAGACCATGAGACTCAACTGGCAAGGAACGGGAGTAAAGCAAATAATCAATTATCTATTAGAATTCTTTTACAAGAATATCCTGACAGAGCAAATGACGAGCAGTGGTCACAGACTTGAATTTGCATTTGCAATCTTCTTCTTGTTAAGCGGCTTGCTTGCAATGGTTACGGGATTATTTTTTATCCCCTTGGCATTTGCAGTGATCGCATATCCAATCTACAGAATTGCCCGGTATGCGAGAAAGCACCCAAGCCAAGACAAACTACCTCCCCAGTGAGTCGCCAAGATATTATTTTGAAATTATTAAATATTAAGCAGGCGGTCAAAACATCAACTAAACAGCAAGTAGCAAAACAAATAATTTTTGCTTATTAATCCTGGCTACGTACATTTACGCCAGACCTCTGAATCAACTCCATCATCAATTGACATCCCATTAACACCACGCCTGCACTAAGCACTTCCTTCATTGAGATGCTCGCCAAACGCGAAAAAATCAACGCAAAAGCGGAGTAGCTTCCACCTAAAAAAGATGATATAAGAGACCACCAACGCTTTTTCTGGGAGTCATTCAGTAATTCACCAAGACGATCATAAGTCAAAGCAACGGTCATGTAAGCCCAAGCACCAATTAAAAAAATTGCAGTCATTTCAATATAAAGATCGCTTGCAATCAGAAACATCACACTACCCAATAATCCAAAAAGAGAAACTAATGGCAACATCGTTCTGTTAGACCATTGACTTGGGAATGCACTGGCAACAAAACATCCAACAACTGAACCAATTCCGAAGAGTGGAAAAGAGTCGCTGCTCATATCGGACTTGCGTCTAAACGCTGAGTCGCAATCAAAGGTCCATACAAAATGACCGGTACCATTCCAGCACCGATCAATGAATATCCCAAAGCGAGGCCTGCAATTTTAAAGTTTTGATATTTCACACGGACCCTCTGCTCTGCAGCACCAGGCTGCAAAGCGGTTGACTTTCGCTCACCTCTGACCCTCGAAGATTCCACCAACAACCATGCGACAGATATGGCCAACAGGGTTGCACAAGCTGAGATTACAATCCAGGCGAAGGTAGGAGAATTGGCTGCGATCCAACCAATCGTGATGGCTCCAATCAACGATCCGATACCTGCACCACTCACTAAAAACGCTGTATATCTCCTGGCTTGATGTTTGGAGATCCCTTTTAAAGCAAGGGCTGGAATTCCACAAACCAAATGAGCTGCTGACCAGCCATTGATGAATCTGATCAATAAGCGCACAGGAAAGGGCCAATCAACCGATTCAAGCCAAAGCGGAAAAATCAATAATAATAATGCCAAAAATAAAAGCTTGCAGAGGTTCTTATGACTTCTCTCTCTGGAGTGATGAATGCAACCAATCACATATCCATCAACATTAAATCCCGCAAGTTCACCGATTCCTGTGATTGAATCTAACCATCATGCTGCATTAACCTGGCAACGATGCCGAAATCAAAGCGTGACAGTCCGAGTGCTATTGCAATAGCGAAATTACCAGCAAAAACCTGCTTTTTATGCAACGACGATGGCAGGTTTGATGTGATTCCTGCCATGCAAGCAAATCCCTCTAACCACTAACCTCTTGCCACAGGCTTGAACCTGTTCAAGTATTAGACATAAATCCATTCAAAAGGAATGATTCGGCACACAACTCAGCTGATACAAATTAGACGCCAAAGCCTTAACACGATGAGTAAAAAATAAGGGGTAACGGGCACATTCGTTAATTTGTAACCACTGCTACTTACACATTTCAGCGATAGTTTTACATTCCAAATTCTATCCATTATCAATCTGTCTCTTTGAAGGTACATTCATGCGTATTCCACCACATTCATTTATCAAAAAAGATGCAGGGCCAATCAAGGAATGGTGGACGAACCGTTTAATTTTATTGATTGATACCAGAAATAAAGAGGCTGCACGGGCCTTATACAAGGAGTTTCATATCGATGAAAAACCTGGGCTGCGTGATCACTATTGGTTTTAGTTTAAGACACTCTCCTGAGTCGTCATCCGATCAATACTATTTCAATAAATAATTCTCCCAAGCATTGATCATGACAACTAAAACATTCAACTCTTAAAAGCTTCTATACTTTTGGTTGCAGACTTATTTGCAATTAGTCTCTATTTAAAACCACAATCAAACAACTTTGGCCCATTTCGAGAACTTGTCATAAGCGCTTGAAATGAATCATCCAATGACTGAAGTGGTTCAGAGGGGGTAAGCATTACTGAGTCCACACAAACATTCATCCAAATTACGGTTCAGAACCAGAGGTTTATCTTATGTTTCCTGCGACCAATGTGTGATGACCAATTGGCTCTGCTTGAGACCTGAAAGATGTTGACAGTGATGTCGCCGTGCATGTCTGGTGAAAGACTGTGAAGGCTTGAGTGCATCAGGAGATTACGATCGTAATCAGAAGAGTGTCTGAGCTGAATGTTTTGAACCTGTTGATGGTGATCGGCGGGGCTGCCTTCCTACTTCTCTTTAATGACGTGGCTCAACAGTCCCGGGATCAGAACCGCTGTGTGGCCATCAGCAAAAAGGCACTCAGGGCCAAAGGAATGGCTGAAGCTCAATCACATGCTGTGGCAGTCAGCGAGTGCAATGGGAATCCACATTTTCTCGGTGAGCAGTAACGAAAACAACCTTGCTGGACTTTGGTTGTAGCTGTAGCTGTTTGCTTTGTATCGAAACCAGTTGACCATCTGCTTGACCAACCTGGTATGAAAGCCTCGCTTAACAAGACTTCAGTCAGTCAGGGCGAGGCTTTGGGACTTTCCCATCAATTCTCCAGTAACCAAACCAGTCGGGTGTCAGATCAACTTCAGAGACACCAGGGTCTGGTCTCAGATGAACCTGCCACCCCTCGACATTGAAGATGGGCAGGCAATCGTCAACCGTGTCCAGGTTGTCAATGCCATGCAGATCATCCTTGTGAACCTGTAACGCACCATCCAACCAACGCCTTCGGGCCCTTGCCTTCGCAGCCTGTTGACTGCCTGCAACCACTAGACCGAACTGGTGTAATTCCTGCAGAGAGTCGCGGTCGTACCCCCCGAGGTTGATGAACCAGAGCCGGTCGCTTTTCGAAGTTGACAACGATTGCTGTGTAGCCGGCGACCGGGTATGTCCCCTGATCAGATCAATGGCGTAGCCATCCACATGTCGAATGGCTTTGTAGCTGTCGATATGGAGGCCACTCAATAGCCCGAACCATTGTTGCCTCAGAGTCGGAATGGTGGATTCGATGCTTGGTCCCACCACCCAGCGCACATCATGGAGCTCGATATGGCTGCTGGCAGTGCGTCCACCCAGCACAACCAGAAACAGACTAGGAGTGATGGTCATCGCTCAACGCTGAATCGTTGGAAAAACGCGATCTGTCCGTCGCCGCGCGCACCGTTCAAGTCTGACCAGGAACTGCTGCTCTCGGGCATGCTTTCACTACAACCAACCGGCTGGCAGTCATGACATCGCTCTCACAGCTGCTGTCAGTCGTACTGATTCTGGGGTTGACAGGACTCGGATGGTGGCTGGCTGAGGTGAACAGCCTGGCCAGGAAGCTTGGATCCACCATGGTGATTCTGGTGCTTGGACTGTTGGTGGCCAACATGACCACCTGGACACCTGAACCATCGACTGTGTCGTGGGTGAACGGTCCATTGACCTCTCTGGCGATAGCGGAACTGCTGTTGGCTGTTGAACTACGCAGCGTGCTGCCTGATGCACGCCGTTTGCTGTTCCCCTTCTTCACCGCTGTTGCAGGAACTCTGGTGGCTGTTTTGTTGGTGGGTGGTTTGCTATCACCATGGCTGGGTGAAGCGTGGATTCCACTGGCAGGGCTGTTCAGTGCGACATTCACCGGTGGAAGTCTGAACTTTGTCTCTGTTGCCAGAAGTCTTGAGTTGCCACCCACACTTCTGTTGACTGCAACAGCTGCAGATCACATCGCCTTCACAGCTTGGTTTGTTGTCAGCTTGCTGATTGGACGTGAGCGAACACAGTCTTTGCAGGCAAAGCGTTCAGACCTGAATGATCCATCAGCGTCAACGGTTGAATCGTCGCCATGGCCTTCCTCTCGGTTGGTGATGGTCGGGCTGCTCTGGGGCGGTGCCGTGCTGTTGATTTCAGACCAGCTGGTGAGGTTAACGGGACTGTTCGGCATCAATCCACCATCGATTCTTGTGCTGACAACAGTGGCTTTGATTGCCGCCCAGTTACCCCAGGCGCAGTCGCGTCGCCCCTGTTATGGAATCGGTGTGGTCTTGATTCAGCCATTTTTCGCGGTCATCGGGCTCAGCTCAAAACTTGCTGGTCTGTTCGGGGAGGGGCTGCCGGTGCTGCTGTACGCCTGCCTAGTGGTTCTCGTTCAGGCCGTTGTTGTCCTTCAAGCACAACGCTGGTCGCGCTGGCCTTTGGCTGAATGCCTGGTTGCTTCTCAAGCTGCTGTAGGCGGACCAAGCACGGCTCTGGCGCTGGCAGGGAGCCTCAACCGACCCAGCCTTGTCCTGCCATCCGTGGCTGTTGGGTTGGTGGGGTATCTGCTGGGGACGTACGTCGGTCTGGCAATGTCGGCTTCACTGCAGTGGCTGACTGGCTGAATCCCGGTCGAAAATTGCGCTCACGGCCTTAGAGTCACCCGAATCATTGAGCATTGATGGCCTGGGAATACACACAACTTCGCTTTGTTCCCCGAGGCAAGAGCTGGACTGGAGAGATTGAAGAGCTCTGGCTGGATGACCAGCCATTGATCTCCAGGAACCATCCTCAGAAGGTAAGCCTGGTGGAGCTGATGAATGAGCTTGGTGCTCAGGGATGGGAACTGGTGACCTATGCACAGCCCTTCACCGGCTACCACGGAGGTTGCTACACCTTCAAGCGTCAAACTCGATGAAAGCAATCAAGATTGAATAAAAAACGCAGGGCAATAAAAGCGAGACCAGATTCAATATTCCATAGGCAAATCAGTTCGTTGAACATTAAATCAAAGGCTTGCATTCGGCAACAATGAGCACATTATATAAATGTCAAGTTCAATGTTTAAAGCTAAAATAAACAGATCAAATCGTTGCCAGCGATGCAGATTCGGGAATTCAACAAGAAAGTTGCACTGTTTGTAACAGAACGGGTAGGCACAATGTCGTGCGCTTATTTATTCGCAGCGATAGCGCTGGTATCGCTACCTGAGGCACTATCTTCTGAAGATCCATTGGAAATAGTGTCGTGGGTGGCTGAAACATTTCTGCAATTAGTTCTGCTGTCAATCATCATTGTTGGTCAAAATATTCAAAGCGAGATTGCTGAAGAACAAGCCCAGACTGACCGTGAAACACTAATTGCAATCAAGAAGTTGGCAGAGGAAATCCATATTGTGGCTACACAACAAACACCAGATAGCCAATGATTTATGATTACTTTACGCGAAACAAATGATCCAGCTTGGTCTTGATCGAGAAGATAAAACGATAGAGTTTTCAGACATTTGCCTTATGACTAAGCTAAATGAGTGATATTTGTTAATCCATGACTTCCGAAAATTCAGCATCGGATATTGATTCAAAGAATCATTGTGGCTCAAAACCAAAAAAAATAGCCTTTGGGATCGCTCCACTAGGTGTTGTAGCAATCGGAATCGTCCCCATGGGCGTGGTTTGCATCGGCGTGGCGCCGATGGGTGTGATCGGCATCGGACTTGTGTCGATGGGCGCAGTCACCGCTTCAGTGGTGGGAATGGGTCTACTTTCAGTGGGGTTAAATACAATGGCAGTTGGGACTGCAGGCCCATTGAGCATGGGATTTGTCAATTTGAGCGGATCAAAGCAACAAATTCCTCACATTCATCATTTACACTCTCAAACCTCGAAAAAGCATTCAAAGCTCGAAGCAGAATTGATGTATACCAATGAAAACCTGGCAGGACTAGCAGCAAAACGGATGGGCTGCGATAAAATCACCAAAGTCAATAACCACTGGAAACCCTGCAGTCAACCTGAAACGATCAACATGAATTAGATCATTAATCAAAAACCGTTCATCTTTAGCTTAGGCAGAAATACGGTTTCTTTAAGATTATGACTATCAAAAATCTTGATTTTGCATACCAAAAATATTCCCAGAGATACAACTGAACCAAATTCAAACACAAAAAGAAATTCCGCTGTGCAGCAATGAATCAATACCAAGCAAGTGGATATCTTTCTATAACTTTTACCTGAAAACCATATCAAAAATGTATAAATTTTAATACTATGGAGGCGAACTAAACTTCAAACTGGATGATCAGATTCCCAGAAAAATCAATCACACGGACAGATCGGTTGATTTGATCACTGAGTGACTGGGCCCAAATCATTGCCTCGTTAATATCATCCGTTGATCTATGCAAATGCCATTCTAAAAAAGGGTTTAATTCTTCAATACGAAAGTTTTTGCAATGAACCATTGAGAAAGCTGGATTATTGATGCCTGCAGCGCAGTTCTGCCTGCTAACTTCAACCACAACTAAACACAAGGATATTAACGTAGCTTTTTCGAAAGGCAAAACTAGAAAAGCATGAGAGGATTACACGAAGGTGTTATAAAAAATAGAAACTAACCGCAGACCTTGAAATAATAGAGTCAAGCACGACTCAGCAACCTCAATCAACGCATTATAGCCTGGATAACAACAGAATCAATTGATAAAACCTGAGCGGGTCAGCAAATAAACTTCCAGCGACCAGCCAAACAAGAATGACAAAACAACAGAAAAAACAAGATAAAAATATTGATTACTTAGAGGAAAGTAGGGCGCGTTACGTTTGCTCACTAAATTCATGAAACAAACAATAAGTTAAAGACAATCGTCTTAAACTGTCGATCAGAATTGGTCTAAACTGTCATAAACATGCAACTCATTTTAGACTAAGGCCCATTTGATACAGGCTCAATGACGCCGTTGGCTGCTTTAGTGAAAAAATTCAACCGAAGTAAAAACGTAAAGCACTACCCAGCATCAACGCAATTTTTACTTTGACAATAAAATATGACAAAGTTAATTAGAGTGAACTCTATATTTCAAATGAACCACGACAAAGACACTTACAGCGGATGATCAAACGGATGGGGATGATCAGGAAGGCTGACTTTATAGAGTGTGTCTTCGACTGGCTTCCACTGAACAAGATGGAGTGGATTAATTTGATGCTTGTCCAAGCAATCCCAGATGTCGTTGCCAGACAATATGGCAGTTGACCAGTGATCACCCTGGCTGATCATCTGTTCACGTACGAAATCTTTCCAATTGGCCCAAGGAATGTCAGGGTAATTGGAGAGAAACTGATTCAGAACCACGATGTCAAATTCCATAGCTCTCCCCTAATTTGCAATGGTCAAGACTAATCATTGTAACCTCAAGCAATTCCAATGTTGAGATGCCAAACAAACTTCATTGATCACGGGTCAGTCATTCGCTGAAAGTAGGAATTTAGATCAATCAAAGATTTCAAAACTCCAAGATAGAAAGCAACCTTGTATAGGCATAGATGCTTTCTGATATCGAGACATAAGAGACAGGTCAGATTATTGCTCTGTATAGGCAGTAATGACAGTGCTTTCGATGCTATGGCCTGCTCCGCGGATCATTTCCTTGTTGTCTTCGAAAATCTTTTGAGCAACGCCGACAGGAGCTTGCTGAACAGCACAGACCCTGGTTGAATCGTCTTTACAAACCCCTCGAAACAAAGATTTGATGCCGACTGATGCGTGCATCTTGGTAACATCATCGCTGTCATAAATTTGGACCCACTCCGAAAACGGAACACTCAGATTAAAAGTCCAGACTGTGGTTTCCATCATCTTGAATCAATGCAGCGCAAGATTCTTACATCTTCAAGCTGAACGAACCAGCACTATGTGACAGTCTAATGACCAAATTCATTTAAAGGACTAGAGAAGTGATTGTCTCAGCATGACTTTAATCAGGCGTTCTTCTCTACAACGATTTGGTAGTCATCAATCATTAGTCCCTAAAAGGCACAATGTGATACTCCTAACTAATAGAAAAATTCAAATCATGACATCAACCAATTTAAAGATTATCCCCATATAGAAAACATTATGTAATTCCGATTCAAATTTTCAGCTGATGCGTGGTCGGTTGAACACTGCAGATAATATGCAAACCAACAAATGCTCTTATGAATCACAGCTGATTCTCACCATCAGCTCAGCTGTTGAAACAGTTCCAAAGGTGAAGATCAAGACATTACAAAAGAGCCATGGTCGATCAACCACTCAGCTTCACCAAAGGATGGAAAAGTTTCATTGCCACTGCAATTGTTTGTACTGGAGCGGTCAGCGCATCTTCATTAGTCCTTATTCCAGCCGCTGAAGCAAATCATTATCACCACAGACATCGTGCGAGAAGACGGCTAAAGCGCGAGTATCGGCGCGATGTTCGTGACTTTAACCATTACCGAAGGTCTTACAACCGTGATTGGCGACATGCACGCAGGATTCATAACCGCGCCTTGTATGGCTACCCACATGTGATCGCACCTTATGGATACGACTATTACCCTCAGCTTCAGCCTGGATTCGGAATCCAGATCAGACTCTGAAGTTCATTGTTGTCTGGAAACCTGCAGAGGTTGTGAAATAACTGAAATCAATACGAAATCCTTAAAGAACAAAACAGGGGGCTTTGAGAGGCAATATGAATGTTGCCAAATCAACAGATTGGGGTTTCTACACTTAAGACGTATATTTATGTCTCTAAATTATAAAATTTTCTCTGATCTTTTATATTTGAAATCTAATTCAATTTAAACGGCTTCGTGTTTCTGGCTCATAATTCAATCGAGCAGGCGGAACAACTTGCTGCCGCTGTGGCTGGGGCTGCTCGCATGGCTGATGGCTGGTGTACAGATTTTCAACCTTACTTTCTTGGCCTCATCTTCCGGGAGCTGCTGGGAGTTGAAATTGATTTCAAAACAATTCGTTCTATTCGTATGGATGAAGCCGCTGTGATCTTCCCTGATCACTTGCAGCGAAAAGAATTAATCGAACTGCTGGTTCTGACTGAGGTGATGGTGAACCCTATCCCTCCCCAACTGGAACGCTCTTTGGAGAACTGGGCTGAAAAACTTCAAATAGAGGATCGATCGCTGATCTTAGCCAGGGACGTTGACAACACTGCTCGGGCACAGGCCCAGAGCGACTTTTATCGCCTGTTCTGGATGGGTGAAAAAGACCGCCAACAGGAAAATTTTGAGGATCTGCTCAGCAAACACGGCCCAGACGCCTGGACCTTCACTGTGGAAGAGGACCCAGAACTTGCCATGCAGTGGCGAGGTCTGGCAAGTCTTCCAGAGGGGACCCTTGGTGCGGCTGTCTGGAAACACTATCAAAGCCATGGATTCACCACACCAGGAGAGATCGGTGGTGCAAATGCTGCACTCGCGCATCATGACTGGCTGCATGTGATTGGTGGATACGAGGTTGACCTGATCGGAGAAGTGGAGAATGCTGCCTTTGGAGCTGCCAGTAGCAGCATGCCAGGTTCCACACTCTGGTTTCTTGGTGTCATGGCCATGTATGAAGGGGGACTTTTTGACAGTGTCGTTACAGGCGCCAATCCCCATCAGATTTCAATGGCTGGAAATCCTGAACGCGTCGTTCACGCAATGAATCGCGGCAGACAATGCAAACAGGATTTACTAGCCATTGACTACTTCAGCATTGCAGATCAACCACTTGAATCGCTTCAGAAGGAATGGAGATTAATTCCTGAATTACAGCCACAATAAGTGGCTAAAGGCAGTTGATTTGATCGGTTACGAAACATCCAGTCACAGTTCTGTGCAAAGCAAATAATGATCCAGCGGGTTCGTTCGCCTAGCGCATTTATGAACCAATCCAAGCAGCGGCAGATTGTTTCTTCAGGTCTTGAAGACCTGGCTCCAACAGGAACTCACCAAACGGCCAGAACTCAATGCTGAACCATGCACCATTGCTTCCGGCGTTGCATTCTGCTTTGGCTGGTACGAGGACTCAGGAACTCAGCTCGTGGGCAGTGCAATAAGTGACAAACCCATCGGCCCAAAATACGTAGCTGTGCGGGAACCCCTGTCAGTGGTGTAGCTGACAGCAACGTCCAACTTGCTCAACGTACAGCTGATACAGGTTGACAGATTAACTGTGAAGCGCTGACTGGTATCAATCAAGGCTGTTGTTAGTTCAGACAATACAGCGACGAGCAGTGCACAGAATCAGAGAACAGCTAGACATGGACAGGTCGGCTATCATGGCTGAGACGCTCGACACTCCACAACTACTGAACATCAGGCCGAAATCCTGATCCTCTTCCTTAAAACCAACTGATTATGGATACGGTTCATTCATACCTGCTGACGTGGTGGGACGGAAAGGAGAAGCGGGAATACGAAATGTATTGCTCTGAAAGAGACGATGACAGAATCACCCGGAAATTCAGAGACGACACTCCACCAGACGAAATGATCGAGGACTTAACCGTGGAATACCAGGGCGAAGGCCCTGGAAATCTGGACCTTAGAAATGCACTTCGGTACAGGGTTTTCTGACTGAAATCGCAGCTGACACAGTCATGGAAAAAGCGCTTTGGTCAACGTCCAGACATCAGGCGGAACCCATCATTAACGCGACTGGAAACAATATCCCTGCTCTGATCTCATATCGCCCTCAATATTGATAAGGAACTGCTGAAGCGACCTCGGCAAAACACCAGAATCAGTGTTCTGCACACAGTCGATCCTTCCTCCGCTCTTGTGTGATCCAACGTCACCCCTTTGGGGGATGTGAGAGAAGCAGTACCCCACTAAAACAGCAATACATCAATGACAGATCATGCTTCTTACACTCGCCACTGTGGGGCTTCTCACCACAACGCTACTTCGGATTTATTTTGAAGAACCTGATACACATGACAGCGAGTAGCTGAACAACGACACCATAAGCGCATCGCAAAGTCTCAGATGCTTAATTGCACGTCAGAAAAATACCAAAATCCTTTTAAAGAGTCAGCAATGTCCTCATCACCCCTAAGCAATACAATGCTGATCTGTCAGTGGCATTGACATGACCTAAAGCACGTCTACAAGTTAAAGCATTTCATCTGCAGAACAGCAATGCAGTAACACCTCATCCTTTTACTCCTACAAGGAACTTCTGACTTGTATTTGACGAGGTATCGCCAATTATCCTAATGAAGTTCAACGATTTTTGATGCAATGGCAAGCCTAGTAATTCAGGGACAACAATATTTTTAACCATGAAGATTAAGCCGCACTGATCTAGCTTCGTCAATGAAAATGCATTTCCCCTAAAGGCCGATGCTGGCAGGCATAGGGTGTAATCACTGGTTCAAGCGAAAAGCTGTTAAGATACAGAAGATTTTTTCAGAAGAACACTGACAATCATTAGGTCTTTGAGGATAAACCAATATGAATTACACAGTTACTCTTGAGACTCCGGACGGAACTCATACAATCGAGTGTCCTGATGATGAATACATTCTCGACGCAGCAGAGCAAGCTGGCATCGATGTACCTTTCTCCTGTAGAGCAGGAGCATGCAGCACCTGTGCCGCCAGGGTCGAATCAGGAACAGTGGACCAATCAGATCAAAGCTTCCTTGATGATGACCAACTGGGGGCTGGTTTTGTCCTCATGTGCGTTGCCTACCCAACATCTGATTGCTTAATCTCATCTCACCAAGAAGAGAATCTGTATTAATCAATCGATGCCTAATTGTAATGATGACCTATCCGCAATACCAGAGATAAAGGGTTTACAAGAAACATATGGACCAATTGTTTGACAGCCTGATTCAGTAAGTCCTCGAAGAGAGAGCTGATGATTAAGCTAGCGCTTTTCATAGGCATAGCAGAGTGACTTTGCATTGCTGGCCAAACAGCGAGGATTAATCTTGAACTAAAACTCAAAGACCTGCTTCATGCTCTGATTTTTAGAGTGACACAATGTTCGGCATGCATGGTGCCGGTTTGATGCATATACAAATTTGCTGACTCACGACTGAATGGTTCCTGCCTCACGAAATCAGCAGTCAATCAACTAATCCTCAAATCAACAGATCTTGCAGCCTAAAGCTGACAAGGTAATCTTCAATCCCATAACGCTTTACAACTTAAATACTATCTGGGCGAAATAACTTAAAACATTAAATGTTAACTAAATGCGATCGAAGGGCATCATCATACAACCACCTTGTACATCAGAATTGTGCATACCTCGCTGAAATCTTTCACATTCAATAGTAACTAACTGAAAGCCTGTTTTCTGGCATTCAACGTCCAAGAGTTCTACATCTAGCAACAGGGATGCAGCAGACCACAAACGCTGGAATCACAAAGTGAACACGCCTGATGGAAAACACAAATGGAAATAGATCTACTGAGTCTCTATAGATTTCTACAACATCTCAGCAGTTCATTGCAATGAAAAATGTTGATCAACAAACAAATTATAAGAGCTCAGAAAGATTTAGTTCAACTGATGCCTCTATGTGTCGAAAGATGTAGCATTCTGCCAATTGGGCTTCTCTCGCATTCTTGAAGTTTGGCCCACAATGCTCATCAAACGCTTTGATGGGGACAGAAAGACATGCAAGCGATGCCAGCCGGACATCATCAGAAGCTTGGGAAGGGGAAGGCTTTGATTATTTTCAGAACATCTAGGCAAAATTCGAACAATTCTGGAAAGAAATCCAATGGCATCGTCAATTGGCTGGATTTCAAGGTCAAAAATTACCTCATGATCTAGAAAACCAGACACGCGCAATATCCCGACAAGCCATGAAGGCTGAATATTCAGAGAATCTTCGATTATCTCGTTCATATCTCTGATATTAGGGGGCAATGCATTGATGATGAAACCATGGAGCTCAATCATGTCTCCCTTAAGAGAGCCATTGATGAGGACGAGGCTCGCACCCTCCTGAATGAACAGAACATTAGTCTGGAAGCTGACAACCCAATGCTTCTGGCCTCCATGAACCTTCTGGAGTGCTTGAGAAGGGAATTGCTCTGTACGGTGGCCATTGAAAAGGAAGCACTACAAGAGGACTCGATGCAGGCTCCTGACCTTGTGATCCTTACGAATATGTTGGAGCAGGGATTATGGACCATCACTCCTCAAGGAGCTGAAGACCACTTCTGCCAAAACCAATACCCTGCTCGTTCTAAACAAGGAAAGTGCTGCTGTAGTTGAGGAGTGCCTGGAAGCTGGGACAGAGAGAATCTGTTTCGGCTCCAATGTCTCTGATGGAGATGGAGACTTCATCAAGGCACTGAGAGCCATTGCCAAACTGGGCGTCTACTACCCAGAGAAAATGGCGAAAAAGACGGGTTATGCAGGCGATAACCCCTTTGCCTTGGTTCTCCCTAACGACGTCAGTGAAGGGGAGAAAGAAGTGCTGGTGGTCCTAACAGAGGAATTATCGAATAAAAAGCTGGCTGAGACTCCTTTCTTCGTCGAACATAAGCCAACTCACCCCTTTCGGCGCGTACCGATCGACAAATGGGCGAACAATTTTCGACATCGGTGAAGTCTGGCCACCACACTCATCAAAGTGGGGCATTTCAGGCGAAGATCCCTTTGTTTTCAGGAGTTGAAAGGGCACGTTTCATGATCCACTGGTATGCACCCGATCCCACCAACGAGAAATACACACAGGCCATCGTGGATTACATCAAGGGCGGAAAGCCCATAGATGAATACACAGGTTTCAAGGTGCTGGCACGTCAGATCCACCATCACCTCGGTGGAGGCGTACTGCTGGTGGAAGCCGACAACCTGGCAGCGGTGCAGAAGCGCACCTACCCCTGGACAAAGGAACTCGGCGTCACCGCGACGATCACCCCTGGTCTCAGTGATGAGGAGTACGTCGAGCTTGAAGAAAGCATGGCCAGCTGATTGAGCCTGAGATAGACATCCCAAGCATCCGCCTGAAGGCTGGCCCCCAGATCAAAGACCTACTGCTCACGAGGCAGCCGGTTAATGCTGAAAACGAACTGGAGATACGGCCCAAAATGTCTCCAATTTTGTCCATTTTGAGAACATCCCAGGTCGACCTCTGCTCCCTAAAACCCTGACACGGCCGCGAAATACTTTGGCACCACTGGAGATTTTTTACCTTCTATGCAGTCAGTTGATGGTTCGAATCCGTCAGGGGGCGTGAATAACAGCGAGGCTTCTCGGCTAATCATCACCCGCCACCCGGAGGGTTTTTTATTGATGGATCCGGCCAAGCCACAGCAGGCTGAACTAGTCGGCAGCCGCTAGAAGCAGCTCCAACTCTCCAATTCCGCAGTTGCAGCCATCTCGCTCGCCATCACATGGCTCCATGTTGGGATGCCCCTTGGCACAGGACTCAGAGCAGAAATGCTGCCCACCAATCCTAATTGACCTCGATTCTTCAACGCTGCGCTTACAAAGCGAGCAGTCGCACAAAAGTAAAACTGCAGTCATCACACAACTCTCGGTAACAACTCGTCAGGTCTATTGCAATCAGGGCATCGCTTCTTTGGCGGCTTACCGAACACTTAGCGTTGACTTATCGAAACTGATTCTCAGCAGCAGATTCATGCTGCTGAATGTGATTCTCAAAAGCATATTTTGATCCGCTAATGTTCGGTTTTTACGCATATCTTTTGCTGTTTTGTGATGTAGAACTGGTTCATCCCTCCCAGAGGAAGAGACATGACAGCTTCACAAATCCAAGCCCCCATCGAAGTCCCCACCGGTCCCGCAGGCCGTGCCATGGCCGAGCCCATGTCGGCCGAAATGCTCGACCTGATGGAAGCCCATCTCAACCTTGAGCGTCAGTCAGCTGCTGATTACTTCGCTGCTGCCGTCTGGTTTGCTGAGCGTGAGCTGACCGGCTTTGCCGAACACCTGCGTGATGAGGCCAAGCAAGAGGAGCAGCATGCTGCCAAGTTTGCTGACTATCTGATCAGCAGAGGTCAGCGGCCTGTGCTCGACACCATCGAGCCACCCCGTCAGCAGTGGACTGGCGTGGAGCAGGTGATTGCCAACGTCTTCCGCATGGAAGCTGATGTCACCGCCTCCGTGCTGCAGCTCTACAACACTGCGGAAAAGGACATTGATCGCCGCACAACCGTCTTCCTTGATCCCATCGTTGACGGCCAGCGTCTCTCTGAGCACGAGGCCGCTTACCTGCTGGGTCGCGTCAAGTTCGCTGCAGGCAACCCTGCTGCGGTGATGATCATCGACGCTGAACTGAGAGAAGGCGAGGCCGAGCCCGCCAAGCTTGAAGGCTGAGCAATCAGCGCAAGTCCCACCTCCCAATCGACCTCAACAGCCCCGCCCAATGCGGGGTTTTTGCTGCCATAGAGCCTTGGCGTCAATAGCTTCCGGGCGAGCTAATGCCAGGCAGCCAGTTCTAAGCCATTCACCACAGTCTCACCAAAACTTCTCTGCGGTCTTCCCATAGACGCGTGGATAGTCTACATATGCTTATCTAGGAAATAATAAAAAACAAAACCATATCAGTAGCGTAAAAGAACAAAATTGCTATCTGCTAATTCTTGACAATTAAAAGCTTGCATGTTTACCAGCTAAGCAATTTGGGATTCATGCCGAACCCCTTTCATGACTAAAAGTGCTGAAAAAATTCTTGGCATTTCTAAGAGCCTGATTATCATGACTAGCCAGCAAAAACTAAACTGACAAGTCAATCATTAACGAACAGCAATTATTAGATTGGGCGATGGAGTACAATTGCTGTATGGAATTATACATTTCAAATATAACTTAAACGCTCTCGACTCGAAAAAGACGGCCTGGCAAAGCAATAGTCTCAATTGCACCTGCTTCACCAGCTCAAAAGAAGTGGCAATCAATCGTGTCGCCAGTTGTGTCTGCCAACTTCACAGACTCCGCATCCTGCAGATCTTCTATTGCTCTCTCATAAGCTTGCCTTGCGTCCTCTAATTCGTCGTACGACTCGTAGTCATAGTCAATACCACCATCCCTATAGGAAATGAGATATCTCATTGCATTTGAATTTTCTCTTACTTTACCAAGCCTTGTATAAATGACTGGACATCCACATGCATTTAACGGTGGTAGTCAATTCAGCTGCTGTGTAAGCACCAGCCTGTAGCTAGACGTCCTCGATGATGACGGCAAGCCAAAGACCGATCACAACGGTGACCCACAGGTAGCTACTCGAGTTTCATACAAGGCTGTAGCTGACCTCAATGACTCGAAGTCTTGAGCATATAAAAAGCATGTAGAGCTGAATTGTATTTCAGTTTTTATCGAGAATGGGATCGACCTAGAATCAAAGCGATCAAGATTGCTATGTACAGCTGACCACTTACTGTGATGATCGTGACGATTACCTGTGATGTCGTATCACCTGAATTGACAACACCTGATCCAACTGTTGTCAAAATATTGAAAGCTGCTGCCATTAGTACAGGTGAAAACAGACTGACACTGTTCGAAATGTTTTCCAGTCCATTATGTGCATGAGCGTTAGTTAAAACACTGAAATCAAAAGCTGCAGGGTGCATCTCCATTGTTGCCGTCATTAATACACCACCAGCCACGCCAATCAATAGATAACCCTCCACAGCTGCCATTACGACTGCAACGGTTACGAATGGCTCGCGTATAAGTGATTTTATAAGTCTCAAAATACTCAACAAATAAAACAGGATCCAAACGAATACGTGTGAAAGCGTCAGCCAATGGCCAAGAGTTGGTAGAACTTCCAAACTTAAACGCCAAATCACTTCAAGGCTGATAGCTAAAATCCCAAGACCGAAAAAGAATGAATTCAATCTTTTAATTTGTGTATATCGACTAACGAGGCCAAGCAACACCCCGGCCAGAGCTATGTTCAGAAAAGATTGAAAACTTGGGAAACGTTCGGCTACAGGTAGCAGTATCAGAAAGATAACTTGCGCAATCAGAAGTGCGATGTACCCACGATGGCGCAAGCGCAATCGCCTGATAAATTCGTGACTATAACGGACCATATTATTGAATACAACCAATAGCTGTCACTTATTGTTAGCGAGGACTCTGGAATTTGTCTTCTGGACTTACCGATCGGACATATCAGTCAAAAGCCCTACCCCCGATAGAGGCAAAGCGAAGATTTAGCGAGAACAAAGCTAACGCACTCCTCCTTCTCTCCACCAACAGGAATCAGGCGGACGGCTTTCAGAAGGATGCAGTGGTTCATTTCTATTCTTCTTCAGATACTTGCGGCACGCCTGTACAGACGCATAGCGCTTACTGAACTGGGGAAGAAAATATTTGAACCTTCCTTTGCTGTCTTCCCCCTGCGTGATGATGATGGTGTTTCCATTAGGGGTCTCTAAGTCGCAGCTAATAAAGTCGCGAATCCCTACCTCTTCATTGGTGTAGGTGCTCCACTTCCACTGAGGCTCAGCGCCGTTGATGAATTCCTTGAGTTCCATTGGCCATTGCGACTCTCATTTTATACATATGAAAGTCACTGGCATCTCTTAGAGGTTTCTGAGAAGTCATGGGATTGATGTCCAAGAAAAGAGGCAGAGCCGCTGGTCAGCTCTGCCTGCTATGGACTTACTGATTAGAGAAGAGACTCACTCCTCCTCTTCACCACCAACAGGGATCAGGCGGACGGCTTTTTTACCCAGCTTGATCTCGAATTCGTCCCCAGGTTGCAAGTTAAGCATTGCTGTGTAGGCCTTGCCCACCAGCAGATTACCGTTGCCCTGGACCTTGGCTGTGTAGCTGAGCTTACGTCCGCCTTTGCCCATACCAGCGGGCCCACCACCAAGTTCAATGCCTTTTGCATTCAGTAAGGCTTCGTAAAACGCGGTGAAGTTGACCCGATCACTGCCGTCCTTTTTCTTAGAGACGTAAACGCAGGCTGTCGCAAGATCGGTCTTGGAAACATCACCGAGGTCTTTGACCTTGGCCAGTAATTCGGTTCCAGTAAGCATGTTTCTACACGGATGACTTCACTATTAATCACTTACTAGATTGAGATCGTCAACTCTTTAAAACCTGACGGATAATCGTCCTCCTCTGATGCCTATGCCTCCAATGGGGTGTTGCAAGCGAGATATTGCCGCTTAACAGAAGCTGTTTCTTTTAGTCGTCATTCGTAGCTCACATGGCGACATCCACCAAACAAGACACGGCTTACTCACTACCTGCCTTCAACATCAACGGCGCCTCACCTCGATCAGTAAAGAACGAGTACCACGAAGCACTCAAGCAATGCGCAGTGATGAACGACTACTCGTTGCTGCCTCCCGTCATAGTCGTGACTTCCAGATGCTGTCTGTTGCTGTGTATGAGGGAGCACGTGACCAGAGAATGCAAATTCCCAAGCATCTTTATGAGGTGCAAGCCTATGTCGAGGCTTGATCCTGGCACGCCATCAACGCTCAGTAAATCCAATACCCACGCCGCTTAACAGCGGCTTTTTTCTTGCGTGCTCTCATTCCTATGAACAACCTTGTCTCTGGACTGGATGGATTCGAAGACAGCATCAGCGCCTTACGTGCTCAGGACATGACAACCCTGTTCGTGACTTCTCCTACTGCGGAGAGCGATGGACGTTGGATGTGCCTCATCACCTCAGGGGGAGGGAAGGCTCTTGACCCAACAACATCGTCAACGTCTGGATCACCGACCACTCCATCAAACCATTACATGCAACGACTCGATGCTTGGAGTACAAAACAAACTGACCTTGCAGTTCGTCACCAAATCAGGCGAGCACTGGAAGATCAGAAACGGACTGACGTCCTGGGCTTCTTGATTAGTACTACTGGGCATGCTTCAGCTCACGTCCGAGCAGCTGGTTGAACCACTGTCAATTGCTGCCACTAACAAAGGCCTTGCATGTTTCTTGAACGTGCATATCCCTGACAGTTCTGGTGGTTGGCAGCGTGTGAAAATTCGCCGAAAAGATCTGCACAAACTTGACCATGAATCGGCACTTGATGCCATCACCAAGACCAACCAGACAGCACAACTTGTTGAGGTTGTCGCTGTCTGTGAGCCTTTGTCAAAAACCTTTGTTAAGGACAAACAGGAAGGTCGTTGCCTGATGAAGCAACCAAGCTTGACGAACTCATCCAAGAGATTCCACGCAAGCCAAAGCGCCAGCAACGCAGCTCTGCCAAGCCAAAGTCCGAAGCACCTGCTGGATCCATAACTTTTGCCCCGGCCAACTCGGGAGATTAGTTCTATTTTTCCATAAGTATTAACACTCAACAATGCAGCTTGCCTGCCGATAAAACGAGTGACTGAGTGGCATCTCGAAAAGCCTCCACGAAGCCTTTACATTCGTTAATATTGAATAATCGCATCCTTTCTCATGCCTGAAGCAACCGACAAGTTCACCCCTGACTCAACCAAAGTCTTCAGCGAAAAGCTAAATGGACGTGCAGCAATGCTCGGACTTGCCATTGGCTTGGCAACTGAAGCCCTGACCGGAAGAGGAATTATCGACCAAGTTTTTGGCATTTTTGGCTGATAAACTAATCTGCCATAGCTCTCATCCGCAATAACTACTAAGACCTGTTCGCTTTCGCTCAGGTCTTTTTTTATGCCTAACCAGCATTTGTTGGCATCTATTGATGGAGAGTCTTATTGTGAATGATGCTATTGATTTTTCTACTGAGTATCAACAACACAATGCGCGCCAATCTAAATCTCGAAAAGTGTCCACTGAGTCTATAAAGCTTTCTGCAATCTCTAGGACGCTGATCAAAATAAAAAAATTACTTAGTGCTTAAGGCTTTAACACCGATCTTGTCGCTGTCGGCACCAAAGCAACAGCACTGGGGACTAACAGCACGGCTCAGGGTGCGTATGCCTATGCCGATGGGACTAATGCGGTTGCGATTGGTACCTCTCGTGCCATTGGAACCGAGGTTGTGGCAATCGGTGCTCAAGCCACGGCCACCTATGACCGTTCCTCTGCCGTTGGAGCTGGAGCAGCTACCACCCGTAAAGACCAGATTGTTCTGGGAACGTTCAAAACAGAAGTGACCGCACCGAATCTGGCTGGTGATGGCACCGAAATCATCGCTGCCAATGAAGATGGAACCCTTCAGCGCACTTCAATGTCCTTTAAGCAGCTCGACAAAGCTGTGCGCAAGAAGCTTCCCAAGCTGGAGTCTGCTGCCAGAGGTCTTGGTCAGGCCGTGCAGGCCAGTGGTGCCATCGCCTCCGCGATGTCGGCGATTCCGGAAGTGACCCTTCAGGAAGATGAACCGGCTCGCTGCGGAGTGGGCACGGGTGCTTATGGCTCTCAGTACGCCATCTCCGCAGGTTGTGCCGTGAGAGTGGGCGATCGTTTGCACCTCAACGGTGCACTGTCGTACACCCCATCGGTGGATTACGAATATGGCTCCACCGCCTCCATCGCCGGCCGGTTGGGTTTCTCCTTCCCCCTTGGCAAGAGAAACACAACAGCAGACAAGAACAACACAATGAATGCGAGCAGCGATGAAATCTTTGAATACCGCAGCCAGGTCAACACCGACATGGCTGCTTTAAGGAGTGACCTCAACAGTCGTGACCAGCAGATCGAGGAGCTCAAAGCCAAACTTGAAGCACTGCTGAAACAGCAGCCAAATCAAAACAATGCTGAATCAGCACCGGGAGCTGAGGCAACCGCAGAATTGGTAGCTCTGCTGCGTAAGCAAATCAAACATCTTGAAGAGCAGACTTCGTCTCAAGAGGGGGAGATTTCCAAACTTCGCGATGAAAACAGGTCACTTCGCACCAAAACTTAAATGCTGTTATGAAGAAACTAGGACTCAAATTTCAGTGAATCACAAATAACTCATTAGCCTTGCCTAGCAATGAGTGTTGCTACATAGAAATTGAAACACCCAAGAATGACCACAAGACACTGAACGTTGCAGCTCCCTAACCCAAACACAAATCAGTTGAGCAGATAACAACGATAGACACCCAGAAAGGAGCAAGAATATTATGAATGTCTAAAAAATTGCAGCTGATCTTTTCTCTAAAGCTGTCAGTTAATTGCTGGCATTGAAAACTTTCACTCCAGAACCGACAGCATCTCTAAAATCAAACAATCAGTTTTGCACTTATAACAGAAACAGAAACAGCACAATCCACGCAGTACCGATCATAAAAAGCTTGTCTGATCCCCTGTCAATGTCGAAGAGCTCATGTGGTTCCGGAATCATTGTGTGTCCTCAGGGATCGAAAATATAGTTCATTTCGACAGACTGCAGGTTACGGATGTCCCTCGACGAGGCGACAGCCTCCATGATCTGTAGTTACCCATTATTCCCTAAGCATGCCCGGGCCGGAGCTCGGGGTCATAAGACAACTCATGAACAGGAGACACTGGACTAGACGTCAGAGGAAAAACAGTTCAAACCCACCCCGCAGATCCAGAAGGGTCGGTTCAATGAAACAAAGCTGAAGCATCAGGCACCGGCTGAACAAACAAAGCAAGGTGCGCTGCGCTCAGAACGCAAAAGATTATCGAGCAAACATAATTGATCTTCCTCGTGAATTAGTGAGGTGATACCACATATTTTGAGGCTCCAATCTGAATGAAACTCAAAAAACCTCGCTTAAAATCAACGAGTCACTCCTTACCTTAAAAGCCATATCAGCGAATTGAAGTACTCATGGATCCAGCAAGATCAACCTTAACGCCAACAGCCACTCAAACATTTCAATATACGCTTGGAATCCAGTCACGACAAACAAGCCAAGAAACTCTTCGGCCATCACTAATGCTTTCCATCGCTTTAACAGACACACTTATTACACAGTCTTCCGATCAAGATTATTCTAACTTTAAAAAAATTATGCCCTTGACGTGGCCGCAAAAAGATCGATGGCACATGTCAACGATCTGACCATTTAGACAAATCGCAACTGCAACAAGCCTGTGCTGATATTTTCCTTGGATGACCAACTAAAAAAATTTCTCTGACCATTATAATCTTTCAGCCAGATACGCTCGAATAAACAAGATCAACACTGTTAGATAGTATAAAAAAAGCGAAAGCTCTATCAACTTAAATAGCGCTTGACTCAGCGAGTCGTTGAGTGACAAGACAATCAAATACCCTATCTCACAGTTCACAAGCCAATGGAATATGAAATTTATCAGGCGTTCCGTTGAACTAGGAAATATGTGTGATTAAGCAAATAAAAACAGGATTTTAATCGATGTCTTGCGTGTCTCTCCCTCTACAAGCACAGGCGAGCAATACTGAGGCACTAATCCTGGCTTTGCAGCGTGCCGCATCTGTACTTGCCTCTAAAAGCTGGTCTGTGAGGAAATTTGCGAATGCGTTCCATGCTCCCGTCGTACTTGGTGAGCCGTCGGTGTCATTGGACAGCCAAGTCCTGGACTCTCTGATGCCCTATGTCGAGCAGTTCACACCCTTTGGCGAAGGATTGACAGGGCATGAATCAAATGATCTGGGTCAAGATCAGTTTCGATTTGAATTTGAAGACCTGGGATCTGGCCAACTGATTGCACGTCTCTACAACACATTCAGCCGGCCAGGTGAGACAACTCTATCGGAAACCTTTTTGGTGTCATTAGTTGCAGAACCAGGAGAGAAAAGTTCCGGAGAGAGCGATGATTTTGACTTTCAAAATATAGACAACTTTTAACTCGCTTTCATCGGACTTGATGATCAAGATGGATCAATCTCTCGAGCCATTGGATCATTTAATTTAGATTCTGAAATTATTTCTTTGGTTGAAAACAGCAAATCATTGGCATCAGGTGTCAGCGCTACAAAGAACATGATCTTGACCTCAGGTGCGGGGGAACAGGACGAGGAGCAGGCTCAGATTCTGGGATTGGCACTTGAAGAAGCTGCAAATTATCTGGCTGATTCAACCTGGTCTTTCCAGCAGTTTTCCAAAATTTTCCAAGATGCGGAGTTACCAGACGAGCCGGAAACATCCTTGGAAAACCTCAGTGCAGATGCCTTGATGCCCTATGTGGAAAAGTTTGACGTTCTTCCTGACGCATTAATTAGTTTCGATCTTAATAGAGTTGGCCTTGATCAACTACGATTTGAATTTGACAACAAGGGGTCTGGTCAGCTCATCGCTCGTCTTTACAGTGAGTTAGAGCCAGGCGATTCAAATCTTGCTGAAACTTATTTAGTATCATTAATTGCCGAGTCTGAAGAAAAAGATGGTGACAGATCAGTTGACGAATTCAACAATTTTGAGCTTTCGTCAATTGGAATAGAAGATAAAGACGGATCCCAGAGCATTGGCATGGGTTCATTGAATTTGGATTCGGGCCTCTTGCCTTTAGTCGAAAGTTCCAAAGGCTTTCAAACAGGTCTTACCTCATCCGCTGAGATGATTCTGGCTGCTAGCAGCTGACTCAATGAAGACCATTGGGGCTTCTCCCTAAAACGGCGAACACATCTGGATTTGCTGCTGGCACAATCCTTGCTTCTATAAAATACCAGCAGCAAATGCATTGTGTGCTTGTCCTGGAAACAGTTTGCTGATCAATACTCAAATTAACAGTAGAAACATATAGAGCATATAAAAAGCTGAATCCGCAAACCGAATAACAAGTGATCAAGAAGGCATTGAGCTATTTTATTTACTGATAAAAAGTAGATCAACAAGGGTACTCAGCAAATTGCGAATCACTGAACGAAGCGGCTCAAACAACGAATGATCGACCCATTGGTCAATACAGTCGGAAAGCCATTGCTGTTGATCAACTCAATGTGCGCTGAAGCTCAGTGGCCGTCTAGGTCTTGCTTTGGTCATCGACACGCAATCAAGCGATGGGTCTAGATCAGAACAGAAACTCCGGTTCAGCCTGGCTGGATTGTCAGGCCATCGAAGCCTGGATCGATGGTCATCGCGTCGTGAAGGATCTTTCACTACGTCTTCTCAAAGGTGAGTCGACTGCCGTCCTCGGTCCTAACGGTGCAGGCAAGACCACACTCGTGAAGTTGATCAGCCGCACTCTTTACCCAGTGGTGAAGCCGGGGTCGTACTGGCGCCTGTTTGGATCGGAGACAGTGAACCTCTGGGCACTTCGCCAACGTCTCGGGGTCGTGAGCACCGAGCTGGAACAACGCATCCCGGCTTCGCTCACAGGGCGGGAGCTGTTGCTGGCAGCGTTCTTCGGCGCCATCAGGCTTGGCAGGGACCGAACGCCTTCGGAGCAACAGCGATCACGCTCAGAAGACGTTCTCCGTTCCATGGATCTTGATGGTCTGGCTGACGAGAAATACGGCCAGCTGTCCGAGGGCCAGCGCCGACGTCTGCTGATTGCCAGAGCTCTGGTGCATGCACCGGAGGTGCTTGTGCTTGATGAACCCACCAATGCGTTGGACCTGCGCGCAAGGCACACGTTGCTGAGAACCCTGCGAAATCTGTGCCAGCAAGGCACAACCCTTGTGCTGGTGACACACCAGGTTGATGTCATCATCCCGGAGATCAAGAGAGTCGTCGGACTGCAGAACTGCCTGATCAGCCTGGATGGCTCAGCTGAATCAACACTGACAGGGCCAAAGCTTTCAGAACTGTTCGACACACCGCTGACCGTGGTGCAGTCTGGTGGCTTCAGGCAGGTCTTGCCAGGATGAAGCGGATGGATGTTGTACACCCGGGCGTGAAGTGCTTCTGATCCTCCCGGCCATCAGCATGGTGTTGGGCGGTCTGCTGGGCAGCCGGTTCAGACCTGGCAAACGCTTTCGAGCAGTTGTTGCCCATCTCGTGGGTGGTCTGGTTCTTGGCATTGCAGCAGCCGACCTGATGCCGGCTGCCAGCGACAGCGGCCACCCATTGGCTCTCGCCATTGGTTTCTGTCTCGGCTTCTCCCTGCTGCTGGTGATCAATGCGGTTCTGGAAGATCCCGACGACAACTCTGAACAGAGCCGGCCTCGTCCGATGCTGCTGCTGATGTTGCCCTTTCTCATTGACAGCCTGATCGACGGGCTTGTGGTGGGCATCAGCAGCAAAGCCGCAGAACAGCAGTGGGTGATTCCTGTGGCCGTTGCCCTTGAGATGGGATTGGCAACCCTCGGACTCGGAACGTTGCTTGGACGTGGAGCGGGTCGCTGGCGAAGCAGGGTGTCAGGTGCACTGATGGCCGTCACCTATGTGATCGGTCTGAGCGTCAGTCTTGTGATCACCAACGGGTTGCAGGGACCTGCACTGACCGGCACACTCGCCTTCGGCACTGCAGCTCTGATCTACCTGGTTGTGGAGGAGGTGATGAAGGAAGCTCATGCAAGAGGGGAAGACGATTCAGGAGTTGTCAATGTGGCCTTTTTCATCGGTCTTCTCTGCATCTGGCTTCTCGACAGCGTCACCGCCTGAATTGTGAACCGCCTCCATTCACAGCGCCTGATAGGCACGGCAATGGCTGCAGTGCTGTGTTCGACTCAGACCTTCTCGGTTTCCCCCCAAACGCAACATCTCGAGCCGGCGTCGACAACAGTTTCCCCCAGGTTGCGAGAACTGTTTCGAAAAGCGGATTGCGCATCAACACAACCTCTGCAGGATCGCTATCAGGCCGCAGATGTTCTCCACCAATGCCTGGAGAACACGGTCACGATGACCGATCCGCTCTGGCGACTGCTGAGCGAGATTCAATCTGAACTGAGCGCGCTCAACCTCCAGATCGAGCGCGTCGAGCAACGCACCACTGAGCTGGAGAACCTCGGTTTTTCGCCGACCACGAAGCTGCGGGGAGTCAGCTAGTTCATTCTCGGCGGCAACCTCTTTTCCGGAAGCGATGCGGATCTCCTGAGCTCTATCCGCAGCAGCTACGGAGCGCTGCAATCCGGGTATGACCAGAAATTGACTCTGCGTACAAGCTTCACCGGCAAAGACCTGCTCAACATCAGGTTGCGGGGAGGCAATCTCGACACAAGCGCAGACAGCTTCGGAGGGGGCGGACCAAGCAAACTCTCCGAGCTTGAAGTGGCCTTCCAGCAAAGCCGCTCTCCTGACCTTATCGGCGTGAACCGGGCCTGGTACCAGTTTCCTCTCGGCAAGAACTGGACCATCACGCTGGGCAGCCGCGTGAACCAGACCGTGATGCTCGGGATGCGACCAAGCCTTTATCCAGAGGACACCGTTCTGGATCTGTTCACTCAGGCCGGTGCTTCAGGTGCTTACAGCAGCAATCTTGGAGCTGGTGGCGGCGTGATCTGGGAACAAGGGTCCTTCAGTGCGAGTGCGAATTACATCGCCGGCAGAGGCAATGAAGGCTCAGGTGGTTCCGGGCTGATTGGTGAGGAGTCCGGCAGCAGCAGCACTTTGCAGCTCGGCTATGCCAGGCAGAACTGGGGAGTGGTGGCGGCAGTGGTGGCCATCGAGAATGGTTTCGGGATCATTGATTACGCCAGTCCCTTCACCCTGCGCAGCTTCGAGCAACCTGGGATCACCACAAGCACCGCGCTCAGCGGTTACTGGCAACCCTCTGAAGCGGGCTGGCTTCCCTCGGTGAGCCTTGGCTGGGGATGGAACAGCACGCGCTACCGCAAAGAAGTCGATCGCCAGGGACTCGTCGCCATTTCCCAGTCATGGACTATGGCAATTCAGTGGTGTGACCTGTTCAACACGGGAACAGCCATGGGAGCAGCCGTCGGTCAGCCGATCTTCGCAACAGCTCTGGTTGGCGGAACAAGCCCCGATGATGCTGGCTACGTGATGGAGTGGTGGACAATGCTGCCGGTGACGGACGCAATCACTGTCACACCTGCAGTGTTCTTTCTGAGCAGACCACTTGGAGCTGACACCCCGGAAGACCAGCGGCTGAGCCAGTTCGGAGCTCTTGTAAAAACCACTTTGCGCTTCTAGTTGATCGGGGAGGCGGTGTCATAACCTCGCCACGCCCGCAGGCTGAAGCCTTGAACAGCAACGCCAGAATCGACGCCCTTCAGTTGATGCTGACCGATCTGCGCATGCGCAACGAACCGATTCGGCACAAGGCGGCCTTCCGTGGCTGCCAGCCGGAGTTTCAGGCTCTTGTCACCAAGCTGATTGAGCAGCTGGAAACTGAATTGGTTGAGGAGAAACAGCGGTTCAGAACTGCTCAACGCGGCTGATTTCTGTAGGCGGCAGGCGCGATCACAAGGAACAAGATCCACCAGGCCAGAACGAGCAGAGTTACTGGGATGGTGACCCAGAAGCGATGCAGCACCAGCCAACTGCCTGAGATGGCGAGAACTCCGGTGAGAATGATTGTCCAGGGCTGACACCACCAGGGTTTTTCAGCCCAGAGATCGGGTTGAATCGTCTCAGACACCGCGGGTTCCCAAGCGCTCCTCGGTCAAGGAGTCGTACACCAATGGTTCATAGCAGTGACTTCACTGCTGATCCGCGGATCTCCATCAAAATCCGGATCCTCAAGCCAAGCGGTCGAAGTCGCAGAGACAGCAGAGGATCAACGCGCAACTGATGCAGAACAGTTTTCAATCAATCATCCACAAAATGAACAGTTATGGAACTGTGGAGAGAAGATGATTCATCCGTTATGTAGACATAACCGCTGCTGAAGCAACATAAAAGCCAGGAGATCGATAGCGAAATTCCTCTGAATTGTTTTCTGCAGCGAGTTTCATTCGTTTCAATCCTGCAAGAACTATCGGCTCAAAGCTGGATCACAGGGAAATCGAAACTGAACTGGTTCAACACTTTGTTGCAAGCCTGTTCAGCGCCGTGAAGCTGGCTAGTTTTCACCTCACCTGAATGCCCCACCCCACCTTCACACCTTGAGCATCACAAAATGGCTGGAAGCGCGAGCTCAGCTCGCTGAACTGATCGAGGCCCTTGAGGAAGAGGCCCTGGCTTGCGACCTCGACAGCGATCAACTCTGGCCTCCTGGCCGCCGCGAACTGGCCCCCTTGGACCACATCAATGGGCTGCGGCATGAAGTGGAACAGTTGTGCATTGAACTCCCGGAATTGCCCGGTTCCCACTGAAGGTGGACCGCGATGACACCTGAGGAAACTGGCCTGTTTCGATCAGGAGGGTTGGGAAATATCGCTTTACAGCTGTTGAGCCAACGCCCTGAACGATGGTTGCAGGGAGATCTCAGCGAGTTCGTCATATCCCCCCAGAACTTCTCCATCAATGAAAATCTGGGGAAATGTGTTCATACCGCTGCGTTGCCGGAAAGCCTCGAAACGATCGTCGCTTTCGATGGTCTCCAGGCGATGAGGAATCGCCAGCCTCTCCAGCAGCTGCCTGGCCCTGAGACTCCATGGACAACCGGGGAGCACTGCCAGCTCCACTCGCGCACTGGACTGACTGGGATCATGAACAGGGTTCTGGCTGTCTTGAGCAGGAGGCAGACCGCTCAGACCGAGAAGCAGCTGTGCTCCCTTGAGCACTACCGTTCCCGGTTCAAGATGCCCTCCCCAGACCTGACAGGCACCGTCTGAAAGGCTGAGGTGAAGATGAACGCCGGAGGGTGAGAAGGTTCCGTTCAGCGTGATGACCTCAAGTTCACCACTCATCTGGGTGGGCTGACTCTGACCCGGACAACGGAAAGTGGCCTGAGAAAGATTGCCGACCACTCCGAGCACAAATCCACTGAGCTGTTGATTCACAGCCAGCTCAGACAGAGAGAGATGGAGGTCCTGACCGGGTTTCAACTCAAGGGGCAGGGTCTCCATCCAGTCAGATCTAGAAACCGGGCCAGATTACGCCACGCCACAGAGCTGCCCGGCGGTACGTTTTTGTTACGTCAGCAACACGCAATCGTGTCATTTCTCAAGGGCCTGCTGGAAGAACTGCAGGAGCAGCTCCAGAGCGAAACAACCTCCCTCACAGTGGGCCAGGTCGCCGAAGCCGCGGACTCAGAGCGGCTCAATGTCACGCTGGCCGTTGGTGTCATGGGCCGCCTCAAGCAACATGCACTTGCAGAGGGACGCAGCTGCAGCAGCCTTGCCAACTTTCTGATTGAAGACGGTTTACGCCGGCATGGAACTCTCAGATGAATCTCCTGATGCGCGAAAGCTGGCCATCACTGCAACAGACGATCAGTGATCGACTTGACCTCTCCGCTTCGCTGCATTTGCAAAAGCACCACATCAATCGGTGTGCGCAAATCACTGCTGACCGGAATCACAAATCCGTAGGTCTGATTCGCCAGTGCGAAAGGCGCCATCTTGAAAGGTGCTTCGGGGTTCTGCTGCAGGTAGTAACGAAGCGGAGCCTCATCGAACAGCACCGCCGCAACCTTTCCCTTGGCCAAAAGATCAATGGCAGCATCAAGGTCTGCAGATTCAATGGCACTTGCGCCATACATCCTTGCCCATTTTTCACTGATGGTCCCGGCCACCACTGAGACAGCCTTACCGCGCAGATCGGAACGATCCTTGATTGCTGTGGGCTGAAGATTCGACAACGACACGGTGAAAGCTGAAGCCAGACCTGCCGTGATCGATGACAGCGCCAGCAGCGACATCAGCATCCAGACTCCTGTGATGGTGCGACCGGTTCTGGTGACGGGAGATCGATCTCCGTAGCCGACCGTTGTCAACGTCACCAGGGCAAACCACATCCCGTTACCGACTCCATGCAGGTACTGGCGAGGAAAGTGCTCGGTGTTGCGACGGCGCTCAGCCAACCAGATGAGATTGCCGACCAAGAACAGCAGAATCATCAAGCCACCCAGTGATGACAATGCCGCCCAGCCGAAGAAGGGTTGAAACCTGACCCAGAGCCCCGGAGCCTTCACCGGTATCATCAATCCTTCACGGCCGTAGAAGTAGGGCTGGGTGAAATCAATTTCGGGATTAGCCAGTCGATCGGGGGTGATGCTGATCGGACCGATGGCGAGATCCAGATCACCTTTTTTCACGGCTGCAATGTTGGCTTCCGTGTTGGGCTGGTGGATGAATTCATAGGTCTTGTTGAGACGGCTTGCCACTTCTTCCCAGATCTGGATGCTGATTCCCTGAGCCGGATCACCCTTCGACAAGACGAAAGGTGGTGCGCCACTGACACCAACCCGTAGAACCTCGGCCATCGCAGCCCCTGGGACAGCAACGCTGATCAAACCGGCGAGCAACAGACCAACCCTTGGAACTCTGATCACGCCTTTCACCCGTTGTTTTCAAGACGCTTGACGATCACGCCCATGGCGATCAGTGATCCCAGAAGGGCAAGCAACAAAGCAAGTGTCATCAGAAGTCAATCGACTCAAGCATTCTGAGGTTGCCATCCCAAACACTGAGCGGCCAATACCGGAGCCCAATGAAGGGGAACATCCTTTTGAAACATTTCCGCGATTTCGAAGCAAGATGGTGCATACCTCAGCTGGTCAAACCACCGTTGACTGTCATCAACGTCAAAAACAGCTGCACTCAGGCTGATGGCGAATCAACAGACCATGCTGAGACGGATCCAACGCAATGTCGCTGGCAGTGGCAGGACGAAGAGCTGGTGCTGCTGGCACAGAAAGCCATCTGGAGACCGGCCGGTGAGGAACTGTTTGTTGCGGATCTTCATCTAGGCAAGGCCGAGGTTTTCCAGGCCTGCGGCATCCCGCTCCCAAGTGATAACGACCGGGGAACATTGCTGCGACTGGAGAATCTCTGTAAGCAGTGGCGTCCTCAACGCGTCATCATTCTTGGGGATCTAATCCATGGCCCACTCGGTGTCACCGAGCGCCTGCGGGCTGATCTGAGAAATCTGCACGAGCGATTGGATGCCGAAGTGCTTTTGATCGGTGGCAACCATGACCGCCACCTGCATGCAGCTGCTTTTCCCCAGCATCCTTCCTTCAGGCTTGGAGACCTTTGGCTCAGCCACGAACCGGAACGACCCTGCGACGGGCTTGCAGGACTGAATCTCTGCGGACATATTCACCCCACAACCACCCTGCGCCAGGGCTCGGACCGACTGAGGCTTCCCTGCTTCGCCTACGACACTGTCGAACAGCGAATGTTGATTCCTGCATTCGGAGAGTTGACGGGAGGGCATGACTGCCGTATTCGTGGCCCTAAATGGTTGGTAGCTGAGGGCACCATTGTTCCTTGGCTCGACAACGCACAGGCATTCAGAGGGTCAAGTCTGAAATGGTGACGCGGACCCGTACCAGAACTGCTGCGCCACCACGCAAGAAGCGCGTACGGCGCCGTCGTCCCCGTCAGAAACGTCTGCAAAAACGCTGGCTGATTCTCAGTGCGCCCTTTGGAATCTTTGCGGCCCTTGTCGCACTGGCACCGGCAACTCCTCAACCTGATGCCCTCTCAACACTGAAGGAGCAAGCCAGTGGCGATTCACTTGGTGCCTTCCGCTATCAATCCGATGACGAGGTATACGCCCTCGATTTCGATCCAAGAAAAGTGCGTTTGGGACTGCTCGAGGGCTGGGACCGCGAACAGGACGCTTTTGAGGATTCAGCGGCTCTAGCTTATGTCTCAGGTCCGATGTACGAGCGTCACATCGACGACGGCGGCCAGGAAATCACCGTTCCACTTGGTGATCTGAAATTCGGTCAGAAAGTCTGGCAGGGCAGGAATCGAACAGCATCACGGCAACGTGCGTTTGTCGGCATCAAGCGTGATGGAACTGTGGATTTCGGCTACGGAGAACTCACTCCAGAACGAGCTGAGATCTACGACATGTTCGTGGGTGGTTTGCACAGTGTCTACAACGATCTGACCGAACCGCCTGACAGCTACAAAGGGGCCTACAGCATCAGCATGGGCCAGCGCATCCGCTACTACCTGCCCAGGATCCGCATGGTCTATGGACTGCGCAGCGATGGCCGGATGGAGATGCTGATGAGCAGAGACGGCCTCACACTGGAGCAGACAAGGGAGCTTGCCCGTCGCCGAGGTTTCGTGGCCGCTTACATGCCAGATCATGCCTCCAAGAGTCGCCTGATCATCCCGGGAGTGAAAGGATTCACAGAGGAGGACGCCAACTGGATCAGCGGTGGCGCGACCAGTTTTGTGCACGTGCCGTACCTGCTGCGGCTGAGTGAACGCCGCTTCCACCTGCAAGGCGGTTTGGTTGGGAACTTCACGGAAACTCTGCGATCAAAGGTGGAATGTCAGAGCCCACTGGACTGTGCTGAAGCCGCCGGTCACCGTCTGATTGACAGAGCCCTTGCAGGACTGAACCGCGTCATGGAGCAAGGGGTGGAGCCCGTTGCCCGACTGATCTGGAAACCGAAACGCCAGCCCCTGAAGCCTGGCTCGTCTCAGGACGAACAGAGGGGCAGTCCTGATCGTTCGCCATTGCCTGAACCGCCGATCACCGCTGATCCCCTCGTGTTGCTTGAACAGCCGCGGCCAGAAGGAAATGCTGATGCTGATGGCCCTGAGATGGGGCTTCCTCCCTATGAACGCGATCTTCCCCCCGATCTGCCACCACCTGTTGTTCTGTCACCGGAAGAGGTTCCCAGCGACGAGTCCGCCCGCCCTTCCCAGGACTCCGATCAACCACAGGCAATCAATGAACCCGGTGAGGAGTCACCACCTTTTGAGGATCAGAACTCAGGCACTGACCAGCCAGATCCCCTTGTAGGGGCACCACCACCACCCGAGCTTCCACCACCGGCCTCCTGAGGTCAGCTTCGCTTCAGATCGGATAACAATCAGCTGTTTTGATCAAAACCAACAATTCACTTGAAGCCAGACTGAATTGATGGGGTCCTGAATAAAGAGGAGAAGTTGACTTTTGCTGACATAACAACATAAGGCGATTCCCATCACTGAATCGTTCACAAGCACGATCAAATTCCGCAGATCTCAAGGAACAAATGCAGGATCAAAACATCACCAGCTTTGGCCAATCACTCTCTGACAATGAGCAGCTGTGATGCCTGACTGACAATCCAACGTCGACGCATTTTGCAGTCAGGACGTCGTTAGAATCTGATCAATTTCTCGTTTTCGCAGTCAATCTGAACTTTAAGTCTGCCTCGAATAGCTCCAGATGCAGTGCTGAGGTATTTCGCTTGAATTCGCTTGAATTCTCAGGGCTGCCGGTAACGACTAACGCTTGAAGAGGCCGTTGCAATCTCCCGTTGCGGGTGTCTTGAAACAGATGTTTTCCGGAGACCAGTAGCCGACTGCTGGGAAGCGAAGGCCCTGGCGACGCGCCTCAGCATTGACGGCTTCAACGCCTCGTGCCGTCACCAGTACGTGGCCTGGGGCTTCAACCTGATCGAGGAATGTCTGTTCAGGCATCTCCTTCTGTGGAGAGGACAATACAGGACTGGCGAGCAGTGCCAGCGCAGAACAGAACAGGGAACAGGCGTTGCGAACAGACATCATTCAGCGGCGAAAAATCAAAGAACAAAGCAATGGAATCAGTTGTTGGTCACAACCACAGGAGTCCCTACATCCACCTGCTGAAACAACTTGACCACATCCTTGTTGAGCATGCGAATACATCCAAGGCTTACTGCGGAACGCAGTTTCACCCAGTTTGGCCAGGCGGTTCCGTGAATTGCGTATTCACCTGAGCCGACCTGGAAATAAGCCATGTAACGAACGCCCACCGGATTCTTGGGGCCTGGCGCAATCACCTTCCCCCCCTTGTGATACACCGGCGCATCTTCCATCCGGGTGATGGCATAGCTGCCCGCTGGAGTCGGGGATTCAGGAGCGCCGATCGCAACGGGGAAACGCTCGAGCACCTTACCGTTGTCGAACAAGGTGAGATAACGCTCCTTGAGGCTGATTTCTATCGATTTCTCAGCCCGTGCAGGCATCTGGATCAGACCGAGAGTCAGCGCAGCCAACCCCGCAGATAGGGCCATCCGCCTGAATCGAAAAACCATGCCTCGGGACTCAACATTCCGCGACATTGTGACCCAAGATCGGGTCCGGCTACCGTCTCACCATTCCTGCTCAGACCTGTGACTCACTTCCAGGCGTTCCATTCCGCACTCAGAAAGCGTTCCGCAAGGTGGATGGCAGCTGCCGTTCTCGGTGTTTCCTGCGGGATTGTGCAGAGAGCTGAAGCCGGATTCTCACCGGAACAACTGGAGGCTTTTGAGGTCACGGAGATGAGAGCCACCGTGACCACCGCACTTCCTGCGGAGAAAGTGATCGAGGTGATCGATCCCCATGGTCATAAGGAAATCCTCACTGTGGGGATCGATCTTGAGCCCCTTGCACTGGAGAAAGGCGACGAGGTGTCCCTGTCCATTCTCGATGGCCTGGTCGTCGAGCTGGAAGCCAGCACCAACAAAGACCTCAGTTTCAACCGCGAAGACATCATTCTTCCCGAAGACATGGGCAAGTTGAAAGAGGGGATGCGTGTGGCCCTGGCCTCCGGAACAGCCCGGGTGGTCAGCATCGATAGACAGGACAACAGCATCGATCTTCTCGGGCCCCTCGGTGGCATCAATAACCTGGATGTGGTGATCACAGATGAGGCAAACCCCTTTGATCGCATCAAGGTCGGAGACACCGTCGATTTCCGACTGATCCAGCCACTGGCAGTGAATGTGCGCAAGTTGGCGCGCTCCACAACAGGTGAAGCGCTCAAGGGCTACCGGAGCAAGGGGGAACCACTGCTGGTCAGCCCGCTCGCAGCTCAGGAGGTCAACCTGAAAAGCGAGCTGCTTGAGGCCTTCGAGCTCGCGCAGCTCACAGCCACCATCGAACGGCTGGTCCCTGGCCAGAAACTGCTGCGGGTTAAGGGCGCTCGAGGCCACAGCATGCTCATCACCTCAGCGATCGACCCTGCCGAAGCGGGGCTCAAGGTGGGAGATCAGGTGAATATTGAAATGCTGCAGGGTCTGGTGGTGGATCTGCGCAGCTCCCAGCAGAAGCGACTCAATCTGCAGCGTGAAGACCGCAGGTTGGGCCGGGATTTCGGACCGGTGCCTGCTGGTGCTCGCGTGGCCATGGCCAGTGGAACAGCCGAGGTTGTGCGCCTCTCGCGCACCGATCACAAAGTCACGCTGAGAGGCCCCCTAGGCAAAATTCACAAGCTCGACATCCGCCCTGAGCTCGAGGATGAAGTGTTTGCCGGCTTGAGCGTCGGAGACATGGTCGACTTCCGTCTGATCAAACCCATCGCCATCCGAATCAAGCCGGTCGCCAGTCGTTAGCCCTGAGCTGATGCCAGTGCCCTGACGACATCACCGCGGGTGAGAACCCCGACAGGACGACGCTCGGCATCAACAACAATCAGGCGTTGTGTTCCCTTCTCATGCAGCATCGAAGCAGCCTTGGGTAGCGGAAGACTGATGTCGCAGCTGTGGCTGTCGCGGCGCATCAGGTCACCAACACTGTTACCCAGCACCTGATGCACCTGACGATCCCAGTTCAAGGGATTGCGCAGGTAGATGACGCTGTCGAGAAGCATCACGTAGGGACCGACATCCACACCGCTCTCACGAACCATCAGATCCTGTTCAGTCAGTTCGCCGATCAGGACACCCTGGCTGTCAGTCACTGGTAATCCACTCACGTGGTGGTCGTTGAGCAGGCTGACTGCATCCTGAAGCAGGGTCTCCGCCGTCACCGTCAGCACCGGAGCGGACATCACCTCCCCGACCGTCTGCTGGAGCACCATGGGACCTGATCAACTGCACGCATTCTGAGCCTTGATCTCTCCCTGGCGATTGTGGGCCGATCGACTCACACTCCTGCGAGCCCTGCTCGGCGCACCGTTGCTGCTGCTTCTGGCTTCAGGACAGCCTGCCTGGGCATGGATGCTGCTGCTGATCGGAGCCCTGAGCGACTTGGCGGATGGATGGATGGCCCGCAAGGCGGGTGGAGGCAGCAGCTGGGGCGCGAGGCTTGATCCATTGGCCGACAAACTATTGGTCAGCGCTCCGTTGATCTGGCTGGCGGTCGATCAGAGACTGCCGCTTTGGGCCGTCTGGCTGCTGCTGGCCAGGGAGCTGCTGATCTCCGGGTGGAGGTCAGGCAGCCAGGGAGGCGCCCCGGCCTCCTGGCTGGGCAAGTGGAAAACCACATTTCAGTTCCTGAGTCTGTTTCTGATGCTGTGGCCCGCAGGCTGGACATCAGTTCGGATCACCCAGGTCATGCACGCACTGGGCTGGTGGCTGTTCTGGCCAGGTCTGGTCCTGGCCCTCTGGTCAGCCGTTGCCTACCTCAGACCCCGATCAGCACCTGATCGGCACTGAAGTCTGGTGAGGCTGTGGGTGCCAGGGCGTAGTCGCGCTTGTAGCTGTCTTCCATGCAGGCACGCGCATCAAACCTCGGGGTCCAGGCCAGCTCACGTTCAACCCGACTGATATCGGTGAGAAAGTGGCTGAGTCTCAACGGGAAGCCCTTGCGGGCCTTCGGGTCGAGACCACTGGGATCGAAGCTGCGCAGGTCGAGACTGCCAGGCTCCCGACCGCAGGCCAGAGCGGCCGCCTCGATCAGGCCTCGGAAGGTGATTCCTTTCTTGGCGGAACAGTTGTAGATGCGATTGCAGGACGCATCCACCTCAAGGCTGCGCGCCATGGCTTCAGCAAGATCCTCAACATGACCGATCTGGGTGATGGTTGAGCCGTCTCCAGGCAGTGGGACGGGTCGGTCATTGACGATTCGATCGAAGAACCAGCGCTCCACTGGGTTGTAGTTACCAGGGCCGACGATGTAGGTGGGCCTGAAACTGGTGAAGGCAATACCCTCGCGCATCAGCCATTGCTCGGTTTCCGCCTTGCCCGCATGGCGACTGGCGGGATCAAGCGCGCTCTCCTCATCGAGGGGCCATGAGGGGCTGCCCGCGTAGACACCCGCTGAACTCACATAGAGAAAACGATGGGTGGGTGCACCGGTGCGCTCCACAACCCTCTGACTGTCGATAAGGGTGCGACCGGAACTGTCGACGATCACATCAAAGCCGCGGCCCTTGAGCTGATCAAGCGCCTCGTCATCACCACGATCCCCGTTCACGGCCTCAACACCTTCTGGAACGGGCTGACGACCGCGGGTGAACAGCGTGAGGCTGTGACCCTGCTGAAGCAGACGGCTTACCAGGGGCTTGCCAACGAAGCGGGTTCCCCCCATCAACAGGATTTGCACAACCACCCAGGCAGACCAAGGGGTATTGAAGCGTGCTCAACCCATCCATGCAGGATGGGAGTCACTCCATCGCAACGACCATGCAGATCATTCCAGCCATCGACCTGCTGGGTGGGGCCTGCGTCCGTTTGCACCAGGGGGACTACGACCAGGTCACCCGCTTCAACGATGATCCTGTGTCTCAGGCCAGAAGCTGGCAGGACCAGGGTGCCAGCCGTCTGCATCTCGTGGACCTCGACGGAGCACGCAGCGGCGAACCGGTCAATGACACAGCGGTTCGCGCGATCACGGCATCACTGTCGATCCCTGTGCAGCTCGGCGGAGGAGTGCGTTCGGCGGAGCGGGCAGGGGAGCTGCTGGAGTGCGGCCTCGAGCGGGTCATCCTGGGAACGGTCGCCCTTGAGCAGCCTGATCTTGTGGTGGAACTGGCGAATCGATATCCCGGACGGATCATCGTGGGCATTGATGCCCGACAAGGCAAGGTCGCCACAAGGGGGTGGGTTGAGAACAGCGACACGGAGGCCACGGCACTGGCGGCGCGCTTCAGTGAATCAGCGATCGCCGCAATCATCAGCACCGACATCAGTACCGATGGAACCCTGGCGGGCCCGAATCTGAGTGCCTTGAGAGAGATGGCAGCTGCCAGCTCAGTTCCCGTGATCGCCTCCGGTGGGGTTGGTTGCATGGCTGACCTGCTGGCTCTGCTGGCCCTGGAACCTCTCGGCGTTGAAGGCGTCATCGTCGGCCGAGCTCTCTATGACGGACGTGTTGATCTGCGGGAGGCTCTCAAGGCGCTCGGCGAGGGACGGCTACAGGACCCGCCGACAGGACTTTGGCAAGACCTGGCCTGAGGGCATCCGGAGGACGGTTTCGTATCACGGGTCTAACCTGAAATCGTTACGACGACTGCCGTGGAGTCGCTGGTCGAGTCATTTCTGCCAGAGGGAGCCAGTGAGCAGCGCACCCTTCAGGACGCACTCGATCGTTGCCGACACCTGGGCATGCGACTGAGCAGACAACGGCGAATGGTGCTCGACCTGCTGTGGAGTGAAGCCAGTCATCTGAGCGCAAGAGACATTTTTGAAAAGCTCAATCAGCAAGGCCGGAAAATCGGCCACACCTCCGTGTATCAGAACCTTGAAGCGCTTCAGAGCGCTGGCCTGATCGAGTGTCTCGATCGAGCCAGCGGGAGGCTTTATGGATATCGGAACGATCCGCACAGCCACATCACCTGCCTGGAGACAGGTGCCATTGAGGACCTGGATGTCACGCTTCCCGATGATCTGCTCAGGGAAATCGAGCGCCGGACCGGTTTCACCATCGAGTCGTACACCCTGCAGTTGAACGGTCGGCGCAGAATTGCCACTGGAGCATCCTCGCCAGTGCCGTTACCTTGACGCTCATCAGCACAGTTTCAGGGCATCGTGATCGACCAGGACCGGGAGATTCTGCTTTTCGCTCCCGATCTTCTCGGTGAAAGCCTTGCCGCGGAACTGCCCACTGAACAGCTCTCCTTCCTAGTAAGGCGCTCGGCCGATCAGCTTCAGAGACATCCATCACTGGTGATCTGGTCGCTGCCAGCAGACTTGCAGGCTCAGAGTCTTGAGCGGGAAATTCTTCAGCTGCAACAGCGCTGGACTCCTGCACCCACTCTTCTGCTTTTACCCGCTGACTACGGTCGTGATCCTCAGGCCCTGCTGGCGCTGAACTGTGACGGCATCCTCCAGGACCCGAACCTGGAAGCTCTCAGGGAAGCCGTCGAGATCCTCCTCAATGGAGGCAGGGTGCTGAAAATCAAGCCACAGTCGACACACTCCAAAAGCGCTGATCAGAGCCTGGGCATGGCGCAGGGGCTTCTGGTCAGCGGTCTGCAACAGATCGGCAGGGATCTTCAGGTCATCGAAGCGCTGCTCGACCCCCCACCAGAGCACCTGGTGCTGCGCCTGATGCTGGAGGGTCGTTGCCGTGAACTGCGCAGTGCCAGAAACCTGCTTCTGTGGCTCTGGGGACCTCTTCACACCGGTCTTGCTGAAGCAATGCCCTTGCGTGATCACAGCAAGACCCTTGAACTGACCCTGAATGACCGAGAACCAACGGCCGTCTGGCATGCGATTCAGCAACGACTCGAAGGTGCCGTGACCAGCGGACTGGGAAACGACACAGGCCGCCTGCTCGCCATTGAGGGACTTCACCCGGAGCGACGCCGTGACCTGTTGCTGGCTCTTCTTCAGCAACTGCACCAGGTTCTTCTGCGTCTTCGGGGCGATGAGCTCATCCGCACTCGCGACCAGGAGGCACTGAGCGCTCGCTGGCAGTCCCTGCAGACGGAAGTGAAACAACAGGCCTTGCGCAGCGTCGCTGGCAATTACGTGCGACTGCCTCAGGGAGACGGTCTTGTCGCGGTGGCAGATCAACTGGTGGATCGGACCGATCTCCGACAAGACGATGATGAGCTGCCAGACCCGCAGTCGATGCTGGCTTCACTGGTGCTGGATCAACCGGTGCTTGTCGATGGTCAGCTTCTCCCCTCAGACGACCCAAGAGCTTTGCTGCAGCTGGAAACCCTGATCAGCAACTGGCTTGTGCGAACCGCTGAACTGATCGGTTCCGAACTGCTCGGAATCTGCGGCGAATGGCCCGAACTGCGCCGATATCTTCTTCAGGAGAACCTGATCTCCACGCGTGAGCTTGAGCGGCTGCGCAACCAACTCAACAGTCAGTCGCGTTGGCAGGACTGGATCGAACGACCAATCCGCTTGTACGAGAGCCGGCGCTTGCTGTTCAGCCTCAAAACCGGGCGCATCGAACCCCTACTGCTGACCGAGCCGAGAGACGAGGAGCTCAGGCGCCTACGCTGGTGGCAACAACAGGTGGCTCTGATTGTCGAGGCTCGCGATGCAATAGCTCCACAGGTTCAGGCTCTGGTCAAACGTCTTGGAGACCTGATGGTGGTGGTCCTCACCAAAGTGGTGGGCAGGGCGATCGGTCTGATTGGGCGTGGCATCGCACAAGGTATGGGTCGCAGTCTTGGGCGCAGCTGATTTCCAGCAGCCAGCCTTCACCAGGGCTCAGAATACGAAAACTGTTCCGCTGCCATGACCGCGTTCCTGCTCCGTTCCATCGTCGCGGTGCTGTCGCTGATGCTGTTGGCGATGCCGGCTATGGCCATCAGGGAAACCGACAGTTACGACGGCAACATCTTCGCGCTCTACGCAGGCAACGGATCACTGGTGCCTCCTGCAGTCAGCCTGGCCGATTCACAGCTGGCGGGACGCACGAGCGTGATCGTCTACTACCTGGATGACAGCCGAACGAGCAAAGCCTTCTCACCGGCCGTATCGGAACTTCAAAGGCTCTGGGGGAACAGCGTGGACCTGCTGCCTTTGACAACCGATGCGCTGCAGGGCAAAGAGACCAGTGACCGGACAGACCCTGCGCACTACTGGCACGGCATCGTTCCGCAGGTGGTGGTGATCTCCGGAGATGGCCGGCTGCTGCTTGATGAGGAGGGTCAGGTCCCTCTGGAGCAGATCAACGCAGCCATCAGTGAGGCGACCGGACTTCCTGCACCGCAGGGAGAAAGCAAGAGCTTCAGTTTCAACGAACTCAACACGGAAGTGATCTCCCGGTGATCCGCTCTTGAAGGATCACGAGGACGCCTTACGCTTCGCGCCATTGAGACCGGCCGACTGCCGACGTTGACATGTGTGTTCTGCTCGTGATCCTGCTCCTGCTCGGACTGGGAGTTTTCTGGATCGAGGCGCGCCATCGGCTGAGACCCACATCACCGCTTCAGCTGCGTCAACTGGACTGGAACGTTCAGGTACAGGGAAAGGATCTCGAGCTGGAGGGGTGGATCGAAATCAGTAACCCTCACCCGCGCATGGAAGTGATGGTGCCTGAGATCCAGGTCAATCCTGTTCTGATCGGCAGCTCGGACCTCAGTGATGTGACTGTCAGAACACGGATCACTCCCCACCACCCCGACGAGGACACCCGGGCTGACGGCTATTGGCCCGCCTACATCGTGAAAGGGCGCAAAAGCACCCGTATCCAGGTCAGTGTCATCCTCAGCGATCAGACAGGTGCTGCGGTTGCGGATCGGGTCGATACGCTCTGGATGGACGTCAACTGGGTGAACTACGGACCTTTTGGACGGCTTGCTCGTCGCCAGGGCGTGGTCGTTCCACTGCGCAGACCTGCCGTGGTGCAACCAGCAGAGGTTGAATTCCGCTCAGGCGAGAGCTGCAGGGTGCTTCCGCTGAAAACACACCTGCTCGGCCCGCTCGACAACACGCTTGAAGTGCTGCGTGACTATGCGGGCGAACTGGTGCGGCCTGGCGACATTCTCACAATCGGTGAGACCCCCGTCGCAGTGATTCAGGGGAGATACACCCACCCCTCCATGGTCAAACCGACCTGGATCGCTCGATTGCTCTGCCGCGTGTTCCACCCGACCAGCAGCCTCGCCACCGCCTGCGGATTGCAAACCCTGATTGATCAGGTCGGACCAACAAGGGTCATTCTCGCCTGGTCGATCGGCTTGGCACTGAAAGTTGTTGGCCTGAAGGGCTGGTTCTATCGCCTTGCCGGCGAGCAGGCGCGCCTGATTGATGACATCACCGGAACAACACCTCCATACGATCAGACAATCGTGCTGGGGCCTGCAGACCCTGTCCAGCTGTGCCAGGACGCCGCAGAAGCTCTCGGAGTCTCCGTGGCAATCGTTGATGTGAACGATCTCGGACGGGTGAAGGTGCTGGCCTCCAGCAGCGGTTGTGATGAAGCATTGCTGCATCGCGCGCTGCGACCGAACCCGGCAGGCAATGCCAACGAGCGCACACCGCTGGTGCTGGTCCGACCCGCCTGACCTCCTTTTGTGTAAAGCGGCGATAGATTTATAAAGTGGTGGAGGCCTGCCGTGGCAACGACAGCGGGATTCCGGCTCCGGGTTGAGCCATTGAAAGTCAGTCATCTGGGCCAGATCGCATCGGTTCCCGATGTCTGCTCCTCCATTCAGAACAGCGCTCTGCAGAGCTTGCTGGTTCAGTCCTGGTTCAGCCGTCTCGAGCAGTTTCTTCCCGACCCCCTCAATGCGCGACTCACCAGGGTTCTCGCCCTGATTGAGTCTTCCTGTGAATCAACAGACCAGGTTGAGACTCTGCTGCTGATGCGCTCCGGCAACCGCCGCAGCAGCTGCTGGAATCTCGACCTTCTCTCCCTTGCATCACCACGTCACTTCAGTCGCCAGCAAGGCCTGCGTCTGCTGGTGCAGCAGGCACTGAGTGATGACATCGCTCGCTGTCGCAGCTGGCTCGTTCGTTGCGATCCCTTGGATCAGCCACAGCTGGATGTGTTGAGGGAGTTTGGATTTCAGCCGCTGCGACAGGTGCGCGTCTGGAATCCACCCAATGCAGCCGCGTCATCATCCCCTGAATCGAAGAGCAGTGAGCTGCCTCCCGATGGTCTCTGCTGGAACTCGCTCAACCGAGACAATGCACGACAACTGCTGGCCCTTGAACAGGCCAGCATCAGCCCTCAGCACAGGCAGATTCTTGATCGACAGTGGTGCGACCTGCTTGACCTGAGCGGCAGCGGATCAATGGTTCTGACCGTTGACAGAGACGGAACCAATGCGGTGATTGCAGGTCTGATCAGGCGCCCCTGGGGGATGGATTCACCCCGCCTGGAAGTGTTGCGTGGACCGGCATGGGATGAACGCATTGGCTCTGGTCTGCCCGCGGCGTTGTCGCAGCTGCTGAACCAGCAGTGTTCCCCGTCTCTTCTTGTCCCGGAGGAGGATGATCAGCTGAGAGCCGTGCTTGCTAATCATGGATGGCAGGAAGCAAACCTGGAAATGATGTTGGGACGCAGCATCTGGAGGCGTGTGCACCAACGCAACCTGGGTGGTCTCCGGCCACTTGAATCAATGCTCGGCCGCCTGCAGCCACAACAACCTCCCCTGCCTAATCCGAGCCTTGCCCCGAGGCGATGAATGAGCTCACAGCCCCTAGCGCGATCAGCCCTGAGTCTTGATGTGGGTCGTCGCAGAATCGGCCTGGCTGGCTGTGATGGGCTTGGTTTGACCGTCACACCACTCATCGCCTTGAAACGAGGCGACTTTGACAATGATCTCAGCTATCTGAAGCAACTCTGTGCGGAACGCAGGGTCGAGGCCCTGGTGGTGGGCTTGCCCCTTGATGAAGGTGGCAATCCCACCTTGCAGGCCAGACACTGTCAGCGCTATGGAGCTCGGCTGGCTCGTGCCCTCTCACTTCCGATGGCCCTTGTGAACGAACACAGCAGCAGCTGGGCTGCCGCTGAACGCCATCAATTGCATGGGGATCGAAGTGGACGACTGGACAGCGCCGCGGCGGCACTGCTGCTGGAACAGTGGTTAGCTGATGGGCCTGAGGCGCAACCAGTCCAGATGGCGCCTGAAAGTGATGGCGAAACGGATGCTGATGCAAGATCGTGGACTTCAATCTCACCAGCGCCATGAGTTCAAGCGGACCTGCAACCAGCGGTGAGGTGCCCACCGTTCTCGTCAAGGACCGTGACGGACAAGACCTGCTCTGCTTTCTTGAGCAGCTGATCCCACTTGATGACAAGGATTACGCACTGCTCACTCCAGTGGACACGCCTGTGTGTCTGTTCCGACTGCGTGACGGGGATGATCCTGAACTGATCGACAGCATCACCAGCAGCGAACCAATCCTTTCTGTTGCTGACGTCGTGCTCCAGGAACACGATCTCACGCTTGTCCGCTCAGCGGTGACGCTGACCGTCAACGGTGAGCTTGATGAACCTGATCCTGAGGATCTCGAGGAAGAGGATGTTGACGATGAGTCTGAAACCTATGAGCTGTTGGTGAGTTTTCTGGTGGATGAACAGGAGTATGGCCTTTACATCCCTCTGGATCCATTCTTCGTGGTGGCGCGGATGGAAGACGGTGCAGCACTTCTTGTCGAAGGTGAGGAGTTCGACCGTGTTCAACCACGTATCGAAGCCGAGCTGGAAGAACAGGGACTGCCTGAGTGATGCAGCGTCACTGGCTCACACCGGATTGGGATCCGGGCCTGACTCTGGCCCATTTGCCGCTAGAACCACTGCTGGGGAGAGGCATCAGGGTTCTCTTGCTCGATGTGGACAGGACTCTTCTGCCCGGGCGGGATGTGGAACTGCCCCTCCCAATGCGTCGATGGACAGAGGATGCTTCGCGTCTGCTGCACATCCATCTGATCAGCAATAACCCCTCGCGCCAGCGGATCCAGGCTGTGGCGAACCAGCTGAATGTCACTTACACCTGCTCGGCATCAAAGCCTCGCAGTGGCGCGATTCGTCGAGTGATCGGCAACTTGCCTCACAGACCGGCAGAGATCGCGATGGTGGGTGATCGTCTGTTCACTGATGTTCTTGCCGGCAACAGGCTTGGGCTTTACACCGTTCTGGTGAAACCCCCCAACTCCGACGGCACACCCTGCAGTCACGATCGTGTTCAGAGGCTGGAGCGACGCCTGGCCCGATTCATTGGAGCTGTGGGTCAATGACACTCAGGGTTGTGAAAGTGGGGACCAGCCTGCTGCGACAACGCCCTGAGACATCCACGGCGGAGGCGATTGCAGGGTTATCCAGCAGCCTGGCGGACAGCATGGGCCGCGGAGATCGAACCGTGCTGGTGTCATCCGGAGCCGTTGGTCTCGGCTGTCAACGATTAGGGATGAGTCTCCGTCCCCTCAGCCTTTCAGGACTTCAGGCTGCGGCATCCGTTGGCCAGGGCTATCTGATGAGCCTTTATGAGAAAGAGTTCTCACGCCATTGCATTCCAGTCGCGCAGGTGCTTCTCACTCGCGCAGATCTGGCAGACCGCCTGAGTTATCACAATGCGTCCGCCACCCTCAACCAGCTACTGGAGTGGGGAGTGCTTCCTGTGGTGAATGGCAACGACACGGTCTCCGCCGAGGAGTTGAAATTCGGCGATAACGACACGCTCTCAGCACTTGTTGCCGCTGCCGTCAAAGCGGATGAACTGATTCTGCTCACTGATGTTGACAGTCTCTATTCAGCGGATCCCCGCAGTGATCTTTCCGCCAAACCCATCAAGGAGGTGCACGACCCAGAACAGATCGACGAGCTCGAGGAAGGCGCAGGCAGCGGGGGCCGCTGGGGCACCGGAGGCATGGCCACCAAACTTGCCGCGGCTCGCATCGCCACCGCAAGCGGAGTCACGGTGCACCTTGGCGATGGCCGGGACTCCCTGGCGTTGCAGAACATTCTGCGAGGGGGGCGAGGCGGCACTGTTTTCCATCCCCATCCAGAACCGCTCGGCAACCGCAAGAGCTGGCTGGCTCACGCACTTAAACCAACAGGCACATTGAACCTTGACCAAGGAGCCTGCAGAGCGCTGCTCAACAAAGGCGCTTCGCTACTGCTTGTTGGAGTCACCGATCTGGATGGAGAGTTCGAGGCCAACCAGGCCGTGCTGCTGCTCGATGAGAACGGTCAGGAAGTGGCTCGAGGCCTGGCGACAATGAGCAGCGAAAGATTGCGCAGCATGCTCACGGAGACAGCTTGCAATCTGAACAAAACCGGTGGTTCACCTGTTGTGGTGCACCGCGATGCAATGGTTCTGACGAAATCCTTCTCTCGCCAGGAATGAGTCTAATTTGAAACAAACAATTGATCATGCATTATTTCATCAAAGAACATTTAATCAAAATTTTCTATACGCTTAAACGGTTGAATTAAAGATTATTTATTCGAAGACAAACCGAGATAATACCCAAATCCGTTGGCGCAGATCATACTCAGAAACAGAAATGGAATAATGATGTTGGCATAATCATAGGCCAGCCAGGACGTGAGCAGAAAAGCACCCACGGAGGCAGCAGCGAACAGACTGATTATCGGGTCCTGATTAGACGACATAACACGAATCAAACCAATTTCAAATTTAATGGCTGAATTGATGCATGGATGTATCAGTATCTACAACATGAATCAACATCAGAACTGAAATGCCACCTTGACGACACTGTTGGCACAAAACCGGAACGACGGTTCCACACACTGATTCCAAAATGAAATAATCAAATTCTCAAAAGACAGTGCAAAGACCCCGCCAGTGATGAATGCAGCCAGATCGAGCCTGAAAATTGAATCTATTTAAGAGCTGGCAAAACAACATAGATATAGAGAAGCAGACCCGAATACAAACCCCCGAGAATCAGAATCCACTTCGACATAATCAATGATTTGGTTGCTCCAGCATAGCCAACAGGCCGCTGAGCCTCTTGAGCAGCAGAACCTCACCGGCAAAGTGAAAGACCAGAGACAAATAGAACTATCTGAAACCCTGAGAGATAAGCTCCTCCCGCAATAACCATTACCTTGAAAACAGGAAAGACTCCAACGCAGTGTTTCAAGAAATCTAAATTCAATAACTGGAGCACGAAAACGTGCCCAGAAAATCAACATACCAGCAGAACAAATAGATCAGTCGCTCATCAAAACATACACGAAATATTTTTTTTCAAGATCGCCAACTGGCTCGAACAGCACAAAAGCCTGATGAGTCGTGATTTCGAGACAGTTTCATCCGCATCATTGACGTCTTTGCCGGCTAACTTTGCAGAGACTTTTCACTGGTTTCTCAAACCCTGCCAGCAACGGGTGCGTTGCATGCAAGCGCTAGAGCTTCAGCTGTGAAAAGGATGTTCAGTCAATTGGTAGGTTCCCATGCGCTTCAGCGAGTTGATCGCGATCCTTGAGCAGGGCGAGTCTGGCGTTCTCAAGGTTTCCACAGCGCAAGATCCGGAACTGCGTGGAGCCGCATCACTTGAATGCGCACAAATCGATCAGATCAGCTTCCTTGAACAAGGCAATGCTCTGGTGGCAAGCCTTGAGACAAGCGCGGTGGGTGCGGTGCTGCTTCCCGATCAGGAAGAGCTGAAGTCGCTTGCGGAACAGAGACAACTGGCATGGGCGGTTTGCCGCGATCCAAGACTTGCTTTCGCTGAAACGCTGGAACAACTACATCCGCGTCGCGTCCTGCATGCGGGCATTCATCCAAGCGCTGTGATCTCCGATCGGGTTCAGCTTGGTGTGGGGGTCAGTGTGGCAGCCAACGTGACGATCGGGGATGACTCGAGGATCGGAGCTCAAACCGTGATTCACCCAGGTGTGGTGATCTACGGCGACGTGGAAATCGGGGAAGGCTGCGAATTGCACGCCAATGCCGTCCTTCATCCCGGTTGCCGCATCGGCAATGGGTGCGTTGTGCACTCCAATGCGGTTGTGGGTTCTGAAGGATTTGGGTTTGTGCCAACGCCCAAGGGCTGGCGCAAGATGCCACAAACAGGCCTGGTGATTCTCGAAGACGGTGTCGAGATTGGTTGCGGCAGCACGATTGACCGTCCTTCCGTCGGCGAAACACGCCTCGGTGCCGGCAGCAAAGTCGACAACCTCGTCCAGATCGGACACGGCGTGGTGACAGGACGGGGCTGTGCTCTGGCCTCTCAGGTGGGCATAGCGGGTGGAGCCCGGCTGGGCGATGGTGTGATTCTTGCTGGGCAGGTGGGTGTCGCCAACCGTGCAGTGATCGGCGACAGAGCGATTGCAAGCTCCAAAAGCGGCATCCACGGCGAGATCGCCTCAGGAGAAGTCGTCAGTGGTTACCCGGCCATTCCCAACAGGCTCTGGCTTCGTTGTTCAGCTGCCTTCAGCAAATTGCCTGAGATGAGCAAACAGCTTCGTCAGCTCCAGCGTCAGGTGGCACCTTCGATCTCGCGCACTGAAGAACCAGGCACCGCTCAGTAGTCTCATTCCAATAGTCTTCTGCTCGGCAACATGGATCAGCATCGAGTCGTGCTTTTACCCGGTGACGGCATCGGTCCCGAAATCACCGCCGTGGCACGTCATCTGCTGGAAGTCGTTGCCGAGCGGTTCAACTTCGGCCTCTCATTCGATGAACAACTGATCGGTGGAGCAGCCATTGACGCAACCAATGAGCCCTTGCCGGCATCCACTCTGGACGCCTGCCGCTCAGCGGATGCTGTGCTGCTCGCTGCCATCGGCAGTCCCCGTTTCGATGATCTGCCCAGAGAGAAAAGGCCGGAAAGCGGACTGCTGGGGCTGCGCTCAGGCATGGCGTTATTCGCCAACCTCCGCCCCGTGAAGATCGTGCCTGCCCTAATTGATGCCAGCACACTGCGCCGCGATGTGATTGAAGGCGTGGATCTGATGGTTGTCCGTGAACTGACAGGCGGGATTTACTTCGGCAAACCCAAAGGTCGGATTGAATCTGACGGAGAAGAGCGTGGTTTCAACACCATGACCTACTCGGATTCGGAGGTGGATCGCATCGCCAGGGTGGCGTTCGAGCTGGCAAAGGAGCGCAGAGGCCGACTTTGCTCGGTGGACAAAGCCAACGTTCTTGATGTCAGTCAGCTTTGGAGAGACCGGGTAGATGCCTTGTCAGGCAACTACAGCGAAGTGGAGTTGAGTCACATGTATGTGGACAACGCCGCCATGCAGCTTGTGCGGGATCCACGTCAGTTTGATGTACTGCTCACAGGCAACCTTTTCGGCGACATCCTCAGTGACGAGGCCGCCATGCTCACCGGTTCCATCGGCATGCTTCCGTCAGCATCACTGGGGAGTGAGGGGCCGGGTCTGTTTGAACCGGTGCATGGCTCAGCACCGGACATCGCAGGACAGGACAAGGCCAACCCCATGGCCATGGTTCTCTCCGCAGCCATGATGCTTCGGACGGGCCTCAAACAGCCAACGGCGGCAGATGCACTGGAACAGGCCGTCGATCAGGTGCTGGCGAAGGGATTCCGCACAGGCGATCTGATGGCGGAGGGCTGCACACCACTGGGCTGCAGTGCCATGGGTGAGGAGCTTCTCAAGGCACTCTGATCCGATTTGATCCGGCAAATTTCGAAATTGGTCCGTTGACCTGCCAAACTCTTCGGGCCTGATCTGCCTCCGTCGATGTCGAAGCGTCACCCAGTCGTGGCTGTCACCGGTTCCTCAGGTGCCGGTACCAGCACCGTGAAGCGTGCCTTCGAGCACATCTTCGCCCGTGAAAGCATCACCCCGGCTGTCGTCGAGGGTGACAGCTATCACCGCTTTGAGCGGATGGCCATGAAGGATGCCATGGCTGATGCACTGGCCAAGGGTGAGAACTTCTCCCACTTCGGGCCTGAAGCCAATCTGTTTGACAAGCTTGAAGAGCTCTTCCGTGTCTACGGCGAAACGGGCGGAGGTCAGAAGCGCTACTACCTGCACAGCCCTGAAGAGGCTGCTGAACACAATTCGCGTCTGGGAGTTGACCTGAACCCAGGCCAGTTCACACCGTGGGAAGACATTCCATCAGGCACTGACCTGCTGTTCTACGAAGGACTTCACGGCGGCGTCAAAGGCGATGCCTACGACGTGGCATCTCTGGCAGATCTTCTGGTTGGTGTGGTGCCGATCACCAATCTCGAGTGGATCCAGAAGATCCACCGTGACAACGCTGAGCGCGGCTATTCAGCAGAAGCGATTGTTGACACGATCCTTCGCCGGATGCCTGACTACATCAATCACATCTGCCCGCAATTCAGCCGCACTGATATCAATTTCCAGAGAGTCCCAACAGTCGACACCTCCAACCCCTTCATCTGCAGGAACATTCCGAGCCCCGATGAAAGCTTTGTGATCATTCACTTCCGCAAAGGTGCACGCGAGAAGTGGGGGATCGACTTCAACGATTTACTGAACATGATCCACGATTCCTTCATGTCCAGTCCCACCAGCATCGTTGTGAATGGAGGCAAGATGGGATTTGCCATGGAACTGATCCTTACTCCGATCATTCACCGCATGATTGAAGAGAAGAATAAGTTGAACTGATCTCTGTTCAACAACACTCCCAGTCAGTCCTATCGTGGGTTCATCTGATCGTTCAGGTGAGCCGATTTCAGTTTCACCTCCCTCCTTCGTGATCGCTGGAGCCGGCGGAAACGCCAGCCTCACACCACGCTGGGACCGAGTTGACAGCAGAAGACTGATCGCTCTGGCCCGCAGAATTTATTTCCAGCATCTGAGTGAATCAACACATTCACCTGAACCCTGTGGCGTGGTTGTGAATATCGATCTCAACGAAGGACGTGTTGTATTGGAAACCCCCACACTCCTGCCCGATGAACACTTCATCGGTGCCGAACTGATCAGCAGAAAGTTCAGGCGTCCTCGAACTGCGAGAGACCGGTACAGAGGACAGGGATCTTGAACACAACCCTGTTGTGGATCCTGCTTCTGACAGGATCCTGCGTCGGCAGTTTCATCAATGTCGTTGTCTGGCGGCTGCCGAGGCAGGAATCTGTTGTGTGGCCGGGAAGTCACTGCCCTCAATGCGGGCATTCCGTGGAATGGCACGACAACATCCCCATGGTCGGATGGCTTTCACTTCGGGGTCAGTGCCGGAACTGCCGTCAGCCGATTTCACCCCGTTACCCCGCGGTGGAGGCAATCACAGCCGGGTTGTGGCTGAGTGCCGCCTGGGCCGTTGGTTTCAATGCAGATCCTGTTTCAAACGACGTTGCAACGGCTCTGATCACGCTGATGGGCGGAGTCGTTCTGGTCAGTCTGCTGTTGCCGCTCGTGCTGATCGACATCGACCACCTTTGGCTGCCGGAACCCATCTGTCGAGCCGGAGTGGTGACAGGACTGCTGGCCAGCGCCTTGGTTGCAGTCTTTGGGGAGCCTCAGACTGGTGGCGGTGTTCTCTTTGATCATCTGCTGGCTTCAGCAGCTGGGCTGCTGATTCTGGAAGGGCTCAGTGCGCTGACGGAACGATTGGTTGGTCAACCTGCCCTGGGGTTGGGTGACGCCAAACTGGCTGCTCTGGCGGGGGCCTGGCTGGGACTGCAGGGACTCGGCATGACCATGGGAATCGCGGTGATCTCCGGTGCCCTGTTCGGGGTTGTTGCCCGGATCACAGGTCAGCTGAAGCCAAGAGAACCGTTTCCGTTCGGTCCTTTCATCGCTGCAGGCATCTGGCTGGTCTGGATGATGGGCCCACAATGGTGGTGGATTCGGTGGGTGACATTGATCGGCGCATAAAAAACTCGTTGATCCTGGATTGACAGGCCAACGAGCTTCAAAAGAGTTCAATCAACGAACCAAGCAAACAAGACTGCAGACGATCAGGCAGCAGCACCGCCTCCGCCGGCACCAGCGATGTCAAAGGCTCCTCCTGCTTTGACATTGGCCAACAACGTTCCGTCAAGAAACTGCTGATCAAGCAGAATCAGTGCTGCGGAACTGGTGTCCGCAAGACGCAAACGCTTCAGAACAAATCGGGCTTCTGCTTCTTCCTGCAACTGCTCGCCTACAAACCAATCGAGCATGGCAGTAGCAGCTCTGTCATTCTCCTTTTCGCAAAGTGCGTAAATATTGCTGATCGACTTGGTGACTGTTTTCTCCATCTCGTACACCTTGTCGAAGAGGGCTTTAACGGATTGCCACTCCCTTTCAGGTGAATTGATTGTGGGTAGCTGCACTTCACTTTCGCTGTCCACAAGATAAGAAATAAACCTTGAAGCATGGCCTCGCTCTTCAGTGCTTTTGTTCAGCATGTAGCTGGAGAATCCAATCAGATCTCGCTCACGCAGCCAGATTGACATCGCCAGATATGTATGACTGGCCTGAAACTCAAGCGCGAGATGATCATTGATTGCGGAGGTATGCGATGCCATGAAAAAAAAGCTGATAATTTTTTATAGGCATGTAGTTGCAGTCAAGCCAGGAAGCAAAGATTAAAACCGAGCAAAACCCAATGCAGGGGTGACAAATGTTACGTGCTGTCAAAGCGACGTCTCAACTCGCATGCAATGCCACGACTGAAAAGAATCAGAAAAATATTTTCAAGGGCAGCAAAAACACATCATCGTCACCTTCACCAGAATGAACAAGTACTGGACTCCATCTGGCCCGGTGGTTATTAGCGAGGGGGAGACAATACAAAATGAACCCATCTGAGCGACCACTGATAACAGGAGGGCAGAATCAAGCAGGGCGAGAGAGGGTGTACATATGCAATTAAAACCAAATCATCCGCTCAAGCACCAGCTTCAAAACGAGTCAACCAACAGAACATCGCACGATCAGAAGAGCAATTCAATCCTTGTCAAAATGAATGGCATTGGTCGAACAAAACTGACCCAAAAAGCCAAGTCGTGCAAGTGAAGTCTTTAAAGAATTTGCGAACTGGAGAATGTCATCACCACATCGGTGAAGCTGTCATTATCGCCTGATTCTAATGCTGCAAGAAATCCAAATTGATTCTCGTCAAGCACCTTGAAATGATCAAGCCCATCACTGTTAGCCTGGTCCCAGGCGAACCAGGTACTGCCCTCCAGCACCGCATAAGGCGCTAGATAGACCCCATTTATGGAACCACTTAATACATAGTCAATTGAGTTTGAAGTGTTCGCATCTAAACCAATGCCGTCAAGTTGATCTACAACATTTCCAGCACCAAGCGCAACGGATTGATAATTAGCATCTCCTGGCTTAACAGGATTACCCAGCGCATCAAGCACGGTGCCTTCTAGATCAAGAACCTGATAAAAACCAATAACAGGATCCTAGGGAGTTTGCCCACTCCAGTCGAGCGTACCTGTCAGACGCTGCGCTGTCGTGAATGATGAAAGATTGAGTACAGGAGCAATATCCTGACCAATACCTGTGAGCGTGTCCGGCCCCTGCCAGCCCTGTGCAAGCAGCAAAGATCGATAAAGATTAGCTTGAAAATTTTGATTCTCTCCAAATCTGAGACGTCGATTCTGAATAGCTCCAGCTCTTAAAATTGCCAGTGTTTCAGTCGCAGTAATGGACGAATCCTGCGAACGAATCAGTCCCGCCATACCTGCAATCACCGGTGAGGCCATTGATGTGCCGACGGAATACCCATAATTTCCATCACCCACATCCCCAGTCCCTACAGGCAAAGTGCTGAGAATTTGCGCCTGATCTGTGGATGCATATCGAGGTATCCCAAATTCGTCGCGGTCAACCACGACAGTGCCTCCATCACCACCCGGCGCACTGATCGAAATCGACTGCCCATAGTTGCTGTAACTCGACTGATAGTTTTGAGCGTTGGAAGACCCTACGGATGCAATATTGCCGAACAGCTGGCTGAATACAGCCGGCGCAACCGTGAATTGATCAAAGTTACCCACGTTATCCCATTGACGCCGATCAGAAAATTCTGAGCCTTCATTACCAGCAGCAATCGCAATGAATAAATCATGCTCATAAGCATATTCAAACACTGCTTTGTATTGCTCAACAAAAGAGTCTGAACGGGCTAGAAAATCCTGTGGACTTATTTTTTCGTTCCCTCCCAATGACATATTGATCACCTTGGCACCATGATCGATCGCGTAATAAAGCGCTTCTTGAACATCAGATTCCTCTGTTCGTTGATTACCACCAAAAACATCAAGCACCATCAACTGAGTGTTCCAGGCGACCCCTGAAACACCAATCCCATTATTTCCTTGAGCACCACTGATTCCTGCCACATTCGTGCCATGAGCATCAACAATCATGTCAGGGGTATCATTTACAGAATTCCAGCCATGAATATCGTCGGTGAATCCATTATTAACATCATCTTCACCATTTCCCGGAATTTCACCAGGATTGACCGAAAGATTACTGATTAAATCTGGATGCGTAACATCAACGCCCGAATCGATGATAGCTATCGGAATATCTGCATTGAATACCAAATTCCAGGCCTCAGGTGCACCAATATCCACATTGGGAGCAGAGAGCCATTGACCACCTATATCACTCCAGTTACGAACGATACCTGTATTAAACAAATGCCATTGCAAAGGAAGAAATTCATCGTTGCTTAACAACGTGGTTTCATCAAAGGTTTGCCCATCCAAAGACCATTCAAATTCGACATCCAGCAATTCCTCGTTTCCACCAACCCGTGGAACAATCTGCAGCCAGTAATCACCTGGATTCAAGCGACCAAAAACAAGCTCCGGCTCAAGACCGGGATTTGTAGAACTGTTGTAAACAGTATAAATGTCATCATTAACATCAAAATATGGCCCGTTAGTATCTGGATTAATCTCGCCGATGTACAGATCAAAATCGGCTAGCAAACTCGACAAAGTAACATATAAATTTGTTGTATCAAGAACTGAAAACCTGATCGCTGCCTTGAGATCTTCGACATTTGCATAAGCCGCCAGCAGCTCTACAAATGAAGTGCTGAATGTTTTCACTTCACCTGGCTGAATCTGAATTCCCTCAAGGTTCATGGAGCGATTTCTGGAGGCTCAGCTTTCAAAATGTGCACCAGGGGTTAAGAGCATATTTTCATCTGAGAATTTTCAGAGATGAATTCAAAGCCTGAAAAACAATCAACACTGCAGAATCCAAAAATGCAGTGAATCAACGGCCAAGCATTTGTTCAATGCTGGAATGGGCCAACAAATTTAATGAAAGCCACTGTGCGGGTCCAGGCAGCTCACTGAAGATGTAACGGTTCTGTGATACGTACATCTTCCAAGATGGAACCCGACGCTGTTCCTGCAGGGGGCTGTTGTTTTGGTCGATTGACTAGCAGCAATTAAGATCTCAGGTCAGACCTGAGCACCGAAGAGATATGAGCCTTTTCGACTGGTTCGCTGATCGACGTAAGGGGCAGTCCGTGGTCAAGGTCGCACAGGAGCCTGAGGAAGGAGATGGCCTCTGGAGCAAATGTCCGGAATGTTCCCAGGTGGTCTACCGCAAAGATCTGCGTGCCAACGCAAGCGTTTGCAGCAACTGCAGTTATCACCACCGCATCTTCAGCGCTGAACGAATCGCGATCATTGCTGATGAAGGCAGCTTTGAAGCCCTGGATGAAGACCTGACTCCCACCGACCCACTTGGGTTCAAGGACCGACGTGCCTATGCCGATCGACTGCGTGAAACCCAAGCCAGCACTGGGCTTCGCGATGGAGTGATCACAGGTTTGTGTCGGGTGGATGAGATCCCCATGGCTCTTGCAGTGATGGATTTCCGTTTCATGGGTGGATCCATGGGTTCAGTGGTGGGTGAAAAAATCACCCGTCTGATTGAGGTGGCTACAACCAAGCGCCTGCCCCTGCTGATCGTCTGCGCCTCAGGGGGTGCACGCATGCAGGAAGGCATGCTCAGCCTCATGCAGATGGCCAAAATTTCCGGGGCCCTGGAACGCCATCGAGAGGCAGGTGTTCTTTACATGCCATTGCTGACACACCCCACGACAGGAGGAGTCACGGCGAGCTTTGCCATGCTCGGCGACTTGATTCTTGCCGAACCGAAGGCTCTGATCGGCTTTGCCGGACGGAGAGTCATTGAACAGACCCTGCGGGAAAAACTTCCCGATAACTTCCAGACAGCGGAATACCTCCAGGAGCATGGATTCGTTGACACAATCGTGCCGAGAACTCAGCTGAAGACCACATTGGCAACGCTTTTAAATCTGCATGGCTGTCGCCCTGAGGTGACGGTCCAGGCATGAAATCAAGTCTGAGGAAATCCCTTCAACAATGGCTGGCATCAACACTGCTGGCACTGCTGATGGTCTTTGGGGCTCAACCGGTGTTCGCTGGTCCTGTCGATTGGCGGGAAGTGCCGTCAACCAGCGAAGGTCAACAATGGTGGGACGCAGGAAGCGTCCGCAGAACGAAGGGCGGAAATGTGTCGGTTCTCAGTCGCTACAGCCTCAAAACCGAAGACGATTCACCCGCTCTGGGAACTCTTGTGGTGATGGAGATTGATTGCGATCAGTCGCTGTACCGCGACACTCAGAAAAATGGACTGCCGCGGTTCAAAGCTGACTGGGAAGCTCCCGCCAAGGATGATCTGATCACGGAAGTCATCAACGCCGTCTGCAGTTCCGGGCTGACCTGACTGTTTCACCTCCATTTGTTGCACGGTTCACAATGACCTCCAGTCCTTCAGCTCATCACCCGATTGGGGTTGCCATCGCCGGTCTCGGCTTTGGCGAGGCGGTGCATCTTCCAGCTCTTGAGACTGTCCCCGGGTTGGAAGCTGTCGCTCTCTGGCACCACCGTCAGGAGCGTCTTGACCAGGCCTGCAGCCAATCCGGGCTGAAGGGACACGCGTCCTGGACTTCGCTCCTCAATGATTCAAGGATCGAGGCAGTGATCATCGCCACACCTCCGGCCCCCCGATACGAGCTGGCGATGCAAGCTCTGAAAGCGGGAAAGCACCTTCTGCTCGAAAAGCCTGTGGCCCTCAACGCTCAGCAGGTGGCGGATTTGCAGCGCGAATCCATCAGCAGAGGGCTCAGCGTTGCCGTTGATTTCGAGTACAGAGCTGTTCCTCTGTTTCAGCAGACCGCGCGCCTTCTGGAGCAAGGTGCCGTGGGACAGCCCTGGCTCGTGAAATTTGACTGGCTGATGAGCAGCAGAGCCGACCCGCAGCGAGCTTGGAACTGGTATTCACAAGCCAACCAGGGGGGAGGGGTTCTCGGGGCACTCGGGACCCACGCCTTCGACACATTGGCGTGGCTGATCGGTTCCGTCGGTGAGCCCCAGACAGTGACGTGCACAGCGATTAATCAGCGACCTGATACCGCGGGGCTGATGCAGCCCGTTGACGCTGAAGACATCGCCCTGATCAATGTGAACCTGAGCAGCCATCAGGGAGAGACGGTGCCCGCACAGGTGGCATTGTCTTCAGTTGCTCGAAATGGTCGTGGCTGCTGGATTGAGATCTATGGATCCGAAGGTAGTTTGGTTCTCGGAAGTGAAAATCAGAAGGATTACGTGCATGGCTTTTCACTGACCATGCAGCGAGATGGAGAAGCTCCTCGCAATGTCCAGCCGGATGAGGATCTGCGCTTCCCGACAACCTGGAGTGATGGACGCGTGGCCCCGGTCGCCCGTGTGCAGAGCTGGTGGGCTGAAAGCATTCGCAGCGGACGCCCGATGGTGCCTGGACTCGCCGAAGGTCTTGCCAGCCAGGTCGCCTGCGACCTATCACTATCGTCCTGCTGAGAGCTAAAGGAAAACCCCTTGAATCGCCGTATCAACAGCAACAGTCGGGAGTAACCAACAAAATGTTATCGATCGATGAAATCGCTTTAATAAAAGAAATTCATTTGATCAATGCTTAAAAAAGCAACCTGTTTCGCTGCTCTCCTGTTGATGGCAGCCTGCTCCTCAGGATCAGTCAGTGATGATTCATCCAAAGATCAGTCAAAACAGGCTGATGCAAGCAACAGCCAGGTTGAAGCTTACGAGCAGAATGACACCACTCTTTCCGGAGAACAGAACGGTGAGAACTTTGTCAACAAACTCGACGACACTGACCTTGTCAGCGCTTTGAGAGATGGTGGTCATGTCATCTACATCCGACACGCCAAGACTGTTAAGGACTGGGGTGATCAGGCCAGTCCAGATCTGGATCTTTCCGATTGCAGCACCCAGCGCCGCCTGAGCGACGAAGGCAAAGCCGATGCCAAAGTGATCGGTGAAGGCATCAAGGCAGCAGGAATACCCGTTGGAGATGTCATCTCAAGTGACTACTGCCGTGCTTACAACACAGCTGATCTGGCTTTTGGCAGATACACCAAAAATTCAAATCTGAACTTCCTGCCCTGCGTTGAATGCACTCCTGAGGAATACAAGGAATACGCAGCACGCGTCGCTCCCTTGATGTCGGCCCTGCCTGAGACCGGAAAAAACACCGTTCTCGTTGGACACGATGATCCCTTCCAGGGTGTGACGATGCCAATCATTCCTGAGAATGGAATTTATCCGGCACCAATGGGCGTCGCATACATCGCAAAGCCTCTTGGTGATGGCAAGTTTGATCTGGTGGCCAAGATCAATCCCAATCAGTGGCAATCACTCGCACAGAACTGACACGGTCGGTCCCAACTAAAACTCTGATTGAACCAAAGCTGGCTCCCAACAGGAGCCAGCTTTTTTATGACCGAACAAATCAACAGGCAGAAACCTGGCCAAAAAATTGAAATCCAGGTGCGACCCACCCTCGATTGCCAAAATCGCTTAACCGAGTTGACGCTTCAAGGCAACCATCGCCACCCTTGCGAATCAAATAATACGTTAAACAAGTAACAAATACTACTCAGAGGTGTAAACGGCGTAAATAAGGCTGTCTTCAAGACCCCGAGACTCCTTCAATTCCGAAGAATCAAATGGCACTGTCTGACTATTCCTCTGAGCTGATCGCAACAGCGCAATCCCTTGCTTCTCCTGGTAAGGGAATTCTTGCCGTTGATGAATCCACCAAAACCATCGGCAAGCGCCTTGGTTCCATCGGAGTCGAGAACACCGAAGCCAATCGTCAGGCTTATCGCGGGATGCTCTTCACAACCGCAGGGCTCGGAGAATTCATCAGCGGAGCCATTCTTTACGAAGAGACCCTTTTCCAGAACCATGCTGACGGCGAGTCCATGGTGAGCAAACTGGGCAAGCTGGGCATCATCCCAGGAATCAAGGTTGACAAAGGCCTGCGCCCACTTGCAGGCGCAGGCTCTGTTGAAACCCTTTGCACCGGACTTGACGGGCTCATCGAACGTGCGGCCGACTACTACGCCCAGGGAGCACGTTTCGCAAAATGGCGCGCTGTTCTTCAGATCACGTCTGATGGCTGTCCTTCCCCCCTGTCCGTGCGCGAAAACGCCTGGGGGCTTGCTCGCTACGCCCGCTCAGTGCAGGAATCAGGCCTGGTGCCGATCGTTGAGCCTGAAATCCTGATGGATGGTGATCACACCATTGAAACCACAGCTCGCATCCAGGAACACGTGATCCAGGAGGTTTATCACGCCTGTCAGGCCAACGGTGTTCTGCTCGAGGGAACTCTTCTCAAGCCATCGATGACCGTCCAGGGAGCAGATTGCTCTGACAAAGCAGATCCGGCCAAAGTTGCCGCCATGACGGTGCGCACCCTCGAGCGCAGCGTTCCCGCCAGCGTTCCCGGCATTGTGTTCCTCTCAGGTGGCCTGAGCGAAGAAGCCGCTTCGGTCTACCTCAACAACATGAACACCATCGAGCGCAAAGCGAAATGGAATCTTGGCTTCTCCTACGGAAGAGCACTGCAGCATTCCTGCCTGAAGGGATGGGCTGGCACAAATCTGGAAGCTGGCCAGAAAGCTCTGCTGGCTAGGGCACAGGCCAACTCGGAAGCCTCACTCGGCCGCTATGTGGCCGGCTCCCAGCCATCCTCCGACGAGCAACTGTTCGTAGCCGGCTACACCTACTGATCCGGCATCACGCACCCGTCTAAGCCACTTGTGCAACAAAAGTGCGTGACAAATTGAACACCATTCAGTAAAGTCTCTGCCCTACGGACCTTTGAGTCCGATAGGGCTTTTTTTTGGACTTTCTCTATGGCGCTCGTTCCGCTTCGGCTTCTGCTTGACCATGCTGCCGAAAACGGCTACGGCATCCCTGCATTCAATGTCAACAACCTTGAGCAGGTGCAGGCAATCATGGAAGCGGCCGACGAGACCGACAGTCCGGTCATCCTGCAGGCTTCCCGTGGCGCGCGCAGCTATGCAGGTGAAATTTTTCTGCGTCACCTGATCCTCGCCGCAACCGAGACTTATCCCCACATTCCCGTGGTGATGCACCAGGATCATGGTAATGCTCCTGACACCTGCTATTCGGCGGCAATCAACGGATTCACCTCCGTGATGATGGATGGATCGCTGGAAGCTGACGCCAAGACACCTGCCAGCTACGACTACAACGTCTCTGTGACCAAACAGGTTGTTGATTTCGCCCACTCAGTCGGGGTGAGCGTCGAAGGAGAACTGGGATGCCTGGGCTCACTCGAAACGGGGAAAGGCGAAGCTGAGGATGGCCATGGTTTCGAGGGTGAACTGTCGAAGGACATGCTGCTGACGGATCCTGCAGAAGCCGCCGATTTCGTGGCCAAAACCAAGTGCGATGCGCTGGCCATCGCGATCGGCACCAGCCACGGCGCGTACAAATTCACCCGAAAACCCACCGGTGAAGTGCTGGCGATCAGCCGAATCGCTGAGATTCATAAAGCGATCCCCAACACGCACCTCGTGATGCACGGTTCTTCTTCCGTGCCCCAGGAGTGGCTGGAGATGATCAACAAGCACGGTGGTTCAATTCCAGAAACCTATGGGGTTCCCGTGGAGGAAATCCAGGAAGGTATTCGCAACGGTGTTCGCAAAGTGAACATCGACACCGACAATCGCCTGGCCTTCACTGCTGCAGTGCGTGAGGCGGCGATCGCTGATCCGGCCAATTTTGATCCCCGCCATTTCAACAAGCCAGCTCGCAAATACATGAAGCAGGTCTGTCTCGACCGCTATCAGCAGTTCTGGGCTGCTGGCAACGCCAGCAAGATTCAACAGCAGAGCATCACCTACTACGCCGGCCTCTATGCCAAAGGCGCACTGGATCCCAAAGCTGCTGTTGCTGTCTGATCAACTGATCTCACAACATGCACCGAACAGGGGCCATCAGGCCCCTTTTTTTATGGTTATTCGAAGAATTCAAAGATTCAGCGGCGACTCGTGCAATGGCGAATCAAACCTCCATCAATCATCATCTGCCCCAAGAAACTGATTGAACAAAGCAATCTCAAAGAGCAGCATCCAAACAAATAAACTTACAACATTCGATTTAATCATCAAACTGATCGAATCACCCACGAAGAGGTGAGCAAAGAGCAAGGAGAGATCTAGCATAGGAATACTTTGATCAAGCACGAATGGACGGCGAACAGAATTCAATCTCGCCCGTTCAGCGGCGGTCATTCGACCGACTGATCAACTTCACTGATGCAGTTGTTGCGATTGCTATCACCCTTCAACTGCTACCCCTAGTTGACATCAAATCGACAGGAGAAGACTCAATATGGCAACTGATTGGCGAGAACTCATCTCAGATTTTTGCATTTTGGCTGAGCTTCTTAATCCTTTCCCTGCTGTGGCTTAAGCACAACCAGGTCTTCAATTCGATGAGAACTTTTGATGGAACGATTTTCTGGCTAAATTCATTATGGATGGCATTAATTGTTTTTCTTCCCTGGCCCACAGCACTCTATGGTTCTTTGAATGATGGGCAAATGAATGCAAGCAAGGGGGTTGGCCTTCTCTACAGGTGGACTCTTGCATTGATTAGCGGCATTGGATGGCTCATCGCAATCCATGCCTGAGAGAAGCCCGAGCTGCTTGAGCAGTCAGTCCTCATCAAAGGCCGTGAGGGTTCAGGACTCAAAAATTATCGTGGCGCAAGCTTCGCTGCCGCTTTTCTATTGATTGGTTTTGCCGCAGAATTTTTGCCTCAATTCGTGCCCTTTCTGGCTCTTGGGATGATTCCAATGGACTTGCTCTTGAGAAAAAGAAGAGGCAAAAACTGAAGACATGAGACACACAAGAGGCGCTGAACGAGACTCTTTAGGCCTGCAGAGTGAGCTGGCCTGATGAAGCATCGAGCAATGCTTCGCGTCCAAGAGGTAGTGCCCAATTCGGCAGACCATGACCAAGAGGAAGATCCATCAGAAGAGGTACACCGAGATCACTGAGACGTTCTTCAAGGATTTCCGGCATGGAGAAATCGCCGGGAAGAACATCGTCTTCTTTCCAGCTGAAGCGACCACAGGCCACTCCTGCCAACCCCTTGAACAGACCAGCGCTGCGCCACTGGGTGAGCATGCGATCCACTCGATAAGGCGCCTCGCCCACATCCTCGAGCACCAGAATGGATCCGCGTAGATCAGGAAACCAGGGTGTGCCGATCAGATGTGTTGCAACCGTGAGGTTCGTCACCACCAGACGCCCCCTTGCCATGCGACCGCGTACCCCTCGCCCTTGAAGCGGTTGCGTTGGTCGTCCGCTCAGCAGGTCAACCGTGCGTTGCCACTGTTCATCCAGTCCCCAGGCAGAGCCGTGAATGGCTCCCAGCAAACCGGCCTGCCACTGTGCAAGCAGAAGGGCACTGCTGTCGGAGAAACCAAGAGACCAGAACGGGCGCTTGGGAAATCTCAGTCCGGACTCCAGTACTCGCGCAGCGCCCCAGCCACCCCCGACATAGAAGACACCATCGAGGGTGGGATCGTTCCAGGCGTCTTCGATCGAAGCGCGCCGCTGATCGTCGGTTGCCGAGAACCATTGCCACTGACCTTTGACGTCCTCCGGAATTTCAAGAATCCAGCCCTGCTCTTCGCAACGCTTGCTCAGAGGGCTGAAATCGGTATCAGGGTCAATCCAGGTACCAGGGTTGATGGCTCTCAACCGTGAACCCCGACGGAGTGGAGCGATTGCTCTCGGTTGGCGCGGTCTGGACATCGATCTGGCCTGACCACCGAGGCTGCCGAATAGTGACAGACCAACTCCCGAGCTGGCGAACAACGCCAGAAGAGAACGACGACGCATGGGTCAGGAGAGCAGCGCTTCGAGGATGGCCCGACCTGCAGTGCCGCCAGTCTGTGGATCACAGGCTCGCTCAGGGTGAGGCATCAGACCAAGCACCGATCCCGAGGCATTGGTGATGCCTGCGATATCGGAGACGGATCCATTGGGATTGCTGCAGTACCGAAGTGCAATGGCGTCATCGTCCTGGAGCTGCTTCAGCGTGTCGTCACTGCATTGATAACGCCCCTCACCGTGGGCGATGGGCAATGAGAACCGACGTCCACCGCCGCAGGAAGACAACCAGGGCGTACGACCGCTGACCACGGAAAGAGGAGTGTCCTCACAAATGAAATGAAGATCTCGATTGCGGGTCAGTGCACCTGGAAGCAGTCCCAGTTCCGTCAACACCTGAAAGCCGTTGCAGATGCCCAGAACTCTCCCACCGGCTGAAACGAAACTCAGCAGTGATTCGAGGACCGGCGCAAATCTGGCGATTGCACCACAGCGCAGATAGTCCCCATAACTGAATCCCCCTGGAAGAACAATCGCGTCCAGGCCGCTCAGATCCCTTTCCTCATGCCAGAGGTACCGCGTGGGCATCCCCAGACAGCCCTCGGTCGCCCAGCGAACATCACGGTCACAGTTCGATCCGGGAAAAACGACAACCCCGATGCTCATGACTGGGTCAGCTCAAGAGTCCAGTTCTCGATCACGGGATTGGCAAGCAGCCGATCACTGAGCAGCTCAAGGCTTCGACGTGCTGCGGCCTCATCCGAGGCCTCAAGCTCCAGCTCCACGGCCTTGCCGATGCGCAGGCGTTCCACACCATCCACACCCAGGCGCGACGCTGCAGCCCTGGCCGCCTCACCGGCTGGATCGAGAACCGATGGGCGCAGGTGCACCAGAACGCGGGCTTGGTAACGCGGCACGGGCTCCGAAAGGCAATTGTTAAATATTGGCAGGCCAGGGGACCGCTTTCGTTCGACGAAATGCAGGTTGAAAGGAGACCCTTGCTGCGCAGGCCAGTACGTGCCCCATTCACTGGCTCAACTGATCCGCTCAATCAGCCAGGCCAGTGTGCTGCTGACCGCTGGGCTCGGCCTGGCTGCGCAGGCGCGCCCAGCGGTCAGCGTGCCTGTTGAATGCAGGCAACAGCATCAGGAGTGGCAGAACTGTCGGTACGAAAGCGATCAACCAGGCTCCAGCTGGCAGCTGGCATTCGAAGACCATGTCGTCCGCTTCAACCATGACGGCAGCGGCCACATGAAGATGCAGCTGAATGACAATGGCGACTGGACAGGCGTTCAGGCCCGTTGGATCGCGGAACGAACGCTCTGCTGGAACGACGTTTGTGCCCGAGGAGAGATCCCTCTGGATTGATCAGCGCTCAAGCGATGCATTAACAGCGCACTCAAAGGGGAGTGCCGCCGATGGGAGCGTGAGCAGATGCGCGCAGAGGCTGGCCAGATCCTCGGGCTGGGTCATCTGCTCAGGAGGCATCGTCTTGACCCCTGCAGCCATCCGGGTATTCACCCAACCGGGACAGACGGCGGTCACGCGAATGCCGTTCTCCCACCCCTCGTTGCGCATGGTCTGGCAAAGGCCCATCAATGCGAATTTGGAAGCGGTATATCCAGCAAGCGAACCTTTGGACCTCTTGCCGCTCATCGAGACCAGCACCTGAATCCGACCCCGTCCAGAGTCAACGAGGGCTGGCCAGGCAGCTCGGGTCAACCACCAGGGACCCATCACGTTCACCTTCCAGAGTTCATCCGGTTCAGACCGTTGCTCATCACTGAACAGCAGGGGCGTGCGATGCAGGATTCCGGCGCAGTGGATAAGCGTGTCCAGCGATCCAAACCGGTTCAGGGTTGCCTCGACAACCCGTTGAGCATTCTCAGGAACGCGAGCGTCATAGGGGCATGACATGAGGCGGGCTGGAGCTTGCGCTGGATCCAGATCAGTTCCCAGCAAGGCCTCGGGATCCCGCACTGCCAGGCAGAGCTGATGCCCCTGATCGATCAGCCTGCGAGCCACCGCAGCTCCAATCCCCCGGTTGGAACCTGTGATCACAACGGTTCTCATCGTTCATGGGAGGTCAGGATTGGAGCATGGTCCCATCGACGGGACAGCCTTTGCAGTAGTGGAGCCACCTCGCCGTGACCGATTGGAAAGCCGCTTTCAAAGGCTGGGGGCTGAGCTGGGGCGGCTGGTTCAGTAACCGGCGCGGTGAGTGGTGGTTGCTGGCGCAGCTGGCCCTGATCACCTGTCATCTGATCCCTGCATGGCCAAAGCCAGGATTCTTCGGGATCGCCTGGCCTCATACTGCTCAAGTTGTGGGCCTGATCACCCTGGCCATCGGACTGATTCTCGCTGTCCAGGGATTTCTGAAACTGGGGCCGAGCCTGTCTCCGCTACCGGATCCGAAACCGGGAGCTGATCTGGTCACCAGCGGGGTCTACGCACACTGCCGCCATCCGCTCTATCGGGCGGTTCTGGTTTGTTCTCTGGGAGTGGTGATCGCTTTGGCGAGCCTGTTCCATCTTCTGCTGTTTCTCGCTCTGGTCTCTGTGCTGACAGGCAAGGCCCGACGCGAGGAGCGCGCACTGCTTCGAATGCTTCCCTCCTATGCGGACTACATGAAAACGACGGCGGCCATCGTCGCCCATTGCCCGGGGTTGGACTGGCGCCGACTCGAGGCCAGCTGAACAACCGTTTATTCATTCATCAGGCAATAATCATCCCCTCTAGGAAAGGCACGTTTTTCTGCCAACGGGATGCAAATCGCCAGAACTCGTCCTCTGTTCAGCAGCCTGCTCTCTGGTCTGACCCTGGCCACGGTTTTGGCAGGCGCTTGGGTGATGCCTGAGGCAAAGGCCGATGTCAAACCGTTCAAACGCCAGTCCTTGATGGCATTGCTTGAACCTGCAGCGCCAAAGCCAGATCCTGTCCCCACCCTCGTTCTGGAACGCACCGATCGACGACTGCAGATGACCGGAGACCCCATCTGGGACCTCAAGATTGAGATTCCAGGTGAACCGCTGCGAAGGTTCGATGCCGTCAGTGGCCGGGCGAACCGACAGAACGCCAATCGTGACCAGCTCGGCAGCCGGGCGCCCCTGCCCATCGGCCGTTACAGCGTGGGGGTCGTCGAACCCCTGATCGATGGTGATTACCCCGAGCTTGGTCCTGTGTGGATCAGCATCGAGCCAACCTTCACCACCGGCCGCCGCGTGCTCGGGATCCACCTGGATCCCAGCGCAGGACTTCAGAACGCCAACAGCGGCACCCTCGGCTGCATCGGCCTGGTCAACAGATCCGACATGCTCGAACTGGCTCAATTGATCGAGCGCAGTGGCACGGATCGACTGGAGGTTCTCAATTGAATGGTTGGTCACACAGACCCCGGCAGCGACAGTTGCCGCTGTTCAGGACTCTGAGTCACAGTCCTGAATAGTGACGCACCACTCACGCTCTGAGTGTCGCTGTTGAGGGAAGCCACTTGTTTTTTGTTGACGTCGTGACCCTCAGGATCCACTGCACTGACAGCAGTGATTCTTGCTGAACCAGCTCCGAAAAGAGCTGCAACCGTGTTTGCAACACAGAGCTTCAGATCAGACGGTTTGCAGACAGTCGTTACGCAGAAGGCTTTCCAGTTGCTGGGTGGAGTCCTTCTGCAAACCGATCACCACCAACTCAAGGCCAGTTGCCTCGCTGGGTTTCCAGGCCTCCGTCGGAGCCGACTCGAACCAGCTCTCCAGCCGGGGACCGACCATCTGGATCTGAAGAGGGAGCGTTTTTCCCTGAATCCAGAGCCGTCCCTTGAGCCGGATCACATCGTTGTCGATCACAAAGCTGCTGAGCAGCTGTTCGAGCTGCCCACGCTCGAACGAACCCTCCAGTTGGATCTGACCGCTGACAGCCTCAACGTGCGTGTGATCGTGGTGATGGTGATCCCCGTGATTTTGGCCATTGCTGTCGTGACTGTGGCTGTGATGGGAGGGGACATCGTCAACGGGTAATGGCTGTCTGGAAAGATCCATCCCCAGCACAAGCTCTGGATCGACAACGCCGCGACTGATCGCCAGGATGCCCGCTCCCGATCTGACCCGACCGGCAAGGTTCTGTCGAACTGACTCCGTGCTTGCGGCATCGAGTCGGTCAGAGCGGCTGATCAGAACCAGGTCTGCCGCCTCAAGCTGATCTTTGAACAGATCATCGATGGCAGTGAGGTGATCAAGACTGGGATCTTCCTGACGCTGACGTTCAAGGGCTGCGGGATCGCCAACGGGGCTCCCGGCGTTGAGAGCTTCTCCGTCAACAACGGTGACCACTCCATTCGCATGGACCCTCTTACGGATGGCTGGCCACTCAAGAGCCTGTAACAGCGGCCTGGGCAGAGCCAGACCGCTGGTCTCGACAACGATTCCATCAAGCTGATCCGAGCGCTGGAGCAAGGTCTCCATCGTCGGCAGGAAGTCATCCTGAACCGTGCAGCACAAGCAACCGTTATTGAGCTCAACCAACCGGCCATCAACCTCGTCTTCCGGACAGAAACCACAGCTGCGGATCAGATCCCCATCCAGCCCGACCGAGCCGAATTCGTTCACCATCACAGCCAGACGACGACCGCTGTTGACGAGCAGATGACGCAGCAGCGTTGTCTTCCCTGCCCCAAGAAAGCCGGTGATCACGGTGACAGGTAGCCGTGAAGGCATCAGCGACACCCCAGGGAATCACGGGTGCTGAGACCGGTGCGGCTGTTGACACCGCTGGCTCTGCCACAGAGAGCCTTGAGTTGTGGAAGATCAATCACGGCATTCGTGAAGTCAGTGCCCTCGATCTCAGCATCGTTGAAGCGGCTCTGCATCAGCATCGCGTTGGTGAAATTGGCATCACGAAGATCGGCTCCGTCGAAGCGGCTTGAAAAGGCAACGACATCTTCAAGATCAGCACCCCGCAGATCAGCGCCCTGCAGTTGAGAAGTATTGATCACAGCACCGCGCAAGTCTGTCTCGCTGAGATTCACCTCTCGCAGATCGGCCTTGAGAAACTCCTTTTCCTTGAGATCGCGCCCATGCATATCGGCGCTGATCTCCTGAACGGCCCGCTGACCACGCAGCTCCGGGGCGGTGATCGCCTCTGCAGCGTCAACACCGATCAGCAATCCGCTCAGCGAGAGCAGGCCGCAAACCATTGACGCGACGATGAAGCGGAAAACAGAGAGGAAAAAAGCTGACAAGGCCATGGTGTACGAACGTTCAACAGCTACCCGGAAACAGCTGCCGTAACTTGAGCGGTCACGATATGGCAGACGACTGCCAAGCCACGCGTCATGGCCAAGACTCTCCGGGTGGTGGTACCGCCCCACCCACTGATTGCCCACTGGCTGACCGTGCTGAGGCATGAAGGAACACCCCCGGCCTTGTTCCGCACAGCCATGGAGGAGCTGGGGCGCTGGCTCAGCTACGAAGCGATGCGTGACTGGTTGCCTCATCGCAGGGATGTTGTGAAAACTCCACTGGGCAGCGCGGAGGGAACCGTGATTGAAACGGGCGTTCCACTGCTGGCGGTTCCGATGATCCCCGGCGGACTGCACCTCTGGGAAGGGGCCCGCCAGGTGCTGCCCAGCGCAGAGCTCTGCCTGGGAGGACTGCCGGAAACGATTGAAGCCAAGGCCGGAGTGGTGCTGCTGCTGGATCAGATCCGTCATGGCGATGAACTGATCGAACTGCTTCGGCGTCTGGAGCAGCTCAAGGTTGAACCGCCGAGGCTGCGCGTGATCACGGCACTCACCGCCAGCCCGGGACTCAAACGCATCGGAGAGTGCTACCCGGAGATCAGCATTCACACAGCCTGCATCGATGCTGACCTGGATGAGCGTGACAGGATCCTTCCAGGCATCGGGGATCCCCTGCAAAGACTGGGGATCAGAACAGCGCAGCCGAACTAAGCTGGGGACATTCAAAGGAAGCCCATGGCGAGGCACCAGGACACCGCATCAGGAACTCTGACCACCCTTGTCAGCGGCGCCGTTCTGGGTGCGGCAGGATTCGGCTGGTGGCTTCTGTCCGAGGCTGATCGCCGTCGTCGTCTTCGCAACCAGCGCTCGATGCTTTATGCCCCGCGCATGCAGGACGGCAGTGAAGCCTTCAGCGCCGGTGATCGACCTGAGCCTGAAACCGACAGCCACCTGGAGGCCCGCGTCGAACAGCTGAATTCGGCAATTGCTGATGTGCGCCGTCAACTTGAAGATCTTGGCTCCAGGCAGTGACAGAGCGGCCGGTAGGTTGACCGAAGTGATTCGCGGCAACGCAAGACAATCCATGCTCCGCTCCGATGCCGTCACCAAGGGGATCCAGCGCTCCCCTAACAGGGCGATGTTGAGAGCAGTGGGGTTTGGAGACCAGGATTTCGGCAAGCCGATCATTGGCATTGCCAACGGATACAGCACCATCACGCCCTGCAATGTGGGCCTGAACGATCTGTCGAAACGTGCTGAAGCGGCGGCGCGACAGGCCGGAGGCATGCCTCAGATGTTTGGAACGATCACCGTCAGTGATGGGATCTCCATGGGAACAGAGGGGATGAAGTATTCCCTCGTGAGTCGTGAAGTGATTGCTGATGCGATCGAAACCGCTTGCAACGGCCAAAGCATGGATGGCGTTCTTGCCGTGGGCGGATGTGACAAGAACATGCCTGGCGCCATGCTGGCGATGGCCCGGATGAACATTCCGGCGATCTTTGTCTACGGCGGCACGATCAAACCGGGAAAACTCGGTGGATGCGATCTCACCGTGGTGAGTGCTTTTGAAGCGGTGGGTCAGCTCACGAACGGCAAGATCGACATGGAGGAGCTCATCGCAGTTGAAAAAAACGCCTGTCCTGGAGCAGGAAGCTGCGGCGGCATGTTCACCGCCAACACGATGAGCGCCGCAATCGAAACCATGGGCCTGAGTCTCCCCTGCAGCTCCACGATGGCGGCTGAGGATGCGGAGAAAGCCGACAGTGCCGCACGGTCCGCCGAAGTGCTTGTGAAAGCGGTGAAAGCGAACATCAGGCCCCTGGACTTACTCACCAGGGAAGCGTTTGAAAACGCCATCAGCGTGATCATGGCCGTTGGGGGCTCGACCAACTCGGTTCTGCATCTGCTGGCCATTGCACGAACAGCCGGAGTCGAGCTGAACATCGATGACTTTGAGCAGATCCGACAGAGGGTTCCTGTCTTCTGCGATCTGAAGCCGAGTGGTCGCTACGTCACCGTTGACCTTCACAGAGCGGGTGGAATCCCGCAGGTGATGAAACTGCTGTTGGATGCAGGGCTCCTGCATGGAGACTGCCGGACCATTGAAGGCAAGACGCTGAAGCAGCTGCTCGAAGATGTGCCTTCAGAACCCCCTGCTGATCAGGATGTGATCCGTCCGATCAGCAAACCCATCTATCAGAAGGGACATCTGGCGATACTCAAAGGCAACCTGGCACTTGAAGGAAGCGTCGCCAAGATCAGTGGTGTCAAATCACCTGTGCTGACAGGCCCTGCACGGGTCTTTGAAAGTGAAGAGACCTGCCTTGAAGCCATTCTTGATCGCAGGATCAAGGCGGGAGATGTCGTGATCGTCCGCTACGAGGGGCCGGTCGGCGGACCGGGCATGCGCGAGATGCTTTCACCCACTGCAGCCATTGTCGGGCAGGGGCTGGGCGAGAAAGTGGCCTTGATCACCGACGGGCGCTTCAGTGGTGGTTCCTACGGACTGGTAGTGGGGCATGTTGCTCCCGAGGCCGCCGTCGGCGGCAACATCGGACTGGTGCAGGAGGGCGACAGCATCACTGTTGACGCCAATCAACTGCTGCTTCAACTCAACGTGGATGATGCCGAACTGGAACGCAGACGCGCTGCCTGGAGCTCTCCCACACCCCGCTACCGAACCGGGATTCTGGGCAAATATGCCCGTCTGGTGAGTTCCAGCAGCAGAGGGGCAGTCACCGATCAGCCCTGATCAAACCAGCAGGGACCTCAGACGTCGAGCGAGAGCTTCAAGAGCAGCTCCATCTGCTGGGGCAGAGCAGCGCTTGCCGGTCTCACCATCCATCCAGACAGGGTGCTGACCGTGCCACAGGATTGGCCTCAGTGGTTGATCAGCCCAGGCAAGCGTGAGATTCAGATCAGCGCCGCTGCGATACAGCTCAAGTTCGAGATCGAATTCTTCGAGTCGCTTCCCATCTCCATCACGACATTCAATCCGTCCGCGGTAGTCGTCAAGCGTTGCATCCTCGGCCGACAGAACGGCATGGTGAAAAGGCTTGCAACAGAGATCCGCCGCCGAAGCGATCAACGTCTCCAGTGCGGAGCATGCGCTCATCTCAGAACGCTTCAATCGAGCGAATCAGCAGCTTGATTGCACCATCCCGGTAGCCGGGGTTCGGCTCGCCGTCGTCGCCGAATCGCGAATGCAGCAGCTGAAGACGCGTGATGCAAGACGAATCAAATCGAACCGGAAGAGTGACAGGCTTCGCGCGCACCACCGGCTGAAGACGCTCAAAGGGAAGTTCGACGACCGTGGTCCCCGTTGACTGAGTGGCAACCGTCGTCACCCATCGCAATCCTCCCGGAATCAACTCGGTGAGTCCGAAAACTCCGTCACGGCAGGCCACCGCAAACTTGAAACTTCGTCCTTCCCCATCCAGCGTCAGACGCAAACCTTTGTAGGGGCTGAGGTCGAGAGGAGGTCGAAACACCGGCGAACGGCAGCTGACAAAGCCTCCCCCCTGACTCACCACCTCACCTTCAAGCACAAGACCTTGATCGCTCATCCTGCAACCGGCGCTGCTGGATCCACCCATGATCGTGTCGTTCAGACTGGCCCAGTCTCGAAAGGAGTCACCTGAGGCGATCACGCGAATTTCCGGAGGCGGTTGGTGGGGAGGTGTCGTCAAAGCCCTTGAGAAGCAGCCTGATCGGCGAGCACGAGAATCTCGGAACTCGGTTGCACCAGCTTGGCAGGAGTGCGCTGAGGCGATTCAGCGGCAGCCACAAGTCGCGACAGCGCCTGACGCTTGGCCTCTCCGCTCACGAGAAAGACCACCTGACGCGCGGCGCTGAGCACCGGCGCCGTGAGTGTGATCCGCTCAAGACCCTTGCCGCGACCGATCGTTGTCCAGCGATCCTGAACGCCAGGCGCCTCTGTGCCAGGGAATAGCGATGCCGTATGGCCATCATCACCAAGGCCAAGCAGCATGAAGTCGAACACGGGTGGTTCGCCATCACAAACACTGCCCACAAGTTCCGCAAAGGCATCAGCACTGGCTTCCGGAGAACACAGTTCCACTGTCGGAACAGGATGGAAGCAGGCTCTGGCTCCCGGCTGGCCCGCTTTGAGCAGGGTGTTGCGCAGCATGCGCGCGTTGCTCGATTCATCATCGGCGGCCACCCATCGCTCGTCACCCAGAAACACGTCAACCCTGTCCCAGGGGAGATGTTCCTGGCCCAGCAAGGTGTAGGCCAGCGCAGGAGTGGTTCCGCCTGACAAGGCAATCTGTGCACGATCCCTCTGATCAAGCGCCAGGTCAATGGCGGCCCCGATGTGCTCAGCGGCACGCCGGGCAAGAACCTCCGCCGATTGAACCTGCTCGATGCGATAGGAACTCATCGCGGGGTCCTCAGCTGAGCCACTCGGTGTGGAAGATGCCGTCCTTGTCCACACGCTCATAAGTATGGGAGCCGAAGCAATCGCGCATGGCCTGCACGATGTTCTGGGGCAGACGAGCCGTGCGATAGCTGTTGATGTAATCGAGTGTGCTGCTCAGACAGGGCACGGGAATCCCAGCTGCAGCAGCGCCTGCAACCATTCTGGCCAGACCGGGCAGTCGACGGTTCACCTGGTCGGCGAACCAGGGGTCGATCAGCAGGTTCGCCAGCTGGGGATCGGCTGTGAAAGCATCCTGAATACGCTTCAGCAGGCGAGCCCGAATGATGCATCCTCCCTTCCAGATCTGTGCGATCGAAGGCATGTCCAGGTTGTAATTGTGCTCAGCTGATGCAATGCGCATCAGCTCCATGCCCTGGGCATAGCTGGCCATGCAGGCCAGAACCATGGCATCCATCAGAGGAGCCATTCCATCGGCTGATGTCCCCATGTCGAACGACTGCAGGGCAGGTCCTTTCAGAATCGGTTCGGCCTTGATGCGCTGATCTTTCATGGAGCTCATCACGCGTCCATTGAGAGCGGCATAGATCGTCGGGACAGAAGCCCCCATCTGCAGAGCGCTGACAACCGTCCAGAGACCGGTTCCTTTCTGACCGGCCTTGTCCTGGATTTTTTCCACCAGAGGAGTTCCATCATCGGGGTCCATCGTGCGTAGACACACCTCCGTGATTTCGACGAGATAGGAGGAAAGCTCTTCAGTGCTGTTCCAGTGGGCGAACACATCAGCCATCTCAGTGCTGCTCAGGCCGCCGGCCCGCTTCATCAGGTCATACCCCTCCGCGAGGATCTGCTCAATGCCGTACTCAATACCGTTGTGAACGGTCTTGACGAAATGGCCCGCACCTCCGGGACCGATGTAAGTCACACACGGACCATCTTCAACCTGAGCCGCCATCTTGCGAACCAGACTTTCAATGGCGTCGTAGGAGGTCTTGGTGCCTCCCGGCATCATGCTGGGTCCCTCTAAAGCACCTTTGGCTCCACCCGAGACACCCATTCCAATGAATCCGAAGCTCTTGCTTTCAAGTTCTGCAACCCGGCGTTCGGTGTCGTGATACTCGGAGTTCCCACCATCGATCAACAGATCTCCTTCATCCAGATAGGGCGAAATCTGCTGGATCACAGCATCAACAGGTCCACCCGCCTTGACCATCATCAGGATGCGTCGAGGACGTTCAAGCTTGTCAACGAAATCCTGAAGGTCAGTGGCTGCCTGGATGTTTTTGCCGGCGCCACGACCGGACATGAATTCTTCCGTCTTGGAATAGGTGCGGTTGTAAACGACGCTCGAAAAGCCATTGCGCTCGGCGTTGAGGACAAGGTTTTCCCCCATCACGCCGAGACCAATCAGACCGAAGTGGGCCTTGGACATGCTCAGCTGAACCATTCACTGCCGACAGTGTGACCACAACAATCCAAGTCGGCTGCAATATGTTCTGGCTCTGTCAGGAATGAACGATCAGATCACGCTGCCATCTGGAATGGACGCATTCTTCACCACAACAACGATTCCATTGCGGATGTAAAAACCGAGTTCCGGACGATCAGCCTCCTCTACATGGTCCTTGTTCACGATGGTGACGTTGGAACCGATGCGAGTATTCTTATCGAGAATGGCACCTTTGACCGTGGTTCCCTGACCGACACCGAGGGGAATGCCACCTCGTTCTCTCAGAACAGCACGCTCTTCACTTGATTCAAAGAAATCGGCACCCATCACCAGGGTGTCCTGGATGACGACATCGGACTCCAGACGACTGCGAACACCCAGAACACAGTGGTGAACACTGCAAGACTTCAGAATTGAACCCTCGCCGATAATGGAATTGGTGATCTGAGCATCAACGAGTTTGCTCGGCGGTAAATAACGAGGCCGAGTGTAGATCGGGAACTTCTCGTCATAAAAGCTGAAAGGAGGTTTCGGCTGTTGGGTGAGTGCGAGGTTGGCCTCATAAAACGCACCGATCGTGCCGATGTCTTCCCAGTAGTCATCAAAGACATAACTTTGGAGCTTGTCTCCACGAGCCAGGGATTCCGGGATCACCTCCTTGCCGAAATCCTTGTGATTGGTATTCCCGTCCAGCAGATCAAATAAAGTCTGACGACTGAACACGTAAATCCCCATCGAAGCCAGATAGGGACGCTCCTTGGCAGATTCAGAACTGAGCCCGAAGCGAGCTGTATCCACAGCCATTTGAAGCAGGGATTCACCCTTGGGCTTTTCTCGGAACTCCTGAATGTTGCCGTTGTCATCAGTTCTCATCAGGCCGAAGGATTCAGCCTGTTTGGCATCCACAGGAAGAGCAGCCACAGTCAGATCGGCACCTGTGCGCCGGTGATGTTCAATGAAAAGGCTGTAATCCATGCGATAAAGCTGATCGCCGGAAAGGATCAGATATTCATCAACATCCCATTCCTGAAACAGCCACTGATATTTGCGAACTGCATCTGCGGTGCCCTCAAACCAGGAAGGACTGTCGGGAGTCTGTTGAGCCGCAAGAACCTCAACAAAACCGCCACCAAAGGAATTGCTGAGATTGAACGTCTGACTCAGATGGCGGTTGAGTGATGCGCTGTTGAACTGCGTCATCACATACATCTTGTTGATGTCGGAGTTGATGCAGTTGCTGATCGGAATATCGATCAATCGGTACTTCCCTGCGAGAGGAACTGCGGGCTTGGCCCGCATCTTGGTGAGGGGATAAAGACGCGTTCCCGCTCCTCCCCCAAGAATGATGGCCAGAACACGCTTCATGCCGCCCCCGCAGATCGGCTTTGCCGGGCAAACCTACAGGAGTTTTGGTGCTCCCAACCAATGCTTGGGACAGATCCGGCAAGAATGCTGGGAATCAGATTTAGACAGGGAACGATTCGATAGAAAAGCACTCAACGATCCGAATCATCGTCCTGAGCCAGATCAAACAAACGCTCAATCACGATCAACGCGTTCTGTCTCTCACTGCGTTGCTGAGGTGCTCGCAAGGATGTCACCGGAGTGTGCAGAATTTTGTTGATGATGCCTTTACTGAGAGCTTCAACCACCTTTCGTTCGCGAGCCGAGAAGTCGGGTCCCATACGGCTGAGCGCTTTCTGCAGTTCCTCTGAGCGGATTGACTCCAGAGAAGAACGCAGTCTGTTGATGGTCGGGACAGCCTCAAGGCTGTCCCACCATTCCAGGAACAACCGAGCTTCTTCATCGAGGAGTCCCTGCGCTTCACGGGCCACCTGCTGGCGAGCTTCCTGATTGCGTTCGACAACCTCCTTGAGATCATCAACGTCATAGGCCTCGACACCGGTGATTCCCTCCACATCCGCATCAATATTGCGGGGAACTCCGATATCGACCAACCGCAGTGAACTGCGACGATTCAACTGCTGAAGACGAGCAGCATCAATGATCGGATCGTCCGCAGCTGTGCTTGTGAAAACAAGCGAGCATGTGCTCAGGCAATGATCAAGATCCTCAAGAGGACGACACTGAACTGGAAGATCGGGAAAGTCTGCAGCCAGTGACTGTGCGCGAGCCACGGTTCGGTTCAACACCACCACACCTGAAGCACCCTTTGCCTTGAGGTGTTGCAGCAGTAAACGACTCATTCTGCCGGCGCCGACGACGGCCACCTGTTCATCCTCAAGGGTGACCAGATCATCGACACCTCGGCTCTGACCCAACTTCAGCTGGGCAAGTTCAACAGCTGCCGAGCTGATCGAGACAGCCCCCGTGCCCAGATTCGTTTCACTGCGAACCCGTTTGCCTGTGCTTACAGCTTGCGTGAGCAATCGATTGAGAATCGGCCCCAGAGACTTGTGCTCCTGGCCGAGACGCATCATTTTTTTGACCTGAGAGAGGATCTGGCCCTCCCCGAGCACCAAGCTGTCAAGGCCTGCGGCAACCCGCATCAGATGACCAACGGCATCCTCGTGGTGAAACGTGAACAGATGCGGCTTCAGATCACCGGTGTCCAGTCCGGAATGTCCACTGAGAAACTCCCTGACAGCGGAAATACCCAGTTCAGGATTGCGTACAAGGGTGTAAATCTCAAGGCGATTGCAGGTGCTGAGGATCGAAGCCTCAAGCACCTGATCATGGCCCCGCAGGTTCTGCAGGGATTCCTCCATGGTTTGCTCAGGAATACTGAGCTTTTCGCGCACTTCAACCGGTGCCGTTCGATGACTGAGGCCGACAACGGCGATATGCATGGAGAAACCCTCGCTGCTTGAAGAAAGAGATCAGCTCAGAGCGATGCTCTGTGCGCCTTCCTTGATATGAACCGTGTTGGTGAAACGGCAGGTGTCGTCAAGATTGCTGATCACAAGGCTGCTGGTGCGGGTGCAGTCCTTTTCGAACTTAACGCCGTGGAACAGCAGACCATCGGTGATGCCGCTGCCAGCAAACACCACATGCTCACCGGAGGCCAGTTCATCAGCCTCGTAGATCTTGTCGGGATCACTGATGCCCATCTCTTCAAGACGGGCGAGGTTTCCCTCTTTGGTGAGGTCCGCCCATTCCTTGGTTTGGGCCACAGCGGGGTCATAAACGAGCTGACCCTGAAAATGTCCTCCAAGAGCACGCATGGCGGCTGCAGAGATCACGCCCTCGGGAGCAGCGCCAATACCCATCAAGCAATGGGTCCCCGTGCCGGCGAAGCCGCAGGCGATGGCTGCCTGGACATCACCATCTGAGATGGGTTGAACACGTGCTCCCGTTGAACGGATTTCGGCGATCAGGTCCTTGTGGCGGGTGCGGTCCATCACGACGATGGTGAGCTCGTCAACAGCAAGACCGAGACATTCGCTGAGAATCTTGATGTTTTCGGTGGCTGACTTGCGAATATCCACCTTGCCTTTTGCAGCTGGGGGAGCGGCCAGCTTTTTCATGTAGAAGTCAGGTGCATTGAACAGACCGCCACGATCGGAAGCCGCCAGCACAGCCATCGAACCGCGCTGGTTGTTGGCACAGAGATTGGTTCCTTCGCAGGGATCAACAGCGAAATCGACGCCAGGGCCACTACCGCTGCCCACCTCCTCTCCGATGTAAAGCATGGGAGCTTCATCACGCTCGCCTTCACCGATGACAATTCGGCCTTGCATCTGGATCTGACCCATGCGCTGTCGCATGGCTTCGACGGCAGCAGCATCGGCTTCATCCTTCTTGCCGAGGCCTGTGAGGCGAGCTGAGGCGATGGCTGCCTGCTCAACGACCTCGAGAATTTCCTGGATGAGAGTGCGATCCACTGGAGTGCGGCGGGGAACTAAATGCGGTGAGGATCAGCTCTCAGGACTTGGCGCCACTGGGCTTTTCGCTCAAAAGCGCGGTTTACTGTATCAGTGACTTCGAGCAGGCCTTAGATCAATGGTGCTTCTCTAAAATCCCTCGAGTTTTAAGCCCTTCAATGACAGCATCCGAACGCCCCATTCAGATCATTCCATCGGTGCTTCCTGCTGATTGGGCCGCCATGGGTCAATGCGTGAAGGATCTCGAAGACGCGGGTGTGGACAGAATTCAATTCGATGTGATGGATGGCAACTTCGTTCCGAACCTCACCTTTGGCCCAGAACTCATCAAGGCATGCCGCAGGTACTGCAATGTGAAATTCGAAACACAGCTGATGGTGAGCCAATACAACGCGGAAACGATGCTTGATCAATACGTCGATGCCACTAAGGGACCCAATGGAGAACCAGGGGTGGTGATTGCTCACGTGGAAGCCAACACACACCTACACCGAGTTCTGGGAAGAATCCGCCAGCTCGGTGGCAGTCCATCGGTTGCGATGAATCCGCACACACCGATGGAAATGGTCAAAAACGTGCTCGACATGGTCGATCATGTCTTGGTGATGACTGTGAATCCAGGTTTTGGTGGACAGGCCTACATCCCCACCATGCTGGACAAGATTGCCCAGCTGAGAAAAACCATTGATGAACGTGGACTGACGGTTGATATTGAAGTCGACGGCGGGATCAAGGCCAACTGGACCATCTCCCAGTGCTGCGCCGCGGGCGCCAACTGCTTTATCGCAGGAAGCGGAATGTTCGCCTACCCGACCTTGAAAGAGGGATGCGACGATCTGCGTCGTGTTGCTGAGGAGGCCAGAGCAGGCAAGGTGCTTCCAACTCCTGCCTGAAGCAGCCATAGGTCTAAGCGAAGGCATGCCCCGGTGCATCCGGGGCATCAGCCGACTCAACTCTCCTGGTCGGCCACATCAGCTCCCGAACCCAGATCACCATCGAGCTGCTGACCTGGTTTCCAGCCACTGGCCCAGATTTCCCGGCAACGGGCGTTCAGACTTTGGGAGTCAAGCCCCCAATCAGCGAGAAGCTTCTGAATGTCTTGTTTGATGTCGTGGGCACCTGGAAAATCTCCATAGCGCATCAAAAGTCGAGCCGCCACAGTCAGCTGCAAAGGTCCAGGATTTCCTTGGTGACCAAGCAGAGAATCCACCTGATCACGGTCAGTCCTATACAAAGGATGGGTCTGGTCTGTGGAGGTCTCCATGGAATTAACAAACTTTTTTTCGATGATTCAAAAATAGAAAAATCCCATTAAAAAAACCAGCCAAATGAGAGGCTGGTTTCGAAAAGGAAAAGGGTGAGAGAACAACTCTCACCAGGTTTAGTTAATCAGAATGTGAATGTGGTACGAAGCACACCACCGAACTGGTTAAAGGTTCCATCCTTTCCTTGCTGACCCAAGTAGGTGAATTCACCCAGGGGACGACTCAGATAGAAGACTGCGGGGGTCACAGTGATGTTGTCTGTGACTTGGAAACCGTAATAAGCCTCCATGGCGTAGTTGCCATCGAAAGGTGTATCGCCACCCTTCAAAGCTGTCGCAAAAGTTGGCTGACCGATCGCAAAACCTAAGGAGTTGCCACGAAGGAAAGCGTCGTCCCAATGCAGTGAGACCTGCCAAGACTGGGAAGTCGTGACAATACCATCAGGAGAACCATCGGTATCGTTAAGGGTATTGATGCCCCAACCAGCGCTGATTGCGGGGAACCAGCCTGAATCTTGAGGCTGCCAATAGCCAGAAAGAGCAAAGGCATTGAGTGAACTGTCGCTCAAGCTATCGCTAATTAAATAGCTGAACTGAGTAAATGCAGTTGAATAGGGAACCAAAGATGCGTCTTGCAGATAGGAATAGACGCCAGCAATTCCCCACTGCTCAGCCTGGTAGCCAATTTGAAAAGTTCCAACTCCAGCAGCAGCATCGGTTGCGATGCCACCTTGACGTGGATTACCAACCATTCCGTTGGCGGCTACGTACTGAACACCAGCGACGAAACCATCATTTTCGAAGTTCAGTGCAGCACCCGGGCCTTGAGTCTTGTTGTAAGCACCCGGAGCACCGTTGAGAGTCAGTACATCGAGCACTGTGTTGGCATCGCCTGAGGGATAGACAGAAGGCCACATCGGCATCATGTCGTCCTGACCGACGTTGGCACCCAGAACAAAACTGAAGCTGCTACCAATTGGCGCAGAATAAAACAGTTTATCAATGTAAACCGAATCAGATCCGCCGCCTGTGTCAAGGGAATCAGAAGCTACTTCAAGCGTCGAGAGCGTTGAAGGGGCACCAAAGAAACTTGTCGAACCAAAATTTCCAGCCCTGAGGGTGGTGGTCAGCAAATCCTTTCCAGTAAAGCTGGTGTTGAGATTGAGCTGAATGTCGTAATTGAAAGTGGTCGCACCATATTGAGTATTTTCGTAATCCTGAGCGTTCTGTCCACTAAGCAACAGGTCGCTGACTGCAGCATCACTAGCACCAATATTCTCAAAGAACCCTTGAACAGGATTGGCACCGCCATTAATAAACGCATCAATTGCGGCATCAGTGATTTCTTGATTACCGAACAGACCACGATCCCTCAACTCAAAGAGGTCAAGAGCATCTAGATCTCCACCAAAGTTATTGGCACCGATGTCGAAGGTTGCCTGACCTTCAAGCTTGGTGGTGGTGGAGAACTGGGTTGCTTCCAGTTCACCGACGCGGGCCTCCAGGCCGTCAACACGGCCCTTGACGATGGCGAGCTCCTTCTCGAACTCCTTCATCAGACGCTTGAGCTCGTCGGTCACTTCAGTGACGCGGTCGAGACAGGCGTTGAGCAGCGCGGCCGCTTCAAAGCGTGTCATCGCACGGTTGCCGCGGTAGGTGCCGTTGGGATAACCGGCCACACAGCCGTAGCGCTCAATCAGGTTGCTGAGTGCCTGATAGGCCCAGTCAGTCGGATAGACATCGGAGAACTGGGTGATGCTGGTGACCTGATCCACAGCAACCGCGTCCTGGGACACGGAGGCATAGTCGGAGACACCGGCAACATTGACTTCAGTTGCGCCAGCAGCCACAGGAGCCAGCAGGCCCAGGGCAGCGGGGGCAACAAGCAATTGCTTGAAGAGTTTCATGGAGTTCCTCACACCAAAAATAGAGGAGCCCAAATAGTAAGGGAAAAGGGCATGGATGCAAGGGATCGAGACAATTCAAATGACCCAAAGAAGCGACTCACGGATACACAGAAACAAGTCTCAAAAGACTCACAGAAAAAGCTTCCGACTTTTTAGGAATATGGGCTTATTTGCTTGATGTCGTCGTACAACTGCTTTGCAAGCTTGTTGTTGTACCCAGTGCACAACTCGCGCATACACAACGCATCAAATATGGAAAACAGAGCTGGAAGCAGTGTCCAAAAGAAAATCAAGTAAATGATTCCATTGTTGCGCTCCTTAAGCCAGAATCTGTGGTATCCGAACCATCCGAGCAAGAGCGCATAAACCACACCTAACGAAGGCTGCCTGCAACGAAGTTCAAACTCATTCTCAAAAGCCATGATCTCACCATGTGACATCTTTTTGGCGAGATGCTTGTATTCTTTTCTCATCTGCTGCAACGTGAGCGATACAGGCCAAGACTAACAACTTGACAATTAAAGATCAAGTGAACTGGTGCAAATAAAAAGTCTCCGCCAAACACCCCAACGTTGCAAGATCAGCACCAATTTAAATACGAAGCAGTGATATCAATGATCAACAATGGTAGAGAAACTAGAAAGTTATTTTCAAAAACGAACAATCTCTGCATTCAATGCAAATACGCACGTGTCAGAAAAGAATTCCAAAGAAAACAGTCCTCATCGACACCCGTGCCTATTATCAAGAAAGATGAATCCGGGACAATGCCCCATTGCAGCAAGTGTGGAAAATTACCTCCACTCGGAATCAAAAGATTTTTGCAGGCATTTACAAAAATAATTCAAAAAATGATTCTAAAGATCAGCAACGCAATGAGATCAAGGGATAAGAAAACAAATCGAACTACTTATCAATGAATTGAAAGACGATCGTAAATGAGCTAAAGGATAGAAAACCTCTAGCTCAATGAAAGTCAAACTGCAATCCAAGCTTCTTCCTGGCCATCACGACTGATAGATCCTGAGAAATTGTCTTTCCAATGCTCATAAGCGATATCAAATTCACGATCCCAAAGAGGGGGGATATCAATGGTGGATTTTTTAAAATAACCGTCTTCAATGGCACTTAAATATAACCGCCGCAATGCAACCCAGCGTGGCTCGTTTTTGTGTGACATACGAAGGATGATATCTTGCATCTCTCCATCTATGTTTTCAGAAGGAATACAATAGAAAGCTCCTACACGACGTTTGGAGCGTAAAAAATTACCTTCCTCAAGCAAGTGATTAGTAATAGCAGTTTGACCATCTTTTTGGTCCAATAGCTGAAAAAGTTTGCGCGCCCTCTTAAGACCTGTTTGATATCTCCTGTTGGCAAGCCACTGCGTAATGGCCGTTCGACGCGTGATTGCTACTAAAACAAGTATCAGCGCAATGAGCAGTTCAATTTCAATAATCAGCATGATTACGAACAATCTTTTCTGAAGCTAGCAACGATTTGGACACCGGCAAGCATCATCACCATTCGGGTATCAAATGCCACAACGCGGATCTCTTGATTCAATGCAAATGCTGGGCATTGTTTCAGATTTAAAATAGAGAAACTAGATTATGCGTAACAAATTCTACTCGCATTGCACTTTTAAGCCTTCTTTAATTGCCACAAGAAGCCTCGAGCACTAACATTCGAAGAGATGCTTTGACAAAGCCAAGAAATGAATCTAAGTGAACTGGCAGTTCATCATTCTGCAACTGTTGTTGCTGTGAGCAGTGATGGAAGTGAACTAAGCAATTCCTTTAAAGACCGATTAGAAGCAATGGGTATAAGGAAGGGTAGAAAAGTTCAGGTCATGCGAAAAGCTCCGGGTGGAGACCCTTATGAAGTGAGGGTCGGAAGTACAACTGAGATTGCCATACGAAAGGCAGAAGCAGCACTGGTGGAAATTACGGATGTAGAAGATCTCAAGAAAACCTGAATCAATTTTTTTCAAATTCAACAATTCCTAAATCATCACCATGATCACTGCAGAAGCCGGCAAAACGACAGAACCAAAAAATGAATTACCTAGGATAGTTTTCATAGGTCAGCCCAACACGGGTAAATCAACTTTTTTCAATCGTGTCACCAACGCCACAGCCGGGGTCGCCAACTGGCCTGGGCTGACTGTCGACTTTATGCAGGCGAAAGTAGAGCGCGAAGGAAAAAGTGTTGAATTCGTAGATTTACCAGGAATCTATGATTTGGACGGTTTCACAGAAGACGAAAAAGTTGTTCAGGATTTTCTTGAAAAATATAGCTTTGATTTAATTGTTTGTGTCATTAATGCTTCTCAGATTGACAGGCAGATATTGCTTCCACTCCAGCTTAAAAAATTAGGGTTGCCTGCACTGGTTGCTCTGAACATGGCTGATGAGGTCAAACGTTTTGGAGTAAAAATCAACACCCAGCAATTATCTCAATATCTGGGTATGCCCGTATTCTCCATCAGCGCAAAATATGGTGCTGGCTGTAGTCTGGCAGTTGACGGAATTTGGAATACGGTTAACGACATCAAGGACTCTTACAAAGTCTCAGAACTTGTTGAATTTTGTCGTGAAAATAAAATAACTGATAATGAAATACAGGAGTCTTTAGATCAAGGAATAGAAATGCCACCAGAAAATCTGGTGACATTTACAAACCGGCTTGACTCTGTGCTTTTGCATCCGGTCTTTGGTCTACCAATCTTCTTCCTAACAATGTTGGCTCTTTTTGCCTTCATATGGAACGTAGGTATGCCAGCACAGGATCCTGTTGGAGAATTCACTGATTGGTTGCAATCGACAGTGCTGGAACCTGGATTAGCTTTTTTACCTGAAGTCGTTAAAGATTTTGTCATTAACGGTCCATATGCAGGTTTTGCAGCACTGCTTGGATTTGTTCCGCTTGTCGCCTTCTTCTTTGTTGTGATGAAGGCACTGGAAGACAGCGGATACTTATCCAGAGCTGCGTACTTGATGGATAACATCATGCGCAAAGCAGGTCTTGATGGACGAGGCTTCGTCATGCAGTTATTCGGGTTTGGCTGCAATGTTCCTGCAATCATGGGAACAAGAACCATTCGCTCGCGAAGCCAGCGGCTTCTTTCCATTCTTGTAATTCCCTTCGCACTCTGCTCAGCCAGATTGCAGGTGTTCGTATTCTTTTTGGGCATTATTCTTCCCAAAAACGGATTCTACGCGCTTTGGCTTCTCTACATCATTAGTTTTGTTGTCGCCTTTGTAATGGCAGCAATCTTTAATGCTAGTGGTCAATTCAAATCAAAAGATCCTTTCGTTATCGAATTGCCCCCTTACAGAACTCCAACTTTCAAACAGGTTGCTTTGAATGTATGGAGTGAAATGAAAACTTTCGTACAAAAACTCTCAGTTTTCATGATTATTGGTACAACAATCACTTGGTTCCTTACTAACTATCCGGGTGGTTCAGAAGGTTTAAACACTTACGCTGGTCAGATTGGAACATTCTTTGCACCCCTAATGAGCCCCCTGGGAATTAATCCATTGCTCACAGTATCTCTAATTATTGGATTTGTTGCAAAAGAAGTGCAGCTTGCTGCAGTCGCAACTATGTACGGATTGGGCGAGGGCAGCGATGCATTAAAAACAACATTGGGTGGGGCTATTAACTTTCAACAAGGCTTCAGTTACTGCCTGTTTAGTCTTCTCTACGTTCCATGCTTGACAACTGTTGCAACAATCTGGGGAGAAACAAAATCAACAAGATTTACTCTCTTTTCCGTTGCAGTTTCGATGATCGTGGCATGGGTCGTAGCTTTTGGATTTTACCAAACCTATAATCTTATATTTGCGTCTTAATTTCTTCATTTCAACCAAAATAGAAAAAGCACTGTCTCAGTCAGACAGTGCTTTTTTTGTGAATGCCTACGGCTGAACAAGCTGTTACGCGACCCTTTTTTCTAATGGCGTGAAATCCCAACCAATTGGAGAAGAAGTCTTATTTTTTTCACGATGTTGTTGATAGAGGTCTTCAATTTCCACACATGCCTTGTCATAGGCATGCCAACCAACCATACGTCTTGAATGGGCTCTGCCTCTTTTATCAACTGATTGATCCACAGTCACTCCATTGGTTTCAGCACTCTCAAAAGCGCTCAAAAGGGGAATCTGGGATTGCAAAACACAGATATCAAAACCCTGAAGGATTTCAACGGCTGCTTCCGCTGATGACTTTTTACGTGAATCAACCTTCACCAATAAAGCGGCGAAAGGAATGCGATAATTTTTGAGTAAGGTTGACATCTCAACAGTTAACTCTATGGAACGACTTTGAGGAGTTGTCGGTAACACAATAATATCTGAACCCTCAACAAGATTTTTTAGTTCTTCTTCATTGCTGCTTGCCTGTCCATCTGTCACAACAATATCTGCACCTCGAGCTGCCTTAGCTGCCGCTTCTATAGGAATGACGGGATAGGGCAACAATTCTCGAGCACCATAAGCAGTAGCCGATCGATTTCTATCGGCATCAATCAAAGCAACCTTTTTATGTTTGCAAGCCCAGATGGCAGCCAGATGCACGCTAGTGCACGTTTTTGCCACCCCTCCTTTCTGGCCGAAAACAGTGATAAACATGTTTAAAACAACTTTCTGGCATCATTACGTCATCAAGAGCGATGTCAAGTCCCATTCATTTCGCTGCCATGAGCTAATTAATGGAATGAATCCGTCATACGTAACAACTGAGCAAAACTAACGATGACAAATAAGCAGATCCAGTGATCTGGAGTGTCATAACCCCGATTGAGTGTATGGGATCAATCATTCAAAGCAATCAGCAATGCAGAACGGTGGTTGCAACAAGCCAATCCATGGTGTGCCGGCTCGCTGATATCGTCGGTATCTGAACCAACAGGCAGGAACCCGAAAATGACTAAACAGTTACTGCTCAGTGCATGAAATGCAACACCTTCATCATCCTCCTTGATCAGATTGTTCACTATGGACGAAAAATCATCCAACGAAACTCTGCCTCAAAATGAGGAAAGAGAAACCTTCAACGCCTGGTTGAAGCGTAACCGTCTTGACAATGGACAACCTTGGCTTTTCTATGGCGAAGACGAACAGTTTCAGGATGGTTAAACCAAATAAAGAATTAAAATCCTGCAGAGCAGATTTCAGAAAAGATTCTCCTATTAATTAATTCACACCTGTTTTGTTTGCCGTATATGAATTAAGAGCCTGTGCACTTAAAATTCACGAAAAGCTTAGTATATTTTTTTTAATTAGACTAACTATACCCGCAAGGATTCCGCTGATTACAAATATAAACCCAGGACATACACTAAGCTGCTTGCATAGTGGTGCTGACCTGGCTGATCAATCTGGGCGCGTCAGTTAGTGAATTTGGGTCCATCAACCACTGATCGAGTTCAATTGTTTGAATCATTTCAAAGATTTCAGTTACTGACGTCAAATCTTGCTGCATAAATTCCATAATCACCCTGATTTTTGCGCACACTTCCGACTCTGATTTGCAAAAATATCTCACAGATCCTTGAACTCCTCTGCTGACATATTGGTTGAGAAACCTCTCAAGGCTGTCCTTTTCATACCCATCCTCAATCGAACCCTTGAGCTCAATGCTTCGTATCGTGAAGTAGCCAACTGTTGTTTCAGGCATCACTCATAGAAAAGTACCAATACCTTAGAGGTCAGTTTTTGGGATTGTGGGTCAACTCGATACTTCACCAGCCTTCTTAAAGCACTCTTGAGTCAATGTGGATTTATCGATAAACATATTCATTGATTGCATATAGCTGGTGGAAATATTTACTGCTGGCAAAATCTTGCAGAGTTTATTGTGACCGAGACAAGCATATTGCCATGCGCGGTTAAAACAATTGGCAATGATTCCGAGGAGAAACCAAATCACTTGCCGACAAAAATGGTGAGTCGAACCAATAGTGATTCCTTCCCGTGCAAGGTATTAAGCGAAACAAATAAACTATGAATAAGGGTAAGCATTGGGAACGAAAAATTGTTCGTTAATTGGAGGACGAACATAGTCACTATTTTTAGGTCTTGGTGGAAGCTTGATTCCGGGCGGTGTCATGTCTTCCCATGGCACTTTGCTGAGTACGTGGCGGAGACAATTGAGTCTTGCTCTCCGTTTGTCATCAGCCTCAACAGTGAACCAGGGAGCCTCAGGAATATTGGTCCGCGTGAACATTTCATCCTTGGCTCGTGAAAAATCAATCCAACGATTGCGCGCCTCAAGATCCATGGGGCTCAGCTTCCAGCGACGGGTGGGGTCATCAATCCGCGACTGGAAACGCACTTCCTGCTCTGTATCACTTACTGAAAACCAATATTTGAGAACAAGAATGCCGCTGCGCACCAGCATCCGTTCGAATTCAGGGGCATCATCAAGAAACTGCTCCACCTGATCGGGGCTGCAGAACCCCATCACACGCTCAACTCCAGCACGGTTGTACCAGCTTCGATCAAAAACAACGATTTCACCAGCAGCCGGGAAATGTTCAACATAACGCTGGAAATACCACTGACTTTTCTGACGCTCCGTTGGTGTTCCAAGTGCAACAACCCTGCAACCTCTAGGGTTCAATGGTTCAGTCAGTCGTTTGATTGTGCCCCCTTTGCCGGCTGCATCACGACCTTCAAAGAGAACGATCATCCGATAGCCGGTTTCTCGAATCCAGTACTGCATTCTTACAAGATCAGTCTGCAAACGAATCAATTCAGCCTCATACAGCTTCTTGTTCAACCTCACAATTTTTTGATGATGATCTTCCATCAGCCCTCCAAGCAAATCAGATGGAGTTTCAATATCCTGCGTGCTACCGCTAAGACTTTCAAGAGCAACGTCAGTCACTCGCTCTGAACATGTTTTGTCCTTTGAGTGGTGATGTTTTTTTGCCCTGTTCTTGTCTTTGTTGCCCATGGTCAGAACAAATCCATTCCTATTGGAGGCAGCGAAGAGGTGAACACGCCGTCTGCTCCATTTTTTCTCAGATTTCAGCTCGTCGGAGAGATGCCCTTGCCATCCAGCAACGGCAGGCTGAAGCGGATCGCGAACCTGCCTGGAACAGACCCAGCATCGATCTCACCGCTATGGATGCACTCGAGACTGCCGCCATGGAGACGGGCCACGTGGGACACAATGGCGAGCCCCAGACCGCAATGACCCTGCTGACCTCGGGATGAATCAAGTCGGTGAAAAGGTTGTAATGCCTCATCCCATTGCTGAGCTGGCATCCCCTCACCCTGATCCCAGACCTCGATGCAGCAGCGAGCATTTTCGACATGCAGGCGCAAAATGACCGGAGCAACTCCGTAAGAGAAAGCATTGTCGACCAGGTTGGCGATTGCACGACCGAGAGCAACAGGTTTGACCGAAACTGAAAGCGGAGCCAGGTCGAGTCGCAATTGATCAGCGGGGTGGCTGCTGGCCACTTCCGCCAGCAATTGATCCAGGGGAACCTCCACTGAGGTTTCACCGTCACCACCGCCGGCAAAAAGCAAAAACTGCCCGGTGATGCGTTCAAGAGACTGGAGATCTCCAGCACAACGCTCCCGCTCATCTGCTGACAGCTGCGGCATGGACAGACGGAACTGAAGACGGGTGATCGGTGCTCTCAGATCATGGGCAATGCCGGCAAGCATCGTCGCTCGTTCGCGACGATTGGCAGCCAGCCTCTGCACCATGGCGTTGAAACGCAGCGTGAGGCGCTGAACTTCAGGAGCTCCACGTGCCCTGACCGCGTCAGGATCCTCGCCATCACCCACTCGAGAAAGCGCTTTCTCCAAACCCCGCAGCGGTGCCTCCACCTCCACCAGCAGAAACAGTCCGCCGCAGATGATGCCGGCGCCGACCAGTGAAAGCCCAAGCAGCGTGGGCTCCGGAGGCCATCGCATCATCGAGGGCACGTCAACACGCAGCCAGATGGGCTCAAGAGGAGAAATCAGTTCAATCCACACACTGCGTTCACCGCGCGCAGCTCGGTCGGGCAGCACCATTGGACAGTGAGAGAGTCGTCGACAGAGCTGAAGCTGGAGCGCTTCGGCTTGACGTTTAAAGGCCGCTGAGGGGGGGAGCGGTGCGGGTTTGGGACGAACCGTGACCTCAAGATCAAGACCACTCAATTCAGCAACCAGATGAGGGGGGTAACGCTCCAGTGCCAGCTCAGTGAGCCGCACGTTGAGGGCGAGATCCCTTCCGAGCTGAATCGTCTGCAACTGTTCCAGTTGGCGACCGAAGAGAGCCTGGAACACCACCAGACAAAAAGCCGAACTCCCGAGAGCCAGGCCTCCCCATCCCAGCAGAGCAATGAGACGCTTCTGCCAGGGACGGGAAGGCATCGACAACAGCCGTGAGAGAGAAATCAGCGAGATCGCGGCTGGCCGTCAGGAACGAACACATAGCCGTAACCCCAGACTGTCTGGATGTAGCGCGGACGGGTTGGGTCCGGCTCCACCAGTTTGCGCACTCTTGAGACCTGCACGTCCATGCTGCGACTGTCTGTGTCGCAGCCGGGCCCCCGAGCAAGCTCGATCAACCGTTCCCGCGACAGAGGGCGGTGCGGATGCTGGACAAACGACGCTAGAAGACTGAACTCGCCACTGGTGATCACAACAGGCTGACTTTCACGAGTCAGCGTTCGGGCAGCCAGATCCAGCACATTGTCTCCAAACACCACATCACCACCCTCAGCCAGAGGTGTGCCTGCGGGCAGAGCACTGCGCCGCCTCAAAACAGCTTCAATCCGCGCTGAAAGCTCCCGGGGGAGAAAAGGCTTGGCCAGATAATCATCAGCCCCCTGCTCCAGGCCGATGATGCGATCCACGCCTTCTCCACGAGCCGTCAGCATCACTACCGGCAGGTCATCGCCAGCATCCCTGAGGCGACGAAGAGCAGTCAGCCCATCATCACCGGGCATCATCAGGTCGAGCACGATCAGATCAGGTCGCTGAAATTCCAGACGGGCCTCCAGCTGCTTCACGTCGCTGAGACTGCGTACGTCGTAGCCCTGATCCAGCAGATAGGTCCCAACCATCTGACGCAAATCAGGGTCATCATCGACCACCCAGATCATCGAAGTGCGGGGCATGGGTTCTGTCGCTGCTTCAAGGTGCACTGATCGTATGGATCCCTTTGCGTCCTGTCGCGCTGAAACGGACCTTGTCACAGCTGAACTGGTCATTGTCATGGCTCAGACATGTCCGTGTCAGCAAAAGTCCATATGCTCCGTTTATGGCGAAGCGCTTGTCACAACCTGTGTTGATGGTCTTGGTGCTGACTGGGATCCAAAGTGTTATTCCGTACGCCTCTGCACTGGCGAATCCACAGAACGTTCAGATTTACGGGCGCAGAATGGAAGCCCTTTTCCTGCAGATGGACGTGAACGGGGATGGTCGACTGGAGTCAGGCGAAGTCAAAGGGCAACTCTATTTCGAACGGCGCCTGCAACGCCCTGATTCACGCGGTTATCTGTTGCTCGAAGATGTCAGCCCTTTGAGCCCCCATCCGAGTGGGCAGCGACTGCAGAAACGCTTCAACCAGGCTGATCGCAACGGTGATGGACGAATCGATCGCAATGAATGTCAAGCACTGCCCTGGTTGAGCCGGAATTTTGTGAGCTTCGATCTCGACGACGATGGTGGACTGACGCTTGAAGAGCTGTGGACAGTGCAGCGATCACTCGCTCCGCGCCACTGACATCATCGTCTGGACCGTGGCCGACGCTGGATTGGTTTGCTCGGCTTGGTTCTGACAGGGTTGATCAATCTTGTGAAGGATTTAACAAGGCGAAATCCGCCCGACACCAAGGCCAGAAGGCCAGCCACCAGCAGCAGTGCAATCAGGATGACCGCTGCCAGACCGAGGAATGCCTCAAGAAGCTGACCAAGGCCTCGGATCAGGTCTGCAATGGCTTCGCTGACCACCACCATCGCATCAATCCTCTGAGGCAACCAGCTCAGAAATGCCAGAAGACCTGAGCCAATCGCAAGCAACAGAAGACCTTCAACCATCTGGCGGCCGACTGAAACTGACCGAGCCCGAGTCCGTTTGCTGAACACTCTTCGGGGCTTGGACACGGCACTGAGAGATTTCAGATTGGGCGCATTCATGACATCAGACCCCGGCTGAACGATGTGACAAGCCCAGGATTGACACTGCTGATCGAAAACGAGCGGGATCCTGGTGGCAGGGACTCAACCGTCCAAACAAAAATGGGGTTGAAGTTGAACTGAATCATTGCCATTTGACGACTGGAACAATCCAGGCATTCTGAGCTGACTCGCTCAGAGGTCAACGATCTTGCTCGGATTGCGAGGAACCGCTGAGAGGAGTTTCCGGTTTGACTTCGTTGGCCGGCTCAGGCTGGGGGGGTTGCAGTTGAGGCAAGGGCAGCAGAAGCCCGAGAATGGCCAGAGCGGCGACGCTGGCACCCCCGAGCAGTGGAGTTGTGAGCCTCTGCGTCAAGGGAATCCGCTCGACAAGATCCCGACGAGGGAGTGGCTCGTGCTCAATGGATGGCCAGGCGAGACAGACACGAGCGTCATCACGCAAGGCATCGAGACAGCGGACGAGATCGGCCAGTTGGGCATCATCGAGGTGGATCGAGAGTGGAGGAATGTCCGCTTGACCACTGGTGAGGTCAAGACGATGCTGAGATCCATCGGGGACCAGCCGCACTGGATCATTCAGGGCTCCAATGGAGCGAACCACCCCTGAAAGCCGTAAACGCACGTAGGGAATGACAACCTGCATCAACGACTCGAGATGTTCGCGTTTGCCTTCGAGCTCCGAAGCACCAACGATTTTCAAGCGCCATGAAGAGAGGATTCCGATGGCCTGGCCAGCATGACCGGCAGACAAGTCGGGAAGGCCGTCAACTTCGAGACGTGCAGTGGTCTGGTCGTAGCGGAAGGACTGTTTGAGCATCGCCATTCAAGGTGTCGGATCAAGAAGACTGGCTCGAAGACGATCCACACCGCCGGGCCCTGCAGACAGTGCCAGCGTCAGGACCAGCTGTCGCAGCAAAGGCCCTTCGGGCTCACTCCCCAGGAAACGCTGGATGGCGCCACGACGGAGGTTCATGCGCTCTTCGATGAGATCGCGTAAACGCTGATGCACCAGTCCCCAGCGCTGGCGGGTGAGATCTGGCGGCTCTTTAGAGGAGAGCAACTGGTGAAGCATTGGATAGAGCCGGTCGGCCATGGCGCAGAGGATTCTGATCAATGCCTCTGTTTCCACAGCACTGAGCTGACCGCGCCTCGTTGAACGTCTGAGCGGGTTATGGCAACGGCGTTTCCACAGCTCAACCCGATTGGGAAAGATGGTCTCAAAACCAAGCTGACGAGTGGCCCAGAGCATGGCTTCGCCCCCGTTCAGATCAAGTGATTCGACCGTGAGCAGAAGCAGATCAAGACGCTCGAGAGCTCTGCGACCAAGCAGCGCATCAGGGATTGAACGCTCCACAACATCGCTAGGGATGACTTCGGTCATGTCAGGCATGACACATACAACAGAGGAAGACAGGCAAAGCGCGTTTTCCAACCTCGCCGTCGATGTAAACCTCTCATCACAACCAAGGTGAAAAGCCCCGGGAATCAGTCCAACGCGAGAAGAATGACACCGAATGCGTTTGGTTGCACCTGTATGACTGACGGGTGATAAACAGTCTGGAGTTTCAGCCTCTCTCAGGGCACCAGTCAGATCAAGCCACACGATCGCAGCATGAGGTTGGGGCTTGTCAAGCAGACCGGAACAGTTAGTCAGGCAATGAACAGGATCCTGCAGGTGCAAAACCTGAGAACCCATTTTTCAGGGGGCAAATGTGACGCAGATATCCATGACGCACCGGAAACTCCTTCAAGCATTTGATCAACTGAGACAACGCGCAATGAAATAAGAGCAAACGGCATATCGATGGGAGAGCAGGGTTCTGGCAACAATGAGCAAAAACAGGGCCTAGTCCTTTAACAACCTCACATTTAACGTTTAACCCTATTGTGTAGGCGATCAGAACTTCAGCATCGCGCCAAATCAACAAAGTTACAGAGCAAGTGGAAGTTGAATCATCCTTTAAGAATGATTCGGAACAATAAGTAAAAACAATATAAATTGAACATCGATCAAACGAAATTCCGCATCAAATCATCAGCTCTATTTTATGCGATTGAGAGGCAAAAAAAATCCCAGCAGAGATTGATCAACAACAGGTTGATCTCCAGCGACCACGTTGAGATATGGTGGCATCGTTATTGCACAAAGCTGTTTAACGAGTGAACAATTCAAAGCGCTCCACGGACATCTTCAGTGCTTTCAAGCACTTGCTTGGTTTTAAACAAACAACAAGCCAACAAATGCTTAGTCATGAGTTAGTTGGAATAGATTATTTGTGCGTAATCCTGGTGTGCATAGGGGCTGGATACTTTGCTGCCCTGCAAGGATTTGACTCACTTCCTGTCAATGCAGATTCATTCGCTCCATTCGAAGAAGCAAAGAGCCTGATCAGCAACCCCGAAACGCATCTATTCAATATTCACTTTTCAAGAATACCAAGCATCTTTCCAGACATAACAATCAATGCATTAGTACAACTCATATTCCCGAAGGCGGGATTTCTGGAGATATTCAGCATTTATTCCTGGGTAACGTCATCACTCTTTCTACTGCTGGCGACACTTTTAATTCAACAAATTCAATCAGTCACTCAATCCTTAACTGCTATTTCGATCAGAGTTAGCTTGGTCACAGTCAGCCTGCTGAACATAAGCCATCAATTCAACATAATTTATGCCCACGTCATCACTCCTGTACATCATGGCGGCAACATACTAAACACCTTACTTCTGCTGACTCTTGCCTTACAGCTGCTCAAGCGAACAGAAGCGAGAAACATAAGGCTTGCGCTCTTGATCTTGACAACGCTGGCTGTGCTGTCCAACAAAATCGCAATTTTCACCGCAGTGTTTCCAATAGGATTTTTAATTGTCTGTTATCTACGAGGCAATGAACGGAGAAATTCGCTCATTCAACTGGCCCTGTCAACGGCAGCAGGCCTAGTGCTTGGAAGCTTGTTAAATGAACAATGCGCCAATCCAAAAATAAATTTATTTGGCACAGGTTCCGCCTTTATTCACTATTTTCAACTCAGCTGGGTCACATCAGTGAGTGCGGTATTTTCGATTTTTTCCCTTTGGTTTATTTATAGATCAAAAAGTACATTGTCGCAATCAACCAGCGCAGGATTGACGGCAATATCATTAAGCAGTCTCTCTTATTTTTTATACCTGCCGGTCATAACAAGCAGTGGAGACGCTCCCATTCGCTACATTTGCATCGCATATGCATTGATTGTAGTATCTTTTGGATATTACATCAACACTATGAGGAATTACCAGTATCCCATAGTGTTAATTACGCTCGTTACTGTTACTGTACTTTCCTTTAAATCGCCGGTAGGCCCCTACCTCAATTTAAAAGAACATCAATCGCTGAAGCAAGCGCTCCTAGAAAGGAGCGAGAGAATTGAACCGTTCAAGAATGATGCTGCACGTTTCATTCACAAAATGGGATATGACAACTATCTTGGCCTGGGTGATTACTGGACAGCGGGCGCGGCACTGGTCACTAATTCAAAGCTTCAGATTGTTCCCATTCTTAAATCAGGCAATCCAGATTTCTGGGGAGCCACACCACAAGACATCAAACAACAGATTCAACCTCTCGAAAAAAGCAAAGCTTATGTAGTAGTAGAATATTTGCAGAGTCGGGTCAATCAAAAATTCCAAAAAAAGATCCAAAGCAAATACGGGGAACCAGATATCATATGGAATTACGATGATGAAAACAGAACATTTACGAGAGACGAAATCGATACCAACAACAAGATACTTGTTTATGATAATCCTGAAATCTACAAGAGAATCTCCAGAAAATCAAAAAAATTCAAGAGAGAATGCAATAAAGCGAGTCCGAACTATAGGGTTCGCTGAGAGCCTCTAAATGCTTGAAACAAAAAAGTCCTTTTAGCTGAAGCCATTGCTTGTCATAGATTGTTGTTGTCACATCCTTTTAAGGGATCTAAAGCTCAGACCATAGAAAAGCAGAGAGGGAATCAACCTAGCTATCAATATTGTTAATCATGTTCAATTAAGAATTGGCTGCACCGCAAAAAAGCTGAAATTCACTCGTCAAACATGACTTTTATATCAACTTTTTTCATGTGAGCGTTTTTCAATGGTGACAAACAGAGCAAAGTCAAAATTGCAATACCTCTTCAGCAGGAACAGTTTAAAATACAAGATATGATTCTCATTTTTTAAAGAGTGGAGAACTCGAAGCAATTGGCGAACAGTTTCAAAGCCATTGGAAGTCTTATAGGAATCAGCAAAGCATCCAGCCAAACGATACGAACAAAACAATTAGTAAAAGTTGATTACCTATGCCTATTTCTCGTTTGCATTAGTGCAGGTTACTTAACAACTCTGCAAGGATTTGCTGCGCTACCCATTAATGCAGATTCACTCGCGCCATTCGAAGAGGCAAAAAGCCTGATCAGCAATCCAGACACTCATCTTTTCAATATTCATGTTTCACGAATTGCAAGTATTTTCCCAGATCTGACAACCACTATTCTCTTACAGCAGATTCATCCTCAAGCTGGTTTTCTAGAGATCTTCAGTCACTATGCCTGGTTTTGCTCTTCACTGTTTCTCCTGCTTGCCACAGTACTGACCCATACAATCAATTCAAAACAAAATACGCTCACAGCAGTTTCGATAAAAATTAGCCTTGCAACTATTATATTGCTAAACATCAGCCTGCAATTTAACATTGCATATGCTCATTTAATTACGCCTGTTCACCATGGCGGAAACATATTAAATACAATATTAATTCTGATACTGTCAATAAATACGATTAAATCTCAAAACAAGAATATAATGATTCTTGGCATGAGCTTGCTGACTGTTCTTGCGACGATGTCGAATAAGATCTCAATATTTTCAGCCGTCATACCCTCTATCATCATTTTCATAATTTTTTTAAAAAGATCACAGAAACGGAACTATTCAATATCGCTGATTCTTGCAACAGCAGCAGGAGTCTTCATAGGCAGCCGCTTTAATGAACAATGTGCCACACCCCAATTCAATCTTTTAGGAACACTGTCAGCATTGAGTCAATACTTTCAAGCAAGCTGGATCACGTCAGCAAGTGCAATACTATCAATTGTGTCAATTATTTATGCAATAAAGTCTAATCAATCAAGTTTAGATTTCCCAATACAAACAAAAGCTGGCTTACTCACTATTTCACTAAGCAGCCTTTCCTATTTTGTTTATTTGCCAATGCTTACAAGCAGTGGCGAAGCACCAATTCGATACATTTGCATTGCATACGCATTGATACCCGTTTTCTTTGTTATCTACCTCAACAGAATAAAAAATCATCAACAGTCCATTGCACTTTCAACAATGCTGGTCATTACCTTGGTTTCTTTTCAGGGTACAGGAAGAAACAATATTAATATTACCAAACTTCAATCTTTAAAAGATACTCTGATCCAGAGGAGCGAACGTATCTTACCTTTTAAGAATGATGCAGCAAAGTTTATTAATGAAATGGGATATAATGCCTATTTGGGTTTGGGGAATTACTGGATTTCAGGTGCCACACTGGCTACGAATTCCAAAATACATGTTATTCCAATTCACTACACAGGATTTCCAGACTTTTGGGGAGCAACACCTCAAGACGTACGTTTGCAAATCAAATCCTTAGACCAAGAAAAAACGTATCTTCTCACAGAAGATGATGAATTTAAGCAAAATTTTGAAGAAGAATTTGGACCAGCAGTGAAAACATGGAATTACAATAAAACTGAGCGGGCATTCACACTCGAACCAATCCAGACAAGCCAGAGGATTCAAATTTACACCAACCCAAGCATCTTTAAAAGAGTGAGAAAACATTCGATTGATTTCAAGCGTCAATGCAACCCCTCATTGCCTAATTACAGCGAAAGATAAAAGTATCAATCCCAGAGCCTTGACTGATCGCTTGTGTTAGCCAAAAATTGGTTATTGAAGTAATGGCGCCTCGTTACGAGAATTGATGGGAGTGGGCCTTGATTGCCAGAGGATGCACTGATTCTTCACGAATGACACCAACTCAACGTTGATAAACCATCGAAACATTAACTGAACATCCTGCCCAACAGTGAGTGATGAAAGCAGCAAGGTAGAGAAACTAAGTCCACTACCACCTGAGTTTCAGGCGCTGCCCAGAGGCGCCTCAGATACTGAAAGCGTTCAATCTTCGCAGCGGTGCAGAGCAGACGCAGAGAGCAACAGGTTGCTTGTGTGAAGCCAAATGCACTTGGATCCGCTCGAAGCACTCTGCAGAGAGCTGAAAAGTGTGATGGACTGAAACTGATATGGCACCTACCGCATCCAAGTATGAAGACAATTTTTTCAGTAACGCATAGAAATCCATCAGCCCGGAGACTGAACTTGATCTGTCGATCTCGTCTCCACTTCTGACGGGTGTGTTCAAGCGCTCAAACGGATTCGGATCATCGAAAAGACTGCCGTCAGATAACGACCGTCAGCAACGACTGCGATGATGCAAGGGTTGAGGCCTTTCAATCAACAGCCTGTGGATCTTCGTCAGTTCATTCGCGATGTACCGGACTTTCCAAAATCAGGAATTCTGTTCCGCGATATCTCACCAATGCTGCGTGACCCCCGTGGATGGCGCGAAGTGATGCAGCAGCTTGGCCGCGTATGCGATCAACTCAAACCTGATCTGATCGTGGGAATTGAGTCGAGAGGCTTCATCGTGGGAACTCCACTGGCCTTTCAGCAAGGGCTTGGCTTTGTACCGGTGAGAAAACCTGGGAAACTTCCAGGCGCTGTGATCGGTGTTGATTACACCCTTGAATACGGCAGCGACCGTCTTGAAATCCAGAGCGATGCTCTTGTTGACGGCTCAAGGGTTCTGCTGGTGGACGATCTGCTGGCAACAGGAGGAACAGCAGCCGCCAGTGTTGAACTGATTCAGAAAGCCGGAGGCAAACTCGTGGGCTGTGGGTTCGTCATCGAACTCTCTGGTCTGCAAGGACGGAATCGATTGCCGGAGGGACTGCCGGTTGAATCACTTGTCCGTTACGGCTGACAAGACTTCGTAGCCTGCTATCCAGCCTCTGCGATTCAGCAGCAACCAGCATCAGTCCTGCTGCTGCTGCCAGTCGAGGACCTCCTGATATTGCGTGAGGTTGAGCAATCCAAAGCTCCAGAGCACAACAGGCAGAGGCGCCTGCTCAAGCTGGGCCTGACGAATTCCCAGATTGATGGCATTTTCGCTCAATCCCAGCCTTTGCTGAAGGAATCTGATCAGCGCTCGGGAAGCCACTGGTTGTGGATCACTGCTAATCACCATCACTGCAGAGCGAGGTCTTTATTTTGGCAGCGGTTTCAGCAGGTTGCCCGGTCCGTCGCTCATCGCCGACAGACTGAGTCGCCTGATCCAATTGAAACGCTTCAGCATGAAGAGCGAGAGACGCCTGAAAGGCATCAGCAGAGGATTGTGATTGGAAAAGAAACGAATCAGCAGATCCGTTGACAACAAAACTCCCAACAGATCAATGCGTCGACAACGGGAATAACGTCGAGCCAGCGATGGGTAAGCGATCTCTCCGCGCTGCATTGCTGCGGTCAGATTCAAAAGGCCACTGACATCTCGCCAACATAGATTCAAGCCCTGACCGCCGACCGGGTGGCAACGGTGACCAGCCTCTCCCACCAGAAGCAGGGATCCACGGTGGAGACGTGGCGCCAGACTTAATTCCAGTGGGAAAGCTCCAGGTTCGTCGAGCAGTTCGACACCATTCACACCATCAGGAAGGAGGGTGTTCAATGCCGACAAAAGTTCGGATGGAGAAGAGGCCGCTCGATCTCGACATCGCTGCAGCGGTGCACTCCAAACCAGCTGGTAACGGTCCTGCCCCAGAGGCAGAACGGCCATAGGACCTTCCGACCGGAACAGTTCGTAAGCACAGTGTTGGTCGGCTCCAGTCAAGCGCATCTTCACGGTTAGGCAGCCCTGGTTGTAAGCGTGGGACCAGTAGGGAACCTCAGCCCTGCGACGCAACATGGAGCGAGGTCCGTCCGCAGCAATGATCCACTGGCGGGATCGAGAGTTGGAGAGAGCCTCCACTGCTGGGGTGGCGTTATCCAACTGCAACAGAACCTGATCAGAGGCCTTGAGCCTCTCCAGCAACAGACTCATCAAGGGTCGATGGTCAAGAATCCACCCGATCGCCTCTGAGGCGCGGTTGGCAGGTCGCAGATCGCGAACATGAAACCAGGCCGTGCTGAGGGCGGAGCAGTCATCAAGCCGCAGAGAGCGGAAGGGCTCCATCTCGCCCCGCAAGGCATCCCAAAGACCGAGATCGTGCAGTAGACGCCTGGACGAGTGTGTGATCGCATAGGCACGGCTTCGCGCCAACAGCAACTCCGCACTCAAGCGATCCTGAAGAACAACGGAAAAGCCCTGTTGCGCAAGACCTAGCGCTAACAGGGCTCCCGTTGGACCGGCACCAACGATGTGAAACCTGTGTTTACAGGCTGTGACAGCCGAATCTCGCAGTTGAGGGGCAGCTGTCACCACATCAAACAATCAGCCAATGCCGAGAAGACCACGAGTGAAAGCTTCACCACCCAGAGCGAATTCCGTGGCCAGCAAAGCAATGAAACCAAGCATGGCCATACGACCATTCAGCATTTCTGCGCGCTCGTGGAAGCCCCAGCCACTCTCCGTATCCACCACTTCCATGCGGGGTTCTGTTGCGAAAGCATTGAGACGACCACCATCTTCTGTGGTCACGGTGGCGCCGCGGATGCCGGGAGCGTTGGAAGGTGCCTGAGACATGTTCAACCTGACTTATTTACACAGCGTAACGCATTATTAAGAACTTTTACGCAAGCGAATTCTGCAGAGATCCTCAAATGCCGGCCTGAGCAGGAAGGGATACTCCCCGACCCAGAGCTTGAGCTGGGGAAGCCAAGCATCGGTCAGTGCACCGACACTCGAAAAATCCTTGCGCTCACTGAGAACAATGCAGCGAATCAGAACGCCTGGCCGAATGGCCGAGTGGGTTTTGGTCATCGGGAAACTGACTCTTCCCAGGTAGCCGTCTTCATCTGCCAGCTCGAGGATCAGCCAGGTTCGGCGGTTCTCAACCAGCTCAAGACGCCCGCTGGAGTCAGCCTGCTCGCGCTGATTCTCCACCCGCTCTTTGGTGTAAGCCTCGATCACCTCCCCTTCAAAAAGCGCGGCCGATGGATACCGACGCAGAGACGCATTCCTGCGACCCGCCTCAAGAATCGGACCCCAGAGGATGTAGAGGAGCAGAACAACCCCGGCAATCAGCCAGACAGATCCCCAGCGGTTGAAGGAAAGGCTCTGACTGATCAGAAGAGTGATCACACCACCGATTCCTGAGATCAGAAGACGCTGCAGAATTTTGCGCGGATCTCCCAGAGCAAACCTGAACTGAGTACCGGTCGCCACAGCCGGTATCAACGTCTGCAATTCACCGGGACGCAGTGGAATCAGCATGAAAAAGTCAGATCAGCCTCTCCAGGCCATAAACGAGTCCTGGCAGCTGTCTCACTTTGCGCACGCACAACAGAACGCCAGGCATGTAGGCAGCACGGTCAATGGTGTCGTGGCGAAGCGTATAGGTCTCACCCGGAGCACCGAACATCACTTCCTGATGAGCCACCAGCCCGGGCAGGCGCAGGGAATGCAGACGCAGCCCACTGGGACGTTCACCACCACGGCTGCCCTCGAGCGACTCTTGCTCATCAACCTCTGCGGAATTGAATGTTTTGCCCAGCTCCTCCATCAGCTCTGCAGTTTTGATGCAGGTTCCACTGGGAGCATCAGCCTTGCGGTTGTGGTGAAGCTCAGTGAGTTCTGCATGGTTATAAAAACGTGCTGCGGCAGCCGCGGCCTGCTGGAGCAGCACCATTCCCACAGAAAAATTGGGGATCACAGCTCCGCCCACGGAGGCCTTTTCTGAAAAACTCTGCAGATCCTTGAGTTGCTCAGGAGAAAGACCTGTGGTTCCGATCACGGGATGGACGCCGTAGGCGATGGCGGCTCGGGTGTTCGCGTAGACCACCGATGGATGGGTGAAATCCACCATCACCGCACCTTTTTGGGGGCCAGCATCCCGTACTGCCTGACTTGTGGCGCAAAGACAGCCCTCAAGGTCTGCCGTAACGGCGATTTCTATGGGCCCCAGGCCAATCAGCTCGCCGATATCGGCTCCTTCCTTTCCAGGTGTGGTGTCTACAGCCCCCACCAGGTGGCAGTCCGCTGAGGAGTGAACCGCACGGATCACCTCTGCGCCCATGCGCCCCAGTGCTCCGGTGACCAACACGGGGATCGACTGATTCTCAGCAGCGCTCATGCCAGGGATGTCTCTCGTCAGAGCCTATTGGCAGATCGAGTTGTAACACCGCGAGAAAACATGCGCGTAGAACTGCTCGTCGCCGTAAAGTTCTTTACACAGCTCAATGTGCGCCGATGTTCACACAGGTCCGCTCCGCCAATCGCCGCGTGGCTCCTGTGGAGGGTCAGAACCATCAATCCGTCATGAAGGCGGTGTACGTGGTGCTTGAGCCCCAGTACCAGAACGCACTCACCCAGGCGGCCACCGCTCTGAATGCCAGCGGAGGCGAGCTCGGTATCGAACTCAGCGGCTACCTCATCGAGGAACTTCGCGACGACACCAATTACGACGACTTCAAGCAGGATGTCGCTCAGGCTGATGTGTTCATCGCCTCGCTGATCTTCATTGAAGATCTGGCTCAGAAGGTTGTGGATGCCGTCACACCGCATCGTGACCGCCTCAAAGCCGCGGTTGTGTTCCCCTCCATGCCGGAGGTGATGCGCCTGAACAAGCTCGGCAGCTTCTCGATGGCTCAGCTCGGACAGAGCAAAAGTGCCATTGCAGGGTTCATGAAGAAGCGCAAGGAAGCTGGTGGTGCAGGTTTTCAGGACGCCATGCTCAAGCTCCTGAACACCCTTCCCACGGTTCTCAAATACCTGCCCGTTGAAAAGGCGCAGGATGCGCGCAGCTTCATGCTCAGTTTCCAGTACTGGCTGGGTGGCACGCCCGACAACCTGCGCAACTTTCTGCTGATGCTGGCGGATAAATACGTCTTCCCGGCGTCAGAGGGAGAGGAGCGTCCTGTCATGGACGTCGCCGACCCTGAGGTCTTCCCCGATCTCGGCATCTGGCATCCACTGGCACCGTCGATGTTCGAGGACCTCAAGGAGTACCTCAACTGGACGTCGAGTCGAACGGACCTTTCCGAGGAAGCTCTCAAAGGCCCAGTGATCGGTCTTGTGCTGCAACGCAGCCACATCGTCACAGGAGATGACGCTCACTACGTGGCCACGATCCAGGAACTGGAGTTCCGCGGGGCTCGCGTGATTCCGATTTTCTGCGGTGGTCTCGACTTTTCCAAGCCCGTCAACGCGTTTTTCTACGACCCTCTCAATCCCGAGCAACCTCTGGTTGACGGAATCGTTTCGCTCACGGGTTTCGCCCTGGTCGGCGGCCCTGCTCGTCAGGATCATCCGAAGGCCGTCGAGTCGCTGAAGAAGCTCAACCGCCCTTACATGGTGGCTTTGCCACTGGTTTTTCAGACAACCCAGGAATGGGAAGACAGCGACCTCGGACTGCATCCCGTGCAGGTTGCACTGCAGATCGCGATCCCGGAGCTGGACGGAGCGATCGAACCGATTGTTCTCTCCGGCAGAGACGACGCCACCGGAAAGGCACACACATTGCAGGACCGTGTCGATGCCATCGCTGAACGCGCCATCCGATGGTCGTCGCTGCGCATCAAACCCCGCGACGAGAAGAAGCTGGCGATCACGGTGTTCAGCTTCCCTCCTGACAAGGGCAATGTCGGCACCGCGGCCTATCTCGATGTGTTCGGCTCGATCCATCGCGTTCTGGAGGAAATGAAAGCGAAGGGGTATGTCGTGAAGGATTTGCCTGCCACACCCCGGGCACTGCTGGAAGCGGTGATCAACGACGCCGATGCCATGCAGGGATCACCGGAGCTTTCGATCGCCCACCGGATGAGCGTGGAGGAATACGAACGTCTCACCCCTTACTCGGAACGGCTGGAAGAGAACTGGGGGAAAGCTCCCGGCAACCTCAACAGTGATGGACAGAACCTGCTGGTGTACGGCAGACACTTCGGCAATGTGTTCGTCGGAGTGCAGCCCACCTTCGGCTACGAGGGTGACCCCATGCGTCTTCTCTATTCGCGCAGCGCCAGCCCTCATCACGGATTTGCTGCTTACTACACCTATCTGGAAAAAATCTGGAAGGCCGATGCGGTGCTCCACTTCGGCACTCACGGTTCGCTGGAGTTCATGCCCGGCAAGCAGATGGGGATGAGCGAAACCTGTTATCCCGATTCCCTGATTGGATCGCTGCCGAACCTCTACTACTACGCAGCCAACAATCCATCGGAAGCCACCATCGCCAAGCGTCGTGGCTACGCCTCAACGATCAGCTATCTCACCCCGCCGGCGGAGAACGCCGGCCTTTACAAAGGTCTCAAGGAACTTGGGGAGCTTGTTGGCTCCTACCAGCAGCTGCGTGAAGGTGGCCGAGGCATTCAGATCGTCAACACCATTGTTGAAACGGCTCGTCAGTGCAATCTCGACAAGGATGTTGATCTTCCCGAGAACGATGCCGCTTCCCTCGAACTCGAAGGGCGGGACGCCCTGGTGGGTGCCGTTTACCGGCAGCTGATGGAGATCGAGAGCCGTCTGCTTCCCTGCGGACTCCACACCATTGGCAAACCTCCCACCGCCGAGGAAGCCGTTGCCACCCTCGTGAACATCGCGGCTCTGGAGCGGGATGAGGACGAACTTCGCTCACTTCCAGGCCTGTTGGCTGAATCGATCGGACGGACGATTGAAGACGTTTACAAAGGAAATGACAATGGTGTCCTCGCTGATGTGGAGCTCAACCGCACCATCACCGAGACATCGCGTGCAGCAATCTCCGCCATGGTCCGGTCAGTGACCGGCAGTGATGGACGGGTCAACCTCCGCAACAACTGGTCATGGTTCAGCGATCTTTTGAACCGCTTCGGCTTCAAGCTGCCTTCCCCATGGCTCAAGGCCTGCAAAAACAACGGGTTCAGTGGGATCGATGCAACGGAACTCGACAGGCTGTTTGGCTATCTGCGTTTCTGCCTCGAGCAGGTCTGCGCCGATATGGAGATGGAGAGTCTTCTGAAAGCACTCGATGGTGAGTACATCCTCCCCGGGCCTGGCGGCGATCCGATTCGCAACCCCGGAGTTCTCCCCAGCGGTAAGAACATCCACGCTCTCGACCCTCAGGCGATTCCCACCAGGGCTGCTGTCGCCGCGGCCAAAGGGGTCGTGGACAAGTTGATCGAGCGTCAACGCGAAGAGCAGGGAACCTGGCCCGAAACCATTGCCTGTGTCCTCTGGGGGACAGACAACATCAAAACCTATGGGGAATCTCTGGCCCAGATTCTCTGGTTTGTGGGCGTGAAGCCCATGCCTGACTCAGTTGGTCGGGTCAACAAGCTCGAGCTCATCCCTCTTGAGGAGCTGGGACGCCCCCGCGTTGATGTGGTCGTGAATTGCTCTGGAGTCTTCCGAGATCTGTTCATCAACCAGATGGCACTGATTGATCAGGCCGTGAAGATGGCAGCCGAAGCTGATGAGCCGCTTGAGCAGAATTTTGTTCGCAAACACACTCTTGAGCAGGCTGAAAAGGAGGGAAGCAGCTTGCGGGATGCGGCGTGTCGAGTGTTCTCCAATGCCAGTGGCAGTTACAGCTCCAACGTGAATCTGGCCGTGGAAAACAGCACCTGGGAAGAGGAAGGCGAGTTGCAGGAGATGTATCTCTCCAGGAAAACATTTGCTTTCAACGCTGATAATCCCGGTGAGATGAATCAGAAGCGTGATGTTTTCGAAAATGTGATGAAAACCGCTGACGTCACCTTCCAGAATCTGGATTCCGCCGAGATCTCCCTCACCGATGTGAGTCACTATTTCGACTCCGATCCCACCAAACTGATTGCCGGTTTGCGTGATGACGGAAAGGCACCCACCAGCTACATCGCTGATACCACCACAGCCAATGCTCAGGTGCGATCCCTGAATGAGACGATTCGTCTCGACTCGCGCACCAAACTGCTGAATCCGAAGTGGTACGAGGGCATGCTCGACTCTGGTTATGAAGGTGTACGAGAAGTCGCAAAGCGCCTTAATTTCACTCTTGGCTGGAGTGCCACCAGTGGTTCAGTTGACAACTTTGTCTATGAAGAAGCCAACGACACGTTCATCAACGATCCGGAAATGCGCAAGCGTCTGCTGGATCTGAATCCCAACAGTTTCCGCCGCATTGTGGGAACGCTGCTTGAGGTGCACGGTCGCGGTTACTGGGAAACTTCCGACGAAAACATCGAACAGCTTCAGGAGCTCTACCAGGAGGTTGAGGATCGGATTGAGGGTGTCACGACCGCCGAACCCTGACTTGTTTGATCAGATTTGAGGGACCGATCAATTCACTGCGGAAGCGAACAACGCTCCTGACAAAGTTGATCGAGCGAGGCGCGGCTGGTGATCTTCAGCCGATACCGAGCCCAGACGCCATAAAGAATGTCAACCACTGGCCCGATCACTGGCCAGCGGGTTGGCGCGTACAGCCAGCCGAGTCCGATCAGGCGATAAGCCTCGCGAAACACCGCTACATCCGTGAGCACTGTTCCGTCCGCCTGAATGGCATGAATCCTTGCCATCGCCTGGCGATAGCTGATGCCGGACCAGTCCTCTGAAGAGTAATCCTGTGCATCAATGTCAACGAAGCGGATGGACTGATTGCGATCCTTACGACGCAGGAACGTCACCTCGCGAACACAGAGTGGACATCCCCCGTCGTAAAGCAGGGTGAGCTCAGGGTTTGTGCTCATGAATGCCTCACGGAAGGATCTGTTCTAGCCAGCTCAGTCACGAACGTTGGCTGGTGAGCCTTGCCGGGCGACCGCCGCGGCCATGGTCACCACCTGACTGATCGGTCCTACATCGTGGACTCGCACCACGTGGACACCAGCCTCCACAGCCCTGGCGCAGACAGCAGCCGTCCCCCAGATCCTTGCCTTGGCACGGGGCTGGTCAAGAACAGCGCCGATAAAACGCTTCCGAGAAGGTCCAAGCAAAAGTGGAATGCCGTCCTGTTGAAGCTCGTCCAGCTGTCTGATCAGCTGAAGACTCTGGTCTGTGGTCTTCGCGAAGCCAAGACCTGGATCCCAGATCAGCTGTTCCTGGCTCAGGCCTGCCCGGAGAGCTCGGTCGGAGCTGAGCCTGAGTTCCTGCAACACTCCGGCGACAACGCCCTGTTCGCCGTAATCGGTGCAGTCGTCCATGGTTTGACTGTCACCACGACTGTGCATCAGCACATACGGGCAACCAGCATCAGCGACCAGGGACAGCATGGCCGGGTCGCGCCTGCCCCCACTGACATCATTGATCCAGTCGGCACCGGCCTCCAAAGCTGCTCGGGCCACGGATGCCCGAAATGTGTCGACGGAAAGAATCACCTGCGGATGGGCTGCACGAATGGTTTGAAGGCAGGGGAGAAGACGCGACAGCTCTTCTTCCGAACCAACATCCAGAGCACCAGGCCGGGTGCTCTGGGCACCGAGATCCAGCACCTGCGCTCCATCCCGCAGCTGACGTGACGCCTCGTTCAAAGCCAGATCCACCCGATTGAATCGTCCTCCATCACTGAAGGAGTCCGGGGTGAGGTTGATCACCCCCATCACAGCCGGGCGATGGCCCCAGCAGGCGGGATGACGCATGACGAATCAGGCGACTTGATAATTGGCGATGCGGGCGAAGCTTTCAGCATCCAGTGATGCTCCACCCACGAGCACACCATCGATATCACTCATGCTCATGAGCTCATCGATGTTTCCGGGTTTGACCGACCCTCCGTACTGGATGATCAGATCAGGAGCACCAACCCAGCTGCGGATCAGACCACAGATTCGGTTGGCCTCCGACGATTCACAGGTCTTGCCGGTGCCGATGGCCCAGATGGGTTCATAGGCAACCACAAGACGATTCGGATCCAGTCCTTCGAGGCCCTGCTCCACCTGACGCCGGATCACTCGCTCAGCTTCACCGCGGCTGCGCTGTTCATCACTTTCTCCCACGCAGACGATGGGAATCAGTCCATGGGCCTGGGCTGAACGTGCCCGATGGTTGATCTGCTCATCACTCTCACTGAAATACTTACGCGGCTCGCTGTGACCAACGATCGCGTAACGCACTCCATGCTCTTCCAGCATCGATGGAGCGATCTCACCTGTGAATGCGCCCTCGGCTTCCCAGTGCACGTTCTGGCTTGAAATCTCCAGCCGTGATCCTGAAGTGACTTCAGCAGTGGTGCTGATCGCCGTGAACGGAGGCGCAACCACCAACTCACGATCATCAGGCGTATCCGCGATCAGCGGCAGAAACGTGGCCAACCAGTCCCTGGCCTGGGCGCACGTCATGTGCATCTTCCAGTTTCCAGCAATCACCGGTTTGCCCACGCTTGCGTCCTCTGCGGCTCAGCAGCAGCCAACTTACGTTCCTACGGGAGCAAAGTCGTCTCAGATCTTCGTGACGACCGCCTGATCTCCTCCCACATCAACTCGATCCCCGAGCTTGAGCTGACGACCTCGCTGAGTCACAACGCTGTCGTTCACACGCACTTGCCCGCCCTGGATCAACATCTTGGCTTCACCACCGGTGCCGACCCATCCTTGCCATTTCAGGAACTGATCGAGTCGCATCAGCCCAAGAGATCACGAAAGAGCATTGATAGTGTGACGCGATGCTGAAAACCTCCGAGGCAGGATTCCGCAGGCTGCTGCCATTGCTGCGTCCGCATCTGCCCCAACTGAGCCTCGGGCTGGTCTGCATGCTCATTTATGTGAGCAGCTTTCTGTTGCTGCTCAACCTTGCCGGTTCCCTGTTTCCCGCACTGGGTTCGAGAGATCTCGGGAGGGTGCTCGGGTTGATCGGGCAGGGTGTGCTGATATTCGCGATCCAGAAACTGGCTCAGTTCGGTCAGGACTCACTGCTGGCAGGACCAGCTCTGCAGGTGAGCAAGACCCTGCGCAGCGATCTGTTCCGTCGTCTGCAGACTGTTGAACTGGGAGCACTGGAGAAGCTCTCAGCAGGCGATCTCACCTACCGACTGACTGAAGACGCCGATCGTGTCAGTGAAGTGCTGTACAAATCGATTCACGACACACTTCCCAGTGCGCTCCAGCTGCTGGCAGTGCTTGGGTACATGCTCTGGCTGGACTGGAAACTCACGGCTTCCATCCTGCTGCTCGCACCGTTGATCATCTGGCTGATCAGCCTGTTCGGCGCCAGGGTGATGGCGGCCACCGAACGCAGTCAGAAAAAAGTGAGCGAACTGGCCGGTTTGCTCGGAGAAGCCATCGAGGGCCTTCCGCTCGTACGGGCATTTGCAGCGGAGCCCTGGCTTCAAGGTCGATTTGAAGACGAGATTGATCAGCATCGTCAGGCCAGGCACCGCACGTACAGCCTTGTGGCGCTGCAGCATCCGGTGGTGGGCATGATCGAAGTGGTGGGCCTGTTCTCCGTGCTGGGGCTGGCCGCCTGGAGGATTCAGAACGATGGTCTGAGCATTGCCGGCCTGAGCAGCTACCTCACAGGCCTGGTGGTGTTGATCGACCCCATCGCCCATGTCACGAACAACTTCAATGAATTTCAGCAGGGACAGGCTTCGCTGCGACGACTGCGACAGATCGAACAGGAGCCTCAGGAAACTGCGGACCCTGATCCGGCCTTGCCGATTGGTCGGCCGAAGGGTCACCTGAATCTGCATCGCGTCCATTTCGCTTACGGCAATGGCGAACCAGTGCTTCGAGACATCAACCTGACCATCGAAGCCGGACAGGTGGTTGCACTGGTGGGCCCGTCAGGTGCAGGCAAAAGCACGCTGTTCTCCCTGCTGCTTCGCTTCAACTGTGCCCAGTCAGGAGAGATCGAACTGGATGGGAAAAACCTTGCACAAGTGAAAGCGAGGGATCTCAGGCAGCAGATCGCTCTCGTACCCCAGCGAACGAGCGTGTTCTCGGGAAGCATCGCGGAAGCGATCCGTTTTGGGCGGCCGGCGAGTCACGGTCAGCTGATCGAGGCGGCAGGTCTGGCCAATGCTCATGATTTCATCATGGCCCTGCCGGATGGCTATGAGACGAAACTGGAGGAACGCGGCACCAACGTCTCGGGAGGTCAGCTGCAGAGAATTGCCATCGCCAGGGCCGTTCTTGGCAACCCCGCGGTGCTGCTGCTTGATGAAGCGACAAGCGCCCTGGACGCTGAGGCTGAAGCTGCTGTGCAGCTGGGGCTGCGCCAGGCGATGCACGGCCGCACTGTGCTGGTGATCGCCCACCGACTGGCCACGGTGCAGGAAGCCGATCAGATCGTGGTGCTCGACCGTGGTCAGATCAGCGAACGAGGGAGCCACGATCAGCTGATGGCGAACAACGGTCGCTATCGAGATCTGTGCGAACGCCAGATGATTCGCGATGGACGCAGCTAAATTGCGGCCGATTCAGTTTGATGGCAATGACCGCAACACCCGGAGAAAATCCTGTGCTGACCTTCGAGGGCAAGCGCTATGACCTCAATGCACTTCCGGATGATCTGAAGGAATTGGTGCGCGGCATGCAGGTCGCTGATGCTCAGCTGCGGATGCATGAAGACACCCTGAAAGTTCTCGCCGTTGGTCGCCAGTCCATGGCCATGCAGCTGAATGACCGCCTGAAGAACGTCGCCCCGATGCCGGACCAAGGCTGACGAGCAACAGACCGGCAACAATCGACCTCAATAAAAAGCCTCCGGCCGATGGCGGAGGCTTTACATCAAGGGGGGGCAGACCATCCGATCAGTCGGATTGTTCCGACGTGTCAGGGAAGTGATAACGACGGGTGAGTTCAAACACTGTTCCTGACAAGAGAAGCAGCGCAATCAGATTGGGAATGGCCATCAGGCCGTTGAGGGTATCTGCAACACCCCACACCACACCTCGATCACCCACAAGCGAACCGATCACCACCACAGCGACCCAGACGCCCCTGAAAGGAAGGATCGCCTTCACACCGAACAGATATTCGGTGCAGCGTTCGCCGTAGAAACTCCAGCCGAGAACAGTGGTGAAAGCGAAAACGAGCAGGCCGAAGGTGACAATCCAGCCCGAACCGTCCAGCGCCTCATTGAAAGCAGCGATCGACAGCTCTGACCCGGACAATCCTCCCCCGGCAATCCCGCTGACCAGAATCACAAGTGCGGTGAGCGTGCAGATGATCATCGTGTCGATGAAAGTGCCGAGCATCGCCACCGTGCCCTGACGAACGGGATCATCAGTGCGCGCGGCCGCATGGGCAATCGGTGCGCTGCCAAGACCTGCTTCGTTGGAGAAAATGCCCCGTTTGAATCCCATCAGGATGACCTGAGTCAGCGTGCCCGTGGCGGCTGCCTGTCCGGTGAATGCATTGCTGAAAATGCTTGAGAAGGCATCGCCGATGCTGCCGATGTTGGCGATGAGAATGATCAGGCAGGCGAGCACGTAGGCGATCGCCATGAAAGGCACGATCGCTGAGGCGGCCTTTGAAATCCGGCGCACACCTCCGATGATCACGGCAAAGACCAACACCCCAAGAACGAGGGCAGTCAGTTCTCGAGGTACTCCAAGACCGAGAAGAGCACTGGAGACTTCGAAGCATTGAACGCCGTTGCCGATGCCGAAGCCGGCCAGCATTCCGAACAGAGCGAATACACCTCCGAGCCAGACCCAGCGAGGTCCAAGGCCCTTGCTGATGTAATACATCGGGCCACCGACGTGGTTCCCCAGTTCGTCAACCTCGCGGTAGTGGACCGCCAGAACGGCTTCGGCGTATTTGGTTGCGATACCAAAGAAAGCAATCAGCCACATCCAGAACACCGCACCTGGGCCACCGATCGCAATCGCTCCTGCCACACCGGCGATATTCCCTGTGCCGACGGTGGCCGCCAGCGATGTCATCAGTGCCTGGAAGGAGCTGATGTCGCCCTCAGCTCGCGGGTCTGACGGGGCCAGCATCATGCGCACCCCGTAGGAGAGACGCAGGATCGGCATGAATTTCAGTCCGACCATCAGCAAGATGCCGGTGACCGAAATCAGACCCACGGTCGGCCATCCCCAGGCAAAGGCACTGATCGGGCCGTTGATCGCGGTTACGACGCTGTCGAAGCTGTCAGTGTTGCCGGCTGAAACAGACATCACAGTGCGACCAGATCGTTGAACTCAAACACCTGAAGCGTGTCATGTCCGTCGGAATCCTTGGAGCTGATCGCTCGGCGCTCAAGCACCCAGCTGCCGTTTTCCCCAATGGGTACAAAAGTGTCCTCGAACTTACTGGAGGGCCCCTTGGACTCGCCGCTGGCAGGATCCGAATATTGGCTGGAGTAATGACGACTGAGGTATCCGGATCCGGTATCCGTGGTGCTGCCGGTGTGGATCGTGACCACAGTTCCGTGAATATGTCGGTGAACCATGGTCACCACATCATTTTTGATGCGGTAACGATCACCTTCACCCTTTCCTCCAATCAGGACTTCCAGCCCCTCGTCCGTGATGTCACCGGCGGTGAAGGTGTTAGCACCATGGACCTGGTCGAAGGAACGACGGACACGGTGAATCGCGACTTCCCAGAGCTGGGAAGCGATCGCCTTCTCCACCTCGGCATCCTCGATCCCTTCAACCTTGGCCTTCAGATCAGCGCCGATCTGAAAATGTCCTTCAACGCGCCGGTCGCCCTGCTCCCAGACACAACGGCCCCGGTAACCGCCGAATCCTGGCTCCCAGGTGTAGCGGTTCTGATAGGCCGATCGAAAAGCATCCCGGCAGTCACTGCCGGGGGCAACGTCGGGAATACTGGTGACGGTCACGGAAAGACAAGGAAACTTCGGCGACCTTACCGGGACTCGCCCTATCGATGAACATCCTGTAGGGCATGAATATCAAACTTCTGCGATTGAAGCGCTTCAATCCCTTCGACGGCTGACCTTGCTCCGGCAAGCGTGGTCAGGGTGGGTACGGAATAATCCAGCGCGGCTCGCCGCAGGTAGCGATCGTCATAAGCCGCCTGACGACCGATCGGCGTGTTGATCACAAGCTGTACAGCTCCTGAACGGATCAGATCCTCGATGTTTGGCCGCCCTTCATGAACCTTCAGCACCGGTTGCACCTGAAGACCTGACTCATTGAGAGTGGTCGCTGTGCCAGCAGTTGCGGTGAGCGAAAAACCAAGTGCAAGCAAACGCTCGGCCACAGGAACGAGAGCTGGCTTGTCGCGGTCATGGGTGGACAGAAAAACATTGCCCTTGGTTGGCAGTGCCTCCCCAGCGGCAAGCTCCGCTTTGGCGTAAGCCATGCCGAATTGTGGAGCCCACCCCATCACCTCTCCGGTGGAGCGCATCTCAGGTCCCAGCAGCGAATCAGCACCGGGAAAGCGCTTGAACGGCAGAACTGCTTCCTTCACCGCTTGAAGTGGCGGAGAGGGCTCGCGAATGAGACCGATATCCGCAAGGGTCTCCCCCGCCATCAGGCGAGTGGCGATTTTCGCGAGAGGCACACCGGTGGCCTTGGCGACAAATGGCACCGTGCGTGATGCGCGCGGGTTCGCTTCGATGATGAAGACGCGCTCTTCGCCTGAGGAAGTGCGTTGCACAGCGAACTGAAGATTGATCAGACCCTGAACCTCGAGGCGCAGGGCGAGGGCCTCGGTCCAGGAACGGATGGTGTTGAGGGCTTCATCACCGAGCGAAACCGATGGAAGACAACAGGCCGAATCACCTGAATGAATCCCCGCAGGTTCGATGTGCTCCATCAGGCCGCCGATCACCACCACACCATCCCGGTCGCAGAGGGCGTCCACATCCACCTCAACGGCGTTCTGCAGATATTGATCAATAAGCACCGGATGATCCGGCTCCACCTGCACCGCCTCGGTCATGTAGCGATTGAGCTCCAACTCGTCGTAGACGACCTCCATCGCACGACCACCCAGCACGTAGGAAGGACGCACCACCACCGGATATCCCACGGTGCTGGCGACCGCGCGTGCCTCCTGTTCGCTGCGAGCAAGGCCGTTGCGAGGCTGACGAATGTCAAGTTCCCGAAGAATTGCCTCGAACTGCTCGCGATCCTCAGCTCGATCGATGGATTCCGGAGACGTTCCCCAGATACGGGTGCCAGTGGCCTGCCCTGCCGGAGAATTCAGCCAGCGCAGCAGAGGAATCGCCAGTTTGAGTGGAGTCTGACCACCGAACTGAACAATCACGCCTTCGGGGCGTTCAGCCTCAATCACATTGAGAACATCCTCAAACGTGAGAGGTTCGAAATACAAACGGTCACTGCTGTCGTAATCGGTGGAGACCGTTTCGGGATTGCTGTTGAGCATCACCGTGGCGAAGCCACGATCCTGCGCGGAGAAGGAGGCATGGCAACAGCAGTAATCAAATTCGATGCCTTGACCAATCCGATTGGGGCCACCCCCAAGGATCATCAGTTTGCGCCTGTTGTCCTCTGACACCTCCGACGCCGGGGGCTGAATCGTCAGGATTCCATCTGCATCCAGATGGAACCACCGTCGCTCATAGGTTGAATAGTGATAGGGAGTCGACGAGGCGAATTCAGCCGCACAGGTGTCGACGGTCTTGAACACGGGGAGAACGCCGAGTTTCAGCCTCGCTTCGCGTACTTCAAGCTGATCCGACGATGTGAACCAGGCAATCTGACAATCGGAGTATCCGAGCTGTTTGAGCCTGAGAAAATCCTCAGCGCTTATTTCCGACAACTGCCGATCATTCAACAGTTCCGATTCCGTGTTGATCAGCAGGCGCAGCTTGGCCAGAAACCATGGATCGATGCGGCTGAGCGCGTGAATCTGCTCATCCGTGCGTCCCGCAATCATGGCGGCACGAACAAAGAGGATTCGTTCCGGCGAGGGCGTCCGCAGGGAGCGATCGAGTTCAGCTGGCGTGATTTCCGGCTCAGCTCGATCTCCGCCCCAGCCTGCTAGGCCGGTCTCCAGTGAGCGCAATGCTTTCTGGAATGACTCCTCAAAACAACGTCCGATGGCCATGGCCTCACCGACGGATTTCATGGCCGTGGTGAGCACCGCAGGAGAGCCCCTGAATTTTTCAAAGGCGAAGCGGGGGACCTTGGTGACGACATAATCGATCGTCGGCTCGAAGCAGGCGGGAGTCTTGCCTGTGATGTCATTGAGGATTTCGTCGAGTGTGTATCCCACCGCGAGACGGGCCGCGATCTTCGCGATTGGGAATCCTGTGGCCTTGCTCGCCAGAGCAGAGGAACGGCTGACACGTGGATTCATCTCGATAACCACCACTTCGCCATCGGCCGGATTGATGGCGAACTGGATGTTGCTTCCGCCTGTTGCCACTCCGATTTCGCGGATGATGGCGATGGACTGGTCTCTCAGCCGTTGGTATTCGCGATCCGTAAGGGTCTGAGCTGGGGCAACGGTGATCGAATCACCGGTGTGGACACCCATGGGATCAAGGTTCTCGATGCTGCAGACGATCACCACGTTGTCGGCGAGGTCACGCATCACCTCCAGTTCGAATTCCTTCCAGCCCAGAAGCGACTGTTCGATCAGGATCTGCGAAACGGGGCTGGCATCGATTCCGGTTTTGCAGATCGAGACGTATTCCTCAGGGTTGTAGGCGATCCCACCACCACTGCCACCGAGAGTGAAGGCGGGGCGGATGATCCTGGGATAGGTCCCGATTGCCGCTCCAACGGCTTCGGCTTCCTCCATCGACGAAGCGATTCCAGAAGGACAGACCTTCACACCGATCCGTTCCATGGCCTGCTTGAACAGCAGACGATCTTCCGCTTTTCTGATCGCCTGCAGATCGGCACCGATGAGCTCGACCCCGAATCGTTCCAGTGTTCCGTTCTCAGCAAGAGTGACAGCCAGATTGAGAGCGGTCTGACCTCCCATCGTGGGAAGCAGTGCATCGGGTCGCTCCTGTTCGATCACCCTCGCGACCACCTCAGGAGTAAGCGGTTCCACATAGGTGCGATCCGCCATGTCCGGATCGGTCATGATCGACGCCGGATTGGAATTCACCAGTACGACTTCATATCCCTCGGCGCGAAGTGCTTTGCACGCCTGAGTTCCTGAGTAATCGAACTCACAAGCCTGCCCGATCACAATCGGACCCGAACCCAACAGAAGAATGCGACGAAGATCATTCCGCCGGGGCATGGGCGTTCTCCTCAGCGGCCAAACCTTCTGAGTCTCCCACGCAGCCCCATGTCCACTTGCGACTGTTCAGCGGCAGGTGACTGGCAGTCGCTAGCGTTGGGGGTCAGGAGAACAAGCGACAATCATGAGTGAGCTCCAGCGTCTGAAAGGGTTGCTCCCCCCGGAGATGCAGAGCTGGGTGTTCGTTGAGGCAGCTGCTGCCGTGGAGCCTGCTTTGATCACTCTTGAGGAAATCGGCAGGGACGAGGTTGAGATCCAGGTTGATCTCGACGCCTGGGACAACCTCGCTCTCGACCACCGCAATCTGTTGTTCTGGCATGAGGTGGGCCGGATTCAGAACGACACCATTCCACGCGATGGCTGGGAAATGGCAGCCCTTGCCATCGGCCTTGGCGGAGCCATCGGCGAACTCTGGGTGCAGGACGGTCTGCTGTTGTTCATGGCTCTGGGTCTGTCGGGATTCGCCGGTTACCGCCTCTACCTGAAGAACAATGCGGAGAAGCGGCTTCGTGATGCGATCTCGGCTGATGAGAGAGCCATCGATCTGGCCTGTCGTTTTGGCTACAGCGTCCCGAATGCTTACAAAAGCCTTGGCGGCGCTTTGAAAGACCTCATCGAAAAAACGAGAAAGAAGAAAAAACGCAGCTTCTACGAAGACCGGCTGGAAGCATTACGCAAGAGTGCAGGGAAGGCTCGCGCTGAAATGGCGCAGCAACAAGGATCCCGTCAGTCCGTCACCAGCGAAAATGTCTATGGATAGCGAGCAGCTCGCGGAACTCGCAGCCGACGCATGCGACGACCGTAAGGCGGTGGATATCCAGCTCATTCGAGTGGATGAGGTCTCAAGTCTGGCCGATTGGATGGTGATTGCCGGCGGCCAAAGCGATGTTCAGGTCAGAGCGATTGCACGATCCGTTGAGGATCGGATTGAGGATGAGCTCAACAGACTCCCCCTTCGCAAGGAAGGAGTCAACGAAGGTCGCTGGGCTTTGCTGGATTACGGCGAACTTATCGTGCACGTGCTCCAGCCGGGTGAACGTAGTTACTACGACCTTGAAGCATTTTGGAGTCACGGGGAACGTCGTCCCTACCTAACGTCCAAAGCTGTTGTCGATTGACAGGCAGCCCGGCATGGCATCGAGCATCCCCTGCCCTGTTCCACCTGAGCAGAGACCTCAGGAGGAATTTGCTCAATTCAGTCGTTCCTGGTTTTTTGCCTGGCCCTGCACAGCGCAGGTTTCTCTGGACAGGGCCCTGCTGATCAGCTGGTTGCTGATTGCACCGATCACCGTTCTGGTGGCCAGTGGCAGCTGGACTCTGCGCCACGATCCAGTGCGTTTGCTGCTGGCCGGAGGAGTTGGTGCTCTTGTGATGCCGATGCTGCTGCTGGTCAGACAGTGGCTTGGCTGGACCTATGTCCACAAACGCCTGTTGTCCGAAAAAGTGGAATACGAGGAATCTGGCTGGTACGACGGCCAGGTGTGGGAAAAACCGGTGTCCTGGAGGGAACGTGATCTCCTGCTCGCTCAGCATGAAGTCAGACCGATCCTCGGCCGCCTAGGCAGGGCGATGGCCCTTGTCACTGGCCTGATGCTGGGTGGAGCCAGCATCTGTCAGGCTCTCTGAAGCACAGAATCATCAGGGCATGTCGATCCCATCGGGTTACCGCGGCTCGGCGCGCTCCCTGAGTACAGCGCCTCTGGAAGTCCGGCTGCGGCGAGGGTCCTCGATCGAATCCACCCACACTGTGCATGCCGTTGTCTGCGACAGCCGCGGCCGTGTGCTGATGAGAGCCGGACAACCAGACTTCGAAACCTTCATTCGCTCGGCGCTCAAACCCTTCCAAGCGCTGCCACTGATCAGCAGCGGCGCATCCGAAACCTACAGCTGTGGTGAACGTGGCATCGCCATCAGCTGTGGGTCCCACTCAGGCACAGCTGGTCATGCGCGTGAAGCGTTCAGAATGCTGTGGAATGCGGAGCTGGAGAGCAGCAACCTGCAGTGCCCCGTTCCTTCGGGTTGTTCAAGCCCTCTTGAACACAACTGCTCGGGCAAGCATGCAGCATTTCTGATCACAGCCCGAAAAATGGGATGGCCGATCGAAACCTACCTCCAGGGAGATCACCCTCTGCAGCAGGAGATTTCACGGCGAGTGGCGGAACTGCTTGGACTGCCCCCGGATGAACTGGTTGCTGAACGCGATGACTGCGGCGCACCCACACTGCGCCTTCAGCTTGATCAGATGGCGCTGCTGTTCGCCCATCTCGGATCTTCTGCCCATGCGGAACTGGAACAGATCAGCCGGGCGATGCTGGCCTACCCCGAATTGGTGGCTGGAGAGGGGCGCTTCGATACGGAATTGATGCGACGGTCCCATCATCAGGTGATCAGCAAAGGGGGTGCCGAAGGGATTCAGTGCCTGAGCCGTACAGGTGAAGGCCTGGGCGTGGCCATCAAGGCTGAAGATGGCGCCAGACGAGCCAAACAGGCCGTGGCTCTGCATCTGCTGCGTCAGCTCGACTGGATGACGCCCAGTGGACTGAAGGAACTCGAGGAGCAGCTGCTGATCCTCAACCCTGGTGTTCATCTTGATGTGGAGGGTGAGCTGCGCACCTCCTGACCACAATTTAGTGGTGTCTTCGATCACCAAGTTGTATGATTAATAGGCCGACGCGGGGTAGAGCAGTCTGGTAGCTCGTCGGGCTCATAACCCGAAGGTCGGGAGTTCAAATCTCCCCCCCGCCACCACATTCAAGAGCTCCGTGAAAGCGGAGCTTTTTTATTGAATTTGCTGATCTCAAGTCGGCAAACGGCTTGCTTTAAAAGCAATGCCTGCGTTGGGAAAGCGAATTCAAAATGTTGCTGATGAAAGCAGCACTCCTGTTGCAGATCGACCCGATATTGCAGGCGAAATTCATGCTGACAGCCTCCATAAGCGACAAAAATTTAATGGCTAATATTAGGTAAAAATTCATCACTATTCACGAAATAAGCACGCCTGAATCAAGCATTTTCCACTGATTCAACGGCTAACTGAATCAAACCAGGAATCTTTTCCATCTGATCTGCTGACTCGCAGCAGGTTCACCGATCATCTTAATGACACCTGTCAGAGGCACAGACATTCACACCAGCTCTCGCAGCATCGACGTGAAGCAGAACCGCAAGGCAACCCCCAACCCAGCGCGTCATGGCCAAAACCATGCTGGGAGTCATGGTCATTATCCAGAGCTGCAGTGCCCATCGGAAACTATCTGTTGGTCATCGTGATGCTGTGCCTTTGAATCCGTTCGAAGCGATTGTGATTGGGTCAGGTGCCACAGGCGGGGTGGCCGCAATGACCCTCGCTGAAGCAGGACTCCGGGTTCTGGTTGTGGAAGCAGGTCCCAATCGATCGATCGCTGAAGCCTTCGGCCGAGAACCGGGCAACAGCGTCAAACGAGCCGAGGGTCTGCTCAGCGGACGCCACCGACGTCAGGCCAGACACCCCGGCTACTGGAAACAGAATCCCGACCTGTACGCGGATGAGCGCCAGTACCCCTACAGCACACCGGATGATCAACCCTTTCTGTGGACGCAGGGCCGGCAGGTTGGCGGCCGCAGTCTCACCTGGGGAGGCATCACTCTGCGGCTCTCTGACTACGAATTCCAAGGCGCTGATCAGGATGGGTACGGCCAGAACTGGCCCATCACTCATGCCGATCTCGATCCTCACTACAGCGCACTCGAGCAGCTGTTTGAAGTCCGTGGAGGGCGGGATGGTCTTGAGCAGCTCCCTGATGGTCGGACAGCACCGGCGATACCGTTCATGCCTGAGGAGGAGCGGTTCCGAGAGCTGCTGACCAAGGAACGCGGCATCCCCTTCATTCATTCACGGGGATTTGAGGCCCACCAACGCAGTGAGACCTCCCTCTGGCCGAGATCGAGCAGCAATGGCTCCAGCCTTCAACGTGCTCTCGCCACGGGTCGGGTGGAAATTCTCTCCAATTCCATGGCGGAACGGCTGGACATGGATCCAGCAGGCGAACGAGCCAGCGCTGTTGTTGTGGTGAATCGCAGCACTGGAGAGCGTCAGCGACTGGAATGCAATCTTGTTGTGGTCTGCGCCTCAACGATCGCCACGCTCCGCTTTCTGTTGCAGTCCGAGAGACAGGCAATATCCGGTGGGTTCAATGATCCCTCTGGCCTCCTTGGGAAGGGGGTGATGGACCACGTGTCCTGCTGTCGGTTCTTCTCGGTCGCCAGCGAAACCGGACGCGGTGCGGCTCAGCAATCCGACCCATCCAGCACGCTTTCAGGAGCAGGCAGCTTCTTTTTACCGTTTGGCAATGCCCCAGAGGTCTGCGCTGGTCGCCCCTTTCTACGCGGCTATGGGATCTGGGGGGCCATCAACCGATTCGATCCACCCTGGTGGCTCAAACGCAATCCAGACAGGCGACTTGGCTTTCTGATCGGCCACGGCGAGGTGCTTTCAGACATCAGGAATCAGGTTTGCCTCTCCGAACGCTGCGATCCACTGAACGTACCGATGCCCCACATCAGCTGCCGGTGGAGAGCTAACGAAAACGCCATGGTGCGAGACATGCAGGACACGATTGAGGACTGCATCAACGTTGCCGGAGGTGTAACAACCTCACTCGCAGATCAACTCAACCTTCCCCTGGTGAAGCCTCTTGTTGGCAAGGCCCTCGCCGCTCAGGAGGATGCACCTCCTCCCGGTTACTACATCCACGAGGTTGGAGGAGCGGCCATGGGAGCCAGTGAGGAGCACAGCGTTGTTGATCGCTGGAACCGTCTCTGGCGCTGTCCCAACGTGCTGGTGGTGGATGGAGCCTGTTGGCCCAGTTCAGGCTGGCAAAGCCCGACACTCACAATGATGGCGATCACCCGCAGAGCTTGCCAGGCGGCCGTTACGCCTGGGAGCGACTGAAAAGATCATCGAGATAGCGCTCGGTGACAGCGCGCTCGGAACAGCCGTTCTGGAACAGGAACTGCGCCAACGCCGAGCTCATCACCTGGTATTGATCCCAGGCCGGATTGGATCCTATGAAGGCTTTCAGGCCCTGGTAGAGAACCTCAGGGATTTCAGCCTCAAGGCTCACGAATGGTGATTCACCATCAGCGGACAAGGCCTGCTGCGAATCCATGCAGCGTTCCAGGTGATTGCGATTCATCCGCGCTTCAGCGTCCCAGTTCAAGCAACAGAAAGCCACACAAAGGGGTCGATCGTCAAAGCGCTGAACAGACTGCCGCCGAATATTAATCTCAAACGAGACTCATTGCGGCGCAGAGGATTGCCCCTCAAAAAGAATCCAGATCACAAGTCAGTGGTCGAGCGGGGGCTGCTGTCAAGTCACGAAAAGCACCGGAGTCCAAAACCACAGCTTCAGCCCCAAAGCGACTGACGACAGGAAATGGCAGTGGAAAACCATCCTGGACCTGTGGAAAAGCCGGACCTTTCTCCACACTCCAGCGACACATCAGCCACGCTTATGCAGCTCAGTCTCGCAAGACTCAGGCAAGACAGAGACGTCTGAGCACGTCGTTTCAACTGAATTGCTTCAGGTTTGAGGATCGGTCGCCTGCTGTGATACGAGCCGACGCAGCGTGATTGGCCCAAGCGGGTGTTCAGCGTGGGGGTAGGGATGATGCCCATGGTCATGGCTGTGATGTTCATGGCTCTGATGGTCATGGCTGTGACCGTGGGCATGCTCATGGTCGTGAGGGTGGACACCGCCCACAGGGATTGGAATGCCGTTGGGTTGACAAACTCCGGTGCACTCCCTTTCACAAAGAGCGCAAGCTTCCGTAAGCCCCTCGACGTGGTGGTGATGACTTGATTGGTCAAGGCCCACTTCCTGTTCAAAACCCAGTACCTGAGCCCTGTATTTGCAGAGAGAGCAGTTCATGGGGGCTTCACCGCCCATCACCTCCTGAACCCGCTCCATGAAGGTGTCCAGAACGAAGCTGTGATCACCCAGGTAGGAGGCGTTGACAAAGTCAATATCCGGATGGTCGTCCGCAACCCGTTCGGTGTGTTGCCGGATGCGGCTGACCAACACTCCGGAAAACAGAAAATAGGGAAACACGATGATGCGCTTGAACCCAAGCTTCACCACATGACGCAGCCCGGGTTCCACCAGTGGAAACGTGACTCCCGAATAAACGGTTTCTCCCCAGCCGAAGCCAAAACCCTCCACCAACATCCTGGTGACCTTGGCAACGTTGGAATTGGCGTCCGGGTCGGAGGAACCACGTCCGACAACCACAAGCATGGTGTCGGAGTGGTCAACACTGGATGTCCTGTTCAGAGCCTCCTGAATCCGAGCTCCTGCCGCGGCGATCATCAGCCTGTCCACGCCGAGTTCACGGCCGTAGTCGATCTCCAGTCCGGTTTCAGCGCTGTACGTGTTGAGAACGGAAGGGATGTCGTTCTTGGCGTGTCCGGCGGCAAACAACATCGCCGGCACGGCAATCACCTTGACGACGCCCTGCTCGCGCAGCCTTTCCAGGCCATCTCTCAGGATGGGCCGTGCGAATTCCAGAAACCCATATTCGACCGGCAATCCCGTAAGACGCTCTTTGAGTCCGTTGGCCAGCCCCTCAAACTCGGCAACCGCCAACCGGTTGCGACTGCCATGACCACAGATCAGAACTCCATGTTTGGTTGCAGCAGGAGCAACGATCTGCTGGGTCACACGTGCGGTGCATCTGTATCAAACCTATTCGCGGCCGTAAAACAAAGACCATGAATCCGCTTGCGAGTGACGCAAAAACCCTCGGTTGCCTGACTCCCGGGCCGGAGCTGTTGAAACAGCTGATGTTGCAACCGCTCGCCTCAACACCCCTGCGGGTTTGCTCAGGAGGAAGCACCAGTCGCTGCGCAGGCAACGGCTGCTGGACCGTGGATCTGCGACGACATCGGGAAGTCAGCTATCACCAGGACTCAATGGAGGTCGAGTTCGGCACCGGTCTGTCGATGGGCGAGCTGCTGCTGAGCTTGCGAGCATCTGAGCGCAGCATTCCCATTGGACTCTCCGGCCTGACCGGAAGCGGCTTCATCCTCACAGGAGGGATGGGTCCCCTGAGCCGCTTGCAAGGACTTGCTCTGGATTCCATCACCGCAATCGAGGGAATCTGGGGGTCTGGTGTGCCCTTTGCCCTTCAGAAGGATCAAACAACAGAGGGTGACCACCGCTGGCGGGGCCTGATGGGTGCATCCGCTTTCCTGGCTGTCGTGACGCGTCTACGTCTGCGCACGCAACGACGCCAACCGCTGCGCGTACGCCATGGCTTGATCGATCCGTCACAACTGCCAGAGCTGATCAACATCGCGGAGGGCTGGCCTGAAACCTGCAGCCTGCAGTGGAACTGGGGCGACAGGTTGGAGATCTATGCGGTGGACTGCAGCTCCGAACAGCCCACACCACAAACGCTGAAAGACCTTGACCCCATCCTTGGAACAGGTCAGCAGGCTGTGATCCAACACTGCATGGATCAACTTGAGCAACCGACTTTTGGCCGTCTCGCCTCTGAAACCACTGATTCCATACCGTTTCACAGCGAAGTGGTCGCACGGTTGGGGCCAGCTATGGGGCCGGAGGCAGGGCCGTTGATGCAGCTCCTGAGCTCGCGGATGCAGGAGAGACCGCATCGCGGATGCCGCATCAGTGCTCAGCAGCTGGGTGGTGCGACAACAAGAATCGGCCGCAGGAGCACATCGTTCATCCACCGAGACTCCGTCTGGAAACCCTGGATCACAGCGGCCTGGACTCCAGGAGATCAAGCCGAGCGACAACAGAGCCTTCAGTGGATGCATCAGGTGAGTAAAGACTTCAGCACGACATGCCCTGGGGTGCATCTCGCGCAGCTGCATGACCACCTGCCCAGCCACCAAAGCGAACTGGTTGATGCCTTCGGCGAGTGGTTACCGGAACTGCGCCAACTCAAGAGCGAACTGGATCCGCAAGGACGATTGCCACCGCTCTGAACTACGGTCCCAGCACTCAACAGATGATTGATGGCCTCAGGATCCGTGCCCCGGCACTTGAATCTCGGCTTCGGTAACCCAAGCAAGGATCTGCTGTCAGGTCTCGTCGTGGCCTTCGCGATGATTCCGGAGGCGATTGCGTTCTCCGGCATTGCCGGAGTGGATCCGCAGGTCGGCCTGTTTGGTGCCTTCCTGCTTTCAATCACGATCGCTTTCGTGGGTGGGCGCTCGGCGATGATCACCTCAGCCACCGGCTCCACAGCGCTGTTGATGACCGGTCTTGTCGCAACCGGAGAGGCGCGCGGTGAAGGGCTGGGATTGACCTACCTCCTGGTCGCGGGGGTCGTGACAGGAATCCTGCAGATTCTCTGGGGCTGGCTGCGTCTGGCGTACCAGATGCGTTTTGTGCCGCTTGGGGTGCTCAGCGGCTTTGTGAACGCACTGGCACTGCTGATCTTCCAGGCACAGTTTCCCCAGCTGGGCATCAACTTGCACTTCGGAGAAACGACGGAGGTGAGCGGCCATGCCCATGATCTTCTGCCTCACGGCAATCAGCTGCCAATCATCTGGGGACTGGTGCTGCTGGGTCTGGTGATCATCTACGGATTGCCGCGCCTGACACGACTGGTGCCATCACAACTCGTGGCCATCATTGTTTTGACGGGGATCTCAATCGGTTTCAACTTCGATATCCCCACCGTCAGCAGCCTTGGCGACCTTCCAACCGGACTACCGGTACCGAGCTGGCCCTTTGGTTCGCCTGACAACTTCAAGGTGCCCTTCAATCTCGAGACCCTGGGAATCGTGCTGCCGACGGCGTTAGCCATTTCACTGGTCGGCCTGATGGAGACCTTCCTCACGCAGGACATTCTCGATGACCGCACTGACAGCAACTCCAGCAAAAATGTGGAAGCCAGAGGTCAGGGCATCGCCAACATCGTGTCCTCTCTTTTTGGCGGTATGGCGGGCTGTGCCTTGGTTGGTCAGTCGGTGATGAACATCGACAACGGCGGACGCACCCGACTGTCCACACTTTTTTCAGGGGTCAGTCTGCTGGCGATGATTCTGCTGGGTCGGCCATGGCTCGAACAGATTCCCATGGCAGCGCTGGTGGCGGTGATGATCAGCATCGCAGTGAGCACAGCTGATATCGCTGGACTTCGCAGCATCCGAGTCATCCCCAAAAGCGACACAGCTGTGATGCTGATGACCTTCGCTGTCACAATGCTCACGACTCCGCACAATCTGGCCCTTGGAGTGATCGCAGGCGTAGCGCTGGCAGCCATTCTCTTTAGCCGCAAAGTGGCCAAGGTGATCCGTGTTGATGCTGTGGATGTGAATGAGGAGATGCGTCGCTATGTCGTGAATGGACAATTATTTTTCGTCAGCAAGATTTATTTTCTGCAGGGGTTTGACATGCATGACCACCCCAATCAGATCACGATTGATATGTCTGCAGCTCATGTTTGGGATCAAAGCGGTGTGAGTGCACTGAACCAGGTCATTCGCAAGCTTCAGCAAGGTGGGTCCAATGTTGAGGTGCTGGGATTGAATGAGGAAAGTCTTAATCTGTTCGAACGAATTGGATCTCAGCCAGAGGGAAGTCATGGCTGACATGCAGAAGCCTTGAGGACTGCCATTGGAGCCCATTCATCAAACTGATTCAAGGATTGTTGTTGTAAAGCAAACCAAGGCAGGCAGTGAAGTCATTGCGCATTCCTTTTAAGCGCTGCTTAATCAGCTCGTCGCTTGGATGCTCCTGCAGGTAGCGCTCGGTCACATCATTGCCAATGCTCATTACCAAACAAAGTGTCTGAAGATCATTTTCTCTACAGCACGCAGCCTGGCACCCTCCAGCATTACTTTGAGCAGTGCCATCTTGTTGTTGTATGCCTGTCGATCAGACTGCTGCCAACTCAAAACAGGAGAACCAACAGCTGAGATGACAAGCAGCAGTGCAAAGAGCGATCTCGTTCGTAACCGAAACATCTTTCGGTAGTTGTTCAACATCCTCTTGACCGTAGAGATTCTTGCCAAAGAAGGCAGAGATTGATCTCAGAACACTCGAAGCTCTGACAAAATTGCCCCTCACAGACCACTGGCATGACCAAGCGCCGTTCACTTGTTGCTCTCCTTTCCATCGGCCTGGCAATGTCAGCCTGCGCATCTCTCGGTGAAGGCAGCGCTTCCCGAATTGACCTGATTAAGAAGAGAGGTGAACTGCGTTGTGGAGTCAGCGGCAAGATCCCAGGTTTTAGCTTTCTTCAGAGAGATGGCCGCTATGCCGGCCTGGATGTGGATCTCTGCAAGGCCTTTGCTGCAGCGATCATGGGTGACCCCAACAAGGTGCAATACAGGCCGTTAACGGCGCCGGAACGATTCACAGCGTTGAAAACCGGTGAAATCGACCTTCTCTCCCGAAACACAACCTTCAACCTCAGCCGTGATGCCTCAGGAGGCAATGGCGTGACCTTTGCACCCGTGGTTTTCCACGATGGGCAGGGATTATTGGTGCGGAAGAACAGCGGAATCCGCAGCCTTGCAGATCTCAAAGGTCAGTCAATCTGTGTGGGCTCTGGAACCACAACCGAACAGAACCTCAACGATGCATTCCAATCACTCGGACTTCCCTACAAACCGATCAAGTACCAGGATCTCAACCAGGTGGTTGCTGGATATCTCCAAGGACGCTGCCAGGCAATGACCTCAGACCGGTCCCAGCTGGCATCAGCCCGTTCGGGCTTCGAGCGACCTGAAGAGCATGAAATTCTGACGGACGTTCTCAGCAAAGAACCGCTAGCTCCCTTGTCATCCGGTGGAGATCAACAGCTTTCCGATGCGATGCGCTGGGTGGTTTATGGCCTGATCACTGCTGAAGAAATGGGAATCACTCAAGCCAACGTGGACGACAAGCTGCAGGAAGCCCGCGAGAATCCCGATCTCACAAAGTTGAGACGATTTCTTGGCATCGAAGGCGATCTAGGCACCAAGCTTGGGCTCAGTAATGATTTCGTGGTGAACGTGATCAGAGCGACCGGCAATTACGGCGAGATTTACAACCGACATCTGGGGCCAGACAGCGCTGTTCCCATCCCACGGGGTCTCAATCAGCTCCATCGCGATGGGGGCGTCATCACTGCACCTCCATTCCAATGAAACGGCAGCGATCTCGCTGGCTGGAACTACTCCTGGTGGTTGTGGTTCTCACCCTTGTGGGAATTCTGGTTAACAACCTGGCCGTGAATCTGATCCGCACAGGACTTGGCCTGAGCTTTGAATGGCTGTGGCAACCAGCAGGATTTGCACTCAGCGAACACACACTTCCCTACCAACCTGGTGACAGCACAGCCTGGGCTCTGCTGGTGAGCTGGCTGAACAGCCTTCGGGTGATTGCCTGCAGCATCGTGTTTGCGACAGTGCTTGGTGTTGGTGCTGGCGCAGCCAGACGCAGCCTCAATCCTCTGTTGCGTCAGCTCGCGGGGTTGTATGTGGGCTTGATCCGCCAGATTCCACTGCTCTTGCAGCTGCTGTTCTGGTATTTCGTGGCTTTTTTAGGGCTTCCCTCTGAGCCTTTAGCTCCCATTGGTGCTCTTATACGTCTGTCGAATCAGGGCGTCAGCATCCTGGGGCTCACTCTGAGCGTGGAATTCTCTGCCGTTCTGGTGGGTCTAAGTGTCTTCACTGGTGCAGCAATCGCTGAGGTGGTTCGTGGTGGGCTCGACTCGGTACCGCGGGGACAATGGGAAGCCTTCCGCAGCCTTGGCATCGGCGAAGCCCTTGGACTGAGACGAGTTGTTTTGCCCCAGGCTTTACCGGCAATTCTTCCCGCACTCAGCAGTCAATATCTGAATCTGGCCAAAAACAGCACTTTGGCAATCGCTGTTGGATATGCCGATCTCTATGCCGTGAGTGATACGACAATCACCCAGACCGGCCGTGCCATCGAAGGATTTCTGATTCTTCTGCTGAGCTTTCTGGCCCTCAATCTGCTGATCAACGGAGGGATGCAGCTGCTCAATCGAATCGTGGTTCATCCAGCACAACGGACGTAACATCCACGAATCACTTCTCGGCCCATGAATTCCCGTCGCATCGCCGCAGTGCTGCTGATGATCGCCGCAGTTGCGGCGATTTTGCTGCCATTTGCATCAGCCACGCTTCTCACAATCGGACTTGGTGGTGTCGCATTCGCCGCTGGTATCGGTCAGTTTCTCCGACTTGGTGATGAAACCAGTAACCAAGGAAAACTGTTTCGTGTTCTGTCGGCACTGCTGTACGTCGGCGGCGCAATCTTCATCCTGGTTGATCCAATCGATAGTGAAGTCAGCCTCACCCTCTTTGCTGGTATCTTGCTGCTCGTTGAAGGTGTGATGGAGCTTGCCTCCGGTGCCAGTGCATCCGGTCCAGTCCGCGGTCTCAGCGTCATTGATGGCTTACTCACCAGCCTCATTGGTGTTCTACTGGTAATGGAGTGGCCTTTCGACAGCCTCTGGGCGCTGGGGACACTGTTCGGTGTTGCCCTCTTGATGTCCGCACTCAACCTGTTCAATTCACCAACGGAACAGCCTGGGAACTGATGAGCGGGTCCCGAACTACGTATCGGAAGCGACTTCTCCAGGCAAGACGTCATCCACTCCAAACCCTGCTCAGCGTGGTGATCCTGGCCGTGATTGCTTGGATCATCTGGTCAACGGGCTCCTGGCTAATTCTCGGAGCTGACTGGTCTGTCATTACAGAGAATCTGCCGCTGTTCGCCGTTGGGGCCTATCCCGAAAACGAGCGCTGGAGACCCTTACTTTGGCTTGCTCTTCTCTGCCTGATAACGGCAGTCACCTTGCTTCGACCACTAATCGCCTCCAAATGGCGCATTAGTGGTTTAGCGCTCTCATGGGGCTGGCTCGCCATGCTGCCCATTGGCTTGGTCTTGCTCGCTGGAGGAGCAGGGCTGCAGGCGGTGACCTCAAGGAACTGGGGTGGTCTGACCCTGACGCTGATGCTGACGGGCTTTAGCGGTTTACTGGCTCTGCCTTTGGGAATCCTCCTGGCTCTGGGGCGCAGAAGCAAACTGGCCCTGCCACGCCATCTCTGCCGCGTTTACATCGATGGGTTGAGAGCCGTTCCGTTGATTGCCGTGCTCTTTTTTGGGCAACTGCTACTTCCCTTATTTCTGCCGGTCGAGATCGAGATCAATCGTGTGCTCCGAGCCGTCTTGGCTTTCGCACTCTTCGCAGCCGCCTATGTAGCCGAGGATGTTCGTGGAGGTTTACAGGCCATCCCAAGCACCCAACTCGAGGCGGCTGCGGCACTGGGGCTGGGCCCATGGCAGATCCAACGACTGGTATTGCTCCCCCAGGCACTGCGAGTGGCAGTGCCGGCACTCACCAATCAAGCCATAGGCCTGCTTCAGAACACCAGCTTGATGGCCATTCTTGGTCTGGTGGAGCTGCTGGGAATCAGCCGCAGCCTTCTGGCCAATCCGGCTTATATCGGCCGGCACCTCGAGACCTACATCTGGCTTGCAGGGTTGTATTGGCTGGTGTGCACCGCTATGGCTCTCATGGCTCGCCAGCTTGAACGTCAGGGCCCCTCATCCGCCACTTCAGCCATCCCCTCATGACCATTGCTGTCAGAGCCCAATCAATCACCAAAAGCTTCAACGGGTCACAAAAAGCCCTCGATCAGGTGGACCTCAGCGTGAAGCACGGCGAAGTGCTGGTGGTGATGGGGCCATCCGGTTCCGGCAAAAGCACGCTGATTCGCACATTCAACGGACTTGAAGCGATCGATTCCGGGCAGCTGGAGATCGTCGGCATCCCGCTGGATACGGATCAAGATGAACGCCAGATCCGACGGATTCGACGCCGGGTGGGAATGGTCTTCCAACAATTCAATCTGTTTCCGCATCTCTCAATCCTCGACAACATCACCCTCGCGCCGATCCGGGTCAAAAAGATCAGCAAAATCAACGCAGAAGAACGGGCTCACGGTCTGCTGGCACAGATGGGCATCGCCGATCAAGCGATGAAATATCCAGCTGAACTGAGTGGGGGACAGCAACAACGGGTAGCGATTGCCAGAGCGCTGGCCATGGATCCAGAGCTGATGCTGTTTGACGAGCCCACCAGTGCACTTGATCCCGAAAGGGTCAAAGAAGTACTGGATGCAATGCGCCGGCTTGCTGCCGATGGCATGACGATGATTGTCGTGACCCATGAACTGGGATTCGCCCGTGAAGTGGCCGACCGGGTGTTGTTCATGGACGCAGGCCGGGTGGTGGAATTGAGCGACTCAACCACGTTCTTCACCCAGGCAAAAGAGGAACGAAGCCGTCGTTTTCTCAATCAGATGAAGCACTAGATCGTCAAGCCAGTCTTGGCCTCACAGCTTCTAATTCGGAAGGTGGCAGAGAGCCAATTGTTTGTGCGAAGTGATCTCTGCTGGATGAAAAATAACCGCCAAAGCCAAGGATCAAAGAGAGATTAAGGCTGAGTCAAATCGTCCCCAACACTGGGAGATTTTGCAATAAGAAGGAATGGGTAGATTAGCTGCCGTTAGTCATCACCAAGCCTGGAACGATTCAGCCTTGGCAACAGTGAAGGTGGTCCAATCTGTTCCATTGTGAAATGTTGGCCGTAGCTGATCGTTGGTCTCTCAGAGAAAAAGCGTCTTCGCTTGGGAGCCCAGACACGTCGGACTGTGCAGAGAATCAAGCTGCGGCAATGGAGCACAACGCGCACGGCTTGGATCTGCCACTCCGGAGCGGGCGGCCAGTTCAAACTGCTGAGCGTTTCTGGTTCTAACAAACTGCGCATGATGGAACGAAGCCATCGGTGCAACACTGCAGGCCACGGAGCCAGCAACATGGCCACCGTGGCTTCTGCGACGCGCTGGTTGCTTTCAGCGCTGGCAAACAATTCAACATTGGCGCGCTGATTGAGCTCCATCATTTGCCGCAAACTGCGTGGGCGTTGCTCAAGATTCATCAGGCTGCCCACATGATCCCAGAACAAAAACAAAGCCTCTTGTTCAATAGGTTGCAGAGCTCTCCAGCCGTAACTCTCGATCCAGCGAATCGGTTCGGCCACGAAGCCGGAGAGCACATAGGCGTAATCCTCCTGGCGAATGGCATAGGTGGCGTGAATCCGATTGAGGCGTTGGATGATGGCTTGCCCCCTAGGGGTATCAGGACCAAGCCGCACCAGTTCTGCCACGATTAAGGCTGTGTCGTCGTAACGCTTACGAGGACGTTGTTCAAACTCACCGGTCTGGTGCAGTAAGCCTGAAATCGAAGGCAAACAGAAGGTCTTAAGCAAGGCCAGTTCCAGTGCCCGGTTCATGTCCCATGGGAAAAGCAATCCCACCAGATCGCGACATCGCTCCAGGACGATTGGATCCAAGGTCTTCTCCGTTTGTTGACCGGAGACTGGTTCTGATCCAGAACTTGTCATGGATGCTTTCTTGGCTGAAGGGTTGTTCTACGCTTTCCAGCCTTGGACTTGCAAGCTGAAGACCAGGGAGCTGATGATCGGAGCTCAGTCTTTAACGCTTGCACGACGTTCCAACTTGTCCCTTTGAAACAAGCGAATGCTCGCTTGGATGGGAGCAGTCTGCCGGACTGATGTCTTAGGGCTCGCTTAACGACCACTCGTAATGGTTGACGTAAGCGGCTGCCAAAGCAGCGGTGTCCTCCAAAATCCGATAGTGAAATTTTTTTCCATCGAAGAGAATGCATTACAGAGCCCATCCGGATTGGAATAGCCGACCTGTTTGTTTCACGTGGTGCTGCTTGGTGCCGTACCCAAACGCGATTTAGTCGATTGCGAGCATTGAGCGCACTGCAACCGCTTCCGTGTTCAACAACTCGCGGAGTGTTGCAAAGAACTTGCGAACACCATCATGGCCATGAAATTTGCCGTAAATGGAAACATTTGATGGTGCTTGAACTTCGAGCTTGACATCATCGGTCGTGAGCTTGATGGCGCCGACAATGCCGCCATCGACTACACATTGAAAAAAGTGGTCAATGATAGTGTCAGACATTCCTCGAGTTCCATCTGAGTGAATTTAATCTGGACGAAGAATGCTCGGGTTGCGGTGAAGCATATAGCACGCACAAACAATTAATTATAAATCCAAACATTCAGAGACTGCATCTGCCATAACCTTACCCAATAATTGATGTTGGTTTGCATCCAAATGGATGCCATCGATAGCGCTGGCATTGGTGACATTTCCCGCATTAAAATAATGCACTGAGTGTTCATTAGCCACTTTTTGAAGTTCATTCGCCAACCCTACACAGCGTTTTTCTGCCCCCTCGAATTTTCTGGCAATCACTCCTTTGGGCTGAATGATCGGCGGTGGAGCGACGACCATGATGTCGGGAACGGGCATAACGGGCTCTATAGGTGCGTGCCGAACTATTTGGATCAGCTTTGCTGTTCCCTGTGCAGATAACCAAGCATTATTGTTGTGCGTACATTGAAAATCATTTGAGCCCAACATCAAAATCACCAGCTTCAGTGGTGACATCATTTCAATGACTTGAGCTAGTCCTTGCGATCCATCTCGCCCTTCCTTGAAGGGATCACTCCATGCCGTCCTACGACCATTGAGACAGTTTTCTATAACCCTGACTTTTTTTCCGGCCTCAGTCAGTGAATGTTCAAAAACACCAGGCCACCGCTTTTCAAACGATAAACGCTCTCTGGAGTCTGGGATAATTCCCCAGGTTAAGCTATCCGAATAGATCAAGATTTGATGCATGATGTTGATAGCGGTTGTCTTCTGAATGGTATAGATGGTTCTGATTACGATGCCGCAACATGTGGCTGCACCTGTGAACCGCGCAGTTCTACGAAGTTTGGCGCCTGTTGGATCACTGTGGAGGCATGGCTCAATAAGATCCTGCTCCAATTTAGTCATGGTTCATGGGCCCGTTCACCCAAGCTTCAGCCTGGGCTATGGAGACGAAGCGCGCTCAAGCATGTCAGATATCTGATTGATCGGGAAATGGCTATTACCAACACGCTTCACAATTGTTTTTATCATCTATTTGCAGCTCTTGAGCAACAACTAGAGTTCTTTTGTTGTTCCGCTGCAACGGTTTGGTGGACTTCGCAGCTTGGCGCAGGAACACTAGTTTTGAAATCAAAGGGAAAAGGCAATTATTGTTTTCGACTCGCCAAGGCGGCCTCACAACCCATTTTTAGCCGGTCCGCCTGATCGTCAGAATAAAATGCCAACCCCTGTTCAGAGGCTTTTTGTTGCAGGGGTGTTGTGATCTCAATTCTCTTGTGTTCGTAACGCGAGAGAGCAGCTGAAACAGATGGAATATCTGTAGGTGTTATTACATCAAGCACTTCAGCAAGAGTGACTGCATCTTGTAAAGCGAGCGTTGTTCCGAGACCCAAGGATGGACGAATCGGATGGGCAGCATCACCTAATAGGGTGATGCTGCCCATCTCCCCACTGAGACACGGGTTTTCGATCAAATACACCTGTCTCGATTATACTTAAAGGATCTGTCGTAAGAATCATCTTTTGCACAGTGTCAGGTCAATCCTCAAAGACATGAAGTGCAGTACTGACAGCAGATTCACTTTCATGAGCAGGGAGAACCTGGGAATTCAATAATTTGATGCTTGATGTGGCGTAATCCTTGCTTTGCAGCCAGTGCCCAATACTTCCAGAGCTTTCAAATGGGACATGCTGCAAGTAATGGGCGCGCATTGTTGGATCTGTTGGAGATGGCCCGTACGTGGTTCGATGGTCTGTGCCGTGTTTAAGACGCCAGCAGCTCGGAGAGCTTGCCATTGATGAACATGACTGCTGAGGGGTCGAGCCCCGCCCCGGCCAAGTGTCCAAAATCCGACTGGATGGGAGCGAGCTCAGCGTTGTTAAGCAAAGCCACTTCACGCTTGTTATCGGAGACTCGAAAGTAGAGATCGCTCACACACGGCATCACGAGTCCGCGTGCGGCAATTGAGCGAATCGCCTTCTCAAAGTCGCCGTTATAGACGGGATTGGCGCTGGGGTCTCCAGCACGCCAGGTTGCCGCCATGGCAAGAAGGTCATTCGCGTCTTGAGCCATGAATACCGACTTCGCAAGGTCGACAACATCTTGCATCCGCTCAAAGCCAACAGTCCGGTAGATCTGCTCGCTGTAAAACTGTTGAGAAGCAAACCAGGCGGCATAGGCGACGCTGAATGCTTCAAGACCTCTCGTGGGAGGAGACGTGTACGTTCCATCTCGATAGGCGGAGTCGGCAGTGAGCGCAGCACAAACGGAATCGAGGAACAGCTGGTTGTGTTCGTAGGTACGAGCGCTACCGCAAATTGCCGCGAAGCGTTGAACCAAATTGGGGGCCTGCGTTGCCCATTCGTAGGCCTGCATCGCACCCATGGAAAACCCCACGACGAGACAGACCTGCTTCGCCCCAAAAACAGCCTCGATCATCCGTCGTTGACAGACAACGTTGTCGTAGTAAGTGAGCGTTGGGAACGTCTTGCCAGCAAAAGGGGCGGGCGTATTACTCGGCGATGAGGACACGCCATTCCCAAACAGATTGGGGACAACGATGCAGTATTTCCGAGGATCGAGAGCCATCTCCTCGCCAATGAGAAATGCAACGTCGTCCGAACGGCCCCCGTAGTGGGTGGGGACAACGATCAGGTTGTCTTTTGTTGAACTGAGTTCGCCATACACGCGGTACGCGAGATTGAGGTTGATGGCGCCCCCGCACTGCGGTTCAAAAGCTGGGATTTCAAATGTCTGCTCACCCATTGTCAGCCGCAATCAAGAGTTCAACAGAGTTACCCCGAAAGGAACCCATCACTGGCAAATGTTATTCCTGAAACGTCTCCCTTGATTAACCAGCAGCAAGCAGCCTCTTGTTCATCGCTGCTTAATAATCAAGACCAGTTGAATCTTTCGCTTCGCAGCACATACAGCTTTAGCGACCAAATGAGCGACATCGGTTCGCAAAACCGAATCGGGACTTCGACACAAAACGGATCAATCGGCGCATGTGCTTCCCAGCTCAACCACGAGCCACAGCACTCTCTCTATAACACGATCTGAATCTTCCTTGTCAAAGACGTTCTCCCGGCCAATTAACATTAGCCAGAAGCCATTCATTGCTTCCTGTAGCGCTTAACTCAGCAAATAGATCAAAGTAAAACTCAATATGCAGTCAGAGCATTCCTGAAATCAAAATTGATAATATTTTACCGAAAACAACACCTTTTAACGTCAAAAATCAGCGGAAGCACTGAACGCGCACCCGCTGATTGATGTTGTTAGTTGGAATCAATCGCGATTCTTATCAGGCAACAATTAACGCTGACCAATACGACGTACATCACCATCGAATGTGGGCACGCTGAGTACGAAGGGGTCTGTTTTGTAGCAGAGCGCTTGTTCTTCGAGGATTCCTAAGGCAATTTCCTCACCCAAACGAAGACTGTCGTAGTAGTCCGAGAAATAATGCACACCCGCCATATTGCGACCAATTGAGATATTCGCAGCCAGCTTGTTGAGTTCTCCCTCCAAGGTCAGAGGGCAGCAAGTTTGGATGGCATGACTATCAGGCTTGAATGTGGCGTATTTCCCCTCGATTAATTGGAAGGAACCACATCGTTCGAATTTCAGCGTTTTGCCGAAGTCGGTGACCTGGTAAGCACCTGCTTCAACAGAATCCCCACAGATGAGGCGATCAAGGATGTGCTGCTTGCTATGGAAGCCAGCTACATGTTGATCTTGACGAAGAGTGCGGAGGTGTTGAAAAAGGCTTTGAGAATGGTCACACATGCGCCGGCAACGGTGGCGTGTCCGGCGCCATAGGCAGGGTGCATCGGCGAACCTTCCGCGAAAGCCATCGGCAGCAGAGCCGTGGCTTCCCCCGCAAGCGACTGATTGTGATTGCGAATTAAATCGACGACTTGTTGGAGGTCGCTGGCCATCTCGCTGAAACAACCGCAGATCGTGGGGAAGCGGGATTCGATCTCCTGCGCTTTTTCAATCCGTGCAGCCAGGGCCTCAGGGCGAGGGCGCAGATGGTTATTGAACTTTTGGTAGCGCACGGCCTTGAGACCACGCGTTGCCACCTCCGTTACCAGGCTGAGCACATGGGGGCCGCCCCAGAGTGCAAAGCCACCAGCATTCAAGGGCACTTTCTGCCCACCGGCAGGGTCATGGAGCAGGCCTTCGCCTCCACCTGAGAGCAGATCGAACCCAGGATCAAACGCGGTGCCGTTGCCTAGCAACAGCAGGCAGGCATTGAGATAGGCCTGATACAGCGCATCCACATGGACGTAGGTCGCTAGATCACGAGGTGTATGGATAAATCGCCGCTGGCCGGTGAAGGCCTGCCCCGGCCCCGAAGACTTGCAGGGATCGAAACGATCCGCTCGGACTTCATAGCCCTGCTGAACTCGGTGCCAGTCATCCCACTTCATCATGTAGTCGTCTTGCTGCCTCGCCTCCAACACGCGCTGGTCGATCCTCTGGGCACCGAAGTTGATGAAGCCTTGCTCTGGCGTGATGCCCTCACTCGCACTGGCATTGCCGATGAGCATGAATTGCGAGAGATAGGGGCCTTGATCAACTCCCGGACTGGAACCACGAAAGACCGTCTGCGCGTCGAGTTGATTGCTGCTGTTGGTGGTGCGCGGCCGTCTGTTGAAGCCGTCTTGGGCATAGGCAAGACTGTTGAGGCGAGCGGTCGAATCAGCTAGTGCTGCTGAGCCACCGCCCGCAACAAAGGCGTTGAAAGGCAGATCACGCAACAGCGCCAGTTCGTAAACCTCCGCCATTTCAAAGGTCAGTTCGTCACTGCAGAGAGCAGGAGCAGGCGGAATGGTGACGGCCTGCGGATCAGGTCCCTGCAGTTCGTAGACCGTGCCAGCAGTCGGGGCCTCCCACTTACGACGCGGCTCAGTGTGCGGTACCGGTACTTGCCGGGTGAAGTCCTCGGCAAAGCCATTGTCAATGGCGGAACGGAACGCCTCGAAGTCTCCTGATTGCTCAACCAAGCCAGTGGTTGTGTTGTGATCAAGCCCCTTGGTGAAGCTCATCGGGTAGCTCGCGGATTCGTAGCGCTGTTCGTCGCCGTTGGCTTGATGTTGCGGGTGAATGCGCCCGGCAGCTAAATCATTTGCGTCATCGCGGACGCGTTGAGCCATGAGTTTGCGTTGATCTGTCATTTTTAAACAAGAAATTGATGAATTCAGCGGAGTTCATGCTCCGATTCATTCACAATTGCCTGATTGAAGAGATCACTCGATGATCTGAATCAGCTGAAGTAGTGATCTCGCTCACAGGGGCAACTGATCACCGAGGAGCAACTGGAGCAAGCAGGAAACAGAAGGTTCCCAGAACTCAGCTCGGCAGCCATCGGCTTTCAGGGACCAGAAAACTGATATCAGCATTTACTTGGCAAGCACCACAAGTCTGATTAACAAGAAAATAGAATGAATTCATTGAAAATCCCATGATTCATTCTGCCTGTTGGATGCATCTCCTCATGGGCTTGTTTGTGTTTCTTTTTGGATCGGAAGCCAGCGCAAAAGATTTTAGGCCAAGTTTTGATTGTAATCGTGCACGCTATCAAGATGAAATCACAATTTGCAATAACCAGAAGTTGTCTGAACTTGATCAAATAGCCTCTTTTGGGTATAGCCAAATCAAAGGAGAAAGTCAATCCATCGCGCAAGACTTTCTTTTGAATTTCTTGGATGTACGCCATGCTTGCGGGAGTAACAAGCTCTGCATTCTTGACACTCAGGATCAAATTATTGACGATCTCAATGAGGTTGGAGCAAATATTTCTAAGCCATCATAGATTGGTGTATACAGACTTTCCCTCATCGAAAACGGTAAGACACTAATGGTGAGTGGAGTCCCTCAAAGAGTCGGGACGTGCTCTCAAACCAAGATCAAAGACATCGGTACACGGTTTCATGACCGACAGATGGTCGTTCCACCTAAGAGCTATACGGAAAACGAAGGAACAACCGTTCAATATGACAATGGAGGATTTCAAGTCTCATATGAATTTAATCCCGATGTGGCGGCCTCACGAATAGGTGATCAAGTTGTTTTTTGCCTGGTGTCTATTCCAAAAAATTGCGCCTGGTGATGATCGCGGCAAGATCTACTCAGCAACAAATCTCCGAAATCTACGGTCTTGGATCATGCCAGCAACCCAGCATTCGTGTGGGGGGGCCTAATAGCTGTAATCGCGATCGTTGAACTTCTTCCCGTACTTCTAACGTTGGCCTCAGCCGCCGCCCAAACTCTGCGAGCGAAGCGAGCGGCACTTTGGGCTGTCGGCTGGAGGCTTTTGTTAGCTTTCATGCGGTTTGTGCCACGCAGAGGCGCTCCCTTTTTTGCCCGGCACCTGTTCCAGTAGTCCACGATCACGCAGTCGGTAAAAAACCTCCTTCATGGTGTTTTCCGACTTAATTGCTGTCAGTTCTCGCCCGATAGAATTAGTGATTGCTTCGTGTGAATCCAAGTACTCCATGACTAATTGCTCCGGGGAGCCCAGACTTTCATGGCGAAGAACAATAACTAAGGAGTTTTCACCTTCTTGAATTATTGGCTCTTTCAAGCGCAACTTTTTCATCGATTCAAAAGCTGTATTAAGACCTTCACCGACATCTTTGTTTGGTGCGTTCGGAAACTTATTTGCAATCCTGACCAATGCAGGATTGCGTGCAAATTGCTCCGTTAAAATATTGTCGTTAGATATGTGGCCCGGTAGCTCTCCAGGACTCTCAATTTCTAACCGATTATCATAGATTCTTATTTGGCAATCAGCGGCAATACTGTAATCCCTATGTAGAACAGCGTTCGTCACTATTTCGTGCAGTGCTTCTTTAGGATAAACGACCTTTTCAAGCCCCTGTGGCCCAAGCTTTTCGATACCTTCAATAATTTCCTTGGCCTTATCTACTGCTGTATAAATCAGTTCGACAACAGGTCCCTCAATTGTTAGAGGATCAAAAACGAGTGCTTCTCTCTCACCTTCCTCTTTCGTCTTGTAGCGAAATATCTTAATTGCCGAGCGTTTGGGTAATATCGCCTGTGGCTCATCTGCTAAGAGCATTACTCCCGCTACCGTTGGTCGATCTTCACGCAATAACCGCTGTTTTCTAACCCATGTCTCTGGTTCTGTTGTAGGGACAACATGAATAAGGAAATCAATCACTGTTTCTGAATTAGTTATCAGTTCCTCTTCGCCGTCGGTGAGTTCGTTCTCGAAGGATACAATCCCTTTATTGTATTTCAGTGCTTGAATAGCAGCGTCATCCTTAACGGGGAGCTTTTGAGCGCCTTTTCTCAGATAAACAGTACCATCGGAAGAGGCGATGATTTCCCGAGTCTTAAATATTGTAATTTCCAGCACCAAGCCATTATTGGCGGCGCTTGACAAAAATCTAGCCTCGAAATGGTTACCTAGGGGCGACAACTCATAAATGGTTTGGATTAGGGCATTCGCTGATTCTTGATTCTGAAAACCCCTCCATTCCTTTTCTTCGCCATTTGGCCCCATTTTGTCGTCTATTCCAATAAAGATCTCTCCACCACTAGCGTTGGCAAAGGCAGATATCGTCTTCGAGACAGAACGAGGAGATATTTCAATAGCTTTGAAATCAAGGAAGTGGCTTTCGTCCTTACCAAGCAATCGGGTCACTTCCTCCTGAGACAGCCTTTTTACTGTGATGTCCACGGATTCTCCATTTTTGAAGGCTAACAGTGTTTAGGCGGTCCGTAGAAGCTTCTACGAGATGGCTTTTTGCTTCATAAGCTGCCAATATCACGCAACCCTTAGATCAACACACTTGTTTTAGCAACGATTCCGGCAGATCTCCACTTCTCCATGGATTGTTATGCGGACTGCAAAAGCTCCTCAACGCTTGGGTGCATAGCTGTAGACCATAATCCTTATGGAGATCATTTCAACTCATTAATCTGGGATGGTTGTTGCTCTCTCAGTGGCGCCTAACGCTAAGACTCAGCCGCCGCCCAAAGTGCCGTGAGCAAGGAGGGCACTTTGGGCAGTTGGATGCAACCTTTTGTTTGCGCGACATGCGCGCCAAATACGAAAATTTAGCTTACTTATGGAAGTTTGACTCTTCCAGTCTCTTGTCTTGCTGATCGAGACTGGAATACGTAGGCACCAGACGAAGGGAAAGAGTTTAGCGCTTTATCTTTGCATTGCTCTGCCTGCTCTGGTGTCAAGTTACCCCCAAGCTGTACAACGTAAGAATTTTTTCGCAGAAAATACACTCTCGGCTCGCATAGTTCCTTGAATTCAAAGAACTGTTTAGCAGTTTGTTTCGCACCTGCTTCAGTATTAGAAGAGCCGACTATTGCGAATGCCTGTGGATATACACCTTCTGGTGCTCTCTCTAAACCTCCCACCGGTGGCGGAAGCTGTGGAAGCGTTTCGGGATTTTCTTGGGCATCCTCCAACTTCTCTTCGAGCGTATCCTTTAGCGTCTTGTCCAAAATCAGATCAAGGCTCATGATGAAAGAGAGTCGATTCCGCCGGTCTGACGGAGATTTCGCTTCAAGCGCTTGTTGTATCAGGGAGTACGAGAACTTCTTTTCTTCTATAGAACTCGTAGAGAAGTAGGAAATCACCGCTGCTGCAGCAGAACCGCCAATTAGACCAAAAATTAGTGAAATAAGTGGCAAACCAGAATGACTCTTAGGCATTTTTATCTCCATTATCGTAGTCAGAATTTCTAGGAATGCAGCTACTTATGCCAGTGCTAACAGTGTTTCGGAGGTCTGCATAAGCTACCGCCAGGTGGCTTTTTGCTACATAACGATGCTGTTCGTTTCACCTCTCAGGAACCAACTTCATTCTCTTAGCAATACCACTGACCCCCCCAATCCGAGAAGGTTTGTTACACGGTCTGTATAAGTTCCTTGGCATTTTGAATCTTGACTGAGCTACATACTCCTTCTATAGATCATTTCAACTAATTCCTTGGCTGCGAATGTTGTTGACTCAGCGACGCCTAACGCTCGGCTCTGCGGCTGGCAAAAGTGGAGGCGAAGCCGGAGCTTTTGCCAGTCCGACAGCAGCCGCTTGTTATGCCACTATGCCACACAATTCTCTTGCCTTGTTTCCAAGTAACTCTGATCTCAAATTAACAAATTGACCAAAGTTATCATCAAACAAAGAGTGAGGGCAGCTGTGGCTAGCGAGAATTAGATCAACATTACCAGTTATCTTTTCTCTATAGATGCTGGGCCTGTCGCCGCCCAACTGCCGATTATCCGCCCGAGAAATAAAGCAAAAGTTAGCTAGACAGCTTTCGTTGATTTCTTCGCACTGGTTAGTTTCGTTGAGAAATGCTTTAGGCATCAAATGGTGAAACTCCTTTCGATTACATTGGCGAAGTTTTTCACCTAGATCAATAGGGGTTCCGTTGATTATATTAAGAGGACTGTTTTGGGTTAACATCAAGATAAAAACTTTCGTATTTACTGCGCTGATTAGGAATTTGTCCTTTGCAAAAAACTCATCGCGAATATTAACTGGAATTTCATCTAGCCTTGTCTCTTCATTATTCTTCAATTTAGATATTTCTGTTATATCCGAATTTAGGTTTCTTAAAAGACCCGCGCTGTATCTCTTGGAAAAAGCTACTCTCCAGAACCACTTGACTATGATTCCCCTTTGCTCGTTTGTATAGGCAAGCTCTCTATTTCCTTCAATAGAGAAAAAGACTGAGAGGGGAACTAAAATAATCTGGTATGGCAAGTTATCAATTGACTCAACTCTAAGTTCAGATTTTAAAAAGTCTAAGGCCCCTTTAATACCATTAAGAACTTCGCTAAACCTTTCCCTAACTTCAGCACCATTTAAACCTACCAAACTTTCTGGCTTAGCAGATTGAGTAAGGACTGCTGCAGTACAACGTAGAAGCAGGCTAATATCGTTTGAGATTTCTGAAAACCCATACCCTTGAAGCTCTTCAATTAAATCTTCAAACTGAGTTTGGAGTTGAAACTCTTCACTCCATGTCCATGCGGATAGTAGTTGAAGAGTATCCAGCGGTACGCCTTGTCGATTGATGCGCTCAAAGATTATAGCAACCTTTTCTTTTTGTTCCGTACGAAATGACTGATATGGGATATTTGCTTCTTTAAATACAGACTGCATGCTGTCAATTCTTTCAGCTAATACATCATCCATATTCCTAGTTAATCTACGATAGTCAGCAGTGTTAAATATACTTCGTAATGGAAAGTGTTTGCTATTATCAACCTCGTCTTGATCGAGAGCAAAAAACTGGGTTTCCTGAACATCGTCATCTTGAGAATAATCGAAGTATATTTCTTTCCAGTTGTCATCTTCAATTGCTCCTAGCTCAGTTTGAAATACTCCGAAAATTGAAGTAATTCGTTGCTGTCCATCTAGTACATAGTCAATTGGAAAGTCAGCATCTGGATCAGGAAGCTCAAAAGGCCCAAGTTGGCGCTCAGTTCTTAGCTGTTCATTAGTTCTCCAAAATAACAAAGAGCCAAATGGGTATCCTTTATAGATACTATCAATCAGAAAAGCTACGCGATCAGGTTCCCAAACAAACCCACGCTGAAACGCTGGTATTCGAATTTGACCTCTATATACAGAGTCCAGAATTTCACGTACTGATAATTGATCCATCTACAACATCTCCAATTTATACTTCATGATGCAAGTGACTATTCGGGGGCATAACTAGTTATTGGGCGGTTCCGATAACCACCTCTGAGCAGGCGTTGCTTTCCGCGAACCAAGCAACCTTCACGGCCTGGCGCTGCTCAAATTGCTTTGGTTGCATCGCATTTAAAGAATTCTTCCTCGATCGTAGCCATGGTTCACGGATCCGATAACCAACTATTCGGCAGTGCACAAAGATGAGAGCAATGCTTCACGCTTCTGATCGTTGCTTCAATCGGTCATTGGACTTAAAAAATGCGCCTAACGTTGAAGATCAGCGGCGGGCAGTAGCTTAAATATTATTCAAGTGCTTCTGCTCCCGACCGCTGGATCTTTAAGTTAGGCAGCTCACAACTAGCAGTTATCCCACAAGAACGGCGCATCACAATCACAGCGGAATAATTATCACCTCCTCTGTTATGTCCAGCGATTCGCCTGGAAAGAGAGTATAAGCATCATGAGAACCAAGTTGGATGTCGGGCCTTCCACCAAAACCAGTGCAATCTCCTAGGGAGCGTGATGCATTCACTTCTACTAGTGTGTTATTTTTTGGGTTCACTACTTGAAGTTGTTTTCCATAAAATGGGCCGTTCTTGCAGACATTTGCATGACCTTTCGTAGGAGCTCCTTGGCCTGCTGGGAAGCCTGCATCCCCCTTAAAGCCGAGGAAATGAAACGGTGGCTGGTGGCTGTTCGCTAATTCGCGGAGTTTGGCGGCAACGGGCTTTTTAGCACACTCCTTGGCCTTGCTTAAACGTTCCTCAAATGGTTTTTCTGGGATCTCATCGCAGAGACTTTCCTCAATTGCTTCACCTAGTTCCGCTTCTTCTAGTGAGTAAATATTGTGCTCTTTGCCAAGCCATTTTATCGCCGCTGATTTGATGAAGCTGTTATCGAACATTGCTTCAAGAATTGCATGGTAGTCCAGACCTTCGCCCTCACTATTTATAATGATACTGATACCGGGTGCCTTTATTTTCCAAGCCGCTTTAGTAGGATTGACAGGGCCAAATTGTCCATACGCAATCACCAATGCGCCGCCAATCGCGCAACCTATGAAAAAGGGGTACGACCAATGCTTCATGGTACCCACCGCCCATAAAGGGCTAATGATAAGAGCACACTGCCTAACAGCCTTCAGGCAGACCACATAAATCCCTAAACCTCCCTCAAAACTTTAGATCTCGGCTTTGTACCGTGATCCTTCTAGAGAAAAATTCATCTCATTCATTGACCACGATTGTTGCTCGCTCAATGATGCCTAACTATTTATTGGGCGGTTCCGATAACCACCTCTGAGCAGGCCTTGCATTCCGTGAACCACGAAGCTCTATCGGTCTTGCGCTGCTCAGAACGCTTTGATGGCATAGCTTCTGCAAAAACACTCCTCTGGTTGTAGCGATCGTTCATGGGTCCGTTAATCATTTTAATTCGACTGTGCTGATTTCGCTGTAGCTCATTGCTTTGCATTTTGTTTCTATGCTGTTTGATGGAGTGATATGTGAAGCGAATTCAGTGGGCTCTGCTGGCATGTTTGTGTCGATGTTTTAAAACTTTTGCTTTCAGGAAATAATTAAGAGCGGAAATGTATTTGGTGATGCGCCGCATCTTCCAATTGGCGTTTATCGAATTGGGTGCAGTGATGATCAATAAATCCACGCAGCTTGTTTGAATGCTGCTAGTCAAGGTCGGCGGGGCTGCGTACACCGAGGGGCCCTGAATTCAGAACGTGGGTGTAGATCATGGTGGTGCTCACATCCTTGTGGCCGAGCAGTTCCTGAATCGTGCGGATGTCCTGTCCCTGTTCCAGCAGGTGTGTTGCAAATGAATGACGGAAGGTATGGCAGCTGGCTGCCTTGGTAATGCCAGCTGAAGCCATAGCGCGTTTCACCGCTTTCTGCACCACGCTGGGATCAAGGTGATGCCTCCCCTGCTCGCCGCTGCTTTTGTCAGTCCAACGCTTCTGTTGCGGGAACACCCACTGCCAGCCCCATTCGCGTTCAGCGTTGGGGTATTTGCGACCCAGGGCGTAGGGCATCAGCACCCGCCCCCAGCCGGCCTCAAGATCACGCTGGTGCAGTTGACGTACATCCGTGAGATGACGCTCAAGGTCCGGAATCAGGCTTTTTGGCAACAGTGTCAGGCGGTCTTTCCCTCCTTTGCCATCGCGAACGCTGAGTTCCCGCCGTTGGGTATCAAGGTCTTTCACTCGCAGCCTAAGAGCTTCCATCAGGCGCAACCCACTGCCGTATAGGAACCCCACCACCAGAGCTGAGGGCCCTTGCAGTTGCTCCCGCACGGCGCGCACTTCAGCCGTGCTCAACACCACAGGCAGTCGATGACGCGTTCGAGCTCGGACGACGGAATCCAGCACCAGGGGTTGCCCCAGCAATTCTCGATACAGAAACAGCACAGCTGCCAGAGCCTGGTTCTGAGTGGAAGCGCTCACCTGCTCATTAGTGGCCAGATGGCTCAGAAAGGCGTTCACCTCATCACTGCCCATCTTCCTTGGATGCCGCAAGCGGTGAAAGCGCAGAAAGCGCCTGATCCATTGGGTGTAAGTGCTCACCGTGCGACGGGCGTAATGGCGCACCTGGAGTTCCTCCTGGTAGCGCTCAATCAACCCTGGTGATCGGGGTGAATCGGTCATCGCTCACGCTGTTGCTTCTCTCTGAGAATTCCCCGCAGCATTAGCCAAGGTGATCTGTTCTCCACGTTGTGGCTACGCCATTCATCGTGATGGGAGCCGATTCAGGTTGGATCAGCTCACTCCAGGTAGTTGTCAAATCCCAGCAGTGTTTTGATCTCCTCAAAGCTGAGCATTTGCTCATGAGTATTGACTGCCTGTAGATCAACAAGTGCCTGCCGCATCGCGAAGGCGGCCTTTGAGAGCAGCGTTTTGCGGAGCTGGAGGGCCTTAGCCTAAATCGCCACTGTTGCCAGCACTGCTCGGTGACGAGGGGTGCAGGGGGTGATGGTGATGGTGTCGAAGCCGGCTTGACGGAGTTCGTCCTCCAGATCCAGTGAGAAATACTGATCCATGAAGGGCTCTGTGCTTTTCAGCAGGGTCATGAGCGCTTTGGGCATGGTCTGGTAGGCCTCGCAATCGGGATTCATGTCCATGACCGCAAAGCATCCGCCTGGCCGTACGAGCCGGCGGGCCTCTCGCAGGATACGTCTTGTGGCGTCTTGAGGCATCTCATGGAAAAGCAGGAACGAGGAGATGAGATCAAACTGTCTGTCGGCCAGACCGGTTGCCTCCGGGAGTGCATGACGCCAGGCATCGATGTTGATCTGGCGAATGTCGGCTTCGTGGCGTGCCACGGCTAAGTAATGGGGTGAAAAGTCGAGCGCTGTGATTGCTGCCTGCGGAAAGGATTCCTGTAGGGCAAAACTACTCAGACCAACCGTGCAATGCAGGTCGAGGATGGTCTCAGGTGGCTGGCTTAATTGAGCCTGTAAGACCTGGTGATAGCCCACCCTCAAGGCTTGATCGCTGGCTGCTCCTGCTTCTGGAAACAGACTCGAATGCACTGCGTTGGAAGCCACCTCGAATTCGTAGGCGGCTTGCCAGCAGAGGTGGCCGGCGTCGTAGCCGTGAAAAGAAGCTCGATAATTGGCGGGGTACTGAAGGTTTGGATCGTTCAGTTCATGCCACAGCAAAGACCAGTCACGTTGCTCATATTCCTTGACCTTGTTTGTCCATGGAATACCCAGTCGTTCAGCACGCTGAATCATCATGCGCCGGGCCTGATATTTGGCGATCGACCAGAGCGGTTTGACCCCAAGTGCTGCGCTGATCAACCGATTGGAGATGTCGCCCTGGCGTTTGCGTGCTGCGGCAATGGTGGGCATAAGGGTGCTGGCGTTCCAGGATTGTAGGTGGGGATCCTCTGGCTGGGATTGGTGTCATCCGTTGCAGGGCATGGCCGACTCGAGGCCTCTGCAGGTCTGCCTTGTCAACGAACTCTTCAGTTGATTGAAAGACTATTGGCCTCGATATCTTGTGTCTTGGTTGTCTTCGTTGAGGTGCGTGAATGCCTCTGAGTTGCTGACTGCTGTCGCGTCCATTTTTTGTATGCCTGGTGTTCCTTGATTTGGTTCACGATCCTCAAGTTCGACCCACGCCATAAGTCATCAGGGCAAATCCTCTCCAGGGTGGATGAGCCGAGACGCTCTGCCCATCTCCCTTGGATGCCGCAAAGCGCCTGGTCAATTGAGTAGTGGTGCTCACCGCCCGACGGTCGTTATGGCGCACCTGGAGTTCCATCCGGTAGCGCTCAATCAGCTCAAGGCGATCTGTTCTCCACGTTGTGGTTAAAGAAGTTGCCGCTACGGGAGCCGATTCAGGTTGGATCCGCTTTTTCCAGGTAGCTGTTAAATCCCACCACTATTTTCATCTCCTCAAAGTTGGGCATCTGCACGGGAGTGTTGCCTACTTGGAGATCAACCGGAGCTTGTCGCCTCGCCAAGGCAGCCGTTGAGAGCAGGTGCGCGCGAGTAGGCCGCGTGTGTCAGCTCCAAGTGCAGGTTATCCCGCCAGTGATGTTGCCGATGCGCCTCAACCATGGCTACACCGGAGCACGTCGCAAGTGCCAGTCGGTGACTTGCTCATACGCACGTGCGAGCTTCAACACGCTGGTCTCCGCTCCACTCGGCCCGGAGATCTGCAAGCCGATGGGAAGCCCCGCGCTCGTGAAGCCGCACGGCACAGAGATGGTCGGCCACCCCAGGAGATTGAAGGGTGCGGTATTTCGTATGGTTTGGGTTCCGAGAGTCATCGACGTTTCGACATCCTTGCCGACCTCGGCCAGCAGAGGAGGCGGAATAGGCGTGGTCGGTGTCACAATCACATCGACTGACTGAAACGCCGCGTCAGAGGTTTGACGGATAAGCTCCACTTCCCGCCGTCCGCGGAGGTACGAAGCCTTATTCACCGCGGCATCAGCGCGTAACCGAGTCAACGTCTCAGGCTGGTAGAGCTCAGGGCTCTTCTGGACAAACGCCTCGTGGTATTCGTACGCCTCCCGGGCTCTCACCGTTGCCCGCAGGTCGAGCAAGGCTTGTGGGGTTCCCGGCAACACCACATCACTGAGGCTCGCCGCCAACCGCTTGAGCACCCGAAGCGCATCGGTGACCGCCTGGTCGATCTCAGGATCGAGCTCCTCGAAGAAGAACGCTCGAGCAACGCCGACGCGAAGAGGAGACGCCTTATCGAGAAGCTTGGCAGCGTAGTCAGGAATCAGCATCGACCGGCCACCGATAGTGGCAGGATCGTTCCCAGCGATGGCTTGGAGCAGCAGGGCCGAATCGGTGACAGTGCGAGCGAGCGGGCCGACGTGATCGAAGGTCCAGGACAACGGAATCACCCCACGCGCGCTGACAAGGCCGTAAGTCGGTTTCAACCCGACGATCCCGCAATAGGCTGCCGGTTGCCTGATCGAAGCCGCGGTATCGGAGCCAAGCGCTGCAAAGCACAGGCCAGCAGCGACGGCGACGGCCGACCCGCCAGATGATCCCCCAGAAATTCGGGCGGCGTCCCATGGGTTTCGGACAGCGCCGAAGTAGCTCCCAGCGGATGTGGCGCCGTAAGCGAACTCTTGCATGTTCGTCTTGCCTAAGAGCACGGCGCCGGCATCCTTCAATTTCTTCACGACCTCTGCGTCCTGCTTCGGAACCCGATCCATGAAGATTGCGCTTGCCGCGGTCGTTCGCACATCGGCGGTGTCGAACAAGTCTTTCAATGCGATAGGAATTCCGTGGAGCGGTCCTCGCCAGTGGCCTCGCTGAATTTCCGCTTCAGCGGTTCGTGCGCTTGCTAAGGCGGACTCGGCGGATACGGTGATGAACGCATTCAGGAAGGGATTCAATCTTTCGATCCTGGCGAGACATGCGTGCGTCAGGTCGACAGGTGAGAGACGTTGACTCCGAAGCTGCTCCGAAGCGTCTTGCAGCGTCAGCCTGGTTAGTTCTTCTTCCTTACTCATGTTCGCGCGAATCCGTCGATCCAAACGCCAGAGACCCAACGACCCCCGCAAGAGCCAGAGCCATGAAGGACCTCAGAGGAGAGCCCGACGGTTCTTTGAATTAGATCGGATCTGGAATCGGTCATGGAAGCCCTGAGATAGTGATGATGTTGAGTGTTGGCGTTACAGCATTTCGGCGTTCCGTAGAAGTTTTCATGAAAAAGATTTTTAACCCATACGCGAGCCATCTACTTCTTCAGGTTGGATCAGCTACCTCCATGTAGCTTTCAAATCCCACCAGTGTTTACATCTCATCAAAGCTGAGCATCTGCTCGGGAGTGTTGCCTGCCTGGAGATCAACCAGAGCTTGTCGGATCGCGAAGGCGGCCATTGACAGCAGGGTGAGAGGGGAAGCCGAAGATCAAACAATTAATTAACAGAACGATGATTAAAATGGTGCACGAGCCAAAAACAATGATTAGTCAAAAATGCTTGAATTACCATGCAACGCCTTAAAACTTCTTAAACGCAAGAATGTAAAATAAATAACATGAGAGCTCGGTGAGAAGTACGTGAAAGACTGATGAAAAGCGCGTAAAAAGCCAATAAATACGAGCTAATACTGTTCCATGGATCACTTCTGCTCTAAGCAACACTCCTGCTAACCCGCCAAGTGAATGGACTGCCCTCCTATTTGCTAGTCAGAAATGTATGTCATCCTTTGCCTCTAATTATTATCGGTCAGGTTTATGTCTAATCCGCTGGTACTTCTTCACGGATATTCCGACACCAGTAAAGGATTCCAGAACTGGCGTGATGCCTTAATTACACACAAACAGCTTGACCCAAACAAGGTTCATCTAATTAATTACGTGAGCCTTACTAATGAAATTTCTATTCGTGACATTGCCGAAGCGTTTGACCGCGCTCTGGTTTATGAGGCTGGTATTGCAGAAAATGATCCATTTGATGCGATCGTGCATTCCACAGGAATGCTCGTAATTCGAGCATGGTTGACTAGGTATGCATCTATCAATGGCAAGATTAATGCTCAAAAGATAGACCAAAAAAGAATAAAGAGGTTGCAACATCTCATTGCGCTTGCGCCAGCCACGAATGGATCCCCAGTGGCCCATAAAGGCCGAAGTTGGATTGGTGCATTGGTGAAAGGTAATAGAGCCATTGGCCGTGATTTTCTGGAATCCGGCCACCAAGTTCTTTCTGCACTCGAGCTGGCAAGCCCATTTACATGGGATTTAGGTTCAAAAGATATGTTTGGATCAGGTGACAACAAGAGATTCAAGGCAGGTCCAGAAAGCCCCTTTGTGTTTACCATTTGCGGCGACACTGGGTTGGGGAAAATCGCTGACGCTGTTACAAGTGCTGTTGGTACAAAGATACGCGGATCTGATGGTGTAGTGAGATGGGCAGGGGCAGCACTCAACTGCAGGCTTCTCACGATTGATTACACAGGTGAATGGAGCGGCGAAGCAAATAAGGATGGCAGCTCAAATGTAGAAATACAAGCATCTGGCTGGAGTAATCAAAACAATAAGCTAATTCTCTGGCCTGGATTAAATCATGGTTCCATTATGGATCCAAACAAATCTCCTCAGCTTCGTGAGCTTGTAGGAAAAGCGCTGGAGGTCCAAGATGATAATCAATTTAATGATTGGAATGCTGAAGCAACAAAATTGGCTTCTGAAAGCAGAGATCAAGAGCCTGATAAATGGCAGCAACTTGTAATTCGTGTTTGCGATGAACGTGGAGACGGAGTGACGGATTGGTTGGTGGAAGTGCTAATAAAACGTAAAAACAAAGCTGCAGAGATTTTGGACATTGATGACATCCATGCTTTCTCAAATGAAAGAAGTTACCGCTGCCTGCATGTCAATCTGTCCAAGTGCGGGCTTTCTGATAGCAGCGATATTGAAAATATTGAATCTTTTGAAATGAAGCTCACCATGAACACTGATTCCGACTACCTTCATTACGTTGCCACACGAGGTGGCTCATACAAATCAAGTGAGATGATCGCAAATGGTCTGTCTGAGTTGATCGTTGATCTCAAGGATTACTTAAACCCTCAGGAGGGCAAGTTCCAATTATTAATGCCATATACAACAACGTTTATTGAATTTCGAGTAAATAGAGATCCACTTCTTGAAGAAGATAAAGGCAAAATCCTCCAAGTAGTAAAACAATAGAATTTATAAGTTAATGGCGATAAATTTTTCTGAGCCGCATGAACTTGTTCTCTACTCCTTCTCTGACAGTTCCTTCTCTGACAGTCCAGATGAACCCAACCGCACCAGATTTCTGCTGAAGTTTGAACTGGACGGCGATACGCCGAAGAATGTCCAAATTGTCGTCGAACATGACGAGGCGGGAAATAAGGCGACTGCCGTTCTAGTCCCCAAGACCGACAGCATCTCCCTGCTCAGCGCCCAGGCTTGGCTGGCGCTGCGGGAAGCGGTTGGCGACGGCGGCAAGCTCGACTACGCCGCGATGGCGAACTCGGCGACCGACGCGGCGATGTTCCAACTGGCGACGTTAAGGCGGAACCTGGCGCGGATCGAGGTGAAGCTTTCGGGCGACGGCGTGTTCGGCCTCAAGTCGGTCGCCGGGCAGACCTCGGCTGAAGGGCAGCCCAAAATCTCCGCCGAAGTTCTTCTCGATTTGCCGCATCTGGGCCCAGATCACGCGGGTGGCCGCACGGCAGTCCTCACCTGCCGGATCGATGCGGAAATCGCGCTCGACGTCAACCTGCCGAACGTCAATCAGAACAACAACGCCACGGCGCGGCTGCGGATCGAGGCGACCATCCAGGCGAAGGCGGCCTTGGCTGGAGTTTCCATCGGGTTGCCCGATCTGCCCTCCATCGATCTCGCTCTGCCAAAGGTGGTGCTGCCGAATCTGAATCTCGGGCGTCTGGGCTGGAGTGGGCCCGACATGAATGGCCTGATCGGCCCGCTGACGCTCCCGATACCTCGGATCCCAGGGCTGTCGGCAGAGGTCGGCTGGCCCGACGGCCAGCCCACGGCGAATGCTTCGCTGCAGAACGGTGAGTTCCGCCTGACAACGACACCCAGCGATTTGACGGTGGGGTTGAAAGCCGGCGATACCACGTCGCCGATGGTCGAGATTAAGAAATTCCAGCTGTCTTTTGATGGCCAAAAGCTGAAGCTTTCCTCCACAGAGATCCTCTTCTTGAAGAAGACAGACGAGGGGAAAATCACCGAGGTCAAATTTGAGACGCTCGATCAGCCCTTCGAATTCGACCGCCTCTCAGCGTTCCCGTTGGTGGTGCGGGGGCGACTCGGGGCCGTCAGTGTCGCGTTCAACGCGGGCACTCTGACGATGTCGCTCAAAGTGACGCAGCTGAACATCGTCGCGCGCGACGATCCCGAGGCGAAGCTGGTCGTGTCCTTCACGATCGTCATCACGGCGACGCAGGACAGCCATACGACGAGGATCGAGGACCCCCGGCTGATCGCACCGGACTCGCTAAAACTCGTCAGCAGCCCGGCCACAGCGCTCGATGGGCTGATCCGGTTGGGCGTGGGGGTGAAATTCAACTCAGCTCCGCCGGAGGTGATGAAAGGCGTGTTCAACCGTGTCGAGCGCCTGCTCGCCGCCGTTACCCGCGGGGCTATAGCTCATTCTGGCGCGGTGCGCGATGCTCTCGCCGATCTCGCCTCCCCGCTCCTGGCGCTGCTGGAGCAGGCCGGCACGGCGCTAAGTGACGCACTGACCAACGCGAATGATGTGTTGGCGATCGAGCTACGGGTCGACGCGAAGACATGGCGGCCGCGGCAGCTGCTGGTCTCGCCCAAAGCCAACGGAGCGAAGGCTTCAACGGAGCTGAAAGGGCTTGGCCTGGAGCTGACCCTGCCGTCGCAGATGCGCCCAACGCTGATCTGGGATTTTGAACGCAACTGGCAAGGCTTGATGGTCATGCCCCCTGCCGATGATCTGTGGGCAGTGGTGAAGACGGACCTATGGCTGGAATATGAAACGGCGGCTGCGGCACCGGTGCGCACCCATGACAATGGTGACGATGACCCGCTGCTGATCGCCATCGAGGCGAAGCCGAACCCCGGCAAGCCGCTACTGCTGTTCGCGCTTCAGCATGGGCGCCTGCGGGCGTTCCAGACCTTCGGAACGAATGCCTTCGTCGAGCCCGCGACGGGCGACGCGATCACGGCTGTCGGCCCCTCCGGGCCGTTGGAGGACGCCAAGATCGGCGATCACGTCAGCGTTCGCGCTCACTGGGGAGGTAGCAGTGAATGCGCGCTCGCCCTTCTGCCCAGCCCCATAGAAGGCGATGCCGGCGACGGCGGTGCGTTGAACGACATTGCCAGGCGCGTGGAAGTGACCGCGAAGGAGCCTGAAAGGGTCGAACTAACCAGCGCTGTGGCTGAGATCAACCTGAAGCTGAAGGTGATCATCGCTGAGGGCTTTGACCCGGTGGCCGACCTGACGCTGAAGCTTGATCTGCGCAGCTTCAAGGCAAACCTCGAGGGCGACAAGGTTGCCGTCGAGGCGACGGGCAAAGAGTCTTTCGACGGCTACGGCCTGCGCCTGGAGTTCAACGAGAAGTCTGGCAAGGAGGGTGAATACGAGATGCTCGTCCTCGACTTCGCCAACGGTGATTTTGGCGTCGGTCTTGGCGAGAAAGCGCGGCTCAGCGCTTTCTACGACCGTTTCGCCGCCAATGGCGACGGGCTGCGCTTCGACGTAGAGAAGTTCCGCGTCGGGCGCGGCGGGCTCGACCTGTCAGCGACTGCCGTCCCGGACCCGGTGGTCATTGCCGGCGTCGACCAGCCGTTCCGCTTCACATCGGGCGGCATCGCCATCGAAAGCGGGAGTCTGCGCGGTGGGCGTATCTCGGGCAAGGGGCAGCTGCCTCCGGCGCTGGTCGGCGAGGCGGAGGCCTCAATCGACATCTCGCTCGTGTCGCGCAATGGCGAACTGCAGGTTGAAAGCGCTAACGCGGCCTTATCCGGCGGTAAGAAGCCGCTCTATTCCAGCGGCACCAAGTTCCGCATCACGGTCGAGGAGCTGGGTTTCAGCTTCGTCGAGGCGGACGGCTATCACTTCTACTTCACCCTGACCGGGGCGGCTGAATTCCGCCCGGAGGGCGGCGCGTTCTCCGAAGGGCTGCTGAAGAACCTCAAGTCCGTGGTGATAAAGCTCGACCGTACGCCGCTAGCGGGCGATCCGTCGGAGCTGCTGAAGCACATCCAGTTCCAGGTGGAAATCGCGCCCCCCGTCACCGCCAACCTGTTCGACATCTTCAAGTTCGAGCTGCGCGGCGTTGGCTTCCACCCCGCATACGAAGGCTTCACCGACACGCCCCCGGCGATGTCGATCTCTGGCCAGGTCGCGTTTCTCGACGTCGGTGACGTCATCTCGGCGGAGTTCGATTTCCACCAGATGTGGATCGCTCCACCCGCTGGCGACAACCCCTTGCCGCGGCTGCGCTTCGACGGGCTGGGTGTCGCCATCGACGTCAACGGGTTGGGACGGGTGGAGGGGACTGCCGTTTCAGTGGACCGAAACACCCCAGGCCTGTACGACGCGCGGTTGCTGCCCGACGGGGTGACGGCCGAAGGCTTCCTGGCGCGTGGACGTCTTGATCTGAAGGGGATGGGGAGGCTCGGCGCCGCCATGGGAATGCTGGAGCTGCGTCGCGGCGGCGCCGATCCGCGCCACGCCATGTTCCTTTATGCCCAGCTCGAAAAGCTATCGGAACCCATCGACACACCCATCGGCCGGTTCAACCTGCGCGAGGCGGGGGTGGGCGTAGGCATCGGCTTCACCCTCGCCTCGCTCGCCGCGCTGGACCGCGCCAAGAGCGCGCGAGACGCGGTGGCGCTGCTCGACGAAGTGTCCCGCATCCAGGGGGACCTGTCGCAGTTCGAGGCCTGGGCACCGCAATACGAGCGTCGCAACGTGACGCTGGCCCTGCGCGGGCTGATCACCTATGCGTCGGTTTCCACCTCCTCCCAATACAACGAGAAGAAGGAGAAGGAGCTGCCCAATCCGCTGCTGTTCGACGTGGTGGTGGCGCTGCGCACCGACCTCACCTTCCTGATGAACGTGCGGGCCTGGACCAGCTACAACTACAACGATTGGATTTCGGAACCCGGCGCTGCTTGGAAAAGCCAGCCGCTCATGCGCGGCTACATGTATTTCTCGGTGCCTCGGAGGGAATTTATGGCCCGGCTCGTCTCGGACGGGCCGCGGGCCATCGGGCCCCATCCGCAGCTACCGAAGCCGCTGATCGACGCGATGCAGGGCACGCGCTGGTCTTCGACCCTCTACATCCGGCCCGGGCTGTTCCATACCGAGTTTGGCTGGCCCTACGAACTCGGCTTCGCACTTGGCAAACGTTCAGACAACTTCTATCTCAACTGCAGCGGCGGTCTGATTTTCCGCATCGAGGACGCCACCATGTTGTACGGCGTCGCCCTGCGCGCCGACGGACGGGCGCGGTTCGAGGCACGAGCGGGCGGCGGGTCTTTCGGCGCCTCGGTGTCGGCCTTGGCCAGCTTCGCAGTGGCGGCCCGCTTCATCGCCTTGATCGCACCCCTCGATCCGAAGGACACCCTGTTCTACGGCATGATCTCGATCGAGGTGGCGATCACCTTCAACGTCTCGGTCTGGTTCTCGTTCAAGATCTTCCGTAAACGGATCACGCTGCGGGTCAGCTTCTCCCTGGGCCTTGCGCTCGCCGTCGCGGCCGAGATCGTGATCTCCCCCGGCGACGGTCTGGCCGGACAGGTGCGCGCCTCGGTCGGGGTGCGAGCCTTTGGCAGGTCAATGATGCTGGGGCTCGACTTTGCCTTCGGTTCTGGCGCACTGGAGAAGGCCCGCGCCCGGGTCGAGCGGTTCATGGATCTTGGCCTCGCCTCTCCGCTGGCGCCCGATGACGGGCAGGGCACCGCCCTGCCCCCGACTGCGGCTGCCGAGCCGAGTCGCGGCGGGCGCGCGAAGCGCAGTGACGACCGCATCGCCAAGCAACCACCACGCGCACCCGTGCCGCTTCCGCCGGCCGATCCGCAGGACGACGGAACTCCAGTGCCGCCGCAGATCGGCCGCCCCATCGGCAAGACCGAATTCTGGGCCATGCTGTTTCTGGTTCGTGACGGCTCGGCTAAGGGGGAACGTAGCTATGTGATGCAGCTGCTGCCACGCGATTTCAGTGACGAAAACGCCGTGACGTTGCAGGGTGCCAACACCGCCGGCTTCTTCGCCGAGCCGCGGGTGGATTCCCTTGGCGCCAGCGTGGCTGACCATCGGATCCAGTTCGATGCCGATATCGAAGAGGCCGCTTTCGACGGGTTGTCCCATGTCGGCTGGACGGGGGTCGCCGCACCGTTGGAGTTCGTCGCCGAGAAGGTCTGCGACACGAACATGGACACCGACTATGACCTCCTGCGCTCGGAAGCGGGCAAAGAGAAAGAGAAGGTGACCCTGAACGATCTGCTAGCTGAGATGTTTCTCAGTGGCTGGGGGGATGTCAACGGTGATCGCGGCGGCTACGGCGAACCTGTGCCCATCGCGCCCCAACGTGGCGACGCGGCACCAACCGATCCGCGCGAAGCAGCGGAGCGGATGGCCCGTGCGGGCGACAGCCGCGTCCGCTACGCGAGCGAGGGCGGTGCGCATGGTCAGAAGCTGCACGAATCCCTCGTGGCGGAGGAACGCCGCTCCGCCTTCATCGGCGGGCTTGGTGCCTCGGCCATCGAGATGGCCGAGCGCGGGCCCGTGCGCGGGCCCGATGGCGACAACTGGAGCGGCGAGGCTTTAGCGGGAGACATCCCAGCGCACAAGCTGGGCCTGACCTTCATCCTCCAGGAGCAGGCGGTGGACCTCCTGTTCCCGAAAGTCAAAGAGCCGCCCCCCAACGGCGCCCCCGCGGGACGCAAAGCCCGCTTCACTGTGCGCAAGCGGGTGAAGCGCGCACCGGGCGCGGCCTCCGAGTTCAGCGATGAGAGCAGTGTCACCCTGTTTCGCCATCCTTCAGAAAGTTTTGAGAACCGCCAACCCCGACTGGCTCCCCCGCGCCTGCGCGCCGGGATGAACGAGACGGAGGGCGATCGCCGCATCCGCATGACCGAGAAGGGGGTCGCCCTCGCCTGGGACCTAGAGCCGGCCTGGGGCGCCTCCCGCGACAGCAGGGCCGATGGAGGGTTTATCGCTGATCCAGAGGCTGACCTGCGCACCTACGAGATTTATCGCGTCTTCGAAGGGCTGCGCCGCCCGCTCGCAGCAACCTTCAACGTGCTGGCCTGTGAGACATTGGACTATACCGAGAAGGACGGCGTCATCGTCGCCCGTTCCATGCCGCTCGACCGCAAGCTGGTCGACGATTTCTCGAAGGGTGGCGTGCCCGAGGATCTCCGCGCCCTGCTGCTGGGCCTGCCGCTGCCCGAAGGGCGCAGCGCCGAAGACATCTGGTTCGAGCATGCCGATCCCGGCGCCGACATCAGCGTGACCTACACCGTGATCGCGCGCGATTACATGGGCTTCGCCGCCGACCCGGAACCGCTGGAGTTGCGGCTGCGCGCCCCCGTGGTCCGTGCCGACGCGCCGGTACAAGTTCAGCTGTCGCTGAACTATCGGCCGAAGAAGACCGACGGGGAGCGTTCAGGTCTGCCCAAGGCACCCTCAGACAAGCAGATTCAGGTCGAGCCTGAACTGGCGCTGACAATCGCGCGGAAACCCAGGCAGACAGCTGACGAAGCGCTGAAAAATTTCATAAGCAATCTTCGCGCGTTAGCAGAGGTCGACGGACCAAAGAAGCCTGCATTCCGCTTACGCATCCGCAAAGCCGAACTTTGTGGTGGCGGCCAATTCGGTACCGATGCCGTGGACGAGGCCCGCGCCCGCCCCGGCCAGGCGGATATCGACCGCTGGTGCGATGGCGCGGACGAGGACTTGTGGTTCTACCCCTCGAAGAAGCTGAGATCGAATGACAGCGCCGACGGTTTCCCGGTGACGATCTTGGTCTCCGACGCCGGGGAAGGAAGCGGCCCGAAACGCAAAACCCTGCGCTTTCGCATCGCCGTCGCCAATGCTGATGGCCAACCGGGGTCTGCCCCCAACCCGAAGCAGGACGAGACCGAGGCGAAGGACTCGCTGCTGGGCAGCATGGGAGCCCCACCCATAGACGGCGAGACCACATTCCACGCCCGCAGGGTGTTCGCCCAGATGCGCCCGATGCCCAGCGTCCAGCTGAGCCGCGTGCCCTCGCTATGGCAGCCTGCGGATCTGTTGCTGGGACTTAGCCCGAAGCAACAGGAGAGCGGGTTCGTGGCTCTTCAGGTCGAACGAATCGAGCACCCGTTCGCTCTCGATTTCCAGGCGCTGGGTTTTGAGGACTTATTTGCCGAGGGCGGCGTGCTGGAGGGGCTGTACCCGCCGGTTGAAGCCGATCTGACGCCGTTATCCGAGCCTCGCGCGCTCGACCAATCCTTTCTGCGGCTGCGCGATGTGCAGCGGCGCAATGCCATCCGCCTGTCCTTCAACGTCGCCGGGGACACGTTGGCGGCGCCGGCCGCGGCGCTGAAGGGGCCTTTGGCCGCGCCGCTGGTCGGAGGGTTCGACCTGTTCGAGATCGACCCTGACGTCGCCGACGTCATCGCCGCTTCCCCAGACGATGTCCTGGCCATCGCCAGGCGGCGTGGATCCCTGAAGGTGCTACCCCGATCGCTGGACGGGCTGGACCCCGACGGGGTGACTGATTTCCAGAAGCTCGCCGTGCATTACCCGACTGAGTCGGCGAGGCGCGACAGGAAGCGGCGGCCGACCGCCGACGTAAGTCGCCCGCGAGCGCGCTGGTTTTCGCGCGCCGAAGCTGGGCCGGTCTTCCCGAAGCCGCAGCTGCGCCGCTCGCTGTTCCCCGCGCCGGACGAGGCGCTGATCGCGACGCTGCTTGCCGCCGGGCGCGTCAACCTGATCCAGGTCTCAATGCGCCATGTCTCCGGAAGCGATCCCAAGTCGCTGCCCGTGCGTGTGGCGAAGGCCGAAGCCGATGCGGTGGCGCGGGAGTGGACGCTGCGCCATTCGGGAGACAGCTTGATCGCCGAGATCAGCCAGACCCCCGAAGCTGACGGGAACCTCTCACCCGCCGCCCTGCGCCAATTGCTGCGTGCGCTGGTCTGGCGAGCCGGCAGCGACGAGGAGCGCAAGAGGGAGGGCCAGGTTCTGGAAACCTATGAAACCTGGCGGATGGGGGAAACGTCGGAAGCGGGCGCCGAGCGGTTCGATTGGGCTGTTTCGGTTACCGCGAAATGGGTCACTGCGGATGAGGACAAGGACATCCTGCGTGCCAGCGAAACCGAGACCATCAGCCTGCACACGTCGCTCGCCGCTCCTCTCGCTGAGGCCATCGACCAGCTGCGCTACGCGCCCTATGGGCAGGACGGCGACCCGGCTGGCGGCAAGGTCTATCGCCGTTACGAGCCGGTGATCGACACGCCCCAGCCGCTGGAGGCGGACAACCTTGAGGCGTTGATTGAGGCGGCGCCGAACAAGCGCGATCCCCATGGCTGGGGCTTTCTGCGCGCCACGGGCCTCGCCGCTGGGCTGCGCCTTTTCGACACCGAAACCGGCGACTACGTGCGAGGTCGGACACTCGCGCGCCTCATCGCCAAAGCGATGAACCGGGCCGTCCGCCGCTATGTCGACGACCGCGCAGAAGAGGCAGGCGCCACGCAGCCGCTCTCCGCCCAGGGGCTCGGCCAGCCCATGGTGGAGCTGCTCAGCCGCGAGGACGCTCTGTTCCTGGTGGGCTCCGATGACGGGCAGGACAAGGAGGCGGCCGATGACGGGTTCTTCGGCAGCGCCGCGGCGACCATGGCGCAGATCGCCCTGCGCCCGATGCCGCATGCCTTTGCGGTCGGTCCGACGTCCGAGGATGCAAGGGATCTTCCGGTCCGCTACCTGCTGCTGCGAAGGGCGGCGACGGATGGGACCGCTGGAGAACCCAAGATCAAGCCGGTGGAAAAGCAGGATGGCGTCGATCAGGAACTCTTCGTGCTCGACCCCGACGGCGCGCGTTTCGTATGGGATCTTGCCAACCTCGCCGCACCCGGCGTGGGGCGGATGCGGAAGCGCATGATCGACCAGGATGCGGCGGCGGAAATCGGGCTGGGTGCAGGTTCGACGCTGGAAGACGAACTTGATCTCGGAAAAGACCGCTTGAAGTCGCTGAAAGATGGTGACCCGGTATTGCTGGTCCGCCTGACGTTGCTAGGCGCGAAAGAAAAGGGCGGCATACGCCAGATGTGGGACCAGGCGAAGGACAAACTGCTCGGCCATCTCGATGGCTGGGTGACAGCCGACGAGTGGATCGACGCCCCGGTGGCCGCCGCATTGGGGATTCCGGATCAGGGCGATCTGCAGAAGGTATTCGATCCGTTCGAGCGGTTCGACCCACTGGAAGGCACGATCCTGACCGCCCTGACCCGTCTGGACTGCCTGCGCCTCGACGGCGAAAATAAGTCTGTCCTCTACTACCCGCTGCACCAGTGCGAAGGCGGTCGTGGCCTACCGGTCAACGAGCTGCGCCGCTTGTTCCCGAAAGCCGCCGCCCTCGCTGAGGCCTTCAACGCGCTTGATCTAACAATCCAGCTCAAAACCGCCTTCGAAAAAGCTAAGCCCGAGAGCGAAAAGGAAGAGTTCGATTTCAATAGCTATGCCAAGGCACGCGACAAGATCCTGGAGCAGGCTGCTCCGCTCTCCGCCCGACTCGCGATCTGGACCGAGCGGTTCCTTGTCCATGGTGCCGCCCAGCGCTTTGGCCCGCCTGAAGGGGGCGCAGGCGAGGGTGACCTGACACTGCCCTTCGGCCTCGCCGCGATCACCGACCCGGACGGGCTGGCGCGAGCGCCGGACGCGGACGGGGCGATCACCCTGCTGCTGGTGGAGCGCGACCGGTACGGTGCTCGTCGTCGCTTCATGATCCGTCCCTGGGGCCGTTACGCCAGCCTCGCCGCCGAGGCGGACGGCGACATGCGCCCGCGGACGCTCAGCGGCGCCCTGCCGGACAACGCCCAGCTCAATGCCCATTGCGTGGAGGTGACCCTCAACCGCAGCGAGCCGATCGAGACGCCGACGATCCTTTATGCAGGGCCACCGCTGGGAACGGAGGACATACCGCCGGCGAGTGGAGACCTGCCTGCGGTCGATTTCATCGTGGCGCGCAGCCTCGACCACGTGATCGCGGACGCCAACATTTCCGCCCAGCGGGCCCTGCAGCCGCAGTTCCATGGGGTCGCGTTCCGTCGCCGCTATGCCGATCTCGACAGGGTTCGGCGCCTGGCGGGCTTGGAAGACTATGACGGGCTCGACGCCTTCGGGCCCGACGCCAGCGTGCCAGCCGGTGAGGTGATCGAAGCCGAGGTGCTCGATGGCGAGGTGCTGGAGGCGCTGGCCGAGGTGGCGCCCGATTCATGGCGTGGCGCCGACCTCTACCGCCTGCGCGCCCTGCCGCACTGCTTCGAGGTCTTCGGCATGGCCCATGTCTCAGCGGGGGTAGTGGTCTCGGACGTGTCCGTTGCCGTTTTGCCACGGCCTCGAACAACGCTGCGGCTGCCGACCGTGGCGCTGGACGGCGACCTTGCTGACCTGATACCTGCCGATCCGCCGAAATTCAGTTTCCGTCGGCTCTCGGACAACGAAGTGAAGGTGCTCTTCATCTTGCCTCTGGTACGCAACGCTGACTGCATGACCGAGGCGTCGCTGCAGGCGTGGCTGGGGCCGAAGCCTGAAACCACGTCGTTCGAAGATCCACCAAAAAGGGAACTTCCGCGGGCCTTCCGACTGCCTGACGCCCAGACCAGTTATCGGATCTCGTTCGATGCACGCGACCGGTCCTCAACCGGGCCTGAGATCGAGATCGTGCCGCGCGCGGTGGACCCGACGGACTCCAACGACAACAAGCTCTTCGCCGTTGCACCCACAGGGCCGAGTTTTACCAAGCCGATCACGGTCGATGCCCCTGCTCCCGTCGCAGACTCGCAGCACTGGCACCTCAAGATGGAGGCGCCAGCAGTCGTCAAACCAGCGCCCGCCCCCGACGCCCCCGACTTCACCGCCGATGCCGCAACCGTTGGGGCAGCCCTTGGCAGGTTGGTCCTGACCAAAGACGCGCCCCAGCTCAACGCCTGGCTCGCTGCGTCCCCGCGGCGGACGCTGCTTTTCACGGCCTCTAAGACGAACAATCTTGAGGCGCTGCGAAATGCCCTCGTCGCAGCTCGAGCCGCACTGGAGTTCTTGGAAGGCGACCTCGAAGCCGCTGCTGTTCTCAACTGGTTGGGTGCGGCTGAGTCCGCTTCCGCCGATGCGACACTCTGGAAAACCTTCGTAGAGGAGCAGCCAAACGTTGAAAGCCTAGTTCCGTCCTGCGTCCTTGCGCCAGCGGGTGCGGGTGGGTTCACAACGAATCTGAAGGCTGACTGGCGCTGGCCCCACAAAGGCAATCCGGAGCTGGTGCGCCCGGCGGCCCCGGCGGCCATTCGCCAATGTCTACGCAGCGGCCTCGACGGGGACGAGAAGTCCATCACCGACATCATCACCCAGTTCCTCGGCGAGCTGCGCGCCATCTGGCTGCACCGGAACCGCGACAAGACTTTCGCGAACCGGCGGCCCGGCGCGGCACCAATGCCTGCCGCCCTCGCCGCCAAGGCTCTGCCGCCTGCGGGTGTGGCAGACAATCCGCCGCCCGATGGCTTCGGCGTCACGGTGGTTCGGGTCTTTGAGTTCACTGAGGCGGGCGGGGCGGACCGCCGCATCGCGCTCGACGCCCTGTTGGCGGCGCTGGAGGCGGTTGATGGCGCTCCGCTCGGCCTCGCCGACGCGGTCCGGGCGCTGGACTGGCTGGAGGTGCTGGACGCCACCTCCCTCGCCTCGGTCGCGGCATTCTCGGTACCCCTGCCATGGCATCTGATCGGCCTGGCGGACGAGGTAGACGGGCTGACAGCACCGCCGGAGAGGCAGGACGCCGCCGCGACGTTGCTGGTTGCCATTCCGCCGGATGCGGAGGCGTGGGAGAGGCTCGCCGCCTGGTTGAAGAATGGCGGCGACGCTACGTCCGGCCCCATGACGTCCTGGGGCGAGGCCGCTGTCGCGCTTCTGTTCGGCGCAGCGGGGGTGCCCTATCTGCGCGCCTTCCGCCCCGGATCGCCGCCTGTCAGCGCCCGGATCCTGCCCATCTCGACGCGCACCACATCGGAGGTACAGCGATGACCGGCCCCGGCTACGTCCCGAACCACTTGCCGAATCTGCCCATCGTGGGCCCCGAGATTGCCCATAGGAGTGCCCGCCATAGAGATCCCAAGGCGAAGGCCGAACTCTGTCCGTTGTGGCGGCTCAACTGTGCGGCGCTTTATTTCAGGCCGGACGATCCGAATAACTCACATGCGGCGGACAAGAGCCCTGCTCTGCGGACGCTGCTGGAAGACTCACGCGGCCATTCAATCTCCACCATTGACTGGCTGGCCAAGGACCAGAACTCGGTTGTGGATATCAAGAACTTCCGCGACCCGGCCCTGCTCGCGGCGGTCGTCACGCTGGGCGGCCGCTCCAACCAAGACAGCAAGCGGCGGTTGGATGTGTTCGGGGAGCATTCCGCGCTCGTTCGCTCTCGCCTTGGTGGGCTCGACAGCACCGACGCAGCGCCCGAAGGCACGCAGCATCATGTGCTGCTGGCCCCCGCCGCGCCCTGGCCGAACCAGCCGCCGAGCCAGGGCGGCAGCAATGGTCGCGAGCTCTGGGTTCCCCCAATGCGGCTGGTCGCGGGGCGCATCCCGCTCCGGCTGGAGCTTTCCACGCAGCTGATGCTCACGCTTCGCGGCACCGCCGCGACGGGCGAGCTGTTCGGCGGCCTACCTGCCTTCCCCGCGAATGTTGCCCTGGCGGCCGACCTGACACCGGACGGCATCGAGTTTCGGATCGGCATGCCGGACCCGGTGGCGGACCTGGCGCAGACACCCTCCCCCCCCGACAGGCGGCAGGTGCGACTCCAGCCCCTGCGTGGCAAGGACTCAGCAGATCAGACGCGACTTGGGCTCGCGTTGGTAGACACCGCTGATGACGAGCGCATGGATCAGGCCTTCGCGATGGCCTTCGCGCAGCTTCGCCGCAACGGCTCCCCGCTGCGGGTCGACTATGATCCGCGCCCCGAGGTGGCACCGCTCTGGTGGCTGCTGGAAACGCAGCGCGACGCCGAGGACCGTCCAGTTCTCACCTTCCCGGGCAACATGGACGAGTGGGAGGCCGAGATCAGCGGCGACGTGTTCCGCATGCGCCTGATCACTGGCCGGGCCGAGGGCAGCTTCAGCGACGCCGTCGCCCGCGCCAACATCGCCGAGGACGCCGCGCTGGAGCTGAAGCGCGATGAGAAGGGCACCCGGCTGGGGCTGAGCTCCAGCCGGCAGAGCTCGGGTTCGCCCAAAGGTGAGGATGACGCGGACCCCGTAGGTGAGGATGACGCGAACGGGGTGCAGGCCGAGGCGGAATGGCTGCTGAAGGACGGCCGCTTCGCCTTGGACTCCGCCAGCCTGCACGGAGAAAAGAAGGACAAACCCGCGAAGGTTCACGCCGCTCTGCACGAGGCCGCGGATCGGCTCGGGGCCCGATATGCGGCGCGGGGGCTGCTGCACCCGGGGCAGACCCGCGCGCCCCATCTCTTCCTGCCCATCGTCGAGGGAGTGGCACAGATCGAGGTCCCGGCGATAGCTCCGCCGATGCTGCCTGCCGCCGCGCCTTCGACCGCTGGTGGCTCGCTGACGGGCTCCGTGGTGCTGGAGCTTTCACGCAGGGCCGCTGCCCCTGCCCTGTTGGAGATCGACGAGGTCGCCGGGCACGAGATCACCGTTTCCTGGCCTCGGCGCGACCCTGCGACGGACGTGACCGCCTCAAAGGTGACCGCCTCACTGCGTGGCCTGCGGGGTGTGGTGCGCAACCTCCTGTGGCTGGCCGAGGAGAGCCCTGACGCTGATCGCGCCCTGCCCACAGGCCGCATCGCACCCGCTGCGACGGGGCCGATGCCGCTCTATCTCCGCGCTGCGGTGAAAAGCGACGCGACGGACGCGACGCTGAAACTGGTCTGGGACGCTCCCGCCGTCGTCACGGAGGCCCCGACGCTGGCCTGGGCTGCTCGTCTGAAAGCGGCTGACGTCACTCTCTGGACCCGGCATCCACATCTGCCGTTGATCTCCGCAGCCGAGATGCTGCGGTCGGGGGACGCCAGCAGCATGCCCTCCCCAACACGGGACCTATTCCCCTCGCAACTTGGAACGCGTTTGGATGACGGGCAACTTGAGGGGGTGTTGCTGTTTGGCGGGGCTCCGAACTCGCCCCTGCCGTCGATTTACCCACCAGACGGGGCAGCTGGGTGGAAGCCCCAGGTCCGGTCGCTCTGGCACCGGTCTTTTAAGGCTGCCGGAACACAATGGGGTGCTCCAGAGATCGCTCTCGTCGCTCCCAGCGCACCGGGGCTGGAGTTCCGCCAGACCCTCGAACCCTCGGACGACTTCAGCGACGGCTTCGCCTTCGAAACCGCTTTGAGGCTGGACCTGCCGGGGCTCGACGAACTGTTCGCCGTTGCCGCCCCGCCCCGCCCGGCGCGACCTGAACCCGAGTCGACGACAGCCGCTAATCCGCTCGCCGCCGTTCCGCCCGCGACGGCGCTGTATCTCGACCAGCTGGAGGAAAAACTGTGGCGCCGGCGCGAGTTCGCCCAGGCGATGACCCGCACCGTGGCGGCACGAGCGACGCAATGGTTCGCATTAAGCGCATCGGCGCTCGAAGTCCACGGCCTTGTCGAACCCTGGAGCGCGACGGCGAAGGTGAGGTTCGAGCAACTTTGGACCGACCATGATGGTGCGCTTGCCCAGGCACCGCTGGGTGGCTGGAGCGTGGAATGGGACTCGCACGGCAGCCAGCTTTTCACCGGGGACCTGGCTATCGCCGGGCTGGGTGGTGACGAACCCGCGGGATTCGCGCTGGACGAAGGCGCGTTGGTTCGCAGGGATAACGGGCCAATCCGGATCGCGGGCTTCGCCGCGGCGCTGTTCCCCGACGCCGAAGTCGGTCGCGACGTCGACGGCGCCGGGCTGACGCTGCAGCGGCGGCCTGAGACAAGCGGCTGGCCTACCGTACTGAGTGCCGCCGCGTCGGGCCGCTCCTGGCGCGCTGCCGCGGTGCGCGTGCGCGATGTCGGGATGGACGGCGTCGAACGCCGCCTCGTCAGCTTCTCGGCCCCGGTGAAGACGTCGCTGACTCAGGGCGGAGAAGAACTGCTGTTCTGGATCCGGGACCTGCCGCTGGAGACAACGGAAGCGAATCCCAACCTCAGCGACTGGAGCTTCGACGCCGCGCAGGCGGGGCCGGAGCGGGCACTGGGCGCCGATCCAACGCTGCTTGACCGCGAGAACGCCGCCGCAGCGGTCTACGAATGGCGACTGCACGCCAAGGAGAGCCAAGGCTGGGGCTTCGAGCTGAGCGGGCTGCACCTGCGGCCGCTGCGGCTCCTCTCGGTCACGAACGACGGGTTCAAGACACTCTGCGCGGTGGACCTGTTCGATGCGCCTAAGGCGTCCAACGCGCGCTTCGGCGACGACCGGCCCTACCGGACCGGCAATCTCGTTCGGCTCGATTTCACATGGTCTGCGACCGGTGCGCAGCTCACGGCCGTCACTCGGGTGCGGCTGAAGGCGAATGCCAAGCAGGTGTCTGAGGCCACCCTGATGGACAACGACAAGCCGCTGCGCTTCCCGGTAGATGTGAAGTATGAGGAAAACGACGGCAGCACCGGGGAGGAAAACGACGGCAGCACCGGGGAGGAAAACGACGGCAGCACCGGGGAGGAAAACGACGGCAGCACCGGGGCCGCGAACCGCCAACGCGCCGACCTGCTGATCCTGCCCCAGGCGGACGGCAAGTTGCCGATGCTGAATGGCGAGCTGAACGAGCTGAAGGCGGCGCTGCGTCTGCGGCTGTTCGGGCGGCTCATGCGCGTCGACGACGGCCGGATGAAGAAGGGGGTGGACGAGAAGGGGCAACCTGAGATCGAGGTTTCGTTCGAAGCAGCCGCTGGGGATGTCAGGCCGCAGATGCGCTATGGCGTGTCCCTGCAGAAGCTGGGCTTGGTTCTGCCCGCACGGAGGGGAGCGGTCGGCTCGCTGAGCATGGAGTTCTCCATCAGCGTGGCGCTCCCCGAAGCCAATGGGGAGGGCGGTGCTGCGGTGGCGCAAGGGGAAAAAGACGGCAGCACCAGGAGCGATGGGGAAACCGAACAGGCCATGCTGATCGAGTGGTGCACGGACGGCAAGCTCACTTGGCTGGCCGCTGACATCGCTGCTGCCACGCAAAAGGTTCACGTTGATCACGCCCGCGGGGTGCTGCAGCTGAGAGCGACCAACCGGGACTCTGGCAAAGACGAAAGGGTGGCGCAGGACTGGATCGAGCCGATCCGCGGCATTACTTACCTCGCGCCGCAATACGAGATCCTGCTCGACATGGTCTTCCCGCTGCAGGAGGACGACGAGATCGCCCAGCGGGAGGAGTTGCAGTTGCCGATCGCCTTTGATTCGCACGCGCTCGACGCGTCAGGCCGATTGATTGCAGGCAAAGGGGATGTTGGCGCCACGCTTCGCACAGAAATGCGAACCGAGCACAACGAGATCATCTCCGCGTACATGTTGCTGGACCTACCCCGCGACGGATTCGAAGGCGCCAATTCAGGCTGGCTGGAAAGCCGCGTGGTCTGGCCGACAGCGGGGCTGCTAGTGGGTGAGCAGCCCAAGCCCGGGCGGGCGCGACGGTTCGAGACCAATCCAGATCCCACTTACCTGCGGCACGAAGTCCGCCCCTCTGTGACCGGCTGGCGCGTGCCGCTTGACGCGCTGGGCAAGGTCGTCGGGCGCGGCGCGTCAATCGGCGTGGCGCGTCAGATCGACATCCTCGCTCCGGTCGACCATCGCCTAACGCCGAACTCGGGCGAGGGAGCGACGCTGAAGTTCACAACGCTGGACCGGATCACCCTGCTCGACGCGTCGAAGCTGCCGAAGCTGGCGAAGGACATGCTGGAGGTCGAGAATGTCGGTGAGACGCGCAGCCTGCCCCATGGCTTCGCTCCCCGCTACACGGACAGCCACATTCGCTATTTAAAGCAAGCCGAGGAGACTCGACAAAGGAAACGTACGCCCCATGCCGGAATCGCCAGGCCATCAATTGCGGGCGGTGGGTTCCGTGACCTGAGGCTCCTTGAGTCCCTGAAGGAAGCCGACGGCCGCAGCGGGCTGCTGGTCTTCGGCGCAGCAGCTCTGGCATTTCGGCCTGATCCTGATGGGAATACAGGCGAGGACTTGTTTATGTCCTTTGGCGTGCCCTGGGTCACAGCCTCCGACAAGGACGCGGCGCCCCCAGCGCTGAACACCTTGCAGAACTTCTCCACCCGTCTTAGCTGGGTCGCATCGGACGTAGATCTCAAGCCATTCAAGTTCGAGCTTGGTCTAAACACGGGGTTGCGTGGTCCGCGGCTGCTCTTCGACCCGCCGGAGAGGGCAGCCGACCTGCTGGCAGCGCTGAGCCTCTCTGTATCTCGCCATACGGACGATTCGCTGGCCTGGGCTGCGACCGAGGTGCTGGAGCCTGCGTTGTTCGACGCAGAGGAGGTGCCGGGCGGGGATATCAACACTCCTGTGAAGCGGCGTCCGTCAATGGACATCGACTTATTGGAGTGGCCGCTTTTCTTGCGTTCCCTGGTGGGACTCCAGAAGGCTATGGAGAGCGCCGAAGCTGTCACGAGCTTGGAGGTGGTGACCCTGCTACGTCCAAGCGACGACGTGGTGGTGAACGGACAACGCTCGGAGTACAGGAAACCCCAGGTCGGGCTGGTCGCGGTCCGCTTCGGTCCTCGCCTCCCAGCGGCTCCAGAGCCCGAATCGAGCGAATCGAGACGAATAATCGCGGATTTCTTCGCCCTGGGCGGCACGGAGAAGCTGGTGGTCTACTCCGCCAATTCAAGTCGTCGTACCGCACCCGCGCCTGACACCGGTGCCCGCCCTGGTACCGAAGCGATTGGCTCCGCTGCTTTGCGGGACGCGGCCGAAGCGTTGAGCGCCCAACCGCGGTTGATCTTGCTCGAACGGCGGGATGCCGACGGCTGTCGCGTGTCCAGCATCATGGCCTCACCCTGGCGTGAGGCGGCGGAGCTCGGGGCCCGCGCAGTGAAGTTGCGCGATGCAAACGAGTGGGTGCTCGCCTCCTCCGCGCTGGGCTGGCCCGAGAAGCCCTTCGAGGGGTTGGAAGAAGGCGACCTGACGCTTGAGGCGGGGCCCGACTCCCCTGTCCTGGCAGCGGAGGCGGGTCTATCGGCGCGGTTCGCTTCCTTCGGGTTCCGGCCGAAGGCGGCCCCGAAGGAAGCGCCTTCGATCTGGTTTGTCAGCGCCTCTCGCAGCCGGTTCCTGCGGGTCCGCGACGACGTGGAGCCGGATTTGGGCCTCGCGCCGGCCCCAGCTCCGCAGCACATGTTGCCCCCCTCTGTCCGGGCGCGAGCCCCCGGGCCGTTGGCACTGCGCACGGCCCTGAATAAGGTCGGTGGCGACAACGCCTTCGACACGTCGGCGCCGGTTATGCCCGCGGGTCTGTTGCGCGGCTCGTTAGGCAGGCGCCCTGGCGTTATGGAAATCGGCTATGACGCGCTGATGACGGAGCGAAGCGGGCAGAAGCTTCTGGAAAAATATCAACTGGATGCCGAGGTCCCTCAATCAGGCGTCAGCGCCACGCTGGGGCCGGGGGTCCTGAGGTTTCTGCGCCGACCCCGTTCCACTGCGCTGCCGCGTGGTGCGGTCTTCGCCCGCAGGCGCCGCACCTTCGTCTCGCACGCCGATCGGCGCGCGGACGGATCCCTTTGTGAAAGCTTGGTACTGGACGGCGTCCATGTCGCCTTACGCAAACCGAAGGGTGCTGCGGAACGGGATCGGCGTCTTCTTGTCGAGCTGAAGACAACGACCCTGGACCAGGTGCTGAAGGAAGGTCGGATTCAGTTGGAGATGACGCTGGCGGAGGCCGAGGGCATCGAGACCACAATCATGCCCTTCCTTGCCGAGACAGGCTTTTTCGGGAAAGTAGAGGAAGCGGCCTCTCTGAGTGCCCAGTTGGTGGCTGCGGACCTGCGGATCTGTTTCGACGAGGTCGAATGGAACAGAGCGGACAAGATGCTGAAACTGTCCTTCACGCTGAAGCAGCTGGACGCGGAGAATCTGGCCGAAGCCGCCCGCACCGAAGCCGCCGACCTGCGGATCGCGCTGCAGCTGGCCTCGGGTGAAAAGAGCGGCTCCGCCTTTGCCGACGACTCTGGGGGAAGGGTGAAGCTGACGGTCAAGGGCAACGGCAGCCCCTCGATGCTGCCGTCAACGGATGACATGCTGGAACTGCCTGTCCTGGCAGCACCACTCGACCGACCCAAACTTGCCTACGCCACGCGCACGGCGATCTTCGGCGATCCGGCCTACGACCGCGAACTCGCCTCGCGCCCACAATCAGACGAACGAGGGTTGAAATCGGGTGACAAGTCGCATGCCTTCCTGTTCGGGCTCGACCGTGCGAGCCACGATCTCGGCGCCGCGCTCAACCTTGCGGTAGGGGAGGTGGAACGATCGGACAGTGGCGCCCAATGGGCTTCCAAGCCCACCCCTGAGCAGAAGGCCGCGGACGACAACAAATCTGAGAGTGAAAAGGAATTTTGGACGTTCAGTATCTCGGTGCAGCTTCAGCCCTACGACCCAGGTGAGTCGAGCCAGCCTCTGGTCAAACCGCTGCGGCTTGCGAAGCCGGAGAAGCGCGATGCCTATGACGAGAAGGGCGACATCTGGTACGAACTGGAATCGCAGCGGCGCTACGCGATTCCGGTCGCAGCGTTGTACGAGTCGGTCCGTAACCAGCAAGGGGACTGGACCCTCGGTCCCCCCGCCGCCTTACGCCCAGGCGATCGGCTTGTCCTGCGTGTGCGGGTGTCGCGGGGGAAGAAGGACCAGCTGGACCTGCGAGCCGAGACACTATTGACCGCAGAGCCCTCGGTGGGCCCGCCAGAGGCGGTGTACTCACTGCTTGACGTGATCGGTGACAAGGCGCCGCTGCGAGCTCGCGTTGCGCTGCATGCACCCGGGCCGATGCCTCGAAGGGTGGAATTCCCCGACTTCCTCGGCGATCTGCTGTGTGGTCACATCCGGCGGCGCGGCCTGTTCATTTGGCATGAGGTCGACTTCGCCCCCGCCGACGGCACGCGCCATGCAACATTGATTAAGTTCGACCGCTCAGGTAGTGGACAGCTGCCAATGGACAGCTTCGACTTTGAGCCGCAACTTCAAACATCAGCAGACTGAAGCGCTGGGGCCTGACTGGTTAGGCGTTGGGTACTACTCCGCTTCGCCGACATACAGGGAAGTGCAATCTTAGTTGTAAGCAAGGTATGAATGTGCTTATGGCGCATTATTCCTTGCAGGAGGACCAACCTTGCCGCTCAAGCACCCCAATTCAGTCCCCGATCTCGAAGCGCCACTGAATGGTGAGGCGCTTTACATCGTCTATCCCGACTACCCGGTCAACACGGACACTTGGTACGGCTATACATCATTGGTCGGACATGCCGGCGCGCTGTTAATCGATAAGAACGGATTGACTAAATATTACGAATTCGGCCGTTACCCGCCCGGCGATGACGGACGGGTGAGGAAAATAGACGTGCCGAACGTTGTGATCGACGGTAACGGCAAAGCAACATCGGATACCCTTAAGGAGGTGCTGACGACGCTGGCCGAGCGTTCGGGCAAGGGTACTCGCATCAGAGCTGCCTATTTTCTGAGCGTTGACTTCCAGAAAATGGAGACTGTCGCTACATCTGCACAGCCGAATTACCACGTATTAACAAACAATTGCGGACATTATGCTGAAAAGATAATTTTGGCAGGCAACACAAAGATCGACAAGCCTCTTATCGCGAATCCTATGCCGATCAACTTTGTCGACGAGTACATCGAAGAAAAGAATGCTGAAGTCCTGTTTGATCCGGCGACAGGAACCTTTTCCATCGGCCAGGGAGACGAGAGCGACGCGAAAATTTGAAGCGCCGGTCACCAAGAGTCGCTGATATATTCAATCCCTAATGGAAACTGCTGAGAATTATAGTTTTAAATTTTAGAGCATAAATGCACATCTTCTAGTCGCTCTTCTTTCTTAGCCGCGGATTGTGAGCGGCCTAAGCCATCAAAGGGCAAAAAAATAAAGGCAGAGTTTATCTTCAACGCGACAACATCCAGATCTTTATCAACATGGCTATCAAGCGCTCGAAATCACCCGGCAGAGAAAGTGCTTACTTGCTTCAAAACGCCAAGCTTCGCGGCTCCAGTGCATTTCTTGATTGTCCACCATTGACAATCAATATTGAAACTTCTTCAATTGAAGTTATGAGGCCTAGAGATATAATCTAATCTGATGGAAAGTGTCGGGATCCTAGAATGCAGGCTAATTCTTAATTGGCATTATCAATGATATTGCTCCAATTCCAACCTCGTCCGCCCTTGAACTTTGAATTTGGATTTGCACTGAATTTGTTAGGAAGCTGAGCATATGTGTAGGTGCCCTGAGAGGGAGGGTCGCTGCCAACATGCCCTTCTGCAACCGTTACCTCTTTTGCTACTGTGTTATTGGCAGTTACGATCATTGTATGCCCGGTGAAACCAGGATTGCCAGGAAGGTGGTAAAGGATTATTTCACCGGGAACCAGATCCTCTACTTGCTTTTTTTGGGTGATCTTGTTCTGGTCAAACAGACTGATTGCTCCCATATTCAGCTTTAAAACTTCTACGTATTTATCAAGTGAATCGTAATCACTTCTTTTCAGTCTAGTGTAGGAACTGGTGGTCGAGTCGAAAACTTCCATTGATAGCTTGACCCCTTCTGTTTCACAGCATTGGGCCAAAGATTGAAGGGCTAAGTCGGCACAGTCGATAGCTACTCCACCAACAGCGGCAGTAGCTTTGGTCTTGATGCAAGCTAGTATTTTGGGGAAGTTGTTTGCCATGATCTGTTCTTAAATAAAGAAATTTTGTAGAACCAGGATCGACGTTGCTGAAGCTGGATGATAGTGCTTCGGTATTCCGTAAAAGCTGCTGTTAAATAAACTTATGCTGGATAAGATACTAGTAAATTGACCCTACTAGATCAACGCTTCAATATAAGCAATGTTTTAGTCAAGCACTCAAACCACTATTCATTGACAATAAGATCTCTTACGGGCAGCCTCAGAGCTTCCATCAGGCGCAACCAACTGCCGTACATGAGTATCACAACTAAAGTTGTGGGCCCTTGTCGTTCTCCCGTACGGAACGCAACTCGGTCACGCCCAATACCACAGGCCGTAGTTGACGCATGCGGCTCAGGCGGCGGAATCGAAAAGCAATGGTTACTTACACAGAACTCAACCGTTTCGTTTCTACCTTGTCCACCGCCATGGGAGCCGATTCAGGTGAGATCAGCTCCTTGCAAGTAGCTTTCAAACCCCACTAGTCTTTTCATCTCATCAAAGCTGAGCATCTGCTCAGGAGTGTGGCCTGCCTGGAGATCCCGCAGTGCTTGTCGCATCGCGAAGGCGGCCGTTGAGAGCAGGGTGAGTGGGTAGGCCGCCAAAGCAAAGCCCATTGCCCCCAGGCGTTCGGTCGACAACAACGGTGTGATGCCTCCTTCCAGCATGTTCGCCATGCGCCTGCCCGGCACCTCCTCGCAGAATCTCAGCATTTCCTGCTCGCTGCGCGGTGCCTCCAGAAACAACACATCAGCGCCAAGATCAGCAAAGGCCTTCAAGCGCCACAGCGCTTCCTCCAGGGCGGCCTGATCACCGTGGCTTGTTGCCAGCGCCGATCGCGCATCGGTGCGCGCCACGATCACCAGATCGGCGCCCTGGTTGCGGGCATCAACAGCTGCCTGAATCCTGGCGATCGCCGAATCACGATCGACAACGTCTTTTACGCCGGTGTGGCCGCAGCGCTTGGGAGCCACCTGATCTTCCAGCATGATTCCGGCAAAGCCCGCTTTCGCGAACTGATGCATCGTGCGCTGCACATTGGCGGCATTGCCGTGGCCGGTGTCGCCATCACCGATCACCGGGATCGACACGGCATCGCAGATCGAGCGACCCTGATCGAGCATTTCCGTCACCGTGAGCAGGCCCGTGTCCGGCAAACCAGCTCGGGCTGCTGCCACAGAAAACCCACTCATGAAGCTGAGTGCGCAGCCGGCCTGTTCCACCAGCCGGGCTGATAAAGCATCAAAGCAGCAGGGCATCAGATGGCAGGTGTCCTGCTCCAGCAAGCTGCGGAGTTGCTCTGCTGGTTCTGCGCTTTGGGGCACGGTGTGTGATCAACAGTGGTCCTGGTTCACCATCTTCAACGATCGGTGCCTGAGCAATCGTTTGAGCGATCCTTGATGCCAACAACGCTGCTGCTGAATTGAAAGGAAGCGGTTTGATTCCGCGGCTGATTCGTGGGAGATGGCTACCTCAGGGGGGATCAGCGTGCAGAGCCATTCACCATGACAACCACCACGCGGCATCCTGAACTCGCCCTTCTCAAATATCAGCCCTTCCCCTCAGAGCAGAACCCCTGCTTCATCCACATGCTGGTTTGCAGCACCGCACCCCTGGAGGCCGAGAGGCCCTTTCGCTTGGCTCTCACGCAACCTGATTTTCGTGCGGATTTTGACAACAACGCCCAGAACTTCGCGAAGCTGCGCACCCATCTCTCCGAGTTCTTCCAACGGCAGCAGAGCAATGGCAAGTCTCAGCGTGTGCGGGTGGTCGTTCGCATCCACGGCTACAACGTTCCCTTGCAGAGTGTGAGGGAGGAATACAAGCAGGCGGAACGCAAGTTCAGAGACGACGCCTGCCGGCTTACGGAATCACCACCTGATGATTATGTGTTGTTTGTGCACTACGCCTGGCCGTCCGAGCTGATTGGTGCCGGAGGACCTTTGTGCTGGTTCCGTGCCATGCCGATGGGCCTGTGGTTGCTCTTCGCGCTCGGCAGCTTGCTCGCTTTCTTTGCTGCCGGTTGGCTCGCTGCCATCGGTCAATTGTGTCTGGGGATTGGAATCACACTGATGCTGCTGCGCATGGTCACGTACTTCCGCGACCGTGAACGCGCCAGCACCTTTGGTGTGTTCGATGCCGTTGAGATGGTCAGAGCTCTACACCATCTGGTGAAAGAAATCATTGCCGATAGCCCTTATCTGGCTGATCTCCAGAGCGGCAAAGAGCCGAGGATCAGCCTCAGTTTCCTGGGTCACAGCATGGGCACGTTCGTGACGACCATGCTCATCCGTGTTCTCACTAATGTTTTCGATCCCGAAGCGGATACTCACCTCTGGTCGACTAATGCCCAGTCGGGTCCATTTGGTGGTCCAAGCTGCCCAGCGTCCTTCGATGAGCAAGCGAACGAACGACAGCGAGAACAGTTGGCGCAGATCGGTGATCTGTTCACCCTTGATCGTTTAATCCTCGTTGCTGCTGACATCCCGGTCTGGACGATCACCACAGGTCGCTCCAATTACCTGGCCAGTTGCCTGCGCCGTTTTCAGCAGACTTTTTTGTTCGTCAACGATGCCGACATGGTGCTTCGGCTCGCCTCAACTCTGGCCAATTACTTCGTGTTTCCCTCGGGGACGCGCATCGGTGGCTATCGGCTCGGCAACCTGAGCATCAAAGGGCGCACGCGAGCCCAGGGTTACGGCAAGTGTGTGTCAGATCTGAGTCATCTCGAGCTCCATGGTGCGCTGCGTACGGAAACCCTTTGCGATGACAAAACCTTTTGCTGCAAGCCATGGATTGGCTACCCGCTCAATGTGATCGACTGCACCGACTACGACGATGGTGGGCGTTATCTGAGTGCGTTTACGGCTCGCAATGCCGCGCAGAGATTTTTCAATTACGCCGCCACGTTGCTCTTGATGCTTGCCAGCCCTTTAAAAATCAGCAAGATTGATTGCCACGGCGGATATTTTCAAGGCAAGTTCTGCATGAATCTTCTCTATGAACTGGCTCTTTATGGTGATGGCAATCAAGAAAAGGAGTTGAGCGCAACAGAAGCAAAGTTGCGTCAGCACCAGATCAGCTGGATCGCGGTTCCCAGTCGTCCAAGCGGACCTGGTTGAGAGGGGCAGTTCGGCATTCTTGAAACGATTTATGCCGTCGCACCAGCCTTATCAAGTGCGGAGGAGAATTTTTTGGCATAACGTTCAATCAGATCAGCTTTGTCCAGGCCGTTGATGATTTTGCGGGCGTGAAAGTAATCCACGATTTGCCCTTTGTGTGGATCTCCGATGAAGTTTTTGAGTGCCCATCCTGTAAAAATTCCACAGAACATGCCGTTAAACATGATCACTGCCGCATAGCGATCATCTTTGACGGCATCTGGGTGTTCCGTGAAATCGGGTGCATCGGGGAAGATTGATCGCACTACCCCGGTCATTTTCGTGTAGTTGGTTCGGCCTGTGAGCTGGACAAATCCCCGCCCATGAAATCTGGCTCCATCACCAGGCTCGTTGTTGCCAAGGTCAGAGCGATTTTCATACATCCGCGTGAAATAGGCGGTATCTCCGTATTCATCAATCGGTTGCATCGTGGAGGCCGTCTCATGCTTCGTGGTCGCGAGCATGTAAGCCAGCCAGCCAATGGAGCGGATGTCCCAGTTGGTTTTGAAGGCGCCTGTTGGCGGGTTGGGTGGAGAGTCCCAGAAGTTCAGGATGGCCTCCATGCCATTTACGTTCTGCTGCCTCAGTACCCCGTTGAATAAATCATCTCGAATGCAGTTGTAGAAGATCTTGCGGTTCAATAATCGTCTTCCCTTGTGCAAGACCTCACATTAGTCGGACAGTTTGTTGCTGGCATCTCCTTATTTGATTCTCTGTGGATCAATCACTGAGGCTGAGATTGAGTTTCGGGAACATCAACGCAGTTGTCATTAATGCTCCGCCACTGATAAACGCTCTCAGTATTTATTAATGAATTCAAGTGTTTACTGTTCATTTGGCATCCTGCAAAGCGTTAATGCGCCGGCAGTACAAACCGACAAGTCTTGTTTATGCATTGCCGTCTCCGACAGTCCGCCAGCATTCAGCTGGTGCACTTGCACTCAACGTTGAAGCTGATCCAACAACCGCAACGATCAGAGGCTCCGCGAGCCTTGATCTGTGCAATGGCGCGCTGATCTGGCGTTGCAACCAGCCCATTAGATCAGGTTTGATCAACAACTCATGCTCAGAAGCCTGTTTTTTCCCAAAGGCATGGCCATGGTGAAGCTGGGCTCCGCCCCCATGCACCAGCGTCTCCTCGTTCCCAACCGTCAACAACAGCATTGGACTTCATGAGCGATTCCCGGAACCATCCACTCACCAATGGAGGATCACCAGAGATCTCAACCTGGTGGCGGGATCGGGTTTCAAAGCTGATTGTGGAAGACCGCAAGCAAGACGCTGCAAGCCTCTATCTCGAGTTCTGCCGTCCGGAAAGCCGGGCAATCGAGCTGTCGGTGCATCCCCACCACTAAGGCGCTATGGACCAACGAGAACGGGTCCAGCAGCTTTGCGAAGACCACGCCGATGATCTCCGCAACCTGGCGGTCAGCGTTGCCCAACATCCAGGTTGGGACTTGACACTGCCCGTGGCCGTCATCGATGCCCGTTCCGACAGGAGACGGTTTCATGTCACCGCAGTCGGAACGATCGGCAATGTTGTTCGGGTCTCCACGACCATCGACCATCCGTTGATGAAACAGCTGTTCGAATTGATCCAAACCCGAAGCGATGACTCGGCTTTAGAGCTGATGCTCAGCAATGCCGACAACGGAGAGGAGTTTGCAGCCGTGTTCGAGATGTACCGCGAAGAACGCAGCGCTGGAGCACCTCTGTGGAGCGCATCGGATGCTGCTTCGTTCGTCGTCAAATCCAGGGAAGCATTCGATGACCGTGAGCTCGCAATCGTGGCCCTTCTGCCCAGCGATCCACATGATGTTGTGACCTTTGGCATCCCGCTCCGGTATTACGGGATCTCAACAAGCTGAACCGGGGTGCTGGGCTATCAGCCGTCAGTCAAGACTGAAGATCCACCCGAGCATGCAGGCGCAGCAGCGCATCTTCTGCAGCCGAGAGCTCACGCTCGGTCAACAACCAACGCTCATTGCCGAACGGAAGACTGGCCACCTGATCAGACAGTTCCAGCTGCAGCTGCTGGCACCGCTCAGCCAGCGTCGCACTGAGCTGAAGGAAATGCCGTTGAATCAAGCAGGAGGGTGCAGCAATGGTCAAAATGGCCCCTTGGAACGGACGGATGAGATTCTGGCACAAGAACCTGGATACAAAAGCTTTTTGATCATCCCCCAGCTCCGGTGCTGAACCTCCTCTGGGAGATGGCTCCCTGCCTCCTCGGGGGGGCAGTCATTGGACGATGGCGATCACAGTGGATCGCTCCCTTGGCCTCTCCGCTGGTTCGTTTCGGCGTTCCTGTGAGCCTGATGGGACTGCTGCTGCATGGCGGCCTCAACAGTTCATTGTTCGGCATTGCGCTGCTCGCGGTTGCGGCCATCACCCTGATGCTGGTGATCCTGCACTGGCTCGGTGCAGGCATCACCACCCTGGGCCGACCGGATCTGCAACTGAGCAGCTGCATCGGCAACACGGCCTACTTCGGGATTCCAGCCACCCTGGCCCTGCTTCCACCGGAGGCACTGCCGGTGAGCATTGGTTACGACCTGGGTGCCACCCTTTTGGTCTGGAGCCTGGGGCCTCTCTGGCTGACCAGGAAAAACCAAGTCGACACCTCCCACAGGCGTTGGCGCGATCTGTTGGGACATCTCAGTGCCAGCCCTGCAACACGCGGACTGCTCGGGGCACTGATCGTGAAAGCGAGCCCATGGCATGAGTCGATCCGTGATGCTCTTTGGCTGCCATCACGCGCTGTCATCGTGCTGGCGCTGGTGGTGGTGGGAATGCGACTGGGGGATATCGCAGCACGGAAGCTGAAGGGTCCAGGCCTAGATCTGAGTGCACCGCTGCTCTGCAAGCTTGTGGTGTTTCCCACTCTGGTGCTGCTGATCAGCCTGGCCTGTCCACTGCCTGGCTACGCACGGCAGGCGTTGGTTCTGCAAGCAGCAGCTCCTACAGCAATTTCCGTTTTGCTCATCGTTGAATCAGAACAGCTGAACGCTACGGGACCGTCACAACTGATCCTGATCAGCACGATGGCAGCTCTGATCAGCGTCCCTCTGTGGGGATTGCTGGTCAGTCCACTGAGCGGAATACCCGGAACGTGAGGTTGAGCCTCGCTTGTTTCACACGCTTTCGCACTGGCAAGCCATGCATCCAGAGTTTTTGACAATCAGGATCCATCAGCAGCAGGTCGCCGTCATCAAGATGGACATCGCAACGCGTTCCACTGAATCGATGGCGGAACTGCAGAGCTCTGCTCGATCCAAGCGACAAGGAAGCAATCGGAAATGACGGATCAATCTCAGGTTCGTCATCAGCATGCCAACCCATCCGGTCCTGACCATCCCGGTAGAGATTGAAAAGACAGCCATTGAATGGCGCTGAGCTCCGGGACGAGACAAGATCCAGAAGAGGCAGGAACCAGTCAGGCCAGCCCTCGCCTCGATGCACCGCTCCGCTGTACCGATAGGACACCTGGCGATCGGCCAGAAAAGCCGTGAGTCTTGGCACCAGATGCCATCGTCCATAAACGCGCACCTCCGGTTGCTCCCAGCTGATCAGCTCAACACAGCGGTCCATCCAGATCCGGCTGATGTCCGCTGGCAGCCAGGCCGGTTCGTGAGTCCAGTTCACCGCCACAACGTCTTCGTCTGCGGCCATCCCCTGCACACCATCAAGGTGAAACACTTTGGCGCCCACTCCGCACTGATGGAGCATGAAGACGGATAACAGCGTGATCGAAGTTGCCGGCCACAGCCCATAGATTGCAATGATGGGAGCAAGGATCACTCTGGAAACGTTCCTGAAGCGAGCCAAACAGCGCTTCGGTGATCAGTTCGACTACTCCGGCATTCAGTGGCGCAGCTACAAGAGCCCGGTGAAAATCCGCTGTTGCAAACATCCTGTACAGGAAATCACCATCACTCCTGAGCGGCACCTACAGACCACCGGCGGTTGTAAACATTGCCTGCGTGAGCGCCGGGTGGAAGCCCTAGAGCGTGAACTCAACAGATCATCAGCTCAGCCTGCTGCAGAAGTCCCTCGACCCACAGCCGGGGCGATAGCAGCTGAATGACGTTTGGTTCAGCCGTGCAGCTTTTCAAACCAGAACCCTGCCAGCTGCCAGCTGGAGAGCAGAAAGATTCCCAGGAACAACCAGTTGAGCCATGCAGGACGCTCCTTCTTTTCGAACATGCAAACTGTGGACGTTGAACTCATTTTCGCCCAAGTCAGCGTCAAATCAATCAGAATTATCCAAACGACATTGATTGATTAAACACTGTCAATCTGCAGGGCTCTCTTGAGATCATGCATACCCTCAAGCTGCTGATGCACAGACTTTAATTGTCTCTGAATGTGATCGCTCTGGGGGAGACCATTGAGTGATGCGAGTGCGAGCTCAAGATGCTGCTTGGCATCAATGAGAAGACGACATTCAAGACTGCCAGGTTCATAGCTCATGCGCAGAAAGCACCTCTCACCATTCAGCAACAGACCTTTAACAACAGCTGTGTGAAACACAACAATCTGATGTATTGATCATGGCTCCAGCCCCTGATCACACACTTCGACATCAACAACCCTCACCGTTTCCATGCACTGGTTGGAGAGGTAGCGAAGGGTGCGGTTCCTCACCACCTCAACTTCCATGGCGTTCCAGGCACCACCGATCACGCAGCCGACGAGGGGGATCGTCTTGGTGATCAAGGCCCTCTGAGTCACCCTGCGACCGAAAACCTTTGTGATCACTGCATTGATCAAACGCAGGCTGTGTTGATTAATCAGGAGCAACACAAAGTCCCGCGTAGCTGTCTTGGCAGCCTTGAGACCGAACTCGGCAGCAAACTGACTGATCACACTCGAGCCCAGCACAGGAACGAGCAATTCGAAACGAGCTGTATCGCTGTCGAGGAAACCGGGAATCAACAGCTCGGCGGCACAGGCAGCGGCAAATAACTGAGCTCGGGTGGCGATGGAAAGATCTGCCAGCGCACCAGCCATGCTCAGCAGCGGATTCGCGGCAAGGCCCATGGCAGCTCCAGCCGTGATCACGCGCAAACGCACGTCGCCGAAGGCCTGCTCTGCGAGCTCCTGGGTCGTCGCCTGCGGAAAACGTCGCCGAAGCAGCATCACTTCCTGGCGGACTGTGCAGACATCGAAACCAATCACCCAGTCGAGATACTCGGCAACCGAGCTGAGCGGCAAAGCAGTCCCCCGAACGATTACCTCAACTTATCGGCAATGAATGCTGGCTTCATGCCCAACTTGTGGAAGGCATCCCCCAGCACTAGCGGGCAAGACGATCATGGTCTGAAACCTGCTGAAATTCTGGCTCGAAAGCACCCTGGACAACAAATCAAACGGTCCATCAACGGGCCGGTCACCACAGCCCTGATCGAATGAATTCCAGCTTCGGCGATGAACGCCTGTTCTTCCCAGCAACCCAGCGCAACCGTGCCCCCATCGGCGATGTTCTGGCGGAACAACTCCAGTGCACAGGATTGGTTCTGGAAATTGCCAGCGGGTCAGGCGAGCACGGCGTCAGCTTCCAGAAACGCTTCCCGAAGCTCACCTGGCAGTGCAGCGATCCTGATCCTGAGCATTGCCGCAGCATTGATGCCTGGATCCGCCACGAGCAGCTGACGCAGCAGATGCCAGCAGCCCTGATGCTGGATGTCAGAGACCCCGACTGGCTGGAACAGCTGCAGGAGCCTGTCCAGGCTGTGGTGGCGATCAACCTGCTCCATATTTCAGCCTGGGATTGCACCACTGCTCTGTTGCGGCAATCGGCAGCTCTGCTGCCGAGCGGAGGAAAGCTTTGCGTCTATGGTCCCTTCAGTGTGGATGGCCGTCACGTCAGCGCAAGCAATATCAGCTTTGATGCCTCTCTGCACCAGAGCAATCCCGCCTGGGGAGTAAGGGACCAAACAACGGTTTTAAGAGAGGCCTGTGAAGCTGGCTTGACACTGCAGAACATCGCTCTGATGCCTGCCAACAACCGCATGATCACCTGGATCCGCTGAGTCCACGAGACCCTGTGCAGGCACTCAGCAGAGACTGAAGGCGGACTCCACGGGTTCAGAGCGGCAACAAACAGGCTTCAGAGGCTGAAAGCGACCCTCAAGCAACTGCACAGTAACTCTCTGGTTGCCGTGCAGTATCTCCAGGCTATGGTGCAGCCGAAGCAAAGACCCATCGGATGGCGCCCCCACGGGAAAATCAGGTGAAGCTCACTGTCTCCGTCCCGCCGAGCCTGCATGTCCTGCTGCGCAGCTGGGCTCAGTGTGAGGGGCGCGAGCTGACCAGCGTGGTCCTGCAGTGTGTGGAGCTGTCAGTACGACAACTGAAAAGCAACGGATCAATCCCCGCTGGTGCTGTGCGGAACTACGAACTGGCCTGTGAAGAGCGTCTGGCCGCCGGCAGCGCAACGCCATGAACATTCTTCAGATCGAAGACGCACTGCTGGCTCCCTGCATGGATGCCGTGATCGCCGTCACTGAGCGCTACCAATTCCTCGAACTCCACCGCGGTGCGCGTGTTTTCACCGCTTACAGAGAGATCGACCATGTGATGTACCTGGGGTTCCACGACGATCTGACGGAACGCTCCCTCACGCAACTCAGGGAGCGGGATTTCCAGTTGCTGGCGGCCAGAGAAGGGACTCGTCGCGAGCACCGGTTGCTGCTGCTCACCCTGAAGGAGATCGGCTATGCAGCAAGTTATGGGGAGGGTTACTACAAAGCCTCACGATCCCTCGCCCGCCATCTGCGCAACCTCGGATGGCCATTGGGAACGCTCGCACAGCTACTCAACACTCCGCGCATCAACAGGGAAGATCCCACCGGTTGACACTAGAAATTCATCCAGTCGCCCGATCCGTACCAGCCGAAGGGCATGTCACCCCAGTCGTCACCGACCAGTTGCTGATCGGTGGGCATCGGCCCCGAACTGGGTTGGGAACCGTCAATACAACCTTCAGGTGAGGTGAAACCACTGGAAAAGGCCTCACAGTTCACGAGACCTTGCTGAGACCTCGCCACCGAGGCCACACCAAACAACAACAACGAGGCTGCAGCACAAGCAAGCAGGCGCATGATCAATCCGCTGACAACTCGATTCTGATGCTGATCAGCAGGGCATAACTTGTTGCAACGGCTGGAGCCCAGCCCATTGTTGGAGCGCACTCCATGCGCGCAGGCGCTGCTCGATCCATGAATGACCCAGTGCATTGAGGTGAATCCCATCGGACTCCAGCCACTGCAGCCAGTCAGGCTCAGCCTGCATGGCCCTGTGAAGGGAGAGATAGGGAACATCCGCCTCCAGACAGGCTTCCTCGATCTGGGCTTCATGCAACGCAATGTCGCTGTTGCGGTACCAGAGACAGTCGGCAAACGGCATCGCGTATTCATCAACAGGCGTCAATCCGAGTGCAAAAACGGAGCAGTGGGGCTGAATGGCCCGCAGCAGCTGTTCAAAGCCGTAGCGAAAGGCCTGCGCGTCTAGGGGTTGTCGGCCGTCAGCGCGACCGACCCGAGCCGTGTCGTTAAGCCCCACCGACAGCAACATGGCCTCGGGCTTCTTCCGGCGCAATTCTCCTCGGCAAGACCACTCTCGTTCCCATCGGGCTGACACCGCCTCGAGACCGTCACCGCGAACACCCAGCCCGTAGATCAGTGGTGCATCCGGAAGCTGCATCCAGTGACAGCGAAGACGTTCACACCAACCGCCCCTCTCACGATCACCCCAGCCCACCACGCCGCTGTCTCCGATCACGATCAGTTGACGGGGAGCCCGCATCCATTCACCGCTGTTGAGCTGAACAGAGTCAGCTTTGCAGCCAGTGCTGCCGTGACCGATCACTGAGCCATTCACCGATCAGGGTCAGCGCCGCATAAGTGGTGATCAACAACAACACCGCCGCCCAGTGAAAAGAGCTGAGCGATTCCAGCAGTTGCCAGCCCAGACCACTTCCACCGATCAGACCAACCACCACCGTTTCTCGCAGAATCACATCACTGCGATAAGCCCCATAGGCGAGATGGGAAGGACTCCTGGGACTGAGTGATCCATACAGCCAGCCCACCTGCGGGGACGCTCCGCTTCTGGTCAGAGCAACTTGTGCGGAGTGATCCTGCTGCTCCAGCCCCTCCTGCAGCAATCGCCCCATGACACCGCTGTTGTGTAGTCCCAGTGCCAATGCGCCAATGGCCAGGGTTGGTTGGTTGCTCAGCAGGAGCAGGAGCACCGCGAGAGGTGGAGGGATCACCCGCACCAGAATCCAGAAGCCACTGATGCAGTGTTGCCAGGGTCTCGCTGGGTTGAGCAGCAGCAGCAATGGCGGCAGGCCAATGGCAATGCCTGCTGCCAGAACCGTCAGAATCAGTGTTTCCCACAGCATCGACAACCAGGGGAGCTCCTGAGCAGCGAGCTGGAGGCTGTGAAGATCAGGCCATTGCACAGGAAGCCAGTTCAGGGAGCCTGCCTCGGGAAACAGGTGAGCCAGCCAGAGGCCCCCAAGACCTCCTGAGAGCCCGACCGCGACGGCAAACCCCATGGCCTGGCGCTGTCCGAATTGCGCCTGTTCACCCCAGCTTCTCCAACAGCGGAGTCCCTGCTCCAGAGCGATGGTGACCAGCGTCAACAGCCAGAGTCCCGACCACAGTTCATGGAACTGCAGAGATTTCAGACTCAGTTCCAGATCCATCCCCAGACCGCCAAGCCCGAAGACCCCAAGCAAGGTTGCACTGCGCAACGCACACTCCAGTCGGTAGCCCCCGTAACTCACAAGCACCGATCCCATCGCAGGCGATAACGCCGTCATGCAGGCGGCCATTGGAGACGAGCCGGTCTGAAGAATGGCCTGCAGTCGTGAAGGATCCAGACTTTGCAGCTGATCGCGCCAGACACGGGCGATCAGGCACGAATAGGGAAGCAAGATCGCCATCACCGCCACCCAGGGATGCAACCCAAGCACCTGAAGCAGCAGCAATCCCCAGATCAGCTCATGGATGGAGCGGGGCAGGGCCATCAGGCGCCGAAGCACGATCGCTGGCCAGGCTGGAAGAGACCAGGTGAGCCAGAGACGCTCGGAACTCAGGCACCCCAGCAACACGCCGAGCACAAGACTGCAGCTCCATCCAGTGAGCGCAGTGGCGACCGTCACCTGCAGACCGATCAGCAGGGCCTTCAACAGAGCCGGGTCCATGGAAGGGCTGACAGCACCGACCACAAAAGAGCCCAGAATCTCGGCCCCACCCCCATGGGCTCCGTTCAGCACCACAATCAGCACCGGCAGCAGGGCAAGAGCCGGCAACAGCACTAGGGCTGGCGCCGTGGGCCGCACTGGAACGATCACGGCGCATACAGATCGCGCAGATCATCGACTGAGACAGCCGATGCAGGCGCATCGATCACAAGCCGTCCAGCGCGAAGGCCAAGCACCCGATCAAAACGATCGATCAGCTCCGGTCGATGCAGAGACACCACCACTGCCTGCGCACCACCGCGCAGCTTGCCATCGGCTTCAGAGGTGAGAAGTCTCTCCAGGACCTCGGCCGCAATGGCCGGATCAAGACTGGCAAGGGGCTCATCCGCCAGCATCAGATCAGGTTGTTGACGAAACAGTCGGGCCAGGGCCACCCGCTGCCGCTGACCTCCCGACAGCTGCCCCACAGAGCGATCAAGCCCCGTGTCAGCCAGCAGGGATTCCTCCAGACCTGCCTCACGCAGACAGGATCGGCTGGCCTCCGCATCGACCCGAAACAACAGGTTGGCCAAAGCCCACGGCAGGCGACGGCGGCCAAGAGCGCCGGCATTGACGTTCTGACCAATGCTGAGCTCTTCGATCAGACGCAGGTCCTGCCAGAGGGTGCCGATCCGCGCACGCTGTCGCCGGCTGAGCGACGCAATCGCCATACCCTGAAACCGCGCGTGCCCTGCTGCTGGGGTCAGGCTGCCGTTGAGAACACCGATCAGTGAACTCTTGCCGGCACCACTGCGTCCGAGCAGGGCGATGCGCTCACCGTTCTGGAGCCTGAAAGTGACAGCGTTCAGCCGGTCCCCATAGGGACCGGCAACACGCACCTCATCAAGCTCCAACAGCGCTGTCACCTGATCTTGCCCAACTCACGGCCCACCTTTTCGATCGGCTTGTACTGACTCGCCTGCGCGGGAATGAACCGCTTCGCCGCAAACAGCTCAAGAATGGTCACCTGACGCGGCGTGGTGGGCTTAAGACCGAGGATCGCTTTCTGAAGGCGCGTGGTGAAACGCTTACCAAAGCGCTGATCCAGCTTCGGGCGAACGACCCAGTGGTAGTCCACGTATTCAGGCGTTCGCCAGATCACAGACACCTTCTTGGTGTTCACGCGCCCGTTGTTCACCGCAGAGGTCCAGACCTGCTCATTGAGCGCACCCGCTTCATAGGCACCGCTCTGCACCACAGCGATCGTGGCGTCATGGCTGCCACTGAATCCGGCTCGACCACCACTGAACTGACTGGGAGTCACCCCGGCTTTGGCAAGAAAATGCTGTGGCATCAAACGGCCGGAGGTCGAACTCTCTGAACCGAAAGAAAACCGCTTTCCTCGCAGACTGGTGAGACCGTTGATCGAGCTGATCGGTTGCAGCCCGGAGCTTGTGTTGGCAATGAAGACACTGCGGAAGCGGGCGTCAATGTCGCGCTGAGCAAGCACCTGTGCCCCTGGCGTCTGCAGGCGCGCCTGCACACCGGTCAGGCCGCCAAACCAGACAAGATCCAGTCCACCGGTGCGAAAAGCGCTCACAGCCGCGGGGTAGTTGCTGACCGGTACGTAGCGCACCTTCACGTTCAGGCGGTCACTCAATTCGTCTGCCAACTGGCCATAGAGACGATTCAGTCGCTCGGGATTCTGATCCGGGATGGCCCCCACCTTGAGCGTGGGCTGAGCAACAACGGGCAAGAACGTAACCCCTTGGCAGAGCAGCACTGCCAGCAGGGAAACGGCCCGGCGTTCTCGTGAAGCCATGTCGCAAAAAAACCTGGGTGATCGAGTTGTCTGCCGACCTCAGCCAGCTGGAAGCAAGCGCGCTAGGCGAGACAGACCATCAGCGATCGTCTCACGCGAGACAGCGCAGGACAGACGCACGCAGCGGTCATCGCCAAAGGCCCCACCGGGGACGATGGCCAGGCCCTCCTCCTCAAGAGCCCTCTGGCAGAAACTCACCGAATCACCACAGCCTTCAGGAAGCTGGGGAAAGGCGTAGAAGGCTCCATTGGGGGGAACGAGCGTGATGCCTGGTAGGGCCTGAAGCCCCTGCACCAGAATGGTGCGGCGCTCGTTGTAGCTCTCCGCCATCTGTCTCACGCAGTCCCTGGAAGCCTCGATCGCGGCGGTGGCTCCTCGCTGAGCAAAGCTGCACACATTGCTGGTGCTCTGGCTCTGGAGAGCGGAAGCGGCCTTGATCACGGAGGAGGGGCCACTGAGATAGCCAAGGCGCCATCCGGTCATCGCCCATCCCTTGGCGAAGCCGTTCACCATGAAACATCGATCTCTCAGATCGGGCGCCAGAGCCGCGAAGCTGTGGTGCACAGCGCCGTCATCAAGCAGATATTCATAAATTTCATCAGTCATGACCAGCAGACGTGGATGACGCCGGACCAGCTCAGCGAGTTCCTGCAGCTCATCAAGACTGAGGACACGGCCGGTGGGGTTGCCCGGCGAATTGATCACCAGCAAACGGGTAGCCGGAGTGATCGCTGCCTCGAGCGCCTGCAGATCCAGGCAGAAACCGTTGCTCGCCGATGAAGGGACTGAAATCGGCCGCGCACCGGCCAGGCGAGCCATCTCGGGATAACTGAGCCAATAGGGCGCAGGAATCAACACCTCATCGCCGGGGTTGAGCAACACCTGAAACAGATTGAAGATGGCCTGTTTGCCCCCGTTGGTCACCAGCACCTCATCTGCTGTGGTGGGGAGACCGTTCTCATTGGTGATCTTGCAGGCGATCGCCTGCCTGAGGGCAGGATCTCCAGCAGCAGGTCCATAACGCGTGACACCATCACGCAGCGCCTGGATGGCAGCCTCAACGATGAAAGCAGGGGTGCCGAAATCGGGTTCACCCGCACTGAGGCTGCAGATATCGCGACCCTGCTGCTGCAAGGCCTTGGCCCTTGCACTGATCGCCAGGGTGAGAGACGGCTGGAGGGCTTCAGCCCGGCTTGAGAGGGATGGCGGGCGTGACATCAGGGCGGCACCCCTCCAGTGGATGCGCAAGTAGAAGCCTGATCATCCTGCCTGATGTGGTGTCAAAAACAACAGTGATGACGTGTGGCCCACGAGAAGACAGCAACGGATTTCGCAGCCAGCCTCGAGAGCAGGGATCATGTCTGAATGACTGGTGACGACATCGCTCTGAGCTGGGTTCTTGCTGCACGCAGGCCAGAGCAGCTGGCGAGGTTCTATGGGGATCTTCTGGGCACCACCCCCCAACCTGGCGTGGCCGCCCATCACTGGATCGTTCCTCTGCAGGGGCAGGGAAGCCTGCAGATCTACACACCCTCACGCAAGCGTCCATGGCCTTCCTCAGGTTCGGCTCTGGCGCCTTGTCTGCAAAAGCGGGCGAAGGCTGAACCCCTGCTGGAACTCCGGCATTGGCATCAGCGCGTGATTCGACTCGGAGGCAGAAGCACTGAGGAGCCGAGACTGGAAGCCTTCGGCGCGGAATGCTGGTTGGAGGACCCAGAGGGGCAGAGATTCCTTCTGCTTGTGCTTCGGCCAGAACCGACTGATCAGCCGACTCGATGACAAAACCACAGCGAAACCCGACGAACCTTGGACAGCAGAAACCACGATTGGTGGTTGGACGCGGCAATCCGAATGCACGCCTGATGCTGATCGGCGAAGCACCCGGGGCTGAAGAAGATGTTCAAGGTCTCCCGTTCGTGGGTCGCTCAGGGCAACTGCTCAGTGAACTGATGATCGAAGCGGGCCTTGATGAACAACACGAGCTCTACATCTGCAATGTGATCAAGTGCAGGCCACCCAACAACCGCAAACCCACAGCAAAGGAGATTGAGATCTCCCGACCCTGGCTGAAGCTACAGATCGAACTGATCGATCCAGAACTCGTGTTGCTCTCAGGCGCCACAGCCCTGCAGGCAATGCTTGGTATCCGAAGCGGCATCAGCAAACTGAGGGGCCAGTGGCAGAACCATGACGGCCGCGACTTCATGCCGGTGTTTCATCCCTCCTACCTGTTGCGCTTCCGCTCTCGCGAAGTTGGAACACCCCAGGACCTGACCCTGCAGGATCTGCGAGAAGCCAGACGCAGACTGCATCTGCTCTCGGAGAGCTGAGCCGTTCCGAGGCATCGGCAAGTCACTGCGCTGACGTCTATGCCAAGGTTTGGCTCAGAACCAGCCCGATCCATGACCGGCACCTTGACCAGTGCTCCTGAAAGCAGCAGTGAAGTTGCCATCAATCCCCGTTACGACACGGTGATTCGCCGGCGAATCACGCGCACGGTCATGGTTGGCGAAGTCCCCATCGGCAGTGAGCACCCGGTGGCCGTTCAATCGATGATCAACGAGGACACCCTCGACATCGAAGGATCCGTGGCCGGGATCCGCCGACTCGTTGATGTGGGCTGCGAAATCGTGCGGGTGACCACTCCCACCCTGGCTCACGCCAAGGCCATGGGTCAGATCCGCGCTGCCTTGCGCGCCCAGGGATGCAATGTTCCGCTTGTGGCCGATGTGCACCACAACGGCATTCGGATCGCCCTGGAAGTGGTCAAACACGTGGACAAGGTGCGGATCAATCCCGGTCTGTTCGTGTTCGACAAACCTGACCCCAATCGGCAGGATTTCAGTCAGGAGGAATTCGATGCCATCGGAGAACGCATCAAGGACAAATTCTCACCGTTGGTTGAAGCACTCAAAAAAGAGAACAAAGCTCTGCGCATTGGTGTGAATCACGGATCCCTGGCGGAGCGCATGCTGTTCACCTATGGAGATACTCCCGAAGGAATGGTGGCGTCAGCCATGGAATTTGTTCGTATCTGCGACGACCTTGACTTCCACAACATCGTGATCTCGATGAAGGCGTCCAGAGCTCCTGTCATGCTCGCGGCCTATCGAATGATGGCTGACACTCTCGACAACGCAGGGTTCAATTTTCCATTGCACCTCGGAGTCACCGAAGCCGGTGATGGGGATTACGGACGCATCAAAAGCACCGCAGGAATCGCAACCCTGCTCTCGGAAGGTCTTGGGGACACGATCAGGGTTTCGCTGACTGAATCTCCTGAGAAGGAAATCCCAGTCTGCTACTCGATTCTTCAGGCTATTGGCTTACGTAAGACCATGGTCGAATACGTGGCCTGCCCGAGCTGCGGTCGTACTTTGTTTAATCTCGAGGAAGTGCTGAATCAGGTGAGAAATGCAACCTCTCACCTCTCCGGGCTGGACATCGCCGTGATGGGATGCATCGTGAATGGGCCTGGCGAGATGGCAGATGCTGACTACGGTTATGTCGGAAAAGGTCCAGGCACCATCGCGCTCTATCGAGGTCGTGAAGAGATCCGAAAAGTGCCGGAAGCCGATGGTGTTCAGGCTCTGATTCAACTGATCAAAGACGACGGACGCTGGGTGGATCCTTGCTGAATTCGTTAATCTGAAGGATCGGACCTGAAGGACATCAATGACCACCAAAAGTCCGCAGTCGCGCCTCGCACAGCACAGAGGTTTGCTGCTGTTGCTCGGAGCCGGTGGTTTGACAGCAGCTATCGCTGTGGCAGCACCAGGCCTTGGGCTGCCCAGCACCAATTCCTCCTCGATTACCAACAGCCCCAAGGAGGTTATCGACCAGGTCTGGCAGATCGTCTACAGAGATTTTCTGGATTCTTCAGGCAAATATTCCCCTGATACCTGGACCAGTCTGAGAAGAGATCTGCTGGCTAAAAGCTATGCAGGCACTGATGAGTCCTATGAAGCGATCCGAGGCATGCTGGCCAGCCTCGACGATCCCTACACCCGTTTCCTGGACCCGAAGGAGTTCAAGGAGATGCAGATCGACACCTCCGGCGAGCTCACGGGAGTTGGCATCCAGATCACTCTTGACAAAGACACCAAAGAGATTCTTGTGGTGTCTCCGATTGAAGGAACACCTGCTGCCAGGGCAGGGGTCCAACCCAAGGACGTGATCGTTTCGATCGACGGTAAATCCACGAAAGGAATGACCACTGGAGATGCTGTCAAGTTGATCCGAGGGCAGGAAGGCAGCCAGGTGACCCTCGGGCTGCGGCGCAAGGGTGAAGTGGTGACTGTTCCGCTCAAAAGAGCGCGCATTGAAATCCATGCCGTTGAGAGTCGAATCAACACCTCGGCGGATGGCAAGAAGGTTGGCTACATCCGTCTCAAACAATTCAATGCCAACGCTGCCAGGGAGATGAGGGCCGCCATCCGTGAGCTCGAAAAAGAGGGTGCTCAGGGCTACGTACTCGATCTGCGCAGTAATCCCGGAGGGCTACTGGAAGCCAGCATCGACATCGCACGGCAATGGCTGGATGAAGGCACGATTGTCAGCACCAAGACTCGTGACGGTATCCAGGATGTACGGCGTGCCACCGGCAGCGCGCTGACGGACAGTCCTGTGGTGGTGCTGGTGAATGAAGGTTCAGCCAGTGCAAGTGAGATTCTTTCTGGTGCGCTCCAGGACAACAAGCGAGCTGTGCTCGTGGGTCAGAAGACCTTTGGGAAAGGATTGGTCCAGTCAGTTCGCGGCCTCTCGGATGGGTCAGGGCTGACGGTCACCATCGCCAAGTACCTCACACCCAAAGGCACCGATATCCACAAGAACGGGATCCGCCCTGATGTGGATATCAAACTCAGTGACAAGGAGATCCAATCGCTGACCGTCGAGCAGCTCGGCACCGGCAAAGACAGTCAGTACAGAGCGGCTGAAACAACTTTGATCAAAGCACTGCGTTCTCCGCAGCGCGGTCAGGCTTATAACCCTGGATCCGCAAATCTCCGCTCCGCCCTTCAACGGTAGGGATATAGACCGAATCCTTCACTCTCACTTCGGCTGCCAGTGCGAACGGGGTTTCGAGTCACAGGCACCGCTGCCATTGGCGGGATGGAAGCCGGGCTGTCTTGAATCCTGCGCACCATTGCTCTGCAGCCTCCAGCTGAATTAATTGCCCCATCGACAGAGGCCAGCTCGAAGCGTTGTCCCCAGCCCCGTTGCCATCCCCAGATCTGCCCCTGGCGATCAAGAAGATCGACAGCCTGGGCACGGCTCAGCCGTCTCTCCCGCATCAGGCATGTGGCTGTGGCCAGTGAAGCAAGTTGCAACGATGAGGTCCGACCAGACATGGAACCCCTGGGATAGCGAGGCACCGGTCTGGAAACGGGCATCACGGGGACACCCCTGCCTGACGGGAACCCTCCAAGGGGGAGTCCTCCTGTCGGAAAACCACCCATGGGAACACCCCCCATCGGAACACCGCCCATCGGCATGGGGCCATTGCCACCGAATTGACCAAGCGCCGCCAGCGCCAGTTGCATCAACAGTGAATTCATGAAAAACCTTGGTTTTTGTTGGTGAACAATTGGTGACGGTTGTCGATCAGACGCGGATCTGAGCCCCGCAGTAGCGATCAAACAGCCGCAGTACATCACCAGGTGGGAGCTTTGCGGTGTATCTGGCCTCCAGTTCCGCTAACTGCTGCTGCCTTGGGTAGACACGCAGTGAACGCACTTCAGCGGGATGGCTTCGCGCAAGCGCTGAATACATGGCGCGATGGTGCTGTCGGTCTGAGATGGAGCCACCTGCACAGCGCTGCATACGGTGGGTCGCCTCATGGGCAAGAGTGTCCCAGACCTGGGCGGGAGACCTGTGCGAGCGACAGACCACAACGGTGTCGCTACGCGGGTGATAAAGACCCTGCAGCCCCTTTTGAGCACAATCCCTCTGAAGTACACGCACACCAGATCGAGTGAGCTTGTTGCGCAGAACATCAATCGCCTCCCATGACACCGCTTGCGCCGGAATGGCACTAACCAGTGGCAGCCAAATAATTGAGAGACAACAGCACCAATCTCGAAGTAAAGGTCGGTTCAAATGCCCTGAACAAATCGGAACCGGTCCAGGCTCTTATACGACTACAAAAAAACCATCACCCAACTGGGTGATGGTTATGAGGGAATGTGACTGATCCAGTGACTGATGCATCCGCAGAACTCATGCAACTGGCTGCATCAACCCTCCACCAGGTGAGGAATCGTCGTCGTCGTTGTTCTGAGAATCGTCTTGCGAGAGGGCATACACACCTAGAGCGGCGGCACCGATCAAGCTCGAAAACAAACCCATTGAACTCATGCTGCCGATCGGATCGATGAATTCGCCCACAAGGTCATTTTCTCTCCCAGCAGTGTAACGAAGAATTGCGCATTGTGTCGGAACTTTCTCATTTTTGGCCGAGCCGCAAATGCAGAGCCGCGAATCAGGCCAGATCAGACGCTGAGAACGGCCTCATTACGGGAGATCTGCTGCTTTTCACGCTCTTCGGCCGTGAGCCCATCAGCATCGGGAATCTGCGCAGCCATCTGCTCAAGCCAGCCCTTGAGTTCCTCCAGCTGCTTCTCCATCGGCAACACACCAAGACCCCGAGCCATCACCTTGGCGATCGCACCAGATCCGGACTGATACACCAGACGCCCGTGCAGGTGCTGGGGCAAACCTTGACGCAGCAGTCGAAAAGCCGGCTCTTCCATCGGTGTTTCCAGAGCGATGTTTGGCTTTTCAGGCCGGATGCGCGAAAAACCGCAGCGTTTGGCCAGAAGTTTTAGGTCCATCAGCTGGAGCAGCGACTGCACCGGGCCTGGCAGAGCGCCGTAGCGGTCAGCCCAAATCACTGCGAGTTCCACCAGCGACTCGCTCGTGACACACTCAGCGGCCGATCGATAAGCCGCCATCTTTTCGTCGGCATCGGTGATCCAGTCAGCAGGGATGAATGCAGTGACCTGCAGATCAACCTGGGTGTCGTCGACAGCAGGGATGTCCTGCCCCTGGATCTCAGCCAGAGATTCCTGAAGCATCTCCATGTAAAGGTCAAAACCGATGGCCTCCATCTGACCGCTCTGCTGAACTCCCAGAAGATTGCCCACACCACGGATCTCCATATCCCTCATCGCCAGCTGGTATCCACTGCCCAGCTGGGCAAATTCCTGAATCGCCCTCAGTCGCTGCCGAGCTGCTTCGCTGAGAGAGGAGTGACCGGGATAAAACAGCCAGGCATGGGCCTGGATCCCACTGCGGCCGACACGCCCCCGCAGCTGATAAAGCTGCGCCAGACCGAAACGATGCGCATCCTCAATCAGAATTGTGTTGACTCTTGGAATATCCAGTCCGCTCTCCACAATCGTTGTGCAGAGCATCACGTCAGCTTCACCACCGTTGAAAGCCACCATGGCGCTCTCCAGCTCGCCTTCGGCCATCTGGCCATGTGCAACAAGCAAACGCAGGCCAGGAAGCATCTGACGCAGCTGACCCGCCACCTCTTCAATCCCCTCAACCCTCGGAACCACGTAAAACACCTGTCCACCCCGGTCGAGCTCCTGGCGGATTGCACTGCGAACCGCTTCCTCATCGAGCGCGGCCAGATGCGTCTTGATCGGTCGGCGTAATGGAGGGGGCGTGGTGATCAGACTCATTTCCCGCACTCCTGACAAGCTCATGTAGAGCGTTCGCGGTATTGGAGTTGCCGAAAGAGTGAGCACGTCAACGTCCTTGCGCAGCGCTTTGATCTTCTCCTTCTGATTGACACCGAAGCGCTGCTCTTCATCAACCACCAGCAGGCCGAGCTTGTCGAACACCGTGCTCTTGCTCAGCAATTGATGGGTTCCCACCACAGCATCAATCGTCCCGTTCTGAAGACCTTCAAGAATCGATTTACGCTCGCTGGTGGTCCGAAAGCGATTGAGAAGCGCCACCTTGATGGGATAGGGCGCGAAGCGCTCAGAAAGCGTTCGCCAGTGCTGCTGAGCAAGCACGGTTGTGGGAGCCAACATCGCCACCTGCTTGCCTGCGGTGATCGCCTTGAAAATGGCCCGGATCGCCACCTCGGTTTTGCCGAAGCCCACATCGCCGCAAACGAGACGATCCATCGGTTGCGACTTCTCCATATCCCTCTTCACATCTGCTGTGGCCTTCAGCTGATCCGGAGTCGGTTCGTAAGGGAATGATTCCTCCAGCTCGTTCTGCCAGGGACCATCGACAGGGAACGCGAAGCCAGACGCCTGATGTCGCTCGGCGTACAGCTTCACCAGGTCGAGCGCCACCTTGCGCAAGGCCTTCCCGGCCCGTTCCTTGGCCTTGACCCAGGCTGATCCGCCCATCTTGCTGAGCTGGGGGGGGGCATCACTGTTGGCGCGGTAACGACCGAGACTCCCCAGCTGGTCTGCCGCCACACGCAGGATTCCGTCTGCGTACTGCACCACCAGATAGTCACGCGCCTCGCCGCTGATGGCCAATTTCTCCAGCTTCTGAAAACGACCGATGCCGTGATTGCGATGCACCACGTAATCCCCGGGCTGCATCTTGTTGGGATCGACCGTGCGGCTGGCCGCTTTGCGGCGGCGGCGCACATAGCCGGTGCTGGTAAGTGTCTGCTGCCCGAAAAACTCCCGGTCAGTGATGAGAGCAATCCGCCAGGCGGGAAGCTGCAGCCCCTCGAGGTCAGCTGTGCCGCGAGTCTTCAAAGCAACAGGGGTTCCCTGTTCAATCAGACGCTCAATCGCCGGCGCATCCGCCGCATTGGGAACGAAACGACTGATGCAGTCATGCTCTTCCAGCAACGCAACAGCTCGACTGGGCTGGGCAGACAACAGCCAAACGGCCTGTTTCTCCTTGCCATAGCTCTTGATCAGTTCTCCAAGCTTTCCGAATTGATTGGGATAAGCCGGCACAGGACGACTGTTGAGATCAAAAGCATTGGGATGGCCATCACTTTCCTGCAACTCGGCCAGATCAAAGCCGGGGAAGGCTTCTGCCAGCCCCATCGCCTCCTCGATATCGCGGTGCAGGATCGGCAGCGGCAACGCCAGTTCGTCGTGATGCTCCCTGGCATGGTCGAGCCATTGGTCGCCATGGGAGCGGCCATGGCGTCGTTCATCAATGGCCACACAGCTGTCGACCGGGAGATAATCAAGCAGCGAGGCAGGCTGCTGCCATGCCAGGCCAAGCAGGCGGCGCATGCCCTCGGGAGTCCCGCCCTCCAACAAATCAGAGAGGCCTTCCTCGCTGAGAAGCTGATCCAGACCATCGGGCATGGCCTCGCGAAGCTGTTCGGCGATCAGAGGACTGAAGCCTGTCGGCGTCAGTCGCAGGCTCTCGATCGGGTCGAGGGAACGCTGGCTGGCGGGATCAAATTCACGCAGCTTGTCGAGCTCATCACCGAAGAACTCAAGACGCACCGGCAGCTCACTGCTGACAGGGAAGACATCAACGATGTCGCCACGCCGGCTCCAGGTGCCCTCCTGATCGATGGTTGAAACCCGTTCGTAACCGAGCTGGGCCAGGCTGGTGGCCAACTCCTCAAGGTCGACGCTGTCACCTTTGCGAAGGGTTCGGCATCGATCAGACAAAGCCTGCGGCGGTGGCAGATGCGGTTGAAGACAGCGCTCCGTGGCCACAATCGCCAGATCGCGGCTCCTTTGATCCACCTGCAATTCACTCAGCACCTGCAGCTGGCCCCAGGTGATTTCACTGGTGGGATCAAACGGTTCGTAGGGCGAACCCTCACTGGTGGGATAAAGCTGGGCACTGCGCCAACCCATCAGTTCCAGAAGAGCCGTCCACCGCCCCGCCTCCTCGAGGGTCGGCACCACCACAAGCAGAGGCCGGTCCTGATGGCGGGCCAGGCCACTGGCCACGAGAGCCCTTGCTCCACGGCTGCCGCCGCGCAGCAGAAGCCTGTCGGGGCGATCGATGCGTTCGCCAAGCTCACTGGTCAACGCTGAGCACTGCAGCAGGCGCACCAGGGAGCTGAGGGGCATGGCAAGACCACCGACGGCAGCGCATGATTGTCGCAATTCATTGTTCGCCACTGCGTGCATCACGCCGCGCTCTTCGGCCATGCCTCGATTCCGCTGCCCTGATTGCTGTTGTGGTCCTGCGGTTGTTCTGCGTCCGCCGAAAGGGGCCCTGCCCGTGTGCTCCCGCTGCGGCAACGTGATGGAACGGCAGCCACTGGTCAGGCCCATTCCGCTGGCTGTTTGTCTGACGGTGAGCTCAGCCCTTGTGGGACTTTCCATACCAGCGCTTTTAGGTCCTCCACCGCCACCCAGGCCTCCGTCATCGGAAAGCCTCGCTTAAGCCTTTCCCTCACACCTGAAAACAAGCAGACCAAGCGCCACCATGAGCAAGCCGAGCATGCATCGATCAAGCCGACTGGAACGCAGATTCGAGGGGCTGATCTGGAAGTTCCGGCTGGTCACGCTGATTCCCGTGGTCATGAGTCTGCTGGGAAGCATCAGCTGCTTTGTCATCGGAACCTACGCAGAGATCAGCGTTCTGAGAAAGGTGATTCAGGCTGACTTCACCCATGACAGCAGCACGCTTCTGATCGGGAAGGTGGTAGGAGGCATCGACTACTACCTCATCGGCATCGCCCTGCTGATTTTTGGTTATGGCATCTACGAGCTTGTGATCTCCGACATCGACCCACGTCAGGCCGATGAATCGTCCTCAAGACGCAACCTGCTGAACATTCAGGATCTCGATGGTCTGAAACAGAAACTCACCAAGGTGATCATCGTTGCCCTGATCGTGACAGCTTTCAAGGTGATGGTGAGCTTTGAAGTGAAATCCATCACTGAACTGATTCAGTACTGCGCAGGGGTGCTGATGCTCGCCTTCAGCGCTTACCTGATCGGGCGCACCGGCAAACACTGATCGAGTGAACAGTCCTCACCCTTGAGGATGAATCCATTCATCACCAGGGGGGAGGTGCACCACACCTGACTCGGCGGAGCTTGAAGTGGCTCATGTTCGATGTCAGCGATGACCAAAGACTCAACACCCAAAGCAGTTCAAAAACGGCTGGAGCGTCAGCGCCGCCATGAACATCGCCGCCGGATCCCACCCCGGATCCTGCAACGAAATCACACCGTGCTGAAGCACCTTGGACTTGCGCACCTCGGAGCCAACCGCCTGCTGCACAACGGCTGCGGCGAACACGATGATCTCGTTCAGGAAGGCCGCTATGGACTGATCCGCGCGGTGGAGAATTTTGAGGCCGACCGCGGCCACCGGATCAGCAGCTACGCGATGTCGCGGGTCACTGGCCAGATCAGGCATTACCGCAGAGACCGGCTGCACCTTGTGCGAATCCCATGGCGACTAGGAGATCTGCATGCGCGCGGAATGAAAGAAAAGGAACGACGGTGTCATGCAGGCCTGCCGCAGTTGAGCGATGAAGACCTCGCCCAACAACTCGAGGTCACCACTGATCGCTGGCGAGACGCCTGCATGGCTCACAGGTCGCGTCGAATCGAGTCACTGGATCATCAGCTCAGCAACAACGATGGGTCCTCTCAACCAGAGACCCGGATCAGCTGTCTTCCAGATCACGGGGGCCAAGAGGCTGATCCACAACGCGAATGGCTGAGCCGAACGCTGAAAACGCTGAAGCCGGATCACTGCCGTTGGATCTGCGCCTTCTGGATCGACGGTCTGTCGCTGACGGAGATTGCAGAAGGCGAATGCGTCGACAGGCAAACTCTGCGCACTGCACTGGAGGAAATCCTGATCACCCTGCGTGCCGAAGCGGCTCGACATTTCAAGCCGACAATTTCAGAAGCCAGGCGGCAATCATAGCCAGTGCTGCCGCCCAGGCGGTCTGCAGGCCATTGACCAGTTCGTTGGTCAGCCAGGGCCATCGGTCCTGGCCGAGAGCCCCAAGCAGACTCTCCAGCAATGTGGAGATAAAACCCACCGCCAGCACGATGGCGAAGGCAGCGCCGGATTGAAGCAACCCAAGAAGAGCCATCACGAGCGTCATCAGCAGACTGCCGAAGGCACTGGCCAGGGTTCCTTCCACACTCACAGCACCCTCGGTGCCTGCGGGCACCGGCCGAAGGGTGGTGATCAGCAGGGTGGTGCGGCCCCAGCGCTTGCCGATCTCACTCCCGAAGGTGTCGGCCAGTTTGGCTGCAAAACTCGCGGAGAAACCAATCAGCAACAACGTCGGCGAGCCGATGCGAGCGGCGATCAGCAAAGCCAGCACAAGACCGGTGAAGGCTGAGCCCCAGACATTTTCCGGTCCGCGACGGCCGCCTCGACCCTCGGCAAGCCCCAGCTCATGCTTCCTGGCAAAGCCCAGCTTGGTGACAAGGGAACCAAGCACCAGGTAGAGCACAACAGCCAACCAACCACGCCAGGCCAACGAGCCCCAAAGCACCGTGCCGAGGATGCCTGCATGGCACCAACCGGCCCTGGTCAGCAGTGGAAAGCGCTGCGCCAGACTGATCAAGAGCGCATTAACCAAAAGCGCGGTGAGCCACAGCGAAACGGTTTGAGACGGAAGCTCAGGAGGCGCTGAAAACATCTGGCTGTGTTGCACTGCCCTAAGCATCAGCGCTGATGGCAGCTTCGGCACGGATAATCATCGTGATGATTTCCGCGCTCCGGCATGGTGCTGAACAGAAAGGGCTTCTTCCTTGAGCTGGGAGACCATGAACCAACAGCACCAGAGAGCAAGGCTGCGACCAAACCTGACACCAAGCCGGCGAAGGTTGAGAACGCTTCGAAGTCACCCCAGCCCGCAGCGACTTCTGCTCCAATCGAAGCAATCGCTTCAGCTCCAGTTGCCGTTGCGTCCGAAAGCAATACCAACAGAACAGCAGAGAGTGCCGAGGTCGTGGCCAAGGCGAAGCCATCACTGACCACTGCTGAAGCCATCGCCGCGGAACTGGCTGCAGCAGATTCAGCAAAACCAGAGGTTGAACTCGTCACCTTCGCCCCACAGGCTCTTCAACCCGGCAACTCCATTCGTCCTGGCAAGCGTCGCCCTGGCAACAATCTGGCTGGATTTCGCAGCATGGCGACCGACCTGTTCAAGAGCTGATGGATCCGGCTCATCTCTGACAGATCCGCCCATCAGAGGTGCATTGCAACACCGGAATCTCAGCAGCTGAGAGTGCGCCAGTTGGTCAGGCTGCTGGCAGCAGCCACGGCGGCGGTGGAGGTCCGGAGGATGGTGTCTCCAAGCGAAACAAACAGCCAACCTGCCGCTCGTGCTGCAGCAAGCTCCTGATCACTCCATCCCCCTTCAGGGCCGATCGAGAGCCAGATGGAACGATCCTTGAAGGATTGAATCGCCAGCAGTTCAGCCAGTCGGAGAGTGCCTGCCTCACGGGTGACCGCAATAAGACGCAGGTCGTTCTGATCCGGTTTCGCCCACCAATCCGCAGCGGCACACAATCCCGGCAACTGTGGAGCCCAGAGCCGCTCACACTGTTCCACAGCTTCCTGAACGATCGAACGCCAACGCTCCGGACGATGCTCCGCCTGTGGAACGCAGCGTTGACAGTCAATCGGCTGAAGCCGATCCACTCCCAACTCACACGCCATTCGCATCACGTCATCCATTCCTCGACGGATTAACGCAATGGCCAACCCCACCTTCGGCAAGGGTGAAACCACGTACTGGCTTGGCATCGTGAGATCAGTGCACAACTCGAGATGTTGTCCGTCCAGAAGACGTGCCATCCAGAGATGACCGCAACCATCAATGACATCAACCAGGGAACCCTGCTTCAACCGCAAAACTTTGCGCAGGTACCGCGATTCATGCTCCTCGAGCTGAAAACGACGTTGAGCATCCGCAGACTGCAACCGGTGAGAGTCGATCAGGAGGCGCCGTCGTTCCGCCACGTCAGCGATCAACCCATACCAGGGAAAACACTGTCGGGATGGTCCTCCACCGGCCAGTCGTCATTCACACCCCCGATCAGCAGCTCCTCAAGCTGCACCACATCAGAGTCAAGCTGACGCAGGGCATTGATCAGAACATCAAGGGCAATCCCATCACTGGTGCCCAGATCAATCCAGCAACGGGCCCAGTCCTGCTGGTACTCCATCTGCCCCATGTTGTGCATCAGAGCTGGCATCACTCCTGATGAGTCCTCGTTTTCGTAGCTCATCCAGCTGAGCTCATCGCCTTCCTCATGCACCTGCAGACTTTCAGCATTGAAACCGCCAAGACGTCCCAGCACATACCAGCTGTCAAAGATGCCATCGACATAATTCCGCTCTCCCTGACTGGGAATTTCGCTGAATCGCAACCAGACCCAGCAGTTGAACGGATCAACCTCTCGAAAGCGAACGCGCATGACCCACCGCTGACATCTTCATCATCGCCGGCAAGCGCACAATCGACCATGCTGGAGAGCCAAGGCAGCCCGGATCGGGGCATTCGATCAGAATGCTGGAACTCAGCGATATCAATTACAGACCTGCAACCGCGGAGCAGTCTGTGTTGAACAGCATCCAGCTGAAGGCCGATGCCGGTTGCCCACTGCTGATTTCCGGCGACAGCGGCAGTGGCAAGACAAGCCTGCTGGAGGTGATCAGCGGCATGGCAGGCGCTGACAAGGGCAGCATCAGCTGGAACGGTCAGCCACTCAATCAGCGCCAGCGACGCTGGCTGTGCGGAGTGGTCTTTCAGTTTCCGGAACGACACTTTCTGGGCTTGAGCGTGAGCCAGGAACTGAAGCTGGGCCACCGGCGGCTGAGCAGTGAAGCCATGATCTCAGCACTTCGAAAGGTCGGACTCAGCGGGGTTGATGGACGTCAGGCGCCCGAGCGTCTCAGCGGCGGACAGCAGCGGCGACTGGCCCTTGCAGTGCAGTTGCTGCGCGAGCCTGATGTGCTGCTGCTCGATGAGCCCACCGCAGGGCTCGACTGGTCAGTGCGTGCCGAGGTTCTGGAACTGCTTGACCGGCTCAGCCAGGACCGTTTGTTGATCGTGGTCACCCATGAGCCGGAACTGTTCCAGGGCTGGAACTGTGTGCACCTGCGCCTTCGCAATGGCCGTTTGCATGCTCTGTCACCATGACGCCTGGATTGTTGAAGAGCCATGGCTGATCGGCTGGTCCGTGCCACCGCAGCAGGTGGTGGAATCAGGCTTGTGGCGGTGACCACAGGCGAAACCACGCGTACCGCACAATCACGTCACGGGCTCTCATACCTCACCACAGTGATGCTGGGTCGTGCCATGGGTGCAGGACTGCTGCTGGCCAGCTCCATGAAGGTTCGGCATGGACGCGTCAACCTGCGACTGGGCTCAGACGGCCCTTTGAACGGCCTGACGGTGGACGCCGGCCGAGACGGGAGCGTGCGTGGCTTTGTTGGCAATGCCTCGCTGGAACTTGATCCGATCCGTGATTCGCAAGGGCAAGTCAGCTTCGATTTCAACTCGGCAGCTGGAACGGGTTATCTGCACGTGGTGAGGGACGACGGGAAGGGCGAACCGTTCAGCAGCACGGTGGAACTGGTCAGCGGGGGAATCGGAGAGGATGTCGCCTCCTATCTGCTCCACTCCGAGCAGACGCCCTCTGCAGTGTTCGTAGGCGAAACAATCAACAGCGAAGGCCTGCAGAGCAGTGGAGGTCTCCTGGTTCAGGTGCTGCCCAAGGCAGCGGAGGAGCCAGCGCTGGTGGCACTGCTTGAAGAAAGATGCCGGGAGATAGAGCACTTCAGCGAGAAGCTCCATCACTGCGGCGACCACCCGGAACAATTGCTGACCGAGGTTTTTCCGGATCTAGATCCCCAGCCCATTCCAACCAGTGAACCGAGCCAGGCGGTGCGCTTTCACTGTCCCTGCAGCCGGAAACGAAGCCTGGGCGCTCTGGCGTTACTGGGCACAAAAGAATTGCACTCCATGCTCAAAGAGGACAAAGGAGCCGAACTTACCTGTCATTTCTGCAGTGAGGTTTATCAATTCAATGAATCTGAGCTGCAGAGCCTGATCGATGACATGAATCGATCAGGCCAGTAACAGCGCTCCTGCAATCAACAGCATCAGAGTCGGCAAGGCCTGGCATTGTTCAACATCCAGAGGCAGGCCTGCCTGAGCAGTGACAGCACTGAGCAATGCACCCACAGCAAGACCCGCAATCAGAAGCAGAAGGGTCCAACCGAGCGAACCCAGGGGACGGCGACCACGCTTGACCTGACTGATGAACACACCGATCGTTGACAAGGCCAGCAGCAGATCGATGGTCTGAGGTGCGAGCAGCAGCAGCAGCAAGGCCAGAGCACCGGCGATGGATCGCACTACAAGTCCCTGACCCTGCACCAGCTGCAGGTCGGGCATGAACCCGGCGCCACCAAGGGATGGAGCCGGCAGCGACATACCTCGCAGTCGCGTCAGCAGAGCTGAAGGACCATTACCACTGCTGGGCACTCCGGCGGAAACCTGTTGGCGCTCAACCTGCGACGCGGAGGCTGCAGCGGAACTGAGACGACCGGACTGGCGGTCACGCAGACGCTCCATGAGCACAGCGTCATAAGCAGCCTCCACACGGGCACGGGCTACTGCATCTTCACCACAGGAGGCAACAACTCGATCTCTGGCTTTCTGTACGTCATCGAAACCAGCTCCGGGACTGACGCCGAGCAAGGAATAGGGATCTTTCGGATCAGAATCAGAACCTGGATCCAGCCCAGCAGCCATTCGTCTACGAAAATCTGAATAGAGATTATCGAGAGACCCACCCAAACGAGCACAAACTCTGGATTTGGAAGCGACTCAGAACAGTGGGGGGCCGTGACGAAATCCATGCAGACGCTCGAAATGATTCCGAAAGCTGGGAACCTCGGTGTCCAGCAAAACCTGACGATGTCTGATCAGAGGCATCTGTGGTGGCAGGTGATAGCCCTCAAGAAGCTCAACGTGGTCCCGATGGTCACGAAAACAGACGTAATCGGTACCGCCATCATCACAGGGACGCAGAAGCCAGAGGGTGTCCACAACAAACCGCTTCAGTGGCAACATTCTGGCGATCGAATTGCTGGCCCGTGAGCGAATAGCAGTTGTGGTTGAATCTCAACATTTCAATAAGGATTGGGATTCAAGCTGCAAGTGATTTTATTCGGATTTCATCAAGTCTCTGAGATGGTTGAGCATTAAAGCCAGGAAGAACAGGACCAATGAGTTGAAGATCTGATCAATGGAAAACATCACTATCGGCAGACGAGGTTGATCAACTTGTGCCGAATCTGATCTCCTGCTGAAGATCAAAGAACTTTGTGAATATGACAAATCAACACGCACAGTTCTATCAATAGACCACGAACTGGAAACGGAAAACAGTGAGCCACTGTCGCGGCCTTAAATGAGGGAAAGAATGAAAAAATGTTGCCATGATCACCATCCAGTGTGGAATGCATAACAGCCTTCCGTTGGATGAAGCGTTTTGAATACCTGACATCCTGAGGATGCTGGAATCAGAGGCTGATCGGCTCCACTCCACTCACAACAGGAGCCACTGCATTGAGCTCAAGATCAGGATGCTCTTCATGAAGCTGATTGAGATTCCAGTCATTCTTGAACAACAACACGGGTCGATTCCAGGCATCCCGAACGGTTTTGCAGTTGAAGATTCGGCCTACTCTCTCCAGTGACGACCATCCACCTGTGACCCAGCGCGCCACCTGATACCCAAGCGGCTCCAGCCGAGTTTCAACACCGTATTCATTTTGAAGACGATGCTGAACAACCTCAAGCTGCAGCTGACCAACTGCGGCAAGGATCGGATCCCTTTTACTTTCATCATTGTCATAGAGAATCTGAACCGCCCCCTCCTCACGCAATTCGTTGACCCCCTTTCGGAAATTCTTGAATGCTGAAGGATTGGGATTACGCAGCCAGCTGAAGATCTCCGGACTGAAGCAGGGAATTCCCTCGTACTCCACCTTTGATCCTGTGTAGAGGGTGTCGCCGATCGAGAACATCCCGGGATTGTTCAGTCCGATCACATCTCCAGGGAAAGCATCCTCAACAACCGCTCGATCCTGCCCGAACAGTTTCTGAGGACGTGACAAGCGAATGGACTTTCCCGTACGTGCATGACGAACAGTCATGTCCTTTTCAAACCGACCGCTGCAGACCCGCACAAACGCCACCCGGTCTCGATGACGAGGATCCATGTTGGCCTGAAGCTTGAACACGAAACCGCTGAAATCAGGCCGCAACGGATCGACCGGACCGTCTTGCCCCTGACGTGCCACAGGTTTCTGAGCCATCTCCAGAAACGCATTCAGGAATGGGCGAACGCCGAAATTGGTCATCGCTGAACCAAAGAACACGGGTGTCAGCTCACCGGCATGGACCAACTCAAGATCAAGTTCAGCACCTGCGGCTTCCAGCAACTCCATCTCCTCAACCGCCTGCTCCAGCAGCTCGGGTTCCACGAGCTCCTTCAGCTCTGAATCATCCAGTGAAAGATGACGTTCCTCTGATTGGCGCCCACGTTCTGCACGACTGAACAGAATCACCTCGTGGGAGCGGCGATCAATCACCCCTCGGAACTGCTCACCACTTCCGATCGGCCAGTTCACGGCCCATGGAGTCAGTTCCAGTTCGGATTCAATTTCATCCAGAAGTGCGAGTGGTTCCCGGCCTGGACGGTCCATCTTGTTGATGAACGTGAAAATGGGTATTTCACGCATGCGGCAAACCTCGAAGAGTTTGCGGGTCTGCGGCTCAAGACCTTTAGCCGCATCTTCAAGCATCACAGCGTTATCAGCTGCTGCAAGGGTTCGGTAGGTGTCCTCGGAAAAGTCCTGGTGGCCGGGAGTATCCAGCAGATTGATGGTGTTCCCCGTGTAATCGAACTGCAGAACGGTGGAGGTGATCGAAATGCCCCGTTGCTTCTCAAGCTCCATCCAGTCGGACGTGACTTTGCGCTGCTCACCCCGAGCCTTCACTGCACCAGCCTGCTGAATGGCACCCCCGTAGAGCAGCAGTTTCTCCGTAAGCGTTGTCTTACCGGCGTCAGGGTGAGAAATAATTGCGAAATTGCGCCGTCGCGCCACCGCATCCAGCAATTCACGCTCGTCCTGCAGTGCTGAATCCGTGCTCATGGTCTGGATTGATCGAATCCAGCCTGACAGCCCGTGATCCAGCCACTCACCTCGAGGTAACGATCGCCAATGGCAGCCACCCGCAGATGCCCCAGACCGGCATGCACCAACTGAGCGCTGACTTCATCCACTGTGAAGGACGCATGCAGTGATGCCCGGTAATCACGTTGGAGCACCGGTGGTGCATCGGCGACATGGTGTTGGCACAGTCGGTCAACGCTTGCCTCGCTGTCTGGACGCCGAAGATCGCGATGCACCACCAGACAATGTGTCGATGCCAGTGGAACCAATGACGACCACAGCTGATGAGGATCGTGGAGGTGATGCAGCAAGCTGTTGCTGACAATCAGATGCGCGGGATTGTCAGCCCGACTGAGAGGAAGAGGGGCCTTGTCGTAGCGGAGACGTTCCGAGGAAATACCGTCTGCACGACGGCGCTCATCAGCCACTTCAATCATCCTTTCGGCCCCATCGAGTCCAAGCACTGAGCAGTTCGGCCAACGCTGGGCAAGCCGAGCGGAGATGTTGCCCGGCCCACAACCCAGATCCAGCAGACGTGCCCGATCCGGGAAAGAATCACCGGATGCTTCGAGCAAAGTGTCAACACGGTCAACAAGCGCCTGGTCCGTGTTGCTGAAATCGGCTGCTGCATAGGCCTTCACCTGCAGCGGCTCATTCATGACCTCAGGCTCAGGAATGCGCAGCATCATTGACTCGGTTGATTGGCATGCGGCTCGAGAACCTCCCGAATGCTGCGAATGAGGCGGAGCAGGCTGTTCTCGGAATCATCCTGGGCGATGAGGCATGAACGGATTTCAAGCTCAGGGTCATCACTGAGGCTGAACTGCGCAGGAACCGACAGGTTTCGAAGGCGAGTTGAACGTTCTCGGACACCACTGATCGCATGAACTCAGAGATTCTCTCCGGCTGTTCCGGGGTGGTGCTGCAGGCAACTCCCACCACAATCTCACTGGGCGAAACACGTCTCAGCAATTCCTCCAATGCCACCAGAAGGGTTTCACGCAATTTCAGGAACGCTGTCCAACCAGCAGGAAGCCACAATCGTGTGAACAGGTGCTGCGCCAGACGCCTGGAACGAGCCATGAACCATTGCACCTTGGATCGGAGCAATGGTGGCAACCGCTCAGCCTTTTTGAGCTGCGACACTGCTGATAGTGCCACCAACCACTTGTTAACCCCATTGCTGGCGTTAGTGTGCTTGAACTGACCCGTCTGACCACGTGACCCTGTCTCCGAGCCGCAGTGACACCACGGACATCACTGAAACCGTGAAGAGCAATGGCGACTTTCCCGCCACAGCACCAGCAGCAAACCCTGTTTTCTACCGGACCTATAGCCGACGAAGCACTGCCGGGCGCGAAAGCTGGAGCGAGGTCGGATCTCGCAATCTCAGTGGTCTCCAGAAGCTTGGAAAGCTGACCGATGAAGAGGTGTCACTGCTGGCACGGATGCAGACCGAGAAGAAAGCGCTGCCATCAGGACGCTGGCTGTGGATCGGCGGCACCCCGTGGATTGAACGTCAGGAAAACTTCTCCGGCTCCTACAACTGCACATCAACCAATCTGATCGACTGGGAAGCCTTCGGTCTGATGATGGACCTGGCGATGATGGGCTGCGGAACCGGCGCCATCATCGAGCCGCACCTGATCGATCGGCTGCCGGTCATCACCAATCCGATCGACGTGGTCAAGGTCACCGATATCGGTGTCACCCCTGCAGGGGAACGTCAGGAGACAACCACCCACAGCATCAAGGGCGACACGGTGTCGATCCGCGTGGGAGACACCCGTCGTGGCTGGGTCGACAGTTATCAACTGCTGCTGAATCTCGGCAGTGATGAGCGGTTCGCAGGACGCACCGTCAGGGTGGAAGTGGATCTTTCTGACGTGCGGCCTGTAGGCGAGACCCTCAAGGGCTTCGGAGGCATGGCCAATCCGGTCAAGCTGAAGGATCTCTACGGACGTGTCGCCCGCCTTCTGGGCAAGGCCGTTGGCCGCAGACTCAGCTCAGTGGAGTGCTGCCTGCTGATTGATGAGGCTGCTGTCACGATCGTTGCCGGCAACATCCGCCGCAGCGCAGGGATGCGTCAGTTCGCATCCAGCGACACCAGCGCCGCCGGCGCCAAAGACAATCTCTGGCAGCAGGATGCTGAGGGCAACTGGCGCATCGATCCCGAGCGTGATGCACTGCGCATGGCCAATCACACTCGTGTGTATCACACCCGCCCGAGCCGCGAGGTGCTGCTCGAAGCGGTCACCCGCCAGTTTCACAGCGGAGAGGGCGCCATCCAGTTTGCCCCTGAGGCAATCGCCCGTTCCAATGCGGATTTGCTCTCGACTCCCGAGCTGCGTCGCGAATTCATCGACATCTACTGTGACCAGGGCAAGGAAGAGGCCGGCCGCTGGCTGAACCTCAATCACGGTCCAATCGCTGAAGCCGAACTCGAGCACCGCCTCGGACGCTATGGACTCAATCCCTGCGGTGAGATTCTCGGCGCAGATTTCCACTGCAACCTTGCGGAAGTCCATCTCAACCAGATCGACCCAAGCGATGACGAAGGTCAGCGTGATGCCTTCAGGGCCGGGGCTCTTTCAGTTGCTTGCCTGCTGAACCATCAGTTCGAAGTGGAGCGCTACCGCCAAAGCCGCGACTGGGACCCAATTGTTGGCGTGAGCTTCACGGGTCTGTTCGACTTTTTTGTGCATGCTTTCGGAACCCCCTGGCTGAAGTGGTGGGAAGCCGGACGTCCCGACACCGATGAGGGGCGTGAATTCAAGCGTCAGGAAGCCGAATACCTCAGCCGCTGGAAAGCAACAGTGAATGAGGCTGTCTGGGAGTACTGCGACCGCCAGGGCTTGCGTCGCCCCAACCGCTGCACCACAGTTCAACCCGCTGGCACGAAAAGCCTGCTCACCGGTGCCGCCCCTGGCTGGCACCCACCTAAGGCTCAGCGTTTCATCCGCCGCATCACCTTCGGAAAGAACGATCCTGTGGCCATGGCCTGCATGGACTACGGGTACACCGTGGTGCCTTCCCAGTCCGACAAAGACGAGCAGGGAAGACTTCTCGACGATCCTTTTGATCCCCGATGCACGGAATGGCTCGTGGAGATTCCAACAGAGGTGAGTTGGGCGAATCTGCCGGGCGCCGATGCCGTGGACATCAACGCCTTCTCGGCCATGGCCCAGTTCGATTTCTACATGCAGGTGCAGACGCACTACACAGCCCACAACACATCGGCAACGATCGAGTTCCGTGAGCACGAAATCGAGCAACTTGCCGATGCACTTCACGGCAGCATTGATCGTGGCGAGGGCTACATCTCAGCCGCATTGCTGGCTCGCTTCGATGCCAATGCCACGTTCCCCCGGCTGCCCTTCGAACCGATCGACGCCGAGACCTACGCACGAATGCAATCCGAAGTGATTCAGCGGCGCGTCAGTTCAGACTTCTTCGAAGCCCTGCAGCGCTACGACTTGGGTGAGATCAGCGAAGCCGGCCCAGCCGGCTGCGATTCAGACAAGTGCCTGCTGCCGCTGGCCAAACCCAAGAGCTGAACATCTAAAAGGAGTCATCGAGTGCTGACTCCTTTAAAATGGTGATGCGTGCGACATAGCGATGTCACGCAGCCAGGAGAGGTGGTCGAGTGGTTTATGGCTCTGGTCTTGAAAACCAGCGTGTCTGCAAGGGCACCGTGGGTTCGAATCCCACCCTCTCCGCTCAGTAAGCCCAGTCTCTGACTGGGTTTTTTAGTGCCTGGAATTCGGTGGGTCTTGCCGATTCGAGAGGGATCTTGCAAGCTCTTTGGAGATCTTTGACCCCAAAACAGTCCACTTTCGATCCACCGGTCCATGCCCCTGGAGCAGCTGCATCCGAGACCACGCCTGGCTTCGCTTTGCGGCGTCCCAGGTTCGCGCCATGAGCTGACTTTTCTTCAGCAACTCCCCTCGGGTGACCGAAATAATTCCAATAAAGGACCTGCCCATAAGGCAGTGCCCAGGGATCCCTGCAGGCCAAAGCGATTGACCGGTGCTCGGGCGTCCCGGTGGATCGGGCAGCAGCTGAACGAGTGTTAGCCGGAGTTGCAATTTAATTGCAGGCTTGATTACTAATTAAGCCTTGACTATCTCTGCTCAACTGCGCTCAATCGTGCCAGGCATTGACCGCCAACTGTCAGACTGACTAAACCAATAAGCTGGACTTCAAAGATAGGAGTGGGAGCAGAGTCGGGCTCGTAAAAGGAACTTATTTGTAGAACACCATCATCAAAACGAATTTCGCTTCTGGTTCCTGTGAAGTCAGACGAACCAATGAACACAGGGTCTTCGGCTATTGCAGATAAATTTATTTTGTCATCTTCAGATGAACTGAAATCATAATCGATGAAAACAAACCTGTCCGAACCTTCGCCCCTTGTCAAAAAGCCAAAGCCAAGGCCACCATTAAGGACATCATCTCAAGCTCCACCAATCAGCATCTCATTTTCGTCCTCTCCAGTGATAGAGTCATAATCCTGACCACCTATTGCAAAACCATCAATGCGCTTCTTATAAATAAACAATAACTACTGAAGAGCAAATATCTCAAAACAGTCCACAACTAAATCCTCATTATTTAGCAAATAAGCAATATCAATGAAGGTGTCAACGAAATCAATAAAAACTAAGTCGTTGCATGTTCATCCTCTGAGCATTCGGCGAGGCTCAGAATTCCAACAACGAAAAACACAATAGAACCCATGAGAGTTGTTCGGATTGACATTTCTATGTTAATTACACTCAAACTATGAAAACTGACTGGAAGGGCTGCAACTGCAGATTGCATAAACCATAGACACCCCAGGCCGTTGACAATCGCAATCCACCAACCAAGATGCATCGGCTCATAGACAAGAAGTTTTCCATATCCGACCTCCAACAAGCCTTCCATCGCAGAGATTAAAAATAGAACTGAACCAACGAAATTTGGAAAAATTACCAATATCAGCCAGCTATATTCACTTGAGCGTGGATAAGCCCACAGGAAGAGGTATTAACATTAAACAAGATAGTCCTCGCGCTTTGTGTTGCGGCACATCGAAACCCACACCATTTCCATGATCTTGTATTTTTCGGAAGTTTTTTAATCGCAATTCTTGCTTGTTGAAGCTGCCAGAAACCGCCTGCTGTGAAAAATATTGATCCAATAGCAAGTAATGCCGAACTGGTATTAAAATTACTTGTACTAACAAGAGATACAAAGGACCCAAGAGCAAACAAGAAAGGGCCAACAATGAAGGCTATGGCCGTAGACACTTCTAGACGCTTAATTCTTTTTGCAATAAAGAGCGATCGAATAATTTGATGAAAATTCAGGCGCTGGATATGTCGGCCCCACAAGGGCCCATGTCCCTTACGAAGACGACTAGACCAAATTCCATCACGATGCAGCCACGCCGTAACGGATAGTCTGTTTTGCCAGTAAGGGATTAACTCAGGCTCGGTACTGTTGATAATCAAAACCTCGATGGGTCATTATGAAAGAATATTTGCGCATTGACAGGTCGCTTTTTACTTGAATTCAGCAAATTATTTCTTAGGACCATACAACCATTCGCCCTTTAAGGTTTTTTCCATTCTGATGATTTATATTGAGAATCGCATCTAGGGTCCGCTGGTGCTGTTCACGGAAGTGGAGGGGGAAGGATGCAATCTGAAGGTAACGTATATCCATAATCATGTACTCGGACATTTCGATTACTTGGTTTTGATAAAAGTGCATTAATCACAGGTAGCCTTTGAACGTGCTCGCACTGGGCCGTTGTAGATGAACCACCAAAACGAATTTCAATGTCAGCTGAAACTCTGGTATGGAAAGCTTAGACACAGGAGAGATTAACTCCTGCCGTAACACCACTGGTTATTTCGCAAGACAGGCGGCCGAGTACACTTGAAGCATCGGCCTTACCTGAATCACCACTTTGGTAGTAGTAACCAACAGATGCATTCAATGCAGAAGTGATGAAATAACCAACATCAAGTCAGTAGGTGTTAAGGGCACCCCCTTGGTAAAATAAGTTTAGGTCCTGCTCCGTATCACCAACAGGAAGCAAGGCATAAGCATTGAAGTTCCAGTTATTGGAGACCTCTTCTGCACTGACTGCCACCTGCTGGAAGAGAGCACTCTTCTCTGTGCCGCTGACATTGATGCCGGTGTCGGTTCCAGCTGTGTTCATCGGGAAGCTGTCATAACCAGCATTCAGCCCGTACATCCAGCGGTGGTCTCCATTCAGCCAGCGATAGCCAACACGCGTTGAAGTGCTGACGGTGGTGCCAGCGACATCGGTGTTAATGATGCTGCTATCTCCTGCAAGATCAGCGAAGTTGACGTAGATCAGAACATCAACGAACCAAACGCTGTTGTCGCCAATAGAGAGGGGCAAGAACCCACCAATGCCCGCCTGATTGGGCGTGCCAGCACCTTGCTGTGCGCCCTGGAAGCCAAAGGTGGGTTTGACCACATCCTTGAGGCTGATGCTCATCACATCACCGAGATCCACTGCACTGCCGTCCTGCGCCTTCAAAGGCACCGGGGCAATGGCAACAGCAGAAGCCAGCAATCCACTCGCGAGGCGGCGAAGCATGGATCGCACGTCAGTGCGCGCATAATGCCGAGCTTTGCTTGGTTGCGGCAGCAGCCTTTTGAATTCGCGGCTAGTACTGGTGTCCTGGTTGGGCGTATATGTCGATTGACCACGGGGTTTACAGCTCACCCGAGTCAGAGAAGCCGGTGTTTCTGTACGTTGCTCCAGGGATGACGGTGATCGTCAAGCACGACTATCTGACCGGAGAGCAACACGAAAAGGATTAGTGGATGGGGCAGGTGATCCACTGCGGAGGTGCTGCACGTGATCCGAAGATCCACAACCTCATCCAGATCGCTGATGTGGATTCAGGCGTGATCCGCAGGGTCAACGCTGATCTCGTGACCCACATCATCCCGGCGATTTCCTGACGAAATCACCAGATCGGATGAAAACTTTGCGTTAAGGGTTATTGGCTGTGGTGTCACAGCACTAACTACAAGCAGCAGACACGCCGGCAACGCAAGAATCAGGTCAAAGAATATAACGGAAGTTTTTAACTATTTGAAAGTTTCTCGCTGTTATTGGATGTTCTTTTTGCTCAAACCTGTTATTGAATTTTTCTGCTTCGGCTCTGTCTTGTTCAGTAAATTCACCCTCTTTCCCCAAGAATTGCCTTGAAGTTGGTTCATATTGACATTTGCGATTATAAAAATGAGGATGTGAAATCCTCTCTACCCCTGTTCGCCAGTCTATCTCAACATGTTTAAATTTAATTACTTCACCTCTCCTTTGCCATTCGTGACAAGCAGTTATTGCGTGCTCCTTTGATGGATACCTAACGCTGCATCCACCGATGAACAGAGCAATACTACAAATAGATAAATACTTTTTCATTCTTTATCTATAACTGGCTGCCCTGCGTGTTGTATCCCCCAAATGGGTGATGTGGTCACGGGGCTTTTAGGGGATCTTGAAGGAGCCCACCTCTAACAGGCAGTGCATGTTGCAGCGGTTCCTCACAACGGCTCCATGCACGTGGCTGTTGATCAACTAACGCGGAAGACGGTGACGCCAAGGATCCAGGGCAATAAAAAACCCCACACGTGGCGAGGTGTGATCGGTGTATGGGTAAGCGAGTAATGAATTCAAGCAAGAACCTCGAAGTTTACTGCCACTAATTGACCCGGATCAGCATGCACGATTGAATTGTAAACATCAGATCCTGTGGCGCCTTTAATAAAAATTTGGTCGCCGGATTCACTCATAAGGGTGGTCCCAAAACCATTCTGAATGATTTCAATCTGACCTGTATATTTACGAGGACCTTCAATGGCATCAATACCATTAATTGCCTCTACGGAGATCTTATCTTTCTGCGAAAGGTTAAAGTCCCATACTTGATCTATCCCTTTTGACATCATGAATACATCAGCACCAGCTACACCAATTAGTACGTCGCTTTCAGCGCCTGCGTATAAAAAGTCCTCATCATTTTGACCCAAAAGGAAATCGTTTCCGCCACTGCCGATCAACACGTCACGACCACCTCCACCCTCCATAAAGACATTATAATTTCCTCTAACAATCAGATGATCATCGCCTTCATTTCCACCTATAGCGAAAGCTTCATATCCATCGGGTAAACCCGGGACGTCATCAGACGTTATTTTTTGGGGTCCGTCTACTGCAACTACTTCTTCACTGACCTTGTCGCGCTCACAAACTCTGTCGCTTTCAACGGCTTTGTCTCCTTCAAAAACTCGGGCAATATCTTTACCGGCTTGGTCCCACCATTCAGGAGAAAGGAAATCAGCCATGATCTTTAAAGCAACGGGTAAAAGTGAGAGTGTTTTGAACACCTTTGTTTGAACACTTCTGTTCTATAACTCGTAAATGCTTCCCAACAGGGGGACGACCGAACCTCGAAGCACGGTTTAGCGTGCACTTATGCGTAGCCGAGAAATTCCATGAAGCCCACTGCACAGCTCTGGTGTAGCCCCCACGAGATTCTGGATAGCAACTGGTGAATGGCTCAGAACCACCTGCCTAGCTGGGCTTGGCTCACTTTGAAGCCGGTGACACCAAGGCTCCATAGCAATAAAAAACCCGAACTGGGCGGGGGTGACCGAAGTGAGTTGTTTTGTCGGGAGATCGATAGCGACTCCTAAACGCCCCCTGCTTTTCCCTTCAAGGGTTTTGTATAGCTCTCAGCCTTGCTTTGACGGCATCAGGCTTCCCGACAACTCATAGAACTCAGAATCTGAATTGGACTCCGATTCCAGGCTGCCGATAGCCATACCCATAGCCGTAGCGATATCCATAGGGGGCAATGACACGGGGGTAGCGGTTATACACCCTGCGAGCACGACGCCAGTCGCGGTTGTATGCCCTTTGATAATGATTGAAGTCCCGTATATCGCGACGAATCTGACGGCGGATTCTTCTCTCCTCACGATGATGATTATTAGCTTCTGCAGCAGGAGCTAATACACCAGTTGTGGCGCCAATCAGTCCAGCGCAGAGAACAGCTGTTGTGACTTTGTTGAACTTACGGAAGGTTGTCATGGTTTTAAGGAGTGAATGTTTGGGGGTGCTGCCCCCCTCGACTCCTTCAAGATCACAGCTCTTCTGGTGAGCCCCACTACACAGCTCTGGTGCAGAACCCACGAAGTTCTGGTGAGCTTCTGGTGAATGGCTCAGAACTGGCTGCCTGACTGGCATTAGCTCGCTCGGAAGCTATTGAGGCCAAGGCTCCAGGGCAATAAAACCCCGACCTTGGCGGGGCGTGATTGGTGTGAGGTTGTTTTGCCGGGAGATGGATCAGCACCACTAGACCGCCCTGCCTTTCCCTTCATGGGTTTTGTATGGCTTTCAGTCATTAGTAATGGCGTCAGGCTTCCCGGCTTGCCCACCATTGCTGAACTGACTTACTTCCACCTCACCCACAAGAGTGAACTCTTTTTGTCGGGGGATCCCCCGTTGAGGTGTTCAGCGCGTCCAAGGGCACTGGCTGGCGTACTTCCAAAGGATCTGCGCATGGCGGCTGGCGACCATCGCCTGCTGAACATTCATTCCGCCCACGAATAGCTCTCCGACGGTTCGGCCATAACGGTCGCTGGTGATCCGGCGAAGGCTGACAGGCTTGCCGACCACCATGGCTTGAAGGTGATCGCGGGCAGCCCTGGCCCGTTGCGGCTGAGCCCGCTTCCCTCTCATTTCTGGGGTGTCGATGCAGGCCAGCCGGATCTTTTCACCTGCATTGGTGGTGTAGGTATCGCCGTCTTAGCAGCTCCGGATGGTGATGGTTTCCAGGGCAGCAGCAGGACTGCCAAGCACCAACAGCAGGCCAGCTGAGCTGATCGCAGCGGATCGAAGCATCCTCATTGCTGCCCCTCGTCTGAGCTTGGGCACGCCATCCTCACTATTGGATTTTTTGCCGGTGAAGGCAATGAGCGAATCGACTGATGGCAAATGCCCCACCGCGGGTGGAAAGTAAGGCCACGAAATCGGAGGAGCCCATGACGGCCGACACTCCACCTGAGCAGATCACAGAAGCAGACTGACTTCTGGCCCCTGCTCCAACAGTCTCAACAATGACCTGGGTTGGTCCTTTGGTAGGCAGACCTTGTGCGCCACGCCAATCGACGCTCCGTTTGCACCGCCCTAGGTGCCCCAGGAGACAACAACCCGACACCTAGAGCCAATGGCCCCAGGGCGCCTCCAGCCAGACGCTTCGACCCCTTCCTTTCCCTACAAGTGATGGGTTGAACAATGCACAAACGAGCGATCTAGGCCGTCTTTCCACCGGGAGGGGCGGCCTCCTTTTATGAAAACCGTTGCAGTGATTGGCAGGTTTCTTGTTTAGGCCCAGAGGAATTATCTAGTACATAAGTCAGCACCTGCGGCCTACCAAGCAGCTTCAGTAACGGTCCATCCACTGCGTTGAAGATCTTTCCAGAGAGCAACGGCATCCTTGTAGCGCATTGTGCGGCGCGTTTTCAAAAGCGGCATTAGCCCAGATGGCATGTCATTGACGTGATCAACGAGGACCAAAACGTCATTCGCTGAACCACTTGGATTTGGATCTGAAGAAAACTCATGTCAATTAGATACAACCTTATTAGCATTAAAAATACTTGCAAAGACGACAATGACTATTCATGAAGTCACTTACGAACATGCAGTAATCAACTACGCAGACTGCTTTTTTATCCAGAGTCATTTGACAAGCCTGTTCCGGCAGTACTCATTATCCCTGATTATCATGGGTTAACTTCTTACGCCAAAGCTGAAGCGAAATGGTTAAGTGAGATAGGACTTGTTGGATACTGTGTAGATATTTATGGTGAAAAAGGAGTGCCAAGAACATCGCAGGATGCAGCCGAAAAGGTGATTCCTTTGTTCAATAATCGTGCTGCCGTTCTGAATCGATTATCTATTGCTCTGGAACATGCCTGCTCCTTGGAGGGAGTCGATGCGAGCAGATCAGGTGTCATCGGTTTTTCCAGTGGGGGGCTTTTCGCTCTAGACATGGCACGTCGTATTAAGAGCATTCAAGCTGTTGCTTCTGTGTGGGGAGTCTTCTTGCCGTGGGAGCTGAAGCCCTCAGCGATGATCGAACCTAGTGTTGACGGAGCGAGCTTGCTGTTCATTCATGGAACTGATGATAATTTTAATCCTATGGATTCGAATATGAACCTTATTCGAGAGCTTGATCAAGCGGGCACTGATTATCAGCTCAAACTTTTGGGAGGCAAAAAGCACGCTTTTAGCCTAAAAACTTCAGATAATCTGGAAGTTTTGAGTGGAGAGGAGCCGCAAGCTCTTTTGTATGACGAAGCAGCTGATCTGCGAGCACGCCAATATGTGAAATTTCTTATCCGAAGCGCTCTGAAATAGCATAAAACAGAAGTTTTGATTCGGCTTTTTGATAAAAGAAGAGCTCGCTGGTTGGTTGACATTGATTGATCATGCACTGCGAGCGACTAAATGAAAACACCGAAAGTGCGGCTAGAGTTGATGTTTGCCCGTTGAGTATTCCGTTGGCCAGTTGTTTTAGCTTTAAGCATTGACTATACTATTGATCATGCCACATGCAATCGTTGAAAAGAAGTTAACAGAAGCCAAGGTGGCTCTATCTTCTTTATCATGCCTTGGATTCTGAAGGAAGTTTCTATAAATCTATAGCAGTAACATTCAGTGCAATTTCAGGTGAAGCAGTTTCTGTAGATCTGAAGCATTGCTTGTTCGAAGTTCGGTCATAGATGCACGAGTAGTAATAAGGACGGTTCTCATATTTGATCAACACACATTCAGGAAACCCTGTGGGGATGTTCTCAACGATTCCTCCCTTTAACTTGGCCACCAGACAGACAGTCCATGCCTGAAACGTTTGCATAAAGATCGTTCTGCCGACGAAGATATTGAAAAAGCATGTTGACATTGGCAGATAAAAACTCAGGCTCTGTTGCACGCACACAAGCTGAACCCCTAGAGACCAAACCTCTCTAGAGCCCATGAAAGAGATTCGTCTTCACAAGGAATAGATATTACACAAAAATGATATGATCCATAAACCGAAATAAAAAACATTGAGATTCAAAGCCATAAAATCTGAGAACCTCGAAAAGCTTTCCATTTTTCTGAGCTTTTTCCCTGTAGGCATCATGATGTTTATTCAGTCACTGGGCTGGCCGAATAATTTTGATGACTTCTACAGAGGATTTAACGGAATCAATCCTGATCACAACGTACTCAGCTATGGATGGATTAAATCAGAAGAGATGGTTAAACACATTATTCACGACCCGTTACTAACTTTGAGTAACCAGTTTGATTATCGCTTCCCAATTCTGTCTGGCGTTATCGAAACAATATTGCTTATGTATTTTATGTACATCGTGACGGAATTATCGCTAAAAAGCAACAAAAAAAGTGCTGCTTTTTCAATCATTGTGCTATTGAATATCCTAACTGGCGTTCAAGCTTATATATTTTTACCGCCAGGAGCATTCCCATTGGCTTTCTCGGCGACCTTTTTAATCACGGTACTGGCCAACATTAAATTTGACGCATTATTAATAAGCGAAACTAATAATGCCATCAAAAAGATGCAGGCCGGCCTTGAAATAGTATCAACAGGAACATTGATCCTATTAGAACAAATTGCTTTTATCTTTTACGCGTCTAATTTTTTCCAATCCACAATATTCTGGGCGGCGAGCAATATTCAAAGAATTTATTATCAGCGTCAAACTAAAAATTCAGTAGCACCCTTGAAAAATCTGAATCTATGGTCTGCGGTTAGATTCATACCCTTCCTTATCATTAATCTGATTTGGCGATCAAAATATGGCGCCAATGGTTCAGAAAATTTTAGTAAGTCAGTCAACATCCTTGATGGTGGCATTGCTGCAATTAAATGGAATCTTGCAGGAACAAACCTGGGAGGATTCTTGGGAATGCGTCCCAGAGCGTCAGACCTCTGGGATCAACCACTTTGGATACTTGCAATCTCAGTCCTGGCTGGAATAGTGATTTTCTTTTTAGCACGCTGGGCTGTCAATCAACAAAAACAAGATGGGGTAAATACATCAACTTCCAAACAATTAATTCTGAATTTGCTTTTGTTGGGCATCAGCATTTCTATCGGATGGACAATTCCAGCGTTCAGTGAGCGTTATTACCAAGAACTAATGGAGGTTAAAACTCAGACTTATGCAGCATCGCGTTTCGCTGCATTGGGCTTCATCTTGACCATCGGTGTTCTGACCGGATTTGTTGTATCTCACCTGAAAGCACGACAATGGATGCTACTAGCAGTCATAGTGATGATTAGCAGTGTTTCAATACCACAAAACATTGAATCACTTTCGGATGAGCACTCAAGAACATCCTTGAGATTAACTGATGTTTGCTCGGGGGAAGGTGAATGGAATCAAAAAGAATTCTTACCAAAGACCATCATCTCCCCAGGTGTAGATACACGAATTTGGCTGACAAGCTTCGAAAAAGACTATTTAAATTCTTCTATAGAAATCAAAAGACAAGTGGCAATTAATCAGTTTGAGACCAACTCGCTACGGTTTTGCCGTTGAACAGCTGACATTGTCGAGAAGCTTGACAGTCGTGAAGAAGAACGACTGAACTTAGGATGTTAATGAGTCGATATCGATAGCTTGGGAAGTTGTAAACCATATAAAAATCTTGAATCAGGATTCAGGGCGATCAAGTGGTGCAGGGTTTTCGGTGATGCAGGAGTGTCGATCAGCTGTAGATCTCAGTTGTTTGCGGGCGGCTGCTGACCTGCCTTTCAGAACAACTTCAACGATGCCGTGCAGAAAAGCGGCACGCCGTAATGGAGGATCTGAGCCATCCGGCAATCCTTGTTGCGCATCGCACCAGTCAGAAAGCCGTGTTTAACAAGCATGGTCATGGCTGGTGATCCGCTTCCCGCTTGGATGCAAATCCAGCTCACTCAGCGCACAACGATCAGCACTAAAGCCCGGAGCGCAGCATGGGTATAGGATGATACCCGTGTAAGACTCATTGGTCTCAATGCCATGAGGTTCCTTCCCATTCTCGCTGGACTGATGCTTTGCGCTATCCCAGCTTCAGCCACGAGGCAGATCATTAGGGGAAGCCATGGATTTTCCTCATCAGAAATCGAAAAAATTGAACTCAGCGTTCAACGCTTAGGAGCCCGTGTCATTTGGAAAAGAATCAACTCAGGCGTCTGCGCAAGACAAGGGCTGCTTGGCGTGTACAAACCGGAGCAACGAACTATTTTCTTGTGTCAACAAAGCATCAGACATAACGCCGAGCCATTGATTGAGACGCTCAGGCACGAGGGGTGGCATGTCGTACAGCAGATTTGCAACAACGGTCGACCCGTTCTGAACAAAAAGAAAATATTTGCAAAACTTACTCAATCTGACAAAAAGAATCTCAAAGAATTTTATGATCGAAGTCAATATCATTTAGAAGCTGAAGCACGTGCAATCGAGAAACTGCCAACAGATGCTTATATCAAAGACATTCAACTTCACTGCAAGCACATTTCATCGGACACGATGAAATGAAATTCCAACTGCAGTCACCGCATGACAACGCAGCATCTGAGATTTGCGACTGCTACCAGCGCAAATGACTCCGCCTCACAGTAGGCGTGCCTGCAGCTCGCAATTGCCCGGTTCAGCGATGATTTTGGGTTGCGAGAATGCCTGTCTCCCTGACAGGTCGTGCTTCCCGCAGATTTTCTGCAGGGCCAACCATGGTTCGAAACGCGACACAAGCCACAGCGATGAGACTGTTCCAGCCCGTGACCTCCATCCTCACCCGGACTCAGCAATAAAAAGACCCCACTGCTGGTGCAGTCGGGCCAGGGTGATGGGGATTCACATTTTGGTCTTACCAATACGTCCCGTCAACGCCACATATGGTGCACCAAGCCTGAAATTGATGACAGGGTGTTCCTGGCTACCTATTCCACAGGATTGAACCCTACTCTTGCCTTATCAGGGCCGGGTGATGGGGTTACCCGAGTCAAGACATGAGCCACTGCCCAAGCAGTGGCTTTTTTAATGCCTTGAGATCCAGCATCTTCAGGTGTTGCTGGCTAATCGGGTGATGACAACTCGTGGACATGACCTCAACAGGTTGCCTGGATGACGGGGGTCCACCATGGCTTGACGTTGCATCGATCACTGACGTCAGCAGAGGCCTTCGACAACACCTGTGCGGAGTTCTGAAAGAGAAAACGTTTCTTTCCCATGTCTGAGCCGATATTCCTGCATGGCCACTGAGCTACTGCTACAGCTTGCACTCACTGCAATTGCTGTTGTCGCCAATGCCTTGTCAACTTTTGCTGGCGGAGGTGCGGGCCTCATTCAGCTGCCTGCACTGATCCTCCTTGGGCTTCCCTTCGCCTCGGCCTTGGCCACACACAAACTGGCCAGCGTGGCGCTTGGGGTTGGCGCCGCTGATCGCCATTGGCGGGCCAGCAGCCTCGATTCCCGTTTAAGCCTTTTGATTCTCCTGGGGGGTCTGCCTGGAGTGCTGATCGGGGCACGAAGCGTACTGACCATACCCAATGACGTCGCCACAGCAGGACTCGGCCTGCTGACACTCTTGCTTGGGATGTACTCCAGCCGTTGACCGGAACTCGGAAAGAGCAACCGGACGGTGAGTCACAACAGGCTGCAAAAACTGATCGGAGTGGCTGTGATCTTCATGATCGGCATCCTGAACGGGTCACTGACCTCAGGTTCCGGTCTCTTTGTCACGCTGTGGCTGGTGCGCTGGTTCGGCCTGAGTTATCCAAAAGCGGTTGCACACCCCCTGATTCTCGTCGGTCTGGCCTGGAACGGGACCGGCGCACTGGTGCTCGGTTTCAGCGGTGAAATCCACTGGAACTGGATCCCGGCACTGATTGCGGGATCTCTGGCAGGGGGATATTTCGGTGCTCACCTGTCGCTCAGGAAAGGCAGCAGGCTTGTCAAAAGCGCCTTCGAATGGCTCGCACTGCTGATGGGAGCCTCACTCCTGATCCGAAGCCTTTGAGCTGAAAGCCCTCAGGGAGACGGCAGGTGGCGTATCCGAATGGGCCGGTTCTCTGGGTCTCGCTAGCAAAGAAGCAGCTGAACAATCCCTGAAAATGTCAGATCCTCATAACATGATCAACAACCGTCTTTTAATAATCTGTGCAATTATTGCAACAGTAAGTTCCATTTTTGGTGTTGCTTATCTGAGACCAATTGCAAAACAATCAAGCAACTGGAATGTCTGCTACCGAGATAGTATTGCCTGGTACGAGAAAGCCAAACCGGACTGGTCAGTGCAGGACAAGGAAGTTTTTGCTTCAAATTTCTGCAACGGTGGAATCCCTGTGAGGCCGGGTCCAGGCTTCCAGCTGGCTCCCAGATGAATGGACAAAAGAGGATCCGCTTCGACTGAACCGGAGGGAACCTGATCCTTCAAACACTACAGTTCACAGCTTTACTGAAACCCCAGACTTGCACTGCAGAAGTCAGATCTGATCGGTGCAAGCCAATGACCAGCAAGCCCGGTAAGTGCACTTTCAATCTGAGATTGAATTCATGGCCTTGCCACACCACCAACTGCTCCTGAAATGACAATGGTCAGCTGATTGTCAGAAGCGCAGCCGCATCCCAGGGCCTGCAGGTGTTCCATCAACGGAACCATGGTCTCAGAGTTGCACCCCCTGAGCGCATGTCAGTAGCCATGCTTGAAAGATTACACATCACAGAACAGTTGCCTGAGCTCATGCTGCCTGGACTGGTGATGTCAAAGAAGCACACATCAGCAAACCCTTCATGGAGGGGCGTCCGTTTAACAACTGCGTCATCCACAAACGCGCACAGAACATTTGTTGAACATTCAGTCCAGCGCCAATTCAATCAAAACAACAGGATTTCCTTCCTCGTCTTCAGCTTTCAAGTAGTTAAACCGGTCGTCACCTCCGAGACCAAAACAAGTGTCACTGCAGTGTTGATCACCAGCCTGAAGCCTGATGCCATAGTCCTCAACGAGACGGATACAAGCGCTGATGATGTCCTCATCACTCGCTTTCCAGGGGTGTACACCGCCAAGGTCCTCAGAACTGAGCTGAACGCCCTCCAAGACTGCCGAGATGGGATCTGTCGTCATACTGGACACACAGGGCCTCCAAGGAACCTCACCAGAAGGCTGGACAATGCAACCAGCCAATCTGCTGGAGCTCTCTGTAGAGGGACACAGCATCTGCATAGGCCATATGGATGCGTGACTTGATCAGAGCTGGCTGACTATGGGGCATGGGCCTGCCGTTTTCCACAACCACCTGCACCTCTCCATCAGGGGTGCGGGATTCCTGATGGAACCTCATTGCCCAGTGCGTCTTGGGATCTTCAAGCCAGGCATCCGACATCTTCACTTGCTGATATGACGTCCTTATCGATAGAGGGGCGTACTACCTGATGCCCAGCTCAGTACAAATAAGTACAAGTTGTGCCTCCTGCCCAAGCTGAAAAGGGAGGGACATCAAGGCAGCGCCAACCACCACGGAGTGTTAAGGGAGAGTGCCTCCCAGCAGTTGCTCCTGTTCGCTCTCCAGGATTTTCATCAACTGATGAAGCAAAGCCGCCTCTTGCGGATCTGGAGTATTGCCGCAACCAACCCTGCAAAGCGCAGCCCTGAGCTTTGAGAAGTCAGAGGCAGGAATATTGATTTGAATCTGGTCTTTTGCCATGGGGCAGAATTCGATCCTGTTGTTATCCAAGTTGAATGACTGCGAGGTTCAATCTCAAAAGGGATTGAACTGATAGAGCCAATTCCGCCGTCGTCCAGACAGGACGATCCGACCTGGTACTGGCCAAACCGCCTGAGCTCAAGTCCAAGTCACCTCTAACAGGGCGAGAGCTCCTGCATTTGCTCTAGCCGAAGGCAGAAAACAGTTGCCAGTTCATTTGCTACCTGCACAGGTTCAAAAAAGTAACGCAACACAAACACCATCACACTTGATTCATAAGCCATGAAGTGAATCAATAACAGTTATTGAGCAAAGAACGTTGATCAGAAGCGAAAGACTGCAACGGCACAATTATCCCTGTCGTTCGTTTTTAGGAAGAAAGGGTAGAAAAAGATTGGCATCATCTCTCTTTGCGACAGCCAAGCGCAGTGCATGCAGAACAGCTGGACGCTTTGCGTAGGGAGAAAAATCGAGCAGACCGTCCACGATCTGCTCAGGGCGCCCGTTCTCACTGAGAACATTCAAAACATTGTCCATATCCGCGACAAGCTCGTCTGTTGTCCAAAGACAGTTCTGACGAATGAAATAGCGAACCTCGCCGAACACAACGCCTGAAGGAAGATCAAGCTGTTCTGACAACTCACAAACCTTGTCGTCATTCTCATCAAATGGCTGGTCGAAACCGACTGTGGCAAGCAGTCCGTAGTCGAGAAACATCTGTCGCCAACATGAATTGGATTCAAGACCGGACTCGAGCAGAGCCCATACCCTCAAATGAGCCTCTCTGAAATCTGTTGGTGCGATGGTCATCCGACTGACCCTGAAATCAGCATGCATCCAGGATGGCCACGGTTTTTATTTTTCGCAGTGGTGGGTTGTACAAGGTTTCTCGCAGGAAGCAAGCGGAGAAGACGGATCAGGCAACTGAACCATTGGTGCCATCCAAACCGAAACCCTCTGTTCTGCAGATGAAACACTGGGGGAATGACAGCCCCTTTGCGCTAAGCGTCTTTAGAAAGATGCAGATTCGACAGCAAAACAGCGGTTAAGCCAGTGAATATCAGCCACAAGCTTACACTTTCTGCGAGCAATCATCATCAAAAAATCACGACGCCGATTAAACCCATAGGCCAAAAACTCACTTTGAAGAATATTTTTCTTAGCAATATCATAAAAGCAAAGAGCATCGATCGCTGGAACACGATCTACAAAGTCAAAAAAAGTCGTCATGACAAAACAAATAAAAAACAAAGAGATGATTATCTCCGGATCAATCCACTATCTCCATTTCCATCAAAGAGTCCATCACCCATCCGGGCGTTCTTCAGCGCAATTCCTTCACCCATTCAGGTGGAGCTAGCAGGGCTGGCAACCAGGAAATGCGAACCATGCCTGAGCGACGCATCAGCAGGACAACGTGCATGACAGGTCGAATTGGCCACTGAAAGTGGAAGGCTGGATGCTTGAACCGAGCTCGTGGTGGTGCGGCAAGGAAGCGGCAAGAGTTGCGGTTGACGCAGATCCTTGCAAATCAAGGGGAAGGTCACGCTGAGACATTCGCTTGATCACAATCAGGAACTCCTCCATCGCATCTGACGTTGACCAGCACCCAATCCGCTGAACCGCAACTGCTCCTGATTCATCCCATCGGCGTTGGCCTGTCTTCAAGATTCTGGGATCGCTTCGTCGGTGTCTGGGAAAGGGGAAACGACACAGCCGTCATGATTTCTCCAGATCTTCTCGGCTGCGGGACCGCACCGTGCCCCGCCAGACCTATCACACCGGAAGACTGGGCTGATCCGCTCATCGATCTGATTCAGGAACAACACTCAGGACCTGTCGTTCTGGTCTCGCAAGGAGCTTCACTGCCCATAGCCCTGGAATTTCTGGCCAAGGCTCCAGAACTGGTCAGCGCTTTGGTGGCCATCAGCCCACCAGGCTGGCCAGTCCTGAAGCAGAACGTCTCTCTGAGCCGAGCACGATGGCTCTGGCGGTTCTTTTTCAATGGAGCGTTCGGCAACCTGTTTTACCGATACGCCCGACGACGCGGATTTCTGGACAAATTTTCCAGGAACAACTTGTTTGCCAGGGCTGATGCGGTCGACGCTGAATGGCTTCAGATGCTCAGGGAGGGGTCACGAGCCATGGAGACACGCTGGGCGGTGTATTCATTTCTCGCAGGTTTCTGGCGGCGTGACTGGGAACCTCAGCTAACGGGACTGGACATTCCTGTACAGATCATTTTCGGAACGGACGCCACGGGAATCGGATCGTCAAAAAGCTGGGACGATCTCAACCAGCGACTTCGTACCTACAGAGAAAAAATGCCGAACGCTTCAATCAGCACGATCCCCGGCAGGAACGTTCTCCCCTACGAGTCATCTGAGGAATGCGTCCTGTGCATCAAGGACTGGATCGCAGCGCTTCAACCTTGAACACAGGCGAAGCACGGTGACAGATCAAGTTCAAGTCCGCCTTGGCATGTTTTCATGCACTCAAAACAACGTGAGACGAGCATCGATGCTGAGCTGGGCTTTATCAAAAGCCAGTTGCTCGCACTTGCGTCGAAGCTGACAGCCCGAATGGTCGTCATCTGTTAGAGAGGTCTGAACAAAGGCCCAATGAACGATGCCCGTAGATGTCACGGCAATTCTGGTTTCGTCCACATTCATGGGTGCTGGGCTGGCATTGGCGAAATTCTTTCCCGAATCCTCGCTGCTGGCCGCTTTCTTTTTAGGCGGGCTGGCCCTGGTCAATATTGCGCTTTCACTCGCTGGCTGAAGCAGGGCAAAACGAAGCAGTGATACAACAGGGCCGAAGCTTAAAACCAATACGGAGTCTTAATTGAGCTCGACATTGAACTATCAGGAAACACGTCTTTTCTTAATGGCATGCATTGACAGTTGGCAGCCATCTCGAAAAGCCAAGCATCCGTTAAAAACAATCATTAAATAACCAAGCAAACATCACCACTCTGCAGCGATCTCTACACCGAAATGTTTACCGATCCAGCAAGAGGTACGGTCTACCGTGAGCGAATGCAACGATCAAACCGGGAGCTCATCGACATGATCCGCAAGGACCTGGGACCAGCGACCTTGGGACTCATGCAGAGGAACGTACGATTTGATACGTTATGGAGTGTCATGAGAGGCAAGTCGAGCAGCCGGCTCATGCGTGCTGGGGAGAGGGAGACGTCACACTCCCTCTTTCCGCAAAAATTGCCTGGAACGTCCAGCAAAAGGCGCAGAGATTTTAAGTGGAAATACCCTGAAAGAATCTGGAATAGCAAAACAGCTTGTGCCAGGCGTCTGCAGACTGATCCAGTCAAATCAGACGGTGAATGAACAGTCGGATCGACAATCCTTACTGACGATTCACAGGAGCACCGTCCATTGACTGCAATGTGAAGATCGGCTGACGGCTCAGTGGCTCCTGCATTGGGATTGGAGAAGCCACATGGACTTGCATGAGGCCTTCCCAGACAGCTAATGCCGTCATCAAGCCAGCGGCGATCACAACAACCAGGCAACGGAGTCCAGCAACGATGCCGGACACCATGATCAACCTTGAGCTGAGATCAACAGGCGTCCGTCAACCAGGGCTCGATGTCATCGCGAAATTTCTGCTTCATCCGCTCAGACCTTTCCTTATGGCAGATGCAAGTGAAAACACCAACCAAATCCTTAGGGAGAGACCATTGGAATCAATGCGAATATCAATTAAAGCTATAAAAAAGCAACTAAATACCAGTGGGCACAAGCTCAAGTTTGACGTTATCCCACAATATCAACTTGAAACACGAAGGAATTTCATGCAAATAAAGAGGCTTTACATCATCTAGAAGATGGAGATTAGCTCGATGGCAATCTCGAAGTCGATAATTGGGTATCCGCTCAGAGAGATGATGTATGTGATGATAAGCAATATCTGCAGTAAACCAATTCAAGATTGGAGGCATCTGCAGAAAAGAGGAACCCTCGATTGCTCCCTTGAAATAGCTCCAATTCGACTCATCGCTAGCATAGGAGCCAGGAAAATTATGCTGAACGAAAAAGACTGCGATCATGATCGCAGCGCTTGTACTCATTACCAAGAAATACAGAAACCAAAAATAAAAATGACCTATCGCACTACCTAAAAAGACCCAACATCCAAGCAAGCACATGGAGTTCAAAACAGTGTCATAAACTTCTTCTCTGGTGTAAAAATAACTGGATTGATGAGTGTCAACAAAAAGCAGCAGATTAGTACACTTCCCATGGCGAAGATCAGAAAAAACCATTTCAGAACCAGCGATGATAAGCTCAATAAATCCCAGTAGAAGAGCAATTCTTGGCTTGATGATGAGATAGTAAAAACCACCAGGGAAAAGAAGAATGGGATGGCGCAAAAGACGATAGAAGAACCTAGAACTTGAATTCTTGCTTTTATATTCATCACGCGTAGTCAATGCCGAGGGCCCTCTATATCGGTCCCAGTTACCATTATATTTATGATGGAATGCATGACCTCTTGACCATGGATGATGAGGCATTCCATGAATAATGCTCAAAAAGAAGGCAACGACTCGATTTAACCTTTTAGAGCGAAAAAGACTCTGATGCCCACAATCGTGCATCAGCGAAAAGCTTCGACTCATCAATAAAACGATCAGAGCAAAAAATACAGGAGCCATCAAAAATGATAGCAAGATGAATGACGAAGTAAAGACGATCAATCCCCATATGCAAAAACAAAGAGGAATAGTCGTGCTTAAAACTTGCCATAAAGCGATACGATTATCGCTTGACATGTACGGCTTGAGCTCAAAATCAACTCTGCGAACAGACTTCGGATTTTGAGAACGGTTGATAAAACTATTCAATTGGTGATTGCATTTTGATTTTGTATGAAGCTTTAAAAGAAAACTTTAACGGATATCCCTGGTAAAAGAGGATCATATTTTCAAGACAACGGCATCCAAGCGACAAATGGAGGCATCAGTGGACAGATTTCATTCAGGGCCAGTGGCAACGTCGCATGAATTCAGTCAGATGCGAAACCCTCTGTCTGAACTGGTTCAGCCGAACAAGTCGATTCGCATTGGAGCCAACAGGCCTATGTAACCGTTCATGCACATTGACCTTGATCGTGCATTGAAAAGTGGCGTTGAAGAAACACGTACTACACAGTCACGTACACATACTCATGCAATCGATCTCGCAAATTCACTTGAGGTCAGCACAAGATCTGAGCGCTGTGCAACAGAGAAGCATCGAAACACCGCTGTCAGCAGATCCAGAAGGTTGCATCCAGATTCGCTTCTGAAACAAATTCGACGCAGTATCTACGAGAGCTATTCAACAAAAGCAACCAGACAGGAAAATCTTCAACCTCTTTACCACTTTAATCGCTGGACCCAAAGAGGAATCCCGTTAGGTTTATCAGAGAATTGACTTGCAAATGGATTCGATCGATCTGGAAGTTATCAATGTGCTCTGCTTTCAGCAGATGCTCGAAGCCGTTGAAGAAGAGGATTGGAACGAGGCGGCCATGGCTCTTTACAAGTTGTATGCCATCGAAGAGGGTGAACGCTTCAGTGATCTCAATGAAGAATCATCTGAGTTAAATCAAACACGTGAACCAAAAGCAGCTTAAGTTGGGTAATTCATGCAGATACGATGTCAATTAATGGTCAGACAATAATTTATTGCTTACACTTTAGACCCAAAATTGACTCGAATGCTAGTACGCAAACCATAATTCATCTGAAGAATTTTAAGTAACTTTGATTCTGATTAATCAATCGGCAGAGCAAAACTGCATCAATTCCAAGACATAGCCGTACGGACTTTCAGAATTTTCAATCGATTGCAGGAGACTGAACCTGTCCGATTTTGGTCTTAGCCAACATCGAAGCGGCATCAATTGAATCAATCTTGCAGGTCATAGCAAAAGCAAACAAACAGAGCCTGTCCGCAACATGAGGTGACTTTGAAAATCACAATTAAATCAAGCAGAAACGATATATACTCAAGAAAACAAGAGCAGTGAGTTAATAAGCAGCATTCCCAGCAGAAAATACGATAGTCAACAGCAAACAATTGAACTTAGTTCGCGAAGCCGGAATAAATTAAAAACTTGTTTTGTCGATTAAGAATCATTTTTGTGCAGACCATGCAACTTTTCTACAATTGTTTTTTGCAATTTATCTTTCTTAGAAGTAAGCCAAGTATTAACAGAGATTTTCTCTTCAGCAGTGAGATTCATTTTTTGTACATATTCCTTGGAAGCATCCCAGACAAGAGCCGCAAACTCCTTGGAGTGCTTCAGCCTTTCAGCCACGCTTCCATGAAAATCATCCTCATCCAATAAAGGATGCGAATCAACGATTGCTGTGACATCAACGATTTTCGGTTCAGATTGCTCCGACATGATACTGACTAAGGCAAACCAATAGATAGCCAGTGAGAGAACAAACGGCTAACAGAATCAGAAATCAGCAGCTGAAAAAAACAAATCAACATAAAAAGCGCTCACTCCTGGCAAGTGCATTTCTGTCAACACTATTCAGGCTGCAGGGCCGAATTCGGATAGCTCTGCAGCTGTAGGAGACATTGCCTTGGCCAGAACGAGAAGGTCAGAGGCCAAACCATGCTCTCCTTCACGCAGAAGCAGTTGTCTCAGGCAAATCACATCACCATAACCAGCAGCGGAGGTGCCGTTAATCAGGCCACGTGCAGTGCCGCGTGCGACAGCCAGTTGAAGGGTCATAGTCATGATTCCAGACTGAACCAGACTGATGAACTGGTGGCAAAAACAACCTACAAAGATCCATAATTCGCTCTACATGAAGCAAACCAGCACGTTGACTGAACAAAACGTTCAAATGCCAGAGCAACTCAATCATTGATGAGATAGGTTTAATCTTGATTCAGAAAACGCTTGGACAAATCTAAAAATAATGGTAAATCCTAGAGCTTTAATGATTTTTGAAAACAGAACCAAGTTCAATCAAGAAGACAGAGCGAATAAATTTCGAACCTTATTATTAAAACAGCTTGATTCCGACCTGGTAATGCAAACCATTTGAATCATTCAGCAAGGAGTGAACCGCTAGGGACGTCGTCTGAAAAGGGGCATACGAACAAGTGCACATGATGCGCAATCCATACATCAAAAATCTTCAAAATCACAACAGTTTTCAAGCCACAGTCACCAGCAAAGGTAAGCGAAAATGGTGACATGAATCATGAAGCAAAACTAATAACGGGCTTTTTGGCAATCAACTCAATCATTATCTTTATTGCGCTTTTGATCATGCATCGCATATGACAATCAATGTTATTTAGATATATTGATTGAATTGAACCAACGAATGTGACAGTCATTAAAAGACCTGCTCAAGAAAACTTTTTTAACCAATGACCACCGGTTCTATTCAATGCATGGGATTGAAATGATCAATGGCATCAAAATATTGATCCACCAGTTCAATTGCTGTAACTCCATCAGGCAAGCAATCTTGACAATGATTTTTTAAATACTCAAACCTCAGCATGGCTTCGTTCAACGTTGAGTAATCACCATCCGACACTTCAACACCATCGACCCAATAAAGAATTAAAAAGTTTGTCTTGTGCAAAACCATCAATCAGTTTTTTAGGCGTAATAAAAAAACATCACTGAGTTAACTGTGTGAAATTTAAATACTGTGCTACGCAGCGAATAGATTCAGAATTCTAGCGCTTTACTATTCTGCCAAGCAAATGCCTGAAATGAGATCGAAGCATCCTCAAGGTCAGATCAAGCAATAAGCTACGTTTCATTAGATTCAGCAAAACATACTTTCACGGAATGTGACTGCTTGCCGGCAGGTCTTTCAAACTGCTGGACTCAAATCGAGATACATATTTTTTGAGCAGCAACTTATATACTTGTAGGCCCATAAAAAAGCCAATAAAAACCAGCTTGACTCTCACAAAAAGCTGTTAACTGTCACACCACTTCAAAATAACTATGTCTTCATCACTTTCTTCAAGCATTTCAGGATTGAAATCATTAAACCAAGCAACAAATTCATGAGAGTAGCATTCACCATGAGGGGTTTGAGTGTAATTACCACTTGAAAAGTCAAGTCCGTCCTTGGTCATGGAAAAAGCTTCCGCGTGGTGAATATAAAATGCAAAGTCGTATTTTTTCAAATAAATAGCCTTGTCCAATTCATTTAACTTGCAATCATTAATCCAAAGGCAAATATCATCGCTTTCGTGCATTTTCAGCTGGTATTTATTGACTAAACTGCTGGAAAGCAATATCAATCCCGAATGCAGCTTGTCGTTCCAGTAAAAACCACTCTCATACCTTGCATAATCTTTTGTATCTTCAATGAAATCATCTTTGATGGAATAAAATTTTTCTTCCCATCTTCGATTGTCTTTCGGCTTGTTACTGATCATCATTCAAAGCTAATTTCAAATGGTGCAGACATTTACCAATCTGGATACCATAATTTTAACAGAGATGCCCAAAAGAAAAATTCAAGATCGTTAGCACCTAATCCCAGACGACCTTTATTCCATCCGGATGATCAAAGATATCAATGCGGAACCAATGCTGATACTGGCACAGAACTGCAGCACACTGACTTACTGAAAGCGGTTTAGTGACCCGACAGTCGGATAGTTCTGCATTACAACACTATACAGATAAACACAAAGACCAATCTATTGCCAGTGGTTGCATTCAACTTGACAAAGGTCATACGCGACAAAGTATCAGAAGCCATAAACAAGACAGAGCATGATTTTTGGCCTCAGCAGAATTAAAATTTAAGATTACAATTATTGTCAGCATTACCTTGAATAGCAAAGATGATACTGAGAGAAACAGGCCTCAAAGAAGAGTAAGCTATTCATATTAATATTAAAGGGCTAATAGATCTATCTGAATCAAGAACAAATCTTAATAGCTAGGCATTGGTCTCGCAAACGTCAAACTCACGAAAAAGAGCATCAGCATCCTGAAATTGTTGCTCTATAAGCAAGTATCTGACGCGCCCTTTCCACCAATCATCAAGCAGTCCAGCATCCCTCTTGCTCAAACTGAACTTCGGTAAATCCATAATGATCCTTCGAATTAAAAGATCTATATCGCAATCTCTGACGTGGAGAAAATAATCCTTACATAACTTAAGTGCTCTGGACTACATGTCAAAATCCTATTAGCTGTTGCTTGCTGCGAATGCTTGCGAGAGGGATCGACTTGTTGCACCAGGAATTCATAAGAAATCTTTGATTAACTTCTGAAAATTGATCACTTCAGGATGAAAAGGATTGACAACTCAGCGGGTTAATTCTCAATCGTTGGCGACATCGTAATACTCTTCGGGTATTGAAATGAGCGGATAATGCGATTCTCTTGTGAATTCAATCTGCTGCGCAAAAGAAAGGAATGCGTAGATTTCATGTTGGTGTCAACTCATTTAGTCATATCTCCATGTACCGTGAACAACTAACAGTTGCAAAGATTTCCTCCAGCGCTTGAGATTTGACTGTGCCTAACGATGACTGGTGCTTCATGATTGTTGATTAGCCGCCAAAAAAAGAATGGAAGTTAGAGCTGGTCAATCCATATTCAATTTGACCCAACGTGTAAATCAAACAATTACAAGTTTCAAATAAGAACTCAAAAATTGCTGAGGCTTTGGAGCTTGCTGAGTCTACGTTGACGACACGAAACAACTTTAAAGAGGGCTCTCATTGACCATTGAGTGGGAGCACACCAATGCCAACACTTGCCTCTTAATCACTTTCCAATCGTGATCGGAGCCTCTTTATTCTTCCACCAAACCCAGTCGCGGATTGGCGGAGTATTTCGTAATTCTTCCCGCGTCAGTCCTAACTTGAGCTTCTGTGATGCCCCGACCAGCACATCAAGCATCTCTTCTCCATTGCTGCAGCGAGCTAAGGCCTGATTTGTTTTCTTGGCACCATCGAGTGCCCTAACAAGCAACGCCACACGACGAAAAGGGGAAAGAGAACGGGGATCCATATCCAGAGCTCTTTGGCGCCCCACCGTAATCACATTCGCTGACAGCTCTGGTTCACACAGTCAGAATCAGGTGATCGAAGCACTTTAAATGGCGTCCACTCGGGGCCATCACTGGGTTATCGGTGACGTGCATGGATGTCACAAGGCCCTGCTTCGCCTGATTTCAGTACTGCCAGACGATGATCATCTGGTGTTCTGCGGCGATGTGATCAACCGCGGGCCTGGAGTTGCCCTGTGCATCAATCAGGTGTGGGGATTGGTGACCAGCGGTCGAGCCACCTGGTTACGAGGAAACCACGAGCAACGTTTGGTGGAAGGCCTCCTGGCTGTCTCTGTTGAGGGGAAAGATGACCTGCTCGCCATCGAGACCTACCGACAACTGGGAGACGCGCTGACGCGGCAATGGCAACAACGCCTGAGCAAGCTTCCTTTGGTGTATTCCGGTGATGGATGGGTGGCCACCCACGCCGGCTTTGATGAACAGGGTCAACCAGACCTCAATGTGCGCGAACCCTTCTGGGAGAGCTACGACGGTCGTTATGGAACCGTGGTGGTGGGTCACACGCCTCGACCGGCTGTGGAGCATCGCGGCCAGATCGTGATGATTGACACCGGCGCGGTCTATGGCGGTCTGCTCACAGCCTTCTGCCCCGAAACTGAGGCGGTGGTGCAGGTGATCGGAGAACCCACCGACCGGACATTGCCCGCAGACAGGGCAACACCAGCCGAAAGGCATGAGCTCATTGCGGAGATGCCTTGCTGAGGGTCTACCGCAGCAACCGAGCGGAATTGCTCGCCGAGCTTCTGGCGCAGGAGTTCAGGCTTGAGCCGCCTGGCCCTTTTGAACAGATCGAGGTGGTGGTCAACACCTGGCCAACCAGCCGATGGCTCGGTGAACAGCTGGCCAGAGTGAACGGAATCAGTGCACTGATTCGCTTTCCATTCCCTGGAAGTCGCCTGCGGCAGCTCGTGCAAACCGTGCTCAGCGATGCGCCTGCCATCGAGGATCCATGGAGAGCGGAGCGTCTGGTCTGGAAGGTCCTGGAGGTTCTTCCGGACCTGCTCGAACAAGAGTGTGCATCAAAACTCAAGGAGTGGTGGGAGCTCCATGGCGATCAACAGCGACGACTGACTCGTGACCAGTGGCAACTGGCTCGCAGCCTGGCCGATGCAATCGATGATTACGCGCTTTACAGGCCGGAGGAGCTGGCCGACTGGCTTGCAGGAGGAACGGGTGATCAACTCCCGGAGAACCTGCGCTGGCAACCTGGCCTGGCCCGTGCTCTGGCCGAGCGGTTGCCATGCAGGCCTTTCGGGCTGCAGGTGCAAGAGGTGGTGAAACGACTCAGCAGAGGGGAAAAGCCTGCACTGCCGTTGCCACCACGCCTGCGCCTCTTTGGCATCAGCAATCTGGCCCCGGTCCAGATCAATTTGTTGCAGGCCCTGGCTGGACGCATCAGCGTTGATCTGTTTCTGCTCACACCCTGTCCGGACCTCTGGCAGCGGTCGCAGCAACGACGCAGACAACTGGGTGACGACTGGACAAACTCGCCCGATGGCTCCTGGCTGATTGAAGCTCCCCGCCTGGAAGGAATCCTGGGCCGCATGGGTGCCGAATTTCAGTTGCTGCTGGAGGGAAGCGGCGAGTGTCTGCTTGGCAGCTGGGAACAGGGAGACCTGTTCGCCGATCCCACTGTGATGAGAACGCCGGAAGACTCCCCGGCGTCTGTACTGGAACAGCTGCAACGGCAGCTCGCGAGCAGCGCATCGGACGACCAGGCAGCCCTGTCACTGAGGCAAGGCGATCATTCGCTGTTGTTCATGGGCTGTGCAGGGCCCTGGAGAGAAGTGCAGCTTGTGCGTGATCGCATCCTCAGCTGGATGGCCGCTGATCCAAGCCTGCAACCCAGGGATGTTCTGGTGATGACTCCCGATGTGGAGCGCTATGCACCGCTGCTGGCTTCTGTCTTTTCAGATCGGGATGCCACGGGTGTGGACCTGCCCTGGCGATTAACCGATCGCAGTCAACAAAATTGTCCCGGACTTCAGCAGGCTTTCATGAGCCTGTTGCGCTTGAGCGCTGATCGGCTCACCGCAAGTGGCCTGGAGGCACTGCTTGGTAATCCGGCACTGCAAAGCCTGAAACAGCTGACATCGCAGGATGCGATGGCCATCACCGATGCACTGCAGCGCAGTGGTTTCCGCTGGGGGTTGGATGCAGCGGAACGCAATGGAGATGACACCAACAGCTTGCGCTGGTGCCTGGATCGCTGGCTGCTGGGCCTGGCATTGCCGGAAGAGCCGGGGCTGGCCGTTGATTCCTGTGCACCCGCGCTCACCGATCTGAGCCTGCAGCAACTCGAGATGTGGTGGCCACTGCTGGATCAATTGGCTGGGTGGATCGCCCAGTTGCGTTGCAGTGCTCCATGCCCTGAATGGGTGGCTCGGTTGCGCAGACTGCTTCAGGAGATTTTCAACGACGGTGGCAGCTGGGACTGGGAGCTGCAGGCCATTCATCAGTGCCTTGAGAACTGGCAGCTCCAGGCGAATGACTGTTTGCTGGAACTGGATGTTGCCGTTGTGATCAGCGTGCTTGAGGAAGCGCTCTCCACCGAAAGCGGCCGCTTCGGGCACCGCAGCGGTGCCCTCACGATCAGCGCTCTGGAGCCGATGCGAGCGATCCCACACCGCGTGATCGCCCTGATGGGTCTCGATGCCTCCTCCTTCCCAAGACATCAGGAACGTGCGGGCTTTCATCTGCTCGAATTACAACGTCGACTCGGTGACCCCAGCAGCACCGACCAGGATCGCTATGTGTTGCTTGAGGCACTGCTCTCAGCTCGACAGCATCTTCTGGTCAGCTGGAGTAGCCGAGATGAGCGACAAGGCGACATCCTGCCGCCATGCCCACCGGTTCAACAGTGGCTGAGTCTGCTTGCAGAGAAGCTCGACACTGCACAGATGAGCCAGCTGCTGATTCACCCTCCCGCCAATCCTCTGGATGCAGCCAATTTCATGGTGACTCCGCAGACAGACGCAATCAGTTGCGACCGCAGGCTGTTGAACGCACGACGCAATCTCGACGCACAGATCAGGGGAGAGCAGACACATCGTGATCAGGGCCTGGCCTTACCGCTTGTTTGGCAATCTCCGACAACGGATGCAGCCTTACCCATCAACTCGGAAGCGATCGATCGACTGGAGCGCTGGCTGCAGGCCCCCCAAAAGGAATGGTTGAAACGTCAGGGCATCGATGCGGGTGAATGGTGTGATCCTGTCAGCGATCTTTCCCCCCTGTCGCTGCAGGAGCTGGACTGTCATCAGTTGCTCAACCAGCGGTTGTCTGAACAGCTCGATCTGCTGGCGCACGATCCCGAAGCCAGTTGGGATGTTCAGGAGCCGGAGGACTGGATTGCCCGAAGTTACGGCCAAGGCCTGATGCCTCCAGGCTCGGCTGCTCAACTGGAAGACAGTCGTCTTGAGCGTCGCTGGCAAAACCTCCAAAAAACTGTTCTGAGCCTTGGACCTCTGCGGCAGCAGCAGCAGCCAACGTCCCAGCATTCATCCTTGTTGATGGCAGGAAAGACAGCTGTTCACATCAGCACGTCAAGGCTGAGGTCGCGCTCTTTGCTGCAGAGCTGGCTGAAACATCTGCTTGCCCAACGGGATGATGCTGGCTGCAACACCGCTGTGGTGTGCCGGCAAGACGGCAGTGCAAAAGCCGATCAATTCCACATCGCCGTGCGTTGGAGAGCGCTGAACCCCCAGGAGGCTGATCACGAAATCAAAAGTTTGCACAGCCTGGCGCAGCAGGGAGATGAGCTGTGCTGGCCAGTCCCTCCGGACAGCGGTCTGGCCAGGGCACTGGCATGGTCGAAAGGGGAAGAGGCCGCGGACAAGGCCTTCATGAATCGCTGGCAGGGAGGCTTCAGCGGCTGGGCCGAACGGGATCGGCCCGAGCAGAAAATCTGCTTTGGCAGTCACTGCGATGCCACGTCGCTGTTGGGCTTCGAAGGCTTTGAAGCCGCTTTTCAGATGTTGTATCAACCGTTGCTCGAGGCGCGTTGCTGATGACGATGACAACAGCTGGAAGCACGAGACGATTCGAAGCCAATACCTACCCATTGACGCCCGGCGTTCGACTCCTGGAGGCAAGCGCTGGAACAGGGAAAACCTTCGCCCTGGCCCACCTCGTGCTGCGACTGGTGACGGAACAGGGATTGGGCCTCGATCAACTGCTGGTGGTGACTTTCACTGAGGCCGCGGCCGATGAATTGCGCGACAGGATCGGACGCCGACTTGATGCGGCGCTGCAGGGCCTCCTGCACAAGGAAAGGAGCAGAACGCCGTTGCCTGAAACGGACGCAGTCCTGCAGAACTGGCTTGAACAGCACGGACGGGATTCCCAGCAACGCAGACTGCTTGCCAGTCGGCTGCTCGAGGCCCTAGAAGCCCTGGAGCGAGCCGACATCACCACGATCCATGGCTTCTGCCGCCGCAGCCTTCGCCGGCAAGCGCTTCAGAACGGTCAGGCCATTGATCTTGCCCTCGATGATGATCCACAGACCCTGGCCATCCAGGTCGCCCATGATCTCTGGCGAGCGGAGGTCCTGGAGCTTGAAGCGGGACACGTTGCAGGACTGCTGCAAGCAGGCCTGTCGCCCGAAGCACTCGCTTCGGCACTTCAGAGACTGGATGGTGACTGTGCGGTGCGTATCGCTGAGGATGCGGAGCCGATCAATCCTGATCAAACTCTTTGCGAGGTTTTTGAAGGTTGGCTGCAGAGCCGCTGGGAGCACTTCGTCACTGAATGGAACTGCGGTGGAGCGGCTCTGGAACAAGCCCTTCGAGGCTGCGCCGCCGAGTGGCGCAGCCTCGGTTGCACCGACACCAAACCCTTCAGTGCCCGCCCCAGAAAAGACCGAAGCCAGGAGCTCGACACCTGGACTGACCAGATCAGCAAGACCTGTGGAGATTCGATGCACTACGTCGACGTCCGCAATCAGGTGCTTCTCGGTGGTTATTTCCATCCAGGCAGCTTTCAGAAAACGGCGCGGTCCTGCGCTGAGGCCGAACCAAGCCTTGCTTCAGCCGAACTGCAGACCGCCATCGCCGAACTCTGGGACGGACCAGCCGAACAGACCTGGCGCCACCTGCTGATCAAAGGCCTGAATCAACTCAACGACCGGCGCAGACAACGCGGGGTGGTTGGATTTTCAGGGCTGCTGGATGCACTCGACCCCGCTCAGTCGGATGCAGCAGAAGCTTGGCTCACTCCTCTGCGGGCACGCTATGGGGTAGTCCTGATCGATGAGTTCCAGGACACCGACCCGCTTCAGTGGAGACTGCTGAAAAACGCTTTCTCAACACCAGACCATCTGCTGCTGATGGTCGGGGACCCCAAACAGGCGATCTACCGCTTCCGCGGCGGAGATCTGAATACCTACAAAGCTGCACGGCGTGATGCGGACTGCATTGATGACCTGCTCGACAACCGCCGCACAACACCACTGCTGATGCAGGCCATGAATCAGCTGATGGCGCCTGGACTGCTGCAATCCGAACTCTCGGTGCCTGAGGTGACGCCAAGATCTTCCGCACAACCCCTGCCCTTGCTGAAGGGAGGTGCATCACTCCAGATCCACGACATCAATCCGGATGACGACGACGGAAACAGCAGCCGTACATCTATTGAGGAGCGGATTCCCCGCATTGCGACCGACCTGATCCTGCAGACCCTGAGACACGATCCAGGCCTGGATCCCTCCGAACTCTGCATCCTGGTCAGCAGGCATCGCCAGGCCGAAGACATCCGCGCAGAGCTGGCGGCTGCCGGGCTGCCGAGCCGCCTTGTCAGTCAGGGAGATGTCTTCAGCAGCCAGGGAGCATCGGATCTGCAGACATTCCTCGACGCACTTTCACGCCCTGCCCACGCCGGTGGATTACGGCAGCTGGCCGTGTCCTCACTGCTGCAGTGGAGAAGCGATCAACTGGCAGACGCCGATGGCAACGGTCAGCTGGATCAGCTGGCCTCTCTGCTCCAGCAGCTCGCCATCGATCTACCGAAGTTTGGGCTGATGGGGTGCCTGGCACGCCTGATGGATGGGCAGACCGTGGCCGATCTATCGAGCCGCGGCCGCTTGCTCGGTGACCTTCAGCAATGTGCACGGCTTGTGCAGGACACGATGCACCGCCAGGGCTTGGATGCTTCAAGTGGCGCCGATTGGTTGCGACGCCAACGCCTGTACCCTCCCGACACGATCCCGGAACAGCGTCAGCCCTTCAGTGATCTGGCCGAGAGTGCGGTTGCTGTTGTGACTGTTCATCGAAGCAAAGGGTTGCAGTATCCGGTGGTGATCTGCCCCTACTTATGGGAAGCGCCCTCCCCTTCAAAAGGTCCGCTGTGGCGAGTGCCCACTGCTGACGAGTCCGGCAGCTGGCGCGTAGCGCTGAATCCACATTGGGGACTGGGGCATACGGCAAGCCAACGCGATGAACTGGAACGTCGCGCTGAAGCGGAACGTCTCGCCTACGTCGCGATCACGCGGGCCGAACGCCATCTCGTTCTGTTTCAGGCCAGGGCAGCTCGGCAGGAGGGCAATCCACTCACCGCATGGCTGGAGCAACTCGCTGACCCACCGGGTCCCTTGATCAGCCTGCACCGAGCCGAATTCAACCGCCTATCAGAGCGCTGGCACCCCCTGATGGTTGAACGGAACCTGCAATGTGGCGCCGTGCCAGGTCATGCTTTTGACCGCAGTTGGGGACGCAGCAGCTACTCGGCCTGGATCTCAGGCCACGGCAAGACGACAACCGCCAGCCCAGACCCGCGCAACCTTGAGGAAGGACGAGATGTGGATGCGCAGACCGGCGCAGATGAAGAAAGCCTCTCCTTCAGCGATCAAAGCGATCCGTTGGATCCCGAAGACAGTCCGTTGGGAGCATTTCCCAGGGGCGCAGCAGCCGGTGATTGCCTGCACCGCATCCTGGAGCAGATCCCATTTGATCAAGACATCGAACAGGACGACAACCGCGCTCTGGTGGAGCGAGAACTCACGCGTTCAGGCCTGGAGAGCGACAGGGTGGACGCAGTTCTCGAGGGTCTGGAGACACTGATGCAGGCCCCCTTCGGAGGGCCACTCGGTGATCTGCAACTGAGGTCGTTGCACAGTGGACGGCGTTTGCATGAACTCAGCTTTGATCTGCCTGTCGCTCATCAGGGCAGAGCGGTTCAGCCCAAGCAACTGGCGCGGGCCTTTCGCGTTGAACCACATCATCGATTCGGTGAAAGCTACGCCGATTCCCTCGAAGATCTGGAGTTTTTCAGCAGAGGCTTTCTCACTGGCTCCATTGATCTGGTTTTCACTGATGGCGACGATCCCGCCACGGCTCGCTGGTGGATTGCGGACTGGAAAAGCAACTGGATCGGCGAAAGAGACGTGGATGGGCGTCCATTGCACTGCGGACCCCGACACTATTCACAACGCGCCATGGAGGAGCAGATGTATCAGCATCACTATCCTCTGCAAGCTCATCTCTACCTTGTCGCCCTGCATCGGTTCCTGCAGTGGCGACTCGACGGCTACCAGCCCGAGCGACATCTCGGCGGATACGCCTACGTTTTCCTTCGTGGTGTTTCCAGGTCTGGCGGAAGCGGCGTGATTCTTGAAACAGCACCTCTGCAACGCCTCCATGCTCTCGACTGTGTCCTGCGAGGTGGTGATTAATGGATCCCAGTGATCGCACGGCGGTCTCATCGGCTCTGAGCAGAGGAATGATGTCGATGTTGCTGCGTCGTTATCCACCTCCGGCGGAGTTCGGAAACAACGAGCTCAGGGCTCTGAAAGATCTTGTGCAGGCGATGTTCCAGGCTCTCAGCCGGGGTGAGATGAGCATCGATCTGGGCACCAGCAAGCTGAAACCCGTTGAGCTGGAGGCTGATGGCTGGCCCGAGACGCACCGACGGGTGATTGAAGCCAGCGGCTGGTTGCAGAAAGAGCCTCTGCTGATGGTGATGGAAGGGAATCACCTGATCTGGCGACGTTGGCATCAGGGCATGGAGATGCTGAAGAAGACTCTGATCCAACGCAGTGCACTGTCCCCTGTTGGCAAGCCAAGCAGACGTTGCAGCGAAGATGGCACCAAAAAATTAACGTCGGAGCAGACGTTCAATCCGGAGCAGCGAGCAGCGGTCAATGCGGTCAGCGATCACAGGGTGGTGCTGCTCAGCGGAGGACCCGGTACCGGTAAAACCAGCACCGTGCGCGCCATGCTGATCCGAGCGATGGAGGATCGCGGAGACCTGCGCATTCATCTGGCCGCTCCAACAGGAAAAGCAGCACGACGACTGCAGGATTCCATACGAGGCGATCAACGCACAGCTGAATTGCCCTGCACCACATTGCATCGGTTGCTCCAGGCCAGACCAGGCGGCTTCAGCCGTCATCGCCGCAATCAACTGGCGCTGGATCTGCTGGTGATCGACGAAGCGTCAATGGTCGACCTGACACTGGCGCAGGCCCTGATTGATGCTCTTCCAGCCACTGCGCAACTGCTGCTTGTTGGTGATGCCAACCAGTTATCGCCGATCGGAGTGGGTGCTGTCTGGCAGCATCTGCAGAAAGAGGAACTGCAGCGGCGATTCGGAACTGCTGCTGTACGTCTCCACCAGGTGTACAGAAATCGAGGGGACCTGGCTCGACTGAGCTCGGTGTTGTGCCGTCAGGGAACGGAAACCTTCTGGAACGAACTCGCTGATCTCGATGACAAGACCAACGTGCATCAACTGGTCTCTGAGTCTTCTCGGTTGCCGGCGTCGGTGACCGATGCCGTGAACCAGCAGCTGAAGAACCTGAGGTTGGCGGCCAACACCCTGGAGATCAGGCCTGATGGATCTCCCGATCCCGGCCAGGCCGGTGCCCTTCTCGAGCGACTCGATGCCTTGATCGTGCTCTGCCCGCGTCGTCGGGGGTTATGGGGCGTGGACAGTCTGCATCGACAGCTGGTGTCGGGCAGTGATGCCCGTGATTGGCCCGAGGGGTTGCCTGTTCTCTGCAGCGACAATCAAATCGAACTGGGTCTTGCCAACGGAGACCTCGGACTCTGCATCGGCAGTGGCGAAACACGCAGGTTGCTGTTCCGATGCAGTGATGACTCAGGCCGCAGTGTTTATCGACTGCTGCATCCAGCCAGGGTCCGCCGAATTGAGCCTGCTCTGGCTCTCACGATTCACAAAGCTCAGGGCAGCGAAGCTGATCAGGTTCTGCTGCTTTGGCCACCCTGCGAAGAAGCTGGCAAAACTGCTCTTCTCTACACCGCTGTCACCAGGGCTCGTCATCAACTGACCGTGGTGCGACTGGCATCCTCAATAAGCAGCGGCATGCTGGGGACGATCGATCGTCAGGGGTCGGTGTGACGACAAGAGTGGAGCGTCCCTGGGGCTGGTACGAAGAGCTGGCCGAGGGAGCCGGCTACAAAGTGAAACGACTGCTCGTGAAGGAGAACGCGCGTCTCAGCCTGCAACGCCACCAGCATCGCAGCGAACATTGGGTGATTGCCGCTGGCAGAGGATCCGTTTACTGCGATGGCATCTGGATGGATGCCGCAGTCGGAAATACGTTTGACATCCCCGTTCAAGCTGTTCACCGGGCCTTCGGGGGCCCCGGAGATCTTCTGATCATCGAAGTCCAACAAGGTGCAATCCTGCTGGAATCCGACATCGAACGTCTGGAGGACGACTTCGGGAGGGTGATACCTTAAGTCTCCACCTTTGAAAAGAAGGCAAGCAATACAGCGCGGCACAACTTGCCGATGGGACGTTGCAGGCCTGATTTGAAGGATCAATCAGGCAGAGCGCCATCATCGACATGACCCAGACGCAACCGCAGGCCGTTGAGCCCTGCGCAGTGGATCTCAGTGTTTCAGAGCTCCATGAACCGACAACCTCAACCAGTGATGACACGCTCTTCACCACTGTGATTGAACCGATCGGAGACGACAAATCAGCTGCTGAACAAAGCACTGAGAAGTCCCATTCCTCCGGCTTCTCAGGCTTTGGATTCAGCGGGGCGCTGCTGAAGACCCTGGAGGAAAAGGGCTACAAGGAGCCATCGCCGATTCAGAAAGCGGCGATTCCAGAACTGATGCTGGGCCGTGATCTGGTCGGCCAGGCTCAGACCGGCACAGGCAAGACCGCTGCCTTCGCGCTTCCCCTGCTTGAACGCCTGGAAGGTCGCAGCAATCTGCCGAGGGTGCTGGTGCTCGCACCCACTCGTGAACTAGCCATGCAGGTGGCCGACTCTTTCAAGGCCTACGCCGCCGGACATCCGCATCTGAATGTGCTGGCGATCTACGGCGGATCCGATTTCAGATCGCAGATCCATGCCCTCAAGCGAGGGGTGGATGTGGTGGTTGGGACACCTGGAAGGGTGATGGACCACATGCGCCAGGGAACGCTGAACACCTCAGGGCTGCGCAGTCTGGTGCTGGATGAAGCCGACGAAATGCTGCGGATGGGCTTCATCGATGATGTGGAGTGGATCCTCGAGCAACTCCCTGAGGAGCGTCAGGTGGTGCTGTTTTCGGCAACGATGCCGAATGAAATCCGCCGCCTTTCGAAGCGCTATCTGAGCGAACCGGCTGAGATCACGATCAAGACCAAAGACCGGGAAGCCAAACGGATCCGTCACAGATCCATCACCCTTCAGAACGCCCACAAACTCGAGGCCCTGAACCGGGTCCTGGAGGCTGTCACTGGCGAGGGGGTGATCATTTTCGCCCGCACCAAAGCGATCACCCTCACCGTGGCTGAGTCACTGGAGGCGTCAGGTCACGATGTGGCGGTTCTCAATGGTGACGTTCCTCAGAACCAGCGCGAACGAACTGTTGACCGCCTGCGCAAAGGCACGGTGAACATTCTGGTGGCGACAGACGTGGCGGCCCGTGGTCTCGATGTGGACCGGATCGGGCTGGTGATCAACTACGACATGCCGTTTGACAGCGAAGCCTACGTGCACAGAATCGGGCGAACAGGTCGTGCAGGTCGCACAGGAGAAGCCATTCTTTTCATCACTCCAAGGGAGCGTCGCTTTGTCGGCAACCTCGAACGGGCCGTGGGGCAGGCCATTGAACCCATGGATATCCCCAGCAACGCCCAGATCAACGAAAGCAGGTTGAACCGGCTGCGCAGCCGCCTCAGTCAGGCTGCTTCAGCAGAAAGCAACGAAGAAACCTCGCTGCTGCAGGAACTGATTGAGAGAGTTGGCCAGGAGAACGAGCTGAGCATGGAGCAGCTGGCTGTGGCAGCTCTGAAGCTTGCAGTGGGTGATCAGCCCTTGCTGGTGCAGGGTGATGAAGGCTGGCTCAAGACACCTGCCCGCGCTGATCGTCGTGATGATCGTCGTGATCCGCGCGGTCGTCGTCGCGTGGATCGAGAGTCACGCCCACCTGAAGACAACATGATGCGTTACCGGGTTGAAGTGGGTTATCGCGACCGTGTCAAACCCGGAAACCTTGTCGGTGCCATCGCCAATGAGTCAGGTCTGCAGGGTCGAATGATCGGGAGGATTCAGATTTTTGATTCCCACAGCCTTGTCGATCTCCCCAAGGGCATGCCGGAGGATGTCTACAACGCTCTTCGCAAACTGAAGGTCATGAACCGGGAGCTCCAGATCACCCAAGCATCCTGAATCGGATGGCCAATCGCTTTTGGAACATCAGCGTGGCTCTCGCCACGCTGATAACTCTCTCTGATCCCGCAAGCTCCACGGAAGCTGAAAACAAAATCACCCAGCTTTGCCTTGCAGGCTTCAAATCAGCCATGAGCCAGGCAGGAAAAATCCCTCCAGCGGGGATGGGTGATTTCACCTGTGACTGTTTTCTCAGAGAAATGAACAAAGGCAATTCAATTCAGTGGCAATCTCTGCTGGGCACCATTGAATCGGCACAGAAAACCTGCAAACAGAAAGCAGCTGAACGCTTCAAAATCTGAATTTCATCCACTATTCGTCAGCTGCAGACGGAACAAGGGTGTCTTTCTCTGAAGGTGAAACGGTGACCCTAAACCCGCTCATCACCTCTTCAGAAGGCCCAGCTGCGAATCGAACACTGTATTTCGCATCTCTTTTCTGTCCAGGCTGTAGCGTGTTGCAGCATCAGCTTCATCGTTCGGCTCTGATCGGCTCGCTCCCCCCGGCTTCAGCTTCTCGGCTACAGCATCAAGGACTTTCCAATTCGGACCACGGCTTCACTGATCAAATGTCCATCGGTCCCAACAGGAAATGACCATTTACATCGGCAATCTCTCCTTCCAGGCAGAGCAGGAAGACCTGCTCGACCTGTTCAGCCAGTACGGCGAAGTGAAGAGCGCCAGCCTGCCTCTCGACAGAGAAACAGGGCGCAAGCGCGGCTTCGGCTTCGTTGAAATGAACACTGACGAAGACGAGCAGAAAGCAATTGACGATCTCCAAAACGTCGAATGGATGGGTCGGATGATCCGTGTGAACAAAGCCACACCCCGTGAGCGCAGCGGTGGCGGCGGCGGTGGACGTGGTGGATATGGCGGCGGTGGCGGCCGCGATGGCGGTGGCGGTGGCTACGGCGGTGGTGGCGGAAACCGCTGGTGATCACCGGTGGGAGTCAGTTCAGAGAGCTGGCTCCTGCTCCCGGACTTCCAGCCACAGATCACGCTCAAGAGCATGCCGTTTTAGGCGATTTCCCGCATCCGGTTGTTCAACTTCGCCCCCTCATCTGAGCGTCCGGAATCCTGCAGACCAGAGTCTGCCGTGACGATGAGCCTCATACCGACGCAATCGGTTCAGGGCGCGTGAACGGGTCATGCAACCTCCTCGTTCTGCTTTCACGTTCCAGCTCGGCTGTGAATAGTTCCAAGAGCCTGCCCAACTCAACGCTTGAATGAAAGTGTGCGCGCACCGAGCGGATGCCCCATTCCAAGACCCACGCCAGTGAGCAGGCGCCTCTGATTCGTTTGTTCCAGCATCTGCGCCCCTACCGCCGCAGGGTTTGGTCTGCGGCCACCTGCTCGGTCATCAACAAAATCTTCGATCTGGCACCGCCAGTGCTGATCGCACTTGCTGTCGATGTCGTTGTTCAGCAGGACACGTCCTGGCTTGCTCGGCTCGGAGCCACCAAGGTGATAAGCCAGCTGATCGTGCTGGCAGTGCTGTCTTTCCTGGTCTGGACGACTGAATCGTTTTTCGAATATCTCTATGGCCTGCTCTGGCGCAATCTCGCTCAGAGCGCTCAACACAGCATGCGTCTGGAGGCCTATGCCCATCTTCAGAAACTGGAGATGGACTTCTTTGAACACGACAGCAGCGGAAGGCTGCTCACGGTGCTCAACGATGACATCAATCAACTTGAGCGATTTCTGAACCACGGAGCCAATGAAATTCTGCACCTCATCACCACGGTGCTGCTGGTGGGAGGGGTGATGTCGGTGTTAGCCCCAGGTGTGGCTCTCTTCGCCTTCCTGCCGATCCCGGTCATTCTCTTCGGCTCACTGAATTTCCAGCGCAGACTTGCTCCACGCTACGGCGAAGTGCGAAAGCGAGCAGGAGAGCTGGCCTCAAGGCTCACCAACAACATCGGAGGCATGCTCACCATCAAAAGCTTTGCAAAGGAGGGATGGGAACTTGAGCAGCTGCGCCTTGAAAGTGATGCCTACAGGGAGTGCAATCGCCATGCGATCAGGATCTCCGCCGCATTCATTCCACTGATCCGATTCGCCATTCTGTTTGCATTCCTGTCAATTCTGATCGTGGGAGGGATTCAGGCCAGGAATGGTGTGATCGCAGTTGGCACCTACAGCTTTCTTGTGTTCATCACCCAGAGGTTGCTCTGGCCGCTCACCACTCTCGGCCGCACACTGGACGACTACCAACGCTCCATGGCCTCAACGAATCGAGTTCTGGATCTGATCGACACACCGATCGAGATTGCTGGTGGAAGCCGCCGCCTAGCCCCCGAGCAAGTGCATGGAGACATCCGCTACGAGCTGGTCGATTTCGCCTATCGAAATCGACCAGCTCTGCTGAACAGATTCAACCTGGCCATTCCCGCAGGCAAAACCCTGGGAATTGTCGGAGCAACCGGCTCAGGTAAAAGCTCTCTGGTGAAACTGTTGCTGAGGCTTTATCCCCTGAATGCAGGAAGAATTTTCCTCGATGACATCCCGATTGAGCAGCTTCGGCTTGATGATCTGCGGCGATCAATCGCCCTTGTCAGTCAGGACGTCTACCTTTTTCACGGGAGTGTGGGTGAAAACATCGCCTACGGCGCCGACCATGCCTCACCTGAGGACGTGTATGCCGCGGCGCGAGAGGCCGAAGCGCTCGAGTTCATTCGAGCACTGCCTGAGCAGTTCGACACAATTGTCGGCGAGAGAGGTCAACGCCTCTCCGGAGGCCAGCGCCAACGCATCGCTCTGGCGAGAGCGATTCTGAAGAACGCTCCTGTGTTGATCCTCGATGAAGCAACCGCTGCAGTGGATAACGACACTGAAGCCGCGATCCAGCGTTCGCTGATGCGCATCACCGCGAACCGCACCACATTGGTGATTGCACATCGACTCAGCACGGTGCGACATGCTGATCGCATCGTCGTCATGGATCACGGAAGCATCGTGGAAGAAGGCACCCATGAACAACTGCTGCATCAAGCTGGTGTCTATGCCGATCTCTGGCGCGTTCAAGCCGGACTTCGCCGCGATGAAGCACTGATCCTTTGATGATCCATCTGCTCTCTGCGGCGTCACCGGGGTTTACATCGCTGTCCCATCTGGCCCAACAGCCATTGGGCAGCCTCGCCTTGCTCGTCGCACTGGCAATGCTGGTTCCGCCCCTGTTCAGGCGAACAGGTCTTCCCGATCTCGTCGGCCTGCTTCTCGCTGGCGTTCTGATGGGCCCCAGCGCTCTCAATCTTCTGCAGCCAGACGGTGAAACCCTTCAACTCGTTTCTGACATCGGTGCGATCTACCTCCTGTTCATCGTCGGACTCGAGATTGATCTCGATGAATTCAACCGTGTTCGCAGTCGATCTCTGACCATCGGAATTCTCCATTTTGCCGGTGGCATGGCAACCGGGGGAGCCATTGGACTCCTGCTCGGCTATCCACTGGTGCCCTGTCTGCTGATCGGGAGCCTGATTGCAACCCATACCCCTTTGGGCTATCCGATCGTGCGCAGTTATGGAGCCCAGCGAGATGAAGCTGTGGTGGTCAGCGTTGGCAGCACCATTCTCACCGATATCGCCTCTCTGGTTGTTCTCGCGATCGCCATTGGTCTTGGCAGGCAGTCTTTTTCACTAACCAATCTGGCCGGCCTGATCGTCAGCATCGCCATCTTTGCGGTGGCCGTCGTCACGATCATTCGCAGGGTCGGACGCAGGATCTTCCGCGGAAGCGTCAACGATGAAAGCAGGATCTTTCTCACCATCCTGCTCATCCTGTTCATCGCTTCGATTGGAGCTGAGCTTGCCGGTGTGGAAAAAATCGTTGGAGCCTTTCTGGCTGGACTGGCGGTGAATTCCGTGCTGCCGGAGGGCAAGTCAAAACAGCAAGTGATTCTGGTTGGTGCAGCTCTGTTCATCCCCATCTTTTTCATTCACCTCGGCCTCCTTCTTGATCTGAACAGCCTCAAAAACTCCATCAGCGATTTCCATCTGCCTGTTCTGATGGTGATCGGAGTGATCAGCTGCAAAGGCGTGGTGAGCCTGATTGCCGGTTGGGCCTTCCGGTACAACGGCAACCAGATGGTGATGATGTGGTCGCTGGCCATGCCGCAGGTCGCCGCCACACTGGCCACGGCATTCATTGGCTACGAAGCCGGATTGCTCGACCAGACGGTGCTGAATGCCGTTCTGGCGATGATGGTGGTGACCGCAACCCTTGGACCGATCCTCACAGCACGTTCCGTCAGGCAGCTGGTGGAACCGAAACGAACACGTCACAGTGGCGCAGCGCCTGGAGAGGAGGCCCTCACAGCAGATGACACCCCCCTTGATGTGGTCAGTCGGCCTCTGACCATTGTCGTTCCCATCGCCAATCCTTCCACGGAACAGGGGCTTCTGAGCATTGCGTCACGGCTGCTGAGTGGCAGTGCCGAAGTGCAGGGGCAGTTACTGCCCCTGGCGCTGGTCTGCCCCAGTCTCGAAGAAGCGCGGGGGGGATTGACTCGCGCCGTGGCATCCGCCAGGGAGCGGCTGTCCCAGGCTGCGACCATTGGCAAACAGCTCAAGGTCAGAACCCGCTGCCTGCTGCGACTGGATGAAGACATTGCCGGCGGAATGAGTCGCAGCGCCCTGGAACAGGGTGCTGATCTGTTGATGATCGGAGCGGGACGGCCGGACAAGCTGAGGCGCTGGTTCTTCGGTGACCTCGTTGACGGTGTCTGCCGCAGCGCACACTGCCCCGTTGTGGTGGTCAACCTGGCCGAACGCCGGGTCGAAACGCTTCAACGAATTCTTGTACCCATCAAAGACCTCTCCGCGAGCGCCCGCGAACAGTTTGAGCTTGCTCAACGGCTGCTCGCGAGCCAATCCAGCGACCAGGGCCTGGTCACGCTTTTGCACATCGTTGATCCTCGGCTCAATCGATCTGAACGCAGCCGGATCGAACAGGAGCTGCGTCGCTGGCAACCCCGCAGCAGCATGGGCAGCGTCATTCGGATTCAACTCGCAGCCGGACCAGGGGTTGAGACCAAGATCGAACACAGCAGCCGCGATCACGATCTGGTGATCCTGCGTTCTCAGCGACGTCAGGTTGCGGGACTACCCATCCCGGCGAGTGATCGAACCAGCAATCTGGTGTCTCTGCTGAAGTGCGCTTCGATGGTGATCAGCGAGCCCCTGACCTAAACCCCTCAAAAAACAAGAAATGATTAAGAAAAGGAGATTTCAGGCTTAAAATTCCGAAATGGATGTTGTGCGAAGAGTTCGACCCAAAACCTTGCTCCTTTCAGCTGTTGCTGGGCTGACGGGAGGTTTTTTATTGGCGATTCCCCTCAGCCGCTCGCTCTCGCCAACCTCCGAAGCCCCGCTTCTGCTGCCTGTCAGCAATCCCTTTTCAGCCTGGTCAGGCTTTGGAAATCGGGAAATCCTCGTGCTCGGGCTTGATGACGGGGGCGGAAACACCGACGCGATCTTCACATTGAAGGTGGAAGGTGGTCGGACCTCCATCACCCAGATTCCGAGAGACAGCTACATCGATTCCCACAGCTTTGGGCCTGTAAAGGCCAATGCTCTGTATGCCTATGGAGGCCATGAAGCCGTGAAGGCTGAGTTGACAAGGCTGATGGGTCGTCCGATTGACCATCACATCCTTGTGAACCTCAATGGAATCCGAACACTGAGCGATCTGGTGGGCGGTGTTGAAGTCGATGTCCCGAAACGCCTTTACTACCGTGATGACAGCGGTGGTCTGCTGATTGATCTGCAACCGGGACCTCAGCTGCTCAAAGGTCGCGAACTGGAGGGTTTCCTTCGTTGGAGACAGGATGAAGAAGGTGACCTCGGTCGTTTGGCTCGACAGCAGCTCGTGCTGAAAAGTCTGTTCAGCCGACTCACCCGGCCAGACCACCTTGTCAAACTGCCTGCACTGATCAAAGAGGCCGGCAACAACCTTGAGACCGATCTCGGTGCTATGGAGCTGGGCGGACTGATCACGGCGATGGGGCTGACGGAACTGGAGACCGAGCGCCTTGACGCACGCCCCTTCGACCGTAACGGCATCAGTTATCTCGATACTGCATGGCCGGCTCAGGAAAGCGATGATGATTCGATGGAGTCCGGCAGTTCGCGTTACCGCTTCCTTTACTGAGCCAGGGAAGAGCCTTCATCGCCAAGGGCACCCACAATGGCGATGCCTTCATTTGCATCCGTGGACAGGAATCTGCTGCGACAGAGCCTCAGGCTCGGGTTGAGCATCCTGATCACATGCGCCATTGCGCAGCACTTCCAACGCATCACCTATCTCTGGTACCCGCTTCTGGCCGTCAATCTTGTTGTTGACGATCAGGATGAAAACAGTCTTCGAGCTGCCCGGGGACGCCTTCTAGGAACCGTGACCGGCGGGCTGATCACATTTCTTGTGCATTCGATCATGGCCGGCTGGATCGGCATCCTGGTAAGCCTTTTGATCTCGATTCCGCTGCTGCGGCGGCTTGGCTGGACAAGTGGCCTGTCGACAGCCGTGACCGTCACGGTGATGTTTCTGGGCATTCACGAATACGCCACACTCAGCTGGGACTACGTGTTCAACCGCAGCATCGACACGCTGGTCGGGATCATTGTGGCGCTGGTGATGGGTCGATTGCTCTGGCCGAAGAATCGACTGGCCAGGATGCAGAGCCTGCACGAACAGCTCACTGACCTGCTTGAGACAAGGATCCAGGCCCACAGTCTTGCCTTGCAGGGCAGGGGATCACCGCCTCCTGAGATCCAACCAGCTGTGATCACGAAACAGCTTCTTGAGCTGCAGCGGCTGATCAACGTGGAGCTGAGCCTCGGGCCTCGACATGTGCAGCGACTGGATCGTGATCATTGGCGCCAGCGCCTCAGTCTTTGGCGCTGTCAACAGGTGCGTTGGCTGCTCGTGGAACGGCTGATCGAGCGACTTCATCGTGACGAAGGCGCCGAATATCTCCCTGCGCTGGGAAAATACCTGGCTCAGCAGCCAGCCCCGCGAAGTCGACTGAACCTGAACAACTGCGGTACGAGGTTGTCATTATCTCAACGGATCGCTCTTGAAGAACAGGTGACGCGCTTCCGTCGCGTGCTGACCTGCCAGCAACTGCTCAATGCCGAGCATTCCAGATGACTGGTCCCAGGCAAAACAACAATCCCTGGATCCTGAGATCCGACATTCGACTCGCTGTGGTGACGGGCCTTGGGGCGGGGTTCGGATTACTGAACTCGATTCCTTTCGGCTACTACGTGCCTCTATGCACCGCCGCAGTGCTGTCGGGAAGCTACGGCAACTCGATGAAGCTGAGCATTCAACGCATTCTCGGTTCGGTGATGGGTGTCTTGATCGTGTTGCTCTTCTCTCGCGGTCTTCAGCTCCCTCTTCCTCTCGGACTCGGTCTCGCCCTCGCCAGCGTTCGTCTGTTCGGAGGCGCTCTTGGATTGCAGGTGGGTTACAAGGTCGCGGGAAACATCGTGATCATGGGCTGGCTGGTCCACAGCGCAGAGGAGAGCATCTGGGGAATGTCACGCCTGTTCTGGACAGCCTTCGGAATTGCGCTGTCGTTATGGGCAACCCGCTACGTGTGGCCCAGTGGCACGATTCCGTCGCTCCACCGGAGATTCGCAAGCTTTATCGACGAACTGATCAACGACTTTCGGCTGGAATCAATACAGCTGGAAGCCGAAGCCCCCACCCGAATGTCGACAACACAACGCAGAGTCAGGCGGACAGAGATCCTCCAGCAGATCAACGCCCTCAGACAGCAACGGGACGTGGCCCAGTTGGAACTGGGGCTGAATCCCGAGAACCATCCACTGCATCAGCTCTGGACAGAACTTGATCTACTGATCTCACAGCTGCTTTCAGTCCTGGATGGCTTGCGAGGACTACCCTCTCCGGTTCAGTCACCACCTCTTATCAAAGAGCTTCATCTGCAAGAGGCGAACGTGCTCAAGCATCACATCAAACTCCTGGCAGGCCTTGCTTCGGACCTGCGCAAGCCTGATCTCGTGGAGAAACAGTGTCTCGATCTGGAGAGCCTGAGCGAACTGAGCAGAGATCTGCAGACAGCAGCCCAACAGCTCACAGCAACTCTTGAGGAGCACGCAGATCGTGCCGGACACGATGCAGACATCTCCCCAGAACGAATGCGGCAGATCGTGCTGAGGACTTCGCTGATCGAGCATGGAGCTTCAGTGCTGCACGATTGTTTTCCAGGTGTGGCCAGATCGAAGCCTGTCACTGCAATTCGCTGAGACAATGAAGCAGTTTCAGGATCAGGTTCCTCAAGGACAGCAAGCTCATCCCTTGATCAGGTCGCTCATCAAGTGTTCTCCTCTGATTTCGATCATCGGCCTGCTGCTGCCCACAGCCTCCAGAGCCAATCAGGTTGATGTCTTCCCATCAAGCCTGAATTACGGCGGCAACACACATCAGCTGGAGCGCAGCTGGAGCGAACTGAACCAACAACTCGACAGCCTGGACACACTGCTTGGACCGGCTCCAGATCTTGGTGCCTCGGATGTGCTGGAGGCTCCGGAACTCCCGTCCAACCTCTTGGACGCCAACCGCCCGGCTGATGAAACACTCAGCCAGGAAGACAGCACGCTTGAGCCGCCGCTCAGCCTGCCCGAACTGACTGACCGGAACACCGATGTGAAATCCGTGAGCCTGCGACAGGCCATAGCGATCGCTTTTCGCAACAATCCCGAGCTTCAGATACAGCGGGAGCAGATTGCCGCACAAGGCGCCACTGTCGCTTCGCTTTCAGGTGCTTACTGGCCCACGATCAGCGTGTTTGCTGATGTGGAGGGCTTTCAGAGCGGCAGCACGACGTTCTCGCCCTACGGCAACAACAACTTCGGCTTTGGTGCTCTGTTCGCGAAACAAGGGGAGACACCCAACTTCGCGCTGACGAACAACGGAAAGAAGGTCAGCGGCAGTGAAGACGGCCCCTTCTATGTGCCCGCCGGTGGAGGGTTGTATGCCGACTCAAACGGATTCGACTCCATGGCGGGTTTGCAACTCAACTACGCCCTAGTTGACTTCGCCCGCACACCTCGTGTTCGCACAGCCAGTGCCAAGCTGCAGCAGTTCGAACAGCAGTACGCCAACCAACTCAGAGCACTGCAACTCGAGGTCAGTGAGGCTTACTACCAGCTTCAGCTCAGTGAGCAGTTGGTGCGCATCCGCGATGCGGTTGTCCGCACCGACCTGATTGTGTTGCAAGACACACTCAATCTCAAACAGGCCGGGCTAGTGCCGCGAGTCGATCTGCTGCGCCGCAGTGCGACCCTCGCCACGGATCAGGAAGCACTAATCCAAGCCCTGGCCGATCGCGCTGTCGCAAGAAGAGCGTTATGGACTCTGTTGAATCTTCCTGCTGATGTGGTGCCAAGTGCAGGCGACTCGATCACGCTGGCACCGGCCTGGCCGCTGAGTCTTGAACAGTCCTTGCTGGCCGCCTACAACAGCAATCCAGAGCTCGATGCGATCCTCGCGACACGCAGGGCCTTGGCTCTGCAGCAGGATGAAGCGGCAGCTCAACTCCTGCCCAAGCTGAGCCTGTTCGCGTCCGTGGGAGGCATGGCTTCAGTGGAGCGCACCTTCAACGTCTCCCTGATAGGCGACGGATGCTGCGGCAGCACCTTTCTGCCCCTTGAGCAGGTCGCAGGATACGACTGGTCGGTGGGACTCGCCTTCAATTGGATGATCTTCAATGCTGGTGCAACGACCAATGCTGTCAAAGCTCTTTCACTGCAGGAGAAGGCCGCCAGTCAGTCCTATGCCGCCACTCGCAACAGCATTCGACTCCGCCTCGAACGGGCATTTCTGCACCATGAAGCGAGTCTCGCCAAGCTTGTTTCCGCGCGGCGTGCGGTCGGAGCCAGCAAGGAAGCTTTCCGCGACAGCACACTTCGTTACAGGACTGGACTCACCAACGAAGTGGATCTTTCGGTGACACAGACGCAGCTTGTGAACTCACTGGTGAATCGCCTGATCGCAACGGTTGACGTGAATGTGACCTACGCCCAGTTGCTGCGCGAGCTGCTGCCCATGCCACGGGATCCCGACTCGACCGTGCCGACGAAACTGACTCTGCAAGGCTTCTCGCCACGTGAACTGGATCAACCCTGACCAGATCACGACGATTGGTAGTCGAAAGGGGTTCTGAACAGAGAAAAAAGTCCCGCCTTATTTGTCAGCTGGTCTGGATGACCACCAGCGCTCGATGCGATAACCGAAAATCACCAGAAACACCACAAGCCAGAACCACAGTTCAGGCGGATTGGCGTTGAGCAGAACAATCAGCAGAACAAGTTCCGAAACCAGCCAGGGGAGCTCCTGACGCAGAAGAGGGCGGAGTGCCATAGAAGTCAGAGCATCACGGAGGGGTTCCGGGTTGCCGCAGGAACGGCAGATCCCAGATGCGATCGATGCGGAACGTGCGGAAGCCACCGGTGAGCGAACGCAACCCTGGAACGACATAAGTCACAGGTGAGCGCCACTCCACGTAGGCAAACGTGTCAACAGTGAGACCCTCACGGATCGGAAAGACACCACTGCCCTGCGACAGCGTCCATCGATAGCCGTCGTCGGTGCGGGAGTGACGATCCAGTTCGATTTCAGCGCGCATCACCGGGCCATGTTTGACAAGAGCCTCAGCGAGCTGACTGTTGCCGATCGTGGTGGAGATGTCTTCCTGAGTGGCGGGGAGAGTGAGCACACTGCGCACCTTGCCGACGATTCCACCGAAACGACCACGTTGATTCCAGAGAGGCACAACCTCCACGGGAAGACCTATGGGAAGTCGACGGGCATCCGCTGGCGAGAAATAAGACACGGCGATCAGATCACCGCCGGTTTTGTTGTCGCCTTTGGGAGGTCGGGTATTGCGGCCGATGGTGCCGAGACGATCGCCAAGCTTGACTGTTTGGCCCTGAATCACCTGAAGATCAAGCACCGTGCCACTGCGTACCGCGGTGACATTGCCGTCGAAGGAGATCCTGGCCTCCATCACCTTGATCGCCCGCTTGAGGTCATCGATTTGAAAACGTCGGTCGAGCTGCTCAGACTCGATGTTGAGCTTGATCTGCTGGAAATCGGTGGTCTTGTCCCTGCGCTGGATCTTGATGTCATCCAGCTGAACACTGGTGGTGGTGAGGCCCTGCTCCGCAGCCACGACCTCCTGTGCCAGAGGGGCCACGACCTCTCGCCTCGCCAACCAGTTGAGGTTGTCAACCTTGCTGTTGTAAGTCGCCTGAAGTCTGGCCAGACGCTTTTCGTCGTCGTCGAGCTTGGCGAGCGCAGTATCGAGGGCGAGTTTGGCTGTGCGGATACGCAGCGCATCGCGTGCATCGAGTTCCTCGTTCTGACGCACCAGCTGACGCAGATTCCCCTTCTGCTGATCGAGCTTCCGCTCGAGAACAGGCAGATACAGGGTCATCAGCACCTGACCCTTGCGAACGCGTTGTCCGACTTCAGTGTTGATGCTCAAGACCTGACCCGCCGCCCTGGCATTGAGGATTCCGGCGTTGCCGGGATAGATCAGAACACCGCGTCCCTCCACCTCGGTCGGCACGGGCCAGAACAGAAGCCATACACCAAAGATGGCCCCAACGCCTGCCAGTGAGACGCCGACCTGCTGATGGTCTGAGAGGCCATTCCATCGGCCACGAAGACGCTCAACTCGGGAAGACGTGGTCATGATCGCCATCTTGCTGGCGATGAAGAGACGCTGTCGCTTCTGAGAGGACAGTTCCGATCCACGTCCGAAGCCTCAGATCAACAGGGTGAACGAACTGATCACCGATTCGAACAGTCCCTGCACCTTCGACCAGCGATCTTCATTGGTGCTGGTTGCCAGGGTGTAGAGCCGACCACGGTCGACCACCACTGTGGCCAGCTCGTGCCGATCGCGGTCCTCCAGATGCACTGCATATTCCAGGTCATAGAAGACATGCCCATCGGAATCCCGCTCACGAGCTTCAATCAGTTCAGCATTGCGGCCACTGCCGTCGGGAGCGATCACCTCACGCCGTAGCCGCTCGCCGACCGCAACTGCACTGCCGAGAGTCTCCAGGTCATCATCGGCGTCAACCTCTGAGACAACCAGACTCACCGTTTCATCACTGTGGATCAGGTCGTGAAACACCACAGCGGGCCCGCCGGTGACGGCGACCCGCGTCCAGCCGGTCGGGTAAAGGAAGGCGTAGCGACCGTCTGGACTCTTGAAGGAGTTGAGACCGGCGCTGGCACCGCCGCAGGCGCTGAGCATCAGCACACAGAGCAGAACGAGCAGTGACCGGAGCGGTTGACGCAGCAATGAGCCCATTGAGGAACTTGGATTGAAGTTGACCGAATGCGCGCCATTCTGCCCGCATCATCCCCTGCTTAGATTTCCGCCACTTGCCTCAGTGTTCTGAGCGGATTCACCCGACCCCTGGCTCGTCTGATCGACCAGTTCGAGCGACTTCCGGGGATTGGACCCCGCACCGCGCAGCGACTGGCCCTGCATCTGCTCAGGCAGCCGGAGGAACAGATCCGCAGTTTCGCGGATGCCCTGCTGGCCGCACGGACCCAGGTTGGGCAATGCCAGACCTGTTTTCACCTCAGTGCTGATCAGGTCTGTGAAATCTGTCGCAACGAAGAACGTTCCAACGGCCAGATCTGCGTGGTCGCTGATTCACGGGATCTTCTTGCACTGGAACGAACCAGAGAATTCAGCGGCCGTTATCACGTACTGGGAGGTCTGATTTCCCCCATGGATGGAATTGGACCCGATCTGCTACAGATCAGCAGCCTGGTGAAGCGGGTGGCCGCCGATAACGTCGAGGAAGTGATACTGGCTCTCACCCCCAGCGTCGAAGGCGACACCACAAGCCTTTATGTGGCGAGGTTGCTCAAACCGTTCACACGGGTCAGCCGCATTGCCTACGGGCTCCCCGTTGGCAGTGAACTTGAGTACGCCGACGATGTCACCCTCAGTCGTGCACTGGAGGGCCGGCGCGATGTGGATTGATCCGCGCTGAAGACTCAAATGATGCGATGTATCAAAGGTGTTGAGTGGGCCATCTGGTTTTCCCTTTGAGGAAATGGAGCCACCCTGAAAGCAGACCCTTTCACCGGCGTGCGCAAGACCAGCCGCTTTTCAGCCATCCAGCCGCAGGAGCGGTTGCCCGAGTGGCTGCGTCGCCCCCTGGGAGAAGCCTCTGCCATCGAAAGAGTGCAGGGGCTGGTGAAGTCCAACGCCCTTCACACCATCTGCGAGGAAGGGCGCTGCCCTAACAGGGGCGAGTGTTATGCCGCCGGCACCGCCACTTTCCTGCTCGGGGGCTCGGTCTGCACACGCAGCTGCGCGTTCTGCCAGGTGGAGAAAGGTCGCGCGCAGGCCGTCAATCCGCTCGAAGCCGAGAGAGTTGCCGATGCGGTTGAAGCCATGGGGCTGCGATACGTCGTGCTCACAGCCGTTGCGCGGGATGACCTCGACGACCATGGGGCATGCCTGTTCACCTCTGCCATGGACGCGATCAGGGCAAGAAATCCCATGATCGCCATCGAGGTGCTGACCCCTGATTTCTGGGGAGGACGCGCCGACTTCCAGAGCTCAATCAGTGCTCAACGTGAGCGATTGGCGACGGTCCTCAACGCGGCGCCGGTGTGTTTCAACCACAACCTTGAAACCGTGAAGCGCCTGCAGCGGGAGGTTCGCAGGGGAGCCACCTATGAGCGATCACTGGGACTGCTTGCCGCCGCACGAACGCTGGCACCTCAGATTCCAACCAAAAGCGGTTTGATGCTGGGGCTGGGAGAAAGCCGGGATGAAGTGATCGAAACAATGCGCGATCTGCGAGCCGTCGATTGCCAGAGGCTCACCATCGGGCAATACCTGCGCCCATCTCTGGCGCACATTCCTGTCGCCCGCTACTGGCATCCCGATGAATTTGAAGATCTCGGATCCATTGCCCGCGACCTTGGCTTCGCTGTGGTGAGAAGTGGGCCTCTGGTACGCAGCAGCTATCACGCAGCGGACTGACGCCAACGTTTCAGAGCCCTCTCCCGCACCTGCTCACAGTTTCCAACCATCAGTGCTCCTGCTCCTCCCCAGATCATGCGCAGCGGCAAATCCCAGAGAGCGGCTTGCACCTCACGCACGGATTCAAACCCTCGACACCTGAAATAACGCACAAGACGTTGATGCTGGCGTTCGTCATCACGAATGGCCAGCAGTCTTGCCTGTCGGCAAGGGGTGGCCTCAACCGCCCAGGCCATGGATGCCGCCCAGATGAGATCACCGCAACCTGCAGGAGCCGCCGGCAGCACGCGCATCGTGTCCAGTTGCAATCCACGGGGGCCGCTGTATGCCCAGGCTTTCATCTCGCCGAGAAGCTGCAGTCGTTCCGACTGCGAACGAGCCACCACAAGCCTCAGACCCCACAGCCCCAGAGGTCGGCCAACTTGCAGTCTCAGCAACAGACCCCGTTGACGAGCCTCCATTTCCAGTTGATCCAGCATCACAGCTCGGAATCGAAGTAAGGAGATGAATTGACAACAGCCTCCATGGGCAGTGGTCCATAAAGATGCGGAAACAACTCTCCGCTTGGGATCGCATCGGCACGCAGAGGGGCGGTCAGCCGCGCCGCATCAATTGTGAGCAAGACCACAGACTCCGCATCCGCATAGAAGCGCTCATGGGTGGCTGCCACCTGTTCCCGCCAGGACAGATGAATGAATCCCACCTGGTCAAGTCGCAGTCCTCTGGTGGACATCTCGTAGTGACCCGACTGGGTTGCGGTTTTCCAGTCTTCAGCCATCGCCAGATGAAACAAGGGTTGGTCAGCTGGAACATCGACGGCATCAGCGGGGAACAGGGGCTGAAGTCCCCCGGGGTGCCAGGGATCAGCCCTTTGCATGAGGCGCTCAAAATCAGGATCCTGCAGAAAACGCATCAACCAACCACGCAGCGGCTGCAGGGATGGATCGACATCAAATCCCTCAGGATCAGCAATGCGCCACTGACGAACAAACGGCCACAGCGCGACATCCGCGAGGGAACAGCTGGCATCCACAAGCCAGCCACCACAGGCATCGATCTGATCAGACCAGCTCCGCAGCACCTCCAAGCCCTGCTGCTGATGCTCCTGTCTGGACTGCCCCGGATAGCGATCGGTGTATTTGAAACGGTCGAGATGGTGTTTGAAGGTTGTGTCGTTGAGCTCGATCAGCTGCAGGATGCGATCCTGCGCTTTGCCAGTACCTTGCCGGCGAAGATCGCAAGGATCGGCCTGGGTGAGTGCCCAGTGCATGATCGCAAGGCTTTCATCGATGACAGTGCCGTCAGCGAGAACCAGGACAGGCACCGTCCCTTTCGGAGAAGCCTCGAGCATCGGCGCTGGTTTGTCCTTGAGTTCAATTTCCCTCCATTGGACAAGCTGGCCTGCCATCAACAAAGCCCAGCGGGCGCGCATCGCATAGGGGCAGCGACGAAAGCTGTAGAGAACAGGCCGTGCGCTCATCCGTGGGTGTCGGGCTTTGATCGCCAGCCGGTGGATTGCGAAAGGACGCCTTGATTGAGCTGGCTCTGCCGCATGGCGAAGCGTGCCCTGTCGGCATCCGTGAAACGATCCCTGCACTGCAGACACTGCACCCCTGGGATGTAGCTCTCCAGTTGCCTCTGCTCCGGCGTTAGCGGCAGACCACAGGCATGGCACAGGCTGTGCCGGCCAGGCTCGAGCTGATGGTTGAGGGCGACCCGCTGATCAAACACGAAACACTCTCCTTCCCAGCGGCTTTGCTCTTCAGGCACCTGCTCCAGATAGTTGAGAATTCCGCCCTGAAGATGATGAACCTCAGGGAATCCCCGCTGTTGCAGAAAGCTGCTGGCCTTCTCACAACGGATCCCACCGGTACAGAACATGGCGATGCGCGCCGGCGACGTGCGCTCAACCAGAGGGCGTAGATGCTGTTCAACCCAGTCAGGGAAATCCCGGAAACTGTCAGTTGCTGGATCGAGAGACCCCACAAAGCTGCCGACAGCAACCTCATAGGCATTGCGGGTGTCGATGACCAGCGTGTCGGGGTCATCCACCAGCTCATTCCAGTGACAGGGGTCCACGTAGATACCCACATTGCGGCGGGGGTCGGCACAAGGCTGCCCCAGGCTCACGATCTCGCGCTTGCGCCGGGCTTTGAAACGACGGAACGCCGGCCTGCTGCAGCGGCTTCGCTTCACCTGCAGGCGCTCGAAATGCGCGTCACCAAGGGTGATTCTGGTGCGGAGGCACTCCAGGATCCCGTTCACGCCCCGATCAGAACCACTGATGGTGCCATTCACACCTTCCGGAGCCAGCAACACTGAACCGACAATCTGTTCGCGAGACGCCAGTACAGGCAGATCCGTCAGCAACGAATCCAGCTCTGGTGGGGCAAGCGACGTGAAGGCGTAAAACGCTGCCACGAGAAAAGATGGACTTTCGGCTTGGGCAGCCGTCATGCCGCGGCTTTCTCCTGCTCAGGCTGCGTCTCGAGTAACTGTGCCTGCAAACTGGCCTGAACTCCGGCAGCTTCCAGCAGGGCCCTGTCGGCATCAACAGCAGGGTTGCCCGTTGTGAGCAATGTGTCGCCGTAGAAGATGGAATCTGCCCCTGCCTGAAGGCAGAGGATCTGAGCTTCCCTGTTGAGTTCTTCCCGACCGGCGCTCAGCCGCACACGACTGAACGGCATCAGGATTCTGGCAACGGCCACCATTCGCACCAATTCAAGCGGATCAACAGTGGGCAGGCCTTCAAGAGGCGTTCCTTCGACAGCCACCAGACCATTGATCGGCACACTTTCAGGGTGTGGATCAATGCAGGCAAGAACTCGCAGCATCGAAGCACGGTCGCGAAGCGTTTCACCCATGCCGATGATTCCACCGCAACAGAGCGTGACTCCTGCACGACGCACGCGTTGCAGGGTTTCCAGCCTCTCTTCATAGGTGCGGGTGGTGATGATCCGGTCGTAGTGCTCAGGGCTGGTGTCGAGGTTGTGGTTGTAAGCCGTGAGGCCCGCCTCGGCCAATCGCTCCGCCTGGGTATCGGTGAGCATTCCAGCGGTGACACAGGCTTCAAGACCCAGCTCGCGCACGCCTCGAACCATCCTCAGCATCGACTCAAAGGCTGGGCCTTCACGGATCTCCCTCCAGGCCCAGCCCATGCAGAAGCGATCAGCGCCGGCATCGGCGGCTGCACGAGCCCTGTCAAGTACAGCCTTCACCTCCAGATCGGCCTGACCACCCACATCACTGCTGTGGTACATCGACTGGGAGCAGTAGGCGCAGTCCTCCTCGCAGCCACCGGTCTTGACGCTCAGCAGTGAAGCCAACTGGACCCGATATCCGGGGTTGGCGGCTCGATGAACACTCTGAGCGCGCCAGAGCAGATCCATCAGTGGAAGGTCAAGAAGGGTTTGTATCTCCTCAAGACTCCAGTCATGGCGAAGGTCCACCGTGTCCGTCATTGAACCAGCCACCATTGCTGCTGCTCTCAGGATCCCAGAGCGCGGGACTCCATGGCATGGAGTCCACCAAAACGTCGCTGACGGCCCTGATAATCCTGCAGTGCCAGCTGAAGAGCCCCAGCGTCGAAATCCGGCCAGAACAGATCGGTGACATGGATCTCGGCGTAAGCCAGTTGCCAAAGGAGGAAATTGCTGATCCGCCTTTCGCCGCTGGTTCGGATCAGCAGATCCGGATCACGCTCACCAGCCGTAAACAACTCGGCCGCCAGTTCTTTTTCATCGATCTCCGATGGCTGCAATTCCCCACGGGCAACGCGTTCCGCCAGCCGCTGGCTGGCACGAACCAATTCACGACGACCTCCGTAATTGGTACAGACATTGAAGTGAATGCCGGTGTTTAAGGAAGTTCGCTGCGTGGCCTCAGCGATCAGCGACTGCAGCTTGATGGGCAATGCATCCAGATCTCCCAGGAAGCGAATCCGAACCTGTTCTTCCTCAAGCGCCTGCAGCTCCCGCTGAAGAACACTTTCAAACAGTGTCATCAGAAAATTCACCTCATCCCCTGGCCGGGACCAGTTCTCCGTGGAGAAGGCATAGGCGGTGAGTGCTCCGACACCCCAGTCGCTGCAATGCCGGAGGGTCATTTTGAGCGCCTCTACACCAGCTCTGTGTCCCATCACCCGCGGCAAGCCGCGAGCTTTGGCCCAGCGTCCGTTGCCGTCCATGATCACGGCGACATGAGCAGGCATCCTGAGTGGATCCAGGCCTTCGGGACAGCAGCGTGCTGCGGCTTGATCAGTACTGATGGCCAGTGGTCGGCTCAAGGCAATGAATCCTGAATGCCTGGGCTCACGCTACGTGGGGGTGGTGATTTCGCCGGCACGGTCGACACAGACGCGGCAATCAACTCGGTGAGCAGATCCTGCAGACGTGAGCTGGTGATCGGGCGTTCAAGTCTCCCCTGATTGGCCAGAGACAGTGTTCCGGTCTCTTCGGAAATCACCACGCAGATGCAACGATCAAAGCGTTCAGTGATCCCCAGAGCCGCCAGATGGCGGGTGCCGTACCGACTGATGCCCTGGCGCGACAACGGCAGGATCACTCCTGCGGAAATAATGCGACTGCCTTTGATCACAACGGCACCGTCGTGAAGAGGCGTGTCGGAAGCGAACAGGTTCAACAACAGTTCACTGCTCAACTGGGCATCAACGGTGATTCCCGGATTGAGAAAATCTTCCGGCCTCAGATCACTGCCAAGGTCAACAACGATCAAAGCTCCTCTCCGACTTTTGGAGAGGCGTCCTGCCGCGTCGGTGAGCTGTGCGACGGTGCTAGCGGTGGCCCGCATTTTGCTCTGGGGGTTCCCAAGCAGCACAGCGAGGCGACCGGTGCCGAGAAGTTCCATCAAGCGACGCAATTCCCCCTGCCAGAGGATGGCCAGCGACAGTGAACAGGCGAGAACCAACGCATCAATGAGCGTTGAAGTGAGCGGGAGATTGAAAAAGCGCTTGACAAACCAGGCCAGCGCCACGAGCAGGAGGTAGCCACGCAACAGCCAGAGCGTGCGTTGCTCATTGACTCTGGTGAAGAGCAGAAAGCCAAGGAGTGAGGCACAGAGAACGTCGAGAAGAAGGCGCAGTTGCAACACCTCCAACACTTTCGCCTTCGCCCTTTAATGGCCTCACTTTACAGAGCGCAACCGTTCAGGCATCAGGTCGTAACGCAGCAGATCTTCAGGCTGCTCGCGACGCTGCACCAGCTCAGCATCCCCTGCATGCACAAGCACCGCAGCTGGTCTGGGAATACGGTTGTAATTGGAACTCATTGAAGCGTTGTAAGCCCCGGTTGAGAAGACCGTCAGGATTTCACCGCTGCTGCAGGCGGGGAAGGCGAGATCCTTCAGCAGCACATCTCCCGATTCACAGTGTTTGCCGGCCAGAGTCACGGTCTCTTCAGCTTCTGCGAGTGGACGGTCCGCCAGGCAGGTGGTGTAAAGAGACTGGTAAGTGATCGGCCTGGGGTTGTCACTCATTCCCCCATCAACGGAAAGATACGTTCGGATTCCAGGAACGACCTTTCGGGAACCGACGGTGTAAACAGTCACTCCTGACGAGGCAACAAGCGATCGTCCCGGCTCGCAGAGCAAACGCGGCAGTTGGAGATCTCGCTCTCTGCAGGCCGACACGACGGCTTCAGCCACCACTTGCACCCAGGCATCGATGGACGGGGGATCGTCACTGTCCACGTAGCGAATGCCCAGGCCTCCTCCAACATTCAGATCGCGAACAGGATGGCCGAGTTCAAGGGCCAGGCGCAGAGCATCAGCCATCACAGCGGCCAGGTCGCGGTGAGGCTCCAGTTCGAAGATCTGGGAACCGATATGGGCGTGAAGACCTTCAACTCTTGCCCACTGACAGTCCTGAAGACTGTGGAGAACGGGATCAAGTTGATCAGGATCAAAACCGAACTTGCTGTCGAGATGTCCGGTTCTTATGTATTCGTGCGTGTGGCACTCAATGCCGGGCGTGAAGCGGAGCATCAGGCGAACAGGCCGACCACCGGCAGGCACGATCGTTTCAAGGCAGTCCAGATCGTGCTGGTTGTCCGCCACCACCATCACGTCATGGCGATAGGCCAACTCCAGCTCCTCAACAGACTTGTTGTTGCCGTGAAGCACCATGCGGTCGGCAGGCATGCCGCCGTCGAGCGCCGTCAACAGTTCACCGGCGGAAACGGCATCAAGCCCTAAGCCTTCAGACGCCACGATGGCGCTCAGAGCCATTGAACTGTTGGCCTTCGAGGCATAGATGGCCAGCGATGGCCCGGGGTAATGACGAGCGAGCGCCTCGCGGTAGGCCTGGCAGGACTTGCGGATACCTGCTTCATCCAGCACGTACAGCGGAGTTCCATATCGCTCGGCCAGATCGCTCAGGGCACAGCCCCCGACGGCAAGGCGGCCCTGATCGTCCAGCTCTGCCGTGATCGGCGCAAGATTGCGATTCGGGCTGTTCAGGTCACAACCTGATTCGTAGGGCTGTGGCATGGAGCGTCAGGTCGGTCGAAGGGGCAATGTAAGAAGGCACGTTGCCTAGGCAGTTGTGTTTTGGGTGTTGAACTGCCAATCAACCCACGGCAATTGGGAGCTGACGACCTCAGCGCTTGCATGCGGCTTGATCAGGTTGCCCTGAAGGGGCTCTGGACAAGACAACAATGGGAACGCGAGCTTGCGGACGACAACAGGCTGGTGATGGGGATCGACGCCGAGGATCGACGCCTGATCGCACTTGCCTCCGCTTGGCTGGTGGTTGATGAACTGCAGATCACGGCGGTGGCTGTGGATCCGATGCACCAACGCTGCGGGTTGGGCACAAAGGTGATGCAGGCCGTGATGGATCGCGCTGCAGGCCTTGGTGCGGTGACCGCAACCCTTGAAGTGGCCTCATCGAACGCTGTCGCTCAAGCCTTTTACTCCCGGAGTGGGTTTTTGATCACCGGTCGCAGAAGGGGTTACTACGCCAACGGTGATGATGCCCTGCTGCAGTCACGATCAATCGGAAGGGGTAGGGATTTCCGCACTGATCGAACTGAATAAAGGAACATATTTCGGCATTGATTAATACTTTCTCAACCGACCAACCCGCAACAACACTGGGATGTGCCTTTGGTTCAACGATCCACAGCAACCCGTTCAACCCTGATAGGTTGGGTTGAACAGCTGTCGGCCTGATCAATGTTCGAGAGGTTTACCGAGAAGGCCATCAAGGTGATCATGCTTGCCCAGGAAGAGGCAAGGCGGCTTGGTCACAACTTCGTTGGGACCGAGCAGATTCTGCTTGGATTGATCGGTGAGGGTACCGGCGTCGCAGCAAAGGTTCTGAAGTCCATGGGAGTCAATCTCAAGGACGCACGCGTCGAAGTCGAAAAAATCATTGGCCGGGGGTCCGGTTTCGTTGCGGTGGAAATTCCCTTCACGCCGCGAGCCAAAAGAGTTCTCGAGCTTTCCCTTGAGGAAGCCCGCCAGCTAGGCCACAACTACATCGGTACGGAGCATCTTCTTCTTGGCCTGATCCGTGAAGGGGAGGGTGTTGCGGCGAGAGTTCTTGAAAACCTCGGTGTCGATCTCGCGAAGGTCCGCACTCAGGTCATCCGCATGCTTGGAGAGACCGCTGAAGTGGGAGCCGGAGGCGGTGGTGGTTCTGGAGCTAAAGGTTCCACCAAAACCCCCACGCTTGATGAATTCGGTAGCAATCTCACCCAGCTGGCCAGCGAAGCTAAGCTCGATCCGGTGGTGGGACGCCACAACGAAATCGATCGCGTCATCCAGATCCTCGGTCGCCGCACCAAAAACAACCCCGTGTTGATCGGTGAACCAGGAGTCGGCAAAACCGCAATCGCCGAAGGTTTGGCTCAACGCATCCAGCAAGGTGATATCCCCGACATCCTTGAAGACAAGCGTGTTCTCACCCTCGACATCGGTCTTCTGGTAGCCGGCACCAAATATCGAGGTGAATTCGAAGAGCGCCTCAAGAAAATCATGGAGGAGATCAAAGGCGCCGGCAACGTGATCCTCGTGATTGACGAGGTGCACACACTGATCGGTGCTGGTGCAGCGGAAGGCGCCATCGATGCCGCCAACATTCTCAAACCTGCGCTTGCACGAGGTGAGCTGCAATGTATCGGAGCCACCACGCTTGACGAATACCGCAAGCACATCGAACGGGACGCCGCTCTTGAACGTCGCTTTCAGCCGGTCAATGTCGGCGAACCGTCGATCGAAGACACCATCGAAATTCTGCGTGGACTGCGTGAGCGCTACGAGCAACATCACCGCCTGCGCATCACCGATGAAGCCCTTGAAGCCGCGGCCACTCTCGGCGATCGCTACATCTCTGATCGTTTTCTGCCTGACAAGGCCATCGATCTGATCGATGAAGCCGGCAGTCGTGTTCGTCTGCTGAATTCCAAACTTCCTCCTGAAGCCAAGGAAGTCGACAAAGAGTTGCGCACGGTTCAGAAAGACAAGGAAGATGCCGTTCGCGAGCAAGATTTCGCTCGTGCAGGTGAGCTGCGAGACAAGGAGGTTGAACTGCGCGAGAAAATACGCACCCTTCTGCAGAACAGCCGCCAAGACGCTTCCGGCGATTCTCCTGAGCTAAGCGAATCCGTTGAATCATCCTCCGAGTCGACTGCTGTTAATTCCGAACAATCGTCCATACAGAGCGCACCTGCCGAAACAACCACTCCGGTGGTGAGTGAAGAGGACATCGCCCAGATTGTGGCCTCATGGACGGGTGTACCGGTTCAGAAACTCACCGAGAGCGAATCCGTGAAGCTGCTCAATATGGAGGAGACACTTCACAAACGCCTGATTGGCCAGGACGAAGCTGTGAAAGCAGTTTCGAAAGCGATTCGACGGGCACGTGTTGGCTTGAAGAACCCGAATCGGCCGATTGCCAGCTTTATCTTCTCCGGACCGACCGGTGTGGGCAAGACAGAGCTCACCAAAGCTTTGGCTGCCTACTTCTTTGGCAGTGAAGACGCCATGATCCGCCTTGACATGTCGGAATTCATGGAGAGACACACGGTCAGCAAACTGATCGGTTCACCTCCCGGTTATGTGGGCTTTAACGAGGGTGGCCAGCTCACTGAAGCGGTCCGACGCCGCCCTTACACCGTTGTTCTGTTTGACGAGATTGAAAAAGCTCATCCTGATGTGTTCAATCTTCTGCTGCAGTTACTGGAAGACGGACGTCTCACCGATTCCAAGGGCCGCACTGTTGACTTCAAGAACACTTTGATCATCATGACTTCGAACATCGGTTCGAAAGTTATTGAGAAGGGAGGCGGTGGCCTTGGTTTCGAATTCTCTGGTGATGAAAATGCAGAGGAAAATCAGTACAACCGCATCAAATCACTGGTCAACGAGGAGCTCAAGCAGTATTTCCGACCTGAGTTCCTCAATCGACTTGATGAAATCATCGTGTTCAGACAATTGAATCGCGATGAAGTGAAGGAGATTGCAGAAATCATGTTGCGGGAAGTGTTCAATCGCATCGGAGAAAAAGGCATCAACCTGTCTGTATCCAATGCTTTCAAGGAACGTCTCGTTGAAGAGGGTTACAACCCCGCCTACGGCGCACGTCCATTGCGCCGAGCGGTGATGCGTTTGCTTGAAGACAGCCTGGCCGAAGAGGTGCTGTCCGGTCGGATCAAAGACGGCGACTCGGCGGAAGTGGACGTGCAGGATGGCAAGGTGGTGGTGAAACATCTCACCCCTGTACCCAGCGAGACGCCTGCGCTTGCTGGTGCTGGTCTCTGACCTGGATGACCCAAACAGACTCCGGTTGCAGTTCAATTTCAATCCACTCCATCGCTCCTGCCCAGGTCATTCGTGGTTCAGGAGCATGGATTGAGGCTCAGAAATCCCTCTCCAATCTGTTTCGAAATCCGCTTCTCCTTGGCAGAAGCGAGTCAACACAGTCAACTCGATCCAGGCTGTCTCGTGAGCTTAATCAGAGCGGTCTGCGTGTATTTGAGCAGAATCTTGAACACGATTGCTGCGAATTGGATCTGCAAAGGTTGCAAAAAGAGTTTGTCAGGCAGTCGTGTGATGGCGTGATCGCCGCTGGGGGTGGCAAGGTTCTCGACAGCGGGAAACTTCTTGCCGACAGACTTGATGTTCCTTGCGCCACAGTTCCACTCAGCGCTGCAACCTGCGCCGGTTGGACAGCACTCTCGAATCTCTACACCCCAGGTGGAGCCTTCGAGTGTGACCAGACCCTCAAGCGCTGCCCGGACCTCTTGGTTTTCGACCACGACCTGCTGCTGAAAGCGCCTGAACGAACCCTGGCCAGCGGCATCGCTGATGCTTTGGCCAAGTGGTACGAAGCTTCCGTGAGCAGCGGATCGAGTCATGACGGTGTGATTCAACAGGCTGTTCAAATGGCCAGAGTTCTTCGTGATCAGTTGCTGATCGACAGCCTTGATGCCATTCAGGACCCGGGGGGCGAGGCCTGGAAGCGCGTGGTTGATGCCTGCGGGCTGACAGCTGGAGTGATCGGAGGTCTCGGTGGGGCACGCTGTCGCACGGTCGCCGCCCATGCGGTTCATAACGGTCTCACCCAGCTTGAGGATTGCCACACCGTGCTCCACGGAGAAAAAGTAGGCTTCGGCATCCTTGTTCAGTTACGGCTGGAGGAGCGTCTGGGTGGCAATCAATTGGCCGGTCAGGCCCATCGCCAGCTGCTGCCCCTGCTTCGGAAGCTGGGACTTCCGGTCAGCCTTGATGACCTCGGGCTTGGCCACGCCACCATCAATCAGCTTCAGCAGGTCTGCCAGTTCGCCTGCAGAGACGGGTCAGACCTCCATCACCTTCCCTTTGAGGTCACGCCAGGTGGGTTGATGGAAGCCCTTGTGGGCGCGGCCGAAACAAGTCAGGCACTGCCTTGAGAGAACTGCTGAATTCCATCAAAGACGAGCTGCTGGATCCGAAGGCCAGAACTCTGATTGAGCAGCTCCAGTGGTGGGAACTGCCTGAACTTGGAATTGAAGAGCCCTTTCCCGTCGCCGTTGTTGGGCAAGGTCCTCCTCTGGTGCTGTTGCATGGCTTCGACAGCAGCTTTCTGGAATATCGGCGACTTGCGCCGCTTCTGAGCCGGCACTTTCAACTCTTCATTCCCGATTTGTTCGGCTTCGGTTTCTCACCTCGTCCATTCGATGCGGTCTACGGTCCTGAAAGTGTGCTGAACCACCTGAATGCCTTGCTGAAACGCCTGCCGAACGACTCCCCATGCGGCTTGATCGGTGCCTCCATGGGGGGAGCAGTCGCCGTGGAAGTGAGCCGCCGTCACCCTCAACGGATCGAAGCTTTGATGCTGCTTGCTCCGGCAGGATTGACCGGCAGACCGATGCCTGTGCCCCCCTTGCTGGATCGCTTCGGTGCCTGGTTTCTCAGTCGCCCTGGAGTACGTCGAGGTCTTTGCAGGCAGGCCTTTGCTGATCCCGACTCCAATGTGGGGGCAGCGGAGGAGCAGATTGCTTCTCTGCACCTCCAGTGCCCCGGCTGGGCCAGGGCACTGGCGACTTTTGCACGAAGCGGAGGATTCTCCGGATGTGGCACGCCTCTCCCCGATCAGCCCCTGCATGTGATCTGGGGAGCCAATGACAGGATCCTCAGAGCTCCTCAGAAAACAGCAGCGGGTCTCATCCTTCAAGACAAAGTTGAAGAGTTCGAAGCTTGCGGCCATCTCCCGCATATCGATCAGCCCGATCGGGTCGCTGAGCGCTGTCTCAACTGGTTCCAATCCAGGCTTTCCAGCAGTCATTCGTCGGATCCCGTCAGATGATGGGGTCCTGACCCGCCACCGTGGTGCTCAGTTTTCATGCCTCAGACCAGCTCCGGCCCCGTTCTGCAACTCCTGGCCAGCGGTCTTCAACGCTGGGTCCGCAGCCGGTGTGACTCCGTCGATGAGTTGAATCTGGCCCTTCAGGGTTCTGCTGTTGAGTTGCTGAGAGGTCGCCTGAAAGGGGTCTCGCTTGAAGCTCGACGCCTGAGTTTCGACCAGTTGCCGTTGATGCGCGCCGAACTGCAGTCCGGCGAGCTGAAAACACTGTTCCGACCCGGTCAACCCAGCCAGCCTGTGCAGCTCAAGGAGCCTTTCACAATCAGAGGAGAGGTGGTGCTGAGTGGAACTGATCTGAACAAAGCACTTGCCACCGATCGCTGGCGATGGCTGGCTGATCTTCTGGCTGAAAAGTTGATGGGGCTTTCACCACTGCGGTCCCTTGAGATCGACAACGATCGCCTGGTGCTGACAGCGGAAGTGATCACTGGTACCAAGCCTGTGCAAGGCAGCTTTCATCTCTGCGCTGATCAGGGGACCATTCGTCTGAACAACTGGAAGGCGGAAGGAAAATTTTTGCTGCCGATGGATCCTTCCATCAGGATCAACGACGCTCGGCTTCAGGGAGGTCAGCTGGTGATCAAGGGCGACGCCACGGTCCAACCCTGACACAGTCGAACCCAGACTCCATCAGCACCTGGGCGGTATCACCCCTGCTCGATCACAGGCATCACGAGGGTCACGACGTAAAACACGACAGCTGGCGTGAACAGGTAGCTGTCGATGCGGTCCAGGATGCCCCCATGGCCAGGCAGCGCATCTCCGGAATCCTTCACGCCTGCATCCCGCTTCATCATCGATTCGGTGAGATCACCCACCAGGGCGAAGAGGGCCACGAGCGCTCCGAGAGAACCTCCTGTGAGAGGTCCATAGGGCCACTCCAGCAGTGCACCTCCCAAAACACCGAGCAGAACCGCAGAAGCCAGGCCTCCATAGGCCCCTTCAATGGTTTTGCCTGGGGAGATCGGAGAGAGTGGATGGTGACCGAAGCGGCGACCGATGGCATACGAGCCGATATCACTGGCTACCACCATCAGGCAGGCCATCAGCGTGACCAGCAGACCCGAGCTGACCCAGGTCCAAGGAATGTGATTCACCAGTGGAGCGATGTCCACTGACTGAAGGTTGCGGAGGCGAAGCCAGTGACTGGGAAGGAACCCCAGATAAAACAGACCGAAGATCGAGGCGGCGATGTCCGCAATCGAACCGGTGACAGGCTGCAGCAGCAACCAACCGCAGATGGCAGCCCCTGAGAGAGGCAGGACCGCACTGGCGAGGGAGGAGGCAATACCTCCATCCACAGACCACTGGGTGCTGATCAGCAGTAACTGACAAGCCACGAGTGTGGTTTTTGTGGCTGGCCGCATGCCTTTGAACTGGGCCATGCGGAAGAACTCCAGCAAACCCAGATGCACGATCACCCCCAGCGCGATCGTGAACCACCAACCACCCAGACCCACAACCACCAGACCAAAAAGACCCACCAGCAACCCGCTGACCAGGCGTTTGTGATCAGCGGCGCGCCGCGTCCTCAAAGCCTTTGCGGTAGTGGCGTCTGAAATCACCTGTCAGATCCCAGGGCCCGTCAGGCCAGAACCTTCACCATACCGGGCACCTGATCGGGCCAACGCTGATGCTGAGACTGGAGCCATCGGCATCGATCTGCCGAGATTCTCTCCCCCGGCACAAGCAGGGGAACACCAGGTGGGTAGGGGCAGATCAGCTCAGCGGCGATGTGATCGACGCACTGAGCCAGGGGGCGAATGCAATGGGCACGGCGCTGTGCCTCATCAGGGGTGAGCTCAGGAATCGAGGTGCTCTGCAGCGGCGGATCCGGAATCTGAGTCAGCGGTACACCACCACCCTCAAGAGCCAACGCTCGCCAGATTCTCAGCAGTCGTTTCGCAAGACCCCGATGGCGAGCGAACCCCAGGCAGAACGTGAGGCAAAGAGGCTCAGGTAACTCGGCGATCACGCCCTGACGCATGCAGAGATCATCCGCATCCAGGCCGCTCACACCAAGCTCACCCGTTGCAAGGATCAGTCGCAGGGGATCATCACTGGCGTGGATATGGACCCCACGTCGGCGCAGATCATCCACGAGGTTGATGGCTTCCGATCGACGGTCCTCATAGAGAGATGACCAATGATGCGAGAACAACCAGTTCAGGGTTGTTTCGCATGAAGCCAGCAACAGGGCGCTGGGACTTGTGGTCTGAAGTCTTGCCAGCGAGCGATGCAGCCTTGCGTGGTCGACCCTTTGAGCGCGGTGCCACAGCACTGCAGTCTGCGCAAGACCTGGCGCGGATTTATGCAGGGAATGCACAACCAGATCAGCTCCGGCGGCAAGCGCCGACAAAGGCCTGGACCGCTTGGCAGCAAAAGCCAGATGCGTTCCATGGGCTTCATCCACCATCACCGGCAGCCCCTTGGCATGCAGGAGCTCAATCAGTTCGCGGATCTCAGCGGAATATCCGTGATAGGTGGGGTGAACAAGCACCGCACCGGAAATGGGGCGACCTGGATCAGGCCATGGGTCGAGGCTCTGCCGCAGGCCCTCAGCGTTCATCGACCCGGCATGGCCGCGATCAGCAAGAAACGGCACCGGCAGAAAGACCGGCATCACACCCCCCAGCTCGCAGGCAGCGATCAGGCAACGATGGGCATTGCGAGGCAGAAGCACAGCATCTCCCGGCTGCGCCATCGCCAGCAGACCTGCCTGAAGAAGACCTGTGGCACCGTTGACGCCGAACCAACAGTGATCAACCCCCATCGCTTCAGCCAGCTGCGCCTGGCTTGAGGCCACAGCCCCCTGACGCTCGAGCGGTCCACCGATCTCCGGCAACTCGGGCAGATCCCAGCTGCCCGGAGATTGACGCAGCAAACGCCGCAGTCGCGGCGGCAGCGCTGCACCTCGACCATGCACCGGCAGATGCATGGCCAGGCGTCGATCCGGTCGCAAAAGCTCGAGAAGCGACGGCATGAGCGCAGGCAACAGGCGACAGAGTGCGGCGTAGACGGTCCGCTGATCTCAGATGGACCTTCTGGTTGCAGCATGGCAATCCCTGATGCTGTCGGCGGTGCTGATCGGTCAGCTCTCCGCAACACAGAGACATCGTCGAGCCTTGAGGAGTCTTTAGGATCGATTCTCCCTAGCACTGCTGGGCGTGGATTCGCTTCGCTACAACCCGGACCGCGATGTCCGATGGCTCCTGTTGCGCCCCTGGATCGGTGTGCCACGCCTGATTCAGATTTTCTGGGCCCTGCTGGGTCTGATTCTGAGTTTGCTGCTGCGCGGCGGCAGCAATGACCCCCGCATTCAGCGCAATCTGGCCCGCACCCTGCTGCGCACGCTGACGAACCTCGGCCCCTGCTTCATCAAGGTTGGACAGGCCCTTTCCACCCGTCCGGACCTGATCCGTCGTGACTGGCTGGATGAGCTGACACGTCTTCAGGACGATCTGCCATCCTTCGACCACGCGATCGCCCTGAAAACGATCGAAACGGAACTGGGCGCCCCTGTTGATCAGCTTTTCGAAGAATTTCCCGACACACCAGTTGCTGCAGCAAGTCTTGGACAGGTCTACAAGGCTCGTGTGGGTCTACAGCGATGGGTCGCAGTCAAAGTTCAGAGGCCGAATCTGACTTTCATACTGCGGCGGGACATGGTTCTGATTCGCAGTCTTGGCATTCTGGCCGCTCCCTTTCTTCCACTGAATCTGGGCTTTGGACTCGGAGAAATCATTGACGAGTTCGGACGAAGCCTGTTTGAAGAAATCGATTACTGCTGCGAAGCAGACAACGCCAGGCACTTCTCAAGGTTGTTCTCGGACAATGACGCGGTCACCATTCCCGAGGTTGACGAAGCTCTTTCAAGCCGTCGGGTTCTGACCACAAGCTGGATCCAGGGCACCAAACTGCGTGACCCGCAGGAGCTCAAGTCCCAACGCCTCGACCCGTCGGCCCTGATTCGAACCGGCGTGATCAGCGGACTCCAGCAACTTCTGGAGTTTGGTTACTTTCATGCCGATCCTCACCCGGGCAACCTCTTCGCTCTTCCAGGCCGGAGCGGCGACCTCGGACACGTGGCCTACGTGGATTTCGGGATGATGGATTCCATCAGTGACCAGGACCGACTCACGCTGACAGGAGCTGTGGTGCATTTGATCAACCGTGATTTCGAAGCGGTTGCCAGAGATTTTCAGGAGCTCGGCTTTCTTTCCCCCGATGCTGATCTGACACCGATCATTCCCGCACTGGAGGATGCCCTTGGGGGAAGCCTCGGGGATTCGGTCGGTTCATTCAACTTCAAGGCGATCACGGATCGTTTCTCGGAATTGATGTATGACTATCCATTCCGAGTTCCCGCACGCTTCGCGCTGATCATCCGAGCTGTGGTCAGCCAGGAAGGTCTGGCTCTGAGATTGGATCCCGATTTCCGCATCATTGCGGTGGCCTACCCCTATGTGGCCAAGCGGCTGCTCGCCGGCGACACCAGGGAGATGCGAGAGAAGCTGATGGAAGTCATCTTCGACGAGCAGGGAAATCTTCGCGTTGAGAGGCTTGAAAGTCTTCTCGATGTGGTGGGCAACTACTCGGGCGGTCAGAGCAGCGGAGAACTGCTGCCGGTGGCCGGGGCGGGTCTGCGTTTGTTGCTGAGTCGAGATGGTGGAGATCTGCGTCAGCGCCTCCTGCTGACCATGATCAAGAACGACCGCTTGAACATCTCAGATCTGAGAGAGCTCACTGCACTGATGCGGAAGACCTTTGGGCCTCGTCAGATTGCGGAGGGTGTGATGCAACGCCTGAATCCACTGGCGGCATGATTCAGTCCAGTCCCACCGTCGCACCCTGCAGTTGCACCGCGATAATGACTTCTTTAACTCTCTTTCTCTGAAATATGTCGATCGCGCCCGACACTGCTCCCATTGAGCTCGATCAGGCTCAGATCGACCTTCTGACCGAAGCCTTCGGCGGTCTCAGCATGGATGACATCCTGCTCGACTACGCCAACCTGCAGCAACCGCCCTACGCGATGGCAGGGCTGGGGTTTGCCATCAGCGTGGTTTGCGGACTCACGTTCTCCAGACTCGTACAGAACCGTCTGGACGGTTGGAAGAAGGACAGGTTGCCGTTACTTCCCCTTGGGAATACCGAAACCGTGATGAGTTTCACGGGGATTCTTATTGGTGTCACCTTGTTCATCGGTGGATCACTTCAGATTTTCGGTTTTGCCTCCGGCGCGGCCTATCTCAGTGCACTGGTGCTCTCGATCCTCACAGGTGGTGCTCTCTGGGCTCAGCTTGAGCGCCTGATGACCCAGGTGGAGGCTGGAAACTTCAAGGCGGTGGATTTCGACAACTTCGACGAATTCTTTTAAGTCCGTGCACGTGCGGAGCTGTTGTCAGGCCAACACATAGGCCTCAAGTTGAACATCACCACGACGCAGCATCTCCAGACCTTCACGTTCGAGCTTGCGAGTCCGATCCCGGCTCATTTTCAGAGATTTGGCAATCGCAGTCAGGCTCATGGGGTCTTCACCATCCATCCCGTAACGCATCCGCAGCACTCGCTCCTGCAGCTCCGGCAGCTGGCCCAGCAGATCACGCAGATCTCCCTTCAGGCACTCACCCTCCACCTGCTCACTCGGCAGTTCTCCATCTCCCGCCAGCAGATCCAGCAGTTCCGTGTCATCACCATCACCCACCTTCATCTCCAGGCTCACTGGCTGACGCGCACGGCACATCAGGTCCTTCACCTCCTCCTCAGGCAGCTCCACAAATCCCGCCAGTTCCGTCACCGATGGCGTGCGGCCAAGTTCCTGACTCAGTTCACGCTGACCTTTCTTCAGTTTGTTCAGCATCTCCGTGATGTGGATCGGCAAACGAATCGTCCGGCTCTTCTCCGCAATCGCACGCGTGATCCCCTGACGGATCCACCAGTACGCATAGGTGCTGAACTTGTAACCACGCGTCGGATCGAACTTCTCCACACCACGCACCAGACCGATCGTTCCCTCCTGGATCAGATCCAGCAGTTCCATATTCCGCTTGGTGTATTTCTTGGCAACACTCACCACCAGACGCAGATTCGCCGCCACCATCCGCTCCTTGGCGCGGCGACCCGCCTGCAGCTTGCGCTTCAGTTGCGCTGCACTCAGTCCTGCAGCCTTGGCCAGTTCCGCCGCAGGCACCATCTCGCCACCACGCTGATCACTCAGCTCCGCTTCCTGCGCCTCCAGATCCATCAGTTCCTGCACCTGACGCCCCAACGTGATCTCCTGCTGGTGGCTCAGCAGCGGTACACGACCGATGTCACGCAGATAGGAACGCACCAGGTCCGCATCCGGTAGCAGGGCCAAGGGCGACATCGTCCAATTACGAAACCTATCCGTTTCTTAATTTACCATCGTTCACAGGAGTTTCTCGCTAAGCGAGGCCCAAGCCGAGTTCCCGGATCAGAATGCGGACACTCCTGGAGTCCTCTGTGACCTCAGCAACCGCCAGCAGCAAAACCAACAACAACAGCAGCAACAGCATCAGCACTGCTCACCTTCTGGTGGTTGAAGACGACACCTCCATCAGAGAAACAGTGCAGGAAGCGCTCAGTGCCGAGGGTTTTGAGGTGAGCGCCTGCGGGGATGGGAACGAAGCCCTGGCCATGCTCACCGGAGCGCAAGCCGACAGCATTGATGCACTGGTCCTTGATCTGATGCTTCCGGGGATGGGTGGGCTCGACCTCTGCCGCGAGCTCAGGCAACTCAATAACACCACCCCGATCCTTGTCATCAGCGCCAGGGACAGCGAAACCGATCGAGTCCTCGGCCTCGAGGTGGGTGCCGATGACTATCTGGTCAAACCATTCGGGCTAAGGGAGCTGGTGGCCCGATGCCGCGCCCTGCTGCGCCGCTCCCAGGGAATGAGCCCCGAATCCACGGACAGGGATGACGTCATAGAACACGCCAACCTCTGTCTTTACTGCCAGGAATGCAGGGTGACGAGGGACGGAGAGGATCTCAACCTTGCCCCCAAGGAATACAAGATTCTGGAACTGCTGATGCGCAACCCAAAGCGTGTCTGGAGCCGTGATCAACTGCTGGAACAAATCTGGGGCATCGACTTCATCGGAGACACCAAAACCGTCGACGTGCATATCCGATGGTTGAGAGAAAAAATCGAGACCACTCCCTCCTCTCCTGACCACATCCGAACCGTGCGTGGATTCGGTTATCGATTCGGCTGATTGATGTGAACTCAGGTGCTTCGTTCATCCTTGGCATCACGTTCGGTGTGATGACCGGTTGGGCGTTGCGCAGCCGCTTCAATCTGAACGCCGCTTCCCGAAGGCACACAGCACAGATCTCGCTGGTGTTGTCCGGTCACTCGCTGAGTACAGCGCAACTGCTGGCCTGGATCGATGCCGCCACTCAGGGATGGATGGTTCTCACACCAGATCTCACCATCGGTTTCATCAACTCAAGAGCAGAACGATTGCTGCAGTTCTCCAGCAATCGGCTCGTGCGCGGACAGGCGCTCGACGACGTTCTCAGCGTGCCTCAGCTTGAAGAGGCGATTGTCAGTGTGCGTTATCAACAACGGCCGCAACGCTGTGAATGGGAGCAGCAGGGTATGCCTCTCGAAGCCATCGTTCTGCCTGGTTCAGACGAGTGGTTGCTGGTCCTCCTCCAGAACAGACAATCGCTGGAAGCACAGCAGGAGCAACAGGAGCGCTGGGTGAGCGATGTCGCCCATGAGCTGAAAACCCCACTCACGGCCCTGATGCTCGTGAGCGATCGACTGGAAACGACAGTCTCAGACGGTGACGGTATTCTTGTTGAGCGCCTGCAGAGGGAACTCAGACGTCTGCAATTGTTGGTGGAGGATTTGCTGGAGCTCTCCAGGCTGGAGAACATCCTTCCCCATGAGCAGGGAGACTACTCACCGGTCAATCTTGAAGAACTGGTTGAGGCCGCCTGGAACAGCATTCGCCCGCTTGCAGATCAGCGCGAAGTGAGGCTCTCCATCAACACGCAAGATCCAGGACCACTTCTGGGAGACCAACGCCGATTGCATCGAGCCGTCCTCAACTTGCTCGACAACGCCTTGCGCTTTTCCCCTCGAGGAAGCAGCGTTGACGTGAAGATCCTCCCCAGTGGGGGGTGGTGGCTGGTCTGCGTCAGGGACCATGGACCTGGTCTGAGCGAAAGCGATCTCAGCAGCATGTTCCAGCGCTTCTACCGAGGCGACGCATCCCGCGCCCGTTCCAACCGAGGCGGCAGCGGACTCGGACTGGCCATCGTCCAACAGATCGCCGTGAACCATGGAGGCCGGGTCCAGGCCAGCAATCATCCTGAAGGTGGCACATCGATTGAACTGCTGCTGCCCCGCGGTGACCACTGAGAGAAAACCAAGCTCAATGCGCCAGAGACTTCAGAAACTGATGTCAGCCGCGGGACACTGCTCAAGGCGTCAGGCCGAACAACTGCTGCGCCAGGGTCGCGTTGAAGTCAACGGAACGATCGCAGGACTTGGGGATCAGGCAGATCCGGAGACGGATCTGATCTGCGTGGATGGCACGCCCTTGGCCAAGGGCGCTGCGGATCGGGTCCTGTTGCTCAACAAGCCTCCAGGCGTGATCAGCAGCTGTCACGACCCTCAGGGGCGAGACACCGTGCTGGATCTCATCCCCTCTGAGCTCAGGCGGGGACTGCATCCGGTTGGGCGTCTGGATGCCGACAGCCGGGGGGCTCTTCTACTGAGCAATCAGGGAGAACTCACTTTGAAGCTCACCCACCCCCGCTATGCCCACAGCAAGACCTACAGGGTGACAGTGACTGGAACACCTGATCCAACGACTCTGGAACGATGGAGTCAAGGGGTGGAACTGGATGGCTCTCGCACCCTTCCTGCCTGCGTGAGACTGCTCAGGAGTGAACCTGAACAAAGCACGCTGGAAGTGATCCTACGCGAAGGACGCAACCGTCAGATCCGCCGAATTGCCTCGCTTCTCGGTCACTCCGTGATCGACCTACAGCGGGTAGCGATCGGTGGACTTGCACTTGGATCCATTGCAGAGGGGTGCTGGCGCGAACTGTCCAGGCAAGAATGGCGAAGCCTGATCAGTTCTCAGGCAGGCGAGGCGTAAACGGCCATGGCACTGTTCAAACGTTCCTTCCCATGGCGCTGGCGGCGAAGGCGTCAAAGTGAGGCCAATGCAACGGATCCTCCGTCCAACGCTGCCCCTCTGATCGAAGCTGGACAACGTCTGAAACAGCACCGTGAACAATGTGGGCTGAGTCTGCGAGATCTCTCCAGGGAGGTCCGAATCACCACACCCGTACTGGAGGCACTGGAAAGGGGCTGGTCAGATCGCCTGCCGGAGCCTGCTTACCTCGTGGCCATGCTGCAGCGGCTTGAGCAGTACCTCCAGCTTGAGCCCAGGAGCCTGAGCGGAGCACTGCCTGAAGACTGTTTTCAGCAGCGACTCCGGCAGACAGGGCGGCGATCACGCTTCACGCTCGGAAGTATCGACATCTTCACAACCTGGCAGGGGAGTCTCGTTTACATCGTTGTCATTACCGTGTCCCTGCTCGCGTTGAATCAACAGCAACGGCAACTGGCGATCGACAACACCAAGTCCTTCACGCCCATTCCTCTGAGTCTTCAGCAGGATTCCGATCCACTGCTGCAAGGCCTGCGACCACTGGCTGAGCTCCGATCGCGGCAGACGAGCGAATCGGCGGCGAAGCTCCTCAGCGACCAACCACTGCCTGGGGTGCTTGAAGTGACCCTTCAGCAACCGAGCACCCTGACGCTCAGCAGTGAAGGAGGCGATCGCAGTTCTCTCAAAGGGGCAACCGGAACGCTCACCCTTCAGCTGCTGCCACCACTACAGCTCAACATTCAACCGGCACCCGCTGCAGGGGATGTTCGATGGGACGGGCTTCCGCAGAAAGCGCTGAATAATCAACCAGGCATCTACCGCCTTGACCAGACTTCAGCGCGCAATCCATAGCCCTGAAGTGCTCCCGCAACCGAGTCGTCAAAAACCGGGAGACGCCAGTTCCAGTTGCCTCCAACCGTCCCTGGCGTATTGAAACGGGCCGCATCATCGAGGTGCAGCAGATCCTGCAGTGGTGCCACCACCAGCTGGGCGCTTGAAGACAGGCCCAGCTCGAGCAACTGCCAGCCAGGGGCTTCAACCGGGCAATTCAGACACCTGGCAAACCGAGCACGGGAGTCGTCATCAAGCCGTTGCCACCAACCCAGACTGGTTGGGTTGTCGTGTGTTCCTGGATAAACCACCCATCCGGTGCCATGGATGTTGGACGGAAGGTACGGGTTGTGCGGATTGCCATCGAAAGCGAACTGAAGCACCTTCATCCCGGGCAGACGAAAGCGATCACGCAAACGCTCGACATCCGGAGTGATCACTCCAAGGTCTTCAGCCACCAGAGGTAACAATCCGCCTGCATCCCTGCGAAGGCAACTGAGCAGCTCTCGCCCGGGGGAACGTCGCCAGGCCCCGTTCATGGCCGTGGTGTCACCCCCTGGAACAGACCAGTAGGACGCCAGCGCCCGAAAGTGATCCAGCCTCAGTCGGTCTGCAAGCTGCCACTGACGCCGCAGTCGATCTCTCCACCAGCGAAAGCCGGTGCTGCGATGTCGGGACCAGCGATAAACCGGTGTTCCCCACAGCTGTCCTGTCTCAGAGAAATAATCAGGAGGTACACCACTTTGTTCTCGAAGTCGTCCGTCCGCCGCAATGGAAAACAAACTGCGATGGCTCCAGACATCAGCACTGTCGCGGGCCACATAGAAGGGAAGATCTCCGAGGATCTCCACCGAAAGCTCATTGGCAAGCTTGCGCAGCCGCATCCATTGACGGCTCAGATGCCACTGCAGCAGCTCCTGCTCAAGAAGACGATTCTGATGCGCTTCACGCCACTCTCCTAAAGCGTTCTGATCATGAACTGCCAGCTCCCGAGGCCATTGCCACCAGGGAAGCCCCTCATGCTGCTCCCGCAGCACCATGAATGCTGCATGGTCCTGAAGCCAGCGGGACTGATCCCGTCGCCATCGCTCAAAGGCCGCGTGATGTGAGTGCGACACCTGGTCCCAGCTTCGGCACAATTGCCTGGCGAGACATGAGGCACGCCTGTCTGCGAGGGAAAAATCAACTTCAGCACAGCCAGCTTCAGCACCGGGCAGCGCCTGCAGATCCCGGGATTGCAGAAATCCCTGGTCACTGAGATCCTTCGCATCCAGCAGCCAGGGATTGATGGCGAAACTGGAGGGAGAGCTGTAGGGGGAACCCGTCCCGTCCGGAGGTGACAGGGGCAAGATCTGCCACAGTCCGATGCCGTTTTCTGCCAAAGCCTGGATCCAGGAACGAGCGGAAGCCCCCAAAGCCCCGCAGACAACCGAACCTGGCAGTGCTGTCGGATGCAGCAGAACGCCGACACGACGTCGCAACAGAGAAGTTCGTGTCACGCGTGACTCGCTTTCACTGGCAACGACATCACTTCAGAAGAGGGCGGCATCCCCGAGGTCCTGGCCGTCCATGCCATCACGCACAACGCGTTCAAAAAACTGCTCCAGGGTGTCCTTGCCGTAGGAAGGCGTCGCCGCACTGTCGTATTGCTGACGCTGTTCGTCCCACACAAGCATTGACTCCCCAGCGTAGTAGCGGCCGATCTTTCCAAATTCAGCCGTGTCTTCAAGTGAAGGAAACTTTCCCGAGAGAAACTCAAGACATCCAACAGGAACATCCATCAATGCAATCGGAAGCGAAATCATCCAGGGTTTTTTTCCTAATGCCCTGAATAACAGTTCTCCCTGCTGTCGAGCACTTAAGGCCTCACCAGGACCCCCTATGGGAAGGATCTGATTGATCTTGTTTTGATCAATCACACAATCACAGATATAGGAAGCCAGATCAGACTCACTGATTGGCTTGCAGCTCGCCAGTTCGCCATCTCCGAACATCACGTATGGGGCACCTTTGCGGCAACTTTCAACCTGTGCTCCCAGACTCTTGAAAAAAGCCGTCGGGCGAACGATCGAGTAGCTCACTTCAGAGGCGCCTTTGCGGAGCTCAGCCTCAAGAGCAAGTTTCGCCTTCTGAAATTCCAGCAGTGGTTTTTGCACACAGATTGCTGAAAGAAGAACAAAGTGCGAAAGCCCAGCCTTCCTTCCCTGCTGGTAAGTGTTGAACGTGGCCTCATAATCGATTGCCCAGGAGTCCTTCCGTCCACCGGTACGTGATGCAAGGCAACTGACCACCACATCCACAGGGTGATCGAAGGCATTGCGAGCAAGGGAATCAACCTTGGTCACGTCACCGAAACGAACCTCCGCCCCGGCGAAATCAGCCCTCACGCTGTCCTGGTCCTGACGGCCGCCGACACCACTCCGCTCGCGCGCGAAGGCGACAACGTCATATCCCCGTGCGATCAGCTCCTTGACCACGAAACGGCCGATGTATCCAGTGGCTCCAAAGACCACAACGCGCACCTGGTCAGGAGAACGGTCACGAAAGTCATCGTTCAGAAGCATGGGCATGGGGTCGACACCATCCATTATTCGCTTAGAACCAGGCGAGACTCTGACTCAGTTCTGGAGGATTCGGCGCAATGACGGACGAGGGACCGACCGGTGATCCTTCACCGAGCCGATCGAAGCGATGGCTCGGGAGCAATCCATTCAGAATGATCCTGAGAGTTGCTGCTGCTGTGGCGGGAGCCGGCCTCATCGCAACAGGACTGGCGACCATCTGGCCGGAACCAGACCCGATGGCGGCGGAACCACCTGCAGCGGATGACCCTTCCAGCCTGGGGCCGCTTCCAGAACGTCCAGTCATGGTGTTGATGGTGGGAATCGATGCCGATGGCATCAATGATCCAGATAACAAGGCCGCTCCGAAGGGACCACCGAATGCCGACAGTCTGATGCTGGTTCAGATCAGCGCCGGGGAACCATTGCAGGTGCTGCAGCTGCCGACAGAGCTGGCGGTGAATCTGCCTGGAAGCGAGACACTTCAGTCGCTCGCTGATGCCTATCAGCAAGGCGGCGTGGCCCTGACAGCCGATGTGATCGCCGAAGTGGTGGGATTGGAAGAGGGGGAGCCCGAACGGTTCGTGGTCATGACACGTCAGGCCCTCCGCAGTCTTGTTGATGGCTTGGGTGAAGTGGAAGTCACTCTCAATCAGTCCTACGAGCACAAGGACAAAGCACAGAACTACAGCGTGAACCTCCAGGCAGGGCGCCAGACACTGAACGGCCGCCAGGCCGAACAACTTGCCCGCTACAGACCTGAACCGAAGCAGGATGCTGACCGGCGCAGCCGGCAGCAGAGGCTCGTGCAGGGAATCCACGAGCAGCTGCTTCAACCGAATGCGATCGCCCTACTGCCCAGTGTGATTGGAGAAGTCAGCACAAAGATGGAAACGGACCTTACGGTCACGGAAATCATGAGCCTGACAGCTGCAGCACTGAGCAGTGATCAGCCCCCTGTGATCAGCCAGCTGAAACTGGCACCCAGAACAGGGCAACAACTGCTGCGGGAACTCAAACCGAACCAGCAGCTCCCTCTCTGGCCATCAACAGCTGACGTTGCTTCAGACAACTGATCACACCTCTCGGGTCATCATCAGGACCCTGCAGACATCCACACCAAGGAAGACCATCGGTCCGTCGTGCAGGCGCATCCCAGTCGCCACCGAGTTGAACCAGTCCCAACAGGGAGAGGTTCAATTCTCTGGCGAAGGCCACGAACGCTGGGACAAGGCCAGGGAAGCGGCCATCAGATCGTGGCTCCGCCAGCATCAGAACTGGAATTCTCCAGGACGCGAGAGCATCGATCCAGCTGCCCTCACAGCTTTCATCAACACCAACATCACCATTGAGACTCAGCAGAGTCAAGCCGCTGGAATCGCTGATCTCTGATGTGAGGTGACCGAGCATCGGGTGGGGAGAACGACTGCAGCTCTCTTCAAGGAGAACAGCGCCGATCTCGGCAGCAAGAGAGCGACAGGCTGCGGACATCTGCAGCTCAGGCAAAGCGCCGGCGCCGATGACAACCAGAAGGTTCTGAGACATTCGGGAACCCTAAGAGGCCCGCTTCAGGAGTCGGCCATGAATCACGGGACCACGCACCTCTACGATCAGACAACCAGTTTCTCGTTCGCGGGCATCGTGACCGGATTCCTGACTGCAGCCCGCGCCGAACAGGAAAAAATTCAGCACGATACCCGGCGTCTACGACTTTTCACAGGAACGTCAAATCCTGCGCTCTCCCGCGAAATCGCCGCCTACCTGGGCGTGCCCGATGGCCCAAGAGTCTGCAAACGCTTCGCTGACGGAGAGCTTTATGTTCAGATTCAGGAGTCCATCCGTGGCTGCGACGTTTTTCTGATCCAGCCCACCTGCGCCCCGGTGAATGATCACCTGATGGAGCTGCTGATCATGGTGGATGCCTGTCGACGCGCCTCCGCCCGTCAGGTCACTGCTGTTGTTCCGTACTACGGCTATGCCCGCGCGGACCGAAAAACAGCAGGGCGTGAATCGATCACCGCGAAACTGACCGCCAATCTGCTGGTGACCTCCGGCGTTGATCGGGTTCTGGCGATGGATCTCCACTCCGCTCAGATCCAGGGTTACTTCGACATTCCCTGTGATCACATCTACGGCTCACCAGTGCTTGTTGATTACCTGTCCGACCAGGATCTTGGAGAAGTGGTCGTGGTGTCACCCGATGTGGGAGGCGTCGCCAGGGCCAGAGCCTTTGCCAAACAGATGAATGATGCGCCTCTGGCCATCATCGACAAGCGGCGTACAGGTCACAACATGGCTGAAAGCCTCACTGTGATTGGTGATGTGCACGATCGGACCGCCATATTGATCGACGACATGATCGACACCGGCGGCACAATCTGTGCCGGTGCTCGTCTCTTGCGTGAAAAGGGTGCGAAACGGGTGATCGCCTGCGCCACGCATGCCGTGTTCTCTCCCCCGGCGGCGGAGCGTCTCTCGGTGGATGGTCTGTTTGAGCAGGTGGTCGTGACCAACTCCATTCCAATTCCTTCAGACCGCATGTTCCCGCAGCTGCAGGTGCTGTCGGTCGCGAACATGCTGGGAGAAGCGATCTGGCGCATTCATGAAGAGAGCTCCGTCAGTTCGATGTTCCGCTAGGGCAACTTCAGCAGACCTGAGACATTCAGTCACGGAGGTTCGACGGTCGACAACGCTGATTGAAAATCACCGATCTGGGTCGACCCAAACATCCGATCCAGCTCAGACCAAGCAGGAGCTGTCAGAGCCTGACCCTGGCCATTGACCCTCCATGCATCAGGAGCATGGAGACCAGAAACGAGCGAATGGCCACCGAGCGATCCGTTCAGAGAGACCGAAAGCCGGTGCCTTTGAAGAAGCATCAGACTTTGACAACAGCGAACAAGAAATTCAGGAAGCAGCGATAAGGATCTCATTCACAATGTTTTCTTTTTATCTCTATCGCTGAAAGGAGGTACGCCTCCACTGACGTCATAGCTGCCGTCATTGCATGAACAATCCAACTATGAAATCAACCGCTGGAACACAAACACATCGTCCCTGACAACTGGTTCATGCACTGAACTACCGAGAAAAATGAGAGAAAGCTCTGAAGCTTCAAGGCAGGGCCAGACCTGCACGGGCATCAAGGGGCACAACAATGCAGTGACAACACAACCAGTCAGCGACTTCAACACCAGTTCGGAATTTCCCATCGCTGAAGAGTTCAGCCTGATCTACATGGCTAACTTTTGAGAACTCATGAATTCTCATGAGTTCTCAAGCAAACAACAAAACAGCCAACTCTGATTAATCATTCAGGTCATGATCAGTGATCAAGTTGCAGCACCAAGAGTGCTTGGCCTGTTTGGCCTTGCAATGATCAACATCGTTGCCATCGCCAGTCTTCGCGATCTTCCACAGATGGCAAGCTATGGCGTTGGGGCCATTTTTTTCTATGTGTTAGCCGCGCTCGTCTTTTTCGTGCCGGTCTCTTTGGTAGCAGCGGAGTTGGCAACAGCGTGGCCCGAACGGGGAGGCGTCTATATCTGGGTAAGAGAAGCTTTTGGAAAACGCTGGGGCTTTGTTGCCGTTTTTCTGCAATGGTTTCAGAACCTTTGCTGGTTTCCAGTTGTACTCACCTTTGGAGCCGCATCACTGGCCTATGCCATCGCGCCTGGAGATTCCGAAGCACTGGCCAATAACAAAACCTTTATTGTCAGCATCGTTCTCACTACTTATTGGGCTGCAGTTCTTTTTAACTTCCGAGGCCTCTCAGGTTCAGCAAAATTAAGCGCCCTCGGTGCTTTCTCTGGTGTATTTATTCCTGGCATAACACTGATCATCTTGGCAGGAGTTGGGCTGGCGACAGGCTATCCATCACGATTGCTAGAGAATGGCAACCAGGTCATTCCAGATATCAGCCAGTTTTCCAATATCACTTTTGCAGTCAGTGTCTGGCTTGCTTTTGCCGGGATGGAAATGACCGCCGCCCACGCGCGCGAAGTCAAATCACCAGGCAGAAACTTTCCGCTAGGAATCATGCTTGCGGCGATGATCATATTGACTATTTTTATTCTTGGTGCTCTTTCAATTGCAACAGCTCTGGCTCCAGGCGAATACGAACTGCAAAGTGGAGTGATCAAAGCGCTCAAGCATATGCTGAGTCGCTACAAACTTGACGGGTGGGCTCGGCTGTTTGCACTTGGGATGGCATTGGGTGTTTTCGGAAGCGTCAATGCCTGGATCGTTGGACCCAGCAAAGGCATGCTGGCTTCAACTGAAGACGGCGCTTTGCCGCCAACTCTGCTGAAAGTGAACCAGAACAACGTGCCAACTCATATCCTGCTGATTCAAAGTGCAGTTGTCTCAATCATCTGCTTGGCATTTCTATTACAACCAACAGTCGCTTCAGCCTATTTCATGATTAGCGTTCTGACCATTCAGATGTATCTTTGCGTGTACGTGATGATGTTCCTTGCCGCCTTGAGACTAAGGCAAAAACATCCAAATCATTCAGGCAGATTTCGCATCCCCGGAGGTAAATTTGGCCTGTGGAGCACTTGCATCATAGGAGGCCTTGGTTCACTTTTTGCAATCATCCTTGGCTTCTTTCCCCCTGACCAACTTGAGAGTTCCGGAATGAATTCTCAATCCTTCATTTTGTTTTTAGCCACAGGATTATCAGTGGCAATAGCATCTCCGCACCTGATAGGCTTCAGGAGGCAGGGTCGACATGCACATTAAGAGTAAGCAACACCAATACCGACTCAGCTACTCCCCGATTTTTACGCTTCAAGCCAGCCAATATCGAAGTATTGACCCCTTCAAAATTCATCTTGACATTCAATCACCATTCATGTACTTGAAAGAGGTTAATCCCATCAATCTCTGCAAACAGCAAGCAAGCATTTATCGAATTGAAATTCATCGATAACTTTCAATGAAGTCAAAGCAACGATAAAAATGGTGACTGGGATCTCGCCTGTCAGATCATATCTGTGGCATTGAACGAATGCGGCATCTGATCTCCACAAGCAACCTCAGACTTCCATCACACCTTATCCGAGGCCTGGATCCATATGCTGAATCCCTGTTCTCTTTGCTTCTCAAACAGTCGCGCAAAAAAGTGCTTGGCGTTATCAATCGCCGCACACTCAACACATGCGCAACGATGCTCTGGCGAAGAGAACTGTCATCCCTGTCAGCCAACCCGCAAGTGAAGAAGAAGACAGTCCCAAACAAATTCGTAGCGGAAGCATCCATCCAGTGCGAGGGTTTGCAACGTTTTCGGAGGCTCCTCAGCGAGCTAGAACACTGACCATGAACCCCCTCGTCCGATCGAAAACGTCCTGAGATGAAAAGGGTTGACAATCATCGTTCCGTTGACTCATTGACCCGAGTTCAGCAGCAACGTCGCCGAAATGCTGCAGGGGTGGCGGCTTGGTTGCTGTGCCTGTGTGCAGCAGTGCCGGCATCAGCACAGCTTCCCAGCGCGCAGCCAAGACGAACGCTGGGGGTCTGGTTGACCAACAGTCCGAGCGGTCTTTACTACGACCGTCAGGTCCTCATCCGAGCCATGGATGAACTCAAAGCCGCAGGATTCAACGCCATCTATCCCAATGTATGGAGCCGCGGCACCACCTTTCATCGCAGTCGCTTCGCGCCGGTTGAACCGGCATTGAAAAAAGCAGGGACCCAACTTGATCCCATCTGCACCCTGAGTCAGCAAGCCCGCAAGCGAGGGATGAAAGTCATTCCATGGTTTGAGTACGGCCTGATGGAGCCTTCTGATTCGACCATCGTGAGTCAGAACCCTGAATGGGTGTTGGCTCATGCAGACGGAAACACCGTCATGACGATGCATGGCAAAAAAATGGTCTGGCTCAACCCGGCTCATCCAGAAGTGCGTGAACGTTTCGTCGGTTTGGTGGTGGAGGTGATGAAACGCTGCAGGATGGATGGTCTTCAACTTGATGACCACTTCGCATGGCCGGTGAAACTCGGATACGACCGTTACACCAGTGCTTTATACGAAAATGAAACAGGCGCACCACCTCCCAAGGATCACACCAATCGTTACTGGATGACCTGGAGACGGCGACAACTGACTGGTTTATTAAGGGAATTGCGGGAACGCCTCGAGAAAGAATCACTGCCGAAACGAATCAGTCTTTCACCGGGGCCGTTTCGGTTTGCGTACAACCACTGGCTGCAGGACTGGGAACTGTGGGCGGTGGGAGAGCTGATCGATGATCTTGTCGTGCAGAACTATGCCTATTCACTCAAGGGGTTTGCCAAGGATCTCAATCAGCCCGCATTACGCAAAGCGCGTCAATGGGGATTGCCAGTACAGATCGGAGTTCTTGCTGGTTTCGGGAAGAGAACCACACCCATTCCTGTTCTTGCAGACAAGACAAGACTCAGCAATGAGCAGGGCTATGGAGTGATTTACTTCTACTGGGAAGGATTGTGGGGAGAACATTCCGGCAAGGAAGGTGCTGCCTTCAGAAAAAAAGCCCTGCAAAAACTGGGTACAAATAATAATTGATAGAGACGCAGAAATAATCCAAAATTCATAATAAAACCAACTCATTAAAGGTCAATCAAGCCAACTCAAGCATCAAATTTGACAGGAAAAATCTATATCTCAGAAGCACAAAATGTACACTGAGTGCTCAACGCATCAAAAACCACACAGCGACAGCACCGATTCCAACCCCTTTGAAGAACTGAATCCAGGTCAAGCTGTAAGTGTCGAGTTGGAACATTCTCATCATCAGATTAAGGAGCTCTTTATGCTTGCGAATCAGGAAATAACCTTCGGAAGCATTGAGTTGCTGAATCTGTTTTAACTGAATACGACCGAGTTTTGCCACTTGCACATGATTAATCAAGTCATCATAGAACGGTCGTGGGGCGTGAGTCATCAGCAGAACCTGAGCTCTTCAGGCAATGGAGTGTGCCCTGGGCAACTCCATTGCCTATTCACGCCGTACACAGCAATGAAGGGTTCAGCTTGACTGAATCACTGTATTGAGCATGGCTTGACTTCTCTTCACAGGTGCAGATCCATACCTCAGATCCGATTGCTTCGAAGCATTCCAGACTGAGTGGATTGAATCGCACCTTCAGATCCAGAAAAGTTTTACTCTCAATACATGAAGGATCCAAACCTCATCGTGAGACAACTCATCAGAGAACTTCGCGAAGAGATGTCCGATGCTGCAAGAGAACTGCGCAACCGAGCTGCCTGGGATCTGCAGTGCCCTTTGATTGTCGTTGATGCCAGAGAGCGCCCCATGCGAGTCCTGAAAACTTCAGTGCGAGGCCTCACTGGAACGATCACAACAAGCAATGTGATCGACGATCCACTGATTCGCACGTTTCTCAGACGTCATCGGGAGATCGGAGGCGAAAAAGCCCTCGCTGAATTCATGAGCGGGCCAGTTGCAACACGGTTCTCCATCCTTTGGGATCGTTATACCGACGAATATCGTCATCATGGAAACGCTGTTTGGTCGTATACCGATGCAGCGAAATTCGCAGTTAAATCCAGGCAATGTTTTGAAAAAGGAGAGATTGCCTGCGTGGCTATCACCGAGGGAAACGAGACAGAAGATCACGGAGTTCTCACTTTTTCCATTGACTCCGACTGGCTCTCCTGAAACAGGTGTATCCACAACATTGAATTGTCTTCCGACAGAATGAACGAGTTAGTCCGACTGGGACCTGGCCAAGAACACGCATGACATCCAATCGAGCTCGTCTGGACGTATTGGTTTCTGAGTGCCGACACACATTCGTGGAAGCGGCTATGCAACTGAATGCTGTCAGCACCTGGAGCTTCTCCTGTCCTTGCGTCGTTATCGACGGTCGTACGGATCAAATCAAAGCGGAGGTGATCGGTGTTGGCAGCATCGGCAACCTGGTGCCGACCTCGGCAGCCATCGACAGCCCCGAAGTCAAGGAGTGGCTTCGGATCGCCACAGAAAAAAGCCCCGAAGTGGCCTTCGCAATGATGCTCAATGGCGACGAGGAACGCGCTACACGATTCAACGAGGCTTACGAACGGTTGATCGAGGAACGTCGAAACGGAATCAAAGGCCTCTGGTCTGCCGATGATCTCTGTTCATTTGTCTCCAGAAGTCAGGCTGCCTTCCCAAAGGCCGTGAGCGCAATTGCATTATTACCGGGGAAAAAAGGTCAAAGCCACAGCATTCTCACATTTGAAAGTGACATCACATCCTTGCTGTCTTAATGATCACGAATTAACCAAAGCAGCTGCACCATCAGCAGTAAATTTCCACAATAAAAACAGCAAAAATCACAGCTCTAAAACTCACTTCTATATGGACTGAACTCTTTAAAAACAGCTTCAGCTTCATGAAAATCTTGATCCTGCCTCAAAAAGAAGAGCTGAGCATTCCACCAGTCCCAGGTGTCTTCGTGAATGTCTTTCTTGAAGAGATGCTCAAGAGTTTCGCTACCCATACCCCTATCACGATTGATTGCAAACTAAAGAGCCTCACTCCACAGTCAATTGAGTTTCACAGGGCGTAACGCGTTAACAGGAGAAAACCAGAAAGACTCCGCCGGGTGATGATTGCTACTGAGCATTCAGCGTGCTGTAGTTCCTGAAGGATCAAAAAAGATTTCGTGTGAGCAATTCAAGGGTTTTAGGAGTCGCGCTGCGAGAACGAAACATTGATCTCATCCAACTTTGAAACAGCAGCTCATGCGTCCATCAACGTCACCACCTCACGGGTGTTCGTTGACAGATCGGCAGCGGCCAATCTTGACAATGCCAGCTTCACAGCAGCCTGACGTTCACTGCCATAGGTGCGCCAACGACTGAACACCTTGGCCAGACGAGACGCTGTGATGGCGTTGCGCTGATCCACAGCAATGATCTGTTCGGCCATGAATTGATATCCGCTTCCATCGAGAGCATGAAATACACGGGGATTGCTCGCTAATCCGCCAAGCACGGCACGAACGGAATTGGGTGCCATCGGGTCATAGCGAGGATGTCTCAAGAGAGAGGCAATCCTCTCAAGAGAATCAGACCGCGGTGTTGATGCTTCCAGCGAAAACCAGGTATCGAAAATCACTGGACGCTCCTGCCATCGATCGTGAAACGAGTTCAAAGCCTGGTCGCGCTCGACACAGTCGATGGGCTGCAATGCCCGCAGTCCGGCACGAGCCAAAGTCATTGAAGGGCCATGAACTGCCTGAGCGGCGTCGGAGAGGGCCTTGGGGTCTCCGGCAGCAGCAAGCCAACTCCAGACCAGACCGGTGAGCTGTCGCTCGCCCTGGCCTTCAGGCCAGGAGTGGTCAAGACCCTTCGCGACTCCAGAAAGTCTCGACATCAACATCGTAGCCAGCTGATGTCCGAAGCTCTCTCTCAGTTCACAGAGTGCCCGCTCAAGCGCAGGAGGGTCGGCTTCTCTCTGCAGTGACTCAAGCTCGGCGAGGCCAGGAAAAGCCAGAAGCGTTGCCAGCACCGATGGATCCTGTTCGCCGTTGTCAGAAAGCAGCTGGCGAAGTGAATCAAGCATCCTTGACTCCAGCCCTGATTCAGGAGTTCCCTCAGCGCGGTGAAGGATCAGTTGCTTCCAGAGTTGCTGACCGGCATCCCAGCGCGCAAAAGCATCATCGTCTCTGGCAAACAGCACGAACAGATCGTCCGTGGTTTGGCCTGCATCCCAGGTCACCGGAGCTGAAAAACGACGGAAGACTGAAACAACCGGTGGCTGCGCAGCAGGGGGCAACCCTTCCAACACAACAGTTGCTTCGTCCTGATCAAGCACCATCAGACGCTCTTCCCCGGCACCTCCATCGGGTTGCAGGACCGACCAGAGCACTGGAATCACAAGCGCTTGTTTGCTCTCCTGCCCGGGGGTGGGAGCCGTGGACTGCTGCAGCGTCAGGCTCAGACGACCGTCACTTGCATCCCAGTGAGTCTTCACCGACACATGAGGTGTTCCCGCCTGGTGATACCAACGTCGGAATTGCTCGACATCAAATCCGAGGGGCAGACCATCCGCTCCTGCACCATCCACAACCGCCGCAACGAAATCCTCCGTTGTTGCAGCTTCTCCGTCATGCCGCTTGAAAAAAACGCTCATGCCCCGCATGAAACGTTCAGACCCCAGCAGCGTCCTCAACATGCGTATCAGTTCCGCGCCCTTTTCATAAATCGTTGTTGTGTAAAAGTTATCAATGGCCTGATAGGAATCAGGCTTCACCGGATGAGCTGTTGGGCCAGCATCTTCACGGAACTGCGTATTACGAAGCATCGCTGCATCTTCGATACGCTTCAGAGGCTCGGAATGAAGATCGGCTGTGAAGCACTGATCGCGAAACACCGTGAGCCCTTCTTTCAGCGACAACTGAAACCAATCACGACAGGTGATTCGGTTGCCGGACCAGTTATGAAAATACTCGTGTCCAACAACACTTTCAATCCGTTCTAATTCTCCATCCGTTGCGGATTCAGCATCGGCTAAAACCAGTTTTGAATTAAAAATATTAAGACTTTTATTCTCCATTGCACCCATGTTGAAATGACGTACGGCGACGGTATTGAACTCATCAAGGTCGTACTCAAGTCCATATACGGATTCATCCCATTCCATGGAACGCTTCAAAGACTCCATGGCATGGGCGGTGAAGGGCTCATCACCAGCTTCCACGTGTAAACGGAGAGTCACCTCCCGTCCGGTGGCGGTCACGTAACGGTCCCTGATCTCACGCAGATCGCCAGCCACAAGCGCAAACAGATAAGAGGGCTTGGGGAAGGGGTCTTCCCAGACAACCTCATGACGAGAGGCATCGTCAGCCAGAACTGATGCACTGACCTCATTACCATTCGAGAGCAGCACGGGGAAACGTTGTCGATCAGCCTCAATGCGTACCCGATAACGACTCAGAACATCAGGACGGTCAGGATGAAAGGTGATGCGTCGAAAACCCTCCGCCTCGCATTGAGTGGTGAGCATTCCGCCGCTTTCATACAAACCTTCAAGTGAAGTGTTGGCCTGAGGATCAAGACGACTGACAGTTCTCAGCGTGAAGGGCTGGGTCGGCGGTTCAAAGATTTCCAGCAGATCCTCATCCAATCGATAAGAGCCGGTCTCCAGTGCCTGCCCATCAAGAGTGATTGAGATCAACTCAAGATCGACTCCGCGCAAGACCAGTGGAATGGAGGCTTCTCGATCAACAGGTTCCAGTTGCAGATCAGCCGTCACCTGAACTGAATCAGGCTGATCCACCACCACATTCAGCTGAACCCTAGGAATAAGAAAAGGAAACGGCTGGTAGTCACACAAGCGCTTGGGAGGTGCGACCCCTGCCCAGGCGACGCTTGACTCAGGAGATGCGGTGGAAACCATGGGCTGCTGTCGCTCCACTCATCCTGGCTTGCTAAACCAGCTTGTGAGGGAAAAACAAGCACAAACATCTGGAATCACGAGTCTCGTGTCGCATCAAAGCGAGCATTGGAACGTCTTCAAACCACCGGATCATTGATTTAAAGATGTTATTGCAGTCGACAAAACGATTGCTTTTTGCGTGATTCCTGGCGGACCTGCAAAAGACTAAAGGCTGACGACAAACAATTTAACTACGCAGACTTGATTGCATTTAAATTGCAAATTAATCGACAGACTTTGCATACAGAAGAAAATTCACCTGGTACGCAACAAATTCTTGAAGCGAATCAGGTGAATTACTAGCTAAATTTTTACTGGCCTTTCAGCAACTTTTCCGCTTTGGTCACTTCTTTTTTATAATCCTGGGGCAAGTCCTTGCCGCAGCGAACACCCACAACTGGCAATAATTGCATCGCCAGACCATTGGCAACCTCCTCAGATGTCAAAGCCTGCCCGTCTTTGACTCCAGAAATCTTTGAACCATTGACTTCCTTGATGTAACTCACCATTGGAACCATGTTTGCCTGCATTGCAGTCATGAATGGAACCTTGCTTTTAGACAAAATGCACATGTTGATCGAGGCGATCGACACCATCCGCTCGATTTCAACCGCTGTGGCGGGGCTTGTCGCTCCACCTGCCCCTTGAGCGAATGCAGTGGAAATATTGAGAGGCAGCGCTGCGAGGAGCAGACCAGTTCTGATCGCCTTCTGAAGACTGAGACGGGAAGTAGGCACTGACTGACTTAAGGGAGCGGCACCATGCTGCCTCATACCAGCGAAAAATGGCTAGGAATTTGTTGCGACAGGATCCATTCCTGACCAACAGCTGAACCTTTTAAATTCTCAGCCCTGCGGTCTACAGACACCTGGCACAGAACAAATGAGATTGTGAGAATCGCAAAATGTCATCGATTCAAGTTTCCAGAATGCGATCTGGCACTGATCCCATGGCTGATGCTCAAAAGGCGTCTGGAGTGCATCGGATGACAGGACGCTGCAAGTGAACAGCGACTCTTCATCAAGGCATCCACAGTGTCCGGTGACCATTGAGATCAGGGATCAATCGGAGCTGAAGCATCCTCAAGACGGGTTTCATGGTGATGTTCCACGATTTCCAGCTCACCTTTCTGCCAGCTGTAGATCGCGCGCGAGCGAAAGCGATCCTGGTCGATCAGTCGAGTGTATTCCTGAACATCCCAGTCGAGATAGTGCGATTCGAACACCACCTCATGCTCATCCACCTGACGAATCCGGGTTCGCGATTCCACTTCCTCGAGATAGGCACGACTGCGCAGCAACTGGTGGCCCATCAGAGTTGCTTCCATCACACCTTCGCGCTGATAGCGCGGTTTGCGATCAAAAAAATCTGTTTCATGTTCAGGCCACCAGCTCATGCGGTAATGCGGCTTGCCCACCCGTGATTCAGCGAAAATCTCGACCCGAATCATCATGTCCAGAAACAGCACCTCCTCGTTTTTAAAAACGTATTGACGACGGGAACGCCAAAGGCCGAGGTTTCGAGCAAACCAACGTCTGAGATTACTGTCGAGATAGACCCGCTGTGAGGCCGGGGACTCTCCATCAGGAGGAGGTGCGCCACGGCGTTCAACAGGTAGAAGGGCCATGCAAAGTCCTGACTGACAACAGTCTGTTCAAAATCTTCTTAGCGGTTCTGCTGAGCTTTGCAAAAACCCATAAGGTAAGGCTCATCTTTTGGAGCAACACCTGGTGGGCGGGATTGATCCCACACCACGTCAACAGCTGACTCTGCTCTTGGTCGCAGGTCGTCACCATCTCTCCAGTGGTGACCTGCGTTCGCTGATCCAGTTTCTGGAACAGGAAGACTGCGGCTTTGACGTGACACTCCAGGTGGCTGATCCTGTCGAGCACCCGGAACTGCTGGAACTCCATCGCTTGGTTGTCACGCCTGCACTGGTCAAGCTGCAGCCCATGCCGAAGCAGGTGTTTGCAGGCAGCAGCATTTTTCAGCAGCTGCGTGGCTGGATACCCCGCTGGCAACAGGACGAAGTCGTCAGTGGACTGGGCTTGAGCCTGAAGCCCACGGAACTGGACGGAAGCCGAACGCAGCGCGAGCTTCAACTCGAGGACCAGCTGCTGGTTCTGAAGCAGGAAAATGAAACACTGATCGATCGGCTGCAATCTCAGGAACGGCTGTTGAGGATGGTGGCCCACGAACTCCGCACACCTCTTACGGCAGCGACACTGGCACTGCAGAGTCAGCAACTTGGCCAGATTGATCTCAACCGTTTCCGCGATGTGCTGAAACGACGTCTCGACGAGATCGCACTTCTCTCCAAGGATCTGCTTGAAGTGGGAAGCACACGCTGGGAGGCTCTCTTCAACCCCCAGCGACTTGACCTGGCCAGCATTGCCGCAGAAGCAATCCTTGAACTCGAGAAGCTTTGGCTCGGCAGGGATGTGACCATCCACACAGATATCCCAGCCGATCTGCCGCTCGTCTTCGCCGACCAGCGGCGCATGCGACAGGTTCTGCTCAATCTTTTGGAAAACGCGCTCAAGTACACACAGGATGGCGGCACGATTTCACTCGCCATGATGCATCGCACCAGCCAGTGGGTGCAGGTGAGCGTCAGTGACAGTGGTCCAGGAATTCCTGAGGCTGAACAGCAACGCATTTTCCTGGATCGTGTGCGACTACCTCAAACGTCAGGAGGAACATCAGGGTTCGGAGTTGGACTCTCCGTCTGCAGACGAATCGTGGAAGTTCATGGTGGACGCATCTGGGTTGTATCAGAGCCAGGCAAAGGAGCCTGCTTTACCTTCAATGTGCCGGTCTGGCAGGGACAGGAACAGGAGAAGTTGACCGCAACCTTGACGGAGGGTCAGTCGGAACCGTAATTTCATTTGGTGCTCAGGAGAACACCATTGAGCACGGCCTCGCCCCCATCGTCTAGAGGCCTAGGACACCTCCCTTTCACGGAGGCGACAGGGGTTCGAATCCCCTTGGGGGTATTAATCGGTTAACTTCGATCAGAAATACATCCTTCGAAGGGATGTTTTTTTATGACAATTGATCACCACCTGAAAAGCTGATTAAGGAACTGGAAAGTTCATGAATAGAACCTTTCAGGGTTCAGCGAATCGTCGAATGGTTTCTTGTTCAACTGCAAGAAGATTGTCATTGAGATCCTGACGCAAACGTTGCTCGATCAATGCAACGGGCATGCCAACACACCCCTGAACTGTGAGTTCGTAAAGCAGAAGGGTTTGATCAGGAACGGACTGCAGACGCCAGGCACCTTCGAAACGACGAAAGTCACCTTTCAACATTCTGAACTGAAGCAATCCCTCGGGACGGTGCTCTGTGAGTTCCAGCTGCACTTCTGCTGAAAATTTGAGGCCCAACACCAGTTGCTGACTACCGACTTGAGCGAGTGTGACTCGATTCCCCGATCGCTCAATCAGTTTGCTGCTGCTGAGATTGGGAATGAATGTGCTGAGCTTCTCGTAGTCAGTGATGACCTGCCAAAGGTGGTCAAGAGACTGATCGGTGCGTAACTGAACCGCAAGCCGACGCACACCTTGGGGCAGACGCTCAACAGTTTGTTCAATCGTCTGCTGACGACCTCTGGTTCCTCGCTGAAGAATCGTCAAGGAGTCGGCGAAGTTCAACCTGAAGAACGTAACAAGAGAATCCTAATGAAAGTCAGACTCAAGGCCAGACAGCAATCTGCTGTGAGGTTGAAAACGCTCTGGGCTTGAAGTTGATGACACGACTATGATCGCGCCGTCTTTCAAGGGAACCGACATTCCATGCGTGTCAGCTCGGCGGGAACCAGCAGCTACGACGAACGGATGTTCACGCTGGTCGTTGTCTGGCCGCAGGCCGGCAAACATGTTCGATCCGAAGAGCGAATCACCGTTGCCTACGACCGCCTGCAAACCACAGTCCAGACCATCAATGGCAGGGGCGGCCGGATTCAGTCTGTGATTCCAAACATTGAGCCGATCCAGGCTGGTGCGCAGGCTACAAAAGCTACATCCGCTAAAGCTGCTGCTGGCAAGGCTTCCCCTGCAAAGGCATCCGCCTCGAAAGGGTCTGCCAAAAAGGCTGAAAAGCCGAACGCCGCAAAGCCTGCTTCCAAAACAGCCGCAGCCAAAGCCCCCACCAAGCCTGTAACCAAAGTGGATGCTTCCAAGGCTCCTGCAAAGCCTGCTCACCAGTCGGTTCCTGTCAATCTCTACAAGCCCAAAACGCCGTTTGTCGGCACTGTTCTCGACAATTACAGCCTTCTGCAGGAAGGCGCCATTGGTCGTGTCCAGCACATCACTTTCGACCTGAGTGGTGGTGACCCTCATCTGGAGTACGTCGAAGGCCAGTCGATCGGCATCATTCCCGAGGGAACAGATGCCAAAGGCAAACCCCACAAGCTCCGCCTCTACTCAATCGCCAGCACCCGCCATGGGGATGACATGGCGGGCAAGACCGTTTCACTCTGCGTCCGACAGCTCGAATATCAGAATGAGGCCGGAGAAGAGATCAAGGGTGTCTGCTCCACTTATCTCTGCGACATCAACCCCGGAGACAAAGTCAAGATCACAGGCCCGGTAGGCAAGGAAATGCTTCTTCCTGAAGATGAGGAAGCCAATGTGATCATGTTTGCCACCGGCACCGGCATCGCCCCGATGCGCACTTACCTTCGCCGGATGTTTGAAGCCAGCGAGCGTGACATAAACGGTTGGAAGTTCAGAGGCAAGGCGTGGCTTTTCATGGGTGCTCCAAAGACTCCAAACCTTCTCTATGACGACGATTTCGAGAAATATCAGGAAGAATTTCCAGACAACTTCCGCTACACGAAAGCCATCAGTCGCGAGCAGAAAAACTCCAAAGGTGGTCGCATGTACATCCAGGACCGAGTCCTGGAGCACGCTGATGAAATCTTCTCAATGATCGAAGATCCAAAGACGCATGTCTACATGTGCGGACTTCGCGGAATGGAACCCGGCATCGATGAGGCCATGACAGCTGCTGCAAGCTCAAAGGGCCTTGACTGGGCAGAGCTGCGTCCTCAGCTGAAAAAAGCCGACCGCTGGCACGTCGAGACCTACTGACCTCCCTCAGCTGGATCCGGAACGAACAACCCACCGCATGGTGGGTTTTTTTGTTTGGCTTGTCCCGAGACGACCACAAAACATGGCGGGATGTTCCTGAGCACTGTCATCACGGGGATTCCTGGTTAAACCTTCGTCAGAGCTTCCGGTGTCATGAGCGCAACGATGACAAACCCGCTGAGGGTCGGCCTGCGTCAGGAGCGAGTGATTGCTCCCCAAAGCCTGGTGATCTTCGGTGCAAGCGGTGACCTCACACATCGCAAGCTGGTGCCAGCACTGTTCGAGCTGTTTAAACAGCGCCGGCTGCCCAGTGAATTCGCACTGCTGGGATGTGCTCGAAGGCCATGGAGTGATGAGGAATTCCGCCGGAAAATGGCGGAAGCCATGGAAACAACAGTGAATGAGAACCGTGCCGCCTGGGAGCAGTTCTCGGCAGGCATGTTCTATGAACCGGTTGATCTTCAGAAACCTGAGGATCTGGTGAAGCTTGGCCACCGACTCGACGAAATTGACAGATTGCGAGCCACCCGCAGCAACCGCACGTTCTATCTATCGGTGTCTCCGAAGTTCTACGGCAGCGGTTGCCGTGCACTCGCCGACGCTGGATTGCTGAAGGATCCGCAACGCAGCCGAGTGGTGATCGAGAAACCCTTTGGCAGAGATTACGGAAGCGCACAGAACCTGAATCGGGTGGTTCAGAACTGCGGGCAGGAAAATCAGATCTTCCGTATTGACCACTATCTGGGAAAGGAAACCGTCCAGAACATCATGGTTCTGAGGTTTGCCAACACCATTTTCGAGCCGATCTGGAACAGGAACTACATCTCCAGTGTTCAGATCACAGCCGCGGAAACGGTCGGTGTTGAGGAACGGGCTGGTTACTACGAGACATCCGGAGCCCTCAGAGACATGGTGCAGAACCACCTGACCCAGATGCTGGCGATCACAGCAATGGAGACACCTGGGCGCTTTGATCCTGAGGCGATCCGCAGTGAAAAAGCCAAGGTTCTGCAGGCAGCACGACTGGCTGATGAGAATGAACCATGGAACTGCTGCATCCGCGGTCAATACGGACCCGGGGGAACTCAGGACGCTCCACTGCCCGGCTATCGCCAGGAAAATGGCGTGGATCCCAACAGCACGACAGAAACCTATGTGGCGATGAAACTCTTCATCGACAACTGGCGTTGGCAGGGCGTTCCTTTTTATGTGCGGACGGGTAAGCGGTTGCCGAAACGCCTCAGCGAAGTAGTACTCACCTTCAGGGAAGCCCCTGTCCATCTTTTTGATGCCGCGGGAGGAGGGCCAACCGCCAATCAGCTGATCTTGAGAATTCAGCCGGATGAAGGCGCTGAATTCCGTTTTGAGGTGAAGTCACCAGGGTCCGGGATGCGCAGCAGGCCTGTGGAGATGGAGTTCTCCTACGACGAGTCGTTCGGCGAACCCTCCGATGAGGGCTATGTGCGCCTGCTGGCTGACGCCATGCTCGGTGATCCCACCCTGTTCACCCGAAGTGATGAGGTGGAAGCCGCCTGGCGTCTCTACACCCCTCTTCTTGAGCTGATTGAAGACAGCCCCTGGCAGCTGCCGATTCACCCCTACGAGTCAAGAACCTGGGGACCGGCCGCATCAGATGCGCTGCTTGCCCGTGATGGCCTGCTCTGGCGACGCCCCTGACCAGACCCGACCGATTCATCCTCTTCCACTCAACCGGCTGCTCCATGTCACCCCAGCTCACGCTTCAGACCCCCCTCGAACTGCCGCCCTCCGAGGTACCCGGCTACCTCGAACAGCTCTGGTCTCGAGATCAGCCCAACAACGTCGGTGCCCACACGTTCTGCCTGCTGGTCTGGCAACCGGCCTGGGTTGAACAGCAGCTGGTGCGTACAGGGCGCCTGGATGGACCGATCACGGGCGTTCAGAGAACACAGCTGATTGCCGCAGGACGCCAGGCTGTAGTGGATGGCGATCTGCCCATCAGCACGCCACCACTCACAGAAGCTGTGGCGACATGTCTCAGTCACATGGATGGGGGGCATACCAGCGAGGACCTGCGTGGCCAGCATGTGGATGCAGCTCTCAGCAACCTGCGCCCACGCCGCCTGATCACGCTGGCACCCAGTCTCGATCCGGAACAGAGCCTTGAAACCCTGGTAGCTGCCTACTGCCCACTTCCGGAAGAAGGCGGTGGAACGGTGGCCTGCGGAGATGTAGTGGTGTTGCGTGGTGGCAAGCCAGAGCTCCAGCAGGGCCTCGCGATCCTTGATCCGCTATTGCCTGAGGAACTCCCCTCCTGGGTGTGGTGGAACGGAGCACTGGACGAAGCTCCTGAGCTTCTGCAGCAACTGGCCAGTTCACCCAGACGACTGATTCTCGATTCCGCCCTGGGTGATCCTGGTTTCTGCCTCAACCTTCTGGCCTCAAGGATTGAAGCGGGGCAGGCGGTCAACGATCTGAACTGGCTGCGCCTCGGCAGCTGGCATCAGACCCTTGCCATGGTCTTCGATCCGCCGCATCGACGCGATGCGCTTGGCCACGTGGTAAAGCTGGACATCGATGTCGAAGGGAATCATCCAGTGCAGGGCCTCCTGCTTGGATCCTGGATTGCTGACCGCCTGGGCTGGGAACTGAGGCACTCTCAACACAACCCGGACCAGAGCATCAGCACCACCTTCCAGCGTCATGACGGAACCGAGGTTCAGATGCGTGTGTCGCCGGTACCGATGGGGCAACCAAGCATCCATCCCGGACAAATCGTGGGGCTGCGGCTCATCTGCAAGCCGGACAACCAAGCTGCGATCTGCGTGATCCTCTGCGCAGAGTCGGGTGGTTGCATGCGACTGGAGGCCGGCGGCATGGCCAGCATGGAGCTCATTGAAGAGGTGGTGCCCGTGCAGCATTTGCCTGTGGAAGCGGATGTGTCTCGCCAGCTGGAAGGCGGCCACGACTCCACCAATCCACTTCTGGCCGCTGCTGCCCCGCTGGCTGCCAAGCTGATCAGCTAGTTCCCCGCCGAGCGGGGTCTCTCCTGTGGCTCCGCTCCAACCATGGCCTGCGTGATCGCTGCTCCGGCCAGCGGCAGCGGAAAAACCCTGCTCAGCCTCTGCCTGGTTGCCTGGGCCCGACAATTTGGGCACAGCATTCAACCCTTCAAGGTCGGGCCCGATTATCTCGATCCACAGCTGCTCTCGCTTGCGGCAAATCAGTCGTGCAGAAATCTAGACCTGCCTCTGTGCGGAAGAGACTGGGTTCAGCTCAGCTTCAACGGTTACGGCGGGCGTTGCGAGATGGCTCTGGTGGAAGGCGTGATGGGGCTGTTCGATGGCATTGGATCCAGCTCCGAGGGGAGTACTGCCGATGTGGCCATAAGCCTGTGCCTTCCAGTTGTGCTGGTGGTGGATGCCGGAGGTCAGTCCCGTTCTCTCGGTGCACTGGTTCAAGGCTTCAGAGATCTCGATCCACGCCTCAACCTTGCTGGCGTCGTGCTGAATCGAGTGAGCAGTCCCAGGCATCGCGAGCTGCTTGAGGAGGTGCTCACGGACATCGGAGTGCACTGCCTGGGATGCTTGCCTGGCGATCCCAGCCTGAAGCTACCGAGCCGGCATCTGGGTCTTGCCCCCGCCCATGAACTGAGCTCTGTGCAAAAGCGACTGGGGCGCTGGGCAGCTCTGGCAGAGCAGCACCTCGACATGGGGGTGTTCCGTGCTCTCCTGCAGGCACCAAAACCTGGCCCTGATCCGGTTCGACATGTGCTGTCTGCGGAGCTGGAGACTTCACAACGGGAATCGTTGCCGGTGGCCGTTGCGCAGGACGAGGCCTTTCACTTCCGCTACCCCGAGATGCAGGAGTGTCTCGAGGTGCTGGAGATGCCTGTCTTGCCCTGGAGTCCTCTGAGCGATTCCGCTCCACCACAGCAGGCATGCGGCCTGATTCTCCCCGGAGGATTTCCCGAGCTGCATGCAATGCGCCTGAGTCAGTGCAAGGCCACTTTCTCAGCGCTGCAGCAATGGATCCACCACAAGCCCCTCTATGCCGAATGCGGAGGAATGTTGCTCCTGGGCCGAAAACTGGCCGATCTGGAGGGACAACTGCATGCCATGGCCGGTCTGCTCCCTTTCGAGGCCAGACGCGGACGGTTACAGGTCGGCTACCGATCACTGGAGGCCCACGGAGAAAGCCTGCTGTTGCATCAGGGGGAGACACTCAGAGGTCATGAATTCCACCGCTGGCAACTCAACATCGAATCGGATCAAAGCGTTGGCGGCAGAGGGCCGCTGTGGCAGGTTGAAGGGTGGAAAGTTGAGCGGAGAGCCGAAGGATGGAACCTGCCCAATCTTCACGCAAGCTGGGTCCACCTCCACTGGGCCGGATCCTCGATGATCCCCTGCCGATGGCGCGACGCGCTCGGCTCCGCAGCGAGGCGGAACGCCGTCGCTTCGTGACCCGCAGCACTCGGCAGCGCCCCGCATCTTTTCAGGAACGCTGGCGTTTTCTGGTGGACGGCACAGTGCAGGGAGTGGGTTTCCGCCAAGCCTGTCGAAGACGGGCGATGGAACTGGGGCTGAGCGGCTGGGTGCGCAACTTGGATGACGGCCGGGTGGAAGTGGAGGCCGAAGGTGAACAGCTGCCTCTCAATGAGCTGAGGCTCTGGTGTGAACAAGGTCCCAGCGAGGCGAGGGTTCGTCTCGTGAGACCTTGCAAGATCCCCATCACCGGGGCCGACTGGTTCGAGATCCGACACTGACAGCGTTGTCGCGATCTGCTGTTTGTGCAGGAAGTCAGATCACGCCTTGAGGGGCACAATCTGAGCAGAGACAGAATCTTCCGCCAATGGCCGATGAACGCCAACTCTGGCTCCTGCGTCACGGAGCCACCGAGTGGGCCCGCAATGGACGTCATACAGGCAGCACCGACATTCCTCTGCTTGCTGAAGGTGAAGCAGAAGCACGCCAACTTGCTCCTGTGCTGACTCAAAAGCATTTCTCAGCAGTCTTCAGTTCACCTCTGCAACGGGCTCGACGAACCTGCGAGCTTGGAGGTCTGGGCGAATCCATGACTGTGATGAAGGAGCTGCAGGAGTGGAATTACGGCGATTACGAGGGAATCACGACTCCGGAAATACGCCGGACGGTGCCTGACTGGAGTGTCTTCACCCACGGATGCCCCAATGGCGAAGACGCCAAAGCGGTGCAGAAACGCTGTGAGACCGCCATTCGGATTGCTCTGGACGCTCCTGGAGATGGAGACGTGGCGCTGTTTGCACACGGACATCTCCTAAGGGCTCTGGCCGGCACCTGGCTTGGGCTCGGAGCCGCGGGCGGGCGCCTGCTGATCTTGAACACAGGAAGTCTGTGCGTGCTCGGTTTCGAACATGGAAACCGTGCCATCGTGCGCTGGAATGCGCCTGCCAACGGCCGTTTCTGATGAGTGACACCACCCTCTGGGCCGAACTGCTTGCCTATGGCACCGGAATCGGCCTATCCCCGATCCATATCGCCGTTCTCCTGCTGCTCCTGCTTGGCCCGAATCCGATCAAAAGAGGCGGATGGTTCCTCGCAAGCTGGGTGATCACAACACTTCTCGCCGCCACGCTGCTGGTGACGGTTGGGCACTCGCTGGTTCTGGACATGAGCCATGGCTCCCATCACCGCACAGGTCTGGATCTTCTGGCAGGGGGCGCTCTGGTCGCCATCGGTGGGCGTGAACTGATCAAATCGTTCACTGAGGGTTCAGAGCCACCGGCCTGGACAAAAGGAATCGACCGTTTCATGGCCATGCCCTTGCCGCTGCTGTTGCTGCTGGGAGCCGTGGGCGAAGTCATCAGCCCAGATGACATTGTGTTGTTCGCCAAATCAGCGGGTGTGGTGTTGTCTGCAGAGTTGCCCACCTGGCAGGAAGCAGTGGGCCTGATCGCTTTCACCTTCGGAGCCAGCCTGTTTTTATTCACCCCGTTCCTGGCGGTGATCATCGGACGAGACAAGGTCATCCCCCTACTCGAGAAAGGGAAGGAGGTGCTGTTCGCCAGGGGCAGCCTGTTGGTGGGAGGGGTGAGCCTGGGACTGGGGGTTTACCTGGGATGGCAGGGCATCAGCGGCATGACAGTGATCTGAAGCGGAATGCGATCACAAGAACAGGTGAATTCAGTTCGCCGCAGTTGACCCGCGCAACGCTTTGCTCCAGGTTGCGGCATTGCGTTGGCCATCCCCGACCAGATACACCCCATACCTGGCACGACTGACAGCCACGTAGGCCAGCTGTTGATGGAACAGCTGTCTGTCGGGAGCCAGGCGTTCGAGCGTGCGTGGGAACACGTCATCAGCAACGAACACTTCGCCAAAGCTGCTGCCTTGACTGCGATGAACGGTGAGCACAGCAGCAGGTCCAAGTGACGCGAACGCGTCTCTCACCAGGAAATAACGGCGCCAGAGAGGTCTCCCGCCGCGTTTGCCGGCGGTTCTGGCGTCCTGAGCCAGACGCTTCAGCAATGCATCCAGCTGCTCCCGGGCCTGGCTGCCAGAGGGAGGCTGAAGCCTCAGGTTGAGCTCGAGCTCACCACTGCGGACCTTCGCGTTGAGAGTCTCAATCACCGGCACCCCAAGTCCAGCCAGTGACAGCTGGGCTTCGCCTGCGACTCCGAACTCTGCCAGGTCGCAGCGTTCGGGGGTCACGTCTTCGACCACAAGTTCCCGGTTGGAGCCAAGCACCAGATCGGGCTCCTCACCGGTCTCGCCCCGATCACTGGAGGCAGGCGCCATCACCGCTGTGCGCGTGATCAACACCTCACCAGGCAGCACGGCCATCTGATCCGCCATTTCACCGTGAATGGCCCTGCGGGCATGGGGCACCAGGGCTTCCAGTCTGCGGTTGGTGTAACAGAGAATCCTCGCTGCATCGGGGTTGTCAGAGGCCGCGGCCCGACGCAGAGCCTCCTGGGCACGCGACAACCAGTCGCTTCGGTTCAGCACGCCCACCTGACCGAGATCAGAGCGCACGGGAGGCAGCAGGGGAGGGGCCTCACAGGGCAGGCGGGCATCACGCAGGCAACTGGCAAGCTGCAGGACAGGTCCCTGGTGACGGACAACCTCTCGAAGACAGGCGGAAACGGCACGGTTCATGGCGAAGACAGGACTTTCGCCTTCGCCCACGGGTGGCAACTGGGCAGGATCACCTACGAACACGAGTCGTGTTTTGAACGGGTGAGCACACTGCAAGGCGATCGACAACAGCGAACTGTCGACCATCGAGGCCTCATCGATCAGCACCAGACCGAGATGCTCCAGCGCAGCAGCCGTTTGCTCAGTGGATTCGCAGAGCTCACGGTCACCCTGACGCTTAAGCTTGAGTCGAAGCAATCGATGAATTGTCGAGGGGTACCAGGTGGGCTGCAGGCCTTCGAGGTTGAGAGCCTGCCTCAGAACACCCACAGCTTTGTGGGTGGGAGCGACAACGGTCCAGCAGAGACCACTGTTTTCGACTTCCTTCAGTAGGCGCATCGACAGGAAGGTCTTGCCACTGCCGGCAAAACCGCTGAGCACAAAGGGAAGACCGGCATCTTTCTGCTGCAGCCAACCTGAGAAAGCTTCCGCAGCCTCTTTCTGATCCTCGGTGAGGCTCAGATCGGCATGAGGGAATGACGTCACCCCAGCGCTTTGCCGAGCAGCTGGGCCAGCTGCAGCGGAGATCCCAGATAGTTGAGCCCGAGCAATGCGATCGCAGGACCCAGAAGGCTTCCCACCAGCACCTCCAGGCGGGAATGTCCCAGACGTTCCTTGAGTGGTTTCTCCAAAGGAGTCACCCAGAGCGTGTCAGGCAGAGCATTGACCCGTTCGGCGGTGAAGCCGGCGGCTCTGCGCACGCCACTGGCGTCGTACATCACCACAAAAGCGACGGTGGAGGCGAGAGCGAACACAGGCGATGCGAATCCCTCCTGCCAACCTGCGGCCGCGGCCGTGCCGGTCACCAATGCGGAATGACTGGATGGCATTCCTCCTGTTTCGATCAGCACCGCAGGCCTGAAGCGGCGATGGACAGCAAGTTCAATCAGCAGCTTGGACAGCTGAGCGAGACCGCAGGCGGCAAGCCCCCAGGCAAGCACTGCATTATCGAGAATCTGGAGAGGGATGCTCAGGGAGACGTCATCCATGCTCAGCGATCCCTGCTGGCCACATAATCCGCCAGTGCGAGCAGAGGTTGGGCCTTGTCTTTCCAGGGGTGAAGCGCAGCTTTGGCTTCACGAACCAATTCCAGGGCGCGGGTTCTTGAAGGTTCCAAACCAAGCAGTTTCGGGTAGGTGGTCTTGTCGGCGAGAAGATCCTTGCCCGCCGTCTTGCCCAGAACCTCACTGCTCGCCGTGACATCGAGAATGTCATCGACGATCTGAAATGCAAGCCCGATTCCATTGGCATAGGTGCGCATGGCCTGGACCTGAGCATCACTTGCACCGCCGATCAAGGCGCCGGACACCACACAGGCTTTGAGCAGAGCAGCGGTTTTGTGCAGATGGATGTATTCGAGCGTCTCGAGATCGACCTGCTTCCCCTCGCATTCCAGATCCACCACCTGCCCACCAACCAGTCCGGGAGCACCGGAGACCAATGCCAGCTCACCCACCACCTTCACCAATCTCTCAGCAGGCACACCCGCACTGCGGACAGCCACCATCTCGAAGGCACGACTGAGCAGGGCGTCACCGGCGAGGATCGCCATGGCGTCTCCGTACACCTTGTGATTAGTCGGCCGTCCACGCCTCAGGTCGTCGTTATCCATCGCCGGCAGATCGTCATGGATCAGCGACATGGTGTGGATCATCTCCAGCGCGACCGCCGTGGGCATCGCCTGTGAAGCATCACCACCCACCAGCTCGCAGGCTGCGAGACAGAGAATGGGACGTAGCCGCTTTCCTCCCGCAAGCAGGGAATAACGCATCGCTTCCCTGAGAGATTCAGGCCGCTCCGGACCCATCGAGGCATCCAGCGCCGCTTCAACCCGTTGGCGGGCCTGATTCAGATAGGCCTTGAAATCAAAATCCCGAAGGGGCTCACCCGGCGAAGGAACGCCTTCAGGGCTGGTCGCCGTGGCGGTCATGGGGAGCGCAACGCTGGCAGAATTCTGTCAGGCCGATGGGCCTTCAAGCACCATCAGATGATCAAGTCGGCCAGATCGTGATCGATCCCGTGGCGACGGCACCAGGCCACAACGGTGTTCACGAGCAGCATTGTGACCGTCATGGGGCCAACCCCTCCAGGCACAGGCGAAAGCGCGGCGGCAATGGGCTCGAGCTCGGCTGCCTTCACATCACCACAGAGTCCCCCCTCAGGACGTCGGTGGATCCCGACATCGACCACAACCGTGCCAGGACTCACATGATCCTCTCCAAGCATTTCAGGACGACCCGCCGCCACCACGAGAATCTCGGCCTGACGCGTCAGGGCGCTGAGATTCCTTGTGCGTGAATGCGCAATCGTCACCGTAGCGTTTGCAGCCTGCAGCATCAGGGCCATCGGCTGCCCCACCAGAATGCTGCGTCCGATCACCACGGCCCGACGACCAGCGGGATCGATCTCAGCGCTGCGCAGCATCGCCATCACGCCGGCCGGCGTGCAGCTGCGGGGACCCTGCTCACCTTTCAGCAACCGACCCAGATTCAGCGTGTGTAGACCGTCGGCGTCCTTTTCAGGATCAATCGCCGCCAGCAGAGGTGCTTCATCCAATCCCTGCGGGAGCGGAAGCTGCAACAGGATCCCATCCACCCTTTGATCAGCATTCAACGCACGGATCGCCTGCAAAACCTGTTCAGACGATGCATCTGCGGGTAGGTGAGATCCGTAGCTCTCTACACCGATCCGGGCACAGGCCTTTTCCTTGTTGGCCACGTAAACCGCACTGGCCGGATCATCCCCCACACGCAGCACGGCCAGGCCGGGCGGGCGACGGGCGGACTGAATCGCTGCTTGGACCTGAGACTGCAGCCGCAGCTCAAGCGTTCTTGCCAGAGCCTTGCCATCCAACCTGAGGGCCATGGCCATCCGATGCATGTGAATCCAGCATGACGCTCCAACAGAGCTAGCGTTCGTGAAGGATTTTCCCGGCCGACTTGCGTTCGCATCGCCTTGCACGTCTCTGGAGGTCCTGGCTTAGGAGCGAATCACCTCGCCGCCCTGTGCTGCGCTGGAACAGGCTGCAGAAAGGCGCACTGCTGATCCTCTGTGTTCTGGTGGCGCTGGTGTCCAGCTGGCCCTGGCTGGTGGAACCTGACCTTCGACCAGGACTGGCGGCTCCTTTTGACGCAGTGGCACCCAAAGACGCCAGAGTCGTTGACAGTGAAGCACTGGAGCAGAGGCGTTCAAGCCTGGGATCCAGCACCTTCGTACAGGTGCTGGATGCTCAGGAAAACCAGCGGATCCGCCTGCGGCTGGAGCGACATCTCAGCGAACTTGAACGGGTCGCAAACAGCGACGACGCCGAGCGCATCGGTCCGGTCAACCTATCCCTGGACGAGCAGCTGTGGCTGGAACAACGAACCCAGGAAGACCGTCGCAACTGGGATATGGCCCTGCGCAGGGCCCTCAACAGGATGCTCAGCCAGGGACTTGTCAACACCCTGGCACTGGAACAACTTCAGAAGGCCAGCGATCTGCAGCTCAACGAGTTGAACGAAGGCGCAAACCCAGGTCGCAGCCTGGGAAGCAAGGTATTGACCACCACGCTTCAGGGCGCCAGCAACCTTCAAACCGATCCACTGCGGAGCCAGCGACTGATTGAAGAGCTGATCACCCAACAGGGAATTCCCACAATCGAAGTGAACCGAGGGGATCTCATCACCCGCAAGGGGGAGTCGATCAGCTCACAGGCCTATGACGTCCTCGATTTCTTCGGGATGGTGAATCGCCGACCGAAGCTGGGAATCTGGATCATCCGATTCACGGAAGCCCTGGCCAGCTGCGGAGTACTGCTGCTGGTGATGCGGCGTGAACGTCCCTGCCTGGAAGCACCCCACGGCCTGCTGGCTCTGGGGCTGCTGCTGCTGAGCCAGGCCTGCAAACTCTGGTTCGGCGCCTTGGTGAGCCCATTGGCGGTGATCGTGCCGCCCACCCTTCTGCTGGCTCAGGGACTGGGCACAACCAGTGCACTGGCCTGGATGGCTGTGGCCAGTCTGCTCTGGCCCACCCCGGTCACAGGACTGGGGGAGGGGCGCCTGCTGATTGCTGCAGCAACGGCCACCGTTGCTGCATTGCAGGCAGGTCGGTTGCGCAGCAGAGCCCAGCTCCTGCAACTGGCGGTCCTGCTGCCACTGGGTGCGTTGCTGGCAGAGCTTTTGCTGATGAGCCGAGACGGCAAACCGCTTGCCGTCTCATGGATTCGTCTGCCGTCCGATGCCGGTGGACTCGCCTCGGAAGCTCTGCTGCTGGGGCTGACAATGATGCTGGCAATCCTGGTGATTCCCTTGCTGGAAAGCTCCTTCGGGTTGCTGACAAGAGCACGGTTGATGGAACTAGCCGATCAGGAACGTCCTTTGCTTCGGCGGCTCTCTTCAGAGGCACCAGGCACGTTTGAGCACACACTGATGATCTGCGGTCTGGCCGAGGAGGGCGCGCGCGCGATCGGCGCCGATGTTGACCTGATCAGAACAGGCTCTCTATACCATGACGTTGGCAAGCTCCATGCCCCCAACTGGTTCATCGAGAATCAGATCAGCGGGGAAAACCCACACACTCGTCTGAACGATCCCCTGGCCAGTGCAGGAGTGCTGCAGGCACATGTGGACGAAGGCCTGAAACTGGCAAGGCGACATCGGCTTCCAAGACCGATTGCCGACTTCATCCCCGAACATCAGGGAACATTGCGGATGGGGTATTTCCTTCACCAGGCTCGCGAACAGAATCCCCAGATCTCCGAAAAGCGCTTCCGTTATCACGGTCCCACTCCCCGGTCCAAGGAGACTGGAATCATGATGCTGGCTGACGGATGTGAGGCCGCGCTGCGCTCTTTACCGCCGGACACAAGCGATCAGGAAGCCCGAGAAACGGTCAAACGGATCGTTGAGGCTCGGATCAGCGACGGCCAACTCAGACAAAGCAGCCTCAGTCGGGCTGAACTGGAGCTGGTCATGCACTCGTTCGTGCGCGTCTGGCGAAGGATGCGTCATCGCCGGATTCCCTACCCCATCCCCGCCAAGCGCAGCTTTTCCGCCTGAACTCAGTCCGCCTAAACTCAGTCCGGCTGAGCCCAGATTGGCAGTTCAGAACGCACACGAACGCGTCGGTGATCGAAGGGGTCCCGGAAACTCAGCGCATGAGCGTGAAGATGCATCGGACCGGGATCGTTGCATGCTGAGTAGATGGGGTCTGCGCAGATGGGGGCTCCAACAGCAGCAAGATGAGCCCGCAACTGATGGGAACGACCAGTCAGAGGTCGCAACCACAGACGCCTGCAGTCGCCGTCCGGTGACCACTTACGCCATAACGTGAAAGAAGGCTTGCCCCCCGGATGCGGTCCATACACTGGTGGAAGGCGCTGCAGCCTGGCCAGAGGGAGTTGAATGCGCCCTCTCCTCCCTGACAAAGGCCTGATCACATCAGCGAGATAAAGCTTTTGCACTTGGCGGGCTTCAAACAAAGCACTGAGACAACGAAGACTGCCTTGATTTCTGGCCACAAGAATGAGTCCTGACGTGTCCCGATCGAGGCGATGCACCAAGCGAAGCTCTGGGCAACAACGCTGGAGTCGGGTGATCAGGGAATCGTTTTGGTGGGATCCAAGCCCCGGCTGACTCAAGAGACCTGATGGCTTCTCGACCACCAGATACTGCGGATGCTCGAGCATGAGCGAACAACCTGCAAGCTGAGGGATGGCTGCTGCCAATCCTTCAAAGCCTGACGCCACGCCGATGGGCTGGACGACACCAATAGATCAGCGCCAGCACGTTGATCAACCCGAGCAGGACAGGTCCCAGCCCCATGGTCTGCGGTTCAAGCCCGAGAACCAGGCGAACAAGTCCGTAGGGGATGGCCCCTGCAAGGCTCATCGACAGGGCAACGATGGCCAGAATCACCCCCCAGCGCCGTTGCGCCAGCAGGCCTGCCGAAGCCACGATGCCCACGATCGCAGCGGGCCACGCCAGGGAGAAAGCGAGGGTGATGTTGGTGATGGCGATGCCGGAGGAGGCTCCCTCACGAAAGGCCAGAAGGCCAATCACAGGGAGAGCTATCAGGTTGGCCACCAGGCCTAGCCAGGTCATCAACCAGTAGCCGTTGAGCCGAGGACCCATTGAGAAATGCCAGACACCATCACACCGTACGGTCCATGGACCACCTGTTGAACCGGCTCAGCGTGGAGACACAGGAGCATCAGGAGGCTGCACCACCCTGCGGGGACTCAGGCGTTCAGCACAGAAACTGCGAAAGAGTGCTTCAACTTCGTCGGGGGGCATCCCTTGCACAAGACGTGCCTCGATTTCATCCCGACGCTGTGACTGGTGATAGAGACGCAGTTCCTGAAACGTCGTTTTGGATTGAGCCTCGATGCGCGCAAGAGCGTTGCCGACCTGGTGATCCGCGAGCAGACGTCCACCATGACAATGCTGCATGACATGTGCTGACTCGTGGGCCAGAACAACCCAGACCTGCCTTGGGTCATCCGCGATGTTGTTGGCACAGATCAGCAGAGCATTGCGAGGTGCATGAAAGGCACCCAGAAGTGCGGACGGACAATCCTTGGCCACAAGGGTGTGGGTCCCCGCCTGGCGGATCAGAGCGGCATAGGTTCCAATCCGATCCCAGGTCTCAGCTTTCGATGACCCGGAGAGGAATGGAGCAACCAGGGTCAGCGCAAGAACAGCGAAAGAACGCGCACGACCCAACGGAGCCAGACCCAGCAAACCAACACCTCCAGTCCCTGGTCTCATTCAAGACACGCTGGACCGAATTGGCATCCCTGTCGCCGGAATTCACGGCATGAGGCGTTTCACGCTGTCCACCTTGTCGCGAAAGGACTGGTTGCGATCAATGCGCGTGTTGACACGAAGCGTGGCGTGAATCCGCTGCACTCCCTCCTGATGAAGACGCTCATGGCATGCCCTAACACAGGCGAAGACCTGATCCCACTCTCCCTCGATGGCAGTGCCATCAGGCCCGAGCTGATGGTCCAGCCCCGAGGACTTGATCACCTCCTGACACAAGGCGATGGAAGGCCCCAGCGACACACCCAGACCCAGCGGGACCAGACAAAGATCAACACTTACCCGCACCAGTCGCTCATCCAGTTCCGCTCATGGTCGAACGGGATCAGGCTGGGATGCAAGCGCTGACGGATCCGACCCCAGAAGGCAGGCGCTCGGATATCCGAGGGTGCGCCATTCCCCGCAGCGGGTTTGCACTTCAAGGGCAATCCCACGCTGGACGACCGACATCGAACGCCCTTGCCCAGCACACCAGCGACTGGCCGCAGCTTCCGCAGCAGCAATGGATTCATAGGGTGCGTCCAGCACCGGATGCGGCTGACCGTCCAATGCCACGAGCCTGTACAGGGGGCAGCCGGGCTCAGGCATGGGACCACTTTTGTATCTGTCTACAGTGTTCCACGGCGCAGAGTGGCGCGCCAACCCGGACCGTTTGCCCAGCCATCCTCGCGCGATGCCAAGTCAAACTCTCACGGACGCCTACTCAGCGCTGCTGAGCAACGCTCCCGCACCTCTTTTCGCACGAGCAAGACGGCTTTATCTCAACAAATACTGCCTCGATGGACGCGGCACCAAAAGCGTTCTGCGCCTGTTCGTTGCAAAGGAGACCATCGAGGAGAGGGTGGAGGTTGATCAGGATGCCGGTCCTCTCGGCAGGATCGCCACACTTCAATCAAGCACGCTGGAGCTGGCGCTTGTGCACTGGCAGCAGGATGCCCCCCCCGAACAGGCGCTGATTGAGACCTACCTCCGGCAAAGCTGGCAACTCCAACCCTGTCTGATCGCGCCGGCCGAAGAGAGCTGGTTCCGCAACGGGGGCTTTCAATTCACTATCACCTTGCAGCAACCCCTGATCTGGGTTCGAAGCAGCCGATATCAGGACGCGGATAATCAATCAGGAAAAGGAAAACCCACGAAAAGCTGAAGTCATCGTCACCAACTGCACAAGGCTGGCTAGGCAGAGTTCAGGACTCGCAGAGAATCATGATGAGATCATCACTCCTTGAGCGGTATGTTCTGCGTTTCGCAAACACCGGTCATTACCTGCGAATCAACGACGAAAGCCAGGAGATTGAACGCAGCTCCAGCGCGGAATCAGCATGGGAATTTCACTCTCACGAAGGAGCTGTGACTCATGCACTCTGGATCGGTGAAGTGTTTGGACAAACTCCCGATGTCGTGAAGATGGTTTGAAGGAGTTGAGATTCATTCCGCTCAAAGCCACCGTTCAGGTCAGTACCTAATCGGTTTATCCGCACAAACTCTCCATCAATTGACAACCAATCAGTTGATGACCAATCAACCCTGGATGAAATGCCTGAGGCGCCTGGACTCATCAGCCATCCGCCTTTGCAACTCTTCTGATGGAGCTTCGGAATCTTCCCTCAACTGAGCACTGATCACGTCGTTTTCTGTGATGGAAAGTCCGCGCTCACGGCCAAGCTCGATCAGGGTTTCCACTGACACCGGCGCCGAGAGGCGCTCTGCCAGCTCCCGTTCCTGATGGCGTTGCTTGAGAAGGGTATCGAGATCCTGAAGGGACATGAACAGCAGCGCACAGCGATCACAATTCCATTCCACCAGACCATTGCTAGACATCGCGAAGGACTTTTCAAGACCATGAGGACCACCAGTTTCATGACTGCTCTGCTCGGGCTCAGTGCTGGCCTGATCAGCCTTGAAGCCGGAGTGTCAGCGTCACAGGCTGGCTGTAACTTTCTGCCCCCGGTCGGCGGCGACGGCAGTAGCAACATCGTCAAAAAACGGGTCAGCAGAGAGAAGCTGATCGGGCGCACCAACTGGAACACGGACTTCGCTGTCGATGCTCCATACAGCAGTTTCAAGCTTTTCTTCACCGCTGACTCCACAGCCAGCGGCACCTATCCCGTTGAAGCATTCCTGAAGTTCACCGATGGCAGCAATCTGCGGATCGTGAAGGAATCCATGCGACCACCGATCGGCACCGGCAAGGAGTTCGGACCGTTCTCTGTTCCCCAGGGCAAACAGGTGAGCCAGGTGAACTTCAAGATCGGTGCCGGCAGCGATCCCAGCTCAACAGGTTTCAGCTATCGCATTTCCGTTCAGGGCTGCAACTGAAGCAGGGCAGAGAGCAATGCGGGAGCGCCTCTGGATCATCATCCCCGCAGCTGGATTTCCATTCCTGCTGGTGCTGTTCATTGTTCTCTGGCAATCTCTGCAGCAACAGAGCAGCACCATCCAGGAACTGGTAAAACAGCTCGACAAACTTGAGGGGCTGGAGCTGCGAGACAGGGAAGACAACCGAGAACTGATTGAACAGCAACTCGGAGCTCTGCAAACACGACAACAGGCGTTGCAGAGGAAAATCACCAACCTGGAAAGTTGGCAGCGTGCATCCAGCGATCGCGAACGGTCTCTCTGGAACAGGCTCGAGACTCCATTCCCCTCCGAGCACGAGGGAGGCCATCAGCAGGAGCGTGACATCGAGCCCACAGCACCACCCAACGTCCCTTCCTTGGGAAGGCCTTCGTTGGGACGACCTTCCTCGGATCAGCCTTGAACTGCTCAGCCCTAATCAGCCCTTGACGGCATCTCCGCTGGCACTTGGAAGAATGAAGCGCTGCAGAAGAATGAACAGCAGCAGCACAGGAAGAATCGAAACCACAGATCCTGCGGCCACGATTCTCCAATCGAGGGAAAAACTGCTGGCCAGCTGCTGAAGCCCCAGAGGCAGCGTGAACAGCTGGGGTTCATCGAGGATCACCAGTGGCCAGAGAAAATCGCTCCAGGTGCCGATGAACACGAACATCGCCAGCGTGATCAGATCAGCTCGCGCGGCTGGAATCATCACGTTCCACCACTCACCGAGCTTGCTGCAGCCATCCATGCGTGAGGCTTCTTCCAGCTCGGCAGGAACACCGAGAAAGCTCTGGCGAAGGAGATAAAGGCCAAAAGCAGTGGCGGCCTGTGGAATCACTAGAGCCATCAGGGTGTTGCGAAGACCCAGCTGCACCATCAGCAGATACAAGGGGATCATCACCACCTGAAACGGGATGAGGATGGTGGCGACAACGAGGCCCAGAACCAAGCCACGCCCTGCAAAGCGCATGCGCGCCAGTGGGTAGGCGGCGAGAGAACAGAACAGGAGATTGGCCACCACAGCCAGCAGGCTGACCACTGTGCTATTGAATAGATAAATCCCCAGCGGATTGTCTCGAAACAACCGTCCGTACGCATCAAAGCTGGGTTGCGAGGGCAACAGGGCCGGAGGACTGGTGAAGATGTCCTCGGCGGGACCCTTGAGAGATGTACTGACCAGCCAAAGAAGGGGAACGAGCACCACTAGGGCAAGCACAATCAGCAGCAGCAGCTGCAGTAACGCCCCGGCACGAAGCCCAGACTTGTCAGCCGAGGCTCGGGTAACTGAGGAGGGCATCAGCTCAGAGTGTGGGTCGGGCATCAAGAGGTGCGGCATCCCTCTGAGGATGCAAGGCCGGTTGTGCAGACCCAGCCACCAGACGATTGAGAGCATTGACGAAAGCCTGGGCCGCGGCCACGACCACATCCGTGTCTGCGGAATGGCCTGAATACAACTCGCCGTCGCGTCTGAGCCTGATGGTCACCTCTCCGATGGCATCAATGCCCTCGGTCACAGATTTCACGGAGAACTCCACCAGCTCATTGGGCTCCCCAGCCAGGGCGTTAAGCGCCTGGCACACAGCATCCACAGGACCGGTGCCGATGGATGCCATGGTCTGCTCTTTGCCATCTTCATCCGCCAGGGTGACGGTGGCGGTTGGGCTGAGGCTGCTGCCGCAGCTCACCTGAACCAGTTTGAGCTGATAGCGGGCCTCCGGCTGCTGCACCTGCTCGCTGACAATGGCTTCGAGGTCACGGTCGGTGATTTCACGTTTGCGATCAGCAAGATCCTTGAAACGAGCGAAAGCATCATCAAGATCTTCTCGGCTGAGGTCATAACCCAGCTCTTCAAGGCGCGCGCGCACGGCACTGCGACCACTGAGCTTGCCCAGGGAAATGCGGTTGTCAGTGAGTCCCACCGTGCGGGCATCCACGATTTCGTAGGTCAGCCGGTTCTTGAGCACGCCATCCTGATGGATCCCTGATTCATGGGCAAATGCGTTGGCGCCCACGATCGCCTTGTTGGGCTGCACCACCATGCCGGTGAGATTGGAAACGAGACGTGAGGTTTTGGTGATCTCCTCTGTTCGCACCGCGGTGAGCGGAGTCGGCGAATCCGCATCCCGCCCGAAGAAGGGGTTGAAGTAGCGGCGGCGCACATGCAACGCCATCACCAATTCTTCAAGAGCAGCATTACCGGCTCGCTCACCAATGCCGTTGATCGTGCATTCGAGCTGTCGGGCACCGTTCTTGACGGATTCCAGGAAATTGGCAACGGCAAGACCGAGATCGTTGTGACCATGAACTGACAACACCGCATCACCGATGTTGGGGACATGGCGGTCAATGCCCGCGATCAGCTCACCGAATTCAGTCGGTGTGGTGTAGCCGACCGTGTCAGGAATGTTGATGGTGGTGGCGCCGGCAGCAATCGCTGCCTCGATGACCTCGTAAAGAAATTCCGGATCACTGCGACCTGCGTCTTCGCAGGAGAACTCAACGTCATCGACCAGAGAATGGGCATAGGCCACCATGTCGGGGACGATGGCAAGCACCTCCTTGCGGCTTTTGCGCAGTTTGTGCTCTAGGTGAATGTCACTGGTGGCAATAAAGGTGTGGATGCGCCTTCGTGGGGCAGGAGCCAAAGCTTCCGCGCAGGCTTTGATGTCGCCTCTCGACGCCCGGGACAGCCCGCAGATCACCGGCCCGTGTTCACCTCCGACCTGCTGGGCGATGCGGTGGACAGCCGCGAAATCACCCTGGCTGGCGAAGGGGAAGCCCGCTTCGATGACATCAACACCCAGTCTTGCCAGCTGCTGCGCGATCGCCAGTTTTTCCTCAAGGTTGAGACTGGCTCCCGGAGATTGTTCACCATCCCTGAGGGTGGTGTCGAAGATCAGAACGCGGCCTGGGTCGTGGGCCATGGCGGAAGCCTCGACGCGATTTAGTCGGAATGACTATGGGTAAGCACATTCTAAGCGAGTCAGCCATGGCCAATCCTGTAGATCACGCCAGGAATCCCGGTACATTCACACCGTTGATGGGACGGAAAAGTGGCCAAAGGGGCACTGGCTCTTGTTCTGCACGCCCATCTGCCGTACGTCCGCGGCGCGGACGCTCACTCGCTCGAAGAGGACTGGTTCTTCCAGGCCCTGATCGAGTGCTATCTACCCCTGCTTGAGACTCTCGAACAGGCGGCTGCAGATCCGCGACAAAGCCCACAGCTGACCATGGGGTTGTCGCCGACCCTGCTGTCACTTCTGACAGATCCGACACTCAGACAGCGGTTCCCTAACTGGATCCAGGCACGCCTCACCCTGTTGCAGCAGGCGCCGGCTGACCGACGAGCGGCAGCTGAGCATCTGAGCAGCAGCTTCCGGCGCCACCTCGCAGCCTGGCAACGCTGTGACGGCGACCTGATTCCACGCTTCTCAGAACTCCAGCGTCAGGGCGTTCTCGATCTGCTCACCTGCGGGGCGACCCATGGGTATCTGCCGCTGCTGAGAGAGCACCCGGAGGTTGTGCGCGCTCAGTTGCGAACTGCCGTCAGAGAGCACCACAGATTGCTGGGAGAGAGACCTCTGGGCATCTGGCTGCCCGAATGCGCTTACTACGAAGGACTGGATCGCTGGATGCGCGATGCCGGACTGCGCTACGCCGTGCTGGATGGTCACGGTCTTCTGCATGCAGAACCCCGCCCGAGGTACGGAGTTTATGCACCGATAGTGAGCCGTCAGGGAGTGGCCTTCTTCGGTCGCGACAGTGATGCCACTCTTCCAGTCTGGTCAGCAAAGGATGGCTATCCAGGCGATCCCTGGTACCGGGAATTTCACAGGGATCTGGGTTGGGATTTGCCAGCTGAGCAGATCGAAGCCATGGGGCTGCCGGCACAACGGCCGCTGGGACTGAAACTGCACCGTGTCAGTGATCCTGCCGGTGGCCTGGATGGCAAACAGCCCTATCAGCCAGAACAGGCCATCGCACGCACCCGTGACCATGCCCGGCATTTCCTGGAAGGGCGTCGGCGGCAACTGGATCGGCTCAGCGAAGGCATGGCCATCGAACCTCTGCTCGTTGCCCCCTTTGATGCCGAGCTTTTCGGCCACTGGTGGTTCGAAGGGCCAGGCTTTCTGGCCGAACTCTTCCGCCAGGCACCCGAACAGAACGTCCGATTCACCAGCCTGCGTGAGGTGCTGAACGCCCAACCGAGTCTTCAGATCTGTGATCCCTGCCCTTCCAGCTGGGGCAGGGGTGGCTTTCACGATTACTGGCTCAACGAAACCAACGCCTGGATCATTCCTGAATGGAGCCGAGCAGGTCGGGTCATGGTGGATCGCTGCAGCCGCGGTGTGGGCAGTGAACTGGATCTTCGCCTGTTGCATCAGGCCGGGAGGGAACTGCTGCTGGCTCAGTCCTCGGACTGGAGTTTCATTCTCAGGGCAGGTACCACAACGGAACTGGCCCGAGAGCGCATTGAGCGTCACCTCGAACGCTTCTGGCGCTTGATCGCCGCCATCGAGCGGCGGGAGCAACTGCCGCAGGGATGGCTGGAAGAACTGGAGCGCGAGGATGCTCTCTTCCCCTTGATTCAACCGGCTGACTGGAGCAGCCTCAATGCCTGAAGCCTGGAGCCTGCCGCTGCGCGGCACCCAGCACAAGACCTCGCCTGAGTTCCCATGGGGACTGGGCAAACAGTCGCAACATCACGCCCATCAGGCGGGGGAGCGGCAGGGTGTTGGTCAGGAAGCCGAACCAATCCTCCCGCGGTAGCGAGAAAAAGGTTGCGAAATGGCGACGCAGCAGCTGTTCGTTGAATCCCATCAATCGCCCCAGACCAAACTGATAAAGCTGATGGCGCAGCACCAGCTCCATTGGCCAGAGCGCCTTCCAGCCACGCCGCGCGAGATCGACTGATCCCAGCGACGGGTCAGCCAGAGCGGCCGCCAGAGCTTCAGCCAGTCCAGGGCCCCGACGCAACAGAGACCCCGCCATGTAGCCCGATGCCGGATGAACCATGCTTGCCGCACCACCGAACGCGAGCAGGGGTTGATTGCGATCGGGAAGAGGCAGATTCATCGGGAACAGACAGAACTCCTCATGGAGGACTTCGGTGATCTGAACTCCGCGATGCTCGAGGCGTTGCTTCAGACGCTGCTGCAGAACGTCGTAGGGAACACCTGGAGCAAGAGCCAGAGATGTCTCTTCAACGAAATAAACGCCATCACCCAGATCCATTGCATACAGGAACGTGGGAGGCTCCTGACGCTGCATCTCACTGAGATGATGACTGCGGTAGTCCATCAACACAAAACGGCCACTGCTGATGGGGGCCTCTGAAAAACGCCCCACGACGCCATAGGCCGCCTGCCCCGCAACAGGTCCTCGATCAGGCCTGCGGATGTGCGGGCTGGAGGCGCCGGACGCATCAATCACAAGCCTGGCTTCACGGACCTGGCCGGACGCGCAGGTCACCAGCGTATGGCCTGTTCCAGCGTCGACCTGTTCCGCAGAGTCCCGATGCCAGATCACTCCCGGTGCGCGTTGCAGCCAGTGGCTCTGAAGAGCGGCACGATCGAACAACCCGTAGTCGATGCCATGAACGATCGGCTGGTCGTCATCCGTTGCGTCGCCGGCGGCGAAATAACTGACTGTGTCGGTCCAGCGATGCTCTGTCAGATGTTGAAGGTTCAGATCCCTCAGCTCGTCGACCCAGATGCCGTAGGTGTTTGGCCAGGGCACATCCACAGGATCCGGAGCGATGCCCTCAACGACCACTCCGCGCTGGTGAAGCTCAGAAGCAATACAGAGAGCTGCTGGACCGCCGCCAAGCACCAGCACATCAGCGCAACTGGCCAAGGTCAGATGTCCGCCTGCTCGCTCTCCGCGTTGACGTCGGCAGCCTCGGAGGAATCAGAGTCGGCTGAGGCGTCATCAAGCGCATGCGTGTCGGCTTCCGGTGGAACAAGCACCACCTTGAGGAGGTGGTCACCCTTGTCGAGCTTCTGAAGACGTACACCAGTGGCTGCGCGCGATTGCTGCGGAATGGCATCAGCACTGGTCCGAACGATCACGCCTTTTTCACTCACCAGCAGCAACTCCTCCCCGGCTCCAAGAACGCTGAGACCCACAAGCTGATCGGCATCCGTGCGGAATTTCATCGCCCTCAGCCCCATTCCAGCCCGTTTCTGCAGACGGAACTGAGTCACCGGAACCCTCTTGCCGAGGCCTGCCGCCGAAGCAACTAGCACCCAGGGGCCCTCACTGGCCGTCCCTTCATCTTCACCATCGTCGGAACTTGCAGCGATCTGATCGGCAAGCTCGACCGGCAGCACATCCATGCTGACCAGTTCGTCTCCTGCGCGCAGATTCATCGAGCGAACACCTCGGGCCGTGCGACCAAGAGGACGCAGTTCATCGTCGCTGAGACGGAAGTGTATGGTCATTCCGGCTTTCGAGCCGATCAGCACACTGTCACCGGGAACGGACAAACGCACCCAGGTGAGCGCGTCACCATCTTCAAGGCCGATGGCGATCAGCCCATTGGAGCGAATATTGCTGAACGCCGACAGGCGAGTTCGTTTGATGAATCCTCCCTGGGTCAGCATCAACAGGTCGGTGTCGTCATTGAACTCAGAGACCGCCAGTAGCGATGTGATCGCCTCCTCTCTGGGAATCGGCAGCAACTGCACCACGGGCGTTCCCTTGGCTGTTCGGCTGCATTGAGGGACACGGTATGCCGGCAAGGCGTAGGACACACCTCTGTCACTGAACAGCAGCAGGGTGTCGTGATCGTTGCAGCCGATGAACAGCTTCACCGCATCTTCACCCTGGCTTTTCGTGCCGGCCTTGCCGCGCGTGCCCCGGCTCGTGGCCTCAAACTCACTCACCGGCATCCGCTTGAGATAGCCCGTTTCGGTCACCAGCACGACTGACCGCTCGTTGGCGATCAGATCGATATCTTCGAGACCGCCACCAAGATCAAGAATTTCAGTTCGACGGGGAATTGCATGACGATCTCTCAGCTGGTGGAGTTCGTCCTTGATCAGACCGAAGACGCGCTCCCTGCGTCCGAGGATGTCTTTGTAATCAGCGATCTTGGCAACCAGATCCTCATGCTCCAAGCGAATCTTGTCGGCTTCAAGGGCAGTGAGTCGACGCAGCTGCATCTGCAGGATCGCGTCGGCCTGAACCTCGCTCAAACCATGACGGTCCTGCAGCTGTTGACGAGCTGTAGCGGTGTCGGGAGCGGCTCGGATCAGAGCAATGATCGGATCGAGCTGATCGAGGGCCAGCAGCAGGCCAAGCAGAATGTGATCGCGTTCTTCAGCCTTGCGCAGGAGGTAGCGCGTGCGGCGCTCGATCGTCTCAACCCTGAAGTCGAGAAACACATCGAGCATCTTGCGCAGAGTGAGCAGGATCGGCTCACCATTCACAAGCGCCAGCATGTAGGCGCTGAAATTGCTCTGAAGAGGGGTGAGTTTGTAGAGGTTGTTCAGCACCACCTGCGGATAGGCATCACGACGCAGTTCAACGACAATGCGCATGCCGTCGCGATCGCTCTCATCACGGATGTCTGAGATCCCTTCCAGTTTCTTGTCGTTGACCATCTCGGCAATGCGCTCAATCAGCGCCGCTTTATTGGTCTGATAAGGGAGTTCGGTGATGATCACGGCGTCGCGATCAGGACGGCCTGGAACCTCAAGGGTTTCGATGCCGGCCACGCCGCGCATCGTCACCGAACCGCGACCACTGAGGTAGGTCTCTTTGATTCCGGTGCGACCCAGGATCTGACCACCGGTCGGAAAATCGGGACCTGGGATCAGGGCCATCAGCTCCTGATCACCGATATCGGTATTATCGATGAGGGCGAGAAGACCAGCGATCAGCTCTCCGAGGTTGTGTGGAGGAATGTTGGTCGCCATGCCAACGGCGATGCCTGCAGAGCCGTTCAGCAAAAGCTGAGGGATCCGCGATGGCAGAACCGTGGGTTCCTGCTGCGAACCGTCGAAGTTGTCGATGAAATCGACGGTCTCCGCCTCGATGTCCTCGAGCAGAGAGTCGGTGGTCAGCGCCTGCAACCGCGATTCGGTGTACCGCATTGCGGCTGGAGGATCATTGTCCACAGAGCCGAAGTTGCCATGCCCGTCGATCAGGGGCATCGACATGGAGAAGCTCTGGGCCATGCGCACCAGTGCGTCGTAGACGGCGGTATCTCCGTGGGGGTGGTATTTACCGAGAACTTCACCCACAACACGCGCGCACTTGCGGTAGGGACGATCGCTGGTGAGACCCAGCTCGTACATCGCGTAGAGAATTCTTCGATGGACCGGTTTGAGCCCATCACGGGCATCGGGCAGGGCTCTGCCGACGATGACGCTCATCGCGTACTCGAGATACGAGCGCGACATTTCGTTTCGCAGGTCCGTCTGGATGATCCGATCGTCGGAATCGCCGGGACCGCCGCTGCCGGGCCCCACTGAATCCGCCATACAAGACCTGTAGATCGCCTGTCAGTTTATCGCGGAAGCGTGATCGGATGACACCAGCTGCGTCACCTTTTGCTGTCTGTGTGGAATCAATCACGGATCAGGCCCTTACGCTTTGGCGGCGCCATTTGGACTGAAGTTGATGTCGTCCGACCAGCCCCCCGAAACTCAACCTCCTGCCGAACCGATCAAGCCGGATCGACCGGCCCAGGAAAACATCGATGATCGAGGAGCCAAGACAGACCTCAGCGCAGCAACCACAGAATCGGTTCCCGCCGCCTCTGATCCATCCGACACATCAGCTTCACCCCAGTCAGCGGCGCAACCCGTCGCAGCGCCGACCTCACCCTCCATTGCAGAGCGCGTGAGCGTTCCGGCTCAGGCACCTGCTGACGACGGCGGAGTTGATGGAGGCGAATGGGAGATGCTGTCCGACCGCATCGGTCAGTTCTTCAAAGCGAACAACCTTCAGGAGCAATGGCAGAGCCTCCGGCAGCCTCTGCTTCTGCTGGGAGGACTCATTGTTGTGATCCTGACGATGCGGATCTATGGAGGAATTCTCGACGCGATCGCCACGGTTCCTCTTGCGCCCCGGCTGTTTCAGCTGGTCGGTACGTTTTATGCCGTCTGGTTTGCAGCAACGCACCTGATTCGCGCCGAAGAGCGGAAAAAGATTTCAGCCAATGTGAACGATCTCTGGACCAGCCTGCGCGGCAGCTCAAAATCCTGAGGCAATCGTCATGGAGCACGAATCACCGATTGGTAGCTTGATCCAACTCTGTTAGCTCCTGCGGTGGACATTCAGCTCGGACGCTCCAAGGTTGTACGCCGGGCCTATGGCATCGATGAAATCGCACTGGTGCCTGGCGGCCGAACCGTGGATCCGGAGGTGACCGACACCAGATGGTCGATTGGAGGTATCGAACGCGAAATTCCGATCATCGCCAGCGCCATGGATGGCGTTGTGGACGTGGACATGGCCGTCAACCTGTCCAGGCTGGGTGCTCTCGGTGTGATCAATCTGGAGGGTGTGCAGACCCGCTACGACAACCCGAACAGCGTTCTGGATCGCATCGCATCCGTTGGCAAGGATGAGTTCGTTCCTCTGATGCAGGAGATCTACAGCCAGCCGGTTCAGGAGTCGCTCATCCGCAAACGCATCCAGGACATCAAATCCCAGGGTGGCATTGCAGCTGTCAGCGGAACCCCCGTTGCGGCCCTGCGCTTCGGCAAGACAATCGCCGATGCAGGGGCCGATCTGTTCTTCGTTCAGGCCACCGTGGTGTCGACGAACCACGTCGGACCTGAGGGGCAGGACACTCTTGATCTGCAGGCACTTTGCAGGGACATGGGAGTTCCGGTTGTGATCGGCAACTGCGTCACCTATGACGTGGCTCTTCAGCTGATGCGCGCCGGGGCGGCTGCCGTGATGGTGGGGATCGGCCCCGGAGCTGCCTGCACCTCCAGGGGTGTTCTGGGAGTTGGCATTCCGCAGGCAACGGCGGTTGCGGACTGCGCCGCGGCTCGAGAGGACTACCGAAAGGAAAGCAATCGGTACGTTCCCATCGTTGCTGACGGCGGCATCGTGACCGGTGGAGACATCTGCAAGTGCATCGCCTGTGGAGCTGATGCCGTGATGATCGGATCACCGATTGCCAGAGCAGAAGAAGCACCAGGCCGTGGCTACCACTGGGGCATGGCGACCCCAAGCCCTGTTCTGCCTCGCGGCACCAGAATCAATGTCGGCAGCACAGGAAGCCTCGAACGGATTCTTCGTGGACCGGCCAGGCTCGATGACGGAACCCATAATCTGCTGGGGTGCCTGAAAACCTCCATGGGAACCCTCGGGGCCCGCACCATTAAAGAGATGCAGCAGGTGGAAGTGGTGGTTGCGCCGTCGCTGCTCACCGAAGGCAAGGTGTACCAGAAAGCCCAGCACCTCGGCATGGGCAAATAGGAGCATTCTCGCGTCAAGACAGGAGTGATCCTGCCGAGACAAGGGTAAAATTGAAACGTGCGAGTTTCGGCTCACACACTCCTCACACCCCTCGGCCCGACGCGTTCGGGCTTTCTGTAATCAGGTGATCCATCACAGTTCAGGTGAAGAGCTGGGCAATTGAGCAGCAACCTCAGAAACGGTTGCTAAATTTCGCCCAATTCGACCGATCCTGAATGTCCAGCGCTGCCGCTGTCACCGACGCCTCCTTCGAACAGGACGTCCTTCAGAGCGACGTCCCCGTGCTGGTCGATTTCTGGGCTCCTTGGTGTGGTCCCTGTCGCATGGTGGCTCCCATCGTCGATGAGATTGCCAAGGAGTTCGAAGGAAAAATCAAGGTGTTCAAGCTCAACACCGACGAAAACCCCAACGTGGCAAGCCAGTTCGGCATTCGCAGCATTCCGACTCTGATGGTGTTCAAAGGTGGGCAGAAGGTTGACACCGTGGTCGGTGCCGTTCCCAAGGCAACCCTCTCTGGCACGATCGCCAAGTACCTCTGAGTCCGCCACTGACTCCGTCAGACGACCACTTCCCCGAGACCTCAATCAAGCCGATTCGAACGATCGGCTTGATCGATTATGGAATGGGCAATCTTCATTCCGTTGAGACGAGCTTCAGTCGATTGGGCCAGGCTCTTGTCAGAGTGAGGAGTCCCAGGGATCTTGACTCATGTCAGGCGCTGATCCTGCCTGGAGTCGGAGCTTTTGATCCCGCAATGGAAAAGCTTGATTCCTCCGGACTGGTTGAACATCTGCGCAGCTGGCACAACAACAAACGCCCCTTGCTGGGGATTTGCCTTGGCCTTCAGTTGTTCTTTGAACGCAGTGATGAGGGAAGCAGGGAGGGATTGAGACTTTTTGAGGGAAACGTTCAGCGTCTGCCTGATCAACAGGGTGAACCGATACCCCACATGGGCTGGGGCCAACTGAGATCACAACAGCCCTGCCCACTTCTGCCAGCGGAAGCGGCGCAACCGTGGATGTATTTCGTGCACTCCTATGCCGCGGTCCCCAAAAGGGGCTCTGATCTTGCGGCAACCGTGAGCTTCGGCCAAACCAATGCCACGGCCATGGTGTGGAAGCACCGCACCGGAGCCTGTCAGTTTCACCCCGAAAAATCAGCGAAAGCGGGTGCCCAGTTGCTGAAATACTGGATTCGATGGCTCCAGTCCGGTGCTCCCCTATTCCAGTGAAAGCTGCACAACTGCGCTTGATTGGAGGGCGGCGGCTCCGCAGCCCTCAGGGTCAGGGCACACGACCCACCACCTCACGCGTCCGTGAAGCGCTGATGAACATCCTGAGTTCCAGGATCAAAGGATGCCACTGGCTGGACCTTTGCAGCGGAAGCGGTGTCATGGGTTGCGAGGCTTTGACGCGAGGTGCGTCCCACGTGGTGGCCGTGGAGAAGGATCCGCGAACTGCTGCGATCTGTCGGGACAACCTGGAGCTTGTGGCTGCCAAAGATGCCTGCGATGCAACGGTGAGGGTGATCAGGAAAGATCTGCTCAGCTGGCTGAAGGAGGGGCGTCTCCGCAGTGAAGAGAAATTTTCAATCGTCTATCTCGACCCTCCATACGCCTCGGGGCTTTACTGCCCTGCCTTGGACATGCTTGATCGCGGCCGATGGGTGCGATCAAAAGGGCTGGTGATCTGCGAACATTTGAGCAAGGAAACAATCCCGTTGCCCTCTGGCTGGAGCGCAGCCGATCAGCGTCAGTACGGAAGCAGCAGCCTGCTGATTCTCAACCCCCCAGAGCACTGCCACGGCGATACTGATTCCACGCCGCGACAAATAGGCCGAGAAGTGTGACAGGAATCAGACCAAGAACGATGCCGCAGAGCAGTGGTTCGATCATGGCGTCGCGCCGAGTGGAAGGATTGACCACAATTGTTCCATGCACGTGACGCAACTGTGACGACACCGTCATCAACTGCTGCAACCTCGGAACGCCGTGGTTTGGTGACGGCGTTGATCGTCATGGCTGTCATCACAGCGATCGTCCTCGGGGCATGGTTTTATCTCAGTACGCGTCTTGACCCCTACAGCAGGGCTGCACTGTCTGTGAATGGCGATGTCCAGCATGGGGCTCAACTCTTCCGCATCAACTGCGCTGGATGCCACGGCATCGCAGGGCAGGGCCTTGTTGGGCCAAGCCTCCAGGCCGTGAGCGAACGACGACCGGACCGCTCAATCATTCACCAGATCGTGAGCGGCGAAACACCTCCGATGCCACGATTTGAGATTGAGCCCGAGGGTATGGCCGACCTGCTGAGTTATCTGCACACCCTGAACTGATACCGACGTGAGCCTCACCGTGGTGTTGGTTGAACCAGCCGGTCCGCTCAACCTTGGAAGTGTGGCTCGGGTCTGCGCGAATTTCGCTGTTGAAGATCTGAGACTGGTCGCTCCACGTTGCAATCCGGGTGATCCCGACGCCCAACGAATGGCCGTCCACGGTGGACAGGTGCTGGAGCACGCACGTCAGTTCCCGACACTCTTCGAAGCACTGTCCGATTGCCAGCGCGTGGTGGCCAGCTGCGGGCGCATCGAACATGGAGAGATTCCCCTTCAGGCCCCAGAACAGGTCATGCCCTGGGTGCAACAGGGGCTTGAATCAGCTGCACAGGTCGCATTGGTCTTCGGCAGAGAAGACCGGGGACTGAGTAATGAAGAGCTGCTGCTCAGTCAGCGCGTTGTCCGGCTTCATTCCACAGAAGCCTATCCATCGCTGAATCTCTCCCATGCGGTGGCAGTGATGTTGCATGAACTGGAAAGGGTTCGACGGCAACCCTCCGGCACGACGCCGCAAATTCTTGAGTGTGCGGAAACAGCCGAGCCAACCCAGCTTATCGACTGCCTTGATGACGCGGAAGATCTGCTTTTGGAGGCTGGTTTCCTGCTGAAGCACACCGCCAGGGCGAGGATGGCCAAGATCAAAGGCCTGCTGCAACGATCTCTGGTGCGTCCTGAGGAATTGGCCATGCTGCGCGGCATGGTCAGACAACTTCGTTGGGCGATTCGTTGCCACCGCCCGTAATCTCTGGCTTTCCCGCGCAGTCCCTTGGTCTCCAGTCGATCCAGACGCCAAAAACCCGGATGGGGCGGTCCTCTGCGACTGATGCTTCGACTTGTTCTGATGGGCATCGGTCTCGGCGTCATCACGGGCTCCGTGCTGAAATTGGCTGGCCCGGCGGTCGAGAAGGGAGAGCTGGCACTGCCTGATTGGCGGCCGTTGTCCGGACAGAACCCAAAGAGCAATACCAGAACTGGTGCAACTGCCGCCACCAGCGAGGCAAAGTCTCCCAGTCGCACCGACTCTCTGGGCCGTTTCGAGACCCGCAATGAACTCCAGCCTTTGAGTGAACGCTGGCGGACACTGGCAGCGGAGCAACCCGACCTGGACGTCAGCGCCTTCATGCTCGTGCTGGACGACGGCCGCTATGCCCAGTTGGAACCAGACACTGCTCTGCCAGCGGCAAGCTCCATCAAAACCCCGATTTTGCTTGTTGCTCTTGAAGAGATTGATGCGGGTCGACTGAGCTGGAACGAACCCCTGCAACTCAACGAAACCGTGGTCGGTGGCGGTGCCGGATGGATGGCATCCAAGCCCCTCGGCACCCGTTTCCCAACCCACGAAGTCGCCACTGAAATGATCCGGGTGAGCGACAACACCGCCACCAATCTGTTGATCGAACGCCTGGGTGGTCAGGAGTCACTGAATGCCCGTTTCAATGCTCTGGGGTTGAGCGCCACCAAGGTGAATGATTGGCTGCCCGATCTCAAGGGCACCAACAGCACCAGCGCCAGAGACCTGGCTCGATCGATCGCGCTGGTCGACACCGGCGAGGCGCTCTCGATCCGCAGCCGGGATCTGTTTCGGGAGGTGATGGGCACATCCATCACCAACACCCTGCTGCCGCGGGGACTGCTGCGTGGTCTCGGCGGGCGCCAGGGGGAGCCGGACGACAGCCTGATGGTGAAGGGTTACAGGGTGCTGAATAAAACCGGCGACATCGGTATCGCCTACGCCGACGCCGGCTTGATTGAGTTACCTGATGGCAGCAGGGCCGTGGCCGCTTTCCTGGTGAAGGGACCGTTCAACGATCCCCGCTCGACGGAGCTGATCCGCAAGCTGGCAGCCGCAATGGCGCCGGTTCTCAAACCCAAACCCGCCGTTGCACGTTCCACGCAAAGTGCCGCCAGCATCGACCCATGACTCGTCTCCACCGCCTGCAGGCCATGGTCGCTCTGACCGTGGCGACGGCTTCACTGCCAACGCTGCTCGCGCCTCCACCTCTTGCCGCTGATCAGCAGAAACCAGCTGAGCAAACCCTGATTCGTCCCAGCCAGGTGCGTGCACTTCCAGGTCAGCTGGATGACCTGCTGATGGTGAATGACAACAATCCGGAACTGATCACCGGGGAAGGCATTCTCGTTTCAACCTTCCCTCAGGCGCCAGGCCTGAATGTTGCGCTGAACGGGCGCTTTGATCTGTTCAGCCATCACGTTTACGCCGGTCAGCCCGAGCAACTCGACTCCACGCTTTGGCTTGCGGTTGTGGCAAAGCCATCTGGTGACACCCCTGTGAAGCTACGACTTCTTGATGGCAGTACCTCTCTTTCGCAGGCGACCCGGAAGGGCCAGACCGCCTCGCCATTCCTTCCCTTGCCTGCCCTGATGGCTGAGTCAGGCACAGCACTCTCATCAGGTCCCGGCAGCAAGGTTGCTGGCGACCTGCTTCGCGGTGAGATCGCCAGGGAGCTGCCTCGGGAATGGCACATCGAGCCTGGATCGGTCACGCCATTGTTGGTGCTTCCGATTCCGGTCGCCGGATTGGACCCGCTTCTCAACGGCCGCAACCTGCAGCTGCGACTTCAGAGCTCAGGTCCTGTGCATATCGCCACGCTGGCCGCCTACGGAAACGGTGAAAAAACTCCAGGACCTCAGACGTGGAGCAAGCTTCTCAAAACAGGCAAACACAGTCCGAAGGAACATCAACCGACCCCTCGTGGCGCCCGAGGACGCATGGTCTATTCACGGGTCAGCGGGGTGCAGATCGGCAGTACTTGGAAGGCAACCCTGGTCGATCCAGGAAGCGATTCCCTGAATGTGGCAGACGCCCCAATCTCCTGGCCAATCAGCAGCCTGGAACGCGGAGAGCTACAGACGGGCCAGATCCAGACCGCTGAGCTGAAGGCCTTCGATGAAGGCACCGCCTGGGCCGCACACGGGAACTACGGCGTTGAGTACGACCTGACGCTCCCCCTGCGCAATCAGGGATCAGAGCAACGAACGGTGGCCATCGCTCTGGAATCTCCAAACAAGACCGGAAGCGGCAACGGCCAGCTGGTCTTCAGCAGCAGCAACAGCGGTCCGGTGATGTTCCGTGGTCCGATCGAGGTGACTGGGCTCGACGGCCAAGAAGGGCGACCCAGCGGTCGGCGGCGGTTTCACCTCGTCTTACGCCGGGGGCAAGAGGGCCCTGAACTTGGGCAGATCACCCTCAAGCCTGGGCAAAGCCGCTCGGTGAGGGTGCGCCTGGTGTACCCAGCCGATGCCACACCTCCCCAGGTGCTGTCCCTCCGACCTGTGAAACAATCCACAGGAGCATCAGCCGATCGTCCGTGAGTTCACCGCGCAAGCGCAGAGTTTTTCCCTTCACGGCCGTGATCGGTCAGGAGGAAATGAAGCTGGCTCTGCTGCTCAACGTGATCGATCCCCGCATCGGCGGGGTGATGATCATGGGCGACAGGGGCACAGGCAAATCAACCACGATCAGGGCACTCGCCGATTTGCTTCCTGGTATTGAGGTGGTTGCAGGAGACCCTTACAACAGCTCACCCACCGACCCAGATCTGCAGAGCAGCGACGTACGTCAGCGGCTCGAGCATGGGGAGACCCTGGCGACCGAAGACCGCCAGGTCCCCATGGTTGATCTCCCGCTTGGCGCGACGGAAGACCGCCTGTGCGGGACCATCGACATTGAGAAAGCCCTCAGCGAAGGAGTCAGAGCTTTCGAACCAGGTCTATTGGCCAAAGCGAACCGAGGCCTGCTTTATGTGGATGAGGTGAATCTCCTGGACGATCATCTGGTTGACGTCCTGCTTGATTCCGCCGCCTCAGGCTGGAACACGGTTGAACGGGAAGGTGTCTCTGTACGACATCCAGCCCGATTCGTGCTGATCGGTTCCGGTAATCCTGAGGAAGGGGAACTGCGCCCTCAGCTGCTCGACCGTTTCGGCATGAGTGTTGAGGTGAGGACCGTCAGAGATCCCGAACTTCGTGTACAGGTGGTGGACCAGCGCACAGCTTTTGACACAGACCCCGACAGCTTCGCCGCCTCGGTTGAGACGGGCCAGAAAGCGCTTCAGGAAAGGGTGGTGGAAGCTCAACAGCGTCTTGATCAGGTCGAAATCGATGATGACCTGAGACTGAGGATTTCCGCAGTGTGCGGCGAACTGGATGTCGACGGTTTGCGCGGTGACATCGTGACCAACAGGGCCGCACGCGCACTGGCAGCCTTTGAAGGCCGCACCGAAGTCACGGAAGAGGATGTGGCTCGGGTGGCGTCATGCTGCCTGAGGCATCGCTTACGCAAGGATCCACTGGAACAGATCGATTCCGGTGATCGAGTTGTGAAAGTGTTCTGCAAGGTGTTCGAACGCAGCGAAAGCGGCGACAGGGCCGAATTCGAACTGGCTCTGGTCGCCTGATGAGATCGCGGGCTTAGCCGTGCGCATTCTCGGCATCGACCCAGGGCTTGCCCGGGTTGGTTACGGAGTGATCGACACCGCTGATGGTGAACAGACCATGCTCGACTGCGGCATCATCCGCACCGACCCGGGGAGATCAGAAGGCGAGCGAATGGTGGAGATCGCCAGGGATCTTCGCCAGCTGATCAGAGCGTGGCGTCCGGAAATGGCGTCTGTTGAAAAGTTTTTCTTCTATCGCTCCAGCAACACCATCGCCGTCGTTCAGGCACGCGGCGTAGTGATCATGACCCTCAGCAGATTCGGACTGCCGGTGGTTGAATTCCCGCCGATGCAGATCAAGCAGGCTCTCACCGGCCATGGCCATGCTGACAAAGATGAAGTTCTCGAAGCGGTGATGCGCGAGCTCAACCTTGAGTCTCCGCCCAGACCCGACGACGCCGCAGATGCACTGGCCGTTGCGTTGACGGGCTGGTTTCAGAGATAGAAACGTAGATACAGAGCAGGATCTCTTGGCATCACTGGACGTTGCCCATAAAATTGCCTCAACCGCTGCCTAATCCCGGCAATGGCCAAAGCCCCCCTGCTGAAGTACCTGAAGCTGGATCAACAGGGTTCAGGCGTAATGAGAAAAGCTCATGGAGTGATAACAAAGAAATACTCTCCTGAGTTTTGATATACCCGCCTCCAGCGCTAGTTATTGATGCAATGATGCGTCTATCAATCGATATTCGAATGCGCCATTCGGGACAGAGCAACACGATCAATTTTTCCGACCGAGTTAAGAGGAATGGACGTGAGATAATGAATCACTTCAGGGGCTTTATAACCAACACGCTCGCGTGCAAATGCAATCAGATCATTTTCTGAAGGTGCGGTGGCGGCCGGTTTCAGTGACACATAAGCATGGACATTCTGACCATGAATAGCATCCTCTACACCAATTACACCAGCGCAGTTCACCGAAGGATGTTCCATCAGAGTGTCTTCTACGTCCTGAGGACAGATATTGGAACCATCATGGATGATTATTTGCTTTCGACGTCCGCAGAACCATAAATAACCATCCGAATCAACCCTCATAATATCTCCCGTATTCAGCCACTCACCCTGAACCGTTTCCGCCGTAGCAATATCATTATCCCAATAACCAATGGTATTGGACGGTGATCGAATCCAAAGCAAGCCCTCCTCACCCTCACTGATTTCCAACCCTTTATCATCACGGATTGAGCCTTCAAAACCTGGACATAAACGACCGATTGAACCAAGACGATTCTCTCCGTCTACCGGAGAAAGAGTCGCAAATCCGATCTCACTCATGCCATAGGCCTCATCAATTTTCAAACCAGTGACATTATTAAACTCGTCTTGCAACTGATGATTTACCTTATCCCCACCACTGATACGAAGCTGTACAGAGTTGAAGTCATCACAATTTAAATTCTCATCACGCACAAGATTGAAAAGCGTTACGGGAAGGGCCATCACCAAAGTAGGACGGTGTCTTCGCAGCAAGATTTCAATACTGGAGCTGCTGAGATCATTTGGAATTGCAACCTGAGCTCCACGACTTAAGGCCGCTATCACCAATAACGTAGAAGCAATATGAGATAAAGATGTTCCAGCAAGAATGCGCTGTTTTTCCGTGATATCGGCTGCCTTTTGAATCGATGCGATCATCCAACCCATGCTTCTGAGGGTGTGGGTTGCAGCCTTGGGTCGACCAGTGCTGCCAGAAGTCAGAAAAAGAAAGCAAGGTTCATCGCTATCTCTATGTTTCAATAAAAGATGGTGATCATATGAGCCATCATCGAAATAGTCTTCAACTCTGATTTCATCCGGTGTGATGCAACCCAACCGACAAAGACCGGGAGCCAGGCTGCAATCAATATCCTCTTGACGTTCAGGATGGAGGAGGATGAGCGAAGGCTGAGTCAGCTTTAAAGCATGATCAATCTCACGAACGGTGTATCGATAGTTAAGAGGAGTCAGGATTACTCCACAACGTAAACCCGCCAGATAATGAACAACCAACTGCAAACCATTTGGCATGAGCGAAGCAATTCGATCGCCTGGTTGAACTCCAAGCCTCAGATATCTGCTTGCTGTAATCAAACAGGCTTTCTCTAGCTCAGACCAGCTGAGACTTCCATAAAGATCATTCAATGCAGGTCCTTCAAGATCAAGACATGCATTGAACAGAGGCCACCTGCTCAGATCAAAGGGCGCAGATAAGTCACGTCCTGCAAAAGGCATGGTTCTCAGCTGGTGACCATTTATAAACGTTGATTTTGCCTGCTGCCAAGTCAGTGAGCCTCAGTGCAAGGAATCAAAGCGAAATACTAGAAATTTCCTGTTGAGACTTCCTCAACCACCTCTTGGTTAAATTGCTCGCTCCTGCTGTTGAGTAATCCCGCTGCCTAAGAATCGTGAGAATATAAGTACCAAAAAGAAATGTGACTAAAAAGGCAGCGATGTTCCGCAAAAAAATAATGATTCAACATAAAAACCAAGGCTTTTTAGATGCAAACTGAAAATTACCAATTTTGCAGAATCAAGCCGTGAAGCTTGAAAGTATTGTGCATTCGAGCTCAGCAAAAACCTACGAGAGAAAAGTACAGAGGCTACGCGCCAGCAGTTCCAACCATTGCAGTCAGCTGAACATCAAACCCAGCAATCCCTTAATCCAGGAAAGATCTAGAACGGACGCTTGGTTGAACATAGCAACTTGCTCAACGATGCCCTTACCGGTCAGAGCCTCAACAGCCAAGCCGATACCAAGACCTAACATTGCAGCACGTCCATTCAGCTTCTCACTGAAAAGCTTGTAGGGATCTGGAGTGAATTTGCTGGATGCCGCAGGCATGGGACTAAACCAATTAATTCAATATTAATAAATGTAACGACTGGTTGCTGTATTACGCAACACAGTTTCCTCACCTCCTTTCAAGGAAAAGCCGCATAACAAGACTTGCAGTCTCGAACAGGACAATTCTGTCCGCCTCAATCCACCTGGATTTACAGATTTTGCAAGACGCCATGACAAGAATGTCGGTTAAAAAATACTAACCGAAGGACTAAAAATTTAGGTTCACGTTGTGCATGTTCAATAAGCAAGGCTATCAAGCAAATTAGCTAGGGCCTTCCATTGATGAGAAGCCTTGGTGGCAACAGGACTGAAGTCGTTGAATCGATAATTAGATATCATCTTCAACATCACCTCGATCCTTCGCTGCTGAGGGATCGCAGACACCGTAAATCAGCTCATCAGTATCTATTGATCCATCAACAGTATTTGCTTCTACTTCATCATTGAGCCCCAGCCGATCCAGAGCCTCATCTTTAGTGAGTTCTTCGGATCTATATTGAGCGCAAATCTCTTTAATCCTTACATCCGAACCGTCTGGAGTCTTTGCCCCCATTTCGCATGAAACAGTGATCAAGGTCAAAGGCAATACTGGGAGAAGTTTGAATGTTTTCATTCTTGAAGAACTTCTAATGAACAACAAATTTAAAATATCTAGATTCTGATCAAAAGCCACCCATTCGAAAGATCTCGTCAATCAGTTCTGGTGTTTATCGCCATAAGTAGAACGGAAGTCCTTCTTATGGCCAGCGGCTCAGCTTTTGAGTAAGTCCAACCAATAAAAAAGACCCGGACGTCTATCGGGCCTTTGGTGGGTGTGAGGAGTTGGAATCTCTGTGAGGAGAACCAACTGCCTCAGGTATAGCCAAAGCTTGTGCCATTCATCCCGCTGGTCACAACTGGTTGCAAACAAGATCCCACTGCATAAGGTTGGAATGTGAGGAGAAAACACTCGCGGGGTGGAAACATGGCAACACTCCCAAAAGAGTTTTAGAACCCCTGCCTTCGGCGGGGGTTTCTTTTTATCTGGTCTCGGTCCTTGGAGAAGCTTTCAAGCACTGTCGTCAGTGGTGTGGTGAGTTGGTCATCCCTCATTAGGTCTAAGGCTTATTCCCTTATGCCCGATCACCACAAACAACTACCCGTATGAGTGCTCACCCACCCCCTCACTCATCGCTCATCACATCATTGCGTTGATCATCAATGCTCATAAGGCCACAGGGAGGCCCCCCTAGAGGCCTTGGTGTGTGGTGTCCTCGCACCCCCTCCCCTGTCCCATCCTGTCTGGGGTCTTATGCCTCCTCCTATGTGAAGTAGGTCTTATTAAGCAATGACTCCCGTCTGGCGAGCAGAAAGCCGATCAGGTTGTGGGTTGCATTCAGTAGTGACTTGCTGCTGGCAGTTAGTTCGTGGCTTCGCCTTAATGAGCCCTCGATCCATCTCTGGTCATGGCTGTCTTAGTACTGGCTCTTGCCTTCGCTTTCGCTATCTTCTGTTCTTACGCGGTTTCTAGTGGGAATAGGTATCGGCGTTGAGTATTTCTCACTAGGTACTGGTTTCGAGAACATCAAACTCTCGATAAAGCGCGTCAGCATCCTGGAATCGCTTGTTCAAAAGCAAGTCCCTGACTCTTATTTTCCACCAATCCTCAAGTGACCTGGCGTCACGCTTGCTCAAAGTGAGTTGAGGTAAATCCATAGTCGTACTTTGACGATGAATAATTGAATCGTGTTATTCAATATGGACATAAAAATCCTTACATAACTTAAGTTTTTGAGAATGCGCAACTGCCTTGCTTTTTCCTCGCTCTTTGCTATGCCAATAAACTACGCTGGCAACGGGATGCACTCAACAGATAGAGCATGGTTGCAGTGATGTAATTAGAAAAAAGGCAGGGACTATCACATCCTGCCCCTGGCTTTCACATCCTTCATCAATACGACTCAGAGACCGTAGAAACTAAGGGTTGGGCGGCAAGAGTTAATAACTGACGGTTGACCCAACCTTCATTAGCGACTCATCCAAGTTCGGGAATCATAGGGGTGATGAGCTCCCATAAAGGAGGGGGCATTTCTTCCCCCCTACCCATGAGAACTTTGTCATCACCAGAAGCAGGTGTTCCTCGGGTCTTCTTGATTTGTAAGCAGACCTCACCAATACGAATGTTCTTGGGAACACAACTCAAAGAATCGAAGCAAAAGGAAACCTCTTAGTTCTGCGTCTGTGCCCATAAAGGAGGGGGGCTCCCAAGCCCCCTCTTTAATGGGACAAAGCCAGCCAATAGGCAGAGACAGTGAGGACTCTTCAGATAGGAACGATTGCAGTGCTTGCCCTGGTGAGTGTGGTGGTGGTGGGAGTCGATCAAGGCAGACAGCGAAGCATTGATCGACCAGCTGAAAGCAAGGGACAACTGGAACGACTCAGGGATGAGCGTCTAGACAAGGCAGTTCCACTGAAGAGATGAGTGGACAGTCTTTGTTATGGAGTAGGTACGCTGAATAGCTCATTCAAGGAGTCGATAAAGTTCGACGGTGTAATCACCTGCACCCTTCCTGAGAGGCCTAATTTTCTGGTTGTAAATGGGAGATTTCCAGAATTCAAGAGCTGCACATTCTGAAGGGAAATTAATCAGCAATGTCACATGATTCTGGTTTCGATTCCCTTCGAGGATACGCAGCGGTCGAGGATCGTTTAAGTAATAAGAACCCGCATTTTGGTGAAGTCCTGATGCTTTAAGTGCCTGCCCGTATACAGCCATCTGTTTACGATCATCGGTTACTCCATCGACCACCATGACTACCGGCTTTTGGCTGCACACGTCAGTATTTTCAGCCGCATGAACTGGGGTCGGTATAGAAGTTATGACCAGGAATGCAGCAATTATTTTATAGTTCATAGCTGTTAAAGAAGTTTTCCCGGCAAGTGCTTGAATTCTTGGAGCCACCATCGGTACTGACCACTACTTACATCCATCAATAGCTCAGAAAAACGAGAAACGACAACCAGCTTGCAGAGGAGCCCGGAGTTTGATTGACATATCGGGATTTGATTCTATGCCAGTAAGTTTTTGCGGCAAGCACATAGATGTTCTTACTAAGCGATGATTGCAAGCTTGGATTTCAAAAGTGCTTGATGAAACCACAAGAAGCTTGCTGCCTTACCCTGGCCGTAGCTTAAATGTTTGTGACATTGAATATGGTCTGATATTGAGTCACTTACTTGAATAAAGGACACAATTGATCATGTATCAAAAAGTCTTTGGCGTTTTTGCTTTGTCATTCATCATTGCTGGCTGCAATATTGATGCCAGCAGCTTTGAGGACTGCAAAGACAAAGACGGCAAACCTTTGACTGAATGGGTATGCCGCAAAGGAGATCCTGATAGCAAGCCAAGTGAATAACAAATAAACAGCCCAATACTTAGCCAAGACTGGGCTGCAGTCTCACCTTGTAGAGATTGCAGTCCACGAGAAGCTCCAACAGATTGAGCTCAAGCACGAAGGGCATCCCTGCTGTAGTTCAGTCAGTCAAAGAGCCCGTCAATTGAGTGGAGAATGTGAATCACCTCATCGGCATTGACCCACCTGACTGCACCGTCATCGAGATCTGCAACTTGAAACAGCGAGTTGATGTTTGAGTCTCTGGCTCCGCCTTCACAGCAGAGCACCTGGCCCATCCACCAAAAGTCCTTTTCAGCACGGGTTACTTCCTGTGGTGCACGCACGATGACGAAGTTCCCTGACCTGACATCAAGGAACTGGGGCCTGTTCTGAACAGGGCTTGCAGCACTGGTGCTGTGATCAACTGACATCGCCTCTCTGACAGTACAGCTGCACTATCCGCGCGTCGGGCAGTTGGCAAGCGAAGCTTTCGGTGAGCAACAGATTTGATTGCTGATAGCCCTCTACCTTTCAGGCAATCGGGAGACCACATGGCAGGCAGGCAATCCACCACACACACCAGGGGCCACATGATCCGCACCACACTCACCGCTTCAGCCCTGCTCGTGGTTGGTTGCACTACTCAGATAGTTCTTGCTGAACAGGCAGAGAAAAAGCCTGAGCCCATCGCTTCTGAAGTGCTGCTTCAAGCATCAGCTTCATGGAAGGGAGATCAATACAAATATCCCCAAGGCACACCACAAATCACCGTTAAAGAAGTCATCTTCCAGCCAGGAGCCAAATCAAAACCACACTCCCATGACATGCCAGGAGCAGCTCTGATTCAAGAAGGAGAACTTCTTTGCGAGGTTCCTGCCACGAGAGTTTCGAAGCGCTTTGTGGCAGGAGATGTTCTCCCAACAACATTCAAAAATGATCTGCATACCTGTGAAAACACAGGGACAGAAGTCACTAAGGCATTGGTCTTTTATGCGGGTGCAGTTGGCCTTCCAACCTCCTATTACACCCAGAAATGAGCGGGTTCTAAGGAGCACAGTTAATCCTGGGCGGTGTCCGCATCGAAGGGGGTGATTATGTGCCCTACCGGACACCTGATTGACGGGTAACGTTCAAAGAGCCGAAGGATCTGCAAGTTGGCCCTGAGATTCCAGACGCCGCATGGTTTCATGCGTTGCCGAAGCAGCAGATCAAAGACATATGAATTGCTGCGGTGCTATCTCGCATTCCGTTTTCGCCAACGTGGTGTTATGCCAAACAAAAGCCGAGCATCAGGCAATGGAAGCCCGTGCCCGGCAGTTGATCAGTGATGAACCGATCGATTGGAGTTGATCGTTCTAGGTCTTTTCTTTCGCTGGCTTGTCATTTTTGTGATGGTCAGCATTTGGGTTGTCGCAGCACATGGGTTTCTCCTTTTGGATGCCATCAGCCTCGGATTAGTGCTTTGCATGGTCATCCCCCATACGAGTGAATTCGCCAAGGTGGCGCCATGCCGAATAAGGACCGCCCGCTAGTTGGCCGCCATGCAGCGAAGAACGGAGTCGGCTGGCTGGTGAATACCCAGGAACAGAAGGTCAGTCGGTTTAAGAACGACATTCCAACGCAGCAGGCGCAATGGGTGGAAGTCGAAACGCGGACACCGACAGGCAACGGTCAGCCAGTCATCAGACGAATGCTTCGCCACAACGCAATCGAAGCTTGGGAAACGATGCAGAAGTCAGGCGGGTGGAAACGCTGTCAGCCCAGGTGGTAACTACTGCAAGCGCAACAAAGCAAAGCCCGGCATCATGCGCGGACTGACGCCACCCCAATGCTCTGACATCTCTCGATTGGTTTGCTGGCTTCTGCTGTTGCCATCACCCCGCTGCCTTTGAAGGCACAGGACGGCAATGCTGAAGATCTCGGTGATGTGATGAGCATCAGCCTCAAGGATGTGGTCAGGCCCAGTTTTGATTTTCAAGGCGCATTGCAAGGTGCTGGCACGCCGAACCAGGCAGGAATCGGCGGTTTCCTGCCTCTCTCTGTTGGCGACCACAGCGTCTGGTTCGTAGATGCCCTGATCAACGCCAACTTCGCTGACCGTGGAGGAGATAGCAGCATCATCAACACAGAAGTTGCTGGCACCACCGTCAGCACCTCAACGCGTATTGGCTATCGCTGGCTCAATGGCGATCGCAGTTGGATGTACGGGCTGAATGGTGGTTATGACAACCGGTCGTTGAAATCAGGTGTTGCCGATACCGGCGTCTATGAAGCAATGCAATGACTGAATTTTGTCCAAATCATTTGTATGGTGGTGCTATTTAAGGCATTCATATTGCAGGCCCTAACCCAAAGCTCTTGCAATTGCAGGGGATTTTATTTCTTCAGCCATCCTCAAAGGCTCACAAATCAGCCTTCAATACCTGGCACGATTGAGCACATCAATTATTAGTTAAAGGCAAAGCAACGCCGCTGAAAGGGTGGCGAAGGCGCATTCCCTAAAGCAGGGAATCTGTTCAATTCAGCGGTCAGTGGACTCCTCAGTTCCGGAAATGCTTGTTTTCGGAAGCGAGACATCAATCATCAACAGAGATTTTCAAAGAAAGTCACAACGATCATCATCAAAATCCGTCTCATAAGCCTGAATCGCCAATGCTGATATGGGCAGCAATAGTGCGATTCCAATAAAGAATTCCATGCGTGACGATAGCGCCTTCAATAAAGATGACTCTGGTTTACAATTATTTCCGAGCTATTGAATACCGTTTGCGAAGTGTATATATGGCGACAAGAAAGTTGCCTGCCCGAAAGGGTCATACATGAACTTGCGAAGGTCTTTATCTCTGGCTGAAGTGGTTATTGCCTTTGATCATTTTCTTTACTCGATTCTTTTGAATGCATGAGTCGGCAGCTGGGACCAATTGGGCAAGCTAAGGCCCGGAATGGCTTATGAGTACCCTCGAGGATGAATTCGCCAATCGGTTCAGCGTGAGCGGTATGGATTTCCACAGAAAGAACAATCGATAACTATGTTCTAGAAATTTGCTGGGGTACGTTGTGGTGCGGATAGCTACATCTTCTGCCCGTATAAGTCCACCCAGTACACGGCAGCGATACCGCCATCAATCAACTGTCTGCAACGGTGCTTGTCGTGCAGCGTCGTTTTCAGCCTGCGTGTGCAGGAATTCATCGGAGTTGCATCAAATAAGCATTCAAGCCGTCTGCGGTGCAGCTGGATTGGTTTGGGTTTTGGTGCAGCCCTCACGCGCTGGCGTTTTTTGACTTTTGCCGTTTACGTCCGCTGCTGGCACTGGTGTCCTGGTTGCCCGTACATGTCGATTGACCACAGGGTTTACAGCTCACCCGAGTCAGGGCGTCTGACCTTCCTGGACATTGCTCCAGGTATGACGGAACGGTGATCGTGAGACACGATTACCAAACTGGAGAGCCACACGCAAAGGATTGGGAGTTGGGCCAGGTGATCCACTGCTGCAGAGCGGCAAGAGACCCAAGCATCACAACCTGTTCCAGGTTGCCGACGTGGACTCTGGGGTGATCCGCTGGGTCAAAGCTGATCTCGTGACGCACATCCCTGCATCGATGTGATTGGACTGTGAGCAACATCACAGCCTTACTTGAGACAAACCATCAAGCCAGGTGCTGATTCCAGAGATGGTGAGTTCAACCGACACCATTGCTATGAATCGCACAGAAAATTTGATCGCACTTCAAATGATTCTTAATTCCATGAGCACACTCAATCCTAAATCTTTAACGATGAGAAAACTTCGTCGAGCTGCTTATTTACACGGCATCGTCGAAGCTGTTTTGAATGAGCAAGTCAGCAGCCTCCCGCAAACGACTGAGATCTTCAGCTGATGGCGTTACTGCAGCAATAAAAAACCCCGCACTTGGCGGGGTGTGATTGGTGTGAGATGTTTTGTCGGGAGATTGATCAGTACTACCAAACTGCCCTGCTTTTCAGAACCTGGAATGAATTGAATCAGATCTTCTCAATCTTCGTTCTCTTCAATTTCATCAAAAACAACGCAACGATGAGGATTGTCAGAAGCAAACCGGATCGACATCTGCTGGATATCCTGCGTTTCGTCTGGCAACCCTCGATAGGCGATGCCTTTTTGAAAAGAGCAGATTGTGACTGCGTCCGGGGTCTTCTTGAGGTCTGCGCAGTGCTCCGAGAGGTTTTTGATCGCAGCCTCTTTATTATCGGCTTTGACTTTCCAAAGCACATCCTCCTCAACGGGCGTGGTGATCAGGTAAGTGGGGCTCATTCAGATTGCATACACCTATGAATTGTGCGCTGCTGCTGTTGCATTGTCAGGTGACAAGTGAACCTGCTCCACTTGGAAGCCAGAGATTTGACGATCGAACGTGACACCGTCTTTTGATTGGAACTGTCTTTTGACCGAAACTGATGTTGCACTGGAACGGTCATTCCTCAGAGCAGTGCGCAGGCGGCCTGTGTTTCTACTCTGCGTCAGCGGAGCCATCCGACATCAGAAGGCGGCAATCACTGGACACAGCAAACTGTCCGACAATTCCCAGAGGATTGCCGGGAGGACAAAGGCAATGGCATGAGAGTTCAATCTGAGCTGGACGACGGCACCGCTGAACCTGTTTCCGATTCATGTTCAGGGATCGATGCAGGAAGAAGACCCAGCTGCGTTTCAACAGTTGTTCGATAACGGTTGAGATCAGTTTCCAATTCCTGGATGCGCACTTGCTGGGCTTCAAAATCGCCGGATTGATGGAGACGATCCACACTGTTGAGCATCCCGCTCCATGCAGCGAACAGCCAGGCCGAAGTGGCACCAAGTCCAGCAGACAACAGCAGCAAGGCGGCTAGAGGAGTGGTGTACTCAAGGCCCGGCAGCACATGAACGGTCGTTGCAGCCGTGTTTTCCAACGTGAAATACACCATTCCCAGACCAAAGACAAAGATCAGGGTGAAATTGATCTGACGCATGGTCCGAGGTATGGGTGGACCAAAAACTACGCATATGGATGCTTGCAGACAGCTGAAGACAGCCGAAAGGATGAAGATCGTTAACCAGCGAAAAGATCGTTAACGAAAGCTGGATGCTTTAGGCATTCAATCGGCCGAACTTGGCCTGGTTGAAGTGGAACAGATTTGTTTCATCAATGTGAACAACAACAGCTACTGCAGAGCGAGTGAAAAGAGCACTAAACAAATCAGTGCATCTGCTGGAATCATGGGCAACGAATGCTCTATCCATTGAGACGTTCCATCACGACCCGTGAAAAAGCTCGCTCCCTGGCTGCAGTGACAATAAGCGCTTTCGAGAGTTGCTTGAGAGCATCAACATCGTTGCACTCGTCGATCTTTCGGCAGGCACGTTCAACTCGAAACTGCTGTTCAATGGTCAGGGGGATCTCAGAGGGTGACACTGCGATCAAACTTTATTACATATCAATTTGGCGTGTGCACCCCCTCGACCGTGGAGACTGCACCCTAAGAAAAACAAAAAATCCTAAGAATTCTCGAATTGGCTGCAGACAAGGCATCCAGTATCAGATTCAAGAGATTGATTACTGAAGAGGCCTGATTCAAGAGCTGGGGGGCCTGGGGTCAAAAAACATGAAAGCGTGAAACATCAAGCAATCCCCTTTAATTCCTGGAAATCATTGAGTTCCTCATGGAGATGCTGAGCTTGCAAGTAGTAATCAATGGATCATGAAACAGATGAGGGAGAGCTTCCTGTTGATGTCCTTTCAATGGTTATGGGAGTTCATGGCTTCGTCAGAAGCCAGACAGCTACTGCCGCTGGCATTGATTCAAGATGTCGCGATGAATCGCCAGGAAGCGAAAGTTCCCCAGGATGCAACGGCAACGGACAACTCCTGCAAAGAAATTGGAATGCCTGGTTTCGATATCCGGTTGTCACCACACCATTCAATGGCGGCAGCGAAAGGATCCACAAAAAATGCCGAGGAACTCAGCCTCACTCGGCTTCGACGTCAATCACCGCATCACTCGCATCAGGTTCCTCGTTCCTGATATCTTGCATGGAGGACATGAGTCGTTTCACAAGTCGACTCATGAAATAGACCGTAGCCAGCAGCCAGATAATCTTGATCATGACGACATTATGCCCTCTTCGAGGGAACCGGTTCAGCAAACGTCAGAAAGAGAGATCTCCGGTCGGGATTATGATCTGAACACTTACGAGGGAAGCACCGGTTTCGGTCTGTCAAATCTGACGACCAACAATTTTTCTTTGGTCACACTGCCGTTTTGGTCGAACAGTTCCGGATGAGTGGTTTTAAGACCAGTTCTGTCCTGAGCTTTCAGAGATAGACGCATCAAACGAACTGCCTGAACAACAACAAATGCCAGGAACGCTGTGTATAAAAACGCGTTAATCGTTAAAAACACTGTTTCTATTAAATGTCTTGCGACGTTACTAAAACCGGGTCTCCAAGCTCAGCAGCAATGTTTTCAACGCTGCCATACAAATGACACTGACATTTCGCTTCAGACCAGGCTCCAGCGACCTCAAAAGCCTTCATCATGATTGAGGAGCCTGATGGAAGGCTGGATCACCTACCTGACCATTTTCGCCGCAATCAATCCGGTCTCGGCAAGCGGAGCAGAGCAGGTGACCTCTGCGTTTCCAGTAAGAGCGCTTGGAACGCTCAATTGACTGACCACACAACAGACATCGAAAAAGAGGGGACATTGGAGCCGCAGGCTCTTGGGTGATCAATTAAGGCTGTAAAAAGGATGACAATCAGTCTGTTCACAACAAACCGTCCCGACAAAGCTGCTGGCGGGGCTTACCACAATGAAACGGCATGCAAGCTGATCAAAGAAACATTCCAGCCCCCTGAATACCAATCAGTCGTTCAGCTTTTCAACGCTGAGCCTCGTCAGGCCTGACTTTTCAATCCAATTTGGATTCAAATGAAAAATTCATAGAACAGTGCATCATTGACCTCTTTCTAATAACAATTTGCAGCCCTGAATATTCTGCTTTGGCCGCAGCCAATGCTCATATTCAACAGCTGACCTGCTGGTTGGGTCAGTGGGAAATCCTGCCCAACCGGAGGGAATGTGTCAGAGATCTCTTTTCTTGATCGATGTGGAGGGTGCAGAATCACAAAGGTTGCAACGCCTGATGGGGCTGTGATGGACCGGACCGAGAGCACGATCGATCTCACGCTCAATGCAGCAGGACTGCGACTGCTGCTTGGTGCAGTCAGTCATCAGCTCGACCGATGGTCTGGCGGAGATCCTGTCGAGCAGAGCAATCTTCAGGACATGAAGACGTTGCTGACAGCTGCACTGCTCGAGTGCACCTTTGCAGACAACTGAAACCGGATGTCCCAGAAGCGCCACCAGGCTCCTCTGGAAAAGCATCGACCAACTCCAGGCATTGAGTCATATCTGAAATGAACAGTCCTCCTTTGTTCCAACTGCCGGCGGCATCGCTGCCGTTCAGCGGCTGATGACACCAGCGGATAAAGGTTGGTTTGATTCCGTAGCGGTTGACTACGCGCGTTGCAGACCCCACTACCCGGACGCATTCTTCGCCTGGATGGCAGACCAGGCTCCGGCTTTGAATCAGTGTTGGGATGCAGCCTGCGGCAGTGGTCAGGCCTCCATCGGGTTGTCCCGCTGGTTCAATCACGTTGAAGCCACAGATCTCAGCCCTGGGCAGATTGCTGCAGCGAAACCCAGTTCTCGCATTCACTACCGGCAGGGAGCAGCGGAACAATCCGATCTGAACAGCGGCAGCATGGATGCTGTGCTTGTCGCCGCTGCCATTCACTGGCTGGATCTGGAGCGCTTCAACCGAGAGGTGCATCGTGTGATGCGACCTGGGGGACTGTTGGTCTGGCTGGGCTATGAACCAATCCAGGGAGCACCTGAGGACTTGCAAATCTGGCTCAACACGCTCTACCACGAGCGGCTGAATCAGTTCTGGCCACCGCAACGCAGCCATGTGGACAACTGCTACGCCGATCTCGAATTTCCGGCCTGCGATCAACCACTGCCCCAGGGGTTACACATCACCGAGCACTGGACGCGAACCGACCTGCTGGGATTCATCAGCACCTGGTCAGCGCTCAGACGGGCCAGCCAGCAAAATGATGGCGATGACAAGGTCTGCTCACTGATCAACACCCTCTCGGAAGAGCTGAATCAGATCTGGCCAGCGGATTCCGAAAAGCTGACACTGCGATTTCCGCTGATGGGTCGCTGGGGACTCCTGCCCTGATGCCGACGTTCGAGGGTGTATCGAAACCGGAACTGCGCAGGTTGTTCAGAACCAGAAGACTCCAGGTTCTGACCACAGAACCGGCCCTGCAGCAACGGATCCGTGATCAGCTCAAGCTCGAACTCAGGCGACGTCATCAACGGGGTGAACTCAGCGCGCTCATCGGCCTCTACTGGCCACTCCCCGGAGAAGTGGACCTGAGGCCACTGCGCGGGGATCTTCTTGTCGAATTCGGACTGCGAACCGCCCTGCCTATCGCCGATGGCAAAGGCCAGATGACCTACGGATGCTGGACAGAAGCCCCCCTGGTCAAGGACGCCTGTGGCATCCCAGCTCCAGCGCGGCAATCCGTTCTCAAGGCTGATGAGCTGTCTCTGCTGCTGGTCCCTGCCCTTGCAGTGGACCGTATGGGTTTGCGACTGGGCTACGGCGGGGGGTACTACGACCGCCTTCGCAGCAGGTCCGGCTGGTGTGATGTCCCCGCTCTTCTTGTGCTGCCGGAGGCATGCGTGAGCCAGAAGCCACTGCCCAATGACCCATGGGACAGACCTTTTGAGGGTTGGGTCTGCGAAAACGGTTTCCATTGCAGTGGTTGCTGAATCAAGGCTGTTTGCAGACATCGCCGGCACAGATGAAGATTCGCGTGAAACGGCACTGGATCAACCGGTCAATTTCCCGCAGGATGGAAGTCCCGACGACAGGAATGCCATGGCCATCTCATCCCGTATCGCACTGATGGCCACTGCGTTACTGGGGCTCGCACTCACGCAGCCCTTGAAGACCGAGGCCCATGGTGTGGAAAGCAGCCTTCGCTATCTCGAGGGACAACTCGAACTCACGAGCAGCTTCTCCACCGGAGAACCAGTGGAAGGAGCCGTGGTGAGGCTGCTGCAGGCTGACGGCACACCCGGAAAGGAACTCGGACGTATTGATGCAGACGGCAAGCTCGAGGTGACCCTCCCAGAACTTGCAGATGGCCTGGTGGACCTGCAGGTGGATGGTGGACCTGGTCATCGCGACTACCTCACCCTTCCGCTTCAACAGGGACAGGTCAATCTGGACGAAGTGGTGATGGGACCAGGCGGCAGAGACAACCTGAACTGGGCCATGGCACCAGCGTTGGTCGGCATCGTGGGGCTGATGGTTAGGGTGCGCGGGATTCGCTCACGCTGACCCGGCCATGGCTGACCCAGGCAGCTCCACGACTCGCTACGGCAGCGAGGCACTTGATCAACTCGCCGAGCGGCTTAACAGCACTTCAGATCCGCGCAAGCGCTATGAGTATGTGCTCTGGCTCTCCAAAAAGCTGCCTTCAATGCCTGCTGAGCTGCAGACGGAGGAGCGCAAGGTCAAGGGGTGTGTGTCCCAGGTCTTCATCGCATCAGAGCTGGTGGATGGCCGCCTCCAATGGCAGGGGGATTCGGATGCCCTGATCACCAAGGGACTGTTGGCTCTGCTGATCAAGGGACTTCGCGACCTCACCCCGGCACAGGTGATGGCCGTTGACCCAGGTTTCATCGCCGCAACTGGCCTCCAAGCCAGCCTCACACCATCTCGGGCGAATGGATTCCTCAACATCCTGCGGATGATGCAGCAGCAGGCCAGTGCTCTTAGCGAAACGGGTTGATCGCAAGCTGCGGACCGATCGCTGCCTAAAGTCATGCCCTCATCGCAGTTAACGGACCCGCTCCATGGCGACAAGGATCGGCATCGGCCTGCTTGGCCTCGGCACCGTCGGCGCGGGAGTGGCAGGAATTCTGAGCAGTCCGGAAGGCCGCCATCCTCTGATCGCCGATCTTGAGCTGGTTCGCGTGGCTGTTCGCGATCTTCAGCGCAGTCGGCCTGTTGACATCCCCACCGAACGTTTGACCACTGATCCCAATGAGGTGGTGGATGACCCAGACGTGCATTTGGTTGTTGAGGTGATCGGCGGCATCGAACCGGCGCGCACCCTGATCATGAGAGCCATCTCGGCCGGGAAATCAGTCGTGACCGCCAACAAGGCCGTGATCGCCAGACACGGTGAGGAAATCGCAGCAGCAGCAGCAGCTGCTGGTGTCTACGTGCTGATCGAAGCGGCCGTCGGTGGGGGCATTCCAATCATCGAACCGCTCAAACAGTCGCTTGGGAGCAATCGCATTGAGCGCGTGAGCGGCATCATCAACGGCACCACCAACTACATCCTCAGTCGGATGGCCGACGAAGGAGCCGACTACCACGCCGTGCTGAAGGAAGCCCAAGAGCTGGGTTATGCGGAAGCGGATCCAGCGGCCGATGTTGACGGCCATGACGCAGCGGACAAGATCGCCATCCTTGCCGGACTGGCCTTTGGCGGCCCCATCGAGCGCAGTGCCGTTCCAACAACTGGCATATCCAATCTGCAGGGTCGGGATGTGGACTATGCGACACAACTCGGATACGGGGTGAAACTTCTTGCCGTTGCAGAACGCCTGGAAAGCGATGGCGACCCCATTGGATCCCTGCCCCTTGGTGTTCGCGTCCAACCCACACTGGTGCCGAAGGATCACCCCCTCGCCGGGGTCAACGGTGTCAACAACGCCATCCTTGTGGAAGGCGATCCAATCGGCCGGGTGATGTTTTACGGCCCCGGCGCCGGATCAGGCCCAACCGCCTCTGCAGTGGTGGCTGACATTCTCAATATCGCCGGAATACGCCAGCTCAGCAGCAGCGATGGCGGCCTTGACCCACTGCTGGCAGCCAGCAGCTGGCGTTCCTGCCACCTGGTGGATTCCAGCCGGATCCGACAGCGCAATTACGTGCGCTTCAACACGGAAGACACTCCCGGAGTCATCGGCAGGATTGGCAGCTGCTTCGGAGAACAGGGCGTCTCCATCCAGTCCATCGTCCAGTTCGATGCCTGCGACGAGGGAGCTGAAATTGTTGTGATCACCCATGAAGTCGGCAACGGAGCGATGCAGAACGCCCTGCAAGCCATTGCCTCTCTGCCGGGAGTCCGCTCTCTGGCTGCCCATTTCAGCTGCTTCTGAGTACATCGGGAGGACGTGTGCGGTTCAGCGTGTCGTCGCAGCACCTGGCAGAGAGCCCCCCGGATGAGGCACAGTTGTAAGAACCATCACAGCTTCGGTTCGCATTCGCGGATTCATGCTGCAAAACGTTCATGCCGAACGATCTCACAGTTCTTCAGGGGCAACGCTGCAATCAGTCGGAATCCCGATCCGTCATGAGGCTCCACCAAGGAGACTGCATCACGTTGCGCAGCGATGCCGGCCTTTTCCAGGTCATCGGCATTGATGGTGACCACGACCGCTGCTGGGTGCGCCAGTGGCCCCTGAAGCCCCAGGGCTCACCGGTTTTCGAAGTCCCTCTCAACCAGATCAAGTCACCCTCTGTTTCCGACTAGGACGCGGGGCCTTTAATGGCTTCGTCTGACTCCAGTGGCGTGATCAATTCATCCAGAATGTCAGGCCTGGCCTACCTGAGACGGCACTTGAAACACCTGCTGCCACTCACTGCAGCCCTGGCACTCTGCGTCAGCCAAGGGGCCTGTCAACCAGGCAGGCGCAGTGATCGGATCACGGTGGCCAGTGCAGGGCGCATCACCTCCCTGGATCCTGCACAGGCAAGCACCTTCGGCGCTCTGCAGCTACTGAGCGCTCTCGGAGACACGCTCTACAAAAGAACTGCGCAGGGTGAATTGAAGCCGGCCCTGGCGGCAGCACTGCCGGAGATCAGTGATGACGGCCGCACCGTCACGATCCCCCTGCGGAAGGACGTGCTCTTCCATGACGGCACTCGCTTCGATGCGGAGGCAATGGCCTTCAGCCTGCGACGTTTTCTGGAGATCGGCACCCTCAACTATGTGGTCGGGGATCGCATTACCGCAGTTGAAACTCCCGACACCTACCAGTTACGACTGCGCTTGAGCCGACCCTCGAGCTCCCTTGAGAATCTGCTCACAGCAACCAACCTGACGCCTGTCTCGCCAAAGGCCTATGAGGATCATCAGGACAGGTTTCTCAACGACCGTTTCATCGGCACGGGGCCCTACAGGCTGACCAGTTTCCGCGCTGTACAGCAGCGTCTGGAACCTTTCAAACGGTACTGGGGGCCCTTACCCAGCAACGCCGGTCTGGATCTGATCTATCTCAGCAACTCCACCGCCCTGTTCGGAGCGATGCGCAGTGGCGAAGTGGATGTGCTGCTCTCTGACTCGATCGACGAAGACCAGCGCCTGGCGCTGAATCGCATGGCCAGCGAGGGACGGCTGAGGGAAGGGCAAGGCCCGGCTCTGGTGATCGGGTACATCACGCTGCTGAGCAACACACCACCACTTCAGAATCCAGTCCTGCGACAGGCTCTGGCTCTGAGCCTGGACCGAGACCTGATTAACGAGAGGGTGAGCCGCGGATTGCGGCCACCGCTGCTTTCACTGGTTCCTCCCGGCCTGCCGGGGGGAAATATCGAACCCTGGCCAAGGCATGACGCTGCCCGAGCCAGAAACCTGTTCATCCAGGCTGGCTACTGCAATGGGAGGGTGTTGCATCTTCCGTTCACCTACCGATCGAATGTGCCCGCAGACCGTCTGATGGCACTCACCTGGCAAGCCCAGATCAAACGCGACCTGGCCGATTGCCTGTCCCTCAAACTTGACGGCGTGGAATCCACGACTGTGTACCGGCAGCTTGGAGAAGGTGCTTTCCAGGCCGTGATGCTCGACTGGCGCGGCGCCTATCCAGACCCCGAGGCTTACCTGGCACCTCTGCTCAGCTGCAGGGAATCGGAAGGATCCGTCTGCAAACGTGGAGAAGCCGCCATCAGCGGCAGCTTCTGGACAGCACCAGGCTTGGAACAAACCCTGCTGCAATCGGACCGCAGCAGGGGAGATGATCGACTGCGCGATCTGGAAAGCGTTGAGCGAATGGCTGCCGCAGGTGCTGCATATATCCCTGTCTGGCTGGTGACGCCCAGAGCCTGGAGCAGCACAGCACTGGCCACCCCGGAATTCGATGGCAACGGTCAGCTGCTTCTGGCCCGGTTACAGGGGGTGCGCTGATGGGACGAAGTCGCGAGCTGCTTCGCTACACGGGAACACGGTTGGCCCTCGCACCGGTGATGCTCTGGCTGATCGCGACCCTGGTGTTTCTGCTGCTGAGGGTGGCTCCCGGTGACCCGGTGGACGCTGTGCTGGGCAGCCGGGCGCCGGAAGCGGCCAAGGCAGCACTGAGAGCACGTCTTGGGTTGGATCAATCCCTGGTCCAGCAATATCTGGACTTTCTCTGGGCACTGGTGCACGGCGACCTCGGCGAGGCACTGATCAATCAGGAGCCCGTGAGTCGGATCATCCGCGAAGCACTTCCGGCAAGCCTGGAATTAAGTGTCACCGCCCTGATTGTTGCAGCGGTGACAGGTCTGGCGGTGGGTTTCACGGCCATTGCCCGATCCGAAGGAAAAATCGATTTGGCTGGTCGCTTCTATGGCATCGGGACCTACGCACTACCCCCCTTCTGGGTGGCCATGCTGGCCCAGCTGCTGTTTGCCGTGACCCTGGGCTGGCTGCCGGTTGGAGGTCGTTTCCCACCTGGAATGATCACTCCTGATGGCAGCGGCTTTCTGATTGCCGACAGTGTCATCAGCGGGAACTGGGAGGCACTTCAGGGTGCCCTGCGTCACCTGGTGCTGCCGGCATGCACTCTCGGACTGCTCCTGAGTGGTGTCTTCACCAACGCACTGCGCCTGAACCTCAATCGCAGTCTTCGCTCCGACTACGTGGAGGCCGCCCGAAGCAGAGGGTTGAGTGAAACCCAGGTGATTCTTCGGCATGCACTGCCCAATGCGCTGTTGCCTGTGCTCACGATCGCCGGAATCACCGTCGCCTCACTGATTGGGGGCGCACTGCTGATTGAGGTGACGTTCTCCTGGCCAGGCATCGCACTTCGCCTGCAGGAAAGCATCAATCAGCGCGACTACCCGGTGGTTCAGGGAATTGTGGTGGTGATCGCCGCTCTGGTGGTGCTCGTCAGTGTGGCCGTGGATCTTCTCGTCGCCCTTCTCGATCCAAGGGTTCGATACTGAGCGGCGCCATCAAGACGACCCTGGGCTTCAATCCACGAAGCGGGCTGCACCGGTTTGATCCAGACGATGCAGATGGAGATCCCCCACCTGCAGATGTTCAACCCCGCCCTTCTGGGAACTCGACACACGACCAGCCTCCAGATCGATGAGGAAGCGCACGATTTCGCGTTCCAGTTGAGCCTGAACCCTCAGAGGCTGAACTCCAACCAGTTCCTCGCCGAGCTGGAAAACATCTTCACCCTGCCCGCCGCCACTCTGCCCCTCTACGCGCACGGGCGAGAAATGGCTGGCGCCTTCCACAAGCACGGCACGGGTTGCAGGATTGGCTGGCAATGACCTGAGCAGTCCCAGCTGCTCACTGAGTGGAGGCGTGATCAGATCGAGAGTCCCTCCGCTCAAAAAGACTGCGACATCTGCCGACAGGGGTATCTGTCGGGGCCAGAGCAAGCTGCCGAAGCTGTTGAGTCCCACCACACCGGCCAGCTCCTGGGGGGGACTCACCTCTGGAAGGATCACGTCCTCGATCTGACACTGAAGAAGTCTGGACAGATTGCTGATCGGAAGATCATCAAGATCCTGGCCGCAACGTCGCGCGAGGCCCTTTTCCGGCCTGGCACCGGACGCGAGCAGTGCTGTGAGTGCTCCGAGAGAATGCCCACCCAGCACCAGACGGGTCCCGGGGAGCTCGAACACTTCCCTCCGGCGAGCGGCCAGGACCGCTGACAGATCTCTCAGCCGATCAGGCAGAACCTCAGCACCCGGTGGCGGTTGTCGTCCTTCCAGTAGTGCCTGTACGGCGAGCGCATCACTGCCTGGATGCTCAAGGACAAGAACCGGCCAGCCCTGATGACTGAGTGCCCGACCCAGCCAGCGGAAATGATCCGGACTGCCACCAAGACCCGGCATGAGCACCAGCCAGTGACTGCGCTGACGACCATCGGAAGGACTCGGGCGCCAAAGCTGGAGCTGCAGCGGCTGATCGCGATGCTCAACCGGCAGGGTGAGTTGCTGCAGCGCGCTATCAGAGGCGACCTTGGCCCCATCCTCAGGATTGATGCTCTGAGTGAGCGATGAAACTGGGAGTTGATTGAGGGTTTTGACCAGAGCCTGCTGCCGTTGCAACTGAAGCCTCCAGCTGCTGGCAACCGGAAGCAGGGCATCGAGATCCAGTCTGACGCGCTGCGCAGGCAGCGCCTCCAGAAGGTCAAGGGTGGACACCTCAGGGCGCTTTGCGAGCAGCGACTCAAGCGTCATCTGCACGGTCTGCCCCGTTGTGTCGTCATCAACCAACACCAGGTCACTGACCTGATCCAGCAAACGACGGCCTGCCCAGCTGTTGAGAATCTGCCTGGCCATGCTGCGGTCGTTGATCAGCGAGGCCTTGAGCAGATCAATCACTCCCTGACGGCTTTCCTCCTCAAGCAGATTCAGCCAGACGCTCAGTTCCGATGAATCGGATCCTTGTCCGCGGATCCAGCCACCCAGATCGGAGATCGACAAAGGCAGATCCATCCCATCCAGACGGACAACCAACTCGGCGGCTGTACGCGCTGGTCGCGGTGAAAGGGCACAGAGCATCAGACTGCAAATCAGTCCTACGGCAAACCGTTGTCCTGTTGAGCGTCTTCGCAAGGCCTAAGCCAGTTCATTGGTGGAACCAGTTTCCCGCACCTTTGCAGGAAGTGGCTTCAATCAGGCTGCTGGCCTCGCTGGGAGCCGGTGGTGTCATCTACCTGACACCGATCGTGTTTCATCAAGCCAGCTTCACCGCAACCCAGGTGGGACAGGGTCTGGCTGCGGCGGCCCTGATTGGCACAGCTGCTCGTCTGTTGAGTGGCCTGTTGCTGGATCGGGGTCTGAGCTGCTCCTGGCCGGTGCGCGCCGCTGCAGTGCTGGCCTTCATCGCTGATGTCATCCTGCTTCAAGCGCAGGGGTTCGGCGGCTACCTCACTGGACAGCTGCTGATCGGTCTGGCGGCAGGCCTTTACTTCCCAGCCATCGAGCTGGCCGTTCCGCTCAGCTGCGCCGGTTTCAAATCCAGTCGCGGTTATGCACTGGCCCGCAGCGCTGACTCACTAGGTGTGGCCTCAGGAGCACTGATCGGTGCGATCGTCACAGCCCTGGGATTGATCCGCGCGGTCTATGTGGTCGAGGCGGTGGCGGTTGTGATGATGTTGCTCGTTCTGAGCTGGCGGCCCCTTCCCGACGGGCGTGCCGCCCTGCTGCATCTCGACAAAGCCAGTGATGAGCCTTCCAGTGCCTCTACCACGATCAGGGATGGATGGCGCTGGCTACCACCTCTACTGCCTGTTCTGGCCATCAGCATCGTTGCTACAGGCATGATCGCCCTAAGACAGAGTGCCCTGCCTCTCGATCTGGTGCGTGGAGGTCTTTTGAGGCCGGCAGTGAGCGAAACCGGAAGCGGTGCACTGATCGCGCTGCAGCTGGCTCTGCTTGTGGCTCTTCAGTGGCCTGTGGGCAACTGGGTGGCCAAGCGCAGCCTCCGCTTCGGCCTGGGCATGGGACTGGCTGGCTTCGTGCTGGGCTCAGTTCTTCTGGCAAGCTCAGCTTTCTGGAGCCGCGGGATGGTGCTGATCTCCCTGGCGATGGTGCCACTGGCCTTTGGGGAAGCCGCTTTCCTTCCCAGTGCCGCCGAAGCCATGGTCGAAGAGACCCCTTTAAAGCACCGGGGCCTGTCCATGGCGCTGTTCTCCCAGTGCTTTGCCATCAGCGCCACCGGAGCTCCTCTTCTGGCCGGAGCCTTGCTTGACCAGCAGGGTCATGGTGTGCAGCTATGGCTGCTCATGGCGGTGATCTGCCTGGCAGTGATGCCACTGCTCAGAGTAGTTCGACCTCGCTACACAGCAAGTCTGCAAGCAACCCCCCTGGAGAGCGACGAGAATTTCCCGAGGCCGAGAATTGCTTCGCTCCGTTAAAAATTTTTCAATCCTGCGGCAACTGACCAAAACAAATCCAGACCTCAACAGTCAGGATTTGGTTAATAATTTGATTGGCTGTGAGCCCATTGTGGTGTTCAATTAATGCTTCAAAAATTTGCCCAGTGGCACTGAGATAGTGGAACAGCGTTGCACATCCTCCCAGCCCGATATTCCAGCCATGGAGAAACTGACTGAAGGAACACTTAGGTCGGGCTTATGCGGGCATGATCCGTCGACTGAACTACAACGCTGATTTTTCCGACAAAAAGACATCGGCACTCAAGCGCTCTGGCTAATGCAGAGAATCGTATTTACCCATAATCTGCGTCTCGTGATCGACGGATTCAACACCGAGACCGCAGGAGTATCAGATGTGCTGTCTATCACAGCAACCTAGATCGATTTCCTACCTAAATTATATAGAGTTCACCGGCGGGCTTCCGCGCCATTCGCTTCCAGCCGATTGAGTTTGAGAAATTCAATCGAGCGATCGCCATGGGCAGTCCCATCGGACTGGTTCTAGTCCTCTTGCGCCAAGCGCTGGGAGGAAGGTTGGGAAAAGCCACTGGATCAGTGGCGCGAAGAGCTGGGAGTCAGAGCCGCTTAGGTGAACAGTTTGGGGCTGGTTACTAACGCTCACCTGCGTTCAGGCGATGGCGAATCTTTTTCTGCAGCATGAACGATGCTGAGATCAAGGTGGATCCATTGGCAAGGATCACCGGCTCATTGCCACTGAAAAGACCAAACATTCCTCCAGATACCGAACCCTGTTGTTAAAAAGAGTTTACATCGACAGGGAAATAGAGCCTGTGCGATCCGTGCGCAAACCATCGGTTGGGAGAAGTTGCTGGAAGCCGGTTCTCTTTCAGAGGCGCGGAAGAAGGGGTGGTTGCGCAGCGAAACTAAGGATTACCTTGTGGAAGAGGGGGACGTGATGGAATTTTTATTTAATGTTTAAGAGGTTGTCTTTGCTTTTTTCTGGTCTCAAAAGGGTGTGATCCAAAGGTTGTGGCCCTCTGATCGCAGGATTGCTTGAATCTTGAGTTCATGTTTGATGCGGTGTTGGCTGTGAAGTATGGGCCACTAACCGACCTGATGACCCTCTGCCTCAGTTGATCTAATGATTCCAACTGTTGAGAATTTGGATACGATTCAATGTGTTGTTTGATGCATGCATTGAATCTGCTTTCCCTGTTGATTATTGGTTGATTACGGTGAATTGAATTGGCAAGATTTAAGGCGATTGCGGCGTGTGCGGCTAGGGGTGTTGATGGGTACGAAGTAAGCTGATTATCCGATTGAGGCTGCGGAAAGATACAAGCCCAGAGCTGTTCTATCGGGCTTTTTCTCGTAGGTAAAAATAACCTTAAGGAGATCAATAGCATTTAATTGTATGTCTACGTTGACAATGGTTTTTCATCACAATTTAAACCATGTACACGCCTTATTCTGCCTACGCTCTAGGGGCACCACGTCCTTATGACACACCCAACTGGAATTTTGTGTGGGCTGCTGGTCCTGATGGAAGGGACTTTTTAGATAACGATCTGACTCCGTATTACAGTGACAATCCAGACCAGGCGTTAATCATATATAACGATGTTCCTGGCCTTGATAAAGCGGTAGATCCACTGCTTGCGGCTACAGGAGTTTCTGTTGGTTTTCCTGCAGCAGGAAAGACGATCTCTTCCCCCAGTTCCTATCTCTTTTCTTTTGAAAGTCAGATTGGAACTTTTCCTGGGGCCTTGGAAGCCAACTTTTCCTTCCAGGCTTTAAGAGAATACTTCTATAACCAGGCGGAAGTATATGGCGTTGTTTTCTCAGAAGAAAATCGGCAATTAATCGATCAAGGTTTTGATGCTTTGATTAAACGCTATGCATCAATCCTGGAAGATGATAATCTGATGAAAACCGGATCTGATTTGAATGGTCCAGGAGAGGGAATAGATTATGTTGATGCATGGACTGACATTGTAGGCGTAGAAAGTAGTGATTTTTATAATGTTGGAAGTGGCTTCCAGGCTTTATGGGATAATCTTGAGGCGAATATAACATCTTCTGACCGATTTCTTGCTTATAGTGAAATATTTGCAGCGGCAGCCAAGGAAGGCTCTACATATTTGAAATATTATACCCCTGATGGACCTGGGATTAAAGGCATTAGTCCCTATGCTTCACCTGCACCTCAGCCAGATGGCAAAAGTATTGTTGGTGACCCCTTTGTGCCTACAGTTTTTCAATCGCTTCTAGGAGACTTTAAGGCTCTTCTGGATTCAGGTGCTTACTCAGGAGAGTTTGCAGATGGTGGATTGAAGATCGAATCAGGTATTCGTTCACTGCTTGATGTTGGTCTTGATGCGAATCCCTTAAACACAGGCCAGGGCTATGGTTACGCCGGAAATGGTTCACCTACTGCTCCGTTGGGACTTGAAAGCCAATCTATTTTGGAGCGAATCCCAGGATATGAACTCATGGCTTTTAATACATATCAGACACAGTACTCCTCAAATAAATCATTATCTCCGTCCACTGCTGCTGCAGCTGGAGACTTTAATCAAGACTATGTAAATGGTAGCGGATTTTTTCCTGAAGAAAGCCCTGCTTTAAGCTACGATAATTTTACGTGGAATAATGTAATTGATACGCCAACGGATCAATTTGTATCGCAAGATCTTTTTCCAACCATGGAGAATGAGAGCCTTGAAGCGATTCAATTCTTCAAGGTTGAATTCACAACAGCTGGCTTGTATCTGGATATGCCAGAAACTCCAGTCTCTACCCATCTCATCCTGTCTTCGGAGGATGTGTCGGGAGATATTGATGAGGAATTTTCTGCGGTTGAGGGGGGGCCAGCAATTGCCGATCTGAGCTTCGGTCTTGGAGAGGGATTCTCTAATTTTGCTGCATCATCCATTGGCGATGATGTTGTAATGGGTGGTAATCTCAATGATTTCATCATCACAAAAGATGGTAACGACAAGGTGACCGGGATGGGCGGTGATGATTTGATTGATACAGGTGCTGGATACGATATTGCTATTACAGGTGATGGATCAGATACCATCCTTGTTCGTCAAGAAAGCATGAAAGGTGAACTTGGTTTTCTGAGTTATTTAACTTTGCCAGATTTATCTTCAGAGGATTCAATTGCTCTTGAGGAGGGTATTAGTTTCGATGTGATAGATGATTTTCGCTTGAAGCTCACGTTCGACGATCATGAAAAGATAATTGTGCTGTCAGGCAGTAGCACTTTGGAAGAAGACGAATTTGGGATGATAAGAAGTACGGTTACCTGGAAGGAGATAATAGACAACGGTCAAATTATTTCGCTATGAGAAAAACAAAGAGGTATTATCAAAGCCAAGAATCTTAAACAATAAAGTTTCATCATGAGCAGAGAACTTGCGTCCTGCAGGTCTCTGCTCAGTAATTTTTGACTTAAATCATGAATAGCCGGGAAAAGGGAAAATTCCTCCAAAATCGCTAACTCATCAATTTTAAATATAAATCATCACCATTCATCGTTGTTAGCAATCACTGGCAATCTTACTTAATAACAAAACTGCTCAAATTCAAAGTCTCTTTCAAAATCTTAATCACTTAGCAGGTATCAGATGAAATCGTGAATCATATTTTTACAGGCAAGTGAAATTTTCCTGCAGAAACAATCTATGTGTCTGACTTTTCAGGCTCATAAACATCTTCTGTTTTGTCACTGTTAACAATAATTGTAACAATTTCAAATGGACTACAATTAGACTTTAGCTCCCATAATGATGTTTTAATCTGTTTACACCATTGCTTGATAAGGGAAAAACATCTACGTTCAGTAAGCGACTGTCGGCTCAGTTCACTGGATCAAGCAAATATTTCCGAATGGGTGATGGACATATATCCAATGCAACAAGAGCAAAAAAGATAACGGTGGTGCTGGAAGATTCCATGGCGTTGTCATGCCTCGATTCATCATTGGTCAAATAGACAGAAAACATGTAAATCCCTGATGAATTTAAGGTTGAAGTGATCTTGGTCGAGGCGAAAGACACTTCATGCTATACATCTCTAACCAATCAAAAGTGTTAAAGCCTTCATAAACAAGCTACCTGAATCGATACCATCTTTATGAGGAGTTAATGCGCTGATCCTGTCAAAATGGTGAGGATTACCGCTCGCCTCTAAGCAGATGATGGCGAATCTTCTTCTGCAGCACGAACGAGGCTGGGATCAAGGTGAATCCATTGGCAAAAATCAACGGCCCATTGCCACTGAGAAGACTAAACACAGCCCAGATGGCAACGCCGCTGATGAAGAGGCTGTACATAGATAGTGAGATGAAGCGCTTTTATTTCGTGCGAAATGTATTTATTGATAGCCTGCGCAAAGAAGTGCAATGTCGTCAAAGCTGCTGCCACGTAGCTGATTGAATCCACATCCATTGCGAAAGTCACTGGAGCGGAAGCACGCCATAAAATGGCACCAGTTTTGCTGCAGCCATGGCACCTAGCCTGAACGTCAGTCTTGAGGTCATGCAGGGACATCTACACAGTTGGCAACGCTGCTTGCACTCAACTTGGACGCTCTGCGCACTTCTTGGAGCGCTGCAACCACCGCTTCAGGCGAGCGAAACAGAAACGCGCCATGCCATGGCAGCCATGGCTGCTTTTGCCGAATGCAAGGTCCTGAACGCCGGATACAGCCGTGACAGAGCCCGGAACATCCTGAACACCTGGATTGAAAACAAAGGCTTGCAGAAACAAGCTGAGTGGTTGCGATCACCCCAGGCCATTCGCGTGGTAGCTCTGACCAGTGAAGCGATGAACAAAAGCTGCAATGGCTTTGATCAGAACAGTTCTCAATTCATACCTGCAATGGAAGCGATTGACCGTTTATGAAATTCAGGATTAGCGCCAAAAACCAGTGAAACTCATTTGCAAATTGAACAGATACCGTTAAATAACCATACAAACTCCGATTCAGGAATAAACTGGATGGGGATTTTATTGGGCCATCAGTGTGATTCGCTTCAGACCCAACCAAACGGCACTTGTACTGATTGGTTTTCAGAAAGACTACTTCGACCCGCAAGGAGCCCTCTATTCCGTAGTAGAAGAATCGCATCGTGTTTCAGGCACCCTCGAACACACCATCGAGACAATCGACAACATCGCTGAGTCTCCAATCACCATCGTGAACACGCCTATCGTATTCAGCGAGACCTACAAAGAGATCGAGAACCCAACTGGAATTCTCAAGGCAATCAAAGAAATTGAGGCCTTTAAAGCAGGCACCACAGGAGCAGAGGTGATAACTGAAATCACAAAGTACGGAGATCGCATTAAAACAGTTCCTGGCAAAAAGGGATTTAATGCTTTCTCCAACACTGATCTCGAGAAACTGCTTACTGAGCATCACATCGAACAGATCGTGATTGCTGGATGCGTTTCGTCGCTCTGCATCAATGCCACAGCGCTTTACGCGAGAGATCAAGGTTATGAAGTCACAATTCTCTCGGACTGCACCTCAAGCCGAACACCCATTGAACAGGAGATGTTTTGCGGTGAAATCTTCCCACTATTCGCGGACGTAATAACTCACAAGGAATTTATCAATGCAATAAAAAGCAGTTCCTGTTGATCGCAAGCCATGGATCGTTATCAAGTACCTGACGCTGCAGCGATTGCGCAATCAAGACTGATCGAACGATTGGCGGAATCGGAACGCACAATGCGAGATATTTTGGTCAATCTTCCTGTTATCGTCGCACGCTTTGATCAGAATGATAAAGGAAAAATTCAATTCCTCAATATGGCGTGGAGCAGAATATTGGGATTCAATATTGATGCCTGTATAGGGATGGAAATCAATTCCTTTGTGCTGGGAGAGGACCTAAAAAGGTGGATCGAGTTACTCGACCAGAGCAAAAACGAGGAGGAAAAGTCATCCGATCTAGACAGTCAAATCCGATTCAAGGATTCCAACGAGCAAATTCGTTGGCTGCGAATCAAACTCGATCAGCGCAACAATGGCGAAGTCATTGCATTGATGGAGGATTTCACAGAAAGGCGTCGGCTTGATGCTGAGTTAATTCAAGCCCAACGGCTGGAAAGCATTGGCCATCTTGCGGGTGGCTTGGCCCATGATTTCAATAATCTTCTGCAAGTCATTATGGGGTATATAAATTTAACCCAAAGACTCATCAACAAAAAGGGAATTGACTCTGATTACCTGGAGATCGCCAAACAGGCCTGTTTACGTGCAGCTGGCCTTTCAAAACAGATGCTGACCTTCAGCAAGGGAGGGGAGCCGGTTCAGAAGGCCGGGTCCCTGGAAAAGGTTGTCAAAGAGGCTGTCGTCATGAGCCTGCACGGATCAAAACTGAAAGCAGCGATCAAAATTGAACCCCGCTTACCACAGGTGAACATGGATTATGGACAAATTCATCAGGTCCTCCATAACGTTATCCTCAACGCGGAACAAGCAACATCAGAAGGCGGAGAGCTTGCTATTGCCATACGAAGAGAATTGCCAACAGACAGCAATTCCTACCTGCAAGAAATGGTTATCATTGAAATTAAAGACACAGGAATTGGAATTAAAGCAGCGAACCTTGGGAAAATATATGATCCATATTTTACAACAAAAAAACAGGAAATGGCCTTGGCTTGACAAGTGCGTATTGGATCATCAAGAAACACAATGGCAACTTGCAAATCAAAAGTGATTACGGGAAAGGGACGACAGTCCAGATTTCCTTACCCGCCTTGCCTCGATCAAAGGCCTCAGATCAATCAAAGAGCACTCAACACAAACCAATAACATCCATGAACATTTTAATCATGGACGACGAAGAAATTGTTCGAAATTCAATGCAGCTCATGCTGGAAGATGGTGGTCATCAGGTGACTTCCGTAAAACACGGCGAGGAATGCCTGGAGGAATACGCCAAAGGATTAAAAGAAAAAAAATACTTTGACATCATTATTCTTGATCTGACAATATCAGGAGGAAAAGGAGGCATATGGACGATTGAACAAATTCTCAATTTGAATCCGTCGGCAAGAGCCATTGCCGCAAGTGGCTATAGTGACGACAATACTTTGTCCAATTACAAAAATATAGGGTTTTATGCCGTTCTGCAAAAACCATTTGGAATAGACACTCTCAATCAATGCCTGAAAGATGTTATCGATATGTGATTTGCCTCAGACTTGCGAATACAATGACCATGCTGAATAACAAACAACAAAAACATCATTGTTCAGGGGCCAAAATCAACACTGAACCCCTGAATTTCAGATCCATCTCGGTCGACAGGCCAATCAACTCGACACACGCACGCCATCAAAAACAACCATATAAGTAAAAACACTCATCCGTTGGTCTAAAGGAATGGTTAAAAAGACAATGTCAACATAGCCACAATCCTGCATTCATCCTGATCATGCCTCTCAACAATCAAGTTCCGTTGGTTACGTTTCAGACTCGTGTCCGTGATGAAAGTGTGCCTGGCGACAATCCATTCCGGTGGCAAGAGCTAAGCAGCAAGGACATTTTTAGTGGCAAAAAAACTGTACTTTTTGCACTTCCTGGAGCTTTCACTCCAACCTGCTCATCCAATCATCTGCCCCGGTACGACGAACTCTTCGAAGAATTTAAAAGTCAAGGCGTTGATCAGATCATCTGTCTGTCAGTGAACGACGCATTTGTCATGTTCCAGTGGAGCAAGCACCTGGGAACCAAGAACATTTTCATGCTGCCTGATGGCAATGGTGAATTCACCAGAAAGATGGGAATGCTTGTTGAGAAAGAAAACCTAGGTTTTGGAATGCGTTCCTGGCGTTATTCGATGCTTGTCAATGACATGGTCATTGAAAAAATGTTTGTTGAGCCTGATTTTGCAGACAACTGTCCAACAGATCCTTTCGAATCCTCTGACGCTGACACGATGATGGCATTTCTGAAAGGGAGCACATCAGCAGGGGTCGCCAAACCACATGCGTTCATCGGCTGATTGAAACGCAAATCACCCTCATCCTGAGCTGCGTTCAAAACCAAGGTCTGTTAACCGAAGACAGGCCTTGGTCACGACAGGCTGATTGATCCAGCACGCCAAAGGGCGTCAAGACAGGCCATGAAGAGAGGAGACATCGGCAGAAAGCTACTGATCCCCTTCCTTGTCTGGGCTGTTGCACCGGCAGCAGCCGTCCCATTACCTCTGGTCTGTGAGTTAACCAGCGAAGAGTCTCCTTCAATCAAGATTCGACTCACTGAACGAACAACAGGATCGCTCAACGGTGAATTGATTCAGAACGGCAGTGCACTTGGTGTTTTTCAATCGGGAAAACCCAAGCGAGGCAAGGATCCCTGGTGGTCTTTTCAGCAAGACAAAAAAAGCTCCAAGGGCATTTCAGTTTTCTTCAAAGGCACGGAACTCTGGAACCCTCATCGACGGTTGCCGAAACCACAAGACAGCAACCGAGTGCTTTTTGCGGGGCTGGCAGCTGCGCTTTGGAACTGGGATTCAACTGAACAACGAAGTGTTTTCCGCGGGAATATTGATTTACTGAAGGCCGCTGGGGGCCTCTGGTCAATTTCCAGCCAGTGCGTTGGCGGAAGAATTGTTGATGGATGATACTCATGCAAATCATCATTCTGCACTCCTTTAATGAATCATTGAATGAGCTGAGTGACAAATTAACTTATCACCTGACAGCCTTCTTATACGATTAATAAAAACTCTTATGGATTCAACAATCCCTATCAATCTTAAGAAAGATAGATGACTGGACGTTCAGCAGCCTGCTCTCTTTATATTCGTAAATTATAGCAGATAGACGCTTGGCAGTTATTGATGATTTCATCAATGCTTTGACAGACAACACTGAGCTAAGACAATCAATCCAGGCGGCCACAACAGCCGCCCAGGCTGTAGAAATTGCTGCTAAAGCAGGATTCATCGTCACTGAGAGCGAATTGCTCAGAGTTTTCAAGACAAAATAGTCTGAATTATCAGAAGAAGAACTGGCAGGTCTTTCTGGAGGAAAAGGAAAAACTGCAACAATTATTTCAGAAGGTGTTCATGATGCTTTTGTTCCACCAAAAACAACCGACCCTGGAGGACCCGGCTATTCAAGTGCCGGGCTCCCCCCCCATGGAGTGATGAACAGGATTTTGAGCCATTCAAGACTGCCGGAAGAACTTGCAAAGCGCCATTAATCTCATGTTGTTGATTCCTACCCGTAGCACGATTGGAGAGATTTCCGGGGCTTCCATAACGCTTTGATTTTTAACATGCTTGTTTCAAGCCTGTCGTGATTCGGAAGAGAAACCTGATGGGGTTTTCTGAATGCCTGCAATGGTAGACAAACAGCGAGACAGATTCAGTCAGTAGATCATCACTTCAGTCGTCCTGACAGGACTTCTAGACATTAAACAAAAATTCCATCACATCACCTTCCTCAACTTCATATTCTTTGCCTTCACTGCGTAGCCAACCTTTGTTGCGAGCTTCTACCAGCGATCCTGCCTCCAGCAATTTCTCGCAACCGATGGTCTGGGCACGAATGAATCCTCGTTCGAAATCGGTATGAATCACTCCTGCCGCCTGAGGAGCGGTCATCCCAGCCCTGAAGGTCCAGGCACGAGTTTCCTTTTCACCCGTCGTGAAATAAGTGCGCAGTCCCAACAAGCGATAAGTGGCACGAATCAGGCTTTTCAACCCACCTTCCTGCACCCCAAGTCCATCGAGATAGTCCTTTCGTTCTTCTTCGCCGAGCTCCACCAGTTCCGCTTCGACCTGGGCAGAGATACGCACGGTTTCTGCACCTTCCTTTGACGAGAGAGCCACCACCTCCTCGCAGAAGCGATTACCAGCAGCGAGATCATCCTCACTCACATTGGTGGCGTAGATAATCGGCTTGGCCGTCAACAATCCAAGTGGTTTGATCATGAGTGATTCCACGTCGCTCAGTTCAACACTGCGCGCTGCACCACCCTCTTCGAGCACAGCCTGAATCCGTTCAAGCGCCGCATCCTCTGTCTGGGCTTCCTTGCTTGTGCGCATCTGCTTTTTCAGGCGCTCGCGACGCTTTTCAATCTGCGTCAGATCAGAAAGACCGAGTTCAAGGTTGATCACCTCGGCATCGCGAACGGGGCCAACGGAGCCGGAGACGTGAATGACGTCGTCATCCTCGAAGCAACGAACCACATGAACGATGGCGTCCACTTCACGGATGTTGGCCAGAAACTTGTTGCCCAACCCCTCGCCCTGACTGGCCCCCTTCACCAGACCAGCGATATCGACGAACTCCATCCTTGTGGGGATGGTTTCGGCGCTGCTGCTCAGATCAGTCAGCTGCTGCAGCCGCGCATCCGGAACAGCCACGGTCCCGACATTCGGTTCGATGGTGCAGAAGGGGAAATTGGCTGCCTGGGCCTGGGCATTGGCCACCAGGGCATTGAAGAGAGTGGACTTGCCCACATTGGGCAAACCGACGATTCCGGCTTTGAGCATGGCGGGAAATCTATCGGCAGAGGCGTCCTGAGAACCATCCCTCAGAACACGGTTGGACCACTCACGGGCGAGAATGATTACGAAGATTGTTGAAGGGGGCCATGGGCAGCCAGAAAAGCCAGTCCCCTAAAGGGGCCACACCCGAAGCCCTGCGCCAGTTGACTCGCTTGAGTGGTGTGAAACGCAGACGACGTCGCTTAATCGCAGCTGGTGCTGCAGCTATTCTGTTGACGTCAGGTGGTGTGATCTGGAGCAAGGGGCCAGGTTCTGATCGATCGCGTCAGCTGAGTGAGTTCACCGTGGCGGCGGAGCGAGGATCTCTGCCTGGCGTGATCACGGCCAGTGGAGAACTGGAAGCCATCCGACGGGTGAACGTGAGCCCCAAGAAGGCTGGAGTGGTGGAGGAGTTGTACGTCAATGAAGGCGATGTTGTCGCCAAAGGGCAGCTCCTGGCTCGTATGGACGTCGGTGATCTTCAGGATCGCGTGGATGAACTTGCCGCACTCGAGCGGCAGGCCAGGGCGGACTACGAAGCCAAGCGGGCCGAATACCTTCGCAACCGGCAGCTGGTGGATGTTGGAGCCATCAGTGCATCCGACCTGGATGGCTTCCGAGCCGCCTTCATCAGCAGCAGGGAAGCGCTGACCGCCGCTCGCGAACGCATTGAACAACGCAATGTTGAAGGCAGTGACCTGCTGATCCGGGCTCCTTTCAGCGGGGTGATTACGGAACGCTTCGCCGAGCCTGGATCCTTTGTCACCCCCACCACAGCGGCTTCAACCAATGCCGGCGCTACCAGCTCATCGCTTGTTGAGCTGTCGGAAGGCCTGGAAGCGGCGGCAAAGGTTCCTGAGAGCGACATCGGCCGCATTCGTATTGGTCAGGGTGCCACTGTTCGCGTGGATGCCTTCCCTGATCAGCTCTTTCCTGCAAGGGTGCGCGATATCGCACCGCGCGCGCTCAAAACCGACAACGTGATCTCATTTGAAGTGGAGCTCACGCTGATTGATCCGCCACCGACGCTCCGCATCGGCATGACCGCGGATGTGAATTTCCAGACCGGACGAACTAGCGCAAACACACTCGTGCCAACGGTGGCAATCGTGACTGAAAAGGGTCAGTCAGGCGTTTTGTTGGTTGGCAAAAACGATGAGCCCACCTTCCAGCCGGTGCAACTTGGTGCCAGCAGCGGCGACAGGAGTGCCATTCTCTCCGGTGTGGAGCCCGGCACACGCGTGTTCATTGACATGCCGCCCTGGGCAAAACCGCGCGACTGACCGAGCCAGGACCTCCCTTCATCCATGCCCGAAACACAGGAGAAACCCCTGCTGCTGCTGGTGGATGGCCATTCTCTGGCCTTCCGCAGTTTCTACGCCTTCAGCAAGGGAGGTGAAGGGGGACTCTCCACGAAGGATGGCCGTCCCACCAGCGTGACCTATGGATTCCTCAAGGCCCTGCTCGACAACTGCAAGGGACTGAAACCCGAGGGTGTGGCGATCGCCTTTGACACCGCAGAACCCACCTTCCGCCACAAGGCCGATCCCAATTACAAGGCCCACCGCGATGTGGCCCCTGACGTGTTTTTCCAGGACCTGGATCAGCTGCAGCTGATCCTGCGCAACCAGCTTCAGCTGCCACTGTGTCTGGCTCCTGGTTTCGAAGCGGATGATGTGCTCGGCACCCTGGCCAACCGGGCCGCCTCAAGCGGATGGAGGGTGAGAATCCTGAGCGGTGACCGCGATCTGTTCCAGCTGGTGGATGACCAGCGGGACATTGCCGTGATGTACATGGGCGGCGGACCGTATGCCAAGAGCAGCGGCCCCACCTTGATTGACGAAGCCGGGGTCCAGCTGAAGCTCGGGGTGATGCCCGACAAGGTGGTGGATCTGAAGGCACTCACCGGCGACAGCTCGGACAACATCCCTGGAGTCAGGGGCGTTGGACCGAAGACAGCCATCAATCTGCTCAAAGAGAATCAAGATCTTGATGGCGTCTACAGAGTTCTTTCCGAAGTCGAGGCGGAGGGCCCCAAGGCCAGCAGAGGCGCTGTGAAAGGAGCCCTGAAGGGCAAGCTGAGATCCGACCGGGACAACGCCTATCTCTCAAGGCAACTGGCCGAAATCCTTGTTGACATACCGCTTCCTGAGGATCCAGTTCTTGAACTTGGCCCTGTGGACGGCGATGGCCTCGAAGCGCAGCTGAAGGATCTGGAGCTCAACAGCCTGGTGCGGCAGGTGCCTGGTTTCATCGCCACCTTCTCTCCAGGCGGACTGACGGCGAACGCCAATCTGCTTGAGAAGAAAAGTTCCAACGAGACAGGTCAGGCAGAGCAAGCGCAAGGATCCACGACAACAGAGCTCAAGTCATCTGAATCTGCTGGCGCTGACGCGGCCGGATCCAAGCCTGAGCTCAAGCCACAGCTGATCAACAGCTCAGCAGCACTCAAGGACCTCATGCAGAGACTCCAGTCCTGCACCGATCCTTCTGCTCCGGTTGCACTGGATACGGAAACAACCGATCTCAACCCCTTCAAAGCGCAGCTGGTAGGCATCGGCGTGTGCTGGGGGCCAGGTGATGCCGATCTCGCCTACATCCCTGTCGGCCATCGTGCAGCGACGGAAGCAACGCTGGAACCCGAACGCCAACTGGTGCAGCTTCCACTCGAAACGGTTTTGGAGCAGATGGCTCCCTGGCTGGCAAGCCCTGAGCACCCCAAGGCACTGCAGAACGCGAAATACGACCGATTGATTCTGCTGCGCCATGGCCTGGCGCTGGCTGGAGTGACGATGGACACCCTGTTGGCCGATTACCTGAGGGATGCCGCGGCCAAGCACGGCCTGGATGCCATGGCATCACGGATGTACGGCATCACCCCCACTCTGTTCACAGATCTGGTGGGCAAGCCCAAGGACGGCAAAGCCAGCTGCTTCGCGGAAGTGGACCTCGACCATGCCGCGTTGTACTGCGGCATGGACGTTCACCTCACACGTCGACTGGCCATTGATCTGCGCCAACAGCTGCAGGCAACAGGAGACAGTCTTCCCAGCCTGCTGGACAATGTGGAACTGCCACTGGAACCGGTTCTGGCTCTGATGGAAGCCACCGGCATCCGCATCGACGTGCCTTACCTCAGTGCGTTGTCAGCAGAAATGGGTGACACCCTGCAGCGCCTGGAGAAGGAGGCCAAAGAGGCGGCGGGAACAGATTTCAATCTCGCCTCTCCCAAACAACTCGGTGAGCTGCTGTTCAACACTCTCGGCCTCGACCGCAAGAAATCCCGGCGTACCAAAACCGGCTTCAGCACAGATGCCACGGTGCTGGAGAAACTCGAGGCTGATCACCCCGTGGTGCCGCTGGTTCTCGAACACAGGGTGCTGAGCAAACTGAAAAGCACCTACGTGGATGCCCTGCCGCAGCTGGTGGAAAAGGAAACCGGGAGGGTGCACACCGATTTCAATCAGGCGGTGACAGCCACCGGCCGGCTGAGCAGCAGTAATCCCAACCTCCAGAACATCCCTGTCCGCACGGACTACAGCCGCCGCATCCGCAAGGCTTTCCTGCCCCAGGAGAACTGGACCCTGCTCAGCGCTGATTATTCACAGATCGAGCTGCGCATCCTCACCCACCTCTCAGGAGAGGAAGTGCTGCAACAGGCCTACAGAACAGGAGACGATGTACATGCGCTGACAGCACGGCTGCTGCTCGACAAAGACGAGGTGAACAGCGACGAGCGACGCCTGGGCAAGACGATCAACTTCGGTGTGATCTACGGCATGGGCGCCCAGCGCTTCGCCCGGGAGACCGGCGTCAGCCAGGGGGAAGCCAAGGAGTTCCTGCTGCGCTACAGGGAACGTTATCCCAGAGTCTTCGCTTATCTCGAGCTCCAGGAAAGGCTCGCTCTCAGTCGCGGCTACGTGGAGACGATCATGGGTAGACGACGCCCTTTCCACTTCGATCGCAACGGACTGGGACGTCTACTGGGCAAGGAACCCATGGAGATCGACCTGGATGTGGCTCGTCGGGGCGGAATGGAGGCCCAGCAATTGCGCGCTGCAGCCAATGCACCGATTCAGGGATCCAGCGCCGACATCATCAAACTGGCCATGATCCAGCTTCAGGCTGCGATAGAGCAGCAGGGGCTGCCGGCACGACTGCTTCTTCAGGTGCACGATGAATTGGTGCTCGAGGTGGATCCAGACGCTCTGGAATCAATCCGGAAGCTGGTTGTTAACACCATGGAGAAGGCTGTGGACCTGAGTGTGCCCCTGGTGGCTGAAACCGGGCTGGGCGCGAACTGGATGGACGCCAAATGAAGCGAACCTAAATGACGATCATTCAATCGATCTGGAAGAGGCCATCCACACTGAAGTGCGGCTGTTCATTCTCAAACAACCCTCGCGCTCCCCGATCAAAGTGACAAAAACCATGACGATTGACAGAGCAATCATCCCGCCACTACGCCTAGCTCTGGATGCATCATCCGCTGAAACTCAGACTTCAATCAAACACCTTTAAAACCATCGTGAGATTGATACAAGTCTTCGGAACTCAAACTTCGGAAATCAACATGGGTTCCAGGCAATTACCTCTTTTCAAGAATTCTCTGCAATGAGCTATGAACAACTGGCAGGCGATTGGGGGCTTTCACGAGCCCATTCCAAGTTGCAAGCAAATCTGGAGGATGCTTGAACTGACGGTCAAAGCGCAGTTTGGCCCAGAACTCTTCAACACCTTAGTGATGCAATCCATTCACGACTGAGCAAAACGCCATGCCCCGAAGAGCTTTTCATGGACTATACCTTCAGCCGACCGGTGCACCTCGTTTCTTCTCATTCGTCACCTACACGCCACAAAGCAAGGAACAAATGGTTGCATGCGGTGACTTACAGGAAGATGAGGAATACATCAATCCAGTAATCTTCGATTTCCTCCTGTTTGTGGCCGAATGGATCCTTGATATTCCACTCAATCATGATTTCCCCATTGGGTACGATGATGTGAGGGTGATTTGTTCCAGGCAGCGAGGCAACGGCAGCCAGCACGAATACCTGATTCAAATCAGTGACCAGGGAGAGAATGAGTCAAGACGCTCAGTCCTTGGACAATTACTGAAAATAGTCGGCCGAAAATCATGGAACGGCTTTAGCCCAACCTAGGGAGAGGGGGCAACAACAAACCTCAACAAGAAGCTCTGAATCACAACAATCATCAACCAAGGGCAAGTGCAACCCACAGGCCATCGACATCCCTGGGAACTGCAGGGGGGCAGTAAAGACAACAGATCGGTAACAACACTGCAGCAACCAGCCGATTCCTGGGCGATGCAGGAGTGGGCGGGCCGTAACCTCCTTGGAGAGCCTGATCAGACCTTTGCCACTGCGCCTCACGAACAGCCTGAGCAATCGCACCGAAGACTTCGAACCGCTGGAGGCAGGCAAGGCAACGATCTACTGCTGTGGGGTGACGGTTTACGACCTTTGTCATCTGGGCCATGCACGCAGTTACATCAACTGGGATGTTCTGCGGCGTTATCTGATCTGGTGCGATTACGACGTCACGTTTGTTCAGAACTACACGGATATCGACGACAAAATACTGAACAGGGCTACTTCCGAGGGCTCAACCATGGAGGAAGTCAGTGAAAAAAATATCAAAGCTTTTGAAATCGATATGGCACGCCTGCACATTCTGCCTGCAGACAAAATGCCCAGGGCGACCTGCTGTATCCCAGGCATTCAAACTCTGATCGGAGAACTTGAAACCAAAGGAGCTGCCTACAGCTCCGACGGCGATGTGTATTTCGATATTTCCAAAGCGAAGAATTATGGACAGCTGAGTGGGCGAGACCCCAACGAGCAGAAACAAGGGGCCAGTGGCCGCATCAATGAGGAGGAGGATGCACGCAAGCGACATCCCTTTGACTTCGCGCTCTGGAAAAAAACCAAAGACGGAGAACCAGGATGGGAGTCACCCTGGGGTCGGGGACGGCCCGGGTGGCATATCGAATGCTCAGCCATGGTTCGCGAAGAATTCGGCACAACAATTGATATTCATCTCGGCGGCGGAGATCTTGTTTTTCCTCACCATGAAAATGAAATTGCTCAGTCAGAAACTGCGAATGAAGCGCAGTTAGCCCGGATCTGGATGCACAACGGCATGGTGAATGTGGGCGGCACCAAAATGTCGAAGTCGCTGGGCAATTTCACAACAATCCGCTCGCTGCTCGACAGCGGAGTCTCAGCAATGACGCTGAGACTTTTTGTGCTCCAGGCGCATTACCGCAAACCACTCGATTTCACAGCTGATGCGCTGGACGCGGCAAGCACCGGTTGGAAAGGGCTCAATGCAGCTCTTGGCCTTGGTCGCCGGTGGTCCGACCAGATGGGCTGGCCCGGAGCAGAAGATCTGCCATCCGGTGCCATGCATGCTCAGAACCTCGACGTTGATGAGGTTCTCATGGCTGCACGCGACCGCTTCACCCAGGCCATGGATCAGGACCTGAACAGCTCTGGAGGCCTCGCAGTGCTGTTTGAACTGGCCAAACCACTGAAGTCGACAGCCAACCGACTGGAGCGTGGAGAGCAAGTGAAAAAGCCGGATGACCTGAATGCCCTGCATCAACGCTGGCTGTTGCTGCGTGAGCTCGCCGCCGTGCTCGGACTCAGGTATGAGCCTCAGCAAACCATGGAGGACTCCAACACAGCATGTGAGGAGAGCAGCGAGATCGAAGCAGCGATCTCTGCACGCAAGGCCGCCAAGCAGGCCAAGGATTTTGCTGAAGCCGACCGGATCCGGGAGGAACTTGCCGCTCAGGGGATTGAACTGATCGACAAACCCGGCGGCACGACCGAATGGCGTCGCCGTTGATCACCGCTCTTTCGAAGCCATCATCGCCTCGATCTTGCGGATGCGCGCCAGTGTGGTGGTCCAGACCTCAAGCCTGAAACGCTGCTCGGCCAGAGCGGGATCATCGGGATCGGCAGCGTCGATCCAGCTCCGCAGTTGCTCCAACTTGGCCTCAGGATCCTGCTTGGCTTCGAAGGCATCCCACAGCTCCCGCTCAAGCCTGGCTCTCTCGATGAAATTCCAGCGTTTGAGCCAGAGCATCCTGTTGGCGTGCATCACAGACCCTGTCTACCGGATTTCCATTGCGTGAGCTCTAAGGTTCGCCCTGGATCGGCGAGATGCCCATGGAACCCGAGAGCCTCTCCAAAGCAATCCAGCTGTCGGTTGCCCCGGTGTTTCTTCTGGCCGGCATCGGTGCCTTGATGAATGTGATCTCGGGCCGTCTGGCGCGGATTGTCGATAACGCCCGCAAGACCAAGGCGGCCCTTGATGCGGGCGAAACAGTCGATCAACGCGAGCAATGGGGGTACCGCAGGCGCATGCAGCTCACGATCCGTGCCATCGAGATGCTCACAGCCGCAACTCTGCTGATCTCGGCCGTGGTCGCCGTGATGTTTTTCAGCGTGATCAGCCGCGTCAACCTCACGCTGGTGGTGGTTCCCCTGTTCATCACGGCAATGCTGCTGGTGATGACAGCGTCAATCTGTTTTCTGAGAGAGGTGCGGATGGCTTCCGCTCACATCAACCGACTGTTCTGAACACGCTGTTCAAACCACAAACAATGGTCAGCTCTGCCCGGTCCAGTTGCGGATCAGATCCACCACGCTGATCAAGAGACCGACAGAAATCACGACCGGTGAGACCCAGCGAAGAAAGAACAGGATTAGACCGGAGGTTGCTGCTCTGGTGACGGTGCTGTCCTTGAGGTCAGCGAGGAAGGTCTGGGGCACAACCCATCCCATCAGCACGGCAATCAGCAATCCGCCGGCAATCAGCAGCACTCCTCCGAACAGGGCATCCATCGCTCCAAGCACCTGCAGATTCGTGGCAGCGGGGAGTCCGACAACAAAAATCACAGCCGCGCTGAGCCAGGTCGCCTTGGTGCGGCTCCAGTTCAACCGATCCATCAATGACGCCACCGGGACTTCCAGCAGCGACACCGACGAGGTGATCGCAGCGAGATAGGCCAGGGAGAAAAAGGCAACAGCCACGATTCGTCCTGTCGCACCGATGGAGGCCAGACCTGTGGGCAGAGCGAGAAAGATCGTGCCGATCGTGGACTCACTGACCGCATCTCCCAGCCCGAAGCTGATCACCAAGGGGAACGTGAGCATGCCCGCCAGCAGACCCACTGCGGTGTCGAGCCCCACCACCGAAACCGCTTGCTGAGGGACAGGAGCCTTGCGGTTCAGATAGGCCGAATACGCCATGATCGATCCGATTCCGGTGCCGATCGAAAAGAAGGCCTGGCTGAAGGCATTGCGGATTGTGGTGATGTTCATCAGTTCCCGGCCGTCCCAGCGCAGCAGGAAGGTCCTGTAACCATCAATCGCTCCCGGGAGCGTGCTGGCCCAGATCGCAAGGGCTACCAGCAACACAAAGAGAAGTGGCAACGCCCAGCGCGACAGTCGCTCGATGCCGGCCTGCACGCCCGCTGAGACAACAGCAGCGGTCAGCAGAAGGCTGATGGCCTGCCCAGCCAATGCAGAGTTGCCGCCGCTGATGGTGTTGAAGAACAGCTGGGCGTCCTCCATGGTCTGGGGCAGCCCCACGTTGAGAGCATGAATCAGGGTCTGAGCGGTCCAGCCCATCAGTACGGCGTAGAAAGCCAGGATTCCGCAGGGGGCAATCACAAACAGCCAACCCATCGGTTTCCAGTCACGGCCGGCCACCTGGGCGGGTGCCAGCAGAGGGCTGCGACCGCTGTTGCGACCCAGCACCATCTCAGCCACCAGTACCGGCAGACAGATCACTGCAACAATGAGCACATAAAGGAGTACGAAACTGCCTCCGCCTCCCTGGGAGGCTCGGTATGCGAATCCCCAGAGGTTGCCCAGACCCACTGCACTGCCTGCTGCCGCCAGGACAAAACCCAGCCCTGATCCCCAGTGCTCCTTCTGCGCTGCCGCCATGAACGTGAACACAGTGCGCTGGCCGAAGTTTGCCAGGGCCTGGAATTGAAGTGGGAGGATGGCCGCAATCGCCATGATCCGCGTGAAAGCCATCAGCGTGCTGGGCTCCACCGGCTCAATTGGCACTCAGACTCTCGAAATCGTTCAGGAATTCCCGGACCAGTTCCGGGTGGTTGCTCTGACTGCAGGTCGCAACCTGCCGCTGTTGGTGGAACAGATCCAGCGACACAGCCCGGAGGTGGTGGCGCTGGCTGACGAATCTCTCCTAGGGGAACTGGAGGAGCGGCTGGCCTCACTCCCGGCTGATCTGCGGCCGCAACGGCAACCGGAACTGGTGGGCGGTCCCGGTGGACTGAACGTGGCGGCCTCATGGGACACGGCGGACCTGGTGGTGACGGGCATCGTTGGCTGTGCGGGCCTGCTGCCGACGCTGGCGGCTATCCGGGCCGGAAAGGATCTGGCGCTGGCCAACAAGGAAACCCTGATCGCAGCTGGTCCGGTGGTGTTGCCGGAGCTCAAGAAAAGCGGCAGCAGGCTGCTGCCGGCCGATTCCGAACACTCCGCCATCTTCCAGTGCCTGCAGGGCACCCCCTGGGCTGACAATGCGCGCCTTTCAACAGGTGTGCCCACTCCGGGGCTGCGACGGATTCAGCTCACGGCATCAGGTGGTGCCTTCCGTGATTGGGCCACGGCCGATCTGGAGAAAGCCTCGGTGGCGGATGCAACCTCCCACCCCAACTGGAGCATGGGCAGAAAGATCACCGTTGATTCAGCCTCGCTGATGAACAAGGGGCTTGAGGTGATCGAAGCGCACTATCTGTTCGGCCTCGACTACGACCACATTGAAATTGTCATCCACCCTCAGAGCATCATTCATTCGATGATCGAGCTGGCTGACTCCTCGGTGCTGGCTCAGCTGGGATGGCCCGACATGAAGCTGCCGATCCTCTACTGCATGAGCTGGCCATCTCGACTGGAGACACCCTGGAGAAGACTGAATCTCACCGAAGTCGGGCAACTCACCTTCAATCAACCGGATCCCGCCAAATATCCCTGCATGGAACTGGCCTACGCCGCCGGCAGAGCCGGTGGAACCATGCCGGCTGTGCTCAATGCAGCGAATGAGGAAGCGGTGGCCCAGTTCCTTGAGGAACGGGTCCATTTTCTCGACATCCCCGATCTGATTGAGACAGCCTGCGAGCGCCATAAATCCGACCGTGTTGACCGACCACAACTGGATGATGTGCTGGCGGTGGATCAGTGGGCCCGTCTTGCCGTGCGCGAACAGGTTGAGCGGGGCACACGGCGACTGCCGCTGACTGCAATGGCGGCGTGATCAGTCACCACCTGCTTCTCTGTGCCACGGCAACCAAGGCCAAATGCTGTGATCCAGCCCTGGGCGCGGCAAGCTGGGAAGCCCTGAAGCTGGGAGTTCGGGAGCTGGCACTGGAGCGTCCGGACCGACCGGAGGGCGTTGTGCTGCGCAGCAAGGCTGACTGCCTGAGGGCCTGCGACCAGCAGGGGCCCGTGCTGCTGATCTGGCCCGATGGAATCTGGTATGGAGCTGTCACACCGGAGCGGATCAGACGCATCCTCGAAGAGCATGTGATCGGTGGATGTCCGTGTGAAGACTGGGTGATCCGCCGCAGCCCCTTCAGCGTGCCTCAACAGAGCTGAGTTGGCTCAGCCAGGCCGAAGCCACACGGTCAGACCAGCATCCGCTCTCCAGGCTGTCACCGGGAGCGTGAAAGCCGTTGTGGCCGCCTCTCTCAGTGAGAAGAACCGACACGGGTTCATGCTGATCAGCCGGCTGCGAGGTGAGGGCTGAAAGCAAACGCGTGGCTCCAGCCGCTGGCACCCAGGGATCATCAAGAGCCTGAAGCAGCAGGGTGGGTGGCAATGCACGCCGGTCATCGAGCAGCAACCGCAGTGGAGAGGCCCCGGAGTAGTAGGCGTCCACGGAGTCGAATCCCCAGCGAGGGGCGGTGACCACTGCGTCAAAGGCGCGGATGGAACGCGGAGGATCGTTGATCAGTGACTCATTTTCCCGCGGGCTGACACCGAAGGGATCTGCAAGCGTCTGTTTCACCAGGCGTTGCAGCAACCAACGCTGATACACACGGTTGCGCGGTCGTTCGATCGAGGCGCTGCAGGCGGCCAGATCCAGGGGGCTGCTGGCGCAGAACAAGCCATCGAGCACCTGCTGGTCGGAGGGAAGTCCAGCTGCGGTCCTGTCCCCGGCACTGGACAGGCAAGCGTTCAGAAGCATCGTGCCGCCGAGAGATACGCCAGCCCCGAAAAGGGGAAGGACCGAGCCGGAGGGTGCCAGCTGCCGGCACAGCTCACGGGCACGCACCATCACTGGCAGCAGATCGCTGTTGCAGGAGGCGGCATAGGTGCCACCTGCCAGATCTCTGCCGGGATCGGCTCCCCGCAGATTGAGCCTCAGCACAGCAAAACCCTGCCTCTGCAGAGTGAGAACAAGACGACGCAGGCCCTCCCGCCGACTGGAACCACCCAAGCCATGAAGGGCCAGAACGAGGGCACTTGGGGAAACCGGATCACCCGCAGGCGTAGGCAAAGGAGGATCCAGAAAGGCCAGCAATTCCCCCGCTGCTGCAGCGCCACTGGCCAGCGCGGGAACAGCAATACGAATCGGCTCACCCTGATCATCAGGGAGAGGCAAGGGCCGAATCGTGTCACGCAGGGTCTGGAGATCACCGCCCAGCCAGGGCCAGCGCTGTTGATAAGGCACAACCCCCAGCTGCCTGAGCAACCGGGGGTTGTGCTGATCGTGGGAGTGGGAACCCATCAAAGGTCGTTCAGACCGATCTGATCACTTCTTACCAACTCCAAGCTCCTTGAGCTCACCGAGCAGATCACCCAGCACTTTCTTGGCATCGCCAAACACCATCGATGTGTTGGCCAGCTCGAAGAGATCGTTCTTGATCCCGGAGTAACCAGCACTCATGCCGCGTTTCACAACAAAAACCGTTCGGGCCTGCTGAACATCAAGCACCGGCATGCCGTAGAGGGGTGAATCTGGGTCGTTCTTGGCCTGGGGATTGACGACATCGTTGGCCCCAAGCACCAGGACCACATCGGTGGCGGGAAAATCAGGGTTGATGATGTCCATTTCCTTGAGCTGCTCGTAGGGCACATCGGCTTCAGCAAGCAGCACATTCATATGACCCGGCATGCGCCCAGCCACTGGATGAATGGCGTAATCAACCTGAATTCCGGCGGCCTCCAGGGATCGGGTGACCTCCCTGAGCGTGTGCTGGGCTTGGGCGACAGCAAGGCCGTAACCGGGCACGATCACCACCCGCTCTGCCGCTTCGAGAGTGAGAGCACACTCCTCAACGCTGCAGCTGGTGATGTTGGTGTATTCACCGCCGCCGCCGCCGGAGGAGCCGGCCCCCAGAGCTCCACCGAACAGAACCGAAACCAGTGATCGGTTCATGCCGTTGCACATCACCTGGGTGAGGATCAGACCAGCGGCGCCGACCATGGCACCGGCCACGATCAGAAGCTGACTGCCCACCACAAAACCAGCGGCAGCCGCGGCCACACCTGAATAGCTGTTCAGCAGGGAGATCACCACGGGCATGTCAGCGCCGCCGATCGGCAGGGTGACGCCGATTCCCAGCAGGCCTGAAGCGATCACAAGCAACCACAGGGCGGCCTGACTGCTGCCGTCGGAGGTGATCAACTTGATCGCAGCCACAAGACAGACAACGGCCAGAGCGATGTTGACCAGGTGGCGGATCTTGCTCTGCATCCAGGGAGGCGTTGAAAGCCAGCCCTGAAGCTTTGCCATCGCCACGATCGAACCTGTGAAGGTGATGGAGCCAACGAAGACGGAGATCACAATCGACACCACCGCAACGAGCGTGCCGTCGTCGAGCGTGCCGGGGAAGAGTGCCGCAGCCAGGGCCACCAAAAGCGATGACATGCCGCCACAGCCGTTGAACAAGGCCACGGTTTCAGGCATGGATGTCATCGGCACCCGCTGGGCCGTGATCGCACCCAGCACGCCACCGACTGTCGTGCCGATGATGATCCAGATCCAGGCCTGACCATCAAAGCTGGGGGTGCCCAGATAACTGATCAGCAGCCCAATCACAGCAAGTGCCATGGCCACAGCGGCAAGCTGATTGGCACTGCGCGCAGAACGCACCTTGGAAAGACCTTTGATGCCGAGCGCCAGCAGCAGAACGGCAACGAGGTCGATGACGTAGTTGAGGATCTCCATCAGCTGTTCTCCTTGCGGGCGGGCTTGCGGCTGAACATGGCGAGCATGCGGTCAGTGACCAGGAAGCCGCCGATCACGTTGAACAGAGCGAAACCCAGGGAGATGGAGCCCAGAACCAGCAGAGGAGTGCTTCCATCGGCTTTGATGATCGCGGTGAGTGCGGCCAGCATCGTGATGCCGGAGATGGCGTTGGCCCCACTCATCAAAGGCGTGTGCAACGTCGGAGGAACTTTGCCGATGAGCTCAAAACCAAGCAGGCTTCCGAGCAGCAAAACCCAGAGGGCATTCACCAGTGGTGGGGTCTGGGAGGCCGTTGCCGCTCCCATTAGAAAAAGTGAATCCATCATTTGGCTTCTGGGGTGAGAACATCTCCGCGGCGGATGGTGCCGTCATGACTGATCAGACATCCAGCGATCAGCTCGTCCTCGCTGTCAAGACTGAGCTGACCATCCTTCAGGGTCGGTTGAAGCAAAGCCAGCAGGTTGCGGGCATACATCGCACTGGCGTGGTTAGGAACCGTGCAGGGCAGATCGTTGGCGCCAATCAACTTCACGCCGTTGCGATCCACAGTCTGCGAAGAAACGGTTTCTGCACAGTTGCCGCCCTGGGCAACCGCCAGATCCACAACCACGGCTCCGGGGCGCATGCGATCGAGCATGTCTTCACTGATCAACCGTGGAGCACGACGACCTGGGACCTGAGCGGTGCAGATGGCCACATCCGCCTCAGCAAGCTGGTCTGAAAGCTGCTGACGTTGTGCGGCAAGAAAAGCATCAGAGGCCTGCTTGGCGTAGCCACCGGATTCCGCAGGCTTGTCCTCCATCTCAGGTGGGTCAATGAAGCGGGCTCCAAGCGATTCCACCTGCTCCTTCACAGCCGGGCGGATGTCACTGACGTACACAACGGCGCCCAGCCGGCGTGCCGTGGCAACCGCCTGCAGACCTGCCACTCCGGCACCAAGAATCACAACACGGGCAGGCTGAACGGTTCCTGCCGCCGTCATCAGCATTGGGAAATAACGGTCCAGCGCAGCTGAGGCCAGGAGAACGGCCTTGTAGCCGGCGATATTGGCCTGGGACGAGAGCGCGTCAGCAGACTGAGCACGGCTGATGCGAGGCAGCAGTTCAAGGGCCATGGCCGAAAGACCGGCTTGATGCAGTACCTCAGCCAGCTCAGCGTTGGCGTAGGGAGCGAGCAGACCCACCACCAGAGAGCCGCGACGGAGCTGACTCAGAGCAGTCCCTGAGGGGGATTGAACGCAGAGCAACACATCAGCCTGGGACCAGGCCGAACTGTCCCCTCGGGACACGAGTTCCGCTCCGGCCTCGACATAGGCCTCATCCAGATAGCCGGACGCCTGTCCAGCCCCTTTTTCGAGGACAACTCTGCAGCCGAGTGCAGTGAATTTCCTGACGGTTTCCGGAGAAGCTGCAACGCGGGTTTCGCCCGCTGCGGTCTCCACCGGGATCAACAGTATGGGCAAGTTCGTGATGCCGCCGACCCAGCTGAGATTAGGAGGTCACGGGTGAGGGCCCTGCATCTTTTCTGAAGAAGGGGGTTTAAGCCTGAAGCCTGTAGCTAGGGAGAAGGTCCTGTCTGCAACAGCATGGGACTCACCGCAATCGAATGCCCTGATGGCGTCTGCCACAGCCACCACGGCGGTCATGCCGTGGACCGCAGCACGATGGAACACCTTCTGGCTGAACACGGTCGTGAATGGTGCGAACGCCTGGCCGAACGCATTTATGAGATGTCGGTGGACACGTTCTCCCAGACCGTGATGCCGAGCCTGCATGCAGCGGGCTGGCAGCGACGTCATCTCGACTGGGAGTTCAAACTCAGGGAACTGGATTCCGAACCTGATCGCACCCTGGTGGATGGAATCATCAACGCCACCGAAAGTTTTCTGCGCAGCAGTGAGGTTCATCGTCTGTTCATCCAGGAGCTCGTTCAAGGCACTTTCGATGAAGCATCTGATGATCACCTGCGCAGTGAAGCCGTCAGACATTTGATCAACAAGGAGATCCTGACGCTTCTGAAAGACAACAGAGCGGAGCTGATGGATCGCCTGACATCGAAAATCCTCGAGCCGGCAGGCGGTCAGGCTGATCGCGCCCAGAAGGCGGCTTCAGAGGGTGTGATGGAGGTGGAGCGGCTGCTCCGTAATCACACCGAATCGCTCTGAAATCTGAACGCACCGATCAGCCAGAGGGTGAGGAGCTTCAGAAGATCGGCTGAAGCTCCTCCTCCACAGACAACGCCTGCGGGCGGAGGCCCTGACCGTGGAGGAGCCGCGCGCGAAGGATCAGCGGGTCAAGATCGCATTCCAAAGACCAGCAACGCTCAAGACAGCGGCGGGATTCAGGGCTGAACGAGTAACGGAGAAGGCTTCTGGCCATGGCGGCAGGGGGCCGAACCCCAGGGGCTGATGGTCGGAAGTTAAGGGTGGCGCAAGCGATTGGAATGGTTAGAAAGACCTATCTTTCACCGCCGCCATCAACACTCCGTCCTTCGCGCTTGGTGCCGAGCTTCCATCCAGGAGGATTCGTCCCAGACAATGGCAGCAGCAGCTGATTCAGCTGCTGCGCAGACGGCTTGACCCAGAGACGACTGCTGGCCGTGATGTTCTGATTCATGCCGGTCCAGGAGCGGGCAAAACTCTTGGGGCTTTGCTTGCCTTTCAGGCGATGCAGTCGGAGGGCAGGCTTCAACGCGCTCTGATCTTCTGCCATCGCACCTCGATCCTCAACCAGTGGAGGAATGCTGCAACCCAGCTGGATCTGCAGCTTGATCTCTGGAACGGGCCTGACAGCGCCTCAGACGAGGCGGATGGGTGGCTGCTCAGCTACCAGGGCGCAGGACGCCAGCAGGATGACCTGAAATCCGAACTCAGCTGCTGGAACCCGGAGCTGCTGCTGGCCATCGCCGACGAAGCGCATCACCTGGGAGTTGACCCTGACGAACCCGACGGCCCTGTCTGGGGGCGAACCTTTCTGGAGCTCAGCAGCCATGCCCGGTTACGTCTCGGTTTGACGGGAACACCGTTCCGCGCGGACAACCTCGCGTTCTGCGCCGCCCGACGGGTGCGGGTTGAGGAAGCCGGCCAGCTGGTGGAACAGATCCATCCCGATCTGTCGGTGGAACCCCGAGAACTGATCAAAGCCGGTGATGTTCGTCCTCTGGAATTCCGTTTCCAGGACGGCTGGGTGGAACACGCCAAGCAAGGGATCCCGGAGCGGGAGGTTTCGCCACTGTCAGCTGAACAGAGAGAGAGCTGGCGAGCGAGAAATCTACGCCGCGCCATTCGTCTTTCCGACAGCAGCAGCATTGCCCAGCTGTTGCTGCTGAGAGCCCGCACCAAGCTCGAAAGCGTTCGCAGACGGCACCCACGTGCCGGTGGACTGGTGATCGCCCGTGACATTGAGCACGCCCGCAGCATCACCTTTCTGCTGGAGGAGGAGGGCGACCGGGTGGACCTCGTTCATTCCCAGGACCCGGGAGCCCCTGAGCGTCTCAATCGTTTTCAGAGCGGTAATGCCGACTGGCTGGTGAGCATTGACATGTGCGCGGAGGGATTCGACGCTTCAAGGCTGAGGGTGGTCGCCTACCTGACGACCGTGGTGACACGCAGTCGATTCGTTCAGGGAATTACCAGAGCCGTGCGCATGTGCAGCGAAAGAGCCTCGTTGGAAGCGGTGCCGCGCGAACCCTCCTACGTGTTCGCTCCAGCGGATCCATTGCTGATGCAGTACGCCCGCAGCTGGTCTCTTTCCGAGCCTTACCGCATTGCAGCCCCGCAAAGCGCCGTAGACAGCGACGGCAATCCGGAAAGTGACTGGCGAGGTCCGTCGCTGCCCATGGAAGCGATTGAGGACGGTGCAGGTGCTGTGATTCGGATGCGCACACCGCAGTTACCAGGATTTTTGCAGCGTTGAAAACATTCTTTCTCAAGAAAAAATGCGACATTCTGCGAAATCCGGCCTGATTTGGACCCATCAACCATCAGCCTGATCGCCATCTGGGAGACAGACATGGATGCAGCAATTGAACGTCGAGTCAACGTTGCCACCTGCTGGGCAACAACCAGGATCGCAGTTCTGGACAGTGCTGAGCGCTACGAAGACAGCTATGCCTTAACGCAGGAATTCAGAGAATGGATTACCTGCCTGGGAGAGCATCCTGAACTTCTTGAGGACTCTGTGTTGAGTCTTCAGAGAACACAAGGCAAACACCATCACCTGGAACGTGACGGTGCCACCGACGGAGCCGTTGAAATCTAAAGAAAGACTGAAATTTGTATCGAAACCTTGAGGCTTTGCGGCCCAATTTGTACATCTGAGGTGATCAAATTTGACTCATATTGTTGATCTGATTCGTTTTCTCCCTTCCTCTGTCGTTTTGCCGCGGACATTAAAGTCAACTCATAATCACTCCGGATAAGCATGGCGGTTGAAAATCTGGTGATCGTGGGGTCCGGCCCAGCCGGATACACCGCTGCCATCTATGCCGCCCGTGCCAACCTCAACCCTCTGTTGGTCACAGGATTCCAGCGGGGTGGAATCCCCGGTGGCCAGCTGATGACCACCACCCATGTTGAAAACTTTCCCGGATTCCCAGATGGTGTTCTGGGGCCGGACCTGATGGATCTGATGAAAGCCCAGGCGACGCGCTGGGGAACAAGACTGCTTGAAGCGGACGCTGACCGCATTGACCTCAGCCAGCGCCCATACCGAATTGAGGTTGAGGGTCGGATTGTTGAAACGCAATCCGTGATCATCGCCACAGGGGCCAGTGCCAACCGGCTCGGCCTGCCCAATGAGGACCTCTTCTGGAGCAAGGGCATCAGCGCCTGCGCCATCTGCGATGGCGCCACGCCTCAGTTCCGCAACGAAGAACTGGCTGTGGTCGGCGGCGGGGATTCAGCCTGCGAAGAAGCGGTCTATCTCACCAAATACGGAAGCCGGGTGCACCTGCTTGTGCGCTCGGACCGTCTGCGCGCCAGTGCGGCAATGAGCGATCGCGTGCAGGCCAACCCACAGATCAGCGTTCACTGGAACACCGAGGTCAGTGATGTTCAGGGTGATGACTGGCTGAACAGCCTGCAGCTGCGGAGGCGTGACAGCGGAGTTGATGAACAGCTGGCTGTGCGGGGCATGTTCTATGCGATCGGACACACGCCCAACACCGAACTGGTGCGCAACCAGCTCGACTGTGATCAGACCGGTTACCTGATCACCAAGCCCGGCCGGCCCGAGACCTCCATGGACGGTGTTTTTGCAGCGGGCGACGTCGCCGATGGGGAATGGCGCCAGGGAGTCACCGCTGCAGGCAGCGGCTGCCAGGCCGCCCTCGCCGCCGAACGCTGGCTCAGTCATCACAATCTGGCCACACTGATCACCCGGGATGAGGCAGAACCAGCCAAGGCCGACACTCCGCAGACCACAGCTGAAACCACTGAAGCGACCTACGACTCCAACGCCAGCTGGCAAAAGGGAAGCTATGCCCTGAGGAAGCTTTATCACGACAGCAACCGCCCTTTACTGGTGGTCTACACCTCGCCAAGCTGTGGCCCCTGCCACGTGCTCAAGCCCCAGATCAAGAGAGTTCTTGATGAACTCCAGGGGGAGGCCCAGGGAATTGAGATCGATATCGAAGCCGACCAGGAGATCGCCCAGCAGGCAGGAGTCAACGGCACACCCACCGTTCAGCTGTTTTTCGACAAACAACTGAAGCAGCAGTGGCGTGGCGTGAAACAACGGAGCGAATTCATGGATTCGATCCGTTCGTTGCTCGCCGAGGTCTGATCCTCAACGACGACGCGGGCCGCCCGGACGGTTGCCACCGGGACGACCACCGGGAGCACCGGCGTTGCGCTCCCTGTAAGTGATCCGGCCACGAGTCAGGTCATAAGGACTGATTTCCACCAGCACCTTGTCTCCGGCAAGCAGCTTGATTCTGAATTTGGTGAGCTTGCCTGCCGCGCGGCAGAGGCACTGATGACCTGCGGGCTGCTCCAGAGTCACGAGATAAAACCCGTTGCCCTGTTCCTTCTCGATCACACCCGAGGTTTCAATCATGCGCTGGCGTTGACCTGCAGAACTTGCCCCAATTTAGAAGGCCGTCTGCTGCCTGAGCACCCCCAAGGGCGAGGAGCTCTCCCTAAGGTCTGCTGAATTCGAGACGAACCGATGATCCTCCCTCCCCTCTCCATGGATCTGGGGCTGCTGATGATTTCCATCGGTGCTGTGAATCTGTGGCGTGCCCGCCAGAAATCCACCTAACCTTCTGAAAACGCCAGATCGCCGTGTCCGAGTCCGCTCTCGCCGCTTTCGTAGACCTCGCCAAGTCTGATTCCCAGGTCCGCGAACAGGTGCAACAGGCCGCGACTCCCATGCATGTGGTGAACCTCGCCAGGGAAAAGGGTCACGTGTTCACTCAGGCCACCATGATGAAAATGCAGGCCGAGAAAATGAAGCACCTGCATGATGACCACCTCAACAAGGCCTCGAGCTGGGGTGAAGCACTGTTGATCTGTTTCGGGAACCACTCCTGACCCTTCTGCTTCACAAGCCCTACGGAGTTCTGAGCCAGTTCACACCGGAACCGGGCAGCAAGTGGGGATGCCTGGCCGACTGGGTGAACGTCCCTGATGTATATGCAGCAGGACGACTGGACGCGGACAGCGAAGGGCTGCTTGTGCTGACCGCCAACGGTCGGCTGCAACAACGCCTGACCGATCCCCGTTTCGGTCACTGGCGCACGTACTGGGTTCAGGTCGAAGGCATCCCCGAAACCTGCCAGCTGGATGCTCTCAGGAGCGGAGTGCTGGTCAAGCAGCGGCGCACAAGACCAGCTAAGGCCGAGTGTCTTCCAGCCGAACAGCAGCAGACCTTGGTGGAACGCAATCCGCCGATCCGCACCAGGCTGAGCATTCCCACCACATGGTTGCAACTCAGCCTCAGGGAGGGGCGCAATCGCCAGGTTCGTCGCATGACTGCGGCCGTGGGGCTTCCCACTCTTCGACTGATCCGCCAGAGCATTGATCTGATGGATGGAGGCCCTGCTCTCAGCATCGAAGGCCTTGTTTCAGGCCAGTGGCGTGAGCTCAGGTCAAGCGAGAATCAACGCTTGATTGGGTTACTCAACCGTCAGCCAAAACGCCGGTGAGCGTGACAGCACGGAATTCGATGCCCTCAACAACACGCCAGGGTTGTTCGGAGCGATCGGCGTAGCTCACGTCCTTGAAACCGAGTGCACGGAAATCAGACAGGAAGGCATCCTCTTCCCATGCACCGCTGATACAACCGCTCCACAGCTCTGGATCCTGTTGAAGATGCTCTGGAACAGGCCGATCACAAACGATGTCGCTGATGGCGACGCGGCCTGAGGGCCTCAGCACGCGGCGGATATTGGCGAGCAGAGCCGCTCGAGCGGAGGGATTCACCAGGTTGAGCACGCAGTTACTCAGCACCACATCAACACTGGCTGATGGAATCAGCAGCTCACCCGCCACGGTGAGTGCATCCAGAGCTTCGATCGCCCCCTCCACAAAGCGAACATTGCTGAAACCCACTCTCTCGGCCACCACAGGCGCGGCGGCGCGGGCAAGCTCCAACATGTCGGAATTGCGGTCAACACCGATCACGGCGCCGCCAGCACCGACAACCTGCGCACAGATGAAGGCGTTTTTGCCGCTGCCGCTGCCCAGATCCAGAACAATGTCACCGAAGCGAACCCAGCGAGTCGGATCGCCGCAGCCGTAGTCGCGCGCCACAACCTCATCGGGGATGACTTTCAACAGGGAGGCATCAAAAGCAACAGGTGTGCAGAGACAGGCTTCCTGCTCCTTTGCCGCTGCGCCATAACGCTCTTCAACAGCCTGGGTCTGATCCAGAGCCGGTCCACAACATCCTTCGCTCATCAGCCGAGGGCCTCCTGCAATTCGCGCACGGTCGACCACTGACCGTAGTAGTAATTGGCGCTCGCTCGGCGGTCGCCATCCTCAAGACTGTCGAAGGCATCAAAACCAACACTTCGCCAGAGATCGTGACCGCAGGCCCGGTCAAGCTCCGTCTCAGCTTCGCGAGCAAGGTTATCGAGACGTCGCTGCAGATTCTTGACTTGAGCGACAGACATCTTCAGGAGAAAAGAGAAAAAATCAGCATAACAAGCAACTAGTACGGATCAACTACAAGGCGCGAAACAGGTCTGCGGTCAGAACGGCAGTTTCTTCTTGGCATCTTTGTCAAGATCAGCCTCCATGGCCCGCAGACGTTTGAGAATGGTGTCGTAGTACTCCTGGATGTAGTCCTCCAGGTGAGTGATCTCACCGGGATCGATTCCGAAGCTCTCGCAGGTCGCCTCCATCGGGGCATCCATGGAATCACCGCTGCCAACCACCTCAGCAAAAGCAAGACGCTCGGCCACATTCACCGCAGGTTCAAAGAACGAGCACATTCCTTCCGTGAATCGCATGATGAAGGACGGCACACGAAACACCCTCGCCGACTTCTCGGCAGCTTTCTCGCAGAGCTGAACAATCTCACCACTGTTCCAGGCCTTGGGCCCGACAACAGGGAATGTCTTGCGCACAGTCTCTGAATGGTCGAGCGCGGCCACGGCGAAACGCGCCATGTCCTGCGTGTTCATGTAGGCGATGGATGTGGGGCTGCCACTCACCCAGACGGTCTGACTCTCGAGAACAGGGATGGCGAATTGACTGATCACACCCTGCATGAACCCAACACCCTGAAGGATGGTGTAATCAAGCTCTGATTCCTTAAGAAGTTTTTCAGTGCAGTACTTGATGTCCATCAACGGCACATCTCGATGCTGCTCAGCATTCAGAAGCGAAAGAAAAACAAAACGTTTGACCCCGGCTCGTTCACAGGCCCTCAAAAGGTTGAGTTTGCCGTCCCAGTCGGTCTCATAAACACTTCTGGGATCATCAGGACGACTGGTTGCCGCATCGATCACGGCGTCAACCCCGTCGAGGGCGTAATCAAGACTTGCTGGATTGAGGAGATCACCTCGAGTGAGCTCGCAACCCCATTCCTGCAAAAAGGGTGCTTTCCGTGGAGTTCGCACCATGCAACGGACATCATGACCCTGATCAAGGGCCCTGCGGGCGATTTGCCTCCCCAAGGTTCCTGTTCCACCAATGACAAGAACCTGCATGGGGCTTTCAAAGTCCAGCGAGGAGCTTAGTTGGCGGTCCCTCGCATTGCGGGGATCAGTCTTTCTGAAGCTTCAGCAGCAGAGCTCCACCAGCCAGGCCCACGGGAATCAGCACCCAGAACACCGCTGCAATCCCGAAAATCTCCGAAGCCATTGGACAGTGCTCTCACAGCCCCTATTTAAAGATCTCCGGGCGATGGTTCAACGCATTGTTGTAATAAAACCGTCAATGGCGCATCGGTGCGCAGCTGACCCGTCATCACGGCGCTCGAGCAAGCGCGGTGCCCTGCTTTCACAAGCGACTGAACAAGGGCTTCAAGTCGAGGCGGCCCATCAAGCGAGAGCCGACTGGCCAGCTCGGCGGTGGACCAGCAGCAGACCGGCAATCCGCAATCGGTCTGCAGACGTTCCAGCAGGCGCCGCCCAGCAGACGAGAGGCTCACGGGACGTGCATCCGCAATCTGAAGCAGATCAGCCAGCAAATCAGGCTTCTGCAGAGGGCCGATCCAGAGCGGCCCTGTCACCGCCCATCGTCCCAGGCCATCGGTGCAAAGACATCCCCCCCAGCCCGAGAGCTTCAACAGGGATTGCACAGCTTGATCACCACAGCGCTGGCAACGTGCCAGCAGGCCCAGCTGCGATTCCTCATCAGCGGCGACGCGCTGACGCAACCGCACCGCCAGCCGGAAGGTGCGTCCTTCACTGAAACAGGCCACAGGTTCAAGCCCGCGGCCTAATTGCCAGGCTTCCCTCGCCAGTGCAGCGAGCTGAAGTCGCAGAGCCAGCTCCCAGCTAGCGGGATGTGCTCGCGCCGCAGCACCGAAACGACGTACGGCCGCAGGGCGGTCATGGCCGGTTGGCGAACGCCCGTCAGTGCTGGCTAGGATAAGCAGGCCGCCGAAACGCAGCACCGCAAGAGCGGATTGAAGCAGGGCATTCGGGCAACCGAAAGCATCGAGATCGATCAAGTCGAAGAAGGTCTGATCGAGATAGGCCTGTCGCAGCAGACGCTCCGCCGCCCAAGAGGTCGTGGTCAAAGAGAGATCACGCAGCTCGTGAAGCGGCTCAAGGTTCAACGCCAGCAGAGCACTGCGGTCCGGATCCGCATCGTTCGACCACAACTCCAGTTCGGGTCTTGTTTCAGGAAGGGCCTCAAGCCCCCAGCGCAGCCCACGGATGCCACAACCGGCCATCAGATCCAGCCAGCGCAGGGGCCTGTTGGCCTCTGACACCTGATGCGTCGCCAGCAGAACCGACAGATCACGCGCGGGTCTTGAATCCTGTCGAAAAAAGCCGGTTCCGGTCTGCAGGCGGACAGCTCCTTCGCGATAGTGAGGAATCGGCGCTTCCAGGTGCGTGCACGCAACCGCTCTCCAGCCTGCCTCCACCGGTGCCAACTGGGGAAAAGCTAGTACATGGAACTGGATGGGTCTGAGCTGTCACTGGCGCGTTCTGGGGAAACCCGCGGCGCCGGCCATCGTGCTGATTCACGGATTCGGAGCCAGCAGCAGCCACTGGAGACATAACGCCGGGGCCCTGGCCGCAGCCGGCTTCCGGGTGTTCAGTCTTGACCTGATCGGCTTCGGCCGCTCCGACCAGCCGGGGCTGAACCGCCGCTTCTCACTCGACAATCGACTCTGGTCCAGGCAACTGGGGGCATTTCTCGAAGAGGTGGTGCAGCAACCGGCCGTGCTTGTGGGCAACTCTCTCGGTGGCCTCACTGCTCTGACCACCGCTGCACTGCGACCTGAACTGGTGAAAGCAGCCATAGCGGCTCCACTGCCGGATCCAACCCTGCTGCGTCCGCTGCCGAAACAACTGCCCCGCTGGCTGAGGCGATTGCGCAGGTTGAGCGTGACTGTGGTCTGCCGTCTGCTGCCTCTGGAACTGATCGTGCCCCTGATCGCACGAACGCGACTGTTGCGCGCAGGGCTGCAGGGGGCCTATCAGCGATCGATCCGATCCGACCTCGAGCTGCAGGACCTGATTGCAGAGCCTGCCCTGCGCGTCAGCGCTGCGCGAAGCCTGCGGGCGATGAGTGTGGGCATGGCTCTGCGCCCCAGGAGCGCCACCGCTCCGGTGCTGCTTCAACGCCTGCAGAACATGAGCGAAAGACCTCCATTGCTGTTGATCTGGGGAAGGCAGGATCGTTTCGTTCCCTTGATGATCGGCGAATCCGTCAGACGCCAGCACCCCTGGGTTGATCTGCAGGTCATTGACAACGTCGGGCATTGCCCCCACGACGAATGCCCCGAGCTCTTTCACCGGGAGCTGCTGCACTGGCTGGACCGTAATTTGGGAGGCGCAAGCGCATCAGGGATCGGGCACCAGGCATGAAGCACACACTGTCGGTTCTGGTGGAGGATGAATCCGGCGCCCTGAGCCGCATTGCCGGCCTTTTCGCTCGACGCGGCTTCAACATCGACAGCCTTGCGGTTGGTCCTGCTGAAGCCGCTGGTCGCTCGAGACTGACCATGGTGGTCGAGGGCGATGAGAACACGCTGCAGCAGATGACGAAACAGCTCGACAAGCTCGTCAATGTTCTGCAGGTGCTCGACCTGTCCCAGCGCCCTGCTGTTGAACGGGAGCTGATGTTGATGAAGGTCTCAGCCCCCGCATCACAGCGAGGCGCGATTCTTGAGCTGGTTCAGGTGTTCAGAGCCAAAGTGGTTGATGTGGCCGACGATGCTCTGACGCTCGAGGTGGTGGGCGATCCGGGAAAACTGGTTGCTCTTGAGCGACTGATGGCTCCCTATGGCATCGAAGAAATCGCACGCACCGGGAAAGTGGCTCTTGAAAGAGCCTCCGGGGTGAACACCGAAATGCTCAAGGCATCCAGCAGCGGCGGACGCGTGCCCGCCTGACCTGGCCGCTCAAAGACCTGGTGTCAGCACCGTGGCTTTTTTGATGGTGTCGTCCTGACGGATGGCATCCACCACCTCAAGGCCTTCGCTGACCCGCCCGAAGACGGCATAGCGACCGTCCAACTCGGGAAGGGGCTTCAGCGCGATATAGAACTGGGCACTCGCGGAATCCGGCGCCTGTGAGCGAGCCATTGCCAGAGCGCCACGTTCATGGCTGAGCTTGAGCTGCAGAAGCTCTGAGGGATTGCTGACCACACGCCCGTAACGGGGCTGATCTTCTCCCTTGAATCCCAGCTCCAGAGGAACAAAACGTGCCTGGCCAGTGGTCGGATCCACAAAACTGCCTGTGCCATATTGCGATTTCGGCGTTGAAGGATCACTGGAGGAAGGATCACCGCCCTGAACCACAAAGGGAACGGGATCGCGCACCACACGATGGAAGACGGTGCCGTTGTAAGCACCTCTTTTGACCAGATCCAGAAAATTCCCGGCCGTCACAGGAGCTGCATCACCGTCGAGCTCCAGGGTGATGGAGCCCTTGCTGGTGATGAGCTCAACGGTGGCTTGGCCCTGCAGACAGGGGCTGCTGGCCTGCTCACAACCCACAGGGATCGATGCGGTGGTGCTTGACGCGCAGCTCACCAGCAAGGGCAGACACAGGGCAAGTGTCAGGAGTGTTTTGAGTGGTCGACGCATCATGGTTGTTCAGAGGCCTTCGAGATTCACATTCAGGAAACGGGCAAGCTCGGCACCATCCTGCTCGAGCTGTGCGAGTGGAAGCGGCTCACCAACCCTGGTGAGGGGCATGTCACGACGACCCTGAACGCGCAAAGACACTCGGCGGCGGGTGTTGAAGCCATCTCGCACCTCAACCTTCACGGCTTTGATGTCCTTGATTGGAATTTCGACGCTGATCGGCTTGCGGAAGCCTCGCCTGGAGATGGTGACAAGCCCGGAGGATTTATCGAAACGGTTGGAGCCTGCACCTACATCAATGGCAATCACTGTCCATAAATATGTGGCCAGAAGTGCTGCAGCAATGCTGTACAGCCCCATGACCAGACCCTGGGGGATGAACACAAGTCCGGCGGGGTGTCCGAGAGGGAGCAGATCACGACCCAGATAACTGGACAGTGAAGCGAACAGAAAACCAACACCACCGATGGTGACCATGCCGGCGACCAGCACATTGGACAGCCGCCGGGAACCGACGACAGGTTGTTCAAGCAGATCAGCGGCCATCACAGCCCGGAAGCAGCGCCCATTGTGACCGCAGAGGCGGCATGAATGGCGATGTTCTGCATCACTGCCACAAAGGCCTTGAACAAAGCGGAAGAAACCCCGAAGAAATGTTCCGATACAAGGGGTTTCAGGTGAAGCGATTCAGCCTCGCAACCTTCGCCGAAATTGTTATGGTCGCCGGGTATCCCACAGCCTGCGGCTATCCGCACCCGTTCTCACTCATGACGATCGCTGTAGGACGCGCGCCACAGCGGGGATGGTTTGACGTCCTCGATGACTGGCTCAAGCGCGACCGCTTCGTTTTTGTCGGCTGGTCCGGCATTCTTCTCTTCCCAACGGCCTATCTGGCCATCGGTGGCTGGCTTACAGGCACCACCTTTGTCACCTCCTGGTACACCCACGGCATTGCCTCCTCGTACCTGGAAGGTTGCAACTTCCTGACTGCTGCTGTGTCCACCCCCGCTGATGCGATGGGTCACAGCCTCCTTTTGCTCTGGGGCCCTGAAGCCCAGGGTGACTTCGTTCGCTGGTGTCAGCTCGGTGGCCTCTGGGCCTTCGTTGCCCTGCACGGTGCTTTCGCCCTGATCGGCTTCATGCTGCGTCAGTTCGAGATCGCCCGTCTGGTCGGCATCCGCCCTTACAACGCCATCGCCTTCTCAGGTCCGATCGCGGTGTTCGTCAGTGTTTTCCTGATGTACCCCCTCGGCCAGAGCAGCTGGTTCTTCGCGCCCTCCTTCGGAGTGGCAGCGATCTTCCGCTTCCTCCTCTTCCTCCAGGGTTTCCACAACTGGACCCTGAATCCCTTCCACATGATGGGCGTCGCCGGCATCCTCGGCGGTGCACTGCTCTGCGCCATTCACGGCGCCACCGTGGAGAACACTCTATTTGAGGATGGTGAGCAGGCCAACACCTTCAAGGCGTTCGAGCCCACTCAGGAAGAAGAGACTTATTCCATGGTCACCGCCAACCGCTTCTGGAGCCAGATCTTCGGTATCGCTTTCTCCAACAAGCGCTGGCTGCACTTCTTCATGTTGTTCGTGCCTGTGATGGGCCTGTGGACCAGTTCCATCGGCATCATCGGTCTGGCCCTCAACCTGCGTGCCTATGACTTCGTGTCACAGGAGATCCGCGCAGCAGAAGATCCCGAATTCGAGACCTTCTACACCAAGAACATCCTTCTGAATGAAGGTCTGCGTGCCTGGATGGCACCGGCTGACCAGCCGCACGAAAACTTCGTCTTCCCTGAAGAGGTTCTGCCCCGTGGAAACGCCCTTTAATTCCGGTCTTATCGCCACTGGCGGTAAAGACCTTGACTCCACCGGCTATGCCTGGTGGGCTGGCAATGCCCGTCTGATCAACCTTTCAGGCCGTCTGCTCGGTGCCCACGTGGCTCACGCAGGCCTGATGGTCTTCTGGGCCGGCGCCATGATGCTGTTCGAGGTGAGTCACTTCACCTTCGACAAACCCATGTACGAACAGGGTCTGATCCTGTTCCCCCACGTGGCCACCCTCGGCTACGGCGTGGGTCCCGGTGGCGAAGTCACCGACCTTTATCCCTTCTTCGTAGTTGGTGTTCTGCACCTGATCAGTTCCGCTGTGCTCGGTCTAGGCGGTCTGTACCACGCCCTTCGCGGCCCTGAAATCCTCGAGAACTACTCCACGTTCTTCTCACAGGACTGGCGCGACAAGAATCAGATGACCAACATTATTGGTTATCACCTGATTCTTCTCGGTGTCGGTTGCCTGCTGCTGGTCTTCAAGGCCATGTTCTTCGGAGGCGTTTATGACACCTGGGCACCGGGCGGAGGTGATGTACGTCTGATCACCAATCCGACTCTTGATCCAGGTGTGATCTTCGGCTACCTGTTCCGCGCTCCCTTCGGAGGCGAAGGCTGGATCATTGGTGTGAACTCAATGGAGGACATCATCGGTGGCCACATCTGGCTTGGTCTCACCCTGATTTCCGGTGGTATCTGGCATGTCACCACCAAGCCTTTCGGCTGGGTGCGTCGCGCTTTCATCTGGAACGGAGAGGCCTATCTGAGCTACAGCCTCGGTGCGCTGAGCTTCATGAGCTTCATTGCTTCGGCCTACATCTGGTTCAACAACACCGCTTACCCCTCCGAGTTCTACGGCCCCACCAACGCCGAATCCTCCCAGGCTCAGAGCTTCACCTTCCTGGTGAGAGACCAGCGACTCGGCGCCAACATCGGCTCCGCCATGGGTCCAACCGGTCTTGGTAAGTATCTGATGCGCTCACCCACAGGTGAAATCATCTTCGGTGGCGAAACGATGCGTTTCTGGGATTTCCGTGGTCCCTGGCTTGAGCCCCTGCGTGGACCCAACGGTCTGAGTCTCGACAAGCTTCAGAACGACATCCAGCCCTGGCAGGTTCGTCGTGCAGCTGAGTACATGACTCACGCACCCAACGCATCCCTCAACTCTGTGGGCGGCATCATCACTGAGCCCAACTCGGTGAACTTCGTGAACATCCGCCAGTGGCTTGCAGCGACCCAGTTCGTGCTCGCCTTCTTCTTCCTGGTGGGTCACCTCTGGCATGCCGGACGCGCCCGCGCCGCAGCTGCCGGTTTCGAGAAAGGTATCGACCGTCAGGCAGAGCCTTCACTGGCCATGCCCGATCTCGACTGATTCACGGCAATCAGACTTTCAAGATCAAACTCAACGATCGTCACTCAGCCCCACTTCACAGTGGGGCTTTTTTAATGGCGACCGACTGAGTCAGAAGTTGAGATCGATCACGGTGTGACCCTTGGGGGGCTCATGCCGTTCCTGACCAGCCTCCGGCAGCTTGAATTCCGTGAGCGAACGGCTCCATTCATCCTGGGATTGAGTGAAATAAGCCTGCTCTGCATGAAGACTGAATGAATCATTGTCTTGATCGGTGGAGCTCACAGACAAAGGTTCCATGGCCGACGCGCTGAGAGCGAACATCGCTGAAAACAGAGCTGTGCCGATTGCAGGGAGCAGAGAACGAAGCATGGCCAGAGGTGTGAAGAGGGCCTGACTTCGCTTTAGCTACGGCAAACAAAAAATGGCAATGTCCATGCTTGCCAGGTGTTAAATCTGCGCTATCCAGCTGCGCAGAAGCGGCAGACTGAGGCCGATCACATTCGAATAACAGCCATCAAGACGCTCCACAAAGGAACCGCCAAGCCCTTCTAGAGCAAAGCCTCCGGCACAGCGAAGCGGCTCCCCACTTGCCACATAGGCTGCAATTTCCTGATCGGTGACATCAGAAAACAACACCCTGGTGGTCACACAGTCCATTCGGGGTTGCTGCGGATCCGTGCAACGAGCTGACATCAGGCAGTGGCCAGTGTGCAACTCGCCCCAGGAACCGCGCATGCCTCGCCAGCGTTCCACAGCCTGAGCCGAATCAGCTGGCTTGCCATAGACCCGACCGGCGAAGACGAAAAGCGAATCACAACCGAGCACCGCTGCGATGTCGTCGTCTTTGAGCTGACTGCGAACCGCAGAGGCCTTGGCCTGGGCCAGGCGCATCACCAACTCGATCGGATCGGGATCCTGAATGGACTCTTCATCGACACCGCTGATCTGGACTCGATGGGGTATCCCAGCCTGCTCAAGCAGACGACGTCTTGCCGGAGAAGCAGAAGCCAGCAGCAACATTGGTGTCTCAGTCGGAAGCTCTTAGAACGAGAATGACATCAACGCCACGTCATGCGTGACTTTTCAGGACCCCAGTGAACTCACCCGGCATGCCATGCGGCGAGCACGCCAGGCCGTGCGCTGCCTGCCGTTCCAACGCAATTTCTACCGCAACGTGGAACAGTCGGCCCTGAGCAGCAGCGAACTGGTCGCAAGGTCGGATTGGCCTGCACAGACCAGACGAAGACTGAATTCCAGCGAAACAGAAGATCTACTTATCTGGCTGATTCAGCTGGGTGTTCTACGTCGGGAGGTTGACGGCCAGGGGCTGACTGAACGGGTGCGTCTAACCCCTCTGGGCAGAGAGGTGCTGGTTCCCTGGCCCGAAACGATCCCTGCAGCAGGCCTTGGAAGCCGCCTTGTTCACTGGTGTCGTCGCAGACGGCCCCGATGGTGAATTGCGATGCTGCAGAACGTTCATCACGCAGCAACGAGGCAGTGGTATCTGAATGTCAAAGACCACTGATGGTGCTTGGCACAAGCAGTGGAGCCGTTAAGACATCAATCGCAACTACGCAAGCGAGATTTCAACTTTCGTGCATACGCAACAAATGAAACAAGACCAAAAACAGGCCATGGTCCTGGAACAGCGAATGGATCTGGAACTTGTCTTTCTCTTCTGTACTCTATTCGAGTAGTGGGAACCTGCACACTAGTGGACCATGTAAATTCAGATGTCCAATCATTAATACTACCAGTTCCAGGATTCAATACTTGGGTCAATGAGGCGGAATAATCAATTTCTTTAGTTGCTAGAGTTTCTAGTTCGTTTTCAGTGAATTCGTATGACCACAAAGCATCTCTCCTTACCATCTGCGCTGTAGTAGTGTTAACTGAACTATTCAAGGTGTCATCATCGACGCCAGAGGGGGGAAAAGGGAAAGCAAAGCCATTAGCTAATAGAGAATTAGTAGCAGTAGCTCCGACATTACCATTACCGATTATGCTGCCACTGTTAGTAAGAGTCGAACCAGTGATGAGACCTGCAGCATTGCTGATTGCCAAAAATGTAGAAAAATCTACAGAACCTGGAAAAGGACTAACCCTGTCCCATCCATTTCCAGCTGGAGCAGAATGGGTAGCACCCAAAGTTAATTTTAAATTATTTAGACTTGTAGAGTTAGTAACGGTTCCAGTTGATTGATCTGCACTTTTCGGACCAATAGTAATATCACCACTAATGTCGCCTCCCAAAACCCAATCAAAATCTGTGTATTGATGTTCATATTGAGTAGTCGAACCCGGCTCAACCGCTTCGACACTGTTACCTGCATATGTAGCGGTCAAAACAAATAATACCGGGAATATCAATGAATTTTTAGAAAGCATTGCTCCAAAAAACTAATACTTATTGACGGTAGGGTAAAGCAATTACACTTGTCGCAGCAATCGATACTTAAGCTTCATCAATTGCTACACGTGGTAACCTTTATTGCGCTATAATCATTATTATTTATTGATTTTCAAAACACACTGAATTCCCTACATAAACTAAACACTATATACTTACACCGTATATAAAATCAAAATAATAGTGAGCGAAATATCATCATACTGAAAAGTTCAATAAAAGCTATTTATATTAATTGGCACAAGGCTTATTACTAGTAAAATCAATTATTTATGAACTTTAAAGCATTCTGAGTTGAAATTTATTTTACAACTTGAACTATCTGTGAATATCTATAAAGAACGAACAAATATTGCGTCATAATTCAGCCAAACAGTTTTATCAAAATTTAAGATTCGTTCAAATCAAGATTAGACAGGTTTCTTTCAACAATTTTTATATAAATTTTAGCAAATATAATTGATGCCAAAGAACCAAAGATTAGTGATCCCCACATTCCATGAAATCGATCAAAAAGCCATAGATTATTTAAAGAAATAAATAAACTTAAAAGTGATATGCGAGCTAGATTTGACAACAATGCAATAATTGGTGCAATTATAGAGAGTAATATTATTTGATATTTATTTTTTAATGGGAATGCTAACAAAAATATTATCGAGATAGTAATAGTTTGGAAAAGAATTTCTTTTCCTGAGCAAGCACCATTTATTATCATTTTGTAATCTGACCATATGATACTGTTTCCAATAACAGAAGAATCAATACCAAAAAACATAAATATAATATCTAATAAATTAGCAGAAATATGAGACAGTTTATTGGTAAGGTTTAAAACATAATCAACAATTATTTCTATTGATGCAAGGGACAATATAAAGAATAATTTTATATATCGATGAAACAGTCGTAGAGGTGCAATGAGCATAAAAAGTCCCAGGCTCACAATTAAGGGGACGGCGCTTCCATGCAGATCAGGCGAAAATTGAAACCAAGCATGTGTAAACCCAAGTATTAAAAGTACCAGCCCGATCAAAAATTGAATTTTAGAGGGACGCAAATAATAAAATGATTTATTGTCTAAAATGCATAAATAAACACCAAACCAAATTAAGAATGAATCAATGAGTAAAAATTTTTTATATCCTGAATGATCAGAATATCCTGATAATGTTGATATTAGCACGCTTGAAACAATTACGATAAAACTAAAGATCTTAATTTTAGCGGGATAATATATCATAAATGAGATGATGATTTATTCCTCTTAAAGGAAGACTTATTGCTGATAGAAGGCTTGTTTATAGCAGAAATTTCATTTAGATCCAATAATTCTTTATTTTTCAGCGCTAAGGTGCCGCATGAAAATATAACTAAAATCGTAATAATTAAATATCTAATTGAAGAAATAATTGCGTCGAATACTTGCTTTTTTCGTAAGTTGTTGGTGCGAGTAATCCGCAAATCAGTTTCTTTTTGCAATGATTCTTCGATTTTAGCTTTCAGTTGCGAAACATTATAATTATTAGTTTTCGGTAATGTTATGTCAGATTGCTCAATTATTTGCAACAACAAAGTTTTAGAATTTACCGTATTTAATGCTTTTATACTATCAGTTACCTGTGATTCAAACCTTTTCAAATTGGCAGCAGCCTTTTTGTTTTCATTGTCAAACAACATCCAATAACATGCCGGCTGTATAAATAAAATAACTATAAAAATTGCCGTAAAAGACAAAGCCAATTTTCTGGTTAATGAATAATATTTAAATAGTTTTTGTGATCGTGGGTTACAATAACAAGCTAGAGGGGCCAATATCAAACCCAGAATTAAGAGTGGGCTATAAATAATAAGGCCTCTAGAAACACCAATCTGCCATGAAATTGAAGTAACGTTTATAGGAATATTGTCAAAAACAAAAGTGATTAAATAATATATTAATAAGAATTTGGAGATTAATGATAAGTAATTTCCAAATTTTGAAAAAGAAGAAAGTTGATAAGACATTAATTTTGGTCTGTCAAAGAATTAATATTGATCATGTATTCAAGATAAATACTGATTAAAAATTAAAATTTATTGAACTTTAAGCATCAAATACTTCTTTGATCAAGCATAAAAAGCTATATTGATAAAGACATATGCTACTTTTGCAGTTGATTGTACGCCCAATCTTTTTAAATGAATATTATTTAAAGCATTAAAAATCATTAGAGGTTGCAAATCCACAAAATATTTCTTATCATAAAATCCTTGAACAAAATACAATAACAAGACTTCTAATGCCCAGGGACCAGTACATTTACTTAAAAACAAATGACTTACTAGAGTAATTATTTGCTTTAGAAATTAATGGATTATTGAATAGACAATTACAGACCTGTAATTGAATGAATATTCAAAAACAGTTGAGTTAGCTCATCCAAGCAACTAAACAAGCAAGTTAAATAAATACATAAAATTTCCCGTTCGTGCAGTCAAAAAGTATTGATTTAAACTATTAAGCAATTTTCAAGATGAGCAATTCAGCTGAAACAAATTTTTTTTCCTAAGAAAATATCAAGCATAAGCTAAAATAATTAATATGTGTCTTACGTTTGCAACAGCGAAATTCAAGCCTCTAAAAAGACCTAGATAGAAGCAAATAACTGAAATAAAATTGGATCAAGAGACTGAATGACCTCTTCATCGACACCGCTGATCTGGACTCGATGGTGAATCGCAGCCTGCTCGAGCAGGCGACGTCTTGCCGGAGAAGCAGAAGCCAGCAGCAACATTGGTGTCTCAGTCGGAAGCTCTTAGAACGAGAATGACATCAACGCCACGTCATGCGTGACTTTTCAGGACCCCAGTGAACTCACCCGGCATGCCATGCGGCGAGCACGCCAGGCCGTGCGCTGCCTGCCGTTCCAACGCAATTTCTACCGCAACGTGGAACAGTCGGCCCTGAGCAGCAGCGAACTGGTCGCAAGGTCGGATTGGCCTGCACAGACCAGACGAAGACTGAATTCCAGCGAAACAGAAGATCTACTTATCTGGCTGATTCAGCTGGGTGTTCTACGTCGGGAGGTTGACGGCCAGGGGCTGACTGAACGGGTGCGTCTAACCCCTCTGGGCAGAGAGGTGCTGGTTCCCTGGCCCGAAACGATCCCTGCAGCAGGCCTTGGAAGCCGCCTTGTTCACTGGTGTCGTCGCAGACGGCCCCGATGGTGAATTGCGATGCTGCAGAACGTTCATCACGCAGCAACGAGGCGGTGGTATCTGAATGTCAAAGACCACTGATGGTGCTTGGCACAAGCAGTGGGGCCGGAAAATCGCTGATGACGGCAGCGCTATGCAGAGTGCTGAAACGGCGTGGGGAAACGCCGCTGCCCTTTAAGGGGCAGAACATGAGCAACAACGCCTGGGTTGATCATGAGGGGGGTGAAATGGCCTACTCCCAGGCATTGCAAGCCTGGGCTGCAGGCCTCGAGCCGAGGCATGCCATGAATCCCGTGCTGCTCAAACCTCAGGGTGATTCGACAAGCGAAGTGATTCACCTCGGAAATTCAGCGGGTATCTGCAGAGCAGAGCATTACTACCGGGACTGGTTCGATTCCGGCTGGGCAGCCATCCGCAGGGGGCTGAACAATCTGCAGACCAGCCATCCCAAAGGGAGGCTGGTGCTGGAGGGAGCCGGGAGTCCTGTGGAAGTGAACCTGCAGGCGCGCGATCTCACCAATCTGCGTCTAGCTGAGTACTTGCAGGCAAATTGCCTGCTGGTTGCCGACATTGAGCGCGGAGGCGTGTTCGCCCAGATCGTCGGCACGCTGCAGTTGATGAAACCACATCAGCGACATCTCATTCGTGGCCTGCTGATCAATCGATTCAGAGGCAGAAGAGAACTTTTTGACGAAGGTAGGCGCTGGCTTGACAGCAACACCGGAGTTCCCGTGCTGGGTGTGATGCCCTGGTTGGATGAGCTCTTCCCCCCCGAGGACTCTCTGGATCTGCTGGAAAGGCGCGGTCACAAACGCGGCGCTGAGCTGCAGATTGCAGTGCTGAAGCTGCCATCACTAAGCAACTTCTCCGACCTCGACCCCCTGGAGGCTGAACCAACAGTGGCACTTCGCTGGGTCTCACCAGGGGAAACCATGGGATCTCCCGATGCTGTGGTGATCCCAGGCAGCAAACAGACATTACGGGATCTTGCAGCCATGCGCAGCAGCGGAATGGATTCTGATCTGATCCGCCATGCCAGGAGCGGCGGTGAGGTGTTCGGCATCTGCGGAGGCATGCAAATGCTAGGCGAGGAACTCTGCGATCCCGATGGCCTGGAAGGCGACAGCAATCCAGGGCGAACACGTGACAGCGTTGCCGGACTTGGCCTTCTGCCCCTGCGCACAGTGTTCAGGGGTGAAAAAGCCCTGCATCAGCGGAAGGCCCTGGTGCTCTGGCCGGATCAGCAGCCGAGGCTGGAGGTGGAAGGATTCGAACTGCACCGTGGATACAGCAAAGCCACCGGTCTCTGCGATGCGTTCAGCGCGGATGAAGGTCTGGGATGGGTCCACCAGTCCACTTCAGGCACCTATCTGCATGGAATTTTCGACAACGGACCCTGGCGCCGACGCTGGCTGAATCGTCTTCGCCGCAGACGCGGACTCACGGATCTCAGTGAGCAGCAACCGCACCACAGTCGCCAGAGAGACGCCCTGCTTGACCGCCTTGCAGATGCCTTTGAAAAGCATGTGAATCTGGAACCACTGCTTCAGACATCTCCGTGAGCTCTGAGCACAAAAGAGTGGAAATTCTCTGGCCGGATGGCCAGCGCAGCGTCAGCCACAAAGGTGAGGACTGGCTGGTGGCGGCCCGCCAGGCCGGTGTTCATGTGCCCACCGGCTGCATGGGTGGAAGTTGCGGCGCCTGCGAGATCGACGTTGACGGCACCACCGTGAGGGCCTGTATCAGCACCGTGCCGGCGCCGGCCTCCGGACCACTCAAGGTGGAGTTGGCCACCGACCCGTACTGGTGAACAATCCACTGCCAAGCCAACAGCGAGGACTTCTCGCCGGCATGGCCCGCTCGGTTCTGGCCGGGGCTGCAGGTGGATCACTCGCAGCCCTCGTTGTGGGCTGCACGCTTCAGATCCAGGGGTGGATCTGGGGTGCAACGGTCCAGCGTGGTCTGCCCAGCGACCGGAGCTTGTTCTGGTGCCTGCTCTGGTGCGGAGCGATCGGCGTGGCCCTCAGCCTGCTGCAACGGCGGCATGCCGGCAGCTCTCTGCCCGAACTGCAGGACACACTCGCTGAACTGCGAACAGCGGAGGGACTGAACACGCAGCACGGTCTCAGGCAAGTGATCGGCGGCATGCTGGCCCTCGCCGGCGGAGGCACGCTTGGCCCCGAAGCCTTGATGACGCGGCTCGTCGCCGTGGTGAGCCATGCGATCTGGAAAGGGGCCGACCGCGACCTGCTGGCTGCTGCAATGGCCGGATCTCTGGGGCTTTTCCGCTCACCACTGCTTGGGGGAGCTGCGCTGGCAGGACGTCAGTGGCAGCTGATCTGGCGATGGCTGCCGGGAACCATCGGCGGGATCGCGGGGTTTGTGGCCTTCCACGGACTCAGTGACCTTGGTGGAGGCCTGCGGGGCGTGTCCTACGCCTGGCCCGCTGATCCGACACAACGGTTGGGTGACCTGCTGGCGGCCTTGATCGCCGGGATCGCGGGCTGGCTGGCTGGACAGTTGATCAGACGCTGGCGGCAGTGGCTCCAGACATTGCAGCTTCTGGAAAGCTTCTGGTGGATTCCAATCGGCACGGGTCTGCTGATTGGTCTCTGCCTCTGGGGTTTGCCACTGGCAGGCTTCTCGGGGGAAAGCCAGTTGAAACCTCTGGTGCTGAACGAATGGAGGCTGGATACAGCCATCCTCATGCTGTCGGCTGTGGCCAAATTGCTGATGGTCGGACTCTGCCTTGAGACCGGCTGGAGGGGAGGACAGTTCTTTCCCGTGGTCCTGGCCAGCAGTGCGCTTGGGATAGGACTTCATCAATGGCTGCCCTGGATCGGCACGATCGACAGCTGGAGTGCCGGCGTTGTGGGGGGATGCCTTGCTGTGCTGCTCAACTCGCCGCTGCTCGGCCTGATCCTCGGCCTCACCCTGCTGCAGGGCCACGGAGCCGGTGCCCTGGTGATCGGTCTGCTGGTGGGTCTGATCCTGCAAAGGAGACACTGATGGGAATCCTGGCCGGATTGATCGCGGCCCTGGCCTGGACTCTGGCCAGCAGTCTCTGGAGGGGACTCTCCACCTCCCTGTCCGCCATTCAGCTCAACGGGCTCAAGAATTCGATCGCCTGCTCCGTGTTACTGCCGGTGCTGGTCACGCTCCCCTGGGACGGGCAGTTACGGGCGCTGGTGCTGCTGCTGATCAGCGGTGGGCTGGGAATCTCGCTGGGAGACAGCTTCTACCTGGCCGCACTGAGACGCCTGGGTACACGCAGAACACTGACGCTGGAGTCGCTCTCACCGGTTGCTGCTGCTGCAGGTGGCTGGTTCGCCATGGGAGAGCAGCTTTCACTTCAGGGCTGGGCAGGTGCACTGCTGGTGACGGTCTCGGTGGTGCTGGTTGCACGGCAGCAACCTCCTGATGCCACCCGGATGCACGACCGAAGTCACACCGTTCAGTTGCAGGGACTGCTGCTGGCAGGCTTGGCCGTGGTGTGTGGTGTGGCGGGAGCTGCGGTCTCCCGCACCGTATTGATCAGCAGTGAACTGACACCTGTGCAGAGCGCCGCCTGTCGCCTGCTCGGCGGACTGCTGCTTCTGCTCCCCTGGTTGCGATTCGGAGTCAGGTTTCCACAACCGCGGCCCAGCACTATTCGCTGGCCTCGAGTGCTGGCGGCAACCCTGCTGGGCACGGTTCTGGGGATCCTGCTGCAACAGGTCGTGCTGCAGCGGTTGCCTTTAGGCATCGGCATCACGGTGCTGAGCACTGCACCCGTGATGGCTCTGCTTGTGGCCCCTTCCGAAGGTGATCATCTGAAACCGTCCGTACTGCTGGCCTCGGTGCTGGCGGTGACCGGTGTGGGGCTCGCCATGCTCAGCTGAACAACGCTCGGCACGGCCAGCACATTGATTAGCTTCAGGTCCCAACAACCCCCAGGGATGAAAGACACAGCCACCTATCTCGGCGCGAACGGTTGGCTGCTTGAGATGGCCGGACTGAGGGTACTGCTGGATCCATGGCTAACCGGTCCGTTGGTGTTTCCGCCGGGTGCCTGGTTGCTCAAGGGAGAAATGCCGAAACTGATGCCCATCCCCGATCAACTGGATCTGCTGCTGCTCACTCAGGGGCTCCCGGACCATGCCCATCCGGAAACGCTCCAGGCACTTCCGAAGGCCATACCCGTGGTGGCATCGGCAGCGGCAGCTCGGGTCGTGCAGCGTCTCGGGTTTGAAACGATCACAGCACTGCAGCCCGGTGACAAAACCACGGTCAACTCCCTGAAGATCCAGGCCACCGCTGGAGCGGCGGTGCCGGCGGTGGAGAACGGCTACCTGCTGGACTGGCCCGAGGGCTCCCTCTATCTGGAACCGCACGGCATCCTGGATCCTGCGATCGGCCAGCGCAGTGTGGACACCTTGATCACACCGGTGGTGGACCTTGGATTGCCGATGCTGGGAGCGTTCATCACCGGCGCACGCGTGATGCCGGATCTGATCAGCCGGTTCCATCCCAAGACCGTGCTGGCCAGCACAACAGGCGGTGACGTGAAGTTCAGCGGCATGATCAGCAGCCTGCTGAATGCCGCTGATGCGTCAACAGACACCGGCGATCTGCCCGACGACTGCACACTGATCACACCAACGGTCGGACAAGCGATCCCATTGCCGTCAGGGTCGCGCTAAAGAAACAACAGCGAAGCCCATGGCATGGCACTGGATCAGAGGCTGACGCAACTGAGCATCAACACGCGTGGACCTGGGTTCATTCGCCTCAACGAGCAGCTGAATCAATGTGTTCACGACTCCGGGCTTTGCACGGGAGTGGTGCATCTGACCTGCCTGCACACCAGTTGCAGCCTCACGATCAATGAAAACGCCGACCCCAGGGTTCTTGAGGATCTATCAGCCTGGATGAATGCCATGGTGCCGCAGGACGGCGCTGGACCCAGCGGACCTGACGGCAGACGTCGCCGTTATCTGCATGACGACGAAGGTGATGACGACATGCCTGCTCACATCCGCACGGCACTCACCACCCAGACCATGAGCCTGAGTGTTGACAAGGGTCGGCTGCTGCTGGGCACATGGCAGGCGGTTTATCTCTGGGAGCATCGGTCGTCACCGCACCACAGACGACTGGCCTGTCATCTGATCGGCGATCTGTCAGATGCATCCACCGGGCAGAGCCGGCTCGCGGCATCAGGCAGAAGCACGACAGCAGCACTCCTGAAACGCCGCAACGGCGCCAGATTGAACGACGTGGTGAAAGCGCGCCACATCCCTGAGGCATGGGCTGAAGACGGAGGTGTGGGAACGGATATCGATCTTCTGGTCGATCGGCTGCATGAGATCTCTGATCCATCGCAGTGATAACCAGCCGATGACCTCTCAACCCACCCAAAGGACCACCAGCAAAGTTCTGCTGGCTGGCCTGATCGGCAACGTGATGGAGTGGTACGACTTTGCGGTCTACGGCTACTTCGCAACAGTGATCGGCAGGGAGTTCTTCCCCTCCAGCGATCCAGCCGCCTCACTGATCGGTGCTTTCGGAGCCTTTGCCGCCGGATTTCTGGTGCGGCCTCTCGGAGGAATCGTCTTCGGTCGAATCGGCGATCTGGCGGGAAGAAAGCGAGCCCTGCAACTCTCGGTGATGGTGATGGCGGTGCCCACCGTTCTGATGGGCCTGCTTCCAACCCACCAGCAGATCGGCATCGCCGCACCGATTGCAGTGGTGCTGCTACGCATCATTCAAGGCTTGTCTGTCGGCGGCGAATACACCAGCTCGATCATTTTTCTCAGTGAGAACGCCCCCGACCGTCAACGTGGCTTCTACGCGATCTGGGGGCTGTGGGGGTCGGTGCTGGGGATGTTGATCGGCTCGGGCTTCGGTGATCTGCTGGCCCATGCGCTCACCTCCGCTCAACTGGGAAGCTGGGGATGGCGACTGCCATTTCTGCTTGGTGCACTGGTCGCCACAACGGGTGTTGTGATCCGACAAGGGATTGGAGCCGAGATGATCGAACCATTGGCAAAATCGCCGATACGGGAAACGTTCGGCCGCTATCGCCTGCAGGTGCTGCGTGTCATGGCCCTGAACATCGCGAGCAGCATCGGCTACTACGCCGTGTTTGTCTATGCGGTGAGCTACGTGGAAGAGGTCGATCACCTCGATCCCGCAACATCCCTGAGCCTGAACACCGGCGTGTTGGCGGTGCTTCTTTTGCTCTACCCGATTTCAGCCTGGCTCTCCGACCGCATCGGTCGTAAACCGATGCTGATCTGCGGATCCTCACTGCTCTGCTTCGGCGCACTGCCTTTTTTCAACCTGATGCACAGCGGAGATCCTCAACGGGTGTTGTGGGGGGAGCTGGGGCTGACACTGGCTGTGGCTCTGCTGGCAGGGGGGAAAAATCCCGCCAATGTGGAACTGATGCCTCCCGCAGTTCGCTGCACCGGACTGGCCGTTGCGTTCAATGTGGCAGAGGGGTATTTCGGAGGAACAACCCCACTGATTGCAACCTGGCTGATTGCAAAGAGCGGCAACCCCCTCCTGCCAGCTGGATGGGTCGCCTTCGGAGGAGTATGCACCCTGATCACGGTTTGTGCCTTCACACGCGAAACCGCGTTCAGGCCACTCTCCACTGAGACAGGCTGAAAGCAGCTTGCTACAAGAAGTAGGAGCCGTATTGCCGGAATGGACTCTGAAGCCCTGGGTGAAAGCTGATGTGTCTGCTTGCAGCGCTCGGGCTGATCACACCACGCCTGATTCTGATCCTGCTCTGGCTGTTCAGCCCTGCAGTGGTGCTTGGACCTTTCACCGGCATGCCGATACCCAGTCCGGTCGTGCCTCTGCTCGGCCTTGTGTTCCTGCCGACAACAACACTTGGCCTGTGCTGGGCCACAGCATCCTTCGGAGGCGTTCAATCGTTCAGTGGATTATTGGTTGTTGTGATTGGCCTGGTCATTGATGCAGGTCTGATCGGCAATGGCAGAGGCATCGCCAGACGCTGACCACCACCAGTGCTCGGCATCAATGATGCTCGCCATCGTCCATCGAACGCCTCACCAACCATTGCGTGAGCGCCAGTACGGCTAAAAAACCACCTGCAACAAGGATGAGCAGCACGGGATCAGATCAGGAACGATTCTGAAGGAGCCTATGGAGCCGTCCGCGCATCCGATTGAACTGCGCACGTTGCTTCTCGCTGGAGTCGACCCGACGAAACGACACCACCAGGACGGTCGTCGTCGAGACAACGCCAAACGCGAAGATGCTCAGCAAAACGGGATCCAACGTTTCCATGGCAGAACGACGGAACGCGTGGCGAAAGAGTAACTGAGGAACGTGGAGACATGCCTGAATCAGATTCCAATGCCTTGCAGCACAATTCTCATAAAGGCAATGAACGATGACGTCTGAACACTTTTTCAATGCTCACAACCTCAATCTGAAGGCCGCCAGCGACATGAGAGTGGCTGAACGAGTGGCAAGCCATCTGCAAAGACGAATCGAAGAGGATGACTGGCGTCCCTACCAATCCAAAGAAGAAGCGGTGCGGGCCTGGAGTCGACTTGGAGGAATTCGGCTGCAGGTCATGCAGGCTCTGGGATTGATCTAACCCGACGACATGGGGCACGTTCAACCAACCCGAGTGTCGGACAAAGAAACAACAACGAATCAACGCTCACTCTTTTCTTCTTTGGGTCTTGGTGCGGTTGATCGCGTATTGGCTGATCAATTGATCACACAGGAACCAGAACTCCTGACTTGAAGACCTGAAGACCGGAACTCAGGTCAACCCGTCAACATTTTGGTCAACCCCGCAGTCATTCAAAGCAAACACCATTGACTCATCAAATTATTCAGACTCAATACTACTCCAGGCCCCCTACAAACAAAAAGCCAAGGCCTTCTACAAATGAGATTGAAAACAGGACTCAAGTCGATCAACCACTAATGTTTACATTGATGTAGCTGCAAAGGTTTCTTCCATCGCTCTCCCATTCAGGATTCATGGCAACGATATAGAACTGGGCCTGCCTTGAATATTCCACCAAGAACCTGATGTGTTGACAAGTAACAACCAGAGCTGAATGAACCTTCGCTCATTGGAATGCAGCTCACAGGGCTTGTTGATCGCCTGACGTGATGGAAAGCACAAACAAGGGCTGACATACCAAAAGACCGTGGTTAACAACAGGGTGTTGCGAAATACCTTTGACTGTTATCTGCACCGCCTCGGCCCAGTCAATCGGCACAGAAATCAAAGATGGCCAACGCAAGCCCTATCGAGCGCCGGCCTGTTCCTTGCGAGCAATTGACTACGACGAGTCCCAAATGAAAGAAAGCAACGTCAGCAAACGAGAGCAGCAGTCGGAGTTGATCTACGACTGTTAGTTCGGATTCAGCCTGCTGACGCTGGATCGACGAGATGCTCAGCTGTCTCTGAATCCGGCCGAACGAATGGCGGACCCTCTTGAACATTTCACAGCACTGGAGCGCACTGTGCTGTGATCGGTTCCCATCACTGCAAAAAGGGCAGTGAATCCAAGGTTGATCTTTTGACTGCATGGCCCGCAATGGGGGCTGCAGCTGAGATGAAACAAGAAAGCCGCAAATCAGAACAATCCTTTGATCAAACTCTGCTGGAGATGGGCGGTATATCCGCCATGACTGACCAGCAGTTGGGTGACGCTGATGGAATTGCAGCATGTACTGTTCACTACCACAGCAGGGCGGAGCGAAAACTGGCCAGCTGTCTGAGCTGGAATCCTGCTGAGCCATGCCCTACCAATAGCGACAGTGTGACGGGGGAGGACTTCTACGGGTTCAGCGGGCACCTCAGCCGACTCAGAGAAAACGTCTGACTTTCAATCCGTCGTGGAATGGTCTTGATCGGGCAGGTTTCCAGCATCACCTGAAGAAGATTTCAGTGGATGCTGCCCGGTTGAGACACCATTGCTGGTGATTTTAAGGCGTGTGCGCTCATATTCTCCAGATATGGTGGCTTCAGAGAATCTTTAGGGGATAATTAAGAAGCTTTCCCGTAGCAACAAACCCAAGCGGAAGGTCATGGATCTAGCTAGAAAACAGATCCTCTAACAAGCTACTAATGACGGACGGTTGGCTTAAGGACCCGCAGAAATTTTGGGCAGTGAGGTTTCACAGAGAGCCTCAAAGTGGACATAAAGATGTTCGCGTTCTTGTTGATCACGGCAGAAAAGTAGCTCAGGATCAACCTGCTCTCCTGAAGTCAAGAAGAAATATGCGCTATGAAGACGCTATCTACTTGTACAAGGAGCTTCAAAATATTGGCTGGACTCATTGCGAGGCCGTTTGGTAATCATTCTTATCAATTGATTTCAGGTCAAAACCTCTATCCGTCTTCAGAAGTTTTGATCATAACTTGAACCGAACCGATAGCTTTTAATGCTTGCATAATCAAGGCATTCAATCAACCCCTTGAGAAATTTTGATATTTTCCAATTCAGCACACTTGCCTGAACATCAAATCTCTTTAAATATTTTTTACACTCACATGAGATGATCAGATGGCCCATCTGAGTTCCATCCCCTAGAACCTTAAAACCCACAGCTTCGACATCTCCGATACACTGATCTTGCTGAATTTTGCTGAATTGCAGCAAATAGTCAATACCAGATCGTTTCATAACATAAAACCATGATATATCGAATTTACTTTAACTGAATCAATCCATAAACGTGTCAATGAAAGAGTTTCCCTTCAGCAGCGTCACAGAAAACGGTCGATGAGGTTTCCAGCTCAGGTTGCAGCCCAAATTCAGTCAATCACTTCGATTTCCACTGATGTCTTGCCGTCATCGTCAACGTCGAGAGCCGTAGCCGAACCGTGGGCAAGATCAATCACCGTGCCTTGCTTGAACGGTTTGCGGTCATTGATGACAACCATCACGCTTTTGTTGTTATCGAGGCGTGTGACTTTCACTTTTGTACCCATCGGCAGGCTGCTATGGGCTGCAGTCAGAGTTCCTTGCTTGAGGATTTCTCCGCTGGTGGTTTTCTTTCCGTAAAAACCTGGTCCATACCAGGAGGCCTGACCCTGCACTCTCTCAGCTTCCTGCTTGTCGTCTTGAGGCGCACTGTTGGAGCTAGCCGCCTTGACAGAATCGGCGGCTGTTATGGAAGCGGCGATTTTTTCAGAGGGGCTGACTTGTTCAGAGTTGGCTGTTGGTTCAGGAGCAGAGGCTGTTACCGAATCAGAGGCTTGTTCAGGGTTGACAGTGTTTTCAGGGGCTGCCTTTTCAGTGACTGCCTTGTCTGTGACAGCGTCTTTTCCACATCCAAGGGCACTGAAGATCAGCAGGATTGAGACGAGCTTGCTGATTCGTTGCATGGAACGCATCTGCGGTTGATCAATCTTCTCTGGACTTAGCAACAGAGAAGGCTTCTGTGATTGCTGCGCAGCTCAGAAGCTGCGCGGCTGTCTTTTTCGATCAATCAAGGCTCATGGATTCGCCAGAATTCAACGCATGGATCTTGCTGAGAGCATGGCGGCTTCTCCTGAGCCTTTCTCGCTGCCTGGGGGGCCGATCACCGTTGTGCTGATCCACGGCTACACCGGGTCTCCTGCGGAGTTTTCGCTGCTGGCTGAGGCATTACATGCCGAGGGTTTTGGCGTGGAGGCACCCCTGCTCGCTGGCCATGGAACCTGCCTTGAAGACCTGATGCCAGTGCAACCGAGCCAGTGGGTGGCACAGATTGATGCCGTGGTTGGCCGGCTGCTCGATCAGGGGCAGCGCGTCGTGGTGGCGGGCTTGTCCCTCGGGTCGATTCTCGCGATTCAAGTGGGAATGAAGCGGCCAGAAGTTGAGGCGGTGATCACTTACTCACCGCCGATCATGAGTGGAGATCTTCGCGCCTGGATCGCTCCGGTTTTGGCTCTGCTTCTGCCTTCGGTGCGGCGTCCTGCAGATGATTTCGTTGATCCAACAACAGCTGAGCGCCTCTGGAACTATTCCCGCTGGCCCAGTCGTTGCAGCGTGCGCGTACTGGATCTAATCGCTTCCACAAGGAAACATCTCGACCACCTCCATCAACCTCTGCTGGTGATGGCCAGCACTCTCGACAAAGTGATCACGCGACGCGGGGTGCAATTGCTGAAACATCGGAGCGGATCCGAGCATGTGGAAGTGCACTGGCTCAGAGGCAGTGGTCACGTGATCACTGCTGACGCTGAGTGGAAAACAGTGGCTGATCGGACCCTGATGTTCTTGAAAAGCCTCTAGGGTCGATTTTCCCAAGAACTGAGCAATGGACCAGCAGGAACGAGACAACTGGCAGAAGGTTCTCGACTCCCTCGAAGCTGCCGGCGACAGGGAAAGTGCTTTTTATCTCCGTGCGCAAGCCATCTGCAGTGGGGAACCTGACCCGATGCTCACCTGGGAGGCTGAATCTTGAGCATCGATCCAATTCAGCAAGGCCTTGAGCAGTCGTTTGAAACAGAACGGTGGAGCCGGCTGATCCGTGACTGCGATGACCTCGAAACCCTCAGACAAACGGCGCTGTCATTGCTGCAACAGGTCACACAGATGAAAGTCGCCAGTTCCTGGATGGCATCAAGAGCATCAGAGTCTGAAAACGCCAAATTGGAAATCCTGGCGAAACTGATCCAGGAAAGGTCGGAACGCCCTCCGGAGGACAAGCAATGAACAATCTGATTCGAGGCGGAGCCGTAGCACTCGGCATCACCCTGGGTAGTGCTCCAGGACTTGCCGAAACCTGGACGCCTTCACCGGAGCCGCCGTTCTGGAGTCAGACCCGCCAGACGCTCCAGACATCGGGGAAGTTGTCTGAAGGCCCATGGATGTTCATGGAAGCCTTGGACTCACCAAATCTGAAAGCTGGTGAATATCTGAGTGACCCAGCACGGACGGCAGCCGGTGTTGAGTTTGATGCTGCACTTCTGATGCAGCGTCAGGGAAAGCAGACCTGGGAAGTGCGGGAGTTGAGAATGCGAGCGCTCTGCAACCAGAAAAGGCTGCAACGCAGCAACTCTCCAGGGCAGTGGCTTGATTACGTAGGCCGCGAAGACACTTCAGACAAAGTTGCCTGGATCTGCGCTTTACCAACACCCGGCTGAACCCTTGCCATCCCAGGCTTCGACCGGTACAAATGTATTGACGAACAGATGAATTGCCGGTGTCTGCTGGATCCCCCGAGCCGTTGACCACTGCTCAACAGGAGCTCTATGACTGGCTCTCCGATTACATCGGCTGCCACCATCACAGTCCATCTATACGCCAGATGATGCAGGCCATGGGCCTGCGATCACCAGCACCGGTGCAGAGCCGTTTACGGCACTTACAACAGAAAGGCTGGATCACCTGGCAGGAGGGGCAGGCCCGCACACTGCAGCTGCTGGGTGGTATTGCCTCTGGAATTCCGGTGCTTGGTGCTGTTGCAGCTGGTGGTTTGGTGGAAACGTTTGACGATGTTCAGGATCGTTTGGATCTTGCGCCCGTCCTCGAAACTCGTGGCTTGTTCGCTCTCACCGTGAACGGCGATTCGATGGTTGATGCACACATCGCCGACGGTGATGTCGTGTTGATGGAACCAGTCAGTGATGCTGCTCGTTTGAGACAGGGCACGATCGTCAGCGCCCTGGTGCCTGGCAGCGGCACCACGCTGAAGCATTTCCACTGCGATGGACTCACGGTGCGCTTGGAAGCGGCGAATCCTGCCTACGACCCGATCGAATTGCCTGCCGACCAGGTGCAGGTTCAGGGAAAACTCGCTGCCGTATGGCGGCAGATTTAAGCGTCTGCCTGCAGGGGGCATTGCCGGTGTAAGCTTCGACGCGACGGCGGTCAGGATCATTCCTTTCCATCGTTTCTGGGGCCATAGCTCAGCTGGTAGAGCACCTGCATGGCATGCAGGGGGTCAGGAGTTCGAGTCTCCTTGGCTCCACTGGAATCTCACTAAGTGGACAAACCTCATTGGTGCAAAACTTGGCGCAAAACGGTGACAGCAGTCATTGTTTTTGCACCAAATCACCAATCAACGGCGCCATAGCCACCATTGATGAGCTGCCTGCCGCAGCAGCAGCTGTTTCGCCATCGTGGCGTCAAGCCGAACAAGGACCGCCCGCTAGTTGATCGCCATGCACCGAAAGCCGGTGTCGGCTGGCTGGTGAACCCTCAGGAGCTGAAGGTCTGCAGCTTCACCAATGCCAATCCAACCGCACACGCGCAGTGGGTTGTTGTCGAGACCAGACCATTACGCAGCAGCGGTCAGCCCGAGAAAAGCGCTTCTGGATAGCCCTCCTCCGGCTCAGCAAACGAAGCAATCCAGCAAAAATGATTCCGCGCCGCTATTTCGGAGCACCTCGCAGGCCGCGACTAGTCGGATCTCATTACCCTCTGCTGCGGCACTTGTGGCCAGCTCGTTAATGCTGAGGAGTAGTCCCTGGATGTTCTCGCTCATGAGCTGATCGAAGGGGTGTATCTCACAATCAGCTAGCTCGCCACCGGCTGACCGGGTGTCCCGTGCAATACCTCCCCGAGCGCGTCTTCCTGGCTGGCTGCTGCAATGCATTGTCACCGCTGCATTTGAAAACGTCGAAGCTAGGGGGTACGCATAAGGAGCATGAGTCTCAAGCAATTAAAAAAGCCACCGCCTTAGCAGTGGCTTAAAACTTGACTCGGACAATCCCCATCACCCGGCCTTGATGTGGCAAGAGTAGGGATTTATTGACTGAGATGGGTATTTGAGAACATCCTGTCATCAATTTCAGATGAGGTGCACCATATGTGGCGTTGACGAGGCGTGTTCGTAATACCAAAATATGACTCCCCATCACCCTGGCCCGACTGCGCTAGCAGTGGGGTCTTTTTTATGGCTGAGTCCACTGCAGTTCCAACATCTGAGTCCAGACGTCAAGACCAGTCGCGAAGTTCGCCAGAGACCTCATTGATTTTTCGTCGTTCGACTCATGAACCCAATCCAGTGCCGACAATCCCAGAGACAACGCCAGTTCGAATTGCTCTGCTGAGACCGACTGCATCAGGCTGCGTGTGATTCAACTCTCAGAGTCTGATAACGGTCATCTGGAAGGTGAATCACCGTTGAGGTCAGTAGCAACAGCAGCTGGCCATGGTCCGACTCAGCAATCAAAAGCCCCGCACTGGGCGGGGCTGCAGGGATGGTGAACTGGATTAGCAGGTGGGACTTTGAGCTGATTGATCAGCCTTCGAGTTTGGCGGGTTCGGCCTCGCCTTCTCTCAGTTCAGCGTCGATGATCATCACGGCAGCAGGGTTGCCTGCAGCTAACTTGACGCGGCCCAGCAGATAAGCGGCCTCGTGCTCAGAGAGACGCTGGCCGTCAACGATGGGGTCCAGGAAGACGGTGGTGCGGCGATCAATGTCTTTTTCCGCAGTGTTGTAGAGCTGCAGCACGGAGGCGGTGACATCAGCTTCCATGCGGAAGACGTTGGCGATCACCTGCTCCACGCCAGTCCACTGCTGACGCGGTGGCTCGATGGTGTCGAGCACAGGGCGTTGACCTCTGCTGATCAGATAGTCGGCGAATTTGGCGGCATGCTGCTCCTCTTGCTTGGCTTCATCACGGAGATGCTCGGCAAAGCCGGTCAGCTCGCGTTCAGCGAACCAGATGGCAGCAGCGAAATAGTCAGCAGCTGACTGACGCTCAAGGTTGAGATGGGCTTCCATCAGATCGAGCAGTTCAGCGGACATGGGCTCGGCCATGGCGCGGCCTGCGGGACCGGTGGGGACAGTGATGGGGGCTTGAATTTGTGAAGCTGTCATTGCTCTTCCTCTGGGAGGGATGAATCAGTTCTAGATCACAAAACAGCGAAAGATATGCGTAAAAACCGAACATTAGCGGATCAAAATATGCTTTTGAGAATCACATTCAAGAATGCCAAATATGTTGTTGAGAATCACATTCAGCAGCGTGAATCTGCTGCTGAGAATCAGACTCGATAAGTCGATATTGAGTGTTCGGTTAGCCGCCAAAGAAATGATGCCCTGAATGCAATAGACCGGACGAGTTGTTACCGAGAGTTGTGTGATGATTGAAGTTTTTCTTTTATGCGACTGCTCGCTTTGCAAGCGCAGCGTTGAAGAATCGAGGTCAATTAGGATTGGCGGGCAGCATTTCTGCTCTGAGTCCTGTGCCAAGGGGCATCCCAACATGGAGCCATGTGATGGCGAGCGGGATGGCTGTAACTGCGGAATTGCAGAGTTGGAGCTGCTTCTAGCGGCTACCGATTAGTTCAGTAACCGCTTGATGGGATCGGAACCACTGTCAATCAGATCGCAGCAATGAAAACAAGCGATCTCGTTCTCATGCGGGAAGTGGTGCTGAGCCTCTGAAGCCCCGCTAGCAGCAGCTGGTGTTGAGGTTTCGCCATCGTGGCGTCATGCCGAACAAGGACCGCCCACTTGTTGACCGCCACGCACCGAAGAACGGTGTCAGCTGGTTGATGAACGACCAGGAAGGCAGAGATGCTTGGTAGCGCCTGCCGCGTTTGCATCACTGGCGATTAGAGCCGAACACCGCTGCGGTTGGCGTTGGCTGGCTTGCTGGTTGGCACCCCGGGGCGCCAATGCTGCACAGCAAAGCTCTCCTCAGGGCCAGGGATGCCATTAGCGGTTGGCTCGATCAGGCTGCGCCAGCCGCTGGTCCACTTGATCAGCACGCTGCCGTTGCCTGTCAGCGACCAGGAACCATCAGCCACCTGATCGATGTTGTTGAAGGCCATCCCTGAAGAGGTGAGAACTGCCAGATAGGGCGGCTTTTCTTGCTGCATGGGCTCTAGCTTGTACGCGCCCACCCAGTTCATTACCGGGCTTTTCAGCTGCACAGCTTTGCCGTGATTGCTGGGGCCGTCATTCAGTGAAGATCCTGGCTTCCAAGACCACTGCACCGCTCCAGCAGGGCCGATCTGGATCGTGTCAGTCCAGCCATCTGAATAGGTAGAGCGTATGCCATTACCCCAGGTTTGCCAGTTGCCGTTCTCGAGAAGTTGATTGCGTGTCATCCGCTGCGAAGTACCGACATCGGGGTGGCGTTTGCCGGTCACCGTCAGAGAACTGCCATCAGGCCGCAGGATCAAATTGAATGGCACGTTCTCGTTATCGGTGAGCACCCAGGTGCCCACCATCCTTTTGGCATCTGGCTCAGGGAAGCCCGCACCCATCAGGGCTGCCCCCAGCAACAGAGCAGCAGAGGGTTTCAACCAAGACAGGGCCATAGAAGTGCGACTGGTTGTGTTGATGTAGCAGGGATTTGCAGCGGCTGCCTTCCGACCCAGTTCCAAGCTCTACAGCTGCTGAGCTGAAAGCTAAATGTTCCCGCATGCAGAAGTCAGGCGGGTAGAAGCGATGCCCGCCTGAGTGGTGACGACTGCAAGCGCAACCAAGCAAAGACCGGCATCATGCGCTGACTAATGCCTGATCCAGGCTTCGCCGCCTCTCGATTGGACTGCTGGCTTCTGCTGTTGCTATCGCCCCGCTGCCTTTGAAGGCGCAGGACGGCAATGCTGAGGATCTCGGTGATGTGATGAGCATCAGCCTCAAGGATGTGGTGAAGCCAACCTTTGGGTTCCAGGGAGCATTGCAAGGTGCAGGAACACCGAATAAAGCTGGCATTGGTGGGTTCCTGCCTCTCTCTGTTGGCGACAACAGCGTCCCTTTCGTTGATGCCTTGATTAACGCCAATTTCGCTAATCTTTTTGCCCGGATGGATTAAAATCAACAACGCAGAAATACGCTTTCCAGAGTCAAACCCAAGAGCACAGATGGATATGCTCTGTTGAAGCTTTATACAAACCAAACTCCAACAGCAAAAATGGCACCAGCCCCACTTACACAATGCCTATCTTTGTAACCTCAAAAAAAAATTATTCACTTCGCCCACATTCCCAAAACAGGGGGCACATCCGTCGAAAAATATATTTTATCTACGAGAATTACAAGGCATGCTTTTCTTGATTGCAGCTTTGCTACCCATCGAGCCCAGTCACCATGGAACAATTCTTCTCCACAGCACATAGACGGGGCTTCTCTCAGGCGCCTCTTTCCATCAAATTTCTTTACCGATTTCTTTGCAATACTCAGGGACCCAATAAACAGATTTATTAGCGCATATTTATTTCAAATGGACGAGCCAGGATCAAAACTGAGACAAATAAGCGTAAATGAGTTTATTGCAACATATCTTGAGGCAAGCTTCAAAAGAAATGGCTGGTGTGATAATCATTTCTTGCCACAAAAGCGCTTCCTCCACCCCGAAGGGAATTACAAGTTATTTTACCTCAATTCCGAAGGAATGAAGAAAGTCAAAGCTTATTTAGATGAACTTTTGGAAATACCAGAAAATTTCACGCAAATCCCACAGGTTATGCAGAGTGACAAACAGTCAAGCATCGACCTAAAAGCAGATTTAACAAGCGAATCAATCAATAGACTTAAAATTATCTACAAAGAAGATTACGGGATAATTAAATCCCTGACCCATAATGAGCCTTGATCTTGCAGCGATATTGTCTTCTTTGCAAGAAGACCGCCTTGAGACGAAATCAAGAGTCATTAAATTGCCTTGTTTGTGTAAATATTAAAAAATATCTGACGTGTATGTAATTCATGCGGGAACCATTCCACGTTGAAGTGGTGTCCTCGCACGTCAGGTGTGTGGGAACTGCATCAACAGCTGATGGCATCAGACCGTCGACTGCGAAGAACGCCGCCGCACCCACAAGACCGCCAACAGCAGAACCGATAACAACACGACCGAGACCTTTCATTGATTGATTGCGAACTCACACACCGTCGCTGAAAGGGTGGTGAAGCCGCATCCCCCCAAAGGACCAAAGGTGATCGTGTGTTCACCCCACAAGCAGATGCTCGTAGCTTTTACTTGTCGAGACCGTATCAAATGTTCACCAATACAAGCAGGTGCTCGTAGCTTTTGTTTGTTGAAACCACATCAAATGGAAGGTTGGCTGACTAACGCGAGCAAGTGCCAGAAGGTCAGCTTCCTTCCCGATCTGAACTCCAGTGGATCAGCAGATGACGTCTTTGTGATCGTTGACCACATCAAAGACATGCCAGAAGCTCATCCGCCGCTTCTCGAGACACGCCGGAACATGCGCTACGAGGATGCCGTCGCTCTTTGGAAAGAGCTTCAGCGTTGTGGATGGACAGTTACTGAAGCTGCTTGGTGATCAAACGCCGAGCCTGGAGACCATGCTCAAGTCAGGCGGCTGAAAGTATTGTGAACCACAAGATTTGGGTATGGACGAGCAAATTATTGGCATGTCTTAGAGGTCTCTGAGAAGAAAGTGGCAGTGGATTCAGGTTTGGCTATGTAATGGAGAGCTGAATTCACCCCTATGAATCAGAGCCAAGATGCGAAGCGTCACGAGAGTGATCAACAACATCTCACTAAAGCTGGTTCGCCTAACGTCGAAGTAGAGCGAAATCGCAGCGTGAATCACTTGTCAACAAATACTATTAACGATGAAGCGCTCAAGAAAATTGATAACGAAACAAGTGAACTTATGAAGGACCAGGGGCCAGCCTCATTTCGCGGGGAGAGCAACTGATATGAGTAACGAACATCATCAAACCGGCAGACGCCCAAACAAAGCTGATCTTGAACGTCTTGATCCTGTACATCGAGAGAAAGAGCCGCTGAAGCAAGGCAGTGCAGAGGAACGACACAGCCATCCCAACGAAAAACATCGGGAGCATTCTCACAGTGGAGAAAAGTTTGTAGAGGAAGTGAAGCGTCTTGATGCTTCAGAGTGAGATATTTCTCCATTGAGAGAAAAGTGACCAGTTATTAGTGGTTTTCATCACTAGTAATGTAGATATAGCCCAGGCCACTACAGACATAACGCCATTGAGGCATGGGAAACCAAGCAGAAATCGGGTGGGTGGAAGCGGTGCCCGCCGAAGTGGCGATGTGTAGTTGGTGTGAGGTAGACAATGGCTCAGGCAGATTCAAACGGACTTACGACTGAGGCAAAGGGGTCCCAATCAGGATCGCGGTGCCAGTCGTATTCAGCAAAGTTGGCAGCCTGCTCAGCGACCTGACTGCTGACCAGCTTGGCAATCACCGCGAGAGACATATCAATGCCAGCCGATACACCCGATGAAGTGAAGAACTTGCCGTCTTCTACCCAGCGGGCTTGCGGTTGCCAGTGCACCTTTTCGCTTTGAGAGCAAGCCCAAGCAAAAGCCAACTTGTTGCTCGTGGCGCAGACCCCATCGAACACCCCGGCTTTGGCCATCAGGGCGCTACCGGTGCAGACCGAGGCAACCAGTTCGGCTTGCTGCGCACGGGCCTTCAACCACTCGAGCAGCACTGGGTTGTCGACTTCTCTTCTGGTGCCTGTGCCGCCGGGTACTAGCAGCACATCAATGGCTGGCGCTGACTGAAACGAATCGTCGCTGACGCTTTTGGGGCCCTGGCGACTGGCCACAACGCCTCCGTTTTCGGAGATCAAACGGATCTCGAAATGATCGGTCGCCAGGCCGAACATCTCCAAAGGTCCAAACACATCGAGCAGTTCAAAGCCTTCAAACAGGACAACGCCAATGGTTCGTTTGTACGTCATGAACGAGTCCTCCTTGGTGGCTTTTGTTGGCAGCACTGTCTCAGCCCTGCGCTGGAAGCATCAGGATTTGAGAGGCATCGAGAACCTTGCTCAGCTCGATTGAGTTGGGCGTGGTGAGCTCCAGCACTGTCGACTTGTCTCCTCGCCAAACTATGCGCGCTGTATTCAGCTTGATTCCGGCTTCCTGGCAGCGATGGGTGAGTGATCCAAGCGCACCAGGATGGTCGGCAATTTTCACCAGAACTGAGTCATTCCCGGCCTGGCTGAAATTCATCTGGCTGATCACAGAGGAGTCTTGATCGCAAATGGCTACACGCGCTGAGCCGTACTTGTTCTCATTGATCAGTCGATTGATGATCTCAATCGCCTTCACCCGCTCCTCTACAGACAAGATCAGCAGGCAGCCTTCGTCGATGGAGGAGGACTTCATGTCAACGATTGAAATTCCAGCATTGCCCATAGCCGTCGCCACAGCATCTAGAAGATCAACACTGGAGCTACCAATCAAAATGATCTCTTGCGATGGCTGAGCTCGCACGCTTGTGAAGCCAGTCGGAACTGGTCGGCTTGGTGATGGCACGCTTGCTGCTGCGTGCTGAGCCTTGATGTCGGCCACCAAGCGATCCACCTGATCAGTGGTGACATTGGGCATGGTGATCAGATGGGATACAGGCCCATGAGTTGCCAATTGCCAGGTCTCGACGATGGACTGCAACGGTCTGTCAAATACAACTGTGTTGGAGTACGAGTGCCTCCAGGCATGTTGCCCAGCTTTGTTGAGTTCAATAACGGCATACTCGGCGCGCTCAAGGCACTGCTGAATCAGTTGGCGAAAGCCTGATTGACCATACGTCTTGATGGCATACCAGAGGAACAGGGGGGCAATCCCGTTCCGAGATCCGGTCAAGGTTGTATCCATCGAACCGATGTATTCCACACTCTGTGCAATTCGCGTCATATTGTCTTTCTTAGCCAAAACAACACCGCACGGGATCGGTGAACCGATCATCTTGTGGCCACTGATCGAAAGGCTGTCAATGCCGTGGGCAAAGTTCCAGGCCGGTGCGTCTTTAATAAACGGCAGAATCATTCCGCTAAGCGCACAATCGGCATGTAGGTATTTCCGGGGAATCGCCAGGTCTTGAAAAATGGCGTTGATACCATCGATATCATCAACAGCTCCTTTCATCGTTGTGCCAATATTGGCACAAATAATCGGCGGGCTTTTGCGATTAAGCCGCAGACTCTCGCGCAGATCATTAAGCTCCATTGTTCCGTCTTGATTGGAACGGATCATGATGCTTGGCAGGTTCAAGCAACGCAGGATTTTTCCAACGGAATAATGGGTTTCTTGTGAGTAATAGACGATGCCATCAGGCAGGATCTCCCTAGCCAAAAACAGCCCATAGTGGTTTCCCTCTGTGCCGCCGTTGGTGACATAACCCCAGGTTTCCCCAACAGGAGCATTAGTCATTTCTTTAAAGAATTTGAGAACCTCAAGCTCAAAGTGATGGGTATTGAGGTGATAGTTGCTAGGGACATATGGGTCGCCAATGTTATTAATGGGATAAGCCAGAAACCGGTAGAGGGCTTCGTAATTGAAGTCCGCATTACAGGGGTAGCCAATAAACTTGTCTTTCTCGTCAGCCAGATGCTCCTCTAATTCGTTCAGTGTTGAGTGAATCGAATCAAGCCCTTGATCAAAAGGCATGGCAATGCAACGTGTTTCCACAAGATGCCTGCAGAGATTGCATCAACATATTTGAGCTGGCTGAATTTCTGATGAGAGTATGCTTTGTCTACAAAGTGACAGGTTGTAAGCATTTGACACTTATTGCTTACAGAAATACATGTCTGCAAGCTTTGCATTCTTTCTTTCGAATCTGCGCGATTACTTAATCGCTTGAAGTATTCCGATGGTATTGAGCTTGCGTCCGTCTTTGATCTTGACCAAAACTTTTAACCTATTTTGACTGTATCGATTATTCTTATTTGCATGAATCAATTCACATCCGATACCTGCACGACCTCAGCGAGACACGTATTCGAAATCGTTATTGTTGAACAGATCAATCTCATCAGAAATAAATTAATGCCGCATTATTTAGCTATATCCGCCACGTCTTTAGAAGAATTATCTGCTTTCATTTTTTCCAAAATATTAGCATCTCCTTTGGCTTTTTTAAGAAAGGATATGAGTCTTCCTAAAAACATTGGTGATTGGCAAGCAAAGAAGACTTAGCCATGACCAACAGAGTAACCACCCGTGTTCAATGCACCATCTGATCTAGCCTAGTCTCGCGAAGCAAGCTTGAGTGGACCTTCCCATTTTCTAGTACAGGCGTTGTCTTAGAGGGTGATTGTCGATAACGGGCTTTATAACCAACAAGCCCCCTAAGAGCATACGAGTTTCCTGATCATGGCAACTTGCACCACGTTCCAGACCGGTCAAAGTCCCTACAAGGATTGGTAAATGGAGTAGGTGTTTACTGCGTCTAAAGCAGAAAGAGAGACCCATCAGACTGACTGATGTCACGAATTTAATGGTGTTGTTTTTGAAAGAAAAAACACTCCAGAAGTTCAGCGTTTCGCGATAACGACTGTCGTCGATGAATATTCCAAAAGCTACTCACGACCATTGATAGTTTCAACTTCATGAGCCATAAGTTCAAAAACAGCTTCCAACAAATAAATGACACAGCCTTTTAAAGACAATTTTTTCCTTCTGCAATTGGAAGTAGAACTTGAAAAATAATAGCAACAGATTGGAGCTGAGACAAAGGAAGCTGGAGGGTTGGAAGCTGAGAGCAGCGCAGCAATTAAAAGAAAGGAATGGTGATGTCGATTCAGCAACAGATGCTCTAAGGCAGGCTGATACTGCGTAGCAAATTAAAGGAGAGTTGTATGAGTAATTCTATGTCAAAAGAGCTTTCTACTTGGAAGGATCTTGTCTTAATGATCTTTTTGGGAAGAAGATAAATGAATAAAGCTTGGGTGATCACTTTTATGTCATGAATGAAAGCCTAAAAGATGGCTTATGACCAACACAGCCCTTATGAATTAATAATTAAATACTAAATATGTCGGCGGATGGAATCTGCGGCATGAACAGCGGCTTCAAGAGCACCCTCTAGATAGCCTCTCCATCTCGTTGACGCTTCTGTACCAGCCCAATGAACTCTGCCATGAGGCTCCTGCCAATACTCTCCGTAGGTCGTCCAAGCTCCTGGAGTTACATAGCTGGTGAATGCACCACTAGACCAATCCTCTTGATTCCAGTTTTGCAAAATAAGCTCCTTAGGTTGTGCAGCATCAGGACCGAAATACGCTGCTAAATCAGATAGAACAGATGACTTCTGCTGATTATCAGTAAGTTGCTGAAATTCAACAGCTCGACCAGCAGTAATAAAGCTTGCGATAACACCAGGATTTCCGTCCGGAGGTGAACTATCTGCCATGAACTGGAGAGTATTTTGATTTCCGATGCCAAGACCACTCATCCCTTTTTGACGCCAAAAAGCTTTATCATATATAGCTAATACTTTAATCATCGAACCCATTGGATTACGTTGCAGAAATGATCTGGTCTCAGCACGCAAAGCAGGTCGAAAGGATATACGCTGCCTCAACGGTGGAGGAATTGCAACAATAGCCGCCTTAGCGAATATTTTGCGACCATATCCATCAGTGACCTGAACACTGTTATCATCCTGCTCGATACAGATTACAGGTGAATTTAGAGTAATATGGTCAGTCAATTCTTCAGTCAAAAGCTCTGCGACCTGTCCAGCAGCACCTTTAATGAGCCAAGATTCTGGATAATCCCGCTGAGGTGAAATTGCCTGAGTCCAGATTGAATGAAGCATCGATGCATCCCAAGCATCAAAACCACCAGATCCCCCGACATTAGATAATATCTCCAACATAAAAGTACTTAATGGCGAGTCGCTATGTCGCTTTAGCCAAGATTCAATTGTAATACGATCAAGCTCAACAGCATTTGGAGTCTTCCACGGAGCACCGTGGTCAACGGTCTTAACAAGTTCTTGATACAATTTTAAAGTTGATTTTGCTTTGTCAACTTCTTCTTGGGTTTGACCAATTTGGTCAGAATCTAGAAACAGTAATCCTTCATCATAATCAGCAGCTACATCGGCTAAAGTATTTTTATTATTCCAAACAAGAGATGCCTTGCCCTCTTTGTAAACTGGAAATGTTTCAAGACCAAGTTCACTCACAAGCTCGCGAAAGCGATGATGAGATTGACCACCCCACTGTCCACCTAAATCGACAAAGTGGCCGGAGTCGGTAAGTTTTCGAACCATCCGCCCTCCTGTACGATTTCTAGCCTCAAGGATATGAATATTCTTTCCGTTTTGTTTTAGTTGCCGAGCCGCCATTAATCCTGAAAGACCAGCGCCCACCACAACGACATCGACCTGATCAGGAAGTTCACTAGCAAAGCTGCTGTGATTTAATCCAATCGCCGCAATTCCGGTAAGTCCAGCACTTGCAATCAACTCGCGTCGGGAGAGTGACATCGCAAATCAGATAGATAACTGGAAGTTATTGATTAAACCTCTTATTTTTCTGAGAAACCTATGAGTATTGGCAAAGATAAGCAATAGAAAGGCAAAAATCTAAAGGAATCACACTGCCTGAAAAACATGCAGTCAATTAGCACCACACGATTACCGGACTTGATCCGAGACCAGATCAGAATTGAGAAATGGGGAGAGCAGCAATGGTACCTTTTGTGCGCAACCTCTTTCAGATCGCTGATGTGGATACAACAGTGATCAGGTCGGTCAACACCAACCTCGCTACCATGTAATCCAGGCCAGTTGAACATCTTCAAAATGCCCCACGCGGCCTGATAATCAATAACAAGTAATTCTGTGTCGATTCTTTGAGTTGTATTCCCCAAAACATCCTTGTTGGTTGGGTTTAATTAGAATTAAAAAAAATTCGAGAAACGTCTGCCTTTGGAGAGGAGAAAGATCTCATGAGTAGGAGGGGGCAGAAATGCCGCTTTCTTTATGAGGAGCACGTCACCCATGTGATTCCCGGACTTAGATAATTCTCTAAAAAAGGTTAGGTAAACCGTCAGCTGTGAACTCTCGTCGTCACACTCCATCAATAGGCCATTTGGGCTCGCTCCACATCCCCCTTTGCGGGTGATTTCTAATAGAGAAAGCACCTAGAGTTTTTCCATTCGAGGTTAAAAAGCTCCTGCCTAGTGATTCTATCGTCAGTCTTCTGATCTTTAGGAACCTTTTCGATTACATGTGTTTTAAGGATCGCAAAGCCAAATGTACTCTAATTTGCTATCAATAGAACAACGTCACTATGTGAATCAGATAGGAGTCAATTGCATGATCAAGGTTTTTTCTAACCAAATGAGAGACCTTGTTGACACAGAGGTTCAAATTCAGCGTGTTGCATCCGGATTCGAGTTCACCGAAGGGCCAATCTGGCATCCTCGCGATCACCACCTACTTTTTTCTGATATCCCTGGAAATTCACGTCTTCAATACTCATCGAGTGAAGCGATAAGAGTAATTCGAAAACCTTCCAGCAAATGCAACGGAATGACTTACAATTCAGATTTAAATCTTTTAGTTTGCGAGCATCTTAGTGCGTCAGTGGTCTTGGAAGGTGAAGATGGGCGTCGAGAAGTTTTAGCGACACATTTTGAAGGAAAGCAGCTCAACAGCCCTAATGATATTTGTTGTCGGTCAGATGATTCAATCTATTTTTCTGATCCTACATATGGACGATTGCCTTGGTCAGGTGAGGAACGACCTCAGGATCTGGACTTCCAAGGTGTTTTTCGTGTGAGCGCAAATCGAGAACTTGAACTTCTGGTTGATAAAAATTGCTATCAGCAGCCAAATGGATTGTGCTTCTCCCCAGACGAATCGTTGTTCTATATTAATGACTCACCTAGAGCTTTAATAGATGTCTACAAAGTAGCTCCTGATGGAAGCCTATACGATAAGAAAGCTTTTGCAAGGAACATTGGTGATGGCACTTTCGAAGGAGGAGTACCGGACGGAATGAAGTGTGATGAAAACGGAAATATTTGGGTCACAGGACCAGGAGGGCTCTGGATTTTTAATCCAAAAGGTGAGCAGCTTGGAATAATTGAAATCCCCGAGCATACCGCCAACCTTCATTGGGGCGGATCTGATTGGCATACATTATTTGTGACAGCAAGCACTTCAGTATATTCATTAACAACAAAAGTGGGTCCCCATATTGAAAGCTTCATGAGAACTTGAAGACTGCGATTCATGAAATTTGACGAGACATATGCTTGTGTTTAGCTTGAAGGCGATCAAGCAACTTCGGAAAAGCTTCCAGAACCCATCCACTGATCAGCAATAAAAAACCCCCGCATTGGGCGGGGCTCTGGGTGAGCGGGTTCTATGGAGCGCCGTCAGTCATGGGCGGTGTTCGCATCGAGCGTTCTGACTACGTGCCTTGTCGCGTGGCTGATTGGCGTGTGGTGTTCAAAGAGCCAGAGGATCTGCAGGTTGGTCCTGAGATCCCAGTAAACGCAGTGTGGAAGCTCACGCAAACAAACCTGAATTAACCCGCTTCAATCCGAGTGGTGAATCCCATCACGGATTCCAACGGTGCCATTGCTCGATCTCATTGCTAATGACGTAGTCCAATCCCTCAATTTGAGCGACCTCCTGAGGTCCCTGCTCGATCAACAGAGTTTTGGCATGCGTGACTGCGCCAATACCCAGCGCGAGGGCAAGGGTGTAGAGGAAGAGGGACTTGACCGTCATGGCTTTGAGGAGTGGCTGTTTGGGAGTGCTGCCCCCTCGACTCCTTCAAGGTCACAGCCCTTCTGGTGAACCCCACTGCACAGCTCTGGTGCAGAACCCATGCAGTTCTGGTGAGACTGTGGTGAATGGCTTAGAAGTGCGTGCCTGACTGGGCTTAGCTCACTCGGAAGCCAGTCACGCCAAGGCTTTAGGGCAATAAAAAACCCCGCTCATGCGGGGTGTGATTGGTGTGAGGTTGTTTTTGTTGGGATATCGATAGCGTCCACTCAACGCCCCCTACTTTTCCCTTCAAGGGTTTTGTATTGCTTTCAGTCTTTCGACATCAGGATTCCCGGCATGAACCAATAAATCAGTAGCAAGTCGTTTGGCAGCCGTAGTTGTAGCAACGAGTTGTACACGTTGTACGAGCTTCAGCGTCAGGTGAACTTACTGCTAGTGCGCCCATCACAAGTCCCAAAGGCAGAAGAATCGAGAGAGCAGTTGCACCGAATGCTTTCTACAGTCCTTTATAGCTTTCTGCTGATGCGGTCACGTTTGAAGTAGTCATTAGAACGAATTTTATTGATTGGAGGTCATCCCTCCTGGACCTCTCTACCATCTCAGTTTTGTCCTAATACTCCAACCCTCTGGAGGGTGAATAATCCTCCCTCGAAAAGGTATTAGCCCCGTAAACCCATAAGTGCTAGATGCTTCCACCCCAAAGAGGGAGGTGGATAAGAGAACTCAGAGAGATGATGAATTCAAGAGAGGGATGACCTCTAAACCACATACAGGAACCAATCATGACCACCACAACCAACAACCAAGTGATGCCTGCTCCTTACCTTCACATTGATACAGAGAATCCTGAAAATGGAATCACTGAAATGAATATGTGTTGTGAGAATGGTGTCATGGACATCATTCCACACTTGAAGGAGAATCAGACAGTCTTTGAGGGTGCGGCATTTCTCTTCTACAACTTAGATTGCACTGCTCAACTTCTGGCTGAGGAAAAGATTTCAGAGTTGAGCAATACGCAAGCTGCGAAGGTTACGTGGATGTCTGCTCAGGTTCAAATGGCTCGCTTTCTGATTAACCAGTGCTTCGAGTTTGATGTCGTTGACAAGGGTCTGTTTGAGACATATAAGAATGCCTATCGTGTCAATAAGCCTGATGGCTTTAGTGGAGTTGACTTCCTAGCTTCAGTGGCAGACACGCTTGAAGACCTTTTCCTCCAGGCCGCTGCTGATGAGGCGTTTGCAGAGAACCCGGATATCAAAATTTCCACAATGTCTACTCGCTTCGCCGCGTTGTGTGGCACTGCTTGTACTGCTATTCGTGCAATGAAAAGCTTCGCCTGATTAGCCAGCAACTTATACCCACTCCTTAGTTCGTTGAGATCCCAGTTCTTTACTGGGATCTTTTCGTGCTTTCCATCCACCCATAATTGGTAGATGCTTTCACCTCAAAGAGGGAGGTGGATAAGGCGAATGCGAGAGATGATGAATTCATCAGGGATTTAACAAAGCCTCTGAACCCAGATAAAACAGCTCTGACTTCATTTTTAAATAACCATGACTACTACATTCCCCACTGCTCCTCAGCCAAGTCCTAGCTTCAACTATGACTACTTGAGAGGAATTGAGCCCGGCACTGAAAACTTTGGTATCGCTCGTCTTCAATTGGTTATGGACTTCATGAACCAAGCAATCCGTTGGGGTCTTGAGGCTCATGTCCAGGGACTGCGGCAGGGCGAGATCCCTCCTGGTAAGGGCTGTCAACAGGGACTTCTAGAAGCTGCCACTTTTGGATTGATTGAACTCGAAGATTCAGAGATCTTTGAATTGATCAATATGGAGAATCAAGGCAAGCCCCTCGGCGACATGCTTTTTGGTGAAGTCATCCGTGCGTTGGTTAGCGATAACACCGTCCTCTACAACCCACAGGATGGGACTGTGATGCCTACTTGGGAGGTCCCTCCCTTCGAACCACCTGCGGATCCAGAGCTTCAAGACCACACACTGGATGGGGTGAAGTATCCCGTTGCCACCGTACTCTCACCAGAAGAATTGCAGCACTGGGCAATGAACCGAGAGGAGTTCAAGGCCAAGTTTCCCAATGCCAGTTACACAAAAGTGGCTACTACTGCGATGCACCTGATTAATGGTGTGGTCTATGCCACCGCCCATGAACACTTTGGAAAGACCTCCTACCTCTATACCGTTCGGCATTGAGCTCACTACGGCTTACTCCACACTTCACCCCGTAGATCGCCGCCCCAGTCCTGTCCCGCACTCCAAGCTTTTGGGTCAGGCTCTTGAGGTGGCTTTTGATTGTCTCCACAGAGAGGAACAGCGACTCAGCTAGCTCCTTGTTTGATAACCCTTCTGTAAGCCCCACAAGCACTTCCTTCTCCCTTTCTGTGATGTCGTTAGGGAGAACCATCGCAAAGGGGTTAGAGCCCACATAACCAGCTTTCTTCTTCACCTCCTCTGGGTAGTAGACGCCTCGTTTGGCAATGGCTCTGAGGGCTTTGACGAAGTCTCCATCCCCGTCAGCGACATTGGAACTGAAACAGATTCCCTCTGCCCCAGATTCAAGGCACTCTTCAACGACAGCAGCAGTTTCCTTGTTCAGGAAGATCAGGGTGTGAGTGTTGGGAGCAGTGGTTTTCAGCTCTTCGATGAGGGAGGGGCCATAGCCCTGCTCCAACTCATCGGTAAGGATCACAATGAAGGAAGGCAAACCGAAAGCCAATCCAATAACTGGAGCTTTTCCAGATAATTTAGCTGCGAATTTATTTGTAATATTCCTTAAGTCTTTCTTGGTAGTTTTTTCTTCCTGCTCTTGGGGCAAGGTCGCTGACTGTTTTTCAACCATAGTATATATTCCATGTTTTTTACCCCAATCGCCCCCAATCGTTTCTTCTTCCTCGTCAAATATTGGTGTTCCAAGCTGTTGTCTTGTATTTACGTCAAAGCCCTCTGTTTCATCCCAATGTTGGAAGCGATTGGCGGGGGTTGCAGAAGTAGTCATGACTTTAAGGAGTGGATGTTTGGGGGTGCTGCCCCCTTGACTCCTTCAAGATCACAGCCCTTCTGGTGAACCCCACTGCACAGCTCTGGTGTAGAGGGCGCGAAGTTCTGGTGAGACTGTGGTTAATGGCTCAGAACTCAGTGCCTGACTGGCTTTAGCTCACTCGGAAGCTGGTCACGCCAAGGCTCCAGGACAGCAAAAACCCAGCGCTAGACGGGGCTGAGTAAGAGCTGTTTTTAGTTACTGGTGAATCAGATGACAGCGATACCGCTGAGGGTTCCGGAATCACCTTCCAAGGCGAGGTAGGACAAAGACTCAGTGGTTTGGCCCATCTCAAAGTCACGAGATTGTTCCTCGATGACCATGGCTGTAAAACCAGCGGCATCCACTGATTGGATCCTTGAGTTGGCATTGTCGCCACCATCAAAGGAATCAAGCTTGGTCAGCAGTGTTGGAGCTGAATCAAATTCAGTTTCAAAAGAATGCCGCTTGGCTTGGTGGGTGAATTGATCTGCAGTAACTCCGCCTTCAATGATGCTGTCTGTCCTGCTGGTGACCCAGTCACCTCCGTTGTAAGTCTGGGTCTGCGTTAAGACAGCAACAGAGGCATCCGATCCAAAGGCATCATCAAGTGCAACGGTCTCGCCTCCTTGGGTGGAGAGTTTGTTGGTGTTGAGCACTCCTGCTTCGATGGTGGTGCCATCGGATAGCTCCCAGGTGCCTTCTTCCATCACGACATAGGAGATGGTTTCGTTGACGTGGCGACCGTCTTTGTATTTGGGCTCCTGGAGTTTGATCTGGAATGAATCAGAATCAATATTTTTCAGGCGTACTACAACCGGATCACCGCCTTTGTACGTTGGATCAGAGGTAATAACGACCGGGCTGATGTAGTCAAGAGAGAGTGCAACGTCTTGCCAAGTATGGTTGACGGAGACTGAGCCGTATTCGGCAAATGATTCATTAGCACTTGGTTTTAGTGCTTTTAAATCAGTATAGAGTTTCGAGTTGGAGCCATCTGCCCCGAGCGAAACTCCAGTGATGACATAACCACCATCTGTGAGAATTATATCGGGAGCTAAATCGATTTGGTTTGTGACATCAATTTTTTTTGTGCTAATGATGTTTGCATTTTGATCTATTTCATAGAAATTTGAAAATCTTCCATTCAGGCTGCTACTGTTCCATGCAGTGCTGTCTTGTCCGCTTCCAAATAAACGTCCATCTTTAACAGCAATATTCCATGAAATTTGACCGTTTTCATCTCCCCAATTCTTGTCATAAATAATTTGTCCAGTTGTTTTGTCGGGAGGTCTATAGCGACTACTCAACGCCGCTGCTTTTCCCTTCAAGTTATTTTTATTGCTTTCAGCCGCCTTGCAATAGCTTCAGGCTCTATCCAGAGATACATAGCCTTCTCCATTATTGACGAGATTCGTGCCAGCTAAGCCTATCACTTTTGCGACGAGATCATTGACTTCAAAGATGTTTAGATCTTTTCCGGAATCCACAGCACCCATAGTATTAAAATCAGAATCAATCAATATCCAGTCTTCTTCTACATCGAAGTCCATTATTTTTGCGTACCCTGCTCCGCTGTTTAGAACAAAAACATCATTTCCACTTCCTCCATTCATTTTATCTGATCCTATACCTCCATCAATGATGTCGTCTCCAGAACCACCGAAAAGAACATCATTTACAGCACCTCCGATTAATTTGTCATTACCAGCCGCTCCATAGAGCTTGTCGTTGCCGCTTTGGCCATTGAGTGTGTTTTTGGCTTTGTTGCCGGTAACGGTGTCATTACCGGATCCAGCATTGACATTTTCAATCGAGATCAGCTGATCTTTGCCATCACCGGTGTTCTGCAAATTAGTGGTGTTGAGGTTGATCTTGTTGTTATTGCCTGAGAAAACAGCAGTGTCACTTCCTGAACCACCGTTGATGACGTCATTACCAGCCGCTGCATAAATCCAGTCATTGCCTGAGAGAGCCTGAATGGTATTGCTGCCATTGGTGCCGGTTAGTTGATCTGAATAGTTACCAGCGATCAGATTTTCAACGCTGGTAATTTTGTCAGTACCGATCTTGGCTTTATCACCTCCTGATGTTGAGGTAGCCGTTCCCTTGAGCAAATCAACTGTGATTCCTGCTGCAGCAGAGGTGTAATAGAGAGAATCTGTTCCAGAGCCGCCGTCATAGCTGTCATCACCAGCACCATTGCCGCCGATGATCAGGTTGACCCAACTGACTTCTACCTAGTGTTGGCCTGACTTCTCAATCCTTGTCAAACCTGCATGGCATGCAGGGGGTCAGGAGTTCGAGTCTCCTTGGCCCCACTGAATTTCACCAAGTAGTCCGTTCCGATCCGTGTAGGACCTGGCGCAAGGTTGACAGCATTACTGAGTTTTGCACTACGTGTTGTGTGGCGATAGTGCAGAAGCGCCTTTTGCAAAACCGTGCTGCAGCACATGCAACCGATATCCGATCACGGCCACCCCACAAACAAAATGATGCTCAGCAATGGCTCAGCACGTACGAGCAATGGCCAGATGGTCTACCCACATTCAGTGATGTCGTTTCAGGGTTTAAGTCTTGTGGCAGCACGCAGGCTTATTTCGCCAACTTGACGTCATGCCCAACAAGAACAGACCACTTGTCGACAGGCACCCTCCGAAAAAGGGTGAGGGTTGGTTGCTGAGCGCCCAAGAGCAAAAGGTCTGTCGCTTCAAGAACGACATGCCAACGCAGCATGCGCAGTGGGTGGAAGTCGAGACGCGGTCACTGACCGGCAGCGGTCAGCCAGTCATCCGCAGAATGCTCAGACACAACGCCATCGAAGCTTGGCAAACGATGCAGGCAACAGGCGGGTGGGAACGGTGTCAGCCCAAGTGGTGACCTTCAGCAGGCCAGTGCGACAAGAGCGACGATGACGACTGCAGTGCTGATTGGATCCATGACGAAACCTGTCTCCATCCAGCATCGATGGAAGACCCTCAATTCACCACTCAGAACACAGGTGAGTTTTTGGTGGATTTGATGAGAGTGCCCGCCTGAGTCCTGACTTCGAGCAGATGTTTACAGGCTCGCGAAGCTTGTCATTCGCTGCATTGAGCGAAACCACTGCAACATCACCAGCCATGGGACTCAACCCTTCAACGGCAAAAACGGCGCCGCAACCGGAAGGCCAATCACAACACGGCCAAGGCTCTCAATCTTCAAAGGTCCTGCACCCACTTCGAAAGGCAGATAGGAATCGGTGTCCAGATGGCAACAATCACCAATGCAGCGATGAAGGGATCCATTGCATTCTCATGTTTGAATTCACGATCGAACGGACACACTGAATCGCCATCCCCCAACCGGGCCAAACCACTGCTGCTGGAATAACCCGATCCAATCCACATCAGAGCCACCGCCATCAATCAGTTCATCAGTTGACTGCTGGATTAATTTGCAGCATTGTGATCTGAATTGGTGTAGAGGAATTCGTTAGACGATGAAGCTGACGAGACCACTACTACAGAGACAAGCCAAAACCACGTACTCTCCATGACGAGGTGCCGGTTTCAGAACATGTTGATGCTCCGTTGCTCATCGAGGCACAGGGCATCAAAGAGGCCGGCGACTAAGCACCCCTAAAAGAAGTTCTTACAGCATCTTGTTAGTCAGGGCAGGGCCAGAAGGTCTTCAATCAATTACTGGCGCTGCTTATCAGCTGCTGTCCTTGATTCTTAAAGTCAGATTCCAATAGCTTCGTCACGATCATCTCAATTCGATTGGGAAAATGTCGTCCAGGTGCGCAAAACTCTGCACTCTGAATAAATGACGTTGATAATTGTGCATAAGCAGCTGGAATGTCTATCTTGACAACAACAAACCTGTGCTTTTCATTTCATGCAGTCCTCCATCATGTCGACGCGAGGTTTTGGGGTATTGATCACAGGCTTAGTGCTGATGCTCGCATCCTGCGCAAAGAGTCCTGACCAGGACAAGGTCACGGCTGAGGGTGGAAAAATCATGACGTTTGTTGAGTGGGAGAATATCAAGGATGGCTGTGAAATTGAGGGTACTGAGGTATTGACAAGGCTTGGGCCTGAGGGGCAATGGAGAAAGAAAGCGCAGCTTTGGGACAAGGAGTGTGTAAAAAAAGGAATGAAGGAAAAAGGTTATGCGAAGGCTGTTGTCTTTGGTCCTGATGAGCTGTCTGAATTCAAAAAAAACGTTTGTGAGTTATATGACCAGACAACAGTCGTCATGGACGGGAAAACACTCGAAAGAAAATATGGGGCAGAATACGAGGAGTATGGGAATTGAAAATCGTTCCACACAGCCTCTGGACAATCTTTCTGGTCTTAATTTTGGCTCCTGAAGTTTCTTCGTCTGAGCTGAAAGGGGCTGATGATCAGGCACCTCAGTTCCTGTTTGTTCTGCATTCTGATCAAGGAAGCTATGTGACGGAGAGTGGTGATCTCGAGATATTGCAATTTCCCAAAAAGCATATATCGGCTGTTGAAATGTTCTCCAATCGGTTCCGAAATGTCAGATCTAAGTTTCGTCAGCCTCGAGTCAAAGATCTTTGGAAGTTACGCGATGTTAGTTTCCAAAAAAGTGCAAAAGCAACTCTTTCGTCTTCAGGCCTGAGAACACAGATTATTGAAATCAACGGAATTGAAGTCACTCCAGGTCACATTCGCTACAGGATCGTTCCGGTTGATCGCACCGCAGCGATCCCAAACAATCTTGCCAATGTTGTGCTGACCATGGATGCGGCGGCTACCTGGAAAGCCTGTTCGGAAACAAGCCAATGCCTCGGCTTCAGTAGCCCGCTTCTGAATGCAAGTGTCTGCTACGGAGAAGAGATTATTCGCAGTGATTGTGCTGACTGTGAATGCTGTCCTGAAGGGGCTGTTCCATAGATCGCCTGTTGCACAGAGCAGCCGATTCATGTTGAAGCCCTTTACTTGTCAATCCATCGCCAACATCAATTCGGCGCACTGTGTGGCAAGCAGCACCAGCGCTGGAAGTCTGGTCCATGACGCCAAGCTCGAAAGAAGTTCTTCAAGATCACAGCCCTTCTAGTGAACCCCACTACACAGATCTGGAGTAGAAAGAGCAAACTCCTGATGAGCATCTGGTGAATGGCTGTGCACAGCGAACCTGACTCGGCTCAGCTTATGCGGAAGCAAATGACGCCGCAGCTCCAGAGCGGCAACCCTCCCGCCATGAAGACGGGGTGGGATTGGTCATACTCTTGCCAGGAGATCGACAGCGTCCACTCAATGGTCCCTCTTCAATCAGACACCGCAGATCATCTGCTGAGAGTCAATGATAAAAGAACTAGACAATCCTGGCGACAGATGGAATCCGTCTGAGCTGATGAACAATTCCGAAGGAAATAACGATCCCCAGAACTGTTGCAGCCAAAGCAATCAGCCAATGATTGAGGCCGATGAAACCAATAGCTTCCAGCACCACCACGAGCACTAGTGGATGAATAATATAAGCACCATAACTATCCACTCCAGCTGTTGCTAACCACTGACCAAAGCGATTTTGATTACGCTGAAACCACAACAGGAGATAACCCATCACTCCCCAACCGATGAATGTATAAAAGAAGGAAAAGATGGCATAAACAAGAGTGAGCTTTTCAGCTTCATCTGAAATGTTGCCGTTAAAGGTCACCACTAGCGCGATTGTCAGAAGACATAAAGATGACGCAATAGAAAATCGGAACCACCTCACAACCAGATGGGTGTTGAGCTTCTCCAGCCAGCGATGGCACGATGCCTTGCAACCGAGAAAAAACATGAAGGCATAAGTGAAAATGTGCATGCCTTGAGCACCAAACCAATTAAATGGTGAATTCCATAAGGCAGTCCAGAGTTCAGTTCGCGTCGACATCGCTACCTCAAGAATCGCGAGGATAAAAGCACTGATGAACCAAGAGCGCAGCTGCGGTGTGGGAACGGAGGTATCCACTGAAAAGTGATCTCCTCGCATCGCAAACCAGAAGCAATAGAGCAAATCAAATACAAACAAAAGGACCAAAAAGCCCAGTACAAATAATCTATTGAAAGGCATCTCATTCCAAGGCAATTCCGCATAGGGGCTGCCTGGGGAGAACCTCGACAAGAGTATCGAAGCATTGTTAATGAGCAGTAGGCCAACAAGAAAGGGGACACCAATTCGCAGAAGGCGATCTTGGAGATAACGCACAACCCCCTTTTTATGAACTGAAGGAGGAACAAAGTATCCCGAAATCAGAAATAACATGTACATAAAGAAGGTTTGACAGATATATACAAAGAATCTGTATGCAGTTCCAAATAAAGGATCAGAAACACCTTCTATAGAAATACGTACGCCCATCCAACTGATACCACCAAATGCCATGGGTACATGTACGGCAATCACAAGAGCGATCATCAGTGCCTTGATCTGGTCAAAGAACAGCACCCGCTTCTTGGTGCTTGTTTGAGAATGATCCATAGATCCACTCTTACCAGGAATACCCAAAGTCTTGCGGTTGGAAATTGATGGAATAGCCTCTGGAGAGTGAGACATGGCTGAGAATCTGATGTGAATAGTGAAGGTCATACCCTCTATCTATTCAGCATCACTGAGCGAACCAGAACACACATCACCCGTTCGGGTGACTAATACAGCGCTACATTCAAACCGGTTGAGACCTTTTTTCACCTAGACGTGCATCAACCAGCCGATAGCACTCATCAGCACGCGGCAATCGACAAGCTGATGGACCTTCTCAAGCCTCTCAAAATAACGGCTCAACAACCGGGGCCCAAGGGTGTTACAACTGGCCATCGCTGATCTCGACCGGTACTGCGAAAACAAAATCTCTGCAAAAATGATTTTGCCTAGTCACAGTCAAAGACCATCGACAGCCTTGTCATTCTGACCGTCAGTTTCGTAGTTCTGCTGCTGATGTCGATCAGTTCGAAGCTCTACAGCCGCTCCGCTGAAAGCTGAAAAGCCAGACAAGCAGGTCATTCGGCACAGCATGAAATCTCTGGGCTGGGCAAACGGGTGAAACCGCATCAAGCGAGTATTGCTTATTCGAACCAGCAACGGTTCATCACCATTCGTCAGTCAATCATCTCCACCAAAACCTGGAATGGTGATCATGCGTGACCTCCCTGCTTATTGGCAAACTGCAAGTGGGCAAGGTGAAAAGTCTGCAGGCCGGATTGAACCGGAGTGATGACGATGTGCAGACTTCAGGAGAAGGCACCTTGAGAGGAGTCATCGCCCCCGGCAGTTGCGTTTGAGAAATTCAGCTTTGTCCTCCTTACTCCAGCCAGCATTCCGGGCGTCGGCGCACAGTTGCATCATTCGCTCGTTGAAATCGCCCTGCTGACGCGCATCATCACGAATGCTCTTGATGTAGAGGGTGCCGGTGACGAAGGCAAGAGCGATCGCAGAGACAACGGCAATGCCTTTCAAAACTTTTTGCATGAATCAGAAACCTTATCCAGCCTCATCACAGTGAATCACTTCTGGTACTCAAGCAGCGCGCGGATGGTTACATCAAGAGACTCAGAGGCAGCCTGAGAAGAAGAGCAAGAACAAAAACGATCAAAACACATTGAAAAGACTGATGGCATCAAGGTGTGGGCAAGATCAATTGGTCCTTTCGGCATGCCAAAAGGACATTGACCTGAGAAAAATCAAATCTGAGATTAAAGGATTTGCGATCTTGCAGGCTTCTATCCATAGTCGACGGAAAGATTCAATACAGCAAGGAAAAGATGCGGATCAAAAGGCTTTGAATTGTCTCGACTCGAACCCGATACCTTGATCCGGAGCAATACCTGAAAATCAATGAACAGAGCAAATCCCATAGGACAAAAAAAACCCCGCCAAAGGCAGGGTCTTCAAAAACTCAGCGAGAGTGTTGCCTTGTTTCCACCCCGTGAGCTTTTCTCCTCACTGTTTGATATTAGCCAAGCAACTGGCACTGTGCCAGCTGCTTGGTGGCCTGCCCGCAGGGAGGCACAAGCGATGAAAGTACTTCAGGTCATGGCGTTTCAAGGCCGAACTGACCGACTCCACTCGTTCCACGACATCCACCAGGGTGATCTTTTTCATGGATAGAGATCGGGGCAGGATGCAAGAAGCCCCTTGGCGATTGCCTCAGCAAAGCCTTGGTCGCCAACGGACATGGCATAGGTGGTGAGCTCCGTTGCAAACCCCTGGTTCAGCACATAGTCCACAGCCTCTGTTCCCACTGCAGCAACTCTGCCTTTCTCTGCGGTCAACTCACACATTCGATCGATCAACACGTCAAACCACTCGTCGGTTGGATAAGCGGAGACTGGATTGAACAGAGCACCTGAAGCCAAAAGCAGTGCCGAACATGCACTTGAAAACTTCAACACCCATTTCCATTGAGAACAGCGACCATCAGCTGCCATTGGGCACAATCCTGATTCTCAAGACCAACATACAGATCCTTGAATTCCTCCAATAAAACGACATCCACAACCACCTTGGCAGAAACCTCTTCAGAGCGGTCAAGTCGCATCGCGCACAGTGCTGTGATCCGCTTAGAAAAAGCTACTAACCAGGATCAAACCCAATGCCGAGCCTTGCCCGTCAATAGAAAGTTGACTGGGCATTGAAACGTTGAAAACCATTCCACAATTCGCACAAGTAATCAACAGCCATTGTGGAAAAAACACCAAACTCTTGGCCTTCTATCAATGAATTCTCAGCCAACAGCATTACAAAACTGCTGTTCACAAAATTAAAAAGATTCTATAAATAACCCACGCTTAAGCAGGCTGATTCACTTACTCCTGTTGATCAGCCACGCAAAGATCACGAGGATCAGCAAGGTAGGAATAATACCGATTAATTTTCCCACATAAAACACGAAGAATACAAGTGCAAAAAGAATAACAACCTTGCCAGCTGTTGTGGAAATGAGTTTTTTCCAGTTGATTTTTTTATTGCTTCGACAGTTCTTCGCCATCGCTTTGACTTGAATGATCTAACTCGTGGATAGCAAACATTGAGCAATACTGCAATCCATCACTGGTCATCACTGCAACTCACAAAACCATTGCCAGACCCGACCGATCAAGATTGCATCCAGCGATGACCTCGCAAGTCACGCTCTACACCCCTAAGGACTGGTTGAGCGGAACCACCGGGAGAACATCTTGGCGGACGATGCCCACTGCGGAAGAAAGAGGAGACACAATCAGCATTGACGCATCAATAGTCAAATTTGCCGATATAAAACCATTTTTGCAACTGCTCAGAGGGTTGGCATCGTCTGTGATCCCATTGGCTTAGAGCGCTTGAGCACAACGCTCCATCTTCGCCTCATAAGCGAGACCTCCAAGAATGGGGCTGGTGACCTCACTTGCGCCCGCTGCAATCACCACAGAGCAAGTGAAAATCACAAAACGCTGGTGCATTGATCCATGAGGCAGATCCAGCATGCAAAAGTTCAAGCCCCCAACTTCGCCCACCCTGATCCGGTTCACCTCCCCCGAAGGAGCGAAATCATGGAAACCGCTTAGAAACTCGCTGATGCCTGTCAACAGTATCTCGACGAAAGCTTGAATCAAGGACACAGTGCAACCGGCGCACGCCAGGACAACCGAGCACTGACCATTGAGACCAGAGACAGAGAAGGCATTGATCGTTACGATTGAACATCGAAGCCGCACGCTGAAAATGCGTGAAAACTCTTGGAATTTATCAATCAGAGCGCGCAAGTGAGAACAACCAACATCGATACTCTGAGGATGATTGAATACAATGACAATTCAGAAGTTCAGGCTATGGCGGCCAGCATTCTTTCTGGGCTCATCACAAAGTATGCGGCAAAGACAATCGAAGATTTACCCGAAAACGAGGCTGTACACATTTGTGAATATGGCTGCGCCACAGGTGGATCATCCATTGAACCAATCAAAGCGATTGAAGGAGTGGCGACCAAACGCAAACTTGAAATAATCATGAATGACTTGCCCAAAAACGACTGGTCCACACTTAAAGCCCTGATTGAGAAAAAATTTCCGGATATCAAATTTTTATATTCTGCAAAAACAATGTATTCCCCTGTTGCTGAAGCAGCTTCCATCCATCTTGGCTTTTCATGCTTCGCCCAGCACTGGCTGAATGGTGGCGCTCCAACTGGACTTCCCGGTGACGCGCTGTGGGCCAACCAGCTATCGCCGCGGTGCCCTGAACACGAATCCTGGCAAGAAGCATCCAGGGACAATTGGCAAAAGAAACTCGAGCTACGCGCGACCGAGATAATCCCCGGAGGCAGATTGATACTCCACATACATAGCTCGTTGAATGACGGAGCACTCAGCGAAAGATTTGCCACAACATTGCAAAAGGCCAAGGCGAAAATGATCGCAAATAATGAGCTGAGCAAAGATCAAGCTCTTGATCTGTTGGTTCCACAATATTGCAAGTCTCCAGCAGAAATTTTCAACATCGTGTGCACACCTAAAATCAATTCTTTATGGCAACTGGAAGAAGCGCACTATCAACAACTTCTCTGCGACGAACAACTCGAACAAACCAATATACAGAAACAGATTAAATTTTTAAAAGGATTCATGGACTCAACACTGAAATTATCACTCAATACGTCTCAGTTAACCCAGTTTTGGCAACATGTTATCGAACTAGCATCGGAAGATAAAACTGCTCTAACCTCAAACGGAATGTCTACATTTATGAGCCTGAAAAGACGTCAGTGACCTCAATGTCACAACAATGAAAAAGTGATTATGGCCGGCAAACAGAAGAGAATTGGCGAACAGCGACTTGACCTCTTGGCACGACCTAAGGCGAAAGCGGTTCGCATGAATGCTCTTCAGGGCTGTAGACACGACCCAAAAGAATCCTTGAAGCCAGTCTGACTCTGAAAGGATCTGTCCAGTGATTTCTACCAGCAAGAGAAATCACTTCTTTGATGAACAGCGTGTTTGCCTCTCTCTTCGTCATCTGGGCGCAACAACTCACCAAGTGTTACTTGAAAACACAGTGAGAATTCAAGGGTTGAGATCATTACTTATTCACGCTGTGCCTTATAGAGTCTTGATGAGTCTCATAACTACTGCCATAGATCGCTAAAAGATTCAACACGAAGTTTTTTCCCGCAAAATGAAAAAACATAAAGAGACGCAGGTGATCTACAACACCAAGACGAACCAACCCAAGGCGATGCATCACCAGGGTGAAGGCGGCAACAGCATCTGAATCAAACCGAATCAGGCATCAACTCAGAGACACTGGGCATCGGGTCGGGCTTTCCATCTGCAATAGCTCTGGCACGCAGATAAAACCAGCTGCTGGTATCACCCTGAGCTTCCAGCCTCTCGGCGATGGCTTTCCAGTTGTTGAGTTCCGTTTGATCCACAAAAGCACTGCATCTTTGTCAATCCTGTAGATCAGCCAATCAATCTGCGACCTCTCCAGGTCGTGATGACCGGCCTTGGGCAGAAAGCAGGACTCTCTTCTCTGGTCGGCCGCTCTGCTCATCGTCGAGCCAGCTGAAGGGATGACTCAGCCAACGCCCCTCAAAAACTCACCCCGTCAGCAAGCTGATCAGCGTTCTGACGACCGTTCAACCCAGCAGATCAGTGAAGGTGCGCTCACTCCAGAGCACATTCAGCCAGTCATTGATGCACAGGTTTCAACTGCATCAGATCAGTGGAGTGGGGAACGACCCACAAGCTCAGGAGTCCAGTCGCTTCATTTCACGCTCGATCTCATCCTCACTGATCGGCTTAGGTCGATGGTTGAAGCGATTGCTTGCCAGACCAAGGCCAGCCCCCAGAAAGCAATCGGCCAGATTGGCCAGAAATCTCCACGCCCTGACAGCGCCCAGATCACAACAAGCGTGACGTTGGTGATCGCATAAAGCCTGAGTTGTCTTTCCAGCCCCCTCCGCTGTTTGAGGCTTGCCAGGGCAGTAGCTCTCAGCTCTTTGTCATTCATTGATTGAACCGCCCTTGATCTTCCAGACGTATAGCAAGATCCTTTGGCAAGAATGTCCTCACCAGTGCACTGACACTTGGATCTCGTTGGAGATGGATTTTCCAGGCGATCCAATTCGAATCATCAGTCGCCAAGCACTGCAATCTCTTCTGCGGGCAAAGCCGCTGGGACAGAGACAACGCTTAAAGCGGAACTCTATGAACGCCACACATCCAAGGATCCACCACATCAACAATGCAAAGACAACAGTGATTGCATGAGCTAAATCTCAGAGAGATCCTTGATCAGCCGTGGCTTGACTCGTTCGTCGCAAAGACAGGTCCATTAAAAATGCCTACAGAAGTTCATTTCATAAATCGAACATTGTTTTGCAATCAGACAACGTGATGACACATTGAACATCTTTAGATTGTGTATTGAAAACTCTATATGTTTCACCTGTAGCCATGCACTTCGTGCGAGCACTGACAAAGGCCTTGAACTCAGTTTTATACTGAATTTCTGGCACCCATACTTCATATTCAGATGATGCGTCTTTCAATCGCTCAATCGTGTACATGGATAACCCCTGGATGATTCATGCTGATCAACGCCAAGACAAACAGACGAAATCAACAGGTTCTTGTTGGGATCATCGATCCAGTTAGCGAAGCATCGGTTCAGGCCTATCGGATGACAAGCAACTGACAGCAAAGCCTGAACGCGTAAACATCTACGCAAGCCGGTGAAACCGCAGCATGACACGATCAAACAGCTGCAATTGACACTGCAGCAAAGGTATTGCACTCAATCAGAGCATTGATCGACACTTCTTAGAGTCCCTTTGATTGCCGAATGGCCCATGCACTTGCGGCTTGCTGCTGCTGCCAGGCGAGCAACAGATCTTTGGCAATCGAGCGAAGCTGCTGCACATCGCTAGAACTATCAATCTCGCGTGAGAACTTCTCAATTTCAAACTTTTGGCCCAGAGTCAAAGCAAGTGGTTCCATCAGATCTTCTGGCGTAGCCATCTGAAATTACCCCAGAAACTTCTGAACAGCAAACCAAAAACGTAGTTTTTGCAACAGATTTCAGGGAATCATGCTCAAGTCAATACATTGTTTTGATTACAAAGCGTTGCCTGAATCAGCTCATGACAGTCATAGGATCTGCTAGCAGGCTTAAAAAGGATTATCAATACTGAATTCCATGCATCTCTCCTGGAAAAAACACCTTGAACTGTCCAGGGTTGTATCGAATGCAGCAGACAAAGATCGCGGAATCGGACTTGCCCTGATGGGAATTGCACTCACGATGCTTGCGAAAGATCTGCTGATCCATGAAACACAATCCTCCGCGGCCGAAGCCAAGCACGAAATCAAATTCACATAATGTCCAATCCATCAACTCTCTGGATAACCATGGACTATTCAAAATCAACGAGATATTGAACAATCAAACCTTTTACAAGCAAACCAACCCGCACCATTCGCGGTGGAAGGTCATCAATAATTCTTTGTTGACAGATAGAACGTCACCACAAGCACAGCAAGTACAACAATCAGCTCCATGGAGACGCGTCTGTCTTCGACGATGATCTCTGCAGATCCCAATCAAATCCGTCGCCTATGAGACGCTTTGCATAAAAAGCGATGGAACACCAATAAAAAAAGCCGGATTGCTCCAGCCTCTATCCCTCCTTTTCACTTCACTGCCTTCGACGTCATCGTTCAAAACTCTGTTCAGCCTCGCTAAGACTATGTTGGATCCAGAAGCCTTGATTCAGTCAGCGTTACCAGATGCTTGAACTGAGGGCCACATCGATGCGAACTCGGAGTCTGAAACAACCGGTGTGACTTCGAATTTGATGCCGAACCCTTTGATCCAGGGGGCGAGATGAGTCCACACTTTGCCAATGTCACTGGCCACTGCAATTGCCATCCCTCTGCCTGCGATGGGATCGCATACCCGGTATTTCAGTTCAAAGCCATCAAACCTCTCTCCCGGTCCCCTGCATTGATGTACTCCGCAAAAGGGGAACAAGCTTCCCAGGACCCCGCACTGTTGGGAAGTTCCAGACGATCAGATAGTGCTGCACAAGGTTGATACAAGGCCAGTCACCCGTAGCAGAAACAGGACAATCCAGGAGTTGCGGTTGATTCACGCCATGGTCAACACGAGCAGGCTCTGGCCACAGAACTCTGCGTCAACCCAGGGGGGGGTAATCAGTGCTGTGATCAACCTGAAGGCGCATCGAAGCAAATCTCGGACGTTCAATCGGACATCAACTGTGATTGGTGACTGGAAGACATTAAATATTGAGTGCATTCAAGCGCAAACTGAATCACTACAGCTGCAACTCCCAACAACAAAATCAGGTTCAGATGATGATCTGAAAGCTGAGATGTAACTGATGAAAAGGTTATAAAACCAAGCGCCCCTACTGAAGTGGCTACAGACCAGGCTCGACGCTGCGAGTCCTCGTTACACAGTTGCCCAAGACGGTCGAGCGTGAGCGTACCAGTCATCATATCCCATACACCAATCAGAAAAATAGAGACAGACAACGTCGAGATGTTCTCTGAGAGACCGAAAAGTACCACTCCAAAAAGACCAACCATGGAGATCAAAGGCAGAAATAATTTGGTTGTCAGCCTTGAAGGTGCAACTGACGGAATCAGACCGCCAATGATCAACCCCACTCCAAACAAACTGTCGATACTGCTTGAAATCTTTGGGTCCAGCCCAATTGTCCTGGTGGCAATCAACGGCTCATAGAGGATTGCTGGAACCTGTCCAACCTGCATCAAAGCGAAGCCAAACACAATGATGGCTATCAACACATGTGATTGGTTGCCAACACCTGGCCTCTGTTCAACAGAAGACTGAGTCACAACCACATCAGATACGTCTATTTTCTGAGGTCTTGGTCTTATCAACAGACTGGTTGTTGGCAGGCTCAGAACGATCGTCAAAATGAAAAGAAGAGTCCAGGCTGACGGTGCGGACGTTGGAGAAAACAAACCAATGGCAACAGCTCCAAGCAAGGAGCCGATCCCCCCACCACACATGATCAAACCAGTGGCTTGTCGTCTCCAATGGGGCGGGACACGTTCGAGAGCGAGGGTTGGCAGACCAGAGACAACATGGGCGGCTCCCCATCCACACAGCAGTCTGAGGATTGACTGGCTTGTGAAATCGATCAACCTACCTTCGAGAAGGGTTGAAGCGATAATTGTGATCAATGAGATCCGCACATATCGTATTGATGCTTGCCTGTTTTTGACATAAGCCTGTTGTATGCAGCCAGCCAGGTAGCCAAACATATTGATTGCTGCAAGCTTGCCGATATCTTCAACAGCAATCCAGTTTGCATCCGCCATCAGGCTGCCGATGATTCCAAAGTCAAACCGGACCAACCCAAGGGCGATTGCGATCCCGCAGGATCCACCCAGAAGATCAAAGAGCCACTTTTCAACACTGATTTTCACTCTCTGAGACTCCCAGCATCCGACCCAGTGATGAAGAGCAGTTGGATTGATGTCATAGACAGCGTTAGAGCTCGTTGATCCCTGTATGCATCAACAGGTAGCAGCAACGATCGAGAGTGTGTGCAATACACCGGCCGGAACCAGGCCAGTGAGAAAGACCCAGATGATCGCCATTGACTGAATGACATCTGATCATGATCAGAATCGGCAACAGCGAGTTGTTGCTCATTGCAGGTGAGTGCACTGCCTGCCCACGGGCGCTCAAGCAAACAAAAACCCCGCACTGGGCGGGGCCGTGGGGACCGGGATGGTCAATCAATCGCCAGGTGGGGCTCCTGGCTGAATCAACCGATCGTTGCTCAGCCTTCAAGCTTGGCCGGCTCGGCCTCGCCTTCCCTCAGCTCGGCATCGATCATCATCACAGCAGCTGGGTTGCCGGCAGCGAACCTGACCCGGCCCAGCAGATAGGCCGCTTCATGTTCAGACAGGCGCTGATCATCAACAATCGGATCCAGGAACACACTCGTGCGGCGGTCGAGGTCCTGATCAGCCGTTCCGTAGAGCTGCAGCACCGAGGCGGTCACATCAGCCTCCATCCGGAAGACATTGGCGATCACCTGCTCCACATCAGGCCATTGCTGACGGGGTGGTTCAACGGTGTCGAGCACAGGCCGCTGACCCCTGCTGATCAGATAGTCAGCGAACTTGGCAGCATGCTGCTCCTCCTGCTTGGCTTCATCACGCAGGTGCTCGGCAAAGCCGGTCAGTTCACGTTCTGCAAACCAGATCGCAGCAGCGAAATAGTCAGCAGCTGACTGACGCTCAAGGTTGAGGTGGGCCTGCATCAGATCGAGCATTTCGCCCGACATCGGCTCGGCCATCGCCCGCCCGGCAGGACCAACAGGAATGGTGATGGTGGCTTGAGCAGTCGCTGAATTTGTCATGTCGAAACTCGGGGAGGGATGAACCAGTTCTACATCACAAAAGAGCAAAAGTTAGGCGTAAAAACCGAACACGAAGCAATCAAAATATGCTTTTGAGAATCACACTCAAAAGCCGTAAATATGCTCTTGAGAATCACACTCAGCAACCTAAATCTGCTGCTGAGAATCAGTTTCGTTTGCACTGCTCTTGTGCGCTGCCTCGCATCGCAATCCACAACCCCTCAAGGCGTCACCAACGCCCGTCTTGCCAACATGAAGGGACACGGGCGAAAGCCTGTGGCTGCAGGTGGCTTGTCTTATCGACAACGGACAAACAGGGGCATGGCTCACCACGCAGCGAATCATTTCCGTCTGGAAGCGACTCAGGCGACACTTACTGAATATCAACGGTCAAAACCTAAGTAGCTTTTGTGCACGCCAAATCACTCGAATGCATGGCACTAACACAAAAAGTTTGCTGATATTTACTGAGGCTGTTTTAAGTGATGGAGAACACATGATTGAAATGATTCAAAAACGAGGCAAGTCATTCCTGGCCTCGATCGTTCTGGTTCTGTTCGTTTTCGGAGTTGTGCAGATGATCATTAACGCTTAAAACGGCCTTTTCCTTGATTCTCCTGGCCTGAACTAGGTTTCCGTTATGCAGCCAGGCCAGTCTGAAAGATGAGCTGATCAAAAACAGAGCGCTGGGATCAACAGAGATAATTGAACAGTTCAGCTTTTGAAACACCCTTTAGTTTGCAAAAGCTCTTCAGGCTCTGATGCGGCAAAGAGATCTTTGATCTCACTGCCTTGCAGACACCGATCAAGCCTGCCGTCGTGAAAGCATCGAGTTCTGGATGGCAGCTGCTCAACGATCAACGCTTCGACTAACGGACTGGCGGTGCACAACGACGCCAACCGACCTTGACCAGATGCTTCCAGGTCTCACTGGCACTTTGGTGTGAGAGCTTTCGCCTGGAATGTGGAACCGGCGGCTGCGGGCGAACCCAGCTGTACGTTCTCAGTTCAACCCACTGCCCATGGGTCATCGACACATCAGGCTTGAAGTGCAGCACCAATTGCTGTTGACCGTTGACAAGCCAGCTTTCTCCCTGAGGCCTCTCTTCAGAGACGGTTAAAGAGGAGGGTCGAATGGACATGAACTGGATTCTGCCTTCACGTGCAACTCAGTCGCCACTGAAAGTGGCCAACTCAGCACGTTTGGGATCAATTGTGCAAACAGCAACGATTGGCTTTCACATCTGGTTCTGTGATCGAATCAGCGTCTGTCTGGCTATCAAAGGGGGAACAGCAGGCACACGATGGGAGCGCTTCTGATGATCAGCCTGCTGATGATTGCAACCGATGGACCGGTCACTCCCTCTGAACTGGGCCTGGACAACCAAAACGAAACTGTGGCTGAGCATTCGAAAGAGAGTCCATCAGCCTGGACTGGTGGGCCAGACACCAACATGTGGACTGGTGGTCGTCAGCAGACGAACGATGCATCAACTCAGCAACCAGCCTTGGAAAAATGACAGAGACAAGGATTTCACCTGATTCATCGAAACCTGATGCTCGAGATTTGAGAACTTACGTGGATGGATTTTGCTGAACAGTTTGAGTGTGAATGTCTACCGAACCTGGGATATGAAGTGTGCGCTGTGGAAATGGTATTTCAATCGAATTATCTTTCAATACTTGCCAAATCATTAGATTCACTTCGCTAGTTACACGAATTCCTCCCATCACATCCTGAATGAAAAATTTTACATAAAAATCAAGACTTGAATCACCATAGGCAATGAACATGGTTGATGGAGCAGGATCAGACAAAACCTCTGGGTAAGATGTCACAACATCTGTGATTAACTTGATGACCAGATATGGATCACTTCCATAGCTGACGCCAAAATATGATTTTTGCGCAATGATATTATGATTTTTGGTATAAGTTGTGATTTGGTTTGCAAAAAACAAATTGTTCGGAATGATTCTTTCGGAATGGTCACCAGCATTGGTCACGGTTACAGCTCTCAGCCCACATTCAGTTATTTTTGCAATTTGAAAAGCTTCACTGGAGCTGTCGAGCAGATTGAGATTGATCACATATCCTGGCTTGGTGGAGCCCTCCATCAGCAACCAGATACCGCTAACAAAATTGCTGATAATTTCTTTCAAGCCCAGACCAATCCCCACAGAAAGACCACCGGTGAACAGACCAAACACCGTTGGATTGATGCCAATAGTGCCGACAATGAAAAACATTCCAAAACCAATAAGACCGTATCGAAGCAAAGTGAAAATAGCTTTGGATATTTAACGGCTTTCAATTTTTTCAGATCCAAAAAGCCATTGCAATATCTGCGTAGCTAGCGATGAAAAATTAATCCATAAATAAAGCCCCACTGTTAGCAGGAGTGCATCACCAAGGTTAAAAGGAGTGCCAAAGAGCTGAATAATGGGTGCACCAAACAACGATTTTGGGTCGCCAAATATTTGAATCAGCTTGAAAAAACATATCCAATAAAAGCAGGCATAAAAAGCCTTCGCTTATATTTTATGATTTGACCAGCTTTGCCTTTGCCTGCTATATGGATCAATAATTGAAAAGAAACACTTAAAGCGATATAAGTCAGCAACATTTAACATATCTGTTGAATCAAACCATTGGGTCTGTTCAGGATCTCCATCAAGCCATAGACCATCAACAATAAAACCAAAGCCATCAGAGTGGCTACAGCCCTTCTTTTGATAGGTATTTTCAATGATTTAAAATCAATCTTGGCTTTGAACTCAAGCAACACACAGAACAATAACGCAGCAAAGATGATCAGAATCTGCGTACTGACAGCTGGCCTGCTGACGGCAAGCCAGAGCTCATTGGCAAAACGTATGATCGGTTGCAGATCAATTTGACTGGCGGGTGTCATTGTTGAATCTCCAGAAGATCAACAATTTCATTACTGGCCTGCACTGGGTCGATCAGCCCTGCTGTGGCATCTTGATAAACATCTTGGATCGAATTAAAATTGAGGCTGATGATTTCAAGCTTTTCATCGGTCAATTCAGATGAATTAATGAAAGACTTTTCTGAAGTACTGAGTACTGGCAGAAGATCTTTATTGAAATCACTATTTTGATTAACGGGCAAAAGAGAGTTCCAATTAATAGCAATCTGCTGCTGCTGGTCAATGCTGATCGCATAGTTGCTAAAACGCAGTGCAAGCTTATTCTGATTGGAGCTCGTGTACGGATTAATGGTAAAAGATGCCCCAGTCAACCTGGATTGAGGCTCTTTGCCGTTCACTGTTGGCATCTCGACAATTCCAAGATTCTCCTTACCGAGTGATTTTCTGAGGTATGGCAAGTCAATGGATTGACAATTGATGATGCTGATTTTGCCCTCTGAAAAATATTGCTTCATCAGTGATGGGTTTTTAAACAGTGCCATATTGGGTTCTTCATCACTTGTTCTGAGCATTGTGATCCAGCCGCTCAGACCCTTTTTGAGTGCCTGACGAGAGCTTGGTTTTGCTCCAAATAATCTCGCATTGAATCCTGGCAAACCACACATTGTTTGAAGAAAGTTTCCTCCTATCGCAGTTGAAATACCAGACCTGGATGCTTCAATCAAGTCATCAAAAGTTCTAGGGGCACTTTTAACAACTTGTTTATTGAAGCAAAGCAACTGAACATTAACAATGAACGGAATTCCATACATTTTTCCATTCACTTTAGATGGCTGCAAAAATTCTTGGGCGCAGCTCCTTAAGCCTCACACTCTTCGGATGTATTGCTTTTATTTCATTTCTTTTACTAAGAGCTGGAATCATGAAATTATGAACCAGCAGTAAGTCTGGCCCTAATCCATCTTTTACTTTTGCAGAATATTTTTTATAAATCTTCGAATCTGAGTATTTGCTCCAAATAACATTCACTGAGCTGTATCAGCCTTCAAAACGCTGAATCAGATCTTTTAAAATTTGATCAATTTTGTTTTGAACCAACGGGTTCATCCCTTCATAGGCTGGAGTCTAGATAGAAAGCGAACCTGGAGGCACTTCCTGATTATTTTTTCCCTTGGAGTCTTTGTCAAACCATGAAACTCCCTGAACCTGACTTCCATAAGAGGAAAGATTGGGGATCGTTGTCGATGCCTCGCGGTTGCAGCCCTCTAGACACATCCCTGATGCCAGCAACGTGGCCGCCGCCAAGGCTGAGTGTCAGAGCATGGCTTTTCAAATCTCCACTTAAATTTTGCCTGTCAATTCAGCTTCAGCAGTGAATCACTTAATTATTTTCGGTTGTGCCAGACAGATCAAAAGGGAAATTCTCCACAAATCTCACTCAGCAATACTGATTACAAGGATCGTTCCCGTGATTCGCTGCAGCCACTTTTGAGGAGAATCATTCAAGAAGCCTTCATCGTTTCCATCGGGCGTGTCATTTGGCGCTGACAATTCTGATCTCAATAGCTAGATAGAGTTCAGAACTGATAACAATCGGCAATGAATGAAGAACTTGATGGCGATGCAAGTCAACCGATCACCGAAACATTAAGTGCAGAGACTACAGAAAGTTCATTGATCTGGACGCCTCAAACAATTGCATTATCCATACTCCTGTTTATTGCTGCTGGACTTCTTGAAGTCGGCGGAGGTTGGCTGGTTTGGCAGACTGTCAGAGAAGATAAAAACTGGACTTATGCAGCAGCAGGAGTGATTGCATTGATTGGTTATGGATTTGTACCCTGTTTGCAACCCACTTCAGATTTTGGGCGCGTTTATGCCATTTATGGTGGATTTTTTATCGTACTCGCTTTTGCCTGGGCAAGGCAGTTTGACGGATACTTACCGGATATCGGCGACTTAATCGGTGCAGGTATTGCACTTTCAGGAGTTTTAGTGATTATGCTCTGGCCACGATAATCAGCCTCGACAAGATTGGCGCGTGCAAGCGAATTCAATCAAAACTTGACGCACTATTAATTTCAACCATTAACTGTGCTGGAAGCACAAAGTTCAAAGCTATTGAGTCTATATTTTCAAACTTGTTGGTACACCGATTGCACAAGTTCAGATCATTGATGATGGCGGCGTGATCCCATCTGCGCACGCCACAAATCAATCATCTCTCGTGCGCGGGCGTGCGCTGAGAGATCGCTGGAATTAACCCCTTGACGATACTTCTGGTCAAGGAGCTGATCCAACCAATCGAGGGCAGCTTCATCGAGATGCCATTCTGTGGGGTACTTATTCATCAGATTCAGCGTTTGAACAGCACTTCGTGAGTTAGCCATCCCAATTCTGACGCGTCATGCACACACCTTGCGATCACTCTCCAACTCCTTCGTCGATCAAACTGCTTGCAGCACAGGATCAAGACATTGGGTTACAGGGATTCCAAGGCGGTGGTTCTGAAACCTGTATCAACATCAGTTCAACAGGAGTATCTCCAACAGCCCATGAACGGTGGCCTTTGTTGTTCAGTGTTCCCTGATCACCACCGAAACTGATCTCTCCGGGTCCCATTTCAACAATGCACCCATCCATTGTTTCAACACACCATGTTCCATTCAAAGGAATAATCCATTGAGGCCTGGGATTTTCGTGCCAATCCTTTAGATCTCCTGGCATCAAAATGAGCGTAATGATGGTGGCTGGGCCGGTGTAGTGGATGGCGTTCCAAAGGGGAGTCGCTCCTTCAGCAAAAACAGATTGCTTATGGTCGTTGAATGCATGCCTTGTCTGGTGGCTTACACCCTGCTCATCCACCCAGACTCGCCAGAAGCGGAGATCAACCGTCTGCATGAAACCTGATTCAACAATTCATTATGGAAAAGCTGGTGGATAATCCTTCACAAAGCCATAGAACTTAACCGCCTGAATACTGAACAGAAATTAATACTGGCTGAATTAGTACCTGACGATAATTGCAGCTGATAATAAATTATAACTGGAAGAATATTCAACGATCGAGATACTCCTGAATCAATTCTTTCACGGCATCTTCTGATTGTCTTTTCTGAAAATCCTCAAGAGTTTCGATTTTCATGATCTGAAGATCAAAAAGCAGCTCGATGACCGCTCCTCCGTTACATTCTTCGCTCGAATAAGCCTCAGTCGAGTGAAGCAACTTGGCAAGGTGTCGACTTAAATCATCTTCCATTAGCGTGATTAACTGAACCCTATCGAATCAGCTTAAGGCAAACACTCTTTTCAACAACCAGTTTCCCGATCACCACGCCACGGTAATGAAAGCATCTCGCTTCTCGATCATGAACTAATGGCAGTGGTTCCTGATGACCGACTTTCAGAACATTGATCTCCAGACATGACTCCATGTACCGACTCAGCTGTGATTCAACTGGTTAGCTGATCTGAGCAACGTTGCGTGAAAACACCAAAATATAAAGAGCCAACCTCGACACATCAAGGTTGGCTCTGGCGAAACCAGGATTGAACACTGGTTTAGACCAATGCGTATGTCACAGCAACTCCAGCTGACTGGAGTGCGGTGACAATCACCAGATTTTTGGCAGCAGTGACTGTCCAGCCGCCACTTCAAGCGCGATGGCCACAACAAAACCGAGCATCGCCAGCCGGCCGTTCCAGGTTTCGCCATCCACCCAGGTCTGCATCCCGAAGGTCTCCTCCATGGCGCTCTTGGATTCGGATTGCTGTTCAGCCATCGTGTTTACGTAACTTCATCTATTTTTGCAACGTTATCGGCTTAGAAGGGCGGCAAATGGCACACACAAGAGGTAAGCATGGAGATGAGCCCATGGCTCAACGCTGATGGGGTTCAGATTCGTTACTGCGGTGACGGTTAACGACTCTTCAGTACTCAGTTGTTGTGCAGCTGAACAAGAAGTCTTGCCGCCAGTCCTCTGGAAATCCGCCTCTGCACGAGCAGGTCGCAAATCCAGTCGAACAATGGAATCGAATCAGTGCTTGCAAGCCGTTGCTCAAGCGCTTTGAGCTCGGTGGCACTTCTGCAGCCTCTCAAGGCATCGATCAGTGTGTCTTCCTGCGGTTGTTGGATCAGCACCTGGGTCGAGTTCAAGCCGTAATCCTCATCTGCCCTTGTCATGGCATCACCGAGGCGCTGTTGTCACTGCTTGTGCGTCAGCGCTCACCAAACTTTGATTTCAGCACCATCAGCTGACAAAAAATACACTCCCGGGACATCGGGCATTCTGGTCAGCTCGATTGATTCAGAGAGCTGAACCCTGCTGAAAGCGATGGACTGCTGGCTTGAACCAAACGGCCAAAAACATCCGCAGACATGAGCTCAAGATCAAGAGGGTCGTTTGAATCGCGTCATGACCAGGCACAACGCGATCCGATCGTCACGATTCTGCAGCCGCTGATCAATCAGCTGAAGAAGCTGAGAAGACCTGAGAAATCAATTCCCTTGGTCGACTCATTGAAGCCCCAGACCTGTTGAACAATTCCCTTGCCGGTGACAGCCTCAACGGCCAGACCAATCACAAGGCCAAGCATTGCTGCACGGCCATTGAGCTTTTCACTGAAGACCTTCTGAGGGTCGGGGGTGTTGGGAGTGGAGGAAGACATCATCGTTCCGATAGTGCCAAAACGTTAACAAACGTAACGAGGCGTTGACGAAGGTTGAATTGATGGGATCTGGCCGACGCTAAAGACTTGCCTGAGCGACGAGCCTCCCACCGCGGCGGCTGCGCAACCGGTTCAGGTCTTCAAGATCAGCGCGAGAGGCGTCAGCGAGCTCGATGGTGTCTCTGGTCTCCAGAAATGCCTGCTCAATCAGCTGAGTCTTGGCATGCGTGACAGCGCCAATGCCCACCGTGAGGGAAAGGGCATAAACGACGACGGATTTGACGGACATGGCTGGTTGGAGTGCTTGTTGAAGTGCTCGTTGAAGGGAATGGTTGGGTGCAAAGCCCCTTCGACTCCTTCAAGATCACAGCTCCTCTGGTGAACCCCACTGCAAGGCTCTGGTACAGATCAGCAGGGGTTCTGGTGAAGCTCCGGTGAACAGCAGAGAATCACGGTTGGATCAAACCCCCTGCTCTCTCCCACCAGGCCTGGCCTCACTGATCAGAGACCACCCAGCAGAGCAGCCAGCAACGCCTGTTGGGCATGCAGGCGATTTTCCGCCTGATCGAAGATCCTGCTGGCGGAGCCCTCCATCACCTCCGCACTGATCTCTTCACCGCGATGGGCAGGCAGGCAGTGCAACACGATAGCGCGGGAATCGGCCTGAGCCAGCAGCGCTTCATTCACACAGAATCCCTGGAAGGCCTGTTGCCGTTCGAGCTGTTCCTGCTCCTGGCCCATGGAGGCCCAGACATCGGTGTAAATCACCTGAGCTCCGCTCACCGCAGCTGCAGGATCACTGCTGACGCTGATCTCTGCACCACCAACAGCCAGAGAACGGGCCTGATCGAGCACTCCTGGCAGGGGCTCGAAGCCATCGGGGCAGGCGATGCGCACATTCACGCCCAGCAGAGCACCACACAGCATCAGGGAGTGGGCCACGTTGTTGCCATCGCCCACATAGGTCAGGGTCTGACCCTGAAGCTCACCGAATGTTTCCTGCATGGTGAGGAAGTCGGCCAGAGCCTGACAGGGATGCTCCAGATCGGTGAGAGCATTGATCACGGGAATCGAGGCCCAGTAGGCGTAATCAGCCAGCTCCTGCTGAGCGTATGTACGTACAGCGAGCACATCACAGAAACGACTCAACACCCTGGCGGTGTCTTCGAGTGGTTCACCTCGCCCCAGCTGGGTGACCTGCGGATTGAGATCAACGGTCTGGCCGCCAAGCCTGGCCATCGCCACCTGGAAACTGACGCGTGTGCGTGTGGAGGCTTTGGTGAAGATCAGGCCGAGAACACGATTACCAAGATCGATCCTGCGATCACCACTCTTGAGCTGCCTGGCCAGTTCAAGCAGGGCTGATGTCTGTTCAGCCGTGGCATCCGCCGACGACAGATAGTCGTTGCCGCTCAGTGCCGAAAGGACGGCAGCAACGCTGGTGGTGGCGGACGTCATGGACTGACTTCAAAGGATTGTTATCGGGGACAAAGCACGAATCCGTCAAGCCTCAGGCGGCAATGGCCTCAGGCATGACGCTGGCATCAAGCATCTCCTTGAGCTCATCGCCTTCAATCACTTCCTTTTCCAGAATCTTCTGGGAAATGGTTTCGAGCAGTGCCATGTTCTGCCGCAGGATCGTCAGCGCCTGGTCATGGGCGGTGTCGACCAGTGCCCTGACCTCTTTATCGATGGCCTGAGCCGTGGCATCACTCACGGTGCGGCGAGGATTATTGCCGCCGCCAAGGAAGCGACCTCCACCCTGCTTGTCGTAAGCCAGTGGTCCAAGCGTTTCGCTCATTCCGTAAGTGCCGACCATCTGCTCGGCGATATCCGTGGCTCGCTGCAGATCGTTGGAGGCACCTGTGGTGACCTTGCCGAATACGACTTCCTCCGCAGATCTACCACCCAGCAATGTGGCGATCTGGCCCTGCAGCTCCTCTCTGGAATTGAGGAAACGTTCTTCAGTGGGGAGCTGCAGGGTGTAACCAAGTGCACTCATGCCGCGGGGCACGATCGAAATCTTGGCCACCTTGCTGCCGCCGGGCATCAGGTGCCCGACGATCGCGTGGCCCACCTCGTGGTAAGCCACAACCTTCTTTTCATCGTCCTGGAGAACACGGCTCTTCTTCTCCAGACCGGCCACCACTCGCTCAATCGCTTCGCCGAGATCCTGCTGTTCCACCTTGGTGCGCATGGCACGGGCCGCCAGCAAGGCAGCCTCGTTCACAAGATTGGCAAGGTCAGCGCCGGCGAAACCGCTGGTGGCCTGAGCGATGCGATCGAGATCCACACCTTCGGCCAGCTTCACTTTCTTGGCGTAGATCTCCAGGATCGTCTTGCGTCCGGAGAGATCGGGGCGGTCCACCAACACCTGGCGATCGAAGCGACCGGGACGCAGCAAGGCGGCATCGAGAACCTCCGGCTGGTTGGTGGCTGCCAGCACGATCACCGGTTTGTCCTTGGAGGCGAAACCGTCCATTTCGGTGAGCAGCTGATTAAGGGTCTGCTCGCGTTCATCGTTACCACCGACAACACCCATGGAACCTGAGCGGCTCTTGCCGATGGCATCCAGCTCGTCGATGAAAATGATGCAGGGCGCATTTTTCTTGGCCTGCTCGAACAGATCACGAACGCGCGCCGCGCCGGCACCGACAAACAGCTCAACGAATTCCGAGCCGCTGATGATGAAGAAGGGCACACCCGCTTCTCCAGCCACCGCTTTGGAGAGCAGCGTTTTGCCGGTTCCCGGAGGACCGACGAGCAATACGCCTTTGGGAATCCGCGCACCGATTTCGGCATAGCGATCAGACGACTTGAGGAAATCAACGATCTCAGCCAGCTCGTCCTTGGCTTCATCAACGCCGGCCACATCAGCAAAGGTGACGCGCGATTGTTCATCGGGGACGTAAACCTTCGCCTTGCTTTTGGTGAAGTTCAGTGCTCCCTGCGCTCCGCCGGCTCCCATGGAGCGACGTGCGAAAAACTGCAGCACAAGGATGAAGATCAGCGGGGGAACCACCCAGCTGAGAATCGTGGTGAAGATATTGGGCTTCTTCGGAGGGGCAGCAGCGAACTCAACGCCCTTGGTCTCCAAGCGCTGCGGCAGATCCATGTCGAAGATTGGCGTCGTCGCCAGCACCGAGGGAGCTCCTTCCTCGGCTTCAGACAGCTCGTAACGGATCTGATCCTGGGTGATGTAGGCGCGCTTGACAGCACCGTCGTTCACCTGATCAATGAACAGCGAGTAGGGCACTCGCGGAACCTGCTGCATGCCCTGGTTGGGAACGAAGCTGCTGATCAACAGCAGTACACCGAAACCGATCAGCACCAGGTTGAGGATTCCAAAGCGGCGATTGGGGCGGTTGTCGTCCTCGCGGATCGGCATGAATCACGTCCTGTGCTGGCCCAAGGCTAAAGCCGGTATTCCAAGCCGGGTCGCCGCGGGATGGCGGAGAACCGAACGCCACATCATGGCGATGAAACTCGCCAGCACCGACAAACCTGGCCATTCTCGAAGTGAGCGTGGCAAACACGATGCAGCTGGAACGCGGACACAGGCAACGCAAGGAAACGATCTATCAGCTGCTTCTGCTGCTTTGCCTGCTGGTGATGGCGAGTTTCGCCTTCCCCCGAATCAGCTGGTTGGGCAACCTCGGCTATGCCTTGATCGCCCTGCTGCTCACCCAACTGGTGATGCTGCACAAGCCGGTGCTGAGCGTGCCCGACCGGCTGTATCAAACGCTGGGAATCGTGGCGCTGCTGACTCAGCTTGTGTGGCTGTTCACTCCGCTCCAGTGGTACCTCAGCGCCATTCCTCTTGTTGTGAGTTGGAGTCTGCTGGTGGGCTGGAGCGTGGTGCGCCTCGTGAAGCGACTGGCCAGCGAACAAAGCGTGAATTCCAGGGTGCTGATGGGGGCAGCCGCTGGTTACCTGCTGCTGGGCCTGACCTCTGGACTGGTGATGACGGGCGTCGAAACAATCCAGCCCGGCAGCTTCGCGCCAATCGACATGCCAGGGGTCGAGATGGTGGGCAACTCCATCGTGTTGCTCCTCACTCCAGTGTTCGCGCAGATCAACTATTTCGCCTTCGTCTGTCTGACAACCCTTGGCTTCGGCGACGTCACCCCCGGTTATCCACTGGCGCGGATGTTGGCTGTGTCCACAGGTGTGGTCGGACAGTTGTATCTGGCGGTGGTGATGGGAATTCTGATCGGGCGAATCAGTTCGGAGCTGCAGAAGCACTGAGTTGCGCCTGCAGCAGCAGATCCTGACCAAGGCTCCGGCCTGGCTCGCAGTTCAACCTCAGCACCTGATCCATCGCCTTGAAGCCCAGCTCACCCAGGGGGGTTCGAGCCAGCTCTCCGCCCAGCAGTTTGGGGGCAATCACCGCCGCAATCTCCTGTACGCACCCCTGCTGCAGGGCCGCAGCTGCCAAAGCGGGGCCGCATTCCCACAGCACCCGGTTGCAGCCACGGCGTGCAAGTTCAGGCAGCAGCTGTTCAGGCTCAGAGCGCTCGAGCGTCTGGAGCTCCACACCCTTGGCCTTCAAGGCGGCCATCCGATTGAGCTGCGATTCGAGCGCCACCGCTTCGGCGGTTGCATGGGCCACCAGGGTGGGTGCTGTGGATGGCTGCCAGAGCTGCGCCGACTCGGGCAGCTCAAGACTGCGGCTGAGCACAACTCGCAGCGGTTCAGGTGAGCGACGGCCACGGCTGGTGAGCATGGGATCGTCGGCCCGCACGGTGCCCCCACCCACGATCACCGCATCGCATCGAGCCCTGAGTTCATGCACCCAGGCGCGCGCCCGCGGGCCACTGATCCACTGACTGGCGCCATTGGGCAGGGCGGTGCGTCCATCCAGGCTCATGGCCCATTTGAGAATCCCCCAGGGACGGCCGGTGCGCACACGATGCACAAAGGTCCGGTTCTGATCAGCGGCCTGTGCAGCCAGGATGCCGCTGATCACCTCCAGACCGGCATCGCGCAGACGCTGCAGGCCGCCGCCGGCAACGCGCGGATCAGGATCCGTTAACGCCACCACAACCCGCTGGATTCCTGCAGCAAGAATCGCTTCGGTGCAGGGAGGCGTTCTGCCCTGATGGCAGCAGGGTTCCAGGGTGACCACAATCGTGCCGCCCCGGGCGGAGGAGCCTGCCTGAGCCAGAGCCCCCGGTTCGGCGTGGGGAAGACCTGCCCGTGCATGGAAACCCTCTCCCACCAGACGCCCCTGTGCATCCAGCACAACTGCACCGACCAGTGGGTTCGGGCTGGTGCGCCCTTCAGCCAGTGCTGCCAGCTGCAGGGCGCGGCGCATCCAGGGAATCCAGCGCTGCTCTGAAGAAGCCGGAGCAGCCATCAGCCGAGCGGTTTGGTCTGCACATCACGCCATTCAGCCACCACGTAGGGAGGCACTGGCATTTCGTTGAACACACCAGGCAGGAACAGCCGCAATGGACGCTTGTTGCTGAGATCGTTCAGCAATGGATCAAGGGCAAATTCCACAGCCGCCTCACGGCCGTCGGTGGCTAGTACAGGATTATCGAGCGTGATGTCATCGAGCTGCCACTCCTTGACTCCGGCTTGCACCAGCAGCGAAGTGGGGTGCTCAAGGCGCATCTTGCCCGGGTAACCAACGATGCGCAGCACCACTGGATTGCCAGGCTTGCCGACGCGATAAGCCACCGCCTGCCAGCTCTGATAGTCAAGATCACGCAGGCTCTCCAGGCTGCGCAGCATCGGAGCACCGTTTTCATCCTGATGCTCATGCACCTGAGCGCTGGCCGCTGCCGGCGTGAGCAGCAGCAGCATCACAGCCACCAGCAATGTGCAGAACAGACGGCGCAACGCAAGCATGAACCAGTCACGGGAGTGTGCCCATGATCAGTCATGAACCCGTGAAGCGGGGTTGCCGATGCATCCGTGCATGGGTGCGCCCTCAGCAGATCAGCTCATCAAAGAACCGCCAGCACGTTGTCGAAAGACGAGCCGGTTGTGATCGCTCACATTCACACAATTAAAAAGTGAACCGCTCAATCAGAAGCGGGCCACACACTTTTGTTTTTCTGGCTCCATCATCACCCCAACCAGAGCTGCCCCGGGCTGGCCGGCCTGATTAGCTAACTGAGTGATGGCCGACAAGGTTTTGCCGTCGTAGCGACTGTTGTAACTGCTCACCATGCAGTTGCAATAACCGCGCTGATTAGAAATATTGGGAGTCTTACCGGCAAGGCATCCCTTGACAAATCCATCATTGATTCGACGGGTCAATTGAGCACTGGAGGGCTGAGACTGAGCCGTCTGGGCAATAACAGCATCAGGAATCAATGCTGCAGACAAAAGACAAAGTGCCAGGGATTCAACGCGCATGGAACTTGATAGACGTGAAATCAGCATGAGAAGAAATCAGGATTGTTCAGATCTTCAGGATCTGCTTGAGAGAATGATTTACAAACCTGCATTGCCGCCGCTATTCATACCCAACTTTTTCATGATCGCATCAAATTGACGCTTGAGTTTGCCGAAGCGCTTATCACTCTCATCGAGCTTCTCTTCCAGAGCCTGAATCTGCTCCTGATTCTGAGTGTCACGCTCGGTGAGCTTCTCAATGACCAGATTCTGGCGCTTATCCTCCTCAAGAGACAAACGCTTCTCCTCTTCAAGTTGTTTGATCTGTTCTCTGAGCAGCGCCACAAGCTCATCGGTGGATTCAGACCCTGGCCCAGTCATGCTGGTGTTGTCGTTTTGCTGCTCGAGCAGAGCCTCAAGCTTGGCTTTCAGCTCATCAATCTGCTGATCGCGAGAGCGAAGATCATCCTTGAGCTCCACGAAACTGGCATTCATCTAGGTGCGATATTCCGAGATCTCTGAAGAGCTCACCTTGGTTGACTCTTTTCTCTTGCCAAGGGGGAAGGAGAAACCCAACAGGCCGGCGATGGAGGCGGTGGAGCCATATTCGTAATCCACCGATGGGGTGTACGACAGTGCACCGTTGAGGTGCAAACGATCGCCCACTCTCACGGCACAACCTGCGGAGATGGCGTACTGAGAGCCATAAGCACCCGTGCCCACTCCGCAGCGAGCCGGTTCATCTTCCTGAAGGGTCACTTCCGGAATCGCCGACATCGCGGAGGCGATGGCACCACTGGCCTGCACGGCCTGACCAAGACCTCTGGCAGCAGACTCCAGCTTGGGAAGCTTCTTGCGCACAGCTTTGTCGAGCTGCTTAAAGGACATTGAAGTGCGCTGAAGGGTTCCATCTTCATTAGCAGCGATGATTTCGGTGCCATCACCAGCCAGATTCGGTGCGGTCACTTCTGTTTTGAACGTTCCCAGAACAATCTGGTCTTTACGGGTGGTAGCTGCTCCAGCTCCAACGGCAGAGGAACGGTCATAGGTGGCCGTGGCTTGAGCACCGATTGCCACAACCTCGGTTCCAATGGCACGAGAGGTACCAATCGCAACCGCATTAGTCCCATCGGCATAGGCATACGCACCCTGAGCCGTGCTGTTAGTCCCCAGTGCTGTTGCTTTGGTGCCGACAGCGACAAGATCGGTGTTAAAGCCTTCAGCGCGCGCACCTGCACCGATGGCTAGTGCCTGCCGTCCATTGGCTATCGCATCTGCACCAATGGCATAAGAGTTGGTGCCATTGGCGAAAGCTGAACTACCGACCGCGATCGTGTTGTCATTCGTTGCTCTGGCTTTGAAACCATACGCCAAGGAACCTTGACCAGTTACCGACGAGTTCTTACCCGTTGAAATTGCTCCTTCACCAGTGGCACTCGCTGAACTGCCAACGGCCATAGCTTCATCAGAAGCGGTTGCCTCTACGCCCACCGCAAGGGCATTGGGCCCAGACCCGCGTGCTGCAAAACCAGAGGCAATGGCACCTCTTCCAGAAGCAGAAGAAAGCCGACCCGTAGCAAGAGCTCCTTCACCAATGGCACTCGCTGAACTGCCAATGGCCTGAGCTTCATCAGAAGCGGTGGCCTCCGTACCCATTGCAATGGCATTAGGCCAAGACGCTCGTGCTGCGAAACCAGAGGCAATGGCAGCATCGCCAATCGCCTGCATGAGCTTCTGCGCCCTCACTTTGAACAACGCGGCCTCAACATCGACAACCACCTGCGCATCCTGCCGCGGCTTGATTACGTCGACTTCATGGGTCTTTTCGCGATCAGCCATCACACCATCGACACCATCGACTGGAACGGTGGCAACAGCTCCATGCAATCCTTCTCGCTCGACTGCCCTGTGGTGACACTGCCAACCGCTTTCATGCGCGGCCGTCACACCGTGTCGATGCTCGACGTTCTTGAGCTGCCCGAACTGATCGCCAAGGATGTGGATGATTACGTGGCCATCTCCTGCCGCTTGCTGAGCGACCAGAGCTTCTATCAACAGATGCGGTCGTTGATCAGTGAACGCAAGGCTCGGCTGTTCCAAGACAAAAGCGTGGCCCAGGCCTTCCAGGTCGCCGTGGAAAGCATTTGCCGCAAAAAGCAGGAGGTGGGGCAGAAGCCGTCCGGTATTCGTCCGCTGCCCTTGAGCACGATCAACCCCAGGATCGGCATTGCCGGTACTGATCAAGCCATGGCGGCATGAACACCACAGTGCAAGCCAAGGGCCCAATGCCTGGTCTGCGGATCAGGAACAGCAGCGAATGGTCCTCCGTTCAAATGCATCTGCAGGCTGGAGGAACACTCACACCGCTGCTGCCCCTCGGAGATGATGCAGCCATCGTCTGGGTGCCCAAAAACGGCTGCAGCACGATCAAGAGCGTATGGCTGCAATTGCAGGGATGCCGTGACGAGCCGTTGCTCTGTGATCCACACATGCCAGCCCTTCCCCACACCTACTGGCTGACTCCGCAGGAATTCAAATTTGTTGGCCAACATCGCGCCGTAATGGCGATCTGGCGTGACCCGGTTGAGCGATTCGTTTCGGCCTGCAGAAGCCATCTGCGGGAACTTACACGCTTAGCAAGCGATCAAAAATTAGAAACCACCACTGACGATGAGGCCACTTATCGCAAAGCTGTTGACTATCACCGTGACCTTCTTCTCAAACACGGGGTTGCCAGCTTCGCGGATGACTCCGACCCCGTCTATGTCATGAATGCTGTTGCACTGCAACTTCCCCAGTGGATTGCCTGTCATATCGATTGGAGCCATCACACGATTCCCCAGGAGGCTTATCTGGGCAGTGACCCTGGCTGTTACCACTCATTGCATGGAATGGAGAGCATCAACGAACTGATCCAGCAGTGGCAAACAGCCAGCGGAGTCGAGATCAATGGCAATGCTCAAAATGTTTCCCAAGACCTTCAGCATGACAATCCCTGGCGAGGCTTGAAAGCTGAACATCTCACCCCTGAAGCACTTGAAGCACTGAACAGGTTTTATGCGGCGGATTGGGCGTTTCTTGCACTCGCTCAAGCAGGTATGAGCTCAGCTGAATCTGACCTGCAAGCAGCATGAGCGAAACGTTTCCAGAGCTACTGGGCGACCGCTCAGAGGCTGAACGTCAGCAATGGGCGAGATGGGTGCTGGGCAGCCACAGTGACCAATTCCTGCCGGAAATGCTTGAGGCAGTTCAAAAGCTTGATCAACAGGATCCGATTGCTTACGGCAAACCTGTGATCAATCCTGGACCCAAGGCGGATGATCTGTTGGTGATCACCTCGGCAGCAGGTCAGCATTGCTTCGTGATGGATCAGCCTTTGCCTTGCAGAGTTGTGATGCTGGATTTCACAGGAAAAGGGTTCCCGCCTGGGAGCAATCCACATGGATTTGAAGAGCTCAGCATCCCTTGCGAAGGCATGGGCGAAGCGATGAATGCAGTCTGGAGTGAACTAGAAATGCCGCCCTAGGATCACTACATCAGTGTCATTTGTGATGATGTAATGCTGTCTTCAGGAGATGTCTTCAAACTGCTGGCCTTGGCAAGACTCCACAATCTCTTGGCAATTCAACCCTCTGTTGCACTGAATCATGAGCTCAGTGGTGAGTATGGATTCTTGCGCCAAAGGCCATGCCTTTCGATGCATCGAGTGCCGTTCGTTGAAATGATGGCCCCGTTCATGCGACGAGACTTATGGGATCTGGTCATGCCATTCAATCGCGGCAAGGGCAGTGGTTATGGCATCGATCGTTTTGTGCTGACGACCTGTGGGGAACATCTAAACGCTTGGAGGTTCGCTGCTGCAGATTGCGTACCGATGACCCACATCCGGCGCGGCCGCACAATTCAGAAGCGCTATCGCAACGGCTTACTGAGCAAAGAAGAAAGGTATCTTGTGCGTCTGCGGGTCATGCTTGCCATGGGATTCGACATTGACCTGGACGTTTATCAACAACTCGAGTCCATGAGCTCCAAGCGATCCTTGTGAGCAGAAAAATCCATTGCACCTCAGATTTCAATACTCACTTAATATCTAAGACTATCTATCCAACCTGGTATTGAATCAAAGCAATTTACCAGTAGTTTGATTGTTTCGTAGACATATTCAAGCCTATGGTCGTCTTCTCGTTTTCAACGTCAACTCACCTTCATCTCCCCAAACCAAACTTTTCATAAAACCAGCCATAGCGCTGCCGAATCCAATCACACAACCCCGGCCCAAAGATCTCGATGGCCTGGCTGGTCTGAGGCTCCACTTTGCCGCGGATCTGATGGTCACCAAACACCCCATACACCTCATCATCTTCAACAGTGATCTGCTCCACATGGTTGAAATCGTGGCCAACAAAATAGGGGAGACCGATATAGGAGTAAAAACGCTCCAGCTGCAAACGAGGATTGGCGCAGAGATCCTCATAGTGAATGAACAACATCTGCTGATCAATGCCCTGGCGCAGGATCTCCTGCAAGCGTTCCATCGCCAGACCCACCGGCGGCGACACCACCCAGTGATCAAGGCGTTTCTCCAGGCTGGTGTTCAACATTTCGCTGTGATTCACCATGCCCGGATCGCGCAAGCCGGCCTTGCGAAAGTTACGTTCCATCGAACAGAGAATGTCAACGGGATCACGCAGCATGCAGATGATTTTGGGGTTGGTATAAAAAGCATTCAGAAAGCCGTAATGCACGCCCCAGCCGCGGCTCTTATCCAGAAGCCAGGGCTTGTCTGTCAGAGCAGTGGCATAGCCCTCGAGACCACCACGGCAGAAACCGATGAAGGCCCGCTCCATTTCCTCTCGCCCCTGAGCCTGAACTCCTCACCGCGGCTGAACTGACCGCGAGCCACATAGAGAAGATCCAGCAAACCCGATGTCGGCGTCACATGAAAGGCCGGGTTTTGGCCCACGATGTTGCTGAACAGGGTCGAACCCGCCCGCGGCAGCGACGATTGGAAGGCGATCTGCGTTGTCATTGCTTGCCTCCTCTGCACTGATTCATTCCATTGATTTCAATCACGCGTAGTGACTCCAAAGCCTCAACACCTTCACAAGTTGCTCATCTTCCAGCACCTGATATACAAGCCGGTGCTGAATATTGATTCGGCGGGAATAGGCACCCTTGAGATCTCCAACCAAGGCTTCGTAGGGAGGAGGCTTCTGAAAAGGATCGCTGTGGAGCAAGGCAAGCAAACGCTCAGCTTTGGCCTTCAACGCAGGAGAGGCGCTAGCGAGCCTGCGGGCATCCCGCTGAGCCTGGCGGGTAAACAACACGCGCCAGCTCACCAGCCAGGGGTCTCACTAAGCGCAGATTCTGGTGCTGCCATCCCTTCAAGGATTGACTCCCGCATACCAGGAATTGATGTGAGATAAAGCGTTTCTTGAATCGCCTTCCAATCTTCTTCCGCCACCAACACGGCGTTACCACGCTTGCCGTGAATCTCCACTGGAGAGTGGGATTCACCTACTTCATCCACCAATGCAAACAAACGCCTACGCGCTTCAGTCACGGAAATCGAAGCCACTTCAGACCCAATGATCAATATGTACGCAAAAGCGTACACGACCAAAGTGGCCGGAGCATGGCTTCACCCCCGCTGGGCTCCAGGAATCACCTGCCAGTTGGTATGCGTTGCCCACAGCCCCCAGATCGCCATGGCGCGCAGGTAGTGGCAGGCACGGAAGGTGTTCACTGCCGTGATCGCTTCCGGCGTGCGGAACTGCAGCCCGCCTGAATACACCTGATTCACAACCGCTGAACAAATCGCCTGCGCTGTTTGCGATTCGCCCATCAGCTGGAAATAGCTGGCGATGCCGAAATTGATGCCGGTCCACACCTCCAGCGGATGGGTGCCGTTGGGATCCAGTGGAGTGCCATCGCGGCGCAAGCCATTAGCCACACCCAGCGTGCCCTCCTCAAACCTGTCAAAACAGGCTTCCTTCACCGCCTTGAGCGTGCTGCGGCTGTTGGCCTCACTCACCACAGGCTCCAGACCGAGCAGGCGGGCATAGAAATCACCACAGAGCTGATCGGCCATCACCACCGGCGTGCCGCTCTCGGCATCGATGTCATAAAACTCGCCGTTCCAGAGCAGCTTGTCGAAATTGCCGCGCGATTGCTCCAGCCAGGCGCCGAACTGATGCTGCTCAGCGGCCGTGTCCAATCCGGTTTTGAGCTGCAGCGTCTGAGCAATGGCCAGCGCGGCCTCCAGCGCTGCGATCCAGAGCGCACCGCAGTAGGCGCTCACACCCTTCAAGGGCCAGTCATCGAAGGTCTGATCCGGCGCTCCGCCGTTGTCGGGCAAACCATCGTTATTCACATCAAAGGTTTTCAGGTAGCGCAGCGCCTCAACAGCCGCGGGCCAGCACTCAGCCAGAAAACCCAGGTCTTCGCCGCTGGGGGCCAGCTGGTAGGTGCGCCACACCTGAAGCACGAAATCACTGCCGAGATCTTTCCAGAGGTTGCAGTCCTGATAAGCGGTGTAGTTAGTGGCATCCCAGGGCTGCTCATTGGGCGCACCCAGATCATGCGGCGTTGCGCCCTTCACCTTGCGATCGGCTTCCACACGGCCCTTGCCCTGGGTGAAATACCAGCCGATCGGCCTTTGGGTGGCATCCGCCGCAGGGATCGCACGGGCAAAACTGCGCAGAACCGATTTATCCAGCTCAGGCCACAGCTGCAGCAGGGCAAAGGAGCCATACAGGCGCACATCGAGGCTTTCGTACCAGGCGTAGTCGAGGCACTCGAGCACGCCGAAGCGACCGTGGGGATCCTCCGCTGATGCCGCACTCCAGAGACTACCGCCGCTGCAGAGGTCGTAGAGCTCATTGAACAGTGCCATGCGCAACGGCTCCGGCAGTTCACTGCGCTGCAACACCGGCTGCTGCCAGGCGTCGATCTGCTCTCTCCACTGTTTCCAGTCGCGCAGTGCTTCGGCCGCAATCGCCGCGGCCTGGTTGCCAGCAGCGCCAAAGAAATCGGTGTAACGACGCAGAGCTTGCGTGCCGGTGGCAAAGGCCGTCATCGGCAAATCCCAGCTGATCACCACAGGGATCTCGATGCACTCCCCAGGAGCCAACTGACAGCGCACCGCCAGTGCAGCACTGAGCGGGTCATCAGCGCTGCTGTGACGGTCATTGTTGCTGTTGGCAATCGAGCCGTCAGCGCTGAAGCTGTTCCACAGCTCACTGCCGTCGCCCGCAGGATTCCAGCGGCTGCAACGCTGAATGCTCACGCCAGGCTGTTCGCGGGTGGCAATGCACCACTGCCCCTCACCCTCGGCAATCGGAGCGGAGACGTTGCCCTCAAGCAGCACGCCCCGAAGCTCGCCGTCATCCACATAACGGTTGCACTGACCCTCGGTGCGGCCGATCGCCGGGGCGTAGTTGTGCTCCGGGCTGCCGTCATCGCGAAAATGCACCTCTGCGGAGGCATCGGTGTTGGTGAACCAGCCGCAGCTGTTGCGCCAGCTCAACAGCAGCGAGAGATCGAGCGGCTTTTTGGTGGGATTGCGCAAGGTCCACACGAACACCGCCACCGGGTAGCTCGTGCGCTGGTAGTCGCCGGGAAGAATCGGGCTGAAAGCCTCACAACGCACATCGGCGTCATAGACACCCTCATAGTGGGTCCAGCTGAGCGGATAACGAGCGGCGTAGGTTCCCGTTCTGCGCTCCCGCGTGCTGGCGGGATACCAGTCCCAGGCCTGCAGTGGCTCGGTTGCCCCTGGCTCGGATGCCTCTGGCCTGGAGGCATCGGCATCCGGCTTCACCGCCAGGGCATGGGCACGCTTGTTGCTGCCATTGCTCTCGAACAGGGCGAACTGACAGTCAGGCAGCACACCGAACCAGTGCTCACCACCATCGAGGTGCCAGAGATTGAACGCGCCATCGGGAGCACGGCCGATACATCCAGACCCGAAGCCACCCAACGGCATGCCGTGGTTGGGGCCGTCATCAAGATTGCTGGCATAACGAACCGTATAGGGGTTATCCCAATCCAGTCCGAACGGCCTGCTCCAGCTGGCTTGCGGCACACTCCAGGCTTCAGGACGGGGACTGCGACGCAACAGCGAACGCAAAGCAGTCAGTCCAAGCGGGGCCATGGAGAGGCGGAAATTCGACCCAGCCTGCCAGACCTCAACCGTCTGTGCCCGTCACCCGACTAAATCGGCTCAGAACTCCCTGGAGGGCAGAACCTGTTCTGCGTCCAGCAGGGCATCCAGTGCCACAGCGGTGCGCACCAGTGATTGATAGTGCTGCAGCACCCGTCGGTTGCGTTCCAACCAGCGCGCCGCTTCCGATGCGCCCTCAACAGCACCGGAGCTGGTGAATCCGGAGGGAGCATCGGCATCCATCAGCGCCAGATCCTCCTGGCGCGCGATCAGCGCAAGCAACAGCTCATGCAGTCTTTGCCGGCGCTCAGCCTGTGCATCATTCCCAGCCACGTCCACACCGGTTGCGTTCAAAGTCTTCCCTCAGGTCGCGGTAGTTACGGGTCTGCCGCGCGAGCAGTTCACTGGCTTGCTCAGCATGAGCCTTGTTGTCTCCGGTCTGTTGCGAAGCCGCGATCAACATCCGATTGCGAGCCATGGAGGCACCGAGTGTGTTCATCAGTCGTTGAATCAGGCTGCAATCCTCAAGACCCCGGGCGGGAGAGGTTGCAGCCAGCGACAACAGCAACGCAACAACAACGGAGCGGAGCACAATCAAAGGACGGTTAACAGCGTCAAGGTAACTCCTGCAAGCCGAACTGATCCCGATCAGGCAGAACCACGGTCTGTTGATCGATTCATGGTCATGGTGACGCAATGGAGGAGTGCAATCCTCCGCGACCCCCTACACCCATGCACAGCTTGTTTCGCTGCAGGGTGCTGACGGGCCTCACGGTCTTGCTCGGCAGCCTCAGCGCATCCGCAGCGGTGGCCCAGGAGCTCTACACCCTGGATACCACCTGTCGCAGCGGAGGGAAAACCCACTCCTGCAAAGTCGTGGCATCCAATGTCGACGACACCACTGAATACGTCCACACATTTGGCTCAAATATCGTCAGCTATCGCGTGATCGACGATCCCTATGTACGCATTGAAGGTCGTGCCAGCGAGACGAAACCGTGGGTCTCGGTGAAGAACGCCACCATCGATTTCCAGAAAGAGGAGCTCTGTTTCAACAGCGAAGCCTTCTGCGTGAAAAACCCCACTTACCTCGCCGACGTTCTGGTTGGCAGCGGTGATGCCATGCAGGGTCGCACCAAGGCTGGAATGGTTTTCGCTGCCAATGGCCGTGTGGATGTGGCGTGTTTCGACAACGGCTGTACTCGACTCAAGGAGGCCATCAGAAAATGACAATCCATACTCGCCAAGCACCCAGCCGTCGTCTCGCCGGATTACTGGGCCTGGTTCTGACGCTGCAGCCGGCGGCAGGCCTTGCAGCCATCGGCACCGAATCAGCAGCCACCACCGGCTCCAGCGAGGAGATTCAGCTGGCCCAACGCCGCGGCGGTGGCGGTGGCGGATCACGCGGCAGCTCCAGAAGCAGAAGCAGTTCCCGTGGCTCTCGCAGCAGCTCCAGAAGCAGTTCACGCGGCTCTCGCAGCAGCTCGAGAAGCGGAGGGCGCACCGGCTTCAGCAACTACAGCGGCAGTCGCTCGGGTAGCCGTTCGAGCAATCGCGCGAGCACACGCAGTAATCGTTCGAGCACGCGCAGCAATCGCCAGGGCAGCAGGCAAAGCACCCGCTCCTCGCGTCAGGGGCAGGCACGCACCAATACGGCCAACCGCCAGAGCAACCGCCAGGGCAACAGGAGCAACCGTCAGAACCAGGTGCGCAACAACAGCTCCAACCGCCAGAACAATCGCAACGATCGCTTCAACACCCGCGCAGACAATCGGCGTAAGGCGATCAACAACTGGGATCGTTACGGCCGCGGCTGGTACAGCGGCAACAACTGGTACAACAACCGCCCCTGGAACAGCGGTTGGTACGGTGGCTCCTACTGGAACAACTGGGGTTGGTATCCCGGTAGGGCAGCAGCCTGGGGCGTTGCAAGCCTGGCAACCTTCGGTGTGATCAACAGCCTGGTCAACACTGCCCAGAGCAACGAGGTCAGTTACATCGTAGTGCCCGATTCGGAGTACTCGCTCTACTACCCCAGCGTCACCGCCACCGGTGACACGGTAACCTTCGAAGCCGACGACGGCGGTTCCACCGCGAGGTTCTATGCCGATTGCCGGCAGGGAACCCTCAATGGAGGCACACCAGGCAGCAGCAACGAAGCCCAGCTGCTCAATGCTGCCTGTCAGGTGGCGTTTGGTCAGTAGTTCTGATCAGCAGTAGAGGCGTCTGCAGGGGGCAAAAGCTCCTGCAGACGCCTTTCGGCCTGAGTCTCCAGCATCACCTTGTCAGGGCTGTAGGTTCGCGCCCGTTCAGCCCTGGCTTTGATGGCGTCACGCGCCTGGTTCCAACCATCAATGGAAAGTTCCCGATAGATCCTTTCAACCGCGGCCAAGGGTGAGCTGATCAAATCATCAAACTCCACCTCCACAAGCTGACCTGCAGGAATCATTGGGCGCGCTGATTCGAAGGCTTCCAGCAGCAAGCGGTGCGCCATCGCCGTTTCCTCCACCTGCCGGTACTGATCAGGAGCCGGCTGCAACCCAACCAGATCCGCCAGTTTCTGCTTCACCAGTGTCAGCGAGCGCACTGCATCGGCAGGCTCGCGTTTCATCAAGACAAAACGCGCCCGAGGGAACAGATCCAGCAGTAAGGGAACCCGTGCTGAATGGGCCGGATTCTTGATCAACAGGTGGCGCTTCCCTTCTCCGTCGTGGGCCCAGGTGATCCGGGTGAAGTGGAGCAGCTGTTGTTGAAAATGGCGCGTGGTTGACAGCGTGCAGCGATGAAAATGTCTGAGATAGTCCTGCGGAAAAGCCACTCCTGCCATGTGGGAATCAACCGTGAGGCGAGCCAGACCGATTTCGTCTTCCTGTGGGTCGCAGGCACTCCACGGCACCGCATCAATTGGACGTGTTGCGGTCATCACAGGGCCAAGAACGCGCCCGATCAGCGGCTTCAGCACAAGAGCCGCCTGGGGAGCCACTGTGAGAACGTTTCTGGCCGTGGCTGCGCCAGGATCCGCGCTCATCAACTGGTGCAGATAGGTCGTGCCGCTTCTCCAGTGACCGATCACAATGACCGGGTCATCGGGCAACTCCAGTCGGCTCAGAGCCCGGCCCCACAACAGGGACTGAACCCAGGCGAACGGCTGCAGCGCCAAACCACCCAGACCGAGCTGCAGTCCGCACAACAGCCTGTCTGGCCTGGGCCTGGTTATCGCCAAAGCCGAAACCAGAGTGAAAGGAGTAATACATCCACCGGCAATTTGCCGATCGACGCAGCGCTGCATTGGTCTCCTGCACGCGATTAATTATTTAGGCTAGCCGAAAGAAAAACACATATGGTGGTCGTCGATCTTGACGACCTGTGACCACTTCCATTGCCAGATCTGGAATAAGCCCCCAGCTGTCAGTGGCTGGTGAGTCGCAGCAATGTATCAACGCGGTTTTTGAGTCCGCCACTGAACTCAAACATCTCTTCAGTCTGATCGGCAAGTCCTTCGATGCGGTTCAGCTCAGCCACGGGCGCTTGCGAGGGAACTTCAAAGTCGCCAATCTCGGCAACATTGTGCTGCTTGAGCTGCAGACCAACCAGCACTTGCTGCTGAATGGAGAGAGGGGGCCCGACTGCATGAGTTTCTGCCTCGAAGCATCAGGCAGAGCTGATGAATGTCGATTGTTTAATATCCCAATCGCACCATTCTCCCTCAACGGCTTTCGTCAGGGGCAAATTGAATCTCATTTTCAACTCTCAGCGAACACCACAACATTTCTGGCGATCTTGTCAACAAGACGCTTCAATGCATTTTTAAGCCATTGCGATTCAGAATATATTATAGAAAAGCTCGAAAACAATAATGCCCTGCAAATCAATCCCTCACTGCACGCAGACATCCGCCAAAAATTTCAATACTTGCTGGAATACCAACCCCATACACCTCAACAACGCAGGCAAACAATTAATCATTTATACACTACATTTTTGACCGCTATTACCGATAAATCAGAATCCAAATATTTAACATTTTCACCCTCTCCCAGGCAAAAATTGATCAGAGAATTTGTGGATTGGGGATTCAAAAATGCTGATCAGGACTTCAGTCTCGATCAAATCAGTGAATCTCTGTTTGCCTCAAGGCGCACATTGATCCAGGGAGCCAAAGAATCATTCAACATGGGACCCATGGAGATGATGAAGAGGGTGCGGCTTGAGCAGGTGAATTGGATTCTCAGAACACCGGAAGCAAGATTGGAAAAAAATTTCAGAACAATTTCCGAAATTGCTCAGTACTACGGCTTCCAAAGTCGAGGTCATTTTGCCAAGGCTTATCAGCAGGTCTTCGAGGAGAGTCCTAGTGAGACCTGGTTGAAGTCAGCCAGCTAGTAGCAATTGTTCCAGATCCCTTTTGTGCGCATCTTCAATCCAGATCAAGTGCGCTGACAGAGAGACTGGCTATTAACGAAGGGTTGGTCCTACCACCAAACCCCTCACGTTTATGACAACGAGTCAAAGAGTCGACGGTTCGATTCTGCCCTTCCCCGCCAAGCCCTCGGGAAGCAAGGCTGGTACGACGATGCAGGATTCGACGTACAGTCCGCTACCTGATCCCAAATACCTGCCGGAGGACGCACCCAACATTCTGGTGGTGCTCCTTGATGACGCCGGTCCGGCGATGCCGGAGTGCCTCGGCGGTGAAATCCATACGCCCACACTTCAGGCGGTCAAAGACGGCGGCGTCGGCTTCAATCGCTTCCACACCACAGCGATGTGTTCTCCGACACGTTCTTCGCTGCTCTGCGGTCGCAACCACACCTTTGTGGGCAATGGCCAGATCTGTGAATTGGCCAACGACTGGGACGGATACTCAGGTCGGATTCCTGAAAGCTGCGCCCTGCAGGCCGACGTGTTGCGCAACTACGGCTACGCCACCGGTGCATGGGGCAAATGGCACAACACCCCTTCAACCGAAACCACGGCTGCAGGTCCTTTCGAGAACTGGCCGACCGGACTCGGCTTTGAATACTTCTACGGCTTCCTCGCCGGCGAGTGCTCCCAGTACGAGCCGCATCTGGTGCGCAACACCACAGTCGTGCTGCCTCCGAAACAGGAAGGCAAGGAGTACCACGTCAGCGAAGATCTGGCGGATGACGCCATCAACTGGCTGCAGACCCACAAGGCACTCCGCCCCGACACGCCCTTCTACATGTACTGGGCATCCGGCGCCCTGCATGGTCCTCACCATGTGAACAAGGAGTGGGCTGATAAGTACAAGGGCAAGTTCGATGCTGGCTGGGACGCCTACCGCGAAAAGGCCTTTAAAAATGCCAAGGCCAAGGGCTGGATTCCCGAAAATGCCCAGCTCACGCCACGTCATCCCCGCCTGGCAAGTTGGGACTCCATCCCCGATCACCAGAAGCCCTTCCAGTCGCGTTTGATGGAAGTGCTGGCTGGCTTTGCCGAGCACACCGATCATCAGGTTGGTCGCATCCTCGCCGAGATTGAACGACTCGGATATGAGGAAAACACCCTGGTTGTCTACATCTGGGGAGACAATGGCTCCTCAGGCGAAGGCCAGGATGGCACCATCTCCGAGCTGCTTGCTCAGAACTCCATCGCCACGGAGATCGATGAGCACATCAAAGTGCTCGACGACCTGGGTGGACTCGATGCCCTTGGCTCCGAGCTGGTCGACAACATGTACCACGCAGGCTGGGCCTGGGCCGGAAGCACCCCTTATCAAGGCATGAAATTGATGGGGTCTTACTTCGGTGGCACCCGCAATCCCATGATGGTCAAGTGGCCCAAGGGCATCAAGCCGGATCCCAAGCCCCGTGCCCAGTTCCACCATGTCTGTGATCTGGTGCCAACGATCTACGAACTGGTTGGAATCACTCCACCCAAAGTCGTCAATGGTGTGGAGCAGGATCCGATTCACGGCACCAGCTTTGCCTACGCCTTCAATGCACCAGATGCACCGGGTGAACTGAAGACCCAGTTCTTCGACATCTTTGGATCGCGATCCATCTACCACGAAGGTTGGATGGCAGGCGCCGTTGGACCTCGCCTTCCCTGGGTGAAAGGCGTCGACCCCGACATCCTCACCTGGTCGCCCAACACTGATGAGTGGGAGCTGTACAACCTCGAGGAGGACTGGAGCCAGGCCAACAACATCGCGGATCAGCATCCCGAGAAGCTGCAGGCTCTCAAGAATCTGTTCCTGGTGGAATCGGCCAAATACAAGAACCTGCCGATCGGCGGTGGTCTCTGGACCATCATCTTCCACCCGGAACTGAAGGTGGCTCCCGATGCCAAATCCTGGGAGCTTCCCGGCACGATCACCAGAATTCCAGAGCCCTGCGCTCCACGACTTGGCTGCCTGAACAACAAGGTTGTCCTCGACCTTGACATTCCAGACAATGCCAGTGGTGTGCTCTACGAATTCGGTGCGAATTCAGGTGGACTCACCCTGTATATGGACAATGGTGTACTCGTCTATGAGTACAACCTGTTCATCATTGAACGCACCAAGCTGCGCTCCAGCCAGCCGCTGCCAACCGGACGTCACAAGCTGGAGGTGATCACCCAGCACACCGACGACAATCCAAGGGGTGCCATTTCGATCAAAATATCCCTCGATGGCACACAGGTGATCGAGGGCATTGTTCCCAGAGTGGCTGCGTTGCTGTTCACAGCCAACGATTGTCTTGATGTCGGTCAGTCACTTGGATCGGCAGTGTCCATGGACTATCGGGAGCGTGCTCCGTTCAAGTTCAATGGCACAATCCACCAGATGAACGTGGACTACACCGACTGAGACAGCCAGCCACGATCGCTCAAACGATCAACAACGGCAGGGAGCAGACTTCATCACGGAGTCTGCTCTTTTTCTTTGAGCTCCAGGCTCAAAAAGTAATTCAGAAATGTACGCACCAGTGCCACTGCACCCAGCTGAATCAATGCCGATGCTTCACGGCTGATGGTGGTCTGTACCACATCGGCGCCAAGCTGAAACTCCAGAGCCAGAGCCACCCATCCACCGAAGGTCAGGCGTGCTGCGGTCAGTGGTCCCCGCTGCATGAGATGCGGTGGAATCGCCCGCAGGCGCAGCGGCCCACCGCGACTGAATACCGCAACCAGGCCAACCGCAACAGAGAGCACCGAAAGGCACTCAAGAATCAAGCGCAATCCGTTTGCTGAATGTGTCAGCAGATGTTCAGCCCATTCCATCAATCCTCGAATGCAGAGATCCGATGATTGTGAATGGAGGCTTAGAGAATGGCCAGGCTTCGAACTTCCAGACACTGCAATTGAGCACGATCGGGAGCTTTCAGGGGTGACTAAATCAGCAGCGATTTCTACCCTGTTAGCAGTGATCAGGCCTTCCACTTCGGATGAGCAATCCCAATACGGAACTGGCCAAAACGCGTAATCGAGCTGCAGCGGAACGCACAACCCTGGCCTGGATCCGAACGGCCCTTGCCTTGATCAGTTTCGGATTCGGTCTCGACAAAATCATCAGCGCCATCCGGGTCGCTGGCGGCGACGCCGACTCCAGTAACGACATGGGTCTGCAACTGATGTCGATGGGATTCATCGGCATCGGGATCTTCACGCTGCTGATCGCCATGCGTCAGCACAAACGCGAACTGATCAGGCTCCGTAACGACCCCTATCTCTACCGCGAAGAGCCATCGCTTTCGATTGCGGCCGCATCAGCTGTGCTGCTGATCGGAGTGATGGCCTTTGTGCTGTTGCTGGCCGGATTCATCTGAGCCCCACTCCATTGTCAGCTCACCACCGAATTTTTTCATGTTCCGATGTCACTCCTGATTTCACTGGCCCTGTTTTTCATCATGGTGTCGCTGGGCCTCAATCTGCCCGACCTCGAGTTTGGGGTGCTACGACACAGACCGGCACTTGTTGTTCGCGTTTTGCTGGCGACCTGCGTCGCCATGCCGCTTGCCGCACTGCTGTTGCTGCGAACTCCGATCGGCCAGAGCCTTCCTGCCTCCATTGCCACTGCAGTGATGCTGATGGCAATCTGTCCCAGCGCTCCAATGATTGCTCTGAAGAGCAGAAAACTGGCGCAAAACCCTGAACTGGCAACCAGACTGCAGTTCTGGTCAGCCACTGCCGCCATCATCAGCGTGCCGCTGTGGGTCAGTCAGCTACCGGTGGAAGCCGGGGAAACCATCTGGAGCGTTGCCGCCAAAGACGTTGCCTATCAGGTCTTCACCGTGCAGCTGATTCCGCTGCTGGTCGGCGTGTCGTTGCGGCGTTGGTGTACGGAGTGGGCTGAACGCTGGAATCCGGTCATTCAGAAAGGCGCGAGCATCCTGCTTCTTGTGCTGCTGGCCCTGATCCTGATCGTGGCCCTGCCGAAGGTGACGCCGATGCTGATGGCCAATCTCAGGGGTGCGCTGGTGATGTTCATCCTCACCTGGATCGGCCTGGGGCTTGGATTCGTCGTCGCCGGCGATGACAGCGAGGAACGCAGCACTCTGCCGCTGGTGCTGTCCATGCGCAATCCAGGCCTTGCACTGCTCATCATTGAAGGCATGGCTCCTGATGCGATCGACCTCAAAGCCGCCGTGGTTGGCTATGTGGTCGTGACGGCGATCGGGTCTGCTCCGTTTATGAAATGGCGCCAGGCCAATCCATCCCTGAATGCAATCACAGGAGAGAGCTAAACCGAGTCAATGGAGAACCCATCAGATCCGAGGCAGCTGCTGAAACAGAACCCTCGCAAGGGGTCCGATATGGCTTCCTTGCTGCTGGGAGCTGGGCTTGGTTACGCCATCAATATGCACTTACCGCTGCTCGCGGACGTCACGATCAGCTGCATCTTCCTGATTCTGCTGAGCCGATTGCGCAATCGTCTCAAAACACCAGCGCAGTGGTGGGGAAGCATCGGGCTCTGCTCTGGAAGTTACCTGGGAACAGCATCCGCGATGGTGAAGCAGATGCAACTGGCCGGCCAAACTGCAGCCGCCTATTCACCCTGGGAACGACTGGCTCTGGTGGTGATTCTGGGAATCACAGGTGTTCTGGCGGGGCGCCACATCGGCATCGATCCCGATGCTGTGGAAGGCCGCTCGATCGGCGACCTGCTCAAGTCACTCAGCGGAACATTCACCGGTGTCTTCGGAGTTTTGGTCTCCATCGCTTTTGTGTTCAACGGACTGGAGGAAGCAAGAGCACTCTCCAGTCGTCTCACCACAACACTCACGATCATCATTCTCGGTCTGGTGGGTCCTGGCTGGATCAGCCATCGATTGAAAACCTACCAACGCAATCAACCGCATTAATCCGTTCAGAAGCCCACAAAAAAATGGTGATGCCGCTTTGAAGAGCAACATCACCATCCAACAGTGAGCAACTCAGATCAATCAGCCCTGCTTGGCATCAGTCTCCTTGGGGTAGATCTCAAGGGTGACCTTGTCAATCTGTCCGCCATAGGCGCTGTAACGACGCGGGCCAATGGTCTTGACCGTAACCGCCGAGCCACGGTCAAGACCAACATCAGCACCTTCATCAATCGAGAATCGTGAAGCAACGGTCTGATCAATGCGACCAACGGCAACCACCTGATCGTTGATCTTCATCCGCACATCGGCACCTTTGCCTGGACCGCCACCGTCGTAATCAATCTCAAAACGAAGTTGTGATTGGCCGACTGGCAATGGCTGGTTACTGGTGAAGGTGTACAACTTACCCATATAATTGTAGGTGTAAGCAGGCACATTGTTCTCCACGTAGAGAGACCAGCCACCAAAACGACCGCCCTGGGAGAAGATCACTCCGTTCTCTTTCTCACCAGGTTTCACATCCAACTGAGCCGTGATGCTGCTGGACGTGTTCTTCACGTTGAGGATCGAATCCTCGACCATATTCCAGGAATAGGGATACAAATCCATCGATGTCCGATCACCTAACAATGTGGGGCGACCGGCAACAGAAGGGACAAGACGCTCGAGAAGACGATCATCCAGCGGTAACACCTGATTTTCAACGGCCTCCTCCATGAACTTCTTCTTCATGGCCACAAGACGTTCCGGCTCCTGATCGGCAAGATCATTCGAGAGGCTGAAATCCTTGGTGGTGTCATACAGCTCCCAACCAGAGTCGTCTGCAACCGGATTCATTCTTTCCGGCGCCATCCAGGGATACATCACTGTTGTCCGCGCCATCCAGCCGTTGTGGTAGATGCCACGGTTGCCGATAATCTCAAAATACTGGGTATTGTGCTTTTCTTTGGCATCTGGATTGTCAAAGGTATAGATCAGACTGGTCCCCTGCATGGGAATCTGGGGAACGCCATTGATTGTCTTGGGCATCGGCAGATTGGCCGCCTCAAGAATGGTTGGAGCCACATCATTCACATGCGAGAACTGTGTGCGTAGACCGCCACCTTGCTTGATGCGTTTCGGCCAATGAATCACCGTGCCGTTACGTGTTCCGCCGAAATCACCGGCCACTTGCTTGGAGAGAGCAAAGGGTGAATTGAAGGCGATCGCCCAGCCCATGTGATACATGGGATAAGTGGTAGGCCCTCCCCACTCCTCAAGCTTGGCCTCCTGTTCGTCAGGCGTTTCTTGAACGCCATTGAGGTAGTGATTCCAATTCCACTGACCAGTTCGATCCCCTTCGGGACTTGCACCATTATCACCAGTGATATAGATCACCAGCGTGTTATCAAGCTCGCCAAGATCGTCGATCGCCTGAACCAAACGGCCAGCCTCATAATCTGAATACTCGGTGAAGGCAGCAAAAACCTCGGCCTGACGTGCATAGATCTTTCGCTGTTGTGGCGTAAGGCTGTCCCATTTCGGAATACTGTCTGGCGCCTCAGCCATCTGAGTGCCTTCAGGAACCACGCCGGCCTTGATCTGATTCTGAAGATTCCGCTCTCGCAGAACATCCCAGCCTTCGTCGAACTTGCCTTTGTATTTAGCAATCCATTCCTTGCTCACATGGTGAGGGGAGTGGGAACCGGCAGATGAGTAATAGATAAAGAACGGTTTGTCAGGTTTGATCGCTTTCTGCTGCCGCATCCAACCGATCGCCTGATCGGTCATGTCTGCAGTGAAGTGATACCCCTCTTTCTTCGGTGCATCCACAACGGTGACACCATCGTGGATCGTTGGATCCCACATGTTGTCTTCCGCGCCAACAAAGCCGTAGAACTTCTCGAATCCCTGCCGTGTTGGCCAACGGGTCTGAGGGCCGGCTGCCGTGGTCTCCCGACCCGGCGTTTCATGCCACTTGCCGAAGGCCGCCGTGTTGTAGCCATTGAGCCTCAGAATCTCTGCAACCGGCTGGGCATAGTCCGGCACCACGGTGGAATTTCCCGCGTAACCGGTTGCGATCTCTGGGATCGAGCCCATATTCACCTTGTGGTGATTGCGGCCGGATTTCAAAGCCGCCCTGGTCGGCGCACAGAGGGCTGTGGTGTGGAATTTGTTGTAGCGCAGTCCATTATCAGCCAGCTTTTCCGCCGTCGGCATGTTCACCGCACCACCAAAGGCGGAGGGTGATGCAAAGCCCACATCATCGAGAAGGATGATCACCACATTGGGGGCATCGGCAGGTGCCGTCACCTCCCACTGCGGAGGCAATGGAACCTCTGAAGGGAGAGCCTTGGTGACCTTTTCAGGCTTTGGCTCGGCAATCGGCAAATTGGTGCGATCCAGGCTTCCGCTTAAGGCCTGCTTTTGATCCGTACAGGAGGTGGAAAGGCCAGAGAGCAACAGCAATCCACTACCCACAGCGAGATGGCGGATCAGTTTGGACACGTTGACTTGATCAAGCATGCTGATAACGCGAATGAAGAAGTGAACAGGCGAACAAGTCAATGAATGACTCGCCTTCAACTCAACGGACACAGCCGGTTGGAGGAACCTCTAAGGAGGCGCGAATCACAAAAGTCACATAGCGATAGAGACAACACCCTCTGCTAGCTGCATCTAGCGAATGGTGAACCACTGACAACGCAGAACTGCACAATCGGTACCAGCTCACCGGTCCATGAGTCGGCGCAGGTCTAACTTTCCGAATGATTGTTGATTGAGGCTGATGCCTTGACCACTCGCTCCACGCTCTACCGCCTCTCCAGTGCCATTGAACTGATCACTGGCATCACGCTGCTGTTGCTTCCGTCTGTGGTGGTGCCTTTGCTGTTCAACGCAGCATCCTCTGCAGCCGCTGAAGCACTCATGCAGCTCTACGGCCTGGCGCTAATCGGACTTGGCGTGGCCTGCTGGGAATCTCCCTGTGCATCACCAGCAAAACGTGGACTGCTGGTTTACAACAGCAGCGCCGCAGTGTTTCTGATCATTCTTGGCTCCCAGGAGCTATCGGGCGGGGCGGCCGTCTGGGCCGGTGCCCTCATTCACCTGGTGCTCGGCGCACTGATGATTCGCGATCAGACCAGCCATGCCTCAGGCTGAATCGGCTGCACAACGGAACCCCATGTGACAGGTTGCCGTATCGGTGGTCTGCCCCATCAAAGCCGCCGGCCTGAAGCGGTGGCAGTAATTCTCAGCGCAGAGAAAGGATCCACCCTTGATGATGCGGCGTTCCTGTTCACCTTTGGCAACAGGGAACACAGTGGAGGTCCACTCCCACACATTCCCGCACATATCAACCAATCCGTAGCCGTTCGGGGGGAAGCTTCCCACCGGAGATGTCCAGAACCAGCCATCGACCTGTTCATTCGACCAGGGGAACATGCCTTGCCAGACATTGGCCAGCCACTGACCATCAGGCGTCATATCCTCACCCCAGGAGTAGTCCTGCTGCACCAGGCCACCTCTGGCCGCCACCTCCCATTCTTCGGCGGTCGGCAGGCGTTTACCAATCCACTGGGCATAGGCAAGCGCATCCTCGTAGGCCAGATGAACCACAGGGTGATCCATCAAATCGTCAATGCCGGACTCCGGCCCCTGAGGATGTCTCCAGTCAGCGCCTTCAATCAAGGCCCACCACGACATGGGTTGATTGCGATCAACGGATGCCGGAGGCGGAATGAAAACTGCGGATTCAGGCTTCTGCTGATCGGGTGGAAGATTCGGATACAGAACAGGATCGGGTGGCTTCTCCGACACCGTGAGATATCCGGTCTCAGAGACAAAACGAGCGAATTCAGCGTTTGTGATCGGCGCTTGATCGATCGCAAATGATTTGATTTCAACAGAGCGCACAGGCGCTTCCTCCGGATAGAAGGAATCAGATCCGAGCGAGTATTCACCTGCGGGAATCGTGATCATCCGATCGCGTTGGTCAGTCATATCAATTGATTAATAAACAGAGGATATTCAAAAGAAGAGCCTTCGACGTTGAGGATCACGAACTGTGATCAGTTTGAAAACATTGAACATAAAAGTAAACCCATTGAAGCCATTAAGGCTTCGATGGGTTGCTTGATTCAACTGAATTTCACTTCGGCAGTGATTCAACCACCGGTGGGGAACAGGAACTGCGCCTGAAGCCTGAATGTCCAGTCACCGGTCAGGGTCTGGCCAGAAATTTCAGGCTTGACAACGTTGTAATAAGCGCTGAGAGAGGTGTTGATCGGCTGTGTCCCCAGCGTGAAGACACGTCCTACGCCCGCACCGATGGGTACTGTCCATCCCTTGTTGTCTTCATTCATCCAGTTTGCGGTGATGATCGGCGCACTGGTGAGATACCAACCCTTCGGCAAGTTGTAGTTCAGGAATGGTTGAATCAACATCTTGTTGACGTCTTTTTTTCCTCCTCCGGCGAACGACCAGACGTTATTGATCAGACCACCTGTCACAACCTTGCCTTTGCTGTAGACGATCACTCCCGTAGGCCCTGCACTCCAGCGACCGGAAGCAAGCCGGTTATCGGTCGCAGAAGGGATCACCAGTGTCGGACCAAGGCCTATGGTCCAGTTCCCCTTCATGGTGGGCACGAAGAAGACAGAGGGGTTGATGTCCCCAAGCGCCTGAATGTTGGTTCCACGAGCCCAAGGCTGGGAGATGAGAGGAACAATCGTTCGCGTCACCAGGGTCAGGCCTTCGCTCACCTTGAAGGGAACGACGGGCTGAATGTTGACAACGTTCTGCGTCTGATTGCGCTTGAAATTGGTGTAACGCGTTGGCTGATCAGGATCCGCTGAGGGAATGGCAACGTTGGGTGCCCATTGAGAATTAGGAGTGCTGTTCCACTGAATGGGCAGACTGATCAAACTGGCGATCGGGTTCTGTGCCGCCTTGGCCAGGTCAGCATCTTCCTGGGCGGGGGATTCACCGGGAGTGACTGTGACCGGTTGGTTGTCCGTGCCGGGCTCCTGAGAACCTGATTGAGCCTGAGCGACTTCAAGTTCGCTCAAGACCAGTGGTGTGAAATCAAAGTCGACCGCTTCATCGACCAGAAAACCTGATTGATCTCGCGCCTCAGCAGTCGAGGGGATCAGAAGGGCCGCGAAGCTCATCAGCTCGACAAAGCGGAGGCTTGCACGGAAAATTGATCCCATCAATCTGAAACAAAAACAGGCGATCTTTAATCCCTTTCATCAACAAGGCCAAGGCTGCGCCGAAAAAGTCCGCACGATCGGGATCAGATCGAGCTGCACGACTTCGGCCATGCCACTACGGTTCGCCCAATCTCCATTTTTCCTGTGGTTCGGTATTTGCCTCTCGCATTCCTCACACCGCTGAGCGTCCTTTGCGTCGAGGCCGTCGCACATCCTCAGGATGAAGCTGCAGAAGTTCACATCAACGACTCCGGTGTGTCTGAGCTGATTGAACACGGCAACAGAGCCGAAGTCAGCGCTGACGATGCTTCGGCCAATCAAGTTGAAGATGAGCTTCCGGCTGTGAGCATCAGCGATGAAAGCAATTCTGAGGGTTCGATGGCTATGGAACCCCTGGTTCTGGGTCAGTCAAATGACAGCGCTTCCGAAAGCGCTGACGATGAAGAGGATGAGGAAGATGAATGGCGCTTTTATCTTGACCTCTATGCATTTGCACCACTGTCAACCGACACAACTACTCAACTCAATGGCGGAGATCCTATTAATGCGAATTCATCCCTGGCGGATGTCTTTGCTACGACTAGAGCAGGACTGACCTTTAAAGCTTCTGCTGAATATGGGCGATTCGGTATTTATTCAGGAGTCAACTATGGCGCCGCCTATCAATCAGAAACCGTCGCCAAATGGAAATCAACCAATCGCGTCCGTAACGCACTTGGTTTCTCGTCTGATCGGATCAGGGTTGATACAAAGAACAAAATTGATGCCACCGTCGAGACCAGTCAGTTCATCTACGACCTGGCTGTTCGCTACCGGGCAGGCGACATCCAGAAACCAAAAATGGAAAAAGGCAGTGCCAGTTTCGTGGGTTTCGTAGGCGCCCGATTCATTGATGGCTGGATGACCACAACGATCGATGTGGAAAGAAAAACCAAACTTTCCGCAGACGGACGCTTCCTCAACAGGGAAGAGACCAGGAAATTTGAAAAATCAGCCAGTGGAACATGGGCAAACACCTGGGTGCAGCCTCTGATCGGCATGCTTGCCACCTACGCACTCAGCGAAGACTGGCAGGCCTTTGCCTATCTCGATGCCGGTGGTTTCGGGCTGGCCGGCGAACGTGATCTGACAGGCACAGCACAGGCAGGAATCGCTTATGCCCTGGGCAACTCTGCCCAAGCATCACTGTCCTACAAATATTTCGGACTCGACTATGCCGGTGGATCAGGGAATGGGTACACCTCCAGGCAGAGCGGCATCAATTTCGGCCTGCGCTGGCTGTTCGATTGATCAAGGCTGTTGATCGTTCAGGGCTTTTGATCGGTCAAGGCTGTTAACTCATTAACAACCCTGCAATGGTTGGTGATTTCAGTGGTTGAGGCTCGCTGCCACAGCCACTGCGGTCTTGGACCCGCTGGAAATCGCTCCTTCGATGAAGCCGCGCCAGCCTTCACCGTGGTCACCGGAGGCGAAGTACAGATTGCTGTCGTGCTTCGGTAGTTCATCCGCGAACCGAACAAAAGTGCCTGGTCGATAGGTGCACCAACTCCCCTGGGAGAGAGCGTCATCGCCCCAGTCGTGCCCGAATGTGGAAAGCAGCCGAATCCCGGGCACAAACTCCTCAAGAACCGGTTGCCAGTATTCAACGGGTTTCTCAAGTGCGCCTGGTTCCAGACTGAAACCGGCCAACACCGAACGCTGCTCACCGCGTTGATAGGTGAAGCTGCCGATCAGCGCAGAGTCGGTTGATCTTGACAGGGTCATCACCGCACCTGGATCACCCTCCACTTCGAAAAAGACCTTGGCTCCACCGCCCACATGCTTGAGCTTGGAGGCCTCCACTTTCACTGGCTTCAGCGGTGGATCGAACTCCACACTGTGAAGCACATTGAGCGGCACGGTGACCACGGCGCGCTTGGCGGTCAGCTGCTCACCAGTGTCTGTCGTAACGGAAACACCATCGGCCGTCTGCTGAACAGACGCCACAGTGGTGTCGAGCATCACATCAAAACCACCATCACTGACCATCGCCTGCAGCAGAGCGCCGGTGCCACGCTTGAGCTTGTAGCGGGCTGCAGAGTCGTTGAACAGTGAATAGTTCCAGCCTGTGAGCGACCAGCAACGCATCATCTCCAGATAGGAGGCGTTCTCGGGCTGATTCATCGACAGAATCTCCAGAAAGCCGCCAATACTGGTGCGCTGCAATGGGGTGAGATCCAGGGAAGCGAGACGATCGGCCACACTCAGGGAATCGCGTTGCTCAATCGCGGGCCAGTTGTAATGGGAGTCGTAGGGGCGCTCCCACACCTGTTGAGCTTCAGCGAAGAACTGCTCAAAACCAGACACAAACTCAACGAGTTGATCCTCACGCAACTCCTGAACCTGCCCATCCACTTTGATCGCCACCCGCTCAGCGACACAGCCGGGGGTTTCCTGAATCTCGAGGCCGTAGCGTTCCTTTTCGGCCCACACAAAGGGCTGAGTCCAGTGAATCCAAGTGCCACCAAGCTCCACATGGAATCCATTGCGATCGGTGCTCCAGGTGCGACCACCCAAACGATCGCGCGCCTCAAGCACCAGCACCTTGAATCCACGCTTCTGCAGATCCCGGGCAGCGGTGACGCCGGCAAAGCCGCCACCGATCACCACAACATCAACGGTTTTCATCGTTTTCATCCAACAATCAGAACAGGGTTCTGACTGAATCCCCTCGGGCGATAGGCATTCACCCGAAAGCATTCAGTCCAGAGTGTGAACAGGAAAGCAGCTCAGACCTTTTCGATGTCGCCGAGTTTCCAGGTGCGATCAAACCACTCCTGCCCAGGGCCGTAGAGACGGAAAATGCCGAACCATCCCTTGCCAGGAACGGTCTTCACCCAGTTGGCCTCCATCCCAGCCGGTGCTTCCGGGCCGAAATAGAGGTCAATGCTGCCATCGGCGTTCTTGACCATATCGGGGTTGCGCTTGTTGTTCTTGCTGGGATAGGGCATGTCGCCGCTCTGCAGCATCGAACGGGTCTGCGGGTCATAGACCACAAATGACCAGAATTTCTGTGCTGGCGGATTTGCCGGAATATTCAGTTTGTAGGTGTTGGAACCATTGAGATAGGCGCCACTGCCGTCCCTTGAACTGAAGGCGTACTGGGACCCCACACCCGGAATTTCCAGAGCCATGGCCGGTGTATTCACCGTCGCCAGGTAGAAGAACAACGTGCGGCCATCCATGTCACGACCACCATTGCCCTGATTCACCAGGTACTCATGACTGCCCCCGGGGAAGCCGGTTTGCCAGTAACCCGCCTTGCCGGGGTAGATGAAGTTCTTGGGATCCTGAGGCCCGAACAGAATCGAACGGGCCGTGGCGTTGCCGATGGCAACAGCTTCAGTCAGCAGTGCCTTCTGCTCCGGTGAAGGATTGAAGGGCTTGCCTTTCTCAATCCCGATCGACGATGCCATTCCCAGCAGCTCAGGCGAGAACAGATCAGAAGGCTCGCGTTGAATCACCTCATCAAGTTCCTCGAAGAACTTGAAGTTGTTGGCATGAATCGTGTTGGTCTCCCAGTCTGTGAGGTTCTTGAAGTTGTTGGCTGGTGGATTGGCGCGCTGTGAGTAGGGATAGACCTTCAAACCACCCTTGAAGGCATTTCTAGCCGTGTCAGTTTTGCCCTGATCGTCGAGGAAACCACGCAGGATCAACCAGTTGATCTTGCTCGGTGTATTGGCAACGAAATAGCCATCGGTGTTGGAGGGAGCAGTCTGCCCAGGTCCGATGATCAGATATTTACCTCCCTGACCTTTGTCGGGCCCGGGGCCACCCATATCCACCACAAAGCGGAAAAAGGCATCGTTGACCGTACCGGGGCCCGTGCCAGCAGGAACCTCAACCACAACCGGACCATTGGAGAGATCCAGGAAGGAAGTAGCGTAGACGGTGTCGGTATTGCCGGTCAGCCAGAGTGATTTGGAATTCATCAGCTCTTCAAACAAGCCGATATCCAGGTTCTCCCGCATGCCGTAGCCATCACGGTGCCCCACGTAGAGCATCTCGAGTGATGCCGCCGGCATGAAGTTCAGGAAGGTCTGAACACCGCGGCCAAGATCCACCTGGCGGCGGGCTTTGACCATGGTGTCGTCATCGGGGAAACCATCGAAATACTTGAATGTGCCGATCCGGGTCTTCACCCTGTCGGGTGTCAGCACATCTTCAGGAATGGTGGTGTTGTAACCCTTGGGGCGCACATCAGCGGCCTGCAAGGCTGAAGCACTGCAGGCAAGGAACAACGTGGAAAGAAGTACAGAAGGAAAGCGGGTGAAAACAGTCATGGCTGAGAATGAATCGTGGTGTTGATGGGTTCAGGTCTCAACCGAGAGGCTGAATGTCGTTGAGCTGCCAGGTCTTGTCGAACCATGGCTCCAGCGGCCCGTAGAAGCGGAAAATTCCAAACCATCCCTTACCGGGAACGGTCTGGATCCAGTTGGCTTCCTTGCCCTGCGGTGCAGTCGGCCCGAAATAGAGATCGATGCTGCCATTGGCGTTCACCACCATGTCTTGATTGCGCTTGCTGTTTTTGCTGGGCAGCAATTGACCGGTCTGCAACTCGGAGCGCGTTTGAGGGTCGTAGACCACCATCGACCAGAAATCCTTGGCGGGCACGTTGGCATCCACTGTGAACTTGTAGTTCTTGCTGCCATCGAGGTAGACACCGTTGGCATCGGTGGCCACAACGCCGTACTGAGACCCTGCTCCGACCATCTTCAACACCATGGCCGGCGTGTTGACGGTGTAACCCCAGAAAAAGTTGCTTCTGGCATCAAGATTGCGGCCACCTCTGCCGCCATCCACGAGCCATTCATGGCTTCCACCGGCAAATGGACTGAACCACTGCTTGTCGTCGTAGAAGTAGACGTCGCGATTACGAGGCTTACCCATATCGGAGCGCACGTAGGCGACTCCCACCTGAACAGCTTCTTCCAGGATCTCCCTGTCCCGAGCACTGGGATTGAAGGGTTTGCCTTTCTCCAGACCGATCGCCGAAGCGAGACCGAGCAGTTCAGGGTCAAACAGATCGAGTGGCTCCCGCTGAATCACGGTGTTCAACTCTTCAAAAAAGTGATAATTATTGGCATGCACCGTGTTGAAAACGCGATCACCTCCCTGCACAAAGGTCATTGCCGGAGGATTGTCTTTCATTGAGAGGGGATAGAGACGCACCCCGTTCTCATAGTTGGCAATGGCCTGGTCAGGCTTGCCTTGATCATCCAGAAACGCTCGCATGATCAACCAGTTGGAGTAACTGGGTGAGCGAAACACGAAATATCCTTCGGTGTTTGAGGGCTCTGCGTCGTCAGGGCCGAGGATCAGATACTTGCCGCCTTTGCCCCGATCCGGACCGGGAGCACCGGTATCAGCCACAAACCGGAAGTAGGCATCATTGATCGTGCCCGGGCCCAGCCCTGCAGGGATTTCGATCACCATCGGACCCGTGTCCTTCAGATTGAAGAAGGCAGAGCCATACACCGTGTCGGTGTTTCCGGTCAGGAACAGAGGGTTGGAATTCAAAGGGGCCATCAACATGACCTTTGTGTAGTCGTCGACCCCTTGCTGAGCATGCCCAACGCGCATCATCTCGATGCTGGCGGCCGGCATCAGCGTGAGAAACGTTTCATAGGCGCGAATGAATTTGAGGTAATCAAAACTGGCATCAACCGTGTCGGCATCCGGCATGCCGTCGAAAAAGCGGAATGTGCCAGCGCTCGTATCAACCCGGTCAGGAGTCAACAACTCCGCAGGAATCGGGGTGATGTAGCCCTTGGGCACAGATCCTGAGGAGCTCATGGTGTTCTGCGCCAATACCGGAGCACAGAGGCTGGTCGCCATCGCTGAAGCGAATAAAACAGCGGAGGACTTTTTGCGCAAAGTGCTCGTAAACCCTTTCATTGACTGCGGTATCAAGCGTTCTTTTTTTGTTTAAAGAAAATAGGGTCGAGCGACTGCGCGGAAAAAAGAATTTCGCCCAAACGGGACCAGCCGCATCGCCACTGCATTGCGATTGACCTGTTAAAAACCATAAAAAACGTGCTGATCTTGCCAGCACGCGCTTCAGTCCAATGATTGTTTTCAGCACAAGAAAGACTTACCTCATCCAGAATTCCGTCTGACTCGGCGAAGAACTTGGCCGCAAGGGCACGAGAGAACGTTCATTGGGCCGGCTTGAATTGAGGGGGAGTCCATGAACCATCAAAATATGCCTTCGTTGGCGAATAAATACGAATCGCCGCATTCCAGCCGGGATAAATATCAAGATAATTATCCTGATTTTTATCGCCACCTAGATGAATCACATAGTCACCCTGCTCATTTTTTTTGGCAAAAGCGCTGTTGATATTATAACTTTCACCAACGGCAAATCCATCCCGATCGTAAACAGTGACCGACCAGAATGCTCGGGGGTCAATCGGAACATCCGTGAGCGTCAATGTCTGCGGCTCTGTTGAATCGACAACCCTGGGAAATGGATAAACAGCGCCTTCCTTGGGAAGACCGCCCCAGCCAATGGCCACCCCGAAGTTGCGCATCTCGGAACTGATTTGCCCTTTTTTGCCAAAAGCCATTTCCGACGTAATCCCCTCCGGTTGACGTCGCGCGTTGTAGTCAGCGCGCAAGGCCAGGATTTGCTTCATGTCGTACTTGTTGCCGACCACAAAGGTTCCTTTGGCGTTCTGCTGGAGCTTGATCTGGTCCTGCACGGCTGCCGCCTGCTTGAGATCCTCAGGATCCTGCATGTTCACCTGTGTTCGCACGAAGGCAAACACATAGCGACTACCCATGGAGTCTTTGGTGAGGGTGTATCGCCCAGGCTTGTCGGTGACCAGAGGGATCCAGTGTTCATCATCGACCACCTGGAGAATCTGATAACGATTGGTGTTGGGCAACACCACAGTGGCCGGATTGTTGAGATCCAGCACTGCGAAGGAATACAGCGTGTCGAAATTCGGGCGCAGAATGGATCGCTCTTTGGGGTCCATGGCGGTCCTCTGGTGGAGGAAGACACCCATGCCATCACTACAGGTTCCTTTGGCGATCTTGCGAACGTAGTCAGCGAGGATCACCTCCGTTTCTGCAAAGGCATAATTGGCCTTCGACACTGGGGTCACCGCCGTGGCGGTCTGTTCAATCCCCGCTGCAGGGCAGTCCTGAGCATTGGAAGCCAACCTGAGGCTGTCTGCTCGTCCGCTGAGACCCGACAAGGCAGCGCACCCGATTGCTGAAACGAACAGACAGGACACTCCCAGACGAAATGGTTTGCTCACAGCCAACGTTCAGGTACTAAGCAGCTCCTAGCAATGCGGCTCAGACACTGCAATACAGGCCGCGACCTGAAAACTCAAAGAATGAAGCGATGAACTTTCCGATACACGATTCAGCAGAAACCGGAAACCAGCAACATCAGCCAACCACGCACATCTACCAAAACTGTGGCAGAAATGCCCTCAGGGACACTTGAAACGGCTGGATCAATCCAACGAAAACTCTTTCACGAGACTGAGCAGATCTCGCATATCTCTTTCCGATAATCGGCAGACATTTTCAACCCACTGTTCCATCATGTCTTGAATTTCCTGTCCCTGGAAATCATCACTGAAGGTGGAATGCGCTTGTTTCAACATCGCGCCGATATCCTTATGCGGCAACCACCAGTGGACGCTGGAGATTCGATCGACCCGTCCCGAGGTCATTCATGATCATTCGTGTAAATTTATCCTATGCAGTTTTAGCATGCGTACATTCATGAATGCGTCAAAAGCGAGTAGTGATTGATGCCAATAGTGATGACACTGTTAACGAAGCACTCCACGTCTAGTGATCATCGGTTGACCACACAACACTTCTTCAAAAATGCCGTGAAGTCCATTCATAAAGCAGGAGTCTGGTGACAAGCGATCAGTTGACAGCAATCAACTCATCAACAATCAAGCACTGTTGGCAGCAGATTCCGTTGTTCCCAGCAGCTCAGCCAGGCGTGTTGAGCCCCTTGCAAAATTCATTGCACCAGCCATCGTCATCGAAATTGGCTGAAAAGCTCGAATCCAACGATCACTCGCTTCATATTCTTCATCGCGACATTCAGATAGAAATTGAATTAATCTGAGATCCATTGCCGTAATAAATCTCCGGAAATAATGCAGGCAACTCTCAGCAAACCCTGATCAATTGTTGCTGCGCAGAAGCCCAAAATGTATCTAAATGAAGTGATTGAGTATTAGTTTCCAAAAACCATAAAAACCGCGGCAATGCCCCGATCAATCTGCCCCGTTCAATCGATCTCATCTCCGGTTCTGGGCATCACCGTGACAACAGCAGGATCAGACCATCAGGTGTGCTGAACTGAGCTGAGCAGGCCCGCAGCCTTCGGTGCCAGAGGGAGAACGAGACAATGATTGACGTGATCGGCACCGATGCCGGAGCCCCTGACTCGCTTTCCGAAGCTCTCCAGACTGTGCTGCGACAAGCCGAACTGATCGCTGCACCGCAACGCATGCGGCCGGCACTCAGGCAATGGCTGCAAGATCACCACAGCTCGGCCAACTGCATCAACAGTGACGATCCAATCGCTCTCTGCCAGAGCCTGACAGTTCTGAGCCCTGAGCAGAACACTGTGGTTCTGGCCAGCGGCGATCCTCTCTGGTTCGGCATCGGCCGGATTCTGGTTGAACGCCTGGGAACACAACGCCTGCGCTTTCATCCAGGCCCTTCATCACTGCAACTTGCTTTTGCACGACTGGGGAGACCCTGGCAAAACGCTGAATGGATCAGCCTTCACGGACGGGACTGCGCACCACTGACGCAACGACTGCAACAACGCCCCTCAGCCCTGGCCGTGCTCACAGACCCCAGTCGCGGCGGCGTTGATGATGTGCGACGGATCCTCAGCAGCAGCGGACTTGAGGCCACCTATGCACTCTGGCTGTTCGAGGCTCTGGGCCACAGCGATGAGCGCGTCCAGTGCCTCAGCCAGGCAGATCCCACTCCTCCGGATCTCAACCCTTTGCACCTTGTCGTGTTGCTGGCGGAGCCTCCGGCCGACCCCAGCCCTGACAGCTTGCCTCTGTTTGGACTGGACGATGGCCTCTATCTGCAACACCGGGACCGTCCAGGCCTGATGACCAAGCGGGAAGTGAGAATCCAGCTGCTGGCTGATCTGCAGCTGCCGCGACAGGGAGTGCTCTGGGACCTTGGCGCCGGAACCGGCAGTGTGGGGCTGGAAGCCTTAAGACTGCGACCGCAGTTGCAGCTGTTTGCCGTGGAACAGCGCAGTGGCGGCGGCACGCTGATCGAGGCCAATGCCAAACGGCTTGGTGTGCAGCCAGCCGCCGTGATCGAAGCCGATGCACTGACTGCTCTTGGGCAGATGCCGAGACCCGATCGCGTGTTTCTGGGTGGAGGTGGTCGACAGAGAGCTCAGTTGCTGCAGGCTGTGATCGATTGCATGAACCCTGGTGGGGTGGTGGTGATCGCCATGGCCAACGTTGAAGCACTGGCGGAGTTGCGGCCACTGCTTACCAACGCCGGATGGTCGATCCAGATCAGTCAGCAGCAGGCTTGTCGGGGTCAACCTCTGGCCGACGGCACACGACTGGCACCGATGAACCCTGTGATGATTCTCAGCGGCAGCAAAGCGAAAGGCTGACCTGCAGAATCAAGGCCGTTCCAATCCCGAACAATGCCGGTCCAGAAGGAGAAGCAGGTATCGCCCCTGCGGATGAAAGTCACACTGCTGATCGCTGGATTCGGTCCGCTGCTGGCCGTTGGACTGTTTCTGCAGTCCAAGGGATTTTTTGGTTAATCAGAGGCCGAAACACCACCCTTCACTGTCAATCAGGATTGACTAATAGCAATTGATGCTATTCACCTGATTTCATCACTTTCAGGTTTGACAATAGTCAGCTTACGTTCGAGTTCAAAATCCTCAAAAAGCGCTGCAGCGTCATAGGCCTGTCCATTACCGATCAGATAACGGATCCTTTCCTGCCACCACTGTTCTACTTCACAGCAATAATGATCATCCGCTTCGTAAAAATAGGATGACATAGGAGATGCCATAGCAGTGACGCTTTGGCAGATACAAGCCCGGCCGGCATGCCAATCAGGCATGATTTGTAACAACAGCAAATATCACATGACGCAATTCTATTTTTAATTGTTGTTCATCGAAGTGTCGATCGGCTCGATCAATACGCTTTAGCGCGCGTATCGATTAATCAACAAGGTCATATTCGAGCTGTAAAGCCTTGGAAGTTTATTGTCGTGAATAAGACCTTTATCAATCGCTTTCTTATAAGCAGCGGCTTGCCTTCTATAGCGATCCTCAAGAGCCTGAACTTTTTTGAGACAATATTTGGTTTTCCGACCTCTTGAGGCCGCTTCAAAATTGATTTCAAGGTCAGAAGCGAGAGAGGCCACTTCTTGAAGCCAGGCTTCTAAGGCCGCATCTCCGCCAAACTCAATGACGTCCTTGAGGCGGAACCACTCTTCATTAGGTTTGGTTTTGATTTGTCCAACGAGCTTCTGCAAATAACAGGAAATCATTTTTTACGTCTCCGATTGATTTCAACATAGCCCTGCCATCCAAAATCCGCACCATCTGATGCAAGAAGCGAAGTGATTGATGCAATTCGATGGGAGCCGAAAGATCGGCAATGGCTCAACAAACCTCTCTCAACCTGAATTGCTCAGACAGCTTTCAATTGAGCGGGGCAATAAGGTACAAAGCTTGCTTTTGTGACTCCACAGATTGGACAGCACCAATCATCAGGAATGGCTTCAAAAGGAGTGCCGGGAGCAATGCCTGAATCAGGATCACCGGTGGCAGGATCATAAATCATCGAACATTTTCGACAGATCCATTGATCAGAAGCTGGTTGATCCGATCTACCCCATTCTCCATCGCCGTTCAGTGCGGAAAGAGCCACTCCGTAGCACTCAGCATGATGTTTTTCGATCGCAGTCAGAAGTCCAAAATTCTTGCAGCTGCATGAAACCTGGTTGCATGGTCTTTGGATTCGCCAGCCTGCTCGTTGAATTCGTCAGCTGCAGAGTGATCTTCCTCGTTCAACGCAGCAGCAGCAAATTCCGGATACATCGTTGTGAATTCATACACCTCTCCTTCGATCGCCAGCTCCAGACATCGAGCAAGCAACATCTTTTTGAAGTCTTCACTGAGAGACTCCGGATGATCAAACACCAGCTCTGGATGCAAAAGCCGGAAATGTGCAAATGCATGCTCTGTTTCCTGCGCTGCAGTCTCTCGAAATAAACGGGCAAGGTCTGGATTGCCAAGCTGTTTCGCAACGTCTGCAAAAAACAGATATTTACGGCTCGCCATGCTCTCACCAGCAAAAGCCGCCTCCAGATTGGTCTGAGTCGACGATTGAATGTTCAGTCCGTTCATCACCACCTCGATGGGGGACCTTTTTGGTCTATTGCGCTGATATCCGTCGCTAAAGGGAGGGAAACCGTCATCGAAGGTTCGGCTAAAGGAACAGGTCTTTCAAGATCTCATCAGCAGCAATCAATCAATGCTTCCAAGCTTTGTGGTCAGCTGGTTTGATCCACGCAAGTCCTTGAAAAACAGTTATTTGCCCTTCAGGGATTCAATCGTCACGGCATCACCCACTCGAACACCCAGGCGCAACGCTTCACCCGCACCGATCTCGATCACACCATCGGCAAAATCAGCGCGGCCGTTGCCATCGGCATCAGCCCAGTAGGACGGACAGGGAAATGCTGGACAAACGGGCACATCCGAGGCGATATCGAGCACCTTGCCGTCGCGGATGAACACCATGTCCAGTGGAGCCAGCGTGTTGTGCATCCAGAAACGCAACGGCCGGGAGGGGCGTGATGGAAACCACATGCCACGGAGCGGCGGCAGAGCAGGGCGTTGCATCAGTCCGAGTCGCTGCTCATCAGGCTGATCAGCCACCTCCAGCTCAATGCAGAGCGAGTCACGCTGCGTCAGGCACCAACGCGCCTCGATCGGCAGGATCTGGGGAGGCAGCGGCGGCTGGTCCATCAGTGAATCCCAGGCCCGGGGATGCCGTCATTGAGGCAATAGCCACGTCCGCGGATCGTGTGGATCAAACGCGGTTCCCCATTCTCCTCGAGCTTCTGACGGAGATAACGCACATACACCTCGATCACATTGCTGGAGGAACCCTGGTCATCGTTCCAGACATCCCGCAGGATTCGCTCACGGCTGACGACCCTGCCCCGCTCTTCCAGCAGCAGCACCAACAGGGCATACTCCCGTGCGGTGAGAGCCAGCGAGCGATTCCCGCGACGAACCTGCCGGCAGCCGATGTCGACGCTGAGATCGGCGAGCTGGAGTAGCGGAGGTCTGAGGTCACTGCGCGATTGAATCGACAGATGCAAACGCAGACGCTGCAGCAGATCGCTCGGGGCACTGAAGGGGAACCAGAAATCATCAGCGCCACAGGCCAACACCGACTCCCGGGCGGCAACGCTGTCGTCGTTGACTCCGATCAGCATGGGCAGTGCACCGAAACGGGAACGCAGTTCAAGGACCCGTGCTCCCTGATCACTGGCCAGGATCACTGCGACAGGAGTCGGTTCAGAGCCTCTCGCCATGCTGCTGTCGGCGCCGCTGCGCCACTCAAGCGGTACGTATCCGGAAGCCCTCAGACGATCCCCGAGTGCCGCGGCCTCCTGGCCCACCAGGAGCACAACAGCATCCTGCGGGCTGCCTGCCATGGAGTCAGGCCCGACGGTCATGATCGATCGGGTTTGGCCACGTGGGGAAGTCCCCAGCCGAGCTTGTTGCGCAGAACCTGGAAAAACTCATGGTCACTGAGACGCACGAAGCGAACGGGATGGTCGCTGCGGCGAATCAGCACGCGATCTTCAGGCCACACGTAAGAACCTGCACAACCATCCACCACCATCATCAGCCGCTCAGGCGTGGCTGGGAAGACGGTGACCGGCTCAGCATCACTGAACACCAGCGCCCTGGAAGCCAGGGAATGGGGGGCGATCGGGGTGAGCTGCAGCACCGGACAGTCGGGCGTGATCACCGGGCCACCGGCACTGAGCGCATAGGCGGTGGAGCCCGTTGGAGTAGACAGAATCACCCCATCTGCGGAGATGTCCACCGGAGCATGCCGCCCGATGGCGATCTCGAAATGGCACATGCTGGTGAGCGGTTCCCGGTGCAACGCCATCTCATTCAGTGACAAGGCCTCCCAGCGGCGCTGATCACCGCGCATCACACTCACCACCAGATTGGCCCGCTCCTCAATGGTCCACTGCTCGGTGAGCACCTGCTCCAGAGCCCGATCGAGATCATCGAGGTAAGCCTCGGCAAGAAAGCCCAGATGCCCTGTGTTGATGGTGAGAAGAGGAACTCCCACCGGAGCGGTCTGACGCGCTGCGGAGAGCACCGTGCCATCCCCACCGAGCACGATCGCCAGCACCATGGACTGATCAAAACCCTCCGGGACGCTGGCGTTGTAGCCGAGCATGCGCAGATGCTGATCGGGATTGGCGAAACCCACCATGCCTCCCGAGCTGCTGGCGCGGATCACATCGTGGCCGAACCGCTCGAGACGCGAATGGATCACGCACGCGGTCTCAACCGCCAGAGGCTTGCCGTCATTAACGATCAGTCCAACCCGGGGCACCGATCGCAGCATGCAACAGCCAGGTCATTTTATGAGAAGGATCCCGCTTTGACATGCAGGCTGAGACTTTTTGATCAAGTGTTGATGAACGGCCTGCTGATCAACGTTTGCTGGATCTCAGCAGCGACACGATCAACCAGATGCCGAACACGGTCGCCACGATGAACAGCGCCTCACTCACATTGCGCAGCAGCTGCTGTTGAGCAAGGGTGGCCATCAGTGTGGCGCTGAGCAGCAGTGCAGCCACAAGAATGGCCAGAGACACGCGCCGCGACAGGCGGTCCAGGGTTCTGCGCAGGGATTCAAGGCCCTCGACCTGCAGAGCGAACGTCAGATCATCACTGCTGAAACGACGCAGCAACTGACTGAGCTGTCTCGGCGAATCGATCGAGAGGTTGCGCAGATCCAGACCGAACTGCATCAGACGCTGCTGCGGCAACATCACCGATCGCGCCAGCAGCTTGGCCACCAGAGGCTGCATCTCACCGGTGAAGCTGAAGGCGGGATTGATCGAACAGCCCACACCCTCCAGATTCGTGACCGACTTCACGAACAGGCCAAGGGTGCCCGGCACACAGAGGCCCGTGCGGTTGGCCAGCTGCAGCAGCTCCGCCAGGAAGAGTGCGAAATTCAACTCCTGCAGCGGCTTGGAAAAACTGCGGGAAATCAGTTGGTCCAGCTGGCGCTGCAGCTGCTGACGATCCACGCGAACACCGCGTGCCGGTGGTGCGATCTGCTCGAGAAGATCAGTGGCACGGGCGGCATCCTGATTGATCAACGCCAGCACCAGATCCAGCAAGTTGCTGCGGGTGCGTGGGTCGAACTGGCCGACCATGCCGGCATCCAGCAGGATCACGGTGCCATCGGCCTGAACATTGAGATTACCGGGGTGGGGATCGGCATGAAAAAACCCCTCAACGAAGTACTGCTCGACAAAGGCACCCAGCAAGGCGCTGGTGGTGGTGGCGATACCGGGTCCAGCCTCCAGAAATTGCCGTGCGGCTCCCGTGAGAATCGGCTCGCCGTCAATCCACTCGAGAACCAGCACGCGCTGGCCCGACAGATTTTCCTCCACCTGCGGAAGCCTCAGCTTTCCGTTGGGCACAAAGCTGGAGGCCGCCAGACACCGCTGAAGCCGCATTGTGTTCTCAGCTTCAATCCGGAAATCCAGCTCGCGGCCGAGAGCTTCCAGCACCTGGTCAGCGAGCCCCACAAAGTCGTACTGGCTCCCAAGCGAACTCGCCGAGGCCAGTGCGGCGATCTTGCGCAGAAGGCGACCATCCTCCTTCACCTGTGCCTCGATGCCAGGCCGCAACACTTTCACCGCCACCTTCTGCCCGTTCTTGAGATGGGCGCGATACACCTGGCCGACACTGCCAGCCGCAATGGGAGCTTCCTCAAAGCTGCCGAAGGCGGTGGCCACATCGCAACCGAGCTCCTGCCCCATCTGATCACTCACCTCGGGCCAGGCGGCGGGAGGAACGTTGGCCTGAAGCTGACTGAGCGCCTCGATGTAGTCATCCGAGAGCAGGTCGGGACGAGTGCTCAGCAACTGTCCCAACTTCACATAAACAGGTCCGAGCTCAGTGAGCAGATTGCACAGCACCGAGGGCAAGGGCAGACGCGTCTCGGCAGCGTGACCACGACGCAGCAACTGCGACAGGAACGACCACTCATGGCGGCTGACGATCCGCACGATCTCCAGCGCCCGCGTGGAACCATCGAACACAGAAAGCACGGACATGCCTCAAGCCGACCCAGAACGTTTCATGCATCTTGAGCCGTGTGCGGGCGCAAGTCAGCGCTCAGCCATCAATCCGGAATTATCGGGGTCAGCGACCACAGATTGATTGCCTCGACGCGCGTCGGAGGCTTGGCCTTGAACCTGCCTGCGTTTCAGAACTGCTCCAGGAAGCGCAGATCGCTGGTGTAAAGACGACGAATGTCGTCGATGCCGTGGCGAACCATGCAGAACCGCTCCACACCCACGCCCGCGGCGAAACCGCTGTAGCGCTCAGGATCAAGGCCAAGCCCCTCCAACACGGCGGGATCGACCATGCCGCAGCCCATCACCTCGAGCCAGCGGCCACGCCACTGCACATCGACTTCGGCGGACGGCTCAGTGAACGGGAAATAACTGGCGCGGAAGCGGACGGGAAGATCCCCAAAAAACGCCTTGAGGAAGGCCATCACCGTGCCGCGCAGATGGCTGAAGTCGAGGCCTTCATCGATGGCCAGCACCTCCACCTGATGGAACACCGGTGAATGGGTGGCATCCACAGCATCACGGCGATAGACGCGGCCTGGCGCCACGATCCTCACCGGTGGCGCATGAGACTCGAGATGGCGGATCTGCACCGGTGATGTGTGGGTGCGCAGCAGCAGGTTGTCCTTTAAATAAAACGTGTCCTGCATGTCCCGTGCGGGATGGTCCGGAGGAATGTTCAGGGCGGTGAAGTTGTGGTGGTCGGTTTCCACCTCGGGCCCCTCCACCACCCGATAACCAAGACCGCAAAAGAGATCCACAATCTCCTCTGTGGTGGTGATCAGAGGGTGGCGATGACCCATGGGCACCCCCTGTGCTGGGGCTGTCACATCAAGGGTCTCAGCGGCGATCCGGGCTTCCATCGCCACCTGCTTCACGGCCTGCAGGCGGTCGCTCAGGAGAGTCTGAACCTGGGATTTGAGCACATTGGCGCGCTGACCCACGAGGGGCCGTTCGTCGCCGGGCAACTTGCCCATGGCTCCGAGAACGCCTGAAAGCCGGCCTTTCTTGCCGAGCAATCCGATCCTCAGCTGCTCCAGTGCCTCAGCATCGGCAGCGGAGGAGATCGCCTCAGCAGCCTCGGCTTCCAGCGCATCCAGCTGGTCGGTGAGCTGCTGCAGTGACACGGTGGCGCTCACGGCTTTGACATGACGGCAGCTGACTGTAAGCAGTGAACACGACTAGGTTCGCCCCACCGGTACGCAACCCCATGGCCCCGCTGCGGATTCTGATCAGCAATGACGACGGCATTTTTGCCGATGGCATCAAGGCCCTGGCCCTGGCCGCCGCCGCCAGAGGCCATCAGGTGGCTGTGGTCTGCCCCGACAAGGAACGTTCGGCAACCGGCCATGGCCTCACCCTTCAGCATCCGATCAGAGCGGAGCGGGCTGACCAGTTGTTCGGCGAGGGCATCACGGCCTGGGCTTGCAGTGGGACCCCAGCCGATTGCGTGAAGCTGGCCATCTGTGAACTGCTGGAGACCCCGCCGGACCTGGTGCTGTCCGGCATCAACCATGGACCGAATCTCGGCACCGACGTGTTCTGCTCGGGCACGGTGGCCGCTGCGATGGAGGGAACCCTGGAATGCCGTCCGGCCATGGCCGTGAGCAGTGCCTGCTTCAAATGGCGGGAGTTCGAAGGTGCCGCTGTCATCGCCATGGACACGGCTGAATCAGCGCTGAGGGAGGGATGGCCCGACAACCTTTTGCTGAACCTGAACTTGCCCCCCTGCAAGCCTGAAGCCATGGGACCGATGCGCTGGACCCGGCTGTCGATTCGTCGCTACAGGGAACAGTTCAGTCCGCGAATCGATCCGCAGGGCCGGTCGTACTACTGGCTTGCTGGAAAGGTGGTCGAAGATCTGGAGTCCGGTGGGGATGGTCCGCGCGACTGGCCCACGGACGTGGCTCAGATCGGAACCAATTCTCCCTCTCTCACACCGATTGAACCTGAACTGTTCTGGCGTGGATCACTGGGTGGCCTGCCAAAGGTTGAACTTGCCGGTCAGCGGGTGCGGTAGATCCGCTGCAGCATCCAGAGCGAAAACAGCAGACCGATCAGGTGTGCGAACAGCACTTGTGTGTTGCTCAGCACCGAAAGCATTTCAAGCGAGGTGATCGCCAGATTTTCCGCTGCTCCGGAACCACCGATCGCAATTCCGGGAGTCTGCGAAGACGCCTGTACAAACAGGGCACCAGCCAGTGACTGATACCCAACCGAAGCGAAGACCAAACCCAGCAGGTCAGAAAAAATTCCGCGTTTCAGCAGACGGCTGGCCTCACCACGACTGGGGCGGGCTCCACTGTCGAGTGCACGGCCGAGACGCACGATCAGCCAGCCCTGCCAGAGACTGAACAACAGCACGAAAAACGAGAGTGTGGTCAGCGAAAGACCGGGACTCAGACCGACGGCCCGATCGGCGTTGCGGGACAGGCTGCCTCCGATGTTGTTGAACATCAGCACACCCACCACCACCACGCCGAGGGCGGTCTGAATCCAGAAGCGAATCCAGGCGGTGCGCCGCAGGCCAAGGGCCAGCAACTGGAAGTCGAGCCGGTCAGCCATGCGGGCGTGGAGGTCTGTCGTCCAAACTTGCCATCAACCACTGCACCGTGCACGGCCCGTTGATTCCTCTTTGCTCCCCCGAAGAGGCCCGCATGCCCACCGCCCTGGCGCTGGGCAGCTTCGATGGGCTGCATGCCGGCCATCGGCGGGTCATCGAGGCCATCTGCCGCAATCCGGCAGGCGGAATCCCCACGGTGGTGAGTTTCTGGCCGCATCCACGCGAAGTTCTGCACGGCGAACCAAGGCTGCGCCTGGATTTACCTGAGGAAAAGCTGCATCTGCTCGAACCGCTGGGCATCCATCAACTGGTGCTGGTGCCCTTCGATCGCCAACTGGCCCGGCTCAGCGCCGCGGAATTCGTCGATCAGATCCTGCTCGGCACCTTACAGGCCCGTCACATCGCCATCGGCGCCAATTTCCGCTTCGGGCGTGGTCGCGAGGGTGGCGCCGGCACGCTGCGCAGCCTTGCTGAGGCGGCCGGCGTGGCCGTCAGCGTTCTGCCGATCCTGGAAGACCCCGTTGGCCGCATGAGCAGCAGCCGCATCCGTGAAGCCCTCACAGCCGGTGACCTCACCACCGCCAGCGAACTTCTGCAAAGGCCCTATCGCTTCCAGGGTGAGGTCGTGCAGGGCCGCGGCCTCGGACGACAACTGGGGTGGCCGACCGCCAACCTGCAGGTGGACGGCAGAAAGTTCCTGCCCGGCCTGGGGGTGTATGCGGCCCGGGCCTGGGTCGACAACGAGTCTCAGGCGCTGCCTGCCGTGATGAACCTCGGCCCTCAACCGACCGTGGATCCGGGGTCACCTTCTGCTGTGGAGGTGCATCTGCTTGATACCCGCCGCGAGCTGGTGGGGCGGATCCTGCAGGTCGAACCGGTGGAACGCCTGCGCGGTCAACAGCGTTTTTCAGGTCTGGAAGAACTCAGTGCCCAGATCAGTTGCGATGCCCAGCAGGCGAGGGAGCGGCTTCAGGACAACGCCGGATAGGCGTTGGTGAGCCCCCAGACGATGAAAAAGCCGATTCCACCGAGAAGCACGACGCCCCACACCAGAACGTGCATCGTGCTTTCTGACCCACCGTTCTCCATCGCAGCACCAACATGAGATCCTGCCCACAGTGCCATGGAATGGATGCCCATTGACCCTTGCACTGACGAGCGTGTCGCCAGGCTGATCGATGCCAATCTCGACCGGGCCCGGGAAGGGTTGCGGGTGATCGAGGACTGGTGTCGCTTCGGCCTGGACCGGCAGGACCTGGTGATTCCGCTGAAGGACTGGCGACAGCAACTCGGGAAGCGGCATGACGACCGTTACCGACAGGCACGGTCCACCGCCACCGATACCGCTGCCGGACTCAGCCATCCCGCCCAGCAGATCCGAACTGACTCCACGCTGGTGCTGAAAGCCAATGCCAGCAGGGTGCAGGAGGCCTTGCGGGTGATCGAAGAATTCGCGCGAATTGGTGACGCCGAACTGGCCGAGACAGCTGCCAGCGTCCGCTATGCCCTCTATGACCACGAGGTGCGCATCCTGGAGGCCTGCGGGCAGAACCGGAGACGTCAACGTCTCAACAGTTCCAGGCTTTGCCTGATCACCGATCCCGGCGGCAGCGACAGCAGCAGTGCGATGGTGAAACGGGTCGAACTGGCTCTGATCGCCGGAGTCTCACTGGTGCAGTACCGGCGCAAGAATGGAGCCGATTCGCTGCGACTGCAGGAAGCACGTCAGCTTGCCGAGCTGTGTCAGGCCCATCAGGCCTTGCTGGTCATCAATGACCGGATCGATCTGGCCTTACTCGTGGATGCCGACGGAGTGCATCTCGGCCAGGACGACCTTCCGCACACGGAAGCACGTCGGTTGATGGGCCCGGACAAACTGATCGGTCGGAGCACTCACCGGCTCGATCAACTTGACCAGGCGCAGCGGGACGGTGCCGATTATCTGGGTGTGGGAGCGGTGTATGCCACCGCCACCAAGGCGGATCGCACGGCGGCAGGCCTTGACTGGGTGAAGCAAGCCAGCGGTTCAGCCACGATTCCCTGGTTTGCCATCGGCGGCATCAAGAGCCACAACATCGTGGAGGTGCTGGAAGCCGGCGCAACCCGTGTTGCTGTGGTGAGCGCAATCATGGGAGCCAACGATCCGGCTGCCGCTGCTCGCCAGCTGCTGAGCCAGCTCTGCTGAGCATCAACATCGGGCAGGGTTCATCCAGAGTCGCGATCTGGTTTCATTCATTCATATGGATCAGCCCATGCAGCTCACGGTGAACGGCGAACAGCGCAGCCTGGAGGCAGGTCTCACGCAACTGGATCAGGTGGTTGAAGCACTCGGCCATCACCCCAAGCTGGTTGTGGTGGAGTTCAACGGCCTGATCCTCACCCCCGACCTTTGGGCGGAGCAGCAGGTCAACGACGGTGACAGCCTCGAGATCGTCACCATCGTTGGCGGAGGTTCCTAGGATCATTTGAGTTTCCATCGCCGTTTTGGCCCAATTGCCGAATCGTTCCGCTTTCGTTCAGCTGCGTCGCTGGCTTTCCGGCCTGATGGTGCCGGTGCTGATGATCGGACTGCTGGTGTTTCATCCCCTGCCGAGTGATGCGGCACGTGGAGGTCGCATCGGCGGCGGCAGTTTCCGGGCACCCACCATGCCTCGCAGCGGTGGTTATCGCGGCGGCGGCATGGGCGGGGGATACAACCGGGGCTACGGCGGCGGCATCGGATTTCCGTTCATCCTTCCGTTCTTCGGATTCGGCGGCGGCGGCCTGCTGGGCTTCATGGTTTTGATGGCATTTGTCGGAGTGCTGGTGAACGCCTTCCGGGGCGCTGGGGCAGGGGCTGGTCGGCCGGCCATGGGCGGCTATGAGCGTCCTCGTGAAATGGCGATGGGACCGGTGTCTCTTCTGCAGCTGCAGATCGGTCTGCTCGCCAGCGCCAAGGATCTGCAGAGCGACCTACGTCAACTTGCCAGCAGCGCCGACACCAGCAATTCCACCGGTCTCCAGCGTGTTCTGCAGGACACAACCCTCGCCCTTCTGCGTCAACCGGATCTCTGGGTCTACGCCAACGTTGAGTCAGGAAGCGTGCCGTTCAACGCAGCTGAATCAACCTTCAACAGACTCTCGATGACGGAGCGCAGCAAGCTGCGCGAGGAACTCACCACGAATGTGGGGGGTGTGCGCTCCAGCGGTGGTGAACTCAGTTCCCGTGGAGATGCCGATGCGACCAGCGAATTCATCGTTGTCACGGTGCTGGTTGCCAGCAGCAGAACAGTCAATCTCAAGCAGGCGGAAAACGGCGAACAGCTGCGCGAGTCATTGCGCATCCTGGGTTCGACAGCCTCCAGCGATCTGATGGCACTCGAGGTGATCTGGCAGCCGGATGGTGTCGGCGATGTGCTCAGCGCCGATGAACTGGTGACCGCTTACCCGAATCTTCGCCATCTCTGATCAGAGCAGTCGGCAAAGGGATAGCTCGGCGACGCAGATGATCACGATCCGGAAGCTGAATCGTCCCCACTTGTCCTGGGCACAACCTTCGCGCAAGGTGCACATGTCGCTCCTTCACGATGCGCGCGCGTTCACCTCAATGGGTTAACTCCACCGTTCTGGTTGAGGCGCTGCAACGCTACGAACAAAACCTGTTGCCGCGATCGATGCGGCTGTGGGTTGAGGCCATGCTGGACATTGATCCCGATGCCCCGATGCAACCACTGTTGACCGGGCAGCCCCACTCCTCTCAGGTCTGAGGCGAAGCTCCTCTGAGGATGCGCAAGGCCGCCATGGCAGCGCCGTAGCCGTTGTCGATATTCACGACACTCAGGCCTGGAGCACAGCTGGCGAGCATGCCATCGAGAGCCGCCCGACCACCGGCACTGACCCCATAGCCCACCGACACCGGGACGCCGATCACCGGCTGAGGCACCAGACCGGTGAGCACCGTCGGCAGCGCTCCCTCCATGCCTGCACAGGCAATCAGAACCCGCATCGATCGGAGCTCTGGCAGAACATCCAGCAGGCGATGCAAACCGGCAACCCCCACATCGAGGAACGAGGCGGTGGCAACTCCATGCACCCTCAGTGCCAGAGAGGCCTCTTCAGCGACACGGCGATCACTGGTGCCACCACTCAAAACCGCCACCGCTGCAGCTTCTGCAGCGGCTGGAATCTCGCCCAGGGTGAGACAGGCCGCATGCTCATGCACCTGAACAGCAGGGCAGAGATCCCGCACAGCCGCTGTCTTGATTGCATCCACTCTGGTCACCAGAGCAAGTTCGCCGGCCGTCTGCATGCTGCGCAGGATGGCCACAATTTGATCAGCACTCTTGTGCTCACCCCAAATCGCTTCAACCATGCCAAGCCGATGGCGGCGCGTTAAATCCAGGCGTGCCTCCCGGAGCGTCACGGCGGCAGCAACTCTCCTTCAAACACCAACGGGAAGGGATTGCCTTTCGTCTGCCCAGTGGATTCACGGGCCAGTTGCTCGAAACGCTCCTGAACCGCCTCTACCTCATGTTCTGGAATGGCTTTCCAGGCATCGCGGCTGCTCCAGCGGATCAACAGGGTGCCTTCCTCAGTCTCTGGATCCCAGAGCAGATCACGACCGATGAATCCTTCCTGCCGGGCCAGCCAAGGTTCCCAGCTGCCGCTTTCGGCTTCCAACCAGGCCTTGCGTCCTTCACTGGGAACCTGAATGCGCAGGTGCTCGATGATGGCGACGTCGTAGCCACCATCAGGATCCGGGAAGGCCGCCAGGCTGATATCGGGATGGCCGGAAAGCAGAATCAGCACCGCCAGACAAGTGGCGACCACATTAAGGAGATTTCCGCATCGATGCTGCTGGCTCATGGTCTGGTCAGCAATGCAACGGCATGGCAAGACATGCCCTCTTCCCGACCCTCGGGTCCAAGCCGCTCGTTGGTGGTCGCCTTCACCCCCACCTGATCAGGATCAAGACCCATGCGCAGGGCGATCGCCCCACGCATGGCCTCAATATGCGGCTTGAGCTTGGGGCGTTCAGCGATCACAACGGAATCCACATTCACAATCTGCCAGCCGCGTTCCTTCACCAGCGCCACAACCTGCTCCAGCAGCTCCAGGCTGTCTGCACCCTTCCAACGTGGATCGGTGGGAGGGAAATACTTGCCGATATCGCCGAGCGACAACGCACCGAGCAATGCATCCATCACTGCATGGACGAGGACGTCGGCATCGCTGTGACCATCGAGCCCCAGACCATCCGGATGCTCCAGAAGCTGACCACCCAGGATCAACGGGCGCCCCTCGACCAAACGGTGGGTGTCGTATCCGTTGCCGATGCGGAGGTTCATGCGTGCTGGCGGTCAGTTCATGCCGTCATCGTCATTCTCAACGTTGGAGCGCCGGTTCCAGCGATCCAGCAGATCCGGGCGACGATTCGCTGTGCGCTGTTCACGTTGCTGCTGACGCCAACGGGCAATGGCGGCGTGGTCTCCACTGCGCAGCACATCAGGCACGCTCATCCCCCTGAAGTCGGCCGGGCGCGTGTAATGCGGGTGTTCCAGCAGCAGGTCGCTGTGGCTTTCATCCACCAGTGACGCCGCTGTTCCCACGGTTCCAGGCAACAGACGCACAACGCCGTTGATGATCGTCATGGCCGGCAGCTCCCCGCCCGTAAGGACGAAATCGCCAAGCGACACCTCCTCATCCGCCAGGGAACGAATGCGTTCATCAAAACCCTCGTAGTGACCGCAGAGCAGCACCAGCTGGTCGTGGCTCTCCGCCCAGCGCTGCAGATCAGCCTGGATCAAAGGCCGACCCTGCGGCGTCATCAGCAGCACCCTGCGCTGAGAGCAGACAGGAATTGACTCGAAGGCAGCGAAAACGGGCTCCGGCTTGAGCACCATGCCAGCACCGCCGCCATAGGGTTCATCGTCAACCTTGCGGTAGCGGTCCGTGGCGTGATCTCGAGGATTATGCAGATGCAGCTCTGCCCGCCCGGCAGCAAAGGCTCTGCCGATCACCCCAAGCTCACCGAGCAGCGTAAACGCCTGAGGCGCCAGGCTGATCACATCCAGGCGATAGGCCGCCACGATTCAGCTCTGAGGGGATGACACGCGCCGGATCTCTGAGCAGAAGCGCGCCTGAAGTGGGGTCCCGTCCATCGCGATGGCTGTGGTGCTGCGCAGACGCAGATTGGGCTTGATGAACCAGATCCGCTCCAGCACCGTGGCCGCCGAGTCAACGTCGTTGAGTTCGAGCTCGAGGCTGGAATCTGCACGCAGTTGCCAGCGGCCGCTGCGCTCTTTTTCGTCGACGGCAACAACAAGATCCCCATCGCCGCGGAAACACAGCTTGCTTGCTGCTCCATCAGCAGGCTGAACCGACAGGACGGTGTCATCAGCCTGACCATCGAGGCTCACGGTCACCTCACCACGATCGCTTGAATGCCAGTCATCCTCGGGGCCATTGAGGTCAAAACGGCTGCGCAGGCTCATCCACGACCCCACACACAGCGTGAGGAATGCATGCAGATCAGCTGGTGGGAAAGCGGTCTCATCCATCAGCCCATCTTCGCAGGGCAGGGCTCTGCTCCACAGGATGGCCACGCATCAGAGGCGCTCCTCGGCGTAGCCAAGCTCCGCCAGCCGCTGGGGCTTGCTGCGCCAGTCCGCCACCACCTTCACGAACAGCTCCAGATACACAGGCCCGTCGATCAGGTTCTGCATCTGCAGGCGTGCGCCCTGGCCGATGGTCCGGAGCATGGCGCCGCCCTTTCCGATCAGAATGCCCTTCTGGCTCTTGCGCTCCACCAGCACGGTGGCCAGAACGGCGGTCCGCGCCTTGCTTTTCCCGCGCGCCGGCATGTCTTCAACCCGGTCGATACTCACCGCCACGCTGTGGGGAATCTCTTCACGGGTGTGCATCAGCACCTGCTCACGGATCAACTCAGCCATGAGCAGCTTTTCGGGCTGATCACTCACCATCTCAGGGGGATAGAGCTGCGGGCCCTCCGGCATCAGAGCACTCACGGCGGCCACGAGTTCCGGGCAGCCACCACCGTTCAGAGCTGAACAATGGTGGACTGGCCAGTTTGTCTCCTCAAGCAGATCGCGATAGGCAGCATCAGCCTCAGGCTTGCGATCCAGGGGAACTCGGTCCCACTTGTTCAGCACCACCTGCACAGGCAGTCGCTGCTGACGCAGAAGATTGACGATGAAAGCATCACCACGGCCTGGGGGTTCGCAGCCCTCCAGCAGGAGCAACACCTGATCCACTTCCCCGATGGCAGCTCGCGCGCTCTGAACCAGGCGCTCTCCAAGCAGATGATGCGGCTTGTGGATCCCTGGAGTATCGACAAGGATCAGCTGAGACTCGGGCGTGGTGAGAATCGCTCTCAGCCTGTTGCGGGTGGTCTGTGCCACTGGTGACGTGATCGCCACCTTGTTGCCCACCAGTTGATTCACCAGCGTCGACTTACCCACATTGGGGCGTCCGATCAGGGCGACAAAACCCGAGCGGTAGCTGTCCGACAGCGATGTTGAGGCTGCATCCATCTCTTCAGCATCGCCTGCAGTCGGCAACCTGCCCATAGGCTTGTGGTCCCAGTCAGTTGCTGCTCATGACCCAGCGAGAACCGAGCTTCCAGGAAGCCATGGAGATCGCCGCCGGCTGGATGAAGCAATGGGACCTGGACGAAATCAGCGATGAAGTAATGGCTGACCGGGTCGGAGCACTCGTGGCCAGCCGTGATGGAGCCAGAGGCTTCTTCGTGGTGAGTCTTGCCGGTGACAGCGCCCTGATGGACAGGCTTCCGGATGCGTTGGTGATCAAATTGCGCGAGGCTGGAGACAGTGTTGTGGATCTCACTGCACGCAATCTCGCCATGAGCGCAGCCATGGCTGTGCACCACCGCAACAACAACGACGACGAGCAGGCAGCCGGTTCAGAGCGGGTGAATCAACGCTGCTCGGAACTTCTGCGTCAGCTTGATTCCCATCGCGTCAAGGACCGACTGGAGGTACTGCTGGAAGCAGCGCACCACAGTCGCGGCGAGGATCTGGCCTTTCTGGAGCGCTGGGGTTACGACGATCACCAGAAACGAGCCATCGGCGATGCCGTCCAGGCCGTTGCAGAGTGACTCCCTGCAGCACAAAACCCGAACAATGCAAGGGGGGATGGCGGGTGCCCACCAGATCTAGTGTGACGATCCATGAAGAATCCGCTTGCGACACTATTAGAGCATTCTGAAGTTGAGACAACTTCCGTCGCACCCTGATTACTGTTAACGCCATCGGCCGGGTGATGGGGATCAACCGATGTCGATGCCCCGGAGATAATCCGGGGTTTTTTATTGGCCGAAGCAGGTTGACCAACGCTTCAAGCCATCTCCTCCAGCTCCTTGCCTCGCGTCTCCCTGACCAGGAACAGCACGAAGAAGAAGGAGATGGCAGCCGCTGTGGCATAGAGGCCGTAGGCGAGAGCTGGTCCTGAAGACTTCAGCAACATCGGGAAGGTGGTGGAGATCAGGAAGTTCGCGAGCCAGTTCACCGTGGCCGACAATCCCAGCGCGATCGCCCTGATGCGGTTGTTGAACATCTCACCGAGCAGGACCCACATCACAGGTCCCCAGGAGAACCCAAAGGCAAACACGAACACATTCGCTGCAATGAGCGCGAGCCAGGAGGAGACTCCGGTTAACTGAGGCATGCCAGCCACCACCGGGGCTCCGGAGAACGTCGAGCTCATCAGCCCCAGGCTGATCGTCATCACCACCGAACCAAGCAGCAGCAGTGGCCTTCGCCCGAGGCGGTCGATGGTGGCGATGGCCAGAAACGTGGTCACCACATTGGTCACTGCCGTGATCACGCTGACGCTGAGGCTGTCGGTGGTGCTGAAACCAACCGACTGCCACAGATCACTGGAGTAGTAGAAGATCACATTGATGCCAACCAGCTGCTGGAAGATCGCCAGCAGGACACCAGTCCACACGATCGGTAACATACCGGATCGGCGGCTGAACAGTTCCCTGATCGAGCCACCGCCGCCCTCTCCCTGGCTGGTCTGAATGCGGTCGATCACGGTCTCGGGTGATTCACCGATCGTGCGAGAGATCACCGTTCTCGCCTGATCCAGATCACCGATCCGCACCAGATAGCGAGGACTTTCGGGAATCCGCAACACGAGAAATCCATACAACAGAGCAGGAACCACCTCAGCCATCAACATCCAGCGCCAGGCCGCCATCGGACCCAGCTGAGACATGGGGTCCTGATCGGGAGTGGCCAGGACAATCAGATAGTTGAACAGCAGTGAGAGAAAAATCCCCAGCACAATCGCCAGCTGCTGGAGAGATCCGGTGCGCCCTCGCATCGACGCTGGAGAGATTTCAGCGATGTAGGCCGGAGCGAGCACACTGGCGAAGCCCACGGCCACTCCACCGAGCACACGCCAGACCACAAGGTCCATCAAGTTCGGTGCCAGAGCCGAACCGACTGAACTGAGAAGAAACAGCACGGCTGCCAGCAGCATGCTGGGTCGACGCCCGATGCGGTCCGCCAGCCATCCTGCCCCGATCGCTCCGGCCGCAGACCCCAGCAGGGCCGATGACACGGTGAATCCCAGCACTGACGCCGAGATCTGAAACGTTGCCTCAATGGATGAGACCGCACCGTTGATCACGGCCGTGTCGTAGCCGAACAGGAAGCCACCCAGGGCCGCGCTGATCGCAATGCTCAGGATCGTGAAAACCCGCTGTTGATCGGCTTCAGTGCGATGTTGCATGCCCGTAGGAGAACATCAGTGATCTCAATTCAGCGAAAGATTCTGTTGTTGTCCGGTGAATGTCACACCCTGAGATATCGGACATCAAAAAACCCCGGTTGTTGCCGGGGTTTCTCTGTAATTAATTCAAAGGCTCTGAATCAGTCGCGTCGATCACCACCCTGAATGGCAATGATCAAACGCAGAATGAACACGAAGAGATTGATGTAGGTGAGATACATCCCCAGAGCGCCTGCCAGATACTGATCATCCCGGTAGGTGCGAGGCATCGTGTAGAAGTCAACGAAGGCCATTCCCACGAAAAGGACCGTTCCAAAGCCGGCAATCATCAATTCAAAAGTGCCCTGCTGGAACATCGCCGGTGCGAAGAATCCACCGATGAATTGCACCACCATGGCAATGATCAAGCCGATGAGGCCAAGACCAACAACTCCGGACAGGGCCTGACCCACGCTGTCACTCATGTTTTTGCCGACAACCGAGGCGATCACAAAGGTCAACCCTGTCGCGATGACAGCCGTCGCAATCGAACCCATGCCCGCAACCTGATAAGCGAGCCCAACAATTCCGCTGAGTGTGAAGCCGGTAAGCAGACTGAAGGCCGAAAGCAGCGGCAGAGCCTTGGCGTTGTTGGCGTTATTGGCGGCGCTACTTGCCAGGAAGAAAAGAACAATCTCCCCAATGAAGGCAGCAATAAACAGAGGGAAGAACAGAGGGCTGCCCGCCTGACCGATGGCGGGCATGGGCTGCATTGAGAGACCACCGAGGACCCCCAGAGCGGTCAACACCATGCCACCACCCACATAAGGAAGTGCTTTATTGACCACATTGGGGCCAATCAGCGCACTGGACTGGGCCTCGCGGATGGCGTTTTGGAAATTGCTGCTGGCTGGCATATCACCCCAGATCACTCGCCATATCTTGCCAGTTCCAACCAGGTTGTGGTTTTCAGCCCGGTGCGGATCTCCCCATCGAACGCCGCATCGGTCTTGCCTCCCGACGGGGATGGCTCTTGTCTCGCCGTGCGTAGGCATCCACCACTCGCTGCACCAGCGGATGACGGACCACATCAGCCGATGTGAGACGGCAGACGGCCACACCCTCAACCCCATCCAGCACCTCTGAAGCTTCCACCAGACCGCTGAGCTGACCTGGTGGTAGATCCACCTGGGTGATGTCTCCAGTCACCACCATGCGGGAACGCTCCCCGAGACGGGTCAGCACCATGCGCATCTGGGCAGGCGTGGTGTTCTGTGCCTCATCGAGGATCACAAAGGATTCCGCCAGGGTTCTGCCGCGCATGTAGGCCAGGGGGGCCACCTCAATCACCCCTTTTTCCAGCAATGCTGCTGTTTTCTCCTGTCCGAGCAGCATGTGCAGAGCGTCGTAGAGCGGACGCAAATAGGGATCCACTTTCTGCTGAAGATCACCGGGCAGAAACCCCAGACGTTCGCCAGCTTCCACTGCCGGCCTGGTCAACACCAGCCGCTCCACCCTGCGCTCGGTGAGCATGCGGACGGCGAGAACTGTTGCCAGAAAGGTTTTACCGGTGCCGGCTGGACCCAGCGCGAAGGTGAGGTCATGCCGCTCCATCGACTCCACATACGCCTTCTGGCGCAAGGTGCGTGGACGAAGCAGACTGCCGCGCTGATTGCGCGCCAGCACCTGCTGGCCCATGGCCTCATGTTCTTGATTGCGACCGGTGTCCAGTGCCTGGAGCGCCGACTGCAGGTCCACCGGTGAAATCGATTCACCCTCCTGCCAGAACTTGCGAAGCAGCTCAACGACAGCGGCGGTGCGCTCTAGCTGATTTGGCCGGCCGCTGATCTCGAGCTGCAATCCACGCAGAACAAGTTTGGTGCCTGTCAAAGCCTCCAGTTGTCGCAGGGTTGCTGAAGAGGGGCCACCCGCTAGAGCAAGGGCGGCCTCGGCATGCGGCAGATCGAAGACGAAGCGACCAGGTGAGGTTGCTTCGGACATGCTGTCAATCAGCCTTCCGCACCGGCGGCTTCATCACCCGCTGTCTGCGCAGCGGCAGCTTTGGCCTCTGCAGCATCCTTGGCTGCCTGTTTGGCGTCGGCTTCGCGCTTGAGAGCCTGTTTGGCCTTGCCGACCACTTCTGCAGGTCGGACCTTCTTCTCAATCAGGCCGCCCTTTTCAAGCAAGGTGCGAACGACGTCGGTGGGCTGAGCTCCCTGGCTCAGACGTTCACGCAGAGCTTCGGCATCAAGGCGGGTCTCCTTGGTGCGAGGGTTGTAGTACCCCAGCTCCTGAAGAGGACGGCCGTCACGTCGCGAGGTGCTGTTGCAGGCCACGAGGCGGAAGCTGGCTTCCCGCTTCTTACCGAACCGCTTCAGGCGGAGCTTGATCATCGTGGCGCTGGCTGTGGGTTTGAACTGTTCGGCGCAGCTGAAAGTCGCGCCAAAGAACCAACTTAACCTGCCGCCGGTCAGAGATCGCCGAAGCCCTTCTTCTTCTTGACCGGGCGCTGTCGGCGAGGCGGTCCACCGCCACGACCGGCCGGCATGCCACCTGGCATCCCCGGCATTCCGCCTCCACCCATTCCAGGGAATCCGCCCATCCCCGGCATGCCGCCCATACCTGGCATCTGGCCCTGAGACATCTGCTGCATGAAACCGCGCATCTTCTGAAAGTCGGCCAGCACTTTGTCGACGTCGGCGGGCTGATGGCCGCTGCCACGGGCGATGCGGCGTCGACGGGAAGGCTCGCCGGCAAGCAGGTCGGGATTCTCCCTCTCCTGCTGCGTCATCGAACCGATCATCGCTTCGATCTTCTTGAGCTGCTGCTCCCCCTGCTTGAGCATGCCGTCATCGATCTTGTTCATGCCCGGGATCATCTTCATCAATCCGCCAAGCGATCCCATGCGCTTGATCAGGCGCATCTGCTTCACGAAATCCGAGAAATCAAACGTGGCCTCCTGCAGCTTTTTCTGCATCTGCTCGACGTCAGCGAGCTCCACCTCCTTCTGAGCTTTCTCCACAAGTGTGAGCACATCCCCCATACCGAGGATGCGACTGGCCATCCGTTCGGGATGGAAAGGCTGCAGGGCCTCCACCTTTTCTCCCGTACCGATGAACTTGATCGGTTGCCCGCTCACCTTGCGGATCGAAAGAGCGGCACCGCCGCGGGAATCACCGTCGAGCTTGGTCAGCACCGCTCCGGTGATCCCCACCTGGTCGTGGAAGGCCCGGGTGAGATCAGCCGCTTCCTGACCGATCATCGAATCGACGACGAGCAGCACTTCATCCGGCTGCACGGCGGTGCGGATCCGCACCATCTCCTCCATCATGTCGGTGTCGATCTGAAGGCGACCGGCGGTGTCGACCAGCAGCGTGTCGAAGCCTTCCTGCCTGGCCTTGGCAAGACCTGCCGCCGCGATGTCTTCGGGTTTGGCATCAGCACCAAGACTGAACACCTCAACTCCGATCTGTGCGCCGAGCGTTTTCAGCTGATCGATGGCGGCGGGACGGTACACATCAGCACCGACCATCAGCGCACGCCTGCCCTGGTCCTTGAGGTGGAGTCCGAGCTTGGCCGTCGCAGTGGTCTTGCCTGCGCCCTGCAGACCCGCCATCAGCACCACCGTGGGAGCCTGCTCCGCCTGCGCAAGAGGAGCGTTGTCACCACCCATCACCTCCACCAGCTGGTCATGCACCACCTGAATGAACTTCTGGTCTGGACTGACCCCGCGCACCACCTCCGCGCCTACGGCCTTTTCGCGCACCTCGGCGACAAAATCCTTGACAACCGGCAGACTTACGTCCGCTTCCAGCAGAGCCCGGCGCACATCCTTGAGCGCGCCGTCCACATTGGTGTCGCTGATCTGATCCTGGCCTCTCAGCCCCTTGACCGCGTCTTCAAAGCGGGCTGACAGCTCATCGAACATCGGCCGGGCATCAGTTTCAATCCACTGATCGTAAAAGTGGCAGGGACTGGAGGTGCAATCCGGATCTCCGCAACGCTGATCGGTCGATCAGACCGGTGCATAGGCCTGCAGACGCCAGCCGTCCTCATCCCTGCCGAGGATGTACTTCACCTTGATCGACTGTGGCGCGGTGCTGTTCACCACCGTTCCAGCAGCATTGACCGTCTCGTCGCTGTAATCCACATCGGCACGCAGCTCGATGCGATTCGGCGTACGGCTGATCACCCTCATGAAATCCACTGAGGCTTCAACCTTTTGGGTCAGCCCCGCTGACTGATCGTCAGCTCTCTGCAGACCCACCTGCTGGATCAGACCGGCCCGGGCGATGGGCTGAAGTTGTTCATCTGCGGTGCCCTTTCCGCCCAGAACAGAGGCTTTGCGATCCAGCCAGGCCTGAAGCAGAGCTTCCAGCTGAGCTTCGGAGGGACTTTCAGAACGAAGCACCGGATCTGCTTCCGACGCAGTGGCGGCAACGGGCTCCGGATCAGGCTCCTGTACGGGTTCAGGCACTGCATCTACAGCCGCAGTTTCCGTTGAGTCCTCTGTGGAATCCTGCTCTGATCCCTGCTGCAGCGTTTCTGCAGCAGGCTGTTTCGCCGGAGCATCGATCGATGGCTCACCAGCCAGCTGGGGCTGTTCGGCTTCACGACGAAGACCGACGACACTGAAGACGCCGATCACCACCACCACAGCGAGAAACACCCCGGACCCGATCCAAGTGGAACGGCTGGGTTGGGGCAGATCAGGCCATTGCATCTCAGGCCATCGCAGCTGCGGCATGGACGGAAGCGAGGGACGAGGCAGCGCCGGCCATGCAAAACCGGAGGCCGCCTCAACATCGTCGTCGTGCTCCGGTTCATCGCGCCTGGACCCGGACTCCACCGTGGGCAGCGGCAACGGCAGTGTTCCGTCGGGATCCACGGTCAGAGACGGCAAGTCATCCAGGGACCAGTCCCCGGGCTGCTCCTGACGCTCCAACCTCTCGACATAGGCCTGAACATCGCGATCGGCGAACCAGGCCTCAAGATCGATGGCTTGAGCATCGACATCCCGATACCCAGGTAGAACGTCCCTTCCCAGCCAGGTGCGGCAATAATCACAGAGCGCTGCCAGAGCATCTCCGGGATGGGCTGACAACCAGGTCTTCAGGGCCGGATCAGGGCTGCTTGCAAAGTGTCGCTCGGCCCGATCCACATCACCGAGAAGCAGATCAAGACATCCCTGCAGAGGCAGGGTGTCGAGACCCTCCAGATTCAGGTCCTGGAGTCGGGCGCGGGCGTCGTGAACCCGTTCGGGCTTGCGCTGGGAAAAACCGGCAGCCGCAAGGGCCATCACAACCAGGAAGGAGGCATCAGCCGAGCCGGCCTCCTGCAGGCGTCGGTAGAGATCCACCTGTTCCTGCACGGTCAGGAAGCGACGAATCTGCTGAAAGAACAGTTCAAAGGCACCCTGGTCCATCCCCGCGGGCAGGTCAGCGGTCTGCAGCCCTTCAAGCGCGCTCCCCTCGAGTCCGCCCCGGTCACTGATGAAGCTCTCCAGCATCATCAAGCCCTCCTGACGTGCCGATTGTTCCGCCAGATCACGACTGAGCAGATCGAGGATTCGGAACGGTCTGAGCCTGGAGAGATCGGTTTCCAGGACCTGTCTCTTCTCCGGAAGCTTGCCCATCCGCTGCAGCAGCTGCATGCCCTCCTGAAGCAGGTTGGCTGCTGACTCGTAGCGGCGCTGCTCCTGATCCTGGTCTGCAGCATCTCGAGCGGCAAGAGCCGCCAGCAATGCCAGGTCCGACTCCCTGCCACTGCCCAGAGCAGGAGCCTGAGGCGGCTGCAGGGCCTGACGGGCCAGCTGGAAGGCCTCGTGAGGCGCATGCGCCTCCCAGAGAAGCATCAGGCCAGCAACTTCCAAATTGGAAGAGAGTTCCAGACCGGCCATCTCCCCCGGATGATCCTGGCTGAGCTCCAGCAGCATCGCTTCGTAAGGCCCCCGGCGCTCCGGATCGGTGAGCAGGTCAGCGGACAACCGGAGCAGCTCAGCCCTCTGATTGAGTGACTCGTGGGTGAATCCCTGAGCAGGACAACGATCAATACGCAGCTGAAGTGCGCGCAACACGGCATCAGGTTCAGCCGATGGACTAACCCCCAGCAGACGGAAATGGTCGATGGGAAGGTCCACCAGCGTTGCAGCTATTGGCAGCAGACTGTAGGCAGTGTCAGGGATTTTGCCCATCCATCCGCCATGGACCCTTAAAGTCGGTGGTCAAACAGGTGGTGCCATGGGTCAGGACATCGCAATCGGCACGGAGTCGCGCAGCGCCTCCACCACCGACGGACAGTCTCTGCTTGGTGCACATGCGGAACGGCTCTCGACCCTGGTGACAGCTCAGAGAGCCAGCGTCGACCGGGACACCGGACTGGCGCTTTACCGCGACATGACCCTCGGACGACGCTTCGAGGACAAGTGCGCGGAGATGTACTACCGCGGCAAGATGTTTGGCTTCGTGCACCTCTACAACGGTCAGGAGGCCGTGAGCACGGGAGTGATCGGCGCCATGAAGCGTCAACACGACTGGTTCTGCAGCACCTACCGCGATCACGTCCACGCCCTCAGTGCCGGAGTTCCTGCCCGTGAGGTGATGAGCGAACTCTTCGGCAAGGAAACCGGTTGCAGCAAAGGGCGCGGAGGCTCGATGCACCTGTTTTCAAGAGAGCACCACCTGCTGGGCGGTTTCGCCTTCATCGGGGAAGGCATTCCGGTTGCCCTGGGTGCAGCCTTCACCAGCCGCTACAAGCGGGATGCCCTGGGCGACTCCAGCAGCAATTCCGTCACCGCGGCATTCTTCGGCGACGGAACCTGCAACAACGGGCAGTTCTTCGAGTGCCTGAACATGGCCCAGCTCTGGAAGCTGCCGATCATTTTCGTGGTGGAGAACAACAAATGGGCCATCGGCATGGCCCACGACCGTGCCACCAGCGATCCGGAGATCTGGCGCAAGGCCGGTTCTTTCGGAATGGCCGGAGAAGAGGTCGACGGCATGGACGTCCTGGCTGTTCGGGCCGCAGCCCAGCGGGCCGTCGAACGTGCACGGGCGGGAGAAGGCCCCACGGTGCTCGAATGCCTCACGTATCGCTTCCGGGGCCATTCACTGGCCGACCCGGATGAGCTGCGTGCGGAAGAGGAAAAACAGTTCTGGGCCAAACGCGATCCTCTGAAAGCCCTTGAACGCGATCTCGTCGGTTCCGGGCTGACCAGCAGTGAAGACCTGCGAGCAATTGAGAAGGAGATCGATGGCATCGTGCAGGACTGCGTCGACTTCGCCCTCAGTGCACCTGAGCCGGATGGCTCTGAACTGACCCGTTACATCTGGGCGGAAGACTGATGACAGGCTGATCAGAGCCCATGCAACCGGGCCTGGTCAGCTGCTGCCCTGAACACCAGCGCATGTCGTTTCACAAGAGGCGTCATCGCGTCGTACCCACCGCCAATCACCGTGGCAATAGGGATGTTTCGACGCAGACAGGACTCCAGCACCAGGTGATCCCTCTGCAGAAGCCCGACATCCGTTAATGCCAGTCGTCCCAGCCGGTCATCCCGGTGAGGGTCAACACCGGCGTTGTAGAGAACGAGCTGTGGATTCAGCCTGTCCAGCAGGTCGGGCAGATGGTCGCCGATCAAGGCGAGGTAATCCTGATCCTCCACCCCATCAGCGATCGGCAGGTCCAGATCACTGTTCTGCTTGCGAGCAGGAAAATTGGACGCGGCATGCGCTGAAAACGTGAACACCCGAGGCTCGTGCTGAAAGATCAGCGCGGTGGCATCGCCCTGATGCACGTCGAGATCCACCACCATGATTCGCGTAAGACCTTCCTGCTCAAGAAGCACACGGGCACAGATCGCTAGATCGTTGAAAATGCAGAATCCACTGCCATAACCAGGGAAGGCATGGTGGGTTCCACCGGCGAGGTGGCAGGCCAGGCCATGCTGCAGAGCTAATCGAGCTGTGAGCAGCGAACCACCGACGGCAAGAAATGTGCGCTGTACGAGAGGTGGAGTGGCAGGAAGCCCGATACGTCTCTGGGCCTGGCGATCCAGCTGGTCCCTCGCAAACGCCTCGTGATAAGCGCGGTCATGAACCAGTTCCAGCCATCGACGAGGCACTGGAAGCGGTCGATGCAACTGTTCGTCACAAGCCAGTCCTGTCTCTCTGAGACAACTGTTGAGCAAACGGAACTTTGCCATCGGAAATCGATGACTGCTTGGCAATGGAGCGCTGTAAAGCTCGTGGTAGACGAGCGGTGGTTTCAACGAGTCAAAGGTCTACTGAACTCTGAGCAATCAGAAGCTGGGTGCCACTCGGCGGGTGAGATTACGCAGTTTGCGCAAGGCCTTCAGTTCCACCTGACGGACACGTTCACGGGAGACATCGAGCAGACGACCGATTTCAGCCAATGTGTGGCGCTCATTGCCGTTGAGACCGAAACGGAGCGTGAGAACGTGCTGTTCCTGTTCACTGAGATGGCTCATCCAGCGCCCGAGCTGTTCGTGATGGATTCGCTGCTCAATCTTGTCGAGAGGCTCTCCCAGTGAAGAGTCAGCAATCAGGTCACCAAGGAAGCTGCGACCCTCTTCCCCATTCACCGGCGCATCGAGGCTGCTGGTGGTGAGAGCCTGTCTCAGCAGAGAGTCAAGCTCTGCAACGGGCATATCCATCGCTTCAGCAATCTCCAGCCGGCTTGGCATGGCACCAAGCTTGTGGGCCAGATCCAGGCTCACCTTGCGAATGGTGGTGAGACGTTCACTCAGATGCACCGGCAAGCGAATCGTGCGTGACTGACAGGCAATGGCACGCGTCATGCTCTGACGGATCCACCAGAAGGCGTACGTCGAGAACTTGTAACCACGGGTGGGGTCAAATTTCTCGACAGCTCGCTCAAGCCCGAGCGAACCCTCCTGAATCAGATCGAGAAGTTCAAGACCTTTTCCCTGATATTTCTTGGCAACACTGACAACCAGGCGCAGATTCGCTTTCATCATGCGCTGTTTTGCCCGCAGACCAACGCGAATAATTCTCTTTTGCTTGCCCGTGAACGTTTCACTGTCGGAAGGAATCGTTCCATCCTCGGTGAGTTGCATCAGCTGCTGAACCTGATTACCGAGCTCAATCTCCTCAGCGGGAGTGAGAAGTGGAATCCTGCCGATTGTGGCGAGGTACCAGCTGATCGGATCACTACTTCGTCGTTTCTGGGTTTCTGAAACCCCTGCCGCCGCTGAGACCATGGGGATGGATCTGTGTAGTACAGCGACTGTCCTATGAATTTCTCGATAAACGATGTGTTTTCAGCAACCCTTCAGATTCATGCGTGGAAAACGACACAAACCCCGCGAATCGTGTAAAAAATGTAGAAAAAACGACGCCAATCGAGCCTCGAATCAAGTTCGCAACACGAAACGCGTGAGACTCGCTAATTCATCCGAAATTGCACTTGCATCACTGCTTCGTGAGGATTGTCGAGCAGCGATGGCGTGCAGCAAGACGGATGCGGCGAGGTCCTCGGAGCTGACATCACCCTTGGCCGCCAGGCAGCGCGATCCCCAGCCGGCAGCGTGGCCGGCGAGAAGATCGCCAAGACCCGTGCGTGCCACGGCGGGGTCGGTTTCCGTGAGTTGCCTCACGTCTCCGCCAGGCGAGGCAATCACACTGTGAGCCCCCTTCAGCAACACCACAGCCCCTGAACAATCCGCCGCGGCCGCGGCCTGGTCCAGTGGAGAGTCATGCCAGCAATTGGGAAACAGACGCTCAAATTCAGTGGCATGGGGCGTAATCCAGGTCGGGCCGGATCGTTCCAGCAACCAGCGCCAGCCGTCATCAGCGGCAGCCAGTTGATTGAGGCCATCGGCATCGAGCACCAGCAGACCGGCGAATCTCAGCAGGGATTCCGCCCACTCCAGCCAATGCCCTTGCACCATGCCCAGACCAGGTCCGAGCAAGACGGCATCGAGACGGGTCAGAGCACACCGCTCAAAGGCTTCTCCCCAAACCAGTGATCCTTCGCGATCCGACGGGAGAGCCGATCTCAGAACCACCTCCGGAGCCTGCTGCCAGAGATGCTCCGCAACGCTTTCAGGCAGACAGGCCTCGACACTGCCGGCACCGCTCGCCAGGGCTCCACGCACCGCGAGGTGGGCTGCACCCCGGTAGCGCTCACTGCCAGCGATCAACAACAGACGCCCACGCTGATATTTCATCGCCGCGGGCAACTCCGGCGGCCGCGGCAGATCAGCAAGATCAATGGTCTGAAGGCGCAGCTTCGCTGGTGAGGAGAGCGACTGAGTGAGCGGAACGGGCACCGCAGGATCGATGCGGTGCAGGCGGCCCACATGCTGCAGAGCAGCGTCCTGCACCAGTCCGCGCTTGATCAATCCCACGCAGAGCGTGTCCGAAGCCATCGCGGCGCGTCCCTCGATCGGACAGCCCGTATCGGAATCCAGGCCAGCAGGAAGATCCAGGCTCACCAGGCGGCCGGGGCAATCACGCTGTCTGGTCTGAAGCAGATCGGCCAGATCCGCAGGCAATGGACGCTTCTGACCCAGACCAAACAGCGCCTCGATCCACAGGCCTCGTTCAGCTGGATCAGGGGGGGACTGCACTGCATCAGCACCGAGCCAGAGCAGATGGCGCCAGTGCTGCTGGGTGAGGGGCTGACGCGGTGGCATGGGCGCCCAGACCCGCACATCCACGCCGGCTTCCAGCAGCTTTCTTCCAACCACCAGTCCGTCCCCGCCGTTGTGGCCTGGCCCCACCAGCACCAAGACGCCGGAAGCCAGTAACTCAGAACGCGCCAGAAACCAGTCAGCCATGCGCTGACCCACCGTTTCCATCAGGGCCGCAACCGGCAGTCCAGTGGCCAGCCACTCCCTTTCAAGAGCGAGCATTTGATCGGCGGAGACCAGAAGATGGTCGGCATCAGCGGGTGGCCAGATCACTGCCGGGGACCATGGCACCTCACTATGGAAAGAGATTCCCGTTCATGCCCGCCCATCCATGTCGGCAGCGACGCCCAGCATTGCCGCCACCTCGGCCGGTGCCCAGGCCCTGGCTCGCCTGCAGGCCTGGCCTGGTGAGCACCGAACCGCGGTGGGCCTCTCGGGGGGAGTCGACAGTTCTCTCACCGCTGCCCTGCTGGTGGAGGCGGGCTGGGAAGTGGAAGGGCTGACGCTCTGGCTGATGAGCGGCAAAGGCGCCTGTTGCTCTGAAGGTCTGGTGGATGCGGCAGGAATCTGCGAACAACTGGGCGTGCCCCATCACGTCGTCGATTCACGCGACAACTTTGCGCGCGAAATCGTGGAGGGCTTGATCGAGGGGTATCAAGCTGGAATCACGCCCTTGCCCTGTTCACGCTGCAACCGATCGGTGAAATTCGGTCCGATGCTCGCCTGGGCACGGCAGGAGCGTGGACTTGAGCGTGTTGCCACAGGGCATTACGCCCGCATACGCCTGGATGAACGCACAGGTCGCTGGAAGCTTTTGCGGGGTCTGGACACCCGCAAGGACCAGAGCTATTTCCTTTACGACCTCAATCAGGAGGTGCTTTCCCGAGTGGTGTTTCCTCTGGGCGAACTCACCAAACCCGATACCCGGCTGGAAGCGGGTCGCCATGGGCTGCGCACCGCGGAGAAACCCGAAAGCCAGGACCTCTGCCTTGCCGATCATCACGGCTCGATGCGTGCATTCCTCGACGCCTATCTGCCGCCGCGACAAGGGGAAATCGTGCTTCGCAACGGCAAGGTTGTGGGCAATCACGATGGAATCGAACATTTCACCATCGGCCAGAGAAAGGGACTGGGTGTGGCGTGGAGCGAGCCTTTGCACGTCGTGCGCCTTGACGCGGCGATGAATCGTGTGGTGGTTGCACCCCGGGCCGAGGCAGGCCGCGCTTCCTGTGAGGTGGGTGCGATCAACTGGGTGTCGATCGCACCACCGCCCCCAGGATTCAGCAGCAGGGTGGAAGTGCAGGTTCGCTACCGCAGCGCGCCGGTGATGGCCGATCTCACCTGCATCGAAGCCACTGATGTCGATCAGGCCGGGCAACGCCCCCATCGATGCCAACTCAGATTCGACGAGCCCCAGTTCTCGATCACTCCTGGCCAGGCGGCGGTGTTTTACGAAGGCGAGTCCGTGCTGGGGGGAGGCCTGATCCAGACCTAGCCCTGAGCAGTAGACCAACCGCGACCATCAGCATCAGCCAGAGCGGCCACTCACGCCAGAGCGCATACAGCGTCAAACCATGTGCAGGCTCCGGCCTCACCTGCAGAAGCCCGGGCAGCATGGAGGGAAGCTCCGCCTCAACCACCCCTCTGTCGTCAAGGAGAGCGGTTGGGCCTGTGTTCGCAACCGAGACGAGCGACCTTGCGTTCTCAAGGCTGCGCAGTTGAGCCAGTGCCAGAAACTGTTGTTGCAACAGCAGCGGATAAGGATCGAGATTGGCTGCAGCCAGAATCCATTCCGCGCCATCGGCCACCGCTCTGGCCAGAGCCGTTCCATTACTGATCTCGTAACAGATGGCTACTGCAGCGGGTGGGCCGCCCCATTGCCAGAGCCTGGAGGGCTCACCCGACTGCAGGCCTCCGACCGCCGACAGTCCGGCAAGACCAGGCCAGGTGGGCATCCATTCGCCAACAGGCACCAGGCGGTGCTTGTCGATGCTGTTGGACGGCGCCTGCTTCTCCGAGCTCAGCAGCATCAGCGAACTGCGCTGCTGACCCGCCACAAAGCGGAAACCACCACTGATCAGAGGAATGTCCCCTTCGCGTTCACGCTCAAACTTCAGCGGGAGCGTCCCCTCAGGGGCGATCAACAGCTGAGCCCCGGCTTGTTGGGCGCTCTCCAAGGCCCTTTGCAGGCGAAGGGGCAGCTCTGTCTGCCGACGATCGCTGAATTTCTCTCGAGTCGGAATCGCCGGTTGCCAGAGAGCCATCGGCAATGCCGCTTCAGGCTCCCCCGGGCCTTGAGCCACTCCCATCAAGGCCAAAGCACCCAGGCCATGGGCCACCAGCAGGGCCAGAACACCCCGGCGCAGCAGGCTCCAGCGCTGCACTCCATCAACACGCACCACGACCCAGATCTGCCAGAGCCACCAGCCCAGCAACAACTGAACGGTTGCCAGGCCTCCGGCACCGAACCAGGCGGCCAGACCTGCAAGCCAGCGATCAGCCGGCAGAACGCTTCCGCCAACACCGATCCAGAAGAGAGGCCCTCTGGCGAGAAGTGTCTCGCTCAGGCCCCAGATCAGAGACAGAGCCAGTGCCTGCCGCAGGCCGCAGCGGCCAGGCAACCAGCGCGCCAACAGGCTCCATCCCCCCACGAGCAGCGCTGCGGCAAGAACACAGGCCAACCAGACCATGAGCGCAAGCGGAAGACTCAAGGGCGCTGGAACCCCTAGCCAGGTCAGCGGATGAAGGGCGATCAGCCAGCGATGGCTGATGCCGACAGCCATCGAGGCCCAGAGCGCTGCTGCCAGTGGTGATCGCACGACCGACCACAGCAGGGCAAGGGCGGGAACCATCCACCAGAGGCCTGAAAAGCAGAGGCCGAGTCCCGCCAGAACACCACCGCTCAGGCCCCTGAGCAACAGCAGGGATCGGTCATTGCCCATGGTCAGCACCATTGGATGCCGTCATCCTGAAATCAGACTGAACTGCGATTCTCAATGGAGACCGCTAATCCCCTCCAGCAATTGCTGCTGCGTGGCCTGGGAACCACAACACTGGTGACCGACCGGCTGCGTTATGTGACCCAGGAATGGGTCAGCAGTGGGCGCCTGGACGCGAGTCATGCCTCCGCACTCGTGGATGACGTCCTGAAGGCTCTGCGCGGCGAGACTCCAGAGCTTGAGCAGCAAATGGGACGCAATCTCGAGCGCAACCGCGACAACCTGCTTCAGGATCTGGGTCTGGCCAGTCAGAAGGAACTTGATGAACTGCGCGGTCGTATCGACCGACTCGAGCAACAGGTTCGCCAGCGTGAGCGACAGGACTGAGCCTGCCAGAATCGACAGGAATGAACGGACCTCCAGTGCGAGACATTCTGATCAGTTCCGCGGTCTGCGTGGCCTGCCTGATCGTGGCTCTTGTGAGTCAGATCGTGGCTCCCTCCACCGTGATCGCTGCAGCGCCGGCAGCGCAGCCGGCCATCGTCAAGACCGCCGGTCTGACCACCGCATCCAGTCCGATGGAACTGGATCCCGATGAGACCAATCCCACCCTTTTCGCCATGGCCCCAGATTCCAACCAAGCCGATGCCTCGGCTCTCGGAGGCCCCATGAGCGCCGACAAAACTCAGATTCTGGCCAGCGGACTTCGTATCACTGACCTTGAAGTCGGCTCCGGGCCTGAGGCCACCGCCGGTCAGACCGTTGTGGTGCATTACCGAGGAACACTGGAGAACGGAAAACAGTTCGATGCCAGCTATGACCGCGGCAAACCCTTCTCCTTCCCCCTGGGACGCGGCCAGGTGATCAAGGGTTGGGATGAAGGTGTCCAGGGCATGAAAGTGGGCGGCAAGCGCAAACTGGTCATCCCGCCTGAACTCGGTTACGGCACGCGCGGAGCCGGCGGCGTGATTCCGCCGAACGCCACTTTGATCTTTGAGGTCGAGTTGCTCGACATCAAGTCTTGAGTGCCAGTTAGGCTGAGAGAACGGCAGTTGACCATCCACCCACATGTTCCGCACGGCACTCTCAGCCATCTTTCGCGCACTACCAGCTGAAGCAGCACAAGCCCACTGCGACGGTCCTTGTGGGGTCTATGACCCGGCTTCAGCGCGTGTTGCAGCGGAAGCTGTTCTTTCGATGACCAAGAAGCTCAAGGCCATCGAGGCTACAGCGGCAGGCGACGCGGCTGCCCTTGCCACCTACAACAACACGTTTTCCCGCTACGTGGCGATCAAGGAAGAGGAGGCCACCAAGGCCAAGAAAGAGCTGATGATCCTCTGGACGGATTATTTCAAGCCCGATCATCTGGCCACCTTCCCCGATCTGCATGACACATTCTGGAAAGCAGCCAAGCTCTGCAGTGCCTGCAAGGTCAACATCGATCAGGGCAAAGCGGAGGAGCTGATGGCTGCCGTTGAAAAAATCCATGGCATGTTCTGGAAGTCGAAAGGGCGTAACGACGCCTGGGTCACCGCATCCTGAGTGCCTCATCATTTGGGTGAACCTCTGTGAACACCCCACTGCCAGCGGCGGGTCTCAAGGACCTGCTGCTGTTTTTTTTGGGGAGGCGAAGACTGTTCCAGGTGGAGGGGAACTCAATGCTGCCGAGTTTTCCCCCCGGACAACGCCTGCTTGTGAAGATGTTGCCGAAAAGCGGCAAATCTCCATCACCCGGAAGTGTGGTGATCTGCCGTCACCCCAATGACACCAATCTGGTGCTCACAAAACGTGTCTGGCAATCGAACGGTGACTGGCTTGAGCTCAGGGGCGATAACCCTGCAGCCAGCACTGACAGCCGACAGTTCGGAAAGGTACCGCTGAACAGTGTGATCGGAGTGGCGACCGCTGTGATTGCTTCGCCTGGGGGAAGATCAGAGCGGCAGTGACTCAGCCGGAGATCAGTGTGCGCAGACCTTGCTCAACATTCTCCTGACGCATCAGTGCTTCTCCCACCAACACTGCGGCAGCACCGGCAGTTTGCACACGATCGAGATCCGCTCGCAGGAACAGACCCGACTCACTCACGAGCAACGCGCCCTGGGCCTTCAAGTCGTTTTCAAACTGTTTGGCTAGTTGCTCTGTAGTGGAGAGGTCGGTCTCAAAACTGGTGAGATCCCTGTTGTTGACTCCAATCAATGGGAAACCACCAAGAGCGAGAACCCGCTGCAGTTCTTGCTCGTCGTGCACTTCCACCAGAACCGTGAGTCTGATCGCCGCGGCCACTTTCTGCAGATAGGTGAGATCCTGATCCGTGAGAATGCCGGCGATCAACAGTGCTGCATCAGCGCCGGCGGCACGTGCCTGATACAGCTGGTGGGGGCTGAGGATGAAGTCTTTGCAGAGCAACGGCACATCCACGGCTTCCCGCACGGCGACCAGCACATCAAAACCACCTTGGAAGAAGGTCTTGTCGGTCAACACAGACAGGCAGCTGGCACCACCGGCCACATAGGAGCGTGCGATCGCCTCAGGATCGAAATCCTCACGAATCACCCCTTTGCTGGGGCTTGCCTTTTTGACCTCAGCGATCACGGCTGGAAGAACCGGAGCCGAACGCAGAGCTCCCAAAAAATCTCTTGAGCCAGGCAGTTCAGCAACACGTGCTTTCAGCTGAGCAAGCGGCATGCGCTGACGCGCGACCTCGATTTCCCGATCCTTCTCCCAGACGATTTTCTCCAGGATGTTGCGAGGCTCACTCTCCTGATGAGGAATTGCATATTCGAGATGAGCAACCTGAACCTTGGGGTTGGGCGGACGACGACGGATCTCCATGTAAGGAATAGCGGGGTGGGATCAGGCAGCGGCAGTGAGGGAGGCGGCGGCTTGCTTGTAAGCCACTTCAACGACTTCGCTGAGGGTCGGGTGGGTATGCACTTCGGTGGCCAGCTGGCGCACACTCTGACGACGGGCCACCGCGTTGGAGACCTCCTGAATCAGATCGGCGGCATGAAGACCGTAAATATGAGCTCCGAGAACCTCACCGGTGAGCTTGTTGAAGAGCAGCTTCATCAGACCATCACTCTCCAGTTCGGCCAGAGCTTTGGAGTTGGCCTTGAAGTAGCTGCGAACCACTCCGAGCTCAAAACCCTGATCGGCTGATTGCTGCTTGGCATCAGCTTCACTGAGACCGACGGAACTGATTTCCGGGTGTGTGAACGTGGCTGCAGGAATACTGCGGTAGTCGATCTCACGGGTGTGGCCAAGGATGTTGTCCACCGCCACCGTGCCCTGAGCAGCGGCGGTGTGGGCCAGCATCAGCTTGCCGGTCACATCACCGACAGCCCACAGGTGAGACACCGGCTGGCCACCGGCAAGAACGCGCATGCCGTCGTCGATGGGGACGAATCCCCTGTTGGTTTCAACACCCAAGGCCTCGAGATTGAGCCCCTTGCTGCTGGGAACACGACCCGTGGCCACCAACACTGCATCGACCTCCAGGGTCTCAACGGGTTCACGGGTCTGCATATCCACCAACTCGATCACAGTGGGTGAGCCTGGCTTGATTGACTTGGCCAGCACGCCGGAGCGGGCATCGATGTCGCGGCTGTCAATCAGCTTGCGAGCGGCAAGCTTGGCGATGTCTGGATCGAAAGTGGGCATCACCCGGTCCAGGGCCTCGATCATGGTCACCTCGCATCCGAGCGCGGTGTACACGTCGGCGAACTCCAGACCGATGTACCCGCTGCCGATAATGGCGATCCAGCGTGGAAGCCATTCCAGGTTCACGGCCTCATCGCTGGTGAACACACTGCGTCCATCCGTTTCGATACCGGGCGGAACGAAAGGATCGGACCCGGTGGCGATAATCACATCACGAGCCGAGAGAGTCCTGTCGACACCACTGATCTCACGGACTCCGACCCTCTGTGAAGCATCCAGACGTCCCTGACCGCGGATGATGGTGACACCAGCCCTCTCAAGGGTCTTGGTGAGGTTGCTGCGGATCGCTGCCACCAGATCATTGGCATGATCGGCGATTTTCTGACGTTCGAAACGCACGGGTGCGGCATGAATACCGAAACTGGACAGGTGCTTGGCATCGGCAAGTTCCCGCACCCGGCCTGAGGCGGCCAGCAGAGCTTTGGAGGGCACACAACCGCGATTGACGCAGGTTCCGCCCATGTCGCGTGACTCAACGATCGCCACCTTCAGGCCGTGATCAGCGGCATGCTTGGCCGCGTCGAAACCGCCATAACCGGCACCGATCACGATCACATCGAAGTCGAAACTGGCGTCGCTCACCCGGAAAGCTGCATGGAGACAGTCATTGTCGCCCGCCGGCGTTCCAAAAGGAGAGGAACTGCTGCAGAGGCCACGTTGAGGGACTCAACCTGGCTGCTGTGCGGAAGTGTGACCCCGTGGCTGCAGCAGGCCTGCAGCGATGGATGCAGCCCCGCCGCCTCATTGCCGAGCAGCAACACGGTGGGTCGGCACCAATCCAGCTGCCAATAGGGAATCACGGGCATTCCAGCCCCTGAATCAGGCACCAGCGCCGCCACCACCTGAAGGCCACGATCACGGGCTGCGTTGAGCATGTCGGTCAACTGCTCAACGCCGACTGCATCGGTGGGACCCAGCCGCTTGAGCGGCAGGCGCAGCACTGCTCCGGCAGCGGATCGCACCACTTTTGGAGCAAGAGGATCAGCGCCGGCCGCAAGCCAGACCTCTTCGACATCGGCTGCCAATGCGGTGCGCAGCAATGTGCCCACATTGCCGGGGTCCTGCACGCGATCGAGCGCCAGCACAAACGAAGGGGCTTCAGCGGACACCGGCAGCCGGGCGATCGGCCACAAACAGGCAACACCGTCGGGGTTAACCGTTGACAGGGCTGCTCTGAGGGCTTCATCAGCCATCGGCTGAAGAGCGATCTGACCCGCCAGCCGATCAATCAGATGCTGATGCGAATTCAGCCAGGCGGGTGTGGCGATCACCTTGACAGGATCGGCGTTCCGTCTTGGCTGCGACAGCAGTTCCTGGACCTGATGGGTTCCTTCAAGCAGGAGATGACCGTCCTGCTGACGTCCCGAGGACGTCGCCAGAGAGCGAAGACGCCGAACAAGGGGATTTCGACGACTGGTGATCAGATCAACGCCCGATCCTTGAACCTCGTTCACCTCAGAAGCTGGTGTGCTTGCGCACTTTCAATCCATCGTGAAGGCTGAGTTCGCTGCCCTCAATATCAACACCGTTGACTGAGGCAATTTCTCCCTTGATTCCTTCGGCTGAGAGGTTCTCAACCAGTTTCTTGATGACCTGATCTTCGACTGCGGCCTGATCAACCTTGTCTGGAGTGAGAGCTTCCAGAAACTTTCCCACTTTTGATGCCACAACCTCTGATGAGTTGGAGATCTTCAGAACAATCATGGGCAACGGTTAAAGCCTTCTCTGCTCAAGATAGTCCTGCTCACTATTACTGTCTATACTCTTTCAGGGCTACAGCATATTTTCGAGGCAAATAAACATTTTACCAACATCTTGATAGCACTATAAAAACTAAAGCTTCACTTAGCTTCTGCCAATTTTTCTCTGCTTCGCAAGAAAAGCAGGAAATATCTGCTGGCAAAAGATTAACCCAAGCAGATGAAAAGCTTTATTTGTAATGAAAATGCTCTACAATTTTCCACTCACCACGCTTTCCGTCTGCGTCTTCAAAAGTTTCATTCTGAATCTCTCCATTCTCAAAACCAATAATCTGGCTCGTATTATCTTCCTCCAAGCAATAGCGAGACGTGATGACGCTGTCTACATTAACCGCTGGCTTATTGACCCAATCCTCTTCTTCTCCCCACTCAATGTATTTAACCTCAAACAGCTTCTTCTCTTCACTTTCCCATTGACTGCAGGCGCTTTCCGCTTCCTGCTTTGTTCCGTAAGTCTGCAATGGGTTACTGCAACTGATTAGCCCCAGCACTAGAAGGAATACTGATAATTTCCGCATTGATTGAACGTGTTTTTTTCAATGTAGCTGTCGCATGGATTTTGACAAAAACCGCTCAATCTGTGTGCAACAGCAATCAACGCAGCAGAGAGCCTGACGGGCAAGCCTGCACTTTCAGGACGAACCGGGCGGCAGTGTTGGATGTACACGCAAGCGGCCCATCAGTGGAATGCAGGCCAGACGTGGCTCACAACATATTTTCTGACTATCTTTGATTAAATCATCAAGTCCTAGCCATGACGATGTTTAGAGTGGAAGCAAGAATGGGGTACTACATACTTATTGGAACAGTCCTTTTCATCGGCAGTTACTTTTTAATCAGCTATATCTTCACAAGACTGGCCATTACCAATTCATTCCTGCAAATCCTGCTTTCAATAGCAATCGTGTCCGCCGCTACCAGCTTACTGGTATTCACAACCAAAAAGACATGGAAAAAGACTGATTGGGACAGATAACGATTGGCCCCAACTCCCTTTTTCACAGACTGAATCTGATAATAAAGTCTCTGCAAGATAATTGCAATTTCAACCAATTACTAATCAACAAAGAGCACAGCCTGATCTCCTGCAGAGGCTGGGTGAACCCATAACGCAAAGGTTTCATCAAGGCAATCCTTGAAACGGATCAGAAAAGATCGTATTTGGCAAAATATTAAGACGATGCCCTACGATTTCAATTCGCTTCTTATATCTTTCGAAGATTGCATTCCATTAGGAGATTCTTTGTTCTTTTGCTGATTAAAAATGACTACTGCAGCAGCAATCGCCAGGATGATGACATATCTAAGATACTGTTCTTTGTTCATTCACCCAGCCTGTTGATGATCACTCTTAGCCCTGGTCAATTGCCATCAATGTTCAACAAAACTATCTGAGGGCCTTTCCATTGGCCTTGGCCCAGCTCGAACCCCCGCGCCTTCTGCACAGCCCCAGAAATGCAGAAAGCGCTTCTAGAGAAGGATGATTACTGCTTACCAGTCAAGGCAATTAGCTGATCCGACCGGGCTGAGAGCTGGGCAGCAATAATAAATACTAACCAACAGCAGTCCTGACTTATTCTCAACAACAGGTCCTTATTGAGAGCGGCCTCTCAATCTCACACGCGATCTGTTGGCTTTGAGGAACAACACAACCTGATCCCGATAGTGCAAAGGGTTGCAACCAATACATCTGATACAAGATTAGACAAGACTCGGCGAGACACCAGCCAAGGCAACGACTGATGAACTTTCAACTCTTCTCCACTGTCACAAGACTGTTCGTTAGCGTGCCTAGCTGATACGACTAGCCATCAATATTATTAAGGATAGGAAGTCTGATTAAGAGTAATAAATAGCGGTGCACTTTATCTAGCAATTGTCAAAAGCTACATACTGTGTGCCGACAAGCTCGCCTTATTGAAGACCCCAGTTTTATCAACTGATTTGATGCGGATGGGGAGACTTGAACTCCCACGACATTGCTGCCACTAGTACCTGAAACTAGCGCGTCTACCAATTCCGCCACATCCGCTGGCGTGCGTCGCAAAGCGACCCGTGAAACATACGACATCGGCACTCGGACAACGTGAGATTCGCCAAGACAGTTTGGGGGCCGGCCGTCTAGACGGTCTCAGGCATACTCGTCAAGATAAGCATTCGGCAAGAAATAACAGGGATGGCAGCCGCGGCGCCCGCGTCTCAAGACGTTCTCAAACCTCATCTTGAGATCCAGGGCGGAAACAAGCTGCATGGAGAATTGCGCGTCAGCGGCGCCAAGAATTCCGCCCTTGTTCTGATGACCGCGTCTCTGCTGACGGAGGACACACTCACTCTCAACAATGTCCCTCCTCTGACCGACATCGATGGCATGGAGAGCATCCTGGTCTCGATGGGCGTGAAAGTTCGGCGCAGTGGTGAGACAGTCCAGCTTCAGGCCTCCAAGCTCACCAGCGCTGAACCTCCCTACGAACTGGTCAACGGTCTCAGAGCAAGCTTTTTCGCGATCGGCTCGATCCTCGCTCGCATGGGTCATGCCAGGGTCCCCCTGCCCGGAGGATGTCGGATCGGCGCGCGTCCTGTTGTGGAACACATCCGCGGCTTAAAAGCTCTCGGCGCTGTGGTCAGCGTTGACCATGGCGTGGTGTCAGCCTCAGTCGCAGGAGGACGCAATCGCCTCACCAGTGCCTCGATCGTTCTCGACTGCCCCAGCGTCGGCGCCACTGAAACAATTCTGATGGCCGCAAGCCTGGCGGAAGGGACCAGTGTGATTGAAAACGCTGCTCAGGAGCCTGAAGTTCAGGACCTGGCCAACCTGCTGAATGCCATGGGGGCCCGCATCAGTGGTGCAGGTGGTCCATCCATCACCGTTGAAGGTGTAGAGCGGCTGCACGGTTGCGACTGGACGGTGATTCCGGACAGGATTGAAGCCGGTACCTTTTTGCTGGCTGCAGCAATCACTCGCTCGACATTACGCGTCGCCCCCCTGATTCCTGATCACCTCAGCTCCGTTCTTCAGAAACTGCGCGACTGCGGCTGCGATCTCGAGATCGATGGTGATGGCATCGTCATCACACCCGGCCTCATCAAAGGGACTGACATCACCACACAACCTTTCCCAGGATTCCCGACCGATCTTCAGGCACCGTTCATGTCCCTGCTGGCTACAGCCGAGGGCACAAGCGTGATCACCGAAAAGATTTATGAGAACCGCATGCAGCATGTTGCAGAGCTGCAGCGCATGGGTGCAGCCATCCGTGTCCAGGGCAACGCAGCTGTGGTTGAGGGTGTGCCCTGCCTCAGTGGAGCGCCTGTGAACGGCACCGATCTGCGCGCTTCTGCCGCCATGGTGCTTGCAGGCCTGGTGGCCAAGGGCAGAACGCAGGTGAGTGGGCTGAACCATCTCGACCGCGGCTACGCCGGCATTGAGGCGAAACTCACGGCCAGCGGAGCGTCACTGGAACGGCACTCTTCCTGAAACGCTTCCCGGAACTGCATCCACTAAACTCAAAATGCGGGAGCGTGGCGGAATTGGTAGACGCAGCGCACTCAAAATGCGCCGCCTTCGGGTTTGTCGGTTCAAGTCCGACCGCTCCTATTGATCTTCAAGGTCCCTAACAGGATTGAGCTCACAATGACCAAGTGGGCAGTGCCTTGAGAGACAATGACAATGTCCTTGACGCCTCCAGGGAACAGCCCTGAACAACCCATGGTGGAGCCAGCGCGCCCGTCCGAGGCGGTGATGGGGACCTACAACCGCTTCGCACTCTCCATCCAGCGCGGAAAAGGCTGTTGGGTCTGGGATGAAAAAAGCCGTCGCCATCTCGATGCCGTGGCTGGCATCGCCACCTGCACGCTGGGGCACAGCAACAGAGCCATGCGCAAGGCTCTCAGCGGACAGCTGCGTAAGCTGCAGCACGTCTCCAATCTCTACCAAATTCCTGAACAGGAAGCACTGGCGAAGTGGTTGGTCAGCAACAGCTGCGCAGACAGCGTCTTCTTCTGCAATTCAGGCGCTGAAGCCAATGAAGCAGCGATCAAGCTGGCTCGGAAACACGGCCATCTGGATCGAGGCATTGAACGCCCCGTGATCATCACGGCTGCTGCAAGCTTTCATGGACGCACCCTCGCAGCCGTTAGCGCCACTGGACAACCCAGGTACCACCAAGGATTTGAACCGATGGTGGAGGGTTTCGAATTCTTCCGGTACAACGATCTCGCTGATTTCGAGCAGCTGCTCGAGCGCCTCGAACAGCATGGTCCTCGCGTGGCAGCAGTGCTGATCGAACCCCTTCAGGGGGAAGGAGGCGTGAATCCTGGTGATCCCGAGGTCATGAAGGCCATTCGCAAGCACTGCGATCAACGCAACATCCTGCTGATCTTCGATGAAGTGCAGGTGGGAATGGGCCGAACCGGCTCGCTCTGGGGTTATGAACAGCTTGGCGTTCGCCCTGATGCACTCACCCTGGCCAAAGGACTGGGCGGAGGGCATGCCGTGGGAGCACTGTTGGTGCAACAACACGCCGATGTCTTCGAACCCGGCGACCACGCAAGCACCTTCGGCGGCAATCCTTTCGCCTGTCAGGCCGGTCTGACGGTGGCGAGCGAAATTGAAAAGCGCAATCTGCTGCGCAATGTGCGCGAACGGGGCGCCCAGCTTCATGCAGGCCTCGACAGGCTCGTGGCACATTTCCCTGATGCTTTGGAGGGCTCGCGTGGCTGGGGGCTGATTCAGGGCCTGGTCCTGAGACAGGACTGTGGAATCACCGCTCTGGACGTTGTCAAGGCAGCTCTGGAGGAACAGCTGCTTGTGGTGCCCGCAGGCGCTCAGGTGGTGCGCATGGTGCCCGCTCTGGTGATCAACGCCCGAGAGATCCAGGCGCTGCTGACGCGGCTTGAACGAGCCCTGAGCCGCATCAGCTGAGTGGCTCGGCCTGGCCATCCAGCTCACGAACTGAGTGATCTGCTGCCTCGCTTTGACGTGCGTGGCATGGATCTGTCGCTGGACAGGATGATGAATGCTCTGGAACAGCTGCAGCGACCTGCGCAATCAATTCCTGCCGTTCAGGTCGTGGGCACCAACGGCAAGGGATCCATCGCCTGCCTGATCCACCATGGGTTGATGGAGGCCGGACTGCGCTCAGGCCTGACCACATCACCCCACCTGGTGAGCTGGTGTGAACGCATCCGCATCAACGACCAGTTGATCGCAATTACAGACCTGCGACAGAGGCTCGAGCAGCTGCGACCGGTGACGGACCAATGCCGCCTAACACCGTTTGAGCAGCTGATCTGCACTGCACTGCTTCACTTTGAATCCCGGAAACCCGACTGGCTGGTTCTCGAAGCAGGGCTGGGAGGCCGGCTGGATGCCACCACTGCCCACAGCTTGCGACCCCTGATTGCGGTGGCATCGATCGGCATGGACCACCGCGAGCATCTGGGCCCCAACCTCCAGGCCATTGCTGCAGAGAAAGCCGCGGCCATCGGTGAGGGTGCTCACGTGATCAGTGCAACCCAGAAACCGGAGGTGTCTATGGTGCTCGAACAACAGGTGCAGAAGATGAACGGCACCCTGCAGTGGGTCGATGCCCTGGATGAAAGCTGGACCCTGGGCCTGTCAGGGGCTTTTCAGAAACGCAACGGCGCTGTGGCTGAAGCCGCACTGCAGTGGATGAGCACACGCAGTGAGCCGATCTCAAACCAAGCCATCCGTTCAGGCTTCGCCGCTGCACGCTGGCCCGGTCGCCTGCAATGGATGCGCTGGCGGGGCCGCAGGCTGCGCGTGGACGGAGCACACAATCCAGCTGCCGCCATCGTGCTGGCGAGGGAACGCTGCCTCTGGTCAGCCGGAGGCAGGCGGCAGATCTGGATCCTGGCGATCCAGGCACAGAAACAGGCTCCTGAGATGCTGCAACAGCTGCTCGGATCTGAAGATGAAGCCTGGATTGTGCCGGTGCCAGGCCATCGCAGCTGGAGCCTGGAGCAACTGCGGCAAGCACTGCCAGTGAAGGCTCATCAACTGAAATCAGCGAACAGTGCTCTCCAGGCGCTCGATGACCTGCTTGACCAGGGCTGGCCCGAATCCGCCCCGGTGATCGCAGGATCGTTGTATCTGATCGGCCATCTGATGGAAAACGGCATAGTGGAGGCAGAGTGATCGTCAAGCTCCTCGCTGGAATCATGAGATCGCTGCTCAAGCTGATTGCTGCACTCGCCTTGGTGGTGTCCTGGCTGACACCGCTTGCTGTGTCAGCCCTTGATACCTCTGCGGGAGTGGGCCTCCAGGACAGGGCACTGTTTCAGGACCGGGTGGATTACACCCTTACCAATCAAAGCGACGCTGACTTTCATGACCAGCAGTTGACCAACACCTCCTTTGCCGGAGCGGTTGGGCGCGGTGCTGATTTCAGCGGCGCCAACCTGCATGGAGCGATCTTCACGCAGGGAGCTTTCGCCGAGGCTGATTTTCATGGAGCTGACCTCAGCGATTCGCTGATGGACCGGGCCGACTTCACGCGCACTGATCTGCGCGATGCTCTCCTGATCGGAGTGATCGCCGCGGGCAGCAGCTTTGCAGGAGCCGATGTGGAAGGCGCTGACTTCAGCGACGCTCTGCTGGACCGGGACGATCAGCGCCGGCTCTGCCAGGTCGCGGAAGGCGTGAATCCCAGCACGGGTGTCTCCACCCGCGACAGCCTCAACTGCTGAACCCCCCAAGTTTTCCCGGATTGAGCAGTCCCGCGGGGTCGTAACGGTGCTTGGTGGCCACCTGATCCCCATCCACCACGCCGAGACCGCCACCTTCCACGGTGAGCACATGCGGATTGAAGATCAGCGCGCCGAGATCTCGGCACTGCTGCATCAATTGCTCCAGTGCTTCAGGGCCACGCCAGCGCACCAGAGGCAGTGATGCGAGCCGCTGAACTCCCTGCTGCCTGACAGCTTCAAGGTGCCAGAGCAGATCCTCTCCCCAGTTCTGCTTAAGCGTGTCCAGACAATCGATCTCCGGTTGGGGAAGGAGCATCTGCAGATAGGTCCAGTCGGGCTCGCGCTGACGCAGGTGCAGCGTCGTGTGGTTCCAGCTCAGCTCCCGCAGACCATTGCCTTGGCGATCGGCCTCGGCCCCGAGATGGGTCAGAACAGCCCCCACCCCCGTCGCCAGCCGTTGAACCGTACTGACGGCATCGGGAGCAACCAACAGCAACAGGCGATCAGAAGGGCGCGGGGGCAGATCCCACGTGGGCAGCAACTCCACCACGGCTGCTTCAAGAACGCAGCAGAGATGCAGATCGATGGCCGCTGTACTGCAGCGTTTTGCCAGTTCAACGGCCGTCGTCCAATCCGGACAGTCCACGACCACTTCCTGCCAGTCAACACGGGGTGCCGTGGCCAGCCGCAGTGCCGTGATGATGCCGTTGGTGCCGTAGGCATGATTCAACGCCTCGGCATCACTTGCCTCAAGCTGCAGAACGCGCGGCTCTGGCTCCATAGTCACCACCTCCAGCCCAAGCAGGTGCCCGGGATCGCGAAGAAACCCCCAGCGCACGGAGCCGATGCCTCCCGAACCGCCGGCAATGAACCCACCGATTGTGGCGCTGCGCCAGGTGCTCGGCATCAGACGCAACTGACGGTCAAAACCAGCCAGCTCCCGGTTGAGGTCCTTCAGCAGACATCCACACTCAGCCACGGCGACACCGCTGAGCGGATCAATGGAACGTACCGCCCGAAGCTGGGTCATCACCATCACCACACCGGACTCGAGAGGCACGGATTGGCCGTAATTGCCCGTGCCCGATCCACGCAGGGTCAGAGGAACGCGATGCCTCCGGCAGGCCGATGCCACACCAACCACCGCCTCAACGGTGTCCGGCCGGACGACCAGCTCCGCCCGGCAATGGGCCAAACGCTGCTGAAGCACAGGCGAGTAGTCATAGGCATCGCGGGAAAACCGTTCCAGTTCCTCCGGCTGCGTCAACAACCTGAGGCCGGGGAGTGCCGACAGCTCAGTTCGCAGGGCATCGGGAAGCATCAGTTGGTCTTGAAGGCGCTACGCCTCATCCTGCACCCAATCTCCACCGGCAAGAACCCGGCGTCGGCAAGCCATCGCAAGCAACTCCGGCCAGCCAGCCTCTGGCAGATGAATCAGGTCCGCCGGTGCTCCGGCGCGCAATCGTCCGTCCCAATCCAGACCCATCAGACCCGTCGCATCGGTTCCGAAGGGCTTCAGGCCATGGTCATCCCAGGGTGCGAGCTGAGCCAGCGGCAGGCTCATGGCCATCAGTGCCAGGGGATCAAGCTGCCCGCCTGGATACCAGGGATCCTGAACGTTGTCACCTCCAACAGCCACAGGAATTCCGGCGCGTTGCAGCTGACGGATCGGCGCCAGCGGCCTGCACAGCGGAGTTTCATTGTCGCGATGACCGAGTAACCAGCCATTGGTGAGCGGCAGTGCCACCACCTGCAGGTTCTGGCGCGCCATGCGCGTTCCCAGCCGCCGTAGTGCACCCGCTGACAGCAGCGACAGGCTGCTGGCATGGCTGCAGGTGACAGGCACCGAAACAGTCATGCTTTCAAGCACTCGCAACAACTGGCGGACGCCCTCCGCAGGTTGGGAGGCTGCTTCATCAATGTGCAGATCCACCGGGCATCCGTGTCGATCCGCAAGCTCCAGCAGACGACGCAGAGCACGGCGCGTGGCCCGTCCTCTGCAGGGGGGTACCAGAACACCGCCGATCAGTCCGTCCACCTTGGCCACAGCAGCAGCCAGGTGCTCCCCCTCGGCCGTTGACCAGTGCTCAATCGGCACCAGAGCGACCAGCTGCAGCTCAATGCGTTCACGCCAGTGAGTGCGCAGATCGGAGAGCACCTCCCAGCTGTAGTGCGCGCCGGGTCCGAGGCTGTCGATGTGACTGCGCACGGCTCGTAAACCGTGTTGCCAGGCCAGTTGCAAACAGCGCTCTCCACGCTGCTCAACCTTTGCCGCCGTTCGGGTCTCGTGCTCCCTGAAGTTGGCCGCCAGTGCTCCTGAATACGTTCCCGCCGGATTGGGGTAGTCATTCCAGGAGAAGGCCTTGTCCAGATGGGCATGGGGTTCCACCAGTCTGGGCAGCACCAGACCCGTGGCCTCAGACATCACCTTCACAGACTGGATCCTGCTGCCGGACCAGGTGAGCTCAACGGGAATCAGCCCATCCTCACCAGCTGTGGCAGACGGCTCGGAACCCAGATCGAGCAGTGAGCGGGGACAGCGGGCTCTCAGTTCACCTGATGACAACGCAACCGTGCTGGGCTCATTCGAGTTTGCCGGCCTCCGAGCCGGTTTTGAGCACAACGAACTGCCCTGCAAGCCCAAGGCAGGTCACTGAGTAGCGCGGCAGCCTCAGGGCAGGCAAGAGGTTCTGACCACCGACAGTCGTGACATAAACACTGGCCAGCCCAAGATTCCAGCGACGGGTGAACTGGTCGGCCAGCAAGGCCAGCGTCTGCTCCTGGTCAGCGATCAAGCGAGGACAGTCACTGATCCAGAGCTGAAGCACCATCGGCAGGGTCTGACGCTCGCAGATCTCCTTGGTGGCCAGCTTCACCAGTGTTTCCCCGGCAAAAACCCTGTAATCCGCCCTTGTGGGATTGGTTAGGAACAATGCAGCACCACTTCCTGCCACGACCAGCACAGCTGCTGCCACTGTTGCTGAAGGCCAGCGCCATCGAGGCGAAGACATGCGGGTGTGACTGCAGGGCGAATTGATAGATTCTTACTGACGCGGCGGGCGTCGCCAAGTGGTTAAGGCAGCGGCTTGTGGCGCCGCTATTCGGGGGTTCGAATCCCCTCGCTCGCCCTTTCACCCCATTCAGCAGCCTTCCTGCTCAAGAGGTCATCAACGCCTGAAGCAGCTCTTCCGCTCCATGGCGGATGGGATCTTTGCAGGGAATTCCCAGACGTTCGCCGTACTGCTCGACGACTTCCGAAGCCTCCTGATCGTCCAGTCGTGCGGTGTTCAGTGCCAGTGCACGCACCTTGGGGCCTGCGGGGCTGCCGGCAGGCCGGGCGATGGCTGCCAGCGATTCGCAGATCGCAACAAGCTGCTCCAGAGGCGGTAAGGGGATATCCGGCAGCCGTTCAATGGTCGACTGCCGAGCGCGATGCACCATCATCAGCGCCGTTGGCTGACTTCCCCGCAACAACGGCAGGGTGGCCGTGGAACCGGGGTGGCAGAGCGAACCCTGACCTTCCACAAGCACCAGACCCTCCGGCGGCAGTGCCTGCGCAGCCGAAAGCACTGCTGTTTCCACGGCACCGGCGGCAAAATCAACCCGCACAGCATCAAGCGGGACCCCCTGACCACTAATCAGGATTCCCGCCTGACCGGTCCCCACAAAAGCGGAGGACACACCTGCGCGAACGGCAGCTTCATGCACAGCCAGACAGGCACTCATTTTGCCGACAGCCATGTCCGTTCCCACAGCCAGGATGCGCTGACAGGGGAGTCCCGCAGCGCGGGCTTTACCCACGCCGAGTCCGATCGGCTCACGACGCAGGTCCCAGATCCAGCGACCGGGGTGCAGCGCTGCCTGCAGCTCTAGGTCATCGTTCAGATAACTGTGCAGACCACTGGCGAGAGACAGACCGGCTTGGAGTGCCGCCAACACATCGGCTCTCACGACATCGGGTAATCCACCCCCTGAAGGAGCCAGACCGATCACAGCAGCCGCTGGTCCATGGGGAAGTGCTTCGGCCAGGTTGCGCACCACAGGCACTGACCTTGCAATCCCCGTCACGAGGTCAAGCCGCTGGCCTGCATGATCAGGATCGATGACGGCCACAATCGGGCCAGCTCGATGGCGCAACATCGCCAGTCCGGTTTTGCCCGTGAGAGACGACAGACCCCCGTGCTGCATCAGCACCAGCGGCAAAGTAGCGAAGCCTGCAGGGCACTGAGTGACGGATTCAAGACTCAAACGAACGGGCCCGGAGCTGAACCTGGATCTAGCAACGCCGGTCGAGCTCTAGGTGCAGCAAGGATGCAAAGACAGACGCTGAAACTTGATCAACGACAAGACGCTCGGATTTCTGCTCTGAGAAACTCCACCGCCACGCAACAAAAAACAATAACTCAATAAAAAGTCACGATCTTTTGTGTCAACAGACGGCCCAAAAGCAGGTTTTCGGGATTAATGACACAGAACACTGTAGAAACTTGATTGTCATTCACCGCCAAAAAATACTTTTGTGTTTTCAGGAATATCGAGCAGCTGGGCAGATTAATGTTCTATTCAAAAGGCTGCGTTTCTCTGGAGGCACTGCTCATGTCCAAAGGACTGAAAGAGGCAAGTTTTCTGGGTGCGACATTCCTTTTAGGCCTTGCCACCCTGGAGGCACTACTTCATTTTGCCGGCTTCTGAACAACGTTCTGGAACCAGAAGTCCGCTGCATCGGCAGTGAGTGAAGCTGCTTACACAACAGACTTTTGGAGAGCCATGATCGACTGAGCCTGGCGCAGTCCAATCAGACCTCTTAAAGAAACCAAGAATTGCACCGATGAGCAGCTTTCTTGAGCAACGCATTTCCGAGAGGCGCTGCTCCAGTAATCTGCTCCAACCCCCTGCAGACATTGCCTGCAAACAAAATTGTTCATGAACAGCAGGACTCATGAACAACAGACTTCATGCAGCGAATGAACAACACCCACGACGATCGAGCCGTCGGAGCCAGTTGTTTTGATCAATGAATTGCAAGACAATTTCAAACTGAATTGACTGTTCGTCGCAGCAACAGAACAGTCCCGAATGCGAATTCCTGAAAACCATGCAATAATGACTTAACGCCGAAGAGCCCATAAGGGTCCACTGCGCGAGAACCGATAAGCCGAATTCAAATGAATCGAAGAGAAACAGCTCCCCACAGGGAGTGGAGAAAGCCTGGCAAGGCTGTCAAGACCTTTCAGATCACTGGCTACGAATCACCACAAAGAAGAAGGTATTTGCGGGAACTTGCAGAGCAGGAAGTCAGTCAATCAGCCTGAACTTGTGCATCGCGGCTGATCCCCAGACCGGCAGCTGATGGCGGCGACAACTTGTCTTGATCGAGTGATAGCCCCTGAAAAGGGTCGTCAACAAGATTGAGATGACTGTCGAGGTCGGGCCACCGGATGAGCGACAACAGCTGACATGCCGCCCCGTTCAGCAATGCGCTGTCTGAATAACAGCCGACCATCAGATCAAGATCCAGTCGCCTCGCCACCCTTGCCATCAGCAAGGCTTCCGTCAGTCCTCCGGTTTTGAGCAGCTTCAGGTTGACCCCATCGACATGGGGAGCCAGGCGCAGCAGGTCTTGGAGATCCCAGCAGCTTTCGTCGGCCACAAGCGGCAGGGTGCAGTGTTCTCGCAAAGCCGCAAAACCCTGAAGATCCTCCTCTGGATCAAGGCTTGCAGCAATCGGTTGCTCCAGCAGAACAACCTCAGCAGCCATGAGCGATGACTGCATCTCTGTGGCCTGCTGCACGGTCCAGCCGCCATTGGCATCGACCTGAAGCTCGTGGACCACCCCCGTGGCCTGCGTGCGGGCCTGCAGCATCGACGCCACCCTCTCCAGCAGTGCCCTGTCGTGATCAAGCCCGTCTGGGCTGCCCAGCTTGAGCTTGATGCGGGTGGCCGGCAGTTGCTTCCACCAGCGCTCCAGCCGCTGTTGAACTCCCTCCACCGAAGCCAGACCGAGGGTGACGCTCGTTGCAACAGCGCAGTTGCCATCCAGGCTGAACAACCGCCAGACCGGTTGCTGCAACAACTGACCCCACCAATCCCAGAGCGCCAGATCGACAGCACATCTTGCTGGTGGAGACAGGCTGCTCAGCAGTTCATCACAAACGCTTCTGTTGGCAGGATCAATCCTGTTGAGGTCGGGCAGCAAGCTCTGGAGTTCAGCCTCGATGGTCTCCAACCCATAGGAGCGGTGACCTGTATCCAGACCACCGGTTTCCCCCCGGGAGATGATCCCGTCATGATCAAGGCACAGTTCAAGCCGTTCCACCGCAGAGGTGGTGCCACGGCTGATGGCCAGCGGAACCGCCTTGGTGAGCGGAAACCGACGCAGAGTCCAGCCCATCCAACGTGCGCACCGAACTTCAAGGTGACACAGGACCTCTGTGAACCACACTGAAGGAAGGTTCCATCGCCGGCGGTCCATCGGACGGCCCTCCGCCTTGACCGTCACCGCCTCTGCCTCAACCAATCAACTGCCAGGCCTGGAGCGGGGCAGCTACTGGATCACCACCTTCGGTTGCCAGATGAACAAAGCTGATTCCGAAAGGATGGCAGGAATTCTTGAGTCGATGGGCTATCGGGAAGCCACCGCTGAGCTGGATGCCGACCTGGTTCTCTACAACACCTGCACGATCCGCGACAACGCTGAACAGAAGGTCTACAGCTACCTCGGGCGCCAGGCGCGCCGGAAACGCATCAATCCCCATCTCAAACTTGTGGTCGCGGGCTGCGTTGCCCAGCAGGAGGGTGCATCACTGCTGCGGCGCGTGCCCGAACTGGATCTGGTGATGGGGCCGCAACACGCCAATCGACTGGAAACACTGTTGCAGCAGGTTGACGCCGGTCAGCAGGTGGTGGCGACTGAAGAGCACCACATCCTTGAAGACATCACCACCGCTCGCCGCGACAGCAGCATCTGCGGATGGGTGAATGTGATCTATGGCTGCAACGAACGCTGCACTTACTGCGTCGTGCCTTCCGTGCGCGGCAAGGAGCAATCGCGGCTGCCTGACGCCATCAAGTTGGAGATGGAGGGACTGGCGGAGCAGGGTTACCGGGAAATCACTCTGCTGGGGCAGAACATCGACGCCTATGGCCGTGATCTGCCTGGCATCACTGCAGAAGGACGGCGCAAAAACACACTCACGGACCTGCTCCATTACGTCCATGACGTTGAAGGAATTGAACGGATCCGATTCGCCACCAGCCATCCCCGCTACTTCACCAGGCGTCTGATTGATGCCTGTGCCGATCTCCCCAAGCTCTGCGAGCACTTCCACATCCCCTTCCAGAGCGGAGACAACGACGTGCTGCAGGCGATGGCCCGCGGTTACACCATTGAGCGCTATCGCAGGATCATCGACCACATCCGTGAACGCATGCCTGAGGCCTCACTGAGCGCCGATGTGATCGTTGCGTTCCCCGGCGAAACCGATGCCCAGTTCAGACGAACCCTGAAGCTGATTGAGGAGATCTGCTTTGATCTGGTGAATACGGCCGCCTACTCACCTAGGCCCAATACCCCAGCGGCGGACTGGGACAACCAGCTTCCCGAGGAGGTGAAAGTGGCTCGTCTGCAGGAGATCAATGCCCTGGTGGAGCGCTGCGCCAAAGAACGCAACAGTCGCTACTCCGGCCGGGTCGAAGAGGTGCTGGCGGAGGGCATCAACCCCAAGGACCCGACGCAGCTGATGGGACGCACCCGCACGAATCGCCTGACGTTCTTCAGTGCGGAAGCTTCTGATGGGCGTCGCTGGGAACCTGGCGATCTGGTTCAGGTTCGCATCGATGCGGTTCGTTCCTTCTCTCTCAGTGGCACTCCTGTGCACGGCTGATACCTTTCGGCGCAGACCGTTGTAAAGCTTGCTCCCCCATGCCGACTTCCCAGATCCGCGTTGGCGTGGTGTTCGGAGGGGCATCCGGTGAACACGACGTGTCAATCCGGTCCGCCTCAACAGTGATCAAGGCTCTGGTCGATGCCAGCCAAGGCGAAAGGTTCCTGGTCACTCCTGTCTACATCGACCTCGAAGGGCGCTGGTGGCCGGAAACCATCGCCAGAAACGTGCTGGAGCGAGGCTCGGCACTCACCAATGAACAGCTGCCTCAGCCGCTTCCTGCCAGAGGGCTGCGCCAGTTGCCCCTGGACCCCGAATGTATCGATGTCTGGTATCCGGTTCTGCACGGACCAAATGGGGAGGACGGCACTGTTCAGGGTCTGTTCACATTGATGCAGCAACCGTTCGTGGGCTCCGGCGTGCTCGGATCCGCAGTCGGCATGGACAAGCTGGCTATGAAGGCAGCCTTCAGCGTTGCCGGGATTCCCCAGGTTCCCTATCTGGGAATCAACGCGGCTGATCTCAACAACCCGCAGCAGCTCGAACGCCTGCTGAACAGGTTGGAAGAGGAGCTCAGCTATCCCTGCTTCGTGAAACCCGCCAACCTCGGGTCATCCGTGGGGATCAGCAAAGTTCGTCATCGCGAGGAACTGCTGGCTGGCCTGCAGCTGGCGGCGAAACTCGATCCGCGTCTGGTGGTGGAACAGGGCGTCAAGGCCCGGGAACTTGAATGTGCCGTGCTGGGGCGAAAGGATCTGAGAGCTTCCGTGGTGGGTGAAGTGCGGTTTGATGCCGACTGGTACGACTACGAGACCAAATACACCGAAGGACGCAGTCAAACCCTGATCCCGGCGCCATTGTCCGATTCAGTCAGCCAACGCATTCAGGCCATGGCCCTCGATGCCTGCCGCGCCGTTCACGCCTATGGCCAGGCACGTGTGGATGTCTTTTATGACGAGGCCAATGACCAGATCTGGCTGAATGAGATCAACACCCTGCCGGGCTTCACATCCCAGAGCATGTATCCAACGCTGTGGGAGGCCTCCGGTGTTCCTTTGCCACAGCTGGTGGCGGAGCTGGTGAACACAGCGCAAGAATGAGCCGTCTGCCTCTGCTGCTGCCGCGATGATGCACGGTTTGCTCTGGTTTCCGCTGCTGTTGGTGTTCGTGCTGCTGGCGTCCCTGGGATGGCTGGAGCGGCGGCGCCAGAATCTGTTTCGGGTCTGGAGCGAATCATCCGAACTGGCCAAACTCGACGGCTGCGGTGCAGCACGGCTGAAGAACGGTGAGCTGAGCTGGAGCAGTTTCCATGCGGGCAGCTTCAAGGATGAGGGCCGATTTGTGATCAAGACGCTCGAGCTGGTGGAGTTGATGTCGCTCTCATCGGGCGATGCACCACTGGCCCACGAATCACAGGGTCGCTGCCGCCTGAGGCTCATCGGTGAAGGGCGGCAGATGGATGTGCCGTTCTCGGATGCGGAACGGGCCCGCCGCTGGATGGATCAGTTGATGGCGAAGGCACGTTGCGACCTGTGATGACCCGCTCGAAAGTCAACAAACAGGAGAGCAACACCAGCACTCCCCTGCCTCCGGGAGTCGAACGCCGGCGCAGGCTGCGCCAGGAGCGACGTCGGGAGCGGCTGATTCAGATCTGGCGCATCCTCCTGCTCGGCGGAGTCTCAGGCGGCTTGGTCTGGGTTCTGCTCAGCGCAGGCTGGAGCCTGCGCTCGCAGCAGCAGCTCACGGTGCGGGGCAGTGAACGACTGGGCAGCGAAGCGGTGGTCAAAGCCGCAGGCCTGCGCTTCCCACGCCCATTGATCACGCTGGAGCCAGGCCTTCTGGAGCGCCGGCTGCAGGCCGAGCTGCCGGTGCAGTCCGTGTCAGTCAAGCGACGGCTTGTCCCGCCGGGACTGGACATCGAGCTGCAGGATCGACGTCCCGTGGCGGCTGCGAGCCGAATGGGAGCCCGCGGCAAGGAACAGGGGATGGTCGACTTTGAAGGTCATTGGATGCCGCTCACCGTCGCGCGCCAGGGTGAAGCCCCCGCCAGTGCAGTGCGTGTAGATGGGTGGATTCCTAGCCGGCGCTCAATGATTGCTGCGGTGCTGGCGCAACGCGATCAGCTGGGCAGTCCTTTAAGTGAGATCCACATCGCTCCGGATGGAGACCTCAGCCTGCGCACGCAAACGCTTGGCCTCGTGCAACTGGGTTCGAATGAGCGGCTGCTGGATCAGCAGCTCCGCACGATCGCACTGCTGTCCAGCAGTCTTCCCGAAAATCTGCGGGGGAAAACCAGCAGCGGCATCGATCTTTCAGATCCCTCCAAACCCGAATTACAGCTGAAACCAAGCCCGAAACAGAAAACCAGCAAACCCTGACCGGTCGTTGCACAGTGCTGAAACCACAACGAGTGTGATTTGAATTCGGCGATTATCGCTCTCAGGGACATAATGCACACGCACTTGAGTGGTTCGACGCCGACGATGGAGATGGTGAACGGTCAGATGTCCCCTTCTCCTGACTCGGAAGGAATTCTTCCTTCCCAATCCGCCCGAATTGAAGTGATCGGCGTCGGAGGTGGTGGCAGCAACGCCGTGAACCGCATGATTCAAAGCGACCTTGAAGGGGTCGCTTACAGAGTTCTGAACACTGATGCTCAGGCACTACTGCAATCATCGTCGGAACACCGTGTCCAGCTCGGACAGACCCTGACTCGGGGCCTTGGCGCCGGTGGTAACCCCAGCATCGGTCAGAAAGCGGCTGAAGAATCCCGTGCCGATCTGCAGCAGGCTCTTCAGGGTGCCGATCTTGTGTTCATCGCTGCCGGCATGGGTGGAGGCACCGGTACCGGTGCGGCGCCCGTTGTTGCTGAAGTCGCCAAGGAAAGCGGCGCTCTCACCGTTGGGATCGTCACCAAACCCTTCGGATTTGAAGGGCGACGCCGCATGCGCCAGGCCGATGAGGGCATCGCCCGGCTGGCTGAGCACGTTGACACGCTGATCGTGATCCCCAACGACCGTCTGCGTGACGCCATCGGCAGTGCTCCCCTTCAGGAGGCCTTCCGCAGTGCTGATGATGTTCTGCGCATGGGCGTGAAGGGCATCACTGACATCATCACCTGTCCTGGGCTGGTGAATGTCGACTTCGCTGACGTTCGATCGGTGATGACCGAAGCCGGCACTGCCCTGCTCGGCATCGGTGTCGGATCCGGTCGTTCCCGTGCCATCGAAGCCGCTCAGACCGCGATCAACAGCCCTCTGCTGGAGGCTGCGCGCATTGATGGTGCCAAAGGTTGTGTGATCAACATCAGCGGTGGCCGTGACATGACCCTTGAGGACATGACCAGCGCATCCGAAGTGATTTATGACGTGGTCGATCCCGAAGCCAACATCATTGTTGGAGCTGTGGTGGATGAACGCCTCGAAGGTGAGATTCACGTGACCGTGATCGCCACAGGGTTTGAGAATGGTCAGCCTTATCGCACCGAAAGGAGCGTTCCGCGCGCAGCGACATCAGCTTTCACTCCTGCTGAATCGCAGGATTCCGGCGCTCGCATTCCTGAATTTCTGAGACAGCGGCAGCAGCGGCCTGACGTTGAGCCAAACAGCTGATCCCGGTCAGCTCCGAGTTCAAACCTGCTCTTGAGCAGCCGGAGCGAACCAACCATTGTGGTGACCCGGAGTCCACGCCTGTTCAGAGCATCCCGTGTGGCTGCTGCCTTCCGGTTCTGACCAAGTTTGGGCGTTTGAACCGCATAGGTCCGAGTCGCTTCCAATGTTAGCAATGGAAGTCCGCTGATTTGAGAGAGCGGTTGCGCGCCTCCGACCTGATCCGGTTCAAGCAGACCGGCCAACCGATCACCATGCTCACCGCCTGGGATGCCATCAGCGCCTCCCTTGTGGAGGACGCGGGTGCGGATGTGGTGCTGGTGGGAGATTCACTCGCCATGGTCAGCCTCGGCCACAGCACAACGCTTCCCGTCACGCTTGAGCAGATGGTGTTGCACACCCAGGCGGTCTGCAGGGGTTTGAGCAAACCACTTGCCGAGCAACCGCTGGTGATCACCGATCTTCCCTTTCTCAGTTACCAGTGCGGATTGGATCGAGCGGTGGCTGCGGCAGGAACTCTGCTCAAACAGACCGATGCTGCTGGCGTGAAGCTCGAGGGTGCTGAACCGGAGGTTTTGGCCGTGATTGAACGACTGGTCCGCACGGGGATCCCCGTGATGGGACACCTGGGACTCTTGCCTCAGGCGGTTCACAGCCTTGGCTACCGCCGTCAGGCCAAAGATCCACGCAGCCAGGAACGCCTGCTGATGCAGGCTGCCGAACTGGAGTCGGCGGGATGCTTCGCCATGGTTCTCGAGCACGTACCTGCCGAACTTGCAGGGCAGGTGAGGCGGCATGTGACGATCCCGGTGATCGGCATAGGAGCAGGAGACGACTGCGATGGGCAGGTGAGCGTGACCGCCGATCTGCTCGGGCTGACCCACTCACAACCGCCCTTCAGCAGGGCCCGGATGGATGGTCGCAGTCTTGCGATCAAGGCCTTGCGCAGCTGGCTGGACGATCAGCGTCAGCCGTCACCTCCTCCCACCACTCCACCAGCTCCACCAGAACCGCATTGCTGACGGCCATCCCACCAGGATCGGTCAGCTGCCAGCGGGAGCCGCAGCGCCGCATCAGATCAGTTTGAAGAAATCCTGCCCAGCGGGCCTCCAGCTGAGGCAGCCAGCGGCTGCAACGATCCCGAGACCAGCCGCAACCGTGGGCCTGCTCCATGAGCTCGACTCCTTCCCGACGCCTGAGCCCAACAAGCAGCCGATCCTCGAGGCTCATCGGCGTAGCCAGCTCCCTCAGCAGCGAGGCATGCGGACCATCCCTTTGCTGCTGCTCCAGCCAATCGCCATAGGCCTCACGGGTTCGGGGCCTGGCGAAACGCTCACCCCAGGGAGCACTGGTGGCACCCAGACCAAACGCCCACCAGCCGGCGCCGCTCCAATACACACGGTTATGCCTGGAGGCATGTCCTGGCCTGGAGAAATTGGAGATTTCGTAGCGGCAATAGCCAGCCCTGGCGAGGCGCTCACTAGTGGCGGCGATCCGATCGGCAGCCCCGTCCTCATCAGGCAACTCCAGCTCACCGCGTTGCTCAAGCTTCGAGAACACCGTGCCCGGTTCCACGCTGAGGTCATAGATGGAGAGATGGGGAGCGCCGATCGCCACGGCACGCTCGAGCTGAACGCCCCAGGCCTCGTCGCTCTGATCAGGCAGGTTGCGAATCAGATCAAGGCTCCAGCTGCGCAGGGCGCCATGCTCCACGGCGCCATGGAGCCACTCACAGGCTTCCAGCAGATCCGATCGGCGATGACGGCGACCGAGGGACTCCAGGACCTGGTTGTCGAAACTCTGACCACCGAGGCTGACCCGATTCACACCGCAGCACAGCAAGGCCTCGAGATCCATCCGCCCAAAGCTGGCGGGGTCCATTTCCAGCGTGATTTCAGACCCGCTCTGCAATCCGAAACGCGCTCGCAGGGTGTTGAGCACACGCCCGATCTGTTCAGGGGTCAGCAGCGAAGGGGTTCCTCCACCGACATAGACGGTGGCCAGCGGCGGTCCCGACGGTGAAAGTGCAATTTCCCTGAGCAGCTGCTCGAGATACGTCTCAATCGAGCGACTCCCGGGACCGCCCTGGGCATCAGCCTTATCCCCCAGGGGCACCACTGCGAAATCGCAGTAAAAGCAGCGCCGATGGCAGAAAGGAATGTGGACGTAGGCGCTGCGGGGCGCGGGTGCGGTCATCAGCCCGAGCCAGGAGAGAGAGAATGGTGCATGCTGCCTGCAACTGGACTGGGCAGTGAGAACCCAACCTCATGGTCGAAGCGCTCATCATCATCCTGTTCCTGATCTCCGGGACGGCGACCGGCTGGATGGGCGTGCATCTGCTTCCGCAGGAACTTCTGGATGACACCAACGCCCAGCAGGTGCGACTGGGCCTGAGCGCCGGGGGTGCCGTCATCGGTCTCGTGGCAGGGCTGGTCTTTCGCCGTCTGCGCCAGCGGCTGATGAATCAGGTGCGCACCATGCCCACCGATCTTCTGGTCAGCCGGGCGGTAGGCCTGATCCTCGGGCTGCTGGTGGCCAATCTGCTGCTGGCTCCGATTCTGTTGCTGCCTCTGGCCGGTGCAAGCTCTCTTGTGAAGCCGCTGGCGGCGATTCTGAGCAATGTGTTCTTCGGCGTGCTGGGTTACAACCTGGCCGAGGTGCATGGACGCACGCTGCTGAGGCTGTTCAATCCAACCTCCACGGAGGCTCTGCTGGTGGCCGATGGTGTGCTCACACCCGCTACAGCCAAGATCCTCGATACCAGCGTGATCATCGATGGGCGCATTCAGGGAATGATCGGCTGCGGTCTGCTGGAGGGGAAGGTGATCGTGGCCCAGACGGTGATCAATGAAATGCAGCAACTCGCCGATTCCAACAACCTGGAGAAACGCGGCAAGGGCCGACGAGGCCTGAAGCTGCTGAATGCCCTGCGAGAGACCTACGACAAACGTCTGGTGATCAACACGACCCGCTACGACGGGGCAGGCACGGACGATCGACTGCTGCAGCTCACGGAAGACACCGGCGGGACCCTGGTGACAGCGGACTTCAACCTTGCCCAGGTGGCCAGAGTGAAGGAGCTCAAGGTGATGAACCTCAGCGAGCTGGTGATCGCACTGCGTCCAGAAGTGCAGCCTGGCGATGAACTCAACCTAAAGATCGTCCGCGAAGGAAAGGAGGAGCATCAGGGTGTGGCCTATCTGGAGGACGGCACGATGGTGGTGATTGAAAACGCCCGGGCCGCCATCGGTGAACGGCGGGGTGTGGTGATCACCGGAGCCCTGCAAAACCCAAGCGGACGGATGGTGTTCGGTCGGCTCGACAAGGATGGTGAATCAACCGCCGCCGGCAAGAGCAGTCCTGGAGCAAAACCGCCACGCAAGAACCGGCGCAATGAGCGTCCCACCCCGGGGTCCCGCTAGGCTCCACCGACCATGGCGGCCCGACGCGGATGACCACATCAGCCCCTTATTACGGCGACTCGTCGGTGATGCGGACTCCGCCCCCGGATCTGCCTTCACTGCTTCTCAAGGAGCGAATTGTTTATCTGGGACTGCCCCTTTTTTCTGACGACGACACCAAGCGTCAGGTTGGACTTGACGTCACAGAACTGATCATTGCCCAGCTTCTTTTCCTCGAGTTCGATAATCCCGACAAGCCGATTTACTTCTATATCAACTCCACTGGAACCAGCTGGTATACAGGCGACGCCATTGGATTCGAGACGGAAGCTTTCGCCATCTGCGACACCCTCCGCTACGTCAAGCCGCCGGTGCACACCATCTGCATCGGTCAGGCGATGGGAACAGCTGCCGTGATCCTGTCCGCTGGCACCAAAGGACATCGAGCTGCCCTGCCCCACGCCTCGATCGTGTTGCATCAGCCCCGCAGCGGCGCACAGGGCCAGGCGACAGACATCCAGATCCGTGCCAAGGAGGTGCTGCACAACAAGCGAGCCATGCTCGAAATTCTTTCGACCAACACCGGGCGCAGCGTGGAGGAACTCTCCAGGGATTCCGATCGCATGAGTTATCTGACTCCAGATCAGGCCAAGGATTACGGACTGATCGACCGAGTACTCGCCAGTCGCAAGGAACTGCCCGCTCCAGTTCCGGCTGGTTAATCCAGCCCAAGCCCCCTCGTTTCAACTTTTTTTCTTCAACCCACCAGGACCTATGCCGATCGGTACCCCCAGCGTCCCCTACCGCCTGCCCGGCAGCCAGATGGAGCGCTGGGTGGACATCTACACACGACTTGGAGTTGAGCGAATCCTCTTCCTTGGCTCCGAGGTGAACGATGCGGTGGCCAACAGTCTGGTCGCTCAGATGCTTTACCTCGACTCGGAAGACAGCAGCAAACCGATCTATCTGTACATCAATTCTCCTGGTGGATCGGTCACGGCTGGACTGGCGATTTACGACACCATGCAATACGTCAAGAGTGACGTGGTCACCATCTGCGTGGGCCTTGCCGCATCGATGGGAGCCTTCCTGCTGGCAGCGGGTACCAAGGGCAAGCGCCTGGCCCTGCCCCACAGCCGGATCATGATTCACCAGCCCCTGGGCGGAACCGCTCAACGACAAGCCAGCGACATCGAAATCGAAGCGCGCGAGATTCTGCGCATGAAGGAGATGCTGAACCGCTCCATGGCTGAGATGAGCGGGCAGAGCTTCGAGAAAATTGAGAAAGACACCGATCGTGATTACTTCCTCAGCAGCGAAGAAGCCAAGGACTACGGGCTGATTGACCGGGTGATCGCACACCCCAACGAGGCATGATCGTCCCCACACTTGCGTAAGCTCGGTCGTTACCAAGCTCCACGTTCGTCGTCCGGATGGCTCAGCTTTTTTACGACTCCGATGCAGATCTTTCGCTGCTCAGCGGCAAAACGGTCGCCATCATCGGCTATGGCTCCCAGGGCCATGCCCACGCGCTGAACCTCAAGGACAGCGGCGTGAACGTGGTGGTTGGCCTTTATGAGGGAAGCCGTTCCGCTGACAAGGCCAGAGCCGACGGCCTTGAAGTGCTGAGCGTTTCCGACGCTGCGGCCAAAGCGGACTGGATCATGGTGCTGCTTCCCGATGAGTTCCAGAAAGAGGTCTACGACAAGGAAATCGCTCAACATCTGAGCGCTGGCAAGGTTCTCAGCTTTGCCCATGGTTTCAACATCCGTTTCGGCCTGATCCAACCGCCGGCCGATGTGGATGTGGTGATGATCGCCCCCAAGGGCCCTGGTCACACCGTGCGCTGGGAATATCAGAACGGCCAGGGTGTGCCAGCGCTCTTCGCCATTGAGAAAGATGCCTCCGGCAATGCCCGCGGCCTGGCCATGGCCTATGCCAAGGGAATCGGCGGCACCCGCGCCGGCATTCTTGAAACCAACTTCAAGGAAGAGACCGAAACCGACCTCTTCGGCGAACAGGCCGTGCTCTGTGGCGGCCTCTCCGAGCTGGTCAAAGCAGGCTTCGAGACCCTCGTCGAAGCAGGCTATCAGCCCGAACTGGCCTATTTCGAGTGCCTGCACGAAGTGAAGCTGATCGTGGATCTGATGGTGAAAGGCGGTCTTTCAGCCATGCGCGATTCGATCTCCAACACAGCGGAGTACGGCGATTATGTGAGTGGTCCCCGCCTGATCACCGACGACACCAAAGCGGAGATGAAGCGAATCCTCGCGGACATCCAGGACGGCACCTTCGCCAAGAACTTCGTGGCTGAGTGCGAAGCCGGCAAGCCTGAGATGAACAAAATCCGCAAGCGCGACGGTGATCACAAGATCGAAGAAGTGGGCAAGGGCCTGCGCTCGATGTTCAGCTGGCTGAAGGCCTCCTGAACAGGGCCTCATTCAGCCCTTTCTCCTGGTGATCGCCGCAGCCGGTCTCGACCGGCTGATCGGCGATCCACTCTGGTCACCCCACCCAGTGGTGTGGATGGGCCGTAGCATCAGCACACTGCAGCGCAGCACTGAAAGCTGGTGCGGGGATGATCCCGCCAGGTTGCGTCTGGGTGGACTGACCATCACGCTGATTCTCACCCTTGGCAGCGCTGGCTGCGGATGGCTGATCGAACGGATCGCCCTGCACACGCAGGGCGCACTCCAGAGCATCGCGGTGCTTGCTCTGGTCGCAGGCCTTGCCAGTGCACTGGCAGCCAGAAGTCTTGAACAAAGTGTGCTGAACGTGATTGCAGCCCTTCCCTGCAAAGGCGGCGACGATCTCTCGGCAGCACGAGAAAAGCTCAGCTGGATCGTGGGCCGTGACACGACCTCACTCACCGGTGACGAGATCCTGCGCGCCAGCGCTGAAACCGCCAGTGAGAATGCGGTGGACGGGCTGTTCGCACCACTGTTCTGGATGTTGGTGGGGTCAACTCTCTGGAGCCTTGGATGGACCGCCGCTCCAGGCCCACTGGCCCTGGCCTGGGGATTCAAGGCCGCCAGCACTCTGGATTCCATGCTCGGTTACCGCAGAGGCAAGCTGCGTTGGCTTGGCACCGCAGGAGCTCGACTGGATGACCTGCTGACCTGGCTGCCCTGCCGTCTGGTGATGCTGAGCCTGCCGCTGGTGAGCAGACCCTGGCGCCAGTTGCCAGAGCTGGTCAGGTCGGCTGAATCCGAGGGCCAGCACGATGCATCCCCTAACGCAGGACGATCAGAAGCGATTTATGCGCACTGTGCAGGCGTACAACTCGGTGGCCGCAACCGCTATGGCGATCGCTGGGTGGATAAGCCATTGCTGGGAACCGGCCAGCCCAATGTGGACCCGAAGGCTGTCAACAAAATCCTTGAACTGAGCAAACGCCTGGAGCTGCTCTGGATCCTGATTGCAGCCTTGCTGGGCTGGGGCCTGCAGGGACAGGTTCAGTAAGCACCTCGATCCATCGGCAACAGCAACACGCCGAAGGTGCGGAGGATGATGGCCAGATCGAGCAGGAAGGACCGACCTCGTGCATAGGCCAGATCAAGTCTGACCCGCTTGGGGTAGCTGAGATTGTTCCTGCCACTCACCTGCCAGAGGCCTGTGAGACCGGGCCTCACGGCAAGGACTTCATCCATGTAGTCGGAGTAACGAGCAATCTCCTTGTTAACGATCGGCCTTGGACCGACAACACTCATCTCGCCTCGTAGAACATTGAGGAACTGCGGCAGCTCATCAAGGCTCGAACGACGCAGGAATCTGCCGATGGGCGTTATTCGAGGGTCGTTGCGTAACTTGAAATCGCGTTCAAACTCAGCGCGCATCTCAGGAGAGCGCTCCAGCACCTGGGCCAGAACGACATCGGCATCAGGCCTCATCGTGCGGAACTTGATGCATCCGAAAGGTCGGTAGCCACGACCAACCCTTTTCTGGACGTAGAAGACAGGACCTGGCGAACTGAGCTTGACCAGGACAGCCAGAAGCAGAAACAGCGGCGAGCCAAGCCCAAGCACTGCGGCTGAGAACACGACATCACCACTGCGCTTAAGCGAACGCCCCAGACGACTTTGATGCCGAACAAGCGTGAGCGCGGACAGGCTCGAAGGCGGAGCCGCAATCAGCTCGAGGTGACGGCGTGATGCGCGACGACGGAGCTTGGAGGGCGACGCTGAAAGAACAGGACGGCGGGGAGTACTGACCAAGCGTTGTCCCTCTCGTCTCAACCCAATCAACCTCAGGGGCATGCATTCGTCAGCAGCCAAGGGCCAGTAGCCGCAACGGCACAGAACGAGATCACCCTGCTTGCGAAACGTCCAAGCGTGTCTCAGCACGCGACAGATTGATCAAGAAGTCTCTCAGGCGATTGCCGTCCCCGGCGCCTGTCCCGAAGCTTGGGGCATGGCATCCACCAGCACTGCTCTCAACGGTCTCCTCGAAGAGGCCCTCCGGGAGGCTTCCATCGGAGAAACCTCACACTTCCACTGGCATGCCACAGCCGTGGGAATCGCCGCCCTTTGGCAGGGGGATGCAGCACCCAGCACCCCACCCTTTGACCTGGCCGTCACCGAAGGACTGGAGGTCGGACTGGATCTGAGCAGAGAGGAGCGGGAATTTCATCAGGTCAGTGAAGGGCTCGTGCTGCTGTTTCACTCGTAAATGCAATCTGATGCGGAATGTCTTCAGGCAGTCTTCAGGGGCTGACTGTTCGCCAGCCGCTCAACTGAGGAATGTCAATGAGATTGAGATTCACCATTAGGCGCAGGCAAACCAACTCTTTACTAAACAGAAAAATCAACCCAATCCAACTAGATAAAAGAAGTTTTTCGAAATAGCATCAACATTTCTGGCCTGAACAATCAGCAGAGATTTGTCAGGTGAAAGAGTGCGAAATAAGACAAGCATTGTTCACACAAAGAGAACCATCCCCCATCAGGGAAGCTGATGAAACGGAGAGGGTGGGATTCGAACCCACGAGGGTGTTACCCCTACACGATTTCGAGTCGTGCGCATTCAACCGGACTCTGCCACCTCTCCCAGCGCTCATGGCGCAATGACAGCTTAGTAGGCGGCCATCAAGGCACTCGAGCACTCAACCGGATTGGGGGCGTAAATCTCTGCGACGCAGTCGCTGAGCTTGGCCGCCATAACGGATGTGCAACAGGCGACCGTGGTGATGAGAAACGCCAATGCTCAGTCCATCACTCTGCAGACGCTGACCAGGTGACAAGGGCAAGCGTCCTGTCTGTTCGGCCTGAAGCGTAGGCGTGAGTGCGTTCCAACAGGCTTGATGATCCGTACCCACCGGATCCAGGACCACAATCCAATCCAGCCGCTGATGGCCGAGCCCGCGGCTCAGTCGTGTCCCGATTCCACAACTCAAATCATCGCCATGACTACTCACCAAGGCCGCCCGTCCCTTGTGGCGCAGCAACAACCACTGGCGACCCCACTGCTCCACACGAATCAAGTCATCCCGAAGCTGACCGCGAACCTGCAGGCACACCACCAACGACAGCATCAACACCGACCAGCCACGCCAGCGCAGGGGAATCGGCAACAGCCAGGGGAGCAGACTCAGGGAAAACAACAGGGCAAGCAGAGGATGAACCGGGCCCGTGAGCAGCTGAGCCCATGGCCACTGGCTGATCCAGTGCACCAAAGCGATCATCCATGAACTCAGCTGTTGAACAGGCCAGATCAGCCAGGGCAGCAGAACCGATGTCAGCGCTGAAGGCAGGATCAGAACCATCACAGCCAGAGCCATGGAGGCCAGCGTGAGGGGCGCAAGCAATGGCGCTGCCAGCACGTTGCTGAGCACGGAGTACAGCGGTGCTGCTCCGAAATGAAGCAACTGCAGCGGCAGTGTCCAGAACAGGGCCACAAGGGGAATCGAGAGCACTGGAGCCAGTCGGTGCAGTGACTGGGGCCAGTGCTGCAGGAACCACTGTTCAAGGGGGCCCACCGAAATCACCAGGCCAGCCGTTGCTGCAGCGCTGAACTGAAAGCCAATGGAACGCCCCCAGGTTGGATGCACCAGCAGCATCAGCACCAGAGTGACAAGCAGCACTCCCAGCCTGCGACTGCAGGATCCACTTTCACGAATCAACAGTGCTGCTGCACCCATCAGCACCGCACGCACCACCGAAGCCTGTGCTCCGGCCAGAGCAAGAAACAGCGCCATGGCGATGCACCCTGCCGCGACTCTCACAGGCGCAGGCAATGCTCGGGTGCAGGCCAGTGCACAACCCAAGAGCACTGACAGGTGAAAGCCTGAAGCTGCAAGGGCATGTGAGAGACCTGCCACCCGGAATTCCTCGGACAGGGTTTGCGGCAGTGTCACTTGAGCGCCACCCAGCACCAGGGCCGCCAGCAAACCACCTTCCTGCGGGCCTGCCGTGTCGATGAAACGCGCAGCAATGGTTCGACGCGCAGCAGCTAGGGGAGCCCAGTCCTGCCGCAATACATGGATGGAATCCGTGCGCAGGCGACTCCAACTCCCCTTCAGAGCCAGTCGTTGATCAACAGCAGGAAGCAGTGGATGGGGTGAAGGCTGGGGCCGACGCAAGGTTCCCTCTGCTTCGATCCAGGCTCCTGTGAGCAAAGGCGACCCGCAGGGCTCGAGCGTCAGCTCCGTTCGTCCTCGACTGATCCGGCCGTTGAGACTGCTGATCTGCAGAAACGTTCGGCAACGATCGTTCCGCACGGCACCGTCCGCATGGATCCTGCCCACCACGCGCACGGCAAGAGAGTTGGCATCTCCTGGAATGAACAGGCTTGGATCCCCTGGCTGAGGCCTGGGCATGGCACCGGCTCCGCAACGAGCACTGACAAGACAGAGCATCAAAGCGAGACCCACAATGGCCTTTGTGGGTCTGCCACTGACTCGTCCCCAGACAGCCAGTGCACAGAACAGACAGGCTGCCAGAGTCACCCAGTGCAGCAAAGACTGGACAAAGACCGCCCCGATACTGGCCAGCAGCAGCAACAATCCCGCACTGATGACCGGTTGCATTCAGCACGATCGAGCTGTTTGGAGGGTTCCCCCGTGATCAGAAAGCGACGGCTGCTGAAGACGAGGCGACGGCGGGTTGCTTGAGCAAAGGGAATCCCAGCGCTTCACGCTCGGCGAGCCAGGCTTCTGCAACTTTGCGGGCCAGGTTGCGAATTCGACCGATGGTGGCCGTGCGCTCGGTCACCGAGATCACCCCCCGGGCTTCCAACAGATTGAAGGTATGGCTGCACTTGAGCACAAAATCGAGAGCGGGTGCAGGCAACTTTTTCTCAATGAGATCCGCTGCTTCCGCCTCGTAAATGGCAAACAACTGCTTGAGCCTCTCTGGATTGGAAGACTCGAAATTGAAATGACACTGTCCCTTTTCAAAGGGAAGCCAGATATCGCCATAACTCCGTTCTTGGTTCCAGCTCAGCTCCCAGATGCTTTCGACGTTCTGGAGATACATCGCCAGACGCTCGAGTCCATAGGTGATTTCGATCGAAACAGGCTTGCAGTCAATCCCGCCACATTGCTGGAAATAAGTGAACTGGGTCACTTCCATGCCGTCGAGCCAGACCTCCCAACCCACTCCCCAGGCCCCGAGAGTCGGAGACTCCCAGTTGTCTTCCACGAATCGGATGTCGTGATCGGCAGCACGAATACCCAGTGCTTCCAATGAGGAGAGATAAGTCTCCTGAATGCCATCGGGTGAAGGCTTAATCAGCACCTGGTATTGAAAATAATGCTGAGCCCGATTGGGATTGTCTCCATAACGGCCATCGGTGGGACGACGACAGGGTTCGGGATAGGCAACCGCCCAGGGCTCCGGCCCGATCGCCCGCAGCACCGTGTGCGGGCTCATGGTTCCAGCACCCTTTTCAGTGTCGTAGGGCTGGAGCAGGAGGCAGCCCTGATCGGCCCAGAAACGATTGAGAGTGCTGATGATGTCCTGGAAAAACATGACTCTGACTACGACTGGGTTTTGGCGCTTAGCACTGTTGGAACGGTGTTGGAACAATGCATACAAAGTCAGTCACGACCTGCAGCACCAATTCCAAGATCCGAAGGTTTGGAACCTTGTCAGAACCATTGTCCCAATTGGAGGGAGGTTCCACCACGGGGAACACCCTGAAAAGGGAGTACCTGGGTGCATCAGATCTTTTGACTTCAGATCCAGCACCACCGCCAACGGCACCACAGGCATCTGCCTGCATTAAAACTGTGCATCAAAAAGCAGCACCTCTATGGAGGTGTCCCAATGACGGTGTACGGGTACTGGCGCTGCAGCACAACCGAACAGGACCAGCAGCGACAGGTGCTTGCCCTGAAGCAAGCAGGTTGCGACGAGATCCTCGGAGACAAGATCACTGGCACGAGCGACTGGAGCAGCAGACCTCAACTCCAGCAGTGCCTCAACCTCATAGAGTCAGGGGACACCTTGGTTATCTCTGAACTGTCACGGTTATCCCGCTCCTTTATGGGGATGGTCAACCAGGTGTCAGATCTCCTGGAGAGAGGGATCCACATCAAAACTCTTGACGGGAGATTGGATACGACTGCAATGCCAGCAGAGATAACGATGCTGATCGTCTCAATCCTGGGATACGCAGCATCTCAAGAACTCGATCAAATCAAAACCAGAACCTTAGAGGGAAGAGCAGTTGCAAAAGCAAGAGGAGTCAAATTTGGGAGAAAGAGAACGTATACCTCATTTCAAGCAGACGAAGTTGTGAGAAAGCACAACGATGGAAATGGAATGGGCACCATCGCTAAATCAGTGGGAATGAGCAGATCAATGGTTCAAAGGATTCTCCGAGAACACAAGCAAAATCAATTACTCGTTGCCTGAACGCCTCTGTTCATGCATTGTTCATGCACAACCAAACCTTAATCATGCTCCATTTTGCACTTCCACTGCTACTAGCAGCAACGACTACTGCATCACCAGCAATGGACAATTCTCCAGTTGTAAAGTGACATCCCAAGGACGTATACATGACAAATTGCATGGCATATGGACTTTCACTTCAACCAGAGGATCCACGATTTGGGAAACAATGGGGATCTGGTGCAGACAAAGTTTTTCACAGATCATTATGCCTATGCTGGTACTCTCATATAGAGAACAAAGACACTTATACCCATAACGAGTTTAAATCTGCCAAGAAGCAGTGTGCCGACGAATACGAAGCAGACCACATCAAGGCAATGATCAAATACCTCAAGATCAAAGAACTGAGAGAGAAACTAGATTCAGGCAAGGACATCTGAAATTCGACACATTTAAATGGTGCATTAAATCACCTTTAGAGAACAATGCTCGCCATAAGTTACCTTAGATTGCACACACTCAAGACCGCAATCACTTATTAACAAATGGTACAACTTCTGGTATCATAAATAGGATGAATTTGAAGTCGATTTCATATTCAGAACGAGACAATACTTGCTCTAAGTGCTGGCACCACTTGGATAGTTAAAAAAGGAATGGACTACTAAAAAACAGTATCTAGAAGATCGTACCTTCCGTATCGGTTGAAACTGCATAGTCAGCGAATTAAACGATATAGCAACATTTCTTGGGTTAGAACATAGAGCACTTACACAATTGAATACACCTCTGAAAAACTAGGTGAAATACTAGTTAGGACGAGGAGTATCCAGAAATAATCACTAATCAATCAAACAATGACGAACAGATTACAGAACAAATTAATTAAATGGTGTTTTAAGCAAATCAATGATGGGTTTGATCCCTTTTATCTAGTAACGATCAATCTTGAAAACCCTAATGACTGGATACAAACTAAAAGAGAAACTTTCAACAACCCACTGGGTTACAAGGACAGGTATGGACTGAACACCAAAGTAGATGGCATACATCTTAGTGCTATGAACTTCATTGAAAGAATGTCATTGAAATATTGGAGTTTCAGACGTGGCAACGACGGTCTCGTTAGTAAAGATCTTCAAAAAGCAATCAACTTCATCCTCTACAAATACTATGGCATCAAGAGATTGGACAAATACGGGGACTCCATCAACAGGTTGGCATTTCATGAACTCGGCAAACAACGTTCTGAAAGGCACCTACATGCCCATATGCTGCTGCCAAAACGCCTACAAGGGGATTCTCCAGAAGAATTGGACCTTGTGCTTGCTCAGTTGAGTAATAAAGTCAAATCGGTGTCGAAGGTACGCACTCCTCATATGGACACGATAGACACACTGATCGTTGATGATAAATACAAGATGTACAACACACCACAAAAACGGGTTTGTGCAGGGGAGCCGATTTTGGAAAAGCTGTTGAACAGCGTTCAACCAACCCAAAAACCGGGCTTTAAATCCTAGTGCAGCACTGGGTTGTGAAGAACACCAACCCAATTCAATTGAGAAGCCCAGGAGTTGCAGATCATTTCAAAACCAGCTTCAAGGCAAAGCTGCAACAAGCAATTGACAACGAAAACCTGCTTGCTTTCAAGGGCAAAAACAGGTGCGAACGAAGACTCATAGGGGGCAAACCATTAACTAATTGCACAAAAATACTTGCAAATCAAAAACGAATATCAACAGCAGAGCGCATCCGTACAGGCAAGCTGGTGAACAGGCCGATAAGAGCTTTCATGAGCAAATCGCGCAGCGCAGGCATCATTCCTTTCACTGAATCAGCTGCATGATTCAGGAATGAACTTGCCAATCACCCGGACCACAAAATAAAGCTCATTGAAACAAAACCAATACATGCAACAACCATTGTGCTGCAGCGCAAAAACTTGCCACTTGCGTCTTTGCAGGGGATGCAATGCTCTGCAATTGCTGTTGTTACCTATAAGCCATCAAGGCATTGCCGCTGTGACCAGACGCCCTGACCCAATCGTCATCAGAAAGGTCATCATGATCACCACGTCCCACGCTTTTGACTTGATGAAGTAAGGCACAGAGATAGTCATTGCCGCCAAATGAACGATCACTCCAGTCACAACATCAAGATGGAGGGTAATGAAATATGCGGCAATGACTAATCCACTGCCGATCACTCTCATTCGTTGAAGCAAGTCCATACACCTATTTCCTTCACTGGACATTATGAAAATTCTGGGCATTAGACGTGGCAGGGATTCGTTAGGGATTACCGGCCACGACAAGGAAAGAAGGAACACAAAAATCCCCCGGTGCTGAACGCCACTTGGCAGCCAAAGTGATCGACGCATGAGGGATGTTGCGTTCATACAAGACCCAGGCAAGCCAGGCAAAAGCAATCCAACAGTTCAGACCGCATTGGAAAACGTCGTTGCAACCATCGCTTGGAACTACAGGTACAGGCAGCTTCAGAGCAGGGGCATCGCACTCACAAAAAGCATCACCACAGCAAGTCCTGCGATTCAACAGCGAAGGCTATTCAGAGTCATCGCTTCGCAATATTAACTGGCTAGTTAAAAAACTCAGCACTCATGACGCACTGCGCCTACTGGAGATTCAACAGGAATTGATTAGCCTCCTGATCACTCATGGCCAGGGCAATATCTTCGCTTAGAAGCATAATCATTGCGTGCCTGACATGAGGCGCCTTGCCAACAAGATCACATCCGAGCTTCTCCCCCAAATCCTCAGCACTTAGTTTTGCCCACTCATGAAGCAGAACTTGCCTGATCAATTCCTGCTTCCTTCTCAAGAATCTGGATTCCTGTGTTGGTGAACTGGGATTACTTTTCGTCATCACACCAACTCCCTATGCATCAACCCTAACTCCCACCCTTGAGAATTACAATTAAAATTTGAAGCCATATTTACGCCAAAAAATAAAAAATCAGTCTCAAGAGCCACCCAAGCTCAAAACGCATCAACAGTGGCGAGCAAAAGCCTCAAAAGCTCAACCATTGACTAATAAGCAAATAGCGCCATTCGCACTGGCCTAACAATCAGACATTTCCAAGCAATTGCATTTGAATAATCATTGAGATAAAAGAACCATCCGGCTCAGCAATTCTGAAGAGTTACAGGCAAGCTAATTCAAGCGCATTCACCAATGAACAAAACGATATCAATCCACCCCTACGCAGGACCATGCATCAATCACACGCCATAGTGCTCTTGAAGATGTACCAAGCGCTTGTGACAATGGGAGTAGTCATTGAGCAACCGGGGAACAGGCCCTTGCTCTCTCATCTGCGCCATCAAAAACTTGAGGCGTTTGCGAAGCCGATGTGCCTCATGATCAATGTTTGAGATCTCAATGGACTGGTTCATTGAATATCACCAGTGATTCACTTGAATTCAGTAGATCACGACTGGTTCAAGGAAACATCACCCATTCGGGGGATTATCAACAACGGAAGGGGCGCGAGTCAGAATTGCTTCTTCCTGTGAAATCAATCTCCATTTTTATGATGAGCCGATAAGAGATTTTCTGTCCTTTCCTGAATTGACTGCTCGATCAACTGTGTTTTTGCGTGGGTCACAGCACCAAGCCCCACCGCCAAGGTGAGGGTGTAAACGAAGAGGGACTTAACCAACATGGCTTCAGGGAGTGGTTGCATGGGGGTGATACCCCCCTTCGACTCCTTCAAGATCACAACACTGCTGGTGAACCTCACTGCACAGCTTGGGTACAAATCCCAAGACGATCTGGTGAACTTTCGGTGAATGGCCGAGTACTCACTCCTCTTCTGTGATCAACCAACACTGATGCCATTCACAACAATGTGACAAATCGAGGCCAACCCGCCCTGATCCCAAAGCAGGCAGCGAAATAACATGAATTGCAGGGCTACTGAAGACAACCCAGTCCCTTAAAGGTCAGCGGCCTTAATGGCTTGCAGACTGAGCATCAGATGGGTTCTGAACGCTCCCAGAGCCATGACCTGATCAACAGTCTTCGCCTCTGCGGCGATGGAGGCAGACTTCTCAACCTCTTCAAGGAGTGAGCTCACGCGCTCAGCCCAGTCAAAGCTCATTGCTTCGTCATCTGCTCCGTCTTCGGAAGACGATGAGCCAAGAGATGCTGCATTCAGATGGATGGACAGTTCCTTGAAACTGACGGCACTGGGAACCTCTTGCATGACTCTTCTCTCCAAGACATCAGAAAAGTAGTTCGCTCCGTCCCGCAGGGATAGTTCGGTCAGGGTGTAGATGACCGCCCGAGAGGACTTGCCATCCAGAACGAGGCGTCAGCAGTGTCAACGCTGAACTCAGCAGCAAGCTCGACCAATGGATGGAAAGCGTCTGTCAGAACAGTGACTGAGCACAATGAGACTTTGTTTTGGCAAATCTGCTTGTGCCCAGAGGAACAAGAGGCACCTACGCATAAGTGATTATCTACAGCCAGAATTGCTGTGCTTGTTTAAAACAAAATCAGTATGTGATTTTGAATAAAATGTCAACATTCACTTACAGCCTTTTGGCTGGCTTTTCACTGTTTGCGGTATCAGCTGCATTATTTGCATTGCCCTATATGGGTCATTGGCCTCAAAGCTAGTCAACGGTCGGCAAGCATTCAAGAGTTATCTCAAGGACAGATTCAGACTCAGTCATAACCATGCCTGTTGCCACTCGGGAAAAGGAATTCTGAATGAGGCAGGTGATCCTGCGAAATGAAGCATCAGTGTGAATTTGGCAAGATTGATGACATGAAAATAGAGACACCACACTTTTGATCAAAAATTCTGAACTTTAAGCTGGCGAGATCCGAGACTTACCGAGACAAGCCATAAGTATTTCTACCATTGCAAGCGATATTCCGGTTAGTTAGAAATGCAACATGGTCGAAGGCTCTCCGGGAGAGGCCTCAACGACCTAAAGAGGGACCAACGAGCCCCTCTTTTTAATGAAAATGAATGGGAGCAATATCCAGTTTCACCATTCGAATTCTTGAGATTCAGACTGATTCGTCGTGCAATCAAGCTGTGTCAATAGAAGTGGCTGATGCTGCATCAAAGAATGAGAGCGCTGTATTGCCTGAATCATCAACGACTTGAGCCATGGCCAATAAAAGACCCAGTGCTTGGCCTGCACTGGGCCATGTTCTCGCCTCGTAGCAAGTTGGAGTCCTGTGAGGAGAACCAACTGTAACAATTTTAGCAAACGCATGTACTACCAACAGGCATAGTTACAAGCAGTCGCAAAAATATCCGCAGCGCGCGAGCAGCTGCTTGACAGGACAAGGAAGCAGTATGCCTATCTCTTGCGATGACAAACGGATAAACCCTGCTCTTGTCACGGAGTTGCGCTCACTCATGACGTCTCAACCGGTCCAGCAAAAGCCAGAAGTGTTGATACGCAGGCTTGCCAATCCTTCGGGGAGCAATCAGCCAAAGAGCCCGTCCAGCGAGTGAAGGACATGAATCAACTCGTCGTTATGGACCCACCTGATCGAGCCACCATCCACATCTGCAACCTGAAAGAGCGCATTGGCCTTCTGGTCCTTGGCACCGGCGTCGTGCCAGACGACCAGCCCCATCCACCAATCATCCGCCTTCCCAAAGCCAGCACTCTGCGGTGCTTGAACAATCACGAAATGTCCTGCCCTGACGTCGAGGAGCCGAGGCCTGTTCTGAACTTGACCTGAAACGCTGTTGAAGCGGCCTACCGTCATAAACTCGCTGCCAATACAAGTGTTCTACCCTTGCTTGAGGGGAGTGACAAGTGGACCTTCCAGCGGACAACAGATTGAATTGCTCGCCAGCTTGACTGACAGTCAAACAAGCGGACAGAGAGTCACTGACCCGATGATTCACCCTTTTGGGTGAGGTGATTCCAAATCGCATCAGCGATAGTGACTACATCAGAAGCAAGACGTCCATCACAAGACAAAACAATGTTTACCAGAATCGCAATATGCCTGGCTTAAATGACTGTTTTCCCAGCGAGCATCAGTGCCAATTCTCGCGTGATTGGATTAAGGAATAATTTCAATTCAAGTCTTGATCAGTACAGATCTAGCGAACCGGCCTACAAGTGTTCAGCATTTGACAACGCCAGGACTTACGCCGACCTTGTCATGCGCGAGGGTGCCGATGCATCTCTCGCCAGGCAGTGGAATTCAATGCTGCCATCAACCGGTTGTGGGCTAACGCCTTTAATCATTGATCAAACGGCAACCAATGAATCATCAAACCCTGAACCAAATCAAGAATCAAAACCAAAGGATGATGGATCGACATCGCAAGAAAAGCCCTTAGCCACTGGTTCATGCCTGCCATTTCAGGACATGATATCTATCAACATGACCCGAGAGGTTTATGCATCATGTCAAGGTGGTGGTTCAATTTTTATCAAAGCCCACTAAAGGCAACTGTCTGCTTGCTCCGGGCAAAAGTTCGAAGGATCAGGCATATCGGATGGCTATCCGCATAGCCCAGGAGATCCGTTGAACAGCCATCTTTTGATTGAGTGTAAGCGACCATTTATTGAATGGTTAATGCATGATTGCACGGAAGCTGGTGGAATACGGATAATCATACTTTTGCTCTAACTCTCTCACCATTTCTTCAGCATTGTATAAATCATGACAAAAATTGCACTGACCATCGGGGTCGCAAACCAGATAGCCCTCAGCATATTTATGCAAAACAGTGCCTCTAGCCGTTCTTGCAAGAAGAGTCTGAGAATTCATTGAGCCGATGCGATTACGCCTTTGTCATGGCATTGGCAATTCAAATCTTGTCGTAGCGACAATTACCGTTCCAGCAAACAATAAACTGCCTGTTATTGCGGAACATCAACATACAGCCAAACCTCAGCTCACCCGTGAATTGGATGTTGCTCTACCTTAATGATAGTCGCTCAATTCCTCGATACAGATTGGTGACTGCAAATGAATAAAAAACTGAACGCTTCTCTGCACATCGATAGCATCTCCCACAATTGGGCGGAATTGTTGAGCTGCGGCCAAAACTTCACAGGCTTCTGCACGGGATCAACACAATCGACCAATAGGCTCTGAACGATTCACCAGCAGCTCACCAGAATTTCGCAGGGTGTGCACCATAGCTGCGCAGTGGAGTTCACCAATACAGGTGTGACATTGAAGGAGTCGAGGTGAGCAGCACCCCGCAAAAAACAAACTCCTTCACAAGTGATTGACAATGAACATTTTCGCTTCTCTTACTGCCATTGTCATGATGGCTTTTCCTGTTGAATCGAAGTTGCAGCCGATGGTCGGAAATATCATGGCTGAAAAGCTGTATTACGCAGAAGGCCGTCAACACCCAAATCACCCTCTCCACGGCTCTTATGAAGGGCTTTGGGCAGGAGAATAGCGTTGGATTTCTTACTCAATATTGAACACATGATTCAGCGAGTGCAGCCACACCTGAGAATCAGGATTCAAGAACCATACCTGCTGAAATCATCAAAGCTCCGAAAGCCGGAATGACCAAACCTGAAGCAACTTGAGTGATTCAGCAATGCTCTCTGACCAACGACGATTCGATCACGAGTTGGTGAAGGGCTATCGAATCCCGACGAGAGAACAGCAACCATCGTTGAACGCACTCATCAAGCATCCCACGGAAAAACACCCACCAATTGCGTTCCGTCAAGGGCAGCATTGTTATTGCTCTGGAGCCCTCGGCAGGATGTGGGTCACCAGATCGGCATTCACCCACCGGATCACACCGGAATCAACATCAGCGATCTGGAAAAGGTTGTGCATTGACGGATTACGGGCAGCTCCGCCGCAGTGGATGACCTGGCCCATCCACCAATCCTTGCCTGGCATCTCCCCGGTCAGAGAGTCATGGCGCACGACCACCGTCATCCCGGGAGCAACATCCAGGAAGATCGGCCTTTCCGAGTGGGGCGAGCTGGGAACCCCGCGATCAGCTGACATACCCGCGAAACCAGGACACCTGTACTAGCTCAAAATCGGGAGGATCGCTCTGCTCTGCCGTGAACCACACGGGAGTCGACTTAATTCATTGCATTGAGCTCCCTCTGGAAGCTGGAGCTGAATTCTGCAAACAGACATCAATGCCTGACGCTGTCTCCTGAATTGTTTTTGACAGATGGTTGAGAACTGTGGCGTTTTTGAAAATTTCCATATGACTGATACCAGCGAATTCCTTCATTTCACAGTCTGGGTGCTTCAACCACATACGGGGTGCTCGATTCATCCAGGCACTGTCGCCTTGATCTCCTGTTGTCTGGATCAATTCAGGATTTTTTTGTGAGTAAAGTCCCTGACATTGAGGATCTTTACAGCTTGAGACCGGAACCTTCTCTCTTGCAAAATCAAAGCCAGCTGTTGTGAGCAGACCAGTGCCGAAAACAACACGGGTTGGCACAGGCAGTGGTTGATGATCACGTGCACCCTTCTGGAACCAAGTCTGCTTTTCGAGTGCATAGCGATTGGTCGCTTCCGCGATCGCCAAAGCACCTGCTTCGCGTAACAAAGTCTGCGCATCTCGTGCTCGATAAGAGGTCTGTCCCCAGCGATACAAAATTGCTTCTCCAAAAATGCTGCTTTGCAGCCCGAGAGCGAGTTCTCCCACCCATGTCATATCCGAAGGAGACGCGACCTTGTCATGGCTGTCCCAGCTCCATTCCTGCTGAAAGGCCCAGCGCAAACAATCACTGCAACCGGAAAATTGACCAGCCAATGAGTAAAAGAGGCCAATATGTCGTGCGACCCAGACCGGATCCTGAGTGCGCAGAAATTGATAGGCCAGGAGACATCCCTGGCTGTGGCAAGCAATAGTGACCTTCCTGCCCTGGCTGAGTGCGAACTGGCTGATGATCAGCTTCTTCAGATCTTCTGCAAAGTCTGTTTCCCCGGGTGGATATCGATAGTCGAACGGAATGCAGGCAAGATTGTGATTCGCAACCCAGCCCTTGGCGATGAGCATCTGCATCATTTCCGCGTAACGAGGACATTCATGCAAGAAGTCCTTCCCGATTGATACCGGCCTGACACGAATCCCGCGTTAGTTTTGTGCTGACCCATCAGCTCTGATATCGAGTTTGAGCCACTTCCTCACAACAACCACATCGGAATCATCCAGACCGCTTCGACGGGCGTAATCCAGGGCATTGGCAACAGGAGGATTGAACTCAGTGAAAACTTCTGGTGGATTCATCGCCGGAAGCAGAAAATTGATTTTCGCGGGTGAGCGCTGCTCACGTTTGGCCTCAACCCGAAGGGCACTCATCCCATAGCCAGGCACAAAAAGAATCGGTGGCTGTTCACTCTTGTCGGAAGTTCTCAAGCCGCGAGCAGACAAGCCGAACAACAGCAGGGCAACTGAGCCAATCACAGCGGATTGAAGTGTCATCACTCCTGCCCTTCGTCTGAGCCTGGGCACGCCGCTTTCACTATTGGAGGTTTTGCCAGTGAAGGCAATGCGCGATTTGACGGATGGCAAAACAGCCACAACGGGTGGAGAGTAAGACCACGAAATCGGAGGAGCCCATGACGGCCGACACTCCACCAGCGCAGATCAAAGAAGCAGACTGACTTCTGGCCCCTGCTCCAACAGTCTCAACAATGACCTGGGTTGGTCCTTTGGTTAGGTACACATCAGATACGTCACGCCAATCGCCGCTCCGTTTGCACCGCCCTAGGTGCCCCAGGAGACAACAACCCGACACCTAGAGCCAATGGCCCCAGGGCGCCTCTAGCCAGAAGCTTCGACCCCTTCCTTTCCCTACAAGTGATGGGTTGAATAATGCACAAACGAGCGAGCTAGGCCGTCTTTCCACCGGGAAGGGCGGCCTTCCTCTTGAAGATCGATATAAATCACACGTCCGTTAAGAACGGCCAAAGACCTAATGAAAGAAAAGAGTTCAGATCAAGTCAAGAACTCAGAACTTAATCAACGACTCCTTTGAGAGCGAGAGCGCAGGTATGGGGGTTTTTGGCGCTCTTGTAGGTACGCAATAGAGCTACAGAAATTCATAATGGGATTTATGCGATCACAGACTTATCGACATCAATTCACTGCTTGGTGTTTTTTTGGCTGAGGAAAGTAAACACTCTCTCGTCGCGGAATACGGCTGGCTGCACCTGCCCCGCCAAGTGCGGGGTTTTTTATTGCAGCGGGGAATGCTTAAACAGTTGTACTCAATTGATGCCCATCAATACGTTGTCCACAATGACGCTGCTTACAGAACAGCTGCTAGCGCTCAAAGCACACAACGCTGACGGCTTAAAGCATCTGCTGAAGCTGGGCCTGCAGAACTGGGCCTGGACATTGTGACGAGTGAACGCGGGACTTCCTGGTGCCACTCTCAGCGAAGTAACAGCTGACCAATTGTTGTCTTGGGAGGTGAAACCAGGGGGCCCAGTGCCTGGAGAACAGAACGTGGCATGTCTTGATGCGATGAGCGCATGGTTTCACCATCACCTTGGACTGAATTGATGATCAAAGTCCTATTCAGCTCATATCTCATACATCTGGGCTTTGTCTCCCACTCCGAGGATGACACCCTGAATTTCCTACAAAGTGGTCTGTATAAAGGCTTGGAGGACCCTTCAGGGATTCAGCGGAGCGGATACCTCTAACTCTTGAAATGAATGCTGGAGACTTGAGTAGTCCCTTTTGATCTTCCATTAACAATTCTTGCTTATCAATGCCCCGCCAAGTGCGGGGTTTTTTATTGCTCCAGTCTTTGACTGGATGTGCATCACCAGATCAGCGTTGATCCACCTGATAAACCCAGACTCAACATCAGTGATCTGAAAGACGACTCGCAACACATATATCTTTGATATGAGCAGCCGTCCTAAACCATACCCAAAGCTCGAAAACAAATGCATCAATAAGAGCGCTGTTATCAATCAATTGATTTGTGGCTTCATCACTTAAACCAAGGAATCCAATAACCAATGAGCCAACAATAACCAAGGGGACAAAGACGAAAAGAAAACCTCTCAACGTCATCACCCAAGTGATCGAGATGAATTTATCTGAGAATTTAACGCCAGACTCACCTCCATTATCCAAATAACACTTACGCAACATCACGACAATGACGACAAGAGAGGCAGCCCAGAAAACGAAATCCCAATCAGTAGGCTCATGAGCCATTGGGAAAATCAAAAAGTGCAGCAAGAGTGATGACGCAAGCCAATAGCCAAATACTTCTGACTGTTTAAGCGAACTCTCAGACAACTGGGTTTTCAGTGCCTGGATCCCTAAGAATTTCAAGGTTGTTCTGCAATACCTCTAATCTAAGAAGTCGAATCCATAGAGGCAACAATCCCGCAGATTAATCATTCACCAGAAATTTGAAATCACTGGAGTGCAGATATAAAGCACTGTTGACAGTTCAGAAAAAATACAGTCAACCAAACTGTTAGAGACGTACCAGTGGAACGACCTTATTGGCTTCCATACCAGTCAGGACAAGTCTTGTTACTAGCTCTGAATTAACTGATCGAACTTCACCAGAATCAACATCGGCAACCTCGTACAAGGTCTGCCCACTGTTGACATCAGCTCCAACCGTACGGCGAACAATCCAGCCCATCCACCAGTCAGTGCTGGTTTGGATTGAATCAGCTGATGGTTGCACCAACACAAGATCTCCGGTTTTCAAGCCGAAGAACGGTGGACGATTTCCCGTCAAAGACATAGCTCTCCAGAAAAACTGACAAGAGCCTCACACTTGGTTCTGCGCCAAAGGCGACTCAGGCTTTCTAAGGCTTCCTCATGGGCAAGGCCATGCGCAAAACAACTTATTGGCAGCAACTGTTCCAGTTGAATTCTTGTCTAGAAGTCGTCGGGATGGAATCCTCTTGAGGTGCCACACAGAGCACCTACCATGACCGACAACATACAATCGCCACGATTATTCTGACCTTTGCCTGACATGGATTCACTCAGATCTGAGGGGTAACCCTTTAGGACTTGTCCTTTGCTGGCAAGTCATTCTTGTGATGATCAGCATGTGGGTTGTCGCAACACATGGGTTTTCCTATTTGACGGCCATCAGCATCAGATCGATGTCTGATCTGGTCATCCCCCATCCGAGTGAAAGAGAAGGCAATGTGCTTTGACAGGAAAGACACAGCCCGACTCATGCTCAGTTGCTTGAACTGAAATCAGATTCATGACAAGGATCTGGCACTGATCAGCAGATGAACACTGCATCTCCAGGACGTCGACACATGGAACAAATCGCAGAAATCTGAATCGCGGAGAGATCAGCCAAGGTGGTGTTCAGATCTAGATTGCAGGCATGATTCGCTTCTCATTCACTGCACTGAGCTGCTTTCTCGCAGTCTCATCACTGCATGGGCTTCAGACCTCAGCCCAAACCAATGAGCGTCTCCTGGAGGAACGCCTGATTAGTCCTGCTGTTTATGAGCTTCTGAAGAGTCGTAACGCCAACACCCGATACGAGCGACTGGAGGCGGTGCAACAAGCCTGCACAGCAGGACAATTGCCACCCAGTGATTGTGCAAACACCAAAAGACGCAGGGAGTACTAAGCAGGATGATCAGTGAAGGCAATGTATGAATTCTGCTCGGCCTGAATCGGACCAAAACAATTCAGCAAACAGGTGCAGGTGCAAGTCGACATCAACCTTGTGATCAATCGAGGGAGCATCACTGTCAACAACCTGCCTGCAAGAGCGAGGCTGCTTCAGCAGCAATTGCCTGGACTGAAAACAACTCCTCCAGTGGAAGCCATTGCACAGAGGTAGGCTCAGACCCAGGAGCAGCTTGCACATCACTCTGCTGCTCTGACATCAGGCCAGGAGAAGAAGGATTCTGATCCTGCCGAAATCTCTCGATCTAATGCTGCCCCATGAATGCATCTCTCAAGTAGGGATCATCGCTTCGGGATCGAGGCAGACTGATGCCTTCAGGCGTGAAAATGAATGCTGCCCACTGCTGAGGATGCCAGGCAGGCGTTGTTGAAACTGCTGTCGACATTGGCTGGCCCAGCAAATGCCAACGCTGATGAAACCCAGCCAGTTTCAGCACAGATCGCACACTGCATTGAACGCACCAAAACAGAAGCATCAGAAGGTGCTGCTCTTGTTGATGCTTGTGTGCCCCATGGCAGAGCGATGCTGACGCAAGCACAGAAACGCCTCGAAACTCTGGAAGCTCTGAAAGTGCTGGAGTCAGTCGTCAGCGAAAGATTGAACGTGCTTTAGCCAAACAAAAACCCCCGCTCCTGGAGAAACGGGGCTTTGCTTGATTGTTGATCACCCTTCAGAAGCGCAGCTGCACTCCAAATCCTGCAGGCGCTCCATAGACGTTCCCATACCTCACTCCATAGGCAGGAATCACGCGTGGATAGCGATTGATCTCTCGGTGATACGCACGTCGGGCACGACGGTAGTCACGCGTGTCGCGGCGAATCTCACGGCGCAGCTGCCTCAGCTCATGCCGCCTTTGCTGCTCGTAATTCCGCGCTTCAGCGGCAGGAGCCATTGCGCATGTTGTGGCTCCGATCAATCCAGCGCAAAGCACTGCTGTGCTGACTTTTTGAGTCACTGTGTTGACCCTGTTGAACGTCGTCATGGCCTTATGGAGTGAAGTTTTTTTTGGGGTTGCTGCCCCCTCTGACTCCTTCAAGATCACAGCCCTTCTGGTGAAACCAACTACACAACTCCGATGCAGAACCCACGAAGTTCCGGTGAGCCTCCGGTGAATGGCAAAAACCCCGCGCTGGGCGGGGCCGTGGGGACCGGGATAGTCAATCAATCGCCAGGTGGGGCTCCTGGCTGAATCAACCGATCGTTGCTCAGCCTTCAAGCTTGGCCGGCTCGGCCTCGCCTTCCCTCAGCTCGGCATCGATCATCATCACAGCAGCTGGGTTGCCGGCAGCGAACCTGACCCGGCCCAGCAGATAGGCCGCTTCATGTTCAGACAGGCGCTGATCATCAACAATCGGATCCAGGAACACACTCGTGCGGCGGTCGAGGTCCTGATCAGCCGTTCCGTAGAGCTGCAGCACCGAGGCGGTCACATCAGCCTCCATCCGGAAGACATTGGCGATCACCTGCTCCACATCAGGCCATTGCTGACGTGGTGGTTCAACGGTGTCGAGCACAGGCCGCTGACCCCTGCTGATCAGATAGTCAGCAAACTTGGCAGCATGCTGCTCCTCCTGTTTGGCTTCATCACGCAGGTGCTCGGCAAAGCCGGTCAGTTCACGTTCTGCAAACCAGATCGCAGCAGCGAAATAGGCGGCAGCTGACTGACGCTCAAGGTTGAGGTGGGCCTGCATCAGATCAAGCATTTCGCCCGACATCGGCTCGGCCATCGCCCGCCCGGCAGGACCAACAGGAATGGTGATGGTGGCTTGAGCAGTCGCTGAATTTGTCATGTCGAAACTCGGGGAGGGATGAACCAGTTCTACATCACAAAAGAGCAAAAGTTAGGCGTAAAAACCGAACATGAAGCAATCAAAATATGCTTTTGAGAATCACATTCAAAAACCGTAAATATGCTCTTGAGAATCACACTCAGCAACCTAAATCTGCTGCTGAGAATCAGTTTCGTTTGCGCTGCTCTTGGGCGCTGCCTCGCATCGCAAACCACAACCCCTCAAAGCGTCAGCAACGCCCGCCTTGTCAACAGGAAGGGACCTCTGCGACTCATCCGCTTGACCCCACGCTGCCCAGCGACGATCAGAACCAGGAAGACTCGACACGCCCTGGTCGAGCCAATCCACTCAGCTCAACACGGCGCACCCCTTACGGGGCCTGCACGGCCACTGCTGGACGAATGCCCTTGACCAGCAGGAATTTGCGACCTGGAAGCCTCGCATTCAGCAACGTTCCAGGCACGGCCTGCAACAACAGATTGATGCAGACGGACGAAAGATCAGATGATTCATGGCATGACAGCCAACGGCTTACAGGCAACACCGAAGAACAGAATCAGGAATACAATGATTCAACATTTATATACCTGCTGTTTAAAAATGAGCACTCAACTTATCGGCGATGATCTTTACCCGCTCACCACTCCCTACCAGACCGGTTATTTAAAGACGAATGGTCATCAGATTTATTATGAAATAAGCGGCAATCCCGAAGGCCCAGCTGCCCTGTTCCTTCATGGCGGCCCAGGAGGAGGGACCTCTGCTCGTGATCGCTGTTTTTTCAATCCCGAGCATTACAGAGTTGTCTTGATGGACCAACGCGGGTCTGGGCAAAGCATCCCCAACGCGAGCAAAGACTACGGCGGCGCTCTTTTCAATAATTCAACGCAATATCTGATCGATGACATAGAACTCCTGAGAAAGGAGATTTCGGTGGATCAATGGCAATTGATTCTTGGTGGCAGCTGGGGTTCAACACTTGCGATTGCCTATGCCGAACAACACCCCAATCAATGCAAGCAACTGCTGCTCAGAGGCGTCTTCACCGCACTGCCTGACGAGATTGATGCCCTCTTTCAGAACGGAACGACAGCCAATCACTACCCCGAAGAATGGGATCAATACACTTCATACATCCAGAAAACCAGTCAAAACTGGAATCTGGAGAAACAGAATCTTCTTGCTGCCTACCAGCGGAGATTGTTCGATCCCTCAGAAAGACTGGAGGCCGCCAAAGCCTTTGCCGGATATGAGCTGTCTATTTCGTGCCTGCATGGAATCAATGACCGAGTGCGAAGCATCATGTCCAACCCGGAAAAACTAGTCCCATTTGCATCACTTGAGGTCCACTACATGCTCCAGGGGTGTTTTTTAAAACGAGGGCAATTGATTGAGAACGTCGATGCAATAAAAGACCATCGCATACATATCGTGCACGGCAGAAATGATTCCGTCTGCCTGCCACGAGCAGCCTGGAGACTCCTGAACGCTCTGAAAACGCAAGGCGCAGGAGACAATGTGACACTCAATTTTGTACAAGCAGCAGGCCACTCCGACAGCGACGAGAACATTGCCCGATCCCTCCGACAAGCAACTGATCAGTTAATCAACGATGCTTGATGCTCTTCAAGCCTTGGAACATTCATGGCTTAGAAGATGAGCTCCACGGGTAGGAAACAACACATTCGGGCATCGCTTGAAAACGTCATCCCTGACAGCCAACAAATACATCTCGGAGAAGAGCGAGTCGCATTCAGTAGCTCTTTGATCCTGCGTCACACTCGGGGGGACGCCACGTTGAACACAGACACTCTGTTCGGCATGGCTGCTCTTGTGATGACACTCGGATTTCTGCTCGCCGTCTCCAGCGCATTGCTGATCACCTGCGACCGCGACTGAACCAGGCTTGCCTAGGGCACAGCGTCTTCCCCCCATACCGGCGCCGTCTGCCGCCAACCGCTGCTCTCAAGACTCCTCCACAAGGCTTGGGCCTCTGACAAAGGCAAGTGTTGCCTTCGTTTCAGCAATGCGGGCGAGCCGTCAGCCATGGCCCGACCCAGATCAACGAAGACCAGAGGATCACGCACCCAGCTTCTGCAGTCCCGGTGAAAATGCATCGACCAGTAGCGCTCATGGTCAGTGAGCCAACCTTCAGGCACCTTCAATCATGACTAGTACTTCAGTACTAGCCTGCAAAGTGGCTGCCCGTCAACAGTCACTCCGAATCGGGAGACGGGATCAACAGGCTTGTCACTGCATAGCTCCGAAGTTGTGCCGATCAGGCAAACAACCAGGCCTTCAGATTCAGCCGATCAACTCAAAGAGAAACAGCGGCGCAGATGGGCGATTGCGTGGTGCCGATGGGGATGGCTGCGGCTCGGGCCCATGGTGCCCAGCCAGAAACTGCCATCTCCCTGGAAGACGAGAACGGGCTTACTGGCTCCTTTGCCATGGGTCTCCAGGAGCGACATACACAGCTTTTCAGCGACCTCCGCCCCCCTGGGACGAGAACGCAGACGACGCAGAACAGGATCGACCTGGGAGAACGACACGAAGCTGGCCTTCTGCGAGTCGGTGACCAGGATCATCCCGTCCAACCACTGAACCTCATCCAGCAGATCCTCAATGGAGGACAGCAAAGACGGCAACGGAAAGGCCATGCGTTTCTCCCCCGCTTCTTAATCATTCCTTCATAGTTCATCGGTCTCACCTGTCGCAAGCAGGGCGCATCGGGGGATTAAACTCTCACGCTCGAATCATGAGAAGGCCCATCAGCCCCCCCGCAACAGGGCGATGAAAGGCCTCGCGGAAACCGGCATCAAGAGCCAGCTGCTGTTGTGCAGGTCCATCGGGAAAACGTTCAAGGCTCTGCTCGAGATAGGCGTAGTGATCAGCAAGACCGATCCGGGACGCAACAGGAACCACAACCCGGCGCAGGTAGGTCCGCTGGAACAATGCCGCAGCAGTTCCCGAAGGCAGTCGGTTGAAATCAAGCAATCCGGCGCGGCCTCCATCACGCAGCACACGCCGAAGCTCCCTGAGGCCAGCAGCTGGATCAGCCAGATTTCGCAGACCGTAGGCCATCAAAGCCCCGTCGACACAGGCATCCGGCATCTCCAGGTTCAAAGCATCGCCCTGCTGCCAGCGCACCGGCAGCCAAGGTTCACGGGCCGATCGCCGGGCTGCGATCTCCAGTGGCGCAGCGGCCACATCCACACCGAGCACCGCGCCACCCGGGCGCAGTCGCCGGGCCAGAGAAAGGGCGAGATCACCTGTTCCGCAACAGAGATCAAGCCATTGCTCTCCAGGCCGCGGTGAGAGCTGGAGCACCAATTCCCGCTTCCACTGGCGATGAAGCCCGAAACTCAGCCAGTCATTCAGCCTGTCGTAACTGGGCGCTGCATCATTGAACAGCTGTTCAACGGCTTCTGCATCGCCAGGCTTCAAAGCGGCAGGCCACTAAGAGTCATCACCATCACAGTGGCGAGCCCAACGGCAGCTGAACAGACCATGCAGCCAGCCAGCATGAGCGAGAACTCTCCCTGGTCCATGGCGGCCTGCATCAACTGCAGGGCCCAGCCCACCAGGGCAACCACCACAAACACCAGCGAAATACCGAGGGGCAACACCCAGGTCGTGGGAATCAACGGCTGACCGGAAGAAACCGTCAGTGGCTCAATCGCGGAGAACAGGAGCTGCACTAAAGGATTGCGGCGGCGCAGAACAGTTCTTTACACATTAGGGAGAAGTCAAGTCTCTAGAGGCCGGATCATCAGTCCGCGACTGAGCAAATCCGCCTTGATTCCCTCAACGGTGAGGATTCCGTCATGAAGGAGGGATGCCAGCAGCGCCGCGGATGCCTGCCCGCCCTGGGGGCCAGCGTCGAGAGCCGCAGCGATGTGATCAAGACAACCGGCGCCTCCGGAAGCAATCACAGGCACGGGTACAGCCTGAGCAACCGCTCGCGTGAGCTCCAGGTCATACCCCGCCTGGGTGCCATCGCCATCCATGGATGTGAGCAGGATTTCGCCAGCTCCGAGTTCAGCAACCCGACGTGCCCAGGCGATCACATCCAGACCGGTGTTGTCACGACCGCCTCTCACAAAGACATCCCAGCCGCCTGTCTCACGGCGGCGGGCATCAATGGCCACAACAATGCACTGGCAACCGAAGCGATTCGCACCCTCCTTCACGAGCTCCGGTCTCCGCACTGCTGAGGAGTTGAGGCTGACCTTGTCAGCGCCGGCCCGCAACAGCTCGGTGATGCCCTCGACAGAGGCGATACCCCCTCCAACCGTGAAGGGAATGGTGACCTGCTCCGACGTTCTCCGGACCATCTCCACCAGGGTGCCGCGGCCCTCATGGGTGGCCGCGATATCCAGAAACACAAGCTCATCAGCTCCTGCCTGGCTGTAACGGCAGGCCAGCTCGACGGGATCCCCGGCATCGCGAAGTCCAACGAAATTCACGCCCTTCACAACGCGCCCTTTGGCGACATCAAGACAGGGGATCAGACGCAGGGCGACCATGGCATTCGATACACGGCTGTTAAGGTGCAACGTCTTTCCAAGCCTTGCAGGTCATGCTGGGAAAAGTTCTCAATCTGATCAAACGATTAACCGGCTCAGAACCTCTACCAACGCCGAAACTCGAATCAATTGAGGTCGGTAGCAAGGTGCGGGTGACCAGGGTTCGTGATCGCATTCCTCAGGACATGGTGAACCTGCTTAAAAGCGATGCCTTCGGCACTGTCACAGAGTTCCGCACTGTTGACGGCAAAGGCATCGGAGTGGTGGTTGAGCTGAGTGATGGTTCCAGCTCCTGGTTCTTTGAAGACGAGATTGTCGCGGCCTGAGGCCTTATTCCATGAGTGACACCCGACAGCTGCTCGGCATGAAGGGTGCCAGCGGCACCACCAGTATCTGGAAGCTGCGTCTGCAGCTGATGAAACCGGTGACCTGGATTCCGTTGATCTGGGGTGTTGTCTGCGGTGCTGCAGCTAGCGGCAATTACGAATGGAAACCTGATCATGTGCTTGCAGCTTTGGTCTGCATGGTGATGAGCGGTCCCCTGCTGGCGGGATACACCCAGACCATCAACGACTATTACGACCGCGACATCGACGCGATCAACGAGCCTTACAGACCGATTCCCTCGGGCGCAATCTCACTCGGGCAGGTCAGATTGCAGATCTGGGTGTTGTTGCTCAGCGGACTGGCCGTGGCCTGGGGGCTCGATCAGTGGGCCGACCATGACATCCCAGTGCTCTTCCTGCTGGCGGCTGGTGGATCGCTCGTCAGCTACATCTATTCAGCACCTCCTCTGAAGCTCAAACAGAACGGCTGGCTGGGGAATTATGCACTTGGCGCGAGTTACATCGCACTTCCCTGGTGGGCAGGTCAGGCACTCTTCGGTCAGCTCACCTGGGCGACCGCACTGCTGACCCTGGCCTACAGCCTCGCAGGACTCGGAATTGCCGTGGTCAATGACTTCAAGAGTGTTGAGGGTGACCGCGCCCTGGGGCTGCAGTCACTTCCAGTCGCATTCGGAATCGGGCCTGCAAGCTGGATCAGCGCTGGGATGATCGATCTTTTTCAGCTGATGATGGTTGCGGTGCTGATCGCAATCGGGCAGCATTTCGCTGCTGTTCTTCTCGTGCTGTTGATCGTGCCCCAGATCACCTTTCAGGACATCTGGCTGCTGCGCGATCCCGTGGCCTTCGACGTGAAGTATCAGGCGAGTGCTCAACCCTTCCTCGTGCTGGGAATGTTGGTCACCGCTCTGGCGATTGGTCACAGCCCTCTGACGCAAGGCATGTGATTCGAACCCGTCGTCATTGGATCCTGATCGGCAGTTCAGCCGTCCTGATCGGCAGTGGAGTCGCTCTGGCTCAATCCGCTGTCCTCAGTGCCTTTGATGCCACCCTTCCGGATGCGCGCGGTATCAGCCGTTTCAACAGACCGGGCACGACCACGCTGCTGGCCAGCAATGGAGAAGTGATCCAGAAGCTGGGGCCCGCAACCCGAGAAAAGATCCAACCTGGGCAGATGCCTCTGCTGGTCAAGCAGGCGTTCATCGCAGCCGAAGACAGGCGCTTCTACGACCACAACGGCGTTGATTTCTGGGGTATCGGCAGGGCAGTGGTGCGCAACGTCCGCCAGGGTGCCGTCCGGGAAGGTGCCAGCACGATCACCCAGCAACTGGCGCGAACGGTGTTTCTCAGCCAGGACCGCACGATCACCCGCAAGCTCAAAGAAGCAGCACTGGCCTACAAGCTCGAGCGACAGCTCAGCAAGGAGCAGATTCTCGAGCAATATCTCAACTACGTGTATCTCGGTGCCAGTGCCTATGGGCTGGCCGATGCGGCATGGGTGTATTTCTCCAAGACTCCGGATCAACTCAATCTTCAGGAGGCCGCACTGATCGCCGGTCTGCCTCCGGCACCCTCGGTGTACTCACCGCTTGTGAATCCAGAACTGGCACTGGAGCGGCGTGGAATCGTGCTGAATCGAATGGAGCAGGCAGGTTTCATCACCGCAAGCGAAGCGGAGCAGGCACGTTCAAGCCCGCTCGATCTCAAACCCGCCATTCCCAAATATTTCAACAGCTCAGCTCCCTACTTCACCAGTTGGGTCGCGCAGCAGTTGCCGCAGCTGCTCACCCCTGAGCAGCTGGAGGTTGGAGGCCTGAAGATCCGCACCAGCCTCAACCTCGACTGGCAGCGGAAAGCCCAGCAGGTGGTCCGGAAGTTTGCGCCGTACAACACTGAAGGGGTGATCGTGTCGATGGAACCAGGCACCGGCCTGGTGCGGGTGATGGTGGGCGGCAAGAATTTCAGCAGCAGTCAGTTCAACAGAGCAACGCAGGGACTGCGCTCACCAGGATCCACTTTCAAGCTGTTCCCCTATGCCGCAGCCATCAGTTCGGGAGTGAAGCCGGAAGACGTCTTTGTGGACTCTCCGCGTTGCTGGGCCGGGTACTGCCCCAAGAATTTCGGCAACAAGTACTTCGGCAATATCTCACTGGCAGACGCCCTCAAGAATTCGCTCAACACGGTGGCGGTGCAACTGCAGGACAAGGTCGGTTTCGACGCCATCATCAGCACCGCGAACAAGCTCGGCATCGGCAACGAGCGCCCGCTCGGCAAGTACTACCCGATGGCGATCGGTGCCTACGAGCAGACCGTGCTCGACATGACTGCGGCCTATGCGGCAGTGGCCAACCGCGGGGTGTACGTGAAACCAATGGCCATCGAAGAAATCCGTGGCCCTCAGGGCAATGTGATCTGGAGCCGGCGCATTGATGGTGACAAGGGGCGACGGGCCATCGACAGCGAAGTGGCCGATGCCATGAACTGGATGCTGCAGCGGGTTGTCACTGGAGGAACGGGTGGTGCAGCCCGACTCGACGATCGACCGGTCGCGGGCAAAACCGGCACCTCGGAAGGAGCCAGGGACCTGTGGTTCATCGGCTCAATCCCACAGCTCACCACTGCGGTGTGGTTCGGCTATGACAACAACGCTGAAACCCATAGCAGTAGCAGTGAGGCCGCCTGGGCCTGGAGCAGATTCATGACCCAGGTCAAGGACAACTATAACGTCGAGAACTTCCCTGCAAAGCCAGCCCTAAACCGTCCTCTCAAAGGCCCGACAAAGAAAGACCGCGCCGCAACAAGGGGCTCCGCTCCATCCACTCCAGGCGGCGGGGGTTACCAGTACCAGCCATACGGTGAAGGAGAGGCACCGCGACCCGTCACACCGGCCCCAGCTCCGAGGCGCTACATCGCTCCGGATGATGGCCCTCCAGTTGACGAGAATTTCAGGCCGCTGCCGGTGCAGTGATCGCTGCGGCATAGAAACCATCCCCCCCGCTGGGGTCAGGCCATCGCTGTTCCTCTGAATCGAGCACGAGACCGGGATGGCTCTCGAGCCAGCTGTGAATCTGTTCGCTGTTTTCAGCCGGATGGATGGTGCAGGTTGCATAAACCAGACGGCCTGCTGGGGCCAGCAGAGACAGCAGACCATCCAGCAAAACCTTCTGCAGCTTCACCACTTCAGCCACCGACTCCTCGGTGACCCTCCAGCGGGCATCGGGATGACGCGCCAGCGTTCCCAGGCCCGAACAGGGTGCATCCACAAGAATCCGATCAAATCCACCCCGCCACTGAGGCCGCTCCTGCACAAGCTGAGCCGCATCAGCGGCCAGGGCATGGATGTTGCTGAGGCCAAGCCGCGCGGCATTGGCGGCAACCCGCTGCAAGCGGCCTGGTGAACGATCCACAGCCCAGATTTCTCCCGCATCACCCATGAGCTCCGCAAGATGCGTGGCTTTGCCACCTGGAGCAGCACAGGCGTCGAGAATGCGCTGGCCAGGCTGAGGATCCAACAGCGGGGCCACCCACTGAGCCGAACGGTCCTGGACGCACCAGTCGCCCTCGTTGAAACCGGGCCATTGGCGCAGATCACCGGAGGGCTGCAGCACATGGAGCCCATCCGGGCAACCTGCGATCGGGGCTGTTCGAATGCCACATTCAGCGAAGAGGTCTGCCACTCGATCGGGTGTTGAGCGCAGGCGATTCACACGCAGATCGAGTGGCGGAACCTGATTGAAAGCCCTGGCGACGCGCTCCGCATGCCCCAGGCCGCACCACTGCAAAAGCTTACGGCTGAGCCACAGGGGCAACGAATGCTCCTGGGCCAGGGCAGCTGCTGGATCATCGGGCAGAGCCAGGCATTCGCCTGCATCACGGGATCGCAACGCTGAACGCAACAGCCCGTTCACCACCGGCGCCAACCTTGCGAGCTTGCCTTGCTTGGCCAGTTCAACCGTGGTGTTCACTGCAGCGGAGGCAGGAATGCGCTCCATGCGCAGCACCTGGTAGAGGCCTATGTGCAGAAGCCAACGCAATCGCGGTGGCTGCTTACGCGCTGGAACCTTGCCCAGTCGATCCAGCCAGCCATCGAGCCACTGGCGCCAGCGAATGGCCCCATACGAGAGCTCCGTGACAAATCCCCGATCAACAGGTGCAAGCGAGGTTCGACGCAGAGCCCGCTCCAAAGCAACATCCGCATAAGCACCGGCAGCAACCGCCTCCAGAACCTCCCAGGCAACACGGCGAGAGAGCAGAGCATCTCTTGATGAAGCTTCAGCAGATTGAGCCATGGAGGGGCTTCGCTGGCGTCAATCATCAGCCAGCAGCACCCCCCTGCTTTTGATTGAACGCATCCAGCAGGACGGAGCTCAGGCTGAAGCAGGCTGCCAAAGAGACAGCCACGAGGGTCCAGAAATAAAAATCAGCCAATACCAGAAATATTCATAATCACCCAAAAATGAAACCCAATTTCATAAAAATGAGCGAGAATTTTGACAAAATATCTTTTTTATTTGCGAAAGCGTAAGATTATTTCCTCCAAAGATTAGTTCGGCTCGAGACTCTCTTTGATACCAAGGACAAGTCCAAAATTGCCATGCTTTCGTCCACTTCAACTGCGACACAATTCGGCGGCGAACGTGCAACAAGGCAGCCCGTGAAACTGCGGAGTGGGTTCGCAGGCTCTGCTGAATCAGCGGAGGTCGATACCGCAATTGAAGAGGCCTACAAACATGTCTATGGCAATGCACATGTCATGGATTGCGAGAGATCATCCTCCCTGGAGGCTGAATTGCGCGACGGTCGGATCACTGTGCAGGAGTTCATCCGCGGGCTCGCCAAATCGGACTTCTACAGGAAGAACTTTTACGATTCCTGCTCTCCACAGAGAACCATCGAGCTGGATTACAAGCATCTGCTGGGCAGACCTCCTCACGATCAAAGTGAGGTATCCGCAGCCATTCAGATTCAGGCGTCACAAGGACATGACGCACTCGTGGATTCCCTGGTTGATTCAGAGGAGTACAGCCAGGCCTTCGGAGAGCACGGCGTGCCATTCGTGCGCTCCTGGCAATCGCAACCTGGATCAGCCCAGTCGGCCTTCAATCGCACCGCCGCGGTGTCTCTGGGCTATGCCTTCAGCGACAAGGCGATCGGGACAGGCTCCAGACTCAGCAATCAACTGGCTTCAGGGCGCGCCAGCACCATCACGTTTCCCGCCTCCGCCGAGGTCCAGTGGATGCGTGTCTCCAGCAGCTGGAGGGGGAATCAGCCACCACGCTGGGCCACACGGTTCGCAACGGTGTTCGTAATCGCTGGTGTCATCGAGGTCACTCGTCTGCTGGTGACGGTGGCCTACAGCGCCCTGAGTAACTGACCCATCTCGCTGATCTGCCCTTCATCAGGCATCCACAGGAAGCTTTTGAGGGGCAATCGGCCTTCAGGGTCCACAGGGATCCCCTCGGAGATCAGCAGCTCCCGCTGGATCCAGTCGGACCCCTCACGACTGAGGCTCATGGATATGCGGCCTTGAGCATTGACAACACGTTGCCAGGGAATATGGGATGGCAGGCCTAAGCGACGCAGAGCCCAACCCACCTGGCGAGCACAGCCATAGGCACCAATCCAGTCCGCAACCTGGCCATAAGTTGCGAGCTTGCCATGGGGAATAAGGGCCACGATTGAGTGGACACGCTGATCAAATACGGCCGCCATGCATCACATTTTAAAGTTGTTAATTGTGTCTCATACCAAATTCAAAATGATGATTTAACCCATACGCATCAGACTGGAAATCATCCAGCAGAGCACCATGCAGGCAACCTTACTCGCCGCGTTCACATCAGGGCTCACAATCCTGACCCCTGCAGCAAAAGAACTGAGGGCAAGCCCGATTACAGATTTTTCACAACAGACGCAACCCGCCATGATCAGCGGACTGGGTAAAGGATATTGCTGGGCCCACATTCCCTCTCCCAATGGGAAGATCACCAAACTGGAAAACTTTTGCGGTGGAGGTGGCGAAGGAGCCAAAGACATCAGCTGCAGCCCATTCTCTTATCGCCCATATCAATTCAATCTCGATCAAAACCCTCCGCTTAAATCAGTTTGTAGTGGTTCACCCTATGAAAACATCGTGGCAGGTGCACAATGGAATATGGGAGCAAGAAGCTGGGCAAGCTTCCCAAAGAGTGGGAGGAAGGATTACTGGGTCTTTCATAATTGCGACGGCGCCGGAATTCAACCAGACTGCCTTGGAGACATCAAATACATTGAACGATTTGATGGCAGTAACACACAACCTGGCTGCAAGAAAGGGCCCCACGGGCGAAACCATTGCACATTCACACATCCCAACTCAAAGACAACATTTGGTCAGATGAAGTACTGGTCTGGCTGGTATGGGTTCGGCAACGATGTGGAATCAGGAAAAATCTGTGGAGCTGGCAAGGATCTTGACCGTCGCTGGAAAGTCGACGTCTGCAACAAAATCCAGAACATCAACAACGGCAGCAATCCCTACAAGAATGTTTCAGGTGTGAAACACACATTCAGCTTCGCACTCTATCCCTGGGTCTGCGAGGCGGACTCCTTAATGCCTAACGCCAATTTCACATCCCCAAGCATGGATACCTACGGGGTAACGAGTGGGTGGAAATGCTATGCCGACAATGAGCCCGAAAACAATCAAGGGAAGGGCTGGCCTCCATTTATCGAGATTTATTTCGCAGGTCTTTTTGAAGAAAGCCCTGGGAAATATGTCTTAAAACTGGACAAGTGGATGATCAACAACAGCGATACACCAGAACTGATCGGCAAGGGCTACGCCATCTACCCATGCAACAGCGGAGACAATTGTGAATGGTGAGTTTGATGGCCTCACCATTCAGGCAGTAACAGCACTTGCGCAGCCCCCTCGGCACTGCGGCCATCAGCCGCCGTCGACCTGGCAGCCGATCAGAGCACCAGCAGCACCACCGACCGGTACACCGATCCAACGGCCCTGGCCACGAGACAGAACGGCACCGAGGCCGGCACCCAGAAGGCCTCCGATCACACTGCCCTCAACACAACTGTTGACATCTGCACCTATGCGGTTCCAGGCCGCCCGCTGAGCCGATCTGCGGGGTCGATAGAGATATTCACGACCGTTGTAGTAACCCCCATCGTCATATCTGCGGTCGTCGTGCGCCAGCGATGGAGTTGCCGTGAGTGGCAACAGGGCGGCAAGCGTCAGCAGCGCGGACAGACTCAGAGGAGCGGGCCTGTTCATGATGACTTCATTGATGGACAGAGCCATCCTGTTGGGACACATCCCTGAAGAGGTGACCGAACAACGTCGACACTGCATCCAGATATGACTGGGCTGAGTCGATAGCTCCGCACAGACTTCACGCGAGCAGAACCAGCCTGTGGAGCGCAAGAGGGGTAACGCCATTGACCCACCAACACATCCCAAGCATCTACGCGCTGCAGGATTCGGACATCCTGCACCTGCTTGCAGCCCTGCCGAACTCAACGATGGGGCGCCGCTACGGCTTCGCTTTTCAACTGATGGCCACCTATGGCCTCAAAGCGGCGGACCTGCGCTACCTGCAGGTTCGCAATCAGGACACGGAACTCTGGCTGCGTTCAGGCCGACATCGCGCTGAACTCAGTGGACGCCCCAACGAGCCCTGCAGACTTGAAGCCCTGACTGTTGTGAATGTCGACGGCACTCCGCAGGACTGGAACCTGGTGACTCGGGTCGCTCATGGAGAGCGATTGCCTCCCTTGGGCAGCGACTCAGAAGCAGACCAGCATCTGGAGACTTTCCTGAACGATCAACCTGCATGGCGAAAGATTCAGAACAACGCCTTGCTTGCCGCACAGAAAGCCATGGTCGACAGCTTCTATCAACGCTATGCCTGCACCACTCAAAACAGAGGCTGCCAATCACATCGGCATAATGGTGGATAAGGATCCAGATCTCAACAATGCCCGAGCCAGACAATATCCAGAGAGTCGAGCTGATTAACTACAAAAACGATGCAGGGAAGGAACTTCTGGGCCTTGGCATCGAACTGTCTGATGATCCGAACGGTGGCATCAAAGTGCGTGTCTTGATGGATCCACAAGTTGTGAGCGGCGTCACCGTCACTCCGCTCCAACAGAGCGGATGCTGCGGATAAACCAGCGTTGCAATCCGATCATCTTCGGCGGTTCAAGATTAAATATGAACAACAACAGCTCCACCACTGGTAACGATACTATTCAGCTCTGAAAGAGAAACAGTTTCCACACGACGACACATCAATCGTTTTACCGGAAAGAAAAAATCCTCCGCCGGAGAGTGACTCCTGGTAGTCAATCACCATTCCAGAAAACAAACTCACTTGCTCAGCCTTGGAGTAGAGAGTCACTCCTGACTCCCTGGAAATCGGCTCACCCGAATTACGGCCTGCCTTGAACACAATCGCGTGGTCCGAGCAGCCTCCGGACACGACTTCGGCATGCATTTCACCGGGTATGCCGGCAACAGCGGATTGACGCATGAGCTCCAAAGCCGCATTGGAGGTCAAAATCGTGCCCATCCCAGATCTCTGATTGCGATCACACCTATCAGCTGAAGTTGGCGACCGCCGGTGGTCATGACATTGGCGTGGGTAACAAATGCATTGAAGATCAACTGGATGCCGGTTGCAGCTTGCATGCAAACCTGAGCAATGCCCCCATGGCTGCCGGCATGCCTTCGCGCCTGCAGCACTCTCAGCGATGCCGATCCTTCCCCGCAGATTTCAGCGTCTGAAGCAGGTTCTGGACTGCCGGATGTCGGATCTCACCGTTCTGGTGGAGCACGTTGAAAAACCCCACAACCTCTCAGCCATCCTGCGTAGCTGTGATGCCGTGGGAGTTCTGGAAGCCCATGCGGTCAGCTTCAGTGGCAGGCCCCGAACCTTCAACAGCACCGCACAGGGAAGCCAGCGCTGGGTGCCTCTGCATGATCATGTCGACATCAGCAGCGCAGTACACCACCTCAAGACTCAGGGATTCAGGCTGTACGGAACGAACCTGGGGGTGAACGCGCGCGACTACCGCGACTGCGACTTCACCGGCCCCAGCGCCTTTGTTCTCGGTGCGGAGAAGTGGGGACTGACCGAAGAAGCCACCGCATTGATGGATCAGGCCGTGTTCATACCCATGCGCGGCATGGTGCAGTCGCTGAATGTGTCCGTGGCGACGGCCACCCTGCTGTTTGAGGCACTGAGGCAGCGCCAGACGGCTGGGGTCGCACCGTCTGGAGGGGAAGGAATTCCGGCGGAGCGCTACAGCGACCTGTTGTTTGAATGGTGCTATCCGGAGGTGGCGAACTGGTGCCGTGAGCAAGGCCGCAGCTATCCAGCCCTCACGGAATCAGGCGAAATTCTCGAACAACTGCCCCGCACCGCAAAGCTGCGATGTTGAGCAAAAAGCCTGCGGTCTGAACCTGTTTAAAACGGCATCAGCACGTCCTTGCTGCCTTGCGTGCGCTCCATCACAGGATGATTACGCCGCGCGGCCGGTAACCGCAGAGCGAACAGCAGAGCAAGAATTTCCAGGGGCAAACTGCGGCCGATGAACAGGACCACGAGCCCGAGGGCGATCGCCAGCATCTGCTCCAGCAGACCGATCACATCGTCAGGGTTGCTGCGGCCGGACACCCACAGAGTCACCATCAGCGTCAGCAGAGAAAGCGTGGCCCAGAACGGCATGATCTGATCAATCCTGCAATCTCACTTTGCCGCGTCCCGTCCCGTGCTGCTCACCCAGGCTTCGAGACCCTCACCCAGAAACGACAAACCCAGCACCAGCACGAACATCGCCAGACCTGGATACAGGGCCGTCCACCACACACCGGTGGGCACAGCTGCAAGAGCAAGATTGAGATCGCTTCCCCATTCCGGAACCGTTTCAGGAAGCCCCAGGCCGAGGAATCCGAGGCCGCCCAGCACCAGCACAGCATCGGCGGCATTGAGCGTGAGCAGCACAGGCACTGAGGTGATCACGTTGCGCAGCAGATAGCGGCGCAGGATCCAGACCGGTCCGGCACCGAGCGTCCGCGCTGCCTCCACGAACAGCTCGGCTTTCACCTGGGCTGTCTGATTGCGGACCACCCTGAAGTACTGGGGGATGTAAACCACACACAACGCCGCGGCCGCGTTGGGAACACCTCGCCCCAGCAGAAAAGCCAGCACCACCGAGAGCAACAGCACCGGCAGGGTGTAGAGGGTGTCCATCAGCAGTACAAGAACACGATCGACCCCTCCCCCCAGATAGCCGCTCACCATCCCCAGCGGAACACCGATCAGAAGCGCCAGGGTCACGGCAAGCAGCACCACCTGGAGAGCCACGCCGCTTCCCTGCAATGTGCGCACGCAGACATCGCGTCCAAGACGATCAGTGCCGCACCAATGCGCCATCGAGGGAGACGCGTAAATGGGATTGTCCAAACCAGCATTGGGATCCGGCAGCAGGCCAGCGGCTAGCAGCACAGGTGTGAGCAGGGCCACTAAGCCATAAATCGCCACGATCACCAGGCCCCAGCGGGCCATGCGAGCCGAAAGGCTGGGACGGGCAATGCCCAGAGGCGAGGCGGCAAAACTCACAGAGGAGCAATGTATTGATCCAACTCATTCTTGCTGGCATGCCCGTGAACAAGCAGGATGAGCTCATGAATCGTTCCGGCACCTGGCGATCTCGCCTGATGGCCACGATGCTTGGCCAGCTGCAACTGGCGACTTATACCGCAGTGATGCTCGGCTTCACCGGCGCCACCAGCACGGGGCTGTGGCTAAGCGAGCGCAGCCGGTTGAGTGTGGGTCAAGATCGCCTGGTGAGTGCATCGGAATCACTCGCCGTACGCCTAAAGGAAGAGGGACACCCAAACAAAAACGAACAGGTGATCCTGCAGGAACTTCAGGAACACTCAAGTGGACGCACAAAGCTCTGGCTGGAGAAACCTGACGGGAAGCTGCTGACTCCCAGGCGGGATCACCTTCCAATGCCAGATGGTCTGCTGAAAGCAGCGATGGCGGCAAACCCTCAAAGGAATCCTGGCCAATCGCATCTGATCTCTCTTCAAGAACGTGACTACCTCACCATGCTGAACCGGCGTCTCGAGTCGGGTGATGAGCTCTGGAGCAGCACTGAGATCTCTCGCCTGGGCGCTGCGCAGAACGAATTTCTCGCCTGGATGATTCTGATCTGGGGAGGATCTCTCGGTGCTTCCCTGCTGCTGGTCAGCCTCTTGGTAAAAAAGATCACCAGACCGTTGCAAGAACTCAGCAAGCGCAGCGCCGAACTCACCGCTGAAGGCCTGCAGACAGCCGCCTTGCCGGTGCCCAGGGGACCGGAGGAACTCAGCCAGCTCACCCGCACCTACAACGCACTCACCGAGCGACTTGCCCAGTCCTGGAGCCAGCAGCGTCAGTTCGTGAGCGCCGTGAGTCATGAATTGCAAGCACCACTGACCCTTGTATCGGGCTCTCTGAAACGCGTGATCCGCAAGGCCCCGGAGCTGGAAGCACAACTGGTTCAGCGCCTGCAGGACGCTGAAGACGAAACGGTCGGCATGCAACAGCTGCTCAATGACCTGCTCGACCTTTCACGCAGTGACTCCGGGCGGTTGCAGGTGAAACAGGAGCCTGTGGATCTGCGGCCTTTGCTGAAGGAAGTGGTTCGCGCCCAGGGAGCGGCCCTGGATCGTGAACTGCCCCTGGAGCTGCCATCGGAAGGACACTCCACCACAGCGCTCGGTGATGCCGCCAGGCTGCGCCAGGTGTTGCTCAACCTGATCGAGAACGCTCACAAGTACTCACCCCCTGAACAACCCATCCAGCTGCGTCTGCGATCCGGCAGCAATGGGCTGGTGCTGGAAGTGGAGGACCGTGGCATCGGCATTCCCTTGCCGGACCAGGCCTATGTGTTCGATCGCTTCCATCGGGGCGCCAACACCACGGGGCAGAGCGGCAGCGGCGTGGGACTCTCAGTTGTAAAACTGCTGCTGGAGGCAATGGGTGGCAGCATCGATGTCAGAAGCGAACCCGGTATGGGCAGCTGCTTTCGCATTCAACTGAGGCGAACCCCATGATTGCCTACCTGATTCTGATTTCGCTGCTGGTGCCGGCCAATCTCTGGGCATCAATCACACCCCATCTGCACACCGATCTGAGCATGCGCCTGCTGCATGGCGTGTCGACGGTGGTGTTACTACCTCCACTGGTCAGCATGTGGCGTCAACGCCGGCAGATTCAACGGCTGCCAGCCCTGCTGCTGGCGAGCTTTGCCGTGGTGCTGGTGGTGGTCAACAGCAAGATCACCGCCATGGGAATGGGTGTGGAGTACGGCTGGGTTGACCACCTGTTCCTGGCAATCGCCTGCCTGGCGGTGCTGAGCTTCTACCTGCTCAGTGATGAAGAGGATGAGCTTCAGGAGCAGCAGACGCGCACCTCCTGAGGCTCAGCCCGAAAACGGCACCACCACCTTCTGCATCTCCAATCGACACGCTGCCTCCCATCTGCTCGACCAGCGTCTGCACCACCGCCAGCCCGATGCCACTACCAGGGATCTCGGCGCTGTTGCGGCCACGGCGGAAACGCTCAAACACCAACTCCCGCTCCTCCCTGGGGACTCCCGGGCCACGGTCGCGAACCTGCAGGATCAGCCTCTCTGTCTGGCAGAAACAGTCAATCTCCACCGGAGAAGCAGACGGGCTATATCGGCAGGCGTTGTCAAGCAGATTGACCAGACACTGCACAACAGCATCACGATCAGCGAAGACCTCGATCAACCGGGAATCAAGTGCATCCTGGGAGATCACCACAATCCGCGGCTGTTCCGCTGGCTCGACCAGTGCGATGGCCTGCTGAACCAGATCAACAACGCATAGAGGCTGGAAAGTGAGGGTCTGACTGCTGATCTCGGCGCGAGTGATCGCCACCAGGTCGCTCACCAGTTGCCCCAGATGGCGAAGTTCATCCGCCACGATCAGCAGTTGCCGTTGCTGATCAACCGTGAGGTTGTCGCCGCGGCGCATCAGCCTGCGGTTGTAGCCGCCAATGATCATGAGGGGGTTGCGCAGCTCATGGCTCACACTGCTGGCGAACTGTCGCTGACGCTCAAGGGAATTCGCCAGGCGGCCCTCCAGATCATTGACCGCAACAGCCAGAGGCTTCAGCTCCAGTGGCAGCTGGTCGGGCTCAATGGGTTGATGCTGCAGTGGCTTGGAGCGTAATGCCTCCAACGTGCCTCCGAGATGCGTCAGAGGCTGCAAAGCACGTTCAATGCCGCGGCGATGAAGCAGAACTGATAACAGTGCGGCCAGAACGGCGGCAAGCAACAACCACATATTCAGTTGACGCTGAAACGACACCTCGGCAGAGACATCATTGAGCAGATACAACCGAAAGGGGTTGCCGTTCAGGTTCAAGATCCTGCTGGTGATCATGTAACTGCTGCTGCGATTGCGGAACAGCAGAGGTCTGGTCTGGTTGTGAGCAAGTTGCTCAGCCCGTTGGCGCAGATCCGCAGGGGGATCAGCCAACCCAGCATCAACAGACTTCTGGCCTTCCAAGTGCCCCCACAACGCCAGATTGGAGCTGGAAAACGGACCGAACCGGCGTTGTAGCTGTTGAGGTTGGCCCGCCAGGGCGACGTTGCTGCGCAGCACACGTTCAGCCCGCTGCATTGTGATCAGCTGTCGCTGGTGGCGCTGCTGCCTGAACAGCTGAACATTCACCAGCAGCAAGAGGCCATACCCCAGCACCACTGACAGCAGAGCGGACCGCTCCAAACGCCGCCGGGTCGAGATTTGCTCAACACCAGCGTTCATAGCGACCCTCTTCCAGCCGCAGAAGAGATCGGCAACCTGCTCAGGTTTTCAAGCCGCCAGACGACTGCGCAGTGATCGCCGCTTTCCAGAACCGGTCGGCAACTGCTGTTCGATCTCCAGCTCCAGCACAGGCCATTGCGGGTGCGGGCGTGCCGTGAACCCTGATCCGATCTCCAGGGGAAGCGCATCCAGCAGCACCCGATTCTGAAAAGCACCCCGGAGATTAGGCACGCCATCGAGGCTGTAAGCCGGGCCACAGCGCATCAACACCTGACCACGCCAGATCGCAGCAGGAGCTGAGCCCACTGAGTAGACGATTGCGTCCTCACCGCGCGCCTGAACATCATCAGCGTGGGTTGCAATGGCCAGCACCGGACGACGACCCGCCATGCGGCAGGGCCAACGATTGGAGACGGGTGGGTCGACCATCCAGCTATGGGCCGATCCCAGTTCCGCACGGATCAGCTCCAGACTGCGGCGCTGGCGTGAGCTTTCACTCAGGCGCATCGCCATCGCCCTGCCCAGCTGCAGATCGGCACCGATCAAGCGCAGCATCAGTACAAACAACAACGTGCCCAGGCTCAGAGCCAACAGCAGTTCCAGCAGCGTGAAGCCAGCAGAGCCATCTGGATGGCATGACCCTCTCTGCATCTCAGCCATCCTGAGCCCTGGGGCGGCAACCCGTGCTGCGGGGAGACGCTCCCATCACGGGAGGATCTCCCTGATAGGTGCCAATCCGGCTCACACCCAACGGCAAACTCACCACCAGGCAGAGGCTGCGGGCCACACGCGCATGGCTGAGCACGGTGGTACCACCATCAAGCAGCAAGCCGTTGGCCGACACACGAATCACTTCCGGCAGGTTGGTGTGCACCTGAATCGGCCCCTGCTCGAAGGCCTCCTGCAAGGAGATGCCGATCCCTGAGCAGGGAGCCAACGAGCCCGGCAGATTCTGTTGCTCGGACTCCAGCCAGGCCTCGCTGCCAAGGCTGATCCCGCAGGCCTGCTGCGCACGTCGTGCCGCCAGGCGTGCCCGTTCCAGACCCAGCTGCAAACGCCGGGCCGCCGCATCAAGCTGCAGCCGATCACGATCAGGGCTGCTGTTCGGCACAACCAGTGAGGCGATCATCCCCACAATAGCAACCGTGACCATCAACTCCACAAGGCTGAATCCAGCGCCCGAATGCTTCATGACCTGCAGAGCCCGTAGGCCGCGGGGCTGAGCAGCTGGCGGCGCTGCAACAGCACCTCAGCATCGGCGTCCAGCACAGACAGTTGCTGCCAGATGCCGATCTGCTCAGGGTCCGCAACCCACTGCCGAGTGATGCCCTCGGGCAACGGCACAGCCTGATCCAACGCAGCAGCGAGGGCGCCAGCGTCGAACAGGCATGGATCTGAACCAGACCTCAACAGGTTGAGCGGAGAGCCATGAAGCGCGAGCCAGCGATGACTGGCCAGCTGCAAGAGCTCAAGCTCATCAGCCTGCTGCTGCAGCCTGCTGCTCTGCTGCCAGGTCGCCGTCGCCTGGCTCCACACGCCAAGGGCCGCACTGCTACTGACTGCCAACAACAGCGATGCAACCATCACCTCCGGCAGGCTCATGACAGGGGCTCCGAGCTATCGCGCCCGATCAGCTGCACGGCACTGATGCCCAGGATCTGGGCCTGATCAGCATCCAGCTTGAGCCTGAAGCTGGCGCGACGACCATCGGCGAGCGCCAGGCGCAGATCCCCCGATCCGGGAGCTGGTTGCCATGACAGCAGTTGCCAAGGCTGATCAGCCACGCGGCCCTCCATCAATGATGCGGGCTCAGCGCCGGAACAGCTGTGCTGGCGTTCGGGCCAGTCAGCAGAGGGCCATTGCAGCAGGCAGGCCTGCCGACCAATGGCCATGGTCGTGAAGGCCTGGGCGGCTGAACGCAGCAGATCGGCCGACTGATCCCGCTCCATCGCAGCCTGCAAACGCAAGCGACCCTTGAGGCTGAGGGTGTGAATCGAGGCGCTGCCCAGCAGCAACACGGCGGAAGCGGTCAGTGCCAGGGGAAGGACAAATCCTGACGCTTGCGGCTTCGGCCTGGCAAACAACGACTGGCGGGATTCCAGCAACAACACAGCAGTGCTTCACGACTGTGCCGAGCATTCCCCCGAAAACACAGATCCCCCGATCGGGGGAAGCAATAGAGCAATAGGTGTGAAAAGATACAAATGACCGTCAAATCCGAACAAGCATGGGTGGCTCAGCGGTGGATGCCAGCAGCAGCCGCAGCAGAGTGCTGGTGGTTGATGACGATCCGGAACTGCTGCAGTTTCTGCAGGACGAGTTCAGCCAGCAGGGGATGGCCTGCGGCAGCGCCACTTGCGGCGGCGATGCGCTGCTGAAGCTGAGACAGGAAAGTTTTGATCTGGTTGTGCTCGACTGGACCCTGCCGGATTTCGATGGCACCGAGATCTGCCAGCGTCTGCGCAGCAGTGGCGACACCACGCCTGTGCTGATGCTGACCGCACACGACGATATTGATGACCGGGTGCAGGCACTGGACCTGGGCGTTGACGATTACCTCACCAAACCCTTCGAGCTGAAGGAATTACACGCCCGCGTCCGCGCCCGCCTGCGCCGGGGCCAGTTTGCAAGTTCTGAACGCGCCAGAGACAGCCTCAGCCTTGGCGATCTGCAGATCGACCTGATCGAACGTCGAGTGCAGAGAGAAGACAAAACATTGTCTCTCTCCCAACGTGAGTTCAACCTGCTCACCTACCTGGTGAAGCACAACAACGAAGTGCAGACCCGGCAACAGATCCTGGAGGGGGTGTGGGGCAAACCATTTGTGGGCGATCCCAACTCCCTGGATGTGTACATGGGTTACCTGCGCAAAAAAGTTGAGGTCAAAGGTGAACCGCAGCTGCTGCAAACCGTGCGCGGCGTGGGCTTCATGGCTCGGCTACCGCAAGCCTGAACCGCAGCTGCATATCAGCTCCTCCACCTGAGGCGTCAGCAATCACAAGCTCACCTCCCATCAACTGCATCAGCTCGCTCACCAGAGACAATCCGATCCCCATACCGCGGGTGCTGCTGGAACTACTACCCCGCTTGAAACGTTGCAAAACCAGCGAGCGTTCTGATGCAGCAATGCCAGCACCCTGATCCAGCACATGCAGCACCAACCAGTCACCGGCTGGCTCGACCTGGAGACGCACAACGCCGGAGCTGTAAAGCAGAGCGTTGCGAATTAGCTCCTGCAGACACTGCTGGAGTTTCTGAGGATCAGCCATCAAGGCGGGCCATGGCTCAGCACCTGGCAGAGACAGTTGCACACGACCTTGCGCGAGGCTTAACGACGATTCGTAGGCATTGAGCAGCTGTTCGCCAGGATCTAGTAGCTCACTGTGTACGACAAGTTTTCCAGCGTCAATTCGCGCCAGATCGCGCATCACATTGAGCAGATCAGCCATCCGCCGGGCTTCTGAACTGATCATCTGCGCCGAACGCTCTGCAGATACCGGCAACGCCTGCCGCTGCAGCCGCTGGGAATAGCCGGAGATCACCGTGATCGGAGTGCGCAGTTCATGGGTAACTCCATCCACGAAGGCTCGCTCACGCCTCCAGGCAGCAGCGAGACGTTGCTGGAGATTGTTGAACGCCAGCGCAATGGAACGCAGTTCCTGGGGTTGCGTTGCAGGATCCAACAGGTTCTCGCCAAGGTTGTCGGCCTCGAGCTTCTGCAGCTGCCTGTCGAAATCATTGAGAGGAACCACCAGCCCGCGCCGCAGCACTGGCCGCAGCAGTAACGACGTGAACAGGATCGACACGCCGGCCGCTGCGATCAGCAACAGGTGTGTCATCCGCTGTCGCTCGAGTGATTGCGTAACGTTCTGGCGGAGCCGAAACCAGCGCTGTTCACCATCTGACGACCGCAGCCTGCTGATGCTCACCAACCAGCGCTCGCCGGAGGCATCGGTTTGCAAGCGTGGAGTCTCCGCTGGCCCAACCGGCAACAGCGTCACCTTCAGGCCAAAACTGCTCAGAGGCACTGAATCCAACCGGCCTGCCAGAACTTGCGGAGCCAATGACTGCACCAGGCGTTGATGACGCTCACGTCGCTGCAGATCAGCGAACGCAGTGCTGAGAACAAACAGCATTGCGTATCCGGCAACAACCGTGAGCAGGGCGGTGGACTGAAGCCACACCCGCAGCGAAGGCAGCGACTGGCGTTTCAAAGAATGAGTGGAAACCTAAGAGCCTTCTTAGAGAGCTCTAGCCATCCTTACCCGTTTAGCCCAATCAAAAAAGGGATGCTGAATCTGTCAGCACAAGACGTGCTCAACCATTCACAAACAACCCTTAGCCATGACCACTTTCAACAGCCGCCTTCAGCTGGCCATGCTCAACCGCAAGAAAGGTCGCAACGCACTTGAAAAGGGCTTCACGTTGGTGGAGCTGATGATCGTTGTTGTCGTTGTCGGTGTTTTATCAGCCGTTGCCCTACCTAACTTCCTTGGTGTAAAAGACAAAGCAACAGTTAATGCGGAAATTGGCGAAAATATTGGATTGGCGAAAGAATGTTCTGCTGCAATTCTAATTGGTGGACCATACCCAGATAATTGCAACGGCGGAAATGCAGCTACGGCTCCAGATGAAGATGTTGTTTACAGAACAGATGCTACAGCGACAGCCGCCAATGCAGGCACAATTAATTGTGGAGTCGATGAGACCACCGGTGATGCCATTCAACTAGGAGATGGTGAAGCATGTGAAACGACTGTTGACTTCACCACTGGTGGCATATCATCCGCACCTGTCTAACTCTAAGGTATGAGCAAAAACTAATATCAATCAGGACTGAAGTACAGAGCGGTTGATAACTCCGCTCTGTCTCACGCAAGCGAAGACAAAACTTGTCTAGCAAAACTCCAAACTCTCCGCTCAGCTTCCTGACACTTGAAATCAAAGAGAAGCCAAAAATATTACGTCAAAAAACATATTTTACCCCCTGAATCACGCCTTCAAAAAACTCTCACATATGTATATTTCTAAACCATTCAATTCACAAAAGAGGCAGGAAGAATGAATCAATCAACAACTCCATTGACCAACAAAACTCAAATAAGAAAAATGTCAGGCTTTAGTCTTACTGAAGTTCTAACGGTCACTGCAATAACTGGCATTCTCAGCTCAATAGCGATACCTCAATACTTCGACCAGATCCAACAAAGCAATAACAAAAAAGTGCAATCAATTGTATCTACTATTCCTACGACTATAGGCGCTTACATCGATGCGACTGGCGAGCTACCCACGAAATGGGACGAACTTTCAAGTATCGCTGCGGTGATGACCAATGATGGGCCTGCAACTGGCGAACTTACCTCACCAATCATTCTTCCGAATGGAAACTTTGAACTCTCTGTTGCTGGACCAACGGAGTCTATTTATACATTAACAGCAACACCCAGAGTCATTAACAACGAAACTGGAGAGCCTGAAGAGACAGACGAAGACAGATTTGCAATCCAATCTTGCTTCAACGTAAGCAATGGTGCAAGTGACTTGAAAAGCGGAATAGGCATCGAAAATGAAGACGTTCTTAACTGTGGCTAAATCATGCAGAAACTGTCATTGATCAACAATCCACAAAAAATAAATTGGCCATCAAGCCACCGAGAAGAGGAGGGAATGGCCCTCTTGGTGGCCATGCTGATGGGTACTGTTCTGCTCGCCGGGAGCTCAGGGCTCATGATTCGCCAGATCATGGCACGCAAATTGGGTTCAGCGGAAAGTTATCAACAGATGGCTGAATCGGCGGCTTTAAGTGGCCTGAATCGCATCATCAGCGACCTGAATCGCAACGACCGGAATAACTACACCGGATTTCTGTTATCCCTCAACAACAGCGAAGGAAAAAATGGCTGGGCCTTTCCAAACACTGAAGAGTTTGAGTTGGTGGAGCTCTGCACACCAGTCACAAAACACACTGCAGCCTATCCTGCTGGAACCGAAGATCAGGCGCCAGAAGTAGTCATCAATGATGGAAGCATCCGATCCGATGGGGGATCAGACGATATTCAAATCAGCTACAGACTCCGCAGTTACGACACAACAGCCACGGCTGGAAATGGAGAAGGCACTTTTTACGTTGAAGGTGTTGTAAAGCGTGGCGACACCACACTGGCACAGGCATTATTACGCCGATCCTTGTATGTGAATTCCAAAGTTCCCGGTGTTGGCGACTGGAGTGTGATGAGTGGTCGCAACCTTCGGTTGAATGATACAGAGATTGTTGGACCGGGACATATTTTTTATCTAACCAGCAGAACCAATAACTATTCCGCGCTGCAATACGCTAACAGCTGCAGCGATTCTGCCCTGCTCAATGATGTGGGGTCTAGTAATTTCAACCTTGCAGGAAAAACTAGAAACAATCAAATCTGGCCAATCAATATCAATGAAATGAATCGAGGTGTCAGTGGGATGCCGCCACCAATCCTCTTTGAGAAAGACCCCATCAATGACACCACATCCGAAAACAGTGAGAACACTATTCGAATGTGGAGCTTTGATGACAGTCCGCCTGCTTCAGCTGATCGCGATCAAGACGGCGCTCCCGATGTTGATTCCGCTGGGAATTTAATCCTCTACCCCGCCCTGCCGTGCGGTCAAGCCGTGTGTGTGCGCGATGCTGACAAAACCGATCTTGGCGATTATAAGTTCAACGCATCAGGAAAAATTGAAGATTCCGGAGATTTTCGAACACTGGCAGAAGAAGGGCTCGAGATTGATCCGGAAGAATCAGTAATCATCCTATCCAAGCAAGACATCTGCAAACAATCTAACCAGTTTGATTGTCATGTTTATATAGATCACATCAAGTTATCTTCAAAGTCTCTCCACATCGAAACGGACGAATCAAGAGCTGTTGTTTTACACCTTGATCAGCCTGTTGCTTATCCTGATGATGCAAGAATCACCAGAGCCATTGAATTGAGCAACAGCGCCGAGCTATGCGCAGTGAGTGCAAACAGTTCAAAATACAATGAAAAACCTGAGCAACTCGTGATCATGGCCAGCAGGGGTGCAGCACCTACGCAAGCCTGCGACAGTAAAGTGCGATCTTTAAGCTTCTCCAACGACAATCTTCCCTACGCACTTCTTTATATGCCAACGGGAACGATTCGAGCTGATAATGCATCATTAAATGGTCTGGCCTGGGCAGCAAGCATTTGCGTGGTGGACCCACTCAATAATCCATCGTCCTTCCAATTGACAACAGAATCTGGAAATACAACAGTCGTTGAAAAAGCCAACAACCTCTGGGGATGGCAAGATCGTTTCAATTATCCAGGGTATGGACGCATGGTCACGCGAGCGATTCGCGGAACAAGCCTCGACACTTTCGAGCGATGGTAGAACATTCTTAAATCTGGTAAAAAATCTCAGAATGCACTCAGATTAATCACTCTGATTTCAAATCAACCCTTGAGTCTTCAATCATCTAAGCCAGATCAAAAGATCGCATGATGTACTTAATCAGATCCATACCTCAAAAACATAGCCCTTTGTAAAGCCATTCATCATTTAACACAGCCCTGATGAACATGAACGATCGAGCATCACCACTTCGAAACAAGGTCAGAAGAACAAAGCAGGCGGAGGGCTTCACGCTGGCCGAAAGTCTCATCTCAGGAGTTGTTGTTGCTGCCGTGATGACAGGAGTGGGTCGCATGGGCGTTTCATCGATGGCAACAAGCAGTAATCAGTCTTCACGTAACTCGATCGAAGCAGCAATCAACAACCATATTCAACTGGTTCAAATGCATGATTCGTACCTCACAGCAGAGTCGATCCAAGCTGAATCAGGCCTGAACACTGATTTAAACCTAGCCTGCCAAAATCCAAGTGCGTTTTTAAAAACCATCTTCAGAATGTTGATATAACTGGCAACTCCCCTGATCCTCAGGTTGCCATGGACTGGAATAGCGAAGATCCGAACCTTCTGGTGCTTACATATAACTTTGAGGCGCCTGAAGCATCAATCGGCGCAGAACAAAGGATCGTTGATATCAATCCCAACTTTTCCTCTCAGTGCTATAGCCTGCAATGAAAAAGATAAACAAAGGGTTCACTTTAATTGAGATGGTCGTCACCATGGCGCTGCTTGCAACATCAACCGCCATCACGGTTCCAATGATCACAAGGAATCGCGGACAGGGGGATGTGAATCGCTATGTCCACTCCTTGGAGTCTGGGCTGTTGAGTTTAAAAGCAAAATTGGGTCAAACCAAAACAAATTGTGAAATCAGTTTCCCCGCAACATTTACTTTTCAAAAACCAGAAACTCTTGTTGAGTTCAGCCAAGGAAAAAATGAGCAGACGAGCATGCAATGCTGTAATTCTGAAATCAGCCAAAAGACTAATGACCCTGACTGCTTGACTGGTTACCCCGGCAACCGTCTGGGCGAACTAACGGGGCAAGCGCAGGATAATCTTCGCCTCGTTCAACAGGAATCAACACCGGCATCCAAGCAAGTTCGCGTAGCTGTCAGCAAAACGGATTTTGGCTTAACGCCCCCAGGCACCACGGCAAATTTAGACACCATTACCTTTCTGATTTGCCATGAGCAAGCAGCATCAACAGAGAATCCAACATCCTGCATCCCAAGTCAAAACAAACTGAGTATTGGCTGTGTCGAAATCAACGGAGCAGGAGAAATCACAAAAGGTACTTGGGCACTGGCCAATCCAGAATCTTCGGTGAGCAGCGGGTCATGCAGAAAAACATGATGATGATTCTAAGATTTTGCTTAGAAAGTATTCAGCCTCTATCTCTCCAAGCAAGGCAGACACCATGGCAGATTAAACGCATATAGGTACACCCATCACGCACTTGATGCCTGGAAGGATGCAAAAGAAAACGCAAAATCAACGGTCAAAAGGTTTCACGATTCCCGAACTTCTCGTTGGAGTTACAACGGGAACACTGATCGTTGGCGCAGCATCCATGGGCCTGCGCAGCACCCAAACCTTAATCAGTGAATCCCATGGCAAGGCCACACTCAGACAAAACACCACCACAGGTGTACGCCTCATGCGCTCTGAGATTGAACGCAGCATGAATCTGCTCGTGGTGCGAACAGATGGTGTACAAGAAGGTGAGGAACATACTGACCTGACCCCCCATCAGGATGTTGTGAGTTTCTGCCAGGGATTACCCAAAGCAAAAGGGTTCCAGCCAGTGTTTGGAGTCAACATGGTGGAACTGGATGAACCTGTCCTTTACGGCATAGGTCTGAGCGCTGATGAACGTGGATATGCATTGCTCCGCTGTGGAGCTCCTCTAAAGATGGATGGAAAGTACGTTACGGAAGAAGATCAGGTGCAGTCCGATGACAATGAACAATATGAAGCAGGGCTCTTCATCACCTCTGTTTTAGATGACATCGGAACGATTCCTTGCAAAGTCAATGATCTTGCGGAGGACGAACAATGCCCTGACAGTAATAATTTGGATAACATCTTAAGTGGAGTCAGCTTTGAGTTCTCTGGTGATAAAACACCAGCACGAACATTTCAGGAACCGGCTCTGAGAGTCCAAACTGATGTCAACACCAAACTGGTGAAATTCATCGACCCCTACGAGCTCGATGACTCCAAAAATGACGATCCTTATCAGATCTCAGCCAGCTTCCTTGAAGACACCAACGCAGCGAAGTCTCAGACCAAACAGGATTTATATTTTGCCGCATTTGCGCGCGCCGATAAACGTGTGAGATTTGGCTTTAATGCAACTGATGGTAATCAAGGAAATGGATACAGTGGTGGGGCATTTTTCCAGAACATCACCAGCAATAATGTTCGATTTATCCTAGATGGATCTGGATCCATGAGTGCATGTGTTGCCTGGAGCGGAGAATATGGAAACACACGGCGTCGCTTCTACGATCCGCAGAAAGGCTATTACCGCACATATCGAATCTGCAGTTTTACGCGCATGGAAGCCCTGCAAAACGAAATGATCAATATCGTTAATAATTTGCCTGATTACACAAAAATTGGGCTCTCTGCATTCAGCACCAATGGTAAACGCAACAACAAAACCTGGTCTCAAAGCAGAAACAATCTTGTTGAGCTGGGCCCTGCCAATTCTGAGGCCCGACAATCTGCCATCACCTTTATTAACAGCCTCAGTTCAAGCGATCCGGTCTATTGGGGTGGAACCATGCCATGGTATCCACTCGACGATGCATTCAATGACGAACTGACGGACACAGTTTATTTTCTCTCGGACGGCAAACCCAATAAAGATCGAAGCAATGGGTCGTGGAACAGTTCCGACTACGACGAAGTAGCGGATTACTATGCATCGTTAAATGCTTCACGGGTCATCGATGGCAATAAAGCCATCAAAATCAACGCAACCAGTGTTGGGCTTGATTCAGAGTGGATGCAACTTCTCTCGAGCAGAACCTCGGGCGAATACATCAAGGTGGATGATCTCTGAATCCAGACCTCCGATCACGGACTCTGATTCAACTTCAACACCGCCATGAAGGCTTCCTGAGGCACATCCACCTTGCCCATGGCCTTCATGCGCTTCTTGCCTTTGGCCTGTTTCTTCAACAGTTTCTTCTTGCGCGAAATGTCACCGCCGTAGCACTTGGCCAGCACGTCCTTGCGCATGGCACTGATGCTGGTGGAGGCAATGATGCGGCTACCGATCGAGGCCTGCAGGGGAATTTTGAACTGCTGCCGAGGGATCAGCTCCTTGAGCTTTTCCACCAGGCCCTTGCCCACGTTGTAGGCCTTGTCGCGATGCACGATCGTGGTGAGGGGATCTGCCCGTTCACCGTTGATCAACACATCCAGGCGCACCAGTTCATTTTTGCGGTAACCGATCAGGTGATATTCCATTGAGGCATAGCCCTGGGTTCGCGTCTTCATCTGATCGAAGAAGTCGGTCACCACTTCGGCCAGCGGCAGCTCATAAATCAGCGTCACCCGGTCGGTGGTGATGTATTTCATGTCGACATACTCACCACGGCGCTCCTGACAGAGCCCCATCAGCGCGCCGTTGTAGTCGTTGGGCGCATAGATCTCCATGCGCACGTAGGGCTCTTCAATCGATTCGCGCTGCTGCGGATCGGGGAGCGTGGCGGGGTTGTCCACCATCTCCTCTGAGCCATCGATCATGTTCACCTGATAGATCACAGACGGTGCGGTGACGATCAGATCCAGGCCGTATTCGCGCTCCAGCCGCTCCTGCACGATCTCCATGTGCAGCAAACCGAGGAAGCCGCAACGGAACCCGAAGCCCATGGCGCTGCTGGTTTCAGGCTCGAACTTCAAGGCAGCATCTGAGAGCTGCAACTTGTCGAGCGCTTCACGCAGGTCGGGGTACTGATCCGCTTCCGTTGGAAACAGCCCGCAGAACACCATCGGCTTGGCCTCGGTGTAACCGGGCAGAGGTTCATCGGCCGGTGCGTTCAGCAGAGTGATCGTGTCACCCACACGGGCATCAGCCACGGCCTTGATCGATGCGGCCAGATAGCCCACCTCGCCGGCATGCAGCTCATCCACCTTGCGCTGGTCGGGCGCCATCACGCCCACTTCATCGAGCTCGTAGATCTTCTTGCTCTCCATCAGCAGGACCTTGTCCTTGCAGTTGATCCGGCCGCTCATCACCCGGAAGTACACAATCACCCCCCGGTAGGGGTCGTAGTAGGAGTCAAAAATCAGCGCCTTGGTGGGTTCATCCACCGCATCCGCCGGCGGCGGCACCCTGTCCACCACCTCCTGAAGAATCTCAGGCACCCCGAGTCCTGTCTTGGCTGAACAGGGGATCGCATTGCTGCAATCGAGCCCGATGATCGCTTCGATCTCTTCCTTGATGCGATCCGGATCCGCGCCGGGCAGATCGATCTTGTTCAGCACCGGAATGATCTCCAGATCGTTCTCCAGGGCCAGATACACATTGGCCAGCGTCTGGGCCTCCACACCCTGGCTGGCATCCACCACCAGCAGAGCCCCCTCACAGGCCTGCAGGCTGCGGCTCACCTCGTAGGAGAAGTCCACATGGCCTGGTGTATCGATCAGGTTGAGGGTGTAGCTCTCTCCATCAGCGGCGGTGTACTTCATCCGCGCCGCCTGGAGCTTGATCGTGATGCCGCGTTCCCGCTCCAGATCCATGTTGTCCAGGAACTGCTCCTGCATGTCCCGGTTGGCCACGGTGCCCGTGTCCTGCAGCAAACGGTCGGCCAGCGTCGACTTGCCATGGTCGATGTGGGCAATGATGCAGAAATTACGGATCCGTGAGACGGGTGCGTCGGTCATGCGGTTGGCGGAATCCCGTCGAGGGCTGATCAAGGCGTTGACTCAATCCTAGGGAGCAACGATCAGCAGCAAGGCAGCCTGATCAGGATGAACACGCAGCGCCGGTAGTGGCTTCGCGGCTGCTCTGGATTGCCGCACCGGTCAACCTGCAACTGGATGCTGTCCAGAGAGCGGCGGACCATCACGTCAGCACGTTCAGAATCAGCGCAATCGAAGTGAAACCGATCTCCTCGGTCGGTTCACTCAGACACTCTCGGATCTCTTTCCGTTCAGACATCGTGTCGAGCGGCTGGATAACCAGCTCACGACTCCGCTTCAAAGCCGATCAAGCGGGTGATTCGATGTTCGTCATTGCCGAGAGAAAACCACAGCACAACAGAATCCATGACCACCAATCGTCTACCGAACCGTAGACATGGGCTGATCTTTCTCCTTTCGAGACTGAACCAATCAAGGATTGATGGAGTGGACTGTTGAATAGTTCATGCCCCTGGTTTACACATCGATGAATTCGCCCTGGGTGTTGCTGTTGCTGGCGATCGGCGCGGAGGTGATCGGCACCTCCTGCCTCAAGCTCTCGCAGGGATTCAGCAGGCCAGTTCCCACCGTGGTGGTGCTGGCGGCTTACGCCATCTCGATGACGTTGATGTCACGGGTGGTCCAGGTGCTCCCCATGGGCCTCACCTACGCACTCTGGAGTGGCATCGGCATCGTGGCGATCGTGATGATCGGCCTGTTGGTTTACAACCAGGTGCCGAGCCAGGGTCAGTTGATCGGCATGGCCCTGATCACAGCCGGTGTGATCACGGTGAACCTCGGGGGTCATCCAGGTTGATGCTCACCGCGAGGTCGCAACTTCGGCAGCACAGCTCAGCACCGGCGGCACTGACATACATCTACTGACGTACATCTGAGACCTGGCTAGGGAATGATCACTGCCTTGCTGGGTCATGGGATATCGCACAGATTTCGGTCGTGATCACCATCGTCCACTGGCGGTGTTCGCCTCGCCTGGACGTTATGTTCAGGGTCCCGGCGCCACCTGGGAACTGGGCACGGAACTGAAGCGCCTCGGCCTCAGCGGTCCGGTGTTGTTCATCGCCGGTGGCACGGCCCGCAGAACACTGGCGCCGATCTGGCAGGACACCCTCCCGCCTGTGGGTGTGACCCCCGTGGTGGAGGCATTCGCTGGTGAATGCAGCGAGCAGGAGATCAATCGTCTGGTCGCCCGAGCGGCGACTCAGCCCTTCTCAGCCGTGGTGGGTGCTGGTGGAGGCAAAGCCTCTGACACGGCTAGAGCTGTTGCCGATGAACTGGATCTGCCGGTGGTGATCACACCCACCCTGGCGAGCACCGATTCCCCTTGCAGTGCTCTCTCTGTGATTTACACCAATGGCGGAGCGGTGGAGGGCTTTCGCTTCTACAACCGCCATCCGCTGCTGCTGCTTGTTGACACGGAGGTGGTGGCCAGAGCGCCCAAGCGGCAGCTGGTCGCTGGTTTCGGAGATGCACTGGCCACATGGTTTGAAGCCCGCAGCTGCCGGCAAAGCCATGGCTGCAATGTGGTGGGGGGCTATCCCACCACCACAGCCACAGCCCTGGCCAAGCTGTGTTGCGACATCCTTCTGGCGGATGGTCCGGCTGCCTGCTCCGCCGTGGATGCCCACGCCACCACCCCCGCTCTCGAACGGATTGTGGAAGCGAACAATCTGCTGTCGGGGCTTGGTTTTGAAAGTGGCGGCCTGGCTCTTGCCCACGCCGTTCACAACGGCATCAGCGAGATCCCGGCAAGCCACGCCATGCTCCATGGCGAGAAAGTCGCCTTCGGACTGCACACCCAGCTGGTGATGGAAGGCCAGCCCCAGTCTGAGATCCAGGAGATCTACAGCTACTGCCGATCCGTGGGACTCCCCACCACCCTGCAGCAGATCGGGATCAACCCCGACGACGACGAGGCCATCCAGCGAATTGCGGAACGCACCGTAATCCCTGGTGAAAGCAGCCACAACGAGCCCTTCGAAGTCACCGCCGCAGCGGTGGCGGATGCCATCCGGGCCGCTGATCAACAGGGGCGTGCCTATATCAACTGATACCGATGGTCGCAGGAGATGACATCGATATGGGAAGGTCTTCAGCACGCTGAACCTGCCTGCCTGTGCCCCGCTTTCGCCGATTCCTGCTGATTGCAGCTGTGATTGCAGGGCTTGCCGTGCTGTTTCACCTGATCAATGTGCACGGGCTCGAACCGATCCGGGCTCAGGTGGAGCGCCTTGGTTTCTGGGCCCCTCTGGGAATCCTGTTCCTGCGGGGCGTGAGCATCATTCTGCCGGCACTGCCCAGCACGGCTTACTCACTGCTGGCCGGCGCACTTCTGGGTTTCCAGACGGGCTTCATCACAATCGTGATCTGCGATCTGATCTTCTGCCAAGCGGCCTTCCTGCTGGCCAGCAACTATGGACGCGGCCCGATCCAGAAGCTGGTGGGAGAGGGGGCGATGACCACCATCGAGCGCTTCAGCCGCAACCAACTGGAAGGCAATCCATTTCTGCTCACCGGTCTGCTGATGACAGGCCTGTTCGATTTCGTGAGCTACGCCGCAGGCCTCGGCGGTATCCCCTGGCGCGCCTTCGCGCTGCCGTTGCTGGTGAGTGTGTTGCTGAGCAGTGGGCCGATCGTGGCCCTGGGCGCTGGCATTTTCAGCGGCGGCAAACTGCTGCTGGTCGGAGCCGTGTTCGGCATGTTCGGCCTGGCGATTGTGGCGGGCGTGATTCAGCAGCGCATGCGCAAACAGGAAGGCTCAGACGCTTAGACCCAGCAGGGCGTTGCTGCGCTCGCGGGTGCGACGCAACAGCTCCTCATCGGCATTGAGATCCTCCCCGTAAGTGGGAATCAGCTGTCGAAGACGCTCCTGCCAGGCCTGAGTGGCCAGCTTTGAAGCAAAGCAACGCTCCAGCACCTCCACCATGATCTGAACGGAGGTGCTGGCCCCGGGGGAAGCACCCAGCAGCGCCGCCAGTGATCCATCCGCGGCACTCACGACTTCAGTGCCCATCTGCAGGCGTCCACCATCGGGCGTGCGTTTGATGATCTGGACCCGCTGACCGGCAACCGAAAGGCTCCAGTCCTGCGCGTTGGCCTGTGGGAGGAAGGCGCGCAAGGCCTCCATCCGGTCGGCTTCGCTCTGGCGCAGCTGATTGATCAGGTATTTCACCAGAGGCAGGTTCTCAACCCCCACCTGCAGCATGGGCAGCAGGTTGGAGGGGCGCACCGACAGCGGCAGATCCAGCAGGGAGCCTGATTTGAGGAATTTGCTGCTGAACCCTGCAAACGGACCAAACAGCAAGGAGCGCTTGCCTTCAATCCAGCGGGTGTCGAGATGCGGCACCGACATCGGCGGTGCGCCCACCTTCGCCTTGCCGTACACCTTGGCGTGATGGCGCTCCACAAGCCCCGGCTCACCGCACACCAGCCACTGGCCGCTCACGGGGAAGCCGGCGTAGTCGGCCGCCTCGGGAATGCCACTGCTCTGCAGCAGTGGCAGAGCACCGCCTCCGGCGCCGAGGAACACAAACGGAGCCTGCACCCTGCGTCGGCCCGACGGACCGCGCAGATCAAGCTGCCAGTCGCAGCTGGTCATTGACTCCGTCAACGGACGCCGCAGTCCCTGCACCGAGGAGCCGTACATCACCTGAAGTGCTCCAGCGGTCTGCAGGGGCAGCAGCAGTGCCCTGGTCAGAGCCCCGAAGTCAAGATCCAGTCCCCGCTCGATGCGGGTGGCTGCAAGCGTTTGACCGCGGCGTCGCCCATCCATCACCAGAGGCATCCAGTCGCTGATCTGCCCGGGGTCCGAGCTCCACTGCATCGCCGCGAATGCCGGCAGCACATGCAGCTGCCGATGCCGCTGCTGAAGAAACGCCACATCCTCTTCACCCCAGACAAAACTGAGATGGGGCACCTGGTGAAGAAAACTGCCGGGGTTCAGAACACCCTGTTCACAGAGAGAGGCCCAGAACTCCAGACTGCGTTCGAACGCTGCATTGATCCCCAGGGCCTTATCAACGGATACGGTTCCGTCGCTCTGCTGAGGGGTGTAATTGAGTTCACAGTTGGCGGCATGGCCGGTGCCGGCATTGTTGACCGCGGCACTGCTCTCCAGCGCCGGCGCCTCGAGACGCTCAACCAGCAGCAGGCGCATGCCCGGGTCGAGGGCATGCAGCAACGAAGCCAGGGTGGAGCTCATCATTCCGGCTCCCACCAGCACGGCGTCGTAACGATCCATCGCGTCGGGTGATCCTGCTTCTCAGGGTATGAATCCATCCGGACACTTGCCTGCCTACCCTGTGGGAAAGCACGCAACAGATCCGGCCATGAGCACCGAAACGATGCCGCTGAGCACTGAAAATGTGGAAAAGGTGCTCGATGAACTGCGCCCGTTCCTGATGGCCGATGGCGGCAATGTGGAAGTGGTGGAGATCGATGGACCTGTGGTCAAAGTGAGATTGCAGGGTGCCTGCGGCAGCTGCCCCAGCAGCACCATGACCTTGAAGATGGGAATCGAGCGCAAAATGCGCGAATGCATTCCCGAAGTGAGTGAAGTGGTTCAGGTTCTCTGAGCAGACCACTGCACTGACAGGCCCAATTCAAAAAGCCATCCTGAAGTCATCAGTGAGGGCATGAGCAGCGGTTGATGCGGAGGTTGCCCCGTCCAAGCCTGTTCGTATGGGTGCTTCTCGCAGCGCTCAGCATCGCACTGCTGCTCAGCGGACGCGGTTTCATCGGCCAGGACTCATCAGAGCTACTCGACCGCAGCTCCGTCAATGAACTGATGGAGGGCCCCTCCGGCCTCGAGGAGGTCAGGCTCTCGGAAGAGCTGGTGCGCAAGCACCCGTTCATCTATGCCGGCATCCATCTTGAAAAGATCTATGAGCTGAATCTGAACTCACGCACATTCACAGCGGACGGAGAGATCTGGCTGGAATGGCTCCCGGAGGTGGAAGCGCTGCTGCAGAAACATGGCAACGATCCCGGCGAACTGATCGCACTGGCCAACCGCATCGAAACGTGGGACTCAACCTTCGAACCATCCACGGAGGCGCCACGAGAGCTCTCCGGCGGCAGACGCCAGCAGCTTTATCACTTCTCAAGCCGCTTCTACGACGACGAGGTCGACTTCCGCCGTGATCCGTTCGACATCCTGCGACTGCCGATCATTGTTGAACTCAAACCACTCTGGACGTCTCAGAAATACGAAAAGCTGCGCCTGCTGCCCGAACCTCACAACGACAACCTGGTTGGCGAGCTTGGCTCACTGAGCGGTTATCAGCTCGAAAGCGCCAACTTCACGCCCTATCTGCGACGCACCAATAACCGTCGAGGCACCTGGTATCGACCGCACATGAGCCAGGTACGACTCGAAGTGGTCTACCAGTCGAATCTCTGGCCTGGAATCGTGAACTGGGTCATTCCGCTGATGATCATCAACTCGATTGTGTTGATGGCTCCTTCCGTGGAGGGAACACTGTCCGATGTGCGGCTCGCCATCCCATCCACGGCATTGCTCACACTCATCTTTCTGCAGCAGTCGTATCACTCCTCGCTTCCGAAACTTCCCTACACCACCTTTCTCGATGATTTGTTCACCGCCAGCTATCTGATCGCCATGGCCCTGTTCGCGCTGTTCACATGGGGATACAACACCTATGCCGCCGCGCCCGACGACCAGAAGCTCAACACCATGCGCCGGATCAATCGAGCGGACATGCGTTTTCAGATCATCTCAGCCGCTGCGCTGGTGCTGACCGCCCTGGTCAGCTGGGGAAGTCGATGAAGCGGAAGAAGCTGTTCCCACTGCTGATCACTCTGCTGATCAGCGGTTGCACTCAAGGCGGATCCAAGACCGACAACAACGTGGTGCGCGTGGGCCTGCTCCATTCCCGCAGCGGAACCATGGCCTTGTCGGAAAACACGGTTGCCGAAGCCGAACGACTGGCGATCGAGGACATCAACGCCAGCGGCGGGCTGACGATCAATGGCCAACGCGTGCTGATCCAGCCGGTCGAGGAAGACGGCATGTCCGATCCGGACACCTTTGCCCGCCAGGCCGAACAGTTACTGGATGAACAGCAGGTGGTGGCCATCTTCGGAGGCTGGACCTCGGCCAGTCGCAAAGCGATGCTGCCCGTTCTGGAGGCACGCAATGCGCTGCTGTTTTACCCGGTGCAGTACGAAGGTCAGGAGTGCTCACCTTTTGTGGTGTACGGCGGCTCGGTTCCCAATCAGCAATCAGAGCCCGCCCTGAGCTGGATGCTGGCCAATCGCAGCAAACGCGTCCTGCTGATCGGCTCGGACTACGTCTATCCCCGCACCGCCAATCGCATCATGCGCGCCCAGGTTCAGCGGGAAGGTGGAACCGTGCTCGCTGAGCTTTATCTCCCGCTCGGCAGTGCTGAGGTGAACCCACTGGTCGAGAGCATTCGACAAGCCAGTGCAGGTGGGCCTGTCGTTGTGATCAACACGCTCAACGGCGACAGCAACCTCGCCTTCTTTGAGCAGCTCTTTCGCAAAGGCCTCATTGGCCCGCAAGCGGTCGATAACGGGGTATCACTCCTGAGCCTGTCCGTCTCGGAGGAAGAGGCTCTGGCGATCGGCACCAACAAAACCTCGGGAACCTATGCCAGCTGGAGCTATTTCCAATCGCTGGCTGGTGACGCCTCCACAACATTCGCGCAGCGCTTTCGTCGTCGCTATGGATTTCACCGGGTGATCAACGACCCCGCTGAAGCGGCCTACAGCCTTGTGCATCTCTGGGCTCGCGCCGCCGAACGTGCCGGCAGCACCGATCCCAAAGACGTACGTCAGCAGCTGATCGGAACCAGCTACGAGGCTCCGCAGGGCTTGCTGACCATCACCGCAAGTCAACATCTGAACAAGCGCTCCCTGCTGGGCCAGGCCGACGACACCGGCAACTTCAAGGTGGTGAAGGATTTCGGAGTGATTGAACCCCAGCCCTGGAATCCGGATCATCCGGATTCAGTGGGTCAGGCTTGTGATCAACGCAGTAACCCGTCCCCTTAAGGCTCGGACGCGGGTGGGAGAGGTGCTGGCGGCGGACAGCTGCGGGCCTCGAAATTGCAGGCATAGATCGTCGACTTCTGCCAGCTCAGTGGAATCTCCAGCAGGTCACGGGTCCCCGTGATGCCCTGGACCACGAACAACAGGGCCGCGAGCACATTGGCCGTGACATGCAGACGGCGCAGGCGCAGGTTGCGCAGAATCTCCGGCCGTGCACCGAGAGAAAACAGCATCAGGCCCACAACGGCGACACCCGACCAGTAATGGGACTGCCAGAACCCCGAAGAGAACGGGTCATCGGACACTCTCCAGACTTCCGGCTGAGCTCCCAGGCCGAGAACACCAGCCCAGGTGATCACAACGAAGGCCAGCCGCAGGCCGGGGGCCTTGGCAATCCACAGCGCCCCAAGACTGAGCAGGGTTCCGATCAGCACCAGCAGAAGTGTGAAAGCACGACGCCAACCGCCTTGAAACTGATCCAGAGGCGCATGCGTAGCGATGGCCACGATCAGCGCAATAATCACCAGGACCACCACACCCGCAGCAAGCCAGCGTCCGAGATCGCTGTGATCACGCCCAACGGTCGGAGGCGGTTTCGCGGTCTTCAGCCGCCGGGATCGTGTCTGCACCGACAGTCGTATCACGATCCCGGTGAGGGGGTAGATCAACACCACCGCCAACACCGGATGAACAATCCAGAGCCAGTCCACCAGGGCCATCGGTGATACCAACCCAACCGACAAACGCAACGTAGCCATGGTCTGAGTGAACACCTCAAAGTTGCGCCAAGTCTTGAAATTCGCGAAGGACACGGTGGGGCTCGCCTGATGCAGCTCTCGGATCAACCACGTCTGAAGCAGCCTGAAAAGACTGCAATGCCTGAGCTGAACAGCGATCATGGGGTCAGGTCCCCATCCCCAATGCTGAGAGAACGCTGCCCCGCACTCGCCAACAAGACCTACTTCAACTACGGCGGGCAGGGTCCCCTGCCAACGCCCTCGCTGGATGCCATCACCACGAGCTGGAAACGCATCCAGGAACTCGGCCCCTTCACCACCGACATCTGGCCTTACATCAGTGCTGAGGTGAACAGCACTCGCGGGCGTCTGGCCCGGTTGTGCAATGTGCCAGCACATCGACTCGCCCTCAGTGAGAACGTGACCACGGGTTGTGTGCTGCCGCTCTGGGGCCTTCCGCTGAACAGCGGCGACCACATCATGATCAGCGACAGTGAACACCCTGGCGTTGTGGCCGCATGCCATGAACTGGCTCGCCGCCTACAGCTTCAGGTTCACGTGCTGCCGGTGAAGCAACTCAGGTGCGGAGGTGATGAGCAGGCCCGCACCGATCGCGAAGTGCTTGCTGCACTTGAGCAAAAGCTCACCAGCCGAACCCGCCTGGTGGTGTTGTCCCATCTGCTGTGGAACACCGGTCAACAGATGCCGATCGCAGCTGTGGCGTCACAACTGCAACAGCACCCTGCAAAGCCTTATCTCCTTGTTGATGCAGCACAGAGCGTCGGCCAGATCCCCGTTGCGGAGGCGGCACAAGCAGCTGATATCTATGCCTTCACGGGACACAAGTGGTGCTGTGGGCCGGAGGGGCTGGGTGGGGTGGCGCTCTCGGAGCGCATGCTCTCGGAGACGCATCCCACCGTGATCGGCTGGCGCAGCCTTCAGGACGAGACTCGGGCTGTGGCTGATGATCCAGACCCCTTCCATCACGACAGCCGTCGCTTCGAGGTGGCCACCAGCTGCGTGCCGTTGATGGCTGGGCTGCGCTGCTCGCTTGACCTGCTGGAACAGGAGGGCTCCGATCACGATCGACTCGTGCACATCCGCAGGCTGAGTGAACAGCTCTGGCACAAGCTTCAGTTGATCCCTGGGGTCTCACCACTGCTTGACGGCCCGCCGCCGGCTGGTCTCGTGAGTTTTCAGATACACCCTGAGACAGCAGGTGTCACACCATCTGAGGTGGTGAAAGCACTCGGTGCGCAACAGATCTGGATCCGAGATCTGGCAGATCCCATCTGCCTGCGTGCCTGCACCCATGTCTGCACAAGTCAGAACGAGCTGGCGCAGCTCAGCGATCAGATTCGAAGCCTGTCAGCGATGGATAGCTAGTTCCAGGAGCGCAGCGCTTTCTCAGCTTCTTCCCGGTCATCGAAATGCAGCTTTTCGGTGCCAACAATCTGATAGTCCTCATGACCTTTACCCGCAATCAGAACAAGGTCTCCGGGACGGGCCGCAGCGATCGCCTGAGCGATCGCGATCGATCGGTCAACTTCCACCTGGTAGTCGATGCCTGAAGACAGACCCGCCACCACGTCATCGAGAATGCGCTGAGGATCCTCCGTGCGTGGATTGTCGGATGTGACCACAACGCGATCAGCCAGCTCTGCGGCAATGGAAGCCATCTGAGGACGCTTGCCCCGATCGCGGTCTCCGCCACAGCCAAACACGCACACCAGCTGCCCATCCACAAATGGACGACTGGCCTGAAGAGCACTGCGCAGACCGTCGGGGGTGTGGGCGTAATCGACCACTACAGCTGGGAGCTGATCTGAGGGAGAGGAGGAGGGCAGCACCCGCTCCATCCGTCCAGGCACACCACGGAAGTGAGGAAGGGCTTGCAGCAACAGGGACAGCGGCAGATCCTGCTGGAGCATGGAGCCCACGGCCTGCATCACATTCATCAGATTGAAGCGGCCCACCAGCGGTGAATGGAAACGTTCCTCTCCGCGGGGTGTGAGCAGCGTGCCCTGCACACCGCTGGATGTCATTTCGAGGTCGCGCATGCTGAGATCGGCCACCTCGTCGAGGCTGCAGCGCCAGCAGCGATCGCCAAGGCGATCAGCCAGGCGTCGCCCCCAGGGGTCGTCAACGTTCACCACTGCCCGGGGCCCCTCACCCACCAGGAAGGGATCGGCAAACAGACGCGCTTTCGCTTCGAAATAGGCCTCCATCGAGGGGTGGTAGTCGAGATGATCCTGCGTGAGATTGGTGAACACAGCAGAGGAGAAGCGACAACCGGCCACCCTCTGTTGATCCAGAGCATGGGAGCTGACCTCCATGGCCGCCACCTGTGTTCCCCTGGTCAACGCTTCTGCCAGCTGGGCCTGCAGACGATCCGCAACCGCAGTGGTATGCGTGGACGTCACGCTGTGTCCCGGCCAGCGATTGACCAGAGTTCCGAACAGAGCTGCAGGACGGCCGCACTCCAGGCTGAGATGTTCGATCAGATGCGTTGTGGTGGTTTTGCCGTTGGTGCCGGTCACACCGATCAACTGCATGCGCAAGGAAGGGTGTTGCCAGAAGGCTGCAGCCAGCTCTCCGGCCCAGTGAGACACCGGCTCTGGGATCACCAGAACCGGATCCTGCTTGGAGGGGGGATGCGACGCCGCGGCTTGCTCACCGATCAGCGCTGCCGCGGCTCCTGCCTTCAGAGCCTCCTGCCAGAAACAGCCACCGTCCACCCGCTCACCCGGAAGCCCGATGAAGAGACAGCCCTGACCAACACTTCGGGAATCACAGGTAATCGAAGTGACCCCTGGATTGGACAGGCCAGCAGGCACTGGAAGCAGCACAGCTTTCAGCAGCGAGTGGAGCGTCTGCGTCATCACAAGCCCCCTAAAGATGAGGCCGTTCTAGTCCGATCCGGCGATCGTGGTGCAGTGCCGTTGCAACCAATTGAACAGTCCCTCACCGCTGAGGCGTGGCGACACCCTTGGCAATGGCTTGCCCTGCAGCGTCAGAACAGGAACTTCGAGGTCGTAACGGGTGCGCAGCTCCGGATCAATTCCTGCAGCATCGATATCGATCACATCCAAACTCAGCGTTGGCCTGAGGCCATTGAGGTCAAGCTCCCGAAGGCGTTGTTCCAATCCTTCACAGAGGCAACAGCCCTGCCGGCTGAACAGGATCAACTGCATGGTCTCAATCGGGGACGGGGTCACAGCCGCAGGGAGTGAAGGGATGACATCGACCGATCCGGCGCAGAGTGAGCCAGCCGCCACGCCAGGGGCCATGCCGCTGGATGGCTTCCAGTCCGTAGGCACTGCAACTGGGGATGAAGCGGCAACGGGGGCCGAACAGGGGCGAAATCCAGCGGCGATAGAAACCAATCACCGCAATCATCAGCTGGGCGACGGCCTTGCTGAACTTCTCTCCAAGGGAGCTGGAGAAGCCGCCGGATAAGATCGGTGGTTCGCGCATGCGAAAACGCAAAGCTGACTCAAGTCCAGCATGGCGTTTCTCCGGCGTGAACGGTCCAACACCTTCTTCACCTATGTCTCGTTACCGCGGCCCTCGTCTGAGGATCACGCGGCGCTTGGGAGACCTCCCTGGTCTCACCCGGAAGGCCGCAAAGCGGTCCTATCCACCCGGTCAGCACGGCCAAGCCCGTCGCAAGCGCTCTGAATACGCGATCCGTCTCGAAGAGAAGCAGAAGCTTCGCTTCAACTACGGCGTCTCCGAACGCCAACTCGTGCGCTATGTGAAAAAAGCGCGCGCTCAGGACGGTTCCACAGGAACCAACCTGCTCAAACTTCTCGAGAACCGTCTCGACAACGTCTGCTTCCGTCTCGGTTTCGGCCCCACAGTGCCTGGCGCTCGCCAGCTGGTGAATCATGGCCATATCACCGTGAACGGTCGCGTCACTGACATCGCCAGTTACCAGTGCAAGGCCGGTGATGTAATTGCCGTGCGTGAACGCAAGGGCAGCAAAAAGCTGGCCGAAGGCAACCTGGAATTCCCAGGCCTCGCCAATGTGCCACCCCACCTTGAGCTCGACAAGGCCAAACTCAGCGCCAAGGTGATCAACAAGTGCGAACGCGAATGGGTCGCTCTGGAGATCAATGAACTGCTGGTGGTGGAGTATTACTCGCGAAAAGTTTAAGTTCCTTCACTCAAGAGGGGGTCTGGTCCAGTATCAGACCCTCACTGAAGCAATGCTCAAACTTTTGCTGCCGTTATTTCATGCCTTGCAGGATGTTTCTGCCAGATATTTCGATGAAAGTAAAAGCACTCACCGGTAGCCGACGCCGCCTGAGGAGAGGGCGGATAGAGCAGGAGTTGAGATTGACTGAGCATCAATCAACATCTCCTCGTAATCGGAAAAATAGCATGGAATTTATACTTCATTGTTAACGGAGAATGCGTAATCCGGAAACGAACAATGGTGCTATGAACTTTGCCAGCAGCATAATTGAATTTCTTTTCAGAATGCTGTAAAAGCAATGTGAAGAGAAGTGGCTTAAGGAAGTTCATGATTCAGGGGACAGGAGTTTGCTAAAGGGCTTTGCCCGAAACTGTCGCATAAATCATCACATTGCTGAATTCAAAACATGAACAATCAATCTGCTGTCGAAGTTCGTTCTGCACATGATTCCGATTTAGAGACGATTGCTTTCTTATACTTCAAACAACTTGAATTTCATCTTGATTTAGACTCAAGATTCAATCCATCATGGGCGACTTCTCTTGAAGCAAAGGCTTTTCTTGTTGAGTACATTTCCGATGAAAATCGTTTGCTAGCGGTCGCAGAGATAGAGAGGCAAATTGTCGGCTATGCGTATGGAGCAGTTAAAAGAACGCCTCTTGACTGGAATTTCAGGCATATTGCTGAATTGGAGAGCTTACACGTATCCAAAAATTTTCGAGGGCTTGGCGTCGGTCAGGATTTAACAAAGCGTTTTGTCGAATTCAGTAAAGAAAGAAGAGCTACACGGCTGAAAATAGAATCTTTTTCTGGAAATCTAACGGCGATAAATTATTGGGAAAAACTTGGTTTCAAGCAATATTCCATCAATCTAGATATCGAGCTCTAGCTAGAGCACGCTTGTCTCTTGAGCACAACATAACATCTTGCCTGAGCAAACTGATAACTATAATGGGGAAATCAGCTTGCTCTGAACTTACATCTACTGCATATGAACTGAAGAAGGTTGCAGTGGAGGCAAAATCGCCGTAGGGTACCAATATACCTTTCAATAATTGAAGGCTCAGACATAACACCATCGACATTATTAAGCTGGTAAGAGTATTAGAAGAACAGCAGGTTGAAGCGGCACAAGCCCAAGGACCTGAGCGATAGTGATCGTCGAATTCAGCGTTGGCTAGGTACTGAAGCGTTGAATTCAACCAGATAAATAAGAGACGGAATACAAAACGTCATGAGGATGGATAGAAAGAGATTTCTGTAGTCAGTTCGATTGCCATTGAATTGAAAAAGAACCGCAATATGAATTAGCGGTCAGCCACAATGGCAAGCTATAAAACAATCAAGCGGATTAACAATCAGACAAGTAAACTTATCAAAAACCAGAGCACAGTCGTATTCATCAAGGAGACCTAGTGAAATTTATAATGAACAATTCGGAGCAGCAGATACCGCAACAAAACTGATCTTAAGCGACAGGATCCGACACATTATGATAAATCTGCTGAAGCAAGCCAGTGCAGAAAAACGACACAGCCAACCCAATGAAAATAATCAAGAACACTTTCTAAGTCGAACAACGATTCTGGAAGAAGTGAAGCGTTTAGACACTCAGAATACAAAGTTTTCTGGCAACGATGCTGACGTCAATCACTAGAAATAGCCACTTAACCAGATAGATACTTGTTATACATTTTAGATTTAGCAAATCAGGTGTCACGCCATTGCATTATGAATAGGGATGGTGTAAGACTATGAATGTCACTAGTCTTGCCTTAAGACTTAAGTTCTATGGAAAATAATAGAGAGTTTCGTTTTCCCGCAGAATTTGAGCAACATGCTGCAATTTGGATTGCTTGGCCAGTTTTTGAGTATAAGCGTGGATTGTCGGCTGTACCGATGTACATCGAAATAATTCGGACTCTGACACCTCATGTGAGAGTAAAAATTCAGGTTAACGACGCAGCAAGCAGAATCAATGTTGAGCGTTTGTTGATGGGCGCATCGATAAACATGAACCAAGTGACGTTTCATGATGTACCCCATGATGATATCTGGGTGCGTGATCCAGGCCCAATTTTTGTAGTTGATAATAATAAAAAAAAGAAAATGGTATTAATGGACTTCGATTGTTATGGCTATGAATCAGCTGATTCTCCACATTCAATGTTGGCCAAACATGCCAATGAGCTAATTGCCACCGAACTTCAGATTGACACAATTTCATCCAAGCTAATCGGCGAAGGAGGCGGAAGAGAATTCAATGGCAAAGGCTCCATGATTGCAGTGAAGTCCGTCGAGTGCCAGCGGAATCCAACGTGGTCAATTGAAGAAATGGAAGTTGAATTTGATCGTCTATTTCAAGTAAGTAATATTATTTGGCTTGAAGAAGGAATTGCTGAAGACGATTCAACCTGGACTGGTCCATTAGAGGGTCCTGATGGTAACCATGATATCTGGACTCCGAATACGACAGCAGGCGGACATGTTGATGAGGTAGCAAGATTTTCGTCTCCAAGTACTGTGTTGTTGGCCGAAGTATCTGAAGAAGAGGCTTCCAAGGATCCCATAGCTCGAGAAAATCGGCGGCGTCTAGAACGTAATTTTCAAATTCTCAATGCAGCAAAGGATCAGGATGGTAATCCATTTCGGATAGTCAGAATCCCACACACCGATCATCTCTATGCCAACATGACAAGAGGAGACGGTGGATATGACGCTCTAGATGTTAAATACGAATTTGGCTGTCCATTCCCAATGACTGACGAAATCAAAGTAATTGCCGTATCAAGTTACCTTAATTTTTTAGTAACTAATGGCGTAGTCCTCTTGCCACGATATTGGCAACCAGGCTTACCAACTTCCACCAGAGATAAGGATCAAAAAGTACTTGACACATTTAAAACTGAATTTCCCGGTCGAGAAATTGTTCAAATTGGATGTATATCCATTAATTTTGGTGGAGGTGGTATCCATTGCATGACACAGCAAGAACCACTATGAGCAACATTGCTGATCACAAAAAAACATTGATTCCCGATACATTTTAGAGCAATTTTAGACTAGTCAAAGCTTAGTTATCATGGCGAAGGGAAGCAATTATTATTTACTATTGATGCCGGACATCAATAGTAACGCCATCAGAAGTCACATCCTTTGAAAGAGCCTAAGATGAGCGGATTTTGCGCTCTGAGAAGAAGAGTGTCATGGCTGATATTTATCACTTGGGCAAAAATCCACCGACTGTCTACAAGGCCAAGATTTTAAAGGTTGATAAAGGCTTCAAATGGTATACGGATTCCCGGCACGTTATAAAGACGACACGAGTCTATAAAGGTTAATAAAGAATCAGTCCTGAGACTTGAAACAGCATAATTAATTTAGGAGTCAAGAATGCCAATGGCATAAACTCTTTCCCAACAAAACATAGTGTCCTGGACACGAAAATTAGCCCCTAAAGCCCACTTCGAGATCAATAATGCGCTGATGCAGATAAACGAACATGTACGACTTAATTTTTGTCGTTAGCCCCATTCATGTGTTTTTGTGTTGCAACTCATCGCCAAGAATATTCATACTGGTCGCTATTCTGATGATGAAACCGACGGCAAAAATTCTGCGCTGATAAAAAAGGGGAACAACAGCCATCAGTGTTAAAGCGTCCTCTGTGGCCAATCAGGACTCCAATCAAACAATTCAATATTTTGCTGATGAATGAGGTTTGACAGATGGCGCATCAGCAAACGGTAGTTGTAAGTGAAGCCAAGAAATTTGAGGAGCACATAGTGATTCATACCCAACCTTGGAAAGGAGCATAATCCCACTAATCTCAAGTTCATGCTCCAATAATCCCACAAAAGATCTGGGTGGGTCCTTTGCTGAGCATTCTTTGTGGAGCATGCCAACGCCGCTCCACTTGAATTGCCCTAAGTGTTCCAGAAAACCACACATCTAAAGCTGATGTCCCCAGGGCATCTCTAGCTTGAGGCTTCGCTTGCTTTAGAGATTCAAAAGTGTTGGGTCGAGCAAGGCAACAACGAGTGAGCCAGCCAGCCTTTCCACAGGAAAGGATGAGCTACAAAATTCACCTCAAATTCAGTCACAAGCACTAGTCGAACCTCAGAAGAAAGCCAGCACTACAGGACTGCAGATGAACTCAAGCACATGTCTGAAGATATCAGCCTGTGCTTTGCTGGGTTCTACCAAAATGAGCGGTTTACTTAATCCTCACTCAAGCTATAAAACTGGTTGAAAAGTTTTGCCCAGCATTGAAAGCTGTAGCGACTCATACGTTGACTAAAGCCTGCCTCGTACCCGTACAGCACGATTGTTATGCACGCCACGTACAGATCTACCGGAGAGAGTTTTTTATGTTTAGAGCCAAGGAATCGATGATGAGAGGATTCAATTGGCTTCCGCCAGAATTTTCCAGGAAATGTCTTCCATCAGGACGGATGGCTGCCCCTCAAGAGCAGCAGCCAGATCCGCTGGTTCGGAAAGATCCACCAGGATTTTTCCATCCCGGCAAAGGAACTGCATGTCGGATTGATCACGACTGACCACTCGAAAAGCAGCGACCTGCTCCTGAGACCACAGCGTTGCTTTCGCTCTGGCTTCAAGCAGGTTGAGGTTTTCGGCAATGCAAACCCAGCCTTTGTCTGAAAGACGTTGAATACAAAACACGGTCGCACCCTGTGATGAATGCACTATGCATCAACAGGGATTTTCAAGCCAGTAAGTAACAGACGAGCTTTGGGATCAGTCATCGCCTAACGACTGTGTGAACAAAAGCTTGCGGCTGAACTTTGAACAGACACAATCAATGCAATCGGGCACTGAGGCTGGAGTCATCCGGCCTCTTTTTTTGTCTCAAGGTTGATGCTCGCGGTCAGAGGAGATCGTTCGCCAGCATTCAGAGACTTGATTCACAACAATGTTTCGCTTCTGCACGCTTCTTTGCGCAACGCTTCTGATCACAGCTCCCGCTTTCGCAGGCTCAGGCGGCTGTCAACGCAGCACGAATTCGGCAGACGCCGAAACCACTGAGCAACGTCAGGACACAGAAGTTCAGTCCTGACAGATGAGGCTCCATTGATCTCAAGACGTTAAGCGCGAGCTTCGCAGAGCCTCTTCATTGCCAGCATCAGAAGACGCAGGTGGCAGGGGCCGGATTCATCCGGCCCCTTTTGTTTGGTTGCATCCAGCTAGTTCGTCACGATCAACAGCCCGATCCAAGCAATGCTGGCGCGCTCGCCTATGAAAACAAATGGCAAAAGCAACTATGCCCAGGTTAAATCGGATACAGCGATATTGAGTGTTAATAAGCGGCCATAACAGAGAAACTCCAACTCGAAACCCAAAGCTAAAGTTGAAAAATATGGTCGAAAAAGATGCCGGGTTGGATTTTGTTTTTACTGTTTGGCGATCAGATCTTTCCCGACGAAAAGATGCTTTTGATTCTTGGCCCAGTCCCCAGGGAAGGAAGGCGCGAAAGCCTTGAATGAAAAGTTCAATCTTGACAACACTGTCATTTGGCAATCTGGAGATCAGCGAGCTGAGCGCAGCGGTTCTGATCACTGTTTCGCTGGTCTTCCTGGTGAGCTTTGGGATTGTCTCCTTTAAAAACGACAGCAAGGGGATGATGAAGTGGATGTTTGATAACAAGATCAACGAGAAGCAGTGAATTCAGTGCAACTGATGTCTGCGTCAATCCGCTACCCCAAACTGTTCGAATAAGAGCAATAAAGCATTACCAGCGACGACCACTGGCTCATCACCAACGGTCGATCAGTTGTGGTCACAGAACTAACCCAGGCCAGGGATCTCGGGGGTTTTGAGCAGAATGTCCTGATCAGGCCATGAACCTTTACCAAACAGCGCATCACCGATGATTTGAAGGAGAGACTTTCCTTCAGTTAATTCCTGGCGGACACTGAATTCAATCTCCTCAAGCTCATTGTTCTCAAGCTGCAGGGAGTTGATCAGTTCCCGATAGGCCGAGCGCTCATCTGCGTTGATGTCTTGCTGATCATCAGGATTCCGCGAGACTCCTGCAACTAATCCTGCAATCCTCGCCGCAAGACAACGATCACCATGGCTGCTGAGCTGCTTTCCCAGGTTCGACAGTGAGGGCAAGCTTTCCTGGGTTAAGCGGGGCACAGCTTTTAAGCCGAGACGTTCGGGCAAACCCTGAATCATTCTTTCCTCTTCCTCAGAGATCGCCCCGTCACTCAGCGCGATCACCTGAGCAATCAGCAAAAGTGTGGAGTGGTCGGCCTCAAGGGTCATCTCTGCACGATGCCTGTATGAACTGTCCTCAGTCTGGTCAAGATCAGACAAAGTTCAAGACACTCAAAAAACCTGTCGCAGTTCAGGATCTGAAAGCGCACCATGAACAAAACGTCGCTTTCACCGGGTGAGTTGTTCTCATCAGAAAGAGAGGTAGACCAGCGAAGCTCTTCTCACTGAGCTCTCTCAATCAATTCACGTACCAGTTGTTGGCGGTGCTTGGCAATCTTTTGGCGACTTTGGCCTTCTCTGCCGCAGTCATTTCAGACCAAAGCTTGTATGTGCAATCCAAAGCACCACGATCCTTCAACGCTTCCTGGTAGCAGGCAGACAGCTCTGCAAACTCTTTGACGCGAACAACAGGAACGGTCATGCGGTTTACCCAGTGGTTGCTCATGCCCTAATCAATCAGCAGTGGAATCAGTTCTAGCAAGTCATGCTTGCATCAGTCATCAGGTCGGCCATCTGAAGCGACTCCACAGATCGATTGTTCATTGCCCTGCTCTAAGGCACGACCAACGGTTGGCTCTTGTCTGCGATGCGGTCGTGAATATGGGCTCAAGTGATGGCACTCAGTGACAAATCAGCGAATCCAAAACTTTGATCAATGTGTCGGTGGCGAGCTGATGGGAGATTCTTGTTGAGAATCTCCCAATAATCGGTTTCATTTGGATACGTCACAAAAAATTTATCAATGTAGCCAACAACTTGCTGAAAATCGAAATAGAGCTCAGGGTTACCCAGATCAGGCTTGTAGATGTACTCAAGGGTGACATCCAAAACAGCCCTTCCTTGATGCTCAATGCTGTAATCAGAGATGAAAAACTGAAAAGACTCTGTCGTAGAGACTGTCGAAACCATCATTGTCACAGGTCGTGGTTGGCCATATCCATCAATAGCAAATTTCACGGTTGCAAGATTTGATTTCCATGGTCTTAACCGTTACAAGACAATGGTTGATCAATCAATCGGATTCATACTTTTGTGCTTTGAAAGCAATCAACCCTGATGGCAAGTCAACTTGAGCCATCACTTTCAAGCAACCGCTCAACTGACCACTCAAGAGGTCTGGCCACAGACAGCGATGGAAAAACCCTTTGACAAATTCGCCAATACAAAAATATTTATCATCAAACCTCCCAAAAACAGTGTGCTCAATTAAGTTCATCTTCAACATTCAAAAAAGGTCGACACCCTGGCATTCTGTCTGTGCTTTATGGCGCTGTGAAGCTGTGATCGAAGGGCTTATAAGTTCAGACTTTCCGGCAGTGGATCAGAGTGAGCAGTTCGCATATCACGATCACTCCAGTTCCAGACCTGCTCGCTGTAGACCTCCTTCAAATGACTACCAGCCGGTAAAGCTTCCCACTCCTGATAGAACTTTTCATCTTGAGCAGCCAACCAAAGGGAGGCCGTCAAACAGTCATCCAACAGATTCTGATCGGCAGTGTGCAGTCTTTCTCCTTTTGAGAATGCCTCACTTTGCTGCCGCTTGCGTTCTTTCAGCAAGTAGGTGACAGCATTCGTCAAGGCATGATGCTCAGCCGGAGTCAGCGTGGTTGGCAAGTTATGCAGGCTCATGGTTTAGTCCATTGTTTTTTCGTTTCATGCAGCTCTTGTCGGTAATCAGTGACCACCATGTCCAGTGCCAAACCATTAATAATGCGTTTTTCAGGCTGAATGCTGTCCAGGCAACCATTATTGATCAGTTGTTCAAGCACTTGGTAGTCAAATTCATGGAACCTGGTTCATTCTGCGAGGTTTTGCACGTTCTTGAGCTGAGCAGAGTTCGAGCGAATCCTGAAGGACACCCGACCAGGTGTGCTCTTTCAGCGTCTCGGATCTGCCACGACCAGACAGATCCTCACAAGACTGGATGAACCGGACATTCTTTTGCCTCGAATCAAAGTCATACGAGACATCAAGCCCAACACGGCTTCAAGCTCGACAACAGTTTCGGCCCACTTGCGAAGCAACCCCTCGGTTGGCCATGACCTTTGAGTGAGCTCCTCAAGGAATGTCGTTCTCTGTCAGAGACAGTGGAAATTGTTGAGAGCCAGGGCTGAGTAGTGCTGACTGTTATCGATGTAACGATGGGTAAAGGGGTGATGTAAACGCCTCATCCGCAAAACCGATAAAAATTTTCCCGAGTAGCAAGCTTGATCAGACAAACCAGTTCGTTTCGGTCTTGGATGGAATTTGAAAGAGTGCTTTTGAATTCTCAGCGAATCGATGCCAATCAGCCACATGCTCTGCATAACCATCCCAAATGTTGTCTTCGATACGAAGACTGAAGACCACCTCTCCTGACTGCGATGTGGTTTTCAGTCTGATCCCACCGTCTCGACGAAGAACCCAGGCTCCATGTTCATTTCCTGGGTCAATCAGAGCATCATGCTCCTCTTTGCTGATCAACTCAGTCTTCAAATTGTATTTCGTGCAGTAATCAGCCAACGCCATGAGTTCTGAAATTCCATTCAGTCTGTGCATTTGCTGAATGGTTTGAAACCTCTCCTCTACGCAGTCAGCAGTTTGGTGCCACTCCATATCGCTCCAATGGCTTTTCTCCGGTTTAGCCATGACTGCTCCACCGGGTTGAACCAGCTGCTCCACCTGATCGCAGAACAACGTCAGCAGCGGCTGTGATCAAGCAACCACAGTGTTCTGAAACTGAACAAGGGTCACTCGTTCATCGCCATACACCGAAGAGCAGTGCTGGCTGGTTGATCAAAGCCCAAACAGGGAAAGTCTGAAGTTTGCGAAACGAGATTCCAAACCAGCACGCCCAATGAGCTGGAAACGACTCTCAGCACTGACTGAGCTTGGACTGAGTGCTGCAAAAGCAGGTGAATCTGCTCCCGTGGAACCCGTCAGAAAAGGTCCTGAAACCGAACTTCCAGGGACGGTTGGCCCACTTCCATGCGTGATCCAGCGGGCATAGACCAAGCAGGTCCCACTCGGAGACACCCATGACAGCAACCACACTTCAAGCACCCACAGGTCTGGTCACACACGATCTGGAAGGGCATGACAACGTCTACGCCATGGAACCACCGATGGAAATCGCCGAACCTGATGCCGGCTGGGGATTCCATGAGCGCGCTGAGAAGCTCAACGGTCGACTGGCCATGCTCGGCTTCATTGCAGCGATCGCAACGGAGCTGATCAGCGGCGAGGGCTTGCTTCACACCATTGGCCTTTAATCGGAGATCTCCATGACTTCCACAAAGCTTCGGGCAAGACCAGAGATTGACTACGCGCAGCTGATCAAAGAAATCGGCAAGCTCGAATTAGCCGACCGCCTGCTGATCAACCGCAGAAGTGACCTCCCTTGAGGGTTTCCTCTGAGCAAATTCAAACAGTTCAAACGCCACGAGTGCGGCAATCAGGTCGGCAGCAACACCAAAAAACATCAGATGAAAGCCCAACATCTCAATGCGACACCTTTTAAGGCGGGTGATCGTATGACGACCAGCCCGGTTCCCTGATGAGTACCGGGCTAGCCGTCATATCTAAAACTCCAAGCTTTTCAGTCGCCGTTGCAATGCGAATGGAGACCCTGACTGACTGCTACAGATGTGACTGCCTGAGCCCAAAAAAAACGCCCCTGATGAAAGAGGCGCTGTCCGTTTCGCTTGAGAAAATTCAACAATGGAAATCCATTGTGTTGAAGCTTAAAAAGATGACCAGATGTGACCCAAACAGGTCATTCACTTGGCAGGCGCTTTGCTGTCACCTGGCTGTTCTTTGTGATGATCAGCATTCGGATTGTTGCAGCACATGGGCTTTATTGCGACTGCCAAAGTCCTAACATCTGACACCTGCACTCAAGCTGAAGCTTGCCTGAGAGTTACATAATTGGAGCAATCAATGAGAATGGTTATCACTTAACGCGGCTAAGTCCTGAGAACCGTTATCGGCTTTGCTTGCTACAGCTGCAGAGCCAGCCAAGCAGAAGACCAAAGCTACCGAGGCGAAACAAAGCCCCACTCAGAAGAGCAGGGCTTTGTGGTGTGAGGGTCAGGTTTCCAGCGGCAAAAACAATTACCGGCAACCACAGCCGAGACCATCGGCGCAGGGTTCGCAGCAGAAGGCTTTGCCGTTGCGCATCACAGCTTTTGCAGGCTCGACTCTGCACTGACAAGCGGTCTTGCACTGGCACTTGATGAGATCTGTCGTCATGGTGACTACCGGATTGGGACAGTTCCTTTCTATGCCTGATGAACAGGTCTCAACAGGGGGAGGACCGACCAGAGAGGTACGGTTTAGCGTGCACTTATGCGTAGCCGGTAAAAGCCATGAAGCCCCCGCGCTTAGAACCCTTTAAAGCAGGCCGCGAGGACTGCCCGCGCCCCGTCGCAACACACCACCGGGAACTGACCAGAACACCGTGGCAGAACACAGAAGGCTGGTGGAAGCTCACCACATCGGGGCGACTGTGGTGGGCACCCTTGGGGGCTCGCCGCTGGCGCTGGACACCATGGTTTGTCGCTGACAATCAGCTCTGGCACTCAAGCAACACCGCCAGCCCTGCAGAAACGCAATCGCTGCTGGAGCTTCTGGCCGACGGGCGCCAAAAGCAGCTCGATAATCGCCTGAAACGACGCGCCGCTGATGCCCGCCGCCGGCGGGCTCTCAAGCCAGACCATCCGCCGAGGCAGTGCTGCTGTTGCGGCTGCACGTTCACTCCAAAACGTGCGGATGCCAGGTGCTGCTCAGGACGTTGCCGGGCCAAGCTCAGCCGGAACAAGACTTCCGAGGCTTGCTGCGGCACTGAATGTGAGTGAAGGCAATCAAATCCACAATGAATGGATCAGCTTCGAGCTGGTAGAGCTGCAGAGCTTCATTCAATAACTCACGCACAGTCGAAACTGATTCTCAGCAGCAGATTTGCACTGCTGAGTGTGATTCTCAAAAACATATTTGCAGCTTTTGAATGTGACTCCCAAGAGCGTATTTTGATCCGCCAATGTTCGGTTTTTACGCCTATCTTTCGCTCTCTTGTGATCTAGAACTGATTCATCCCTCCCAGAGGAAGAGACATGACAGCTTCACAAATCCAAGCCCCCATCACTGTCCCCACCGGTCCTGCAGGCCGCGCCATGGCCGAGCCCATGTCCGCTGAACTGCTCGATCTGATGGAAGCCCATCTCAACCTTGAGCGTCAGTCAGCTGCTGACTATTTCGCTGCTGCCATCTGGTTCGCTGAACGCGAGCTGACCGGCTTTGCCGAGCACCTGCGTGATGAGGCCAAGCAAGAGGAGCAGCATGCCGCCAAATTCGCCGACTATCTGATCAGCAGAGGTCAACGCCCTGTGCTCGACACCATCGAGCCACCGCGTCAGCAGTGGACCGATGTGGAGCAGGTGATCGCCAACGTCTTCCGCATGGAAGCTGATGTCACCGCCTCGGTGCTGCAGCTCTACGGCACCGCTGAACAGGATGACGACAAGCGCACCACCGTGTTCCTCGATCCCGTCGTTGACGGCCAGCGCATCTCCGAACACGAAGCCGCCTATCTGCTGGGTCGCGTCAGGTTCGCTGCAGGCAACCCTGCTGCCGTGATGATCATCGACGCTGAACTGAGAGAAGGCGAGGCCGAGCCCGCCAAGCTTGAAGGCTGATCCACCCTCTGTTCATTCAGCTCAAAGCTCAACCTGCCAACTCCATCAAACAGCCCCGCCCAGTGCGGGGTTTTTGCTGTCTGACCGCCTGCTTCGATCAGGGTCAGCTCACGATTGCTTGCGTTGCATTGGTTAGTGAGAGATAAATCGACGGTATCTCGCATCTCATGAACGAATACCTTCTCCGCGATGGATCTCGGGTTTATCTACTGACCAGTCCAAAAGGACATGACGTCTTCAGTTACCAGGGAATCTCGGGGCAGTGGGTACATGCCGCACTCTCCGTTCAAGCAGAGAAGGACCTGATTAGAAGCGTTGATTTCAATGCATCCATGCATCGATCTAAAACTGATTTGGCTCTGGTTTGAGTTATCGTTCACTCGGATCAAGCCGAGTTAGAAGGATTTATTTGGCACTGCATGCTCTGATCAACATCAACAGTAATCTAGTGTCTTGCTTATCTCCGCGGGTTCTTCAAACACCACCACGCCCCAATCAGTTATGAGGCACGGCATGTACTAGGACTATTAATACTTGGATCCCGTCCAGAACTGACATAGCTCCGCAAACGTTGGGGATCAGGCGAAGTTGCTAGTTTAAGCCACCGCTCAACTACAACCAGCAGCGTGATTTGGTTTGGACGGTGGATTGCTCAGCTGCCACATGAGCTACATATCGGTACGGAGAATAGGTAGCTTTACTGGCTATCACCTAGGAATTAAAAAAGTGAGCCGGTTTTTTCTCTGCGGCCCATGGCAGCAAGCAATGACTAGGCGCGACATTTGACGTGTTCAGAAATGGCGGTGCTTATTGTGCATGGCCTGATGACGCTTACTTGTCCCAAGGGCTGACACATAAGACGGCCGTAAATGGGAGACTTCAATCACCTTGTCTTTCATTAAGATCTCTTATCTATCGACAATCATGCAACGCACTGAGTCGTTCACAAACACATCATCGATTTAACCCTTGAAAACCACTACCTTTGGGTCTTTTTTCTATGAGTACGTTCAATAAGCCCGTTAACAATCGCTCTATCAGTGGCCTCAACTCCGATCAGGAAAAAGCCAGATGGTAAGGACACCCTCAATCGTAAGATGCACGTCTTTAGCTGTGAATTCATTCATGAATGCATGGATCCAAACTACGGAGACTATGACTGCCGCCGTTTTCAGCCTTCTGAATGAGGCACTCATCCGTAAGCCGAAGAAGCAGAACCGCTTCAGATCTTTCTAATCATGCGCAGTTCACGCCCGCCAGCAAAAACTGCAGACGCATTCAATACAAACTCCTAATTGATCATCCTGAGCGAGAATTCTAATCCCCATCGATTGAGATTGCACCCGCAGATTTAGTTCAACGATTGGGCTGATCTGCCGTACATGCTGGAACTCTCGCACCTGGTAGAATTGGAACTGATACTTGAAGCTGAAGCGCCCAGCTGCATTTAAACCAGAGTGTCGCCACCCAAATTACGATTTTCCTCCCATTCACCTCCTTCTCTTTCTTCTGACAACCATCAAGCCTCATGGCTATTGCTAATCAATCCAACCTGCTATAGCAACTGGATGGTCTCCCGCTGTTGCCATGTGGAGAAGGCACTGCATACAAGCCTCTGATCAATCCTGAAACAAATGAAAGTGTCGACGAATTCCCAAATCGAAGCTTCAGTTCTGACGAGATTTTGGAAGCCGGTGGTTTGTTCATTTGTGCCGACATCCGTACGGGCCCACACGCTGATCACCTGTTGATCTTCCATATAGATGAAAATTCGCTGTTGAAAAATGCATCGCCACTGTTGTTTTCCTAAAAACACTAGCTTGACCCTTCCCAGCAACACTGATCAATATCGTCACTAAATCACTACATAGAGATGGTAAATCTTTTCACATCAGGATAACCCACCATCACGCCATCTAAACCTTAGAGGCCAGAAAGTTATCTTTTGAGTTCAAGAAATACCCTACCATAAGGCAATAAGTGGCTTATTTGACCCACATCAAGCATTCACTGTAAATGATGCTTATAAATGCATAAAACATGAACAAGAAAAGATATCCTAATTTTCTTCTGCTTGACTTCGAGGCAGGCTCGATCCCCAAATACCTGGAAATCAACTCTTGTACAGTAAAATCTGCCAAGAACTAAAATTTTGGATAATAATTAGTATTCTCACCAAAAAAGAAACTCAAAGAATTAGATTAATAACCGCAAACATTGTTTTCTTAGGATGGCAACACTTCAAAGGGCGACAAAATAGTAGCCGCCCTTGCTAACCGGGCTAATCTGATTGCCTTGGGTAGTATTGCTCAAGCTCAACGATCGCCAATTTTAAATCGTCAACATGCTGGAGATCTGAATTTTGTTTTGCTTTCATCGAGGCGACGATCACGGCATGATGCTTTTTGAGCCGCTCCGTGTAATCACTTTGACTGGGCTTGACACGCTGAGTCAAAAAGTAGTCGCTAATTGTTTCTATGATTGACTGAGCGTGAGATTCCTTGTTGGCAATTGATCTTACTAGTTGATTATTGGATTGAGCATCATTCTTTCCTGAGTTCTCTTTAATAAGAATTACAGTCTTTTGAATGGTATCAGCGTCTTCAAGCATCGAGTGAACGCGTGCATGGTCATCGTAAATACCGCACGGCAGTTGGCAATGACTGTGAGCAACGCCTGTGCTAACCAGCGCCGCTGCAAGACTGAATCCTGTGAATAGAAGTTTCATGAAGGCATTTTCCTCTGAATGAATCCGCTTAGCAATTTATCGCTTCTCTGATGAAGCGTGACGACGGCCGCGAATTCCGTTTGAGAGCAGTTCGCTCAGGCTGAGCTGATGGAATATTCCAAATGGGAAGTATGAACTAATAATACGGGTGAACTGATCAATACGGGTGCGGGTTGACTCATCCGTGCCAACCCACTCAAGAGCAGCTCGCTTTACTTGACACGTCAGCCCTCGGAGGATGTTGATCCATCTGACGTGGGTCACCAGCCAAGGGCATGTGAGCTTTTAACACCTGGTAAAAGGATGGTCCGTTCTCGGCGCACCGTCGCCGGGGTGACCCCAAGATCACTCGCAATTTTGGTGATCAGTCCACGTGGCCAGATATCAGGATGCTGTTCAGCCGCCTCATAGATGGCTTCATCCAAATCAATTTTTGCAAGGCGGACACGACGGCTTTGCTCTGCAGTGAGATCGGGATTGAGGGTTGTTGCTGTCATTAGTACCACCGAGTGGAACTCCTTTGGTCTATTCCCGCCTAATCCAACTTGGAAGCTGGGAGAGCCGTACTTGGAGGTTCGGTTTCAGGTCCTTATCAGACGGCTTCTACGGGAGCAAATTTACCAACCACTACCAGTTAATGCTGAAGCTACCGACCGGCAGTAAGAAGTCTTGTGACAACAGCGTGATAAGACTCTGCTCGTGGAATCACGCACAACCTGAATGCAGACGGGCACAGCTGAGCATTTTGAACTGGCGTTGTGCCCAGATTAGTCAGCACTGGAGGAGATTCAGGAGGCGTACGACGAAGAACCAGTGCGATCTGTGACGACATTCACTACTGTTTTTACACCCGCACTCAAATGCTGGAGATGCAGTGGACGCAGGCATCAAAAAAGTCGGCCACATTGACCAGCCTTCTGGGATTTCTATCCCCGGGATTGCGTCACCGATGAGGCCCAAGCCTTCCAACTCTGTGCTGATCACCAGCCATCTGCCTTAAGGTCAGTCTAAACCAAACACGTGGAGAGTGTCCTGCCCTTTGCAGTTAAAATGGATTAAATCCTTTAGATAGTCGCGGGGGTAAGTCTTTCCGTCTTCTGCGTAAGGGAAGCAAAACTTATAGTAATTGAAGTTGTAATCATAAACTTTCTTTTAGAATTGGGAGAATCCACAAGACCCTTGGATCATTCTTTTGTCAGAGTCTTTCCAAGCCAAGGTGACCAAGCCTTAGTGCTTTCGGCTGAAGCTAAAGGTGGATCAATGGGCTCCGAGACAACCAGCAAAGCAGCAGCGGATGTGATGGCCGGAGTGTGGTTCGAATCATGAGTTTGCCTCTCTTAAAGCTTTCAGGACGATTGCGGCGGCTGTAGAAGGCGAGGCGCTGCTGTTCGAGCATGTTATGAGGCACCAGGGACGCTGCCGCACTAGAACCCGACGATCAGCAGAAACCCCGCCTTGGTTCTTAGAAATTTCATTGGCCGAGCCTCAATGATCTGGAGTCCACCTGGTTCACCTCTGCTCGATTGGCGTGAAACGGCTCCACTTGAACTTGCTTTTGTTCTTGCGAGCTAGGACATGGAAAACGATTCTGAGAGAAACGGCAATAAACACCCATTAGTAAACGCTTCTATACATCCAATTCCCCAAGCTGATCAGTCCATAAACGCAGCAGACGATGAGTTCCCACTTGATAATTTCTGGCCCTATCTCAGACTCTCACCTCAGGTATGTGCTCTTAATTGCATCAAGAAGTACACCAAAAATTGCAACAAGTGCCTTGAAGAATTTCATAAAACAATTCCCCCAAGCACAGCATCACCGGGATTGATCCGGGTCACATCCACCATCCGAGCGAAACTCACCATTTTTGCTGGAAAAGCTTCCACCAGCCTGACTTCTGTGTAGTCTGCAATGTCTCTATGGAGTTATCCCTGTAGTGGTCTGGGCTACACCTGCATCGCTCGTGATGAAGATTACTAATAAATGGTCACTTTTTTCATTAAATAAATTCTTCACTCTGAAGCATCAAGACGCTTCACTTCCTCCACAAACTTCTCTCCACTATGAGAGTGCTCTCGATGTTTTTCGTTGGGATGGCTGTGTCGTTCCTCTGCACTGCCTTGCTTCAGTGGCTCTTTCTCTCGATGTACAGGATCAAGACGTTCAAGATCAGCTTTGTTTGGACGTCTGCCTGTTTGATGATGTTCGTTACTCATATCAGTTGCTCTCCTTTCGAAATGAGGCTGGCCCCTGGTCTTTCATGAGTTCACTTGTTTCGTTATCAATTTTCTTGAGTGCTTCATCGTTAATAGTATTTGTTGACAAGTGATTCACGCTGCGATCTCGCTCTACTTCGACGTTAAGCGAACCAGCTTTAGTGCGATGTTGCTGATCACTCTCGTGACGCTTCGCATCTTGGCTCTGATTCATAGGGGTGAATTCAACTCTCCATTACATAGCCAAACCTGGATCCACTGCCCTTTTTTCTCATAGACCCTTAAGAGATGCCAGTAATTTGCTCGGCTATACCAGAGCTTGTGGTTTTCAACGCTTCCACCCGCTTGACTTCTGAGTCGTTACGCACAAACACCTGTGAGAACCCTGCGATGGGGAGTCATGAGCTTTTACCCCATGTAATGACGTAATTCAGCAGACGTTCCAGGGGCATGATCTTTCAAACAGCAACTCTTCGCTACATTCAGCCAAGGATCTGCCATTGCGACTTTGAATTAATAATATGATCTCTGCGTTAATTTTTGCACTTTTCATCCTACTCCGCGGTTCGGAAGGAAATGTGCTGAAAATACTTCAACAGACAGGTGGCGAACAAATCAGTTTTTGTAATGTCTTCTTTTTTTCGAGCTTGATCACTGGTCTGTTTATGTTGACGATTGATCGTGTGAATGTAAAAACGCAGATTCGGCAATTATCACTACGAGACAGAAAACTTCTTTTTTGGCAGGGGTTTTTGGGGTATTTCCTAGGGCCCGTCGGTTTCTTTCTTGCACTTGAGCATCTAAGCGTTGTTGCTCAAACTCTGCTTTTTAGCCTCACAATTCCACTGTCAACACTTGCCGCGAGAGTATTCCTTCATGAAAAACTTCCAAGACAGTTTACTTTTTCCTTAATTCTAATTTGTCTGGGTGTTTTCGTGGGCAATCAAAGTGGAAGTGGTGTAGTGACTACACTCACGTCAGGACAAAAAATGATGGGTTTTATCTGGGCAGCAACTGCAATTCTTTCATTTGCGATAGGTGGAATTTTAAACAGTGTTTGCAATTTTAGAGGTATGGGAGTTGGTCTTACTGTTGGTCTTGGCAGCACTTCATCTGCTTTGGTTTTCGCAGTTTTAGCGTTGCTGTTTTACGGACCTCAACATTTCATCGCTCTTCAGACATGGTGGGTGCTAAGCGTTATTGGACTTTATGGAATTACTATTAGTCTTGGCAGTCAGTGGACTTTGATGCTGAGTTATAAATTTCTTGGAGTAGCGCAAATAAGTTTATGGAGCTCTTTGACAATTGTGGTCGCCCTTCTGGGTGCCAATTTGATGCTAGGAGAACCCATTGGCATCAAAGCATTCAGCGGAGCAATTCTAATTTTATTGGGTTTAACAATAAATCAACTTAGCTCTCGTCAATTAAACCAAAGGTGAAACTAATTTTTGTGCGCAATTACTCTCACTGGAAGGTGACTGAAAGCAATACGAAACCCTTGAAGGGGAAAGCAGGGCAGTTTGTCAGTACTGATCCATCTCCCGACAAAACAACTCAGATCAATCACGCCCTGCCCAGTGCGGGGTTTTTTATTGATGATCAGTTCCAATCGACCAACTTTTGCATCATCATTAAAGTCTTGAATGTTTTATGACATAGCCAGCACATTACGAAAACTTGAGTGTGCAAGTACTTATTTCGGCGCTATCAAGAAGGCAACAAGACGAACAAATTCTCTTTCATGTTAACTCAACGACAAGAAGAACAACTTTTCAAAGGGCAATTCTAAGCTTCGTACCTTTTTTCCGCTTGTCTATCACGCGTATGAAATCGCCCTCGTAGCCAAGACTATCCAAAGTCCGTCACTGCTGTCTTTTTCCTTGCTGATTGCCATAAATATGTCTCTGAGACTGCCCTACATGCGACGTGTAAATAGGCTCGTATTTTTGTAGGTCGCATCTGTATGGGTCATGAATATTTTTATTGTCACTTTTCCTGATAGCGTTATATGAAAACTAATCAATATATCAAAAAGATCTTATTTTAAAACCTTCGTAAAGCTACAGGCCTTGCCTCTTAGCACGAAACCTAGATTCGTTTCAGAGGCCGGATTTCATCTCGCAGCCACCCCCTACTTGAGGGGTTGATCGATGGTGATTCCGATCCCATCAAGCGGTTACTGAACTAATCGGTAGCCGCCAAAAGCAGCTCCAACTCTCCAATTCCGCAGTTACAGCCGTTCCGCTCGCCATCACATGGCTCCAGGTTGGGATGCCCCTTGGCACAAGACTCAGAGCAGAAATGCTGCCCACCAATCCTAATTGACCTCGATTCTTCAACGCTGCGCTTGCAAAGCGAGCAGTCGCACAAAAGTAAAACTGCAGTCATCACACAACTCTTGGTAACAACTCGTCAGGTCTATTGCATTCAGGGCATCGTTTCTTTGGCGGCTTACCGAACACTTAGCGTTGACTTATCGAAACTGATTCTCAGCAGCAGATTTACGCTGCTGATTGTGATTCTCAAAAACATATTTGGCATTCTTGAATGTGATTCTCAAGAGCATATTTTGATTGCTTCGTGTTCGGTTTTTACGCCTAACTTTTGCTCTTTTGTGATGTAGAACTGGTTCATCCCTCTCAGAGGAAGAGCAATGACAGCTTCACAAATCCAAGCCCCCATCACTGTCCCCACCGGTCCCGCAGGCCGTGCCATGGCTGAACCCATGTCAGCCGAAATGCTCGATCTGATGGAAGCCCATCTCAACCTTGAGCGTCAGTCAGCTGCTGACTATTTCGCTGCTGCCATCTGGTTCGCTGAACGCGAGCTGACCGGCTTTGCCGAGCACCTGCGTGATGAGGCCAAGCAAGAGGAGCAGCATGCCGCCAAATTCGCCGACTATCTGATCAGCAGAGGTCAACGCCCTGTGCTCGACACCGTTGAACCACCGCGTCAGCAGTGGACCGATGTGGAGCAGGTGATCGCCAACGTCTTCCGCATGGAAGCTGATGTCACCGCCTCGGTGCTGCAGCTCTACAACACTGCGGAAAAAGACATTGATCGCCGCACCACCGTCTTCCTGGACCCCGTCGTTGACGGCCAGCGCATCTCCGAACACGAAGCCGCCTATCTGCTGGGCCGCGTCAGGTTCGCTGCAGGCAACCCTGCTGCTGTGATGATCATCGACGCTGAACTGAGAGAAGGCGAGGCCGAGCCCGCCAAGCTCGAGGGCTGATCAATCAGCGCAAGTCCCACCTCCCAATCGACCTCAACAGCCCCGCCCAGCGCGGGGTTTTTGCTGGGGCTTACCCAACGATCAATATCCATCTCTTCAGGGTTTCATTGACACAAAATCTGCGTGCAGATCAATACTCAGCTTCCTGTATGTAGGTCGAAATGAAACGCGCAGACGCGGGCATTGAGACTCTTTGCAAAGGCCCCTCACAGCCCTCTCAGATCATGAAGCAGAACAATCATCAAAGTGACAGGAAAAAACAAGGGGAAAATTATCCAGAACTCAGGACAAGTGAGTTACTTTACAGATCAATGTTCGAAGTTCGAATGAAGCCATTGCTCAATGGTGTCGCCAACAGTCTTAGGTCTTTCCCAGATTAAATTATACCCACATGAATCAAGGACTGTCGTTTGGACAGACTTGTATCCTCTGAGGCATTTGAATTGATCATCTGGATTGAGCAGCGTATCTTCAGCGCCTGCTATCGCAAGTACAGGAGATTTGATGCCAGAAATGCAATGATTGACATTGGGATGATCCAATATGGCTTTGGTTTGTCTGAGGAAGACTTCAGGACCGATTCTGTTGACCATTGATGCCCAGCGATTCGCCATGGCATCCCTCGACTCTGCTTTTACAAATCCCTCTGCCACGAGTGGCTTAAATGTGTCCAACGTTTTCCCGGCTCTAATCTGGTCATGGAGGTCTTGCACGATTGCAAGGTACTCCGAAGGCGCTTCGGTCCATGACGAAATCAGCACTAAGCCTTTGACCTGAATTCCCAACCTATTGGCCACTTCCTGAGCAACCCAGCCACCCATTGAAAAGCCAATCAAGAGAAGGGCTGAGTCGGGATAGCGCTGAACAACTTTTGCTGACATTTTGTTTAATGAAGTCTCCGAGGTGAACACTTCACATGTTGTATGAATAATACTTTCACTACTGTCTAGAACATGAGCTAAGTCCAGCATCGAGTCGATATCACAACCGAATCCAGGCAACAGAACTGCCAACGGCTTTGAGTCGCCTGAAGCCATTAAAATTCACATTCCATGAAATGATTTATCGCTCCATGAAGTGAGCAGCAGGCACGCCGTTGACACCAACTTCTGCCATAAAGATATCGCCGGCATGGGGCATGGAGGCCAGGTCTTCCGGGCCAAGATCGTAGGCAGCAGTCGTAATGAACAACCTGTCAAACGCAGGTCCTCCAAAACAACAGGAAGTGACCAACGAACACGGTAGTTCAACTGTTGCCAGATGACTGCCGTTTCTGGGATTCCAGCAGGTCACAGCACTTCCTCCCCAAAGGGCAATCCAGAGCATGCCGTTACGATCAATCGACATCCCATCTGGCGAAGAGTTCCACTCGGAGGGGATTTGAATGCAAATATCTCCGTCACCCATTAAATCACCATTTTCCGCAATCAAGAACCGCTTAACCTGCAGAGTTGGTGTATCGATATAATAAAAATATTTTCGATCTGGTGACCAAGCAAGTCCATTGGAAATGGTGACTCCTTCAATCATTGGAGTGGAATCGAAAGATCCATCTAACCTCCAAAGAGATCCTGCATTAGGCAAAAAATCATAACGAAGACTTCCCGCCCATAACCTTCCCCAGGGATCACACTTTCCATCATTAAATCGATAGCTGGAACGATTCTCCATAGGATTATTCAACGAAGTAATTTGTCCGCTGTCAGGATCAATCATCTTGAATCCATCTGATGTTGCAGCCAATAAATTGCCTTTGCTCGTTGGCACGACACAACCCACATGAAAAACCGTATCTATGAAATGATTATTTTTGGTCTGAGGGTCAAACAAGCCAATACGAGAATCCTCGATATCAACCCAGATCAAAAGTCCACGTTCATCCCACCAGTGGGGACCTTCCGCAAGACGAGCCCCGACCTCAAGAATGCATTCTGCTGAATAAACTTTTACATGTTCTTTCACAATGTCTACCCACTGAAGCCGCAGGCCAATTCTGACAAAACTTTCGAAGCATGTCATGCACGCGAGTGATTCTCCAGAGCTCTCAAGGCAGCCTGCTCGACATTAAGGCTCTCAGTCAATGCAGAAGCCGCGGCGGAGATTATTGGCCCTTTGGTGACTCATCAAAAATCATTGGGCTCAAAAAAACACCCCCTAGTCTCGGAGCCAAGGAGTTATTGCAGAATCCAAATCATTACGCATTGTCCTGATTCAACCAGACCCTTTGATCACAGCCCCTGGCCATGTCTGGCATCAAAAAGCCATGCCCTTCCTCTTTCCAGTGGTTGTTGATACAAAAATCACAAGCTTTGCGTTCTTGGGTGCGTGAATGATCCTGAAGTCATTAAAGACATTTGGTCATCAAGGCTCAGCCCATGCTGATGCTTCAGTTAATTCCATGACTGGAACCATGAACCTCCAGAAGCGCTACACGGTCAGATATCGAAAATCCAACTGGAAAAGGATCGAAAGCTGCTACTACGCAGGTGATGCATTTGAAGCCAAACGTCTGGCCACTGAGGCTGTTCCGTTCATCCGCGACCATCCCCACTCCATTGAGCTGATCCGTTGCGAGGATTCAAAGCAGATTGAGTCGTTCGCTGGAGTCGAATAGCGATTCCTGGCTAGGTGTGATGCAACTGATCCCATCGACATGTACGAAGTCCTGATGGTCGCTCAGCTGCTTACCCAGGATTCTGGGTTCCAGCAGTGGGTCGACAGTCGTGACCCGGAAGAGCTCTGTCAGCTTTACTCAGACGAAATGATTCCCGACACAATGCTCCCAGGTGGTCGTGATTCAAGCCCGTGCGGAGCAGAAACATTCGACAATCCCATGAATTACGTCATCAAATAAGCAATTCGTCCTTGGGTAATCCAGCTTCCGCCAGCACTGTGAAAGCAGACCCGATCCAACAGAACACATCCAGCAATCCATAATTGACTGCCATGATCAGTTTGCATTTATCAAACAGCTTCATTTAACATCTTTATACCAGACTGTTAACCATTTATTCAGCCGATGCCTTCACCAGCAGGAACAACGAAACTATCGAACATCATGCTGATATTGATGTAACAGTGCCTCACTCAGATTGGATGACGACATTGAATTTATTTCTTTGCAACCATTGTTGTTATGGCTGCCTGGCGGGTGTCTCAGCGGATCAGATTGGCCTTGAAAAAGCCGAGTCCAAGACCAAAACCTTTGGGCTTGTCTTCCAGAAATGTGATGGCCAGCTCAAAATCCATCAGTCCTTCCTGCTCGATGAGATCACTTGGCAGCTGCCCCTCACGCTGTTCCAGATAGCGAGCATGAATCTGTTGTTTGTTCTCACCCAGAAACGTGACAATTTCGCTGAGCAGGTGATCACGCCACTCATCCTTGTGGCTTTGTGGCACTGAAGTTTCAGCCAAGGCTCCGGATCACAGGTCGGGCCCGACGCTAACGGCGACAGGCAGCCTGTTTCCTAGCGTTGAGACCTGATCGCGGCCATCACTTGCAGCGCCAAGCTCCAACACCAGCCGATGCCACCCGGGCGATTCATCACGGGGAGAGCTTTGCGGAGGAAACGGGCACCGTGATGCCGCCGATCTACTCCACATCGACATTTGCACACGGAAACCCCGGTGGTTTCGATTACACCCGTTCAGGCAATCCCAACTTCCGCATCCTGGAAGGCGTGCTCGCTTCGGTGGAGCACTGTGAACATGCCACCGTGTTCGGCTCGGGAGTGAGCGCGATCACAGCAATTGCCTCAAGTCTCAGCCAGGGAGATCTGGTGCTCTGCGAGGAAAACCTCTACGGCTGCACCGTGCGCTTGTTTGAACAGGTTTTCGCCAAATTCGGGATCCGCACCGAGTGGGTGGATTTCACTTCACCCGAGGCTGTCTCAAGCATTGCGGCTCGAAAGCCCGCCATGGTCTGGCTGGAAAGCCCCACCAACCCACTGCTCAAGGTGATCGATCTGAGGCAGGTCTGCGCGGCCGCCAAGGCCATCGATGTTCCCGTTGTGGTGGACAACACCTTCGCCACCGCCCTTGTTCAACGCCCGCTGCAGCTTGGAGCCACCCTCTCACTCACGAGCACAACCAAATACATCAACGGGCACTCCGACGCCCTCGGCGGCGCGGTCTGCACCGACGATCCGACCTGGCAACGGAAGATGGTGTTCGCCCAGAAAGCCCTTGGCCTGCAGCCTTCACCGTTCGACTGCTGGCTGATCACCCGCGGCATCAAGACCCTGCCTCTGCGTCTCAGACAACAAATGGCCAATGCGGCCGCCCTGGCGGATCATCTCGCCGACCATGCCCAGGTGAACTGGGTGCGATACCCCCATCGCCGCGATCACCCCCAACACGTGACTGCGATGCAGCAGATGAGCGCAGGCGGCGCCATCGTCACCATTGGAGTGGAGGCCGGCCGCGAGCAGGCCTATGCCGTGTGCAAGGCCCTGCACTGGTTCACCATGGCCGAAAGCCTCGGCGGCGTGGAGAGCCTGATCTGCCATCCCGCCACGATGACGCACGCATCGGTATCGACAGAGGTCAAACAGAAGCTGGGTATCAGCGATGGCCTGATCCGTCTTTCCGTGGGCTGTGAAGACGCCTCGGATCTGGTAGCAGATCTCGACCAGGCACTTTGCTTGCTCCGATGAGTACGCGCGACCTGCTCCGAGATCCCTGCTGGCAAGGCAGCGATCTCGGCCACCCTCTTCCCGATGCCACCCATGCCGTTTCGGTGGCATTGCCTCGATGGAACGATGTCATTGCCTACGAGGAACAGGATCCAGCCTGCCGCGCGGCTCTGCGTGCGGTCTATCCCCGATTCGGTCAGCATCCGCTGGTGGCGGAGTTGGCCGAACGCGCACTGACTGCGTCCGACATTGCCACCTCCAAGGGAGCGAGCAGCTGGCCGTATCCGAACCGCGCAACGGCTGAAGCCGCTCTCGCTCACTGCAGGAAAACGAGGCCTGCAGGAGAAACAGAGCTCACCGGGATTCATGGAGTCACCTGCCTGATTGCCGATGCGGCCAGCACTCCTGCCGCGAAAGCCTTCTGGCAACACACGGGCCTTGGAGCGTCCTCCAGGCAGGCTGCCATCGCCCTCGGTCAAGAGCAGAACGCCAGCGCTTCCGCAGTGGAGAACGCTCGCAGCAAAGTGCTTCGGCGGCTGACGCGGATCTATAGCTGCGAAGGAGATGCGATCAGCCTGCACCCATCAGGCATGTCGGCTCTGCACCGAGCACTTCAACTGATTTCAAGCATTCGGCCCGACAGGCCTGTGCTGCAGATCGGTTTTCCCTATGTGGATGTGCTCAAGCTGCCCCAGGTGGTCTTCAACGGAGCCGAACTGCTGCTGGAAGACAGTGCGGCCAGCGTGAGCGCCGCCCTGGAGCGCATGCAACCTTCAGCAGTGGTGGTGGAGCTGCCCGGCAACCCCCTGCTGCGTTGCATTGATCTGCCAACAATCGCCGAGCTTGCCCACCGGCAGGGCATCCCTGTGATTGCCGACGACACCATCGGCTCCGGGGTCAACATCAACGCGTTGCCCCACGCCGACCTGGTGTTCAGCTCGCTCACCAAAAGCTTCGCCGGCCGTGGGGATGTTCTTGCAGGAAGTCTGGTGCTGAGTCACCACTCGCCCTGGAGAGATCAGCTCGCTGCAGCAGCTCATTCCCTGAGACCACTGGCGGGTCTCGCTGACAACGATCTCATCGCCCTCGACCAGGGCAGTGCAGACGTGATCGAACGGGTGCATCAGCTCAATCGCAACACGCTTTCGATGGCTGAACGCCTTCGCGATCACCCCGCCGTGAAGACGGTGTTTCATCCCGGTGAATGCAGACACTTCAAGGCTCTGCAACGTCCCGGTGCAGGCCATGGTTGTCTGCTGTCCTTTGAACTCAAAGGAGGCACGCAGGCAGCGCGGCAGGTCTACGACGCACTGGCGGTCTGCAAGGGTCCGAGTCTCGGCACAAGCTTCACGCTGGTCTGCCCCTACGTGCTGCTCGCTCATTACGAGGAGCTGGCCTGGGCGAAACGCTGCGACGTGCCATCCCATCTGCTGCGCGTTTCCGTGGGGCTGGAAGAACCACAGGATCTCTGGGAGCGGTTCCTGCAGGCTCTGGAGAGCGCATGAGCAAATCGACGGTTGGCTGACGGCCCAGGTGGCCTCAGCCGACTTGTTATCTGATGCGTTGCACGCTGCTTGATTGACAGTGTTTGAACAAGCTCTTAAGAGCAAGACACCTGAGAGAGAGTCTCACTAAACTGCAAAACTGGCCATTTCTCTACTTCCTCATGTCCCGCGTTTACGCCGATAACAGCCAGGCCATCGGTAATACCCCCCTGGTGCGTCTGAACCATGTCACCAAGGATTGCAAAGCCACCGTTCTCGCCAAGATCGAGGGCCGTAATCCCGCTTACAGCGTGAAGTGCCGCATCGGCGCCAACATGATCTGGGATGCGGAGAAGCGTGGTGAACTCACCGAAGGCAAGGTGATCGTTGAGCCCACATCAGGCAACACCGGCGTTGCTCTCGCCTTCACCGCAGCGGCTCGCGGTTACAAGCTCATCCTCACCATGCCCGAGTCGATGTCGATCGAACGTCGTCGCGTGATGGCTGTTCTCGGAGCTGAGATCGTCCTCACCGAAGCCGCCAAGGGCATGCCAGGCGCCATCGCCAAAGCCAAGGAGATCGCCGCAACCGACCCCGGCAAATATTTCATGCCTGGTCAGTTCGAGAATCCCGCCAACCCCGAGATTCACGAAAAGACCACTGGTCCTGAGATCTGGAACGACTGCGACGGAGCCATTGACGTTCTCGTGGCCGGCGTGGGCACCGGCGGCACCATCACCGGCGTCTCCCGTTACATCAAGAACGGCAAAGGCAAGGCGATTGAATCCATTGCCGTGGAGCCCAGCCACAGCCCGGTGATCACCCAGACCATGAACGGTGAGGAGGTGAAGCCAGGTCCACACAAGATCCAAGGGATCGGCGCCGGCTTCATTCCCAAGAACCTCGACCTCTCGGTGGTCGACAAGGTGGAGCAGGTCACCAACGACGAGTCGGTCGAAATGGCTCTGCGTCTGGCCAAGGAAGAGGGCCTGCTGGTGGGCATCTCCTGCGGAGCCGCAGCTGCCGCCGCCATTCGTCTGGCCAAGCAGGATGCCTACGCAGGCAAGACCATTGTGGTCGTTCTCCCCGATCTGGCGGAGCGCTACCTCTCTTCGGTGATGTTCGCCGACGTTCCGACAGGGATCATTGAGCAACCCGTCACCGCCTGAAGCAAAACGGTGGCAAGCCAGTCAGCCCCGGATCACCGGGGCTTTTTTCATGCCTGGCTGTTGAGCCAGCTCAGGGCGTCACGTCTGGAAGCACTGCATCCGGAGCGATCCACATGGCATCACCGTAGGAATAGAAGCGATAGTCCTCCCGGATGGCGATCTCGTAGAGCTCAAGCAATCTGCTGCGTCCGATCAGAGCGCTGACCAGCAGAAGCAACGAGCTCTTGGGCAGGTGAAAGTTGGTCAGCAGACCCTGCACCACTCGAAAACGAAAACCGGGCTGGATCACCAGATCAACGGGACCCTTCAGAGGTTGCAGGCTGCCGCCTGCAGCAGCGGCAGCACCCTCCAGTGCCCGCACGCTCGTGGTACCCACAGCAATCACACGCCCTCCTCGCCGGCGGCACGCGACTACAGCACTCACCAGCTCAGGAGTCACCTCCACCCATTCGCTGTGCAGACTCAGATCGGTGAGATCTTCGGTCTCTACCGGCCGGAATGTGCCCAAGCCAACGTGCAGGGTCACCGTGGCCAGCTGAACGCCACGGCCGCGGATCGCCTTCAACAGCTCATCACTGAGGTGAAGGCCCGCCGTTGGAGCAGCAACAGCGCCTGGCCGGGAGGCATAGCGGGTCTGATAACGCTCTTGATCCGACTGGTCATGGCGTGTGATGTAGGGCGGTAACGGCACCTCGCCGTAGCGCGACAGGAGCGTTTCGATCGCTGCAGCATCGATGTAATCCACTGGGAACTGAATGATGCGGCCGCCACTGGCACCATCCGCGGCGACCACCTTCAGAGGAATGGGCTCCTGTTCAAGGGCTTCGAGCCAGATCTGATCACCGGGCTTCAATTTCTTGCCGGGTCTGGCCAGACAGAGCCAGCGGCCTTCGCCGCGAGGCTCCAGCACCAGAAGCTCCGCCAGACCGCCACCGGAACGCCTCACCCTCAGACGCGCCCGCAGCACACGCGTGTCGTTGACCACCAGCAGGTCGCCGGAACGGAGTTCCTCCTGCCAGTCCCACACCTGACGATGCATCAGATCCTGCGCAGGCCTGCTCAGGGCAGGTGCCATCAGCAGTCGGGCTGCATGGCGAGGCTCCATGGGTGCCTGGGCGATGCGCTCCTCGGGCAGGCGGTAGTCGTAGGAGCTGAGTTGAAGATCCCTTGGATCCACCACAACGCTTGAGCGTGATCAATCCATGCTGCCTGAGGGCAACCTGCCGTCCTCGCTGGCGAAGCGAGGAACGAAATAGCGCACAATCGAGAACACCCTGCTCTGGTCGGTGGAAAGCGCCTCAAACAGACTGCTTGAGCGCTGGTTGAGCAGAGCCACATCCAGTCGGTCCCTGGGAATGGCCACAGGCATGACCACCGTGGTGGTGCGCTCGGGATGCTGTTGCTCCTGCTCCATCACGAAGTCACAGAAAGGATCCAGCAGCGAGCTGTATGGGCTGTCGAGCAGCACCAGCTCGAGAGCACCGGTGTCTGTGCCCGCATAGCGATCCCACATCTGGCTGAGCTTGCCGGCGTCCTCTCCCTTCTGCACCACCATCACCGCCGTGACCGAATCGGCGAACGAACAGGCGTAGCGCAACGCCTCAAAAGACGGCTGCGTCACACTCGCCACCCAGACAATCGCATGGTGACCGGTGGGTGGATCACGGGGAACCAGCTTCAGTGACGACCCATCAGGGTCCAGGGCGAGAGCAGCGAAGATCTCCCGGTAGCGCCGGCGAATCAAAGCCAGTCCCCAGACCAGCAGGGGGATGGCAATCACCACGGTCCAGGCCCCCTCATCAAATTTGCTCACCACAATCACCACCAGCACAACGAAAGTGGTGATCGATCCGAGCGCATTCATGGCCATCCGCCCCTGCCAGCTCTCTCCGCGAAGCTTCCACCAGCGACAGACCAGGCCCAACTGCGACAGCGTGAAGGCGGTGAAAACGCCAAGGGCATAGAGATTCACCGCCACTGTGGTGTCACCCCGGCAGATCACGATGATCAGCGCCGTGATCGCCACGAGAACACCGATCCCATTCTGGTAAACGAGCCGATCACCCAGCAGCTTCATCTGCACAGGCAGGCAGTGGTCTTCCGCCAGCATCGCCGCCAGACGAGGGAATCCTGAGAAAGCCGTGTTCGCTGCCAGTACCAGAATCAGCAGCGTTGAGATCTGCAGGATCCAGTACAGAACACTGCCGTTGCCGAACACGCGCTGGCCGATCTGAGCCAACACGGTGATATCGGGATTAGGTGCGACTCCATAGATGAAGCCCATGGTGCTGACCGCAAGGAACATGGTCGACAGCAGAACAGCCATCACCAGCAGGGTCTTGCGGGCATTGGCGGGAGCAGGCTCCTGGAAAACCTAAACACCATTGGCGATGGCTTCAATACCGGTCATCGCTGAGCAGCCGGAGCTGAACGCCCGGAGAATCAGGAACAGGCCGATTGGCTGCAGCGCAGCCGTGAGCGGAGGGGCTTCGGGACTCCAGCCGTGATGAAAGGTGAGGTCCTTGAGCCCAGCAACCGTGAGCAGAAGAATCATCACCACGAAGGAATAGGTGGGAATCGAGAACACCCGACCCGCCTCCCTGACTCCGCGCAGGTTGGCCCAGCCCACAAACACGAGCAACATCAGGGCGATCGGAACCTCGTAGGCCAGCAGGGATGGATCCAGCGACGACAGCGCCTGGGTTCCCGCCATCAGGCTGACGGCAGCCGTGAGGGTGTAGTCGATCAGCAGAGCAGCGGCTGCCACCAATCCCACATTGCGTCCGAGATTGTCACGGGCCACCACATAGGAACCGCCGCCATTGGGATAGGCCGAGATCGCCTGCCTGTACGACAGCACCACGATCGTGATCAAAGCGATGATCGCCACGGTGATCGGCAGGGAGAGCCTCAGAGCGGCACTGCCTCCCAGGATCAGAACGCCAAGCGCAGCTTCGGTGGCATAGGCCACGGATGACAGAGCATCCGAGGAGAGGATGGGCAGCGCCTGAAGATTGGGAAGTCGCTCATCCTTGGCACTGGAACGTGGCAGTGGACGGCCAAGCAGGCGTGAAAAGGACGGAACAGACACAGAGCGACCATCACCGCTTCAAGAGTGGCAAGGTTCGCTGTGCTCGGCAGATGAGTGTCGTCCGCTGACCTGGTTCAGATCGCTAGACTTTCAGGACGGTTTTCAATCAATTCCGCCAGATCCTTGAGGAAGGCAGCCCCGTCGGCGCCGTAGATCACACGGTGATCCGCCGTGAGATTGACCTGCATCTGCCGCTTCACCGAGATGGACCCATCCTTTCCAGCCACAACGGCAGGTCTTGAAGCGGCCACCGCGAGAATTGCACCAGTGCCGGGAGGAAGGATGGCATCGAAGCGATCCACCCCGAACATGCCCAGATTGGAGAGTGTGAAGGTTCCTGTGCTGTATTCCTCAGGCTGCAGCTGTTTGCTGCGCGAGCGCTTCACCAGATCCCCCCACTGACGGGACAGCTCATACAGATCGGTTCGATCGGCATGACGCAGCACTGGAGTGATCAAGCCACCGTCTTCCATCGCCACGGCAACAGCCACATTCACCTCGGCGGGATAGCTCATGCCCGCAGCAGTGGTTGCAGCATTCACCTGCGGATGCCGGGCCAGTGTGACCGCAACGGCTTTGGCCAGAAGAGCCGTCATCGTGACGCCCTTGGGCTTCACCTGCTTGTAGAACGCATCGAGTTGGTCGGTGGTGATCGTGTAACCCACCCGGAAACAGGGAACAGCGAGGCTGGCTTCCATGTTGCGGTTCACCGCGCCCTGGAGCGTGTTGAAAGGCACGGTGTCGCCAGGACGGCCAAAGCTGTTTCCGGCAGGGGAGCTGGGAGCCTGGACGGCATTAGCTGTTCCAGCGCTCACTGCAGCGGTGGTGCCTTCCCCGACCAGGGGCACACTGACGGGACGACCGGCGGCGCGCTCCACGTCCTCGGCCTGAATTCGACCATTGGGACCACTGCCGCGGATCCCAGCAAGGTCGACCCCCATCTGAGAGGCCAGTTTCTTGGCCCTGGGGCTCACAATCAGCCGACCGTTGCTGGGGGCTGCGACGGCCGGAGCTGGAGCTGATGCAGCAGCTGGTGCAGCGGCAATGGGAGCTGGAGACGGGGCAGAGGCGGGCGCGGGCGGTGCAGGAGTGGGCGGTGCTGTCGGCGCGCTGGTTGGAGCTGCAGGAGCGGCCTGGGCCGATCCACCTCCACCCGGTGACTTGGCCTGAGCCTCGGCGAGCTCAGCCTCGGTCTCGACGATCAGGCCGATGGTCTCGCCCACAGGAGCTGTGCTGCCGGCGGGCATCAAAACAGTGGCCAGGTAACCCTCGTTGAAGGATTCGACATCCATGTCGGCCTTGTCAGATTCGACCACAAGCACGGACTCGCCTCGGCCAACCTTGTCGCCGGGGTTTTTGAGCCACTCAACGATCTTCCCCTCCGTCATCGTGGAGCTGAGGGCAGGCATGAAGATGTCGTGGGTTGCCAAAACCGTCTCCAGAGGGGCTGACTAGAAAAATCTTACGGGCCGGCATGCCGGCCCCCATCAGCGCTCAGCCCTGCTGAATCGACTCGATCACACCGTCGCGCACCACCACAGCAACCTGCATCTTGCTCACCAGGTTGTCGCCGACCTGAATGTCGCAGAAGCTCTCAAGCTGACCCTGATCCACGATCTGTTCCATTTGAAGCTCGCGAACCTGGGCCTGTTGCTGGAGCATGTTGCGCTTCTGTTCTTCAAGCTCGGCCCGCTTGGCAGCAACCTGCTGCTGCACCTGCGCCACCTGCTCCTGCACACGGGGATCAAGAGGGTTGGCACTCTGACGACGGACATCGTCCACAACCTGCTGACCCTCCTGCTCCAACTGAGCCAGTTGCTGGTCGGTGGTGGCGATGCCGGCGCTCAGCTCTCGCTCGGCCTCTTCCTTCCATGCCGGGGTGACCACGGCACGGATGGTGATGGATCGCTTGATCGACAGAGTGGTGCCGTCGGACATTGGGGCGGGGAATCAGCGCCAAGCGTCTCAGCCCCGCGCCGGATGGTCAACCCGATGCTGGCGCGTGGGCTTTCAGCGGCCATACAAGCTCTCAATCGATGAACGATCCCGTTCAGTGATCCGATCTCGGCGTTGCTTGAGCGTCTGGGTGAGGAGACCGTTCTCGATCGAAAATGGTTCCACGAGCGCCACACCGGCAAGACGCTCATCAGCCCTGGATCCGACACGATCGGCCAGCAACCGGTTCAGCTCCCCGCGCAGCAGCTTGAGCAAGCGCTGATCACCGGGATGACCGCCCAGATCATCACCTGGATGGCAGCCCTGGGCAATGGCCCAGGCCTTGATGGCGTCAGCCCGCGGCACCACCAGGGCCCCCAGTTGGCGTTCGTCCTGCCCGACCAGCATCACCTGCTCGATCAGAGGGCTGGAGACCAGCGCCTCCTCCAGTGGCCCCGGCTCGATGTTCTCTCCGCTGCTGAGCACGATCGTGTCCTTGGCCCGGCCGGTCAGAACAACGGATCCATCGGGGAGAAGCATGCCCAGATCCCCCGTATCGAACCAACCATCGGCATCCAGAACCTTGGAGGTGGCCTCAGGCTTGCCGAGGTAGCCACCCATCACCTGAGGACCACGCACCAGGACCACCCCCCGTTCACGGAACCCAAGCGGCGCCCTGGTTTCGGCATCAACGATGCGGAACTCTGTTTCCGGAAGAGGCAGACCGGAACTGCCGCGGATGTTGCGCCATGGCCTCCGGCAACTCACCACCGGACTGGTTTCGGTGAGGCCGTAGCCGACCAGCAGTTCGATGCCAACCGCTTCAAAGAAGGAGTCAACATGCGGAGCAATGGCCCCGCCTCCGTTGATGGGGTAGCGCAGTTCTCCACCACTGAGCTGCTGCCGCAGTTTGGGCCAGATCAGTTGGGAAGCCAGTGCATGGGCTGGCCAGCGACTGGTTGCCTCTGCCGCAGCCTTGAGCCGGTCGCGCCTGCGCAGCGGTTGGATCATCAGATCACGGCTGCGGCGCCTGGCGAGGGTATAGGCCGTGCTGTTGGCTAGAGCTGCCCTCAACAGACGCTGACGGGATGCAGGAAAAGTCTTGACGGCATCTTCAAAGCCGGCCTGCACCGCTTCCCACAACCTGGGAACCGTGGCCATGATCACCGGTTTGACCCGTGGCAGATCCTTCTTGAGCTGCTTGATCGTGGTGTAATTCTGCGAACAGGCACAGGAAAAGAAGTAGTACTCAGCGCTGCGTTCATAGGAATGCCAGATCGGCAGAACGCTCAACACCGGTGATCCAGGTTCCGGACGGGTGACACAGGCGAGGCTGCGCATCTGATGCAGGAGGTTGGCGTGCGTGAGCGGCACCCCCTTGGGCCGGCCTGTCGTTCCGCTGGTGTAGAGGATCGTGGCCGTGGTTGCTGAAGCAGAAGCGCGGTCCCGACCTCTGACTGGATCAGGCGCGTCCTGGCCATCGGCAAGGGCGAGAAAAGACTCGAAATCAAGCGCTCCGCCAGGAGCAGGCCCTTCAAGCACAAGCACAAAGCGCAGACGCTCCTGCAGCTCCGTCGGAAGCTGAAGACGCTGCAGCAGATCAACGGTCTGCACCACCAGCGCGACGGCCGCCGAGTCTTCAAGGATGTAACGCAGCTCTTCAACTGGTGCGGCGGCCCCGCGCACCGCATCAATGGCGCCTGCACGCATCAGACCCTGATCGGCCACCAACCAGCGCGGACTGTTCTCTGCGAACAGGCCCACAACATCGCCGTTGCCGATTCGCAGACTGCGGAATGCGGCAGCAGCTTGATCGATCCGCTGCGCCAGCTGTTGATAGCTGAGGCGTTCCGGATGGGCGGCATGGGGAGCATCAACCGCCAGCACATCACCGTGATGGGATTGGAGCCAGGGCCAGATCTGATCCACACGGCCGAGGCTTTGAACATGGGCCTGGCGGGCCAGAGCCGCCTGCTCGCGGGAGGTTGCATGCCAGGTGGATTGGGCGGCGGCAGTCACGGGAAAGCTGTGCAGTCGCCCAGGCCTATCACCTCAGCGCTGCATCGGCAATCCGGCTGTTTCAGCACTCGCCATCTCCCGACCGCTGTCCTGCCAGACGAGATCGAAGCGCGCAGCCAGGGCATCACGCAGCAGGGATTGCACGATCTCGATCTCCAGATCAGGAATCCAGTCGCGCAGACGCCCCACCGATCGTCCCTTGAGACCACAGGGCACAACTGACCTGAACCCTTCCAGGTCGCAGGTCACATTCAACGCCAGCCCGTGCTGGGTGATCCAGCGTCGGCAACCAACACCGATCGCCGCCACCTTCCGCTGATCGAGCCAGACCCCGGTGAGTCCTTCAATGCGTTCCCCTTGCAGGCCAAGAGCCTGCAACACGTCAATCACAACCTGCTCAAGCTGACGCAGATACCAGTGCAGATCCGTACGACGACGGCGCAGGTCCAGCACCGGATAAGCCACCAGCTGACCGGGTGCATGGTGCGTCACTTCCCCGCCACGATCGATGCGGTGAAGTGGGGCCGGCGGATGCTCCGGATCGAACAACAGGTGGTCTTCACTGGCGCCGCGGCCGAGGGTGAAACAGCGTGGGTGCTGCAGCAGCCAGACCGCTTCCGCATCGGCTCCGGTTGCTGAATCAAGGAGCAAACGCTCCTGCCAGCGGCGCTGCAGATCCCAGGCCTGCTGAAACGGCACTAGTTGATCCGGCTGAAAAAGAAATGCCGAAGACCCTGCTCCGGAATCCAACGGCGTCACTAGCTTTCCTTTAGGCGCAGGCACCGGAGGGATGCATGAAGCTCTTGATCCATGGTCGCAATCTGGATGTGACTCCCGCATTGCGGGATTACACCGAAACGAAGCTTGATCGGGCGATCCATCACTTCGACGATCTTGTTCAGGAAGCGGATGTGCATCTGTCTGTGGCTCGCAACCCCCGCGTGCCGCAGCAGACGGCAGAGGTCACGGTCTTCGCCAGCGGCACGGTGATTCGCGCCCAGGAACGCAGCGAAAATCTCTACGCCAGCATCGATCTGGTGGCAAGCAAGCTGGCTCGGCAGCTGCGTCGTTTCAAGGAACGGCACAGTGACCACCACCACAGCCATGGTCACCGAGCCACGGAGACCCCAACCACTGAAGCGGTACTGGACGACAGCCCCATCGACGGTTCACTGATCGAGGGGAAGGAGGCTCAGCTGCCCAGCCCCGGAGTACGGCGCAAGTACTTCGCCATGCCGCCGATGACGCTGGATGACGCCCGGACCCAGCTGGATCTCATCGACCACGACTTCTATCTGTTCCGCGACAGTGAAAGCGGTGAGCTGCAGGTGATCTATCGGCGCAACCACGGTGGCTATGGCGTGATCCAGGCACGCAACTGAACCTTTCATGGCGGGTTGATCCGTCGTTTGCTCAGCGATGACCAAGTCACCGCGCCGGCAGGAGCTGCCGGACATCCCCCCTCTGATCCACCAGGCCCTGCTCAATCCACTCCTGCAGGAGGAGGAACTGCTCACGCTCTGCGACGCCGCCAAGCAGCTGGGGTTCGGCGGCGTCTGCGTCAGCCTCATTCACCTCGAAGCCGTGCGCAGGCGCCTTGGCGGCCACGGACCGGTGAAACTGATCGCCACCGTGGCTTTTCCCTTCGGAGCACTGCCCACTGAGCTGAAACAGGCCCAGGCCGAATGGGCTGCTGCCCGTGGAGCTGACGTTCTCGAAGTCACGCCGGACTGGTCGGCACTTGTGAACGGACGTGCCAACAGCTTCGCCGAGGAGCTAGCGGCGATCGCCGCGCTCGATCTGCCCATGAACGTGGTGCTGGACATCAATCAGCTGACTGCAGCGCAGCTTGCTCTGGCTGCGGAGGCCGCCGTGGATGCCGGCGCTGCATCACTTCAGGCCGGCAACGGTTTTGGTGCCGCAGTCTCGGCCGATCAGATCAGGGAGCTGCGCCATCTCACCCGAGGGCGTTGCGGCATCAAGGCCGCCGGTGGGATCCGGGAGCTTGAACACGCAGTTGATCTCGTGGGTGCAGGCGCCACCGCGCTGGGCACCGGTCACGGTCCGGCGTTGATGAAAGCCCTGCGCCAACCTCGATGAGTGGGGACAGGCGCATGACGGGACTGGCCCTCAAGGTGGGGCCCCTCGGGGAGCATGACCGGCTGCTGACGCTGCTCAGTGATGAAGCGGGGGTGGTACGACTGGCGGTGCCGGGAGCTCGAAAACCACGCAGCAGCCTCGCCGCTGCAGTGCCACTCACCCTGCTGGATCTGCAGGTGGTGGGTCGTCGCGGCCTGAAGAGAGTGCGTCAGCTGCAGGTCGTGCACAACTACGGCGGTGTCGGCAGACAGCTGGAAACGCTGGCAGCGGCTCAGGCCCTGGCGGAACTGGCGATCGCGCTTGTGAGCGACAGCGATCCTGTTCCCGGAATGCTGGACACGGTGCTGATCCATCTCAAGAGTCTCGAGACCCTCAGTCGAGCCACCCAGCCGGACGCCGATCTCTGCCTGGCCATGCTTGTGCAGGCGGGAGTCCATCTGCTGGCGCTGGGTGGCTACGGAATTCCACTGCAGATCTGCTGTCGCACAGGAGCAGAGCTGGCACCTCCGATCGGGCAGTGGGAATGGCGATGCAGTCTGCTGCCTGAAGAAGGGCTGGCAATCGGCTCTTTACCGGGCGCCACGCTTCAGTTCAATCCATCGGAGCTGGCTCTTTTGCAACGGTTGCCCAGGGCGGAACTGCCCCGAAAACGCGATGGCGAACTGATGGGGCCGCGTGCGGTTTGGCTGAAGCTACTGGCCGTCCTGGAATGCTGGTGCCGAGCCCATCTACCCCGCCCCGTGCGATCGCTGGAGATGGTCGGCAACTGCATGCCATCGCAGTGAGCGATCATGATCCCGTCATTGCTGGAACATTGAGCGGATCCCACCTGAACAGTCCAGAACCGGTCTTACCCACCGGCAACAATCCGGAGGGAGGCAGAGGGCTCCAGGCAGTGCTGCGCCTGAGCGACTTCCGCAAACTCTGGATCGGCCAGATTTTCTCTCAGCTGGCGGACAAGTTCTACATCGTGCTGATGGTCTTCCTGATCGATCAGCACCTGCTGCTCACATCTCAGCAGAACGGTGTGCTTGCGGAGGTGGCGTCCGACTACGGCCTCGATATCAGCACCCGCACACAGGTGATCACCCTCCTGGCAACGGGGATCTTCGTGGCGAACACACTGCCGGCGATGGTCCTCGGCAGTGTGGCGGGTGTGTGGGTTGACCGTTGGCCGAAACGGCGCGTGATGGTGGCCTCGAACGGTCTGCGGGCGCTGATGGTGATGCTGACCCCCCTGTTCCTGATCCCAGGTCCCCTGATCCTTGGACTGCCCTGGGGCTACTGGGGGCTGATCGGCATGACGTTTGTCGAATCGATCCTGACGCAGTTTTTCGCACCCGCCGAACAGGCGGCCATCACGCTGCTGGTGCCTGGCGAACACCTGCTTGCGGCAAATTCGCTTTACCAAACCACCAGCATGGGAGCCACGATCGTTGGCTTCGCACTGGGAGAGCCGATCCTCAGAGGTCTGAATCACCTCTTCAGCGCGGTGGGCGTGCGCGGTGGTGAATTCATCCTGCTGCCGTTTTGTTACGGCCTGGCAGCCCTGAGCCTGCTTGCAGTCCGTCACCGGGAACAGCAGATCCAGAACAATGGTCGATCGGTCTGGCACGAAATCGGTGAAGGGCTTCAGGTGCTGAAGCGCATCCCCACAGTGCGTAACGCCATGGTGCATCTGGTGTTGCTCTACAGCCTGCTCGCGGCGCTCTACGTGCTGGCCCTGCAGCTGGCAGGCCTGATTCGCACCCTTGGGCCTTCCGGTTTCGGAATGCTGCTTGCCATGAGCGGACTGGGCATGGCCCTTGGCGCCGTGATGATGGCCCAGCTTGGCCATCACTTCAGCCGCCGTCGACTCACTGCAGCAGGGCTGGGGCTGATCACCTTCTCACTGGTTTTACTCAGCCAGTTCAAGGGCTCACTCAACAGCACCCTGGCTCTCTGCGGGATCCTCGGGGTCGGAGCGGCACTGGTCGCCATTCCGGCCCAGACAACCATCCAGGAGGAAACTCCTGAATCCCAGCGGGGAAGAGTGTTCGGCCTTCAGAACAACCTGATCAACATCGCGCTCAGCCTGCCGCTTGTGCTGGCAGGCACTCTGGTCAGCAGCATCGGGCTCAGTCCCGTGTTGTGGTTGCTCGCTCTGTTCGCTCTCGTTGCCGCCCTGCTCGAACGGCCCTGGCAGCGCTGCTAGCGTCAACCATGGCTCGTGAACGGTGGCGGTGACGCATATTGCCTGGCTAGGCAAAAAAACTCCGTTCTGCGGCAATGTCACCTATGGGCTCAGCACAACGGAGGCCCTGAGGGCAAGGGGTCATCAGACCAGTTTCATTCACTTCGACAATCCGAAGGCTCCCGGCAGCGGCACATCGCTACTCGCCAATGATCCGGATGTGAGTCTTCCCTACCTGGTGAAATCGCAGGTCTACACAATTCCTTCACCAGGTGCCCAGCGCGAGTTGAGGGAATCGCTGGAACGCCTTCAACCCGATCTGGTGCATGCAAGCCTCACGCTGTCGCCACTGGATTTCCGACTGCCGGAGCTCTGTCAGCAGCTTGGGGTTCCCCTTGTGGCGACCTTCCACCCCCCCTTCGATGCAAGCCTGCGCAATCTGACTGCAGGCACCCAGCAGCTCACCTACCAGCTGTATGCGCCGGCCCTTTCCAAGTACGACCGGGTCATCGTGTTCTCTGATCTACAGGCTGAATTCCTGGCGCGCCTGGGCGTGCGTGAAGATCGTCTGGCGGTGATCCCCAATGGAGTGGACACCAACCAGTGGTATCCCACAGCCCCGCAGAAGGAATCGGGCATCGCACCGGCAAAAGGCACTGCAGTGCATCAGGTGCGGTCCCGTCTGGGACCGGAGAGAGTCTTCCTTTACCTGGGGCGCATCGCCACGGAAAAAAACGTGGAGGCTCTTCTGCAGGCCTGGCGCCTGGTGAACATGGATGGCTGTCGCCTGGTGATAGTCGGCGAAGGGCCTCTGCGCAGCACTCTTCAGAACAGTTACGACGAAGACGTGTTCTGGTGGGGCTATGAATCGGATCTAGCCACGCGCATTGCCTTGCTCCAGTGCGCCGAAGTGTTCATTCTTCCCTCTCTCGTGGAGGGTCTTTCACTGGCACTGCTTGAAGCCATGGCCAGTGGCTGTGCCTGTGTGGCAACGGATGCTGGAGCTGACGGAGAAGTGCTGACCAGTGGAGCAGGAATCGTGATGAGCACCCTTGGAGTGACCAGTCAGTTGCGCACCCTGCTACCAGTGCTGCGCGATCAACCCGTGCTGACGGGCGAACTTGGTCGACAGGCCCGCCAAAGAGTTCTGCAGCGCTACACGATGAGCCGCAACATCGATTCACTCGAAAGGCTCTACGGGGAGCTGATCCGCAGAGCACCCCTGGCAGCCTGAACTCATGTCATGGAGCGCTAGCTCAGTTCAGCGCAAAAGCCTTCCATGCTCCGTGGCCGCGACCACCGCCTCGATCAAAGCAGTTCGAACACCGGCTTGTTCCAACTTGCGAAGAGCCGCCATGGTCGTGCCTCCAGGTGAGGCAACCATGTCTTTGAGCTGAGCTGGATGGAGCTGCTGCTGATCAAGCAATTCAGCAGTGCCGGCCAATGTCCGATGAGCCAGATGATGGGCCAGATCACGCGGCAAACCAGCAGCCACTGCGCCATCAGCCATGGCTTCAGCCACAAGAGCCACATAGGCAGGGCCTGAAGAGGTTAGTGCCAGAAACGCATCCAACTTCGACTCCGGCAGCTCAAGTACCTCGCTCACAGGCTCAAAGGCTTCCTTCACCCAGTGACGCTGCTGCGCAGTAACCCCTTCTCCCCATGTCAGACCACACAATCCTTCCCCCACCAGGCAGGGCGTGTTGGGAACAGCACGAACACAGACCCGACCAGGGAATTGTTTTTGGAGACGCTCAAGGGTGACCCCCGCCAGCACAGAGATCAGCAGAGAAGACTGTCCGGATTGAGGTGGCCCAACGCTTTCAGCCAGAGCATCAAGCTGCTGCGGTTTGACGGCCAACAACTGAACCGATGCCTTCCAGGCATCCATCGCTCTGGGATCCGACGCCGTGACAAGGGTCAGACCATCCGGCAAAGCAGGAGTCAACCGAGCAACAGAAGCATCACTGCCGACAACGCCGATCACATCGGCTGACTGAAGCTTGCCTTTCTCAATCAGAGGAAAGATCAAGGCCTGGGCCATGCGGCCCAAACCGATCACACCAACAGAACCGGTCACCGAAGCGAGGACTCAAAGAGCCGCAGCATCGGAAACCGCCCAGGCAGGTGCAGGGGCGACGCTGCTCTCGACAGAGGCCTGCTCAACATCCTTGGTGACAACGGTGGGAGTGGGGCTTTCTTCCTGACTGGCGTTGGTCACGGTCACGCAACTCGGTGCAAACAGGAAGATGCTCTCGCCAACACGCTCCTGATGACCATCGATGGCGAAGGTTCCACCGGCAACAAAATCAACAGCTCTCTGTGCCTGATCAGGCTCCATCATCGTGAGGTTCAAAATGACAGTTTTGCGTTCACGCAAAGCCTGAATCGCCCTGGGCATTTCATCAAAGCTGCGCGGCTCCATCAGGGAAACTTCTGCTGCACCGGAACTGATTCCAGGCATCCCGATCACATTCGAGCCGGTGAAATTCTGATCCATCTCAAAGGGATTGGATGCATCCAGAGGAGCGAGAGCGCTGCTGTTCACAGATGACATGCTCTGCATGTTGTCTTCTTGCTCGCCCGTGTCGTAGTCGAGCTCGTCATAATCGCCGTCTAGATATTCATCGCCAGCAACGACCGCACGAAGACGAGAAATCAACGACACTGGAAAACCGCAAAACCTTGACCCTGAATAGCGCTCGACGGAGTTGTGAGCAAGCGTGTCCAGATGAATTGATGTCCATCTGATTACTTTGATTGTGTGGTTGTGTTCAGGGCGTCACAGACGGACGCTCACCAAACAGTGCGGACCCCACACGAACCCAGGTCGCCCCTGCTGCCGCGGCCTGCGGCCAGTCACCGCTCATTCCCATCGAACACTGCGTCAGATCCAGCTCATCCGCCAGATTGCGGCAAGCCCTGAACAGGTCCTGCCGCTCAGGGATGTCCAGCCCCAACGGAGCCATGGTCATCAGTCCGGCAACATTCAGGCCGGGCAACTGGCGCAGCACCGGCCAGGCCTCTTTCAGTGATTCCGGGTCCCATCCCCCCTTCGAGGGATCAGACCTCAGCTTCACCTGGAACAGCACCGATGGGTAACAGCCCTCCTCCACGGCGATTCGGGATGAACGCTCAGCCAGGGCCATCGAATCGATGGAATGAATCCAGCTGAAGGCTCTGACCACGGCACGCACCTTGTTGGCCTGCAGGCGACCAATGAAATGCCAGCGCAAATCAGTGAGGTCCGAGAGAGCCTCCTGCTTGGGCAAGGCCTCCTGAACACGGCTCTCACCGAAGTCGAGCTGACCACAGACTGCAAGCTCTCGAATGGCTGAAGCCGGCTGCATCTTGCTCACAGCAAGCAGATTGACTCCCGGCGGGAGACGCTGCTGCAGTTGCTGCCAGCGGCTCTGAATCTCCGTCACTCGAGCTGTCCGTCTTGCATGGGTCAGATGAAGGTCTGATCGAACAACTGCTTCCAGCTGCCGTAATCCTCCGATGCATCCCGGCGGCGCCTGGCGAGGTTCAACTCGGCGTGATGACGAGCATCGAGATAGGGAATCACCTCGAACTGAGCACCTCTTGGTTGAAGGGTGACAAGAAAAAACATGCGCTGGGCGTACAACGTGGCGTACACATCTCGACCTTCCCCGGCAGGGGCCACTCTGTAGAGCATCCCAAAGGTGGGGTGATTGAGATAACCCTCAGCGCTCACAGACCTGAAAACGGTGATCAGAGAGCACCGTACCTTCCGCGCAGAACCAGAACAGTGACAAGCCCCACAGCGGCAACCCCGTTGAGAATGCTGCGGGCAACACCCTTCGAGGTCTGCTCCGGACGAAATGCATCAGCGGGCAACCAGGTTCCGCCTCGAGCGAGCAGCGCTTCCGCGCCCTGTTCGGCACGCAAAAGAATGTTGGCCAGGAGGCGCTCTCCAACAGAAAGCACCAGACCGAAGGAGGCTTTGAAACCGAGTCGGCGCAGGTTGACGGCACGACTGGCAAGCGAGCGCAACAGGTTCTGGAGCTCCTCCTGGACCAACGGCAGAAAGCGAAGTGCCAGCAGCAGCTGAAAACTGAGCCGATCAATCGGCACTCCAAGACGAGCCAGGGGAGCCAGCCACCAGCTGAGTGACCACATCAGCTCCTCACTGGGGGTGGACAGCAGCATCAGATTCACGCTGTGGACAACGGTCACGATCAAGGTGGCGCTGTTCAACCCAAGTTCAGCCGAGCGACGATCGACCACAAGCGGCCCCAGCTTCAGGGATCCCAGCTGAAGGGGCCCCAGGCGAACCAGCTCCCAGGAAGGTGACGTGAGCGCGAGGCCTGGAATCTCCGCCGGTGGCCTCAGGTTCAGGCTGGCTCCAGGATCGCCGGTCGGCAGCAGCATGGCCAGCAATCCGACCGCACAACCAAGAACGCTGACCAGCAACAAGGAACGCCACCACAGTCGCGCCGGCAAACCACTCACCAGGGTGATCAAGAGCAGGGCCAGCACAAGTGCAACTCGCCAGAGCGGACCTGCCAGCACAGGGGTGAGCAGAAACACCAGCACCCACAACAGCTTCAGGCGTGGATCCAGCTGACGCAACCAGCCTCCGGCACCATCCACGTACTGCCCGATCGGTATCTGCCTCAGCCAATCCATGCCGCTCAGCCCTGGTGGTTCTGCTGCCTGGCCAGATCCTTTTCAGCGTCCCGCTGCTGCTTTCCACGCCAGAACAGCTTCAAGGGAGTGCCGTCGAATCCGAGCCCTTCACGAATCTGACGTTCAACGTATCGGCGGTAGGTATCTCCGAAAAGCTTGGGTTCATTCACGAAAAGAGTGAAACTCGGTGGTCTGGTCGCGACCTGAGTGCCGTAATAAAGCCTGCCCTGACGACCGCCCCGGGTTGTCGGCGGGCTGCGCCAGCTGAGAGCTTCCTTCAGCACTTCGTTGACTACAGAGGTGCTGACACGACGACGGTGCTGCTCCACGGCGAGGACAGCGAGGGCGAAAATACTGTCGACACGCTGGCCGGTGAGAGCTGAGGTGAACAGCATCGGAGCCCAGTCGAGGAAATACAGCTTGGAACGCAGTTCTTTTTCCATGGCAGACATGGTGTGGCTGTCCTTCTCCACGGCATCCCATTTATTGACAACGACCACACAGGCCCGACCGTCCTCTTCGATGCGACCAGCGAGGCGCTGATCCTGCTCGGTGACACCATCCAGCGCGTCGATGACCAGCACGCAGACATCACTGCGTTCAATCGCCTTGAAACTGCGGTTGATGCCGAAGAATTCAGGACCGTAATTGACGCTGCGGCGCCGACGGATCCCAGCGGTGTCGACCAGGCGCCAGGGGCGGTTTTCACGCACGATGCTGGTGTCAATCGTGTCGCGTGTTGTTCCTCGAATCGGACTCACAATGGCCCTCTGCTCGCCGCAGATGGCATTCAGAAGGCTTGATTTACCGACATTCGGACGACCGATGATGGCCATCTGAATTGGCTCTTCCTGATCGCCCTCCTGATCCTTCGGAGGCAGGAAGGTGAGAACGCGATCCAGGACCTCCGCAGTCCCTGCCCCATGAATGGCGGAAATGGGGTAAGGCTCTCCAAGCCCAAGGCTCCAGAACTCCGCAGCCATGGCCAGACCCTGATCGGGCGACTCGCACTTGTTCACCGCAAGCAACGTTGGGCACCGCTGACCACGCAGAAACTCCGCGATGGCCTCATCCGATGCCGTGAGGCCCTGCTGACCGTCAACGATCACCACAGCGACACTGGCCTCCTCAAGCGCAAGCGAAGCCTGCTCACGGATTTCAGGAAGAAATTCACTGTCGTCGTCGAACACCAGTCCACCGGTGTCAACCACCTTGAATTCACGGTCCCCCCAGTAACCATCCTGGTAGGTGCGATCACGGGTGACACCCGGTTGGTCATGGACAATCGCCTCCCTGCTGCGGCAGAGACGATTGACCAGCGTGGACTTGCCGACGTTGGGACGCCCGATGATCGCGACGACGGGACGCGCCAAGAAGGTCCACAGCAGGAACAGCCTTGACAGTACAGAGGCGCCTGTCGTTGGGATGAGGAGTGGGACGAGCAACAGAAGCGGGCGTCGCTCGACTTTTCATTTCGCCGAAAGGAATGGGAATTCTTTCCGAGCGAGACCAGTGAGACTCAGGCGAGACGGCTAGCCATGGGTCAGTGAACTCGCTGTCACATCATCATGCTCGAACTGATCGCCACCCTGGTGGTGGACCTTTCGGATCAACAACTCACCGTCTACGACAAGAATCAAGAGATTGTGCGGGTCATCCCCGTGAGCACCGGTAAGGCGTCCACGCCAACCCCCACAGGGGAAGCCAAGGTGCTGACCAAATACCGCTCAGTGACCATGCGCGGACGGGGCTATGTCGCGCCGGGCGTGCCCTACGCGATGTGCATCACCGCCAACGAGATGATCTGCATGCACGGAGCTCCATGGCAGGAAGATGCAGGCCAGGCCTTCGGTGTGCCTCGCAGCCATGGCTGTGTTCGCATGCCCACGCATCAGGCCCGCTGGCTGTTTGAAAACACGCTCAAGGGCACCAAGGTGGTGATTCAGGTGTGAAGCTCATCCAAGCGGCGGATCACCGGGATGGCCCTGAACCGGATCCGCCGGAGCATCGAGCAGAGCTGGCAGAGCACCGTCCTCCTGCAACGGTTCGCCAGCAGACACAAGCCAGGCCAGCAACCAGTTCACCGCGGTGGCTCGGCGGGTGCGCCTCGGATAAAGCTCATCGATTCGATATCCGCCGAAATTGAGCTGCTGCTTCAGCAGCTGTTTGGATTCCCTGGGAATCGACCGAGTCAGCCTCACCGAAGCCTGCCGCGAAGCAATCACCGGCGGGGCTTCCGGGAAGTCCTTCCCCCAGTCGGTGGGCGTTTCAGGGCCCGCAAGCCATGGCCCCTCACCACCCTCAGGGCAGAGATAGCCGAGTCGCTCCCAGACCAGCGAAGCCACGAATTGATCGCTAAGGCGGTCCTCGAGGATCGCCATCAGCAGAGTCCGGCTCAGGATCCAGGAGTTGGAAGACATGGGCGCATGTTGTCATCCACAGCCTCAGGGGGTGCCTCCGTTACCTTCTGAGCATGTACGTCTTCGAAACATCTCTGGAACCGAAGACGTCGCTTCTCGGCGACGCACGCCTGCAGCGGCTGGTTTTTCGACTTCCAAACGAGGTCATGGCAACGGTCAGACGTGATCGCCGGCGACTGCTCAAAAATGTGGAGACCGAGGAAGTGACTTCCCCTCCATGGGATGCACAGGGCGGGGTGTGCTTCAGCTACAGCGGCAAGACAGGTATCAGCACCCCTGTGTTCGTCGATCGTCGCGACGCTCCTCTGGGCAACAGAGGCCTGCAACGCATGCGGGCTGGCTGTCCTGTGCGTTTGACGGTGCGACAGGTGCGGCACATGAAACCTCGTGCCGGCACACGCCTTCAGGTGTTGAAAGTGCAGGTGCTCCATCTCGATGCTCCCCACCAGGGGGGACTGGCCAGTCCCCACAGCATTCAGACCGTGAACCTTCAGCTGCCGCTGGATCTGATGCAGGACGTGGAGCGTCTGGCCAGGCATGAAGACTGGTCCAACCAGGCCTGGCTCCGCAATGCCATCGAAACCCAGGTCCGCCTCACCCGCACCCGACTTGGGCTGGATGAGTCAGCGGCCTGAAACGGATTGAGACCTGCGGATGGCGAGGATGCGTGAACTGAATCAAGTCCCGATGGCCAGGGCTCTGCGGCTGAGTGGAAGCAGCGTCGAACGCATCCTGCGATGCACCGTGATGCAGTCTCCACTGGCAGGAGTCAGCGACAGAATTTTCCGTGCTCTGGTGAGGCGCTGGGCGCCGGACGCTCTGCTGTTCACGGAAATGGTGAATGCCACCAGTCTTGAGCTGGGCCACGGCAGGGGAAAAGTCGAGGAGCTGAGCGAGGAAACCGGACCGATCGGCGTCCAGCTGTTCGATCACAGACCGGCAGCAATGGCTGATGCGGCTCGTCGCGCCGAGGACGCCGGTGCCTTCCTGATCGACATCAACATGGGATGTCCGGTGCGAAAAATCGCCCGCAAAGGCGGGGGCAGCGGCTTGATCCGCGATCCCGGTCTGGCCTGCAGGATCGTTGAAACCGTGGCTTCAGCCGTGGGCGTGCCTGTCACGGTGAAGACACGCCTGGGATGGTGCAATCAACCGCAGGTTGAAGGATGCCATCACGCGGCTGTCTCCTGGAGCAGACAGCTGCAGGATGCAGGTGCCACTCTTCTGACCTTGCACGGCCGCACAAGAGAACAACGCTTCAGCGGAGCAGCTGACTGGGAAGCCATTGCGGCTGTCAAGCGTTCACTGGGCATTCCCGTGATCGCCAACGGCGATGTCAACAGCCCTGAAGCAGCCTTGCGCTGCCTTGAGAAAACCGGGGCAGATGGAGTGATGGTGGGGCGAGGGACCATGGGGGCCCCCTGGCTGGTTGGACAGATCGATGCGGCACTGAGCGGTCGCGCCATTCCCCTCACTCCAGGGCCGAGGGAACGCCTGATGCTGGCCTCAGAACAATTGCAGGCACTGGTTGAGTCGCGTGGAGATCACGGCCTGCTGATCGCTCGCAAACACATGAGCTGGACCTGCACGGGATTCACCGGTGCATCTCAGTTCCGCCAGAAACTGATGCGTGCACCCACTCCTGATCAGGCTCTGTCACTGCTTCAACAGCAGCAGGAGCAGCTGGCTTGAATTGGCTGCCACTGCTTGTGCTGGTGTGGCCGCTCTGGTTGAACCGGCAGCCAGAGCAGCAAAGCCCGGTCTGGAAGCGGCGCAGTCTGATCGTGCTGATCAGCCTGCTGACAGCCCGCTACCTGCACTGGCGGATCACCAGCAGCCTCAACCTGAACACTCAGCTGAGCACGGGGTTGAGCCTGTTGTTGCTGTGCGCGGAAGCCTGGCTGCTGCTGTCAGGCCTGTTGCCGTTATGGCTCTCCTGGCGTCGCTTTCCCGACCGTCGAACCAGGGTGCAACAACTGAGAGAGGAATGGCGGAACAGCGACTGGCGACCGCCGGTCGACGTCCTTGTGCCCACCTACGGAGAACCCCTCGAAGTGTTGGAACGCAGCCTGATCGCCTGCTGCCATCTGGACTATCAAAACCGTCGCGTCTGGGTGCTGGATGACAGCGGCCGTCCGGAAGTGAAGCAGCTGGCGCTCAGGCTCGGCTGTCGTTATCGCCACCGCCCTGAGCGCAACAGTGCCAAAGCCGGCAATCTCAATGCCGGCCTGCGCCATTGCAACGGCGAGCTGCTGGCGGTGTTCGACGCTGACTTCATTCCACAGAGAGATTTTCTCGAGTGCTGCATCGGTTTTTTCCAGGACCCCAAGGTGGGACTGCTTCAGACCCCGCAGACCTTCATCAACGCCGATCCCGTGATGCGCAATCTGGTCATGGAACGCTGGCTGCTGCCCGATGAAGAAAGCTTTTACCGATGGATCGAACCTGTCCGGGATGGCTGGGGGGCCGTGGTGTGCGCCGGCACTGCCTTTCTGGCTCGCCGCAGCGCCATCGATTCAGTTGGAGGTTTCAGGGAACAGGCGATCTCAGAGGATTTCGTCACCGGTCTGAGGCTCCGCCGCCGAGGCTGGAAACTGCTCTATCTCCAACAGAAGCTCAGTGCAGGTCTGGCCGCTGAAACGATGGCCGACTTCGTAAGACAACGGCAGCGCTGGGCGAACGGAACGCTGCAAAGCCTGCGACTCCATGACGGACCGCTGGGCCGGGGTGACCTGCGAATCGGCGAGCGGATGGCTTACCTCGAGGGCGTTGTGCACTGGTTCAACAACATGCCACGACTGGTGCTGATGTTGATGCCGCTCAGCTACGGCCTGCTCGGCACCGTTCCCATCCTGATCAACACCGATGAAGCCCTGCGCATGCTGTTGCCGCTCTGGGCAACTCTTCTGCTCAGCATCGGCTGGATCAACAGAGGCTCCCGCACCGCCCTGCTGAGCGAACTCACCGGCTGGGTGCTCACGGTGCCGCTGACGCTGACCATTTTCACCAATCTGCTGGGACACATTGGCGGCTTTCGCGTGACACCGAAACACCAGAAACGGGACCGAGGCAGCTTCAGCTTTGCTCTGGTGACACCTCTGCTGGCGCTGCTGCTGCTGAACCTGATCAACCTGTACGGACTGATGACGACACCATCACTGGACAGCGAGATCCTCGACTCCAGGCCCCTTGGTCTGACCTGGGCCGTGATCAACCTGCTCAGCCTCTGGATTGCACTGCGCGCCTGCTGGGATCCACCCGCACACGACCCGGCCCCATGGCAGGCCGCTTGTTTGCCAGCCGAGCTGGAGGACAGCGATGGACTGCGGCGACCCTGTCGAATCACGGCCCTCAGCGAAACCGGCGTGGAACTTGACACCGCCATTCCCTTACCGGCGGAGGTGAACCTCGAACGACTTCACTGGACCAACGAGGTGCCCGCTCTGCCTGTTGTGGAGGAACGCAAGCAGGGCAACCGAGTTGCGCTGCGCTGGCAGGAACTCAGCGACCGAAATCGACAGCAGCTCATCCTCTGGCTGTTCTGCAGGCCTGGATGCTGGCCTGAACGTCAGGCATCACCGGAATGGCAAGCATTGATCGTCTTGATCAGCCGTCTGTTCACCCTGCCGTCACGCCAACCGTTCCATCGCTGCCTGTTGCCACAAACCCCACTGCACCGAGCCTCAACCAAGCCAGAGATCACGGGTCCCGGTGATGGCCTGCGTTGCCAGGAGCAATGCCACAAAAACGTTCAGAGCCACATGAATCCGGCGCATCCACAGACGCCCTGAGATCTCCCGCTGACAGGCCATGGTGAGCAGCAGGAATGCGAGCAGCAACAGTCCGCCCCAGGTGTGCGACTGCCAGACCGCAGGAGCCGCCAGCGCGCGATCTCTCACCAGCAGAGGCTGAATCGTGATCAGCAGCAGAAACAACCAACAGCTCCAGGACAACAGCAGCCGCAGGGCCAGTCGACGGGTGCGCAGCAGGGCCAGGAACGACACAACAACCCCGGATGCCTGAACAAGGGCCACCAACCAGCTGCCGGCGCCGGCGCCGGCGGCAGCCAGGTCGTGACTCAAGGCAAACAGCACAGCCACGAGCAGGCCAGCCGTCGCCCAGCGACCGTGATCCACATGTTCAACAGGAACGGTTGGAGCGATGGGATTGATCTCCAGACGGCGCTCCCTGGCCAGAATTCCCAGCCGGATCGTTGCGCCGATCACGGGATAGACAAACAGGATGATCAGCACCGGATGCACGAGCGCCAGCCATTGCAGCGGTGTCAGCGGTTGCAGAGCGGCAGTCAAGGCAACACCTCTGGCCAGAACTGACGGATCAGCAACAGTGAGAAGTAGGGCTTCACATCATCTGGCACCGCCCGAGCCGGTGTCACCCACTGATCGGGCCAACCGACCCGCTGAGCGAAGAGCGCTTGATCAAGCAGCTTTGCCTGCTCCAGCGCGCCACGAACCCAGGACCAGCGCTGCCCCACTTTGAGCAAAGCGAGCACGGTGGATGTTTGGCGTGCAGTGTCAAGCAAAGCGACGAACTCGGCGCCAGTCTCCGGACAGGGGCGAATCAGCAGCCCCTCCTGCTGAAAGGCCAGAGGACTGTCGTGAGCCCCTTCGACTGCGGCTGCCGCCGCCGCACAAACAGATGGAACGCCTGGAATCAAGGCGAATGGCACATCTGGGTGATGACGACGCAAAGCCAGCTGCACGTAGCTCCCCGTAGCAAACAGCGACACATCCCCTTCACAGAGCAGCACCACCCGGTGGCCGGCTCTGACCTCTTCGACCAGCGCATCAGCAGCCTGTCTCCAGGCTGTGATTCGTGGCTGAGCCTCAGCAACCATCGGGAACAACAGAGGCAGGCAACGCTGATCAGACCGAAGCCAGCGGGAGGCGATCGTTAGGGCCATGCCCTCTGCTCCTTCATGGGCAATGGGATGGGCAACAACATCAGCGGCTTCAAGGGCTCGAACAGCAGCCACCGTGAGCAGCTCGGGATTTCCCGGGCCCACACCGACCAGCGTGAGCTGATTCGGAGAACACTCGGACGAGATGGACAATGGCAAACCAGGCCAACCAGCCATCCAGCATGATGAACAGGCTGGAAGCAGCCTCATTCACTGGTTCTGTCCAGACTCCAGCACCATGAGTGAACTCACTCTTTATTCAGTTGCCACCAACGACGTCCAGATGCAAACACGGGACGGCGGAAGGATTCAGGATCTGCTGAAGCAGCGAGGCATCGGCTTCGAACGCTGGCCTGCGCAGCATCAGCTGGATTTCAACGCCTCAGCCGCAGAGATCCTGGCGGCTTACAGACGCGAAATCGAGTGGACAAAGGAACGCGGCAATTTCCCAAGTGTCGATGCCATCAGGGTGCTGCCCGATCATCCTGACCGAGTGGCCCTGCGGCAGAAGTTTCTCAAGGAACATGTTCACGCCGAGGATGAGGTGCGCTTCTTCGTTGAGGGCTGCGGTCTGTTCTGCCTGCACATCGGCGATGAAGTGTTGCAGGTGCTCTGCGAAACCAATGACTGGATCAGTGTTCCAGCCGGGACTCGCCATTGGTTTGACATGGGCGTCAACCCATGGTTCTGCACACTGAGATTTTTCAACAATCCCAGCGGCTGGGTCGCCGAATTCACAGGCGATTCGATCGCCGACCGCTATCCCAGCCTCAACACGTCGTGGGAATCAGGCTGCGAGCAGCAAACGAGCCTCAACCGGTGATTTCAATGATGAGGTCCTGCTGGTCGGCAACTCCTTGACCAGCGACTCTTCGCTCAGCAGCAAGGCAGCTTCTAGGTCAGCGCAACGGCCGATCAGATCACGCACGAGCGGGTCGGACTTGAGGCCATCCCACTGCTCATCGGTGGTGCCGTTCCTCAAAGCCTGCAGCGAATCGGCAACGGCGGTCACAGGGTCAAACATCGACATCGCAAAGTGACTGGGTCAATCTTAGAACTGACCCAGGCTCCATGGCGAGTCTCTTCAGACTTCTTTTGGACTCTGATTACAAAGGTCCCGCATCTGAGGCTCAATGCAGGCTGCATCAATCGACGAACCATGCCGTCACTAGATGTTGTCAGGGGATCAGTAGACCCCTGGTCAGGCATCAACTCCCACTGAATGCATGCGCACGGCCTCAGGAGTAGGCAGCTCGCCACGAAGCGCATCCACTTCAGCCGCGGCCAGCTCATGAAGTCGAGGCACAATCAGGTCCCTTGGATAACGGTCGGCACACAACACCCAATAAAGACCGAAGTGTCGAGCTTCACTCTTCAACAGGTCTCCATAGAGCAGGCGCAGATCTGGATCCGGACTGTGCTCGGCCAGCAATGCCATCCGCTCGTGGCTCCGAGCCTCGATCAATCCCGCCACCAGAAACGAATCGAGCATGCGCTCGGGCTCTCTCCGACGCACCTGCTTGGCCAGCCATGCTCCATAACCAGGCGAGGGCAAAGGCTCCAGGTAGCGGCCCCGATCCTTCAGAAGCCTCAGCACCCGCTCAAAGTGCTCAAGCTCCTCCCGCGCCAGCGGACTGAGAGCCTCGCCCAGACCCGGCTCACACAAATATCTGAACATCAGCTGCACCGCGGCCCCAGCCGCTTTGCGTTCGCAATGGGCATGGTCGATCAGCACCTCCATCGGTCTGGCGATGGCCTGCTCAACCCAGTCACGGCTGGTGGGTGCTGCAAGCCAGCGGATGCTGGGCACCGAAGAGGTGATGGTCATGCTGCAGCTCTGCGCAGGTGGTTCAGCAGGCCATCGAAGGCCAGGTCATAACTGAAGGGACCGAAGCCACTCACCACACCAACCGCACGATCAGCCAGAAAGGAGTTATGGCGAAAGGGCTCACGGGCATGCGTGTTGCTGAGATGCAGCTCGACGTAAGGAATGGCCACACCCAGCAGAGCATCACGCAAGGCAATCGAAGTGTGGGTGTAGGCGCCTGCATTCAGGAGAATCCCATCGACCTCGCCAATGGCCTGGTGGACACGCTCCACCAGAGCTCCTTCGAAATTGCTTTGAAAACAGTCCAGTTGCACGCCTGCTGCAGCTGCGCGCTGACTCAGCTCTCCCTCAATCTGCTCGAGAGTCTGATGTCCATAAAGACCTGGTTCTCGTTGCCCCAGCAGGTTGAGGTTGGGACCGTTCAGGAGCAGCAGGCGCATGGCCTAAGGAGTATTCCTTTCGATTCCAATCGTATCGAGAACCAACGAGAGACACAGACCGCTGAAAGATCGCCTGGCCGACTGGTAAGTTCTTCCAGTGGTTCGGGTCGGTGCCCGAGTGGTTAATGGGGGCGGACTGTAAATCCGCTGGCTCTGCCTACGTTGGTTCAAATCCAACCCGGCCCATCCACCACAAGCCCTTGTAGCTCAGCGGTAGAGCACTCCCTTGGTAAGGGAGAGGTCTCGAGTTCAAGTCTCGACAAGGGCTTCACTCAACACCCAGGCACCGGGTGTTGAGTCCGGAGGCAATCAAGAAAGGATTGCTGCTCTGGAGCCTCAACTGCTTTCGGTGGCGTCAACGCGCGATAACGCGTGGCGACAGCCGAAAAGTGCGGCTAGCACTCTAAAAACGACCAGTCCATGGCAGCAACGCCCCTCCTTCTTGCACTGGATCAGGGCACCAGCAGCTCACGCGCCGCCCTGTTCGACACGCGTGGCAACCCCGTTGCAAGCGCCAGTGCTCCCCTGGCCATCAGCTATCCAGCTGACGGATGGGTGGAACAGAGCCCCAGCGAGATCTGGGAAAGCCAGCGTCTGGCGATGGAGCGCCTGTCCCAATCCATCAGCCCGGAGCAGAGAGGCGCCGTTGTCGCCTGCGGTGTTTCCAATCAAAGGGAGACAACGGTTCTGTGGCGACGCAGCGACGGGCAGCCCTGCGGACCTGCCCTTGTCTGGCAGGACGGCCGCACAACGGACATCTGTCAGCGGTGGAAAGAGGAAGGCCTGGAGCACGAATGGCGCACCCGGACCGGACTGCTCCTGGACCCCTACTTCAGTGCCAGCAAGATCAGCTGGCTGATGCAGCATGAGGCGAGCGCCTCCAGCGCTGCCGCCAGTGATGATCTCTGCTTCGGCACGGTGGACAGCTGGTTGCTTTGGCATCTCAGCGGCCGCACAAGGCACTGCTCCGACATGAGCAATGCGAGTCGCACCCTGCTGATGGACCTCAAAAAACGAGAATGGGTCGAAGCATTCTGTGAACAGTCAGGCCTGCCCCTGAGTGCACTGCCGGAGCTGGTGCCCTGCCGTGGCGACTTCGGAGCGATCGCTTCTGGACTCCCGTTCGCAGGCGTGCCAATCCATGCTCTGCTGGGTGACCAGCAAGCCGCCACTCTTGGTCAGCTGTGTCTGGCGCAAGGGGAAGCCAAATGCACCTATGGCACTGGTGCATTTCTTGTGGTGAACACAGGCAGCAACATTCAACGCAGTGATGCTGGGTTGCTGAGCACCCTCGGCTGGACAGACGACCGAGGAGAGCCCACCTACTGCCTGGAGGGCAGCCTCTTCAACGCCGGCACGGTGGTGCAGTGGCTGCGGGACGGACTGGGAATCATCGAGACCGCTGAGGAGGTCAATCAGCTGGCACTCAGCGTCCCGGATGCAGGTGGGGTCATGCTTGTACCCGCCTTCACCGGCTGGGGGACACCCCACTGGGATCCTGCCGCTCGAGGCCTGCTGATCGGCCTGACCCGCGACAGCGGTCGCGGTCAGATCGCCCGTGCGGCGCTTGAGGGCATCGCACTTTCGGTGGCCGGCCTCGTGCAGCTGGCGGAACAGTCCATCGGCCAGGGGCTCGGGGAGCTGGCGGTGGATGGTGGTGCAGCAGCTTCGGATCCACTGCTGCAGGCCCAGGCCGACAGCACCGGGCTGAGGGTGCGACGTCCGGCCTACCTGCAGAGCACCGCCCGTGGAGTCGCACTGATGGCAGGAGTTCAGGCCGGACTGATCAACGACCTGGAGGATCTGAGATCACTCCGCGGGAATCAGGCAGACGTTTTTGAACCCTCGCTCGATTCCAAACAACGCCATGAGTGGCTTAAGCAGTGGAGCGATGCCATCTCAAGGAGCCTTCGCTGGCATGAATGACACCTGCTTCGACCTGCTTGTGATCGGCGGCGGGGCCAGTGGAGCCTGCGTGGCCTATGAGGCCATCAGCCGGGGACTCAAGGTGGCCCTGCTCGAGGGCCATGATCTGAGTGGGGGAACAAGTTCTCGCAGCACCAAGCTGCTGCATGGGGGTGTTCGTTACCTCGAACTGGCGTTCAAGACCGCCGACACCGCTCAGCTTCGCCTGGTTCGAGAAGCATTGCTGGAGCGCGGTCACTGGCTGAAACAGGCCCCGTTTCTTGCGCATCGCCTTGAACTGGCTTTGCCCACGGAAGGGCTGATCGGCCAGCTTTATTACCGATTCGGTCTGGGCATGTACGACGCCCTCTCCGGTCGTTCCGGAATCGGCAGCAGCCGGCTGCTGTCTCGATCGCTGCTGCATGAAGCGCTACCCGATCTCCGCAGCGATGTCAGCGGAGGGGTTGCCTACAGCGATGGGCAGTTTGACGATGCCAGGCTGAACCTGCTGATGGCTCTCAGCGCCGAGCAACACGGGGCGGTTGTGCGTACACGGACAACTGTTGTGGAACTGGAAAAAGACAGCCACGGAAAAGTGTGCGGAGCCATCAGCGAAAGTGCTGATGGCCGGAGAGAGCGTTGGCAAGCCCGTGTGGTGGTCAACGCCACCGGCATTCACTCCGATGCACTGAGGCGAATGGCCGAACCGGGATGTCAGGAGCGCATGCTGACCAGCCGCGGAGTGCATCTGGTTTTGAAGCAGCGTCTCTGTCCGCAACACATCGGCCTGCTGCTGCCCTCAACCGATGACGGACGAGTGCTGTTCATGCTGCCTTTCTTCGGGCGCACATTGGTGGGAACCACCGACACGCCATGCAGCCAAACGCAGGCAGCTGTTCCATCCGAACAGGAACAGAGCTACCTCCTGGACTACGTGAAGCGGTGGTTCCCGGATCTCAACAGCATTGACATCGGCAGCTGCTGGGCTGGAGGGAGACCCCTGCTCAAGCCTGCCGATGCCGATGTGAACAGCAGCCGTGTCGTCCGTGAGCATGAGGTTGAGACGCTGCCGAGCGGACTGGTGAGTGTGATGGGAGGAAAGTGGACCACCTGCCGCCCAATGGCTGTCGACACCCTCACGGCGGTTGCTGAGCAACTTGGACAGTCACTGCCACCGGCCAAGGAACTACCTCTGATCGGTTCCGACGCTGATCCCCTGCAAACCCCACGCCTGCTGATTGCACAACGGTCAACGCTCCAGGAGCTGTTGCCGAAATCCCCTCGGCAATCGGAACAGATTGAACACCTGGAGAACGGACATGGACTCAATGCGGCAGCCCTGGTCAACAGCTGGTCAGAGGAAGAGCGGGAACCTCTCAGCACGGTGATGCCGGTCTGCAGAGGAGAGCTGCGGCACGCCGTCCAGAAGGAAAAGGCGAAAAGCGTCACCGACGTGCTGGCCAGGCGAACGCGGCTGGCCATGGTCGACCGCGATGAAGCGCAACGGCTGGCCCCAGTGGTGACTGAAATCCTCGAGCAGTGCGGCCAAGGTGACAGCACCCCTCTGGAACTGAAACTCTGATCAAGGTGTACCGATCAGAACTCTCAATTCGGAATTCACTATTCAGAACCCACTGAATCAGAGGTCACATCCTCCACTTCACCGATCAGCCACCAACTGAATCCATGCGCTGGCAGATAGACGAACCAGTCCTCGGAAGCAGGCGGATATTCACATCCCCAGAAGACCTCACGGGTGCGCTCACCGCTCCAACGACTGAGGTCGAGATGCAGAGAGGCCCCTGCCGCCGAGAGGTTGGCGGCCACCAGGACCGTCATGCCGCCATCACAGCGCACATAGCTGATCACGCCGGGATGGGGACACTTCAGCAACTCGAAATCACCATGGCGCAGTGCGGGCAACAGTCGCCGGCAGGTGAGCATGCGCCGGTGCCAGTTCAGCAGCGATCCGGGAAGCTGCTTCTGAACCTCCACATTCACCACGCGGTAGTCGTAACCAGGAGCAGTGATCGGCGGCAACACCAGAAGAGGGTCAGGTGCAGTTGAGAAGCCGCCGTTGCGCGCAGGCGTCCAGGCCATGGGAGTGCGGTTGGGGTCCCGGTCCCGTAATCCCGGCCAGTCGCCCATGCCCAGCTCATCGCCGTAATACAGACAGGGCATTCCTGGAAGGCTGTAAAGCAGAGCGTGAAGAACGCGGTTGGAACCTGGGTCGCCGTTGAGCAGCGGCGCAAGGCGGCGATTGATGCCCCAGTTGAGCCAATGGCCCTGGCCCTGATGAAGACCGGCACGGATGGTCTGGATCACCTCCTCCGGAATCAGGTGACCATCACCCAGCCACAGCTCATCGTGGTTGCGCAGGGGGAGCGCCCAGCGACAGCCACTGACGACCTGCTGAGCTTTCTGCAGAGATCTGCGCAGATTGTCAACCCTGCCGCTGGCGATCGCTGCAAAGAGATGGGCGGTCAGGACAAAGTTATAGGCGCCATGGAGTTCATCTTTCAGCAGGTAGGGAGCGATTTCATCAACAGGCTGAATCGCTTCCCCCAGCAGCAGCACATCCCGACCATGGGAATCCACCCGCTGTCGCAGTCGTTTGAGAAAAGCGTGGGTTTCAGGGAGGCCTTCACAGCGCGACCCCTCCTCTTCACAGAGGAACGGCACGGCATCGAGGCGGAATCCGTCGACCCCACGATCAATCCAGAAATCCACCACATCGAGCATCGCCTCCTGAACGAAGGGATTGGCGTAGTTGAGGTCAGGCTGGTGACGCAGAAAACGGTGGAGGAAGTACTGACCTGCCACCTCATCCCATTCCCAGTTCGACGACTCGAAATGGCGGAAGAGCACCGGGGCATCGGCATAGCGATGGGGGTCATCGCTCCAGACGTAGATCTCACGTTCAGGACTTCCCTGAGGTGCCCAGCGGGCGCGCTGGAACCAGGGGTGCAGTGTGCTGGTGTGGTTCATCACCAGATCCATCACCACTTTGAGTCCCTGGGCGTGGGCTGCCGTGAGAAAACGATGAAACGCCGCGAGATCGCCAAGATCCGGATGAATCGCCTTGAAGTCGGTGATGTCATACCCACCGTCATCCAGCGGTGAGGGGTAGATCGGTGTCAGCCAGATCGCTTCCACGCCCAGCCAGCGCAGATAGGGAAGCCTGCTAGCAAGACCCTGCAGATCTCCAATCCCGTCACCATTACCGTCGCGGTAACTGCGCACGATCAGCTGGTAGATGACGGCGCCGTTCCACCACGGCTGCTGCTGACTCATCAGGCCGTTGCCTCTGATCACGGTGTAGAGGCGATCGCGGTCACCGTCATCCCCGCGCCGACCGTTCCGCAGAAGAAGCTGCGAGTATGCCCAGCACTGACAGCACGCTCATCCCCGTCATGGTCCTGGCCAACGCTGCAACCACATTCACCGACACCGACCTGGATCGCCTGCGCCAGCCCGTGCTCAAGGGCATCACCAGACCTGAGGCATGGCGACGGGAACAGCTTCAGAGGCTGCGTGAGCTGGTGACCCAGCACGAGCCTGAGATCCTCGAAGCCCTGCGCCATGACCTTGCCAAGCCCGGGCTGGAAGGCATGGCCGAGGTGGTGACCCTGCTGCAGGAGCTCAAGCTGGCTGAACGACGCCTTCGTGCCTGGATGCGACCGCGCCGGATCCGTGTACCGCTCATGCAGCGGCCTGGTCGTGCAGAAGTGATCAGGGAGCCCCTCGGATGTGTGCTGCTGATCGGCCCTTGGAATCTGCCTTTCGGTCTCACGTTGTGGCCCCTGGTGAGCGCCCTGGCGGCCGGCAACACCGCTGTGATCAAACCCTCCGAACATGCCCCTGCAACAGCAGAGCTGATCGCGCAGCTGGTGCCCGAGCACTTTGCAGACGATGTGGTGCAGGTGGTCAACGGCGATGGTGCCGTCGCCGCCCAACTGGTTCGGCAGCGCTTCGACCACATCTTCTTCACCGGTGGTGGAACGATTGGAGCCAAGGTGCTTGAGGGTGCCGCAGCCAACCTCACCCCCGTGACACTGGAGCTCGGCGGCAAGAATCCCGCAATCGTGCTGCCGGGTGCAGACCTCTCCGTCACGGCCCGCAGGCTTGTCTGGGGGAAAGGATTCAATGCCGGTCAGGCCTGTATCGCACCGGATCATCTTTTGGTTCAGCCAGATGTGCGCGAGTCTCTGCTGCAGGCCATCGCCGAGGAACGGCTGAAGCTCTATGGCAGCGATCCACTGGAGTCCGAATCGCTCGCAAGCCTGATCCATGACCGTCATTACGGCCGGCTGGAGGCGCTGCTGAAGCAGGCCGAAAGCGATGGCCGCGTGCTGCTTGGAGGTGAGTTCGATCCCGTCAGGCGCCGGATTGCTCCAACCCTGATCGACGTGCAGAACGATGAAGACCCGCTGATGGCCGATGAGCTGTTCGGACCGCTGCTACCTGTCCTGGAGATCGCAAACCTGAATGAGGCTGTTCAACGGATTCAGAAGCAGGACAAACCTCTGGCTCTTTACCTGTTCGGCGGCAGCGACAGCGACCAGGATCATCTGCTGCGCACCACCAGCTCCGGTGGCGTGTGTTTCAACGACGTGGTGATGCAGTTCGGCGTGCCGGACCTGCCCTTTGGAGGTGTGGGCGCCAGCGGAATGGGAGCCCACCATGGCGAAGCCGGTTTCAGAACCTTTTCCCATGAACGATCGGTGCTTCGGCGTCCGTTCTGGCTTGATCTGCCTCAGCGCTACCCGCCCTACACTCTGAAGCCGGAAACATTCCGTCGTCTGTTGAGCTGACCAACACAACAACAAAGGTGGGAGAGGACTGGCGCTCGCCGACAGGCACCTTATGTTTCGCCCAGCCAACGGACATGTATGCGCCGCACTCTCCTGACCGTCCTGGCCGCGATGGCCCTGACACCACTCGCCGGTCAAACCGCCAACGTGACGGTCAAGTCAGGTGAGACCCTTTCGGATATTGCGACTCGCTACGACGTGTCTCTCAACAGCCTGATGCGGCTCAACGGCATCAGCAACTCCGACCATGTGGAGGCGGGCCAGAGCCTGAGGCTGCCTGGGAATGTTTCCGCCGGCAAAGGTCGCCACAGAGTGCAGTCAGGCGACACCCTCAGCGGCATTGCAGCGGAATACCGGGTGAGTGAACATCAGTTGATGGCACTGAACGGTCTGTCGAGCGCTGATCACGTCGAGATCGGTCAGACCCTGAAGCTGCCAAGCAACGCGGTGCTCGCTCAGGCCAAGCCGAAAGCAACAGCCAAGCCTGTACCGATTCAGGCCAAGCCGGGTGCCATCTCCCACACCGTGGCACGAGGCCAGACCCTTTCCCAGATCGCCATGGCGTACAACATCCCCATGGCCTCACTGATCAACATCAATGCCATAACGAATCCCGACAAGGTCAACATCGGAACCCAACTGATGCTGCGCTCCAGTGAGAGCACCGGCACCACTTCAACAGCCACTTCGACAACACCTGCGGAACAGAAACCCTCTTTGATCGAAAACAAGCCTGAAGAACGGAAGCCTGCTCAGGTCAAGTCACAACCAAAGAGCGTCGAGCCTTCAACGGCCAAAACAGCGGAATCGAAACCGAAGTCAGCAAAACCGGCAACCGTGAATTCCGCAGCTGAAAAGCCCGCGGCTGAAAAAGACAAGGTTGTCAAAGCCGTGACGACAGCCAAGGCCAGTCAGACAACAACCGAGACAAGTGCCCAGCCGAAACCTGCTTCCTGGCGCTCCTATGGCCCCCTTCAGGTCGACTGGGGCAACTGGCAGTCGATGGGTGGTAGCGAGGTGGCCCCGACACTGAACAACGATGGACAGTCGCTCTACGTGGCAGTGAACTGCTCCGCTGGGAAGATCAATGCCACCGGCGCGAACGGGATGTGGAAAAACTGGATCGCGCCCCAGTCTGAATTCGAGAAGGATCTCATCAAGGATCGCTGCAAGGCGGCAACTGCAGAAGCCTGAATCCGATCAAGCGGCGTAATGCAGTGGCCAGGGTCGACGCAGAAAGCGCCGGCCGCTCTCCTTCAGGTACAGGCGCTGGCTGCCGTCATCGGTTTCGTGGATCAACGCCTCCTGGACCAGCCGCCGCGTCAGCCATCCCCAGTGCGCCGAACGACCCTCCTCGGCGTTGAGCCTTTCACTCAATCTGCGGGCATCCGTGCCGTGAACCTCCGCCAGCAACTCCAGAACAGCCTTGGCTTCATCTGACCAGTCCTGCCTCGAGCCACTGGACAGACAGCGATCACAGCGACCACAGGGAGGCACCAGCTCACCGACAGACAGCAACAGAGCTTGTTCTCTGCAGGTTTCTCCTTCAGCCACAGCCTCCATACGGCGCAACTGCTGCTGTGCCAGTTCAATCCGACGTGATTCCTCGACAGCATCGCTGGCGGATGAGCGGCGCAGAGCGCTCTGCATCGCCCATCCAAGGCTGGTTCGATCTCTCGGTGAGAACAACACCAGACACTGGGCAGGCTTGCCATCACGCCCCGCACGTCCTGACTCCTGCAGATAACCCTCCGGAGTACTGGGCAGGTCCAGATGCAGAACCAGACCGACATCAGCTCGGTCGACACCCATGCCGAAAGCCACAGTGGCCACCAGCACAGGATGCTGCGCTCCCAGGAAATGCTCCAGAGCCCGATGACGAACGTCAGGCTCAAGACCGGCGTGATAAGCGATGGCCTGAATCCCGTTGGCCCGGAGCCTCTCGGTCCAACGCTCCACAGAAACACGCGTACGGGCGTAAATCAGACAGGCGCCGCGGGCTTTCTGCAAGGCATCAACCACGTCCCGCAGAGGATCCCCGACACGTCGGCGCATGCAGTAGTGCAGGTTGTCACGTCGGGCCGATCCCACCTGAATCAGCGGCCGCCTGAGATGCAGAAGGCGCAGGATATCCGCCCTGACACGGGGAGCTGCCGTGGCACTGAGGGCCACCAGAGGAACCCCTGGGCAAAGTGCTCGCAACTCACCCAGCCGGCGATAGTCAGGACGGAAGTCGTGGCCCCAGGCGCTGATGCAGTGGGCCTCATCAACCGCGAGCGCCACCAGTTGTCCCGTGGCTGCATGCTCCTGCAGAACGGATCGGGTGGCTTCACCCTGGAGACGCTCGGGCGCGAGATACAGCAGCCGCAAGGATCCTTCGCCGAGCTGAGAGAGCGTCTTCCGGCGCTGAGCCAGCTCGATTCCTCCGTGAAGACAGGCTGCCGTGATACCACGACGTCTCAACTGCAGGACCTGATCCTCCATCAGGGCCACCAGTGGAGAAATCACCACCACAAGCCCTGACCTCACCAGAGCAGGCAACTGATAACAGAGCGACTTACCTCCACCCGTTGGCAGAACCGCAAGGCAGTCCTGCCCCTGCAACAGGCATTCCACGACGGGCCGCTGCCCTGGCCGGAAGTCGGACCAGCCGTAATGGCGCTTGAGCGCATCCAGCAGCAGGTCCAAGGCACTCCACAGATGGTGTGCACAGCCTACCGAGCCCTAGATCTAGGGCATCGGAGGAGGATCCAGCTGATCCGGTGATTCCTCAACCAACTGCAATCTCACCCGCTTGCCCCCGGCCAGCTCGCCTAAGGAGACCCGAAGCGTTGCACCGCTGAGGCTCTGCAGTGCCGAGAGCACATCCCGCAGATACGGGGTGCTGCTGCCGCTTTCCACCCAGAGCCGTTCCTGCAACCCTCCCAGTCGTCGCCAGGACGTGTGCAGTTTGAGCACCGCCGATTCAAGAGACTGGGCCTGACCGACTGCATCAGCCAGCAATCCGAGTGCATCCAACCGCTGCGCTTCCTGCATCGCCTTCTCCAGATCCAGCTCGCCCTGCTGAAAGGCACGAACAGCGACGCTGGATTCCGTGGCTTTGGTGATCCAGCGGGCGGTGTGGGTCACATCCTTGATCCGGTCGAGCTCAGGCTCCTCCCGCAGCACCTTGCGCAGATCGTCCTGCTGAGGCTCAGGCAGCTTGGCAAGCTCACGCACAAGCGGCGCAACAACTTTCGGCGGCAACAGATTCTCCTGGGTGCGCTGACGGATCTCCTCAGGCAGCAGCGGACTGGTGGAGGCCATGAACTCGTCAGAGAGGCGCCGCACCTGCTTGCGCGTGATCTCCTGCCCTTCATTGGCGGCCTCGGAAATCATCATCTGCACCTCCGGTGCCGCCTGAGCGGTTTCCATGAAGGCACGCTTGGAGAACTGATTGACGCTGGCCTCCTCGAGCACGCCTTCACCCAGCATGTCCTGTGCCGACTCCGCAAGCTGGATCAATCCGTAAGCACGGGTCTTGCTGATTTCGCGCTCCCTCAGCCACTGCAGGAACCCGGCGCCACGTCCCTCTCCTCCTCTCTTTTCGCGATCGCGAACGGCCTTCAGGATCTTTCCACGCCAGATCTCGGTCTGAAGATCGAACTTGTCGCAAACAGCCCAGGCCTGTTCCAGGCGAGCCAGAAACTCCATCGTGCTGATGTCGTCCTGCTCAGGATCTGGCAGATCCAGTTCTAGAACTGGAGTTTCCATGTTCGTTGGCAACAAGGCAGGCAACATTCCAGAGGCTGGATGCTGGCATGGCGAAGGGGCGGTGAACGGCTGATCAGGGCGACATTGTGTGACGCGAAAGCACTGCTTGGCAGAACCCCGAGATAGGGTCTAGGGGCTTTCAGTTCCTCAGAAGCGATGGCGATTTCCCGCGGAGACATGGTGCGGATCAAGCGCCCTGAGTCTTTCTGGTTCAACGATGTGGGCAAAGTCGCCTCGATCGACACCTCAGGCATTCGTTACCCCGTTGTGGTCAGGTTCGAACAGGTCAACTACAACGGCATCCAGGGTTCGGACGGTGGCATCAACACCAACAACTTCGCACTTGACGAACTCGAGCCGGCCTGAGTCTCTTGCCGGAACTTCCGGAAGTTGAGACGGTTCGCCGAGGGCTCGAGAACCGTCTTCAATCGTTTGTGATACACGAGGCTGCAATCCTCCGTGAGAGGGCGGTTGCCAGTCCTGGAGGTTCAGCAGCCTTTTGCCAGGGCGTGTCAGGTCAGAACGTCGGCAGATGGAAACGACGCGGAAAATACCTGATCGCCCAGCTGTTGGATCCAAGCAGCGGAAAGCCAAGTGGTTCCTGGGGGGTCCACCTGCGCATGACCGGCCAGTTCCAGTGGCATGACGAACCCACAGAGCCTTGTCAACACACACGGGCCCGCTTCTGGAATGCCAGTGAGCAGGAGCTGCGCTTCGTTGACGTCCGCAGCTTCGGAGAGATGTGGTGGGTCCCGCAGGGAGTCGCCACAGACTCCGTCATCACCGGACTGAAGCGTCTAGGACCGGAACCCTTCAGCGAAGACTTCAACGCCGCTTACCTGAGAGAGAAGCTGAAAGGATCAACACGGTCGATCAAGGCAGCCTTGCTCGACCAGTCTCTTGTGGCAGGGGCAGGCAATATCTATGCCGATGAGAGCCTTTTTGCGGCAGGGATTGCTCCCCAAACGCCCGCAGGCAGGCTCAACCACAAACAACTTGAGCGGGTCCGCGACAGCCTGGTGCACGTGTTGGAAATCAGCATCGGCGTCGGCGGCACAACGTTCAGTGATTTCCGCGACCTTGAGGGTGTCAATGGCAATTACGGAGGACAGGCTGCGGTCTATCGGCGTACCGGTCAACCGTGTCTGCACTGCGGCACTGCCATTGAGCGGATCAAGCTTGCAGGTCGCAGCACCCATTGGTGCCCCGTCTGCCAATCCTGAATTTCGGATGCGATAGGAAGGAGAAGCAGGGAACAGAGGAGGCGCGAAACCGTTGATTCAGGCTGCTGAAGAGCTCTCAGCCACGATGAAAGTGCTTCACCGCCGCGGTTGGTGCGATGGCACCGGAGGCAATTTCAGTGTTGTGGTCGCACATCAGCCTCTGCGACTGCTGATGGCCCCCAGTGGTGTCGACAAGGGCTCAGTTCGGCCTGAAGACCTGATCGAAGTCAACGGCAGCGGCGATGTCACCCGGGGAGTGGGCAAGCCAAGTGCAGAAACCCTGCTGCATCTGCGCATCATTCACTGTTGCCACGCAGGGGCCGTTCTCCACACCCACTCCCTGTCAGGGACTTTGCTGTCGAGAACGGAACTGGATCGAGGCAGCGTGACTCTGGAGGGCTGGGAGATGTTGAAGGGCCTCAAAGGAGTCACAACCCACGAAGTGAGTGTGAGAGTTCCCGTGATTGCCAACAACCAGGATCTCCAGGCCTTGAGTGAATCGGCAGCCCTGCGGTTACCCGAAGCCCCCCATGGATTGTTGGTCTCAGGCCATGGTCTCTACGCATGGGGCAACGACCTGAAAGAAGCGCGTCGCCATACCGAGATCCTTGAATTCCTCTTGGAACTCACCTGGAGACAATCATTACTGAGGCGTCAAAAGTGATTCAGGCCATCGTGCTGGACATCGAAGGAACGACCTGTCCGATCGACTTTGTCAGCCACACACTGTTTCCATTTGCCCAGAAGAATCTCAGTGAGGCGCTCAAGCAGCGATCAATCGATGCGGAGATTGACAGCTTGGTGATTGAAAGCATCTCCGAATGGATCAGTGACCCCGATCCCACCAGCCAGATCATGCTGGAGCAGACGACACACACTCCCCCATCAACAAGTGAAGTTGGAGACTATCTTCAGCATCTGATTCAATCAGACAAAAAGTCACCAGCCCTTAAGGAATTACAGGGAATCATCTGGAAGCAAGGCTATGCATCAGGAGAACTGAAATCATCCTTATTCGAGGATGTACATCCTCAGCTGGATCTCTGGAAACACAACGGACTCATCCTCGCGGTGTACTCATCCGGCAGTATTCAGGCCCAGAAACTTCTCTACCGCCATACCAGCGAGGGAGATCTCACAGATCTTTTTTCCTATTGGTTTGATACACGCACAGGACCGAAACTTGTTCAGCAAAGTTATGAGACCATTGCTGAAAAACTCGGATTACCTGTTGATCAGGTTCTGTTTGTCAGCGATCATCCAGGTGAATGCGATGCAGCAAGGCAATCAGGCATGAGCACTGCGTTCTGCCTGCGCGAAGGAAATCCACACCAAAATGCAGGAAATCACATCCTGATCCAGCGACTGTCTGATGTTGACCTCGACAGCATCAACGCATCGGAAAATCAAAAAAGCTGAACTCAACTTTGGATCAGTATTAGCGCGTCAGGGTACAAAAAAAGCCACCCTCTCCGGGGTGGCTTTCTTCGTATCACTGATGTGATTGGAATGTTTTACCTGGCATCGAGCTATTTTCTCAGGGGGCTACCCCCCAAATATCGTCGCCGCTGCTGCGTTTCACAACCGAGTTCGAGATGGATCGGAGTGGTTCCACAACGCTATGGACACCAGGATAGAAAACATTCCCAAGGTTGAACCCTGAGAACTGCATAGGACATCACCAATGATTTTCATCATCAATGATGCGTCTGTTTTGAATAAAACGTCGCCTCAGGCAAGAACCAAATCATGGTCAAGCCCTCGGTCTATTAGTACTCCTCCGCTGCATCCATTACTGGACTTCCACGTAGAGCCTATCAACGGGTGTTCTTCCCGTGACCTTACTGGGTTACCCCATGGGAATACTCATCTTGAGGTGGGCTTCCCACTTAGATGCTTTCAGCGGTTATCCACTCCGCACATGGCTACCCAGCGTTTACCGTTGGCACGATAACTGGTACACCAGAGGTGCGTTCCTCCCGGTCCTCTCGTACTAGGGAGAAATCCTCTCAATATTCCTACGCATACACCGGATATGGACCGAACTGTCTCACGACGTTCTGAACCCAGCTCGCGTACCGCTTTAATGGGCGAACAGCCCAACCCTTGGGACCGACTTCAGCCCCAGGTTGCGATGAGCCGACATCGAGGTGCCAAACCTCCCCGTCGATGTGAACTCTTGGGGGAGATCAGCCTGTTATCCCTAGAGTAACTTTTATCCGTTGAGCGACGGCCCTTCCACTCAGAACCGTCGGATCACTAAAACCGACTTTCGTCCCTGTTCGACTTGTAGGTCTCACAGTCAAGCTTCCTTCTGCTTTTGCACTCGTCAGCTGATTTCCAACCAGCCTGAGGAAACCTTTGTGCGCCTCCGTTACCTTTTAGGAGGCGACCGCCCCAGTCAAACTGCCCACCTGATACTGTCCGCTCCCCGGATAACGGGTGAACGTTAGAACCCTAGCTCTGAAAGAGTGGTATCTCACCATTGACTCCCTAGTACCCACAAGCACTAGATCAACGTCTCCCACCTATCCTGCGCATTCAGAGCCCGGGCACAATACCAAGCTACAGTAAAGCTTCATAGGGTCTTTCTGTCCGGGTGTATGTAGTCCGCATCTTCACAGACAATTCTATTTCGCCGAGCCTCTCTCCGAGACAGCGCCCTGATCGTTACGCCTTTCGTGCGGGTCGGAACTTACCCGACAAGGAATTTCGCTACCTTAGGACCGTTATAGTTACGGCCGCCGTTCACCGGGGCTTCAGTCGCCAGCTTCGCTTACGCTGACCGGCTTCCTTAACCTTCCGGCACTGGGCAGGCGTCAGCCCCCATACATCGTCTTGCGACTTAGCGGAGACCTGTGTTTTTGGTAAACAGTCGCCAGGGCCTTTTCACTGCGACCACCTTGCGGTGGCACCCCTTCTCCCGAAGTTACGGGGCTAATTTGCCGAGTTCCTTAGAGAGAGTTACCTCGCGCACCTCGGTATTCTCTACCACCCCACCTGTGTCGGTTTCGGGTACTGGCAGTTATGCCTTAACGGGTATAGAGCTTTTCTTGGAAGCATGACATCACCGACTTCGCTGCCGTAGCAGCTCGTACTCACGCCTCAGCTCGGAGCGTTTTCGCCGCTCCTCATAGCCTCGAACGCTTGAACCAGTAACCAACGTCTGGCTCGGCTAGCCTTCTCCGTCCCTCTTCCCAAAACATAACCGGTACAGGAATGTTGACCTGTTATCCATCGACTACGCCTTTCGGCCTGACCTTAGGACCAGACTAACCCTCCGCGGACGAGCCTGCCGGAGGAACCCTTAGGGTTTCGGTGCATGGGATTCTCACCCATGTTTTCGCTACTCAAGCCGACATTCTCACTTCTATGCAGTCCACGCCCGCTCACGCTAACGCTTCGCCCCACATAGAACGCTCCCCTACCATAAATCCGCAGCTTCGGTACAACGCTTAGCCCCATTCATTTTCGGCGCAGGATCGCTCGACCAGTGAGCTATTACGCACTCCTTTGAGGATGGCTGCTTCTAGGCAAACCTCCTGGTTGTCTGGGCAATCCCACCTCCTTTATCACTTAGCGTTGATTTGGGGACCTTAGCTGGCGGTCTGGGCTGTTTCCCTCTCGACCATGGAGCTTATCCCCCACAGTCTGACTGCCTCGCTACACACAGGGTATTCAGAGTTCATCTCGATTTGGTACCGCTCTCGCAGCCCGCACCGAAATGGTGGCTTTACCCCCCTGCTGGAGCACGAGACGCTACGCCTCAACGTATTTCGGGGAGAACCAGCTAGCTCCGGGTTCGATTGGCATTTCACCGCTAACCACAGCTCATCCAGTGACTTTTCAACGTCAGTTGGTTGGGACCTCCACTTGGTATCACCCAAGCTTCATCCTGGCCATGGTTAGATCACCCGGGTTCGGGTCTATAAACACTGACAAACGCCCTATTCAGACTCGCTTTCGCTGTGGCTCCACCATTTCCGGTTTAACCCGCCAGTGCCTATAAGTCGCCGGCTCATTCTTCAACAGGCACACGGTCACCCGATAAGTCGGGCTCCCATTGCTTGTAAGCTCACGGTTTCATGTTCTATTTCACTCCCCTCCCGGGGTTCTTTTCACCTTTCCCTCGCGGTACTGTTTCGCTATCGGTCACACAGTAGTACTTAGCCTTACGAGGTGGTCCTCGCGGATTCACACGGAATTTCACGTGCTCCGTGCTACTCGGGATACAGCTAGGTCAGTTCAGTTTTCGTGTACGGGGCTTTCACCCTCTTTGGCGTGTCTTTCAAACACTTCCACTAACATCCCTTTTCCACATTGCTGTCCCACAACCCCGATGGTCGAAACCATCGGTTTAGGCTCTTCCCCGTTCGCTCGCCGCTACTCAGGGAGTCGTTTTTACTTTCCTTTCCTCCAGCTACTAAGATGTTTCAGTTCGCTGGGTTGGCTCGTGCCAGCCTATGGATTCAGCTGGCCGTTCTAAGGGTTGCCCCATTCGGAAATTCCCGGATCAAAGCGTGTTTCCAGCTCCCCGAGACTTATCGCAGGTAACCACGTCCTTCATCGCCTCTGTGTGCCAAGGTATCCGCCGTGAGCTCTTTGTAGCTTGACCATTCATCTCCAAAACGCTTGCTGTTGTTGAAACAGATTCTGAATAATTCATGACTGAATCATTCATCAAACTCCTGATTGCTCGACACAATCAGAAGAACGTCATGGAGTCTCGGCTCTTGCTCAAGAATTGACATCATCCTAAAAAAGAATGATGCATCCATGAGAGATGCTTTATTCTTACAGACTTTTTCCTATGCAGTTGTCAAGGTTCTGCTAGACATCAAACTGATCAATCAGTTCGAGCCCAGCATCTTATCAACCAAAACATCGTGATAATTCACGTCATTTCGGAATGACAGGAAGCTGGGGTCATGCCAGCGGACACATCTAAATCACATCTCCTCGAGTTCACCTTCCATCTTTCAGACGATGGAGATTGAGTTCGATCAGTGGAGGTTAGGAGACTCGAACTCCTGACATCCTGCTTGCAAAGCAGGCGCTCTACCAACTGAGCTAAACCCCCAACACCGAATGGGCCATCCTGGACTTGAACCAGGGACCTCACCCTTATCAGGGGTGCGCTCTAACCACCTGAGCTAATGGCCCAGGAAGACTCAACCCTTGTGGGATGTGACCTAGACAAAGTTTAGGAACTGAAAATCTCCATCAAGCAATTCATATCGCTATGCATTCTTGATTTCAAAATTGAGGTACCGATCGACCTAAGGTGACAGGATTTCGGCCTAAGAATTAAGTACTCAGACATCAAAATCAATGTTTGTCTCCCTGTTAGGAGGTGATCCAGCCGCACCTTCCGGTACGGCTACCTTGTTACGACTTCACCCCAGTCATCAGCCCCACCTTCGACGTCCTCCTCCACAAGGGTTGGAGTAACGGCTTCGGGCGTGGCCAACTTCCATGGTGTGACGGGCGGTGTGTACAAGGCCCGGGAACGTATTCACCGCAGTATGCTGACCTGCGATTACTAGCGATTCCTCCTTCACGTAGGCGAGTTGCAGCCTACGATCTGAACTGAGCCACGGTTTATGAGATTTGCTTGTCCTCGCGAACTTGCTGCTCTTTGTCCGTAGCATTGTAGTACGTGTGTAGCCCAGGATGTAAGGGGCATGATGACTTGACGTCATCCACACCTTCCTCCGGTTTATCACCGGCGGTCTCTCTAGAGTGCCCAACTAAATGCTGGCAACTAAAGACGTGGGTTGCGCTCGTTGCGGGACTTAACCCAACATCTCACGACACGAGCTGACGACAGCCATGCACCACCTGTCACTGCGTTCCCGAGGGCACTCTCTCGTTTCCAAGAGATTCGCAGGATGTCAAACCCTGGTAAGGTTCTTCGCGTTGCATCGAATTAAACCACATACTCCACCGCTTGTGCGGGCCCCCGTCAATTCCTTTGAGTTTCACACTTGCGTGCGTACTCCCCAGGCGGAACACTTAACGCGTTGGCTACGACACCGAGGGGGTCGATTCCCCCGACACCTAGTGTTCATCGTTTACGGCCAGGACTACAGGGGTATCTAATCCCTTTCGCTCCCCTGGCTTTCGTCCATGAGCGTCAGTTATGGCCCAGCAGAGCGCCTTCGCCACTGGTGTTCTTCCCGATATCTACGCATTTCACCGCTACACCGGGAATTCCCTCTGCCCCTACCACACTCAAGCCCAACAGTTTCCACTGCCATGATGGAGTTAAGCTCCACGTTTTAACAGCAGACTTGAAAGGCCGCCTGCGGACGCTTTACGCCCAATAATTCCGGATAACGCTTGCCACTCCCGTATTACCGCGGCTGCTGGCACGGAATTAGCCGTGGCTTATTCCTCAAGTACCGTCAGATCTTCTTCCTTGAGAAAAGAGGTTTACAGCCCAGAGGCCTTCATCCCTCACGCGGCGTTGCTCCGTCAGGCTTTCGCCCATTGCGGAAAATTCCCCACTGCTGCCTCCCGTAGGAGTCTGGGCCGTGTCTCAGTCCCAGTGTGGCTGATCATCCTCTCAGACCAGCTACTGATCGATGCCTTGGTGAGCTCTTACCTCACCAACTAGCTAATCAGACGCGGGCTCATCCTCAGGCGAAATTCGTTTCACCTCTCGGCATATGGGGTATTAGCGGCCGTTTCCAGCCGTTATCCCCCTCCTGAGGGCAGATTCCCACGCGTTACTCACCCGTCCGCCACTAACCCGAAGGTTCGTTCGACTTGCATGTGTTAAGCACGCCGCCAGCGTTCATCCTGAGCCAGGATCAAACTCTCCGTTGTAGATCAAGTCCTCTCGAAAATTTTCATTTCCTCAACCTGATTTGCTTTTCCCGCTCACTCAGCACTGGCGCACTGGTTGCAGTAAAAACCACCTTCCTCTGACAGAAGGGTTCATAAGAGTGCACTAAGAATCTCTCCTTCGTGACTTTCCAGGATCTCAGATCCGGTTGTTGCTCCACAACATGCACACCGACAAATTCAAAAGCTCGTGAAAACTTTCAACTCTGTAAGCACGTTGCTTCTTTGCAACTAAAATTGTTGACGGGACCTCACACTTACATCGCATTATCATCAAGCTCAATTACTCAACTTTGCAGCTCAGTAATCAAAACTCGACGCGATGAAAGCGTCAGTTCCTAAACTTTTCGATTGTCCAGGTTCTGCCGACGCGTTCCCTCTCAGGAGCGGTTGGCGGTGCGGCCTCGCGACCGCTTGTGAAACTTACAACACCGTGGGATCTCTCCCTCCCGGCCTCGTAAGCACCCCCAAACATTACAAGCTCGCGCTCTTCATGTTCAGAAGCTGCGCTCCAGGCTTCCGCCTGCCGCGCAGTCCAAAAACATAGCTCACTAATGCCCCAATACGCAACTGGTCTCATCTCAAGAGTTGCTTCCACTGCCGAAATCGAAAGCCAGCACTACGTTTTGGCTATACGCAACGGACCATGGCAGGACGCTTCAGCCAACAGAACCAGCGTGTTCGACCGAGCTCGAAGGAAGACCAAGTGGTCCAGAAGGCGCGAGAACACTTCGAGCGAACACTGATTCCTCTGCGTGGTCACCTGGCTGGCAGCGTCGCCGCCCTGGAACATCCTCGCCACGACGAAGCTCTCAATTACGGCGAGATCTTCCTGAGAGACAACGTTCCCGTGATGCTCTACCTGCTGACGCAGAAGCGGTTCGACATCGTGCGTCAATTCCTGACCATTTGTCTTGACCTGCAGAGCACCACGTACCAGACACGAGGAGTCTTTCCCACCAGTTTCGTGGAGGAAGAAGGCCATTTGATTGCTGACTATGGCCAGCGTTCCATCGGCCGGATCACCTCAGTCGACGCCAGCCTCTGGTGGCCGGTTCTGTGCTGGATGTATGTGAAATCGAGTGGAGACGAGGAATTCGCCTCCAGTCAGGCGGTTCAACGCGGTGTTCAGCTTCTCCTGGATCTTGTCCTGCATCCAACCTTTGAAGGAACGCCTGTGCTGTTCGTACCGGACTGCGCATTCATGATTGATCGCCCGATGGACGTCTGGGGCGCACCACTGGAAGTGGAGGTGCTGCTGTACGGATCACTGCGCTGCTGCACACAGCTCATGGAGCTGGGACGCAAACATCAGAACAGCAGGCTGCTGGATCAACGACTGGTACTGACCCGACAGTGGGTTCACGACCTTCGCCAGTTTCTCCTCAAGCACTACTGGGTCACTAGCAAAACCATGCAGGTGCTCAGGCGCAGGCCAACCGAACAATACGGAGACAACCAGCACCAGAACGAATTCAATGTTCAGCCACAGGTCATCCCTGACTGGCTGCAGGACTGGCTCGAGAACCGTGGCGGGTATTTGATCGGCAACATGCGGACAGGACGACCCGACTTCCGCTTCTACAGCCTTGGCAATTCACTGGGTTGCCTGTTCGGGCTGCTGACTGCCCCGCAACAACGTGCGCTCTTCCGTCTGACTCTCCACAACCGCGACCACCTGATGGCGGAGATGCCCATGCGCATCTGTCACCCGCCGATGGAAAGCCTGGAATGGCAGAACAAAACCGGTTCGGATCCAAAGAACTGGCCCTGGAGTTATCACAACGGCGGTCACTGGCCGAGCCTGTTGTGGTTCTTCGGTGGTTCAATCCTGCTGCATGAGCGTCGTCACCCCCATGCCGACGTCCTGCTGATGGGGCAGATGAAAGCACTGCTGGAGGAGTGCTACTGGAGTCATCTCAACCAGTTGCCGAGACAACAGTGGGCTGAATATTTCGATGGTCCTACCGGGACATGGGTGGGGCAGCAGTCCAGGACCTTCCAGACCTGGACCATTGTTGGCTTTCTCCTGCTCCACCACTTTCTGCGCGTCAACCCTGATGATGTGCTGCTGCTGGATCTTGATGATGGGGCTGTGCCTGACCCCGAGGATGATCTGGCTGAGGACAGTCTTAACGACTGGGATCAGCACTAAAAAAGCCCGGCTGAACGGCCGGGCTGATGGCTTCTTACATCAGAAGTTCTTTGAAAGTGAAGCTCAGAAGAGTCCCAAAGTCAGAGACTTGTCGATGGGCATTGCCGCGCCGATGCCGAGGTAAATGGTGGTGGCTGTCCCGAACAGGAACACCGCCATCGCGACTGGGCGGCGGAAAGGATTCTGGAACTTGTTGAAGCTCTCGATGAACGGAACCAACATCAGACCGAGGGGCACGAGGGTCTGGAGGGCGATTCCGAGAAGCTTGTTAGGAACAACCCTGAGAATCTGAAAAACGGGGTACAGATACCACTCAGGAAGAATTTCCAACGGAGTTGCAAACGGGTCAGCCTTGTCACCAAGCATGGCTGGATCAAGCACAGCAAGTCCAACGATGCAGGCAATCGTGCCCAGAATCACGACCGGAAAAATGTAGAGAAGGTCGTTTGGCCAGGCTGGTTCGCCGTAATAGTTGTGGCCCATGCCCTTGGCGAGCTTGGCGCGCATCTTGGGATCCGACAGATCCGGCTTCTTGAGAATGTGCATGGATCAGGAGGTGGTGAATGAACCTTAAGCAGACCAGGGGAGCTGAACGGCGTAGCGCTCAAAGACTGAAACGGATCACAAGGGACCGGAAATGCCTTGCTTCCGGATCATCAGAAAATGCATCAGCATGAATACCGCGAGCAGCCATGGCATCACAAATGTGTGAAGGCTGTAGAAGCGGGTCAGTGTCGATTGACCAACACTTTCACCACCACGAAGCAGCTCAACCATGAAATCTCCAACCACTGGAATGGCAGCAGGGACGCCTGAGACGATCTTCACAGCCCAGTAGCCGACTTGATCCCAGGGGAGTGAATAGCCCGTGACCCCAAAGGAGACCGTGATCACAGCCATGGTGACGCCGGTGACCCAGGTAAGTTCACGTGGACGCTTGAAACCACCGGTGAGATAGACGCGGAACACGTGAAGGATCAGCATCAGCACCATCATCGAGGCACTCCAGCGATGCACCGAACGGATCAGCCATCCGAAACTCACATCAGTCATCAGGTATTGAACGGAGCTGTAAGCCTCAGCGACCGTCGGCTTGTAGTAGAAGGTCATCGCGAAGCCGGTCGCGAACTGAATCAGGAAACACACAAGTGTGATTCCACCGAGGCAGTAAAAAATGTTGACGTGTGGAGGCACGTACTTGCTGCTGATGTCATCAGCAATGTCCTGAATTTCAAGACGTTCCTGGAACCAGTCGTAGACAGGTGAGGAGTTCGCCATGCAGAGGTGGGCTTGGATTGCGAGAGTCTACCGATGTCGTTCCAGTTGCGGGCAGGGATGAAGCCAATGTTGCCGACTGTTAACGGATGGTCAGATCGTCTGCGACGTCTGGCTTTTGGTTTGGCGAGCGCCATTCTCATTGTTCTGATCGCCAGCCCGCAGGCCCTGGCACTGAACGATGCGCAGCAACTGGTGGTGGAAAGCTGGCGTCTTGTGAATCAGGGTTATCTGGACCCTGAACAGTTCGATCGGATCCGATGGAAGCGACTTCGCCAGAAAGCGCTGGAGAACACGATTGAAAGCAGTGAAGAGGCCTACAGCGCCATTGAGGCGATGCTGCTGCCTCTCAATGACCCCTACACCCGGCTTCTGAGGCCTGCGGACTATGAGGTGATGAAGGCCAGCAATGAGGGAAACCTCAGCGGTGTTGGCCTGCAGCTGGGCCACCGTCAGGACAGCAATGCAATCGTTGTGATCGCTCCACTGGAAGGTTCCCCCGCAGCTGAAGCCGGTGTCGTGAGCGGAACTGAAGTGCTGGCTGTGAACGGTGAAGCTGTTGAGACCCTCGGCCTCGAAACGACTGCAGCCCGTCTCCGCGGGGATGTGGGCAGCCAGGTGGTGCTGACTCTGCTGCCACCGCAGGAGGAAAAGCAGGAGATCACTCTGGAGCGCCGCAACATCGACCTGAGACCGGTGCGGACAAGGCGGCTGCGCAGTGACACCCATACCCTCGGTTACATCAGGATCACCCAGTTCAGCGAGGGCGTGCCTGAACAGGTTCGGGCTGCCATCGACGAGTTATCCGACAAAAGCGTTGAGGGGCTGGTGCTGGATCTACGCAACAACTCGGGGGGGCTGGTCAGTGCCGGACTCGCGGTTGCCGATGCATTCCTCGATCAGCAACCGATTGTGGAGACCAGAAACCGGAGCGGCATCGCCGATCCGATTCAGGCAGGTCCCGAAGTGCTCTACAAGGGCCCAATGGTGACGCTGGTCAATGGAGGGACGGCCAGCGCCAGTGAAATTCTTGCGGGCGCGCTTCAGGACGATGAACGATCTCAGCTGCTGGGCAGCAACACCTTCGGCAAAGGACTGATCCAGACACTGACCAACCTCAGTGACGGCAGCGGACTCGCCGTGACCGTGGCGGGTTATGTCACCCCCAGCGGAAGGGACATTCAGGGCGAAGGCATCACTCCGGACAGGATCCTGGATGGACCTGAACCACTGAATCCCGGAGGTGAAGGCGATCGCTGGCTGACGGACGCCGAACTGGCGCTCCAGTCGATGATTGACCAGGAAGCCAGTCAGGCCGGTGCGGATCAGCTGCCGATCACGGACGTCGACGAAGCGGAGCCGGTGAGCTGAATGAGCTCACGCACCTATCACGACCCCCTTCATCACGGCATCAGCCTGGACGCAGGAGAACCAGCCGAAGCCATGGTGCTCGCACTTGTCGATTCGGCTCCTTTTCAAAGACTCCGACGTATCCGCCAGCTCGGACCGGCATTCCTCACATTTCATGGCGCCGAATCCAGTCGGTTCACCCACTCCCTGGGGGTGTTTGCCATCGCGCGCCGGGCAATGGGCCGCCTGACTGAGCTCGATCCCTCTCTTGAAACCCAGAAGGGCGTTCTTTACGCCGCCGCTCTGCTCCACGACCTCGGCCATGCCCCCCTCAGCCATTCAGGCGAGGAGATGTTCGGCACAAACCACGAGCAATGGTCAGCACGAGTGATCAGGGAACACCCTGACATCCAGGCCCCTCTTGAACGATTTTCATCAGGAACGGCTGCCTCGGTGGCCGATCTTCTGGAGCACGGACGAGCACAACGTGGGGTCATCAAGGCTCTCGTGAGCAGTCAGCTTGACTGCGATCGTCTGGATTACCTGTTGCGCGACAGCTACAGCACAGGAGCCCGGTACGGACAGCTGGATCTTGATCGCATCCTCGGCGCGATCACACTGGCTCCCGATGGTGAATTGGCCATTCATCCGAAGGGCCTCATGGCAGTGGAGCACTACCTGGTGGTGAGGAGCCTGATGTACCGCAGTGTCTACAACCACCGCCTCAATGTGGTTTGCAATTGGTTGCTGGATCAGTTGATCCGCCAAGCAAGACTGCTGGGCCCCAGCCGAATCTGGGCTGACCGAATCATGAAGACGTGGCTATGGCATCCCCAGGAGCTCGACCTCCACATCTATCTCTCCAACGACGACCTGCGCACCGGCTATCACCTGCAGCGATGGAAAGAGGAAGCACCTGAGCCGCTTGCAGATCTCTGCGATCGATTTCTGAACCGCCGACTGTTCAAAGCTCTCGATGTCAGCCGGATGAATGCATCAGCGCAGCTGGAACTGCTGGCCAAAGCGCAGACTCACGCGGCTGCAGCTGGTCTCGACCCTGATATGTGTTGTGGACTTCGGCACCATCAGATCAGGGGATATCACCCCTATCGAGGGGGATTGCGGCTTTGGGACGGTCAGAGCCTTCAGGCGCTTGAACAGTGCTCGCCACTGGTCAAAAGCCTCGCAATCCCCGCAGAATCAGCCTGGTTGATTCACCCGGGAGACATCTCCACCGAACTGCAGATGGCGATGGCCGGCATTCGCTAGGCCCGTGATCTCCCTACTCTTCGGCCATGACCGCTGAACCAGCACTTCAGGTTCCTTTCTGCCTCAGGCTGCCGGAATTCCGGTCCGTGTCCTGGCAGCAGTGGCTTCCGGGCAAGCTGCCCTCTCTACCTCCGGGAGACCTCGATCTGGACATCGGAGACTGGAGTCTGAGCTGCCGTGATCTGGACGAGCTGCTGCATGCCTTGGATCAGGCTGGCCACGGTGTTCAGCTGGTGATCACAGGCTGCCGCGACACGTTGATCAGTGCTGCTGCCCTGGGCTTGCCTGTTCGGGAGGCCTGCCAGGAGATCCCAGTCAGGGCAGCTGGCAATGATCAGCCGAATGCAGCCAAAACCACACTTGACCTCACGGTTCATCGGGGAACCTTGCGGTCGGGTGACCACATTGAAACCCGAGGACACCTGCTGATTGTGGGTGATGTGAATCCAGGCGGATCTGCATCCGCCGAGGGTGATATCTATGTCTGGGGACGCCTACGAGGCCGGGCCCACGCAGGCAGCAAGGGCAACAGCAACGCCAAGATCGTGGCACTGCAGCTGAGACCACTACAGCTGAGGATCGCCGAACTCGTTGCGCGCGGTCCAGAGGAACGCCCCCAGCCCGGTCTCGCGGAGCAGGCCTTGATTCTCGACAGCGGCATCTCGATTGAGCCTGCCAGCCCCCCCTTCTTACCTCAGCAGATCTGATCGTTTACGAGCGGACGGGACGAATCAATGCCATTAAGGTGGCGCGATCAAAACGGGACCCCGTGACCAATTCGCGAACGATCCTGATCTGCTCGGGAAAGGGCGGCGTCGGCAAGACCACCCTCACTGCCAATCTCGGCATCGCACTGGCTGGGCAGGGGGCGCGCACCGTCGTTCTGGATGCGGACTTCGGCCTCAGAAATCTCGATCTGCTGCTTGGACTCGAGAATCGCATCGTCTTCACTGCTCAGGAAGTGCTCGCGGAAACCTGCCGCTTGGACCAGGCCCTGGTGAAGCACAAGCAGGAGCCGAATCTGGCACTGCTGCCTGCGGGAAATCCACGCATGCTCGAGTGGTTGAAACCTGAAGATATGCAGACCATTGCAGGAATGCTGTCGGAACGTTTCGACTACGTTCTGATCGATTGCCCCGCAGGAATCGAAGACGGCTTCAAGAATGCAGTCGCTGCTGCAAAGGAAGCGATTGTGATTACAACTCCAGAGGTATCGGCGGTCAGAGATGCCGATCGTGTGATCGGATTGCTGAATACCCATGGGGTTTCACCCGTTCAGCTCGTGCTGAACAGGGTCAGGCCCAAAATGATGGTCAACCAGGAGATGCTGGCGGTTGACGACGTCACCGACATCCTGGCTCTGCCTCTGCTGGGTCTTGTTCTCGAAGATGAGCAGGTGATTGTCAGCACCAACCGAGGCGAACCGCTCACTCTCAATGGCACAGCCTCTCCTGCCGCCAGGGCTTACGGCAACATTGCCCGTCGTCTTCAGGGAGAGGACATCCCTCTGATGGACCCTGCGAAAGACGGACGACGCGGGATTCGCGCCACAGTTCGCCGACTGATGCAAACCAAGATTTTCTGAATGCCATGACTCTGCAAGACTTGCTCGACAAAATCCTGCGCCGTCAACCCGCCAGTGCGACCACCGCAAGGGAACGGCTGCAGCTGGTGCTGGCTCACGATCGCAGCGACCTGAGCCCTGAAACACTTGATCAGATGCGACGCGAAATCTTTGAAGTCGTTGCCAAATATGTGGACATTGACCTCGAAGAAGGCGATGTGAGCCTGGAGACAGAAGATCGTGTGACGGCACTGGTGGCCAACCTGCCGATCCGACGCTCGATGGCGTCCAGCACCCAGGAGTGACGCCTGGTGGGATGAAGGGGAATCCCAATTAGCAGGACTTCTCCCGACCCATGACGAACTTTCAGCTCACACCAGCAGAGATTGCAGTGCTCGATCTTCTGCTCCAGGGCATGAGCAATCGCGCCATTGCTGAAACGCTTGTTTTGAGTGTCCGCACCGTTGAAAGTCATATCAGCAGGTCTCTGGGAAAGACAGGCTGTCGTTCCAGGCTGCAACTATGCCTCTGGTGGTTTGAACAGATCAGAGAGAACGGTCGGATGTGCGCCGGTAGAGTTCCGATATTGCCGGCTTAGCTCAGTGGTAGAGCAGCGCTTTTGTAAAGCGAAGGTCGTCGGTTCAAATCCGTCAGCCGGCTTCTAGGAACTCAAATCAGATCCGTCTGTTTCAGTGCGCTCTGTCTGAGTCAGTGCGCCCAGCCAGCAACCAGATGCCCAGCAAGCCAAGCAGCAATGGCAGCAGCCTCAGCTCAAACAAGGGCGTGAACCATCGAATCGCCGGTTCCAGCGTCCAGTGAAAGAGGGCCTGGAGCACCAGCACAAGCGCGATCAGCCAGAGCATGGGGGAGACCTTTCAATCACATCAACCATCACAGCGCCCTGGCGCAGGAGTTGCCAGCACCCGGGTGACCTCCAGGCAATCACGGTGCTCGCCAGACCGGATGGATCAGGCCAGGGCAGAGGTGCAAGCAGCGGCAGATCCGGGAAAGCGACAGCGGCTTCCGCTGCGCTCTGAGATGGCGGCGCACCCGAGAGATTGGCACTCGTTGTGGCCAATGGACCGCTCTGCACCAACAGGTCACGGGTGAGATCACATGCTGGAATGCGCATCCCCAGGGTTCCTTGGCCAGGATTGAGGTGCTGAGTCAGGCGCCCTTCCACAGGAAGCACCAGAGTGAGCGCGCCTGGCCAGAAGCGATGGGCCAGTGGTTGGGCATCACTCCTGGCGTCTTCTTGGGTGAGAGCCAGCAATTGATCAGCCTCAGCCGCCATGAGGATCAGAGGTTTGTCCTGCGGCCGCTGCTTGAGGGTCCAGACCTGGGCCGCATGCGCAGGCGCAGCGGCAAGCGCCGGCAAGGTATCCGTGGGCAGCAGAGCTGCTCCACCATCCCTGAGATGCTGTGCCAACGCCTTGGCTGACATCAGTGAGGGCTTGTCCTGGGTCATGGGAGAGACCGAGGAACTGCCTCTGCATCATGAGAGCGTCTGCCGATGGCAAAACGCTTGACGCCTCTGAGATCACTGCGGGGCTGACAGGACACGAGTCCGACCGATCCCATCAGGCCCAGCACCTGATCGCTCTGGTCGTGATGATGCTCAAGCAGCAGCCACCCACCCGGGGATAGTGCCAGAGGAGCCCGCTCCACGATCGTTCTGCAGCTCTCCAGGCCATCCTCACCGCCACAAAGTGCCAGCCTTGGTTCATGGTCTCTAACAAGGGGGTCGAGAGCTTCAACGATCTGGGAGGGGATGTAAGGAGGATTGGCAACAACCAGATCGAACTGACCCCACCAGGGAGCGAGAGGATCCCACCAAGACCCTTGATGCAGCTGCCAGATCCCAGATTTCGTCAGGTTGTTGAGGTTGATCCGCGCCAATGCAAGAGCAGCCGTGCTGGCATCCACGGCATGTCCATGCCATTCAGGAAGAGCACGGGCCAGAGCGACGGCCAGCGCTCCGCTGCCTGTTCCAAGATCTGCCCAGAGCCCCGTGGAGATACAACCTCCTTCGTCATGGTCTTGAAGGCAATCAAGGGCGAAATCAATCAGGAGCTCTGTCTCCTGACGAGGAATCAATGCGGCAGGGCTGATCTGAAGATCAAAGTCACGCCACGGACAGCGTCCGACGAGATGCTGAAGCGGAATGTGATTGCGAAGATGCCGAGACCAAAGACTCTCCAGGTCCAGGAGGGTGCTGTCCAGAGCAGCGGTTGACTCAGGCATGATTCGCAGCCGCTGAAGTTCAGCCCAGCTCAGGTTGCCTTCCATCGCCAGGAGCCAATCGAGATCAGCAGCCTGCCCACCACGAAGCAACTGTCGGCGACGCCAGGCCAGCAATTCCTGTCCTGAACACAAGGCTGTCTCCATGGAATCAACCTAGAGCGAACGCCAACGAAGGCCTGGCTGCGGAGTCACCAGGCCAGCCAGCTCAAGTTTGAGAAGCTCTGTAGCGACAAACTCAGGCGTTGATTCCAGTGCCTGCACCATCTCATCGAATGTGGAATCGTTATCCACCAGATTCATCAGTCGCCTTTGCAGGCAAGGCGGAGAATTCTGGGACTTCAAAATGGTGGTGGTGCTTTCCCTCACGAAGGACATACACGGGCCTGCCCCAAGTTGATCGATCAGAGCCTGAGCGTTGGTCAGCGGCAATGCTCCCGACTCAAGCAGCGCATTGCTGCCGTGAGCCGAAGCACGCAGAGCATCACCCGGAACAACCCAGACGGGGATGCCTAGGGAGCGCGCCATCGCTGCCGAGCGCAGCGCCCCGCTGTTCTCTGGACATTCGACCACCACAACAGCTTTGGTAACAGCGACAAGCAGGCGGTTGCGCAGAGCGAAACTGGATCGCGTGACCCTCTCTGTATCGCGCAGCTCAGTCATGAGCAGCCCGGCCTGCGCGACCTCCTGCTGCAGACTCCGATGTTCAGGCGGATAAACGCGATGTAAGGGTGTTCCAAGAACCGCAACCGGAGTGCCGCCAGCCTGAAGACAGGCCCGATGAGCTGCTGCATCAATGCCCTCGGCAAGCCCACTGACCACAGGCCAGTGGGCCTCGGCGAGGATTCGACTCAGATGGTCTGCCATCCGAAGACCGTGGTTGGAAGGCCTTCTTGTACCCACCACGGCGACCGCTTGCTGCGATGAGAGCAAGGACAGAAGGCTTCGACTTCCACGCCATTGAATCGACAGAGGCGGACGCTCCAGCCTGTCAAAACCAGCTGGCCACTCAGTGTCACAGGGCAAAAGCACATCGACGGGCACGTCGAGGCAAGGCTGCAGACCGCGGCTTGCTCGATAGCGCTCAAGCGCAGACAGCACCGATGCCGGCCATCCGAATTCCTGGCGCAGCTTTGAGAGAGACCATTCCCAAAGCTCCTGAAAACCCTGAGAGGCCTCAGCAGCAGCACAGAGCTGTCGCATCCGCGCCGGACCGATTCCTGGGCACTGCAACCACAACCATTGCCAGGCCCGCTCCGACACAATCCATTGCGCTAGTACAAAAATACTATCAATGCGGATGTCCTGGTCCCTCGACCAGGGCTCTCAATGCTTCCGCCACCGCTTCAGGGGGATGACGCAGAACTCTCCGAACCGGATGCACCCTCACCAGAGCAAGCTCCACAGAGGCTTCAGCCACACAGATGCCGGCCTTCATGAAGCGGGTTGACCAGGGCCAGCGAACACCCCGGGAACCACCGGAAACACTGATCAGCTCCACTTCATCCCCGAGCATCAGTGCCTCGCGATACCGGATCTGGAGCTGAACAACGGGCATTTCCAGGCCACTTGAAGCCACTTGTTCGTACGGGTATCCGGTGGCCGACAGTGCCTCCACACGGGCCTCCTCAAGCCATCCCACATAGGCGCCGTGCCACATCACACCTCCGTGGTCGGTGTGCTGTGGAAGCACTCGCTTGACCAGACGCCAGGGGGACCTGGTAACGCTCTCATTCAGCATCTGAACTGGGAACTCCAATCGGCCATAGGCTGCTGCATAGGCTGAAACCTCGCCGTGTTCAAGAACCTTCTGATCGCCGATTCAGGCAAAGGCCATGTCGGTGAAATGATCAACATGCTGCGCGATCTGCCGGCCTTCCAGGCAGCCAGGATCAACCTGCTGCATGTGGTCCCTGAACAGACCATGGCAGCAACGCAACAGCACTGGGAAAGCGCAGGCAGTCTTCTCGCCGGGGCCGTCGAAAAACTGGGTCTCAATCCGCAGGACGTGAACTCGATCATCCGCCAGGGAGATGCCAAGCAGACCGTTCTCAATGTGGCGGATGAGCTGAATGTTGATCTGATCGTGATGGGATCCCGAGGCCTTGGCAGGCTTCGCTCAATCCTGTCCAACAGCGCCAGCCAGTACGTCTTCCAACTTTCGACGCGGCCGATGTTGCTGGTCAGAGACGATCTTTACATCCGTCATATCAACAGGGTTCTGGTCACGATCGATGGCACTGGTGTAGGCGACGACGCACTCAAGCTGGCCTGCGAGATGGTCAGCGAAATCCCTGGAGGACAGCTGACCGGCGTTCACGTGGCGCGACAGGACCCGACTCCATCCAGAGGAGCCACCAGCAAAGGCGACAGCTACCTGGAGCGAGCCGTACAGCGTGCTCGAAAACTGGGTGTTGAACTCAAACCCCTGCACGTGACCGATGCAGATATCGGCAAGGGAGTGTGCCTGGCGGCAGAGCAGGTCAACGCCGATCTGGTCGTGCTGGCCTCTCAGGATCGTCGTCCCTTGGTAGCGAGGGGACTGGTTGATCTCGACAAACTGCTTGGTGGATCAGTGAGCGATTACATCCGCGTTCATGCGCCTGCCCCTGTACTGCTGGTCAGAGAACCCGAGCAGAGGTGACAACTCAAGATCACCACAGCCGCAAAGGGAAATCACCCTTCACGGCTATTCGTCTGAATGAACAGGATGATTAGGAAGACGGTCGGCACCAGAACAAACAGCAGGCTGGCCACGAAGCCGAGATCGTTGGTTTCCATGGATGTGCAAGAACCTGCTGGAACGTATCACCGTCCGGAAAGCTTTGACGTGAACCGATCAGCGCTCTTCACCGGGCGTTGCAGGCGCACCTGTACCTGACACCTCCAGCGCCTGCGTGGTTGCGCCGCTGGCTGCCTCAGCATCATCAATCTCCTCCACTGCGGCTGCCCCAGGCCATTCCACCGGCCCCGTGGGCAGAGGCGCTGCCAAGGCAGCGGCCACACGTTTGTCCTGATCTGGCATCGAACTCTGCGGCTTCGTCACCACCACCACCGACTGCTCAACCAGTGATTGGCAAGCAAGACGCCATCCCTCCGGCCTGCGCCTGAGCTTGGCTTCCTCCACTGCTGTTCTGGGACTCATGGCGGCGGCGGTCTCCTCACCTTCAACCCTGACGAAGCAGGTGCTGCACTGACCGCAGCCTCCACAGTTGCCGAGCTGGCCTCTTAAGCCATAGAGCTGAATTCCCTCCCTCACGGCCACAGCGCGAAGGTTTTCGCCCGGAAAGCACTCAACATCCCGACCCTCACGCACAAAACGGATGACAGGCATTGAACCTCGCTCTGAGAAAGGCGCTGCGACACGCCGGAACACCGACATTACGAGCCTCAGGTTGCGTTTTGTAACCCCTTGGCCACAGATATCCTCAAAGAGAAGCAAACCCAGGAAACCGGCGGTAACGAGAATTTCGATCACCCAGGTGAGCATCAATTCACGTTTCGGCTCACGACAGGCTGACGCGTCCATCGAAGTGAACGGCCTACGATCGCCGGGTCTGGCTGCATTGGCAGCTCCGTTCCCCCGAACCTGACCCATGGGATTGCCCTGGTATCGGGTGCACACCGTCGTTATTAACGACCCAGGCCGTCTTCTGGCCGTGCACCTCATGCACACTGCCCTCGTCGCCGGCTGGGCCGGCTCGATGGCTCTTTATGAACTTGCCATCTTCGACCCCTCCGACCCTGTCCTGAACCCGATGTGGCGTCAGGGCATGTTCGTGATGCCCTTCATGGCCCGACTGGGCGTGACGGACAGCTGGGGAGGTTGGAGCATTACAGGAGCGACGGGGGTTGACCCTGGCTTCTGGAGCTTCGAAGGTGTCGCGGCTGCTCACATCGTGTTCAGTGGCTTGCTCATGCTGGCCGCCATCTGGCACTGGACATTCTGGGATCTTGAAATCTGGCAGGACCCCCGCACCGGTGAGCCGGCTCTCGACCTTCCCAAGATTTTCGGCATCCACCTTCTCCTGGCCGGCCTCGGCTGCTTCGGGTTCGGAGCTTTCCATCTCACAGGTGTCTTCGGACCAGGAATGTGGATTTCTGATCCTTACGGAATCACCGGACACCTCGAGCCGGTACAACCGTCCTGGGGACCGGAGGGCTTCAACCCGTTCAATCCCGGCGGAATCGTCGCCCACCACATTGCGGCTGGAATCGTCGGGATCATTGCCGGTATTTTCCACATCACCACCCGCCCGCCGGAACGCCTTTACAAGGCTCTGAGGATGGGAAACATCGAAACGGTTCTGGCCAGCGCAATTGCCGCTGTGTTTTTCGCAGCTTTCATTGTTGCCGGAACGATGTGGTACGGAGCTGCTGCAACACCAATCGAGCTGTTCGGTCCAACCCGATATCAATGGGACCAGAGCTACTTCAAAACCGAGATCAATCGCCGCGTACAAACGGCAATGGATCAGGGGCAAACCGAGTCTGAGGCCTATGCCTCGATTCCCGAAAAGCTGGCCTTCTACGACTATGTCGGTAACAGCCCTGCCAAAGGTGGTCTGTTCCGCGTCGGCCCCATGGTGAATGGTGACGGCCTGCCGACAGGTTGGTTGGGACACATTTCTTTCACAGACAAGGATGGACGTGATCTTCAGGTTCGTCGCCTTCCCAACTTCTTCGAGAACTTCCCTGTGATTCTTGAAGATTCCGACGGCGTTGTGAGAGCTGACATTCCCTTCCGTCGTGCTGAAGCGAAGTACTCCTTTGAACAGCAAGGTGTTACAGCCACTGTTTTCGGCGGAGCGCTCGACGGTCAAACCTTCACTGACCCTGCAGATGTGAAGCGTCTGGCCCGAAAAGCACAGCTGGGAGAGGCTTTCGAATTCGATCGCGAGACCTACAACTCCGACGGTGTGTTCCGCAGTTCGCCCAGAGGCTGGTTCACGTTCGGTCACGCCACCTTCGCGTTGCTATTCTTCTTCGGCCACATCTGGCACGGAGCCCGAACGCTGTACCGCGATGTGTTCGCCGGTATCGATCCCGATCTCGGAGAACAGGTTGAATTCGGTCTCTTCCAGAAACTTGGAGACCGCTCCACCCGCCGACTACCAGAGGGTTACGTGCCCCCTGCAGGCACACCGCTCAGTTGACCAGTCCTAGGAGATAACCGATGGAAAGCTTCGCTTACATCCTCATCCTCACCCTTGCGATCGCAACTCTCTTCTTCGCAATTGCATTCCGCGATCCTCCGAAGATCGGCAAGTGATCATCCAGCCCCGCTTTCAGTGGGGCTTTTTTTATGTCTAAAACGTGAATTCGCCCCACTGATGTCATGGGTGGACGCGAGCCTTACAATTCATACATCTACGTAATTAAAAGGGCGTGCAGTGCCCCTCCTGCCAGAACACAGACAGCCGGGTGCTCGAATCAAGAGCCGCCGATGGTGGCAGGAGCGTGCGTCGTCGCCGAGAGTGCCTCAATTGCGAATTTCGTTTCACCACCTACGAACGTGTTGAAACCGTTCCAATCACAGTGATCAAGCGAAACGGAAATCGTGAAACTTTCAGTCGGAGCAAATTGCTTCACGGCTTGAGCAGAGCCTGCGAGAAAACTGGTATTCCGCCAGAACGTCTTGAGACAATGGTTGAAGAGCTTGAACTCAGTCTTCAACAACGCAGTGGACGTGAAGTCTCCAGCAGCGACATCGGTGAGCTGGTGCTCGAAAAACTGAAACTGCTCAGCGAAGTTGCTTATATCCGTTTTGCATCGGTGTATCGCCAGTTCAGCGGGGTGAGCGATTTTGTGGCCACCCTGGAAGGCATCAATGCGACCAAGGCGGAACTGACAGCAGTGATCTGAGCTTGATCGCTGATCTGTAGACTCAGCAATTGCCTGATTCGGGTCGGCGGGCCTGTTTCAGATCCCATCGCTCTGTCCCAGAGGCAGACCGCCAACGTTCCATGACTGTCACGCCCACAGATCCTTCACAGGAATCGGCAATAGACACCGCAGAAGCGGTCACATCCTCAACCGAAGCAGTGGCTGAAGGATCATCTGATCAAGCCGATTTCGGTACCGATGAAGATCTCGGCATTCCCGAAGACATTCCCACTGCTGACGACCCCAGCAGTCGGGCAGCCAGCAGGGACATGGACAACGCCGGATTCACGCTGGATGAATTCGCAGCCTTACTGAGTAAGTACGACTACAACTTCAAGCCCGGCGACATTGTCAACGGCACAGTATTCGCCCTGGAATCGAAGGGCGCCATGATCGATATCGGTGCAAAGACCGCGGCATTCATGCCTCTTCAGGAGGTTTCGATCAATCGCGTCGAGGGACTGAGCGACGTGCTTCAACCCGGTGAGATCCGGGAGTTCTTCATCATGAGCGAGGAGAACGAAGACGGACAGCTCTCACTCTCTATCCGGCGCATCGAATATCAGAGAGCCTGGGAACGTGTCCGTCAGCTGCAGAAAGAAGACGCCACCATTTATTCCGAGGTGTTTGCCACCAACAGAGGCGGTGCACTGGTCAGGGTGGAGGGCCTGCGCGGATTCATTCCTGGCTCCCACATCAGTACACGCAAACCCAAAGAGGAGCTTGTAGCTGACTTCCTCCCCCTCAAATTCCTGGAGGTTGACGAGGAACGCAATCGTCTGGTGCTGAGCCACAGGCGTGCTCTTGTGGAACGCAAGATGAATCGCCTCGAAGTGGGTGAGGTTGTTGTTGGCACCGTGCGCGGCATCAAGCCCTATGGAGCCTTCATCGACATCGGCGGTGTCAGCGGTCTGCTCCACATCTCGGAAATCAGTCACGAACACATCGAAACGCCTCACTCGGTGCTGAATGTGAATGATCAGATGAAGGTGATGATCATTGATCTCGACGCCGAGAGAGGCCGGATCTCTCTCTCCACCAAGGCACTGGAACCGGAACCTGGCGACATGCTCACGGATCCTCAGAAGGTGTTCGACAAGGCCGAGGAAATGGCAGCTCGCTACAAGCAGATGTTGCTGGAGCAGGCCGAGGAAGGCGAAGAGCCCCTGGGTTCAATGATGATCTGAGGAACACGAGCCGATGGCTCATCTCAAACTCAAAGACCGTCTGCTCGGTCCAGTTCAGGGGGTGCTGTTCGACAAGGACGGCACCCTTTCCTACAGCGAACCACGTTTGATCGAACTGGCTGACGCCAGAATTGAGGAGGCAGAGCGACGGTTCAGATCGAGAGGCGCCTCAGCCCTCAGGCTTCGGGAACTGCATGACCTGCTGGAGAGAACCTACGGCCGTTCTCTTGACGGGGTCATTCCCGACGGAACACTGGCTGTGGCATCAAGACATCACAACCTGCTGAGCACTGCGACGGTGTTCTGCCAGATGAATCTGAGCTGGCCCCAATCACTGGTTCTGGCTCAGGAGGTGTTCGATCAGGTGGATAGCGACAGAGAAACGCTGTATCCAGGCGGATACCCGATTGGATTGTTACCCGATGCAGCACGTCTTCTGAAAGAGCTGTCCGGAGCTGGAATCATCTGCGCCGTCATCAGTAATGACACAACAGAGGGCATTCAGAACTTTCTCGATCAGCACCAACTCAACGACTGCGTCAGCGGACTCTGGAGTGCTGATCATCTCCCTGCCAAACCCGATCCGGATGCTGTCCACGGACTCTGCTCACAGCTGGAGCTGAAAGCGGAGGATTGTGCATTGATCGGAGATGCCGACACAGATCTGTTGATGGCACGACAGGCAGGGATCGGTCTGACCCTTGGCTATGTGGCGGGATGGCATCGCTTGCCGAAGCTCACCGCCCATGAACATTTGATCAATCACTGGAGCGAACTGACCGCGATCACAGAGGCAATGACAAGGGCTTAAGAAGACGACCTCGTAAAGTCCCGACCAATCACCGATGGTTATGAGTCGATACGTCTTCACCTCCGAATCAGTCACGGAGGGGCATCCGGACAAGATCTGCGATCAGGTCAGTGATGCCGTGCTTGACGCTCTTCTGGCGCAGGACCCGTCCAGCCGTGTGGCCTGCGAAACAGTGGTGAACACAGGCCTTTGCATGATCACAGGCGAAGTTACCTCCAAAGCGCAGGTGGACTTCATCCACCTTGTTCGCAATGTGATCAAGGAAATCGGCTACAGCGGCGCCCGCGCCGGTGGCTTTGATGCCAACAGCTGTGCCGTCCTGGTCGCCCTCGACCAGCAGTCGCCGGACATCGCTCAAGGTGTGAATGAAGCCGATGACCACGCCGGAGATCCCCTGGATCTGGTTGGCGCCGGTGATCAGGGAATCATGTTCGGCTACGCGTGCAACGAGACACCTGAGCTGATGCCTCTGCCCATCAGCCTGGCTCATCGCCTGGCAAGACGGCTGGCGGAAGTGCGTCACAACGGGACACTCGACTACCTCCTGCCTGATGGGAAAACACAGGTGAGCGTGGTTTACGACAACAACAAGCCCGTTGCGATCGACACGATCCTGATCTCCACCCAGCACACCGCGGAAGTGGGGGGCATCAGTGACGAGCAGGGCATCCGCGAGCGCATCACGGAGGACCTCTGGACCCATGTGGTGGAACCGGCAACAGCCGACCTGGCACTCAAACCAAGCCGGGAAGCGACCAAATATCTCGTGAACCCAACAGGAAAATTTGTGGTGGGTGGACCGCAGGGTGATGCCGGACTGACCGGTCGCAAAATCATCGTGGATACCTACGGCGGTTATGCCCGTCATGGCGGAGGCGCCTTCTCAGGCAAAGACCCCACCAAAGTCGACCGCTCAGCAGCCTATGCAGCCCGTTACGTTGCGAAATGCCTCGTGGCAGCAGGCCTGGCTGAAAGAGCCGAAGTGCAGTTGAGCTATGCCATCGGGGTTGCCAAGCCGGTGTCGATCCTGGTCGAATCCTTCGGAACAAGCCAGTTGGCCAACGATGCTCTGACCAACCTGGTTCGGGAGCATTTCGACCTGCGCCCAGGAGCCATCATCGAAAACTTCGGACTGCGCAATCTGCCTCAGCAACGCGGCGGACGCTTCTATCAGGACACAGCTGCCTATGGACACTTCGGCCGCAACGATCTGAAGGCTCCCTGGGAAAACGTCGACGCCAAGGCGGCTGAACTGCGCAACGCCTGATCCATTGATGCACGATTCACTGGCGCTCGGAATCGATCTGGGCACCAGTGGAGTGCGTATCGCGGTTCTCAATGAACAAAGGGAACTTGTCTACACGGATTCCACCAGCTACGAGCGAGGCCTGGCTGATCCGGATGACTGGCTGAAAAGCTGCATCCAACTGATCAAAGGCATACCGAAGCCGTTTCGCTGCAAGCTCAGGGGTGTGGCTGTCGATGGAACCTCAGGGACACTGCTGGCCTGCGATCCAGAGGGCACTCCCCTTGGGAAGGCTTTGCCCTACAACGTGGCCTGCCCGGAACAGCTCAAGCAGGTGAGGGAGCTGGTGGAGCCAGGCCAGCCGGCATCGAGTGCCAGTGGCAGCTTGGCCCGAGCACTGAGGCTGCTGCACCAGCACCCACAGCCGCTGATTCTTCGTCACCAGGCGGACTGGATCGCTGGCTGGCTGATGGATGACTGGAGATTTGGAGAAGAAGGCAACAACCTTCGTCTGGGCTGGTCACTCACCGATCAGCGATGGCCCAATGCCTTTGAGCCAGCGGCCTGGAGAGAGGCCTTGCCGGAGATCCGAGCGAGCGGTTCAAGGCTCGGAATCATGGACGGGGCCCGATCAAAACAGCTGGGGTTACCTGAAGATCTGCTGGTGATCGCAGGAACAACAGATGCCAATGCGGCAGTGCTCACCGCCGATGCCGCCGACGATGAGGGCATCACCGTGCTGGGAAGCACGCTCGTGCTCAAACGCTTCACCAACATCCCTTTGCGAACTGGTGCAGGGACCTCCAGCCACCGTGTGGGTGGCCGCTGGCTTGCAGGCGGGGCCTCCAACAGTGGCGGTGCTGTATTGCGCGAGTGCTTCCCGGGCATAGACCTCGAGGAACTGAGCCGGCAGATCGATCCCGACCAGGAGAGTGGGCTGAAACTGCTGCCCTTGAGCGGCAAAGGTGAGCGCTTTCCCGTGGATGACCCTGATCTTGAACCGATCCTGACGCCTCGGCCAGTCAGCGATGCTCTCTATCTGCATGGGCTTCTGGAGGGCCTCAGCCACATCGAACGCCATGGCTGGACGAGGCTCACTGAACTTGGAGCCCCTGCTCCGAAACGCCTGGTCACCCTTGGTGGGGGCGCAGGCAACCCCCAATGGCGGCGCTTGCGGCAACGATTGCTCGGCATACCGATCCGAAGTTGTTACAGCCCACCCGCTGCGGGGGTGGCACGACTCGCACTCACCGCTCTGCAACATCAGCATGATCAAATCAGCCATTCCGGGAGAGAATCGACTGAGCTTCCATGAGCCTTTGGCAAACAGACTCCGTGACGCGCTCGCCATCGGGCTGTTCGTCGTGTTGGCCGGATACGTGGGGTACAGCGGTTTTCGACTGGCCCTGCTGCTCTGGCAGCGCTTTAGCTGATTTCGCTCCCCTCATTCCTGCATCTTTCCCATGGCCGCAGATCCCCTCACTCCAGCCATCAGCGATCGCATCTGTCGTCACATGAATGACGACCACAGTGATGCGGTGCTTCGCTACGCCCACCATTACGGAGGGCTGACATCAGCAACGGCAGCCACGATGACGGGAGTCACCGCGGAAGCCATGACCCTTGAGGTGAATGGCGAGACCGTCAGCATTCCGTTTGATCACACCCTTACCGACAGCGAGGACGCACATCGAACGCTCGTGGGCATGCTGCGGACCATGCCTGCCGGGGCTGAACAAGGGGAACCCTGAATTCAGCTGCAGAAGTGCCTTTTGCTGACATCCATCCGGAATTGTCTGAAGGAGCTGCTGCTCGAACCGAGCTGTGCGATCTGCAAGCGGCGGACCCAGCGGGAAAAGGACCAGCCTGATCTGTGTGAGGCCTGCCGACGTCGGTTCGGTCTCGCGGAGGCCGCACTCAAGGGAACGAGCCCACTGCCCTGGCGCGCAGCCTCCTGGTACGTGGGCGACATGCGCGGTTTGATCCTGTCGCTGCGGCGCGATCAGAACTTCAATGCGCTGCGGGCACTCTGCACGGTCCTCCAACTTGACCTGCCACGACAAATCCTGCTGGTGCCGATCCCCGGGTGGAAATCGAGAAACAGAGCCAATCCGCTGCCGGAACTGATGTGTCGCTGCCTGGAGCGTCAATCAATGCAACTTCTGCAGAGGTGCCGGCCCACGGTTGGCCAGCACCGACTCAATCGCAGGCAGAGAGTCAGCAATCAGTGCAACAGCTTCGGGCTGCGGCCTTCATCGACGCAGGAGCCGATGCATCCCGGAGCAACGCCTCCGAACGAGGAGGTCTGGCTGGTGGATGACATCGTCACCACGGGCAGCCAGTTCTCTCCAGCTGACACAGAGAAACCCAGAAAACCGCTACCAACGGTCTCCTGGGCGTCAGCCGAACTCCGTTAAAGAGACAGCACTAGCGACGTCTTTTTAACGGGGTTCCGGGATCTGGTCAACTCCGGACCGCTGCTCAAAGGCAGCCATCAATCAGTGCTCATTCACGGGCAGCCCCTACTTCCTGACGGGGAAGAACTCATGGCCAGCTTCAAGGCCCATGTCCTGCCACTTATCACCGGCTGCGGCAATCGAAGGATCTTTCAGCTGTTGGCTAATTACCTGTCATGGCCTGATCAGGGCTTTCAAGACGACAGCGGCACACATCGCGTCTACAACACCCGCGAGCAACTGGCCGATAAAGCAGGGCTGACTGACCCCGGCAACGTCGGCAACACCTTGAGGAAGCTCGCGCAAGACCTCTGGATCTCAATTGAACCCCTCGGAATTCCACGAGCGCATCGGTTCAAATCCAGCCAGGGGGGAGCCCTATGCAACCGAACCAGTACCTTCACTTTTGGGCCTGCTGCACTGTTTTTGTTTGGCGTACCGCTGCCGGTCCTGGCAGAGCACGGGCATGACACAAAGCAGCTCATCACCCGCCTGAAAGGGCTTGGCTTGGATGTGGAGAACGATCCTCAGTTCAACCAAAAACCAACCATCGAAGCAGGGAAAACCCCCTCAAGGGATGCAAGGAAAACCCCTGCATCTTCTATGACATCCAACGCTTCTTCATCCACGTATTCACCAGAGGCCCCGGCAAGCCGGGCCGAAGAGCGCCAGGGCGCCACAACAGCCCCAGCAGCCAAACAGCCGGGAACGGAAGGAAGTGGGTTGTCTGACGCTCAGACCGCTGCACTTCGGAGGTGCCATGACGAGGCAAGAGCAAATGCGCCAGATTTCCCTCGATCACAGCCTTCACAGCCGCAACCGACAGACGAACATCGACACCGGATCCGGCAGATGGAAGCCAAAGCCCATGAGTTTCTGGAGGCGAAACACGCAGCCCAGAAGTGGGTCACTGGCCACTGGAGACACATCTGGAAAGCGATCAGCAGCTTCCCGACGAAAATCCAACGCGATGTGATCGAAGAACTTCGCGATCAGCTACGTGATCGAGACCACACCGATTTAATTCGCGAGATCAATCGACACTCTTCAGACAACAAGCAACTGATCAGATTCAGGCCCGGATACCTGAACGATTGCGGGAGCAATCGACGCAACAAAGCGAGGCTAATTTTTCAGCCAACCCCAGCACCGGAAGGGATCAAACAGAAACTTTGCGACCAGGATTAGCTAAGCGTGGTCGCCCTAGTTTCACTGATTGGATAAGGCAAACCTGCACGCCTAAATGCACGCAGCACAGCCTTCGAGTCCAGAAATCTCTTCAGGATTAGCGCGGCAGCGTCCTGCCAGCATCGAAGGTCGATCACGATAAAAAAGGCTTTTCGACCAGTATCAAACTCAACATCTAGCCACTCACCGCTAGTGCCTGTAAGGCTTCTGCCGCATTGTGGAAAAAGGCAATTTGGATGGGTTCCTAAACTGGAGTCAGCCATTGCAACGAAAGGCTGAAAAAAAGGCCCCGTCTTTCGACGAAGCCTCCTGAATCCAAAACTGATCCGTGACATGGTCAGTTTAGGGCACGGGAAGACTCCTCAACCACTGCTGAGGGCGTGTCGAAAGAAACGATCTTTCAGTCATCCCGAAAACCATGAAGCGAAAGATTCCAGCCCCGAAATGGCATCAACTACTTCATGACGCCGGCAGCTTGGTTGATGAGAGATTCCCGGTTTGGGATCTGAACAGTTCAAGGCGAGTTGATCAGCTGTTGGTCAAATCCGAACAGCAGCGTCATGAAGCCTTCCTCATGTGGTGGCTCTGATGATGACCCTCGACCGCCGCGCAACACCAGACACCAAGTCATCAAGGAAAAATCCGTGCCCAATTTGCGGCCGCGCAAAAGATCGCGACTGTGAGTTTTCTGGAGACATGGTGTTCTGTCATCACGGCAGCAGTCATTCACCGCCAGACAACCTCAAACGCGGTCAGGTGATTGCTGGGGCTGATGGTCAGAAGTGGGCATTGATGAGCACTGCAGAAGGAAGCCACGGGCCGGTTTCGACATTCGTTCTGGATCGTGAAAAGCAAGATCAGCGCAACTGCCAAAAGCAGCCGCCGAGACCTGTCAGAAGACCACCGACTGAGGATCCGGTTCCAGAGCCAGCGCGGATGCCGGAAGCATTGATTGAGTTCGCTCCTCTCTCTGAGGCTGCCTTTCTCGATGGAATCAAACGAGCTGAAAACAGCACGTCGCTTGATTTCGCTTGGTTCATCTATTCCGACACTCAGAGAACACAGCGCCAACCCAAAACCAATAAAGACGGCAGACCAGATAAGGCCTTCATTCCTCACCACCTGAATGGTTCAGCTCCAAACCTCACCTCTGGAGCTGGCCCTGAGTTCTGGCCGCTGTGGCATGAGCAAGACCTGCAGGATCTGGACGGCCATTGGGTGTTGGAACTGGAGGGTGAGAAGTGCGCCAACATCGCCCGCGCAGGTGGCGTCATAGCAACCTCACAGCCGGGGCACGCCAGAACGGTTGATCAGCGCTGCCGCCGTTATGAAACTCTCCGGCAAAACGGTGCTGCCGGTGTTGTTTATCTCGCTGACAACGACGACCAGGGGAAACGCTTCGCCAAAGAAGCAGAACATGCGGCAGCTCAGGCTGGCCTGCCAATCGTGGTGGTCCCTGCTGCTGAATTACATCCGCAGATGCCTGAAAAAGGCAGCATTGATGACCTCTGCCAGATGCCTCAAAAGGGTGGGCTTGGTTGCTCCATACCTCATGCCATTGAGCTGATCCAGCAGAACGCTCGGAAAAAGCAAATTGAACTGTTTGCTGCACAACCTGAGCCAGAGGTTGTTGATCCCCCGGTTTTAGAAGAGACCGCTCAACCTGAAGAGCATCAATCAGCCGCTGCAACTGAGATCGCTCAGGCAGTCACTGAAGCAAAACAAGCAACCGACTCCACCCTGGATCCTGCCGCCTTGATTGGCGGTGAATTAGGCCGAGCACTCAGCGATCGTGCCGACCGCTTGAACGTGCCGACAGCTGTCCTGATCAACGGCCTTTTGCCTGTTGCTGCATCACAGCTCCAATTTGGCACTCAGGTGATGATCAGCGAAGAGATGAACTGGTTTCAACCGCCGATCCTTTGGAATCTTTCAGTTGCTGAAACTGGCAGCAACAAGACCGAAACAAGCGATCTATGTGTGCAGCCTTTGTATGGGTTCGACAGAGATCTTCCCGATGATGCTGAGCGCAAATTCTTCACCAGTACTTTCACGCTGCCGGGGCTTTCTCGCGTACAAGCTGCACAGCCTGATCACGGGTGTTTGATAAATACCGATGAGTTCTCAGGCACTCTGAGGAAACTATTCAATGATCAGCGCAGTGGCCGAGGTGATGAGCTTTCACGTCTGCTCAGTGTCTACGACGGAAAACCACAGCGAGCCACGTTCTCTGACAAGTCTCTGAATTACAACCTCAAAGGATCATCCTTTTCTCTGCTTTCAACGATTCAGCCGTCAGTGCTTCTCGACTGCATGGGTGATCTGACTGATGAATCAGGTCTGTTTGCTCGATTCAACCTCTGCGAAATCCCGTTGAAACGTCGCACCATGTCACGCACTGGCCGCAAACCTGATGGCCTCATGGCAGAGCTTCAGAACGCTTACCTCTGCCTTCAAACATGGAAGCCACGCATCTATGGGCTCACCGATGAAGCCATGGTGTTGTTTGACGAGTTCCACGAAAACTGCGAAAACCAGCGCCTGGATCAAGCCATTGAGCCTGCGCTTCGGGCCTATGCCGCTAAACAGGAAGGCCGCTGTGGTCGCATCGCCCTGGTCCTTCACTGCATCCAAGCGGCTGCCAGAAGAGTTCCACCTGACGAACTCATTAGCGCTGAAACAATGCTCGGGGCAATCACCATCTGCGATTTCTATGCACAACAACTTCGGCGTTTTTATGCCCTTTCATTAGCAAGTGCTGGTGGCTCTCTAAAGGGAATCACATTGCTGGTTTTTCAGGTTTTAAAAGATGCCGAGGGTCAAGTTCAAACCGAGCGGCAGATTGGCAGAAAATACAAATTGCGAGAAATACCTAGTAAGAAATCAAGCAATCACTCAAGATCCTCGATGAGGAAAAGCTGATTCGCAGGGAGCCTGGCGGTTGGCGCGTCCCTGTTGTCTGACACTTTTTTGTCCCGGTTTTGTCCCGGCTTTGTCCTGCATTTGTCCAGTCTTTTTTCGCTGACATCAATTGCAGCGCAGGACTTTTGACGAGAAAGCCCATTTTTTGGCCATACACCCCTCCCAACGCCTCAATCAGCCGCCGCCAAAGGCGGTCGGCTGGATTGACTTGTTAGGCGCTCTCGCTCAAAAGTAACTCATCTAATTGTTCGAATAGAGGCCTGAAATTCTCAAACTCTGAAGGGTCAAGGCTATTGCAGTTTTCAGCAAAATCGTTTTTGCTTCCTTTTACAAGGAAAACATCTGTGCCTAGCAATATGGGATCATCTTTCAAATTGTAAGCTTCAAGAATTTCGTCAGTAAAATAGTGCTCTATAACAAAATATCTCTGTGTCAGCTTGCCCTCATTAATGAAATTGGAACGGAACTCTGGAACAGGAAGAGTTATGCCATATATGTCTTTAGTAAGGTGTTTTCTTACTTGATTTTGTAAAGAATAATTTTCAAAAATATCTTTACTAAGTAGCTTGAAGCGCTCATTACCTTCTCTATCATTGTCGAATATCCCGGCCACTTTGCGATCAACAATATTAGCAAGATATTCAAGAGACCTTCTTACTGTATCAGCACTGCCTGTTCGGCTCTCCTCATCGAAATGGATTCCTGATGATACAATAGAGTACGGTAGTTCTGTGTCTGAGTAGAGTTTATTCCAAGCTATTTGAAGGATTTTCTGGTCAGTTTTTCCTTCAGTTAATATTATTGGTTTGTTCTCTGATTTTTCTATTTCACTAAGAACGCTAGCCAATCCCTCTTTGACTGATGAGAAATTATCAATGCTCAATGCCGATAAAGATCCTTGCCCCTTTACGGTTTTGTTGAGATAAAAAAGCTCACCTTCTTCTACCTTATTTATCAAGCGATCATTGTGGCTAATAACATACACTTGACTTTCATCATGCGATTTAAGCTCATCAATCAGGTGGGATTGTAAATCTGAATGGATATGCGAATCTGGCTCATCAATTAGGATTAGACAAATCCCTCCTTTGCTTCTTTCAATATATTCAATTGTTGAAAATATTTCTACAACCTGGAGAAAACCACTACCCATCATTGATATTTCAAGCTCTTTATGTGAAGAGCATTGAGTAGTTATTCTAACGTATTCGTCATCGATTCGATTATTGTTTTTAAACCTTATTTGATAATCTGATTTTAAAACTCTATTAATTCTGCCTTCTAGTTTTTCAAACCTCTCAGCTACCTTTCTTGCTTGCGTGTTTTCAGTTTTTAAAATTTTATTTCTTAATACATCATGAGATTTGCCAATGCTAATCTTTTTCTCTATCTGTGCATTATTATAGAAAGGCTCATTTTTGAAAATTGTGGATATGGGCCTTGTTTGGTAGATAAATATAGCGTTTTTGAGAGTGCACTCTTTGCTTTCAATATGTGTTGAAAATCGTTCAAACTCCTCAAAGCCATCATTATTGAAGATTCTCAAGTAAGAGTTTTTGATGCCTGGCTTTTCAAACTTGATCTTAAGAGAAAAATTCTCTGTGGCATCAGTGACTGTTAAAGTTATCGACGTGCTCCCCAAACTGGAATCATAAAAAATATCGTCATCATTCACAAGCCGTATCTGGCTTAATTCTGAAAATGGTATGTAGTAATTGGAACTTGCTTTGTAAAATCTCTTGCTATTTCTTGCTTGGATTAGTGTGTCGTAAGCGTACTTCCATAAGATTAATGCCTCAAAGATTGTACTCTTACCTATATTGTTTTCACCGACTACGACATTGAAATTCTCATTGCAGTCAACTTCTATATTCTCGAATGACTTGAAATTTTCGAGATTGATTTTCGATATATACATTTACCACCTATAAATGCGATGTTTGAATTTTATACCTGCGCCTAACTACCCCTATCCGCCACCCCAAAAACTGCAAATTCACCAAGGGGGGCCAGGCAATCACCAAAAAATCAGATCAACCTCTGAAAACTTAGTTGTATCAATGGATTAGAGAGAATTTGGGTATGGACAAAACCTGGCCAAACCCTGGCCAAATGCAGGCCAAACCCTGGTCACGACTCTCCCCCCTCTGTCGCCACTGTTCGCCCTACCGAGAATGGGACAAGAAAGGTCCATTTCTCGATGCCAGCATCGCTAGCAAAGCAACGCGAAACCGCTGAAAAATGTTCACTGATCTGGCGGATGTTTCTCGCTGGTTTCTCTCAGCAAGAGATCGCCGACAAGGTGAATTTATCCGTCAGCCGCATCTCCAAAGTGATCAAAAAAATGGCGGCCAAACATCCGATCACGAACATGTCAATTGAGGAGAGATCTGCAGCCGGGTTTGAATTGTGCATGGAGGCACATCGACAAACGTCTGAGTTTCTGAATGAAGCAAGAGAGCTGGGCCTGAGGCATGAGCTGCCGCGATTGCTGGCATTGAAGTCATTGAGCGCCAGTCGGATCGCGAGGGTGCTCCAGGGCCTGCCGGAGGTGGTTCAGCAGTCGTCTGAGGTGACGTTCAACCTGCAGGCCTTTCAGCAGTTAACCGGCAGTGGCGGCCAACAGCAGCTGGAGCCGTCAGCGGCCGAACCGATCACCGTTGAGGCCAGCTGAGGAGCTGTATCGAAACTGGCCAGTGACGGGTCAGGTTTGACGGCTACCTGGATTCGACGATCTTGCTGTATCGCAACCCCGTATCGATTCCATTTGTACCGAAACAGGGGGAGTTACGCTAATGTGGTGGTGGGCCAGCGAGGTGCAACTCCTGACCCGTGACCAATCCGCAGCAACGGACTGATGACCAACAACATGACCACAGGCCGCCGCATCGGCTATGGCCGGGTGAGCACCGTCACCCAAACCGAGGAGCAGCAGAGAGACGCCCTGAAGGCTGCCGGCTGCGACCTGATCCGCACCGAGACGATCAGCTCCGGCAAGCAGGAGCGACCTGTTCTGGAGGCCGTCATGGCTGACCTGCAGGAGGGCGACACCCTGGTGATCTGCAAACTCGACCGCTGGGCCAGATCACTGAAAGAGCTGTTGGTGATGGCCGGCGACCTGGAGCAGCGTGGCGTTGCCCTGCACGTCCTGGATCAGGCCATAGACACAAGCACCCCCGCAGGCCGGCTGATGTTCCAGGTGCTGGGAGCCGTTGCTGAATTCGAGCGAGAGCTGGGCATTCAACGCAGCCGGGAATCAGTTGCACACCGCAAGGCCACTGGGGGCAACCTCGGCGGCCGCAGGAAGAGCTACACGCCAGAACAGGCCGAGATGGTTGCTGGCCTTCGAGCTGAGGGAACCAGCCTGCGAGTGATCGGCAGGAAAGTGGGCCTGAGCCTGGCTGCTGTGCAGAGGATCCTGGCGGCCTGATCTGGTTCAGAGAATCAGGCTCATCTCTGAGCGAGATCCTGCCAACGGAAGACCTAGAAATCGCCTGTGGGGACAGGGTTTGCTGGGGCTTAGTGGGATACCCCCTGGTTTTGAGGCCTGCTGAAGGGGCAGCCAGGGGCCTCTCAGAAGGTATCTGAGCTGAATAGCCTAATTCCGTGGGGTACAACACTGGCTAGACTGGGTTCATGCCCCGATCCACGGCCACCAGACACCGTCAGCCAGGCAGTCTCCGGCGAGTCACAAAGAAGGCTCGCGGCAAGGAATATCAGCGCTGGCAGTGGCGCACCCACCGGCAGACCGACACCGGTTGGACGACTGTTGATGTGGAGCTGGGTGAGCACCTGGAGGGGATGCGGACGCTGACCCTGATTGCACTCGGTGAGCTGTCGGCTCCTCTGCTGACTGAGCGTTATGTGGGTTTCTATTTGAGAGAGCTGGATTGTCTGCCGGCGTTCACCGGTCGTCCGGAAGGTGCCAAGCAGGATGCGGCCTGGTGGGTGGAGATCCCATCAAAGGCTGATCAGCCTGTCCGGCTGCGGTTTCGTTCACTGTCGCGACAGACAGATTTCAGGCGTGCTCGAAAGAATATTGCTGAGTTAGAGGCCTCTGCCACCGCTGTCTGGCGTGATCTGTCAAAGGATCCCATCGTCGAGCTGGGCCGTTTTCAGTGGCTCGAATCCGAAGCCCAGAAGGAAATCGACAAGATCGAGGAGCAGCTGCAGACACTGCGCAAGAAACGCCGGTCTGGGGATCTCAATCAGCGTGACTTTGAAGCCGACGAACGCAGCTGCTACCTCAGGCTTGAGGGTTGGGAGACCATGCAGAGCACGGTGCGCAGCCGCTGGGATGAACTGCTGCAGGAGATGCTGACGGCGCTGCCTCGTACCCGTCGCGACGAGCTGAAGCCTCGGATCGTGATGCTGGCTGAACGACTGCAGAGCGACAGCAAGCAGCTGCGGAAATGGCACGACGATCACTGGGATGACAACACCCTGCGCTGGTGATCACTGTCATCTCCTGACCCGTGGCATTACTCGTCGTGCAGATGCTCCCTGACATTCCTCAGGGCTTCCCAGCAAGCCTGTCTCCCGCATGCGATCCCGTTCGATCAAGTACAGGACACCCAGGACGCTGCCGCACCACAAACCGACGATGAGCAGGAATTGCCCCATGGTTTTCAGAAAATTCATCAGCCGTTCCTCAATGATTTGAAGTCCATCAGGGTCACCTCGGATCGACGGGCACCAACGCGCTCCACTTGGCTTCAATAGGCATCTCTCAGCCGATCTTTTGTCTGACAGTTCTCGGAAAGTATCGCGCCGACAACCAAACCAATGTCGAGATAAACCTAGCCCAACAGTTTGAAATACTTGATGCAAATGCCAACGCTATACGTATATTTCATGTTTTTGTTGATCAACTATGTAAAGATATTTGTTGTCGTCTTTGTTGCCTTTGTTGTCGTATTCAACCACCGCCAGGCACCAATAGATATTACTTAAAAAACTAATAGCTGCATTGGTATTGCTTTCATTGCAATGTGAATAATAGAAAGATACATGAAGTTTATTAGTATCATGTGCGACGACATGAAGGTAATGCCTTAATTTCAAATTCTTCCCTAAAATATTATCTGCTATGAACCTGCATTGGCCGTCATCATTTTGATTTTTCAGACGAATTTCGAGAAACTTACTATCACAAATCTCTTTGCTCCAGCATGACTTTTTAAGTTGCAAGGGATGATTGCGTTTTTTCCTTCTATCATGATGCCCATGAGCACATGTTCTGACTTCATCATAAAAAGCTGGAGCATCATCAAGCTCTTCAAGCTTTCTAAAGTGCGCCACAGTGATATGAAAAGGCGGCTTGTTATTGGGCTGAACCTTGGGATCATCATTATCATGCCATTTATAGTCGTCGGGGTCCATGGCTCCCCACATAACATGATTATTAATTAATTTTTTAATGCTTTCTTGTTCCTTACCCTTATAAGAATGGTAAGCTTTGTAAAACGATTCCATTGTTGGAACCATGTAGACGGAATAATAAAGCATTGCAATTGTCCTACTTTTTGGAAGCTAGTTTCGGAATAGGTTGCATATAAAAAAATTTTTAAAGATTTAATATTAGATATAGAAGGGGCGCTTCAAGGATTGCTGAGGGTGGATTTGCTCTTCAGGTCCCAGGTTCAGGGGGGTTTCTCTGCACTTAGGGGTAGCCCGAACTGAGCGCGCTCACCTCGGATCAGTTGGCACCAACCTGTGCCACTTGGCATCAGCAGGCATCTCAGGGCCGATCTTCATGTCTGCCGGTTCGTGGAAGGTGACGCGCCAATCAGCAACACGACAGGGCACGTAATCAGCTTTTTCGATCCTGATCCCACCGAGCACTGACGGGGCGCCGTACCAGCCAGCTCGCCAGTGAGCGCCTTCATTGAGGCCACCTTTGAACCACACCCAGCAACGTGCATTGGCCTGGGTAGTGGACTGCTGAGCAGGCATTGGGTGTCACCCCATGGGCACGGACCCTAGGTGCGTTTCAGCAGCCGGGCCTGATCTTGTAGTGATCACCCGTTTGGGTGATGTGAATTCTGTTTAGTTCAGCGATGGTGAATAAATCGGAGGGATGACCTTCACTATCCACATCCAGAGATGAAAAACTATGTAGCTATAGGAACGACTTCACTGATCAGCGCTTTGCTGTTTACAGCTAATCCTGCCGTAGCGAATACGGATAAGCAGTACATAAGCTTATGCACTGAGGAGGTGAGAGAAAAAATGAAAAATCCATACACATTTAGAGTTCGAGCCTCAGCTGTTACACAAAAAAATGTCAATAAAACATTTGCTAGTCTCGGGAAGTACGACACTCTTGTTCAGTTAAATACAACGGGTACTAACTCGTATGGAGCTGAAATCGCCAACACTTATATGTGTGGATTTGAGGCTGGGACTTTATACTTTGTTGTCGATGGCAATGATGCAGGCGATTCGTATACTACGAATGGTCGTAAACTTGATCTCCAGTCAAGCAACAAAGCCCAAGAAAAATGCTGGACCTTTAGTGATTTGATTCAGCAAGCTAACAATGGCTTGGTAAATCTGGCATGCGGGCAAAATGGCTCTAGTATTTATATAAAAGCGCACTAAATTATTTGATTGATAATTCGTTATTTGTCGGGAAGCCTGAAGCCATTGCGAGGTGGCTGAAAGCAATACAAAACCCTTGAAGGGAAAAGTAGGGGGCGTTGAGTGGACGCTATTTATCTCCCGACAAAACAACTCACACCAATCACGCCGCGCCATGTGCGGTGTTTTTTATTGCTTTGATGGGGTCTTCCCCAATGGGAGAGACAGGTGCGTGCAAGACCACCCGAATGGAGGATGTGAGCTATTCAAAAATATCTCATTATTATTTATGGACTCGCTTGGAAAGAATCGTGACCCCAGAAGAAATGGAAAAATTACCACGAACTCCTCAGGAAGCTTTCGATCTTGGATTAGATAAATATTTCACAGGAAAACCTTGCAAGTATGGTCATATCACCTGGCGTTACGTTAACAAGAAAGGGAAGCGCAGTAAAGGCGGTCCTTGTAATTTATGCGTGTCATCATTATCACCTGATAGTTGGCCCAGTCGAAACCCAAGAAAGAGACAGCAGTCATCGCTGATCTATTCGCAAAGGCCTGATGTCATTGAAAGAGAAAAATCTCGCGCCAAGACTAAAAGAGCACATCTACGGGCATACCACGCATTATGGCGAGCAGGAAAAGTTGGCAAAAAAGGTGGAGATATTTATAAAGAATCAACGCGAATTAGTTTTGCGGCATGGCGCGATGATCAGATGGCTAATAATCCTAGATACCGCACTATCAAGAGGCTTAGAGATCGCTTGCGCGATGCTTGTAAACGGGGAGGAAAAAAGAAGACTACATCTGTTTTAAAGCTGATTGGTTGTACACCCCAGGAATTGTGCGATCACTTAGAATCTCAGTTTGAATCTGGCATGACATGGGAAAATCAAGGCGAAGATGGTTGGCATATTGACCACATTCAGGAAATTGCCTTATTTGAAGACCCAGAGGACCCTCGCTGCTGGAACTACACAAATTTGAGACCAAAGTGGGCTTCAGAAAACATGTCAGAAGGGCAATGGATTCGATGGCAAGGTCGGCACTTGCAGAGGTCTATTAAGCGCCTGCCTGATGAGTCTTCGATTTGAACCAATGCAGCTACACCAGAGCAGGAATTGGTCCTGAAAATCACCCTGTTTAGCCTTGTAAGTGAAGCTATTAGCTTTCACTACACAAATCTGCAACCCCTCTGGGCTGAAGATAACTTGCGCAAGTCAGACACTTGGGAAGGCTGATCCAAAAGCTCTAAAGAGCGGACCTGCAGAGCAGTTCTGCCGGACGTTCAAACACCACTGATCGCCACTGACTCCGGGCAAACACAGCCAATGCCAACCCACTGCCGCTGAACAGTGTCAGCTCTCCTGCGTCGCTCACCTCATGCCGATCACAGTGGATCCGCAAGGCCTCAGCCGGTGCATCGAGTGTGGCCGGGCCCTGGTGGCTGAGTTGCACAACCGCAACCAACAAACCTGCATTCAATGCCTGCTGCGCTTCAGCTGACACCTCAGGGCTGAGTGCTCTGGCCTGTTGTTCCCAGTCGTCTCTGCTTTGCAGGCTGAATGCAAAAGATCGAGGCGGTCCTGAGGAGGGCAATTTTTTTTCAATCGTCAGAATTGAAGCAACCTTAATCAGTCCGCTTTGACTTCATCCAGACGAGAACAGATTGAAGAGATCAACGAAATGACCCGGCAGATCGAGGCACTGCAGGAGCAGGCAGCTGTCCGGGAAGAAAAATCTCACGCTGCTGATGTGCCGGCATGGCTTCAGGCACGCCGCTGGATGATCAGCAAAGGACAGCAGAAACTGCCAACTTCAAAAGCAAAGCTGATTCGCTATTTGGAGGAATCAGCCGGGATGCGTCAACAGCTGCTGAAGGAATTGCCCAAGGTCGCTGATGCACTCGGCATCAATGACGACGATATGCAGTTCCCTGAAGTGCTGCTGGATCTGCTCAGCAATGCAGAAGCAGAACCCAGCGTGGCATTGGGCCGTCAGCTGTTGGAAGCAGGCCCCATTGATGATCTTGTGGCCCTGGCACCATCACGGGCCACCACCATCAGGCTGGCAGTCCGGCAGTGGCAGGAAGACCAACAGCGCTTGATTGAGGAAGGCATTGCCGCCAAGCGTGATGCCAACGAAAAAGAACGGCAGCGGATCCGTGAATCAATCGCAGCCCATGGCCATCCGATGGTTCGCGGCAGTGCTGAAAACAAAGAATTGCGCAAACGCGAATTTCTCAGACAGGCAGGCATTCCTGTTGGCCCGCGTGTTTAAACCTTGCCAGCCAAAGGACCATATAGAGGGGAGGGTTTCACCGGGCGGCGCCCAAAGAGCAGAAGCCTTCCCCAACCCTCTCAATTTGGATGAATTTCAGCCCGCCAGAATTGGCTATGGCAAAGAAATCAACATCGATCCAACTTCCAGCGCCGCTTCCGTGGCAATCAGAAATTCTCAAATTGCCGGTCACCTCGAGCGTGCTGCTCGCCGGCGGTCGTTATTCCGGCAAAAGCTGGCTCTTGGCGTTGTTGCTGATCAGAGCATCGGCGCCAGTGGAGCAGGGCGGCCACGGTGCGGCGTTCAGAGGGTTGCTGCTCAGATCTGATCTGGCTGGCCTGCTGAAGATCAGTGAGCTGATCCGCGACCTGATCGGTGCCATCTATGGAAGCGCCGCCACGTACAAGCGAGCTGAACGCTGCTGGCATTTCCCCACTGGCGGTGAACTCAGACTCGGCCACCTGGGCGATGAGGCCTCGGCTGCAAAGACTCAGGGCCTGGATTACACCGTTCTGGGGCTGGATGACGCCGGTCTGATTCCGCCGGAATTGGTGCGTCGCACCATGACCGGCCTTCGCTGCGCTGATCCATCGATCACCCCAGTGGCCTACGTCACCGCCAACCCTGGGAACCGCCATTCAGCGCTCTGGGCAAGGGTTCTCTCGGAGGCTCCCGCAGGGTTTCCAACGGTGTTCAGCTGTCAGGAGATGGGCGGCCGGCCTTGGATCGTCTCGCGCTCCAACCTGTTCGACAACCTGGCGCTGAATGTTGAGCAGCGAGATGACTACATCGAGCTGCTGAAGGCTCGCGCCAATGGCAACCGCTCGATCGAGCAGGCCGAAATTCATGGCCGCTGGGATGCGATCTCAGGAGGCTTTTTCGCGAATCTCGATGCAGCCCGAATCCGTGTGCCGGATGGTCACTGGGCAGCACCGTCGCGGTATGCGTGGGCCGGTCAGCTCAGGGAGCAGGTCAATGCTGCTCAGGCCTGGCTGGCCATGGACTGGGGAGGTGGTGCATCACCAACGTGGTGCGGGCTGGCGATTCAGCTCAACGGCGAGATCGTCATGGATTACTGCCTGAAGCTCGAGGCCGGATCACTGCTGTTGCTCGATGAAGTCCACACCGCACGCCAGGGGCTGTCTGGTCAGATCGATGTGGAGCGTGCCACCGGTGTCGATGACACCCACACGATCACAGAGAAGATCCGGCGGATGTGCGAGGCCTGGCATATGGGGGCTGAGCAGATCCCTCTGTGCCGGCGGATTATTGATGCTGCAGCAGGAGCCCGCACAGGATCCCGTCACGGTTCGATCGCCGCAGAACTGTCTGCCGCTGGTTTGGCCTGGACTGCCTCGAGCAAGGGCCGGCGGGCTGATGGCTGGCAGGTGCTCAGCAAGTTGTTCCGCCATGCCGGCCAGGGGCAGCCGGGGCTGTTCGTCAGCGAGCGCTGCAATTACTGGTGGCAGACAGTGCCGATCCTCCCGGTGCATCGCAATGACCTGACCGATCTGGAGGGGCCGGACCATGCCGCTGATGCCACCCGATACCTGGCGGTGCAGGTGTTTGGTGCAGGCATCGGCTCGATCAAACCAGGCCTGAGGAATTACTGATGCTGAGCGAATTGCAGCGCACCCTCAGGGCGCAGAAGCTCCGGGATTGGTTGATCGCCAACGATCCGGAGATGCAGCGATCCATTGCCACGAGCAAGGCCGCTGATCAACAGCGCAGGCAGCGCCATCAAGCCAACCGCAAGGCAGCCGATGCCCTGGGCCTGGCCATTGGTGATCGGGTGATGCTCCGCTCCAGAGGCCATCGCTTTGATGGTCGATCCGGTGAACTGACGGAATTCAAGGAACTGCCAAACGGCCGACGGCTCGGAACGGTTGTCGTGAAGTTGCCGCGCAGTGGACCCGTTCAAATGCCACCAGCTCGCATCGGCTTTCAGGTCGATGTGGAGCTGCTGCACAAGGTCTGAGATGGCTAGGCGACCGCGCAAACCAGCACGGGCCGAAGTCGAACCAGAGGTGCTGCAACGTGGCCGCTGGACAGGGCTGCGTGAACAGCAGGCGCTGCAGGCAAAATATCATTCAGCCGCTGAGAAGGATGAGGCCCACAGGCTCTGCTGGGAATTGGTGAATCGAATCAATCGAGATTGAGGACCACCCTTTCAAGCTCTCGATTTTTGAGCCAAACCTCCCGCACCAACTCCCGCAACTCATCCCAGATGCGCTCGCTGACTGCATCTTCTCCATCAGTTTTGACCAGGTGAGCGAGATCTCTGTAAGTCCGATGAATGGAGCTGGCCAGCACCTTCTCATCAGCAGGAGCAACGACAGACCCACCATCAGGATCGGCAAGGCTTTCTGCGATGTAGTGATCCTGAATAGCTCTCTCCCGCATGCGTTGAAGATGACTTCCAGAATCACCTGGCCCAGCCTGCAGAACATCAGCAATGTTCCGGTCGAGTTCATCGATCACCGTTTTCACCGGATCGCCCTCAGCCAGCAGCACCAAATATCTCTGGCGTTTCGCCTGGAGTCGCTGAACTTCCGGTGAGCTGGCTGCACGTTCATCGGCTCGGCTCGCTTGCCGTTCTGACGCTTCGGCGATTTTTTCTGCGTTGTCGGCGATGTAGCAAAACAGCGCATGCAGCAGCACAGGCTCCATGACGGAATTGCGACGTTCGCCAGGCCTTAGATAACTGCACTCTTTATTTCGGCAGTAATACCGCCCATGAGGTGATCGGGTAATCACTCCACGGGTCAATTTCTTTCCGCAGTGATCGCAGTAGGCCCGACCTGCAAGCAGGTGTTTCTGGCGTTCGTCGGGTGTTGTGCGCCGGGCCATCTGCCCGCGGATGAAGGCCTCGAATTTCAGATGCCGTTCTGGATCGATCAGAGCTGCACCGCCCGCACCCTCAACAACATCTGCCCAGATCGCCTGGTTTTTATGGCGCTTCCCTACGCGAGCACCACGAAATGCTGGATTGAGCAGCAGCCGGTGCATGCCGGTGCGCTCGAACCAAAGGCCGTATTTATTGCCCAGGCATGTCCAGGCTGAATACATCGAGCCTTTAATTTCCGCCTGAGCAAAGGCCTCAAGCAAAAGCTCAGATTTTGAAAGTGCCGGTGCAGTCCGATCCGACTCCGGCGCCTGCCCGATGGACTCAAGCCAGTCAGCCCTGGCTTGCAGTTCGGTCAGAAACGGTTCGCTGTCGATCTCGATCTTTCCAGACACCACACGCAGTCCGAACGGCGCAACATCAATCCAGCCCTGAGCTTTGCGATGGGCCTTGCCGTGAGCGGATCGCTCTCTGATTCGCTCTGCCTCCATCTGGGCAAAAACGCCCAGCATCCTCAGCTGTGCCCGACCGCCAATGGTGCTGAGGTCGTGGTCATCATCCAACAGCAGCAGCTCAGGAGCACCATCAGCATCGAAGACATCCACCATCCGACAGGTTTCGGTGGAGTTACGTGAAATCCGATCCCAGCGAGTAGCGACCACACGATCAATGCTGCGACTCTCGATCAGCCGGAGCAATTTTCGATATTGAGGGCGGGCTGTGCTGGTTCCTGTCATGACATCAAACAGCACCTCATCAGCGCCGGCCTGTTTCAGACGCTCGACCTGCTGCGACTTAGTGAGGCCCTTGGTTTGATCAGCTGTGCTCAGGCGTCCGTACCCGATAACCCTGGCCAGCTCACCCTTTGAAGGTGACTGAGCTTGGGTGGTCTCAGGACTGCCAGACATGACTGGGAGGGTTGCTTCCCGCCATTCTGCTGGGTACAACGGTATGTGCCCAAGACTGGCGCCACCGTCTTGGCGGCACAACAAGCACTTCTTTCTGCAGGAATCGCCGTCCAGGGCGTGCTCTGTCTCGCCAGAACATCAAGGGGGGGGGTTCCACCCCGTGATTTAAGATTTGAATGTCGCGTGGACAACGCGCCGGGATAGCTCAGTTGGTAGAGCAGGCGACTGAAAATCGCCGTGTCCCCAGTTCAAATCTGGGTCCTGGCACCTTTCTTAAGCGTTAAGAGAGCACCGAATGGTTCCTGAAAATGGAGCTGCTCGGTGCTTTTTACTGGCCGACATCTTCAGAAGCCATGCATCCCAGTGGCGGAGGTATATCAAACGAACTCACAAGGGCTCGAACGCACCGGCTGAACACAAAAAAACGGGATGGCTTCCCTGACCATCCCGTTCCCCCCTGCTTGCGTCATCCAGCTTCCAGCAGACCCTCCTGAATGAGAAACCACAGTTTTGTGTATCAACGAGATACACAAAGTTGTGAAAGGCACATTTTGGGCACCATTGCAGGATCGAAACGCTTCGTCGTTGATCCTCCCATCGGCAATCAACTCTTACAGGCCAGTAATGAAAGCCTTGCTTGCCCGATGGACTGCTGAATTTCTGTTGAAAGAACACACACACCAACATGTGTGTATGTGTGTGTGGGGGGTAACGGCGCTGGCGATTCGGTTCTGGTGAAGAGAGCGAGACATAGAATTCGAATGCCTACGCCAAACCCCAGGTCAACGAAGGACCTGCCGCCAAAGCAGTCCATCAGTCAGATCGCGGTGTGGGAGCAACAGGAGATGAGTTTGCCGATTGGCAATGTCTTGACCATTGCTAAAGCAGTTGGAACGTTTGGGTGTAACAGTCTCACCACTTCCAGGGCAACCATTGGTTATGGCCTATTGCAGCATCGCTCCTTGATTCCAGTACCGATTCACGACGATCGTCACTTCAATAACGCCGACGGATTCGCCATGGTGTTCGATCCAGCCTGGAAAGAATGTCTCAAGCGCGGCGAGCTTGAAGAAAAATCAGTTGATGAAAAAATCGAAACCGTGATCCGGTGTTTGCAGGATCACCCTTTTGTGCAGTCCGAGCCTGAACAGGCTCGTCAGGTCGCTCGGTTCAGAGTGCGCCTGCTTGAGCTATGAACGACCTGAATGTCATTGAACGAAAGCATCAGGCACTTAACAGATTGAACTGATCATCTCTGTCCTGATCATTGTCGTCTTCATCAGCAGGATCGATCTGTGGGTCATCCACATAGACCGTTTCGTTCAGTGAAGGCACAAGGTCAGGCTCATCGAGATCCTCACGGTCAGAGGCTTGTCCATCAACGCAGGCAAGATTCATCTCGGCGGCGGCTGCAGTCACGAGTCCGCTCCCCTGTTCAGGAGCATCTTCGTCGAGCAACAAGCGAAGATGCCTGAGGCGATCACCACTGTCATCAAGCAGCTGCTGACTGGCTTCATCCTGTCCAGAGTCTGTTCCATCAGACCAAGCATCCAGATGCAGCTGCTCGAAACGCTCCTCCAGTGCAAGCAATCGCAGGGTGAGTGACTCGGCAATCTCACTGACAGCATGCAGCTGACGACTGAGCTGCTGGAGCATCACCGACTTGGATTCAGCTGCTGCCATGAGTCATAAACATTGGCGGCCTGATCGTATCGATCATGTAAGGGTTGTCCAGGAGTGCTTGCTGCCACTGCAAACCCACATCGCTCAATCCAGCTTCCGGTGACATCCATGCCGATCGACACCAGGGATTCCGAACAGTACCGATACAGTTCCCAGGGCCGGACTTGAGCGATGAATGGATCACAGCAGGCCAACCTCATGTCATTGATCGAGGGGGTCGGAGACGAGAAAGAGCAGCTCCACTCGATCGGGGATCAGATCCTTCGACTCAATCTGAAACCCGATGACCTGCAGCTCTGGCAGGACACCTTTGCCGCCATGGCAGAACCAGGGAATGTTCTGCTTGCCTGCGAAAGCGACGCCTGCCCCCTAGAAGCGACCAAACTCACCTGGGTGGTTGGCGCCGCCATCCGCAGCACGGCAGTCAGATCAGCATCCGATGTTGGATCACTGCTGAAAAATCTCGGGGTGTGTGGCCCAATCGCGGATGCCATCCCTCATCACTGCCCGGGGGTCGGACTTGAGATCGCATGGGCTTTCTATCTCGAACGTCACGGCTGGTTGACCGCATGCCCGATTCTTCCGGTCACGTTGAGAAACAACACTGTTCATCCGTGAGCTCCTCTTCAGCTGAACGAATCAAAGAGCTCGCCAGGAAATCGAAGGTGTGTGGTCTCAGCGAGGATCCCAGCCTTCCAGAAGAACTGCGTGATCTGATCCATGAGGCCGATCAGAATCAGCGCCTGCTCCACGACGAGGAGATTCAGTTCTGTTGTCGTTGGTCAGGCCTTGAAGCCGCGCCTCTGACTGCATTGCAACAGCAGGTGCCCGATCTTGTTGACCAGGCGCGGGCGGATCTTCTGAGCGAGCAACCGCAGCTGGTCCAACCAGGCGGGAAATTATTTCCGCAGGATCGGGCCGATGCCTGCTGGCGCGACTGCTTTCATTTTCTGCGGGTCAGCATTTACGGAACGGCCTTACGCAAGACCGACATCACCGACAGGGATGGCATGAGGAACCTGGCTGAGCTTTATGCACAACTCGATGTGCCTGTCGCTGCATTGCTGGTGGCTCTCGATCGCCTGCGCCTTCATTCGGTAGCGAGTTACAGCAGGCTTGGCGCTGATGCGGATGCTCAAGCATTGGGCGACACCTTGTCCCATCTCTGCAACATGATTCGCAAGGAGATGAAGAGACACGACGGGTCGCGACAGCACCTCAGTGAAGCAGACATAAAATGAGCATCGTTGACTGAGCATTTCTACGGATGGCGCTTCGGCTGCTCGACTACCCGCTCACAAGCCAGAACAATCGTGTCGGCGATCAGGGTGGCCTGAAGTCAGAACTGAATCGCGCCACATTCCCTAGCCGCGAAGATCGAGATTTCCAGATCGAGCAGGCTTATCGGCAGATCTTCTTTCACGCCATGAAATGTGATCGTGACGTGAACCTTGAATCCCAGTTCCGTGATGGAAGCATCACAACACGGGACTTCATCCGCGGGTTGTTGCTGTCAAGACGTTTCCAGGAAGGCTACGTGGCCTGCAGTACAAATTACAGACTCGTTGACCAGGTTGTCGGACGCGTCCTTGGACGGGAAGTACATGGTCAAAGTGAACGAATCAGCTGGTCGATCCTGATTGCAGAGAAAGGCTTCAACAGCTTTGTTGATGCTGTGCTCGACAGCAGCGAATATCTTGATTCATTTGGCTATGACGATGTTCCAAACCAGCGTTCAAGAGTCATTCCAGGAGCATCAACAGGTGTGATGCCGATCTATCAGCAATTTCCTCGCTACGGCAGCGACTGGAGAGATCGGCAATGGGATCAGAAACTACAGGCCAGAATTGAAATGGAAACTCTGGCACCTGCTTATATCCAAACGCCTGAGTGGGCCAAGAAGGCATGGCTTGGGCTGGCTGCAATTGGCGCCTTTGAACTGATCAGAGTCCTTCTGATTGTGGCCGGAGAAATGTATGGCACTCGCTGAGTGAAACTTGCTTGATCTAGACATTCTTGCCGTTCACAACCAACAACTGAAAAAGTCGTTGTCCCGATTGACTCGTGAGACACACTGAAGTTTTTGCTTGAAAGAGCCATTCAACACGAGAAACAGCGTCATTTGATAACGACCAATCGCCCACAAAACCATTCATCAAGAAGCATTAAGCCTTGATCCATGGCGATCGAGAAAATCAACGAAATTTGAGAAAACATTTTGTTGCAAGCCACGTGGCTTAAGGGGGCTCATCTGAAAACGCAATTATTGTCAGTGCATAAATATCCCTTTGAGATCAGCAATGGTCGCCATCAAGCCGACACGTGATTTCACGAGCCTGAACCGCGTCTCCTACGCCACAGGTAATTCCACGAAAACATTTCAAAACACGGCGACCAATCTCTACCGACAGGAAAGTGAAAAAGGCAACTTGATCGCACGAAAGGGCCAGGCAGCGTCAACCACAGAGCAATACAAGGAAAATCTCTGCTCCGCCATGGGCATCGGTATTGGGCCAAGGGTCCACAGCGAATGCCCTTTCAGCAGTGTTAATGACCAATACGCATCCAATGGAAGCGAGGCTTTGGAGACAGCTATCGCAGCGAGCTACAAGCAGGTTTTCGGAAACCTCGGCCCCATGGGCAGCCAACGCTGCACTGAACTGGAATCGCAACTCAGCAACGGCGACATCAGCGTGAGAGATTTCGTGGCTGGCCTCGCCAAGTCAGATCTCTACAAAGAAAAGTATTTTCATCGTGTTTCACCGATTCGTGGCATTGAGTTGAACTACAAGCATCTGCTTGGAAGACCTCCCATCAACCAATCTGAAGTGAGTGCGGCCATCGCACTGATCGCAGAGAGAGGATTTGATGCGTTGATCTACAAGATCACTCATTCTGGAGAATATCTTGAAGTGTTTGGAACAGATACTGTTCCCTATCCCCGAGCCTGGACTTCGGCAGCAGGAGCTTATTGCTCCACATTCACCAATCTCGCCAGAGTGACTCCAGCCAACGCCGCGTCGGATACAACGATCGAAGCGCGCAGCCAGCTGGTGATGGAATTCGGCAACGCTCGGAAGATTTCCGAATCAGGCTCCGGATACGACGTGAGTGGATTCGTTTACTCCAAGGCAGTCAAAGACCCATACAGCGGTGCATTCCAACGAATGTATCAGTCTAAAAATGCAAAAACCTGGGCATAAATAAGGAGCCTTCCGCTCCATTATCACCACATCCAACAATGAGTGGGAAAGCAAAGCACCGGGCCTGGTCAGGCCGGTGCTTTTTAGTGATTTCAAAAAGCCAAAGAAGATCTTGAATCAGCACCTATTCATGATTGCTGTCGAACTGCGCCGGCATTAAAAGGAGAACAAGGATCAGCTAAACCTAAAAAACAATCACGCTTTTGCTTCATTCACGAATAGTATTCATTGCTGGGAGAGGTAATCTCCTGACAATACAAACGAGGAGGCCCGTACGCTGACATCACCATTCATCGACCTTCACAACTGGACAGCGCCCGAAACTCAGTCGCCGGAGGGAGCACAGGGTTCAGCAGTGGACGCTCGAGGCTCCGATTGGAGCGGTCATGATTTGGGGCAACGTGATCTAAGCGGAGCTTTGCTCTGCCGTTGCAACCTGCGTGGCACTGATTTGAGCGAATGCAACCTTGAAGGCGCAGATCTGCGTCTTGCGATATACGACTCGAACACCAAGTTCCCCGAGGATTTTGATCATCAGAACAGTGGAGCCGTTGGTCCAGGAGCAAAGCTGAATGGTGCATTTCTGAACAACGCAGATCTAAGGGGGGTTGACCTGCGCAAAGCCGTCTTGATGGGCGCCTATCTCAGTGGGACCGATCTCAGCGGAGCCATTCTCGATGGCACGGCCATGGCTGGTGCAGATCTTCGCCATGCAAACCTGCGAGGCGCGATGTGCAGAGGCACGCGCTTTGGAACCAGTCAGCTGGATATGGCCGATTTCCGAGGCGCAGACCTGGAGGATGCAGCTCTCGACTGCGTTGAATCCATCCGGGGAGCTGATTTCAGTCTTTGCCGGGGGCTCGACCAGCAACTGGAGTCACTGCTGAACCGTGAAGCCCTTGAACTTGATCAATGGAACCCGCTAACACGCAGCTCAACACGGACAAGCCTGGAATCGCTGATAGCTGAAAATGATTCGGCAAACCAAAACTGATGCCTGCTTCAGACCCCTTCCAGGAGCACTGAATTGTCACGTCACGCAATATTTAGACACATTTGATTGAGCTTTATAAAGAACGCGCTCGCGCGCGGTTGATCTGACTGACGATGGGTCCGCGAATATCGCGAGAACCTTCATGCCCTTCGGTCCTGCCTCGCTTTTGGGGGTCGAGCGCTTCTCGGACGAGAGTGAAGCACCCCTCGAACTGCTCCCTGGCGACGACGATGCCAAGAAGGAGCAGGTCATCCGCAAGGTGTACCAGCAAGTGCTGGGCAACGCCTACGTCATGGAAAGCGAGCGCCAAATCATTGCTGAGTCCCAGTTCAAGCTCGGGGAGATCAGCGTGCGAGAGCTGGTGCGACGCATCGCCAAGAGCGAGCTCTATCGCACTCGCTTTTTCGATACCTGCGCCCGTTACCGCTACATCGAACTCGCTTTCCGCCACTTTCTTGGAAGGGCTCCTGAAGACTTCGAGGAAATGCGCACCCATGCTGAGCGCCTCGACAGCAAGGGATACGAAGCAGATATCGACAGTTTTCTGGATTCAGACGATTACCAGAATGCATTCGGCGAGTGGACCGTCCCCTATCAACGCGGTTGGAAAACCGAATGTTGCACGACTCTTCAGGAATTCACCTGGAGCTTCCAGCTGTTACGTGGAAACAGCAGCAGCAGCCTGAAGGGTGATCTGGCAGGCAACCGCAGCAAGCTTGGCGGTGCGGCTTACCAAAACCTGCCACTTCCGGTGGTTCCTCCCTCATCGACACAGGCGACAGGATGGAGTTTCCGCCCTTCGACCAATTTGCAGGATGCACCGACACGACTTGGCGCTGGTGCAGGCGAGGAGGGGGTGACCTATCGGGTGGAGGTCACTGGTTACAGCGCCAACAATCTTCGGCGCATCTCTCGATACACCCGCAGTAATCGTGTCTTTTACGTTCCATTCGACAAGCTTTCCGAACAGTTCAAAAGGATTCATCGAGAAGGCGGAAAGATCGCAAGCATCACTCCGGTGACCTGATCGAATCAGAACAGACATTCGACCCCAACCAAACACCCATTCATCGATCTGAACCATGGCAACCAATCAAACTTCGAACGGATTCGGCGCTGAAACCAAATGGAATAAGCCAGTCAGTTTCCAGAGAAAAGGGCAGAACACTCAGAAGCCTGCACTCACGATCGGAGAGTTCCTAAAGCAGTCCTGCGATCAAATGGCGATCGGGGTGGGCCCTCGCAGCCATGAGGATTGTCCACACCGCGTGACAGCGGAGTGCTACAGCCCCGACGATCAAGCATCGCTGGATGATGTGATTGCTGCCAGTTACCGACAGGTGTTCGGCAATGCACACGTGATGGATTACGAGCGTTGCAATGAACTGGAAGCTCAGCTTCGCAACGGTGATCTCGATGTCAGAAACTTCATCCGAGGGCTGGCGAAGTCGAGCTTCTACAAGTCCCGCTTCTTCTCTGCTGTTGCTCCGCAGCGCGGGATCGAGCTGAACTTCAAGCATCTTCTGGGACGAGCACCCCATTCTCAGGCTGAGATTTCACAGAAAATCAGCTTGCAGGCCGGTAGTGGCCACGATGCTCTGATCGACAGCATCATCGATTCCGCTGAATATCTCGAGGTTTTCGGTAGCGACATTGTCCCTTACGCCCGGGCCTGGAGTTCACCAGCAGATCTGGCCACATCAGCATTCCCAATGCTGGCGGCACTGCAAAAGAGCTTTGCCGGAAGTGACAGCGCTCGAGGAAGCAGCAGCGCACTGACAAGCAGCATGGGCTCGGGCATTGCTCCCCGAATCAGCAGTCCTTCAGAAACAATTGGTGTTCGCCCTTCTTCTGCCTTCTCAAGAGGACAAATCCCCAGCAAAGCGCCAGGAATCACCAGCGGCAGCGACAGCGCTCCAATGCGCGGTGACTCCTACGTGTTCTTTGGTCTTGGGCAAAGAGAGCAGGAAACGTTCCAACGCTGTCCTGGCGATAGTGCAGATCAGCTGAATGCTCTGATTCGAGCCTCTTACAAACAGGTGATGGGCAACCCTCATCTCATGGAATTCGAAAGATCCGTTTCGGCAGAAAGCAAATTCATTGACGGCTATCTGAGCACCCGCGAATTTGTGCGTGCCATTGGCCTTTCCGCCGAATACAAGAAGCGTTTCTTCGAAACGAATGCCCCCTATCGTTTCATCGAACTGAACTTCAAGCATTTCCTCGGACGTGCACCTAAAACCCAGGCAGAAATCAGTGAGCACACACGGATTCTTGCTGAAGGTGGTTATGAGGCTGAGATTTGCAGCTACGTTGACTGCGAGGAATACCAAAGCACTTTCGGAGAAGATACCGTTCCATTCGCTCGAATTCTCTCTGAAAACGGCCGCTCACAGGTGGCTTTCAACCGTCACCTCAAGCTGGCCGAAGGGTTCGCTGCAAGCGACACAGTTCTGACCAGTTCTTCATTGGTCACTTCAGTCGCAACGGGAATGGTTCCAGGTGGTTGGAGCTCCACCACAACGAGAATCAACAGAACTGGAACCCAATCTGGCTCACCCGATCCAACCAAAAAGCGCTTCAGAATTGTTGTGGCAGCTCAAGCTGCGCGCACCAGACAACGCACAGCAGGCAACACCTATCTGGTATCAGGGAAGGACATGTCCAGCCAGATGAAGTACATCCACGCAAGGGGTGGGAAAATTGTATCCATCACCGAAGTAATGTAAGAAATTTACATCAATGTTTATTGAATAGGCCTTTTGATTAGCAAAAGGCCTAAAAATGATCCATCACCTAATCACCTGAGACATGACGGAAACCACCACACTGGCGACCCAGGCAAATGCTGATCTGGGACATGCTGACGAAGTGATTCAAAGCATTTACAAACAGGTTTTCGGCAACCGTCACCTTATGGAGCTCGACGTTAACAAGTCTCTTGAAGCCTTGTTTATGAATGGCGATTTAACGGTTCAGGGGTTCGTGACAGCCCTTGCACAGTCAGATACTTATAAGAAATTATTTCTTGCAGACAAGAGTCCCTATCAGTTTGTAGAGCTCAATTTCAAACATTTACTGGGAAGACCTCCTCATGATCAGCAAGAGCTGATGGAGCATGTCACCCGAATGAACACTGAAGGATATGAAGCTGAGATAGCTAGTTATACGTACAGCGAGGAGTATCTCGCTGCCTTTGGTATTGATAGAGTTCCCCACAATCGTTCAAGCGAATCAATCACTGGTGGGCGAACAATTAATTACACACGAGGAATTGCGGTTGAAGCGGGCTTCGCAGGCTATGACGCCGCAAGCAATGGATCAAAACTCCTGAGCAGCCTCTCAACTGGAAACTCACCTGCGATCGTCGATCGCAAAAGTGTTGGTAACGCCAATGGAATCTCAATTTTTTGGACAACGCGTCGCCAGGTCAGCGCCAATCGCCGTGTGATGCAGAAGTCGGTAGTCAGCCAAACCTCAATGTCTGCAACCCTGAGGAGCATCCAAGCTCAAGGTGGCCGGATCATCTCTATTTCGAAGGCTTAAACCTTCATGGGATTGACCTCTGATTGCTGATTGAATCAGAGATAATTGGATTGGCGTTCAATTACGCCAATTCAATCTCATCAGCTATACAGATGCCTCTTTTTTCCATCGACGCTCCCTGACATGCCAATTTTAAGAGACACGACCAGGTCTGACCCGAATCAAACAGACGCTTTCAATAAATCTGTTGCCTCGGTCCCCATGGCCATGTCCATGATGGTGGATTCCATGGTTAACATGATGCAAGCCAACTTACCTAAAAACACCGAAGGGCTAAATAATCAAAGCAGGGATTAATGATGGATATTGAGCAGTTCGTTGCTCAAAGCATTGGAGACTGGCGCTCAATGAGAAGCGGACATTCTCTTGCATTTCAACAATTCGAAGACGTACTCAGTGAAATATCAATCAAAGAATTCATTGATGATACAAATCAACTGAGAGAACTTATACAGTCTTCGTCTCTGCCAAACGACAGTCACTATATTTCTCCCTTTTCAATGGAATGGAGTGCAGAGAGTGACTGGGAGCCTGATGATCCAAACGAGGTTTCCAGTGGATCATGCATCATCTTGCCAATCCCTAAAGATGGGCAATCCGGAAAACTATTAAGAAGCATTGGCTATGCCGAATCAATAGCAGCAGAATCAGAATACCGCTTTCTCGATGATGGCACGTTCATTCTCGAAACTCACTATGATCAATCCATTGCGGAAGAAAGGATTTGGTTCATTTCCGACCATGTCCGCTGCCGCTCCTCAGTCCTGAAGACCTCAGCAGGATCCGGCATACTGCAAGCATCGTTTGCATCTGAAGTCAAAAAAATTTCCGTTAAGTAATTAAAGATTTTAGTTTATTTATGAGACTACAAGACAAAATCAGATTTGCAAAAACGCTGTCTGGAGTCTTTGACAATTTTGCTCAGTCACAAGAACGTCCCAAAGACTTTGCACGTATCAATATCGTATTCCGGCCACTAGCTTGGAATGTTTTTCAAGGACCTGGCTTTTATTCTGAGCAATATTACGACTATTCTCCATGGGATCCCTACAGACAAGGAATTCATCGCTTGTCTTACAAAGACAATTTATTTATCGTAGAAAACTTCGGCTTCAGCAATAAAGAACGTTTAGCAGGATCTGGTAGACAACCAGAATTACTAAAGTCTTTAGATACCAGCAGCCTACAAAAAAGATGCGGTTGTGCAATGCATTTCAAAGAAAAAACAGCTGGACATTACGTCGGCAATGTCGAACCTGGAAAAGAATGCTTGGTACCAAGGGACGGAAAACTAACGTATCTTGTCAGTGAAGTTGAAGTTGACGAGCAAAACTGGATAAGCCGTGATAGAGGCTTCGACCCTGAAACAAACGAAGTTCGGTGGGGCTCAGAACATGGCCCACTTAAATTCAAACGTATCGCAGATCTTTCTGAGATGATTACACCAGAATGGATCAATGAAGTCAAAGAGTGAATGCAAAGCAGCATAAAGCAGCTTAAAGGATGGATAAGATCACAACACCTGATCTGCGAAGGCACCGACTTTGTGTTTGAAACTGTTGATCAAACTCAGCTCGAAAAATTTGAACAGTGTATTGTTGAAATCGGAGGAAAAGTAAGGCAAATTAAAGCTGTAGGTAACTGGCCTATGGGACCAAATCGTTCCTTTAAAATTCTGCGCGCAATCGCGAGTGTTCCAAGGCCAGGAGGAGAAAATTTAGTGACTTACTGGGCTAAACGTGGCGCCAAACAAACACGTTATTCAGAAATAAATACTTGAGATCACTCCGTAAACCAACCCATCCAGGTTGGTTTTGAGAAGTCAGTGTGCTTACTCCATTTTCTCAAAATTGCTAACGGGTCGATCACAAATCCACGTTCTGCAGCAATTGCAATGACTTGATCCTGATTCAAAGCAGATTTAATCTGGTCCTGAAGGCTTTGATCTGACTTGGCTAGAGCTATAAATTGCTCGAGAATCTGATCCTGTTCAACATCAGACATAATTGAGTCAATAATATCGTGAACAAAGGGCGAGAATCAGGAATGATTCATATCCGCACCTTCCATCAGCATAGCTCTCCAAGCTGAAATCTGGCGAAATGCCCAAGACCAATGACTCGCTTGAGCACTTAACACTTTTTGCTGTATGGAGTCAGACAATTGTGCAAAATCACATTCATAATATGCTCTCCATTCATTTTGATTAAAATTAAAGCCCTGGCTTTGAGCATAAGTAACAATTTCTTGATGAGAGACAAGAGGTTTTAGTCCGGTCGCAAGCTGATGAGAACGAATAACTTCATCTACAAAACGATTGAGTTCGTCAGATTTCATCAGCAACTCTCGATCCAAATCGCGAAATTGGCATTAGTGCAGATTAATTGCAAAACCAGTGGTCCGCCAGTGCAACGAAGAAGTCTCCAGGGAAGATTTTGGTTGATCACCCCAGAATCCACAAGAATCTTGGGAGGACGCGTAGCTTGATCGAGTGGTATCAAAGCAGCACCTGTTAAGGTTGAATCAACAGATTGAACAACTTTGCGAAGGTTTTCAATATCAATCACCTGATTCAACTGATTCTGAAAATCCTGATCGTCTCTTAATCTCTCGACAAAACGCGGCAAAGCTTTTTCCGCTTCAACAGAGACTGGCATTCGATTGATAGAGGATAGGTACATGTTACCAGATAGGACGAAAATTTTAATGGAGTCACTGCAGGGAGCCAAATCTGTTTACATTGAAAATCAAGATCTGAAGACAAACTGAAAGCCCAAGACAATCTTGTTAATGTGGGATATCGGACACCTCGGCCAGACTGATCGCAAACCTTAGAGATACTTTTATACTCAAAAAGTTTTGGAGAGGAATAGAAAGACCAGCAAAGATTGTTTTTTCCAATGGAACGGTCGAAGAATAAAATGAAATTCTGGCCTCTGACAGAAACGAACAAGTTCATTGACCCGAGAGGGTCATTCGTGACACCTCAAAAATCATCGATCGATGCTGAGACTTCAGACAGCAATCAAATTGAAACAACGTGCTGCAATGGGTCTTGTCCTTTGCGGTCTATTTGGAAGCTCAAGACAAACGACCATCAACAGCCTTCACTGACTCGATCAACCAACTGGATTAAGGATTGAAGCAGCTCCCTCTGAACCCAAACCAGGAAATCCGTCGGTCAATCACTGATCGAAAGAAAATCATTGCCTGCCGCCGCAAGAGAATGCCGTCGTGAAGAAGCTGGCAGATCATGAAATTGACCAGAAATGCATTTGTTGACAAAAAATGTTCATATCTTGTTCAAGCACCTGCAGGGATTGACGAAATGCACTGGACTCAGCAGATCTGAAAATCTTCCCGTCGAGCTCAAATCAGATCTGCATCACTCCTGATCAGCACATCAATGAACAGGTGGCCAACCTTCGAAAAATTCAATGCTTTGATACAAAAAAAGCAATAGATCACCAACGGTATCAACAAAGCCCTCAAGTCCCTGCTGAAAAGCAAAAGACTGAATCGTCCAATATAAGAAAAAATCACTTTGCAGCCTATGACTGACTGACGAAAAGTTCAGCGTGCTACTGCCGCATCGACGCCAAGTTGGCCTACAAGATCACGACTGTTAAGCCACCCCGATCACCCAGGCCAAAGACAACAGATGCATGAGCAGTCGCAACCGTGCAACGAATCGGATAGGGACCTTCATAAAGAGTCAAGAAAAAGCTCATAGCATTGAAAAGGCAATGTGAACGGCGCCTTAAACAGACGTCATAAACATGCACATCCACTGCAGCACTTGACTTCCTGGGGCACGGTCAAGAGGAGGTTGCAATTTTTGGTTTTTCCTTGGAATTGAGTTTGCAAACTTGTGTGTCCTGACAATCTGCTTTTGGTGGGGGAACAGAAAGCAGGGTTAACGTCATTCGTGATGCGGATTTGCATCCCCCTCTAAAACTTTCCGAAGCACCCATGCTCGACGCATTCTCCCGGAAGGCCGTCTCGGCCGATTCCAGCGGCGCTTTCATCGGCGGAGGCGAGCTGGCCTCCCTCAAGTCATTCATCTCCGATGGCAACAAGCGTCTCGACGCTGTCAATGCAATTACTTCTAACGCCGCTTGCATCGTTTCTGATGCCGTTGCAGGTATCTGCTGCGAAAACACCGGTCTGACCGCTCCCAACGGTGGCGTGTACACCAACCGCAAGATGGCTGCATGCCTGCGCGACGGTGAAATCGTTCTCCGTTATGTGAGCTACGCCCTTCTGGCCGGCGATGCTTCTGTGCTGCAGGACCGCTGCCTGAATGGTCTGCGTGAAACCTACGCCGCTCTGGGCGTCCCCACCGGCTCCGCTTCCCGCGCCGTGGCGATCATGAAGGCTGCTGCCAGCGCTCTGATCACCAACACCAACAGCCAGGCCAAGAAAATGCCTGTCACCCAGGGTGATTGCGCAAGCCTGTCTGCTGAAGCAGGCAGCTACTTCGACATGGTGATCAGCGCCATCAGCTGAACCCTATCTGCTTGACCGTTCAAAACAACACACATCCTTCATCATGAAGTCCGTCATCACCACTGTTGTCGGTGCAGCCGATAGCGCTTCCCGCTTCCCCTCTGCTTCCGACATGGAGTCCGTTCAGGGTTCCATCCAGCGTGCAGCTGCACGTCTTGAAGCTGCTGAAAAGCTTGCTTCCGGTTACGACGCCATTGCTCAGCGCGCTGTTGACGCTGTGTATGCCCAGTACCCCAACGGTGCTACCGGCCGTCAGCCCCGCGCATGTGCCACCGAAGGCAAAGAGAAGTGCAAGCGTGACTTCGTTCACTACCTGCGTCTGATCAACTACTGCCTGGTCACCGGCGGAACCGGCCCTCTGGACGAGCTGGCCATCAATGGTCAGAAAGAGGTCTACAAGGCCCTCAGCATCGACGCTGGCACCTACGTTGCTGGTTTCTCCCAGATGCGCAACGACGGTTGTTCACCCCGTGACATGAGCCCCCAGGCTCTGACCGCCTACAACAACCTGCTGGACTACGTGATCAACTCCCTGGGTTGATCAGTCAGCTCGACTGTTGAATAATTCAGCAATGTGATTGGGGTGGGCATTTCTGCCCACCCTTTTTTTTACCCTGAGTTCAAACGTGAGCTTCACGCTCAAACTTAGCCATTGCTGAACAACGGTCATCCAATCGGTCACTTCACTGATCGTGAAAAAAAGAATTGCACCAATCTCGACAGCGACAAGAATCCGTTAATCGATCTCTTGTTCACCTCAAAGTTTGAAACCGATTGCTCTTGAGCTTCAGCATTTAAAGCAACTGTCAGGGGTAATTCGGGACAAATAGTCAAACCTATCCCAATTCACATCATGCTCGGCCCAGAAACCAGTCTGAAATCAATCACATCAGCAACCAGAACCGGTCCTGCTGCTTATTCCACATCCAGCAAAGCAGGAAAGAACACGATTCACCGCACATTCGCGGGGGCACGCGCCGAGTATAAGAGGCAACACTGTGCGGCAATGGGAATTGGAATCGGTCCTCGACTTCACTCGGAATGTCCCTTTGGAGCAGTTTTTGATCAGTACAACCCTGACAACAATGCAGCGCTAGAACGCGTTATTGCTGCTGCTTATCGTCAGGTTTTTGGAAACCTTCATCCCAGAGAGAGTCAGAGAGAGACATCACTGGAAGTGAGATTGATGAATGGCGAAATCACGGTAAGAGATTTCGTCAATGGCCTAGCAAAGTCAGATTTCTACAAGGCAAACTTTTTTCACAGCGTGGGCGCACAGCGCGGAATCGAGCTGAATTTCAAGCATTTGCTTGGAAGGGCTCCCCTGAACCAGGCAGAGGTGCAGAACCATATCAAACTGCAAGCTGAAGATGGTTTTGACGCGCTGATCGACAAGCTGACTGACTCCGCTGAATACACCGAGGTTTTTGGTTCGGACATTGTGCCCTATGAAAGAGCTCACGATTCCTACGCAGGGATGTTCAACCGTTCCTTCAATCTGATGCGTGAATTGGGTGGCATGAAGGTTGCCGTCAGCGACAATGCCCAGGGCCGCAACAGCCGTACGATCAACCCCCTGGCGATTGCATCAAGAGAAGAATCCAAGCCCCAGCCCTTCAGCTACTCCGCGGTTCAGAAGACCCCTGTCAAGCTTCCACAACAGCAATACAGCGGACATCAACCTCCGAAGATGACCGACTACGTGGCATTCAGACCTTTCGGAGTTCACTTCTGAGCCAAACGCAAGTTTGATCCATAGGTTTCAAAACCCATCTTTTGATGGGTTTTTTTTTGCCAATACCCAACACCAAGCTTCGAGTTAATCAATTAGATTACATACAAGTGAATGAAGATCATGAATGAGTCGACAACAAATCAGCAAATAAACAAACCTGACAGTCTTACTGAACAGGAAGCTTTTGAGTTAGCTGAAGTACTGAAGCAAAAACTGAATGATCAAGAGACACCAAGCTCTGATCAAACTTCAATCAGGCAAATGATTGCTGGACTGGGTGATCAGCGCGGTGCTTTACGACTGACATTCGCACAAAGCCTTGGAAATGTGGGTGAAGCAGCTGTTCCATATTTATGCGATGCATTACAAAACAATCCGAATGTCATCATTCGGCGCGCATCTGCAAAAACACTCAATCTTATTGGTAGCCTAAAAGCATTACCCAATCTGGTTGAAGCATTCAGAACAGATTCTGATCCAGTTGTTCAAGGATCATCGGCAGGTGCCATGGCAACGATTGGAGCGCCTGCAATCGATGATTTACTACAAATTCTGGTAGAGCCAAGCTGTACAGCCTTTCAGGTAGGGCTCGTCAATCTTGCACTCAGCTTTATTGGCTCAAAAGCACCAGATGCATTTGAACAAGCAACACAATCAAGCAATATTGAAATCCGAATAGCGGCGATCACAGTTCTAGCCGAGCAGATTCAGGCGCAAACAAATAATTCCGCAAAAAAAGCATTGATCAAAGCACTATCAGATGACGCCAGCGAAGTCCGGGCGGAGGCGGCCACAATGGCAGGCAAAACGTTGGAGCCTGAAGACGTCTCCAAACAATTGTGCAGGATGCTCAAAGATCAATCTAAGCAAGTCAGAAAAAATACAGCACTTGCTCTGATGAAAATGGAAGCAACTGATGCTATTGATTGCATTAAAGATGCAATAAAAACCGAAAACGAGGAACAGGTCAGGTCTGTGATGAATGTAGCCGTTAACGTACTAAGCAAAAGTTAAGACTTTATCAATCAAAACCCAGGCTCTGACGTCTTTCAAGACTTGCCTGAGCGACTTCGCGAATTAATTTGTCCTTTGAATCATCTTGAGCCAACTTTTGCAGGCATTCATTAACCAGTGGAGAATCTAATTCGGCCAGCGACATAGTCGCACCTTGTACATGCGCAATATTGCAGTTGTCGCAGGCTTTGATCAACAAAGGAATAACCCGAGATTCTTCTGAAGCTTGTTTGGATAGGTGGCCAAGAGTCATCAGAGCGGACTGAGCGACGACAGGACTGACATCATCCAGAGCTTCTTCCAACATCGTTATCGTTTCAGCAGAAAAGGCTTCATCAGGAAAACTCACTGATACCTGAACGATTGCCTTGATACAACATGCTCTGATCGTTCCGTTATCGGATGATTCAAACAGTTGAATCAGCTCAGGGACACTCTTATGACCAATCATCCCTAACGCTTTAACCGCAGTGCGATATACACCTGGATCAGGGTCGTGCATCAACTTGAACAGTCGCGGCATTGCCTCTTCGGGGAATTGCTCTGCCAAACGTGAACATGCGGCGAAGCGAATATTGGGATTTGGGTGGAGTAAATCAGCAAACAAAGAATCAATGGAGTAGCCGGAGGCGTCCATATAAATACACTTGTAATTTTGTCAATTATACACTACCGCCGATGAATATTTAAGTTATACCATTAATGCTGAAAAGCATACTTGATCATGTCAACTGAGTCGACGCTAGCTTGGCCTGGACAAAACAATCATCATCATCAGCAAGAGATTTCAATAAATCTTGGTTTTGAACCCTATTGGTATGTTTAGAGATTGATTCCAATGCCAGAATAATCACATAACGACAATCCCAGGGAGGCGAATATTGCTCATCCAAAAAGTGTGGTATCAGCTCAAGGAAGAGATCTGGATTGAGTTGAGCGATGGAGTAGATAGCCGCAGATCGACTTTTCTGAAACTGAGGTCGCATATTGATTGCTGACGCTTTCAGAATGTCCTCAATGAAATGCTTGGCCTGGCTGGACCAATCGACCCGCGAACCAATTAATCGCATAAAAAAATAATGCGCTCCATAATCGTTATGGGCCTCCTCTTCCCACTCTTTAAACATTACAGGCCAGAGCACGTCCGAAGAAACACAGCTCAATGTCTTCATGGCAAGATAACATCGGCTGAAATCGGTATTGAAGAGATCACGAACTAAAAAATGAGGGTCAGGTGTGGCGTCATACTCATGAACAATATTAATGTCTTCAGGGTCATCGACAAGAACAGCATCTACAAGATGAGTTGATCCCACTAATGTGAATTGGTCCAGTGAACCGAGAAGAAGCCTGCAAGCACGGATTCGAAAAGCTGGAGAGACAGGCGAGCCAATAATCGAAGGAAGATAATCAACAGCTTGAGCATCAATCAAATCCTGGATTGCGCATTGTCTATCCATCTGATTTGACAACACTAGATGATCAGCAATAACAGAAAGCTGGTTTTTAAAACCTGAAAGCTGAGCTTCAGCAGAAATTGCTGCACCTCTGACGCCTGGAGATTCGTTATTCCTAAACAACTGAATAGTACTCAGACTTTCTTGCACAGACAAGCTCGCCAAGCACTGAATCAATACACGTTGATTACAAATATTTTCATTCAAAAGACTAATCATTTTTGCAATCAGCTCAGGCTGATTGCACCTCAACAGTTTAAGCGCGTAGACAGAATTTTCAACTAAATAACGATCATCAGACCATAGGCATTGGCCTATCTTGGATATCGACGAGTCAGCACCTAGCCTCGCGAGAATTTCTACAGCCTTTCTTTTCGCAATATTGACAGCCTGCTCCTTGAGAGGATTGTCCAACAAATCCACTAGAGCTTGCTCTGTTTGAGAGCCTGGGCAATTAATTAAGTGACACGCGGCCATATAATAGTCACTTTGCGACTCCAGCTCATCGAGAGGCCGAAGAAGAATCTGGCGCGCATGTTCACATGTAAGCTCGGGATGAATATTGTCAAAACGACCCGTCATCAAGAGAACAAATAGTGTATAAATTGTAGCTCAAAAGCCGGTAAGACGTCTTTACTAAACTCAAACAGATCAAAAAAAACTAACTCAATGTCGTCAAAAGCAGAAACAGCATAGACTTCCACGAGTTACTTAAACATTGTGGGACCTTTTTCTGGGAAACGATTCATAGTGCAAACAACGACCATGAATCGCTCAAGGCCGTCGATGTCAGTCAATTTCAATATTCCATTCAATGCTCTGTGCCAGGGGATGCAAGTGATGCATCGATCCGGATTTAGCGTCACTGCGCTGAATACAGATTACGTAAAAGGTGAAGGCCAAGTTCAAACAACTACTGGCAATAACGACCTGAAAGCTGAGAAAGCACCAAAATCATCTAATCCTAAAACCACACAGTTAAAAACAGAGAGCAAGTCAGAAAGAACAAAATCAGAGAAAAAGTCAACTCAGAAGAATCGACGCCAACGACGCAAATAAAAAATCTGACCTTCGTTATTTCATGATCTAATTTCAAAGATTGCATCTCTGGGGCGACCGCTTTTAAGGCCTTCCCAGTTGATGCCTAATAAAAATTGTTCAGGATCCGGACATTCAACAACATCAACACCCCAAGACCCTTCTTGAAGTGGTGAACCGGATGTTCCAGGAGAATCTTTTCGGCCCCCGAGAGCAAGCCAATGATGGCCAGAACTGTGAGAGGAAGAGATTCGAAACTTTTTCCATGCCTGAACAAGCTCTTCGGCCATTTCTGCAGGTGACAACGAAGATTCCAAACGAATAAGCCAATGCGGGTGGTTCAAGACTTCAGCTTTATTGAAAGCATTTGATTGATTCAGCAATCCCTCAGCTAATACCTGAGCAGAGATGGCAGGTACGCTATCTGATGTGACCTGGAGATTATGCGAAACAATAAAAACGGTCATGGTTTGAGCTATGGTCAAAGTTAAGTGCGATGTAAGAGCTCAATGAATGACTTCACTGAAACACAGTTGAGTCAAGAAGAAGCTCTTGATCTTGCCAATCATCTCAAAGAAAAACTGAGAGCTGGATTGCCGATCGAATCTGATCCAGATTCAATATCAACAATGGTAGCTGGGTTAGGGGATCCCCGAGGACTTCTTCGACGCCAAATTTCCGAAGGTTTGGGATCGATTGGAACAGCAGCTGTCCCTGCTTTATGTCAAGCGATGCGTTGCAGTGATCAAGTCACAGTAAGAAGAGCAGCTGCTAAAACGCTGATCCTGATTTCAGACCGGAAAAGCCTTCCTGATCTGCTGACAACTTTTCTGAACGATACAGATTCAGTCGTACAAGGCTCAACCATGGGAGCTATGGCTTCGATGGGGAAAGAATCGATTGGTGCAATTCTGAGCATCGTTGAGAATGTGGACAGCACAGAGATGCAAATTGGTCTTGCTAATTGGGCACTAACTATCATTGGTGATAGGGACCCAGAGATACTCAAAGATGCATTGTCTTCAGAAAATCCTAGAGTACGAAAAGCTGCGATTTCAGCTCTTGCAAGCCAGATTCAATCCCCAAGCTGCGAAGAAGATCGCACTTTGATCCATCAATCTTTTCAGGACCCATGCGCTGAAATACGATCTGAAGCAGTGATTCTTCTTGGAACTCTTGAAGATTCAGAATGGTCATTGGATTTACTTTCAGAAGCTCTTTCAGATCAGGATAGTTTGGTCAGAAAAAGCACTGCATTATCACTCATGAAGCTTGGTTGCAGTTCAAGCATTCCTAAACTTCAAAAACAACTCGAGGACGAATCTGATCCAATAGTCTGCAACGTTTTACAGCTTGCGATCAATCGACTCCAAAAATCCCTAGAAAACCACTCATAAAAAAAGGGGATGCTTGAACACCCCCCCAACTTTGCTTTTTACGGTGAATCGAACTCAGGAAAGAGCGTTGATCACATAATCCAGGTAGGACTTGAACTCGTTGAGAGCCTGGGGGCTCATGTCACGAGGTGCACAAGCACGATCGCGGGTGTAGGTGAGCGCTTCAACGTAGGGGCCGGTAGGCAGGCTGAGTGAGCGGTATACCTCCCGAGCTCCTGCAATTCCCCACTCATCCAGAGGACCGGTGCCGCCAACGACGAGGCAGTAGTTGATCAGACGGAGATAGTGGCCCAGGTCGCGATAGCACTTGTCGACCTTGACCTGACTGTCACCGGCCTCGCCGGGCTGCTTCAGATAGGCGTACTTGTTAAAGCACGCATCACCGGCTTCACGGGTCACGGCATCCAGACCGGCAGCCAGCTTTTCAGCTGCTTCAAGGCGAGCGGCGGCACGTTGGATATTGCCCTGAACGGCTTCAAGATCGTTCTGGGAAGGGAAGCGACCTGCTGCGTCTGCAGCAGTCACAACTGTGGTAACGACGGACTTCATTGATGGGTTCCTTTAAGAGGGAGAGTGTCTGAAAAGAAAGCGAGAAGCCGTTCAGGAGACGGCGCCGATCACGCGATCGAAATAGGAACCGGCTTCAGCTACTAGAGCTGAGCAGTCGCCTTGGGTGGTCTCCATCTTGCGGAAACGCTTGCCGCCGGAAGCAGGAGAGTTGGTTTCGCCGATGAGAGCCGTTGCTGAAGCCTTCATGATGGCCACGGCACGAGCAGCCGACTGGGTCGGTACTCCCAGAGCGATGTAGGTCTCTTTCAGACCATTCAGGCAACGGTCATCCAGCACTGAAGCGTCACCTGCAAGCAGCGCATAGCTGATGTAGCGGAGCACGATCTCGCCATCGCGCAGGCATGCAGCCATGCGGCGATTGGGATAGCAGTTACCACCAGCCTGAATCAGGCCGGTGTTCTCGCAGATCATGCCGGTCACGGCATCAGAGACGATGCAGGAGGCGTTGGAGGTGATGGCGTTGACAGCGTCCAGGCGCTTGTTGCCTTGGCTGACATAGCTGCGAAGGACAGCGAGGTCGCTACCACCTACAGGTGCGGTTTTGGCGTCAGCGCTGACGACCGAACGGGAGAATGCGTCGAGCATTTGGGGCCAGACAGTTTTGTGGGGGAGAGGCTTCTAATGCCGAGAGCAACCACTGAGACAAGACCTTTGAAGGTGTCTTGAGACGATGGTTGAAAAACCCAAGGGGTTGGAAGCGCTTTAACAAACTAAGCCGGGTCAACCAAGCAGTGGTTAGGGATCAGCTGATCACGCAAGAGTTCGTCACCTTGTGAGCTCAACATGGTCCTCAACAGGCTTCGAAACCCCACCACCCTGGCAACGATTAGTGCAAAAGGCACGTATTGAAGGTACATCTGCCTGCAAGACCTCTAGATCACCAAACGCAACAGGGCAGCGCTGAGGCTTCAGTTGGTGGGTAGGCTCACAGACGCTTTTCTGTTCATTTGCTCAGCATGGCGGATCAACCTCCTCAGCAAGCACCAAGCATTGAAGAATTGCAGGAATCTATTGATGAACTTTCCACCTATCGAGAACGACTTTATAACGACGTTCTAGGACTAGGCAAAAAACTTCGCTTATCCCAAAAGAAAATTGAAGCCACGCTGAGTGAACACCCTGAGCTCACACGAATCGATGAGGTGTTGGATCAACTTAAGGCTCAAAGAAATGCTCAGAAAGGCCAATGACTAGACCAGAGGGAATAATCCCAATGACGATGTCTAGTTTTTTTGAAGCAAGTCGTGGCACTTGGCTGAACCGTCGTGTGGTTCATCACTTGGATTGTCAAGACGACGAAGCCGCGGATTCGAATCTGATCATCGAACCGTTCGACACCAATGATCCTGTTGTTGAAAAAGTTTGCGCAGCGTTGAAAGTGAAGATCAGCGACACCAATGGCGGAGCAAGATTTTGGTGGGAAAGCAATCTAATGGAAGATTCTCGCAATAACGATTACGCAGCAGTTGTTGTTGATGCTCCGAATCCTGAAGATCCTCGTCAAGGTTTCCTACTGAGAGATGTGGGTTATGTTGAAAAAAAAGCCGTTGTCAGCACCTATTCCTTCGCTGATGATGGAGTCTTGACCATCAAAACCCGATACGACACCAATACAGGTATTGAAAGGTGCTGGTTTGTGAATGACCAGATCAGGATGCGCGTGAGTTCGGTGCAGTTTCTCAACGGGGTCGCAATGACCACGTACTGCACAGAATTTCGCTGCCCAAGTGATGCTGACATTGCCGCACTTTCGTCAGCTACAAGATCGAGAGCTGACAACATTCCTCCAACCCAGGAGAGCTGAACGTGTTTGACCCATTTCTCAAGGAACTTCACCACGGCATCGAGCAACGCGGTGGCAAGTCCATTGATGTGCCAGCTGGACTGGAGGAATGTCGCTCCAAGAAAGGCACCAGCGTGATCCGCAGCTGGCTTTGGGAAGTGCCGAATTTCCGTCGCTGGCGTGTCACCAGACTTGATGCCGGTGACAAGCTTCAGGTCCTTAATTCCGTCGCCTACCCCGATTACAGCCTTGACCATCCTCTGATGGGAGTCGACCTCCTCTGGTTTGGTGCGCGGCAAAAACTCGTAGCCGTTCTCGATTTCCAACCTCTGGTTCAGGATTCCAATTATCTCGATCGATATTTTTCCGGGCTCAAGCAACTGAATCAGGAATTTCCTGATCTGAACGGCGAAGAAACGATGCGCTCGTTTGATCCAAATCAGTATTTTTCATCCTGGTTGTTGTTTTGCCGTGGGGGTGCAGATCAAGCAGAAACCTCTCTACCGCCGGCATTCAGTGCATTTCTGAAGGCCTACTGGGAGCTTCACGACACCGCACTCAATACCGACACGCTGATTCAGTCAGATGAAGTGAAACGGCTGCAAGACAACTACGACGTTTACAGCGCCGAACGAGACCCTGCCCATGGACTCTTCACCAGTCACTTCGGCAAAGAATGGTCGGACCGGTTCCTGAGCGAATTTCTATTCCCAGCATCTGCAAAACAATGAGTTCAACCCGATGCACCAGCCTCGATCCTGTTGTCATTGAAGGCTGGAGCTGGCAGCCATTCCTCGAAGACGCTGTCAACTCTCTGCAACCAGTGGGAATTGAACCTTATCCAGTGAAGGAGACATTTCTGTTCAAACAGGATCAGACAGGATCGAAAGCGAAACCTATCAACGTGACCACGGCCACCTGGGCCTGCAGAAGCGAGAAATTCCGACAGGTGAGAGCCGCTTGTGTCAGTGCTGGCTCTTCCGCATCGGTTCTGAACTTTGTGATCAATCCGCTGCCGCGATATGACCTGCCGTTCTTCGGCGGAGACCTTGTCACCCTGCCATCGGGCCACCTACTCGCACTCGATCTTCAACCGGCTGATAAGCAAGACAGCCAACACACTCAAGCAGTTTGGGATCGTCTGATGCCGATCTTTGAGCGATGGCGTTCGCAGTTACCGGACGGCGGCCCCATTCCAGACGAAGCCCAGCCCTTCTTCTCGCCTGGATTTCTCTGGACACGACTGCCCTTGGGAGAAGAAGGCGATCAGCTCATCGAATGTGTGGTGCGACCAGCCTTTAATGACTACCTCAATCTTTATCTGGAACTCGCCGCTGCAGCGATGCCTGTGTCCGATCAACGCATGACGCATCTGCTGGCCGGACAACGGCGTTACACCGATTACAGAGCAGAGAAAGACCCTGCCCGCGGGATGCTGACCCGATTCCATGGCAGTGAATGGACCGAGGCCTACATCCACGATGTGCTGTTTGACCTCTGATTTCTGGCTTGCTGCTCTGCCCTTGTCAAAGCCTTGCTTTGACAAGGGATTAAGCATTATGAACAGCAATCGGGTGCGCTTCGACCACTTAGCGAGAATCTATTTCGACCCCGACGGGACTTTTTACGATGTCCCTACGGTGTCTGTGACACCCATTTAGACGCTGCCAAGAGGAGTTCCAAATGTTCGACGCCTTCACCAAGGTTGTCGCCCAGGCCGACGCCCGGGGACAGTTCATCAACACCAGCGAGATTGATGCTCTCGCCGCCGTCGTTTCTGACAGCAACAAGCGTCTGGACGCCGTGAACCGCATTTCCAGCAACGCCTCCACAATCGTTGCCAATGCTGCACGAGCTCTGTTTGCTCAACAGCCTGCACTGATTGCCCCCGGCGGAAACGCCTACACCTCCCGTCGCATGGCTGCCTGCCTTCGCGACATGGAGATCATCCTCCGTTACGTCACCTACTCGGTGTTTACCGGCGACGCTTCAGTGATGGAAGATCGCTGCCTCAACGGCCTGCGTGAAACCTACCTCGCACTCGGCACCCCAGGCGCATCAGTTGCAGCCGGCGTGAATCTCATGAAGGAAGCTGCTCTGGCCATCGTCAACGACAAAGAAGGAATCACCTCAGGCGACTGCGCATCTCTCAACAGCGAAATCGGAACCTATTTCGATCGCGCAGCAGCTTCTGTCGCTTGATATCGATAGTCCCTTCTTTCGCTTAAACCCTTCTTCAACATGAAAACTCCCCTCACCGAAGCCGTAGCCGCTGCAGATTCACAGGGCCGCTTCCTCACGAACGCCGAAGTGCAGGCTGCATCCGGCCGTTTTACCCGCGCCAAAGCGAGCCTGGAAGCAGCCAAGGCTCTGACTGCCAAGGGTGACGCGCTGGTCAACAGTGCTGCTCAGGCTGTTTACACCAAGTTCCCCTTCACCACGCAGATGGAAGGGTCGAACTATGCCTCAACAACGGAAGGCAAAGCCAAGTGTTCCAGAGACATCGGCTATTACCTGCGCATGGTCACCTACTGCCTCGTTGCTGGTGGCACAGGTCCTATGGACGACTACCTGATTGCTGGTCTTGCCGAAATCAATCGTACTTTTGAGCTCTCACCCACTTGGTATGTTGAAGCTCTGAAGCACATCAAAGCCAACCACGGACTTTCTGGCGATGCTGCGACTGAAGCCAACAGCTATCTCGACTACGCCATCAACGCTCTGATCTGAACAACAAAGTTGTTCAGACTTATAACAAGCCCCCGAAAGGGGGCTTTTTTATTTCCAACAGCTAACAGATGAAACCATCTCTGCAACGGTTCCTAGATCTTCTGTGCGGAGAGTACAGCAATCATCAGCAAGCTCTGGACAACCCACCACTATTTGCACATATTTTCCTGAAATATCGACCGCTAGAGCATCTTCAGCCTGGATCGATTCTACTGGAACAAACTTATGCTGTCGACCCCAAAAATCCATACAGACTGCGGATGATAAGAGCGGAAGAAATCGAAGATGGGGTTATCAAACTCTGGAACCACCTCTTAAAGGAACCCGATCGATTCTCGAAAGCAACAACAGACATCAACTTAAGAAAACAAATCAAAGAGTCAGATCTCATATCATTAGACAATTGTCACTACCAAGTCACTGAAAGAGAAGATGGATATCACGGAGAAATAGAGCCTGGTTCTCAGTGCATTGTCAAACGAGATGGAAAAGAAACCATTCTTGTCAGCTCATTTCATCTGGTTGGAGACACACTATCAACGCTTGACCGTGGCCAGGATCCAGTCACCAATGAGCGATGCTGGGGCTCCATTGCAGGTGAATTTCGGTTCAAAAAGTCTGCATCTTGGGAAGCAAGATGGTTTCAACCGTCCAAATAAAATCCCAAACATTACCGATAGATGCTGCTCAGAAAAACAGAGCAGCGACTCCGCCTTTTAAAATGGATAGAACGTGCTAGAAGCGGAATACAAACTTGATCCCTATCAACTCAACACAATCAGCACTTGAAGCCCTTGACCATGAAGATGCTGGAGTTCGATACCACAGCGCTTGGTGGCTGGGCAAACACAGAGCTGTCGAAGCAATCCCAAAGCTTGTCGAGTGCTTGAGGGACGAGAGAGAAGTGACTTCTACAGGCGGATACCCACTAAGAAGGCAAGCAGCACGTTCACTGGGGATGATCAGAGATGCAAGCTGCGTTCACTCACTTCTTGAAACACTGAATACCAACGATGTTCAACTCCATGAAGCAACATTAAGGGCATTGACAGAGATCAATAATGATCAATGCACGAGCTCTCTTATCAGCTACCTAGAAAAAGATATTCACAACAAGCCAATAGAAGCTCTCATCGAAGCACTGGCTTCCCATCAAGTCTGGCAGGTTTCCGAAAAAATCAGGCCCTACCTTCAATCAAACTCCGAGAGAGTTGCGAGTTCAGCAGCAGCATTCTTCTATGGCTGCACCGGCGAAAAAATCTATCTTGACCGAGTCGTTCGACTCCTCGATCACGAGAATCGCTTTGTCAGGCAATCAGCTGCTTTCGATCTTGCCCGCCTCGGAACAATCTCTGCAACCAAACCCGTCCTATCAGCAAATATACCCAACAATGTCAAAATGTATGTCATCAAGGCAATCCTGACCAAGTCGATCCAGAAGCCAACCCTTCATGAGATTGAAAACGAGGCACAGAACGAAGGGTTAAGAGACTCTTTATTCGCAACTCTCGACTCATTGACCAGAGAAAACTTTTCTGGCAACCTTCTCGTCAATCAAAGTCCTGCGAACCACCCCGAGCCAAACAGTCAAATCAATCCAAACATCAAAAAGCTATCCAACCCCTTCGAGAAACTGAAATCACCATCACTTCCAGAGCGGGAAGAAGGCATCCGGCAACTGGTTAAAAACGCCAAATACGCCGACGAAAATTTGCTTAATTTATACTTTAATGAATTGGATCAAGATATCAAAATGGGAGTCATCAAAGCCATGTCTGAACTGAAAAATGCCGCTTTTGTTCCAGCATTCGTTGATGCAATCGGAGCCGAAATTGGCAACCATTGCCAGGGCAATATCCGACGAGTTGCCGCATGCGCGCTTGGAGATATCAACTGGAGTCATCAATTCGAGTCCAGGGCATTCTCCATCGCAATGAAGAAGCTTGGCTGGACATTGCAATATCCTGACGACTGGGGATTGCGCTACAGCGCTTGCATAGCACTTGAGGGCATCGGCAACAGCAAGGCTCAATCTCTTCTGGTTGAGTCAAAAACGAAAGAAGTTGATCAAGTCGTTTCGGCACGCATTGACATTGCCTTGTCCACGATATGCAATACAGATGTTTCTTAATTCCTGCAGACCTTCAACCTGAAATGATTTGCTGCGCAATCCACAAGAGCCGTAACAAGGCTTGAAAAACAACCTGTAAACACCGTGAGAATACTGTTTGTCTGTCTTGGCAACATCTGCCGATCACCCGCGGCGGAAGGGGTGTTTCTGCATCTGTTGAACCAGCGAGGTTTGCAAGACCATTTTGTGGTGGACTCCGCGGGTACCGGAAGCTGGCACGTGGGGAATCCCGCGGACCGGCGAATGCAGGCTGCGGCCAAGCGGCGTGGCATCCACCTACCAAGCCGGGCGAGGCAGATCGAACTCAAGGATCTGGAAGAGTTCGACCTGGTGCTGACCATGGACAACGAGAATTTCGGGGCTGTCAAGGGCCTGGCCCGTGAGGCCGGGGTTCGGGCCACGGCTGAGATCAGGCCAATGCTCAGCTACAGCCAGCGCTCCAGCGAAACCGAAGTTCCTGATCCGTATTACGGCGGAGAAGCCGGCTTCGATCATGTGCTGGATCTTCTGGAAGAAGCCTGTGGGGCGTTGCTCGATGAACTGAGCGAACACGATCAAGCCACAAACGGCCAACTCTGAAATAGCGCTCAGCGTTCAGGAGTCGGCCAAACCTCTTCAGCGACCCGGCCGCGGAAAAGGTCTTCGAGTGCGTCAATCACTGCATCGATTCCCATCCCGTCGGTGATCAGTTCCGTGGCATCTTCTGCCTGCACCAACGGCGCAATCGTTCTGGTGCTGTCAAGGCGGTCTCGCTCAACAATCTGGGCTTCGAGTTCACTGAGTGCAGGCACGGAATGGCCGCGTGTCTCCAGATCCTTGGCGCGGCGACGGGCCCGTTCCTGAGGAGTCGCTGTCAGGAACACCTTGAGCTCAGCATCAGGGAACACAGCTGTTCCGATATCCCGGCCCTCAGCGACCAGTCCTCCTTTTTCGCCGAGACGCTGCTGCTGCCGGGTCAGCAGTTCCCGCACGCAGGCATGGGCAGCCACCAACGACACCGAGCCGGTCACATTGGGATCGCGAATTGCATCGGTGACATCCCTGCCGTTGACGGATACGGTCTGCACTCCATTGCGCAACGGCGAGAGATCCACCTCCAAACCTTCAAGCAGCCTCTCCACGGCTTCAACATTGGCAGGATCCGCACCGTGCTCCTGAACCCACAAGGTCACAGCCCGATACATGGCTCCGGTATCGAGGTAAAGCAGACCCATGCGTTCAGCAAAGGCCCTGGTCACAGTGCTCTTTCCAGCACCGGCAGGGCCGTCGATGGCAACGATGGGGGAACGGGTCATGACGAAAATGTGATCAATCAGGCGGGTGGAACCGCAGTGCACAGCCGCGGCCAGCAGGCGCAGAGCCTGAGTGTCCTCCGCAGCTTGCAGGGTGGATGGATCCACGACCTCTACATACTCCACCTCAAGGCATGTGCTTTCGAGCCGCTGTCTGAGCCTTTCCAGGACATCCTGCTGGCTTAGAAGCCTGGCCTGAAGCTCTGTCGCTGCGGAACGGAGCCCGGCTCCGAATGCGGCCGCACGCTGTCGCTCCGAGGGAGCCAGATAACGATTGCGCGAGCTTGCGGCAACACCATCAGGCTCACGAACGGTGGCACACCCCCTCACACGAACTGACAAACCCAGGTCGATCACCATCCGACGCAGAATCGTGAGTTGCTGCCAATCCTTCTCGCCCAGCCAGAGCTGCCTTGGCTGAACAAGTGCCAGCAACCGACTGACCACAGTGGCAACCCCATCGAAATGGCCTGGTCTTGAGGGACCACACAAGCCCGACTGCAAGGCTGATGGGACTTTGAGATTCCAGCCCGTAGCGGCACCATCGGGATAAATCTGGCGCTCATCCGGGCACCAGATCGCTGTCGCGCCGGCCTGCTGTGCCAGAAGACAGTCTTCCTCGAAGGAGCGGGGATAACGGTCAAAGTCTTCCCCCTCGCCGAATTGCAGAGGGTTGATGTAAATACTCACCAGGACTGATCCCGGCTGAGGGCAACCTGCAGCCGCAAGGTGGATGAGTCGGGCATGACCTTCATGCAGGCCTCCCATGGTGGGAACGAAATCAATCGGACCGGCGCGAGAGGCCCGCCAGCTGCTGAGCTCGGAGCCAGTTCGGAGAACGCGAAGACTCAGCGAAGCACCTCAAGACGAACCTGAGCGATGCCACTGCTGGTCAAGCCCAGTTCGCTTGCAGCACCATGCGCCAGATCGATCACCCTGTCGCCAGCGAAGGGGCCGCGGTCATTGATCCGCACCACCGCCTTACGTCCATTCCAGAGGTTGGTCACACGCACACGGGTACCGAATGGCAAGGTTCGGTGAGCAGCGGTCATTGTTCCTCGGCGGAACACCTCTCCATTGGCCGTGCGGTTGCCGTAGAGACCGGGGCCGTACCAGCTGGCTTCGCCCGAATGTGTGGAGATGACGAGCGGAGCAACGGGTTTGGCAGGCTCCGGAGGCGGGATAACTTCAGACTCAGGCTCGACGATGGCCTTGGCAGGAACGACCCGCGCTTCGAAGAAGGGTGCGGAGGCTTTCGTGACAGCCACTGGTTCTGGTGGCAACACGAGGTCAAGCGGATCAGTGACATCAAAGCCATCGAGATCCCGTGCAAGCACTGGATAGAGAGCCATACCCGTCAAGGAAAAGCCGGCAAATGCCGCAATGGCGGGGAGATAACGAGACATAAGCAAGGGTCTGACTGCAGCTCGGGGAAGTCCGACGTTTGCGGACATCAAAGGGCTTACAGATCCACGACCAGATGACATCAATTCTTGAACGTATGAATGCTTCGACACTCCCGCAGACAGGCGAAGGCTGACGCGGATAAGCACCAAGACATTGACGAACTGCCCGGAGAGTGTGCGGGAACTGGGCTGCTGGCTCAGCGAGCCGAGAGGCCATTGATCAGCCCAGGCAATTCGAACGACAAACCATACTGATCACCAGAGGACCGGAAGCCGCAGCGGCACAAGGTCATGGTGTGATGCCACGCTCGTGAAGGGAGAGGATCAGAACAGAACTGCAGCTGTTGATGGACTACAGAGCCTCCGGTGTGGACGTGGAAGCTGGTCGAGCGTTTGTGCAGAGGATCAGGTCCGGTGTCGAAGCGACTCACCGCCCTGAGGTTGTCGGCGGACTGGGCGGTTTTGGAGGAATGATCCGGCTTCCGCAGGGGCTCAAACGCCCACTGCTTGTGTCAGGAACCGACGGCGTTGGCACAAAGCTTGAGCTCGCCCAGGAACATCACGGACATCACGATGTTGGGATCGACCTTGTCGCCATGTGCGTCAACGACGTCATCACCAGCGGTGCTGAACCCCTCTTTTTTCTCGATTACATGGCAACAGGTGCCTTAACTCCTGATGCCATGGCCTCGGTGGTCGAGGGAATCGCCGATGGCTGCCGCCAGAGCGGTTGCGCACTGCTCGGCGGCGAAACGGCCGAAATGCCCGGCTTCTATCCCCCAGGCCGATACGACCTGGCAGGATTCTGTGTCGCCGTGGTTGAGGAAGATTCGGTCGTTGACGGCAGCCAGGTGCGAGCAGGCGACCGCATCCTTGGGATCAGCAGCAGCGGTGTTCACAGCAACGGTTTCAGCCTTGTTCGCAAAATCTTGGAGTCCAACAGCGTTTCGACTGAAACCCGCTTCGGCGCCCAGGGCCAACCTCTGATTCAGGCGCTCTTGAAGCCGACCCACCTTTACGGAGCAGCTGTAAGGGGACTGATCGCCTCAGGCACGCCGGTTCACGCCATGGCCCACATCACAGGCGGAGGCATTCCCGAAAACCTTCCTCGCTGCCTGCCGGACGGATTGATCGCCAGGGTGGAGCCCAAAAGCTGGCCACGCCCGGAACTGTTCAACTGGCTTCAGTCTCATGGAGAGATCAGGGAACGCGATCTCTGGCACACCTTCAATCTTGGAATTGGCTACTGCCTGGTGCTCCCTGGGACCGCCGTCGAGGCTGCAAGCAATCACTTTGCGAGCAGGGGTTTCAAGGCATGGGACATCGGCGAGGTCATGACCTCCACGGGCAAGGAAAGTTCCCCCGTGCTTGGCCTTCCGGCCTGAAACAGGCCTGCATCCAACAATCTCCAACAGCTCAGCGTGAAAGCGCACTGAGGCCTTTCAGCCCCGTTAGTCTCCGAAAAGACAGATCGATTTCGTATCGATTAATGCGTCGTGACATACGCCTTATTAATCCATGCCATTTGATAGACCTCAACGCACAACCCGACGTCGTTCATCGGCAGGGCCTACTCCCCCAAGACGCCCGGTCGGATCGGGGTATGACAAAGCAGGAGGTCACCGCCAGGGAGGACCAAGACCGACTTTTCTTGCTCTCAAGGACCACGGCAAGGTTTTTGTTGCCGACATGCCTTTTCTGTCTGATGGACAACTGGCCAACATCAGCAAGGAAGCTGCGGAGGTGCTCGTCAGCCTTGAGCGTCGCATCAGTGAGCTGGAACAGGCTGAAGGTGACCGTGACACGTTGATCAAAGCGTGCACGAAGCGCGATGTCACCCATCGTTTTCTGAGAGCAATCGAAGAGGAACAACAACAACGACGGGACAATCCCGCCGTTCGCCGCGCTGCTGGGGAATCCCTGCCTCGAACATTCCTGGAAATCGCTCGACATCGTCTTCCCGGCGCAACGTTCGATTCCCTGCTTCAGGAAGCCCTCTCTGCCTGCGAGCAATCGGCTGAAGAACCTTCGCCCACCATCAAGCCACCACTCAAGGTGGTCTCCCTGCAACCCCCAGCATCATCCCTGCCTGTGGTCGTCAGCCCGGATCCGGAGCCCAGCGATCAAGCGCTCTGAAAAGGGTTGTCGGGCATTCGAGCCGCAGTATCGAAACTGTATTGATCGAGCAGACTGCGCTCCCGCTCAGTAAGGGACCAGTTCAGAGCCTGTTTGGCATCGATCACCTGAGCCGGTCTGCGGAACCCAGGAATCGGGCAGGTTCCATGGGCCCGGCACCAGTTCAGCGCCACCTGCACCTGATTGACCCCCCTTGCCTGCGCCATGTCAGCCATCGCCTGACGCAGTGGCAGAGAACCAGGCAACAGGCGCCGATACAGACCCGATCGCAAAGGAGTTGCACCACTGGGTTTCCAGGCAGGGTGGCGCGCCAGAACTCCCAGAGCAAGGGGGCTGTAGGCCAACACCTCCACCCCAAGGTCGCGGCACACATCGAGGACGCCTCCAGGCTTGATCGGTTCTGGCGCGAGCAGTGACAGCTGCACCTGAACACTGGCCAGCCGTACACCCCGACGCGCCAGATGCTCATGCAAAAGCTTCAGACGCTGAGGGCCGACATTGGAGACGCCAAGCTCACGCACTTCACCCTGATCCACCAGATCTGCAAGTCCATCCAGCAGCGGTCGCTCCTGCCATGGGGCGTAACGGGCCGTGCTCCAGTGCAGCTGAACCCGGTCAAGCTGCCCCCGCAGACGCCCACGACTGGCCTGAAATGCTTTCACCAGGCCACGACGCCCGAGGCGCCAGGGGAACGGAGCCAGCTTGGTGGCGACAATGAGTTTGCGACGGGAAGAGAGTGGAAGACCCTCCAGGCACTGACCAAGCAACTCTTCACTCCGGCCGTTGAATCGCCCTGTGCCATAGGAATCCGCCGTATCCACAAGCACAAGACCGGCTGAGACAGCCGCCGCAAACGTGGCCTCCAGATCTGAATCGTCTCGTTCAGGGCGATAGCCCCAGAGCAGTTGGTTTCCCCAGGCCCAAGTGCCGAATCCGATTCCTGTCACAACGCTGTGGATCGCTGCACGCCATGATCGCTTCAGTACGATTCCGGTGATGTCATCCTCTGCTGCCGAAACAGCTCGCAATCGGCGGGAGGAGAACTCCGCTCAGGATTCAGCGGCAACCGTGGCTGAAGATCGTGTGCTCTGCAATCACTGTGGTCGCACAGCGGGCAACGGCCTCAGCTGCATCGGCATGTGTGTGGCAGACAGCGACTACTGAAGTGATGCGCGTTCTGCCAATCCACCAACAGGCGGTTCTCACGTCCGCCCTGGCTCTTGGCGTGAGCGGACCGTTCGTTGTTCAAGCACAGCTCGAATCCTTTGCTGGTCGATACCAGACCAACAGCAGCAACTGTCGCTTCATCCCAACGACTGGCGAGAAGCGGCGCTGCGGTTCGGTCCAAATCGATGGCCGGACACCCTCAATCCTCAGCATTCGCTTTGTCGGGGCTGGAGATCGGCCTGGATCCAGCCAAAGGCTCACATTCGTGTTGTCCGAGTTGTCAACAACGCCAGTTCTGAACTGCAGCCGAGGCAATTGCCAGCTGAACGCAGCCAACTGGCGAGGCAGGATCAACAGTGTGTCTGAAGCGAACTATGACGCCGATGGGCTCGCGGGAAGTGTGCCGAAAGCCTGGGCAGTAGGAGATGGAAGCTGCGTCGTCAAGGCAGGTCGCATTCTCTGCCTTGCAAAGGCGCCAGATGGAGGTGAGGTCAGTGCCGAAGCACAACTCTGAGCATTCAGACACTTCGATGAAAGCGAAGGCGGCACCCAGATTCGAACTGGGGATAAAGGATTTGCAATCCTCTGCCTTACCACTTGGCCATGCCGCCGACCGGAGCAGAACTGCTCCACTGGCGGATCGTATCAGCGAGACCGCCCCTGCTCTGCTGGTCATCAGCAACGGACACGGCGAGGATCTGATCGCACTCAGAATCATCGAAGCGATCCATCGACTGCAACCTGCCTGGACCGTGAAAGTGCTTCCTCTGGTTGGCCAGGGCAGCTGTTTCCAGGCAGCAATTGAGAAAGGCTGGGTTCAAAGGATTGGCCCGGGAGCACGACTTCCCAGCGGGGGGTTCAGCAATCAGAGCCTGGGTGCTCTCCTTTCGGATTTCATGGCAGGTTTACCGTTGCTCACCTGGAAGCAATGGTTCTGCCTGCGAAAGGAGCGCAAGTCCACTGCCGCAATCCTGGCCGTGGGAGATCTGCTTCCTTTGCTGATGGCCTGGAGCACCCATCGGCCATTCGGGTTCATCGGCACTCCCAAGAGCGACTACACCTGGAGCAGCGGGCCAGGACAATCTCTGAGTGATCGCTACCACGCACTGAAAGGCAGCGAGTGGGACCCCTGGGAATGGCATCTGATGAAACAGGGAGGCTGCCGACTGGTGGCCATGCGCGACCGTCTTACAGCAAGGGGGCTTCGCCGCCACGGCGTCAACGCGACCAGTCCCGGAAACCCAATGATGGATGGACTTGTTCCGTCAGCTCCCCCCGCAAGCCTGGAGCGATGCCGAAGGATTTTGCTGCTGTGCGGCAGCCGGATGCCGGAAGCGTTGAACAACTTCCATCGTCTGATCAGCGGGCTGATACAGATGCCCAGTCCCGTGCCTCTGGCCGTTCTGGCAGCCCTCGGCTCGACGCCCCTGCAGGATGAGCTGAGAAAACTGCTGCAAGGCCTTGGATTTCGCAGCTGCCCGCCTCCGAGCAGCACCCTCCAAGCATCTGAATGCTGGGTACGCGGGCCGTTGCTTCTGCTGCTTGGTCCCGGACGGTTCCAGCAATGGGTGAGCTGGGCGGAAGCGGGGGTTGCCACCGCCGGCACCGCCACAGAACAGATGGTGGGACTGGGAATTCCTGCGCTGTCCTTGCCAGGTCGCGGTCCACAGTTCACCCGTGGGTTTGCCGAAAGGCAGAGCCGGCTTTTGGGTGGGGCCGTCCGCACCTGTCGATCAGAACAGGAGCTGGGACGCCGTCTTGCCCAGCTTCTCAACGACCCTCTGCTGCGCCAGGAGATGGGACGCACGGGTCGTCAGAGGATGGGACCGGCCGGCGGCAGCGAAGCCATTGCGCGGGAGGTGATCGGCCAGCTCGCACCCGACAGCTGATACTGGGGTTCATCTCGGAACGAAGGATCTCCTTCCCATCGCCATGGCCGCCATTCAGGACCGCGACTATCTGAGGCTTTGTGCGGAACTGGCGAGCCTGCTCAGCATCAGCCAGGCCTCAGCCCGCCGACGGATCGACCAACAGGCAGCCAGGGACGGCGCACGGGATGTTGAAACCCGTAAAGCAGTGGCAACAAGCCTGCTTGACGCTGCGAAGGCAGAACAGAGCAAGTGCTCAGCGGGCAGCAACTTGGACACGCTGCTGGAGGCCGAGCCACTGGATCAACATTTCATGCTCGAAGACTGAGCTCAGTGCTCGAAGGTGTTGACGAAGCGATAACGATCTAGATCAGACATCACTGGAACGCACGCGAAGCAACGCTGCGCCAGCTCCCAGCGCCCCTCTCGACGCAACATGACCTCCAGCTGCCGGCGCGCAGGAAGCAGATAGCGGGCATCGTTGGCGGCATAGGCCAGCTGCGCGTCGCTCAACTCATCAACCCTGCCCCAATCACTGCTCTGCGCCTGTTTATCCAGCTCAACTCCGACCAGTTCCATGACCAGATCCTTGAGGCCATGTCTCGGGGTGTAAGTGCGAGCCAGGCGACTCCCCACCTTGGTGCAGAACACAGGATTCACCCGGATCGACAGACCCGTGGCTAACGCCGCCACGTCAAACCGGGCGAAATGGAACACCTTTTCAATGGCTGGAGCCTCCATCAGCGCCTTCAGTCGCGGAGCCTCCGTCTGCCCGAGGCCAACGCGAATGCAGGCAACCTGGTCCCCGTCATCGCAGATCTGCACAAGACAGAGTCGGTCACGACCGTGAATCAACCCCATGGCTTCGGTATCAACCGCGAGAGCCTTCGCCTGCACGAAGCGGTCATACCAGTCCTGATCCAGGTCTCCGTCAAAGACTGCGAATGCGCAGGGCTCTTTGGGAATCTCAGCCATGTAAGGAAAGCAAGGGACTTCAACCAACCACCACTCTGGCCTCAGCAAGCGATGGAGCGAGTTTTAACTGAGCGCTTGAAAATCAGAACGAGACCGAGTTAGACAAAATCGAGACAGCTAGTTTTCATGCTCACCCAACGCAAACCAACGCGCTCGTGTCTGGCGGACATCGAACACTATTTCCGACAGCCCCCGCCGCTCTTCCTGGATCTCGAGCTGGCGGTCTGCTGGGTTCTTGACTGCCTGCTGCAGAACGACAGTTACCCCTCAGGACTGCTTCAGCGACTGCAGAGCGACCATCCCAAGCTGCGCCTCTCCGAAACGGTGCTGCATCAGGCAGTCGATTTTCTCGAACAGCAGGAGATGCTTGATTCCTACACCAAGCGTTGTCCCAGCAGGGGTCGCCCCCGCCGCATGCTGCACCTGCATCAGGACGCAAGAGGTCAGGCTGAACGCCTGATGGAACCCTGGAGCCGCTGGCTCCATGAACACGATCCACTGACCACCTCGCCATTGACCACGTAGAACAGAGCTCTGTTCGGGCAGCAGCTAGCGGATGCCATCTCCCCAGACGTCCACTCTGCTGCTCACAGCTCTGCTGGGAATCGGCCTGGTCTTCTTCCTGCGTGCCGCCAGCAAGGATCGAACCACTGTTGTGGAGGTTCGATCACCGCGGCCTCCGGTGGAAGTGCTGAACGGACTCGACGCCTGGCTAAAGCAGCGGGGGTGGAGTCAGCAGGGGGGCGATGCCGAGCGATGCCTGCTGGAATACAGAGGCCGGGTGGACAGCAGCCTTCCTCTTGCGATCCTGCTTTCAGTGCTGGGCACTATCGGCGCTGGCAGCCTTGGACTGGTCGTGCGACAGATGAACCCATCTCTGGGCTGGTGGCCTCTGCTGCTCTCGGCTCTCGGCCCCCTCGCCGGATGGATCTACGCCAGCCGAGCAAGACGTGTGGAGGAGATCCAGATCCGCCTGATCGAGCCCGAGGCTGGCAATGGCAGCACACTGCGTTTGCGCGCTCATCGCGATGAGCTCATCGCCCTGGAGCTTGCCCTCGCCGATCCGCTGGAACTGGCCAGCGATGGCGCGTTGCTGACATCACCGATCTGAAGTGTTTCAACGGCGAGGGCTCCTGCCAATGGCATTGATGAGCGCCGGACTGATCCTGTCGGCCGTGATGACAACCGCCGTCAGAGCTCCCCATCTCCGGGAGGAAGACCCCCTCACGGGGGTCAGGGTTGGCCTGCCAGCCGCCTGGACGGGCCGAGCGACACCCTCGGAGTCAGTGGAGATTCTTGTTCTCGCGGGCCATGCCGACTCCCAGGGCATCAAGGGAGCGGGGACCTCCGGTGCAGCCGTTGACCTTGGAGGGGCCAAGCCCATGGATCCACGTATGCGTGATGAGCTGTTCTGGAATCAACGCATCCGCGACGCGGTGGTGCGGACAGGACAGCAGCGCGGACTGCAGATCCGCGCCTATGAGCCTGATCAACTCACGATTGCCGATGAGGAAGACCCGCGCACCAACTGGTCGGTGGGGCGACGTCACCACGATGCGGGGGGCTACGCCCTGGAGATTCATTTCGACGCCTACGGCCACCACGGCGTCGGCTCAGGCCTGATTCCCAGTCTGCGCAGTCCTGCGACGAGAATTGACGAGAGCCTGGCTCTCAATTTCGGGCGCTACCCCCTGAACTTCCGCGGAGGTCTGGGAGGGCCAAGACGGGGCATCAGCATTCTGGAGATCGGCAAACTCGAGGGACAGCTGGAGCGGGCGCTGCGGGATCCGCAGAGTCGTGATGCGGTGGTCGCTGGGCTGGCCCTTCGGATCGTTGAAGCCATCGAGCAGGGGGTCGGCAAGGCGCCTGGCCCAGCAACCCGGAGGCTCAGTTCACCGCCTGATGGGGACGACAGCGTTCCTCAAGCGAAGGATCGTCGAACCAGTGCTGTGGACGGGTGAAAAGGTCAGTGAGAAGGGCTTCGCGAGAACCCTCCTCGGCCTGATAGCCGTATTCCCAACGCGCCAGAGGAGGCAGAGACATCAGGATCGATTCAGTGCGGCCATTGGTCTGTAATCCGAAAATGGTTCCGCGGTCCCAGACCAGATTGAATTCCACGTATCTGCCCCGGCGATACAGCTGGAACTGACGCTCACGATCGCCGTAGGCGAGGCCATTGCGCTTGTCAATGATTGGGGTGTAGGCGGGAAGGAATGCCGTTCCGTTAGCCCTCGCCAGATCATGCAGCTGCTCCCACGAGAGATTCACTGAACCGATCTCGGCCGCTTTTCGAGCGGCTGGGCCTTCAGGATCCTGACCGCGGTACAGACGCCCCGACCCATCCTGGTAGTCATAGAAGATGCCGCCGATGCCCCTCGTCTCCTGGCGATGCTTCAGGAAGAAGTACTCGTCACACCAGGGCTTGAACACCTTGTAAAGACGCTCATCGACCGAATCGCAGGCCTGCTGATGAGTGCGGTGGAAATGTCGGGCATCCTCAAGGAAGGGGTAATACGGCGTGAGATCAGCTCCTCCTCCGAACCACCAGACCGGTCCGGCCTCGAAATAGCGGTAATTGAGATGCACCGTGGGAACAAATGGATTTCTGGGATGCAGAACCATGGAGGTTCCTGTGGCAAACCACGGATGCCCTTTGGCCTCGGGCCGCTGTTTGAGGATTGAAGGTGGCAGTTCCATGCCATGCACCTCAGAGAAATTCACACCTCCCTGCTCGAAGATGCGGCCTTCTCGCATCACTCGGGAACGACCACCACCTCCTTCCGGCCGATCCCAGCTCTCTTCCAGAAACTTGCCCACACCATCGATCTGCTCCAGACCTGAGCAGATCTGATCCTGAAGACCCATCACCAGCGCACGGGCACGCTCACGGGAGTCGGCGGGAGGACGCTCGCCGGAGAGGGCCGAAGACGACGAGGGCGCTGATCCGAGCATCCGGCCCTTCAGACGCTTAAGCAGGGAACGGACCATGATCGACGGTGTCGGTGAACTGCTGACCATTTCAGCCCAGCACCGTTTCCGACAAGAGCGTGTGAAGGACTGTCATGGAAAAGCGCCCCTAGGATCCAGCCAATGAATGGGTTGCATGACCACTGCGGAACAGGCCACTCAAGCGCTCAGCGACCTCCGCGATGCGGGCAGTGACCGTTCCCTGCTGGATCTGGGCTGGCTTGATCAGGTGCGGGTGGCACCTCCACGGGCGGTGATCCGGCTGAACCTGCCGGGATTCGCTCAAAATCAGCGCGACCAGATCGTCAGTGGAGCGAGACAGCGGCTTCTGCAACTGGAGGGCATCGATGATGTCCAGATCGAACTGGGTCAACCGCCCTCCCAGGGAGGCATCGGCCAGGCAGGCCATGGACAGGTCGCCGAACGACAGTCGATTCCAGGGGTCCGCCACGTGATTGCGGTCAGCAGCGGCAAGGGTGGCGTCGGCAAGAGCACCGTGGCGGTGAATCTGGCCTGCTCTCTGGCCGTGCGCGGTCTGAAGGTGGGGCTTCTGGATGCCGATATTTATGGACCCAACGCCCCGACCATGCTGGGCGTTGCTGACCGCACACCTGAAGTGAGCGGCAGCGGAGACAACCAGTGCATGCAGCCGATCGAGAGCTGCGGAATCGCGATGGTGTCGATGGGTCTTCTGATTGAGGAGAACCAGCCCGTGATCTGGCGAGGGCCCATGCTCAACGGCATTATTCGCCAGTTTCTCTATCAGGTGCAGTGGGGAGAGCGCGATGTTCTGGTCGTTGACCTGCCACCGGGCACTGGCGATGCCCAATTGTCATTAGCCCAGGCCGTTCCCATGGCGGGCGTGGTGATCGTGACCACTCCTCAGCAGGTGGCTCTCCAGGATGCGCGACGCGGATTGGCGATGTTCCGCCAGATGAACATCCCGGTGCTGGGTGTGGTCGAGAACATGAGCGCATTCATTCCGCCAGACCAGCCCGATCGGAGATATGCCCTCTTCGGCACAGGTGGTGGCCAAACCCTGGCTGATGCCTTCGATGTCCCCCTGCTCGCCCAGATTCCGATGGAGATGCCTGTCCAGGAAGGCGGTGATCAGGGCAGACCGATCACCTTGTCCAAGCCCGACTCGGTGAGCGCCAAGACATTCCTGGTGCTTGCAGATCGTCTTTCGCCCATGGTGAACGACAAAGCCTGATCATGGTGTCCGGAGTCGGCCTCAACGGACAATCCCTGTTCAGAAGGACAGGCAAACGGCGGGGTCGAGGACGTGAGCGGGACTGGATTTTATGGGGAGTGCCGCTGGCCATGGTGGGCGTGGCCGGACTCCTGATTGCCAGCACTCAGCGCCAGGCTGATTACGCCGACTGGTATCACCACTGGATCACTGCAGGTGTCGGCGTGGGAATCGCGCTGTTACTGGCAAGGCTATCGCTGCTGCGACTCCGCCCTCTGCTGATCCCCATTTACGGACTCACCGTGATCAGCCTTGTCGCTGTCCGAATGATCGGCACCACAGCCCTTGGCGCACAACGCTGGATCAGCATCGGAGGCGTGCACGTGCAACCCTCCGAATTCGCAAAGCTGGCTGCAATCCTTCTGCTGGCGGCGGTGTTGGATCGACACCCTGTTGAACGCCCCGTGGATCTGCTCAGGCCACTCGGGGTGATTTCACTCCCCTGGCTGCTGGTGTTCATTCAGCCCGACTTAGGCACATCTCTGGTGTTCGGGGCGCTGCTGTTAACGATGCTCTACTGGTCTGGCATGCCTTTCGAATGGCTGGTTCTGCTGCTTTCCCCCCTGATCACGGCCCTCCTCGCTGGGCTGTTCCCATGGGGACTCGCAGCATGGATCCCACTCACCCTGGGCATCGCCTACCGATCTTTGCCATGGAAAAAAGTCGCGCTGGCCTTGGTCCTGGCAGTGCAGAGCGCAGCTGCACTGGTGACTCCCTGGCTGTGGGCCAATGGTCTGCAGGATTATCAGCGAGACCGACTCGTGCTGTTTTTGGACCCCACCAAGGACCCCTTGGGTGGTGGTTATCACCTTCTGCAGAGCACTGTTGGAATTGGTTCAGGAGGACTGTTCGGAACTGGCCTGCTGCAGGGACAACTCACCAAACTGCGTTTTATCCCTGAGCAGCACACCGATTTCATCTTCAGTGCTCTGGGTGAGGAGCTGGGATTTGTAGGCACAATCCTGGTGGTGGTCGGTTTCGCATTGTTGATGGGGCGCTTGCTTCAGGTGGCAGGGAAAGCCCGCACCGACTTCGAATCGTTGGTGGTGATCGGCGTCGCCACGATGCTGATGTTCCAGGTTGTGGTGAATATCTTCATGACCATCGGACTTGGACCGGTGACCGGGATTCCACTGCCCTTCATGAGCTACGGACGCAGCGCCATGGTGGTGAATTTCATCGCTCTTGGCCTGTGCCTGTCCGTGGCGAGGCGAGCAAGACGAGCCCTGATCCGTTGAAAGACTCCACACCGCTGTTGCAGTCGATTCAGGCCTGCATGGCGACAGGCGTCCCTCCTGGCCAAGCCAGCGACACCAATGCAAGACGGCTGTGGTGGGGTGGCCTGGAAGTGCTTCAGGATCTGCTGGAGATCCAGGACAACACCGCAGCAGGCATCTGGCTGGCGGCACCACTGCCGGCCCTCTATGCCCCCGATCTGCTCCAGCGTTTTCAGGGCTGGGTCTGGGCGCCTGAGGTCCTGGATGTGCTGAGTGCCGCCGAGCGATCAACCCTTCTCCCTCCGGATCGCCTCAAAGCAAGACAGTGCTCTGCCCCATCGGCCAGGCCGAACGAGCACTTCCAGCGCCTCCCCTTGAGAGAGTCCGACAGCCACGATCCACTGCTGATCGTGATTACAAGCCGGCTCCAGGTGGCACTGGCCCTCCACGGCGAAGAGGGGCAGCGGCAGCTGCTGATGCGCAGTGAACCCGACATCCTTGGTCAGGCCCTGACGCTGGTTGAACAGCGTCTGCGCCTGGATGCGCCTGAGCAGGCCGACGGGCTGCAACAGGCGGTTCGACAACTCGGTCCTTTGCAGAGCAGCAGCGATCTGGCCAAACAATTCTGGCCCTGCCTGGCGGAGCGACTTGCAGACATGGCGCCCACGGTCATGCTGCAGACGACGCAGGGACCCAATGCCCCGACACATCCACCGCAGTCTGCAGATGATCATGGGGATGAGGATGCGGAACTGTCGCTCCTGGAGGCCATCACGCATGAAGTGCGCACACCCCTGGCAACCATCCGCACCTTGATCCGCTCCCTGCTTCGGCGCCGTGACCTCCCCCAGCAGGTACTTGGTCGTCTGGAGCAGATCGACACGGAATGCAGCGAGCAGATCGATCGGTTCGGGCTGATTTTCCAGGCGGCCGAACTGCAGCGGCAGCCCCAGAGTTCATCCGCGCTGGCTCGCACCGATCTTGGGGCGATGCTGAATCTGCTGGCACCTGGATGGGAACAGCAGCTGCAACGCCGTGGATTGCATCTCGAGCTGAGTCTGGACAGTGAGCTTCCGCCTGTCCTGAGCGATCCAGGTCGACTGGAGCCGATGCTTGGCGGACTGATTGACCGCTGCAGCCGCAGCCTCCCGGCAGGAAGCAGCCTTGAATTGACCCTTCAACCCGCAGGCGCCCGCCTGAAGCTGCAGATTCTCACAAGAACGCCTGATCAGCTCTCAACCACAGCGGCCAACGCTGACGATCTGTCTCAGGAACGCCTTGGGCCAGTGCTCAGCTGGAACACCAGCACTGGTGGGCTGCAGCTGAGCCAGACAGCAACCCGCCGACTGCTTGAGCGCCTTGGCGGGCGCCTCACCCAGCGCCGGGACCGCGGGCTGACGGTGTTCTTTCCAATCGCCGATCATTGTTGACGGGTGTGAAGGTCCGGATCAGATGAGCCAATCAAAGCCGAATCATTTGCTACTTTCCAAACAGATCGGCATGCGGATTTCCTCAGGACAGCCATGACATCAACTCCTTTGACAGGGCAGCTTCCCCAGTACATCGGAAGCACCGGCGGTCTGCTCAATTCCGCTTTAACAGAAGAGAAATACGCCATCACCTGGAGCAGCAAAACCGATCAGGTCTTCGAGCTGCCCACCGGAGGTGCTGCCGTGATGAACACCGGCGAAAACATCATGTATTTCGCTCGCAAGGAACAGTGCCTGGCACTGGGCACCCAGTTGCGTACCAAGTTCAAGCCACGCATCGAGGACTACAAGATCTACAGGATCTACCCCGGTGGAGACACTGAATTCCTGCATCCCAAGGACGGTGTCTTTTCCGAGAAAGTCAACGAGGGCAGGGAGATGGTTGGTCATAACCCACGCCGCATCGGGCAGAACACCAACCCTGCAAAGATCAAATTCACCGGACGCGAAACGTTCGACACCTGATCCACTCTTCCCCTGGATCCATCTCGTCGTTCCGTCGAGCGTCATGATGGTCGGCGGTCGGTTTCGACTCTTTCATGCTCAGTCCCGACCGCAAAGCCTTCCTGGAAGCCGCTCAAGCAGGCGCAACCATGATTCCTGTGGCCTGCAGCTGGCCTGCGGATCTGGAGACACCACTGACCACCTGGTTGAAAGTCGGTGACCAGCGACCACCGGGAGTTTTGCTTGAATCTGTTGAAGGCGGAGAAACTCTCGGGCGCTGGAGCGTGGTGGCCTGTGACCCTGTCTGGACGTTGTCAGCAGCGCGTGATGGGCTCGAGCGAACCTGGCGAGACAATCACCGCGAAACCTTCAGCGGCAACCCATTCGATTGCCTGAGGAGCTGTCTTGAGCCCTACAGACCGGCAACCCTTCCTGGACTTCCTCCACTGGGCCAGCTCTACGGAATGTGGGGCTATGAATTGATCCGCTGGATCGAGCCCAGCGTGCCCGTCCATCCAGCGATCGCCGATGGTCCTCCCGACGGATTGTGGATGCTGATGGACAGCATCCTGATCTTCGATCAGGTGAAACGCCTGATCACCGCTGTTGCCTACGGGGACCTGAGCGGGCAGCGCAATGCAGCCTCAACTCCTGAGGAGGCCTGGGAAGGGGCGATGGAGCGAATCAACTCATTGCGCGAACGCATGGCTGCCCCACTGCCGTCCGTGCGGCCTCTCAACTGGAGACCAGACAGAGGCGCGACCCCGGAGACCAGAAGCAATCGCACCCGCGAGGATTTCCACCAGGCGGTGGATCAAGCGCGTCACCACATTGCTGCGGGTGATGCCTTCCAGCTGGTGGTGAGTCAGCGACTGAGCGCTGATGTCAATCATCCACCGCTGGATCTGTATCGCAGCCTGCGGATGATCAATCCCTCCCCGTACATGGCGTTTTTCGACTTCGGTGACTGGCAGCTGATCGGCTCCAGTCCCGAGGTGATGGTGAAAGCGGAACCGGATCAAGGCGGGATCCGCACAGTGCTGCGACCGATTGCCGGTACAAGGCCTCGAGGCAGTAATCCTGTGGAAGACCGGAACTTCGAAGCCGACCTGCTCGCTGATCCCAAGGAACGAGCCGAGCATGTGATGCTTGTTGATCTGGGCCGCAATGATCTCGGCCGGGTATGTACGCCCGGTTCGGTCACCGTGCGCGAACTGATGGTGATCGAGCGGTATTCCCATGTCATGCACATCGTGAGCGAAGTGGAAGGCCGTCTTGCCCCTGGCAAGGACATCTGGGATCTGTTGATGGCTTCTTTCCCGGCAGGGACTGTCAGCGGAGCACCGAAGATCAGGGCGATGCAGCTCATTCACGACCTTGAACCAGACGCCCGCGGTCCCTATTCGGGGGTCTACGGATCGGTGGACCTGGCCGGAGCACTCAATACCGCCATCACCATTCGCACCATGGTTGTGAAACCGAGGTCCGGCGGCGGATGGACCCTGCAGGTGCAAGCAGGAGCCGGAATCGTGGCCGATTCCCAGCCAGAGGCAGAGTTCCAGGAAACACTGAACAAGGCACGCGGCATGCTCACAGCGCTCGCCTGTCTCGAGGACTTCGGGGCATGACCCGGAACAGGTTGCTCAAAGGCTTTGAAGTCGAACTGTTCACAGGGCGGCCCGATGGACGCAATGTCGGTATTGCAGCCCGCGCACAGCAGGAACTACCGGGATTCGTCACGGAACCGGATCACCGCAATCTCGAATACGTGACCGATCCGCTGGCGGATTACGACGCAATTCCCGAAGCACTGCTTTCACCTCGCCGCAAGTTGCGTCGCTGGCTGATGGAACAAAATCTCACCCTGCTGCCAGGCAGCACCCTCAGCTTCGGCGACACCGAACGTTTTGAACGTTCAGACCCGAAGAACCCTTACCACTCACTGATTGAATCCACCTACGGCACGGCCGTGGTGACAGCAAGCATCCATATCAATCTGGGGATCAACAATCCAGCCGAACTCTTCGCTGCGCTGCGTCTGGTGCGATGCGAAGCGGCTCTGTTGCTCTCTCTGAGTGCCAGTTCACCCTTTCTCAACGGCCGCATCACCGGAGCGCATTCCCAGCGCTGGCTCCAGTTCCCGCTCACCCCGGCCCGCGTTCCTCTCTTCCTTGACCATCAGCACTTCATCTCCTGGACCAATCAACAGATTCAGGACGGTTCAATGCACAACGTCCGTCATCTGTGGACCTCCGTGCGACCCAACGGACCTGACCGTCCGCACCAACTGAATCGTCTCGAGCTGCGCATCTGCGATCTGATCACTGACCCCGAGGTGCTGATTGCAGTGACTGTTCTTCTGGAACTGCGCGTGCAGCAGGTGCTGCGAGAGCCCATGCAGCACGACCCCCTGCAAAGCAGTGCACTCAATCTGCAACAACTGCAGGAGCTCAGCATGAGCAACGATCGCGCCGCGGCCCGTTCCAGTCTTGAGGCCACATTGCACAACTGGCGCGACGGACGCGAACGCTCCTGCCGAGACTGGCTGGAGCAGCTGATCGACAGCGTGACGCCTCTGGCTCAGGAACTTGGATTGAAGCAGCAACTCGAGCCACTGGCCGCCGTCTTACGAGAAGGGAATCAGGCCATGCGATGGCTGCAGGGAATCCACTCCGGGAAAAGCATCGAAGCGGTGCTGCGCGAAAGCATCACGGCAATGCAGGAGGAGGAAATGCGTGGGGTTTGCACGCCCACCGAGCGCACTTTGGGATGATCATGACGACTTCAGATCCAGACCCACTCTCGATGTCCTCCTCCCCTGCAATCATTCCTGCGAGCGATCAGCCCAGGGCTGGGGTACAGGAGACATCCGGCAATGGCCATCTGCTCCAGCAGCGCCTGGCTCTGGTGGAGGATCTTTGGCAGACCGTGCTGCGCAGCGAATGTCCTGCTGAACAGGCAGAACGCCTGCTGCGCATGAAGCAACTCAGTGATCCCGCCCTTCCCGAGCCCAGTGCCGTCAGTTCGGATTCCGTGGTGTCGCTGATCCGAGATATGGACCTCTCAGAGGCCATCGCAGCCGCCAGGGCCTTCTCCCTGTATTTCCAGCTGGTGAATATTCTCGAGCAGCGCATCGAGGAGGACAGCTACCTCGAAAGCATTGTTCGCTCTCAGGAACTGGCCGAGCAGGTCGATCCCTTCACTCCACCTCTGGCAACCCAGACAGAACCAGCCACGTTCAGTGAACTGTTTGAACGCCTTCGTCGCCTGAACGTTCCTCCAGCACAACTGGAGACTCTGCTTCAGGAGCTCGACATCCGACTGGTCTTCACAGCCCATCCCACGGAAATCGTGCGTCACACGGTGAGGCATAAGCAGCGACGTGTTGCCAGCCTCCTGCAACAGCTGGAGACCGCATTCGAGACCAGTCCACGCGAAGCCGACGGCATCCGTCTTCAATTGGAAGAGGAAATCAGGCTCTGGTGGCGTACGGATGAACTGCACCAGTTCAAGCCATCAGTGCTCGATGAGGTGGATTACGCCCTGCACTATTTCCAGCAGGTGCTGTTCGACGCGATGCCGCAGCTGCGGCGACGGCTCACAACCGCTCTCGCCTGCAGCTACCCAGATGTTCAGCTGCCTCCTTCCTCTTTCTGCACCTTCGGCTCCTGGGTCGGCTCCGATCGCGACGGCAACCCCTCAGTCACAACCGACATCACCTGGCGCACAGCCTGTTACCAGCGCGAATTGATGCTGGACCGATACATCAGCGCCGTCCAAAGCCTGCGCGACCAGCTCAGCATTTCGATGCAATGGAGTCAGGTGAGTGCTTCCCTGCTGGAATCACTGGAAATGGATCGGTTCCGCTTCCCGGAGGTCTACGAGGAGCGAGCCACCCGCTATCGCCTCGAGCCCTACCGCTTGAAGATGAGCTTCATGCTCGAGCGGCTGCGCCTCACGAAGCTGAGAAACGATCAACTTGCTAATGCAGGCTGGCGTGCCCCTGCCGAAAGTCCGCAACCCTTCGCTCCAGAGAGCCAACCAAGCGAAGCTCTGCACTATGGCTCGGTTGCCGAATTCCGCAGTGATCTCGAACTGATTCGAACCAGCCTGGTGAGCACCGATCTCACCTGCGAACCCCTCGACACACTGCTCACGCAGGTTCACATCTACGGTTTCTCGCTTGCGGGGCTCGACATCCGTCAGGAGAGCACGCGGCACAGTGACGCACTGGATGAACTCAGCCGATATCTCAATCCAGAACAGGCCTACGGAGACCTGAATGAGCAGGAGCGCGTGAGCTGGTTGCTGCAGGAGCTGCAGACGCGTCGCCCCCTGATTCCTCCTGCGGTGGATTGGTCAGCCACCACAGCGGAAACGGTGGATGTGTTCCGGATGCTCCATCGCCTTCAGGACGAGTTCGGCAGCCGGATCTGTCGCACCTATGTGATCTCCATGAGTCACAGCGTTTCCGACCTGCTGGAAGTGCTGCTGCTGGCCAAGGAAGCCGGCCTTGTGGACCCCTCCTCCGGTCATGCGGATCTGCTCGTGGTGCCCCTGTTCGAAACGGTGGAGGATCTGCAACGCGCACCCGAAGTGATGGAGGAACTGTTCCAGACATCGCTCTACAGAAACCTGTTGCCACGCGTGGGCAGCCAGGGGCTGCCTCTTCAGGAGCTGATGCTTGGATATTCCGACAGCAACAAGGACTCTGGATTTCTGTCCAGCAACTGGGAAATCCACAAAGCACAGATTGCCCTTCAGGATCTGGCGGCACGTCATGGCGTGGCGCTGCGTTTGTTCCACGGCCGTGGAGGGTCAGTTGGCAGAGGCGGTGGCCCTGCCTACCAGGCAATCCTCGCCCAGCCCAGCGGCACCCTTCAGGGAAGGATCAAGATCACCGAACAGGGCGAAGTGCTGGCCTCCAAGTACAGCCTGCCCGAGCTGGCCCTCTACAACCTCGAAACGGTCACCACGGCCGTGGTGCAGAACAGCCTGGTCACCAATCAGCTGGATGCCACACCGAGCTGGAACGACCTGATGGCCAGGCTGGCGAAATGCTCTCGGCGTCACTACAGAGCCCTGGTTCACGACAATCCGGATCTTGTTGCCTTCTTCGAGCAGGTCACTCCCATTGAGGAAATCAGCAAGCTGCAGATTTCGAGTCGTCCGGCCCGGCGCAAATCCGGTGCCAGGGACCTGTCCGGCCTGCGGGCGATCCCCTGGGTGTTCGGCTGGACCCAGAGCCGTTTCCTGTTGCCGAGCTGGTTCGGTGTGGGAACAGCTCTCAGTGAAGAGCTGCTCTCTGATCCAGAGCAAATGACCTTGCTGCGCACGCTCCATCAGCGCTGGCCGTTCTTCCGGATGCTGATCTCAAAGGTGGAGATGACACTCTCCAAGGTGGATCTTGATCTGGCCCGTCACTACGTGAGCAGTCTTGGCAGCGCTGATCATCGCGACGCATTTGAACGGATCTACAACACAATCGCGGATGAATACACACTCACCCGACGCCTGGTGCTGGACATCACCAGACAGGAAAGGCTCCTGGATGCAGATCCTGCGCTGCAGCTGTCCGTGAACCTGCGCAACCGCACCATCGTGCCACTGGGATTCCTACAGGTCGCCTTGCTCAAACGACTGCGTGATCAGAACCGTCAGCCACCGATGAGCGAGTTTCCGAGTGACGGCGACGGTCGGACCTACAGCCGCAGCGAGCTTCTCCGTGGAGCTCTGCTGACCATCAACGGCATCGCTGCCGGCATGCGCAACACCGGTTGAGTGGCACTGCTTCCCTTCCGTCAACAGGCCGCCGCTCCAAGGCTCCCGGAGCGCTACAGCGTCAGCATGGAGTTCGTTCCTGACGGGCACAGCATCAATGCCCTGCTTCAGGACTGCGGCGATCAACCACACCCGGTGGAACGTTGGCCACTTGCACTGCAACGCAGCATCTGGCATCTGAGCATCCTCGACAGTGAAGAGCAGCGGCTTGTGGGCTTTGTGAGAGCCACCAGCGATCAGGCGCTCAATGCCAATCTCTGGAACCTCGCTGCCGCTTCAGGACCTGATCAATCCAGATTGCTGGCGGTGCTGGTTCACCGTTCCCTTGCCTGCCTGCGCAGAGATCTGCCTGGATGCAGCATTTCAATTGCAGCACCCGATCAGGCGCTGGATGCACTCAAATCGCGCGGATTCATTCTTGATCCAGGTGGGATCAGAGCAATGGGGCTGCGTCTCCGGTAGCTGGTCACTCTTTCTGTACACGAGCATGGAGGGACTCGAACCCCCGACCCTCAGAACCGGAATCTGATGCTCTATCCAACTGAGCTACATGCCCACGCGGCGGCTGGGAGAACAACCACGCTCCGGTTACCTTAGCCACACACCGCACCAGAACCGATTCGGCTTCTCCGGCTCGAACTGCAGGAGTTCCGCAACCACTGCAATCTGCAGCTGGAGATCGATGCGCCTCGTCTGCTTGTGATCGGCAGCAACGGCGTTGGCAAATCCAACCTGCTCGAATCAGTGGAGCTGCTGGGCAGTCTGCGGTCGCATCGATCCAGCCAGGATATGGATCTGATCCACTGGGACGCCTCCCGCGCTCTGCTCAAGGCCACCTGCCTGGATGACGATGTGGTCGAGCTCGAACTGCGGCGACGGGGAGGACGACAGGCACGACGCAACGGCAAGCTGCTGACGCGGCAAATGGATCTGATCGGCCCGCTGCGCTGTGTCGGGTTCAGTGCACTGGATCTGCATCTGGTGCGTGGAGAGCCGGCGCTGAGGCGTCAGTGGCTCGATCGTGTCGTGTTGCAACTCGAACCCGTCTATGGCGACCTGCTCGGTCGCTACAACCGTCTGCTGCGGCAACGCAGTCAATTCTGGAGACGAGGTGGCCTCGGCACATCGCTGGAACGGAACGTCCTGCTGGACAGCTTCGACACCCAGATGGCACTGGTGTGCACACGCATTCACCGACGCCGACGCCGTGCATTGGCGCGACTCGAGCCACTCGCTGCAGCCTGGCAGCAACGTCTCAGCCAGGGCCATGAACAGCTGGAACTGCTGTATTCACCTGGGAGCGTGCTGGAGGGGGAAGAGGCTGAGGAAGCCTGGAGGTTGTCCATCGAAGAGCAACTTCAGCGGCAGCGGCCTGAGGAGGAAAGGCTGGGCAGCTGCAGGGTGGGACCCCATCGCGACGAAATCAATCTGATGCTCAATGGCACCGCAGCCCGTCGCTTCGGCTCTGCCGGGCAGCAGCGCACCGTTGTACTGGCACTGAAGCTCGCCGAACTGGAATTGGTCGGTGAACTCTGTGGTCATCCCCCTTTGCTGCTGCTGGACGACGTGCTGGCGGAACTGGATCCACGCCGCCAGCTCACCCTTCTGGAAGCTGTGGGTGATTCCCATCAATGCCTGGTGAGCGCAACGCACCTGGACGCCTTCGAAGGCCAATGGCGGCAGCGCTCACAGATTCTCAACGCCGATCACTTGAGAAACGGAATGAGAAAAAGCTAAGGTCTGAGGCTCTTTTCCTCGATGCCCTGATGGAGCAGACCCTGTCCTGCCTGCATCCCAACCCGGGATGGGACGACGCTTTGACTGTTACAGCCCCCAGTCCCAGTCAGATGAGTGCTACTGACATGGTGGGGAAACATTGCATCCTTGAGCTCTACGGCTGCGATCAGCGCAAGCTCAACGACGAAGCCTTCCTGAGAACCACCATCACGATGGCAGCGAAACGTGCTGGTGCCACTCTTCTCAACCTCATCACACACCGATTCGAACCTCAGGGTGTTACTGGACTAGCTCTGCTGGCCGAGTCCCATATCTCCATTCACACCTGGCCTGAAAACGGATACGCCGCAGTGGATGTGTTCACCTGCGGCGATCACACCATGCCCGAATCAGCCTGTGAGCACCTCAGGCAAGAGCTGGGCGCAGATCGCCAGTCCATGCGCAGCTTTCTGCGTGAAACACCCTCGGCCGTGGCTGAAGCGGAACGAACACCCAGCGTTCAGGCCGGTTGAATCGACCCTCAACCGGGTAGGCCCCGGTTGAGCTTTCCACTCACCAATCCTTCCAAATCCAGGCTCACACTGGTGAAGCCGAGTTCAAGCATGAACTGAACGAGTGGTTCTCTGAGCTCAGGCGCAAGCAGTTCCGAAAGCCGCTCCTGAGGAACTTCAATTCGAGCAGAGAGGCCCTGGGATCGAACCCTCACACGAGAGAAACCCCGTTCGATCAACCAGGCTTCAGCATGACCTACCTGCCTGAGGCGGTGATGGCTGATCGCTTCCCCGTAAGGAAACCGCGAGGCCAGACAAGGCTGAGCTGGCTTGTCCCACCAGGGGAAACCCAGTGCCCTGGACAGTCGTCGCACACAGGTCTTGTCGATCTGAAGATCAGCCAGCGGCGAAATCACACCAGCTTCACCGGCCGCCTCAAGGCCTGGTCGATGATCGCCGAGGTCATCAAGATTGACACCATCGAGCACCCTCGCCCCTTCAGCCGCCTCGGCTATTGGGGCGAGATGACTGTGCAACTCGCGCTTGCAGGCATAGCAACGATCCGTGGGGTTGCTGCTGTAGGCGGGGTCTTCAAGCTCTTTGGTTTTCACTTCACGATGCCTGATTCCCAGCCAGTGAGCCTGTTGGCGAGCTTCAGCCAAAAGATGAGAGGCCAGAGATGGCGACACACCGGTGACGGCACACGCGCAGTCGCCAAGCTGTTCCTGAGCAATGGCGGCAACGAGGGTGCTGTCCACACCACCGGAATAGGCAACGAACACACGCTTGAAGTTCAGGATCCGTTCGCGCAACTGCTTCAGCCGCTGCTCGTCTTCGATGGAGAGCGGTTCCAGCAGGCGAAAAGTCTCGGGAGCCACTGCTGAAGGCGGGAATCTCAGTATGCTCCGATCGTAAGAAGCGCCATCCAAGTACTGACGATGGACGCAGTCCAGTCATCCGATAGCTCCAGCGGAGCACGTCGCCGCAGCAATCCAGGCATCGGCATCGTCACAGCTGCCGACAGTCGTGAGCGCAGCCTTGGCCAGCTGCATGTCTACGACGGAGAAGGCAAAGGCAAGAGCCAGGCTGCACTGGGAGTGGTGTTGCGCACGATCGGTCTTGGCATCTGCGAGCAGCGGCGAACCAGGGTTCTGCTGCTGCGGTTCCTCAAAGGACCTGGCCGGGCTTACGACGAGGATGCGGCGATTGAAGCCCTGCAGCAGGGTTTTCCCCACCTCATCGATCAGGTCCGGACAGGACGCGCTGACTATTTCAACGCTGACGAGGCAACCAAATTCGACCAGCAGGAAGCCCAGAGAGGCTGGGACATTGCCCGAGGTGCGATTGCCAGCGCTCTTTATTCGGTTGTCGTTCTGGACGAACTGAACCCCGTGCTGGATCTCGGGCTGCTCGACATCAACGATGTGGTCAAGACTCTCTCGGCTCGACCGGATGGCATGGAAATCATCGTGACCGGGCGTGCAGCCCCGCAGCCTTTGATTCAGATCGCCGATCTGCACTCCGAGATGCGTGCCCACAGACGGATCGAGCCCAAGGACGATTCGCTGCTTCCGTTCCCGTCACCGGGTGGGATTGAGATCTACACCGGTGAAGGTAAAGGGAAATCCACCAGCGCTCTGGGCAAGGGGCTCCAGGCCATCGGCAGAGGCATCAGTCAGGACAAGAGCCACCGCGTGCTGATCCTGCAATGGCTCAAGGGAGGCAATGGATACACCGAAGATGCTGCGATCGCAGCGCTGCGTGAGAGCTATCCGCACCTGGTGGACCACCTGCGTTCCGGACGGGACGCAATCGTCTGGCGTGGCCAACAGGAACCGATCGACTATGTGGAGGCCGAACGCGCCTGGGAAATTGCCCGAGCGGCGATTGCGAGCGGCCTCTACAAAACCGTGATCCTGGACGAACTGAATCCCACTGTTGATCTGGAACTTCTACCGGTCGAACCCATCGTGCAGGCCCTGGTGCGTAAGCCCTCCGAAACCGAAGTGATCATCACAGGTCGCTGCAAACACCCGCCGGCCTACTTCGATCTGGCGAATATCCACTCAGAGATGGTCTGTCATAAACACTATGCGGAGCAGGGAGTCGACCTCAAACGTGGGGTCGACTACTGACGCTCTGATACGTCCTCAGTAGCGGGGAACGTCTGGATCAATCTGCTGCGACCAGGCGTCGATGCCTCCCGACACATTGGTGGCCTCGATTCCATGCTCGGCCAAAAGCTCGACCGCACGCGCAGAACGTCCACCCAGCTTGCAGTGCACATAAATGGGTCGTTGTCCGGCAAGGCGGCGAATCTCGTCGATCCCCTCTCCGTTCTCGATTGTTGCAAGCGGGATCAGTTGCGATCGAGGAATCACCCCCACATCGGCTTCCGAGGGATTACGCACATCAATCAGCAGCAGCTCATCGCCCCGGTCCAGCAGTGCACTGAGCTGCTTCACGGAAATGCTTCCCACGCTTGAAACTCCCTCGTGACGGCCGGAAGCGTCGACGCTACAGAACGCCTCATAGTCGATCAGGGTCGTGACGGCAGGTCGGTTGGGCCGGCGTTGCAGACGAAGCTCCCGGAAACGCATGCTGAGGCTATCCACAAGCAGCAGCCTCCCATCCAGAGATGTGCCGATCCCAGTCAGCACCTTGATCGTTTCGGTGGCCTGAAGCAGCCCGATCAATCCCGGCATCACTCCAACCACACCACCATCGGCACAGGAGGGAACAAGGCCGGGTGGCGGTGGCTCTGGCACCAGATCGCGGTAGTCCGGTGACTGGGGGCCTTGGTTGAACACACTGACCTGCCCCTCGAAGCGCTGAACAGATCCGTACACCCACGGCTTGTCAAGCAGGCAGCAGACGTCGTTGATCAGATAGCGGGTGGGGAAATTATCGGATCCATCCACCACGAGGTCGTAGCCCTCGATCAGCCCAAAAGCATTGTCGGTGGTGAGCCGACAGGCATACCGTTCAACCCGGCAATCGGAATTGATGCCCGAAATCCTCTGAGCAGCGGAATCTGTCTTCAGCTGACCAAGACCACTTTCAGAGTGAATCACCTGCCGCTGGAGGTTGGAGAGCTCCACGCGATCATCATCAACGATTCCGACGTGACCGACACCGGCTGCCGCCAGGTACATCAGCAGGGGCGAGCCGAGCCCGCCTGCCCCAACACACAGTACCGATGCCGTTTTCAACCGCTGCTGGCCGATCACACCGAATTCCGGAAGCATCAGATGACGGGCATAACGTCCTCGCTCCTGGGAACTCAGAACGGAATCCGGACAGTGTTCCGTCATTGCAGAGGGATCAATGTGCCATCAGGACACGAGTTCACAGTGTCTCCCACCATTGCCTGATGATCGGCTGCCTGGTGATCGATCACCAGCGACAGAGCTTCCGCAGTCCTGTCGGGCATGCCCTGCCCGCCCCCGCGCAACCACCAGGCACGAACCCCGGCGGCACCGGCATCGATGAGCATGACCCCCTCGCCGGCAGCCCATTGCCTGTCAACGGCACTGGGAACCGGCTTTCCCCTGGGATGGGTGTGAGCACTGCCGAGAATTCGCCAGCCTCGCTGACGAGACCATTTCTGAGCAGCGATCTGCTCACGAGGATCAAGTGCAAAGCGTGATCGGCGAGAAGGGGAAGCCGGCGCCTGATCACCATCGCTTTTGATGACATCGCTGAATCCACCGAATCCAGGGTTCCAGACATTGCAGCAGGGCCACACAAAGCGCACGGTGGGCTCAGCTGCCGATTCCCCCAGCAGCAATGCGCAGCCCTCCTGCGGTGACACGGCCCCGAGCGAAGCTCTGAGAATCATCAGACAATCGAGATCGATACGGAGCCGGCATGGCATTCCAGTGATCTTGCCGATATCGTCGCGGGGTATTAGCAGCCAGCTTAGGCGTCATGAGCGACGAAACCACTACGCAGTCGACTGAAAGCGCCACTGGCGACAACGTTGCCTTCGCCGAGCGGTACAAAGACGTCCTCGGCAAGGTGAATGAAACTCTCGACAAGGTCGACTGGAGTCAGGCAGGACGCATCGGCAAGGTGGTGGGCATCTTCGCTGCTGTGATCGTTGCCCAGATCATGATCAAGGGAATTCTCGACACGATCAATCTGCTGCCGGTGGTACCCGGCCTGCTGGAGCTGCTCGGTGTTGTGGTCGTCGGGCAATGGAGCTGGAAGAACCTCACCACCAGCGACAAGCGCAATGCCCTGGTGGCCAGAATCCAGACGCTTCGCAAGGAATATCTGGGCTGAAGCAGATCGGCATCAGCCCCCTTCCCAGATCTCTTCAGAGCAAAGCGAGCCGCAGATCCTTGAGGATCCTGCGGCTTTGCTGTTGGTATCCACCGCCAAACAGATTGGCGTGATTCAAGAGGTGATAAAGATTCAGGACTTCCACCCTGTGTTCTGCGCCAGCCGGCAGGGGCCATTCAGCGCTGTAGCCCTCCATAAAACGACGGGAAAAGCCACCGAACAGTTGGGTCATGGCCAGATCGACCTCGCGATCAGCCCACCAACTGGCCGGATCAATCAAGAGGCCACGACCATCAGCCAGGACCGCGGCATTACCGGCCCAGAGATCACCGTGCACCAGACAGGGCTCAGGAGCATGACGATTCAGCCATGCGGCGATCAGTGGAAGCAGTGGCTCCCAGTCCTGCGCAGCCAGCCCCCACTCTCTGGCCAGACACAGCTGGGGGTGAAGCCTGAGTTGAGTGAACGCATCGCCCCAGCTGTCACACCATCCGGAGGGCTGGGGCCCAAGACCGATGAAGCCATCCTGATCCCAGCCGAAACAACCAGGCCCGGCCGCTGCTGACGCACGATGCAGCTTTGCCAGGCCGCGGCCAAGCCGGAACTGTTCCCCGCCGCTGGCATCCCACCAGGCCATCAGCAGTGCTGATTGACCCGAGAGCGGGAGACAACCATGCACCTTGGGCACTTCGAGCAAGCCCGGATCAGCCCACTGACGCAGAGCCTGCAGGCCGGACTGTTCAGCCAACAAATTCTCCGAACGGGCCACCTTGACGAAAAGTTCCTCGCCATCGCTCAGGTTCAGCTTCCACGTGGATCCGACACTGCCGCCGCCCACACTGCGCAGACCAACCACCTGTCGCCCCTCAAGCAACCCAGCGTTCGCGGCCAGAGCCCGTTCCAGCTGATCTCGCATCCACGCTGATTCACCTCTGCTGCCAGCATGCCGTGATGGAACCAGTCCAGGACGTGATCGTGATCGGTGGCGGGATTGCCGGTCTCACCGCTGCAGCCCTGCTGGCCCACGAGGATTTGAACGTCACCCTGCTGGAGGCGCACCATCAGCTCGGTGGTTGTGCTGGAACGTTCCGACGGGGGGCCTACACCTTTGATGTGGGGGCGACTCAGGTTGCAGGGCTGGAAGCTGGGGGCAGTCATGCACGACTGTTTCAGCACCTGAACATCAGACCTCCCGAAGCCGGGCGACTGGACCCCGGCTGTGTGGTGGATCTCAATGACGGGTCACCTCCGGTGCACCTCTGGCACGATCCCCAGCGCTGGCGCAAGGAGCGCAGCCGGCACTTCCCCGGCAGCGAACGCTTCTGGCAGCTGTGCAGCTGGATTCACCATCAGAACTGGCAGTTCGCTACGGCTGACCCAGTGCTCCCGATTCGCACTGGCTGGGATCTCGGACGCACCCTCGCCGCCCTGACCCCCGGGAATCTGGCCTGTGCCCCGCTGAGTCTGCTGACGGTTGCCGATCTGCTGACCCTCAGCGGATGCGGCGGAGACCCACGACTCCGGCGCTTTCTTGACCTGCAGCTGCGGCTGTACTCACAGCAACCGAGCGACCGCACCGCTGCCCTCTATGGCGCCACGGTGTTGCAGATGTGCCAGGCGCCACTGGGGCTTTGGCATCTGCACGGATCGATGCAGAGCCTCAGCGATCAGCTGGCGACGGCCCTGGAACGCGATGGCGGGCGTGTGCTTCTGCGCCATCGCGCCCTGCGATTGGAACGAAACGACGGGCAACCTGGATGGTCGGTGATGGTTGAAGGCCCGGCGAAAACCGAGCAGCGCTTGCAGGCCCGCGAGATCATTTGCAGCCTGCCGCCGCAATGCTTGCCGGGACTGATTCCCGACCCACGACAGATGCCCGAGGGGTATCGCAAGCACCTCAACACACTCAAAGCTCCGAGCGGAGCGATTGTGTTTTACGGAGCTGTTGAACGTCATCATCTGCCGGACAACTGCCCCGGACATCTCCAACGGGATGGAGAGACACCGGGCTCACTGTTCCTGTCGATGAGCCATGACGGTGATGGTCGAGCCCCGGAGGGTCAGGCCACCGTGATCGCCAGTGTGTTCACCTCACCGGAGGGTTGGCACGATCTGGATGAAACGGCTTACCAGAAGCGCAAAAAAGAACTTGGCGACTCGATTCGTGCTGGAGTGAACGCCGCCCTGAAACTGCCCGATCACGCCTGGCTGCATCAGGAACTGGCGACACCGAGGGGGTTCGCCCACTGGACCGGTCGGCCGGATGGCGTGGTGGGTGGCCTTGGCCAGAGCCCAGGTCGGTTCGGGCCCTTCGGACTCGCCAGCCGCACCCCCATCTCCAACCTGTGGCTATGTGGCGATTCCATTCACCCCGGAGAAGGCACTGCTGGAGTCAGCCTGTCGGCACTGATGGCCTGCAGGCAATTGATGGCCGAACGAGGTCTGAAGCTCACGCTGAAGGCCTAGCTGGATCCGAGGGGGGCTCCAGGAAACCGGGACGCAGTTCACGGGTCTTGTCGAGCTCCTTCTCCAGCTGAGACCAGTGGCCATTGATGATCGCCTCTTCGAGCTGCTCGAGGCTCCATCGATAGGCGGCAAGGGACTTCAGCAATGCGGAGGTGTTGTGAGAAGCCATCGCCGTACCCAGTGCTGGATTACCTCCTCCAACCCTGGTTGTATCAGCGAAACCGCTTGAGGCCAGCTGACGCGCCAGATCACGAACACGTGGATCTCGCTCCTCTCCAAGCACACGCAGCAGCGCTGCGCTCACCATCACCGGCAGATGCGAGATCAGGGCAACGGCCTGGTCATGAATGAGTGGATCCGCACTGACCCAGTGCGCACCGAGCAAGCCAGCCAAGGCTCTGACCTGTTTCAGGGCTTCCGGATCTGTCTGCACTTCAGGAGTACCCACCCAGGGGCGTCCCTTGAATAAGCCGCTGCAACCTGACTCCACACCAGACTCAGCAGTGCCCGCCATGGGATGTGACGCCACAAAGCGGGGATGACGATCTCTCCAGACCTCCAGAACGGCTCCCTTCACCGACCCCACATCCGTGATCACAGCCTCAGATGGGAGGGCTTGGATCAGTGCCTCTTTGGGCTGAAGCAGGGCCTCAAGCGGCAACGCCAGAACGACAAGATCACAGCCCTCGAGGCAAGCGGGATCGCTGCTGACAGCATCGACAAGCCCACGCTGCACAGCACGCTCCGCTGTGCTGGCCCGATGCACGAGGCCCTGAACACAGACCCCGAGAGCACGCAGATCGAGACCGATGGAACCCCCGATCAGGCCAAGACCCACAACACCGACCCTGTTGAAGCCAGCCGGATCTGCGATCCGCTCCTGATCCATGACTGCTGTTCCCACCCAGCCCATGTTGCTTGACCCATACAGGGATCGGAACAGCTCAGCCTGAACCGATGATCGACCCGGAGGTTCTTAGGCTTCCCGAATGCTGGAAGTCCAGGCCCATCAGCAGCTCAAGCACCTGCTCAGGGGAGAAGCTGGCCACTGGGAGCACCAACTGACCCTGAGCCGTCTGGTGGGACGGAGTCTGCGACGCCAGGATCGAACCAGAATCCAGTTATCCGCAGGCAGCAGCGACCGCTGGTGGCTGGCCCTGCTCGTTCCGCTCAGTCTGCGCAGCCGACACACTGTGCTGGTTCTCGATCCAACGCAACAGCAGCGGCTGCTGCAGCTTGAACGACCGCGTCTGCTCGAAAGCGGATTGAAGCTGGGCTGCTGGACAGGATTTGCTCCCCCCCCCGGAGACCAGATCTGGCTGTTGACACCCCACCAGCTTCTGGATGTCCATCGCCAAGGACAGCTCCGTCCTGAAGACCATCTTGTTGTTCCCGAGGCGGAATGGTTGCCTGACCGCCTCCGACGGGCCATGACCGTTAAGATCGACTCCTGTCACTGGGAGCAGCTGCGAGCAGCGTTTCCCTCCGCTGGCGAGGCGTTGCTTGAGCTGCATGAACGCCTGAGTCGTCAGCTGGTAGCCCTTGGCGCAGGAACGAGCCGCGATCTCACCATGCCCGAGAGCGCGCTGACCCTGGTTCGCGATCTGCTGCAGCTGCTGGGACCAACTCCAGAACCCTGGTCCCAGCTTATGTCCATGGACCGAGCGTCATGGGCCAGCTGGGCTCGCGTGGACTCAAACACCCTGCAGTGGAGCTGGCAGCTGCAACCGCTTGAACCACTGATCACGCTGGAATCACTCTTCTCAGAGCATCCCTGGACGCTGATCCATGGCGATGGAGGCTGTCGCGGTCATGTTGAAGAGCCGTGCAGCGACAGCGATGAGCTGCGTATTGATCTACGCGATGCAGCGCGTGGTGAACCGCTGCCGATCTATCTGCCCAGGCGTCAGCCGCTCCCGAACACGGAAATTTTCGCCGCCCATCTGCTGGAGCAGAGTCGACGCCTGATCCTGGGCCGGTCGGGGTTGACCGGTGTACTGGTGGACGCTCCCTGCATGCGACAGCGGCTCTGCAGCGAGCTTGCGGCGGAGTTCGGCAGCAGGGTCACTCTTGAAAGCACCGCACCGGAATCCAACGGAGTGATCTGCTGCAGCTGGAACTGGTGGTTGAACCATCAGCATCTGCTTCCGGAACCGGAACAGCTGATTGCAGCCATGCTGCCGATCTCCAGTCTGGAAGATCCCCTCACCGCAGCCCGCGTGGAGTCGATGAAGCGGCAGGGCCGTGATTGGTTCCGCACGCTTCTGCTCCCCGAAGCCCTGGCGGTTTTAATCCCTGCCATCGCTCCGCTGAGACGCAGCGGCGGTCGCCTGGCCATCCTTGATGGACGGGTCCGCGGACGCAGCTGGGGAGAGCAGGTGCTGCGCGCGCTTGAACCCTGGGATTCATTGCAGAGACTTCGACCGGACTGAGGGGGCACTTCTAGGCTGATCGAGAGCTTGTGAGGCCAGTGATGGGAGAAGCACGACGCCGTGCCAGTCAGGGACTGCCACCACGTCAGCGCAAGCCCGACCCCAAGGATGCAGAACGATTTATCGCCTGGTTGCCGCTGACCCGAGCCCAGGCCACGCAATTCGTATCCATCACCACACGAGGCGCCTGGATCGGCATCGCCGCCCTGGTGCTGTTCTGGGTGGTGGTGCGTTTCATCGGCCCTGCAGCAGGCTTCTGGACACTTGCCGACAGCCCATAAAACTGCAAACGCTCATCAGCGACCCTGAATTCGAAAGAAAACCTTTAGGCTCATATGAACCTGAATGGTGTTCTGCGTGTTTCTACGACTCTCCGAGCAGTACCGCTCGGTCGTCCAGGATCTGGTCATGAGCCTGCAGGCTTTGGCCGGAAATCTCAGGAAACAGGGCATCACCGCCACCTGCTACGTCTGCGATGACGGCCAGGACGGAAGCGGGGCTTCATTCATGGCCGAACTGGGCGAGCATCACATGGTGCGCTTTCTGGTCTCTGATTTCGGCATCAGCTGGGTTGAATCCCGCAATGGCCGCGAACTGGTGAAATTCGAAGGTGCTGAAGCGATCCAGGAGCTTCAGCGCATCACAGGACATCTGCAGAGGAGCCGCAGTGAATGCAGCTCCTCTGCGCTCCAGCAGGGCTGATCAGGCTGCATCCTTCGACGACACAGCCGCCTCAGAGGCTTTGGCAAGAGGCTTGGCAGCAGCGGAACGCGCGGCGGCAGCAAGAGGACGCATGGAGTTGGAGGTGACTTCCGAACCTTCCGTCAGCTTCTGACGCACCAAGACTTCAATCGAATCCTTGGCTTCCTGGTTCTGCTCCAGCCAACCGATGGTGTTGTCACGCCCCTGACCGATGTTGTCGCCCTCATAGCTGTACCAGGCGCCCTTGCGAGTCACGACACCCGTCTCCTCGGCCAGATCGAGCAAACAACCCAGCGTACTGATGCCACGGCCAAAGAGAATGTCGAATTCCGCGATGCGGAAGGGTGGAGCCACCTTGTTCTTGGCCACCTTCACCTTCGCGCGGATTCCATATTCCTCAGTACCGCGCTTGAGCGTCTGAATACGGCGGATATCAAGACGCACCGAGGCATAAAACTTGAGGGCATTACCACCGGTGGTGGTTTCCGGGTTGCCGTAAGTGACGCCGATCTTGAGACGCAGCTGGTTGAGGAAAATCACCGTGCAACCGGACTTGCCGATGTTGCCGGTGATCTTGCGCATTGCCTGGCTCATCAGACGGGCCTGACTACCCACAGCCAGATCACCCATCTCACCCTCGATCTCGGCACGGGGCGTCAGAGCGGCGACGGAGTCAACCACCACGATGTCGACAGCCGCGGAACGAACCAGCTGATCAACAATTTCCAGCGCCATTTCGCCCGTATCCGGCTGGGAGACCAGCAGGTTTTCCACATCCACCCCCAACGATGCGGCATAAACCGGGTCGAGAGCATGCTCGGCATCCACGAAGGCGGCGACACCTCCGTTGCGCTGAACCTCAGCAATGGCATGCAGAGTCAACGTGGTCTTACCGGAACTTTCGGGTCCGTAGACCTCAACGACACGTCCCTTGGGATACCCACCTCCAAGAGCGAGATCCAGAGTGAGGGCTCCAGTGGAAATGGTTTCCACCCTCATCCTGGAAGCGTCTCCGAGGCGCATGATCGAACCCTTCCCGAAGTTGCGCTCGATCTGACCGAGCACGAGGTTGAGCGCTTTGTCGCGCTCACCGGGGCGGACATCTCCACCGGAAGACTGGGAGGCTTTCACATCGGCTGGCATGGCTGAAACAGTTAAAGAGCAGAAGAACGCCGCAGGCAGCTGATCGGGACGGCGGCTGAACCGACGCCTCGGTGTGATCAGGGACCGGACAGATCATCCAGTGCCCCGACTCAGGCCATCCGTCTCACGTAGTACAGATGTACGTTATCGAATCAGGGCCACTCCGCCAAGGGGGCAGCGAACTGCTCAGGCCTGAGCAGACGAATGCCCTCGGGAAGTTCCACCAGGTCGGTCGGCTTCAGATATCCCCAGCTGACCAGCCAGCAAGGGAGGGTTTCGAGGCCCGGGGTCGCCCGAACGGCTTCAAGAGTGGGGCGACGGTCCTCAACAAAACCGTCCAGGGTCCAGTCACAGGCCAGACGGCGCAACACCTCAGGCTTGGATCCAGACTCATGGCCATCAAGCCGAGCAGGCCTGAGCCCCATCGAGGCGAGCAGCTCGGCAGTGAAATCCCGTGCCTTGGTGGTGAGCACCGCCCAGGCCATGCTCTCTTGCACCAAGGCATTTAAACGCTCGGGCACACCCGGATAGGGCTGATGCAGAGCGAGCCAGCCGTCCCGATCGACAAGCACGGCCTCAGCCCTCACAGCCTCCAGGGTCTGCTGCAGCAGAGCAGGAGTCCAGCCGAAGCGCGCAAGCGCAGTGGCACAGTGCGCCGCATAGTCGTGAACAAACACCTGGACCCCGAGCTGTTCAAGTGGTCCGCGTTGCTCTGCGATCAATGCCGCGATCAGCACCATCTCCCAACCGTGATGAATCCAGGGCCTGAGCTGCCGGAACTGTGGAGGTGTGGACTCGGGAAGATCGGCAGCGGAAGACAACCGCAGACAGGCACGACGAGCACTCCACCAGTACTCATTCATCCCATCCACAATCACCCCGTCGAAATCAAAGACCAGGAGACTGGGTGACAGCAACAGGGATGAGAAAAAACTGGGCCGCTAGGATTCGAACCTAGGAATGGCGAGACCAAAACCCGCTGCCTTACCACTTGGCGACGGCCCATTGACTCCATTGTTGAAGCTCCATGCGGAGGTCAACTCTGGAAGTTCAAATAGTTACTCACAATGGAGTGACCTTCGTCAATCCATTCACGCCGGCATGGCGTGGGTCATGGGGGAAAAACTCTGAGCCGGCGTTGATCACTGGATCCATAGACGTCGCTTTGAAGGCTGTAACGCGCCACGAGATCCGCCTGCATCTGAAGAACGTTCTCGTTACGCGGTAAAAGCTCAACCGGACGCCCCTCCGGCATCACAATCTGCTCCACCGCCAGCCTGCACTCCTCAAGAGCAGCCAGCGCATCGCCTGGATCGGGATGACCAGAGGCTCGCTCAGGCTCCTGATCCCTGCCGGACAGGGGCTGACGGTTGAGCAGGCGCTCAAGAGCTCGCTCGACCTGGGCCAGAGAATCCGACTTGATCACGAGGATCGGAACCCCGGCCTCCCGTGCCTGCCGGCGAAGCTCAGGCTGACGCCCCAACCACTGACGCACGCTCAGAAGCACATCAGCACACGCCAGATCATCAACAGCTTTGACAGGCCAGCCGTGACAGCGGACAGCCTCTTCCAGCCGCTGCCGACTGAGTCCACAACAGAGCACCTGCAGCTTCTGCTCACGCGCAGTCTCAACAGGGGTCGACTTTTCGGGAGCATTGCTCCTTCTGGCAGAACGTCTGGGATCAGGCAAAGGCACGACGGCCAGGGCGGGCCGCCGCTGAGGGGGCTGCGGCGTTGATGGTTCTGGATCCACAAGCCTGACTCCACCGTCCGCCAGCAACTCGCGCTCCTGAGGTCTGGGGCTTTGTCCGCGAAGCAGCAGATCCACCGTGCGCCCGACGTCATCGTGAACAGCCCAGCGATGGCGGCTGTGCATCTCCACAGCGAGCGGGAAGGTCGGTTCGGCAGCACGCTCGAGAACCGTTTTCTGGGTTCGGCGGCGGCGAGCCTCATCGTCGCCAAGTGTGACCGACTCGATCCCCCCAACCAGATCGCACAACGTTGGATTCTTGATCAGGTTGGCGAGGGCATTGCCATGGGCGGTGGCCACAAGCATCACGCCCCTCTCTGCAATTGTGCGTGCCGCCTGAGCTTCCAGCTCAGTACCGATCTCGTCGATCACGATGACTTCAGGCATGTGGTTTTCCACCGCCTCGATCATCACCTGATGCTGAAGCTCAGGCCTGGCCACCTGCATGCGCCTGGCACGACCGATCGCTGGATGTGGAATATCACCATCACCGGCGATTTCATTGCTGGTGTCGATCACGACGACCCGCTTGTGCAGGTCCTCGGCCAGAACACGGGCAATTTCCCGCAGAGCAGTGGTTTTGCCCACACCGGGGCGTCCCATCAGCAGCAATGACTCTCCGCTGTCGAGCAGATCACGAACAATGGCGACAGTCCCGAAAACGGCACGTCCAACGCGACAGGTGAGGCCGACAACAGCACCGCTCCGGTTACGGATTGCGCTGATGCGATGCAGGGTGCGCTCAATGCCCGCTCGGTTATCAGCACCGAATTGGCCGATCCTGTTGACCATCTCCTCGAGGTCCTGGCGTTCCAGGCAGTGGCCGCCGAGTTCGACCGAGCGACCTGGGTAACGCGCTTCCGGAATCCGACCGAGGTCTAGAACGACTTCAAGCAGCTGACTGCGTCGTTCAGCGGGGGCGAGAGCGTTCTGAACGGGCGTTGGCAACAGCGCGAGCAGCCGCTGCAAATCATCGGTGATGCGCTCTGTACTCATGGCCCAGGCTCCCAGTGCTCGTCAGGACCTCAACGCCTTCTAGCAGGACTGAGTCCCTTATCGGGAACAGTCAGGGGCGTGCAAGCCAGGGAATCACCAGATCCCGAGCCAGTGCAAGGGCCTGCTCCCAGCCAAAAGGCCAGTCACGCAATGTGGTCCGGCGGCATTCGGCCTCCTGCAGCAGAGGTTGCACGATCGAACGGGCCATCCCACCGAAAGCCACACCTGCCGGACCACTGGAGCGCAGCAGCCCAAGACCGTTGAGCAGGCCAATGGTCGCGCTGTTGGTTCCTCCAGCCAGCTGCAACGGCCCGGGAGGTGCGCTGGTCCGAACCTGCTGCCAGAGCCGCAGAGCCGAACGCGCCGTGCCAGCGCCGACATCACCGCTCATCGGGCGTCCATCAAGCTGCCAAAGAGGACGAAAGCCACGTCTTCTCAAGCACTCATGGCGCCCCCAGAGTTCCTTGACCAGGTCCTGGGAGCGCAGGCCATGCCCTTCAAGACCGCAACTCACAGCCACCCTTTTCAAAGGAATCGAGGCAGCTGCAACTTCGTCGAGCGTGCGATCAAAGTCCTGCTGACGCCCAGGGGCGGTATGAACCTCAATCGCATCGGGTTGTAGCTCGGCCAGCAGAAGGGCGAGGTTGTCGAGACCCACTCGATGATCGGCGGTTTCAATCAGGCCAAGGGGGCAGGCCGGTAAACAACGCCCACAGCCGTAGCAGCGGTTGGGGTCGACGCCGGGACCGGCATGAATGGCATCAGCAGGGCAGACCTTTTCACAGGGTCTTGCACAATCAGGCGGGCAGCGGGAAGGGTCAAAGATGGCTTTACGAAAATGGGCATCGCGTCCGTCGCTGACGCTGACCATCAACCAGGGGGATTGACCGGTGCGTTCCCTGGCCCAGCTGAGACCCGTTCGAGCAGCATTGACAACAGCGGCATCGGCTGCAACGTCAACACACTGAACCCCGGCAACGGCATAGAGAGCACAGAGATCTGCAATCGCAGCCAGATCCTGATTGCTGGCTCCACAGATCAATTTGACCCAACGCCCCTCTGCGAGGGCTTCATCACCGGCGGCATGTGAACCGGTGACCGGCAGAAGACAGGTGGTCAGGCTCCCAGCAGCCGGGTCATCGGCTGCCAGCGCAGGCTGCGCGCACCACCCATTTCCACAACAACCTTCAAACGCGGCTCACGCCGGCAAAGGTCGCAGAGGGACAGCAGTTCCGATCGAGACAGCACCTGCCCCTCGATCAGCCACAGAACGACCGGCTTGTTGCCAAGGAGAATCTCTCCAAGTTGCGGCATCACTTCCTGCACCTCTCCCACAGCCGCACCACGTCCGACACTTTGGTGACCCAGGTGGGGGGGACGCACACCATGCTTCTGCAACAGAAAGACCTCAGGATCTCCGAGACCACGCGCGGAGGTGATCTGAGTGCGGTATCCGGCGGCGCGCAGTCGCCTCAGCAGGCGCGTCTCAGCGCCGCCCTCGAGGGGAGCATGAACAGCCATGACACCGGCGGATTCCAGTTCACGGCGGAAACCCCGACCTGAAAGCAGCAGCGGCATGGAATCGGTCCAGTTGAAACGAGTCTGGCAGCTGATCAGGGATGAATGGAAGCCGGAGGGCGGTGATGTAAGTTCGTAGTTTGCTCTGCCGATCTGTGCCCGTCCGCTAGCCGGGCCTCCAGTTCCGAGAGCAGGTCCGGCGTGTGCGCCGGATCTTCAGGCCAGCGCAACACAACGATTTCAATCGCTGTGTTGCCGGGAAACTACCGACCTCTCCGGTTGATTAAGTCCCAGCCAGCTGATTCGTTCGCTAGCCCCAATCCGAATTGCCCAAACGAATTCCGTTGAAGCGTTCGGCCATGACTGCGTCATCTCAATCAGCGCCCTCCAGGCCACAGCTCAAGCAGCGTCAGGTTGCAACAGCTGGGGTTGTCCACGCTGGCGTTACTACCTCCCATGTCCATCGGCATCCTTGGGAAGAAACTGGGAATGTCCCAGTTCTTCGACGAGCAAGGCAAAGCCGTCCCGGTCACTCTGATCGAGGCGGGGCCTTGCCGGATCACCCAACTCAAGACCACTGAAACTGACGGCTATCAAGCCGTGCAGATCGGCTTTGGTGAAACACGCGAAAAGCTGATCAACAAGCCCGCCAAGGGTCACCTCGCCAAATCCGGCGAAGGGACACTCCGACACTTGCGCGAATATCGCGTCGACGACCTGAAGGGTCTCGAGCTGGGTGGCGCAATCACCGTGGGTGATTTCGAGACTGGCCAGAAAGTCGACGTCAGCGGCGACACGATGGGCCGTGGGTTTGCTGGTTATCAGAAGCGCCACGGCTTCAGCCGAGGGCCGATGACCCATGGCTCGAAGAACCACCGCGAGCCCGGTTCAACCGGTGCGGGCACCACACCCGGCCGGATCTACCCAGGCAAACGGATGGCTGGTCGCTACGGCGGCAAGAAAATCACCACGCGGGCGCTCACCATCCTCAAGGTGGACAGTGACCGAAACCTGCTCGTGATCAAGGGATCTGTTCCTGGAAAACCTGGATCGCTGCTGAACATCCGGCCCGCCAATCGTGTGGGTGCCAAGCCCGCCCAAGGAGGTAAGTGATGGCCAATTGTGTTGTACGTGACTGGCAAGGCAAGGAAACCGGCAAGGCTTCCATCGACCTGAAGGTGGCGAAAGAAACCACCGCAGTTGATCTGATGCACCGTGCGGTGCTGCGCCAGCAGGCCCACAGCCGTCAGGGAACTGCCAGCACCCTCACCCGTGCTGAGGTGCGTGGTGGCGGACGCAAGCCCTACAAGCAGAAAGGGACCGGTCGTGCCCGACAGGGATCGATCCGCACTCCCCTGCGTCCAGGCGGCGGCATTGTGTTTGGTCCCAAACCCCGCACCTACAACCTTGCGATGAATCGCAAGGAACGTCGTTTGGCCCTGCGCACCGCGCTGATGGCGCGCATCGACGACGTGATTGTGGTGAAGGACTTCGGAGCAGACCTCAAAGCCCCAAAAACCCGCGAGGTCGTCGACGCTCTTGGGCGCCTCGGAGTCGCTGCCGACGCGAAGGTTCTGATCGTTCTCACAGCCCCAAGCGAAGTTGTGCGGCGGTCGGTTCGCAATCTTGAGAAAGTGAAGCTGATCACGGCTGACCAGCTCAACGTCTTCGATTTGCTCCACGCCAATTCACTGGTGCTGGGCGAAGAGGCACTCGCAACCATTCAGGAGGTCTACGGAGATGACTGAGCGCTTCACAGGACGCCTCGCGGACGTGATCCGCAGGCCCCTGATCACTGAAAAAGCCACCCGAGCACTGGAACTGAACCAGTACACCTTCGAGGTGGATCCCAGAGCTGCCAAGCCCGACATCAAAGCCGCTGTTGAGCAGCTGTTCGATGTCAAGGTCACCGGCGTGAGCACCATGAATCCTCCCCGCCGGAGTCGTCGGGTCGGCAAATTTGCCGGCAAACGCTCTCAGGTGAAGAAGGCTGTGGTGCGCCTTGCTGAGGGCAACTCCATCCAACTCTTCCCTGAGTCCTGAGGGGTCTGAAACGTCATGGCAATCCGTACCTTCCGCCCCTACACACCCGGTACACGCACCCGGGTCGTCACCGACTTCAGTGAAGTCACCGGCCGCAAGCCGGAGCGTTCGCTTGTGGTGTCCAAGCACCGCCGCAAAGGACGCAACAACCGCGGTGTAATCACCTGTCGTCATCGTGGCGGTGGCCACAAGAGGCAGTACCGCATCGTCGATTTTCGTCGCAACAAACACGGTGTGCCAGCCAAGGTGGCCGCCATTCACTACGACCCGCATCGCAATGCGCGGCTGGCCCTGCTCTACTACACCGATGGTGAGAAGCGCTACATCCTGGCCCCTGCCGGTGTCTCCATCGGTCAAACCGTGGTGTCGGGACCTGAATCTCCCATCGAGATCGGCAACGCCATGCCGCTCTCCGATATTCCCCTCGGTTCCAGCGTTCACTGCGTCGAGCTTTACGCAGGTCGCGGAGGACAAATGGTCCGAACTGCCGGAGCCAGCGCTCAGGTGATGGCCAAGGAGGGTGATTACGTCGCCCTGAAGCTGCCATCCACGGAAGTTCGACTGGTGCGCCGTGAGTGCTACGCCACCATCGGCGAAGTCGGCAACTCGGAGATCCGCAACACAAGCCTTGGCAAGGCAGGTCGCCGCCGCTGGCTCGGACGCCGGCCTCAGGTGCGAGGCAGTGTGATGAACCCCTGCGACCACCCTCATGGTGGTGGTGAAGGCAGAGCGCCGATCGGCCGTTCTGGTCCTGTCACCCCATGGGGCAAACCCGCTCTGGGCCTCAAGACCCGCAAGCGCAACAAGCCGAGTAACAAGTTCGTCCTCCGCAAGCGTCGTAAGACGTCCAAGCGGAGCCGTGGCGGACGCGACTCATGATGCTGCTCACCATTCCGTCGTTCGCTTAATCCGCCATGGGACGTTCACTTAAAAAAGGCCCCTTCATTGCCGACAGCCTGCTACGCAAGGTTGAAAGGCAAAATGCCGCCGATGACAAGTCGGTGATCAAAACGTGGTCAAGGGCCTCCACGATTCTGCCGATGATGATCGGCCACACAATCGCGGTGCACAACGGCCGCACTCACGTGCCGGTCTTCGTGACCGAACAGATGGTGGGTCACAAGCTTGGCGAATTCGCCCCCACCCGCACCTTCAAAGGCCACATCAAAGACAAAAAAGGAGGCCGCTGAGTCCATGACAACGTCATCCCCAACGGCAACCACCGCCCAGGCACACGGTCGCTTCATCCGCGGTTCCGTGTCCAAGGTCCGGCGGGTTCTCGATCAGATCCGCGGTCGCAGCTATCGCGACGCGCTGATCATGCTCGAGTTCATGCCGTATCGCTCCACGGGTCCCATCACCAAGGTTCTGCGTTCAGCAGTGGCCAATGCCGAGCACAACCTCGGGCTTGACCCATCAACCCTGGTGATTTCCCAGGCCAGCGCTGACATGGGCCCCTCCATGAAGCGCTACCGACCCCGCGCCCAAGGTCGCGCCTTCGCGATCAAAAAGCAGACCTGCCACATCAGCATTGCTGTGGCAGCCCAGACCGACTCCTGACCCCCGAGCACCCCGACTGATGGGACACAAAATCCATCCAACCGGCTTACGCCTGGGGATCACCCAGGAGCACCGGTCACGCTGGTACGCCCCCAGCAAGAGTTATCCGAGCCTCCTCCAGGAGGACGACCGGATCCGCAAGTTCATCCACAAGAAATACGGCTCCGCCGGTATCAGCGACGTGCTGATTGCCCGCAAGGCCGATCAGCTTGAGGTCGAGCTCAAAACCGCACGCCCCGGCGTTTTGGTTGGACGCCAGGGCAGCGGCATTGAAGAGCTGCGCTCCGGCATCCAGAAAACCGTCGGCGATCTGAACCGCCAGGTTCGGATCAATGTGGTTGAAGTCGAGCGCGTCGACGCCGATGCTTTTCTGCTCGCCGAGTACATCGCTCAGCAACTTGAAAAGCGTGTGGCGTTCCGTCGCACCATCCGCATGGCGGTTCAGCGCGCTCAGCGAGCCGGCGTTCTGGGCCTGAAAATTCAGGTTTCAGGTCGCCTCAACGGTGCTGAAATCGCCCGCACCGAGTGGACGCGTGAAGGCCGTGTGCCGCTGCACACCCTTCGCGCTGACATCGACTACGCCACCAAGGTCGCCAGCACCACCTACGGGGTGCTCGGCATCAAGGTCTGGGTGTTCAAAGGCGAAGTGCTGGGTGATGAAGCCCAGCAACAGCTGCCTGTGGGGGCAACCCCGCGGCGTCGGGCCGGTCGCAGGCCCCAACAGTTCGAAGACCGCTCCAACGAGGGTTGAACAGGAGGCCTGAACCATGCTGAGTCCAAAACGCGTCAAATTCCGTAAGCAGCAACGCGGCCGCATGCGCGGTGTCGCCACCCGTGGCAACACCATCGCCTTCGGCCAGTTCGCACTGCAGGCACAGGAATGCGGCTGGATCACCTCGCGCCAGATCGAGGCCAGCCGTCGTGCCATGACCCGCTACGTCAAGCGTGGCGGAAAAATCTGGATCAGGATTTTCCCTGACAAGCCGGTCACCATGCGCGCTGCCGAAACCCGAATGGGTTCAGGTAAGGGCAACCCTGAATTCTGGGTTGCAGTGATCAAGCCGGGCAGGATCCTGTTCGAGATGGGTGGCGATGAAATCACCCCCGAAATCGCCAAGGAAGCCATGCGCCTCGCGCAGTACAAGCTGCCTGTGAAGACCAAGTTCATCACTCTCGATGAACAGGAGCAGACATCTGGTGCGCAAGCTCCGGGCACTGCTGCCGCCACCGTGGAGTCCTGACCATGGCCCGTTCCAACGTTTCAGAACTGCGTCAACTCTCTGACTCAGACATCAAAGAGCAAATCGTCGGTCTCCGTCGCGAACTGTTCGATCTGCGCTTCCAGCAAGCCACCAGGCAACTGGCCAACACCCACCGCTTCAAGCAGAGCCGCACAAAACTGGCTCAGCTGCTGACGGTGCAAAAGGAGCGACAAAGCTCCACCGCCTCCTGATCCTCCACTTCATACCCATGGCACTCAAGGAAAGGGTCGGTACCGTCGTCAGCGACAAGATGGACAAAACGGTGGTGGTTGCGGTGGAAAACCGCTTTCCCCATCCCATCTACAAGAAGACGGTCAGCCGCACCACCCGTTACAAAGCTCACGACGAGAACAACAGCGTTCGCGTCGGTGACCGTGTCCGCATCACCGAAACCAGGCCGCTCAGTCGTCACAAGCGCTGGGCCGTCTCAGAGGTGATCAGCCACAGCCCCAAGGCTGAGGAGGCCAACAAATGATTCAGCAGGAATCCTTCCTCACTGTTGCTGACAACAGCGGAGCCAAACGCATCCAGTGCATCCGTGTCCTGGGAAGCAATCGTCGTTACGCCCACGTGGGCGACGTGATCGTTGCGGCCGTTAAGGACGCCATGCCCAACATGGGCGTGAAAAAGTCCGATGTGGTGAAGGCCGTTGTGGTCCGCACAAAAGCGACTCTGCGTCGTGACACCGGCAACTCCATCCGATTTGACGACAACGCCGCAGTCATCATCAACGATGACAAAAATCCCAAGGGCACTCGTGTCTTTGGACCAGTGGCTCGCGAACTGCGCGACCGGAATTTCACCAAAATCGTCTCCCTCGCTCCGGAGGTGATCTGAGATGGCAACTGCAACTCCGAAATCAGGCGCATCACAACGCATCAAGATGCGTCTCCGCAAAGGCGACACCGTTCAGGTGATCACCGGTAAGGACAAGGGCAAGACCGGAGAGGTCCTGCGCACTTTGCCCAATGAAAATCGCGTGATTGTGGAGGGCGTGAACATGCGCACCCGCCACGTCAAACCCACTCAAGAGGGTGAAAGCGGTCGGATCGTCACTGAAGAGGCTTCACTGCATGCCTCCAACGTGATGATCTTTTCCAAAGACAAGAAGGTGACCAGCCGAGTCGAGCTGATCACCGAGAAGGACGGCAGCAAAAAGCGCCGCCTCAAGAAAACCGGCGAGGTGATCGACTGATCACCCCGATCCGCCTTCTGACCAAGCCCAGAAGTCCCATTCCCCAGCCATGTCACTGAAACAGCGCTACAGGGAGACCATTCAGCCCAAATTGCTGAAAGATCTCAGTCTCTCCAACGTCCATGAAGTCCCGAAGGTGGTCAAGGTCACCGTGAACCGCGGACTTGGCGAAGCTGCAGCGAATGCCAAGGCCCTCGAGGCCTCGGTCAACGAACTTGCACAGATCACCGGCCAGAAAGTGGTGGTGACCCGAGCCAAGAAAGCCATCGCGAGCTTCAAGATCCGCGAAGGCATGCCGATCGGCTGTGCCGTGACATTGCGCGGTGATCGCATGTACGCCTTTCTAGAGCGACTGATCAACCTGGCACTGCCCCGCATCCGTGACTTCCGTGGCGTCAGCCCGAAAAGCTTTGACGGACGTGGCAATTACACCCTGGGGGTCAGGGAGCAGATCATTTTTCCTGAAATCTCCTTCGACAAGATCGACGCCATCAGGGGCATGGACATCACCATCGTGACCACTGCCCGTTCGGATGAAGAGGGCCGGTCCCTCCTCCGCGAGATGGGAATGCCATTCCGCAGCAACTGAGCCCTCCTCGGAAACCACTATGGCCAATCACGACCCTATTTCCGACATGCTCACCCGCATTCGCAATGCGAGTGAGAAACGTCACCAGAGCACAAAAGTACCTGCTTCCCGCATGTCTCGCAGTATCGCCAAGGTGCTGCAGCAGGAAGGCTTTATCGCCGAGATCAGCGAGGAAGGCGAGGGAGTTCACACCAACCTGGTGCTCGAACTCAAGTACAGCGGCAAAAACCGCCAACCCACGATCCGCTCCATGCAGCGTGTGAGTAAACCCGGTCTGCGCATCTACAAGAACACTCGCAGCCTCCCCAAGGTCCTCGGCGGACTGGGAGTGGCCATCATCTCCACCTCAAAAGGTGTGATGAGCGACCGCGATGCCCGAAAGCAGGGCGTCGGCGGTGAAGTGCTCTGCTACGTCCTTTGATCTGGAGCATAACCATGTCACGTATCGGTAAATCCCCTATTCCCATCCCTGAGAAGGTGACCGTCAGCCTCAACGGTCTTGCTGTCACCGTGAAGGGACCGAAGGGAGAACTCAAACGCACATTGCCTGAAGGCGTGAGCATCGATCAGGTGGAGAACACCATCGTGTTGTCTCCCACCAACAGCAAGCGCACCTCCCGTGAGCGCCACGGACTCTGCCGTGCTCTGGTCAACAACATGATCGTGGGTGTCGAGAGCGGTTTCAGTAAAAGCCTGGAAATCATCGGTGTTGGCTCCAGGGCTCAGGTGAAAGGCACCACGCTCGTGGTCAGTGCCGGCTACAGCCATCCGGTCGAGGTCGCAGCCCCGGCAGGCATCACCTTCAAAGTCGAGAACAACACCAAGGTGATTGTTTCCGGAATCGACAAGGAATTGGTTGGTAATGAAGCCGCCAAAATCCGCGCCATCCGTCCGCCCGAGCCTTACAAGGGCAAAGGGATCCGGTACGAGGGCGAATGGATCCTCCGCAAGGCAGGCAAGTCGGGCAAAAAGTAATCCACTGCTAGACGCTTTTCCTCTCTACCCACCATGTCGACCCTTTCCCGTAAACAACAGACCCAGAAGCGTCATCGACGCCTGCGTCGTCACCTCAGCGGCACAGCCGGCAAACCCCGCCTGGCCGTGTTCCGCTCCAACAGCCACATCTACGCCCAGGTCATTGACGATGACGCCCAGAGCACGCTCTGCTCTGCGTCGACCATTGACAAGGACCTGCGCACTAGCCTCAAAACCAACGGCAACAACTGCAATGCTTCGGTAGCCGTCGGCGAACTGGTGGCCAAGCGCGCCCTTGCCAAAGGCATCCAACAGGTGGTCTTCGATCGCGGCGGCAACCTGTATCACGGCCGGGTTAAAGCCCTTGCCGACGCCGCCCGGGAAGCGGGCCTTCAGTTCTGATCCTGCTCTCAACATGACCGATTCCAACCCTCAGACCACTCCCAACGACGTGCCCTCGGCGGCCGATGTTCCTGCGGCAGCTGAAGGCCAGCAGCAGGAACAGCGCCGCGGAGGAGGTCGCGATCGCGGTGACCGCAGAGGCGGACGCCGTGGTGATCGACGCAATCAAGAGCGTGACTCCGAATGGCAGGAGCGGGTTGTCCAGATCCGCCGCGTGTCCAAGACCGTCAAAGGCGGCAAGAAAATGAGCTTCAGGGCCATTGTTGTCGTCGGAAATGAGCGCGGTCAGGTCGGCGTCGGTGTCGGCAAGGCCGGCGACGTGATCGGTGCCGTGCGCAAGGGTGTTGCCGACGGCAAGAAGCATCTCGTCAAAGTGCCTCTGACACGTCACAACTCCATTCCAACCTTGTCCAACGGTCGGGATGGAGCGGCCAGCGTGTTGATTCGCCCCGCAGCTCCGGGTACCGGAGTCATCGCAGGCGGTTCGATTCGTACAGTTCTCGAGCTAGCCGGCATTAAAAACGTGCTGGCCAAACGACTGGGCAGCAAGACTCCTCTCAACAACGCCCGCGCCGCCATGGTGGCGCTCGAAAGTCTCCGCACACACAAGGAGACCGCAAAGGAACGGGGGATCTCCCTCGAGCAGATCTATTCCTGATTCCCTATGACTCTCCGACTTGATTCCCTTAAGCCCAATAAGGGCGCCCGCCGCCGCAAACTGCGCAAGGGCCGCGGTATCGCCGCTGGTCAGGGTGCGAGCTGTGGCTTCGGCATGCGTGGCCAGAAATCCCGTTCCGGCCGGCCGACCCGCCCTGGTTTTGAAGGTGGTCAGATGCCCCTTTACAGGCGAGTGCCCAAACTGAAGCACTTCACATTGGTGAATCCCAAACATTTCACCGTCGTGAATGTTTCAGCGCTCAATGATCTCAAGGCCGGCAGCACAGTCAACCTCGACTCTCTGGTCAAGGATGGTGTTGTCACCAGCCCCAAGCACCCTCTGAAAATCCTCGGTAACGGGGAACTCAAGGCCAAGCTCACGGTTCAGGCTTCTGCTTTCACGGCCTCAGCGCGAACCAAAATCGAAGCAGCCGGTGGCACCTGCGAACTGCTGGACTGAGATCCATCGGATCGACCTCCACGGATCTAACGTCTGAGCCGTCCGCCGGATCGTCATCCGCGGACGGCTTTGCTGCATCAAGCTCAATCATCCAATCTCTGTTCCATGCTCGTCAGTCGGGGACGTAATCCCAGCGCCAGTGAAGTCATCACCCAGCTGGTTCAGAACCCTGAGCTGAGAGGCCGGGTCCTGACAACTCTGGGGCTGTTGATGTTGGTGCGCCTCGGCATCTACATCCCGATGCCCGGCATTGACCGTGTCGCCTTCGAACAGTTCATCCAACAGGGTGGACAGTTGATTGGTTTCCTCGACATCTTCACCGGTGGGGGCATCTCCACCCTTGGCATCTTCGCCCTGGGGATCCTGCCGTTCATCAATGCCTCGATCATCCTTCAACTGCTCACAGCATCTCTTCCACAACTGGAGGATCTACAGAAAAATGAGGGAGAAGCGGGCCGTCGCAAACTTGCACAGATCACGCGTTACGTCGCCCTGGGCTGGGGGCTGATTCAAAGCGTGGTCTTCGCCATGATTCTGCGCCCCTATGCAGTGGAGGGGCTACCCGTAGGTGTCTTCGTGGTGCAGACGGCACTGGCACTGGTCACCGGATCGATGATCGTGATGTGGCTCAGCGAAGTGATCACGGAACGAGGCATCGGCCAGGGAGCTTCACTTGTGATCTTCCTGAACATTGTGGCCACCCTTCCTCAGGCTCTCGGCTCCACCATTGAGAAAGCCCAGACGGGCGATCGCAATGATGTGTTTGGAATCGTGATCCTGGTTCTGGTGTTCCTGGTCACGATCGTGGGAATCATCTTTGTTCAGGAGGGACAGCGACGGCTTCCGATCGTGAGCGCGAAGCGTCAGGTGGGAGGAGGAGCCGTCCTGCCCAATCGCCAGAGCTACCTGCCCCTGAAACTCAACGCCGGTGGCGTGATGCCGATCATTTTCGCCTCGGCCCTGATTTTTCTGCCGATCACAATTGCCAACTTCAGCCAGAACCCTTTTCTGATCCGAGCAGCCACCGCCCTGAATCCAGGCAGCTCAAATCCATGGCCTTATGCCCTGGTGTTCTTCTCCTTGATTCTCGGTTTCTCTTATTTCTACGCGTCTCTGACCTTCAACCCGGTGGATGTCGCCAGCAATCTCAAACGTGGAGGCGTGGCAATCCCAGGAGTCAGGCCTGGAACAGCAACGGCCAACTACCTGGAAGGTGTGAAAAACAGACTCACACTGCTTGGCGGACTCTTCCTCGGAGCAGTCGCCATCATTCCCTCCGCCGTGGAACGCGCAACCAACGTGCAGACATTCCAGGGACTTGGCGCCACCTCGCTGCTGATCCTGGTGGGTGTTGCCATTGACACTGCCAAGCAGGTCCAGACCTACGTGATCTCACAGCGCTACGAGGGAATGGTGCGCCAGTAACAAGGCAAGGTTCGGGGATTTGCCCCGAAACAACACAACCGCTGTGGATCCTCCACAACTGTTGATTCCGTCCATTCGAATCACCCAGAATCGCCATGAAACAACGTCTTCTGTTCGTGGGCCCGCCCGGTGCCGGGAAGGGCACACAAGCAGCTCGCCTTTGTCAAAAGCACGGACTTCGGCACCTGTCCACCGGGGATCTGCTCAGAGCTGAAGTGGCCGCAGGCAGCGACCTCGGCAAGGAAGCGGAGGCCGTGATGAACCGGGGCGAACTGGTGACGGACAACCTGGTGCTGGCCATCGTCAAAGCACAGCTGTCTGCTCTCAACGGGCAAGGCTGGCTGATGGATGGCTTTCCGCGCAACGTGGCTCAGGCTGAGGCTCTGGCACCGCTCCTCCAGGAACTGGATCAGGCGATCGAAAGCGTCGTGTTGCTTGAGCTGGATGATTCGGTTCTGATCGAGAGACTGCTCGGCCGCGGTCGTGCAGACGACAACGAGGAGGTGATTCGCAACCGTCTTGAGGTTTATAAGCAGCAGACAGCTCCTTTGATTGAGCACTACAGCAATCAGAAGCTGCTGGTCAGAGTGCAGGCCAACGGCAGTGTTGAAGCCATTGCTGAACGAATCGAAAGCGTTGTTGCTTGACCCGCTGTGATACGGTAGCTGTTTGCAACAATGGAGAGCTTCGCCCCATGAAGGTGCGTTCCTCAGTTAAAAAAATCAGCCCTGACGATCAAATCGTCAAGCGCAGAGGTCGCATCTACGTGATCAACAAGAAGCGTCCTCGCAACAAGCAACGCCAGGGCTGAGGCCTCGGTCTGCAGCCTCAAGGCAGAGTTGGGCTCCTGCCACCCTGAATTGAAGACTTCCCAGGCAAAGGAAGTCGTTGTACACCTCGATTAATTGCTCAGTGGCACGGATTGCTGGTGTCGACATTCCCCGCGACAAGCGGATCGAAGTCGCCCTCACCTACATCTATGGAATTGGCCCTACTCGGGCTCGAACCATCCTCTCGAAGACAGGTGTCAACCCTGACACCAGAGTCAAGGATCTTGAGGACGGCGATGTGCAGAAACTGCGCGGTGCCACAGAGACGTACACGATCGAGGGCGACTTGCGCAGGCAGGAGGGGATGGCCCTCAAGCGCCTCCAGGACATCGGCTGCGTTCGTGGTCGTCGCCATCGCATGAGCCTGCCGGTGCGCGGGCAACGAACCCGCACCAATGCGCGAACCCGTCGCGGAGCTCGCAAGACCGTTGCCGGCAAGAAGAAGTAAGCCTCTTCGGCCAACCGGATCCTTCAGTTCCTTAAGCCCTCTCCATCTCCAGGCCCATGGCCAAAACAGTCAAGAAAACCGGCCCCAAGAAGGCCAAGCGCAACGTCCCCAACGGAGTTGCCCATATCCAGAGCACCTTCAACAACACGATCGTCTCGATCACAGACACCACTGGAGAAGTCATCTCCTGGTGCTCAGCAGGTGCCAGTGGCTTCAAGGGTGCTCGCAAAGGCACTCCTTTTGCAGCGCAGACAGCTGCCGAAGCGGCCGCCCGCAGAGCTCTTGAGCAGGGCATGCGCCAGATAGAGGTGCTTGTGCGAGGTCCCGGCTCAGGCCGTGAAACCGCGATTCGGGCGTTACAGGTCGCCGGCCTGGAAATCACCTTGATCCGCGACGTCACTCCCCTGCCGCACAACGGCTGTCGCCGTGCAAAGCGTCGGCGCGTCTGAACCAACGCGTCCCCGTTCAGGTCCCTCTCTCCCCCGCCTCAGACCGTGTTGCAATACCAGATCGACCGTATCGAGCATCAGATCGCCGACGATCGCTCCCAAACCGGTGTGTTTCTCATCGGCCCCCTTGAGCGGGGCCAGGCCACAACCCTGGGCAATTCCCTGCGTCGTGTGCTCATGGGCAACCTCGAAGGCACCGCTGTTACAGCTGTCCGCATTGCCGGTGTCAATCACGAATACGCGACCATCCCCGGAGTTCGGGAGGACGTACTCGACATTCTGCTGAACTGCAAACAGATCACTGTCAATAGCCGCACCAACGAGCTGGAGATCGGCCGTCTGGTGATAGCCGGGCCAGCAACGGTGAAAGCACGCGATCTGCAGTTTTCATCCCAGGTCCAGGTGGTGGATGGTGAACGCGTGATCGCCACGGTGAGCGACGGCTACAGCCTCGAGCTCGAGGTTCATGTGGAACGCGGCGTGGGCTACCGCCCCGTGGACCGTCACAACGAGGACACCAGTGCAATCGATCTCCTCCAGATCGATTCCGTGTTCATGCCTGTGCACCGGGTGAATTTCACCATTGATGAGACTGCAGTGGCTGAGGGGGGTTCCGCTCGAGAGCGGCTGCGCATGGAGGTGGTCACCGACGGGTCGATCACACCTGACGATGCCATTGCTCAGTCGGCCAATCAGCTGATCGAACTCTTCCAACCGCTCGCCACTGTCACCATGGTGGAAGAGGTTCAGGTGGAGCCTGAGCCCACAGCCGAAGCGCAGATTCCTCTTGAGGAATTGAATCTGTCTGTTCGTGCCTATAACTGCCTGAAACGTGCTCAGGTCAATTCCGTTTCCGATCTCATGGGCTTCAGTTACGAAGACCTGCTGGAGATCAAGAACTTCGGTTCCAAGTCGGCTGATGAGGTGATTGAAGCGCTTGAAAAGATCGGCATCCAGATCCCCCAGAGCCGCACCAGCGTCTGACCCTTAACCGCCCATTACCGCAGCCCCCTCAGAACCATGCGTCACCAATGCCGAGTCCCAAAGCTGGGACGTCCCGCCGACCAACGCAAAGCCATGCTTCGCGGTCTCACAACACAGCTGATCCGCGAAGGTCGTGTGACCACCACCAAAGCCCGTGCCAAAGCCCTGCGTGACGAAACCGAACGGATGATCACTTTGGCCAAGGAGGGCAGCCTTGCCTCCCGGCGCAGGGTGCTGGGATACGTCTACGACAAGCAGCTCGTGCATACCCTGTTCGAAAAAGCTCCCGATCGTTACAGCGATCGAAAAGGGGGCTACACCCGCATCACCCGCACCGTTCGCCGCCGCGGGGACAATGCAGAGATGGCCATCATCGAACTGGTCTGAAGTCCGGCGTCAGCATCACGGAAATCACAAATCCAAAACCTTCGGCTGACACTGCCGGCATCCGTCTCAGACGGATCGCTCTCAGTCTGCAGTACGAGGGTTCTCCATTTTGTGGATGGCAACGTCAGCCGCATGGCATCAGTGTGCAATCGGTTCTGGACGAAGCCATTTCAGCGCTCGATCCACATCGGCCGATACAGACGGTGGCTGCAGGGCGAACTGATGCAGGCGTGCATGCCTCTGGCCAGGTGGTTCATTTCGATTGCCGCGGCCCCATTCCAGCCAGACGCTGGGCACCTGCTCTCAATGGGCGTTTGCCCTCCTCGATACGGGTGCGAGAAGCCGTGGAGCGTCCGCTTGGATGGCATGCCTGCTACTCCGCCAGCTACCGGCGTTATCGCTACACCCTGTACAACGGACGAAGGCCGAACCTGTTTCTCGCGCCCTGGAGCTGGCACCGCTACCAGAGTCGACTGGATGAACAGGCCATGGAACAGGCGCTTCATGGCCTGCTGGGAAGTCACGACTTTGCAGCATTCCAACGCGCGGGAAGCCGACGGTCCCATTCGCGCACAACGATCCAGGATGTGTCACTGCAGCGGCGAGGAGACCTGATTCACTTCGAGATTCAGGCCAGCGGATTTCTCTATGGAATGGTGCGTCTGCTCACTGGCCAGCTCGTGGCGGTTGGAGAGCATCGACTGACCCCGGAGCACTTTGAACGCCGCTGGAAAGAACGTCGCCGCAGTGAAGTGAAGGATGGGGCACCGGCACAGGGCCTGTGCCTGCTGCGCGCCGGTTATTCCGAAACGATCTTCAGCAAGGGCGGCTGGTACGATTGTCAACCGACGTTTTTTCTGGCTACGGAGGATCCGCCCCCGGATCCTCCGGAATGGCCATTTTGTGCCTGAACGGTCGTCTTCACTCAACTGACTCGATCAGAGAAGTAGACCTCCGACAGGTAGAGTCGTTTTTTGAGCGTTGTAAAGCACGTCACGGCGTCGCTCACGCTCCCTGCCCAGCTTCGTCGCTCGCGACGGGGCATAACCGAACCGGCATGCCGGCGCGATGAACAAGACCTCCGTCCCCTCCATCGATTCAATCGACCGCCAGTGGTACCTGGTGGACGCTGAGAATCAAACCCTTGGCCGCCTGGCGACCGAGGTGGCTTCCGTGCTCCGCGGCAAAAACAAAGCCACTTACACCCCGCATCTCGACACAGGCGATTTCGTCGTTGTCGTCAATGCCGACAAGGTGAAAGTGAGTGGCAGCAAGCCACAACAGAAGCTGTATCGAAGACATTCAGGACGTCCTGGTGGGATGAAGGTGGAGACCTTTGCTCATCTCCAGGAGCGTCTCCCTGAGCGAATCGTGGAAAAAGCCATCAAGGGCATGCTTCCCCATAACGCTTTGGGTCGCCAGATGTACCGCAAACTGAAGGTCTACAAGGGTGCTGAGCATCCGCATTCAGCCCAGCAGCCCCAGCCTCTGCAGCTCGATCCCGCCGCTTCTGCCAAATGAGCACCTCCAACTCTGTCGTCTATTGGGGCACCGGTCGTCGTAAGACCTCAGTGGCCCGCGTTCGCCTGATCCCCGGCAACGGCACAATCACAATCAATGGCCGTCCTGGAGATAACTATCTCAACTACAACCCCGCTTACATCGCCGCTGTCAAGGCCCCTTTGCAGACCCTTGGCCTGACTGCTGAATACGACGTACTCGTCAACGTCAGAGGTGGTGGCTTGACGGGACAGGCCGATGCCATCAAGCAGGGCGCCGCTAGGGCTCTTTGCGAACTCTCCTCCGACAATCGCAAGCCTCTGAAAACCGAAGGCCACCTCAGCCGGGATCCCAGAGCGAAGGAACGTCGCAAGTACGGCCTCAAGAAAGCCCGCAAAGCTCCCCAGTTCTCCAAGCGCTGATCTCCGTTATGCCCAAGCCCGACATTCATCCCACCTGGTACCCGGACGCCAAGGTGATCTGCAACGGAGAAGTGGTCATGACCACTGGCTCCACCCAGCCCGAAATCCATGTGGACGTCTGGAGCGGGAACCATCCGTTCTTCACCGGCACCCAGAAGATTCTTGACACCGAAGGACGTGTGGATCGCTTCATGCGCAAATACGGTATGGGCAGCACCGCCAGTGTCAACGACGACAAGGAAGGCCCTGCCAAGGACGAGGCCTAGGCTGAAATCTGATGCGCACAGCAATCGACGCCAAAGCGATCGATCGCCACAATTGACATCCCCGAATGCAGACAGCGCTCTGCCTTCGGGGTTTTTTTCTGAAAGGACAACACCGTCAGGTCCTTCCCCGACCTTGCTTCTGACGCAATGGACTCCTCAACTCTGATCAGCCGTCTTGAGGCCGCGACCAGCAGTTTCCACAATCTGGAACGCCAGCTCGCTGACCCTGATGTGGCTTCGGATCCGGACCGATTGCAGTCCGTGGCCAAGGAGCGCTCGCGCCTTGAACCACTGGTCGTCGACTACACCAGCCTGCAGAACGTTCTCCATGAACGGGAGCAGGCGCGGACACTGCTGCGTGAAAGCCGCGGCGATGCAGAGATGGAGGAGCTGACTCAGCTGGAACTGCAATCTCTTGAACAACGTCATGACGAGCTGATTCAACGGCTGACGCTCGCCTTGCTACCCCAGGATCCACGCGATCAACGCAGCGTGATGCTGGAAATCAGAGCCGGTGCCGGCGGAGATGAGGCCTCGCTCTGGGCCGGAGATCTGGCCCGCATGTACGAGCGGTTCAGCAGCCGGCGCGGCTGGACAGTGCAGCCCGTGAGCGCCAGTGAAGCCGACCTTGGCGGTTACAAGGAACTGATTCTTTCGGTGAAAGGTGATGCTGTTTTCAGCGAACTGAAATTTGAAGCCGGCGTGCATCGGGTGCAGCGTGTCCCTGCTACAGAATCCCAGGGTCGTGTTCACACATCGACGGCGACGGTGGCTGTGATGCCTGAGGCTGATCCCGTGGAGGTTCAGATCGAACCTGGAGATCTTGAGATCAGTACCGCTCGCTCAGGGGGTGCCGGAGGGCAGAACGTGAACAAAGTGGAGACAGCCGTTGACCTGCTTCACAAACCGAGCGGCATCCGCGTGTTCTGCACGCAGCAACGCTCCCAGCTGCAGAACCGTGAACGGGCAATGGAGATTCTGCGGGCCAAGCTCTACGAGCGTCAGCTTGCCGAGGCGAATGAAAAAGAGACTTCAGCCCGGCGCCTTCAGGTGGGCACAGGCGATCGCAGCGAGAAGATCCGCACCTACAACGCCAAGGACAACAGAGTCACCGACCACCGACTGGGGCGGAATTTCAGTCTCGAATCCGTGCTTCAGGGTCAGATGGAGGATGTGATTGGGGCCTGTGTGGCAGAGGAGCAACGCAGCAAGCTGGAACAGCTCAGCCAACTGGCCGACGATTGACCTGAAAGGGGTCAGATGCCGATCACATACTTGGCCCACTCACTGTGGCGACCGGAGTCAATCTGACGAACCGCCTCAAAACTCAGACTGCTGAGAGGACGACGCGGAACCCTTTTCAGAGGCATGCCTGCCTCGGAGGGAGTACGACTTGCCTTGCGGACATTGCAACTGGTGCAGGCCGTGGTCACGTTGTCCCAGGCATCTGTTCCACCACGGCTTCGGGGGATCACATGGTCGATGGAGAGAAGTTCACGACTGCCGCAGTACTGACACGTGTGATTGTCTCTCTGAAACACATTGCGACGCGTCAGTGGCATCTGGCGAAAGGGCACTCGCACGAACTGACGCAACCGGATCACCGTCGGCAGATGCATGTCACTACGGACAAGGCGATTGGAATCATGTTCCAGGCTCTCGGCTTTTCCCTTGATCATCATCACGACGGCTCGACGCCAGGTGGTGATGTTCAACGGCTCGTAGGACGCATTGAGAACGAGAACCTGGCCCATGCCAGCTCACTGAATACACGGCATGCTATCGGGGTCACAAGGGCATCTTTGTGACCTTCACTACGCAGTCCCCATGCCTGATCTGTCGGCCGATCGCACCAGCCCCTCCAGCCCTGAAACGGCTGCGGGAGCTGACCCGCGTCAGCGGGCATGGATGGAGGTGTCCGCCTCAGCCGTAGAACACAACACAAGAGCGCTGAAAGGTCTGCTTGGCTCGGACTGCGCACTGATGGCAGTCGTCAAGGCTGACGGTTACGGGCATGGGGCCGAGACAGTGGCGCGGGCTGCCATCTGCGGAGGAGCGACCAGCCTGGGTGTCGCCACCCTGCAGGAGGGAATTGAACTGCGTCGTGCCGGACTGGAGCTGCCGTTGCTCGTGCTGGGCAATCTCACCCAGCCGGAAGAACTCAGGGCCTGCCTGCACTGGCAGCTGATGCCGACACTATGCAGCATGCGTGAAGCACTGCTCTGCCAGAACCTTGCTAGTGGCAGCGGCCGTCAGTTCACGGTGCAGCTCAAGCTCGACACCGGCATGACCAGACTCGGGTGTGATTGGCAGGATGGGGAACGCCTGACTGAGGCGATTCTCCAGCTTGACCAGCTGAACCTGAAGGGGGTTTACAGCCATCTTGCGCTCGCCGATGGCGAGCTTGAGGGACATGCGGAACAGATCACGCGCCTGCAGCAGGAACGCTTTGAGGCCGTGACACGATCACACCGTGGTCGGGGGCTTCAGCGACATCTGGCCAATTCAGCTGGGACCCTGCGTGATCGGTCCCTGCATCACGATCTTGTGAGGGTGGGACTGGCTCTCTACGGGCACGCACCAAGCGCTCAATTTGAAAAGAGACTTGATCTGCAGCCTGCCATGACGGTGAAGGCTCGGGTCAGCCTGATCCGGGAGGTCGCCGCAGGTGTGGGGGTGAGCTACGGGCACCGCTTTGTGACCAGCCGTGCCAGCCGGATGGCCGTGATCGGCATTGGCTACGCCGATGGAGTCAGCCGCTGCCTGTCCGGACGCATCCATGCCCTGCACAAAGGCAAGACATTGCCCCAGGTGGGTGCCATCACCATGGATCAACTGATGCTCGATGTCACAGACCATCCTGAACTTGAGATCGGTGATGTCGTCACGCTGCTGGGTCAGGATGAGCAACAGGTGATTCGGCCGCAGGACTTGGCGGAACTGTCGGATTCCATTCCCTGGGAAGTCTTGTGCAGTTTCAAGCACCGCCTGCCACGGCTGGTGGTCTGAACGAGCGCCCTCTTGTAAGCTGTGCATGCCGCTGGAGAGGTGGCTGAGTGGTTGAAAGCGGCTCCCTGCTAAGGAGTTACAGGAGGCAACTTCTGTCGAGGGTTCGAATCCCTCCCTCTCCGTTGTCAGAGTGATTCACGAGGCTTCAGGGCCAGATCAATCCTCTTGGAAACCAAACAAAGACTGGATTGGTGCTCAAGCCAGCATCTCGAGTGGATCACCCATGAAATTGATGACGTAATTATTTAAACAATCAAGACTTGAACACCAACCAAACACAACACATTTCAAAACCAGGCTTTCAGTTCAAGAATTATTTACCGGCATACCTCTCCATATTTTCACCTGCTTCATTCGCCACTGGAGCAGGCATCAGTTCGTAATTACCTGGACCAGGTGGAACTGGAACTGTTATCACAATCTTGCATCGACCTTTTGGAATTCAGAGATGGCGCCTAGTAACTCCCCATACCTTTCAGAACCTTTTCCTGGCAAATACTGCTTGAGAACCTGATCTCAGACATCAATCTCTTAGTGGTTTTGGCAACAATCTCCACACTTTTGCCTGGAATCCATCCGTGGCCACAGACCTGACTGAAAGCAAAAGCACAAACCTTTGAAGATATCAGCAATGCTTTTCAAACTAAACAACAATTCTGCAAGACGGCACCCTGAAGCATTAAATCAAGCCATCGGAACTCCCGATGACTCAGTGAATACCTGCAATCACCTGACTCAGAGACTGAATCAATAAAACAGAAAGATAGACCCTTCACTTTCATATCATCAAGACACACGAGACAGCCGCAGTACAGGCCGAACCCAGAAATTCTCTAACACAAACAAAACCCTCGACCGACTGAGATCAGGGCAACCTGCAACAACAATGGCGAAGGCCGAGAAACCACCAAATGACTGAATATCTTGATCGAAACTCGGGGAGTATTACAACACAAAAGTCTCAAGCGCTTGAGGCAAGCTCTGATAGCCTGCCAAGGAAACCAACCACAAATATAAAGGATGAATGCCTTTACAAGTGCACTAAAAAGATGGGTCAAAAAACTTGCAAGCAGCCTCAATAAGGCAAACACTCCTTCGACGAATAGCTTCGCTCTCCAGTCCATAAAGCCCAGGAAAAAATCCCAGCCAGAAACAAATAAATTCAATAAACAAGACCTGAAGAGATTCAATGATTTCCAAACTTTTTGCCTGATCATTGGCAATGCACGAAGCGGCTCAACAATCCTTGGCTCAGCCATCGACGCACATCCAAACGCAATAGTCGCCAATGAAACGTTGGCTTCAAATAATTTTTGGAAAGGACTGAACAAAGAGTCCATCCTCCAGGAAGTCATCGAAAACGCCTGCGTAAACCACCAAAACAGCCGACCATCAGAAAACTACCACTATCAAATAGGCGACGCACCCGCGACAAAAAGAAGAGTCCATGTTTATGGCGACAAGATCTGGAATCCAGCCACATTACTACTCCACGGCGATTATGAGTTGATTCCCAGACTAAGCGACACTCTCAACGCCAAAATATTTTTAATCGCCTCAATCCGCAATCCATTCGACACAATCGCAACCATGCACCAAAGAAGTCAAGCGCCCATCGCAGATCGCATTCGCTGGTATTTCATGCATTGCGAGTCTATTTCCGCACTGGAAGCCAGATCTCCTGATGCAGGCTTCATGCACTGCCACCATGAGCTGCTGATTGCCAACCCAGACGAGGAATTACTGAGAATCTGTGAAGCACTAAACCTCTCAACTGACAAAAAACACCTGGAAAGCATTTCAAAATTTCTTTTCAAAACGCCGAGCAGAAGCTCAAGCACAATTGATTGGACAGTCGAAGATATTGAAAATATTTTGACCCGAATGCAGAATTTTCCGTACTTGGCCCATTATCAAAATCAAACCCCCTAAGGCTTGGCAAGCACACATCAAATAACAATTCGAGGCTTTGAATCAGGAAAACGAATTAATTTTGATTGACCAACAATGGTTAACGGCATCTCCAGATCAGTGGGGCAATGAATGTCTTCCTCGGCGTTGAACTGAACCGCAGATCGTCAATTGGCTGCATACTCAGAAAGTTGCCTTGCGATCAACGGAAGAAGTTGTTGATCGCCGGCCCGCTCCGGCCCTTCGCTGAACACCACCAGCAGAGAAGCTGCCTGCCCGTCGAGGCACCACCAGGCTGCGTCGTGACGGGCCTGACTCATCCAGCCGGCCTTGCTCCAGAGCTGACTGCCGTCCGGCAAACCCTCGCCGAGAAAGCCATCTACCTGATTCTCGGGATCAGCAACCCTGTCTGACGAGCTGAGCGAGCGAGCCAATCGGGCTCGAAGTCTCTGACAGGCCGGAGGTGAGAGCACTCCATCGGTCATGACCGCTTCGAGAATCCTGGCGACCGCTGCGGTACAGAGTGCGTTGCGATTGCAGTTGTTCTCCCCATAAAACATGCGCTCCCTGCCGTAGGGGCCATCACCCCACGTTTTCTGGCAGCAGTTGATGCGCTCCAACTCAGGCCAGCCGAAACTCTGGAACCAGTCATTGACCAGGCGCCGCTGTTGCTGCCACTGGTCCCATGCAGGTGAGCGCAGCGGCGGACCACTGGTGGTGCCGGTGAGCAGATCCACGATCAGGCCAGTGGCGTCGTTACTGGAGTCCGCCAGCATGTCGAGGAGCGCACGTCGAAGCTCCTCGCTGTCTGGAATCAGATCGCGCTGCAACCAGTGCTCTGCCGCCACTGCGTACAGGAGTTTGACCACACTGGCCGGATAGATCAGCTTCTGGTCAGCCCAGGCAGCACCGCTGCCGCTGCCGTTGGCGGGAGACGCGCCGACGTAACGCACCCAGGTCACCGCCAGCTGATCGTGCAGACCGGGACGGCCATCGGCCGCCAGCCTGTCGATCAGAGCAACGAGGTGCTGCTGCATCGCCGGCTCGGGACGGTAGAACGCCATGGCACTGGCTATTGGCAATGCCGACCCTAGGCACCCCGATCACTCCGGACCTGATCAGCCCAGGAAGTTGCTGGAAACTGCTCCATGGCCAAAACGGCTACGCCACACCAACAGAGAGCGGACTCGCCACCCAGGCCGCAGCGGGCCGAGGATTCAAAGTCACGTCGGAATTACGCCAGGAGGACCATGGGCGATTGCGTGTTGTGTTTCTCGAAGACGGTTACCCCTGCTGGCTGTCCATGCATGAGCTGGACGGTCAGGCAGTTGCCTGTGAGGATTGGTTGCCACGTCTGCTCTCACACCCGGAGATCACCAACAGACTGAATGCAGTGCTGAACTGGCTGGAAGCCGCCTACCAGGTCGACAACACCTACCTCTGGGGAGGCACCATCGGACCCGATCTCGACTGCTCGGGTCTTGTGCAAACTGCATTTGCCAGCGCTGGCATCTGGCTACCCAGAGATGCCTATCAGCAGGAACAATTCTGTGAACCGCTGGCTGTGGCGCCGGATGAGATCAGCGAGTTGCAGGCTGGAGATCTGATCTTCTTCGGCACCCCTGAGCGCTGCACCCACGTCGGCATTCACCTCGAGGACGGTCGCTACATGCACAGTTCAGGGAGAGAGCACGGCCGCAACGGCATCGGCATCGACAGCCTGAGCCCTGAGGATCTCCATCCTGTGGCCTGCCACTACAGAGGTGAACTGCGGGGTGCCGGCCGGGTGACGCGATGCCACGACGGCAGCACATTGCCCTGACGCTGATTCAATTTCCCTCAACGCTTCAGGTGGAACAGAAATCAGTCACAGACAAAATTCTGAGCTTTACGCACAAAATTCAAGATAAATTCAGAGGAACTTCCTGAGAAGCGCCTGCGTATTTATCTGCGTTTGTTGACTTTTCAGGTCAAACCGGATGCGCGATCAAGCGAAATAGCACCAGTTGAAAAAGTCTTAAAAGCCCAGTACTAAAAAAAAAAAAAGGGGGGGGGGGGGGGGGATTAAGGTAAGAACCAATGGAAGTATTCATCATCAGCATCAGCAGTTAGTGATTAACCGCTGATTACGCTGGGTCCAGAAATTGAAAGCTGGCGGAGTAAACTAAAAATCCTCTCAAGGCATGACTGAAGGCCAGGACAAACCAATGGCGTCCATGGTTGAATCTAGAAAAATCTAGATGCATAAACTTTTAAACTACAGCAATTAGGCTATATCGTGCATTAAAATAACACAATCAATGCAAACAAATATAAGTTGGTATTCAAGAGACCTAAAAATCGGTCAAAAAGATTTTAAAGCTCCTTTTCGCGAAAAACATTCAACTCACTTTTGCCATGAGTTGAATGCCTTAGGCTTTTAAATAACCAAGAAATAGCTACGAAATAAAAACTATGTTAGGGTGATAAAAATATCCTGAGAGATAATAGAGGATCCAGCAAAGGCAAGAGTGGATTGAGGCTCCACACCATCGATTGTTGTAGAGAAAGTGGCGACATTGTGTATAAGCATGACAGAGATATTCTCACCAATCACAACGCGATCTGATAACGAGAAATCCAATGCCGTATCTGCCGAGTTGTCTAACTGATCAGCTGCGTAGTAGAGAAGATCAGAACCCTCACCGGTGGTAATAATGTCACCGCCAGCGCCTGAACGGATCAAATCATCGCCATCTCCTGAATCAATGAAATCATCATTGGCACCGCCTCGGATGAAATCATTATGTTCACTACCCGTTATGTAATCAGCCCCCGCATCAGAGCTGAAATACACACCATTAATTGAAGGACTGACTCAAACTGGAGCACTCGAAGTGATGGAACCGCCCCCCGCTGTGGGTGTGTTGAGGTCAAGGCTGAAATGAGCTGAGGGTTGCGTTCCCACCAGACCACGGCTCAGGCAACGTTTGATGGCAGCAAATCGAACGGCACCATCGGGAAGCTGCTCAAGCTCGACTGCAGAGGGCAGGTCAGCAGGAAGCTGACAAGGAACTTCAGAGTTGTAAAGTTTCATTTCGGTACGTTGCTTTGATTTGGTGAAGTATCGCTGAGCGCATTGCTCGCCTGACCGAACCCAGGCTTGGGCTTCCAGGTGATTAATGCTACATACGCAAAAAAAAATTTTATACGTTCTCCGCTTTTTCTCATCTAGTACCTTGCGAAGTTTAATCTTGGGTTACGTGCATCAAATGGACACCATCAAACAGGATGACAACTTATTGACTTCATTACAGTTAATAGAAAGGAGGATTTTTGCCTTAAGGAATGAAAATGCCGAGCGCCTAAAGAGAACGGAAAGAGTAAATAATAAAATTGAAAAACTGTTAGCAATTAAAAGCTCCTTGCATACTTTGGTGGACAATGTAGACAGCGATATGTTGAATTTTCACTATGTCATAGAGAGGCTTGTCAAAAGCAACTATTCCTGATTTATGCAATATTGTCGTCAATTGTTCTTTTTTCTACTTAGATAACGCTGCGCTTGGCATCCTGTATGTTCTCGAATAAATTTTGATTTTTTAGACTGCGTCAGCATATTTTTGTTTGATATATTTCGTATTTAGCCTGAATTGCCCGGAAATCTCCTGCATTTTTCTAAATATATATTTAATTAGTATGTGTTTTATTCGTACTATTTTAGCTGCTCGATAGGTTTCGCAGTCTGGTCACTGCTGATAGAGCTGGAGATGACCCGCGCAGCCCTGGAGCAAACCGAGTAATGCAAGCAGAATCGACCTATTCGTTGTGAAATAGCCTGCCCATAGGGCAGTGCCAGGGGATGCCTGGAAGCCATTCGGTTCACCGGTGCTCGGGCGCCCCGATGGATCGGGCTGCCGCTCAACGAATATTGGCCGGAGTTGCTAAAGCTCTGGTTCATTACTCAGTGTATTAGTGAATCAGTGGCTACTCCTTCTCTACACAGTGCTGTTTTGCTTTGTTTCCGGGGCGGCCTATAGCGCTGCACTCACCGGGAAGATTGCTTGCGTGAACTGCATTCAGCGACGACCGCATCAGTATTTGCGATGGTTCTATGGCTCCTCAACGAACCCTTTGGCTGAGCTTATCTTCCTGGTCGTGTGTAGTACTGGTGTCCTGGGTTTGCAAGTATGTCGGTTGACCACGGGGTTTACAGCTCACCCGAGTCAGAAAGGCCGGTTTTCTGGATGTTGCTACAGGAATGACAGTGATCGTGAAACACGGTTATCTGACTGGAGAGCAACACGAAAAAGATTGGTAGATGGGGCAGGTGATCAACTGCGGTGGCGCTGACGGTGATCCGAAGATCCACAACTTGCTCCAGATCGCTGATGTGGATTCAGGCGCGGTCCGCTGGGTCAACGCTGATCTGGTGACCCAAACCTTTCCGGAGAAATCAGGACAATGGAACCCAGCACTTGGCGAGGGTTGATGATTTCGTGTTTTTAGTGAATTGAATTGTGATACATAGGATCAGTTGAATCAGAAGACGAATTGCACATCGTCATCATCGATAGTGTCACCTCGGGAGACGAATTCAGTGGTTCCACTTTGAGCACCGGAAAGGGTGATGATGATTTTATTGGTGCCAAAACCTTCGATTTCGATAAGGCCCTCAAGATCAGCATCAATCTGAATCTTGTCGTCCCCATTCGAACCAAAGTCTATACAAATATCAGTTTCATTTAAATTGCCTTGGAGCTGATCAATAGTGTAATAAATTATATCATCACCTTGTCCAAGAGTGACCACACCAGCGCCGGTGCGAACTAGGTCATTACCTTGACCGGCGTTGACGATATCATTACCTGCACCAGCGCGAATGAAGTCTTTGCAGCTGCTCCCTTGAATTTGATCTTCTCCAGCACCTGTGTTGACGTAGAAATCAAAATAAAATTGAAAATCTCGTTCTAATTCAGACAATGACTGGGGAAGGGCATTCGCAATTAGTCCGGTTGTTGTAATGATGTTTATATCGACTGAATCACAAATGGCGCCATCCAGGTTGACAATGACGGTGCCCTCATAATCGTTATCGACCTGGTAGGTTGAACCAGCTGCTAGTAAAACATTTCCGTCTGCGTCTATTGCATTACCAACTCTGATTATTGCATCTCCGATGCCTTCAATAATGTAGTCTGCACCTGGAGTACCAGATGCAATATTAATTTCCCCTGTTTCAGGAACAACAATCGTAACAGGATCGTTGTTTGCGTTCGGATCGGCAATAACAACAACATCACCACCAATTACGCCAGTGGTAGATCCAGCCAATGGCTTAATATTGGCAAGTGATGCTTCAATACTAGATATTATCGGTTTATTTAAAGCGTCAATGGAAATCGGTAAAACTGGAAAAACGAAAGAGGATACTGATAAAAAACTAACACTTAATTTAACAGCTGCGTATTAGTGTTCAAATTCATATTACTTACATGACTGACAAGCTATGATTACGTTGTATATTTGACATGGACAAACTAATTACTTGTCAATTATTTCGCCTTGATATATTCACTATCACTTAACTAACATAATCTACGTACTTGTTCAAATGTTCAAGGAAACCGTTGGGTCCCAAGAAGCCCATTGGAGTAATCGCCCCAGATCCGATGCAGCGCGAGCTCAACAATTCCTAAAAACATCACTCCAGCCAGCAACCAACTCAACTGGGCGAGCGTTGAAATCTGGCTTCAGGTTCTGATGATTGCCAATCACACCTCTCAGCGGTGTGGTGACTCAGAACTTGTTTTCAAGAATTTCAATCAGTGGTGCCAAGGGATGGGGCTTAGCATTTGATGACGCACAGGGTCGCAGCGAATGGGATCGGGTGTCTGCGAAAGGAATTCAGCCCTGGTACCAGGGATACGCAACTCTGGTTCATAAGATCAAGCAAGTTTGCGGTGATCCTCTGCTTGTCGGATCAATCAATCCTAATCACTTCAAAGAAGGCTTTCAAGCCAAGGGGGCATGAATTCAATAAAAAAGTCTGGGCCGAGATCAAAGCCGCTTAATAGGAATTGGCAGCTAAGGAAACACTCGAAAAACGTCTCTTCAGAGTCATTCGCGATGAGCTTTATGACTCTATTCGCGAGAGGGATTTGGATAAAGAAATGGAGTTTCGGGCTGAGATGAGGAATGACTTACGATGAATTCCGAGAAGATTGATTTAGCACTATTCAATCTTATAAAAGAGAAGGCAATCGGCTTCGATCCCAAAAAGAAAAAGCCAGTTCCCAGAAGTAAGCAATCCGTCAGCTTCACCCGAGTGAAGGGACTGGATTGGCTTCTGCCTGGATTCTTTCCCGCAAATGACATCACTTTAATTTAGAGAATGCGCGGGGCTGGAAAAACTCGGCTTGCCCTTGAGGGTGCAATTTCATTGATGCGCGGAGTTGGGCTCCTGGAACGTCAAAGAAAGGACAAAGCCAAGCCGGTAAAAGTCCTTTTCTGTGCCAGTGACTCAGGAGCCGAACCTCTCAAGGATGAGCTTCTGGAGATGGGCATCGATCCCGACACCGATGAACTGTTCCAGGGGGATCTTAGGCAGCTCTGGGCTCATGGCCCCGGAACGATGGATGCCTGGGGTGCTGCTGCGCGGAAGGATCGAGCTGTTCGAGTGGGCGCAGGACAACCCTGGCGCTTGCGTGTTCATCGGTTCGGTGAAAACGATCAGGGCCAAGGGTGGTTTCTCCTACGCGGACAACGAACACGCCGCTGCATTTCTCACCTTCCTGAAGGAAGCGATCTGCCCGTTTGTCACGGTTGTGCACCTGGCGCATGACGGCACCAAGGCACACCGAGCCGGTGGAGCCGCGGCCTAGAGGGAGTATCCATCCATGGTCATTGGCCTTGAAAAGCTGAAAGCTCCAGATGGCAGAGACCTGACCACTAAGCGCCAGTTCACAGCCACCAAGTCACGGAAATGTGATGAGCGCACCTTCTTTTATGAGAAGGATGAGCACGGTCGCCTTAAGACCTGCACGGGCACTGAAGTCATCAGTGACATGGGCGGTCAAATCACAAAGGTGATGGTTGATGCCCTCGACGAAGGGATCGAAACGTGCATGTCGATGAGATCCGAAAAAGGGTGGAAGCGTAGATGGGGTGGGGCATCAGCAAAAAGACCATCTCCAACAACCTGACGAACCTCGTTCGTGGAAAGACTCCCCGTCTCAAGCGCTTAGGCACACCCTCTGGCACCTATCGGGTAAATGACTACTGGCTGCGGATCACTCGGAGTACGCAGACTTAGGAGCTTCGGATGAAGTTCGTGGGAACGAATCAGCGTCTTTGCATATTGGCCAGCGTATAAGTTTTTGACAAAGGCAATAAAAGTCAGTTTTGGCAGTCGATTCAAGCCGGTGACGCGATGCCACGACGGCAGCACATTGCCCTGATGAATCCCTTCGACAAGCTGCATGCCTGTCCACCTCAGTTCTAGAGCGGTGAGATGAGAGGTGCCGATTAAGTTGCATTGACATCGATCGAATCCCGATGAAGGCTGCGCTGGACCTTTCGGTTGTGGTGCCGCTCTACAACGAGGAGGAAAGCCTGCCTGAGCTGGTGGAGCAGCTGCTCAACGCACTGCGGCCCACCGGGGAGCGCTTCGAACTGGTGCTCGTCAATGACGGGTCAACGGATGACACCGCTTCAGTGCTGGAAAGTATCAGCAGCCAGGTACCGGAGCTGGCGGGTGTTTTGCTGCGCAAGAACTACGGTCAGACCGCGGCTATGGCAGCGGGTTTCGATGTCGCCGAAGGGCAGGTGATCGTCAGCCTCGATGGTGACTTGCAGAACGATCCTGCCGATATCCCCCTGCTGTTGAAGAAGCTGCGTGAAGGCTATGACCTGGTGAGCGGATGGCGTTTTGATCGCCAGGATGCCGAACTCCAGAGAAAACTCCCTTCCAGGCTTGCCAATCGCCTGATCGGAAGTGTGACGGGAGTCCGCCTGCATGACTACGGCTGCTCGCTGAAAGCCTATGACCGCGATGTGCTGTCCGACATGCGCTTGTACGGCGAACTGCATCGCTTTCTGCCGGCACTGGCCTTCATCGAAGGAGCACGCATCACCGAAGTGAAGGTGAATCACCGTGCCCGGCAGTACGGAACCAGCAAATACGGAATCGATCGGACCTTTCGAGTCCTGATGGACCTGCTGACCGTGTGGTTCATGAAACGCTTTCTCACCCGACCGATGTACGTCTTCGGGTTTGGAGGCCTTGTGGCCATCGCGACAAGCCTTGTGGCCAGCGCCTATCTGCTGGTGATCAAGTTAATGGGCGAAGACATCGGGAACAGGCCACTGCTCACCATGGCGGTTGTTCTTGGACTGGCCGGAATACAGCTGTTCTGTTTCGGGCTGCTGGGAGAACTGCTGATAAGGACTTACCACGAAAGCCAGGGTCGGCCGATCTATCGCATTCGGGCGACGTTCCGAGGGGGCCGGGCCACCTGAGCAGGAGTCGGTCGGGTCGCGCCACGGTGCCGCTCGATTGCAGTAGCAGCAGCCTCAACAACCAGACTGTTGGCATCACGCAGACCACGTCTCAGCAGTGGAAGAACGGAGGCATGGCCCCACTGACCGGCCAGCGTGACGGCCTCAAGCCTCTGTTCTGGGTTGCCTTGATCCATCGCCGCGCGCAGCCGGCGCTCAAGAGACAGTCTCTCGGCGGTACTGACCGGAGGCTGGAACAGGTCCGTTTGGAAGGTCCCATCAGCAACTTCTGCCTGAGCCCCAGGATCAGTTTGAGGCAGCGAAGCCTTCACCAGACCCAGTTGAGCTCTGTTGATGGCTGCGACGGAGGTCGCATCCGTGCTGCGCAACAAAGTTTTCCCAGGTTTCCTTCCGAGCCCCCACAGCACTGCCACCAGAACAAGGGCGGCACCACCTGCAAGCAGCTGATTCATGGGTTCAAAGCGGCCTAGGCCGGATGGATTGAACTTTTATTTCACCGACCCGATCGGTCGAAGACCACCAGAAAGGCAGTCCTTACAGTAACTGCAGACATTTGGGTCGCTGCCATGACTGGAGATTTTGTCGCTGCCTGGATGCCTTCGCTTTTCATTCCACTGGCCGGAGTGTTGGGTCCAGCCGTCGTGATGGTTTTGATGTTCAACCTGATCGAAGCCACTCCCGACTGATCGCTGAAAAGCCCCCAGCGATCAAGCGAACTGCCCACCCACCGCTTTCTTATCCATGTCTGTTTCCCCCGTCGCCGATCCAACGGTTGGCAATCTGGCCACTCCGGTTAACAGCAGCTACTTCGTCAAAGCCTTTCTCAACGCGCTGCCGATCTATCGACCATCCCTCTCCCCGAACAGACGTGGACTCGAGATCGGCATGACCCACGGATATTTGCTCTATGGGCCTTTCGCCGTCTGTGGGCCTCTCCGAAACAGCGATTACGCATCCACAGCAGGATTGCTCGCTTCCATCGGCCTGGTTTCAATCCTGACCGTCTGTCTGTCGATTTACGGCACTGCAGGCAATGGACCCAAGGTGCAGCCCCCTGACGCCACAATCGACAATCCACCGTCAGACCTTTTCACCAAGGAGGGGTGGTCTGAATTCGCCAGTGGTTTCTGGCTGGGTGGTTGTGGTGGAGCGGCGTTTGCTTGGTTCCTGGTCAGCGCAACCCCATTGCTTTATCTGGCCAAGATCGCTGGTGGTGTCGCGCCCGCCGGCTGAATCCACTCTGCTGAGTCTTCCATCAGCACGATGCAGATCACTGTTTGGCATGCCCCGAATCGAGTCATCGAAGGCTCATTCGGGGCTTTCCACTGCCAGGATCTGAGGCCTTGCTGAGCGGACTCCGACTTGCGGTCCATCTCCCAGCCATTTCTGAGACGGCCCGTCTTCACCATTGTTTGCAGCTTGCTGGTGCTGCTTGCGGGTGTGGTCTCACTGGTGGGCCTCGGGCTTGAGGACCTGCCTCAGCTGGCACCCACACGCGTGGGTGTGAGAGCCAGTTTTCCTGCCGCTGGACCGGAAGTGGTGGAGCAAAGCGTCACGGCAGTGCTGGAAAACCAGCTCAGTGGCCTGGACGGCCTCGAGAGCATGACCTCCAGCAGCAGTCAGGGCGGTGCAAGTCTCAGCCTGCGCTTTGAGTCAGGCGATCCAGAACTGAACGCGATCAAGGTTCAGAACGAGGTCAACCTGGCCAGCCGACGACTGCCTCAGACCGTGACCAGGCAGGGGCTGAATGTGAACCGCTCCACCAATGATCTGCTGCTGATCCTCGGCTTCAGCGCCCCCCCCGGGCTGTATGAACCGATCTTCATCGGTGGCTGGCTCGAGCAGCGTCTCAGCGAAGGCCTGCGAACCACTCCTGGCGTTGGTGACATTCGTGTGTTCGGCAGCAGTGAGCTCGCTTACCGGCTCTGGCTGGATCCCAGTCGCCTGGAGCAGTTCAGTCTCTCTACGAACGACATCACAAACGCTCTGGCAGAGCAGAACGTTCTTGCCGCGGTGGGAAACCTTGGGGAGGCTCCTGCTCCGGCAGGACAGCTTTTCAGCCTGCCGGTTGATGCCGAAGGACGTCTGCGCAGCCAGGCCGACTTTGAGGCCATGGTGGTCAAACGCACTGACAACGGAGGCCTGATTCGGCTGAAGGATGTGGGTCGCGTTGAACTTGGCCAACGCAGCTACGGCAGCAGTGCTCTCAATCTTCAGGGCGAAAGCTCAGTGGCTGTAGGCATCTTCCAGCGGGATGGATCGAATGCTCTGGATGTCAGCCGTGCGGTGCAGGACAGGCTGAAAAGCCTGGAAAGCAGCTTTCCCCCCGGGTTGGCCGTGCAGATGATCTTCGATGTAGCCGAAACCGTCCGGGCCAATCTCGATCGCACCAGAGACACCCTCCGGGATGCGGTGCTGCTGGTGCTGGTGGTGCTGCTGCTGTTTCTGGGACGCTGGCGCCTTGCCTTGATCCCAGGCCTGGCAGTGCCTGTGGCACTGATCGGCAGTCTGGTGGTGATCCGCCTCAACGGGTCGAATCTCAACAGTCTGATCCTGTTCGGCCTCGTGCTGGCCACTGGCATCGTGGTCGATGACGCCATTGTGGTCAGCGAAGACATCGCAGGCCGGATCGAGCAGGGCCAGGAGCCACAGGGGGCTGCGGAAGATGCCATGGCAGAACTTGCGAGCGCAGTCTTGGCCACATCTCTGGTTCTGGCTGCTGTCTTTCTGCCTGTTCTGCTGATCCCTGGCTCCATTGGCCGCCTCTATCAACCGATTGCCCTGGCCATCAGCGGCGCCATCTTGTTCTCCACCTTCAATGCCCTCACCTTCACACCGATGGCCTGCGCCCGCGTGCTTGGGAAGGGTGACGGACGATTGCCAGCACCGCTCAGATCGATCAGTCGCAGACTGCGTGAGGGCATGGCCCGGTTGCAACGTCTTTACGCAAGGCTGCTGGCGGTCTGGCTGGCACGGGGCAGAACCGTCATTGCGCTGGTGCTGGCAGGCCTGATGCTCACAGGCATTGGTCTGGCGACGATCCCCACCTCCTTCATCCCCGACGAAGATCAGGGCCAGGTGCGTGGTTATTTCACGCTGCCGGAGGGAGCAAGCCTGGAACGCACCGAAGCCGTGATGGAACGCATCCGCGAGGTGGTTGCCGAGGAACCCCTGGTCCGGAGCGGCAATTTCTATGCCGGAAACTCATTCGGACAGAGCGGCGAGGACACCGGGTCTTTCTATCTGCGCCTCTCACCCCTGAAAGAACGCCCTGGGCGGCAGAACAGCAGCCAAGTCGTGAAACAACGTCTGAACAGCGAGCTGAGACGACGCATCACCGATGCTCAGGTGATTGTGACCACGCCCCCCACAGTGCGGGGGTTCAGCAGTGAATCGGGCCTGCAGATGGAACTGCTGGATCGCAGTGGTGGCCAGCTCAGCCTGCAGGATTTCGAGAATCAGGCTCAGCAGTTCATCCTGGCTGCCCAGAACTCCGGACAGTTCCAGCGGGTGAGCACCCGCTTCGATGCAAGCTCACCGCGGTGGAGGCTTGAACTTGACCGCAGCCAGATGGCAGCACTGGACCTACCGGTTGGTCCCACTCTGAGGGACATCGGAACCGCCATCGGAGGCCGTTTCATCGATGACACCTTCTCAGGAGGGGAAATCCGCAGCATCTACATCCAGCTGGAGGGAACGAGCCGCAGCAAGCCTGGGGATCTCAAGAGCCTGATGGTGCGCAACCGCAGCGGCGACCTTGTCTCGTTGGCGAACGTTGCACAACTCAAACGTGATTCAGGGGCGAATCGAATCACCCACTACAACCAGAACCGATCGATCAGCATCACTGCCATCACTGCAGACGGGATCAGCAGTGGCCAGGCCATCGATCTCCTCAAAACCATCAGTGACAAGACCGGCGGAGACAACCTGGCGCTGGCTTTCACCGGGCTTGCCAGAGAAGAAACGAGAGCTGAGTCCGTGTCCTGGGTACTGTTCGCCCTCGGAGTCACGGTGGTGTATCTGTTGCTGGCGGGCCTCTATGAAAGCTTCGTGGATCCGCTGATCATTCTGCTCACAGTGCCGATGGCACTGCTGGGAGCTTTGATCGGCCTGAAGCTGCGCAGCCTCACACTCGACGTATATGCCCAGATGGGTTTGCTGGTGCTGGTGAGCCTGGCCGCCAAGAACGGGATCCTGATCGTTGAATTCGCCAATCAGCGGCTGCAGCAGGGGATCGAATTGATGGAGGCGATCGAGGAAGCGGCGATCAACAGGATGAGACCAATTCTGTTGACAGCGGTGACATCGCTGGCAGGATTTCTGCCACTGCTGCTTGCCCGCGGAACAGGCTCCGCCGGTCGCATCAGCATCGGCACCGTTGTGTTCAGCGGGCTGCTGGTGTCCACGCTGCTCTCACTGTTCATCGTGCCTGCCACCTATCTGCTGTTCAAGCGCTGGCGAAAAGTCACCCCTGCAAAACCGGAGCTGGACGGCTGACGTTCAACAGGGCTCAAAGCGTTCGTTCAGCGCCGGGCCACCCCCGGGAGGAACCAGGCACGTGGCTGACGACGACGATCCAGCGACCGATTCTGAGCTCGCGATGGGCATGAAAGTTTGCGGAACCAATGGCTTCTGAGCCAAGGTCTTCGAAGCCAAGGTCTTCGGAGCGAACGTCGACCCAGGTGTTGTTCGCTCAGCAATCCGCTCATCCGCCTCGAGCTGAGCCAGGTCAATTCGCTCTCTTGGAAGAATCTGCAGGGTGAGGTTGTAACCGGTCGCAACGCCAACCAGCAGCACAACGAGCTCCAGTCTTGGGGGCAGGGAGGGAAACGACATTCAGAACTCAATCAAGACGGTGAAGCTCCAGTAGACGCGGAGAGCGGGATCAAAACGTGACTGAAATCGATTGAAGCAATGACGCTTTGCATATGAAGACGCGAGGCACGGATTTGTAGGGTGTGTGCTCCATGAAGGGCTGAGACGTCACGGCATGCTGAAAAGCGCAACGAATCGCCGGGCGTCATCGGCTCAAGCTCGTTATTTCTCCTACGGCGAAGCGGCCAATCCGATTCGCAGCGGACTGACGAGTGCTGTTCCCTATCGCTCCTTTTCCCCGGCTTTCTTTTCCCAGAAAGGCAGTGCTGTGATGCCTCTGGATCTGAGCGAAGAACTGCAGTGCAGTGGACCTGCCACCGGTCCATCGTTGTGCGCCAACTTCATCCGACTGGATGGCGAAGGGCTGCGCACCGCAGCTGTGGCAACAAGCCAGTTGTTCTTCGTGGCCGATGGCCAGGGAGACACTGAAGCCTGTGGCGAACACTTCCGGTGGAGCAAGGGCGACATGCTCGTTCTTCCCGCCGGGGGAGACGCCATCCACAGCTGCTCAGGCAAAGCGGCTCTCTACTGGGTGCACGACGCACCACTGCTGCGTTTTCTGGGTGTGTCTCCGAATGAAGCCCGTTTCAAGCCAACGTTTTACAGCCATCACGACAGCCAGGAGCGACTGGCTGAGATCGCGGCCAGCCCCAGCGGCGCCCGTGCCAACCGGGTCAGCGTGCTGCTGGGCAATTCAGCGTTTCCACAAACAAGAACAGCCAGCCACACCCTTTGGGCCATGCTCGGCATTCTTCCAGCAGAGCAGGAACAGAAACCTCACCGACACCAGTCGATCGCCCTGGATTTCGCCGTGGACTGCAAGCCCGGTTGTTACACCCTGATTGGCACTGAGCTTGATGATCAGGGAAAAATCCGTGACCCGCACAGGGAGGATTGGGCAGCTGGTGCCGCTTTTGTGACTCCACCGGGCTACTGGCATTCCCACCACAACGAGTCAGATGCAGATGCCTATGTGCTGCCGATTCAGGACGCAGGACTGCATACCTATCTGAGGACGCTCGACATTCTGTTCAGCGGCTGATGAACAGCTGAGCTCATGAACAGCTGAATAGTTCTGCACCGTTCAGGTTCAGCTAACAAAAAACCCCCGCCAGGTCAGCTGGACAGGGGTGAATTGAGGATTTCCCTTGCTGTAAGGGCAATCAGGATTGATCAGCCGAACTTGCCGGATGTCGATGCGATCAGGAAGGCCGCATACGTGAGGATGTAGCCGATCGTGAAGTGGGCGAGGCCCACAACACGAGCCTGAACGATGGACAGAGCCACTGGCTTGTCGCGCCAGCCAACAAGGTTGGCGAGCGGTGTGCGCTGATGGGCCCAGACGATGGTCTCGATCAGCTCCTGCCAGTAGCCGCGCCAGGAGATCAGGAACATGAATCCAGTCGCCCAGACGAGGTGGCCGAACAGGAACATCCAGGCCCAGACGGCAAGGTTATTGCTGCCGAAGGGGTTGTAACCGTTGATCAGCTGGGAGGAGTTCAGCCACAGGTAATCGCGGAACCAGCCCATCAGATAGGTGCTGGACTCATTGAACTGAGCCACATTGCCCTGCCAGATGGCCAGATGCTTCCAATGCCAGTAGAAGGTGACCCAACCGATTGTGTTCAGAGCCCAGAAGACGGCCAGATAGAAGGCGTCCCAGGCGGAGATATCACAGGTGCCGCCACGGCCGGGACCGTCGCAGGGGAAGGAATAACCGAAGTCCTTCTTGTCAGGCATCAGCTTGGAACCACGGGCATCCAGAGCGCCTTTGACCAGGATCAGAGTGGTCGTGTGCAGACCCAGAGCGATGGCATGGTGAACCATGAAGTCACCAGGTCCGATCGGAAGGAACACGTCTGTGCTGCCGTTGATGGCATCCATCCAGCCGCCCATGTAGGCGGCGTTGGCATTGGCGGCAGCACCAGCGGAATTGGAAAGCAGCACGTCGAAACCGTAGATCGCCTTACCAGAAGCAGCTTGAACGAACTGGGCAAAAACGGGCTCAACCAGAATCTGCTTCTCGGGGGTTCCGAACGCCACAACGACATCGTTGTGAACGTAAAGACCAAGCGTATGGAAGCCAAGGAAGAGGGTGATCCAGCTGAGGTGGCTGATGATCGCCTCCTTGTGCTCCAGCATCCGAGCCAGAACATTGTCCTTGTTGGCTTCGGGGTCGTAATCACGGATGAAGAAGATCGCTCCGTGAGCAAAGGCACCGCACATCAGGAAGATGGCGATGTACTGGTGGTGTGTGTACAGAGCAGCCTGTGTCGTGTAGGCCTTGGCAATGAAGGCATACGACGGCATCGCGTACATGTGCTGAGCCACCAGAGAGGTGACCACACCGAGAGAGGCAAGGGCCAGGCCGAGCTGCATGTGCAGGCTGTTGTTCAAGGTGTCGTAAAGACCCTTGTGACCGGCGCCGAGATCGCCTGGGGTGCCCTTTGGAGGATTGTGAGCTTCGAGAATTTCCTTGATGGAATGACCGATACCAAAGTTGGTCCTGTACATGTGACCAGCGATCACAAACAAGCAACCGATCGCCAGGTGGTGGTGAGCGATGTCGGTGAGCCAGAGGGCTTCGGTCTGGGGATGGAAACCGCCAAGGAAGGTGAGAATCGCAGTACCGGAGCCTTCGGCAGTACCGAAGATTTGACCCGCAGTATCGGGATTCTGTGCATAAACACCCCAGTTGCCGGTGAAGAAGGGTCCAAGACCGGCGGGGTGAGGCATCACACTCAGGAAGTTGTCCCAACCAACGTGCTGACCCCTTGATTCAGGAATCGCCACGTGCACCAGGTGTCCGGTCCAGGCGATGGAGCTGAAACCGAAGAGGACAGCCAGATGATGATTCAGACGTGACTCAGCATTCTTGAACCACGCGAGTGACGGGCGGAACTTGGGCTGAAGGTGCAGCCAACCGGCGAAGAGTGCCCAGGCCGACAGGATCATCATGAAGATGGAACCCTGATACAGCTCGGCATTCGTCGTCATGCCGATTGTGTAGAACCAGTGATACAGGCCTGAGTAGGCGATGTTCACAGGCGATGTGGCTCCCGCTTGGGTGAAGGCGGTGATGGCGCCCTGACCGAAATGGGGATCCCAGATTGCGTGAGCGATGGGCTTAACGTGCAGAGGGTCGGCGACCCACTGTTCGAAGTTGCCCTGCCAGGCGATATGGAACAGGTTTCCCGAAACCCAGAGGCCAATGATGGCGAGATGCCCGAAATGAGTGGAGAAGAGCTTTTGGTAAAGCCTCTCCTCCGTCATTCCGTCATGGCTCTCGAAGTCGTGAGCCGTGGCGATCCCGTACCAGATGCGGCGGGTTGTCGGGTCCTGTGCCAGACCCTGGCTGAACGAAGGAAATTTCGTTGCCATTAGAGGGAAAGTTCAGGAAAGGTCAGCCGCCCACCACAAGGATGTGGGCGTGGAAGAAGGACCACGTGACAGTGATGCCGCCCAAAAGATAGTGAGCAACACCGACAGCACGGCCCTGGATGATGGACAGCGCACGAGGCTGAATGCCTGGGGCCACCTTCAGCTTGTTGTGAGCCCAGACGATGGACTCAATCAGCTCCTGCCAGTAACCGCGGCCACTGAAGAGGAACATCAGGCTGAATGCCCAGATGAAGTGACCACCAAGGAACATGATTCCGTAGCCGGCTGTGTTGGAGCCGTAGCTGTTGATGACCTGGACGGCCTGAGCCCACAGGAAATCACGCAACCAACCGTTGATGGTGATGGCGCTGTTGGCGAAGTTGCCGTTGGTGAGGTATTGGACTGAGCCATCGGGCCTCACCGCACCCCACACGTCGCTCTGCATTTTCCAGGAGAAGTGGAAAATGACGATCGACAGGGAGTTGTACATCCAGAACAGACCCAGGAAGACATGGTCCCAGGCAGACACCTGGCAGGTGCCTCCTCGACCGGGGCCATCGCAGGAGAAGCGGAAACCGAGGTTCGCTTTGTCTGGAATCAGACGGGAATTACGGGCGTAAAGAACACCCTTGAGCAGGATCAGCACCGTCACGTGAATCGTGAAGGCATGAATGTGATGAACCATGAAGTCCGCTGTGCCCAGAGGGATCGGAGCAGCGGCGACCTTGCCACCTACAGCCACAACCGAACCGTTGAACACTTCACTGACGCCGGCAAGGGCGTTGGGTGCGGTGCTGCCGGCAGCTGCAGCGTGAAGACCCTGAATCCACTGAGCGAATACGGGCTTGAGCTGAATCGCGGAGTCGCTGAACATGTCCTGGGGACGCCCCAGAGCACGCATCGTGTCGTTGTGGATGTACAGACCGAAGCTGTGGAAGCCAAGCCAGATGCACACCCAGTTGAGGTGGCTGATCAGAGCGTCACGGGCCTTGAGCACCCGGTCCAGCACATTGTCCACGTGCTTGGCGGGGTCGTAATCGCGAATCATCGCGATGGCTGCGTGCGCTGAAGCACCGACGATCAGGAAGCCACCGATCCACATGTGATGGGTGAACAGACCGATCTGGGTCGGATAATCAATCGACATGTACGGATAGGGAGGCATCGCATACATGTGCTGGGCAACGATGATGCTCAAGGAGCCGAGCATTGCAAGGTTCAGAGCAAGCTGAGCGTGCCAGCTGTTGATCATGAACTCGAACAGGCCGTCATGGCCCTTCGTTGCCGGGAAAAGCAGGGGATCGCCTTTCTGACCCTCGAGGATTTCCTTGATGGAATGGCCGATTCCCCAGTTGGTCCGGTACATGTGTCCGGCCACGATGAACAGCACCGCGATGGCCAGATGATGATGAGCGATATCGGTCATCCACATGCTTCCGGTCACAGGATTAATCCCACCCTTGAAGGTGAGGAAATCGCTGTATGCAGCCCAATTGCCATTGAAAAAAGCACCGATGCCGGCACTGAATCCTGGATAGAGCTGAGCCAGCAGATCCTGATTGAAGAATTCGTGGGGAAGAGGAATGTCTGCCACAGAAGCAATGGTCTTGCCGTTCAACACCAGCGGCTGGCCGGCGTCGATGGCATCCATCAACTTCGTGGTGGGCAGGGACACATGCAGCAGGTGACCGGTCCAGGACAGTGAGCCCAGGCCCAGCAGACCAGCCAGGTGGTGGTTGAGCATCGACTCAACGTTCTGGAACCACTCAAGCTTTGGAGCTGCCTTGTGATAGTGGAAAACGCCTGCATTCAGCATCAGGCCGGCCATCACCAGAGCGCCGATGGCGAGAGACATCAACTGTGTCTCATTGGTGATGCCCCAGGCTCTCCAGACATGGAAAAGACCGGAGGTGATCTGGATGCCCTGGAAACCGGCACCCATGTCGCCGTTGAGGATTTCCTGGCCGAAAACCGACCAGACCACCTGAGCGCTTGGCTTCACATGGGTGGGGTCGGCAAGCCAGCCGGAGAAATTGGAGAAGTGGGCGCCATGGAAAAAGGCACCACTCAGCCAGATGAAGATCACGGCCAAATGGCCGAAGTGAGCACTGAAGATCTTCCGAGAGACCTCCTCAAGGTCACTCGTGTGGCTGTCGAAATCGTGAGCGTTGGCGTGGAGGTTCCAAACCCAGGTGGTGGTTTTGGGACCTTTCGCGAGGGCTCGGTCGAAATGTCCGGGCTTTCCGAACAATTCGAAGGTCGCTGGATTGTCGACCTTCTCGACTTGAGTCTTCGCGGTGCTCCCACGCTCTGGTGGGCTGATGGTCATCGAGTCGTTCCTCGAGGGACGGGATCGAGGTGGTGGGACACCCCTTCGGCAATCCGTGGGATCACCGGGGCCCCGGATGCGGATCAGCAAGCTTCACCACAACCGGGCGCCAGTGGTATTCAGAGTAATGAACCCTGACTCTCACTGGAGCTAGGGCCCCAAAGAGGGGACCGCTGGCGGCAGCATAGGAGGGGAAGCAGGCATCACACGACAGGGAGTTACAAAGGTTCAATCCGGCAGCGGGCCTGTCCAGACCTGGAATCTGCTCGAGCTCGAGCATCAGCGAGGAGACCCCGATTAGGCACGTTGAGCAACACAAACAGACGACACATATCGATCTATTTAATGCAAATCATTCCCAATAGTGCGCCTCTTCCATCGGTGCCCAGAATGGGTCGACTCAAGCTTTGCCCAATGGCGGCATCAGGCCGGACGTACCACCTTCATCACTGGCTTCAGGCTCTGCTTGCCCTGTGGGTCATGGTGGTCCCCGCCGCAGCCGCGCAGGCCTGGCCCTGGGGAGCAGACGGTTCAGGCGATGGAGATCGCTCTGCGGAGATCATCAGTGTCTCTTCACCTTCTGGGCGACTTCAGGAAGTCAGTCCTCCTGGCTCTGTTCAGCAACTGCAAGCAGCTCTCAGCAGCCATACCCCCCGACTTGAACTGATCAGCCCCTCGGATGGAACTCTGCTGAAAACCGGTGAGGTGCAACTCACGTTGCGGATCCAGGATTGGCCGCTGGCCGAGGATCCACAACTGGGCCTTGGAGCCCATGTGGCCCTGCAGATCGACGACGATCCACCACTGCGTTTCGCGCACGCCGACGACGATCGACTGCAGATCACGCTTCCCGGTCTCCGCCCGGGGAGTCATCGATTTACGGCCTACGCCGCCATGCCCTGGGGTGAAGCCGTGAAATCTCAGGGGGCCAGCCTCCAGTGGCGACTGGATGTTCTGCAGCGGCTCCGAGGAACGCAGCCGGATCAGGATGCTCCCTGGATTGTCGTGGTCAGTCCCTCAGATCTCAGCAGCAGTGAGCCTTTGCTGATCGACTGGCTGATCTGGAATGCCCCGCTGCAGAACCTGCGGGAGGGGGATGGCCGCTGGAGGCTGAGAATCAGCGTGAATGGCGACAGCTTTCTTGTCGACCGCCAGGAGGCCTTGTGGCTGAAAGCTTCAGGCACAGGAAACGGCAGTGTGCAGATGGAACTGCTGGATGGTCTTGGCGATCCCATCACTCCTGTCTTCAACAATCAGTTACGAGCCACTACAACACGTTCAGGCGTCCGCCCGATCTGGATGCAGTCAAAGCTGAGCGATGAGCAGATGGCACGTCTGCTCGGCGTCGCCGTTCCTGAAAGAGAAGAGCCACCAGAGAGAGTCGCACCACCGCCGCAGAGTGAGCTCAATCCTGACTCTGAAACCGAAACTGACTCCGCAACTGGGAAGTCCCTCCAAGACGATCCCTCAGCACCGATCCATTCACCGGAAGCACCGACCACTGAAGAATCAACCATGGAGAAACAATCCATGGATCCACGCCCAGAGCAGAACGACTCCTCGCCTCCGGCCATCACAGCCGACGATGAGCTGAAGGTGCTGTCTGATCAGTCAGCTGCCGACAAGGATGAATCGATGGAGGCCGGCAAAGCCGACAAGGCTGTTCCCGAACGAAGTATCAGGACGGCGGAACCGACAGGTGAGGCAGAGAAACTGCGGATCACCAGCAGCCTGGGAGGATCAGCCAGGGAGCTGGTGAACGAGGATGGCACCCAGCGCTGATTCACTGAGGCCGCTAGCCCTGGATGCTGTCAACACCATCTCCATCCAACCGGTGGGAGCCTCACTCGCACTGGGCCTGTCGGTGAGTGCCTGGCCCCTGCTTCAGCAGCTGCGCCAGGCAGGCCAGGCTGATCGAATAGGGATGACACCCAGGGCGGCCGCAGCACTGCAAACCCTTCCCAGCAACTTGTTGGTCGCACCGGCTTCGCAGCTTCTGACTGAACAGTGGCTGAGTGGTGGACCCACGATCGTGATCGGAGCCATGGGTGCCGTCACACGACTGATCGCACCATTGTTAAGCGACAAGCAAAGCGATCCTGCCGTGGTGGTGATGGATGCACACGGTCGGAACATCGTGCCCCTGATTGGTGGTCATGCGGCAGGAGCGGAAGAGCTGGCCCATGCACTGGCTGCAGCACTGGGCGGGCAGGTGTTGCTGACCGGGGATGCAGCAAGCCAGGAGCGACTGGCTCTCGACGGCTTCGGAGAAGCCTGGGGATGGGTGCGTGGCGGCACGCCGGAAGCATGGCAAGAGCTCATGTTCTCCCAGGCCTCTGGACAACGCCTCAATGTTGTTCAGCAAACAGGAACGGACCTCTGGCGGAGCAGTGCCGCTGGTCAGAATCTCGGCGTTACCGCTGACTCCGAGCACGGGCTTGCCCTTGACATCGGTCCACGCTGCGACGGGGCTCCCTGTCGCTGGCACCCAGCCACGCTCTGGATCGGCATCGGTTGCGAACGCTTGAGCAGCCTTGCGCTGATTCAACGAGCAGTGGATCGTTCTCTTCAGTCCGCAGGACTGGCCAGGGAGGCCGTGGCAGGCATCAGCAGCATTGAGGCCAAGAGTGACGAGCCGGCCCTGCGGCAGTTCTGTGAGCATCGAAGCTGGCCACTGCGACTGTTCAGCGCCCCTGCCCTCGCCGATGTTGCCGTGCCCACGCCCTCTGAGGTGGTGAAGGCGGAGATGGGCACAGCATCCGTTGCGGAAGCCTCCGCTCTTCTGGCATCAGGAGACGGAGCACAGCTGTTGCGAACCAAACGGATCTTCCATGCCGAAGGCAGCGAGCAGGGTGCAGTGACGGTGGCGATCGCAGAGGCTGCCCATCCCTTGGCACCCAGCAGAGGAGAGCTGCATCTGGTGGGAAGCGGGCCAGGCTCACTGCAATTGCTCACTGCCGACGCCCGCACGGCGCTCAGCCATTGCGTTCTCTGGGTGGGATACGGCCTTTACCTGGATCTGCTTGAACCGCTGCGTCGCTGCGATCAGGCCCGATTGGACGGACAACTCACCCGTGAACGGGATCGCTGCATGCAGGCACTGGATCTGGCCCGTCAGGGCGCCCGTGTGGCGCTGATCTCCTCAGGAGACTGCGGTATCTACGGCATGGCTGGGCTGGCGCTGGAGCTCTGGATGGACCTGCCTGAAACAGAGCGCCCTCGCTTCCAGGTGCACCCTGGCCTCTCCGCACTGCAGCTGGCTGCAGCCAGGGCAGGGGCACCACTGATGCACGACTTCTGCACGATCTCTCTCAGCGACCGGCTCACACCCTGGGACGTGATCGAACGACGCATCGAGGCAGCGGCCTCCGGCGACTTTGTGGTTGCGATTTACAACCCTCGCTCCAGGGAACGCGACTGGCAGCTGACAAGGGCCCAGGAGATTCTGCTTCGCGCACGTCCGGAGACCACTCCTGTGGTGATGGCTCGCCAGCTCGGACGCAACGACGAGCAGGTCAGTGTTCAAAGTCTCGGCAACCTGCGGCCTGATGACGTGGACATGCTTACGGTGTTGGTTATTGGAAACAGCAGCAGCCGCGTTCAGGACGGCCGCATGGTCACCCCCAGGGGTTATCCAGGTGCCGCTCTGAACTGATGACGAACAGGTGCAGTCGGGATGACAGGATTCGAACCTGCGGCCCCTTCGTCCCGAACGAAGTGCGCTACCAAGCTGCGCCACATCCCGATGGCCCGACTGTAGAAGATGACCTCAGTTCTGAAACCTGACTGGTTGCGCGTCAAAGCCCCACAGCGGGAACGCATCGGAGCTGTCGCAGACCTGCTTCTTGACCTCAAGCTCAACACGGTCTGCCAGGAAGCAAGTTGCCCCAATATCGGTGAATGCTTCGCCGGGGGAACCGCCACGTTTCTGATCATGGGGCCCGGCTGCACGCGCGCCTGCCCTTATTGCGACATCGACTTCGACAAGAGCGTTCGAGCGCTGGACCCCACCGAACCGGAGCGTCTTGGTGAAGCGGTGTCGCGGCTGAAACTGAAGCATGTTGTGATCACCTCGGTGAACCGAGACGATCTGAGCGATGGAGGAGCAAGCCAGTTTGTTGCCTGCATCGAGCAGGTGAAACAACGCTCTCCATTCACCACAATCGAACTGCTGATCCCCGACCTTTGCGGCAACTGGGACGCACTGGAAACGGTGATGGACGCCGCACCTCACGTGCTGAACCACAACATCGAAACCGTTCCACGCCTTTACAGACGAGCCAGACCTCAGGGCAATTACGAACGCTCTCTGGAGCTGCTGAGACGGGTGCGGGATGGATGGCCCAGGTCCTACAGCAAATCAGGACTGATGGTGGGTCTCGGAGAAAACGATGCAGAGGTGATCGGAGTGTTGCGCGACTTGCGAGCCCACCGCGTCGACATTGTGACCATCGGCCAGTACCTCTCCCCCGGACCGAGGCACTTACCGGTGAACCGCTTTGTGACTCCTGAACAGTTCGAAAGTTATCGGCGCATTGGCGAAGAAGAGCTGGGTTGCCTGCAGGTGGTGAGCAGTCCACTGACGCGCAGCAGCTATCACGCCGGCGAAGTGCAGCGCCTGATGATCAGCCACCCACGCTGACGATCAGAGCTCATCCCCACCGATCTGGATCCATTGCTGCAACTGCCAGGTGACCAGGCCGGCCTGAAGCATCGGATCGGCCTGTACCCAGCGGTGAGCCTCTTCGAAGCTGCTGGCTTCGAAGAGCAACAGCCCGCCGCCCCCCGGCCGATGCTCATCATCCACCAGATAACCGCTGTGGATACGACGTCCGCGGTTGCACTGGGACATCACCCATTGGCGATGAGCTTCGAGGTGAGGCCGCTTCTGCTCAATGGTCAGGGCGGCCGTTTCCCGCGTGAAGGTTTCGGTCTTGATGAACCAGGGCACGGTGCGGAAGATCGATCAGGCGGCAACTGCCTGTTTATCGGCAAGCCCCATGGCAGCTCGTTCACTGGGAGGAACCAGAACCTTGAAACGGCTTCTAGCCGCAGACCAGTCAGATAGAAGAGCCGAGGCTTTCTCACTTCCGGTGGCCGCGACGTGCAGCTCAAGCAGACCCCTAAGCGTGGACTCCTGCTCAAATGTGGTGATGGGGCACACCTCCACGATCTCCGGGTTCACGCGTGGCGTGACACGGTCGCAGTCATCCAGGAGGAACGTGACGCCGCCGGTCATGCCAGCGCCCACATTGCGGCCAGTGCTGCCAAGCACCACCACAACCCCTCCAGTCATGTATTCACAGCAGTGGTCGCCGGCACCTTCAACCACCGTGCGGGCCCCGCTGTTGCGCACACCGAAACGCTCACCGGCGCGACCATGGGCGAACAGCTCACCACCAGTGGCTCCGTAAAGACAGGTGTTTCCGAGAATCACCTGCTCACCGGGGTTCGCGGTGGAATCCAATGGCACAAGCGAAATGCGACCGCTGTTCATGCCCTTGCCGACGTAGTCGTTGGCTTCCCCCTCCAGACGCACATTCATGCCCTGAACCAGAAAGGCCCCGAAGCTTTGACCAGCAGCGCCACGGAAGGTGAGATCGAGCTGACCTGAGAAGCCACGATTGCCGTAGCGCTGGGCAATCTCACCGGCCAGACGAGCGCAGACGCTCCGGTCGGTGTTGATGATCTCAACGGTGCGGCGAACGGATCGCTGACTCTCAATGGCCGCCATCAGCTCGGGGTCGGCCAGAAGTTGGTCTTCAAGAATCGGCCCATTGCCGTGGGCCTGGGAACTGTGAGTCAGCCATGAACGATCTTCAGAGCCACTGATCGGTGCCAGCAGACTGGAAAGATCCACACACTTGGTTTTGGCCAGCGCAACGCCTCTGGGCTTGAGGAGGTCGCTGCGACCAATGAGATCCTCCAGTCGTGCCACACCAAGCAGACTCATCAGCTGACGCACCTCTTCAGCGACGTACCAGAAAAAATTCACGACATGTTCAGGCACTCCGGTGAAGCGCTGACGCAGGTTCTCTTTCTGCGTCGCCACACCAACCGGACAGCTGTTGAGGTGACAGACACGCGCCATCACGCAGCCTTCAGCGATCATGGCGATTGAACCGAAGCCATATTCCTCAGCACCGAGCAGAGCAGCGATCACCACATCCCAGCCGGTCTTGAGGCCGCCATCGGCTCTGAGCAGAACTCTGTTGCGAAGACCATTCTCGAGCAGAGCGCGATGCACCTCTGTAAGGCCCAGTTCCCACGGCCCACCCGCATGCTTGATCGAACTCAGCGGGGAAGCACCTGTGCCTCCGTCATGGCCGGAGATCTGGATCACGTCCGCGTTGGCCTTGGCCACACCGGCAGCGATGGTGCCGATACCGATCTCGGCCACCAGTTTGACGCTGACCGGCGCCGCAGGATGCACTTGATGCAGGTCGTGGATCAGCTGTGCCAGATCTTCGATCGAATAGATGTCGTGATGAGGTGGCGGGGAAATCAAAGCCACACCAGGCTTGCTGTTGCGAAGCCAGGCGATGTACTTGTCCACTTTCGGACCGGGGAGCTGGCCGCCTTCTCCAGGCTTGGCACCCTGAGCCACCTTGATTTCCAGCTGTTTCCCGCTCCTGAGATATTCAGCCGTCACACCGAAGCGTCCTGAGGCGATCTGCTTGATCGCCGAGCAGGCGGTATCCCCGTTCTGAAGCCCGCCGATGCTGGGGAAAGCGACGGACCGGCCGTCGTCATCCACATCGCTCAGCACCTGGAAGCGAGCAGGATCTTCACCACCTTCGCCGCTGTTGCTCTTACCGCCGATCCGGTTCATGGCCACCGCCAGCACCTCGTGCGCTTCACGAGAAAGAGCTCCGAGGCTCATACCGCCGGTACAGAAACGGGTGCAGATGCTTTCCACGCTCTCCACCTGATCCAGAGGCAACGGTGTGGACGCGACCTTGAACTCCAGCAGGTCACGCAGCGCCATCACCGGACGGTTCTCCAGCAGGGTCTTGTACGTGGAGAAATGGTCATAGCCAGGACCCTGGGCCAGGGCCTTGTGCAAGGCCTTGGAAAGTTCAGGGTTATTGCGGTGATACTCCGCACCGTTGCGGTACTGAACGAAACCCATGAACTCAAGCTTGCTTCGGTTCAGCTCAGGGAAGGCCTTGGCATGCATCGAGAGTGTTTCGTTCGCCAGTTCCGCGAGGGTCATGCCGGCAACCCGACTGGTGGTGCCGCTGAAAGCGGTCTCGATTACATCGGCACCCAGCCCGATCGCCTCGAAAATCTGCGCCCCGTGATAACTGGCCAGAAGCGAAATGCCGATCTTGGACAAAATTTTTCTGAGGCCGTTTTCCAGTGAGACACGCACATTGGCCTGAACCTGATCAGCACTGAGATCAGGAAGCTTTCCCTGCTCAATTCGTTTTCTGGTTTTGGGGTGGTGGAGCCAGTGGCGTGTGGTCTCCCAGGTCAACCACGGACAGACGGCACTGGCGCCGTAGCCGATCAGGCAGGCCATGTGATGGGTGCTCCAGCACTGAGCGGTGTCCACCACAAGAGAACAGCGCAGTCTCAACTTGCGGCGCAGCAGATGGTGGTGGACGGAGCCAACAGCGAGGAGTGCCGGCATCGCCACTGTGGTGGCCGTCAGTGGTGTGGGCTCAGCGTTGGCATCGACGCGGTCGGAGAGCACCAGAACCTGAACCCCATCTTCTACGGCTTGCTCAGCTGCCTGGCACAGGGCATCAAGAACAGCCTGAAATCCTCCGGTGCAGGATTCAACCGCCACCTGGGTTGACAGGAACTGAACCGGAAGACCTTGCTGGCTGATTGCTTCCAGCTCGGCCTCATTGAGAACGGGGGTATCGAGATGAATCACCGAAGCAGCTTCCGCCTGAGGTTTCAAGGCCGGACGCCGCTCACCGAGATGCATCTCCAGACTCATCACCAGTTGTTCCCGCAGAGGATCGATCGGTGGATTCGTGACCTGAGCGAAACGCTGCTTGAAATAGTCGTAAAGCAGGTGGGGCTTGTCCGAGAGCACCGCCAGTGGGATGTCATCCCCCATGCAGAAGGTGGGCTCCTTCCCAAGCGAGGCCATGTCGCCGATGATCAGGTCAAAGTCCTCAGCGGTGAAGCCCATGGCGGTCTGCAGTCTCAGCAGGTCGAGTTCACCGACCTGCTGAGACTGGGTCCAGGGTTGCGGACGCACATCGCGGCGGTGTTGTTCCAGCCAGTCGCCGTAGGGGAAACGTCCAGCGGCGTCTTCCTTGACCAACCAGTTGTCAAGGAGCTGACCGGTCTGGAGATCGACCGCCAGCATCTGACCTGGACCGAGCCGACCTTTCTGGACCACGGTCTTGCCGCTGAGATCGACCACACCGGTCTCGGATCCCATGATCACGAAGCCATCCTCTGTGGAGCACCAGCGAGCTGGACGCAGGCCGTTGCGATCCAGGGTTGCTCCAACACGCTTGCCGTCAGCGAAGACCAGCAGAGCCGGACCGTCCCAGGGCTCCTGGATGCCGGCATTGAATTCATACATGGCCGTCACATCAGGTCGGCTGTCGAGGTCCGGCTGATTGCGGAATGCTTCAGGGACCAGGGTGATCAGGCTGTCGGTGACGGAGCGACCGCTGCGCACCATCAGCTCAAGGGTGGCGTCGAGGTTGGCTGAATCGCTGAAAGCGGGATTCACCACGGGGTTGAGGTCATCCGCGGCTTCTCCCCAGACACCAGCAAGGCTGGCTTCAGAGGCCTTCGCCCAGTTGAGATTGCCCAGCAGGGTGTTGATTTCACCGTTATGCCCCAGCAACCGCATCGGCTGGGCCAGGGGCCAGCGGGGAAGGGTGTTTGTGCTGAAGCGCCGGTGATACACCGCAAAGCTCACTTCAAAGCGGGGATCCCGCAGATCGGCGTAGTACCGAGCGAGCACCTCCGATCGCACCATGCCCTTGTAGACGACGGTTCGGCTGCTGAGTGACGCCACATAGAAATCGAGTGAGCCCTCAAACCCCCACGCTTCCCTGGCCCTTGCGCCAACACGGCGCCGCAGACGCAGGAGAAGTGCCTCGAAGGCATCACCCTCAGCATCCCCCTTGACCAACCACTGTTCAACGACTGGGGCCGTTTCACGGGCAAGTGGTCCAAGCACTGCTGCATCGACAGGCACCTCTCGCCAACCGCCGAACTGCAGACCAAGTGCAACGGCCTCTGCTTCAAAAAACTTGCGAGCCTGCTGGCGACGTTCAGCATCCGTGGGCAGAAACATCATGCCCAACCCTTTGGCATCAGCGGCTTCCGGCCAAATCGCCCGGAGATAGGTCCATGGAATTTCACATAAAACACCTGCTCCGTCTCCGGAGTCGGAGTCTCCCCCACAGCCACCGCGGTGTTCCATGCAACCGAGGCCACGCAGAGCCTGCTTCAGCACCCAATGACTGGGATGGCCCTGCAACTGCGCAAGAAATCCCACTCCACAGGCGTCCTTCTCACCGGCCACCGCCTGGGGCGCAGCGCTGTCGCTGTAAGGCCAGGAGGAGCCGGTGAGGTGATTCATGACCTGGATAAGAGTCGGGCTGAACCCGTTCTGGATGCAACATCCATCACGGGGCAAATTCGATCCTAAGGATCGGCCACCCCGGCTAGCGTCTGCTGATGTTGATGTTGTCTCCCCCTCCAGTCCCGGTTGCCGAAGTGCGCGCAGCCGACCGGATGACCGGCAGCAAAATGAAGGTTGGAGGTCTTGCATCCAAGGGGACTTGGCAGTGGGTCGGAAACGACCATCGCTCGCCTGTCCAGCTCTGGATTCCTCTGGATGTGCTGATCGGTCGCCTCGGCTTCCAGCGGGTTAGCGGTGAAGGAGGGGAAGCACTGGAATGGTTCGGTCGACGCGTCCCTCTGCAAAAGCTTGCCAAGCGTTCTCTCGACGATGAAGTGGCGATTGACGCAGTCCCTTGGTTTAGTCAACTGAATGTGGTTACCAGCCATCGACAGGGTGTTCTGTCGATCTCACTGAAAGCACCCCGTGTTCAGAAGCTGCGTCAGGGCCGAGGCAGCACTGCTGGGCGGTTGGTCCTCGATCTCAGCGGACCCGCGCTGGTGCAACGGCAGAACGACGACTTGTTGCTCGGGGTTTCAATCACGGCCGCCCAGGACACCAAATTGCGCGCAATCGGCCTGAAGACCAAACGAGAAAGGCAGGGTGTGCGGCTCAAAGGGAGTGCCGATCGTCCGACGCTCACCCTTGCAACTCCCTGGCGGATTGTGATCGATGGATTGAGCAGCTCTCGCATCGCCAGTGCTGCCTCGGGCAACGCATTGCAGTCGGCTCTACTCAATCCCGAGATCCAGGCGGCAAGCCGCAACGGACTTTTGCTGGAGACCCGCACGATTCGTGTGGGGGTGAAACCGTTGAGGATTTACAGGGCAGGTGTGCCCTTCAACAGCGAATCGCTTGCACTGCGACCACTCGCCTCTCAAGGTGCTCAGACCGGGATTCGATTTCTCAGTCAGCTGGCGCAGCCTGAACAGGCACTGTTGGCCGTTAATGGGGGATTCTTCAATCGGGTACGCCAGCTGCCCCTGGGTGCCCTGCGTGTCGATGGGACCTGGCTTTCAGGACCGATTCTCAACAGGGGGGCGATCGGCTGGACAGCAGGGAGCAGGCCTCTGTTCAATCGTCTGCGCCTCGACCAGTCCATGCAGGTCAACGGAGGACGTCGCTGGGGGCTGGGATTTCTCAACAGCGGCTATGTGCAGCGCGGGTTGAGTCGCTACACAAGAGCATGGGGGCCGGCCTACAGGGCCCTAAGCGGCGAGGAGAAGGCCATCACGGTGAAGGATGGCCTCACGATCGACAAGCACGATCGCGCCGAATTGAATCGCGGAGTTTCTCTGAAACCCGGCGCTTCGCTGATTGTTTCCCGGGCTGGAGCACCGCTTCCCGCACAGCCCGGTGATCGGATCAGCATCAGCCTGAGGCCATCCAGTCCAGTCGGAGAGCAACCGCAGGTGCTGGCAGGTGGCCCACTCCTGCTGAAAGACGGGCAGGTAGTGCTGAAGGGGCGTCAGGAAGGTTTCAGTGCGGGCTTCCTGTCCCTTTCCGCACCACGAACGGTCGTCTCCCAGGACCGCAGTCACGTGTGGCTGATGACACTCGAGGGCAGCTCAGGCAGTGATCCAACGCTGCTGGAAACGACTTTGGCACTCCGGCAGATGGGAATGCTCGATGCCCTCAATCTCGATGGTGGAAGCTCGACAACACTGCTTGCCGCCAATCGAACCGTGATGACCGGACGCGGCGTGACGCCCAGGGTTCAGAACGGTCTCGGGCTGGTTCGGCGCTGAGCGACGGCTGGCACACTGGATTCCCCTGAACATCGTTCCATGGGCGCCACTTTGCAAATTACTGCTAATGCAGCTGCCGAACTGGGGCGGCAGGCCGCTGTTGCAGGCACTCCGGGAATGATGCATCTTGATCTAACCGAAGGGCACTGTGAGAGCAACGTCATTCGCCTGCAGCCAGGCCGACTGAATGGAACCCCCGCTGCAAGAGCAGAGGGAGTGACCCTGCATGTTCCCGATACCCAGCACCAGTTGCTGGAGGGGCTGACACTCGACTACCGAAGTGACATCAGTGGTGGAGGCTTTCTGATCCTGAGCAACGATGCAGTGCGTTGCTGCGCCTGCGGCAGTGCCTTCAGCCGCCTTTGACGGGACTGGCAGGTCGAACCGGTATTGTGATGAATTGTCGAACAGGTCGGATCTCCGGCCGCTACGCGACCGTCGATGCCAACCATTCAGCAACTGATCCGGACCGAGCGCCAGAGCTCTAAGGCGAAAACCAAATCGCCCGCTCTGAAAGCCTGCCCAGAACGACGTGGTGTTTGCACCCGTGTTTACACGTCCACACCCAAGAAGCCCAATTCGGCTTTGCGCAAAGTGGCCCGCGTACGCCTCACCTCCGGATTCGAAGTCACCGCCTACATCGGCGGCATCGGCCACAACCTGCAGGAGCACTCGGTTGTGCTGATCCGGGGCGGTCGCGTCAAGGACCTCCCAGGAGTGCGTTATCACATCATTCGCGGAACTCTTGACACTGCAGGTGTCAAGGACCGCCGCCAGTCCCGTTCCAAGTACGGCGCCAAGTCTCCGAAGGAATGATGGCCAACGATCCATCTTCAGGATCGTGACCTCCATCGCCTTCACCCTTCTCCGTTCCTTTCCCTTTTGACAGTCCATGTCACGCCGTAACGCCGCCGTCAAGCGCCCGGTCCTCCCAGATCCGCAGTTCAACAATCGACTCGCCACCATGCTCGTGGCCAGGTTGATGAAGCATGGAAAGAAGTCGACGGCACAGAGAATCTTGTCCGATGCCTTCAGCCTGATCGGCGACCGCACCGGTGGGGATCCGATCGAACTGTTTGAGACGGCCGTGAAAAATGCGACCCCTCTCGTTGAGGTACGTGCCCGACGCGTCGGGGGTGCCACCTATCAGGTTCCTATGGAAGTGCGCCAGGAGCGGGGTACGGCCATGGCCCTTCGCTGGCTTGTGAGCTTCTCCCGCGCTCGTAACGGTCGCAGCATGGCTCAGAAGCTTGCCGGCGAGCTGATGGATGCGGCCAATGAAGCCGGCAGCGCTGTTCGCAAGCGCGAAGAAACCCACAAGATGGCGGAAGCCAACAAGGCTTTCGCCCACTACCGCTACTGATCCCCTCCCCGCTCTGAAGCCTCGTTTGCTCAGGGCGGACCTGTAGGATCTCACCCGCCTTTTTACGCCCCACCCCGGAGTTTCCTGTGGCTCGCGCCTTTCCCCTGGAACGCGTCAGAAATATCGGTATCGCTGCCCACATTGATGCGGGCAAAACCACCACGACAGAACGGATTCTGTTCTATTCAGGCGTGGTTCACAAAATCGGTGAAGTGCACGACGGTGCAGCTGTAACCGATTGGATGGCCCAGGAGCGCGAGCGGGGCATCACTATCACGGCTGCGGCAATTTCCACCAGTTGGAAAGACCACAGGATCAACATCATTGATACACCTGGTCACGTTGACTTCACCATCGAGGTGGAGCGCTCAATGCGTGTGCTGGATGGAGTGATCGCTGTGTTCTGCGCCGTCGGCGGTGTCCAGCCTCAATCAGAAACCGTCTGGCGTCAGGCTGACCGCTATTCAGTGCCGCGGATGGTGTTCGTCAACAAGATGGACCGCACGGGCGCCGACTTCCTCAAGGTCCATGGCCAGATCAAGGACCGCCTCAAAGCGAATGCCGTTCCGATTCAGCTGCCGATCGGAGCTGAAGGAGAACTGAGCGGAATTATCGACCTTGTGGCCAATCAGGCTCACATCTACAAAGACGATCTCGGCCAGAACATCGAAGTCACCGACGTACCGGCTGACATGAAGGATCAGGTGGATGAGTGGCGCAATGTCCTGATGGAAACCGTTGCAGAGAACGATGAAACTCTGATCGAAAAGTTCCTGGAAACCGGTGAACTATCACTGGATGAACTCAAAAACGGCATCCGCGAAGGTGTTCTGAAGCATGGCCTTGTGCCTGTGCTCTGCGGTTCCGCCTTCAAGAACAAGGGTGTGCAACTCGTTCTCGACGCTGTCGTCGACTATCTTCCCGCACCTGTGGATGTTCCTCCAATCCAGGGAGTCTTGCCCGACGGCAAGGAGGCTGTTCGTCCCTCCGACGACAAAGCTCCCTTCAGTGCTCTGGCCTTCAAGGTGATGGCTGACCCCTATGGCAAGCTCACTTTTGTGCGGATGTACTCCGGCGTTCTCGAGAAGGGAAGCTACGTCCTCAACTCAACGAAGGACAGCAAAGAGCGCATTTCCAGACTCGTGGTGCTGAAGGCAGACGACCGCGAAGAAGTCGATGCACTGCGTGCCGGTGATCTGGGTGCTGTGCTCGGCCTGAAGAACACAACCACAGGGGACACCCTCTGTTCCGTTGAAGATCCGATTGTTCTGGAGACCCTGTTCGTTCCGGAACCGGTGATTTCCGTTGCGGTCGAACCCAAGACGAAGGGTGATATGGAGAAGCTTTCCAAAGCGCTGGTTGCGTTGGCAGAGGAAGACCCCACCTTCAGAGTCAGGACTGATTCAGAGACTGGCCAGACCGTGATCGCGGGCATGGGAGAGCTGCATTTGGAGATCCTGGTCGACCGGATGCTGCGCGAATTCAAAGTTGAAGCCAATATCGGTGCGCCTCAGGTCTCCTACCGCGAAACCATCCGTGCGGCATCGCGAGGCGAAGGCAAGTTCTCTCGTCAGACCGGTGGTAAGGGTCAGTACGGCCACGTTGTGATCGAAATGGAGCCGGGTGAACCCGAATCCGGTTTTGAATTCGTCAACAAAATCGTTGGCGGTGTCGTTCCCAAGGAATTCATCAAGCCCTCCGAAATGGGCATGAAGGAGACCTGTGAGTCCGGCGTGATTGCCGGGTTCCCGATGATCGACGTGAAAGTCACCATGGTCGACGGTTCGTATCACGATGTGGACTCGTCGGAAATGGCCTTCAAAATTGCCGGCTCAATGGCCTTCAAGGATGCGGTCAAGAAGTGCAATCCAGTGCTGCTTGAGCCGATGATGAAGGTCGAGGTCGAGGTCCCCGAGGATTTCCTCGGCTCGATCATCGGCGACCTGTCCTCCCGCAGGGGGCAGGTCGAAGGTCAGGCAATTGACGATGGCACGTCAAAAGTCTCGGCCAAGGTGCCCCTGGCCGAGATGTTCGGCTACGCCACCGAGCTCCGATCCATGACCCAGGGTCGGGGTATTTTCTCGATGGAATTCAGCCACTATGAGGATGTTCCTCGCAACGTGGCCGAGGCCATCATCTCCAAGAATCAGGGCAATTCCTGATCTCTACCCCCTTTTAATTTCACCCCCGATTCTTTAACAAAATGGCACGCGAGAAGTTCGAAAGGAACAAGCCCCACGTCAACATCGGCACCATCGGCCACGTTGACCACGGCAAAACAACCCTCACTGCCGCGATCACCAATGTGCTCGCCAAAAAGGGACAGGCGCAGGTTCAGGATTACGCCGATATCGACGGAGCTCCAGAGGAGCGTGAGCGCGGCATCACCATCAACACCGCACACGTCGAATACGAGACTGATTCCCGTCACTACGCCCACGTTGATTGCCCTGGCCACGCTGATTATGTGAAAAACATGATCACCGGAGCCGCTCAGATGGACGGTGCCATTCTCGTTTGTGCCGCCACCGACGGCCCCATGGCCCAGACCAAGGAACACATCTTGCTGGCCAAGCAGGTGGGCGTGCCCGCGCTGGTGGTTGCTCTGAACAAGTGCGACATGGTCGATGACGAAGAGATCATCGAACTGGTGGAGATGGAAATCCGCGAATTGCTCTCCAGCTACGACTTCCCAGGCGACGACATTCCTGTGGTCCAGGTCTCCGGACTGAAAGCCATCGAAGGTGAAGCTGAGTGGGAAGCCAAAATCGAGGAGCTGATGGCAGCTGTCGATGCCAACATCCCCGAGCCGGAGCGCGAAGTCGACAAGCCCTTCTTGATGGCTGTTGAGGATGTCTTCTCCATCACCGGACGTGGCACCGTGGCAACAGGCCGCATCGAGCGCGGCGTCGTCAAGGTTGGCGAAGAAGTCGAAATCGTCGGCATCAGAGAGCCTCGGAAAACCACCGTCACCGGGGTGGAAATGTTCCGCAAGCTGCTCGATGAGGGGATGGCTGGCGACAACGTGGGTCTGCTGCTTCGTGGCATTCAGAAGGAAGACATCGAGCGGGGAATGGTGCTCGTGAAGCCTGGCTCGATCACTCCTCACACCAAGTTCGAAGGTCAGGTTTATGTTCTCAAAAAAGAAGAAGGTGGTCGCCACACGCCGTTCTTCGCCGGCTACCGCCCGCAGTTCTATATCCGAACCACGGACGTGACCGGTCAGATCACCGCCTTCACTGCGGAAGACGGCAGCAACGTGGAAATGGTGATGCCCGGAGACAACATCCAGATGACTGGCGAATTGATCTGCCCAGTCGCCATGGAAATGGGGATGCGCTTTGCCATCCGTGAAGGTGGTCGCACCATTGGTGCCGGCGTGGTCTCCAAGATCATCGAGTGATCCACCGGGGATGATCAGAAGGATGGTCTGACCGATGTCAGGCCATCCCTTACCATTCCAGAATGATTTGAACGTTTCCAGGACACGTTCAACCAGCACCTCGACAATCCACCTCTCGTGATCTCCTCAGGAGATTTCTTCGCGCTTCATGTCCACTGCAATTGCCCAGCAGAAGATCCGCATCCGCTTGAAAGCGTTTGACCGCCGCATGCTGGATCTGTCCTGCGACAAGATCATTGAAACCGCAGATAACACAGCAGCCACCGCCATCGGTCCCATTCCTCTTCCGACCAAGCGCAAGATCTACTGCGTGCTCCGCTCCCCCCACGTGGACAAGGATTCACGGGAACACTTCGAAACCCGTACTCATCGCCGCATCATCGATATCTATGGTCCTTCGGCCAAAACGATTGACGCCCTGATGAAGCTCGATCTTCCCAGTGGCGTGGATATCGAGGTCAAACTCTGAGCCCAGCACAGTCATTCGGTCAGCTGCCTAGGATTCCATTTCTCAGAGTTTCAATGCGTGGCTGACCTGTCCGTCAGGGAACTTCCCCTCTTTCCTCTGCCGGATGTTGTTCTGTTCCCGAGCGACGTACTACCTCTGCACATTTTCGAGTCGCGTTACCGGATGATGTTGCAGAGCGTGCTCGAAAGCGATCGTCGCTTCGGCGTTGTGCGTTGGGACCCCCGCAGCCAAAGCATGGCATCCATTGGCTGTTGTGCCGAGGTCATCCAACATCAGACAGGTGATGACGGGCGCAGCAACATCGTGACGCTCGGACAGCAGCGCTTCAGAGTGCTGAATGTGACCCGTGAAACACCTTTTCGCAGCGCCATGGTGAGCTGGATTGAAGATGAGCCTGAAAGCGATCTCGATCAGCTCCACTCCCTCAGTGAATCAGTCACCAAAGCACTCAGAGATGTCGTGGAGCTGACAGGCAAGCTCACTGATGCACCCACCGCACTGCCCGACGATCTGCCGGATCTTCCTCGCGAGCTTTCGTTCTGGATCGGAGCTCACCTAGGGGGCCCAGTGGCCGATCAGCAGCAGGAGCTGCTGGAGCTCACCAATACCCGCTCCAGGCTCGAACAGGAGTTCGAGATGCTCGATGAAACGCGTCGGCAGCTGGCAGCACGCACGGTGCTGCGCGACACCCTCTCCTCCGCAGACTCCGGCAACGGTTGATGTCTCTCTCGACTTTTCTGGCTCCGGCCGTGATCGGCCTTGTAGCCGCTGCTGGGGCGTATGCGCTCTGGACCCGACGCAGCAGGACTTATCACTCCAGTGAAAGCGTCGCCTCCGCCTATGACGCCTGGACCGACGATCGGCTGCTGGAGACCCTCTGGGGTGAACACGTCCACCTCGGACACTACGGGGACCCTCCGATACGACGGGATTTCCGTCGCGCCAAAGCTGATTTCGTGCATGAGCTGGTGCACTGGAGCGGTTTGGATCGCCTGCCTCCGGGCTCGAGAGTGGTCGATGTGGGCTGCGGAATCGGCGGCAGCGCCAGGATTCTGGCCAGAGACTACGGCTTTGATGTTCTGGGTATCAGCATCAGTCCCGCACAGATCCAGAGAGCCACGGAACTAACGCCCGAAGGCCTGTCCTGCCGTTTTGAGGTGATGGACGCGCTGAATCTGAAGCTTGCTGATGCTGAATTTGACGGGGTCTGGAGTGTGGAAGCAGGCCCACACATGCCCGATAAGCAACGGTTCGCCGATGAGCTTCTACGGATTCTGAAACCGGGTGGATATCTGGCGGTTGCCGACTGGAACCGTCGCGATCCTCGCGACGGAGCTCTGGATGCACGCGAACGCTGGGTGATGCACCAGCTGCTAACCCAGTGGGCTCATCCAGAGTTCGCGAGCATTCCAGGATTCCGGCACAACCTCGAATGCAGCAGTCAGAGCAGGGGGTTGATCGACACAGGGGACTGGACCACAGAGACACTGCCGTCATGGAATGAATCGATCCTTGAAGGATTTCGCAGACCAGGAGCGGTACTCCGACTCGGTCCGCCAGCCCTGCTTCAGGGCCTGCGGGAAACACCCACAATGCTGTTGATGCGCTGGGCATTCGCCCGGGGAATGATGCAGTTCGGCGTGTTCCGACTTGCTTCTGATCAATTGAATGCCGAACTGGGATAAGCGCCGAAATCGGCCAGATGTTCACAAAGAGGGCTGAGAAGCGTCTGAAGTTTCGTCAGCACGACATCAGCTCCGGACGCCGGCAACTCCACATCCACGAAGAAGACGTACTCGCCAAGCTCCCGTTTCGACGGCCTCGACTCGATCCTGCTCATGTTCAGCCCCAGGCCCGAAATCGCCTGGAGCGCTTCAATCAGCGCTCCAGGGGCATTGCGATGCAGAGAGAACGCCAGGCTGGCGAGCTGACCATCCCTCAGCCGCTCTCCGCGTTGGAGCAGCAGGAAACGCGTCCTGTTACCCACGACATCATTCACAGGGAATGCCAGTTCCGCGAGACCCTGCAGTTCGCCAACGGACCGATCCGCAATCGCAGCTCTGAAACGGCTTCCTTTCACCATCCGAGCAGCTTCCGCAGTGGATGTGGTGGGCAACTGGAGCGCCTGCGGCAGATGGGTCGCCAACCAGACACTGCATTGCGCCAGTGCCTGAGGGTGAGACAGCACTTCAGTCACGCTCTCCATCGAACCACTGCTGAGCAGGGCGTGGCGGATCGGGAGCACCAAAGCACGTCGAATGCACAGATCGGGATGCGACCAGAGCGCATCGAGACTGGCCGTGACACCACCCTCCACCGAGTTCTCAACAGGCACCACGGCAGCCTCGCAGCGGCCTTCAGCCACATGGTCGACCACTGAACGCAGCCCGGTGCATGCCACCAACTCAGCATCAATGAGCTGTTCCAGTCGGATCATCTCTTTGGCGGCTCGTTCGCCATAGGTGCCCTTCGGCCCAAGAAACGCCATCCGAATCGGCATGGATCCAAGCACTTGCATCGATAGGATCATGCCGCGTCAGCACAAGGGGCATGACCCTTGCCTTCCGCGCCAGTCAGCATCTCGATCTGCCGGTCGCCAACCAGACCGGGCACCTGCGCAGCTACCTGCAACAGGAAGACCGGGTCATCAAAGCTCTTCTGGATGCACATCAGCTCGACAGAATCGGTCCGGGACGTTACCGATACACCGTCACAACGCTGCAGGTGTTTCAGCTCCAGGTCTGTCCTGTTGTTTCACTGAAGATCGAGCCTGGCGATGGAACGATCTCCATTCAGGCCACCGACGCCACACTGGAGGGACTTGGGCTTGTGGATGACTTCCAGCTGAGCCTGGAAGCGCTCCTGGAAGTGACCGATCAAGGCTTGCAGGGAGAAGCCAAACTGGGGGTGAATGTCAGTCAGCCACCGTTGCTGAAACTGATTCCCAGACGGGTGCTGGAAAGCACCGGCGAGTCGATCCTGAACGGCATCCTGATGACGATCAAAGGTCGGGTCGGGAGGCAGCTGGTGCGAGATTTTGAAGACTGGTCACTGCAGGCCTCAGCTGAAGAGACGACAGGTTCAGAACAGCCCTCAGACACCGGCAAACACCTTGGTGAGGAAGGAGTGGCGATGCATCGAAGTGGCACCTGATGCCAGCAGTGCCGCCCGATGTTGAGCGGTGCCGTATCCGGCATGGCGTTCAAGTGCATAGCCAGGGAAACGTTCTGCCAGGCGGCGGATCAAGGCATCGCGCGCTTGCTTTGCCAGCACGCTGGCAGCAGCGATTGAGGCTTCGCTGCTGTCACCACGCACGATCGTGCGCTGAGGGCCTGTCCACGGGCGCAGGGGAAGGACCCCATCCACAAGCACCAACTCTGGAACCTGCGGGAGTTTTTGAAGCGCACGGAGCATGGCGTATTCCGTCGCCACCCTGATCCCCTTCGCATCCACATCCCTCGCAGCCGCTTGGCCGAGAGCCCAGCTGGTGGCTCGAGCCTCAATTTCGGGAACCAGCGCAGCTCTGCGCTTGGGAGAAAGGGCTTTGCTGTCGGTCAGGCCGAGATCGGAGAGTTCATTCGCAGCGGCATCAGTGAGGCAGACCGCGGCGGCGAAGACAGGCCCGAACCAGCATCCACGGCCAACCTCATCGACTCCGGCAATCACTCGGCGGTCGCGGAAGAACGACGACGACGACGACCGGGGCGGGCCTCTTCAGCGGGCTTCTCTGGCTCGGCAACTACGGCTTCTGCAGGCTCAGGCGGCTGTGACGCAGATCGGGAAACTGTTTGTGATGATATCTGTACATCGTTGACGGGATTCGCCTCCAGTGGGGTGATCTCCACCAGCAGCGGTGAATCTTCAGTGGGTTCTGCTGCATGCACGGGTGAAGGCGCTGGAGAGGTAGATCCATTGCGAGCGCCACCTCGACCACCACGCGAGCCGCGGCGACGGCGGCGACCTGAACTGGCGGCGAGCTGCTGGCGTGCGTCTTCCAGAACAGATTCGGCATCTTCGCCAGGCCGCACCACCCTTACGAGCAGATTGTCACTCTCAGGAAGTGGATCCAGAAGAAGCACAGGATTCAGTCCCAGCCAACCAAAGACCCTTTCCTGGTCATCATCCATCGGCACAGCGACCAGTTCAGGATCCTGACGGCGGTTGGCGCCTGCGGGCTCGGTGGCATCCGATGTGGATTCACCGGCAACAGTCGCCTCCAGACTCGGATCCACCACCTTGTTCTCGGTGGATCCATTGACCCGTCCGCGGCCACCCCGTCGGCGGCGGCCGCCTCCTGAGTCAGCAGGTGCCACGACTTCCGCACGCGCCGCTGTGGCCGATCTCACCAGGCCCGTAGCGGCAGCTTGAGGCTGAGGCAGATCCTTACCAGGCAGAACTGCCTCGTAACCAGGTGAAACTCGACCGAACAACTCATAAATATTCTGGCCCTGACGCTTGCGCGTCATCTCAACCAAGCCGAGCTCGGTGAGCTGGGCGATCTGAGGGCGAGCCGTGTCATCGCGCATCGCCATCATGAAATGCTCCAGCAGCTGCAGCTGATCACGACGGGAATCCATGTCGATGAAGTCGACGACGATCACCCCCCCGATGTTGCGGAGCTTCAACTGCCGTCCAATCTCAACAGCGGCTTCGCAGTTGGTCCAGAGAACCGTCTCTCGCGCGTTGGCGGAACGCGTGAACGAGCCTGAGTTCACATCGATCACTGTGAGGGCCTCGGTGGGCTCGATGATCACGTAGCCGCCGGAGGGAAGATCGACCCGCGGTTTCAGAGCATCACGGATGGCCGCATTCACTTTGAAGTGCTCCAGCAGCTCGTCGGATTCGTTGTGTGCTTCCACCGAAACGTTTCCCCCTTCCTGGCCCAGGAAGCTGGTCACTCGATCAACGGCGGCGGCATCATCGAGCACAACACGGGCAAGATCAGGGCCGGTGTGGTCTCTGAGTATCCGATTGATGAAATCCTCATCCCGGTTAAGCAGAACCGGCGGTGAAGCGGTTTCAGCTGCTTTCTGAATCGCCTCCCACTGACGCATCAAAGACTCGAGATCGTCAATGAGCTGGTCTTCACCAACTCCCTCTGCTTCCGTGCGGACAAGCAGACCGGCACCAGGCGGTTTCACCAGCACCCCAAGGGCTCGGAGGCGATTGCGCTCACCTTCGGCACTGATGCGTCGGGAGATGTTCACACCCTGGCCGCTGGGCTGCAACACCAGGTAACGGCCTGGCAGAGCCAGATTGCCGGTGAGGCGAGGGCCCTTTGTTCCGGTGGGCTCTTTCATCACCTGAACGAGCACCTTCTGGCGCGGTTCGAGCAGCTCAGTGATCCCGGCGGCACCTTTTTTGAGGCGCAGCGGACCCAGGTCGCTCACATGGATGAAACCGTTTTTCTCACTCTCACCGATGTTCACAAAGGCGGCGTCAATTCCCGGAAGTACGTTTTCGACCGTTCCGAGGTAAACGTCGCCGATCTGGTAGCGGCCTTGCGCCACGATCAGCTCATCAACACGGTCATCGGTCAGAACCGCCGCGATGCGCAGCTGCTCGGCGATGACGATTTGCTGGGGCATAAACAGGAACTGACGTCGCCCGTCAGGGCAGAGACCGATCTGCGAGCCGCCGGGCTCGGGGATCGGGGGTGAATTGGAATTGCTTTGAGATGACCCTGGGGTCGGATGGAGCGGAGTGGAGCACTCCTACGGCCGATCCACAACAGCGAGGAGGCGCCGGCAGGAACGAGAGGCCTGGGCCTCCCGTTCCAAATCGTGATTGGGACAAGAAGACCGGGACGAATCCGTGACTGAAGCCTCTGGATTGAAGTCCTGAAGTGAATTTAGCACTGCACCAGAGTCAGCTCCTGCCGTCGAACACGCGAGAGCGACAAGTCGAACCCCAGATGATGCGAAAGCCAGAACTGCAACTGGGCAGGCTTGAGACTGCAACCCTGAGGATCAACAGCAGCGAGCAGCTCAAGCTCCGCCCCGGAAACGATGTCCCCCGGACAGGGCTCAGGCTTCTTCTGCAGACGAAGATCCAGGAGCAAGTCACGGACATCCCGGCGCCGCGGACGACCCTTTTTATCGGTGTCTTCCCAGATCAGTTCGTTCTGCGCAAGCAGAGCCGCGATGGCCTGCGACCAGTCGACGGATTCACTCTGCGACAGCAGCTCAGAGCCACTGAGAACAAAATGCCAGCGGCTGGTTCGCACTTGCTGAGCAAGGCTGGGAGAGGAAACGGCCACCTCTTGAGCCGTGATCAGGTGCAATCCAGGAGGCAAGGTCTGCTGCCACCGTTCCTTCACCATCAACGCGTCCACTGTCTCCACAAACTCCAGGTCCATCCACTCTCCATGCCCTTCCACTCCCAGGGGGAGAGCGAGCGCCAGCTGAAGTCGAGGCAGGGGATGAAATCCTCCTGTGAAGCTCACGGGCAGCTCGGTTCTGCGCAGTGCCCGCTCGAGAAGACGCACAAGATCCAGATGGCTGAGCAGCGCCATTGCACCGGTCTTGCTGAAACGAAAGCGCAGGCGACAGGCACGGAGACTCGGAGGCGCCTGCTGAGGTCTGGCCACAGGAACGTCCGGTGGCGCCACCACAACGTTGTGGCCCAGATCAGGGCCGCAGACACCGCAGCTGCTGCAGGCCTCAAAAGAACAGTCGGGAACCACGCTTGAGGCAAGGGCGTGTTGCAGATCCTTTGCAAGCCAGTCCTTGTCGATGCCGCTGTCGATGTGATCCCAGGGCAGGGGTTGCCGGCAAAAAGCTTCAAGATCATCACGATCGAGCGCCGACACCGCACTCCAGCCACCAAGCTCCATCTGCCGGTAACTCCCCTCAAGCCCGGCCTGGGCAATGGCCGTGGTCCATGCGTTGTAGGTGCGATCCAGGGCCTCGAACCAGGCATCCATACCAGCGCCAGAGCGCCAGGCCGCTTCAATCACAGACGCCAGCCGCCGGTCTCCTCGACCCACAAAATCCTCCATCGCCGATAGACGCACATCCGTGAAGTTGAAGCGCACACCTCGAAGGCGTCGACCTGCATCACGCAGAAGCTGCTGACGCCGCAGGAACTCGGTTGTGGACACGCTGTGCCACTGGAAGGGGGTGTGGGGCTTCGGTGTGAAGTTGCTGATGGTGGTGTTGAGGCTGAGTCGGCCCAGATCTCGGCAACATTCCTGAAGCATCCGGCAGGTTTCGGCGATGCCGAGCACATCGGCATCGGTCTCTCCCGGAAGACCGATCATGAAATAGAGCTTGACCTTGCGATACCCGTTCTGCATCGCAGTGCGGATGCCCTGCAGGAGGTCATCGTCTGTCAGCCCCTTGTTGACGATGTCACGCAGACGCTGAGTACCGGCTTCCGGAGCAAAAGTGAGCCCGGCCTTGCGTGCCCCTCCAAGAATGTGGGCGATGTTCTGATCGAAACGATCCACCCTCTGGCTGGGCAGTTGAAGCGTGACGTTGCGATCAGCCAGACGATTGCGCAGCTCCACGCCCACGGCAGGAAGCGCGAGATAGTCACTGCAGCTGAGCGACAGCAGTGAGAAATCGCTGTAGCCCGTCTTTCGCATACCTGTTTCAACCGCTTCGATCACGGCCTCGGGCTCCACATCTCGCGCCGGACGCGTGAGCATGCCCGGCTGGCAGAAACGGCAGCCACGTGTGCAGCCCCTGCGGATTTCCACGGTCAGACGGTCATGGACCGTTTCCACGTGTGGGACCAGACCCATCGCGTAATGGGGCATCGGCGTGGCGACCCGCCTCAGCACCCGTTCAGGCAGTCCTGGCATCTGCGGTTCAAGGCTCACTCCGTCCTGGCCAGTGGCATACAGAGATGGCACATAAACCCCTGGCACCAATGCCAGATCCAGTAACAGAGCCGAGCGCGTCAGGCCTGCCTGCTTGCCCTCGGCGAGCACCAGGCCGATCTCCGGCAACAGCTCCTCACCATCGCCTAGGGCAATGAAGTCGAAGAAGGCGGCATAGGGCTCTGGATTGCTGGTGGCCGTTGGTCCTCCGGCAAAAATCAGTGGCGGAGCCTGCGGGTCACTGAGCGGAAGGTCTCCGCGGTCTTCGGCACGGATCGGAACCCTGCAGAGATCCAACATTTCCAGAATGTTGGTGGCTCCCAGCTCGTAACTCAGGCTGAAACCAAGAATGTCGAAGGCGTTGAGGGGCCAGCGGCTCTCCACTCCGAACAGCGCCTGCTTTTGCTGCTTGAGTCGGTCAGCCAGATCGGCGGCAGGGAGATAGGCCCGATCACACGCCTGTCCAGGCAGTGCGTTGAGGATCGAATAGAGAATGATGTGCCCCAGATTGCTGGAACCCACCTCGTAAAGCTCGGGATAGGTGAGGGCCCAGCGAACCCGGGCACCATTCCAGTCTTTCGGCTCCACACCGAGCTCATGGCCCATGTAGCGAGCGGGCCTGTTGATGCCGGCGTCCACCAGCTCGTCAAACGCAACAGGAGCGGTGGGTGTATTCAACGCGACGGTCACGGTCTTACGACCCGACTTTCTTCATGTTATGTAGCAGGATGCCCGCAGAAATCAGTCTTTCTGTGGTTCAGGTCAACGGCAATTACCTCAAACTCAAAGCGGGATATCTGTTCCCGGAGATCGGACGCCGTGTGAAGACATTCGCTGCCGCCAACCCAGACGCAGCTTTGATTCGCCTTGGCATTGGCGACGTCACGGAACCGCTCCCCGAGGCCTGTCGCGAAGCGATGAAAACAGCCATCGATGAGATGGGCACCGCTGAAGGTTTTCATGGCTACGGCCCCGAACAGGGTTACGGCTGGCTGCGGGATGCCATCGCCAGGCACGACTTCCAGGCTCGCGGATGTGACATCAGCGCCGAGGAGATCTTCGTTTCAGACGGATCCAAGTGCGACAGCAGCAACATCCTGGATATCCTTGGAGCTGGGAACAAGATCGCCGTCACAGACCCTGTTTACCCGGTGTATGTGGACAGCAATGTGATGGCCGGTCGCACCGGTGAAGCCGGAGATGAAGGTCGCTATGCGGGTCTGACCTACCTGCCCATCAGTGCCGACAACAGTTTCGCGGCTGAGATCCCCAGCGAACCTGTGGATCTCATCTACCTGTGCTTCCCCAACAACCCGACAGGTGCCGTGGCCACGAAGGATCAGCTGAAACATTGGGTGGACTATGCCCGCGCCAACGGCTCTCTCATCCTGTTCGATGCCGCCTATGAGGCCTTCATCCAGGATCCCAGCCTTCCCCACTCGATCTTTGAGATCGAGGGAGCGCGTGACTGCGCCATCGAATTCCGTTCATTCTCCAAGAACGCCGGCTTCACAGGCACCCGCTGCGCGCTCACCGTTGTTCCCAAGGGACTCCGGGGCAAAACTGCAAATGGAGAATCCGTTGAACTCTGGGGCCTGTGGAACCGGCGCCAGAGCACCAAGTTCAATGGTGTGAGCTACATCATCCAGCGTGGGGCAGAAGCCGTCTACTCCGATGCCGGCCAGAAAGAAGTGAAGGACCTGGTGGCCTTCTATATGGAGAACGCCGCGATCATCCGCCGCGAACTGAGCACAGCGGGCCTCACTGTTTATGGAGGGGAGCACGCTCCCTATGTGTGGATCAAGACTCCCGAGGGCATGGATTCCTGGGGCTTCTTCGACCACCTGCTCAACAAGGCGAACGTGGTGGGGACTCCGGGAAGCGGCTTCGGCGCTGCCGGAGAGGGTTACTTCCGGATCTCGGCATTCAACAGTCGCAGCAACGTTGACACCGCGATGGCGCGGATCAAAGCCCTCTGAAATCATCCGCTGTGTGCGAAGTCCCTTTAAATTCCCTACATCCGAGAAGCATGGTCATGGCGGTGGAAACCCCCAGCCGTAGCCCAGGAGGAGCAGCCGTTCTGGACAAGGCTCCGGAACAGGTCCGCAAGCGCTCGCCCCGGTACAAAGTGCTGCTTCACAACGACCCGGTCAATTCCATGGAGTATGTGGTCACCACCCTTCGCCAGGTGGTACCCCAGCTCAGTGAACAGGACTGCATGGCCGTGATGCTCGAGGCACACAACACAGGCGTGGGGCTTGTGATCGTCTGCGACCTGGAACCGGCCGAGTTTTACTGCGAAACGCTCAAGGGCAAAGGGCTCACCAGCACCATTGAGCCGGAGGAGTAATCGTTAAACCCATTGCCGAGGCCTGGGGTGGGCTGCTCGGCTTTCAACCTCGCTGGGTAGCGGCGATAGCCCTGATACCAGCGCTGTACGGGCTGGGATGGTTGATGGCACAACCCATCGCCTATGTGATGCCTGGTGCCTCAGCTTCCCGGCTGTCGCTGATCGGCACCGTCATCACCTTCATACTGTTCCTTCTGGTGATGCCCAGCTGGGTGCGTGAACGCTGGCGCAGTCGCCATCCGTGGCTGACTCTGGGGATTCGCAGCCGTCGTGGCGAGGCATCACCCACTGCCTGCCTGATCGAGGGTCTGCTGCGTTCCGCAGGCCTGCTGGCCCTGATCTGTCTGCCCTTACTGCTGGGATCCTGGGGACGCTGGCTCGGGGAACTCACTGCAGCGGATGCGCTCAATGCCTTGTTGCTCTGTTTCGGGCTCGGGCTCGCCGAAGAACTGGTTTTCAGAGGCTGGCTTTGGGGAGAGCTCAACGCACTCATGGGCCCGCGCGAAGCGGTGATCGGTCAGGCAGTGATCTTCAGCCTCGCGCACACCCGTTTTGATCAGGGCGTCCTGCCGATGCTCGGTCTGCTGACGGGTTTATTGCTGCTTGGTCTGATCCTCGCCGTGCAGAGGCGACTGGATGGTGGCTCGCTCTGGGGCTGCGTCGGCTTGCATGGCGGGCTGGTCGGCGGTTGGTTTGCGCTTCGATCCGGGTTGCTGCAGATGTCACCCAGTGCTCCGCAATGGCTGGTCGGTCCCGGTGCAGCCCATGCCAATCCCCTGGGTGGGCTGGTGGGAATCATCGCCCTGAGCATTCTGCTCTGGCGTCAGCTCACGGCCTTGGCCAGCGCGGCTCGCCCCTGAAGCGGTGCGCGGAGTGCCTCCTGCAGGGGTGCCACTCCGTAATCTCTCTCGAGCAGTGACATCACGGTCCGGCCGAAATCGGAAGGATCAAGATCAAAGGCCTCCAGACAGATCCTGCCGAACGTGCTTCCCATGGGTTCCGGGTTCCAGAGCAACTTGCGCGCCGTCCAGGGCATCATGCTCATTGGGTTGTAACCGGGTTTGATCAGGCCCTGGTCAAACCCGTATTGCTCCAGATGGGTATGAGGCTGCAAACCGATGAAGAAGATCGCGGGCTCAACAAGGTCTGCACCGAAGATGCGCTCCAGCTCACGGTGATAAGCAACCGTCTGACGAATCGTCTCCGGACGCTCGTCGATCACGTTGAACGAATAATTCACCGAAACGTGGTCACGAAAGCCGGCGTCCGCCAACATCCTGCAGCTGTCCAGCACGGTGCGCAGGTTGTAGCCCATGCGCATTTTGCGCACGAGCTCCTGGGAGCCTGAGGTGATGCCGATTTCGAAATAGCTCATTCCGGTCTCCACCATCAGCTGAGCCAGCTCGGGGTCAAGATTGTCAGCCCGGATGTAGGCAGCCCAGCGGATGTCGGTGAGACCCTCAGCCTTGATGGCCCGCAGCAGCTCCTTGGCATCCTCGATGTAGCGCTTGGCTGGAATGAATTGAGCGTCGGTGAACCAGAAACCTCGAACACCCCTGTCATAGAGCTGGCGCATCTCCGAAACCACTGCTTCAACAGGGTTCAGACGCACCTGCTTACCCTCCACAGCCGTGTAGACGCAGTAACAACAGTTATGGGGACAACCACGCTTCGTCTGGACTCCGACATAGAAGTCCCCGCCCTCGAGGTACCAATCGAGCTGAGGCCAGATCGAAGCGATGTAGTCGTAGTCGCATGCCGTTTTCGGTCGACTCTCCGGTTGCTCATGGATCAACCCCGGCCGAGGGGGTTCTCCGACCACGAAGCAACGCTCTCCGTCCAGTGAATGACCGAGCAGCAGTTTTTCCAGAAGAGGCTCGCCCTCTCCCACGGAAACGATTGTTCCTTTGGGAAGAGAACGGCCGAGCTGTTCGTAGAAAACACTGACTGCGCCTCCACCAAGCACGGCTCTGGCTTCAGGGCGATGGCGCCTGGCTCGACGGAGCCCTCTGCGTACCAGCGCCTGATTACGGGACAGTTCTCCGTAATGACTGGTCATCAGGCGAAGTCCACCGAGGGCACCGTGCAATCGCTTCAGCGGATTGCGTGCATAGAAGACTTCAAATGAATTCTGCAGAGGGTTGCCGCCCCGACCATCAACAGGGGCATAAATCTGAATGTCACGCCAGGAGAACACCAGCAGAGTGGGGCGGAACTGATCAATCGTGATCCGCAGAACCCTGTGCACGTCCAGAACCGGAAGCGCAGCCAGATCAAGGATTCGCTGCGGTACCCCGGGGAAGCATTTGTGCAGATGATCGGCCAGGTAGATGGGGCCAATCGGAAAAATCGGATTGCAAGGCAACCGAACCAGCAGCACCCTTTCGCCGGAAAGCTTTGGCTGAGGCAGGAGCTCAGGCGGATGCAGAAGGCCTTGCATGGGCTGGACGCTAACAACCACGCCTCTGAGAACGCCTGAGCGAGGTCTCAATGGTTCTTCATGTCGGCTTCATAAAGCAGGCGACATCTTGCGCAATGTTGCTTTACAATCGTTCTCGGCAGGGCTTCCTGCCCTTCCGTAACCGTCTCCTCGGAGACATTCTTTCCCGTTCTCATGACCACCACCATTCAGCAGCGCTCCGGCGCCAATGGCTGGCAGTCCTTCTGCGAGTGGGTCACCTCCACCAACAACCGCCTGTATGTGGGCTGGTTCGGTGTGCTGATGATCCCCACCCTGCTGGCTGCCACCACCTGCTTCATCGTTGCGTTCATCGCAGCACCCCCCGTCGACATCGACGGCATCCGTGAGCCCGTCGCCGGTTCACTGATCTACGGCAACAACATCATCTCCGGTGCTGTTGTGCCCTCCTCGAACGCCATCGGCCTTCACTTCTATCCCATCTGGGAAGCTGCCTCTCTCGACGAGTGGCTGTACAACGGCGGTCCTTACCAGCTGGTTGTCTTCCACTTCCTGATCGGCATCTTCTGCTACATGGGTCGCGAGTGGGAACTCTCCTACCGCCTCGGCATGCGCCCCTGGATCTGCGTTGCTTACAGCGCACCTGTGGCTGCTGCCTCCGCCGTGTTCCTGGTGTACCCCTTCGGTCAGGGTTCCTTCTCTGACGGCATGCCCCTGGGCATCTCCGGCACCTTCAACTTCATGTTGGTGTTCCAGGCCGAGCACAACATTCTGATGCACCCCTTCCACATGCTTGGTGTGGCTGGCGTCTTCGGTGGTTCACTGTTCTCCGCCATGCACGGTTCACTGGTGACCTCCTCCCTGGTCCGCGAGACCACCGAGAGCGAGTCCCAGAACTACGGCTACAAGTTCGGTCAAGAGGAAGAGACCTACAACATCGTGGCTGCCCACGGTTACTTCGGTCGCCTGATCTTCCAATACGCATCGTTCAACAACAGCCGCAGCCTGCACTTCTTCCTGGCTGCCTGGCCCGTTGTCGGCATCTGGTTCACCGCCCTGGGCGTGTCAACCATGGCCTTCAACCTGAACGGTTTCAACTTCAACCAGTCCATCCTTGATGGTCAGGGCCGTGTCCTGAACACCTGGGCTGATGTGCTGAACCGCGCCAACCTCGGCATGGAAGTCATGCACGAGCGCAACGCTCACAACTTCCCCCTCGACCTGGCTGCTGCTGAGTCCACTCCTGTGGCTCTGCAAGCTCCCGCCATCGGCTGAGGCTGAAGTCTCCAGAGATTCAGCTTTAGCTGAATCGGAAAGCCCCCTCTCACGAGGGGGCTTTTTAATGGTTTCTTATTCGACCACGGACACGATGAATCCTTAGGTGGATCCACGAGGGGACGTGGGGCGGACACAGAAACGTGCCTATCAAGAGATCAGACCCATCGAGCCAGTCATGGATATCAACCAGATGGCCCCGCAGCTGATCGGCCAATCGCTCTGGAACGGATGGCTCATGTTCTGGGCAACGCTGTGGCCTCTGGTGCTCGGTTTTTGCCTCTCGGGCTTGGTGCAGGCCTGTGCGAGCCGCAACGCCATGGAACGCGTGATGGGGTCACACAAGCCGGGTGCGATTCTGCGCGCCTCCGGGCTGGGAATGGTGTCGTCGTCCTGCTCCTACGCCGCCTCGGCCATGAGCAAAAACCTGTTCGCCAGAGGTGCCGACTTCATCACGGCCCAGGTGTTCATGATGGCTTCCACCAATCTGGTGCTGGAACTCGGACTCGTGCTGATTGTGCTGCTGGGCTGGCAATTTGCCGCAGCAGAGTTCATCGGGGGGCCACTGATGATCATTCTGCTGGCGTGGTGGGGAACCCTTCTGTTCCCGGTTCGCCTCACTCGACCTGTCCAGGAGAGGCTTCGGGAGAGCGCCCTCGCCAATGGCGCGGACGCTGGGTCGTCCAAACCGGAGCGTCTTGGAAGCAGGCTGCGCTCACCAGCGACCTGGGCCAACGCCGCCAGTTATGCACTGGCCGATCTGACCATGCTGCGCAAAGAGCTGCTGATCGGCTTTGTCGTCGCCGGCATGCTGAGCGCCCTGGTGCCGGACACTCTCTGGCGGATTGTGTTCATGCAGAACCAGGGGATCTGGACATCGATCCAGAACGCCTTGATTGCCCCCTTGATCGCCATCATCAGCTTCGTCTGCTCGGTCGGCAACGTTGCCATGGCTGCAGCTTTATGGACGGGTGGCGTGTCTTTCGGCGGCATGATTGCGTTCATCTTTGCGGATCTGATCACACTGCCGCTGCTGTTGATCTGCAGGAAGTACTACGGACCACGGCTGGCTTTGCGCATCTGCTCGGTCTTTGGCTGTTGATGTCATTCAGCGGTCTGGTCGTTGAGGGGCTGTTCCGCGTCTCAGGACTGATTCCTGAGACGCGGATCAATGCTGGTCAGACCCTCTCAATCGGCTGGAACAGCACCACATGGCTCAATCTCGTCGCCCTGAGCGTTCTGTTGATGGCGTGGTGGCTGGCGCACAACAAGGAGCGCTTCGGAGGCGGAGCTGGATATGCACTTGATCCGATCTGCGGAATGCAGGTGGAAAAAGCCAACGCTCCGGCCACGCGACAACGCAATGGCGAGCAGTTCTGGTTCTGCTCGGATCATTGTGCTGAGCACTTCGACCAGCAAGGCGAGCAGCACACGGGCCACTCTGAGATCAGCCAGGAGAATTGCAGTGAGGTTTCAAATCCAGACAGAGATCCCATCTGCGGAATGGACGTCAATCCTGAAAACCCGGCAGCCGGCGTGAACATGCCGAGGAAATGATTCTGTTCTGCAGCACACGCTGTGCAAAGCATTTCGATGAAGAGCCTGCGAGGTACGTGAAGGAATCAACAGATCCGATTTGCGGAATGACGGTCCACATCAAACCCTCCACGACACATCGACAGAAAGGTCAGATGCATGCATGGTTCTGCAGCACCCGATGCGCCGAAACTTTTGATTCCAGGGCCTGATCAGGCTGATGCAATCTCGCCAGTGCCCCAGTAACGGACCCGTGCTGGATGCAAGGCGATGTAGTCATCCACTGCAGCCTCAGCGGTCTGATCATTGGCCTGCAGCAGCAGATCCGACATCTCCTGATCGGGAAGATGAAAACGGGTGAGAAAGCCCGCAACATCCTGCATCTCCAGATCCAGCTGGGGACGACCGAGTGCATGAATCCACTCGATACCGCCGAACACACGCTGTGGGTCCTGAAGGAATCTCAGCCTGTAACGGGCGAACATCCAGTGCGGAGTCCAGCTGGTGACGATCACCCAACGCTGCTGACGAATCGCCTGATCGAGTACGGCTGTCATCGCAGCACTGCTCGATGACACCAGCTCCAAATCACTGAGGCCGTAACTCTTGAGTGCTTCAGCCGAAGCCTGATTCAGACCCGAACCGGGATCAATCCCCTGCACGCGGTTGTCGAACCGTGCCGCCAGGGAAGGATCGCGTAAATCAGGAATCGCAGAGAGCTCCGAGGCAGGCACGTAATCGGGGACCACCCACCCCAGACGGCCTGAATACATCGAGCCGAAGTCGACGACCCGATCACGCACCCGCCGGTAATAGTCACGGTGGGTCAACGGCAACCAGGCCATCAGCATCAGATCCAGATCACCGCGTGCAATTGAGGCGTACTGAATGCCGATGTCGGCGAGAACACGCTCAACACTTACGTCGTAGGCCTGCTGGATCACCCTCTGAGCCATGAGGCTCACCACCTCGGCATCAGCCCAGGGTGACCAGCCCAGACGCAGTGTGGGTCTCGCGGATGCGGAGCTGGGTAGCGAACCGCGTGAGGTCTGCATGCCTGCCGCTCCCGGCTTGGCTGAAGAACTCACGGGGGAGGATGACCCACTGAGCTTGACCAGGCTGGCGAAGGACATCCCAGCAATTCCAAGGCCTCCAAGCAGAAATGCCCGTCGTTGAAGCTCTCGACCGCTCATGCCGATCTCCACAGGGCCATCCAGCCACGCAGACGCGTCTGAAGTGACGATCCACGATGCCCCGCAAAGCTCTGACTGAGACGGTCGAGGATCACAGCCAGGATCACCACGGCGATGCCGCCCTCAAAGCCCATTCCCACATCAAGCTGCTGAATCCCGCGCAACACCACATCACCGAGACCTCCACCACCGATCATCGAAGCGATCACGACCATTGACAGAGACAACATGATCGTCTGATTCACACCGGTCATCACGGTGGGAATGGCATTGGGCATCTGCACCTTCCAGAGCAACTGTCGATCGCTGCAACCGAAGGAGCGTCCGGCTTCGATGAGATCATCCGGAACCTGAACGATTCCCAGATGCGTTAACCGGACCACCGGCGGCATGGCGAAGATCAGCGTTGCCAGGATTGAAGGAACCGAACCCGTGCTGAACAACATCACTGCCGGGATCAGATAGACGAAGGCCGGCATCGTCTGCATCAGATCAAGGCAAGGGCGCACCAAACGCCAGACCAGTCGTGAACGCGCCGAAAGGATGCCGAGCGGCAGACCGATCAACAGCGCCAGGCCGGATGCTGTCAGCACAAGCGAGAGGGTGGCAATCATCTCGCTCCACAGCGCCATGGAAAGCACAAGATTGAATCCGAGCAGAACGAACAACGCGAACCCGCCGTTGACTCGCCAGAAACCCAGTGCCGCCGTGATCAGGGCAAACAGCCAGGCCGGCGGCCACTCCAGCAGCCCTTCGGTCATGGAGACCAGGGCCAGCACCGACACCTTGAATACGTCAAACAGTGCCTGGGCGTTGGCCAGCAGCCACGCAACGGCCAGATCGATCCCCTGACCGAGCCAACCGGCTTGATGCGCTGCAGCGAGGATCAACATTGAGCCCCTCCCTCCATCGACAACAGAAGCTGGCGCGGACCGATCACTCCCAGCAACCGTCGTTGATCATCCAGCACCGGAACGGGATCGGAACTGGTTGCCACAACATCAATGGCATCCTTGACGGATGTACCCATGGACAAGCTTCTGACGGCACTCACGTCGACCCAGCCGAGATCTGCCTGGAGCAGTCCGCGCAGACGCTGCTGATGATCAGTCACATAGATCGTGGTGTCCCCGCGCTCAGGGAGGGGCTCACCCAATTCACACACCAGTTGCTGCTGGGGAAGCTGGGCAATGGAGTCCACGGTCAGGACCGAAGCCAGATCAACATCACGGAAAAAGCGCTTGACCGCATCATCGGCGGGATTGTGGAGCAACCTCTGAGCCGTATCGCATTGAAGAAGCCGTCCTGAATGCATCAGGGCGATGCGGTCACCGATCCTGATCGCCTCATCGAGATCATGGGAAATGAACACCACGGTGCGTCGGTGCTCCGCCTGCAGCTCCAGCAAAAGATTCTGCATATCCTTTCGAATTAGAGGATCCAGAGCGGAAAAGGCCTCATCCATCAGCAGGATCGGCGGGTCGAGAGCCAGAGCCCTGGCCAGGCCTACCCGCTGTTGCATGCCACCGGACAGCTCACGTGGCCGTTTTCTTGCTTCGCTGATGAGCCCGACACGCTCAAGGGCCTGCATGGCACGGTCATGACGTGCCTTGCGGGACAACCCTGCGACCTCGAGTCCAAAGGCCGCATTCTCGAGCACGTTGCGATGGGGGAAAAGGGCAAACGACTGAAAGACCATCGCCATCTGATGACGCCTCAGCTCTGCCAACTGCCGCACCGACATCGCATTGAGCGACCGGCCCTGAACAATGACATCACCCTCACAGGGGGGGATCAGTCCATTGATCATCCGCAGGAGGGTGGACTTACCAGAGCCGGAAAGCCCCATCACAACAAAGATCTCACCGGAGTGAATCTCCATGGAGACATCCTGGACAGCTGCACGCACTCCACGACTTGCATGCAGCTGATCAGCATCCCCACCTGATCGGAGCTCCTCAATCCATTCCGGCGAAGATCCGCCGAACAGCTTCCAGACCGACTCAATGGAGATCTCTGAGTGCACTTCAGAGCCTCCGCCCAAGCCTGAGCTGCTTATAGCAGTGGCTTGGGCTGCTGTTCACCGCTCGTGCACCAACGCTGAGCGGGATGAATGCTGCTACGCCTAGCTGACAGCAGTAAACGGCGTGATTAGGTTGCGGACTGAGCACTGTTCACCACTTCGAATCAGCTCAGAGGGTCGGTGACGAGCTGTCAGACAGCGCCGCTGCTGTCCTTCGCACTGCCCAACGCAGTAGACCCGCTCAGTAGAGGAACCGACTGGCATGACCACACTCAGAAGCCAAGCGTCAGCTGAATCCGGGGATGAGCAACGCTTCGGGCAGCGACCAGAGCGCGTCCGGGAAACCGACCACTATCAACAGGAGTACATCGAGCAATTTGCAGACCGATGGGATCGACTCATTGACTGGGATGCCAGAGAAGAAGCCGAGGGGAACTTCTTTGTGCGGTTACTGCATGAGCACGGTGCCCGATCGGTGCTGGATGTGGCCACAGGCACAGGCTTCCATTCGATCCGTCTTCTGCGCGAGGGCTTCGACGTGGTGAGTGTGGATGGCAGCCCCAACATGCTGGCCCGTGCTTTCAAGAACGCGCGGGAACGGGACCTGCTGATGCGCACGGTTCACGCGGACTGGCGTTTCCTGAATCGTGACATCCACGGCGAGTACGACGCTGTGATCTGTCTGGGCAACTCATTCACCCATCTGTTCCGCGAACGCGACCGTCGCAAGGCGCTGGCGGAGTATTACGCCGTGTTGAAGCACAACGGAATCCTGATTCTCGATCACCGCAACTATGACCGTCTGCTGGAGGGGACCTCCACCAGCGGCAAGAGCAATGTCTACTGCGGCAAGGATGTGGAGGTTGGTCCCGAACACGTCGACGACGGTCTGGCCCGTTTCCGCTACGCCTTCAGTGATGGAAGCACGTATCACCTGAACATGTTCCCGCTGCGCCACGGCTACGTGCGGCGTCTGATGCGGGAGGTGGGCTTCCAGAGAATCACCAGCTATGGCGACTATCAACGTGGGCATGATGATCCCGACTTCTACGTTCATGTCGCTGAAAAGGAGTATCTGTTCGACACCGATCTGACGGCGATCTGAGCGATGACAAGCACCTACTCCGACGCTGCCAGCACTGCCGCGAACTACTACGACAGTGATGACGCCGATCGCTTTTACGAAGGCATCTGGGGCGGCGAGGACATTCACATCGGCCTGTACGAGAGCGCCGAGGAGCCGATCGCAATCGCAAGCCGTCGCACTGTCGACGCGCTGATCGCACTGATGGGGGAGCCTCACTCCTCTGATGCATCTGCACCGTTGAGGGTTGTGGACTTCGGATCAGGCTACGGGGGAGCAGCCAGGCGACTCTGCGGAAGAGCTGAGATACGGGTGGATGCCATCAACATCTCAGCAGTTGAGAACAATCGACATCGGGCTCTCAATCAAGAGGCTGGTCTCTCTGAGCGAATCAGGGTTCACGATGCATCCTTCGAGGCGGTGCCGCTGCCCGATGGCTGTGCCGATGTGATCTGGAGTCAGGACGCGATTCTCCACTCCGGTGACCGCCGGACCGTGATGCGGGAAGCAGCACGTTTGCTGAAACCTGGCGGTGTGATGGTGATGACCGACCCCATGGCAGCCGATGGGGTCAATGCTGATTCGCTCACGGCGATTCTCGATCGCATTCACCTGGCGGATCTCGGATCGCCCGAGCGGTATCAGCACTGGGGCAGTGAAGCAGGTCTGACGCGTACGGCATGGCATGACCACACACCGATGCTGATTGAGCACTACAGCAGGGTCCGACTGGAATTGCGGCGGCGGCGCAAGGATCTGGAAAGCAGCATCACACCCGATTATCTGGAGCGGATGGACGCGGGGCTTGGCCATTGGGTTGATGGTGGCAAGGCAGGAAAACTCAGCTGGGGTTTAATGCGCTTCAGCAAACCACTGAAGTGATGGAGTCAATCTCAGAGACGTCCCCATCATCGAGCCACTCCCCGATGGAGGTTGTGGATCAACTGATCCAGGACTGGAACCTCGAGCCGCACCCAGAGGGCGGCTGGTTCCGCGAGCTGTATCGGAGCGGAGCGCTGATCACCCGTGCCGATGGCCAGCAACGGGCAGCCATCACGAGCATCCTCTACCTGCTGGACGCAGGGTCCAGAAGTCGCTGGCATGCGGTTCATCAGGCCGATGAGGTCTGGACCCATCTGCAGGGAACACCACTGAGTCTGTGGACGCTTGAACCGGGGGGAGGTCAGGCCGTTCAGCATGTGCTTTCGATGCATCATCCTGTTCACGTCGTGCCTGCAGGCCACTGGATGGCGGCACGTTCAGAAGGGCAGTACTCGCTGGTGAGCTGCTGTGTGGGGCCAGGCTTCGACTTCGCCGACTTTGAGATGCTGAGAGACAGGCCGACTTCTGAACAACCCTCAGGAGCCCTGAGCGAGCTGATCTGAGCTCTCTTACGCTCGAACGAGACAAGGCATTCCATTGGGCAGCAGTTTCGGCACCCTGTTCCGCATCAGCACCTTCGGAGAGTCCCATGGCGGAGGAGTCGGCGTGGTCCTGGAGGGTTGCCCGCCACGTCTTGAGCTCGACCTGGCTGCGCTCCAGGCCGAGCTGGACCGTCGCAAGCCAGGGCAGAGCAGAATCACCACACCACGCAAAGAAGCCGATCAGGTGGAGATCCTGAGCGGAGTGATGGATGGCCTGACCCTGGGAACACCAATCGCCATGGTGGTTCGCAACAAGGATCAGCGACCCCAGGATTACCAGGAGATGGAGGTTGCTTTTCGCCCCTCCCACGCCGATGCCACCTATCAGGCGAAATACGGGATTCAGGCCCGCAGTGGTGGAGGCAGGGCGTCGGCCCGCGAAACGATCGGCCGTGTGGCGGCTGGTGCCGTTGCCCGCCAGTTACTGAACAAGACCCACGGCACCGAGGTGGTGGCCTGGGTGCGACGCATCCACGATCTCGAAGCCACGGTGGATCTCAACGCAGTGAACCGAGAAGGGGTGGAAGCCAACATTGTGCGCTGTCCCGATGCTGCGATGGCCGATCGGATGATTAAACGGATTGAGGAAATCGGCCGCGACGGCGACTCCTGTGGAGGTCTGATCGAATGCGTTGTGCGCAAGCCTCCTGTTGGTCTGGGGATGCCCGTTTTCGACAAGCTGGAAGCGGATCTGGCCAAGGCGGTGATGTCGCTTCCCGCCACCAAAGGGTTTGAAATCGGCTCAGGTTTCGCCGGCACACGACTGAAAGGGAGCGAGCACAACGATGCTTTTCTGCCGAGTGATGAGGGGCGCCTGCGCACAGCCACCAACAATTCCGGCGGCATTCAGGGAGGCATCAGCAACGGCGAGCCAATTGTGATCCGGGTGGCATTCAAGCCAACTGCAACGATCCGCAAAGAGCAGCAGACAATCAACGATCGAGGACAGGCCACCACCCTCGCCGCAAAGGGCAGGCATGACCCATGCGTACTACCCAGGGCCGTGCCGATGGTGGAGGCAATGGTGAATCTGGTACTGGCTGATCACCTGCTCAGGCAGCAGGGTCAGTGCAGCCTCTGGTGAGGCTGCACGTTTTGGTTCAGCTGCGAGCCGGAGATGTGATGCCGCTGCCGCCGCCCAGCTGAGCTGCAGCCTTGGCCATACGTCCGGCAACGGACCCAGATGCCGATGACTTGGTGGCTTTGCGGGCACGACGGGCCGCGCGCGGCTTGCTTGCGGTACTCACCGATGCCGATGTTGTCGTTGTCTTTTTGGCAACCCGGGAGGAAGCCGGCTTTCGAGACGCAGTTTTCTTCGCGGAAGCCTTGGCGACCGAAGCTTTTGCTGCAGGAGACTTGGCTGCTGAAGCCTTCACTGCAGCACGCTTTTTCGCTGCAGGCTTTCGGGCCGCGGACTGGCGAACAGGCTTGCCTGTGGACTGACGGTTGCGATGGCTCAACACCATCACCCATTCTTCATCGCTGAGCGAAGACGGTTTGCTGCCATGGGCATTGGCCAACTTGGCGGCCTTTTCGATGTCCTGAATCAGATTGACCCAGGATGTTGAGAAACGCTTGTCGGACTGCGAGCGAGCACCGCTCTCAACGAGGGTCTCAACAACGCCTGCTGCTGTCACCTTCTTGCGACGTCTATTGAAAATTTCTTTCTGCAACTGAGCGATCAAAGCATCAGCTTTGTCGCTCAACTTGATGGATAGCTGAGACATCGTGCCCATAACATCTCTCTTATCTGTAGCAGATGGGTCTCATCACTACCACTCATGCGTCGATCCAGGCGGCAAGGGAGGGATCAAAACCATCCTTTTCGAACACAGTGCGACCGAGAGCAATGGCGTCATATCCCGCTGCCAGCCAGTGGCAGAGGTCACAGGCGCGTAAACCTCCAGCTGCAATCATGAAGGGGAGATTGCCCATCGGCGCAGCGATCTGGCGATAAAACTGCCGACCCAGCACGCTTGCTGGAAACAACTTCACCAAACGGCAACCCAGATCGCAGGCCTGTCGAATTTCAGAGGGCGTCATCACACCCGGCACCAGCAAGAAGCCGAGCTGATCGGCTCTCTGCTGTAACTCCGCATGCAACAGCGGCGACATGGCATAGCTGAAACCAAGCTCCGCCACCTGCTGGAGAGCCGACTGCTGCGTGATCGATGCAGCTCCTAAAGACAGACGTGGGTGGCGTGACCTCGCTGCCATCACAAGATCGCACCAGCGAGGATGTTCAATCCAGGCGATTTCTACATGCTGAACACCCGCCTCGACAAGCTGATCCAGCTGACAAAAGAGACGGGTGATCGCAAAGTCTGAATCCAGATCATCGAGGTCTGGGCGCAGAACAACAAGCAAGGGCTGGATCCGCAGTGAGCGGATCAAGCCCTCCTCACAATCAGACGTATTCGGCAATACGGACATCGCTGCGGATCAGCAGCTCCTGGAATTCTTCAGCATCCACTGTTTCCTGATCCACAAGCATTTCGGCGAGTTCGTCGAGCACAGGACGGTTATCGACAAGAACCTTCGTGGCACGTCTGTAAGCCAGAGCCACAAGATCGGAGACTTCCTCGTCGATGGTGGCAGCGGTGTCTTCCGAGAAATCACGTTCAGCAGCGATGTCACGCCCAAGGAACATGCCCCCCTGGGATCGGCCAAGAGCAACTGGCCCAAGCTTGTCACTCATACCGAACCGGGTGATCATCTGTCTCGCAGTTGAAGCGACCTGCTGAAGGTCGTTGGAAGCACCGGTGGTGACTTCATCTTCTCCGTAGACGATCTCTTCGGCGACACGCCCCCCTAGCGCAACGGCCATCTGATTCTGGAGGTAAGTGCGGGAATAGAGGCCTGACTCCATACGCTCTTCACTGGGTGTGAAGAAGGTCAGTCCTCCGGCGTTTCCACGCGGAATGATTGAAATCTTCTGAACAGGGTCGTAATCGGGCATCAGTGCACCGACAAGCGCATGTCCGGCTTCGTGATAGGCAACAAGACGCTTGCGTCGATCACTCATCACGCTGTCCTTCTTCTCAGGACCGGCCATGACACGCTCAATGGCATCGCTGATTTCATCGTTGCTGACTTCGCTCAGATCACGACGGGCCGCGAGAATGGCCGCCTCGTTCAACAGGTTGGAGAGGTCTGCACCCGTGTAACCGGGGGTACGTCGCGCGACCTTGTCGAGATCGACATCTTTGGACAGTGTCTTTCCACGGGCATGCACCCCGAGAATCTGCAGTCGACCTGCATAGTCGGGACGGTCCACCGTGACCTGGCGATCAAAACGACCAGGACGCATCAGCGCTGAATCGAGGACATCCGGACGGTTGGTGGCAGCAACAATGATGATGCCGGTGTTTCCCTCAAAACCATCCATCTCAGTGAGCAGCTGATTGAGTGTCTGCTCGCGCTCATCATTTCCACCGCCCATGCCGGCTCCGCGCTGACGACCGACCGCATCAATCTCGTCGATGAAGACGATGCAGGGCGCGTTTTTCTTGGCCTGCTCGAACAGATCACGGACCCTGCTTGCGCCGACTCCGACAAACATCTCGACGAACTCCGAGCCGGAGATCGAAAAGAAAGGGACGTTAGCTTCTCCAGCCACAGCCTTTGCCAGCAGAGTTTTGCCGGTACCGGGAGGCCCAACTAACAGCACACCCTTCGGAATCTTCGCCCCAACAGCGGTGAATCGGTCAGGGTTTTTGAGGAAGTCGACCACCTCGGTGAGTTCGAGCTTGGCGCCTTCAATCCCTGCAACATCGCCGAAGGTGATTTGCGTGGAAGGCTCCATTTGCACACGGGCCTTGCTCTTCCCGAAATTCATGGCGGGATTGCCGCCACCACCACCGGACTGAGCACGTCGGAAGAGGAAGAACAACCCTCCCAGCAGCAACAAGGGGAAGATCAGACTCGACGCAGCCTGCTGCCAGGCACCTGGCTGACGCGAAGGCTGGACAGCGATATCAACGTTGTGATCAGTCAGCAGCTTCAGAAGATCCTTGTCGGGAGCAAGGTTCACTTCGGCGCGTCTTCCATCGGTCTCGACGACCTGGGCGGTGCCTCGATCGGGGGAAAGAAGCACTCTGCTGACCTGGTCTTCCTGAACCCGTTCAACAAAATCGCTGTAGCGGAGGGAGCGTGCCTCCGGCTGAGGACCGCCGGCACCACCGAAGAAAGCTGGTGCAATCACGACGATTGCTAGCACTAGGAGGGCACCAAGGCCGATGTTCCGCCAACGTTTGTTCAAGGGTCTTTCGCCTCTGATGAAGGAATGTTAATAGGAAGCTGAGAGCTCAGGCGGACCGGAGCACATCAACAACGCTCTTGAAGGCGAACCACTCAGGGATCTCTTCACCGCTGCGCAGCATCTTGCGGAACTGAGTCCCGCTGAGTTTCTTCACGTGCAGCCCTCTGGCCTCGGCATGTTCCGCTGTGACGTAACCCTCCTCTTCGGTGAAAACGAGGTTGAGAGACGGCACCGTCTCCATTGTGAGCTCGGGCGCGCACTCCTTGGCAAAGTTCTGAGCGTCATAGGGGCCATAGAAGTCATCACCGCTCAGGGATGACTTACAGCCGGCCATATCGCGACCGATGATGAAGTGGGTGCATCCGTAGTTACGGCGAATGATCATGTGCTGCAACGCCTCCCGCGGACCAGCCATGTGCATGGCATAGGGGAGGTAGGCCCAGCGGATCCTGGAATTATCGACTTCGGCGGCCAGTCGCTCGTAGGTCTGGAATCGCACTGCGCCGGGAATGTCATCCTGCTGCGTTGGACCACAGGTGGGGTGGACCAGCACCACAGCGTTTTCACTGACATTGCTGGCATGCAGTGCTCTTGTGAACAGCTCGTAGTGGGCTCTGTGAATGGGATTGCGGCACTGGAAGGCCACGACGTCTTCGCCTTCGGGCAGGCCAGCCCGGACCTCAGCTGGAGTCTTGCAGGGGAACACGCGGGAGGGCAGTTCCAGGCCCTGAATCAAGCCCCCCAGATAGAAGCGACGGCGCTCAGTGGCGATCATGCGCACCGCCGGATGTTCCAGCGACGTGGTGCCGTAGCACCCCTTGGCTTCGGTGACCTTGTCAGGTTCCCATTTGTCCTCCACGGTGAGCACCGCAAGCTCCTGGCCCTTGTAGGTGAGAAGAACCTTTTCTCCGACAGTGATGTCCTCACGATCGGTGTCCATCACAATCGGCAGGCCGAACAGATATCCAGAGGTGGTTCGGTGCCCTGCCACCACCGCGTCGTAATCGGCCTGGTGCATGAAGCCCCTCTCCGGGGAAAAGCCTCCCACCACAAGCAGCTCCACGTCACAGGCATTGCGATCGGAGCATTCGATACGGGTGGTGGCAGAGGCCTTCAGGGCAGCCTTCTCAGCTTCAGGAGCCATCAGGTCCACGAGAGTGCCGCCGTAGGGGGCGATGAGGCCGGCCTGAGATGACGAAGTGCTGGCAGACATGAAAAGCCGTGGAGCGTTGGAGAACGCGATTATCCCAGACAGCAGGCCGTGGATTCAGCCACGATCACGCACAAAAAAAGGGGCCTCAGCCCCTTTCAATTAATGAATCGTTCGAGTGAATCAGGATTCCTCGAGCTGCCCGTAAAGCTCCCCGGTGATCTTGACGTCGACAACTTCTCGGCCTCCCATATCAGAGTCGGAAGGCTGGATTGCAGAGAACACTCCCGCAAATTCACCGGTCTCGGGGTCGACACGTGTAATGGAAAGACTCATCACACCCTGACCGTCGATGTAGCGCTTTTTGTTTTCCTTATCGAGCTTCTGATAGTCACCGCCGAGACCGATCAGACCCTGTGGGTAGTCCACACCGGTGGTCAGAGCACGACCTTTGGGGTCAATGAAATTGCTTGTGCGGTAGCTGGGAGTCCGGTATTCACCCTCGAAATCAGTGCTGGTGGTGATGGCGGCACCTTCAGCTTCGGCCTGGAGGTTTTTGCTGGAGAACGTGAATGGGAATTCCTCTCCACCTGGAACCAGAACGGTGATGGGCTGGAAGTCGATGCCGCCCTCCTCTTTGAACGTGAGACCGTTTTCATCAACAGCGAGATCTCCATACACCTGATCAAGGCTTGAGGTGTAGCGGGTGAGGATCTTGCCCTCAACAAACTGAGCTTCCTGACGCTTGTTGGCAGGCTCACCTTTGATGAAGACCTGACTGGGATGCATGCAGATAGCTCTCAGCTGGTAATCATTGCCAGGAGTGAGCGGGATGGAGCCACGGGCGGATTCGGGAAGCGTTGGGCAATCGTTCGCCTTGCCGGTGTTACGGATGTCGTCGTACGTGATGTTGGAACGGTCAACAGCCTCAGCACCCCCGCTGCAGGCAGTGACGAAGGTCAGACAGAAAGCCAGCACAAGGGCCAGCAGAGGACGGATGCGCATGGAGGAAAAGCCGAAACGCCGGCTGTTGACGATGTCCACCGGACAGGCGGATCCTACAGGTGTCAAACGACCGTTCCGGGCAGCGTTTCGCACGTCTCAACAACGTGAAGCGTTCTCCAGGCATCGAGACGGCATCGAAACCACTCCGAGCAAGCTGTCACCGCTGCTGCAGAGGCTGTTGTGCGACCTGACAGCCAGCCACCAAGACATTCACAGGACGTTGATGTCCAGGAGCGAGCCCGGACAACATCTACGGCTGTTCGCACACCTGGAAGCAACGAAACAAAGGCCAACTGGCCAGCATCCCTGGGCCTGTAACCGAGCACGTTGATCGATCGGCCGGAACTGGATCCGGCCGATATGGCTGCTTGATCGCCGTGATGGCTGCCCTGTTTTGAATCCAGAATCAAGCGTCTTTCTGACCGGAGGCGTGTTCAGAAGACTGTTGGAGCTCAAGCAATCGATCGAGCAACCGGTGAGACAACACGAGCTTGCTTTCGAGTGGACAGATTTGATGGCGATGCCCGGGGCCCAGCAGCCAGCCTGAGTTCTGATCGCTGTCGAGACCCTGTCCTGGACGGTCGACAGGATTGACCATCAACAGATCGCATCCCTTGCTCTGAAGCTTGCGGCGACCATGTTCAAGCAGTTGCTCATCGGTTCCTGTCAGGGCAGCGAAACCCAGCACCGTCTGCCCCGCAGGCCGCCTCCTGACAAGGCCCTGGAGCAGGTCCGGCACGAGTTCCCAGCCACCCTCAATCGACTCAACCAGCTTGTCTTTCGGCAACTTCTCAACATCAACAGCACTTGTCCGACGCAAATCAGCAACAGCAGCGCACATCAACACTGCATCTGCCTTCGGCTGCAGTTGTCGAAGCAGATCGTCCATGGCGGCACTCCCAACCACTGCATGGCAGTCCAGGCCTTCCAGCCAGGACGGAGAAACCTGCAGCGGGCCATGCACCAGGTCAACGGTGGCACCTCTCAGATGAGCGGCCTGAGCAAGCAATACACCCATGCGGCCGCTGCTGCGATTGGAAAAGACCCTGACGCTGTCCAAAGATTCCAAGGTCGGTCCAGCACTGACCAGCACATGTCGTCCACGCCAGTCGGACTTGAGCAGGCCCTCGGCATCGGCTTGCAAGAGGGCACTGGCCGCAGCCAGCTCAATCCTCACGGGATCTGCCATGCGTCCGGTGCCGAGACGATCACAGGCGAGCAGACCGCCCTCAGGAGCAAGAGGCAGCACGCGGGGATCGTCCAACAGATGCCGCCAGTTGCGCTGCACCGCTGAATGTCTCCACATTGCTGTGTTCATGGCTGGAGCCGCCACAATCGGGCACTCACAAGCCAGCAGCAGACTGGCCAGCAGTCCGTCGCCATCACCCTGAACCCACCGGGAGAGTGATGTTGCACTCAGAGGAGCCACAACAAGGAGATCCGCCCATTCAGCAAGCTCGATATGCAGCGGTCGCGGTCGCCCGGGGTCCCACTGGTCCTTGTCCTGGAAGCAGGGGTGACGACTGAGCGTCGCCAGCGCGACCGGACTCACCAAACGGGCAGCACTTGCGGTGATGACACAGCGAACCTGAGCTCCAGCCTGCACGAGAGCACTGACCAGCAGCGGAGTCTTGACAGCCGCAATGCTTCCCGAAGCAGCCACAAGCACACGTTGTCCCTTCAGCAGCCCCTGCATCGGCTCAGTCCTCGTCGAAGGGTTCCTGATCGATCAGATGAGCGTATGGAGCAGTGAGTTCGGGTCGATGAATGGCGAGAGCTCGTAACAAGTGCCAGTCACTGAGGCCTTCAAATGGGGTTGGGTAGTCGTCGTACTCCAGACGGCGCGCCAGCATTGCCACCGATGCCTCATCAAAAGAAGCCAATCGCTCCGGAGTAATCAGCATGCAGGCACGAAGCGCTGATGTTTATTTTGCCTTCGAATGCTTTGGAAAACAGGAGCTAAGTTGCCCAGTCCGGGGAATTAGCTCAGCTGGTAGAGCGCTGCGATCGCACCGCAGAGGTCAGGGGTTCGAATCCCCTATTCTCCATCAGGATTGACAAGAACAAGGTTGAACTGGAGTGCTGAAGCTGAGAAGTCGCTCAAGGAAGTTCCCTTTTTTGTGCGACCGGCAGTTCGCCGAAGAATCGAATCAATGGCTGAGGAGTGCCAGCTTGACTGCATCGACTCAACGTTTTACGCCGAGGCCAGGGCGAAGTTTGCAAAGCGCTGAACCATGATGAGGTTCTCGCTTGGCTATCGGCGCGCAAGCAGGCTTTCGCTGCTCATCGCGCTCAGCATCACGGCCTGCCTGTCAGTGCTCGTGAGACCTTCAGCTCTTTTGACCTACGGCCTGATTCTTCTGGCCAGTGGCCTTTCCCGCCGCTGATTAACGCAGTTCGAAGCGTTTCATTCAGGCCATGAGGTAAAAGAGAGGCTGAGAAAGCCATGGTTGATGTCTCAGTCGAAACGGGAACAGGTGGTGAGCCATCTGCGCTACATCCGCCAGGAACTGCGGGAAATGCATCAAGGCGTCATGGAAGACGGTCTGCTTCCGGAAGCCGGTGAAGTGCGCGGCGTGATGGCACAAATGGAAGCTCTACTTGAACTTCTCGAAGGCAAAAGCTCTCGCAAAGCAAAGGCGGAATCAGACTGATTCTGAAACCTTGCACTTGCCAAGCGGCACTGTTCAGGCTTTCTTACGGATGTAAGCAATCCTGAATCGAACACTTTCAGGCTTTTTGCATCAAAAGCCTCAACATGTAGCGGTTGATAGAGGCAATCACCCCACAAATGGTGTATACATTGTCTGGCAGGTTTCGGGCCGGGTGATGGGGATCATCGGTTGGTTTCCCTGCCTCTCTTTGGAGAGTTTGTAACGGTGACAGCGCGTCTACAAACGACCCGTCTGCAGAGAACGTTCGGTGAAGCCGCAAACAGGCTGGACCTGTGGGCAACCAATCCATGGAGACGTGCATCACTTCTGCTGATCGCTCTTACAGGGAGTTTCATGATCGGAAACGGCGTTGCGGCTGTTTCCGGTGCTCTCAACCTGATGGATCCCGTGGCGGCGATGCTCAGCGTGGGGCTGATCGAAGTGATGGTTCGGATGAGAAGGCACTGGGCCAATGATCGAGGACGTCACCTGGGCCGACAGTTGCTCGACATGGCTCGGATTGGGCTGCTTTATGGGTTGTTGCTCGAGGGATTCAAATTGCTCTGACCAGCATCGCGTTGTTCAAACCGCGGACAAAACCTTTCAGCATTCATACGCTGATTCCAGAGCGTCAACCTTGTATCCATGGCTGGAGAGCATTACTTCCTCGAGCTGGATCCACCCGAAGAGCGGCTGCGTGACGCTCCCCATGTCGTGATTGTGGGAGGCGGATTCGCGGGTGTTCGTGCCTGCAAGGCGCTGGCCAGGGCGGATGTGCGCATCACCCTGATCGACAAGCGCAACTTCAATCTGTTCCAGCCACTGCTCTATCAGGTTGCAACAGGTCTTGTTTCCAGTGGTGATGTGGCGACTCCACTGAGACAGCTGGTTGGACGCCAGAGCAATGTGCAGGTGCTGCTTGGGGAAGTGACGGAGATCAAGCCGGCAGACAAGCAGATCATTTTCAGCGGCAAGGCTTACGGATATGACCATCTTGTGCTGGCCACAGGATCCGGCAGCACCTTCTTCGGCCATGAAGAGTGGCGGACCTTTGCGCCACCGATGAAAATCCTGGAGCACGCCGAGGAGATTCGGCGACGTCTGCTGATGGCCATGGAGCAGGCTGAGCAGACCCCTGACCCTGAGGCACGTCGCTTCCTGCAGACCGTGGTGATTGTTGGAGGCGGTCCCTCAGGCTGCGAAATGGCCGGAGCCGCCTCAGAACTGATGCGCAATGCCATGCGCAAGGAATTCCGCCAGCTGAATCTGGAAGACACGAAGATCATTCTGGTCGACCCCGGCGACCGCGTGCTCAGAGCGATGCCTGAAGAACTGTCGGAGGCAGCTCAGAAATCCCTGTCGGCTCTTGGAGTGGAGTTCCTGTTCAAGGGGCGTGTGCAGAGCATGCAACCTGGCGAAGTAATTGTTGGCACCCCAGATGGTGAACGCTTACTGCAAGCCGCGACTGTGATCTGGACTGCCGGGGTGCGGCCCTCTCATCTGGGGCGCAAACTCGCCAATGCCGTCGGCTGCGAAACGGACCGAGCCGGTCGGGTTGTTGTGGAGCCTGACTTCTCGATGAAGGGGCACCCCGAGATCCGGGTGGTTGGTGACCTCTGCTGCTACAAGCACACCCGCGATGGCAACCAGCTGCCTGGCATGGCGGGACCTGCCACTCAGGCCGGGGGGTTCGTGGGCAAGGACATCGCCGCAATCGTCTCAGGCGGGTCGCGTCCGAATTTCAGCTGGTTCGATTTCGGCAGCATGGCGGTGCTGGATCGCGTCGACGCCGTCGCGGACCTGCGTGGATTCAAGTTCAAGGGGGGCCCTGGCTGGCTGCTCTGGGCTGCTGCCCACCTCGCCTTCATGCCCAATGAGGAGAACCGCTTCTCGCTGCTGCTGAAGTGGATCTTTGCGGTGGTGTCACAGGCCAGAGCCTCGATGTTGCTGACGGGCATGCCAAGTCAGCACATGGGCCTGGATTCACCAGATGCAGCATTTCCTATGGCTCCCGGATTAGGCCCATCCATTTCAGCGCCTGGGGCCGCTCTGCGGGCAGCGATGGACTACTACTCCAACCAGGTTTCCGGTCTTGCACCTCAACCCAGGGCAGGTGAGTCCACAGAGGATTCAGCCGCTGCCATCAAATAAAGCAGGGCCATCCTGATCGGGATGCCATTGCTCACCTGACTCTCCACCAGGTTGGCACTCAGGTCGTCGAGCAGTTCTCCACTCATTTCAATCCCCCGGTTCACCGGACCGGGGTGCAGCACGGGAATCGAGGCTCCACACCGAGACAGGCGCTCATGGCTGAGCCCGTAATCACGGTGGTAGCGGTCCAGCGCGCTGAGCAGGTGCTGACGCATGCGTTCCTTCTGAAGACGAAGGGTCATGACAGCATCTGCTCCCTTGAGCGCAGCATCAAGATCACGGCTGATGATCAGAGAACCGCGCTGAGCCACAGGATCCATGGTCTGGCCGGGAGGGGGCTCTGCCAGAAAGTCGGCGAAAGCATCCGGAACCAGCGTGGGCGGACCACACAGCACAACATCTGCGCCGCAGGCCGTCAGGGCCCAGAGATTGGAGCGGGCCACACGTGAGTGCAGGATGTCACCCACGATCACGATACGCCGGCCCTGCAAAGCCTCCGGCCGAGGATGAGCGGAATCGAAGTGATGGGCCAGGGTGTAGAGATCGAGCAGTCCCTGGCTGGGATGGCTGTGCAGGCCATCACCGGCGTTGAGGATCACCGTGCGATCACCGGTGTGCTCCAGTGCTTCCGCCAGCTGCCTCGGCACACCGGTACAGCGGTGACGCACCACCAGCATGTCGGCTCCCATGGCCACGTAAGTGCGGGCTGTATCCAACAGCGACTCCCCCTTGCTGAGCGAACTGCTGGAGGGCGAAAAACTGGAGACGTCTGCCGAGAGACGCTTGGCAGCCAGCTCAAAACTGCTGCGCGTACGTGTGCTGGGCTCGAAAAACAGGGTGGCCACCAAGCGGCCCTGCAATGCCGGCAGACGGCGGGCTCCTGTGGCCGGCATCGACCGGAACCGATGGGCCAACTCAAGAACAGTCGCGAAGTCTTCCCTGGAAAAGGCCGCGAGATCAAGGATGTGTCGGTGTATCCAGGTGCTCAACTGAACGTCAGCTCACCTGGCTGGATCGTAGATCCGCAGTGTTCAGCTGCACAGCGAACCGACGCAGAAAGCTTCTGCGAGCTTCGGGGAACGATCACCTCGGGCCCGTTTACTTACGCCGCGACTGTTCTGTAGGTACCAGCGCAGGGGAAGCTCCTGGCCCTGATTGATCCCGATCCGGGTGGTGGTGACCAGGACAGGATGGCTCAGCTCGACCGGACGTGAGGCCAGCCAGAGGTCACCATCACCGCAGACCGAGAGACCATCACAACGGCGATCGATCCCAAACCGGCGGGCCAGCAGACCTGGCCCTGCCGCGATCCGTTCAGGCTCATCAGGCAATGCCACAGCACGCAACAACACGCCGTTCGCCCAGTCAGCACGGTCGGTCACCACATTGACGCAGTGGTGGATGCCATAGCTCACATACACATAAAACCGAGCAGGTTCTCCAAACAGGGTTTCGTTTTGAGGTGAGCGGCGCCGGTAGCCGTGGCAGGCAGGTTCATCCTGCGAATACGCCTCGGTTTCCACAATCACGCCCCAGAGCAGACGTCCATCGCCCTCTCGTTTCACCAGGCGGCAGCCAACCAACTCAGGTCCCACCGCCTCCGCAGGACGGCAGAAAAAGGGTTCAGTAAGAGCGGGGAAATCTGAAGTGATGGGTTGAGTGACGATGAGTGTTGCTTGTGCGAGAGCGTCAGAGCCCTAGCTGCAGCGTCGTGATGGAAACTCAGGGGCTCATGCAGGTCTCTTTAACTCAGAATCTCTCAGCGACAGGCAACTTGACGGCTCCGTTCCGAAGCGTCCGGGCAACAACAAGCGTGCACGGAACCTGGCAGCCTGAAAGCACTGGTCACTGTCAGGGATGAATCCAGCGCTTCAGCAACGGCGAGAGTTCTGCTTTCTGGTGCTCGCCGGGCTGTTTCTGGGGACGCTGGGCATGCTGAACATTCTTGGCCTGACCCGTTTCCTCGAACTGGGGCACATCGGCTCCTGGCCAGTGGTGGTGGCTGTAGGTGCCCTGCCTTACCCGATCACCTTTCTCTGCACGGATCTGATCAGTGAGCTCTGGGGAGAGAAGCGTGCCGCGCAGGTGGTTTGGGTTGGCCTGCTGCTGAACGGCTGGGTCGTGCTGATCCTCTGGCTTGGAGGAGTGCTGCCCGGAGTGGAGGGAGCGCCTGATGCCACCTTTTTCGAAATCCAACGACTGGCCTTCGGATCAGTGATCGCCTCCATGGCTGCCTATCTGACGGCTCAGTTCGTGGATGTGCGCATGTTCCATTTCTGGAAAAGAGTGAGCAACGGCAAGGCCCTGTGGCTGCGCAACAACGGCTCCACGCTGGTGAGCCAGCTGGTGGACACGAGCGCTGTTGTGCTGATCAGCCATTTCGCCTCAGGCGTTCTGCCCGTGCGGCCCGGTGAGCCGGTGGCGCCGCAACTGATCTCCTTCATCGCCAGCGGTTATCTGTTCAAGTCAGCCGCTGCACTGGCGGACACCCTGCCGTTCATCTGGATCACAGGTCGACTGAGGCAGTGGCTTGAGATTCCCTGCAGCGGCAGTGAGATCGGAGGCGATGACGATCCCTGCATGCAAGTGATGACAAGCACCAATCCGCTGCCAGGCTTGGAGAAACTGATCTGACGCGATGGATGCTGCACTTTCCGGCTTCAACCTGGGCACCGTCCTTTTGTTCAGCAGCGGTTTGTTTGTGACCGCCACCCTGTTCTTCGGAACGCAGGGCGGTTACTACAACACCGATCAATACGACGGCAACGGCACAGCTCACTGAAGCCAGCTCTCACGATCGCTCATCACGCCAACGCCACGCTCGGCATGCCTTCCATCCTCCCCGGCCCTGCCGCCAGCAAAGATGCCATTCGCCTCGCTCTGCAGAGCTGGCCTGATGTTGATCAGTATCTGCAGAACTGCAAGGGAATCATTGTTCCCCTGGGGTCCACTGAGCAACATGGCCCCACAGGAGCCATCGGCACCGATGCACTCACCGCCGAAGCAGTCGCGCTCGAGCTGGGCCGCCTGAGCGGGGTTCTCGTCGCGCCCGTGCAGGCCTTCGGCATGGCCGAACATCATCTGGGGTTTGCCGGCACCATCAGCCTGCAGCCCGCAACATTGCTGGCGGTGATGCATGACCTTGTGATCTCACTCGCCACCCATGGCTTCGAACGGATCCTTGTGGTCAACGGGCACGGCGGTAATATCGCCACAACCAAGGCCGCCTTCGCCCAGGCCTACGGCAGCGCCGCAAGCCGCGGCCTGGAGGTTGCTCCGCGTTTACGCTGCAGGCTGGCGAACTGGTTCATGGCCGGTCCGGTGATGCGGCGTGCCCGAGAGCTTTATGGCAACCGCGAAGGACAACACGCCACTCCCAGTGAGATTGCCGTCACCCTTCACCTCCATGACAGCCTGATCAGCAAGCAGAGATCGCTCCCGGAGGCAGCCCCCTGCGGTTCGATTCATGGGCCAGCGGACTTTCGCCGCCGTTACCCGGACGGACGCATGGGATCAGACCCCTTTCTGGCCAGACCCGAACATGGCCAGGAGCTGTTGAACACAGCAGCGATGGCGTTGCGCGAGGATCTTGAACAGTTTCTCGCTGCTGCATGAGCAAGATCACAGCCGACGACGTACGCAAGGTGGCCCATCTGGCCCGCCTCGATCTGGCCGAAGAGAAAATCGCGACCTACACAGGTCAGCTTGAGCGAATTCTTGATTATGTGGATCAGCTCCAGGGTGTGAACACCGAAGGCATCCCTCCAACAACCCGAGCCGTGGAAGTGGTCAACGCCACCAGAGAAGACAAGGTCGAACCAACTCAGGTGCGTGAGGAACTTCTTGAGCAAGCACCCCTAAGAGAGGGAGATTTTTTCCGCGTTCCAAAAATTCTGGCGGAGTGATCAGCGAGAAGAACGTCTCTGCTCGGTTTTAATTGCAATCTGGTTCACAAATCCAAGCCAGGGACGCTGTAAACGTCTCAAAGGCATGAATCTGGCCACACGACGCATCTTGCCCCTGCGCCGTTTGTGGCTGCGCACTCCAACAAGAATGTCGTAGAGAAAGTTATATCCGTCGCGCCGTGTTTCAAAGATTCCCAGGCGCTGAGGTGAACCCTTTGAGTCGAGCAAAGACTTTGTTGCCTCGTAAGCGGGTTTGTAATCAAACCAGGGAATTGATGGCCAGAGATGATGAATTAGATGGTAGTTCTGACCCATGATCAACCAATTCATCAGCCGGCCTGGATAGATCCTGGAATTCTTCCAGCGATTGCGCGAGGTGAAAGGTCGGTGAGGGAGGTAATCAAAAAAGAGTCCCAAGGTCACACCCACCATCAGGGCTGGAGCGAACCAACAGTTGAAGATGAAAGGGAGAAATTGAAACTTGGCCGCAGCAAGCACAATCACCAGAAACACACTGCGTTCAAGACCCCACTGCACCAATTCCCAGCGTTTCCACAACCGGCGCTGAAAGAAAAACCACTCGTGATAAAAAAATCTGGGAGCGATCAACCAAAGCGGCCCGAAGGTGCTCACGATGTGATCTGGATCGTTGTGGGGATCATTCACATGGGCGTGATGCTCAAGATGAACCCTTGTGAAAACAGGAAAGCTGAACCCGAGCAACAGAGCTGAACCATGCCCCATGGCCTGATTGATCCAGGGAACGGGATGCGCCGATTTGTGACAGGCGTCATGAATGACCGTGCCTTCCAGATGCAGAGCCAGAAAACCTGTGGTCAACAGGACAGGCAAGGGCCATCCCGCTGCAAACCAGCCCCAGACGGTCAGTGCAGCCAGCACGTAACCACCAATAAACAACACCACTGTGAGGTTCAACGCTGCCGGTGGTGCCAGGAATTCCCTCGGCACAGAGCGCAAGCGAGTCTCAGAGCCTTGCGTTGCAGGTTGTACGAGGGCCTGGGTCATCAGCGAGGAGTGATTGGCTGATTGCAGTAAGTGAAACCAAATTAGGAAAACGGATGCCCACCGGGGGACTTGAACCCCCACGACCGAAGCCACTGGTACCTAAAACCAGCGCGTCTACCAATTCCGCCAGATGGGCAGGTTGCAACTTTAGGCAGAGAACCAGAATGCACTCAGACATGCGGGCACCTTGATGCTGGCCACAATCGCTGGAGACCTTTGTCTGCTGTTGGGTCTGGCAGTGGTGCTTCTGCCATTGGTCGCCACTGAACTGAGCAGGCCCAAAGATGGGATCTGGGGAGGCATCGTGCTTCTGCTTGGCCTGGTTCTGGTAACCAGCAGTGACCGTCTGCGCGGTGCACCGATGCTCGCCGTCATCTGCAGCGCTTTGCTGATCAGCCGACTCGGCACGGAAGTGGCCCAAGCACGCTGGCAGCGTCTCAGCCAGGAGGAGCAACAGCGCCTGCGCTCAAAGGAACGTTGGGCGACAAGCGTGCAACAACTCGGGACGTCTGTCACCGCCCTGCTGGGCAATCTCCAAGCTGCTTTTGGCAGCCTGAAACCGCTCGCTCCGGCTGCCAACCGTGAAGAGGGCAGCAGCCGCAGTGGCAAACGCTGGGTTCGGCCAGAGGACTCCGATCAGCAAGGGGTGCCGGAGAACACTGTTTCAAACGCCCTGGAACAGCCGAAAGAGTCAAACCCACCCAAGTCGGCCAGCGAGGACGGATAATTCCGTCTGCAGCTGCCCAACCGTGAGCAAGGAGACGCGCGACGCTAACGCCGAAGGACGTCCCTCCTACAAGGACACGCTCAACCTGCTGCAGACCAGCTTCGGCATGCGCGCCAATGCGGTGAAGCGGGAACCGGAGCTGCAGTCCTTCTGGGCCGGGCAGGGCATCGACCTGAAGCTCGGCCTCAACAACCCAGGGCCGGTCTTCACGCTGCACGACGGGCCTCCCTACGCCAATGGCCCCCTGCACATGGGCCACGCCTTGAACAAGGTTCTCAAGGATGTGATCAACAAATATCAGATTCTTCGAGGGCGCAAGGTTCGCTACATCCCAGGCTGGGACTGCCATGGCCTGCCGATCGAACTGAAGGTGCTGCAGTCGATGGATCAGGAGCAGCGCCAGAGCCTCACTCCGATCAAACTGCGCAAGAAGGCTGCCGCCTACGCCCGCAAGCAGGTGGACAGCCAGATGAAAGGATTTCAACGCTGGGGGATCTGGGCCGACTGGCAAGAGCCCTACCTCACCCTTCAGAAGGACTATGAAGCCGCCCAGATCAGGGTCTTCGGCGACATGGTTCTGAAAGGCCACATCTACAGGGGCCTGAAACCGGTGCACTGGAGTCCCAGCTCACGCACAGCACTGGCGGAGGCTGAACTCGAATACCCCGACGGGCATACCAGCCCCAGCGTTTACGTCGCCTTTCCGGCAGTTGAACTGCCGGAGCCGCTGCGCGACACCCTGACAACGGCGGGCATCACCTTGCCCAGTGAGGCCGATGCGCTCGGGCAGGCACTTCAGGTGGCGATCTGGACCACAACCCCATGGACGCTCCCGGCCAACCTGGCGGTTTCGGTCAACGAGCGGCTGGACTATGCCCTGGCAGACGATGGCCAGGGGCGACTGCTAGTTGTTGCCGCAGACCTGATCGACTCCCTTGCTGCAACCCTCGAGTTGCCACTCGCGCGCAAGGCAACGATCAAAGGGGCACTGCTCGCTGGCCTGACGTATCGCCATCCTCTGCTGGACCGCACGAGTCCCTTGGTGATAGGCGGCGACTACATCACCACGGAATCAGGCACTGGTCTGGTGCATACCGCTCCTGGCCATGGTGTCGATGACTTCCACACCGGCCAGAAAAACGGGCTGCCTGTTCTCTGTCCTGTCGACGAAGCAGGCACCCTCACCGAAGAAGCGGGAGCCTTCGCCGGCCTCAACGTGCTGAAGGATGCCAACCCCGCAATCATCGACGCGCTTGAGACGGCGGGAGCACTGCTCAAGCAGGAGGACTATGGACACCGCTACCCCTACGACTGGCGCACGAAAAAGCCCACGATCTTCCGTGCCACTGAACAATGGTTCGCCTCCGTCGACGGCTTCCGGCAGCAGGCTCTCGATGCCATTGATCAGGTCGAGTGGACACCCGCTTCAGGGCGGAATCGCATCGAAGCGATGGTCAAGGAACGTGGCGACTGGTGTATCTCACGTCAGCGCACATGGGGTGTGCCGATCCCCGTTTTCTACAACCGCAGTGGAGGCGAAGTGCTGCTCAACGCCGACACAGTGGCTCACATCGAAGCGCTCATCGGCGAACACGGTGCCGATGTGTGGTGGGAAAAAGACGAAGCTGATCTGCTGCCACCCAGCTATGCCGGTCAGGCTGAGCAATGGCGCAAGGGCACCGACACCATGGACGTGTGGTTCGACTCCGGCTCCAGCTGGGCAGCGGTGTCCAACCAGAAAGAAACCCTTCACTACCCGGCGGATCTGTACCTGGAGGGCTCCGATCAACATCGCGGCTGGTTCCAGAGCTCACTGCTCACCTCGGTGGCGGTCAATGGTCATGCGCCCTACCAGCGAGTGCTCACCCACGGTTTCGCCCTGGATGAGAAGGGCCGCAAAATGAGTAAATCGCTCGGCAACGTTGTCGACCCGATGGTGATTATCGAAGGCGGCAAGAATCAGAAACAGGAACCTGCCTACGGCGCTGATGTGCTGCGTCTGTGGGTGAGCTCTGTTGACTACTCCGCTGATGTGCCGATCGGTGCAGGGATCCTGCGACAGCTGGCCGATGTTTACCGCAAGGTGCGCAACACCAGCCGCTACCTGCTGGGCAACCTCCACGACTTCAACCCGGCCGCCGACACCGTTCCCGTGGCGGAACTGCCGTTGCTGGATCGCTGGATGCTGCAGCGCACCGCTGAAGTGATGGATGAGATCTCGGAGGCCTTCGAAAACTATGAATTCTTCCGCTTCTTTCAGTTGCTGCAGAACTTCTGCGTGACCGACCTGTCGAACTTCTATCTCGACATCGCCAAGGACAGGCTTTACGTGAGCGCACCATCTGACCGACGGCGACGTAGCTGCCAGACCGTGATGTCTCTGATCATCGAACGGCTGGCCGGGCTGATCGCTCCTGTGCTGTGCCATATGGCCGAGGACATCTGGCAGAACCTGCCCTACGAGGTGGAGGAGATCTCGATTTTCCATCGTGGCTGGCCAACAGTTCCACCTGACTGGCGCGATCCCAGCCTCAGTGAACCGATTCAGCGGTTGCGCGAACTTCGTGCCGCGGTGAACAGAGTCCTGGAGGACTGCCGCAGCCGGCAGGAACTCGGGGCATCGCTGGAGGCAGCAGTCAGAATCGAAACTCGCAACCAGGAGCTTGAGTCAGCACTGAACTGGCTGAATGAGAGCGGCGACACTGAAACGGATGGTCTGCGCGACTGGCTCCTGGTGTCACAACTGCAATTAGGAGGCGAGCCCTGGGCTGAACTTCTGGCGAACCAGACAAACGACTCAGCGATCATCGAGGTGAGCAGAGCACGTGGGATCAAATGTGAACGCTGCTGGCATTACGAGGGCGATGTCGGTCAGCACAGCCAGCATCCGACATTGTGCGGGCGCTGCTGCGGTGTTCTGAATCGTCGGGATCATCAGCTGATCTGAGCCAGCAAATCTTGCGGATTCAGGGGGCCGGCAAGACGTGTTTCACCTGCGGGGTTGAGGGGTCCCTGAAGCAGTTCCCCCCATTCCAGACAGGTGCCCTCTGGAAGCACAGAGGCATCTGGATCAAAGGCTGTTGGGTGAGTCGTGCTGCTGCTGAAGCCGCGAAAGATCAAAAGTTCAAACGGCTCATCCCCCACGGATCCATGCAGCCTGACCACCCGATCAGGCCTCAAGCGCGTGCGCTCCTCCAGCTCCTGAACCAGGGCAACGCTCTCCATGCTCAGAAGTCCCCAGCGACTCTTCCCTGCTTGGGAAGACGCACCAGAGCCCACTGCAGCAGACCAACGCCGTAGGCCACGAGCGCCACATAACCGATGAAGGCAGCCACGGCCATCGTCCACTCACCACCGAACACAAAATCAAAAACGCTCTCGGCGACACGATGCAGTCCCTGGGGCGCCTCCAGCCAAACCCGACAGGCGTCTGTGTCGAGCTGACGGGTGCAGCCCAGTGCCGAGCCTGACATCACGGCGGCGAACAGGGCGAAGAGTGTGAGAGACCATCGCCACACCCGCACCGTGAACGGCAGCGCACGACCAGGAGGACTGTCGGCCAGCTCCTCATTGAGATCAACCCAGAACCAGAGAGACGCAGCCATCAGAAGTGGCGCGAGAAATGCCGTCAGATAGCCGATCGGCCGTTGATCAGTGAGCAGAAGCACGCTGATGGCCAGCAGGCTTGCCACTTTCCAGTAGATCCCCAGCAATCTCACCAGGGCGGGATCGCGTCGAAACCCCGACCAGATCAGAAGCACAAGAGGAATACCGAGAGCAATCGTCGCCCCCAGGCGATAGGTCAGCCACACCAGGGTGCGTGTTGTGAAATCGGACACCGGCCAGGGACATCAGAGGGCCATTATCACGGTCATCCAGCAGGTCGACAGGATTGGTAAGGTCCAGACCATGGTTCGGTTCAATCCTGTCGACTGGTTCCGGAGCCGCGGGCTGCAGGCTCGATGCCGACATGCACTTTCCAGCAAGCCTTCTCTTGAAGATGCGGCACGGGAAGTCAGCAGTGCTCTGGGATCAAACCAAGCGGATCTTGCACTCGTGTTCATCTCGAGTCACTTCGCGAGCGATCTGACCCGCCTGCTGCCGCTGCTGCAAAAACGCCTCAACGCCCGACACTGGCTGGGTTGTCTTGGCGGTGGCGTCGTTGGCACCACGACCTCAGGCGAAGCCCATGAAGTGGAACGCACGCCAGCTCTCAGCATCAGTCTCCTCAACCTTCCAGGAGCTGAACTGAACAGCTTCAGTCTTGACAGCAGCCAGCTGCCCGATCTCGATGGTGCTGCCAAGAACTGGCAGGACTGGGTGGGAGTGAGTCCCTCCAGCAGCCGTTCAATGCTGTTGCTGCTCGATCCAGGCTGTAACGCCATCAACGATCTGGTGAGCGGACTGGATTACGCCTACCCCGGCATCGCCAAAGTCGGAGGTATCGCCTTGCCTCACAACGCCGATCATGGGTCCCTGCTTTGCGGAGATCAGGTTGTCGGAGGAGCGGTGGGACTCAGCATTGGTGGTACCTGGAGCCTGGATCCAGTTGTGGCCCAGGGGTGTCGACCGATCGGACCGGTGTTCGCCATCGAACAGGCTCAACGCAACGTTCTGCTCGAACTGAGTGACGGCGACCGACGCGCCAGCCCTGTGGCATGCCTGCAACGTGTCCTCGCCGATCTCAGCGCCGAAGACAGGGAGCTGGTGCAGCACTCACTGTTCCTCGGCGTTGAACGTGAAGAATTGATTGCCGACGCCATGCTCGCCGGGCTCAGTCATGGCGGCACCTCGGGCGATCGACCCGCAAGAGCTTTTCTGGTGCGCAATCTGATCGGGGTGGATCCACGCAACGGCGCAGTTGCCGTTGCCGATCGCGTTCGTGCCGGACAAAACGTGCAGTTCCAGTTGCGTGAAGCGCAGGCCTCTCGACTGGAAGCCCGTCAGCTGCTGCAGACCACCAGAGATCAGCGCGGGGACCAGGCACCCTTGATTGGATTGCTGTTCGCCTGTCTGGGTCGGGGCAAGGGCCTGTTCGGCAGCCCCGATGGCGATGTGAGCATCGCTCGCGATGTCTTTTCGCAACTTCCGGTTGCCGGCAGCTTCTGCAACGGCGAGATCGGACCACTCGGGGGCGCCACGCATCTCCATGGCTACACCGCCTGCTGGGGTCTTCTGCGCTGCGACCCTCCCGAAGGTGCAACGCGGTCCTGATGCGGCAGCACGTCAATCCCCTCAGCCGCTTTTTTCAGCTGCCTCTGCAACTGCCCGGACCTGAAGAGCTCTTTGACGATGCCGATCGTCCCATCCATTTGGATATCGGCTGCGCCAGGGGCGTCTGTCTGCTGGAGCTGTCAGCACTGAAACCAGACTGGAATCATCTGGGTGTGGAGATCAGGCGTCCGCTCGCACTGGCAGCCCAGCGTGACCGCGACAGACTTGAGCGTCACAATCTTCACTACCTCTTCTGCAATGCGAACATCAGCCTGGAGGGTTGGCTTGCAGAGCTGAAAACGGATCAGCTGCAGCTGGTGAGCATTCAGTTTCCGGATCCCTGGTTCAAGCGGCGGCACCGCAAACGCCGGGTGATGCAGCCCTCGCTTCTACTGGCCATCGCTGGGGCTCTCAGTTCCAGCCGCGAGTTGTTTCTGCAAAGCGATGTGCTGGAGGTCGTGGAACCGATGGTCACACTGGTCGAACTGAGCGGTTGCTTCGACCGACCCGCCGAAGATACCCGTCCCTGGAGAGCCGACAACCCCCTGCCGGTGCCAACGGAACGCGAGCGCTATGTGGAGGAGCAGGGTCTTCCCGCTTACCGGGTGCTGTACCGGCGCAACGAACAGCCACTGCCGGAGCTGGAAGAACTGGAGATCGCCTGGCGACGGGTCGATAATCCGGCTGATGTTCCTCTCGAACACTGATGGCTGAGGCTTCGGCCCCTTGGTTGCTGCGCTGGCAAGGCCTTCTTCCAGGATCAGCAGCACAGCAGAAGCGCCTGAGCGAGCTGGCAGGGATCGTTCTGATCCTGTTGATGGCTGGACTTCCGGTGCTCACGCGCGCCGGCCTGGGCCTGATCGTGCTGGCCTGTGGAGCCCTCTGGGTGCTCTGGTCACTCACCAGAACTCCCGCTCGCATCGGCGCAATCAGTGGCTGGCTGCTGCTGTTTCTGGCTGTGGCCTTACTGGCAACAGGTCTTTCACCGGTACCGAGCGCCGCCGCCAAAGGACTGCTCAAACTGATCAGTTACCTCGGGGTCTATGCCCTGATGCGCCAGCTACTGAGCGTCAGTCCCCATTGTTGGGACCGTCTTGTGGCGGCATTGCTGGGCGGATCTCTGCTGAGCAGCGTGCTGGCCTTGCGCCAGCTCTATGCCCCCACTGAAGAGCTGGCTCGCTGGGCCGATCCCAACTCGGTGGCGGAGGGCACCATCCGCATCTACGGACCATTGGGCAATCCCAATCTTCTGGCGGGTTACCTGGTGCCGATCCTGCCCATCGCCATGGTGGCGATGATTCGATGGCGTGGCCTGGGGTCCAGGCTTTATGCAGCCACAGCACTGGTTCTGGGCTGCGCTTCAACACTGTTCAGCTACAGCCGCGGAGGCTGGCTGGGAATGGTGGCCTCAGTCGGAGTGATGCTGCTGCTGCTGCTGCTTCGGTACATCCGCCACTGGCCGGCGTTCTGGCGTCGGATTCTGCCCCTGGCTTTGCTGGTCGTCACTGGCGTGGTGCTCGCCTTTGCCGCCACACAGGTTGAACCGATCCGCACCAGAGTCGCCAGCCTGCTGGCAGGTCGAGGCGACAGTTCCAACAATTTCCGGATCAACGTCTGGCTGGCAGCGATCGACATGATCCAGGACCGCCCTTGGCTCGGCATCGGCCCTGGGAATGCCGCCTTCAACAGCGTTTACCCGCTTTATCAGCAACCGAAATTCAATGCCCTCAGCGCCTATTCAGTACCGCTTGAACTGTTGGTGGAGACAGGCATCCCTGGCCTGCTCGCCTGCCTCGGCCTCGGGGTCGCCAGTCTTCGCAATGGCTGGCGAGCACTGACTGCAGAATCAGAACTTGCCCTCCCCTGCCTGGGCTGCCTGGCGGCCATCGCCGGACTGCTGACCCAGGGTGCAGCCGACACCATCTTCTTCCGCCCTGAAGTGCAGATCAGCGGATGGTTCTGCCTGGCCACTCTGAGCCAGATGCATCGGAACCCTTGAGCACACCAATCTCCATACTCGCCGGGTTTGATGCAGGACAGACCCTCTGCCGCTGCAGGTTAAGTGCCTGGGAGGACGGCCAGCTGCGTACGGTCGGCAACGGTTCAGGGCCTGGAGTCAGCCATTTGGATGCCGCTGACGGCGAAGAGCGATTTCGTTCCGCCATCCGCATCAGTTTCAACAGAGCACGACTCGACTGGTCACGGCGATTGGGTCGTGATCCCAGCGAGGCGGAACCGATCACTGCCGCTGCCATTGGCGCCAGCGGTATCGAGGCCGGCACGCCGCTTCAGGCCAGGGGCGGAGCGATGCTCGCTTCAGAACTGCAGCTGCCCCAATCGCGCTGTCTGGCAACCGGTGACGAACGCACCGCATTGCGTGGCGCATTCCCCGATCGGGCGGGCATCGTGCTGATCAGCGGCACCGGAATGATCGTGGTTGGCCGGGACGCGCATGGCAGCGAGCACCGTTGCGGGGGCTGGGGCTGGAGACTGGACGGCGCAGGGTCTGCCTTCGATATCGGCCACCAGGCGCTGCAACTGAGCGTGATGATGGCCGATGGCCGTGCTCCTGATGGCGCCCTGCGCCAGCGGCTCTGGGATGCTCTGAACTGCAGCAGCGCCGCCGATCTCAAAGCTCGCGTGGTCAGCCCGGGCCATGGGGTCGCCGATCAGGCGAAGCTGGCGCCCCTGGTTGACGACGCAGCGGCTCAGGGAGATGCAGCCGCTCTGGCAATTCTGCAGAGATCTGCCTCCGCGCTCGCTCAGGCCGCAGCAGCCACCGCCAACGCACTGGACCTGAATCAACCGTCACTTGGAGCGCGAGGGGGAGCACTGGAGCACCTGTCGGAGTTCCGGAAACTCGTCGACAAGACGGTGTTTGAACTGATGCCGGGAAGCAACTGGCAATCAGCATCGGGGGATGCCTGTGATGGTGCACTGGCCTGCGCCCTGGATCGTTCCTCGCTCAGGCCACATTGAGATGGCGATCGGCCGCCTCGGCCAAACGGCCGGTCCAGAGTTCCACCACATCTGATTCGGCCGCTTCCACCATCACCCGCAACAGAGGCTCGGTACCGCTTGCGCGAACCAGCACCCTGCCGTCGTTGGCCATCGAACGTTCTGCCTCGTCGACGAGATCCCGCAGAGGAGCACACTCGGCCCAACCCTTGCGACGCGCAAGGTCTGGCACCCGCACGTTCACCAGCTTCTGGGGGTAGGCCTGGAAGCTGCGATCCAGCCAGTCGGCGAGTGTCATCTGCTGGCCATGACAAAGGGTGGCGAGCTGAAGCGCCGTGAGAACTCCATCACCGACGAGTCCATGGGCGGAGGAAAGGATATGGCCCGACTGTTCACCGCCGAGGGCTGCACCACTGCTCACCATGGCCGCGTGAACATGCTGGTCACCCACAGGAGTCCGCTCCAGCTGTCCCCCTCTGGACTGCCAGGCCCGCTCGAATCCGAGATTTGACATCACCGTGGCCACCAGGCGCTGATCAGGCAGAGCGCCGCTGTCCTGAAGCACCGATCCCCAGAGATACAGAACATGATCACCATCAACAACCCGACCACGTCCATCAACGGCAAGCATCCGATCGGCATCGCCATCGAAGGCGAAGCCCATGGCCGCACCGCGTTCGATCACCGCCTCACGCAGCGGTCCCAGATGGGTGGAACCACAGCCCACATTGATGCGTTCACCGTCGGCGACGCCGTGGAGCACGGTGAGATCGGCCCCCAGTGAGCGGAAAACCTCTGCGCCACAGGCAGTTGCTGAGCCCCAGCAGAGATCGAGCACGATCGGCACGCCGTCCAGACGTTGATGCTGAACGCTGCTCAGCAGGCTCTCGCGATAGTGCTCTAGCAATTCAGAGCGGTGGCTTGCAGCACCACAGGAGCTCATCCCCCCGGCAGCATCAACCTCTCCACGTAAACCGGATTCGATGCGGCGTTGCAATTCGGAGCCCAGCTTGCTGCCGTCCGGCCCGAACACCTTGATGCCATTGTCTTCGGGCGGGTTGTGGCTTGCCGAAACCATCAGCCCGCCCGACGCCTGCAAGCGACGGATCAGACCCGGCACCGCCGGAGTTGGGCAGAGGCCAAGAGTCCAGACCTCACGACCTGCAGCCGTGAGTCCTGCAGTCAGAGCTGCCACAACCATCGAACCGCTGCAGCGGGAATCCATCCCGATCAACAACGGACCATCCGGCGGCAGAACGCGTCCACACCAGAAACCAACCTGCAAGGCCAGAGCAGGTGTGATCGCCGTACCGACACGACCACGCAGACCGTCTGTCCCGAAACTGGCCTCCGGGGACTGAAGTGAACCGAGCGGGTGGGCAGCGATCGAGGCCATGAGGTCTCATATGTGGACTGAACCTTAAGAGTCTTGAGACAACCAATCACTGAGCCAGTGACAGGGCCACAGCCGCACGATGCCGGTCAGTTCCATCGCCGGGGGACAAGCAGCAGAGCTGCCAGTTCCAGCAGGGCCCACAAACCCACCAGCAGCACCACCCAGCCAGGCAGCCACTGCAATGGCCAGAGCCAGCGCAGACTCCAGACCACAACAGCGAGCCCTGAGGCCACAGCCAGGCGCAGGCGTTGGCGCTGGCCAGGCCGCGGTTGCCGACGCTGAGCAACCATCCAGTTCGATCCCGCTGGGCACAGAATGCCAGCAGTTTCCAGCCATGGCTTGAACGCTCGAGTGACCCGCGGACCGCTTCTTCTCGGTGGAACCACACTTCTGACTGTTCTGGTGATCCTGAGCGGCCGCGCCATGTTGCGCAGTCAGCACACTCCGATCACGCCACTGCTGAGCGACAGGCAACTTTGGTCTCACTACCGCTGGTCCTCAAACCCTGAGCAGCGACGCGAAGCGGCCCTGATGCTGGCAGTCCGCAGCAGCGAGTCCCCCCAGAGGCGCAGACGTCTGCTGGGCGGCCAGGGCTGGGGGCCAGCTCCACTGGCCGCCGTCGCCCTCAAGCAACAAGCCCTGACCGCAAGGTCACTGGGGCTTGAGCGGGAGGAACAACAGCACTGGCTCGATCTGCTCCGACGTTTTCCCACCGCAGCGGTCAGTGCCGATGCCCGTTATCACCTTGCGGATCGCCAGCCGCAACTGAGGGAGGAACTGCTCAGACTTCAACCGGCCCACCCCGCAGCTCTGGCGGCCGCCGCCGAACTGCCTGACGACGCCGATCAGGCAATGATCCAGTCCAGTGCCCTGCATTTGGCTCGCTGGGGAGCCAACTGGCCTGGAGCGGAGCGGCTGCTTCGCAAGGCCTGTGGTGCCATCAGCGGCGAAGCACTCGAGCAGCAGCAGCGCCTGCAACTGGCAGCGGCCCTGGCTGAGCTCGGTGACGGTCGATCCGCTGAACTCTGTCTTCAGGGCACACCTCTGGCAGCGCCGCAGGCTCTGACAATCGGGCGCGCACTCCTGCGGGGAGACAAGGGTCAGCAGCAGCGTGGTGAAACGATGTTGCTTGAGCTGGCCAAGGATCATCCAGACAGCCAGGAAGCACTGGAGTCCGCAGCGCTGCTGAGCGAACCCCTGCGTCCGAAACAGGCCCTCATCGACGCCTTACCTGACTCGCTTCAGAAACGATCAGCCGATGTGGCCGCCGCCAGGGTCCGCCTGGGAGGAGGAAAGGGAGGCCTCTCCGTGCTGAATCGCTGGCCGGACCATCCGGCCAGCTGGCAACTGCAATGGGATCTGGCTCGTACGGCGCTCCTCTCAGGCCAGTGGGAACTGGCCAGGTCATGGCTGACTGCGATCCCAGCCGAACAGCTGCCCTCACCCCTGCGTGCGCGCCAGCAGTTCTGGCTGGGGATGAGTGAAGACAAACTCGGAGACAACAACAAGGCGAGACAGATCTGGCAGAAACTGACCAAGGAGCAACCACCGGGTTACTACACCTGGAGAGCTCAGGCCAGGCTTGGGGCTGGCGACTTGCCGGTGCTCTCAGGAGACAATCTCAGCGATGCGACCAAGTCTGTTCGTGTGAACGCTGAGCGGACCTGGAGCCCTCTCGCCAGCGGCAGTTCCCTGGTGGACGATCTCTGGCGACTCGAGATGAATCAGGAAGCCTGGGAGACCTGGCGCAGCACTGGGGACAATGCCGATCCATCACCTCAGGAGCTCCTGCTGGAAGGACGGCTGCGGCTGGGCGTGAATGACCACTGGACCGGTCTCGACCGGCTATGGAAAGCCAATCTGCGCATCGTGTCACCGGACTGCAAAACTCTTCATCTTCTCCAGGACAGCCTTCACCCTCGACCGCTGCAGTCTCAGTTCCTGGAAGCGTCGGAACAGGAAAAGGTGCGGCTCGAACTGCTGCTGGCTGTTGCCCGCCAGGAATCTCGGTTCTCTCCAGGCGTGGCTTCTCCCGTTGGTGCCGTGGGGCTGTTGCAACTGATGCCGACCACGGCCGCAGAAGTGGCAGGAGAAGAACTCAGTACCGATGACCTGAAAGATCCAGGACGCAACGCCGTTTTGGGTGCGCGCTATCTGACCGGTCTTCTGGAGCGTTGGCAGGGCAACCCCTGGCTGACAGTGGCCAGCTACAACGCCGGGCCGGGGGCGGCGGGATCGTGGCTGAGTGCTGAACTGAACCACGATCCTGAACTGTGGGTCGAGCGCATTCCGTACCCGGAAACCCGCATCTACACCAAGAAAGTTCTCGGCAATGTCTGGGCCTACCTGAACAACAGCTCAGGCACCGATCGCTGCACCGAGTGAACTGGGGGGATTGGGCAGATCCTGCCCGATCCAGATCCCGGCGATCACAATCACAGCCAGCCAGAAGGCCATCAGCTGCGGAGGGGGAACCACCTTGATACGACTCAGATCGAGGCGTGCCAGCAGTGTGGCGGACCCCAGGATCAGCACATCCGACAGCAGGCTGAGGCTGAGGACGTAGAGACCCACGGTGATGAGCAACGTGAGCGTGACCACCAGACTGAGAACTCGACTGGATGCCATCAGCATTGAAAGCTGACGAAGCAGCAGGTCCGGCATCGTGCAGATCACAACCACCACCACGGCCTGGATGATCTCGAGTGCCCAGAAGGTGCTCACCGAAATCGCATGGGCCTCAGCCAGCCAGGCCTCCTGGATGGCCCAGTGATGGCCGAGGAACAGCGACACCACAAACAGCAGAATCAGCAGCGGAGCCCGAAGCGGCAGCAGGAGAAAACGCAAAACGGGCATCAGCTTGAAAGCAGATTCGCGGCGGACAAACGTCGATCAACGACGCGAGGTTCTGCGGTCAGACGCTAGCAACAGCAAGCGGTTTGTCCTGTCAGAGTGGTGTCACTGATGTCAGTCCGCGATGACCGACAGCGCTTCAAACTCCGGCCTCACCACATGGCAGAAAAGCATGCTGCTAGCTGCAGCCCTGGTCTTGGCCGTGGGCCTTTTTCTGGTCCGCAACGGTGGTTCGATCGAATCGCCGCTCGATCAGCTCGCCAGGCGTTCCCTGCCGCCGGAAGTGGCTCTCAGCAATGGTCGACCCACGATTCTCGAGTTCTATGCCGACTGGTGTGAGGTCTGCCGCGAAATGGCTCCAGCGATGCTTGAGGTTGAACAACGCCACAGTGCCGATCTGGATGTGGTTCTGGTCAACATCGACAACCCGCGCTGGCTGGACCTGACTGATCGTTACGACGTGACAGGCATTCCTCAGCTGAACCTGTTCTCTGCGGACGGCACCATGCGTGGTCGATCACTCGGCGGCCGCAGTGAAACCGAGCTGGATTCCATTGCAACTGCCTTGATGGACGGCAGCCCACTTCCAGCTTTGGCTGGCTTTGGCAGTACCAGTCCTCTCCCTGAGACGGCCACGAAGGATTCCACCGGCCCACGAAGTCACGCGTAATTCCAGTCATGGCCGACCGAAAAGGCGATGATCAACCCATATCCCGTACCCGAAACCTCAAAACCTCATGGATTCCCGCTTCCGGGTCGAACTGATCGCCGCTACACCCAATCCTCAGCAGAGCGTGTACGCCGGCATGCACCAGGACTACAGCGAAGGTTTCGTGGTGATGGAACGCGACCAGTGGCCGAACGAAACAAGGGCCGGGGAGATTTGCATCAAGCGGTTGCTTGGTGGAATGAAAGGCCATTACGGCCCGCTGGAACATGCCCAGATCGTGCTGAACGTGGGCTGGTTCCCTCATTCGGTGATGCAGCAGGCTCGGACGCACAGGGTCGGGGTGAGTTTTGATGTTCAATCGATGCGCTACACCGGTGAACGCATCTGCCGGGCTGCGGACGGAGAACTGGATCTCGAGGAAGTGTTCTATCTGCGTCCGGTGGGGGAGTACCGAGACCGACTGGGCAAGAAATACACCTACGCCGATGAACAACGATGCATCGATCTGAAACTCTGCCAACAGGCGGCGGAACGCTACCGCGATCTGTTACGGGAAGGCTTCTCAGAAGAACATGCCAGAGGAATTCTGCCCTTTGACTACCGACAGCATTTTGTTGTCAGTTTCAGTCTGCGCGCTTTCCTTCACTTCCTTGACCTGCGCTCCAAACTCGATGCACAACAGGAAATCAGAGAGCTCTGTGATCTGATGTGGCCCCATCTGCAGAGCTGGGCGCCTGAGTTCGCTGACTGGTACGAAAAAAACAGACTGCACAAGGCTCGTCTGGCGCCCTGATCGGGGCGGAACTGACCATTCCTGGCGATTCAAATCTTGGCGAGCGTCACTTTCTCAGGTTGATGTTGATATTTGCCCTGCCGATCGCTGTAGGTGGTGTCACACGGATCACCCTCAAAAAACAGCAGCTGACAGATCCCTTCATTGGCATAAATGCGGCAGTCAGCTCCTGAACTGTTGCTGAATTCGAGTGTGAGATGCCCTTCCCAGCTGGCTTCAGCTGGAGTGGTGTTCACAATGATTCCCAGCCGTGCATAGGTGCTCTTGCCGAGACAGATCACGGTGATATTCGGCGGAACCTTCATCTTTTCCAGAGCCACACCGAGGCCATAGGAATGGGCGGGAAGGATGAAATAGTCACCATCTTCGTCATGGTGAAGCTCAGTGGGCTCAAGGTTGGCAGGATTGAACCGCTTGGGATTCATCACTGTTCCAGGAACATGCTTGAAAATCAGGAATTCCTTAGCTGACAAACGCAGGTCGTACCCGTACGAGGAGCAGCCGAAGCTGAGAACAGGTGAAAGTTTCTGCTCAGGATCCAGATGTCGGATCAAGCCTTTCTGAAAGGGTTCGAGCATGCCCGAGGCAGCCTGTTCAGTGATCCATCGGTCGTTCTTGAGCATCAGAACCCCCTTCGCAGTTCGGTCACTTGATCCGCAAGACCCATGAGAGATTCAGGGATTGACGGTCCTGTGATGATCACATCCATGGAACCAGGGCGTGCTTCCAGGCTGTCGCGCACCTCTTTCTCAACGAGATAACCGAGCGCAATGGCCAATCCGAGTTCATCGAGCACCAACTGATCGAGATCTCCGCAGGCCAGGTGGCGGCTGCAGAGCCGCCAGATCGCCTGCACGGCATCCACTGCCGCAGCGTCAGATGAGCCGACTGGATCCGACAGACATCCCATCACGGCGGGTCTTGTCCACACCATGCGATCACAGAGCGTGATCGCGGCATCAGGGCCCTGGGCGACGCCGCCTTTCAGGAACTGCATCACAGCGACACGACTGCCAAGCCCTGCGGAACGCATGGCCTGACTGAGCACTGTGCCGAAACTGCCTCGATAGGGGGCGGTGTGAACCTGCAACTGCCCTTCCGGGGCCACCAGATGCAGCGGATGCTGAGGCTGGAGTGAGGGCAGTGGGTGCAGGCCGGCACGATTCAGATCCCGATGATCAGCACCGCTCTGCCCACGGGATCGATGGCTGGGGCTCAGGCTTGCGGTCATCTGGGTCGCTTCCGTCGTGGCTGGAATCAAAACAACCCAGCGGAACTTGAATCTAGCGGCGAAAGCGCAAATCACAATCCCTTTGACACCATCCATGGTGTCTCCACTCCAACTGGCAGGCTCAGGATTCCGAGCCGTCTCCCCATGAGCGACACCCAGCGCAACGATGGTCGCCAGCCATCCGATCTCAGAGCTTTCTCGATTGACTGGGATCCCATGGGTTTCGCTCTGAGCTCAGTGATCGTGCGCACTGGACGCACCACCGTGCTCTGCAGCGTCTGCCAGGAAGTCGGCGTCCCACGCTGGAGAAGGGATCAGGGACTGGGGTGGCTGAGCGCCGAATATCGCCTGCTGCCCGGATCCACCCCAGATCGTCAACGCAGAGAACTGATGAAACTGTCAGGACGCACCCAGGAGATCCAGCGTCTGATCGGTCGCAGTCTTCGCGCCGCGATCGACATGAAGGCATTGGGAGAGAACACTCTGCTGATCGACTGCGATGTGATTCAGGCAGATGCAGGGACCAGAACAGCGGCCATCACCGGTGCATGGCTCGCCCTGAAGAAGGCCTGTGAAAGGCTGCTGGCGCAGGGCCGCATCAGCACCAATCCGGTCGTCAACCAGGTGGCGGCAGTCTCTGTAGGCCTGGTCGAGGGGAATCCTCTGCTTGATCTGGACTACAGCGAAGACAGTCGGGCCGATGTGGATCTCAATGTGGTGATGAACAACGCCGGTGATCTGCTGGAGCTGCAGGGGACTGCCGAGGGCGCACCATTCAGTCGCAGGCAGCTCAACAGCCTGCTGGACCTAGCCGAACCAGGGCTCCAGCAACTCATGGCTGCACAACTGAATGCACTGCATGGCGACTGAGCCGGGAGAACCGTGTTCGTTGCTACAGGGTGACCGCGCATCGCTCCTTAACTTCCCCGCATTGATGCGTTGGTCATGGCCGAAGTGATGCGCGGCTTCAGTCGGACCGCTCCCCAGCCTGGGCGATCCGCAGAGACAAGCCTGATCAATGCCCCCAACCCCGCCAGCCGCACCCTGCTGGAAGTGATCCGTGATCTGGAGGGTGCCAGCACCGAAATGGTGGAACGGAACAAAACGATCTTTTTCCCCGGTGACCCTGCCGAGCGCGTGTATCTGATCCGACGAGGCGCTGTGCGTCTATCGAGGGTGTACGAGTCGGGTGAGGAGATCACCGTTGCCCTGTTGAGAGAAAACAGCCTGTTCGGTGTTCTCTCACTGCTCACCGGACATCGATCCGATCGCTTTTATCACTCCGTGGCCTTCACCAGGGTGGAAATGGTGACGGCACCAGCCAGCTCCGTGCGCCAGGCGATCGAAGCGGACACCAGCGTGGGATTGCTATTGCTCCAGGGTCTCTCCAGCAGAATTCTTCAGACAGAAACCATGATTGAGACCCTCACACACCGGGACATGTCCTCCCGTCTGGTGAGTTTTCTGCTTGTTCTCTGCAGGGACTTCGGCATGCCTGGATCCCAGGGCATCACCATTGACCTGCGCCTGTCTCATCAGGCCATCGCTGAAGCGATCGGATCCACACGCGTGACCATCACACGCCTGCTCGGGGATCTACGCAATTCAGGCCTAGTCGAAATTGACCGCAAGAAGATCACCGTTCTTGATCCGATTGCACTGGCCAAGCGTTTCAGTTAACCCCTCGACAGGTGAAAATGGGCAGCATTCCGGCGGCCCGCCGCATGTTTGACCGACCGTGACCGGCTGGCTTCTGCTGCTGTCCCTGCTGATCCTCGGCGGGGTGCTCTCCACCCTTGGCGATCGACTCGGCTCAAGGGTCGGCAAAGCGCGACTGAGCCTGTTCGGTCTTCGCCCACGTCAAACCGCTGTGGTGATCACTGTGCTCACGGGGAGCCTGATCAGTGCCCTTTCGCTCGGGCTGATGCTTCTGGTGAGCCGCCAGCTGCGCGTTGGTCTGTTTGAACTCAATGATCTCGAAGCTCGTCTGCGCAGCAGCCGCTCTGATCTGAAGGGAAGCCGCAAAGCTCAGCGAAAGGCCCGTGAGCAACTCGAAGAAGCTCGTGCCGATGAAATCAAAGCCAGAAAAATTCTGGCTGATGCCCAGGCACGGGCCAGCAAGCTGCGCAGCACACTTCAACCCCTGCAGGAACAGACTCGGCGACTGGAGGCGGAACGGCGGAGACTCAGCCAGGACGTCCGCAACCGCGATGCTGAAATCCAGCGAACCGATGATGAACTGAACGCTGTACGCGAACGGATCAGCTCCGGTGAAGCGGAGCTTCAGTTGCTTGAGGAGAACCTGCTGGCGCTGCGTCGGGGAGATGTGGCCATCAGCAGTGGTCAGCCACTTGCCACTGTCACACTCAAGCTGGATCGTCCAGATCAAGCCCGGCAGGTGATTGACCAGGTGCTGAGGGAAGCCAATCTTCAGGCCTTTCAGAAGGTTCTGCCTGGACAATCGCCGGATCGCCAGATCATCCTCGTGCCGCGCCAGGACATTGAACGGTTGGAAAAAGCCATCCGCAAACCTGGCACCTGGGTGGTGCTGCTGCGCTCAGCGGCGAATGTGCTGCGAGGAGAGAGCGTGGTTTACGCCTTTCCGGATGTGCGGCCCAATGTGGCCATCACCGTCGCAGGGGAAACCCTTGCCAAGACAGCTCTTGCCAGCCAGGAGACCAAACCGGAAGAGGTGCGAAACCGGGTCAACCTGCTGCTGGCTTCCACGCTGGCGGAAGTACGCCGACGGGGATCTCTCAGCCAGGGGCTTCAGTTTGACGCCAACGCCGTCAACAGACTTGCTCAGCAGCTGACCGAGCGGCGCGGAGGCCGTGTTGAACTCGAGGCTGTGGCCTTGCGTCGCAGTGAAACAGCCGATCCCATCGCCATCGAGCTGCGTCCGAGCAAACCGCTGCGCCCGGCATCAACGTTCCAGGACGACATCCAGTGAGCAGGATCGTGTCGGTTGACCCCGGGCGCAGCAAATGTGGCCTGGTCCTGGTCGACAGTGACAGCAACTGCGTGATCGAGGGGAAAGTTGTTGCCACTGAGGGAGTACACGACATCCTTGAGATCTGGAGCAAGCTGGCACCCATAGAACTCCTGGTGCTGGGGAACGGCACTGCCAGCGAAAGCCTCAGGAACCAGCTTCCTGCAGATCTAGCCATCAAGCTGGTGGATGAGCGTGGCACCACACTTCAAGCACGCAAGCGCTACTGGCAACTTTGGCCTCCGAAGGGATGGCGACGATTGTTACCGAGAGGGTTGCTGTTACCGCCCGTCCAACTGGATGCCGTTGCGGCCCTGGTGATTCTTGAATCCGATCTCGGCCGGATCATCGATTGGCCTGGACCAGCCCCGTTCAGAAACGGGCACGAACAGTGAAGCTGTAGTCGCCGCCGGCCTCCAGCCTGTAATCGGATTTCACAAGGAAGCGAAGCAGTGCGTCCTGAATCAATGCTCTGCCCAGAGAGGGCTCAACGCTCAGCTCACCCCGTTCAAACAACCAATGAAATGTCCAGATGAATCCGCCAGCCTGCACCTCTCCCTGAAGACACTTGTCTCGGAAGCTGTGATGATGCACCCGCAGATGCGCCGTGGTGACAGGCAGAGGTGCCATCAGGCCTGTTCGCCATCAACAGCAGGAGACAGATTCACCGCATTGATGGCATTTCCAGCCCGATCCAGTCCTTGTCGCTGAATGTGATCGAGACCCGACAACACTTCGCGCAGCACGTTCTGAAGCAGAGGTTCCTCAGAACGGTTGAACTGTCCAAGCACATGAGACACCGTACGGGCACGGCGTTCCTCAGGATTGCGACCTGGCGCACCAATGCCAATTCGAAGTCGGGCGAAATCCTGAGTGCCCAGATGCTGGATGGTGCTCTTCAGACCGTTATGTCCTCCTGCACCACCACTGGCTCGAAGGCGCAGCCGTCCTAGAGGCAGATCCATGTCGTCAACGAGCACGATCAGCTGGTCGATCTCCAGATCAAACCAGTCCAATGCTGCTCGAATTGAACGACCACTGTCATTCATATAGGTCTGTGGCATCAACAGTCTGAGTCGATCGCTGCCGTACCCGACATCAGCCAGATCTCCCTGAAGCTTGGACATCGGCTTGAAACGACCACCTTCTCGAGTTGTGAGCAGCTCCAAAGCCATGAACCCGACGTTGTGCCGGGTTGAAGCATATTTTTCACCGGGATTACCCAGACCGACCACCAGACGGAGGCCTCCTCGATTGATCACCGATCAGTCCTCAGAAGCCTTGGTCGTTGTCGCGGAATCCGGGGGAGAGGTAGGTGGAAGTTCCTCAGGATCCGCCATCGCTTTGCTGATCTCTCGCTCGAATTCCTTGGAAGCAGTCTGAAAACCCTTGAGAGTCTTTCCAAGTGTCCGCCCGAATTCAGGCAGACGTTTGGGACCGAACACCAGGAGCGCAACAGCTCCGATGACGGCCATCTCAGGGAGTCCGATGCCGAAGATGTTCATGGAGGTGACCAGCGGACGGGATCAGGCGCCACCATTCCAGTTCACGTTGATTCCCTCGAGGATCAGCTACTGGTTGTAGAGCTGAAGAATCACCAGCAGAAAAACCAGAAACAGCACCATGAAGATGCCCATGACAGGAGTGGTCCCCCAGCCGGGAACAACCTTGCCGTACTCGGAGTTGAGAGGACGGAGCAGATCGCCCAAACGAGTGCGTTGTGCCATAGCGGCCCTGAGGTCTCGGGTGAAGTTCAGCCCCGATACTGTAGTGGTCCCGACCCTGAAGAGGGTCGATCCTGTCGAGAGATGTGATGGAAAGCTCCTCCCCGGCGCTGTCGGTGTCGATCGCGATGTTGACCGCTCTGCTTGGACTCACCGGTTTTGGTGTGTACATATCGTTTGGACCACCGTCGAAGCGGTTGGATGATCCGTTTGACGATCACGACGACTGAGGAATCAATCGAATCTCCTGCAGCGCTCCTGGAGGAATCACGATGGATTGCCGACCATCCCGGATTCTCCAGCCCTCATCCGCTGGTGTCCAGCTGACTCTTGCGCCTCCGGGGTTCAGCAGCTGGATCAGAACCGCACCTATGACGTCAGGGTCGGCCGTGTCCTCTCGAATCGAAACCGGCACCAGTGATCCTGGAAGAGCAGGAAATCCGCGCCAGCGAGCCTGTAGATCAACGGGTCCAAGCCAACCAGGTTCCCGGAAATGAATTGCCGCCTGGGCAAGACCATCCAGGTACCAACCTTTCAAGACAGGCATCAGAGCGAGGCGGTGACGATGTCGACGCTGATCTGCCGATGGATCAGGCCAGGTAGGCCCGCGAAGCAAGGAGATTCCGAGATGCTGTGCCCCGGCATCAACGCCCTGAGGGCCATCAAGCAGTACCCCCAGACCTCCACCTGGAGCTGCATTTTCACTGGCAAGCCAGGAGATCACTGGCACCTCCCAACGGGCCTTTTCACCGGGCGTCGAAGCCACAGCAGGTCGCTCGATCACACCGCCGCTGGTGTCCGCGGCCCAGCGCACCGCTGGCCTTGCGAGAGGGCAGACCATGCGAAGCAGTTCATGGGTCTGACACCAGTCGATGGTCAGTTGCAGTTCAACAGCTGGACTGTCGGCTCGCAGGATCACGTGCATGCGCATCGCGCTGCTCCCGATCAAGCAACGCAGCACGACCCTTGCCACGAGCGGGCCCTGCTCCACAAGCTCCGGTTGCCAGTCGGCATCAATCGGCAGTTGATGCTGCTGGTAATCCCCCGCAACGTCCCACGCATCCCAGAACTCACCTCGATCGCGGTAGCGACAAAGCTGCAGTGGCGACGAGAGCTGATCCACGCCTTGCTGATCCTGCAGTCGAGCCAGTCCTCTGTGGTCCAGCTCGATAGCCAGAAGACCGTTGCAGAGACGCCAGCGCCGCTCGGCGATGACCTTCACCCGCACCGGATTCCGCACTGCAGACTCAGCCGTCGCAGACGCTGCCTCATCAGAACAGCACTTCAGAGGCAATGCCATGACTCCCTGGGCCTCGGGCAGCTGCACCCAGAGATCGCCGCCCGGTGCCGCCTGCGACGGAAGGGCCTGGCCTTCACAAGACCACCGTCCGCGGGGCAGACGCACCAGGGGAGACCAGCGCTGCAGGGGCTGAAGACCACACCATGCCCAGTGCTGCCTCCCCTCTTCAGGCCGTGGGTCATTGCTTGACCCACGGCTGAGCAACTGCTGGAGACCAGTCGTGCGCACCGCTGCCGCCCGCCTGCGGGCGGCTCGCCACTGTGACTCCGCCTGATCAAACACTTCAGGAATCGATGTTCCAGGGAGAATGTCGTGAAACTGCTGAAACAGAAGCACCCGCCAGCCTCCATGCTGTGAGGGTTCAGCTCCCAGGGCCTCCAGCAGATCCTGTTCCCGCAGCAACCTCTCCAGAACGCGGTTGTGTCGTTTCTGATCCGGGCGTGAAGTCGCACAGCCTCGATGCAGTTCCAGATAGAGCTCATCCCTCCAGACGGGTAAGGAGGGTCTGAGCGGCTCCAGCTGCTTCAGATACTCACGGACTGTCCCTGATCTGCGTGGAGCAGTCTGTGGATGGTTTTGCCAGAGCTGCATTTCTTCCAGCATTTCCCTGGTCGGACCGCCGCCGTGATCACCAACCCCCGGCAACCACAAGGCTTGATCGACCCCTGTATCGGCAAGGAAGCGCTGCTGTTCCAGCTGCATGGACAGAGGATCGGAGTCCGTACCGATCGCAGGCAACATCAACGCCAGCACCTCCTCGCAGCCGCGTCCTCGCCAGCGGAACAGACGGTGAGGGAAGACGTTGGTGGCATTCCAGGCCAGTTTGTGCGTGCAGAACCAGCGAACTCCCGTGGCCTGTGCGACGGCTGGAAGCCCGCACGCAAATCCGAAACTATCCGGCAGCCAGGCCAGGTCATGTCGCCACTCTGGAAACTGCCTCTGGCTGGTCTCCTGACCCAGTGCGAATTGCCGCCACAGCGAAGCCGTGCTGACAAGCACACAGTCGGTTTCCACCCAGGGGCCATTGATGGGCTCCCAGCGCCCGAGTCGACTGGCCTGCTGAATACGGGCGAACAGCGCGGGGCGGTGGCGCTCAATCCACTCATAGAGGGCAGGGGTGGAGTGGGCGAAATGCAGCTCCGGGAAGAGCTCCATCAGGCGCAAAGCTGAATCGAAGGTGCGTTCCGCAGCCTGCCATGTGTCAGCCACAGGCCACAACCAGGCCAGATCCAGATGAGCATGACCCACCCAGTGCAGTCCTCCAGCGGCACAATCCCTCCCCTTGAGGTGCTGGTGAACCAGAGCGGTCGCCTGAGGGGAAAGCGGATCGCAGTCAAGCCATGGCTCCGGCAGAGACTCTGGCTTTAGGCCTGTGAGTTCGAGGGCCTGGGGAAGGAGACACCCCTGGGGATCCACAGCTGGCACCGCAGGCTCCCGGACCAGATCGCTGGTGATCAGAGCCCCATCGTCGTGACAGGGACTGCGCAGCTCAAGAATCACCTTCAGCTCTTTCCCTTGTCTCCAGTGCAACGGCAACTTCCAGCGGCAACGGGTGTCGAACAGGTCCCCCTCATGCACGAGGGTCCCGTCCACCCAGAGACGCACCTGGTCGGCCCACCAGCTGAGAACAAGCCGTTCAAGACTCTCCTCGCAACACTGCCAATGCCTTGGCCAGGTGATGGTCTGCTCGATTCGCAACCAGACGCCCCCTCTGGGCCAGATCAACAGCCCACGCTTCGCCCAGTCAGGTCGGTGGAGCGCTCCCCAGGGCTCTTCAAGGACTGAATGCCTGTGGAAATCACCACATCGATGCCAAAAAGGCAGCAGATCGAGGCGGCTGCGACTTCGAAACGTTTCAATCCAAGCCAATCGCCGGGGCTGGAGCGGGGGCAGCATCGTGAACTCACAACCTTGACCCATAAGATGATGGCGCTATTCCAGACGCCGGTCGGTCTCCATGCTCGCCCTCAAGATTTCCGTTTACTCGGTCGTCTTCTTCTTTATCGGGATCTTCGTCTTTGGCTTCCTGGCGAGTGACCCCAGCCGCACCCCCAGTCGCAAAGACCTGGAGGATTGAGCGCAGGCGTGATCTGAACGAATCTCGTTCAGGGGTCACGACGAGCACTGGTCATTCCCGGACTGATGCGGTGGATGCTCGTGTGAGGATCACCGGCCACTCCTGAGCGGATTTGCCGGCTTCCCGTTCTCCCATCACGATCACGGGACTTCTGGCTTTAGCTGCAGTCCTTGGCTCTCCAGCACGATCGGAAGGCAATGAAACTCTGATCGATTTCGGAGTCATTCCTCCAACACCCGTTGAATCATCCGCTGAAGAGAACCGCGATCTCGAACCATCAGATTTCAAGGCATCAACTGCAGAAAGAACGACAGCCGAGGCACCCACGCCGCCTGATGCAGAGCCGGCTGAACCTTCAAAGCCTGGTCCAGTCGTTCAGCCTCCACCTGAACTGCGCCTGAGGGCTGACCGCCAGGCCTACGACGCAAAGCGTCGGTTGTACGTCGCAGAAGGCAATGTCAGAGCTGTGATCAACGGAGGAGTGCTGCAGGCGGATCGCCTGGAGCTCGACTCCAACTTCAACAGCCTGTTCGCTCGCGGCAGTGTTCGTTATCGCAAGGGCGCACAGTATTTCCAGGCGGGCAGCCTGAGGTTCAGCTTGATCCAGGGCAGCGGCTCTATGGAGGACGTCTACGGCGTTCTCGATCTCGACAGCGCGGCCATTGATTTCAACCCACTGACCAACAATCAAGCAGCCGGATCTGACAGCGCTCCGCCATCAGACCCGGCCGATTCAGAGGATCCAAGCCCAGAAAGGCTGCTGCCTGTGGTCGAAAGTTCCGGCCTCGGATTCCCCACTGCCATCGACGTTGAGCTGGGAGCATTCACGGCCAATCGCATCAGCTCCCAGGGGGATGATGCGGGCCTCTGGAGCAGGGACCAGCCGCTGCCGACCGATGAATGGCTGGCTGCAGATACCAGTCAGGCAGACAGCAAAGCCGACGAAGATATGGCTTGCCCGCCGGCGATCCCAGCCATTCCCGACTGGCATCCGCATCCCTGGGCTGTCACCGCCTGGGGCGGACAGATGATTGATTCCAACTTTGGCGACACCTTCCTGTTCAACGGACGAATGCGTCCCGAGTACCTGCTCGGCGTCAGCATGCAGAAGCGCATCTGGCGAGCCGGGCCTGTGCAGCTGGAGCTGGAGGCTGACCTGTTTGCTCACCAGGCCTATGAACAGCAGGGGGGCCCCTTCAATCAGAGCGTTCCCAATGCGAATACTCCAGCCCAGACCTTCGGAGAAGGCATCCTCGGCATCGGTGCCCGCCTTTGGGTGCAGCCATGGCTCAGCCTCGGCTTTGTTGAAGGGATCAGCTACAACTCGGCTGTCAGCAACTATGAGCGCACCTATCGCGAGAATTACGCGAATCTGCTCAACTACCTTGCTTTCGAGCTTGAAGCAGCAGTATCCCCGGATCTGTCGATGGTGGGTCGCATCCACCACCGTTCCGGAGCATTTGGCACCTATAGCGGAGTGAAAGAAGGCAGCAACGCCTACCTGGTTGGCCTGCGCTACCGATGGGGGCAGGATCAACCTGAACAAGTCAGTCCTGAAGCACCACCACCGCTGGGTTGCCCAGACGCCGAGCGGGCGGCACGAATCCAATCGCAAAGCCTCAGCGAACAACTCGAAGACATCGCGCTTGGCAACCCACTCAAGGAAACGGTGGCGAACTCCGCTGCTGTTGACGATCCCATGGAGTCGTCGACACGAGCCGATGGCACGAAGGTTTCGCTGTCAGAACAGGAAAGACTTCGCCGCAAGGCCATCGCAGCGATCGATCAACGGATCAGCAGTATCCAGCTCCAGCAGAGGCTGGTGATCGAACAGAGCAGAGGTGTGAGTGACAAGGTGCGCAACAGCGAGGTGCTTTCGGCCAATCGCTACGGCGGAGTGAAGCCTTCGCAGCTCAACACGCTCGGCAAGACACAGTTGATCACCGGTGAGATCAGTCGCTGGCGAATTCAGGCGGCCGAGGTCAGGTTCACCCCCGAAGGCTGGACTGCCAGCCGGATGAGCTTCACCAATGACCCCTACACACCGGCTCAGACTCGCATTGATGCGGATGATGTGGTGGCCACGGAACAGGACAACGGGGACATCCTGATCAAGAGCCAACGCAATCGCCTGATCGTTGAGGAGAGGCTGCCCATCCCCGTCTCCAGGACACAGAGAATTCAGAAACAGGAAGAGGTGGTGAACCGCTGGGTGCTGGGCATCGACAACGACGATCGCAGTGGTTTCTTCGTTGGTCGCGAGCTCAAGTCGATCGAACTGGCAGACAACATCAGCCTCGATCTGCAACCCCAGTTCCTGGTTCAGCGAGCCATTGACGGCAGCAACAAAAGCTATGTGGCGCCAGGGGACTCTGTCGACGACTCCAAGACCACACAGAGCAATGCCATCGGGGACCTGTTCGGATTCGAGGCTGAACTCAGTGGTGATGTGCTGGGCTGGAACGCAACGGTGGAAGCCGACATCAGCACCTTGAATCCCAGCAATTTCAGCAACGGCAGCCGGTTCTGGGGCAATATGTATCGCTTCATCAAGCTGCCTCTGGTCGGGGAGGTGGAGACCCGGTTATTTGCCGCCTATCGCTACCGGACCTGGAATGGCTCACTCGGTGAGACCGATGTCTACAGCGCCTACGGGGCCTTCGCCGAGCAGAAGGGCGACTGGCAATGGGGCAAGCTCTTCAACAATTACATCTGGCGTTTCGGCGTCGGAAATTACCAGGCGGAAAGTTTCACAAGCACCAAGTTGATCGACACCCTTCGCGCCAATTTCTACGGGTCACTGAACAGCAGTTATTCCCTCTGGCGCGGAAAGCCCGCAGCCCTCACTCCGGAAGCGGCTTACCGCTACTCGCCGGTAGCCATCGTGCCGGGCCTGACTCTGCGCACCAACATCAACACATCCCTGGCCGCTTTTGGAAACGGCAAAAGCCAGAGCACTGTCAGCCTCACCGGCGGGCCAACACTCACACTCGGCACGTTCAGCAGGCCTTTCCTTGACTACACCCAGCTGTCGATTTCAGGGGGAGGCACCCTCAAACAGGGTGCAAGCCCCTTTGAATTCGACCAGTCTGTGGACCTCGCGACTCTTGGGATCGGTCTCACCCAGCAGCTCGCAGGACCACTTCTTCTCAATGCTGGCATCGGCTTGAATGTGGATCCTGGCTCCGAGTTCTACGGCAATGTGATCAACTCCAACATCGAACTGCGCTGGCAACGCCGCAGCTACGACCTTGGCTTCTATTTCAACCCCTATGAGGGAATCGGCGGCTTCCGGTTCCGCCTGAATGACTTCAACTTCACCGGGACGGGACAACCATTCATCCCCTACACCCCACGAAATCTGCCCAACGAACTTGAAAGGCGACCGTTCTGATCAGAATCCTCCTCAGTTCGGCCCCCCCCCATAGATGAGATGGCTGCCGGTGAGATCTGCACCTGCAAAACGCATGCCATCCGTTCGGACATCCGGCGCGTAGGCATTGATCACCACCGCCCCTCGGAGATCAGCACGACGCAGATCAGTTCCGGAGAGATCGGCATTACTGAGTTCGGCTCCCTGCAGATCAGCGCCGTCGAGTCGGGCACCACTGAGGTCTGCCCCTTCAAGGTTGGCTTCACGCAAATCGGCGTTTCGCAGATCGGCATCACGCAGATCAGCGCCGATCAGATGAGCACCCTGCAAACGAGCGGATCGCAGATCACAGCCGAAGCAGGCACCGCTGATCAGCAATCGCTCCCTGGCAGAACCGTGAGGCTGCACCAGCAATGACTGAACAGGTTCAGCCTTCGCAGCAACAGAAACGAATGCGCTGACAAGGAGGACAGCGGCAAGCGGAACGGGGCGGAACTGTTTCATGGCAGCAGTGCCTCTGTCTCAGTCTTAGACAATCTGGTCGCTGTCTGCCGCGGGCCACTGGTCACTTTGCCCTTAACAGCTCAGAAACCGTGCAGATAGGGGAGTGCCGCCATCGTGCGGGTCAGTTCAGCATCCCTCGCCACGAGCTGACCTGTGGCATCCCACTGGCCGGTGCGCAGCATGTCCAGAGACCCTGATGCCAGGGAAATGGTCTGCGACGTTGATCCATCACTGAAGGTGAGGGCCTGGAGATCGAGCGTCCATTCAGCGGTGGCATCCGCCTCCACAGCGTCCTGAAGCATACGGATCTGCTCTGGCGAGGCCGTGGCGCAGGGAATTCCCAAAGCGAGGCAGTTGCCTTGAAAGATTTCGGCATAACTCACACCCAGAACAGCACGGATTCCCCAGCGCATCAGTGCCTGCGGCGCATGTTCACGGCTTGAACCACAGCCGAAGTTGTCATTGACGACCATGATCGACGCTCCCTGATGCTCCGCCTTGTCAAAGGGATGTTCACCTGCCAGTTCCTTGCGGTCATCGGCAAAGGCCTGTTCCCCCAGGGCTTCAAAGCTCACACATTTGAGAAAACGGGCAGGAATGATCCGGTCGGTATCGATGTCATCACCCCGCAGCACAAGTCCACGCCCGGTCACATGGCTGATCGGCCCCTGAGGGAAAGCAATGGTTTCAGACGTCACGGAACAAAGAGCGCGATGAACATGGGCAGTGTCGGGACGGCATCGATTGAAGTGATCTCAGCTCAGCTGACGCACATCGCTGACTCGTCCGGCGATGGCAGCTGCCGCAACCATCGCCGGACTCATCAACAGGGTCCGACCACTGGCAGAACCCTGACGACCCTTGAAATTGCGGTTGCTTGAACTGGCACTGATCTGACTGCCTTCGAGACGGTCAGGGTTCATGGCCAGACACATCGAACAACCAGGCTCCCGCCATTCAAAGCCTGCCTCACGAAAGACCTGATCGAGCCCTTCCTTGATCGCGGCACGAGCCACCTGTTCCGAGCCGGGCACCACAAAAGCCTTGATGCCTTCAGCAACGTGCCGACCGCGAGCCACAGCAGCCGCGGCCTGAAGATCACTGAGACGACCATTGGTGCAACTGCCGATGAAACAGACATCAATGGGCACACCTTCAATGGGCTGACCGGGAGCCAGATCCATGTAGCGATAGGCCTCTTCTGCGATCGGGCGGTCCGCGGGATCAAGCTGCTCGGAAATCGGTACGCGTTCATCGACCCCGATGCCCTGTCCAGGTGTGATCCCCCAGGTCACCGTGGGCGCAATGGACGCAGCATCGAAGCGAATCTCGTCATCGAAAATCGCTTCATCATTCGATGCGAGTGAACGCCACCAGGCGACTGCACGATCCCAGGTCTCCGAATCTGGCGCCTCGGCGCGACCCTTCAGATAATCAAAGGTGATCTGGTCAGGATTCACGTATCCGCAGCGTGCACCTCCCTCAATCGCCATGTTGCAGAGGGTCATCCGCTCTTCCATGGAAAGAACCTCAATCGCAGGCCCTGCGAATTCATAGGCATAGCCAACACCGGCCTTCACTCCGAGCGTGCGAATCACATGCAGGATCAGATCCTTGGCGAAGACGCCATCAGTGAGTCGGTTCTCCACCCAGATGCGGCGTACTTTCAGCTTGCTCATGGCCAGGCTCTGGCTGGCAAGAACATCTCGCACCTGGCTCGTGCCGATGCCGAAGGCGATGGCCCCGAATGCTCCATGGGTGGAGGTATGGGAATCCCCGCAGGCAACCGTCATCCCCGGCTGGGTCAATCCCAGTTCGGGTGCGATCACATGCACGATTCCCTGACGGCCACTGCCCAATCCATTGAGGGTGATGCCATGCCGGGCGCAATTGCGCTCGAGGGTGCTGAGCATCTCCTCAGCCAGCGGATCAGAAAACGGACGTGCCTGACTGATGGTGGGAACGATGTGATCAACCGTGGCGACGGTTCGTTCAGGACAGCGAACCGAAAGACCCTTGTCGTGCAGAGCAGCAAAAGCCTGAGGACTGGTGACTTCGTGAATCAGATGCAGACCGATGAAAAGCTGTGTGGCACCTCCGGGGAGATCCGCGACGCAATGCAGATCCCAGACCTTGTCGTAAAGGGTTCCGCTGCTCATGCGATGTCAGCCGTCAACAGCCAACCCTAATGGCCGATATCCATCAGCCAGCCTCCATCAGACGCAACCGCAATCGATTGAGAGCCTCTCCCGCACTCACCATCCGGATCCAGTCCCGTCCGCGCGTTGCACCCAGGCGAACAGGCTGACTTGAACAATCATCCGGGCCTGCGACGGCGATATGCACCAGCCCAACTGGCTTCTCCTCTGTGCCGCCCCCCGGGCCGGCAATACCGGTGATCGCCATCGACCAATCACTGCCTGTGAGGCGTCGTACACCCTCGGCCATGGCCTGAGCCACAGGATCACTGACGGCTCCGAACTGTTCCAGTGACGCTGGAGCAATGCCGAGGAGAGTTTCCTTGATGGCATTGGAATAGGCGATCACACCCCCCAGCAGAACATCAGAAGATCCCGGTATGGCCGTGAGTTCGGCACCAAGCCCACCGCCGGTGCAGGATTCCGCAACCGAAAGAGTTTGTTGCCGTTGGCGCAGCTGTTCAAGGACCACACAAGCCAAAGACTGATCATCACAACCAAAGCAGAGCTTGCCGGTGCGCTGGCGCAGTACAGCTTCGGTGTCATCCAGCAATCGCAGAGCATCCGCTTCCTCCGTGGCATGCGCCGTCACGCGCAGCTTGACCTCACCGTGCCCCGCGTAGGGAGCCACCGTGGGATTGGCCTGATCCAGCAGATCGTGAAGCTGTTCCGCCAGGGTGGATTCACCGATTCCCCAGAAACGCAGCAATCGACTGCTGAACACACCTTTCGAGAGACCGGACTTATGGAACCAGGGGACCGCGGTCTCCTGCCACATGCTTCGCATCTCGCTGGGGACACCTGGAAATGTAAGCACAGTGAATTGCTCTTTCGGAGACCAGATCATTCCCGGAGCAGTTCCGGTCCTGTTGGGAAGCACCTCTGCACCGAGCGGCAGTAATGCCTGACGTCGTGTCTCGGCGCCGGGCTCACGACCACGACTGCGTGCTTTGGCCGTGATGTCGTCCCAGACCTCAGGGCGCTCCACCAGTGGTGTGGAGAAAGCAGCTGCTATCGCCTCCGTGGTGAGATCATCCGGTGTCGGCCCGAGGCCACCGGTGGTGATCAGCACCCGAGAACGGCGTGAGATCGCCTGCACCTCGGCAATCAAACGCTCCCGGTTATCTCCCACCACGGTCTGGCGGAAGTGGGGCAATCCAAGAGCCGCCAGTTGCTCTGACAGCCAGCGGGCATTGCCGTTGACGATATTGCCGAGCAACAGCTCAGTGCCGATACAGAGAACCTCCACCCCTGAGGGTGGGGACAGCTCAGCCACGGGACTCAGGACAGCACGACTGAGCGCGCTCATCTCGAGTGTCTTGAACGTCCTTGTCTGAATCTGACGTTTCGAAGACAATTTCACTCTGCCGGTGGCGCTGCATCGCCATGACGGTTCCAACAAGAATCGCCGTGGCCAACGCCAGCCAGAGAAATCTCATTTCAACATTGGCGACAACCATGGCGATGGATGCCAACCACTGGGTGAACACGTAGATCAGAAGAACAGTTCTTCTGTGACTGAACCCTGCACGCAGCAGACGGTGATGAAGATGGCGGCGATCGGGATAAAAAGGAGAGCGCCCTGAGCGCAGGCGGCCCATGATGACCGCCGACATGTCGGCAAGAGGCAGAGAGAGGATCAGCAGTGGCAAGAGCAGGCTCACCGTGGTGATGCCCTTTGCGGGCCCAACAATGCTGATCGCAGCGAGGCTGAAGCCAAGAAAATAGGAGCCGCCGTCGCCCATGAAAATGCGGGCGGGATTGAAGTTGTGTCTCAGAAATCCCAAACAGCAGCCCGCCAGGGAGGCGGCCAGGAAGGCTGCCGCCACCTGATGCAGGGAAAAGCTGACCGACACGAGACCGATCGCCGCGATACCGGCAACACCAGCTGCCAGCCCATCAAGTCCATCCAGCCAGTTGATGGCATTGGTGATGCCGACAAGCCAGACCACTGTGGCCAGCAGGCTGATGACATCAGGAAGGATCAATGCATCAGCGCTGCTGGACAGCCAGGGGAGGTCAATCGCACCGATCTGAACCCCCTGAGACCAGACCACCACCGCCACAGCCACCTGACCAGCCAGTCTCGGCCAGGGGGACAGTGAGAAAAGGTCATCAGCCAGACCGATCACAAAAAAGCAAAGCGATCCAGCAAGGGTTGTCCAGATCAGCTGATCCCGGGCCGGAGTCAACATCCCGAACCCGCCAAGAAGCCAGGTGAGACCAAGCGCAAGACAAAATCCCAGCACCATGGCAATGCCGCCGAGGCGGACCATTGGGACGTTGTGCTGCTTACGGGCTTCGGGAGTGTCGGTGAAACCGTGTCTGAGTCCGAGACGCCTCACCACCGGCACAATCACTGTGGTGATCAACGTCGAAGTGACGAAGATCCCTACAGCAACAGCGAGGGGAGTGCTCGCGAGAGTCAAGCAAAACTCCGGAGGTGGCGACCCATTGAAAGTCGTAACCCCTTAATCCTAGGCAGACCTCTGTAGGGGATCCAGTGGACCGTGGACCAGTCAGGCAAGCGCCGGCTCAGGAGCGCTTGCGTACAGAGGAAAACGACGGCAAAGGCTGGCAACCCTCTCAAGGCAACGTGCCTGAATGGCGTCATCCTCAGGATTCAGCAAGCGGTCAGCGATCACATCCGCGACTTCGCGGAAGGCCATCGCATCGAAACCACGAGTGGTGAGCGCTGCCGTACCCAGACGCAGGCCACTGGTGACGAAAGGCGATTCCGGATCGAACGGAACGGTGTTCTTGTTGGCGGTGATGTGCACATCGCTCACCAGGAGATCCGCGACTTTTCCGGTCATGCCGATTCCCCTGAGATCAAGAAGAACCACATGATTCTCGGTGCCACCGCTCACCACATCGATGCCCCGCTCCATCAGCCGCTCCGCCAGAGCGGAAGCATTGGCCACCACCTGCTGGCTGTAGGACTTGAAGGAGGATTGCAGGGCCTCTCCAAAAGCCACTGCCTTGGCAGCGATCACATGCTCAAGTGGACCACCCTGACTTCCGGGGAACACAGCCTTGTCAAATTTTTTGGCGAACTCAGCATCACGGCAGAGAATCAGGCCGCCCCGGGGGCCGCGCAAGGTTTTGTGGGTGGTTGTCGTGACAACATCACAATGTGGGACAGGGCTGGGATGCACACCCGCAGCCACAAGACCGGCAATGTGAGCCATATCCGCGAGCAGATAGGCACCAACCTCATCGGCGATCGCGCGGAACGCTGCGAAATCGATGATGCGGGGATAGGCGGAGTACCCACAGACAATCAGTTTCGGCTTGTGCTCTAGGGCCAGGGTGCGAATCGCCTCCATATCCAGACGTTGCGTGGCCTTGTCAACGCCGTACTGAACGACGTTGAACCACTTGCCGCTGACGTTGACCGGTGAACCATGGGTGAGGTGACCTCCATGGGACAGGTCAAGACCCATGATCGTGTCGCCGGGTTGCAGCAACGCCAGAAACACGGCGAAGTTGGCCTGAGCTCCGCTGTGGGGCTGCACGTTGGCCCAGGCTGCACCGAACAACTGCTTGGCGCGCTCGATCGCCAGCTCTTCGATCGCATCGACGTGCTCGCAACCGCCGTAATAGCGCTTGCTGGGTAGCCCTTCGGCGTACTTGTTGGTCAGCACGGAGCCCTGAGCGTCCATTACCGCCCGTGAAGCAAAGTTCTCTGAGGCAATCAGCTCAAGGTGGGTCTCCTGGCGCTTCTGCTCCTGGTCAATCAGAGCGGCAATGGCCGGATCTGATGATGCCAGAGCGGCATTGATCGGGGCCGAAGCGAAATCCGCCATGCGTCGCAAATGTTCTGTGCATGAATCGTAAGCAAGGAGGCTGGCTGTGAGGAAAGCAAAAAAAAACTGCCCTGAGGCAGTTTCCCAAACGCGCCTGGAGAGATTCGAACTCCCGACCCTCTGATCCGTAGTCAGATGCTCTAATCCGCTGAGCTACAAGCGCTTGCGTCACACCATCTGACCCCACGAAGGTGCCGTTCGTCAACTGGGGCACATCCGCGCGCCAGAATCGTTGCACTGCAACGACACTTCCCAATGCCCATCCGCTGGTACGGCAACGGTGACAACACGGATCCCAGGTACCGGCATTACAGCCGGATTGTGAATTTCACACTGCATGCGGGGGCTTTCGTCGCAGTCAGCAGCGGCCTGTGGTTTGTCCAGTCGATGCGGCATCCCTGGAATCACCTGGGTCTCTTCACCGAAATCTGGATTGCCGCACTCTTGGTTCACTTCACCGTGGTTCTGAAACAACGGCCCATTGAGGACGCAGACAGCCGTGAATCCTGAAGCCACGATGGTTCCAGACTTCCTCTCACCATGACTCTGGATGCGGCAGATCTGAAAGACCTCACGGCAGCACTGAGTGACCGGCTCTATCTCCAGGTGTCCGGATGGCATCTTTACCTCGGCGATGCAGGGCTGGCCGAGACGCTGGCCATTGAATGCAGTGCTCTGCTCGACCAGGGACCAGCCGTCTGCGCACGACGGGCACTGGAAGCAGTTAAGGTCCCGATCGGTGCAGGCAGCAGCCGGCTACCGCTTTCCCGCTTGTTGCCATCCTCTCAACTTTCCGAACTGGAGCAGATTCTCGAGGACCACTGCCGATAAGGTTGCTGACCTTCAGGGAGTGCGCGTGCTGATCATTGAGGTCACCAATGCCCGAGAGGTGGTTCGTCAGCGCCTCGGTCGCCTGGGCGAGCGGCTGATCGGCAAGGTGGTCGATCCCGAAGCACAGGTGGAAAAGGCTCTGATCCAGGAGATCGACACGGCTTTCCGGGAATTTGGGATCGAGGCAAGGATCCTGTCCGTGCAAGGTCCTCAGCTGGTCGGACGCCAGAATCTCGAGCTGCCGATTCAGGTGCGGGAAGAGCGTGAGGTTCGGCTCAACGACGTCTGAATCGTCGTGTGATGCCGGCGGTGAGCTCGCTGACTTCAGGAACGGACATCGCCTGAGCGCAGAGCGCGAAAACCAGAATTCCCAATGCACCGGGGAGGGCCACCTGGAAAGCTCGTCCGGTGAAATCTGCAGGCCAGGCGACACCAACACTGAGTGACCAGGCCACAAGCCCTGCAGCAGCTGCAGCAAGGGTGAGCTTGAGCGAATCGATGCCCCAGTCACGCAGAGGCAATTCACCCAGTCGCTGCTGCAGAGCAAACAGCAGAGCAAAGCAGGTCAGCAGGTTGATCAGAACTGTCGCCAGCACCAGCCCGGGCGCCCCGAGATTGATCGGGAGCTGAGGTCCCCAGGGAGAAGGACCGCCCACCAGTGCCCAGTCAAAGATCACATTGAGGCCGATCCCTGCCATGGAGAGCCTGAAGGGAGTGGTTCCATCGCCAAGGGCATAAAAAACACGCACAAGAACATCCCGGCCGAGGTAGGCGGGCATGCCGACCCCATAGGCCATCAAAAGGCCAGTCACAAGCTGCACGGCCTGTTCATCAAAAGCGCCGCGTTCATAGACAAGGGCAACGATGGGGGTCGACAGCGCAAGGAACATGGCGCCCAACGGCAGCATTGACGCGGTGGACAGCATCAGGCCCTGTCTGATCCTGGCGATCAGCGGCAGCCGATCCTCGGGAGCCGTCAGACGAGAGAACGTCGGCAGCAAAGGCACCAGCAGAGCATTGGAGATCAGACCCAGGGGCGTCTGAACCAACAGATTTGAGTAGCTCAGACCAGCCGCGGCACCGAGGATGCCTGATGCAAAAAACATGTCGGTGAACACATTGATCTGCAGCATTCCCGACGACAGAGTTGCGGGTCCCATCACGCGCCAGACCTCGCGGACGCCGGGATGTCTCCAGTCCCAGGAAAGACGCAGGCGAGCCATTCCCTGACGAGCCAGGGCAGGCAGCTGCAGCAACCACTGCAGCAGAGCCCCCACAAGTGTCGAGAGCGCCAAGACAACTCCCCCCCAGAGAGCGTTGACGGGCAGGGCAATTGCAGCTCCGAGCTGCCACCAGAGCAAACCGACCCCAAGCACGAGAGCCACGCTCGACATCAGAGGCGAAATTGCAGGAATCCAGAACTCATCAGCGGCATTCAGCGATCCGAAGCCAAGCCCGATCAACCCGGCCAGCAGTGCCATGGGAGCCATCACCTGCAGCTGCGCAACCGCAATGCGGTGGAGCTCCGGCGTCAGTCCAGGGCCCACGAGTGTGATCAAGGGGTCGGCGGTCCACACCAAAACCGCTGTGACCACAAGCAGCAAGGCGCTCACGGTGGTGTTGAGGGTGGCCAGGATGTGGGCGCCTTCATCACGAGGCCGGCGGCTGAGCACACTGACCATGGCGCTGTGAAAGGGCCCGTTGATCCCTCCCAGCAGAATCAGCAGAAAACCGGGAAGGATGTAGGCGTAGTTGTAGGCGTCATAGGCCGCACCAACTCCAAACGCCGCAGCGATCACAAGCTGACGGATCAGACCGCCGGCTTTGCTGAGCAAGGTGCCATAGGTGACCACCAGAGCGATGCGCTTGAGAGATCTCCCCATCGATGCCTGCTGAATCATGCCGTCAATGGCCGAGATCCTCGGTCCATCGCCAGGCACCATGGCGCCAGCCAGCCCGCCTCCATGACCGGCACCCCTCTGCTTGAGTTCACTCCCCTGACGGAAGGAGTGCTGATCAAGCGCTACAAGCGCTTTCTTGCCGATGTGGAACTCAAGGACGGCTCAGTGGTGACAGCGCACTGTGCCAACACAGGGCCGATGACAGGAGTGCTCCACCCTGGAGGTCGGGTGAGGATGCGCTACTCGCCCTCCCCGAAACGCAAGCTGGCATGGACCTGGGAACAGGCTGAAGTTCCGAGCTCCCGTGGCGGCTTCTGCTGGGTTGGAATCAACACATCCCTTCCGAACAGGCTGATCCGAGCCGCCATCGAAGCCGGGTGCCTTGTCGACAGCCTTGGACCGGTCGCTGGGATCCGAGGCGAGGTGCCCTACGGCGAAAAACGACGCAGCCGGATCGATCTGCTGCTGACGCCCGAGGAGAAGGCCCCTGACCAGCGCCCGATTTATCTCGAGGTGAAAAACACCACTTGGTGCGACGGACCGCTCGCATTATTCCCCGACACAGTGACCGAGCGGGGACAGAAACATCTGCAGGAACTGATGCATGTGCTGCCTGATGCCCGTGGAGTCCTGGTGCCATGCCTGAGCCGCCCCGACCTGTCGACCTTCGCCCCAGGAGACAGCGCTGATCCGCGCTACGGGGAGCTGTTTCGCCAGGCCTTGCAGGCTGGCGTCGAAGTCGTCCCCTGTGCCTTCAGCTTCGAGATCGACCGGATCCTGTGGGAAGGCCAGAGGCCTGTCCAGTCCAGCCAATCAGCGATTCGGTAGCAACGGCGACTCAGAAAGTGTTCACCATTGAGCAATTTGTCCAGGTTTGACGGTCCTTATCAAGGCTGTCCGAACTGCAGTTTCGCTTTCTTTCCATGACAACTGCTCTGCATCCGCCATCGCGGCGGCGCAAAGCGCGCCTCCAAGAGGCAAGCCTGATCGAAGGTCCAATGCTTCTCCTTCAGAGCATTCGGGGCTTCAAATCCAACCGCGCGATGCTGTGGTTGGCCTGTGCGCCTCTGGCACTCTTCGGCCTTGGTGTCTTCAATCTCTCCGCCCATGCCCAGGAACTACCTGAACTGAATGCAGCGTTCCTGGCCAACAACCTCTGGCTTCTGGTCGCGACCATCCTCGTGATTTTCATGAATGCCGGCTTCGCCATGGTCGAAGCAGGGATGTGTCGGCAAAAGAATGCGGTCAATATCCTGGCCAAAAATCTGTTTGTGTTCGCACTTGCGGTGACGGCCTACTGGTTCATCGGTTATTCGCTCATGTATGGCGATTCGGTGATTGATGGCTGGCTTTACTTCAAAGGTCTGTTTTTTGATCCTGCAGTCACTGCTGAAACCATCAGCGAAGGAGGACTGGTACCCACCGTTGATTTCCTTTTCCAGGCAGCCTTTGCAGGAACCGCGGCAACGATCGTTTCCGGACTGGTTGCAGAGCGCGTCAAATTTGGTGAGTTCGTTGTTTTCGCCCTGGTTCTGACGGCTTTCATCTACCCCATTGCTGGAAGCTGGGAATGGAACGGTGGCTGGCTCAACAACGTTGGTGACAAAGAATTCATCGATTTCGCCGGATCCTCAATTGTTCACTCGGTCGGTGCCTGGGCAGGCCTGGTTGGGGCCATGCTGCTTGGACCCAGAATCGGCAAGTACGTGAACGGCCGCACTCAGGCTGTTCCTGGCCACAACATGGCGATCGCCACCCTCGGAGCTCTGATCCTCTGGATCGGCTGGTATGGATTCAATCCCGGCTCACAGTTGGCCATGGATCAATGGGTTCCCTACGTCGCCGTGACAACAACCCTTGCTGCCGCGGGCGGAGCCATTGGCGCGACGGTGATCTCGACAGCGACTTCAGGCAAACCTGATCTGACGATGATCATCAACGGCATCCTTGCCGGACTTGTCAGCATCACCGCAGGCTGCGGCAATCTGACCCTGGTGGGATCCTGGGTTGCTGGACTGATTGGTGGAGTGATTGTCGTCTTCTCGGTTGCAGCACTCGACTCAGCGGGAATCGACGATCCTGTGGGTGCATTTTCGGTTCATGGCGTCTGCGGTGTCTGGGGAACATTGGTTGTTGGCCTCTGGGGTTTTGACATCCAGGGCGATGGTTCTCCGCTTGGCCTGTTCGTTGGCGGTGGCATTGAGCAGCTGGGCATCCAGGCCCTGGGCTGTGCCGCCTATGCCATCTGGGCTCTGGTGACCTGCTGGATCGCCTGGAGCGTGATCGGTGCCCTGTTCGGCGGCATTCGCGTCACTGAAGAAGAGGAGATCAATGGCCTCGACATCGGTGAGCACGGCATGGAGGCATATCCCGATTTCGCCTCTGCCGGTAACTGAAGTTCCATTAAGAACGCTGAACCCCGGTCTCTGCCGACCGGGGTTTTTTGTTGGTTTGGCCTGTACGGACATCGGCAAGAGACAGCTTCCTCCCACAGCCCATAGAGTCATCTCACTGCCGCAGCGGCCATGGATACCCACGCCTTCAAGCGCTCCCTTCACAATTCCGACCGCTACAACCGCCGTGGCTTCGGGCGCGCTGAAGAAGTTGCTGGAAGCCTGGAACAGGCTTACCAGAGCGGTCTGATCGGATCAATCCGTGAAAATGGCTACCAGCTCAGCCACGGACGCCTGAACGTTCGACTGGCTGAGGCCTTCGGTTTCTGCTGGGGAGTGGAACGCGCCGTTGCCATGGCTTACGAGACGCGCAAGCACTATCCAAGCGAGCGGCTGTGGATCACCAATGAGATCATCCACAACCCTTCTGTGAATGATCATCTTCGCAAGATGAATGTCCATTTCATCCCTGTGGATCAGGGGGTGAAGGACTTTTCAGGTGTGGAGTACGGCGATGTGGTGATTCTTCCTGCCTTCGGAGCCACCGTGCAGGAAATGCAATTGCTCAACGAGCGTGGCTGCCACATCGTTGACACCACATGTCCCTGGGTTTCCAAAGTTTGGAACACCGTGGAAAAGCATAAGAAGCATGTTTTCACCTCGATTATTCATGGGAAGGTGAAACACGAGGAAACTCTCGCCACCAGTTCCTTTGCCGGAACTTATCTTGTGCTGCTTGATCTTGAAGAGGCACAGTTCGTCGCTGATTACATCCTTGGGAAAGGAGATCGGGACAGCTTCATGGCTCGTTTTGCCAATGCCTGTTCACCCGGCTTTGACCCGGATCGTGACCTGGAGAGGGTTGGTGTCGCCAATCAGACCACCATGCTCAAAAGCGAAACGGAGGAAATCGGCCGACTGTTCGAACGCACGATGCTCAGCAAGTTCGGACCATTGCAGCTGAACGAACACTTTCTGGCCTTCAACACCATCTGCGATGCCACCCAGGAGAGACAGGACGCGATGTTCTCCCTGGTCGACGAACCCCTTGATCTCATGGTCGTGATCGGTGGATACAACTCCTCCAACACCACCCACCTTCAGGAAATTGCCATCAGTCGAGGCATCCGCTCATTCCACATCGATACGCCGGAGCGGATCAGTGAGGACAACAGCATCGAGCACAAACCCCTCGGAGAAGGATTAACGCGTGACACAGACTTTTTACCGAGTGGACCGATCACGGTTGGCATCACGTCCGGAGCTTCTACTCCAGATCGGGTGGTGGAACACGTGATCCAGCGCATGATCGCCATCAGCGACGCAGATTGATCGCCACGAAGTTTTAAATTGATAGATAACAGCACCTCCCCTGATCGGGGCTCGTCAGTTCTGCTCTTGTCGAGACCATCCGACAAAGCCCTGCGCCATCAAGAGGACGTTGATCCACATGTGCGTTGCTACCGCAGTCACTTCAGTGACCGCATGGAAATGAGGGCGGATCCTTCCACGATTTCAACGTATTTGGACCAACACCAGGGGTGGTTTTGCAGATGTGCGGCACCCATGGATGTCGAAGCTCTCGATCCCCAGGCCTATGCACTGACACTCGGACGATTTGGAAATTTCGGATTCGAAGTGGAACCAACCATCGGCCTCCGACTGCTGCCACGCCAGGAGAGGAGCTACGCCATCGAGACGGTCGCTCTTCCAGACCATGATCCTGCTCTAGCCAAGTTGTATGACGTTGATTTCCAGGCCAATCTGAATCTTGTTGACCTCCCTGAAAACACCAAGGAGCATGAGCTGACCTGGGTCAGCTGGACTCTTGATCTAACGATCTGGATCGCACTTCCACGGGTGATCACCATGCTTCCCGATGGCTTGGTTCAGTCCAGTGGCGACCACCTTCTCCGCCAGATCGTGCGACAGATTTCACGCAGACTGACGTGGAAAGTTCAGGAAGATTTCCATGCAACCCATGAACTGAGCTGCCCTCCTCGGCGAAGAGCAGCGTTCTGACAGTTGCCCGAAGATCAGAAGCAATGTCAATAATCACAGCTTGCGCTGGAGATTCAACCCCTCCAGATCGGACTTGCCACTTGCCTCAAAACTGAACAAGAAACATTCCGAATCAACACATCAAGTCAATTCCATCGTTCATAAAAAACAACCTACCCGTCCATATCATCAGGCGAGAGATTCATCACAGCAGCAAGTACTTGAGCAAGAAAAGAGCCACACAACAACACTCAAGATCAATCATGAAATCAACCAACTCATCCCATCAGATTTGTTGCAAATCATGAAAATGGTGGTGTGTTATGTTTTCTTTTTATTGCCTATTCCGCCATGGCATTGTCAGGGTTCGAGATCGCAGTGGGCGGCATCACTTCCATTCCAGTGCTGGGCGGCCTGATCTTTCTCGGATACAAAGCCTTCGGCGAGAAGAATCTTGACACCTCCAAGCTGAAACCCAAAAAACCGGCAGCTGCAGAGAAGAAACCCGCTGCTGCCGCAGGCAAAAAGCCGGCTCCCGCTGCAGAGAAGAAACCCGCTCCGGCCGCAGGCAAAAAGCCAGCTCCCGCTGCTGATAAGAAAGCCGCTCCGGCCGCTGACAAAAAGCCAGCTCCCGCTGCTGATAAGAAAGCCGCTCCGGCCGCTGACAAAAAGCCGGCTCCCCCTGCTGATAAGAAAGCCGCTCCGGCCGCTGACAAAAAGCCGGCTCCCCCTGCTGATAAGAAAGCCGCTCCGGCCGCTGACAAAAAGCCGGCTCCCCCTGCTGATAAGAAAGCCGCTCCGGCCGCTGACAAAAAGCCGGCTCCCGCTGCTGACGAATAAATTGATTCCAAGTCATTCTTGGCGAGCCCACCAAGGGACCAATTGTCAGAAAAAATTATTTTTAGAGCCTATTGCTAGAATAAAAAAAATTACAAAACAAATCCCGATCGAGCAAAAGTCGAACTTCGACAAAATTGTTTTGCCCTTAAAAGCAACACAATCGCCCAAGAATTAGGTGTGATCATTGGACCTCGCGACAGACAAATAAGATGCATGAATCAACGCATTGGCGACTAAGATTAGTGAGCAATGGTTAATAATCATGGCTGAATGGGATCAGCAGCTTCTGGAGCTGAATTTTGAAAAAGTAAAAAAAGAAGACGGGTCTATTGCTTATACATTAACGCCTGGAGATCGCCGCGACTCTTATTGGACAAAAATCACTGTCAAGCAGATTGGAGCGCCTACACCTGACGCATGGCAGGTGACCTGTGCAAGGTCAGAAATTCGAATCGGCCTCTGGAAGATTCACGATACAACCCAAGACATCAGCGTTGTTGTCCACACAAGTGCACAAAAAATGATCGAAGATATTAATTGCCAAGCAAAGCTGAAGCCAAGCTTTTGGCTGAAAATCAGCAGCTAATGCCAATTAAAGCTTCATCAAGCAAAACATCACTTCAACGATCAACTTTGCAGAGACATCAGAAAAAATCTGAGTCGGTTCTTTACGGCCCATAAAGCTCTTGGTCAGACGCAATGCACTCATGCAGATCGATCCATGAACACCGCAAAATCCAACACAAGGCCAACTCTCAAACCCGACGAGATCGATCAAGCCATCAACCGAGCTGACCTCACCGACATTGAAAGCGAAATCATTGAATACATACGATATATCGGTGTGTTCAATGAACTCAGCCTGAAAAAGGCATTGTCAATGCCATCCAAGCCACCTGCCTTGTATCGGTTATGTAAGGCTTGCGAAAAGATTGGCTCTCACTTACCTGAGCAGTTCAAAGCAATGATGGCCTGGTCAGAAAATGAAAGTGATGACAACATCGCTTGGCAAGGAAATTTAGTTTGTTCCATCGCTTACACATGTGATGGAATAAAGTTGCAACCTGAAAACGCGACATCGCTCTACCATACTTTCGCTGTACATCAGGAATTATTCAACGGGCTTGAGGCTGATTAAATGGCACACCGAACAAGATTTACACCGTATACTAAGCGACAATAGATTGTTAAATACTATTTGATCGGAGCCTCAGGGCGAGAAAAAATAGAACTGATAGGTTTCTCTATGAAATTTACAATTGTCTTTGCATCAGCGACCGGTCACACTGAAGATATCGCTGAGAGGCTCGACCAGCTTTTGCCAGATTCTGAGCTTAAAGAACTCAGTGATTTTCAGGACATCAAGGATATTGAAACTTGTGAAGCATTGATCTGCTGCACACCCACCTGGAATACAGGATCTGACGTTAAGAGGTCAGGAACAGTCTGGGATGAGCACATCGAACAGATTCCAACACTTAATTGCTCAGGAAAACCAGTAGCCATTGTTGGCCTTGGAGATTCAGCCGCGTTCAGTAAATTTTTCTGTGATGCGATGGAAGAGCTCTATACAGCTTTTCAAAAAGCGGGTGGCAAATCAATTGGACACGTCTCAGGCGAAGATTATATTTTCGATGATTCAAAAAGCATGATCAATGGCATGTTTTGCGGACTTCCGATTGATGAAGATAACGAATCTGAAAAAACACAGGATCGACTGGAAGCATGGTGCAAGACGATACTAGAAGAAACAGCACAGTAACATTTACAGATTCATCAAAAAATGGCTCACTATCCTAAATTTGGTTGAAACAAATCAAAGACGTTTATAACCAAACTCTCTCAAAACCTGCGAACGTCAATCAATTTGTTTGCTCTGAAAAGACATACAATTCACCGGAAGTCCAGCAATAATGCTGACTAAAACAGGAGTCATCACCATGGCGACGATCAGGAGTCCGATCGGTTGCGGAGTTGACTCGCGCGATGCCTGAAACAAAGCCAAAGCACAACTGATTAAATACAACAGAGATATCAAAAAGGGCTTCAACATCTGGACATCATTCAATTGAACAGAATTCTATGACAGCCTGGATAAAAAACGGGATGCATCCGATCGCAACCTGCCAACGAACACCTGCCGGATCCACCCGTAAGGGCACCACTCAATTCGGCCTTATGAGCTGGAGTAAAAGTTACATTTAATAAAGCAACTAGAACTACACGCAGCCAGCAATCAAAAGGGCTTTTGCTACGTCAATTTGCAGAAGTCCAAGCAACAGATTACTCTTCTGCCTATAAACAATGAATGAGCTTACTAAGAAGCACTCGCCAATATTAATTAGTTTCAAGCAATCAATGGTTGAACCGAATTGGGATTATTTCATTAACGCTCCCTTGGATCAGGGAACCATTCGGTTTGAGACCAAAACCGAAAGAGCTCTACACGCGCGAGTCGTTGCAGCGGAGGCTAACTGGATGCAATACAAAACCTGCGAACAACTCAGTGCTTACTGGTCTGCCAAACATGATCTCGCGATGTACCGAGAAGGTCGAAATCAGGCAAAACAACGCTGAGTCCTCCAAGAAGCCCCAAGTATTGATCAAGAACAAAGTTTCTCTTGACGACCCAAAAGCCGGAATCAGCCAGCTCGCGCATCATTAGTAACTTGCCTGATTTGCAAACTATACATTCTTTGGTTAATGTATAATCAAAGCATAACCTTATGGCTCTATGTATCAAGACTATACGGCAATTGCAATTTTGTTGCTAACAGCAGTTCCTCTTCTGGCTGTGGCGACGACAGTATTCTTTTACGTTAAAAATAACGACAGAAAAACTCCTCTGACGAAGGAAGATTTTTATCGCTAATGACAGCAACGGTTTTCGCTGACCTCAATGATTGAGCCAGATTCGGTTCATGATTTGCATACCGCTGACGGCCTGCCAGAGAAACAGTGTGAGCATTCCCATGTTCAGTCCTACGTGAGCCTTACGCGCCACAAGGTTGCCACGTTGCATCAAGGGTGAAAGAGCTGAAGCTGCTGCAATCATTCCAGTCATGACAAGGCCGACCAATAGATGTGGACCTAAAAACAACTTGCCATTGTTCAGATAGGTCACTGCCAGTCCACCAAGCGTCCCAAAAACCATCACAGCCATCAGGGCGCTGCCCCAGAGATAGTGCCTCTGAGCGTATTTTCCTTTGATCAGAGCCTTGCGCTGCTCCGATGTCCCCGTGCGCACCTTTTTGGCCTTGATTCCGAGGTACATGGCGTAACCGCCCGCAGCCAGCAACGCCCACATCATCAGCGGATGAACGAAGTTGAGACCAAAAGAGAGTGACTCCGGCATCAAAAATCACATGACTGGCTGAAGATTAAAACTGCAGCCATCAGGGCGTGGACGCTTTTGACCTCCTGTCTGCTGAGATGCTCAGTGCAGAAAGTGACGACGACCGGTCAGAAGCATGGACAAGCCAAGTTCGTTGCAGGCCTGGATTGAATCCCCATCACGCTTGCTGCCGCCGGGGTGAATGACAGCAGTAATTCCGTGTTCTGCAGCCAGGCGGACGGTGTCGTCGAAAGGAAAAAACCCGTCACTGGCGAGCACAGCTCCTCTGCTGTGATCACCAGCCGCCTCGAGAGCAATCTGAGCTGAACCCACCCTGTTCATCTGGCCGGCTCCAACCCCGAGGCTCTGGCCATCCCTGGCAACGACGATCGCATTGGAGCGAACATGACGAACCAACTGCCAGGCAAAACAGAGATCTTCGCGCTCACTGTCTGTGGGAATTCGCTCGGTTGCCACAGTCCAGTCATCCGGACTCACTGGCTGATCATCAAGATCCTGCACGAGAACTCCACCAAGAATGCTGCGCACGTGGTCGCGGCCAGCGCCGTCAATCGCTGCAGGAGCGAGTTCAAGCAAGCGCAAATTGGCTTTGGCAGCGAGGATCTCCCGTGCTTCTGGTGCAAACGCAGGCGCAACGACACATTCCAGGAAAAGGCTCGTGAGTTCACGGGCAGCCGTTGCATCAACACAGCCGTTCAAAGCCACGATGCCTCCGAAGGCGCTGACACGATCCGCATCCAGAGCCCGGTTCAGTGCGGCTGCAGTGCCATCCCCGATCGCCACCCCGCAGGGGTTGGTGTGTTTCACCACAACAGCCGCAGCACGACTGGCGGGGTGGCTGCCACTGGCGCCGTATCCGAATTCCCGGACCGTTGCCAGAGCGGCCTCCAGATCCAGCAGATTGTTGGTGCTGAGCTCTTTGCCTTGCAGCTGGATTGCTCCGCCCCAGCCTGCTTTGGCAGCGCTGTACCAGCTGGCGTGTTGATGGGGGTTTTCTCCATATCGCAAGCGCTGACGCAAAGGCAAGGCCTCAAGCCAGGGGAGATCGGCTGCAGTTGGATCATCTGCGCCACTCAGCTCCGGCCTGGCCTGCATCCATCGGGTGATCGCAGCGTCGTAAGCAGCCGTATGAGCGAAAGCTTCCACGGCAAGCTGACGCCGCACGGCATCCTTGGGTGCCCCCCCTGAAGCATCCAGCTCAGCCAAAAAGCGGTTGTACTGATCCGGGGCGGTCAGAACAGCAACGTGCGCGTGGTTCTTGGCAGCTGATCGCACCATGGTCGGACCACCGATATCGATGTTCTCGATTGCGGTCTCCCAGCTCACCTCGGGGTCAGCCACCGTTTCCCGAAATGGATAGAGATTGACGACCACAACATCGATCGGTGCGATGTCATGGGCGACCAGATCGGCTTCATGGCTGGCATCGCCACGCCGCGCCAGGATGCCGCCGTGAATATGAGGATGCAGCGTCTTGACACGCCCGCCAAGAATCTCCGGCGCTCCGGTGTGATCTGCCACTGGGGTGACAGGCAGACCCGCTTCCCTGAGGGCCTTGGCTGTCCCACCGCTCGAGAGCAATTGATAGCCGTAGCGGTGATGCAAGGCCTCAGCGAGAGGCACCAGTCCGCGCTTGTCGGACACGCTCAGCAGCGCAATGGGAGCCATGGCAGCAGGACAGGAAGAAGACCTTCGGCCAACCTACGCAGCAGCAGGTCTACAAGCTGATGCCTGATTCAGTGATTCATGCCGGTCTGGAACCGGGACGGATTCGTCTGGTGCTTCTGCATGGCTGGGGGGCCGATGCCGAGGATCTCCTACCCCTCGGCGATGGACTGGCAGCACTCTCCAGCCTCCCCGCGGAATGCATTGGACTGCAGGCCCCCGAACCTCACCCTGGAGGCCAGGGGCGCCAGTGGTATGGCCTGTTCCCAGCGAACTGGCAGGCCGTGCCATCGGCCACGCAACAGCTGCGCGGGCGCATTGAGGCACTTGATCTGGAGACCATTCCTCTCTCAAGAACTGTTCTGATCGGTTTCTCCCAGGGAGGTGCCATGGCCCTGCACGTGGGTTGCGACATGCCACTGGCAGGAGTGATCAGTTGCAGCGGCTACCCCCATCCGGGCTGGCAACCTCCACATACACGACCCCCGGTGCTGCTGCTGCACGGCCTCGATGACGACGTTGTTCCCGCTGCCGCAGCGGAGAAGCTGCGTGAACTGTTGTCTGGAGATTCAAACCACTGCGAGCTCAAAACCTTCGCCGGTGGACACACCATTCCGGCTGAAGCTCAGACAGCAATGGGGGAAGCCATCAGGTCCTGGCTGGGGTAAACCAGCCAGGACTTCACTGCACTGCTATCAGACGAAGGCGTATTCGTACTCTTCCATCTCCTCCCAGTCGTCGGAGGAAAGCTCCAGGCCTTCAAAGATCACCTCTTCGCCGACGCTGTCGACGATGGTGCGCAGCGATGGGAAGAGAAAGTGATTCTCCTCGGCGTACTGAGCACTGAACAGGCCCTTTTCGCCCCAGAAAAAGCGGTCGGTGGTGTGCTCGTTACGCCGCACATTCAGCAGTGCTGGGGGATTGAGACAGCCTTCAGCAATAAAGCGGCGAGCCGCGGTGACCGGTTTGTGTTCTCCGGTTTCCAGATGAAATGTCGGGACATGGGCCAGCACACGCTGACCGGCAAGACGGCGGCGGCTAATCCGCTTGCGCTTCTTAGACATAGGGTTGCCTCCCGCAGACGGGAGCTGAGAGGTGGACTGGAGGGAACTGGTGGACTGAGCCGTTGGTTGCGCGATACCCAGATGGATCCGCAAGCGGATCGTTCAGGACATCAACGTTCGGACTGCGGAAATCCGGAAAGGCCGGCTCGCAATTAAGACACACTCCATTGCTCACAACGACGAGATGTCGACGTCAACAGGGATGGATCAACCTCTGCTGTAACCTTGGTGGCACGGATTGTGCAACCTCAATCGGAGCAACGAAGGAGCCCGGCCTCCCAAAGGCCGTGCTAACTGTCGCATCTCCGATCTTAAGACTTTTTCCCAATTTGGCAAGCAGTTCAGATGCTCTATCGCGAGACCGTCTGTATTCCGTGATGCAGTCCGGCTGATGCAACCGTCCGACCGTTTTCTGGAGCTGGCGCAGCAGCAGCTGCAATCTCTGGCGGACGATACGGCCATGGCACGTCTTGCCCTGTACGTCACCGATCGCGACCAGGGATCCACCCCCACCCTGACGCTTGTGGCCCAGTGGCCACTCGACTCAGCGCTGCCACCGGCCATCACTGAAGACCCCAGCCTGCGCAGCGTTGCTCAGGAGCGTCGCTGGTACCCCCTGAGACACGAAAGCCTGCTTCTGGGCGTGCTTCGTGCCGAGCAACGACCCCTTCCAGGCAGACCCGCAGACCATGACCCTCGCCTGCAGATCTGCGCGGAAACGCTGGCCTGCATTCTCGGTCTTGAACAGAATCAGCGAAAGCTTCATCACCAGCTGGATGAGCAACGCCAGCAGCTCAACCTGGTGGTGCATCAGCTGCGCAATCCGCTGACCGCTCTGCGCACCTATGCCCAGCTGCTGCTGCGTCGGATTGGCCCGGACGATCAGCAGCGCTCGTTGGTGGAAAGCCTGATTCAGGAACAGGATCAACTCGATCGCTATCTCCAGTCACTGGACCGGATCGGCAGGGGCGAGCTCAGGTTGGAGGCTGATGCATCCACACCTCTGCTGCTGCCACCCGTTCCCGTGGATGCTCCTGACCTAACCATCGCGGATCTGCTCAATCCTCTGATCCAGAGGGCTTCTGCCACGGCAACCCTGCAAAACAGGCCATGGCATGGCCCAGACCAGTGGGCGGCCTGGACCCAGGCCGCCCGCCCGGCAGCCGACGCCGTGATGGCTGAAATCGTTGCCAACCTGCTGGAAAACGCCTTCCGCTACAGCCCGCCTGGATGCGCACTGGGCCTCCAGCTTCTGAACCATGCCATCTGCGTCTGGGATGCAGGCCCGAGCATTCCCGCCGAGGAGCACGGGCGCATTTTCCAGCAGGGAGAACGTGGAAGCAGCAGCATTGACCGACCGGGCTCTGGACTGGGGCTTTCCCTGGCCCGCCGCCTGGCGGAAAGCCGAGGCGGCTCTCTCAACCTCCACACCGAACCCAAAACACTGAACGTGGATCTGCCTGCGCAGGGGAATGCGTTTCTGCTCAGGTTACCGGCAACAGAGAGGGAACAATCAACGCCAAACCAAGCAGGGTGAGTGTTTCGCAGATCATCAAGGTTGCGCCGTAGCTGTCGCCGGTATGCCCTCCAAGACGCCGGCCCAGCCACTCAGCCGGTAGCAGTGCCGCCGCACTGCCAAGCAAGGCAACAGCGGCCCAGGCCATCAGCAGCTGATGCTGCAGCCCCCACACCAGCAGCCCTGTCAAAAGCAGTAACAAGAAGCTCGGATGGCCTTCACTCCAACCACACCAGTTGCTGCGGTGGAACGCCGCCGTTCCGGTGTCCTGTTTCCGTAAGTAACAGAAGCGGCCCATGGCCCAAAGCGGCGAGACTCTCGCGAAGATCGAGGCCATCACCAGGGCTGCTGGAGCGAACCCATCCAGCTGGACTAGCGCTGAAAACTGGAGCAGCAGCACAACGAACGCCGCTTGAACACCACTGGCCCCGACTCGGCTGTCATCCATCGCCTCCAGACAGCGACTGCTCCCGGCAGCTAGGCCATCAGCCGTATCCATCAGTCCGTCCAGATGGAGTCCACCTGTGAGCCAGAGTCCAAGGGCCAGGGCCGCAGCTGCGATCGCCTCGGATGGCCAGTTCAGAGCACTGAGCAGCAGCCACAGGACTGCCATCAGACCTCCGATCACGGCTCCGATCCAGGGAGCGAAACGGGCAATGCGCTCGAAGCGCGGTGCTGGCCATGGCCAGCCAGGCAGCACCGAATAAAACACCCAGGCACCGGCGAGATCACGCAACCAGGGAGGAGAGTCAGACCGCAGAGCAGCGCAGATCAGGGAATCCACTCACCGTAGGGTCAGAGGTCGGGGGGAGGTGCGCGTGTTCGACTTCAGGATCAGCGCTCGCTGCTCGCACACGACTGCGCGCTGCGGCAGATTCTCCACCCCGCATGGGGTCGTGGACACCCCGCGATTCATGCCGGTTGGCACTCTGGCCACCGTGAAGGGGATCAGCACGGACCAGTTGGCAACCACCGGCGCCCAGATGGTGCTGTCCAACACCTATCACCTGCATCTGCAACCCGGCGAAACCATCGTTGAGGCTGCAGGCGGACTGCATCGGTTCATGGGCTGGAACGGACCAATGCTCACCGATTCCGGCGGATTTCAGGTCTTCAGCCTGGGAGATCTCAATCGCATCGATGACCAGGGTGTGGATTTCCGCAATCCACGCAATGGAAGCCGCATCCTGCTCACCCCGGAGCGATCCATGCAGATCCAGATGGCACTGGGGGCGGACGTGGCCATGGCCTTCGATCAATGCCCCCCTTATCCCGCAACCGAGAACGATGTGGAGGAAGCCAGTCGTCGGACCCACGCCTGGCTCGAGCGCTGTGTGAGTGCTCATCAGAAGCCCGATCAGGCCCTGTTCGGCATTGTGCAGGGAGGCTGCTTCCCGCATCTGCGTGATGCCAGTGCCAGGGCGGTCGCAGGCTTTGATCTGCCGGGAGTCGCCATCGGAGGAGTGAGCGTTGGCGAGCCCGTTGAAGACATGCACCGGATCGTGCGCCAGGTCACCCCACTGCTGCCGGACGATCGGCCCCGTTATCTGATGGGGATCGGCACTTTGAGGGAAATGAGTATTGCTGTCGCCAACGGCATCGATCTGTTCGACTGCGTGCTGCCGACACGGCTGGGCAGACACGGCACGGCCCTTGTGGGTGGTGAGCGCTGGAATCTGCGCAATGCCCGTTTCCGCCACGACCACTCGCCGCTGGATCCGACCTGTCCATGCCAGGCCTGCCGACGGCACAGCCGCTCCTATCTGCACCATCTGATTCGCAGTGATGAGCTGCTGGGCCTGACACTGCTCAGCCTGCACAACCTCACCCACCTGATCCGCTTCACCACCGCCATGGGCAAGGCGATCAGAGACAGCTGTTTTTCAGAGGATTTCGCTCCCTGGGAAGAGCACTCCCCAGCTCACCACACGTGGTAGCGTCCGCCCATTGACCGTGTTCCGCCGGGATGGCTGCTTTCTCCCTCGATCTGCTGGCCCAACTTCCAGAGGCTTACCAGGCTTTCGGTCCACTGATCGACATCCTCCCCATCATTCCTCTGTTTTTCCTGTTGCTGGCCTTCGTCTGGCAGGCCTCCGTGGGTTTCCGCTGAAGCGTCTAGCGCTGTCGTTCGCCGTGGCGCAGTACGGACCAGGCGAACTGAGGCAGAGCGAGATAACGCTTCCAGCGTTTTGGATCCTGCAGCAGCCGGTAAAGCCACTCAATCTGCAATCGACTTGCCCAGCCGGGTGCACGTTGTTTCAGACCTGACCAGACATCAAAGCTGCCACCGACTCCCATCCAGAGACCAGGGAGCCGATCACGCATTCTCTGGATCCAGATCTCCTGGAGGGGCACTCCAAGAGCAACAAGCACCAGATCCGGGCTGAGTCGCCGCAACCTCGCTTCAAGCTCCGGCCAGACACCGGCATCCTGATATCCGTGTTCCACGAACACCAGCTGCAGAGCTGGACTCTGCTGAGCAAGGCGATCAGACAATCTTTCCATCACTTCCGGAGACGCCCCGACCAGTGCCACGCGCCAGCCATGGGCTTCCGCGTATTTGAGCAAAGACCAGGCCAGCTCGATTCCTGGACTGCGTTGCACCATGATGCCCTGGCGAGCGAGGGCCCAGACCACTCCCGCTCCATCCGGGACCACCAGATCGGCGGCTCGGATCACAGCACCCAGATCAGCGTTGCGGCGGGCCAGCATCGTCATTTCTGCATTCAGGGTGACGATCTGACCTCCAGCCTCGGCATGCAGGCCGATCGCCGCGGCCGTCACATCCCTGCAGGCATCAACGGGTACACCGAGAACGTGGCAACGACGTTGATCGCGCGGACCCGTTGTCAGTGCTTCCATCCGCGTGTCCGCTGCGCGAGAGAATCTAGATCCGGTCGCGTAAGACACCATGGTTCTGTCGCATCCGACCCGTGAAGAGGATCAACTCCGGGCGCAGCGACTGATTCAGCTTGACCACTCCATCGAGCGGGTGGTGCTGCAACGACAGAACCCAGTCAGTGGTCTGCTGCCTGCCAGCACGGCCCACACCGTGCATGGCAATTACGGTGATGCCTGGGTCCGCGACTGCATCTATTCAATCCAGTGCGTCTGGGGTCTGGCCATCGCACACCGACGCCAGCAAGGAGCCTGTCAACGCTGCTGGGAGCTCGAACAACGCGTCGTCGACCTGATGCGCGGATTGCTGAACGCCATGATGCGTCAGGCGGAAAAAGTGGAGCGGTTCAAAAGCAGCCTCGATCCACTGGATGCCCTGCATGCGAAGTACGACAGTGCCAGCGGAGCACCGGTGGTTCCGGATGATGGATGGGGGCATCTGCAGCTGGATGCCACATCACTGTTTCTGTTGCAGCTCGCCCAACTGAGCTGCAGCGGCCTGGCCGTTGTCCATAACCGCCACGAAGCATCTTTCATCCAGAACCTGGTGTATTACGTGGCCAGGGCCTACCGGGTTGCCGATTACGGCATCTGGGAACGGGGTGACAAGGGCAATCACGGACTGCCGGAACGCAACGCCAGTTCGATCGGAATGGCCAAGGCCGCGCTGGAAGCACTGGACGGGATCGACCTGTTCGCTTCCCACGGAAACGGAAGCATGCAGGTGCTGATCCCACACGGTGCGGTGGTGCGTCTGAGGCGAGCCCTGACAGGGCTGCTGCCGCGTGAGTCAGCGAGCAAGGAGGTTGACAGCGCCTGCCTCTCGGTGATCGGCTATCCAGCCTGGGCGGTGGAGGATCGGGCGCTGGTGGAGCGCACCACGAGGCGGATCCGACGCGAACTGGGAGGTCCATATGGCTACAAGCGCTTTCGCAGGGATGGGCATCAGACGGTGGTGGAAGACATCACCCGGCTGCACTACGAGCGAGAAGAGCTGGCCACCTTTGAAGGCATCGAATCGGAGTGGCCGCTGTTCCTCGCCTACGAACTGGTCACCGCCTGTTTCGAGCAGCGCTGGGACGAGGCCAAACTGTGGCGTGAACGTCTGCAGGCACTGCAGGTGGAATGCGATGGAGAACGACTGTTCCCGGAGCTTTACCTCGTGCCCGCTGAACAGCTGGAACTGGAACGGCGTGCGCCCGGGAGTCAGCGGCGCGTCGCCAACGACAACGTGCCGTTGCTCTGGACCCAGAGCCTGGCCTGGATTGGAGAGATGCTCCTGGATGGACTGATCACAGCCGAGGATCTTGACCCCTGCGGCCGGCGACTGCCCGCCAGGCTGGGAAGCGACACGGTGCTGGTGTCGCTGGTCCCGGAGAATGACGCTGTGGCGCGACAGCTGAGGAACCTGGGGTTGCCTGTAAGCGATCCCGCATCCGAGGACCTGCCGGTGCTGGCGTCAGAAGAGCTGCGAGAACGGCTGACGAACGTTGGTGCCGACATCGCCCTCGGTCTCAGCGGCCATCCACCACTACGCCCGGAGACAGCAGTCACCGCTCGCCTCTATAGCCAGGGCGGACAGAACCTGGCATTTCTGCCTGCAGTGCTGGAGGAGGGCACGTTCTTTCTCAGCCATGACCCAAGGCAGCTGGTCGAAAGCATCGTCAACGAGCTGCACCTGCTGCAACGCCATTGGCAGGGCCAGGGAGCACCCCTGCTGCTGATTCCCGTGCAGGCCGCTCTGCTGGAAAGAAATGAAACGCTTCTGCTGGACCTCACCCAACGCCTGCAGAGCGGCAGCATTGAGGGCGTTGGGGTGGATTTTGCTGATCTGGGAGCCCTGGCCAGCAAAGCCCAGTGGTTAATGCTCCCGGACGAAAGCAAAAACACCAAACAGCCAGACGACGGACAACAGGCAGCTGAACTGCTGCAGGCCTCCACCGATCTGAGCGACCTCACCGCAGCCCAGGAGCAGGAACTGGATGACATTCCATTGGAAGAGCTGCGCCAGAGGCTGTGGAGCAGTCATTCACTGCGGGAACAGGCGGAAGTGCTGGAACTGTTGACGCAACGACTGGGTCAGCAGGCCATCCTCAGCGGACCCAAAGGCACTCCTGTTGAGCTGTCCACACTGCTGGAGGAGATCTACCGCCGCGGCCTCAGCCAGGAGGACTGGAACGTGGCCAGGCGCTGTGCCGGTGCGATGGGTCTGATCCATCCTCAGCTTGAGGATGCTCTGACAGACCTGCTGAGCCGCCAGAAGCAGGTGGTGATCGGACGTAATTACAGCAGCGACTCACGACTGACCAGTCCTGTCTCAAGCCAGTCGATCGCCACCCTGATCGACCGCACGTGCGGCAATGACGGACGCGAACGGATGCTCCAGCAGGAGTTGTTGCTGGCTTTGGACGGAATCGCCAGGCGTGAACCGAGCATGATCAGAGGCTCTCTGACCTTCCAGCTCGGCCAGCTGCTGCTGTTGCTGACCTCAGAACTGGCCGCTGAACAACAGTGCAGCCAGGACGAAGCCTTCGAAGCCCTCTGCGACGAGCCTCCTCACCGCATCACCCTGCGCCTGCGCAGGGTGCTGGCCGACGTCGACCATGCCAGAGCCGCCCTGCAGCGTCGTGAACTGTTGCACCTGAGCGGCAAGGTGCAGTGGAACATCCCCGAACCCCTGGATCAAAGCCCCAGCGGCAGCGACTGGCTGCAGCACCGGATCCGGCTTGGCTCCCTGCAGCAGGTGCCCAGGGAGTTCTATGCCGGTGTCTGGTCGCTGCTCCACCACTGCCGTGGGCTGGTGATCGGCGACAAGCTGGAGCGCAGAAACCGACTGACCAGCGCTCTGCTTCTGGAGAAAACTCCTGGGGAACGCAATTTCGCCATTCAGGTGGAGCATCTGCTCAGCCGCATTGGGGCTCCGGAATACCGGCAGCTCTGCACTGAAAGCCTGCTGTCACTGATGGCCTTTGCAACGGCCAATCCCCACATACGGTTCGACGATGACATCGCCCTCGATGTGGTGATAGGCCACGCCGTGAGAGTCGGATGGAAAAATCGCCATCCGGAACAGAACACAGCTGACTACTCCCAGCACAAAGCTGCGGCATGGGCTCAGTACTACCGGGCGTCCCCAGCTGAATGCCGAAAATGGCAGATTGAGGCCCTGCGGGAGCTCGCGGAGCAAGAAGGGCTGCACTGATCCGGCTCAGATGGGCGACTCGATCGGGACTCCAACTCCAGGCTGGTCAACGGCCTGCTCGATCAGATCAGCGAGCCGCAGGGCTCTCGACGCCTGCTGACCATCCACGGCAGGTGTCTCGCGACCTCTCACGCACTGCAAGAAATGTTCGAGCTCGGCATAGAGGGGCTCGATCGAGGTGGTGCTCACCTCCTCAATGAAGCCATCGTTGCGGTATAGCAGCTCTCCATGATCCGCGGAGTACCACTCGTGGGCCCGGCGATGAATGTGCAGGTTGTGATTGAGAAAGTCGGTTTCAACAAGGCTGGCCCGGCAATGCGCACTGAGCGTCCGGATTTTGCGGTGACTCATCTTGCTGGCCGTGAGACTGGCCACCACACCGTTTTCAAAACCGAGTGTGGCGTTGACGTAATCGATCGGACCCGCCGCGCTGCGACCGCCCGCCGCCGCAAGTTGCACCACTGAGGAACTGGCCAGCTCGAGCACCAGATCCAGATCGTGAATCATCAGATCAAGCACCACTGACACATCGTTGGCCCGATCGGCGTGTGGACTGTGACGACGGGCTTCAAGGACCACCACCTCTTCATTGGCCACCACCTTGGTGAGCTCGCGGAACGCAGGGTTGAAACGCTCGATATGACCAACCTGAAGCAACCGGCCCGCTCGGTTGGCGACATCAATCAGGGCCGCGGCCTCCTCCTGGCTTGCGGCGATCGGCTTCTCGATCAGAACGTGTGAACCAGCCTCAAGACAAGCCAGCCCGACGGAGTGATGAAGCAAAGTCGGCACTGCGATGCAGACCGCCTCGACCTCGTTGAGCATGGCGCGGTAATCGGAAAACCAGCGACAGCCGAACTGCTCCGTGGCCAGTGCCCCGCGCTGAGCATCCGGGTCCGCAACGCCGACCAGATCAGCATCCTTGAGAAGACTGAGCACGCGCGCGTGATGCCAGCCCATGTTGCCGATCCCGATCACGCCGACCTTCACCGGAACCATGGCGTCGGTCATCAGTGGGACTGCACGAACCGGCTGATTATCGGTGATCAGTGCGATGGTGAGCGAATTACACCGATCCCTGTTCCGGATTTTCGGGATCGATCGGCGAATCAGGCTTTTCGATCTGAACCAGAAGCACCCGCACAATGCGTGGACCGGCCATGGCGACGATCTCGAACTGGATGTTGAGGTGGCGCAATGCCTCCCCGGGCGAAGGGATGTGCTGGAGCCGTTCCAGCAGAAATCCGGCCAGGGTGTGATGGTCGCTGGCTTCCGGCAGATCCAGCTGCAGCTGACGATTCAGCTCGACAATCTCCAGATTACCGGCTACGAGCCATGTTCCCGGCTGATCCTCCATGGGCACCAGATCCGGCTCATCCGTTTCATCGCCAGGCTCGTCGCCAACGATCTCTCCAGTGAGGTCTGCTGCGGTGACGAGACCCTCCGTTCCACCATGTTCATCGACCACCAACAACAGGGGGTTCCCTGAGCGAATGATGGCCAGCAGGTCGGCGAGATTACTGGTCTCCAGCACTGTCTGCGCCGGCATCAGGTAAGGCTCAAGCCAGGAGTCCTCGCGCAGCTCTCCCCGCGCGATGGGCTCGGCGAGACGGCGCAGATCAAGCACTCCCCGCACATCATCCAGCGACTGACCAATGACGGGAAAACGGGCATGGCGGGTACGGTGAACAGCTTCCATCAACTCAGCGAACCGGACTTCCACAGGAAGGGTGACCATTCCGGATCGCGGCACCATCACCTCACGCACCTGGGTGTCGCGCAGAGCGAACACACCCTCGAGAATGTTGCGTTCGTCGGGTCTCAGACCGGTCACAGCGCCACTCTCGATCAAGGTCTCCAGCTCGCCGGCCGTGAGAGCGGGAACCGGCGCATACCAGCGCTGGGTCACCCCTGCCAACCGCAGCAACAACGAAGCCAGGCTGTCGAGGCCCGAGAGAAGGGGACTCAGCACCCGGATCGCCCCCTCAAGCACAGGACCAAGCTGCAGGGCAGCGAACTCGGGACGGCTGAGCACCCAGGCACGTGGCAGCAGCCCGGCAATCAGGGTGGCCATCACAACCAGCAGCAGGAACCAGGCGAGATCCCACCAGCGACCTGCAGGCATCTCCAGAGGCCACCAACGCTGACCAAAGCCACGACCAATCCAGCCCAGTGCCACGAGCGACAGAGAGGCTCCGAACTGTGTCATCAGCAACGCCATGCGCAGATGCCGCTGCAGTCGCTGCACCGACTGCGCACCCGGACGGCCCTCCTCACTGAGTGCCTGAACCTGACTGGGTCTCAGCCGCAGAAGCGCCACCTCAGCAGCTGAAAACAGAGCCGGAAGAACCAGCAGTGCGATCAGCAGCAGGGTGCGCATTGGAACAGAACAATGGGGGTCGCGGGGATCGAACCCGCCTTAGGCGAATTATGAGTTCGCTGCATTCACCAGATTGCTAGACCCCCTGGCACCGTGGATTTACCACAGAGCACGCACCGGCGAAAAGACTTCTACGTGCTGAGGTTCGACAGGACCAGTAGACGTAACATCCTCGGCAAGGCTGCCACTGAAGCCGTTTGGGATGTCAACCGTGCGCCATGGAATCGGATCACTTTGATCCTCAAGCAGCATTGAGTAGGTGTTCTCAACAGCTGTTCCGTCCCAGATGATCGTCTGATCAGGAAAACCGAATCCCATGAAGCGATTTCCCTGCGGACCAGCAACGGCTATCCCCAGCAGATCCGTGACCTGATGCAGGAGAACCACACCGCTGGCGTAGGGAGCAGTCCAGCTGTAAAAACGCTCTTCCATCAAGGCTTCGGTGGTCTGCACCGGACTGCAACGGGTCACCTCAACCGGTTCTGCTGACTTGACAGTGTCGGAGAGCAGTACTGCCGGAGCCTCCAACGTTGTGGAGCAGACCACGGGTCGAGCCACTGCAGCGGCCTGAAACGAACTCAATGAAAGAGCCAGCAGCAGGGTTCTGAATCGAAACCCGTCCAAGGGAAAAGGCACCACTGCGCGCAAACTAGGCAGAAGATCCGTGAAGCACCAGCCCCCATGCCTGTTCATTCAGACTCCTCCAGGGATCGTCAGGTCCTGCTGGACCGACTGGCCAGGGAGGCCTACAGGACCGGGCAGTTCACCCTGGCGTCGGGTCTCACCAGCGAGCACTACGTGAACTGCAAACCGGTGGCCCTCAGTGGCAGTGGTCTGGCGCTGCTGGGCCCAGCCATGCTGGCCATGGTGGAAAAGGAGGCTTCGGCCGTCGGCGGGCTCACGCTTGGAGCAGATCCGCTGGTCAGTGGGGTGGCCATGGCGGCAGCACAGCAGGGGCGTGATCTGAATGCGCTGATTGTGCGCAAACAGGCCAAAGGCCATGGCACCGGTGCCTGGCTGGAGGGCCCGCTGCCTGAGGCCGGTGCACTGGTGACGGTGCTGGAGGACGTCGTTTCGACCGGTGGATCCTCCATCCAGGCAGTCAACCAGCTCAAAAAAGCCGGTTACACCGTTCAACGCGTGATCACGATTGTGGATCGAGAGCAAGGTGGCCGCGAAGCCATGGATGAAGCAGGCCTGGAATTGGTCAGCCTGTTTCGACTGAACGAGGTGGCGGCCCGGGCCAGGGAGCTGGATCAGTGATGACAGACAGTCACAAATCGACAGAGCTGCTCTGGGATTGGCAGTTTCCTCTCATCCGTCTTGAGGGCAGTGGAGCCAGCAGCTTCCTACATGGACAGACAAGCGCCAGGGTGAATGGGTGCGCCAACGGCGAGCTGATCCAGAGCTGTTGGCTCAATGCCACAGGCCGCGTGCAGGCTCTGCTTGAAATTCGCCTGGATTCAGCCGGCGCAGATGTGCTCGTGCTCAACGGAACGATCGAACAGGTTGCAAGCGGGTTTGATCGGGTGATTTTTCCTGCTGATCAGGTTCGGCTCGCAGAACAACGCCGGCAGCGCCGGATGCAACGTCTTCAGGCTGGCAAGGCACCCGACCCGAACCAGGTGATCTGGCTGAATGAAGACAGCGAGCCCTCCGGATCCTGGGCAGGCCTCTCGCCCTGCAATGCCTCAGAGCTGGACCGTTGGCGCAACAGCCACGGCTGGCCCCTTAGAGAGCAGGAACTCACGGGTGACACCAATCCCTTCGAACTGGGTCTGGCGAATTGGGTCGAACTGAACAAGGGCTGTTACCTCGGCCAGGAAACCGTGGCCAAGCTGGCCTCCCGTGGTGGCTTGAAACAGCAGCTGCGCTGCTGGGAAAACACTTCCAACGAGGGCAACGGCCTGAAAAGTGGTGATCAACTGAGTCTCGACGACTCACGCGCAGGGATCATCACCAGCGTGTCCACAGACAACGCAACGGGGAAGAGTTTCGGACTCGCACTGGTCAGACGTCAGGCACTCGACGCTGAAACATTGCAGGCGGGGAACAGCGGAGTGGAGGTCTCCATCTGGCGCCCCAGTGCCTTCTGCGACCCACCCACGCGCGCCTGAGAGCGGTTGTCTTCCGCCAGCATCCATGCAGCCACGGTCCAGGTAGCCAGGCCGTCATCACGGTTGTAGGCAAAGATCCAGCGCAAAGCCTGATCATGCCCACGGTCCCGCGGGCCGGTGCCACGCCACTGCCTCCACCAGAGCAGAGCCCGCGCACCATCCACACCAGCCTGACTCCAGCCGAATCCAAGCCAATCGGCCACGGTCTTCAACCCGTAACTGTTGAGAGGAAGTCGCCAGTGACTGCGCACCCGGGCATGCACATCCACCAGACGACAGCGCAGAGCATGCCGCTCCACATCACTGACGCCCTGACGTTTTGCCATCTTGCGGAGGGCCAGTGACTCTGTTTCGCCGTAATGCAGAACGGGCCAGCCCTCATAACGCTTCAGAAATCGCTTGATTCGCTTCCAGCAACGGGCTTCTCCCTGTTCCTGCAACATCAGCAGAGGGTGATAGGTGGCCCGCTGGGGATCCCAGCGGCCGTCGGAGTCCCGAGGCAAACAGACAAACCCGTGCAGAAAGTCATCACGGGCATCAGGATCTGATTCAATGTCGTAAAGCAGAACTCCCGGGGCATTGATCAATTCCGGCAGTGCAGCGGAGTCGGTCAGAGCCTCCGCCTGCCCATTGCGCTGAGCCCGGGCCTGGGCCACAAGTGGAGCCGCCACCGCACCATGCTGATCTCCAAATTGCTGCAGCTGCTCTGCCAGACGTTCCGGATCAGCATCCGCAAGTGCATTCAGGCCATCGATTCCCAGCTCGAGCAGCATCTCCCGGCGCTTGGCACCGATGCCACTGACCTCACTGAGATGCCCAACACGACGGGCCTCGGCGTTGCAGACACCACGCCAGCTGCAAAGCGAACATTTACGCCGGTCAGACGCGAGCGGAGGCGGATCAGTTCTTTCAAGATCAATCGCCAGCCTGCGCAATGCCTCATCCAGCTGGCGCTGCAGGTTCTCCCCCAGAGACACCTTGTCCTTCTCGAGGTAGCGGCCAGCTCCGGACAGAGCCAGACCATCGGTCACCGGTGCCTGCTGCACTCCTGCGAGCAGACGAGCTGACAACGCCAGCTGCAGTCGGTGCTCCCTCGTGAGTCGTCGTCCCTGTCTGGCCAGCACAGGTCGGTAGAGGTAATCGCCCCAGCGACTGCGACCGGGCTGACGCTGCAGCAGGGCGGGATGCGCCTCAATGCTTTGACCTTCTTCAGTTCGTCCGCGCAGCCTCAATCCCACCACTCCGGCTTCCCCACGCTCACAGGCGGCGAGCCCGTGTCCAGGTTTGTGCGGCAGCAGCGCGACGAAACTGCGCTGCTGATCGTCCAGCTGCAGAGTGCGATGGGCGGTGTAGATCCTCTTGCCCTGATCACCATGGCGATCAAGCCATGCCCTGCGGCGACAGCGCGTCCAGCTGCGCAGCAGTCGGTCTGTGAGCGGCTTGTCAGCGGAAGGGGTGTCACCCATATCCCGAGGTTAAGGCGGCAGACTGCTAAATCCAGAAGGACTACAGGCATGCCATGGCGTCGGCCCCCCTCCCTCTGAGCGCAGCTCCGATCCGTTTTGGCACCGATGGATGGAGGGGGATCCTTGGGGTGGACATCACTGTGGAGCGACTGCTGCCGGTGGCCGCGGCAGCAGCACAGGAACTTGCCCATCAGGCACCTGAACAGCTCAACAGCACAACAGTGGTGATCGGCTACGACCGCCGGTTTCTGGCACCGGAGCTGGCTGAAGCGATCGCCTCCTCAGTCCGCGGAGTCGGTTTGGAACCACTGCTCACAAGCACACCCGTTCCCACGCCGGCATGCAGCTGGACAGTGGTGCAGCGCCAGGCGCTTGGAGCCCTCGTGATCACCGCCAGTCACAACCCTCCGGAGTGGCTGGGTCTGAAGATCAAGGGGCCGTTCGGCGGGTCGGTGGACGGGACTTTTACAGCTGCGGTGGAGCAGCGACTGGCCGCGGGCGGCGTGAGCGTGCCGATGACGGGTGAGCTGCAACGCTTCGATGCACGCAGCGAACATCTTGAAGGTCTGCGAACCAAGCTGAATCTGAGTGCCATCACCTCCGGGCTGAGGGCGATGGGTCTGCGGGTGATCGTGGACCCGATGCATGGCTCAGCGGCAGGCTGTGTCTCTGATCTGCTTGGCTCCGATGCTGCGGACCTCGTGTCCGAGATCCGCAGCCAGCGTGATCCTCTGTTCGGAGGGTGTTCCCCGGAACCGCTCGCCTCACACCTGCACGATCTGATTGCCGCGGTTCAGGCCTCGAGTCGCAATGGGCAGCCGGCCGTTGGCCTTGTCTTCGACGGTGACGGCGACCGGATTGCAGCGGTGGATGAACACGGTTGTTTTTGCAGCACTCAGCAACTGATGCCTCTGCTGATCGATCACCTGGCCGGAGCAAGGCAGCTGCCTGGAAGCGTGGTCAAGACCGTCAGTGGTTCCGACCTGATGCGCCTCGTGGCCGAAGACCTGGGACGTGAGGTGCTGGAACTTCCCGTTGGCTTCAAATACATCGCAGCCGAGATGCTGACGGGTGAAGTGCTGATCGGCGGTGAGGAGTCTGGAGGCGTCGGCTTCGGGATGCACCTGCCTGAACGCGACGCATTGTTCGCAGCCATGCTCGTGCTAGAGGCACTCGTTCAGGGCGGCATGCCGCTGGGTGCACGCATGGATGCTCTGCGTGGGCGATGCGGAGGCACGAGTCATTACGACCGGCTTGATCTGCGCCTTGCCGATATGGAGTCACGCCGGCGCCTGGAGCATCTTCTGGCAACCCAGCCTCCGGAGGAAGTGGCAGGACAGACCGTTTATGAGGTGATCACGACAGACGGTGTGAAGCTGAGGCTTGGCCCCAGTCACTGGTTGATGTTGCGCTTTTCCGGAACCGAACCCTTGCTGCGGTTGTACTGCGAAGCACCCGACAAAGATCGTGTAGCGGCCGTGCTCGCCTGGGCCCGCGGCTTTGCCGAGAGCGCCTGAGCATGACCAACCAGACACTGGTGATTGCCAGCAGCAACCCTGGCAAGGTGCGGGAGTTCGAAGGGCTTCTGAATGAACTTGCGCTCACGGTGAAAGCCCAGCCCGATGGACTGGAGGTTGAGGAAACCGGCAGCACGTTCAGCGCCAACGCCCGAATCAAAGCGCTTGCCGTTGCGGCAGATACTGGAGAGTGGGCACTCGCCGACGACTCCGGCCTGAGCGTGGATGCTCTGGACGGAGCTCCAGGTGTTCACTCCGCCCGCTACGCCCCGAGCGATCCGGAACGCATTGCCCGACTGTTGAAGGCACTCGAGTTCGAGGACGATCGCAGGGCCCGTTTCTGCGCTGCGCTTTGTGTGGCGGCACCGGACGGCACCGTGCTGCTCGAGGTGGAGGGCCAGTGCAAGGGATGGATCACCCGATCACCACGGGGAGATCAGGGCTTCGGGTATGACCCGATTTTTGAAGTGGAAGGCACGCTGAAAACCTTTGCCGAAATGTCTCTTCAGGAGAAAAAATCCCACGGTCATCGCGGTCGCGCTTTCACATTGCTGGAGCCACGCCTGCAACAACTGCTGTCTCAGCAGTGAGACCCGCGAATGCACTGATTGTGACGAGGTGCTGACAAACAGGTCCTGTACGGTGTGATCTGTCGCTGACGAGGTCGATGGCCATCGCCATGACCACCGGTTACAGCGCACAGACTGAAGGCGCTCTGCTTTGCATCGAAGCCGCCTCGGACTGGGCCTTGACTTGTGTTGACCAACTGGCTGCCGCTGACAGCCATGTCCTGATCGATTACGGAGCAGCCGATGGCGGCACCGCTGTCGGTCTGTGGCACAAGGTGCTGGATCGCCTGCATGCCAACCAGCCACAGGCCCACCTGACCCTGATCGGCAACGATCTCCCCAGCAACGACAACGTTGCCCTGGCAGAGAATCTGGCACTGCAGATTCCCCGTGCTCCCAGGCCCACAGTGCTTGTGAGCGCGCGCAGCTTCTATGAGCCGTCCGTTGGCCCCAACACGGTGAGCTTCGGCTTTTCAGCCACAGCCATGCACTGGCTCAGCGAGTCGCCCGGTCCCCTGAACACCCACACGCATGTGCTGGCATCCGGCGATGCCGAGGCTCTGCAACGCTTCACGGCTCAGGCTCTCAAGGACTGGACCTACATCCTTGAACTTCGCAGCAAGGAACTGAAAGTGGGTGGCAGGCTGCTGACTGTGAATCTGTCCCGTGACAACGAAGGGCGTTATCTCGGTCACAACGGCGGCGAAACACGCAATGTGCACGATCAGCTGCACCAGATCTGGAAGGGCCTGGCCGACGAAGGTGTGATTTCCGATGAGCAGTACCGCAAGGGAACGGTGCTGAACTTCTACAAATCTCCCGATGAGTTCATGGCGCCGCTGAAGGATCAGAGTTCTGCGCCATACCGCAATGGACTGCGCCTTGTGAATGAGCGCACGGTGTACGTCAAGTGCCCCTACCGACGCCGCTGGGAGGAGAACGGTGACACAGCGGCCTTCGCATCCGGACTCATGGCCACGATCCGCAGCTGGAGCCGTCACAGCTTCGCCAGCGCTGCTGGGGATGCGGCTGCGGATGAGGTGTACAACCGCCTGGAAAAGCGCATCGCCGAAGCCCCCTCCGAGTGGAGCCTGGATTACGTGGAGCACCACCAAATGATGGAGAAAGTGGCCTGATGACTACGACAACACGACCCAGCCCGGATGTCTCGGTGCTCGCTGAACATATCTCCGATCACCTGTCGGTTTTTGTGGTGGCCGAGAACACGGATTCACGCCGACCGGCCAATGGCGGCCTGCGTCTGCTCAACTACCCGAATGATGAGGCCTGCATTGCTGACGGACAGCGACTCGCAGGGTTGATGACGCACAAGCATGACCTTTACGGAACCGGTTTCGCCGGCGGCAAGATCGTGGCGCGCGCCGCTGAACCGGAAGCAGTGAAGGATGAACTGATCAGCATCACTGCCGAGCTTCTTGAGTCGCTTGACGGAGCCATGATCACAGGCTGCGATCTCAATACGAGCCTTGAGGACATGGAGCGCCTCACAAAGCTCACTCCACACGTGCTGGCAGCCGTCGGCAGTCCTGTGGATGCCAGTGCTGCAACAGCTCATGGAACCCTCGGCGCTGTCGAAGCCGTGCTGGAGTCAACCCTTGCTGAGGCGAAACCCGGCCGTGCGCTGGTGCATGGATGTGGCGCCGTCGGCGGCACCGTGGCCCGAGCCCTGGTTCAGCACGGGTGGACGGTGTTCACTGTGGATCTCAGTCCCGAACGTGCAGGTTTCCCTGGTGCCACTCCCTTGCCCCAGGACTGTCCCTGGTGGGAGCTGAAGCTCGATCTGCTGCTGCCCTGCTCGATCTCCGGTCTGATCACCGCTGAAATCGCTTCAGCACTGAGGGTCAAATCAGTGGTCCCAGCAGCCAATGCTCCGTTCCAGAATTCACAGCTGGCCGACGACCTTCGTCGTGGCGGAACCCGTGTGCTGCCGGATCCATTGGTCAATGCCGGGGCCGTCATCGCTGACTCGATCGAGCGTTTTTCACCCGATGCCTGGAAGGGTGCAGGAGCTGAGGATGTCTATGCCTTTGTGCGCAGCGAGGTGCGCCAGCGCGCGACTGACTTCCTCAATCAGCGCGATCAGGGCCTCTCAGTGGGAGCGGCTCTTGTGGAGGTGACCGCCGAACGGGAGACCGATCCGATCGGCCTCAGCTTTGGAGATGTGGCATGAACTCGACCTCTCTTCCCTCCAGAGCCGCGGTGGTGATTGTGGGGGGCGGCATGGCCGGTCTCAGCTGTGCAGCATCCCTGGCCAGACGTGGCATCACCGATGTGATCCTGCTCGAGGCCAAAACCCTGGCGCATGCCAGGGCCAGCAGTTTCGGAGAAACCCGGATGTTCCGGGAGATGTATTCCGATCCCGTGCTCTGTCGGCTGGCTCAGGAGGCCAACAGGCTCTGGCGTGAGGAGGAGATTCACGCAGGAGAGCAGCTGCGCGAAACCCATGGGTTGCTGTTTTACGGCGAAAGCTGGGATGAGGAAACGATCGAGGGGTCGATCCCAGGGGCACGCAAGGTCATGGACGACCAGGGCATCCCCTATGAGGCACTGGATGCCGATCAGATCTCAAGCCGTTTTCCTCTGAAACCGCAGAGTGATTTCACCGGGCTGTTCGAGCCCACCGCCGGTGCGGTGCGCAGTGACAAGGTCGTTGCCCACTGGATCCGAACGGCCCGAAACGCCGGCCATCAACTGGTCGAGCACTGCCAGGTGGCGAACCTGGATGCCGACGGTGGCGGCGTCACGCTTGACAGCGGACATCACATCGACGCTGATCAGCTTGTCGTGGCCTGCGGCATCTGGAGCCAGCTGCTGCTGGCTCCATTGGGCCTTGCCCCGAAACTCGAGGTATGGCCGATGCTCTGGGCTCACTACACCGTGGACCCCGAGTTGGCGGATCGTTATCCGCAATGGTTCTGCTTCCAGCGGGAACGTGGCGATGACGGCGGCCTCTATTACGGCTTCCCGGTGCTGAGCCACACCGACGACGGCCGGCCGCGTATCAAGGCTGGAATCGACTGGGCTCCCAAGGAACTGCGCGTCGCTGAACCCAATGCCATGGTGACGGAACCACCGACACGATTGGTCGAACTGCTCGACACGTTCCTGTTCAACAAAGTCGAGGGGGTTCAGGAACGAGTGGAAACGGTGATCAGCCCCTACTCGATGGCCGGCGACGTCAATTTCGTGCTGGACCGTCTGAGCCCCAAATTGAGCCTGTTTGCAGGCGGCTCAGGCCAGGCCTTCAAATTCGCTCCCCTGATCGGCGACTCACTGGCTCGACTCGCCAGCGGTGAAGACCCTGCCGTGGATCTTTCCTGCTGGAGTCACCAACGCGAAGCCGTCAGCGCCTGAAGACCCTCTCCCCGAACATTTCCTTGCCAGAACCATCAACACCCCAGGACGGCGCGCCTGAAACCGGCCAGTGGTGGCAACGAAGACCGTTGTTGATCGGCGCTGGACCGCTGCTGGTTTTTCTTGTGGTCGCTGCCATCGATCTCAATCTGGCGAAACAATTCACCAGCTCCGGCAAAGCAATCGTCAGCAATGCTCTGGGCGGACTCTGGCAGTGGATGGTGCTGCTGCTGTTCGTGATTGCCGTGGTGCTGGCGGTGAGTCCGATCGGGAAACTGCGACTGGGAGGAGCTGATGCCAAGCCGAGCCTGAAATTTTTCGACTGGTGCGCCGTGCTGATCTGCACGCTGCTGGCCGGCGGTGGGGTGTTCTGGTCTGCCGCTGAACCCCTGTTCCACTTCCGCAGTCCAGCGCCCTACTTCGCCGGGGTGGAGGGATCAACCGCCACAGCGGTCGATCCCTCCCTGGCCGTGAGCTTCCTGCACTGGGGATTCCTGGCCTGGGCACTGGTAGCAACAACGGTGACGATCACCCTCTCGATCCAGGAGCAACGAGGTGAACCACTCAGGCCACGCACCTTGCTGGTGGGAATTCTTCCCAGCCGCTGGGTTGAGGGTCCACTGGGAGACCTTGCGGATGGTTTGTCGGTTGTGGCGGCGATCGCAGGAACGGTTGGTCCTCTTGGCTTCCTCTCACTTCAACTCAGCAATGCGGCTGGAATGCTGCCTGGTTTCTCAGACAGCGCCGGGCTTCAGTCCCTGGTGGTGGTGCTGCTCACTGCGGTGTTCGCCACCTCCACCGTGAGTGGAATCCAGCGGGGCATCAAGTGGCTCTCTGAGCTCAACGTCTGGTTGACCCTCGGGCTTGCCGCCGCGTTGCTGCTGCTGGGTCCAGGCCTCTGGCTGATTCAACACTTCATCAGTGCATTCGGGCTCTACATCACCAACCTGCCGCGGATGGCCCTTGCACCCAACAGCAGCCCAGGCAACTGGGTGAACGGCTGGACCGTGTTCTATTGGGGCTGGTTCCTCGGCTATGCACCCCTGATGGGTCTGTTCACGGCAGGGGTGAGCCGCGGCCGCACGCTGCGCGAACTGGTGCTGGCGGTGGCCATCCTCTGCCCGATCGTGACCAACATCTGGTTCACGTTGCTTGGCGGTTCCGGCATGCAGCTGGAACTGGCCAACCCTGGCTCGATTAGCGGTCCGCTGACAGCCAGCGGGGAATCGGCAGCGCTGCTGGCGATTCTTGGCCAACTCCCCCTTTCGTGGCTGTTGATTCCGGTTGGCCTGGTGTTGGTGGTGCTGTTCATGGCCACCAGTGCCGACTCAATGAGTTACGCCGCAGCCATGGTGGTGAGTGCCCAGCGCACACCCCCCACCCTGCTTCGCCTGTTCTGGGCGCTGATGATCGGCAGTCTCACCCTGGTGTTACTGCGCATCGGCACCAGCCTGGGCGACAACACCTCCATCAACGCTCTGCAGGCCTTCATTGTGATCACCGCCGTACCGGTCACTCCTCTGGTGCTGCTGAGTCTCTGGACTGCACCGCGGCTGGCCTGGAAGGAGTGGCGCCTGCGGCAACCGGCTCAGGATTGCAACTGATCCAGCCAGCCATCGCGACGCCAAACAACGCCAGCGCGCCATAGATCAGCAACACCAGTGACAGATCTCCCCGGGGAGAGGCCTGCAGGATCAACCCGGAGACGATTGTCATTAATCCGCCCATCACCGTGCCGGAGGTGTTGACGATCGACACCGTCATCGCCGTCTGCCCAGAAGGGGCCGCCGCCTCGGCGATCGGGAAGGCCAGCACGGACGTGCCGATGCCGGCACCAAAGCTGAATGCCGGAAGCATGAGAACCCCGCGCGGCAGAGATGGCGTGATCAACAACAACAACGACAACAGCGTGATGACGGCTCCCGCCAGCAGCAGACCACCACGGTGCTGAGGGCGGCCGCCGAGTACTCCGCTGCCAATCATCCCCACCACCAGTCCGATCGACATGGTCAGGGTGAGACCTTCCATCAATGGACTGGACCAGCCCCTCAGGCTGGAGAGCAGGCCGTACTGGGCCATCCCGAATACAAATCCAAGCCCCCACGCGTAAAGCAGGCAGCACTGAATCAGGCGGTTCACACCAGCCCTGGTCCAGCGCTGGACACGAACGTCGTGCTCTACAGCTGCGAGCACGGCCTGCTCACGTCGGCCAGCCCCGAGCAGAAGCATGGGCAACGCCACCATCAGAGCCAGTGACAGACCCTGAAGCAACACCAGATCACGCCAGCCGGAGCGCCCCAGAAGCAGGGGCACCGCAGCCGCCAGCGCGGCACCGATTCCCAGCAGACCATCAGTGAATCCCATGGCCAGGGCGAAGCGATCGGCTGGGAGGCTGCGGCGTGCCAGCAACGCGGATGCGGGAAATGCCACTGCACAGGCCATTCCGGTGCCGATGCGAGACAACAGCAGGCCCTGCAGGCTGTCACTGCTGGCGAACACCAAACTGCAGCATGCCGCTGCCAGGGCAGCCAGCAGCAGCCAGATCTCAACCCTGCCCCTGTCAATCATGCGCCCGACAGGGATCTGGACCAGGCCGTATGGCAACAGAAAACTGCCAGCCACCAACGCCACCCCAGCCGGATGCAGACGCAGATCCGATCCCAGATCACGTTCAAAGTACTGAAAACTGGTCTCCACCCACACCAGCCAGATCACGAACAGAAGGCTCGTGACCCAGAGCAGTCGATCGCTGCGTCTCCCCTGCATGACTCTCAGCCAGCCGCTGAAGTCAGTGTGGGGGACTGCCTCAGTTGAGGCAGTAATCCAGCGAAAGACTAAGGCTGGCCGTTGGCAGCGGCGCTTCCTCCGGCCTGAACCGCGCTGCCGTGCTGGCCGCCATCGGAGCCTGCCGTCGATGGGAATGGCTGCGCTGGTCGATGCGCAGCAAGGCCGTGCGGGTCAATCCCAGGGCGGCCGCAGTCCGCTCGGCCTGCCTGCGACCTCGCTCAAGGGCTCGTTCAAGCATTCGGTCCTGCAGACGGTCCTGCCCCTCTGGTGACGGCAGGGAGGTCATCCCCTGCAGACGCACACCAGGAACACGGCCTGCACGCTCGATCAGGATGTCGTAGTTGCTGCGGCCAACGATGCCGGCAATGGTTGTTGAAGCTCGATAGCCCTTGGGTTGCGAAGACTTGGCCATGGCATGGGTCGTTGGAGCAGGACTCACAAGTCGTCCGATGACCAGGGGTTCCAACGCTTCGCGCAGCCTGCCCTGACGGCTGCTGAGTTGTTCCAAGGCAGCTGAGGTTGTCGCCGCTTCCGCCTCGAGCCTCAGGTTGAAACGGAAACGATCCGTGCGACTTTCAGCGCTCTCGCGCAGATTCAGCTGCAGAAGAGTGCCTCGACACACAGGGCCCTGAATCTCAGCTTTAACCGCGCGAGGGAACAAAGCAGCCGACTGCAACAGCACCAATGCTGCGAACAACGACATGCCTGGTGGTTTCAGTGCAGCAATGATCACAAACCTGAGAGCAGACAGACCTTGAATCGCTGTCTAAGTCAGGCGCCGCCTCAGAGCCTTTCAGAACCATGACCAGCACCACTTCAGACACCACCAAATCCGACTGGTTCAGCGGGCATCAACCCAGCAGCCGTGCAGGCCATGGGGAATGGCCAAGGGCAGCTCGAACACCGCCAGCTCGCGAAGATCAGCCGCGTCAAGGATCACAAGATCGGACCCTTCCCGATCACCGTTCCACACCAGTTCCAGCACCCAGCCATCATCTTCCGCGCTTGCGCCGGGCCTGGGAACCATCAGGGGCTCACTCACAAAACCATGGGGCACGGCGCTCCAGATCCGACGTTCACCACTGACCAGGTCGAGCTTCTTGACCACCTGAAGCGGATCATTGCCCTGCTCACGCGCTGCAGCCGCCATCCAGGCGAAACGACAGGGCAGACCTTCCTTGTCGGGGTTCACCATCGCGAATTCACAGCAGCGCTCACTAAGCCGCGTGGTCTGCACGTTGGCGCTCTCCAGGTTGATGCGGCACTGCTCGAGCAATCCCTCTGGAATCAGATCGAAATCGACGGCAGCGAAATCAACATCAGGGCCGATCGAGGGGAAATCGCTGTAGTAGATGCTCTCAACTACCACATCACCCTCCTGCTCCCAGGCGTTGAGGTGGTGAAACACAAAGCCCTCGGGGGCGTCAACAATCCGCGGGGGCTCACCTGCATGGGCACCACTGTCGCGTGGGATCAGCCAGAATTTGGCCTGACCATCCTGCTTGGACTGCAGGCACTGGGCCGCCCCTTTCCTTCCGAGCACAAAAGGCAGAGGGTTGAAGTCGATCGCGTTCTGAAGGAACACCGCCCAGTTGGGTGTGATGGCGAAATCGTGCAGGAAGGCGAAGCCGTTGAAGCTGTCACGCCGATCGCTCAGAAGATCTCCCGCCTTGATCCCAGCGGCGGGATCATCAACAGTGGCGAATTCCATCAAGCGGATCGTGCTGCGCGGGCCGGTGTTGACTCCGAAGGTGACCATGCGCGGCCGATCGTGATGACCGGGATCGAAGCGGGGGTGAGCACTGAAGGCCTCACCTTTCTTCAAAACACCACCCAAAAGACTGATGCCATGGGTCTCAAGGGTTCGAGGATCGAGCGCATGGGGTTCAGCCGCTTCCCAGAGCGCCAGCAGCTGGTCACCAAGCTGCACAACACCGGTGTTGGCAATGTTTTTCAACCTCAGATCAAAGGCATTGGCCAGCGGACCTCCTGGTTTCTGGCTTCCGAACACACCGCGATACAGCACCTTGCCCGCTGCCTCCTCCGCTTGCCAGCCAGCGGTACGCACAAAACGGTTGGTGAGCGAAACTCCCTCGGCATTGAACTCGATCGCCGTGATCATGCCGTCACCATCAAAGGGATGATGAACGCGCTGGCCGTCACGCTCCAGCAGCCCGGGGCCGTTGCGATAAAGGGTTCCCAACAGTTCGCGCGGCACAGTTCCCCTCGCCGGCTCAAGCGCAACATCAGTGAGCTCCTGCTCCACATTGCGGAATGCGCTGGCCCATTCCGACCGGTTGAAGCGTTCAGTGGCGGGAGCGACGGTCACGGAGAACAACTGCGGCGATCTCCATCTTCTCGTAACGGACTGTGAAGCGTGTGACGTGCGGCAGGAGCTCAGTTCGCCCCTGCCTGCTCCAGCACACCCTTGCTGCTGGGAACCGCACCGGCCCGCCGCGGGTCGATCTCCGTCGCCATACGCAACGCTCTGGCGAAGGCCTTGAAACAGGCTTCAACGATGTGATGGGAATTGGTGCCGTCCAGCTGACGGATGTGGAGGGTGAGTCCGCTGTTGTTGACCACCGCCACGAAGAATTCCTTGACCAGCTCGGTGTCGTAACGACCGATCTTCTCGTTCGGAATGCTGAGGCTGTATGAGAGATGAGGCCGGCCGGAACAATCCAGCACAACCTGAACCAGCGCTTCATCCAGAGGTGCGACGAAGTGACCGAAACGCACAATCCCCCTGCGATCACCTAAGGCCTGTGCCAGGGCCTGCCCGACGGCGATACCAACATCCTCATTGGAGTGGTGGTCATCGATGTGGGTATCACCCACCGCATCGATCTCCAGGTCGATCAGGCCATGGCTGCTGATCTGATGAAGCATGTGATCCAGAAAGGGCACGCCGGTGCTGGCCTGACACTTGCCACTTCCGTCCAGATCCAGGTACACCTTCACATCGGTTTCACCGGTGACTCGATGGATCTCACCCGTACGCATGCTTTTTGCTCCGGAGGCGGCGGCTCGCTGTTCCGATCATGCCGAAACAGGCGGCGCTGACCAAGGGCCTTCAGCGCAGAGTCACATGCCGTTGATGCAGTAACCGGCATCCACGTAGATAGTTTGGCCGGAAATTCCACTGGACAGGTCACTGAGCAGGAATGCAGCGGTGTTACCCACTTCCGTCTGGGTGACGGTGCGACGCAGCGGCGCTTTCTCCTCCACGTTGTGGATCATGTCGAGGATGCCACCGATCGCCGAGCTGGCCAGTGTGCGGATCGGCCCTGCACTGATGGCATTCACACGAACCTGCTTGTCTGGTCCAAGCTCTGCGGAGAGGTAACGAACGGACGCCTCCAGAGCGGCCTTGGCCACACCCATCACGTTGTAATTGGGGATGGCTCGTTCAGCGCCCAGGTAAGTCAACGTGACCACCCCGGCTTTCTCACTGAACAAGGGCTTGGCGTGTCTGCAGAGAGGTGCCAGCGAATAGGCGCTGATCTCCAGAGCACGGGCAAAACCCTCCGAGCTGGTAGCGCTGTAATCACCGATCAGCTCTTCCTTGCCTGCAAAAGCTAGACAATGCACCAACCCATCGAGCACTCCCCACTTCTGCTTGATCTCGGCGAAGACCGTTTCCATCTGAACGGGATCCTGAACATTCAGGGGCAGAAACAAAGAGGGCTCCAGCGGAGCGGTGAGCTCACGGACCTTGGTTTCGAAGCGCCCTTTTTCATCAGGGAGATAGGTGATGCCGAGCTCTGCTCCAGCGGCTCTGAGCTGCTGGGCGATGCCCCAGGCAATCGATCGATTGTTGGCGATGCCGGTGACGAGAATCTTCTTACCCGTGAGATCGAGAAGCATCGGACCGGTGTTTGCTGAACTGTTGGGGGATTCTCCACCATCCCCGCCCCGAAGACCTTTGGGAGGTCGCGTTTGAGCCGATGGATCGACAGGATGGCTTACCAAAGCCGATCATCCGGTGCCTCCGCGTCCCAGCTCCATCTCAATATCCTGGCCTGAGAAGCCTGGCGATCTGCCGAGAGATCTCTCAGACCGATCAGAACTCGACCGTCTGCTGGCAGAACAGTTCCCTGAAGCCGGCGGGAGGCTCAGCCCACTGCGCGGAGGCCGGGACGCTGCGGAGAAAACACTGAGCCTTATCGATCCTCGTCGTTACACCAAAAGCCGCAATCACCTCAAAGGCGCAGTCACCGGATTGTCGCCATACATCCGTCACGGGGTCTTGAGCCTCGCCGAAGTGCGTGATGCCGTGTTCCAGCGCATTCGCAGCAGGGACGAGGGAAGCAAGCTGATCAATGAGCTGGGCTGGCGCGATTTCTGGCAGAGGATGTGGCGAGACCTCGGAGACGGCATTCACGACAGCAGGGAAGAGCTCAAGACAGGGCACGATCCCTCCTCCTATGCACGTGAACTCCCGGAGGACATCCGCTCAGGGAGAACAGGCCTGGCCTGCATGGACGGATTTCAAAGTGAGCTCACGACCCGTGGCTGGCTGCACAACCACGCCCGCATGTGGATGGCGGCTTACGTGGTGCATTGGCGGAAGGTGCACTGGAAAGCAGGAGCAGACTGGTTTCTGGAGCATCTTCTCGATGGAGACCCCTCCAGCAACCATCTGAGTTGGCAGTGGGTGGCCAGCAGTTTCAGCCACAAGCCCTATTTCTTCAACAAAGGCAATCTGGAGCGGTTCAGCGACGGACAGTTCTGCAGGACCTGCAGCAGCAACGACTGCTGTCCATTCGAGGGCAGTTATGAGCAGCTCGAAGATCAGTTGTTTGCCAACCAGGGCGCCATTCGCGATGTTCCGGCGAGACGCCACCGCAACCCCCAGCAACGCTCAGGAGGACGACAGAATCCGAAGCGAAGCGGTCAAGCGGCCATGGCCCGACCGAAGCGCTGAACCATGACTCTGCAACGACCAATCATCTGGGTGCATGAGGAAGCTCTCGGTTCCCGCAATCCGGCGCTGCTTGAACAGCCGGATCGTCCGGCCATCTTTGTCTTTGACACCCGGTGGATCCGGGAAGCCTGCATCAGTCGTAAACGTCTCGGATTCCTCTACGAAAGCGCCCTGGATCTGCCCGTCACCCTGCGCAAGGGTGATGTCGCCAGGGAAGTGATCGCCTTCGTTGAGCGTCATCAAGCCGATGGAGTGGTGAGCAGCCTGCCCGTCGATCCACGCCTGGAACGCATCGCTGAGTCCATCGAACAGCACTGCCAGCTGGACTTGCTTGCACCCGAACAGTTTGTTGACATGCCGCGCCCCCCTCGGCTCGGGCGCTTCAGTCGCTACTGGCGAGACGCTGAACCCGTGGTCTGGGAAGGCTTCTGATCGTCTCCGAGGAGGTTCTTCTCACGTTGCTTTTCCTCTTTGGGGTCGATCAGCAGATCCCGCTCCTCATAGGCCGGTAGCCGGACAGGCGTCAGCTCTGATGCTTCGGTGGGAGGGGGAGTCCACTGCCAGCGGGCCTCAGGAGCACGCTGCTGGCAGAGAGCCTTCAACTCCTTTTGCAGCGCCCGTCGCACATCGCCCCTGCGCACGGCAGCGAAGAATTCCTCACGTGGTGCAAGCCCTGCACTGAAAGGTGCTGTGCCGTTGCCGTTGAAAAGACGGGCAGCGTCGGGAAACCAGCGTGGTGTGCAGACCGCTGGGTCGTCGGAATTGGTTTCGAGAAAGAGGTGAAGACCGAAGCCATCGGGCTGACTCACAACCGCAAGGCCGTCATGGGGCGTCCGCCGCTGAAGTGGGAACACCTTCCAACTGGCGCGCTGCTGGGCACCCAAGCAGGACGCAAGAGCCAGAACAACAGTGATGCAGGAGATCCGAGCTGCCTTGGCAAGCCTGAGCACACATTCTCTGCGCCAGGAACCGAGTCTGAACCAGGATGAAGAGCGATGCACCATCTGTTGCTCGTTCGCCATGGCTGTCACTCCCTCGACCATGCTGCCCCTTGGCGAAGCGCTGCCCGCGTTCCGGTTGCCCGTGGTGAGCGGAGGCTTGAGGAATGGCGTTGCCGCAGCAACACTCAGCGACAGCGAGCTGCCTCCACAACCGCTGCTGCTGATGCTGATCTGTGCACACTGCCCATTTGTGAAGCATGTGGAGCCCGAGCTGAGCAGGCTTGCTGAGCACTACAGCCCAGAAGTGACTCTGCTGGCCATCTCCAGCAACAGCCTCATCACCCATCCGCAGGATGGCCCGGAAGGGCTGCGCCATCAGGCAGAGCAGCGGCAATGGCGTTTTCCCTATCTCCTCGATGAACAGCAAAGCCTGGCCAAAGCTCTGAAAGGTGCCTGCACACCTGAGTTCTACCTGTTCAGCCCCAATGAAGCGGGCCTCCAGAGCCTGCGTTATCGCGGTCAGCTCGACGGCAGCCGCCCAGGGAACGATCAGCCACTGGATGGTCGCGATCTGCGCATGGCACTGGATGCGGTCCTGAACGGGCAGCCTGTCAGCGGAGAACAGAGACCATCTGTCGGCTGCAACATCAAGTGGCATCCCGGACAAGAGCCACCGTGGTTCGGGGCACCGGCTTAAGGTGCCACCCATGCAGGTGCCTCCCTTCAGTCTCAGTCAGCAGCTCGCCGACCTGGGGCCTGAACTTGATGAAGCCGCGCTGCGTGTGCTGCGCAGCGGGCAGTACATCGGTGGCACCGAAATCAAAACGTTTGAAACAGCCTTCGCTGCAAAGGTCGGCACGGCGCATTCTGTGGGCTGCAACAGCGGCACGGATGCCCTGATCCTGGCGTTGAGAGCCCTGGGCATAGGGGTTGGTGATGAAGTGATCACAGCCTCCTTCAGCTTCTTTGCCACGGCCGAAGCGATCAGTGCCGTGGGAGCGACGCCTGTGTTTGTGGATGTGGATCCACTCACTTACCTGATCGATCTCAATCAGATCGCGTCAGCGATTACGCCTGCAACAAAAGCCCTGATCCCAGTGCATCTGTTCGGGCGGCCCGTTGACATGACGCGGTTAATGGCGATCGCCGCAGAACACAACCTTCGCGTGATCGAAGACTGCGCTCAGGCCACAGGCGCCAGCTGGAACGGCAAACCCGTCGGCAGCTGGGGCGATACGGGCTGCTTCAGCTTTTTTCCCACCAAAAATCTCGGAGCGGCTGGTGATGCAGGCGCCGTGACCTGCCACGACGATTCTCTTGCTCAACGCATGCGCGAGCTGGCCGTGCATGGCATGCCCCGCCGCTACCTGCACACGGATCTGGGATACAACAGCAGGCTCGATGCGATCCAGGCCGCAGTACTGAATGTGAAACTGCCGCGGCTCAACCAATGGGTCGAGCGCCGCCGGGAGATCGCCCGGCGTTATCGCGAAGCTTTAAGGGATGTGCCAGGCCTGCTGCTTCCCGACGCATCGTCGGGTCATGACCATGGCTGGAATCAGTTTGTTGTGCGTGTCACGGTCTGCCCGGCTCCAATCTCCTCCAGTGCCGGTGATCATCCCGGCGAGTTCGGGCTGCCCAGCAGTCATTGCCGTGACTGGCTGAAACAGAGCCTGCAGGAACGCGGGGTCAGCACAATCATCTATTATCCCATACCCATTCATTGCCAGCCGGCTTACGCGGATCAGCATCGAGACACCCGTCTGCCGATCACCGAGCAGCTCTGCAGCGAAGTGCTGAGTCTGCCGATCTTCCCGGAGCTCTCCAGCGAGCAGCAGGAACAGGTGATCTCCGTTCTGAGCTCACTGCTCTGCCAGGAAGCACCGCTGGATTCGCAGACCTGCAGCGTGGCGGCCTGAGCTCAGGATCGGATCCGGGCGTACAGCGCCTTGAAATGGGCCTGCTGCTTCTTGTGATCGATCAGAGGTTCTGGATAACCTCGTCGCTCAAGAGCACCGATGTCACCGCTGAGCAGGTCCTTGGTGTTCACATGGCGCAGCTCCGGCAACCAGTGACGGATGTAGTCGGCGTCGGCGTCGAACTTTGATGCCTGCGTTGAGGGATTGAAGATTCTCAGTGGCTTGGGATCCATGCCGCTGCTGGCACTCCATTGCCAGCCACCATTGTTGGCTGCGAGATCACCATCCACCTCCAGCTCCATGAAGGCCCGCTCACCCCAACGCCAGTCGCAGATGAGGTCTTTGACCAGGAAAGACGCCACAATCATGCGGCAGCGGTTGTGCATCCAAGCGCTCTGATTGAGCTGACGCATCGCCGCATCGATGATCGGCATTCCCGTCTTGCCCTCTCTCCAGGACTCAAACCACGCTTCGTTGTTCTCCCAGGGGAAGCGTCGCCATTGCTCGCGGTAAGGGCCATCCGCCAGTTCCGGGAAATGGAACAAGGCCTGCTGGTAAAACTCACGCCAGCCCAGCTCCTGCTCCCACACCGTGATCGCATGCTGCTGTTCATCACTGCGCACGATCTGCTTGGCGCTCTGGGCAGAACACCAGGCCTGCCTCGGACTGACCGTGCCGACACTGAGAGCCGCACTCAGCGATGAGGTCCCCTGCTGCCCAGGGAAATTGCGATCAGGCTCATAGCCCAGCAGGGGACCGTCAGCGAACCTCGCCAATTGATCCGCAGCAGCGGTTTCTCCGGGGCGGCAGGGGCACAACTCCGTGCCGGCGAATCCATGGCTGCTACGCAAACGCTCAAGCTCGGACTGTCCCTGTGAACAGAGCCGACCAAGATCGCCTTCAGCAGAACTGATCTGCTGGAGCTGAGACCCGGTCAGATCCTGCAGACCCTCCGGAGCTTCCGTGATGCGGGGGGCAAGCCGTTCCACCTGACCACGCCAGTTGCGCAGGAAAGGTCCATACACCCGATATGGGTCCCCTCCTCCGGTTCTGAGTGACTCCGGCGCCACCAGCAGCTGGTCCCAGTCGACCAGCAGCTTGCGACCATCGTTCTGCAGAGCCTTGGCCACCTGACGATCACGCTCACGGGCATAGGGCTCCACATCACGACTCCACACCACGGTGGGTGCATCAAGAAGAGCCGCAAGCCGGGGTAACAGCAGCACCGGATCACCGGCCAGCAGCAGAAGGCGACTCCCGGCCTGACGCCAGCGCTGCTGCAGTTCGACCAGGCTCTCCACCAGGAACCACAACCGAGCGGGCGCCATCGGCGGCAGCTGGGGCGGAGGTGTGATCAGAGCCGGATCGAACACATAAACACCGGTCACAGCAGGACCCAGTGCCGCGGCAGCCTGAAGACCGGAGTTGTCCGACAGGCGCAGATCGCGGCGGTGCCAGAACAGCGTGCGTGGGGTACTCATGTGTCGTTATGAATTCAGAAACCGAGCAACTGCTTGGCCCGATACCAGGCGGTGACACTCTTGCCATCGAGCCACTCCTCACCGGAACCGAGACGAGCATCGAGTTCGGCAACACTCATGTGCAGAACCTCCAGATCTTCATCGTCGTCACCGGCAGGGGGGTTCTCAAGCGCTGTGAGCTCCCTGGCCAGGAAACAGTGGATCACCTCATCGGAGTAACCCGGGCAGGGCAGCATCGGACCGAGAGCATCCCAGCGTGCAGCGCTGTAGCCGGCCTCCTCACCAAGTTCCCGCTTCATCGACTCCAGAGGATCTTCCCCCTCCTCAAGCGTGCCGGCCGGAAACTCCAGCAACCTGGCCTGAACGGCGAAGCGATACTGCCGCAGCACCACCACCTGGCCTCCGTCGGTGATCGGGACCGCCAGTGATGCCCCGGGATGACGAATGATCCCGAAGCTGCCCTCCACTCCCATGGGCAACCGGATGCGGTTGCGCTCGAAACGGACCTTGCGCGCATCCAGGGCTTCGATGGTCTCCAGCAGCTCGTAGGGCTCCGGAGCCGGCAGCGGGGCCATGGCTTGTCAGGACAGCGGGCACCAGCATGGCGGTTGAGCTGCAGGATCGACGGGTGCCCGAGACCGCTGGCTTGCCTGAGCCCGGCACAGCAATGGGATCAGGCAAGCCAGTTCTCTGAACGCTGCATGGCTGCCAGCAGGGGTTCAAGAACAAACGCGCGCAGGTGCAGGCGAGGGTGAGGCAACACCAGGCGCGGATGGTCCAGACGCCATTCACCCCAGAAGAGGAGATCCAAATCAAGGCTGCGCGGACCCCATGGCAGCTCCTGACGCCGATCACGCCCGAAACATCGCTCAAGCTGATGCAGCTTCGTGAGCAACTCCAAGGCCGCAGTCTCGGAAGCAGGACGCTGCAGAGCGTTGAACACCACCACGGCATTGCAGTACAGGGGCTGCCTTGGAGGCCCGCCCACCGGAATCGTCTCCAGCAGTGGCGACCAGGAGCAGCGGATCTCTCCCGCCCCAGTCCCGGCCCAGGTCGTTACAAGTTGCTCCAGCAGAGGACGCACCGCGATCAAGGTCTGGCGGGGCACACCTGTACTGCTGGGCAGATTCGCCCCAAGAGCGATGGCGAGAGGATGAGCCTGATCAGCGAGACTGGCGCTCACGCGCAGGGCCGGCAAACATTCATGGTTTCAGGTGGAGGGGTCGGCAGCGGACTGGCCAGCACAGCTGCTCAGGAACAGGCGAGTCGCGCCTTCCCACTGGCAGCCATCACAGGCCATGGAACGCTGAAACTTTCGCTGATGCTGGCAGCGGTGGACCCCAGCCTCGGCGGGGTGATCATCGCCGGAGGCAGAGGCACCGGCAAATCGGTTCTGGCCCGGGGCCTGCACGCCCTGCTGCCACCAATCGAGGTGCTGGATCAGGAGAGCACCGATGTGCCTGCAGGTCCCGGACTCAACCTCGATCCGACCAGACCAGAGGAATGGGATGGGAGCTGGCGCGAGCAGCTGAGCGGCGAACCACCCTCCAAGGTGATTCCCGCTCCTTTCGTGCAGGTGCCCCTCGGCATCACTGAGGACCGACTGGTGGGTGCCGTGGACGTGGCCGCATCACTGGCCAGCGGCAGCCCCGTGTTCCAGCCGGGGTTGCTCGCCGAAGCACATCGCGGGGTGCTCTACGTCGATGAGCTCAACCTGCTCGATGACGGCATCATCAATCTGCTGCTGGCAGCGGTGGGCTCTGGCCAAAACCAGGTGGAACGGGAAGGCCTCAGCCTCAGCCACCCCTGCAGACCGCTGCTGATCGCCACCTACAACCCCGAAGAGGGCAATGTGCGCGACCACCTGCTCGACCGCTTTGCGATCGCCCTCTCAGCCAATCAGCTGGTGAGCACGGAAGAACGCGTGGAAATCACCAATGCGGTGCTGAGCCACGGCCAGTGCAGCCGCAGCTTTTCCGAGCGCTGGAAGGAGGAAACCGATGCTCTGGCGACCCAGCTGCTGCTGGCCCGGCAGTGGTTACCGGACGTGCGCATCAGCCATGAGCAGATCGAATACCTGGTGACCGAAGCGATCCGCGGAGGCGTGGAGGGGCACCGATCCGAGCTCTATGCCGTGCGTGTTGCCAGGGCCCATGCAGCCCTCAGCGGCCGTGAACAGGTCGAAGCGGACGACCTGCAGGTGGCTGTGGCCCTGGTGATCGCACCGCGCGCGTCGCAACTGCCGCCGCCGGATCAGCAGATGGAGCCACCGCCACCGCCGGAACCCCCTCAGGACCAGAACCCGCCGCCACCGGACGCGGGCGAGCAGAACCCGGAGAATCAGCCACCGCCGCCTGAAGGGTCTGATCAGGATCAGAACGAGCCTCCCGAGGAGGACTCCAGCGACAGCGGTGAAGACGAGAACAACGACAATGGGGATGAAGAGCTTGACAAGGACGAGGCACCGCCCTCGGTCCCCGAAGAGTTCATGCTGGATCCCGAGGCGGTATCCATTGATCCCGACCTGCTGCTGTTCAACGCTGCAAAGAGCAAGAGCGGCAGCAGCGGCAGTCGTTCGGTGGTGCTCAGCGACAGCCGCGGCCGTTATGTCAAACCGATGCTGCCCAGGGGGCCTGTGCGCCGCATCGCCGTGGACGCCACGCTGCGTGCGGCGGCGCCCTATCAGAAAGCAAGGCGAGAACGCCAGCCTGGACGCAGCGTGATCGTTGAAGAAGCCGATCTGCGCGCCAAGCTGTTGCAGCGCCAGGCCGGAGCCCTGGTGATCTTCCTGGTGGATGCCAGCGGCTCCATGGCCCTGAACCGCATGCAAAGCGCCAAAGGTGCCGTGATCAGGCTGCTCACCGAGGCCTACGAAAACCGCGACGAGGTGGCGCTGATCCCCTTCCGCGGCGATCAGGCCGAGGTGCTGCTGCCTCCCACACGCTCAATCACCGCAGCGCGCCGGCGCCTGGAATCGATGCCCTGCGGCGGCGGATCACCGCTGGCCCACGGATTGACCCAGGCAGCCCGCGTTGGCGCCAATGCACTGGCCACAGGCGACCTGGGCCAGGTGGTGGTGGTGGCGATCACCGATGGTCGTGGCAACGTGCCACTGAGTACATCCCTCGGCCAGCCTGAGCTGGAAGGCGAAGAAAAGCCCGACCTCAAACAGGAAGTGCTGGATGTCGCGGCGCGCTACCGGATGCTGGGCATCAAGCTGCTGGTGATCGACACCGAACGCAAATTCATCGGCAGTGGCATGGGCAAAGATCTGGCCGAAGCTGCCGGGGGCAAATACGTGCAGCTGCCCAAGGCCAGTGATCAGGCGATCGCATCGATCGCCATGGAGGCGATCAATGCAGTGACCTGACACCTCAACTTCACTGTGAAGAGTTGGTCTGAGCGGGATAAACCTCCTCGAACAAGGTGCCGAGCCCGATCATTACGCTGCGCAACCCTTGCATGAAACGGGGATCATCGGTGAGCTGTTCGATGTCGCCCCCCACCTGATCGATGCGAGCTGTGAGTTCACGGGCATTGGTCACCGTCTGCTTGAGATCACTGACCGTTTCAGGGTTGTCGATGGCCCCAGCCAGGTTGTTGATGTGTGCCGCAGCCTGAGCCGCTTCAGCAGTGGCCCTGTTCAGATTTTGGATCGTGGGTTTGGCTCTGGCCACCTCGGCACGCAGCTGGCTGACCAGCGTGTCGACGTTCTCCGCAGCCACATCGGCTGTGTCGAGAAACTTGGAGGCGTCCTGACTGGTGATCCCGAACTGCTTGGTGGACTCCACCAACGTGGGGATCAGATTCGACTTCTTGGCTTCATCAAGCAGCTGCTCGAGGGAAGCCGTCACGGTGGTGAGACTGGCAGCCGACTCGCCTGGCAACGTGGCTCCGTTGCAAAGGATGCCGCTCTTTGGGCAACGGCCTGAATTCGGCTTTGGTGCATCCTTGGGCAGCGGCGCACCGGTTGTGACCAGTTCGACCTGTGAATCACCCCCCAGCAGGGAGGAGGACGAAACAGAGGCCGTCACAGGCAAGGGAAGTTTCAGATCATCGGCACTGATCTCCAGGGTTGCCTTCACCGCCATTGGTGTGACTTCAATGGATTGCACCGTGCCAACCATGATTCCCCGGAACGTGACCGGTGAACGGGCCGCCAGTCCTCCGGCATTGGCGAAATCCGCAGTCACCGTCCAGGTCTCCGAACCGAGACGCACCCCTCGGAGCCAAAGCATGGTGCCTGCAAATCCTGCGATCGCTCCGACGATCGAAAACCCAACAAGGGCTTCACGGACACTACGGCGCATGGCTCATTGGTCAGAGGGCTGCATTGGTCCGCGAAGGTTACCTGTCCTGAACTGAACGACGTAGGGGTTATCGGTCGCTCGATACTCATCCACCGTTCCGTCCCATTGGAAACGCCCCCCGTAGAGCATCACGATCCGTTCCGCCGAACGCTCGATGGTGCTGTGCACATGGCTCACCACAACGGAACAGCCACGGGCCACGGTGGTGGTCTTCACGATCAGATCCTCAATCCGGGTTGAGGCCACCGGATCCAGCCCCGCCGTCGGCTCGTCGTAGAGCAACAGGGGCATCGCCCCTTCTTCACGATCGGGATCATCAATCAGTGCCCTGGCGAAACTCACACGTTTCTGCATGCCGCCGCTGAGCTGGCCTGGGTATTTATCGGCCACATCATTGAGCCCGACTGCCTCAAGACACTGCTGAACGCGCTCTTTGATCTGGGCAGGCTTCAAGCGCCCAAGACGCATCAACAGAAAGCCAACGTTTTCCTCAACCGTGAGGGAGGCCAGCAAGGCAGGATTCTGAAACACCAGACGCACGTCGGGCGGACGACGCTGATCGAGGCGAAGGTAGTCCTGCAGTTCCCCAAACAGGCGCAGCTCACCGTCTGTGGGCAGCTGCAGCCCTGCCAGCAGGCGCAGGACCGTGGATTTGCCCGCGCCTGAAGGCCCAACCACGGCAATGCGCTCTCCCGGTTGCATGGAGAGTGACACGTTGTCGAGCACAGGCTTGGCCCCCCACTGCATCGTGAGGTCACGCATCTCCACCACAGGAACCTGGGTTGCTGGAGATGTCGGGTCCAGCCGGGTCTGCACAGAGCTGTTGTGCGTTGCGCGCCCATCTTGCCTCGTTTGCACTGAAGGGATGGCCATCAGGAACAACTTCCGTACAGTTCCCTCATCGCAAGGGAAACGACAACCCTGGCCCCGGATACCACTTGAGCAGCCCCACTCACCGCGGACGCCGTCAACGCATCCGAGCCATACAAGCTGCACGGCAGCGTGATCTGATGTTGCGCTCACGCCGAGCGGTGAGTTGGCTTCAGCCAGGTCTGGTGGTGAAGCGCTGGTTGCTCACCTCCGGGATCGGACTGATGCTGGCCCTGCTCGGCGCTGCCGTCTGGGCCGACCTGCAGCCGATCTACTGGATGCTCTGGGCCATCCAGGAATCCCTGAGCTGGATCACCCGGGTGTTGCCGAGGGGAATCACCGGACCATTGGTGCTGCTTGTGGGAGTGGGCCTGCTGCTCTGGGGGCAGAGCCGCAGCTTCGGATCCATCCAGCAGGCGCTGGCACCTGAAAAAGACACCGTGCTGGTGGATGCGCTTCGCGCCAAAAGTCGGCTGAATCGTGGGCCAAACATCGTGGCCATCGGAGGTGGAACCGGACTGTCCACGTTGTTAAGCGGCCTCAAGCGCTACAGCAGCCACATCACGGCCATCGTCACCGTGGCAGATGACGGCGGCAGCAGCGGAGTGCTGCGCAGGGAACTGGGGGTGCAGCCTCCGGGCGACATCCGCAACTGTCTGGCCGCACTCTCCACCGAAGAACCCCTGCTGACACGTCTTTTCCAATACCGGTTCTCAGCCGGAGGCGGACTGGAAGGTCACAGCTTCGGCAATCTGTTCCTGTCGGCGCTCACCGCCATCACCGGCAGCCTGGAAACCGCGATCACGGCCTCCAGCCGCGTGCTGGCGGTTCAGGGACAGGTGGTGCCGGCAACCAATGTGGATGTGCGGCTGTGGGCGGAACTGGAAGACGGCCGGCGCATTGAAGGGGAATCGGCGATCGGAAAGGCCCCGAGCCCGATTGTTCGCCTGGGCTGTCTGCCGGAACGCCCCCCCGCGCTGCCGAGGGCTCTTGAAGCCATTGCCCAAGCCGATCTGATCCTGCTTGGACCTGGCAGCCTCTACACCTCGCTGCTTCCGAACCTGCTGGTGCCTGAACTGGTGAGTGCGATCCAGCGCAGCCGCGCACCAAGGCTCTACATCTGCAATCTGATGACGCAGCCTGGTGAAACCGATGGGTTGGATGTGAGCGGACATCTGAGGGCCATCGAAGCGCAGCTGGCCTCTCTGGGAATCAACAATCGGTTGTTTGATGCCGTGCTGGCACAGGAGCCAATCCACGAATCACCACTGATCAACCACTACCGCTCACGCGGTGCCGAGCCGGTGATCTGCAATCGTCGCGAGCTGGAGAGCGAGGGATACGACGTGATGGAAGCTCCCCTTCAGGGGACGCGGCCCACAGCAACTATGAGGCACGATCCCCGAAGCCTGGCTCTGGGAGTGATGCGCTTTTACAGGAAGCACAAGACCGACAAACCCTTAATGGCGAGCTGACTCAGTAAGCGTCCTGCATTTCGTAGAAATCTGGCTGCACATAGTCCTTGCGCAACGGCCAGCCGGTCCAGTCTTCGGGCATCAGCAAACGTTTGGGATGGGGATGGCCTTCGAAACTGATCCCGAACATGTCGAATGTTTCTCGCTCCTGCCAGTCAGCTCCTCGAAACAGGCCATAGAGACTGGGAATAGTTGGTTCTCCCTCTCTGGACAGAAACACTTTCAGACGCACTTCGCGCAGCTGATCCACGAGCCCGTCGGCAACTTCCCCTAATGCAATGAAGTGATAGAAGCTGACCAGCTGCTGCCCGGGGCCCTCGTCGTAGCCGCCCTGGCACTGCAAATGATCAAAGCCATGGCTTTTCAGAGCTGCCGCAATCACAGGCAGAAACAGTGCCTCAACGCCGATCTGTTCAACTCCAACATGGTCGGGATCCAGCACTGCATGCTCAAAGCCCTGCTCACTCAGCCATTGACTGACCGGCCCGGGCTCGGGGCCTGTAGTTACTGGAACGTCAGCTTTGGTTTGCTTCTCAGGGGTGGCGCTCATGATTCCTCAGGGATCGTGACGGGCTCAGCTGTCTCCAGTGCCGGCATCGGCAGTCCGGCGCCTGGCTGGAGAGCGGCAACCTGCGTTTCAGCGCGCAGATAGGCGCCGGTGACGATGGGTTCAACGGGGGTCATCGCATGCTCGACCGTGCAGTAACGATGGGTTTGCATCAGCAAACGACGATCGGCCACAGACTCGTTGGCCACTTTTTTGCGGAGCTTGATCACCGCATCAAAAATCGCTTCAGGCCTCGGCGGGCAGCCCGGGAGATACAGGTCAACGGGAATCAGCTTGTCGACCCCGCGAACAGCCGTGGTTGAGTCCGAACTGAACATGCCGCCGGTGATGGTGCAGGCGCCCATCGCAATCACATATTTGGGTTCGGGCATCTGCTCATACAGACGCACCAATGCGGGGGCCATCTTCATCGTGACCGTGCCGGCAACGAGCAGAAGGTCTGCCTGGCGAGGTGAGCTGCGTGGCACAAGACCGAAACGATCGAAATCAAAACGGGAACCCAGCAAGGCAGCGAATTCAATGAAGCAACAGGCCGTTCCATAAAGAAGTGGCCAGAGACTGCTCAAGCGAGCCCAATTGTGCAGATCATCAAGACTGGTGAGGATGATGTTTTCACTGAGGTCCTGGGTGACCGTTGGCACGCCATCGGCAGCGCCTGCCACTGGACCACAGCTGGATTCCCTCAGATCTCGGACGGCCTGAATCGAGGGGGCTTCGTCTGTTGTTGCAGCTCGTTCGATCGATGAGGTCATGGGATCAGCTCCACTCCAGGGCGCCCTTGCGCCAGGCATAGGCCAAAGCCACCACGAGGATGGCAATGAAGACCAGCGCTTCTATGAAAGCCAAAATACCTAGTCGGTGGAATGCAACGGCCCAGGGATAGAGGAAAACCGTCTCCACATCAAAGATCACGAAGACGAGCGCGAACATGTAATAGCGGATGTTGAACTGAATCCAGGCTCCGCCGATCGGCTCCATGCCGGATTCATAGGTGAGCTCTCGCTCACCAACCTGGCTGCGCGGTGCCACCAGCTTGTTGGTCACCAAGGCCAGCACAGGCACAGCTCCCGCTATCAGCAAGAAGCCGAGGAAGGCGTCATAACCCTGGAGCACAAACATCTGTGCGGATCCAATCTGCGGCTCAGTCTGGCATTTGCAACCTCTGCCTGACGCTTCTTCAGTTGACGTCGATAGAGTGGTCTCCCATGTCTGTCAGCGGTGAGCGACGAACAACAAGCGCCGCAGGATCCTGCGGGTCAAATCACCGCTGATTCAGATCTGCAACAGGGGTCTGAATCGGGGGCTTCCCCAGATGAAGCGGTTGAGGCGAAGGTCCGCGCCCCGGAAAAAACTCTGGCTGAGCAGGCGAGCGATCCACTCACACACCGTTTCGAGTGCAGGAGCTGCGGATTCGTCTATGACCCCGAAGAAGGTGTCAAGAAGTTGCGGATCGAATCGGGAACTGCTTTTCAACAGCTAGACGCATTCACATTTCGCTGTCCGGTCTGCCGCAGCAGAGTTGGCGCGTTCCGAGATATCGGACCACGATCGAAAGCCAGCGGTTTCGAAGAGAATCTCGATTTCGGTCTGGGCGTCAATCGATTGACTCCTGGCCAGAAGAATGTGCTGATCTTTGGCAGCCTGGCTTTGGGATTCGCATTTTTCCTTTCGCTGTATTCACTGCGCTAAGTCTTGACGCACTGAAATCTTGCGCATTTCTCCAAGCCTGCCTTTATCTCGATCCGGCATGAATTCTCTGATTAAATCCCTTGCACAGCTGGCACTCGTGGTCTGCATCGGCTTCGGGCTCGCTGGTTGCGTGACCACCAAAGTTCCGACCGCGACCACCAGCCCCTGGCAGGTGATCAATCTCAACACCCAGGCCAATCCGCTGGATATCGCATTTACCAGTGCTGACCATGGCTTCCTGGTGGGCAGTAACCGCCTGATTCTGGAGACCAACGATGGTGGCGCAAGCTGGAACGAGCGCAGCCTGGATCTGCCGGAGGAAGAGAACTTCCGCCTGATCAGCATTGCTTTTGATGCTGATGACGGCTGGATCGCCGGACAGCCTGGCCTGCTGATGCACACCACTGACGGGGGCCAGAACTGGACGCGGTTGTTCTTGGACACCAAGTTGCCAGGCGAGCCCTACCTGATCACTGCCCTCGGGCCGAACAATGCGGAGCTGGCCACCAATGTGGGAGCTGTTTACCGAACCAGTGATGGTGGTGGCAGCTGGGACGCCGAAGTGAGTGATGCAGCAGGTGCAACCCGTGACCTGCGCCGCAGTCCTGATGGTGCCTACGTCAGCGTGAGCAGCCTGGGCAACTTCTACGCCACCTGGGATCCAGGACAGCCGGTCTGGCAGGTTCACCAGCGTGTGAGCAGTCAAAGGCTGCAGAGCATTGGCTACCAGCCCAATGGAAAACTGTGGATGGTGGCTCGAGGAGCTCAGATTCGCTTCAACGAGGATGCTGCCGACAACGAAAGCTGGAGCAAACCGATCATCCCCATCACCAACGGCTATGGCTATCTGGACATGGCTTGGTCTGACGACGGAGCGATCTGGGCCAGCGGCGGCAACGGAACCCTGCTGGTTAGCCGCGATGAGGGCAACAGCTGGGAACGTGATCCTGAAAGCATTCAGGCTCCAACTAATTTCACTCGCTTTGTTTTCGACGACACTGATCGCCAACAGCACGCGTTTCTGTTGGGTGAGCGGGGTCTGATGCTGCGCTGGTCAGCGCTGACTTGACAGCTATTGAGAACTCGTAGCGAACAACGCTCTGTAACCAACTAGCTGGGTTGAGGCGCAGTAACCGGACTCATGCCATTAGGATATTTAAGCTCTTACACCCGAAGTCATGGCCGGCGGCTCAACGGGCGAACGCCCGTTTTTCGAGATCATCACCAGCATCCGCTACTGGGTGATTCACGCAATCACCCTGCCTTCGATCTTCCTGGCCGGGTTTTTGTTTGTGTCTACAGGCCTTGCCTATGACGCCTTCGGAACTCCTCGCCCTGACTCGTATTACCAAGCCAGCGAGAGTAAAGCTCCCGTTGTTGATCAGCGCTTCGAGGGTAAGTCGAGCCTCGACTCACGGCTGAAATAAGAATTTTTCATGACTCAAACACCCACCTCTTCCAAGCCACGCGTTTATCCGATCTTCACCGTGCGCTGGCTCGCGTTGCACACCCTGGGAGTCCCCGCGGTGTTTTTTATCGGCGCTTTGGCCGCCATGCAATTCATTCGCCGCTGATTCCCCACCAGTTCTGAGACATCATGGAGCGCAACAAAAACCCCAATACCCTGCCGGTTGAACTCAACCGAACCAGTCTTTATCTGGGTCTTCTGTTTGTGTTCGTCACAGGCATTCTGTTTTCCAGCTATTTCTTTAACTGAGGATTCAAACCATGAGCGGTAAGAAATCCGGTCTCCCTGACGGCCGTATACCTGATCGACTTCCTGACGGCACTCCTGCGGTCAAGTGGCGCTCACGCTGGACAGAAGGAACATTGCCTCTTTGGCTTGTCGCCACTGCAGGCGGTATGGCTGCAATCTTTGTTGTCGGATTGTTCTTTTATGGTTCCTACACCGGTGTTGGCTCGGCCTAAATAGTTTCGTCGTTTCATTTAAAAATTCCGGGTACATACCCGGTTTTTTTGTGGGGTTTTTCCAGCCTATACAAGCGTTTCATAATTGATCGACCGTATCAGCTTTGATCGCAGAAGAAATGCAATTCATGATGCAATTTCTGCATCGTCGCCGGCATACGATTGGTGAGCTAGTGAGTCTCTGATGGTTCTTTTTGTCCAGAAGCAAGCCGACTCAAAGGTGTCAAGTTCAACCAAACGCAATCGCCGCCCCAGGAAGCGGCAACTCTTTTGTCCCGCGCACCCTGAGCAACTCATCGAAGGCAATGGCAGGAAGTATTACCTGCATCTCTTGCAGCCAGGTCAATTGCAAGAGCGAGGCATTCCAGCTAAACGCGCCCAGCTGATAATCAACGCCTATCCGGTTCTGGTGCTCAGCAATGAGTGGTTGGAGGAGTTGTATTGCCCCAAATGCGGGAGCTTGCACTGGTGCCATGTGATCAAGCACGACCAAGTGAATCACACCGTGCGCTGGGCTCCAAGAGACTTATGGGGACAGGTTGCGCATGTTGACCCTGTCGTGGCCAACCCCACAGCAAGCGAGTATTCGCGCAGAGAAGCCGGGCGACACCGCCAGAAACGGGAGGATGGTAAGCGCTATTACGACCGCTGCTGAATCCACAACTTCCTGGACAAGAGCACCGATTACTTCAAGAGGACTCTGGTTGGATGAGCTGTAAAACCGCCGTCCCTCCGCGAACCGATCGAGGTCTCAGTCGTTGATCAAAGCTGATCAGCACTCCTTCGTGATGAACCGCCAGAGCAAGCAGATAGGTGTCCGTGATTTGACCATGATGCAGGAGCTCATCTGACAAAAACAGATCAGCCTCATTCCAGGAGAGCGAATCAGGCCAAAACACATGGGCCGGATGGGCCAGCAGTTCTTGGAGTAGCGGCATCAAAACCGCTGGACTGCCTGGACTGTTGGGGTAGCGAGGGTTGCCAAGGGTTCTCCAACCAGCGCCAGAGTGCCTAGCTCACCAACCCCAGCGAACAAATCCAGAGCAATACAACAGCCTTGATCACTTGCCAGCGCCAGCGACCGATCAAGCCCACAGACAGCATGACCAGACTCAGGTCAAGAGGCAACACAAAAAGAGGCAGGATTTTGCTCAGCCAATAGGCCATAGAAAACCTTCAGCCCAGTGGTCATGCCACTCAGACGCCGTAAAAATCGCAGTACCAACTTGCAAAGCGCTCGACACCGTCTTCGATGGGGGTTCTGGGGCGAAAACCCACCCACTCCTCAAGAGCCTGGGTATCCGCAGCAGTCGCCACCACATCACCAGGCTGCATCGGCTGAAAATCCTTGATCGCTTCTTTGCCCAGCGCCTGCTCTAACACCTCAATGAAGCGCAGCAGTTCTATGGGTTGGCTATTACCAATGTTGAACAGGCGATGCGGCACAGCAGCCGTTGCCGGATCGGGCTGAAGCGGATCGAATTCGGGATTGGCGGTTGCTGGTTTGTCGCAGCAGCGCAGTACGCCTTCGACGATGTCGTTGATGTAGGTGAAATCACGCTGCATCTTGCCGTGGTTGAACACCTTGATCGGCTCACCAGCCAGAATCGCCTTAGCAAAAAGCATCGGTGCCATATCCGGCCGGCCCCAGGGGCCATAAACCGTAAAAAAGCGCAGACCGGTTGCCGAGAGGCCATAGAGATGGCTGTAGGTGTGGGCCATCAGCTCGTTGGCTTTCTTGCTGGCGGCGTACAGACTCACCGGATGATTCACCGGCTGACGCTCATGGAACGGCAGGTTGCGATTACCGCCATAAACAGAACTGCTTGAGGCGTAAACCAGGTTGTCCACATCGTGATGACGACAGCCTTCAAGGATGTGGCCAAAACCCACCAGATTGCTCTGGATGTAGGCCGCTGGGTTCTCCAACGAGTAGCGAACGCCCGCTTGCGCTGCCAGGTTGACCACCACCCGTGGTTGCTCTGCAGCAAACAGAGCCATCAACGCTTCACAATCCTCCAGCGCTAGCTCTTCAAACCGCCAGGCATCCGCAGTAGCTGCCTGCTCAATTCGTGCAAAGCGGGCGCGTTTGAGCTTGGGGTCGTAGTAGTTGTTCAGGTTATCGATACCAACGACCCGTTCGCCGCGTTCCAGCAACCGCAGGCTGAGGGCTGCGCCGATAAAACCGGCAGCACCTGTCACCAAAACCGGGCGGGTCATGGCTGGCCTTCACCCACACGCCAGAGATTCAAACCAGCGGCCTGCACCTCAGCCGGTGTGACCACCGATCGGGCATCAAACACCCAGGCGGGCTGACGCATCAATGAAGCCAATGCTGTCCAATCGAGCTCTTGGTATTGACTCCACTCCGTGAGGATGAGCACGGCATCAGCTCCCTTCAACGCCGAGGCGATGTCGCCAGTGGGCCACCAGGTGCCCTCACCGCTGAGTGCAGCTCGCGTAGGGCCGGACTCGGAATCCGGTGCGGTGCTGGCGGGCAAGTTCAGATCGCGAGCGATTTGATCGGGATCCACCTTGGGATCATGGATGGCGAGCTGAGCACCCTCTTCCAGAAGGTCTTTGGCAATGCGGATGGCCGGGGCTTCACGGGTGTCGTTGGTGTCTGCCTTGAAGGAGAAACCAAAAATGGCCAGGCGTTTGCCTGTGACGGTACCAAACAGCTTCTGCACCACCGTGCGAGCAATGCGGTGCTGCTGCCAACTGTTCAGTTGCACCACCGATTCCCAGTAGTTGGCCACCTCAGGAAGCCCAAAATGCCTACAGAGATACACAAGATTGAGGATGTCTTTCTGAAAGCAACTGCCACCAAAGCCCGGACCAGCCTTCAAAAATTTTGAACCAATGCGGCTATCAGTGCCAATCGCCCGGGCCACCTCACGCACATCAGCGCCCGTGGCTTCACAGAGGGCCGCAACGGAATTGATCGAGCTGATCCTTTGGGCCAAAAAGGCGTTGGCCGTGAGCTTGGAGAGCTCACTGCTCCAGAGGTTGGTGCGCAGGATTCGCTCCTGCGGCACCCAATGGCCATACACCGATGCCAAGGCCTCGATGGCCTCAGGATGTTCCCCGCCGATGAGAACCCTGTCGGGTGATTCAAGGTCAGGGATCGCGGTGCCTTCCGCCAAAAACTCAGGGTTGGACAGCACCGCAAAACTACGTTGAGCTCCATCAGCAGATTGCTCCGCAGCAGAGAGAATGGCCTTCACCGCTTCCGCGGTGCGCACCGGCAGGGTGCTCTTCTCCACCACAATCGTGTGGCCCGTTGCCGATTTGGCCACCTGCCTGGCACAGGCTTCCACCCAGCGCAAATCGCTGGCCTGCCCGGCACCAAGCCCTTTGGTTTTGGTGGGTGTGTTCACCGAGATGAACACCATGTCTGCAGCGGCGATCGCATCATCCACAGCCGTTGAGAAATGCAGGTTGCGACCTCGCGCACGCCCCACTACGGCATCTAGGCCTGGTTCGTACACCGGCAACTTGCCCAGATCGCTGTGATTCCAGGCATCAATACGGGTCTGATTGATATCAACAACGGTGACCTGAACTTCAGGACAGCGATCAGCAATCACCGCCATAGTCGGTCCACCCACATAACCGGCACCAATGCAGCAGATCGAATGAATAGAAGCATCAGACATTAAGGTTTGGAGCTTAGCCATCAAATGCAGGAAGGTTATCGCTGATCACAATGAGCGAACCGCATCTAAATATTGGTCTGGAGGATGGCCACTACTGCATCCGGATCATTCAGCACCAAACAACTCTCCTCGCCCTCGGCCAACAACGGCTTAAGACGCAACTGACCGGCTTCAGCTTCCTCATCCCCATCACCGCAGCCCAGGCAGAGCCACTGCGATCGGCTCGCTTGAACTGCTCGCAAAAGGCAGTACCGGAACCATCCAATTCAACGAACAGACCAGCAGGCCGCAACTGCCTGGCTGAGACCAAAGCCAGATTTTCCGCTTGCTCGACGCGGTTGAACAGATACAGATGCGGAACAGGCATAGCCGTCAGCCGGGCCGCTGCTCCATAAGGGTTAGCCGCTCCCTCCAGCACCAGCCTCTCCATCCCCAGTGCACAAATCTCTGCAGCAGTTGGTGGCATGCCAGGCTGTTGCACCAAGCATTGGTAGCGACCGCCTCCGCATCACTGCGAGCGCTGCTCACCCCACCGCCGGAGTTGACGAAGTTTATGACAAATTAAGCAACAGTATTGGGACCATCAGGGTGTAGGCCAGCGAGAGGGGCCAACCAAAACGGAAAAAATCCAAGAAATGATAGCGGCCAGGGGCATAGACCATCAAGTTGGTTTGATAGCCAATCGGCGAGAGAAAACTTTGACTGGCAGCAAACACCACAGCGGTGGCAAACAACATCGGCTGCTGCTCCAAGCCGGTGGCCACAGCAGCAGCGATCGGTAAAACCAGGGCTACGGCAGCCGCATTGCTGAGCAGTTCAGTGGCCACCAGGGTGATCGCATAGATCACCAGCAAGGCTCCAAAAGCGGAGCTGTGTTGGAGCAACGTGAGCAGGCTGGAGGCCGCCTGATCAGCAAGACCCGTTTTCTGCAGGGCCACACTGAAGCTGTACAAACCACCCAGCAGCAGATACAAATCCCAGCGAATCGAACGCAGAGCCGTTCCGGCATCGAGGCAGTTGCCGATCACCAACACCGCCACACCCACGAGCACAGCGGCGACGAGGGGCATCACCTTGAAGCCGGCGAGCAGCAGCACGGCCAACATCACGCTGATCGCCAAACCCTTGCGGTGCGTGGAGGGCAGATCGTCGTCGAGCTGATCCAGCACCACCAGATCACTGGCTTGCTGCAGTCCTCGCAAAGCATCAAGCGGAGCTTGCAGCAGCAGCATGTCTCCCTCTCTCAGCACCACCCGTCCCAGGCGATCACGCAGGGTGCTGTTGGCCCTGTTCACCGCCAACACCGTGGCATTAAAACGTTGGCGAAAGCGCAGCTCACACAGCGTGGCACCTGCCAAAAAGGAACCGGAAGGCACCAACACTTCGGTGTGGCGGATGTGGGGGAGCTCTTCTGCGAGAAGGGTGCCGGCTAAATCCACCATCCGGTCTTGCTGCAAGCGCAACAGCTCCTGACGGCTGCAGCGCAACAGCAAGCGATCAGACGCTTGCAAACGCAACTGCGCCAGAGGAGGCTGAAGTCGTTGCCCATCGCGATGCACATCGAGCACATCCACATCAAATCGACGTTGCAGCCTGCTTGCATACAGGGTGACGCCGCACAGCGGCGAAAGGGTTGGGATCACCACCTCGGTGAGGTACCCATCTCGGCTCAAGGCCTGAAGATTGTCATCCCTTTGATCACCGCGATCGGGCAAGAAGCGACCAGCAATCACCAGATAGCAGGCACCGATCAGCCATACCGGAATACCGATCGCAGTGAATGAAAACAGCCCATAGGAGCCATAGCCCAGGCGCGTCACCAGATCACTGGCGAGCAAGCTTGTGGACGTGCCAATCAGGGTGATCGTGCCGCCAATCAGAGTGGCAAAGGACAAGGGCATCAACACTCGCGAGGGGCTGATCCCACGGCGTTGACACCAACCCTGCACCACCGGCAGCAAGATCGCCACAATCGGAGTGTTGGGAATGAACCCGGAGATCGGAGCCACCACAAATCCCAACACCAGCATCAACTGGCTGGGATTACGGATCCGGGGGGAGGCCAGCAATTCCCGCAACCGATCCAAGGCTCCGCTGTGGAGCAAGCCATTGGAGAGCACAAACAAACCCACCAAGGTGATCAAGGCAGGACTGCCGAAACCAGCGAGGGCTTCCGTTGGCGTGAGCACGCCTGTGGCCATCAGCAAGCCTGCAGCCAACAAGGCAACCAGTTCCGGTGCAAGCCAACCGCCAACGAAACATGCGATTGCCAGCACCAGTAACAACAAGGTGATCAGAGCGCTCAAGACGTCCTCACCGACATCAGCGTCGAACATCTCGACGGGGCAAGGAGAACGAAATTCTGCATACGAGATGAGAGCGTATCCAATGGATCAAAGCAAGCAGCTCATGCACAGACAAGGCTCGTTGTCAGGCCTGTCCGACCCCATCGTTGCCTCTCTATGTGCAGTGAATGCATTGGCTTCCATGGCAGACGCTGATGTGCGCTGGTTGCAGCGTCTTGAGAATGACGAATGAGCACTGGCTACCCTCAAATTAGCGCTTACTCTTACAAGCAGCCACCCACTCAGCGAGCTGAAGCAGCAGGGCTTGATTCAAGCCTTTGAATTCACCAACAAACTCAGCTGGCTTCTGTTGAAAGACTTCCTGGTTGATCAAGGTGTCAGAGGCATCAGCGACTCCCGAGATGCCGTTCGGGAAGTAGTAGCGAAAGACCTATTGCCTGCCGGCAAAGAACGCAACTGGATGACAATGATCTGCATCCGCAACCTCAAAAGCCACACCTACAACCCCGCTCTTGCAGACGACATGATTGGTCTCGACAGTGAGGACTGGGCTCAGTTGCCTGAGAGCGATTCGGCGATCTGGCGCAATGCTGCCAATCCCCATCCCGCGGCTGGCGGAGATTCCATGAAAGTCGGGCCGATGCATAGCTGCGCCAAGCCCAGAACGACCTTGAGCATGCTCAGTTTCCGAAAAACAACGGTTTTTTGCCCAAGCTTGTTTTATGTTTCATATGTAGCTGGGAAAAGCTTAAAAAGTGCATTGCTGGAATAGGGGCTGGAGCCGCCCTAGACGCACGTGCTTAACGACCTGGTGGAACGGCTACAACAGACAGGTCTGGAAACTCAGAAATTAGAAGCACTGCCGCTGAGGAGCCTCAGCCGCATGGCGATCCAATCCAGCTACCCGATGGATGTCACCCTGCCCTTTGAATTGTTCGACCCAGATGAAACTGATCAAGCCCTGACAACGGCACAAGAAGTAATGACCATTCTCAAAGCGTTGGATCAAAAGGGCTGAATGCTGAAGCAGGGTGAACAGCTTGAAGACAATAAGATGAAACTGAAGCAATCTTGCTGACAGAGTCACTTTTGATCATGAGCCTTCCGTTGAAAATCACCATATCTGGCACTGCAAGAAGCCAATGTTCACCAAGCATCGACTGAAATATATAGCCCGCCGATTGCACCTACTGCAGATAGCCTCATGGACCTATGAGCTCTACCGGCTGATCCGCAAACCCCATACCCATGGAAGTCTCGTTGCGATCTGGCTGAGCAACCAATTGCTAATGGTGCAAACCAGCTACCGAAGAGGCTACGGCTTACCGGGCGGAGGTATTCAAGCTGGTGAAAGTGCACGTGATGCAGCTGTACGTGAACTTCATGAAGAACTGGGACTTGCGATCGAAAGCAACTGGTTGCAGGATCCATGGACCATCTCAGAAAGACAACCGGGTGGGCTCAACACAGTGACGATCTTTGCCTTGCTGTGGGATCAACACCTAATCAATTCAATTCATGCAGCAAGTCGACCACCGATAGAAATTGATCAGCTAGAAATCATTGCCACAACTTGGATGAGCAGGGAACAAGCGCTGGATCAACATCTTCCAAACCACTTGCGCCAATATCTGGAGGACTATGAAGTTAAGCCCAAAACTCTTGAGTTGTGATCACATCCGTCCCTGCAAACGATAAAGGAGCGTGCCAGCGGTTTCACGCAACGCCAGGCGATTGCGGGTGCGGCTATTGAGCTGTGGAGAAATAGCCATGGGCATAACTTTAAGCCCCTGACCGGCAAAGGCATGGGCAGCACGGGGAAGTTGCCAGGGGTCGGTAATCAATAGCACCGGTGCCTCTGGATGGTTTCTTTGGAGCCAAGCATTAGTGCGCGTGGCGTTTTGCCAGGTGGTTCGGGCGCAGGAATCACCAGCTACACGCTCCGCTGGTGCACCAAGTTTCACAACCCGCTGAGCCGTCGAAAGGCGATCACCAGACACATAAACGGCCTCCACCTTGTGATCGTTCAAAAGTTGGGCAGCCTTCCTGGAAGTTGCCCTACCAATTTTCGCTCCACGACCCAATAACACTGCAACAGGCCGAGGTGCATCCTCAGCACGCTCAAACGTCTGTGGCAGCTGGGATGAAAGCCAGACGCTGAGCCATTGGGTGGCCAGTGGAGAATAAATAATATTCACCGACAGAACCGCACTGATCACAATCAACGAGCGATTCAACCAAGACAATCGAATCGACAGCACAACAGTTAACGCTGTAATTAACAGGCCAGCGAATAATGAAAGCAACCAAGGAGTGAAGAGCACATAGAGCAAAGGCTCGCGCCAACTGAACCAAACCAAGGAAATTGGTTTGCAATCGATCCATTCAATAGGCATTTCCTGAGCGAAGACGCAGGAAGGTTTTGATCAAGATCTTGATATCGAGCTTGAGGCTCCAGTCACGTTGATAGGCCAAATCGGCATAAATGCGATTTTCCATGTCAGAAAGGTTACGCGTTTCGCCCCGCCAGCCACTCACTTGAGCCAAACCGGTAATCCCAGGCTTGTAGGCATGACGCTGCATGTAGCCAGGAATCACTTTGCGGTATAGCTCGTTGTGTTGCACAGCATGGGGCCTGGGCCCGACAAGGCTCATATCTCCTTTTAAGACATTAAAAATTTGAGGGAGTTCATCTAAACTCCATTTTCTAAGAAACGATCCAACAGGCGTGATGCGCGGATCATCAGCCGTGGCCTGCTTCACCACTTGCTGATCGGCAGTGTCGAGCACACGCATGCTGCGAAATTTGAAACATTTGAACCGCTTTCCATCAAGGCCATAACGATCCTGCATGTAAAAGACAGGGCCTGGACTGGAAAGCTTCACAGCAATCGCAATCACCAGGAGCAACGGAGCAATCAAGACCACGCCGATGCCAGTGAGAAAAAGATCAAAACTGCGCTTCAGTTGGCGGTCAAGCAGACTTCGCTCACTTCCCCAGAGATCAATGCAGGGCTGTGTGCCGATGCTGTCGACCGTGAAGCGCATCGTGGGATGCGCCCAGTGCGGTGCATAAACAATCGGGATGGAACAATCTCCAAATAATTGAATCATCTGATCTATCCCCAGGCCATCACGGGTGACGTGACTAAACACCAGGCGGTCAACATCGCGAATTTTCAACCAATCACGTAGCTCTCGCAAGCCACCAGAACAGCTGGGCAGATTCTGCGAGTGTTGATCCGGGCGAATTGGTACTGGCGAAAACCAAGCAATAACCTGATACCCCATCCATGTGTTGCTGGCGATCTGCTCAGCAAAAGCCTCAGCCGCATCAGGGAGACCCCAATAGACAATTGTGCGGCTGTTGCCTCCCTGACTTCGATGCCATCGCAACCACTTACGCAGCAGCACGTGGTTGGACATTAACCATAAATAACCACTGAAGGCCCAGAGGCTGCTACTGAGACGCGAAAACGATGCCGAACTCTTGCTGAGGAAAGCTGCTGTTAGCAGAAGACTCAGCACAAGCAACCAGGAGGTGGTAATCCGACGGATCAGCACTCGCAGACTGCGGTGGCGATAGCTGGTATAAAGCCCGGCACGGGAAAGAATCAGGAGCACCGTCAGAGGCACCAGAACCCAGAAAGGCAACCAGGCATCACTTCCACCCCCCTTACCCCCTAAGTCAAACAATAAGAACAGCAGCGTGAGCACGAGAGGATCGAGCAGACGCTGCAGGCGGGCAATGTCCTGGCCATGAAGGCGTAACAAACCTCCCCAGGGTGAGGGCTTCAAGGAATTGGAGCTTTGATGGAGCAAAACTATTCAACCGTGCAAAGCGAAAAGCTGCTGTTCAAAACGCTGCAGAACGGCATCTTTGCCAAAATGGCTAGAGGCGAGTTGACGAGCTAACACGCCGCATTGAGCCCGCAGCTCGGCGCTTTCGATCAACTCATGCAAGGCATCCGCAAAGGCTGCGGCATCGCCGGGTGGCACACAGCGCCCGGCGTTGCCGGCCAGCAAGGACAATTCACTGCCCTCCGGTGAACTGGCCACAAGAGGGCGACCGCTGGCGAGAATACCCAGAAGTTTGGAGGGGAGCACCAGATCAGCGGCGCCGGCTTTCTGAGGAAGCAGATGGATATCAGCAGCATTAAGCCAATCGTCCATCCGTTCTGCTGGCTGCAGGGGCAGGTGGCGGACCTGGGGCAGACCGGCGGTGGCATGGATGAGCTCTTCCTTGGTAGGGCCTTCACCGGCAAGGAGCCACACCAGGTTGGGTTGAGCGCTGAGGCGTTGGATCACCTCAGCGAGCATCTCCAGGCCCTGCTTCTTGTTCATCGAGCCCGAATAGAGGAGCACGATCTGATCAGGGGTGATGCCGAACTCACGCCGGTAGGAGTTCTGCTGGCGAGCAGATCCCAGCTGCGGACAGATCGCGTCGAGGTCGACCCAGTTGGGCAACAGCAAACATCGGGAAGGAGCCACACCTTTGGTGCCCAGTTTTTGCACCATGGCGGTGCTGATGCTGCTCACACGATCAAAGCTGCGTAGTGTGCGGCGCTCCCAGGTTTCTGCCAAGGAACGGAGCAGCCGGCCCTTAAGCAGGCCAAGCTCAAAGGCAGCATCGAGCTCGAAATCCTGGATGTGAAGCAAAGTGATCGTACGACTGCCGCAGAGGCGCCCAAGCCAAAGAGCAGCGGGGGCACAGAAGAAAGCTGGCGCCACGGTGATCACCACATCAGGCCGCCTGCGACGTTGCAACAGCAGGGGCCCAAGGCTGGAAAGTGCGAAGCTGGCGAGATGCAGCAAGCGCTTGAGCCCGCTGGGCTGGCGTGGCACCCAGAGAGGACAGCGTCGCACCCGAACCCCTTCACGCTGCTCCAGGCTAAAGCGGTTGTAATGACCTGCTGCGATCTGCCAGGCGGGGAAATAAGGCGGCGCTGTGATCACACGCACGCTATGGCCACGGGCCGCTAACCAACGGGCGAGTTCACCGCTGTATTTGCCGATGCCAACCGGTTCCGGCGCGTAATTGAGGCCGTAAAGAAGGATGTTCAAAGCAACAGACAGAAGCCAACAAAAACGACACTCAAGCGGGGAAATCCCATGAGGATTGAAAACAAGACAACCAAGTGCGGTTGTTGTACGAATTTCAACAGAAAAAGGACAAGCGGAGGATCAGTACAGCTGGCGGCTATGAGGACGAGGAATCGCCTTTGGAGGACAGAGAGATTACGCCATATACCTGCTCGATGCGAACGACAATGGATTCGGCTGCAAGCATGAGATCAAAAGGGTCGCGATGGAGCTGGCAATTAGGCGCCACGTAAGCAGGACATGGTTGATGACAATCGAAGAGGACCTGAAACGAATCAGCGACGATTTTGAATTTTTTTATGACAGCTTCGCTAATCACTCACCTGGGCCAAAACTGTGATTCCGGTCTTAAAGGCATGGCGTTGCGTCATGCCAGGAATCAGCTTTCTATAAAGCTCATTCTGTTGAACGACATGGGGCCTGGGGCTAACGAGACTTGTATCACCTGCGAGCACATTGAGATTTTGAGATAGTTCATCCAAACTCCAACACCGCAAAAACATTTAACTGGAGCGATACGCGGATCATCCGCGGTTGCTTGCTTCACCACAGCCTGATCAGCGAAATCAAACGCACGCATGCCCCGGGCTTGAAACACTTGCACGGCATGCCATCCAGCCCATAGCAATCTTGCCAATAAAAAATGTAGAGGACTGCTAACCTAAGTAGATAGCAATTAGAAGAAGAAATGGAAAAATCAACACTAAACCAACGCTAATGGCCAACAAAGCAAAAATATGCTCGAGCTAGCGATTGAACAAACTTCGCTCACTACCCCATAAATCAATACAAGGCTTATTACAAATCAACTGACTTAGGAACATAATGCGAGATGAGACCGAAGAGGGGAGTTTACGGGCAATCCACCAGAAGGCACGCACCATAATTAGGGCAACTCCTCGGAGCGATTCCCCTATCTGGTGAACCTGAAGAAGATCAAGGGAGTAAATTAAGTCTAGGTGACCTGCATCACATACATACCGCTGAGGAAAGGAATTCACAGTCTTGTAGCGATCACCGATCTATTTACGACATGTTCACAGCTGCAAGCTTTCGAACATTCATGATATGGAGTTCTGTTTCGTTGCACTGGAGATGACACATAAGAGTGGCCGTAAACCTGAAATCTTCAACTCAGATCAAAGATTCCAGTTCACCACCTCTGCTTTCGTGGCAAAGCTACAGGGAAAATCAAGATCAGCTGCTCAGGCAGAAAGCGACGATATGACAACATCAATGTTTAGAGGTTGTGGTGCAGGGTCATATACATAGTCAACGGCTTTTCGGCAAAGCCAGTTAGAAGTATATCTACGTGCACACTTCGATGGCTTAGAGGTTGAAATTTCCGTGGCCCGATTCATGTGGAGGTACTGCCATGTAAGACCAAAAAGCTCTCTGGGAGGTAGAACCAACCATGAGGTCTACATTGTATTCCTCCCGTCAGGAGCTAACGATGTCAGGGGCCAAAACTGTTTAATAAAAGCCACCCACTTAAATCTATTAACCTCTAGGGGCAGGTTGAAACAAAAAAACGATTGGTTATATTGAGAAAATCATATCCCTCTAAATGTCAACTAATTGCACACTGCCATGAATCCATGAATCAACAGTATCCAGCGAAAACGAATACTCCAATTAACCAACATACTTGCGTGACAGGCTTCGCGATTAAGTCGCTTTTGAAAATATTGAATTTAGACTACATGGAGCTTGAGACGAATCAATCTAAAATCATGACAACAAACGCTTATTCATCTCATGCTTAATTCTTTTTTCGTACCATAATATTTTTTTGCAATAAAGAAAGCCGTTCTTTCCATCCAAAAAACCTTTCTGAAAAATATAGGTTGCCACAAAGCGTATATAAGGCCATAGCGGAAATCTCCTTACGAAGGACTTAATAGCAAGGTTTCTTTGGGAGCCAGCAGATGACAGAATAGCCATTGGAGAGATAGCACTATCTAAAACTTGCTTGGCATCATTAATTGCATATTGCTTGTGTTTTTCATGCCAATACTTCCAGCCCTTAGAAAAAGCAAGGTGAATGTAAGGCTCATCAATATATTCAATATGCTTAACATCTCCACATTCTTTTTGCCCATGCCCAGAGTTTACGAAAGAGCCTCTATATTTTTTAACAAGACGGAATTGCCATTTTGGAAAATTATCTGAATACCTAAGCCAAGTATTATTTAAAATTGTCTTAGAGCACAAGTAAAAACCTGTCGCTTCTGAACTTGCAAAATGGATATTTGAAGCCAAAGACTCTTCGAATGCCGGTGTAGATCTTTCATCTGCATCTAAAAACAAAATCCAATCATATTTTAAAGTGCAATTTTCCAAGGACCAATTTCTCTGATCACCAAAGCCAGTAAATTTATTATAATAAATTTTTGCATGTCTTCTTTTAGCAATGTCAAGAGTAAGATCAATACTCCCAGAATCAACAATATGTATATCATCAGCCCATTGCAATGAATCAAGACAGCCCGGAAGATCTTGCTGTTCATTTAAAGTCAGTATAACTACAGAAATCATGACAAAGACAAATTATATTGAAATTATACTATGCTTTCATGGTTTTGATGCCATTTAAAAGCATGTTTAATCATGACTTCAATACTTGGATAACGTGGGGTCCAACCAAGTTGCTTACATGCATTTTCGGAAGACGATACTAAAACTGGGGGATCTCCAACCCTTCTTGGAAAAACCCTAGAAGGAATATCTAAACCTGTAATTAGCTCGCAAGCTTTAATTACTTCCTGAACGCTAGTGCCATTACCATTGCCTAAATTAAAAACAAATTGTTCTTTTTGATGCAATACTTTTTTTAACCCCAAAACATGTGCATCAGCCAAATCGCAAACATGAATATAGTCTCTGATACATGTACCATCTGGCGTTTCATAATCATCACCATAAATATGAATTTCTGGACGCCTGCCTAAAGAAGTTTGCAAGACAAGTGGAATAAGATGAGTTTCGGGGGTATGATCCTCGCCTAAATCACATTTCGGATGAGCTCCAGCCGCATTGAAATATCTAAATATAACACTTGGCATATTATATGCGTTACCAAAATCTTTAATCATATTTTCTATCATTAATTTGCTTCTTCCATAAGGGTTGATTGGATTTTGTGGAAAATTTTCAGAAATCTTGGAATTGTCGGGAGGAATACCATATGTTGCACATGTGCTAGAAAAAATTATGGGAATAGGGTTGGATTTATCGATCTGCGACAATGAATGAATTACTTCTAATAAAACCAGAGAGTCACCCACATTATTGCGGTAATATTTTTGAGGGCTAATAACACTTTCACCAACATAAGCGTATGCTGCAAAGTGAATTACAGCTATACATTTTTGGTTGTTACAGCACGGATGGCGACCAGAAAGCACATTCTCTAATAGTTCACGATCTCCGAGCTGACCTGTGACAAAGGGAACTTTAAGTACATCTCTAACGATATACTCATGACCATAAACAAAATTATCCAACACTATTGGATTGAATCCCTGAGACTGCAATGCTCTTACTGTGTGACTGCCAATATAACCAGCACCTCCAGTAACGAGGACATTCTTAAAATCGCAAGTCATATGATAAAATGAATAAATTTACGCAAATAAGGAGATTCTAAACAAAATATTTCTGGGAAACAAAAAGAATCGACAATTCCCAAGATAACGTCATCTAATACATAGCGCATACAAGCTAACAATCATATTCAAAAATCATACTATATCAGAGTGATGTAATGATGAGCTGCAATCCTTGCATCATATCGCAAAAGGCAAAATGTCTAAACAGATACATCCACAACAATTAGAACTGACAAGCATTAAGCAATTCTTTGAAATAAGCAACCGTGGGCTCGAGTCCTTGCTCCAACTCCACCCGAGGTGACCAGCCCAATTCTCTTTGCGCAAGATCAATAACCGGTTGGCGTTGCATTGGATCATCTTGAGGCAACGGTTTACAAATCAACTCCAACGCTGGATTGATCTTTTCTCGCACCAGCTCAGCTAGCTGCAGGATCGTGAACTCGGTTGGGTTGCCGATGTTGATCGGGCCGGTATGTGATCCATTCATCAAACGCATCATCCCCTCGATCAGATCATCCACAAAGCAAAAACTCCTGGTCTGGCTGCCATCGCCATAAACAGTGAGCGGCTCACCCTTAAGCGCCTGCACGATGAAGTTGCTCACCACACGGCCATCATCAGGCAACATGCGCGGGCCGTAGGTGTTGAAAATCCGCATGACCCGGATCTCCAGGTCATGCATGCGCTGGTAGTCAAAACAAAGTGTTTCAGCGATGCGCTTGCCTTCGTCGTAGCAGCTGCGAATACCAATCGTATTCACGCAACCCCGATAACTCTCGGGCTGGGGATGCACCTCTGGATCGCCATACACCTCACTGGTGCTGGCCAACAGCAACCGAGCCCCCACCCGCCGAGCCAATCCGAGCATGTTGTATGTACCAATAAAACTGGTCTTCGCCGTTTTCACCGGATTGAACTGGTAATGCACAGGGGAGGCCGGGCAAGCTAGATGCCAGATCCGATCGACCTCCAGCTTGATCGGCTCGGTCACGTCATGGCGGATCAGCTCAAAGCGGGGGTTGCCAATCCAATGAGCAATATTCTGCTTTCGCCCTGTGAAGTAATTGTCCAGACAGATCACCTCTTCTCCGGCTTTCATCAGGCGATCGCAAAGATGGGACCCCAGAAAACCAGCACCACCAGTAACCAAATTGCGTGTAAGAGAAGCGGGCATGAGCTGTCCAGAAGTTGAAGAGTAAAGAATAACGGGAAAGGGAATATAGTCACCTAATCAACATCACACTAAAAGACTGCACAACAAAAGCTTCATATCAAATCAACCTTGAGAGTAACAACTGTTTTTCAAGGCCTGGATGCGCAAATCCATAACAAAATCAGCGATCTACGCTAATACTTACAAAGAAGGACCAAATCTGTCAAACATACTATCATTGAAATGAAGATCAAGCTGCATAGATTTGCAAAAGCCTAACGCGGGCAGAAACGCAAATGAAGCTATTTTTTGCGGCACAAAAGAACAAAAAAAGTGAAATACAATTCTAATGTAGATAATTAGAGCCATCAAGAGTCAAAGCCAAACACTAATTCATTTATATATTTTAGCACAGCATTGAAAGATAAAAACATGCTATGTTGAATGTCAGAATTTGAAACTCAGACAATCGTTCAAGTCGCCTAAACAGCATGACTAAAAAACAATACTTCTAAATAAACTAACAAGATTTTGATCTTGGATGATCTCGCGGTTTCAAACACTTAGCCGGATTTCCCGCACAAACGAACCATGGTGGCTGGGACCTAGTGACGACAGACCTTGCACCTATCACGGCTCCTTCACCGATACGGACACCAGGAGCTACAAATGATTGAGCACAAATCCATACATCCGAATCAATCAAAATGGGCTCAGCAAAGAGTTGAAAAGACTCTTGAGTGTAATCATGTGAGCCTGAACAAAGATAAACACCCTGAGAAATAATAGCTCTTTTTCCTAACTGAATTAATGCCATTGAATAACAATTAACGTCTGGACCAAGGCATGAATTCTCAGCCATAACTAAATTCCATGGTGCCCAAATTTTTGCACTGCTATATACGTGACAACTGGGATGAATCTTAGCGCCAAAGCGACGCAGCAGCCAACATCTCCAAACATGAGCTGGAGGCGGTGTTGGACGAAAAAGGAGTAACCAAACAAGCTGCCAAATTAATCTCGCTAAACGGTGGCGACGATTGAAGCTGGGCCCATCGTAAGGAATGCCTTTAGAAAGGATCATCGAATTAAACGAGGTTGAACGGCTGCTTCCAAGACAGGGAGAAGATTTTTCGCCACAGATTCAAAATCAAAACGGTCATAAAAAAATTGCTGACCACACTTAGCCATTTCGGATTTATCCGAAGGAGTCATAGCCAACCACTGCTTAAGAGCCCTTTCCGTAGCCAAAGTTTCATCGTCAAAAACGATGCCTGCACCAGCATTAGCGACATCGGTAGAAACATTAACCGGCTTAGCGATCGCAACAGGTAAACCACAGGCTAATGCTTCCGCTACGACAATACCGAAATTCTCCTGATGAGAAGGGAGGCAAAACAGCTCAGCACAGCGAAAGGCTCCCCATTTGAGTTCGCCGCTAAGCATGCCTGGCCAGGTAATGCGCTCCGCAATTCCCAGCTCCGAAGCCCGCTGCTGCAAGGTGGCCTGCCAACCCACTTGATCGGGGCCAGCGATCATCAGATGCAGTCGGGGATCGCTGCCTGCAACCGAAGCAAAAGCATCAATCAACAAATCCAAACCCTTTTTGGGATGGATTCGGCTGAGGAACAGGAGGATGCGTTGGTCCCGCAAATGTTGAAAGCGCTCGAAAAAGGCCTGTCGCTGACTCTCGGAATCAGCAGGGGGTGCCGAGGTGCCGTAACTAACCACTTGCTCGTTCGCTTGGTATAACCAGAACGACTGCCGGGCCCGCAAACGCTCCTGCTCAGTGGTGAACAACACAGCGGAAGCGTCACGCAAAACACGGTAATCCGCCCAGGGCCAATAGGCCCATTTCTTTAGATGCTTGAGAGGGTAAGTGATCTTGAACCATGGATCGAGCATCCCGTGTGTGTACACGAAATAGGGAATACCACTACATCGCAAAGCGCGCCAAGTGGCAAAGGCATGATATTGCCAAAGACCATGTACTATTACTACATCGTGCTCACTAGCGAGAGAAAGAATTCGATCTGGGAGATTCCGACAATACCCATATCCACTAAAAACTGGGCCCAGCCCAACTGCTTTAAAAGATTGGTCTCTGAGACACGCAGACGAGGGTGGATCAAGACTTGCGACTGTGCTGGCGACGCCTAGTCGCGACAAGTGTGGGGTGATCTGACGTATTCCTTCAGATGGCCCTCCACCCTCGGGATTTAGAGAGGATATGATTCGTAAGATTTTTAATGTCATAATAGATATCTAAAAAGATCCACCTCTGAGGGCAGAGTTGTTTGCACCATAGCGCGAAAAATAGGTACAACTCTCATTCAAAATTAAATTGACCTCATTCAAATAGCTGTGATGGTTTGACAGGAATAAGTCAATGCCACTTTGATAGTGAGGACAATTTTGTCTTACGGAGGAGACTAATCCAAAAAATTGCACTTACTGAAGTGCAAGGCGCCTGAAAGAAAGGGTTCAATATTCAGATACCTAACAGAAGCAAGTCAAAGAGATAATGGCTTCGAAAGCTGATCATATATTAAATTAGCCTCCTCAAGATTAGGCAATGAAGAAGTGCTGAAATGCTCTTCAAGTTCGTATTTGATTTTGTTTCGATCATGATTAGGAAGCATATGTGATTTAGCTTTTTCCATGTCAACCTTTACATAGCTTAGATCAAGGTTATGGAAAGAATTAATCCGCTTCAAAACATTCTCTTCATTCTCGATCAAATCGGTAAGAGGGACAAACAATATTTTACTGCGATAATTGAAAAGCGAGTTATAAAACCAGAGATAATGTTCTAACACATCCGAAAAAGAAGGCACAGGCTTTTGTTTAAGCAACTTTCCAGATGACAAATGGTTCTTATTGACAGAAAGAAAATGAGCTACATTCGCAATAATTGCATCTTTAGGCTTTCTAATCATACAAACAGAATTGATGTCATTTTCTATTGAGATAATTATATTCATTGGATGGTGCATATGATTTGCTATTTTATAGCGAATAGACGTATTACCCTCCTTGATAAGTTTGCACATATAACTATTACCTGACCTTGGGAAACCCTCGACAGTTAACAGGGTAGTTCGATTAACTAGGCGATTTTGATGGTTTTTATCATCGAAGATAACTCTTTTTGCTTTGTTAAACTTAAAATACTGACGAGGATACTCCCGGGAAAATGATCTAACAATAGACCTAAATTTATATTTCCAGGGAAGATATATATTTGCGGCAAGTTGAGCAAAGTTCATAATAGTTCAAAAGGGTATTTCGTAGCCTAGGCTATCGAAAAATAAGGAGAACAAAAATTAGCAAATAAGAATAAATTACTTAAAAAAGAAAACATAAGCAGTTCAGCATTAAAAGCTCCTAAAGCAATAACAATACCAAAGAAAAGGGAAAGCAACTCATAAGAGAGAACAATAAGGCAACATGATTAAAAGAAATTCACAAAGCACAGATTTTTTGATTCTAACTATGGGATGATTGCCAACATATACGAGAAGTACCGAAATCATCGACAGATTCCTTATAATCAAAATGTTCAAACGACCATTCCTCGCATTTTAGAATTTTGGCTTTAATTTCAGGAGTCAATACATTATTTATAGGAACAAAATTTAGATTACTAAATCCAGAACTTGACTTTGACAGTGGAAGTAATTCAAAAATTTTATTGGTTTCAAAGCCAAACTTCAAAGATAAATCAAAAAGCGATTCTTTCATATTCTCAAATGAATAAACAGTGGACACACAAGAAGAACTACGTAGATCATAAAGATAACTACGAATTGGCCTTTTTGCAAAATCGGAAAAAACAGAATTTGCAAAGTCAACCCAGTCTGAAGTTGACCAATTCTTGGTAGCGTTGATATGTAAACGTTTTGCACGGTATAAGAGGAAAGAATAAAAGCGCTTAAAAGGATGCCTGGTAAAAGATATGGAATGATAGTGATAAAAATCTGAATTTAACAAAAGGGCTTTCGCATAGCTAATATGTGGATGGTAACCGGTAACGAAGTAGTGTTTTTTACAATAGATTTGGTGTGCACGAGCTAAAAATGAAAAATTATTTTCTGACATGACAGATTTTTTAAGTAACAAACTAAGTCGAAACTTTAATAGTCGCAAAGATGAAGTAAGACTCTTACTATGAAGCAGGGGAATAGATGGAAGTCTATTGAAATTATAAGATGAATGTAAATATTGCAAGCGAAGACATTCGTCGTGAAAGTCTAAAGGGGTGAAAAAGAGATCAGGTTCAGAAATGAATAATCTACTTAGGGCTAATTCAATGCTTGTCGAGGCAGTTTTATTACTTTTAACAAAAAGAAATTTACGGCTTGGAAGAAACAACATAATGACTAAGATGCAGAAAAAAGTGGTGTAACCGCTAAAGAAATAGAAGATACTACACAATAATCAGTAGGTATACAGAATAGGCAAGAAGACTAATGCTTAATGAAAGCGATAATAAAGGTACAGAATTATCAGATCATGGATAACAAGGCAAATAACTGAATAGTTGAGAGGAAAATACACATTACATTTTAATATCCAAAAACCTTACCAAATAAAAAGTTTAGGGACAAAAATACCCGTCAAATTTACATTGTCAATTAAATTCTCTCCTGGCAAGCTCTCCAAGTATGACCAGACTCCATATACATCTCCAAGATATCTGTCGAAGCTCAAATGCTCGCCAAATTTGTTCAATAAAAGAACTATCGACTATACCTGTTGTCTTCAGAATTTCTAGACGAGTACTACAAAGCTGGCGTAATGGACCACGAGTCCATATTGACATAGGCAAGCTAATATGATTAGTTGAGTTTAAAAGAGAAGAAGGTAGAAAAAGGTCTTTAAATGCATTTCGTAGAAGCTTATTGCCATTACCGTGAAATCGCTGAGGCATTCGCAAAGTAATTTCAGCGAGTTGATGATCGAAAAAAGGAAAACGCCATTCCAACCGATTGCAGAAAGGCGTTGAAATTGAATCAATTAAAAATGTTGGCAATGAATATCCAAAAAGGTCAAACCATGAAATTTGGCCCCATTTTTGAGTAATGCAATTGGGAGGTGAAAGTGGCCAGTTTGTTAAAGGAAAATCAACAGGATGAAAATTCTCATCGTGAGTTAGGCGTCTCATAGCCAGACCAAGATATTCACAATCCCATTTGGGAGAAGTGGAAATAATTTTTGCTAGCAGGGGTGAAGCTATATGAATTAACGCCCTTCGTAAAGGCTCTGGAATCCACTGCATAGCCATCAGTATTGATACATTACGGTGTTGGGGACTCAAGCCAAAGAGGGAATCAGCTCCTAGGCCAGAAAGAGCAATTTCAACGCTTTGATCAGCCAGTGAACGACTAAGAAAGTACTTATGAAAGAAATGCACGTTTGGCACATCCATAGATGTGAGGGCGGGCTCTACCCAACTCAAAGCCTCATCAGTGCTGATCGACAAATTATGATGAGAACTTCCACAATAACTAGCTAAGGAAGAATATTGTTGACCTTGGTTGTAAGACTCATCTTGAAGGTAAATACTAAAGCTAGATACACTTCCTTTTTTAAGACAACTAGCTACAGTTGTTAAAATATAGCTGTAGATATCATTTGATAACAGGCATGCAACTGGTGAATTCATACAGAGATTTTGATCTACCACCTCCTCAATTTTTTGACGAAGAAAAGTATGAGCCCAGTTTTTTCTATAAATAGGTAAGGGAGACCAATCAGGACGAGGCTGAGGAGGCCAGTATCGAACAGAATCGTGAGGACGACTGTGATTGAAACGAACCACCATGCCGCTTGGCAAAGCTGATATCGAAGAAGAAAATGATTTTGGAAAATCTACAGGAGCAAAGTCATGACCAAACGATAAAATATTGCATATGGATTGACGAGCTAAAGTTTTGCCGAGAGATAGCTTTTGGCGATCTGTAGAAAATAATAAAATATTTTTTTTCCAAAAAAAGTAAAGTGGCTTAATGCCAAATCTATCTCTCGAAAGAAGCAGCTGCTGCTTATCCTTGTCGTAAGCCGCAAATGAAAAGGATCCTCGCATTTCAAGTAATAAGGCAGGTCCACGCTGGGCTAATCCTTCAGCAATAGTTTCAGCTGGATCCAAACCAAGCCAATTCTCAAAGCGAAGTCCCCTACGAATTTCTAGATGATTGTGAATATCCCCAATAAAACAGATATGAAAACGTCCACAACTGCTAGATGTAAATTCAAGAGAGTCTATAGGTATGGTTGTATTCTCTATTTGAGTAATCGCAAGCCAACAACGATTATCACTGCTTAACCAATCACGATATACAGAGCTTTTATTCCTAGACCTAAAGGAGTTGAATTCCTCATTTCCTGAAGAATCAAAGTGGTAACAACCTATAAAACTTGACATCAGTTATTAGATTGTGAATTGTGCGCTTGAAAATAATAATTCTCAAGTTGGTCCAACCATTTATCACGAACGAATAGAGAACATTGATCAAAACCAAGTCGCTGTATATGACTCTTTTCTGAATCAGTACGAGTCAAAACATTTGAAACTATTTTAGCTGAATTTGAAGCCCATTCATCTCTTTGAGAATTAAAAGTAGGTGCTGGAGGTATAGTTGTTGCAGCAGAGCCGCCAACCTCCGTCATAGGTGGTAAGCCGGTGGTAACAACAGGACATCCACATGCAAGAGCCTCCAAAATAGGCCATCCAAAGCCTTCAGCATGAGAGGGAAATAATAAAAGAGAAGCACGATTATAAAGTGCAACTAATGTCTTGTCGTCAACAGTGTCTAAAACATGGAGCCAAAGTTTTAGTTGAGGATGCAAATTTATCCATGACTGCAACGCGGGTTCAAGCGATCCAATCATTACAAGATGATATTGCAAACCCTGGAGATGCAAATGTGCCCATATTTCTAAAACTCCACGTCTGTTTTTATACCAATTACGGCCAATATGAAACAAATAATTACTTTTAAGTATTTGAGGCAAAGTAGCTTGAATGAGCTTATAAGAGTCAGATTCTGATAAAACTGAGAAGTTGTCGTTTAACGGATTATAGAGTACCTCAGAGAGAGTAAAAGGCTTTAAAAGGTAAGTCTCGAGCCTACACTTGGTAGCCTTAGAAACAGAAAGGAAAAAGTTACCACGCCTAAAACCTTGCAAAATATAGAACTGGTATAACTTTCCACTCCTTCCAAGTTTATGAAAATGCTGAAGACCCAAAGATGCGTCTAATGCCAAAAAATCATGACAATGAATTACATGAGGTCGATTTGCTAGCCATGGGAGCCACGGAGCCAATGCCTGGTCAGTCAAAACGCATAGGATATTTCGTGGAAGGGACAAGACTTTAAGCAACAACAGCGGAGGAAATATTAAAAAACAATCTAAATAACCTAGCCACTTAGTAAAAGATTTATTTGATTGAAAAAGAGATCCAAAAATAACCGGTGCTGTAATTACTTCAACTGTATGACCTCTTTTTTGAAGGCCAATAGATATTTGATCAGCATAGCGACGCATACTATTGCCTTCTACAAGGGGATAATGGCGTAGCAAAAGAATGTACATAGATATTCAATAAAAGAAAATGCTAAAATGAGGCAACAGAAGCTGGTGAGAAAAGAACAATATGAACAACAACAAGCAACCTAAGCATGGTTTAGCTTACATAAATTTCGGCAAAGGCAGTTACTGCTAAAGTAAAAGGAAAGAAAATTTCATAGGAATAAGTCAACCAACAAATAAAATTCTTAAAAGCAATGAATTAGAAAATAGTAAAGCTAAAAAGCAAGTAAAATTTCAGACACTACAATAAAATGATTTAAAGTGTGAAAATTGATGCTAAAGCGATGTATAGCTAAACTTTTCACAGTCAACCGCATAAAGATCAGAAACCAGTTTAAAAGCCTTATCATCGTAAACATCCTTTACTTGCATGCCAAAACTTGAATTGACTATTCGTAAACGCTTCAAAAAGGGAACAAGCCTGCTCGGAGAGCTTTTATTGGAAAACGGTAGCACTGCGCTATTTGGAAGATGAGATTGAGTACGAATTTCGTCAAAGGATTTAGAAAGGGATTCTAAGCGATAAATATTATTAACAAGCAATGTGTTTGAATCGTCAAAGAGATAGTCAGCTTGCGGCCTTACGAACCATGAGAGAGCAGAATCACAAAAATACTTCGAATAAAAATTACGGTTTACGAATTCATTAAAAGGGATTAGTTGCTTAGTAAGAAACTTGTAAAAAGAGAAAACTCTATGCCAGGGGTTACGAACCACAGAAAAAGAAAAATAACTATCAAACAAATCCCTAGATATGTAATGATATTTAAAATAATCAGAGCCAATTAAATGTGCCAACCTCGGAGGGCCAATGGAGGATATATTATTCGGACACATAAGAAGTGGCAATCTTTCTTCTCTTGAAAGACCTAAATCCGAAAGAAAAACATTTTCAATACTTTGACCACCATTTTTCGGAATATGTATGAAAATTGTTTTGTGGTAATGAGAAATCATAGCAGAAAACACAAATTAAAAATGGCCAATTGATAGACAATAAGCATTAAAGCAAAATTAGAAACAAGCGGCGAAGTGGATAATGGAGACAAATCGAACAATTAGTTCATAACAAAATTGGCAAAAATTAAAAATAAAGCTGCATTAACATGGATCAAACAGAACTCTTAAAATGCGTAAACAGACATCTTCATTACCCTGCCCCAAAGCAATTAAATGAGCAAAACCATTGATTCTTATAAATTTATTTAGGTTCATATCTTGAATTAAACTTTTGCATAAAGAAGCACACTCTACGGATGAGGACCAAAAAACGGCTTCGAATAAATGCTCATATAAAAGTTGATGTTCGGATGTTTTCTCGGCACACAATAAACCATGAGCAGCAGGAATTTCAAAGGTGCGTGTTGTAATAAGATCTCGATTACCATGAGACAACAAACCAAGAGACAAGGCATATTTCTGCAAACAGAGCGAATACTCAGAACCACTGATATAACTCTTTAATACATTTTTTTTTAGCCTTAACCAATGCTTGCTTTTTGTCCAATTAGGTCCAATAATATCAATAGGAACAAATAACTTCAATAGATCTAAGATAAAGATATCTCGTGACTCTTTCTTGATTAGTGTACCTAAGAAACCAACACGAGGCACAATAATAGATTCATCAAGCTTATCTATTTTGTGTTCACATTCATCATAAGACATCATAACACGATAGGTTTTTTTAGCACCCAAGCAAAGAAAATCAAGCTCTGTCTCGTAACGAACGCATACGCATAAATCATAATAAGGAATTGATTTTCTAAGTGTTAGAAAACGATTTCCGTCTCGGTTACCAGTTGGATCATCGTTTTGATAGAGAATAACTTTAGAATTAAAATTACGCTTGAGCCATTTGAGAATAGTAATACCTAACAATTCACCACTATTAACCCATATTACATCTGGAACAAAAGATAAGGTTGAAAAAAATCTTTTGAGTTTTTGTAGCAAAAGTTTTTGCACAAAAACGAAAGAGGAATGATAGTTAAAAACATTTATTAGTTTTCTGTTTGATTTCACTACTAGGTAAGGATCGAAAACAGTAACAGGGCATCCAATTCGTCGAAGAGCATCAGCACGATGACGAGAGGTAGAGCCAGAATTATCGGCTCCAATATAAACAATTTGCTTTTTATACTCTAATAGATTCATAGCTGTGTAGAGAAATCAGTTTATTTTTGGCTTAGCAAACAAGGACCATGGATCATATTTGTTGAGATTGATACTTAGTGCTGTCGGATATATTCTCATATTCTTTAAACCAGAAGAAAAACGAGTAGTTTGTGCTAATTCGTATAGAGAATAGTCAGAAGACCAGTGCTTCATAACAAAATCTTTATAACTACAAGATTCAAAGGGTAGATTATTATCATGAAGTATATTATTCTTATTTTGATGAGGCAAGCTGTTTGAAGAAAGATTTAGATAATCTCTTATATAGGAATAATACTGGTCAAGCTCAGAGAAAATACCAACAGAATCAGCAAGGAGTTTGCCGTTAGAGTCTACCAACATCAGAGACTGTCTTGGTCTTAATTGCGGCTCTAAACAGATAATTGTTTCAAGAAATTCATCAAAAGTAGTAGGCTTATAAATATTTTTCAAGCCCTTAATTATATAACAGTGCCTCTTGTAATGCCTAAAACATGAGTATAACCACTCAACTGGTTCGCGTACTATTGCGAAACAAAATAGAGAATAGAATTTTTTACCAAATAGTGTTTTGGCTTTATAACAAGTAGTATGGGGCCGGTTGAGAAAATCGTAGAACTTATAAGTTTTTTCTGCGAAAGGAATTCGTCTGCATATTTTTGAAAAATTTGATTGCTGAAAAGGCGAAGTATAATCTGAAAACAACGAGGTTATTGATGTTCCTCCAGTTTTGGGTACATGACAGAAAAGAAACTTCTTAGATTCAGAATAAATCATTCGTAGCTGCAGGTAAACAGTGTAATTTTTAAATAAAAAACTAAGAACGGCTTAAAATCTTAGCAAAGATAGAGAAGATGAATATAGACACTATGATCAAAGCTTGAATAAAAAATGCTCGAAGATAACTTATTGTTGTTCCTTCAGGCATACCCTGGACAACATTATCAAGCCAAAAAGTAAAAAAGATAATTAATATTAGTGAGGAGAACTTTGCTTTTAGAATGCTTAATACTGAAGTAGAATATAAATAGTAGATTCCTACATAGAGAAGGGGATAAACCAGAAGTCCTAAAATACCAAAGGATAAGTATGACATTGTAGGTGGAGAAGAGATCCAGTCAGCATCGATTCCTATAGCATTAACCAACTGTGCTTTTGATCCATATAAAGCAGATTTTGATCCTACTAAAAAGGTAGGTAACGAATATTGAAATGAATGATGTAGATCAACAAAACCAGTAAAATTTAAATTATCAATTTTTGTCAGACGTGCTAGCACTGAATGCAAAAGAGGTCGGGTAACATAATTTAGAGCTTGAGAATTCTCGATTTGCGCTAAAAGCTCTTTATTCTGATTAAACTGTAAATAGAGTGAATAAAGATTAGATAAGCTCAAATCCGTGAGCTTGAGAGTTCTTATGTACTGAAAAAACGTGAGCAGTTTAGGTATAAAATAAATGCCAAGTCCTGACATTAATAAAACTCTTGGTTTGATGGAAGGCAATTTATTGTCAACAGCAAGACAGACCCAAATATATGAATAAAAACATAAAATTAACTGATAGATAAAGGCTCTTCGGCCTATGGTAAATGATACATAGATGCCTATCAGGAAAGAGATTATAAGAAATAAATGTTTAAACCATTTTTTTTCAATCAGTTTAAATATAAAAACAGGCAGTACAGCTAGTATTGCAAGGGAAAGTCGAACGAGAGGATACCATAAGGCTTGACTACCGGAAGAATACGCAGCATCAACTTGTGTCCCTTTAAAGCCAAGGAGTCCAGTAGATATGAGGAAAAACAAAAAAGCCCCGCATAAATAGCTGATCCGAGCAAATTGCTTTTGTAGTCTTCGAGAGTTGAATGATATAGATCTAAGCATAAAAGAGGTAATCTCTTTTTCACATTTATCGACGAAAGGCAATAGCGAAAAAAGTGAAAAAAAACCACAAAAAGCGCATACATAAGCCATTGATAATGACAAAAAAGTCCACTCAACAACCTTCCCGCCTAATTGATAGTTTAAGAGTTGATTAAAACCATTTATTTGACAAAAAGCAAAGAAGGATAGAATTTGACCGATAAGAGTCCATGAAAATGTAGTATAAGCAATTAATGAAAAATATTTAATTGTATATATGTTTTTATGGAAGCCAATCAGTCTTTGTACACATACGCCAAAAATTATTGCTGTAGATACAGCATAAAGCAAAATACTCTCAGTCCAATAAGATGAAATTAAAACAACAAATGAGAAAAGAAAAAACAAAGGGTGTTTCACGCTCTAGGATTCATTTTAGTTGCAAGGAGTAAACTAAACGCTGAAAATATTTTTTGTATTATGAATCTCTCTTGGTAGTTTGTTGATCCAGACTCAATGATTTTATCAAAAAGGGTGTTTTTAAAAGCCAACGCACTAGAGCAACGAGTAAAATAGGTTCAAAAAAACTGCGAAGAGGAAATGCAACTAAAGCTGTTAAAGAAGTTGTTTTTGCGATTGTGAACCAATCATAGAACTGAGTAATGGCTACAATCGAAAATGTAGGCGCTATTAGGCTTGAATGATAAAGGTGGTTACAGATTGAATGAGAATCTACAAATATAAAAATTATAATAAATGAGAAAAATGCCAACAATAGGTATAAATATCCTATCGAACCCTTTCCCATGCCAATAAAGTGAGTAACACGAAAGCCTCCTAAGACGCTTGGATTACCAGTAGCAAGGTAGTGGAGAGTGTCACCAAAACCTTGAGATAGCACTTTAGCTTTAAAATTATTGTCGGCGGAGAATAAATTTATAATTGGATTAGGTAAATAGGCTATTAGACGTGAAATCTGAAAATTGGTTAATTGCTCCTTTTCATTTTCGTCAAGAAATGAAGCGTCGTAAAGAGAATTATCTACAAATTTAGCATTAGCAAATCTATTTAACATTGGATTAGATAAATATTCTTCACTCCAGCCAGTTGAGGATATATTGCCTGAATTTAATCGTAACAGCCTATATTTGCTTATTTCATCACGATTATTCATTTCGCTAATAGTGAGTTGGATAAGCTCGGTCGGACTAGCTTCATTCCTCCTTTGATCACGAACCATGACCATTGCGGTAGCAAAGTCTGTAAAAATAGGTATAGCTATGACTACTGACAGCAATACTGATATTACTGAAAGGATACGTACTTGTATTTTACCGTAGAGCCATAGCAAACCTATTACGATACCGTAAGAAGCTATAGGAACGAAAAAGTCACTCCGTGAATTTTTGCCTAATGAAATTATTCCAAGCAGTATTAGATATACAACAATGAAAGACGTAGCAAATTTTTTATTATTACTAGCTTTAAATTGATTAAATTGAATAGTCTGTTGAAAATAATAAACGACAGGTATAACTGAAAAAAATCTGAAACCTTGTATAAACTTAATAACTATCACATTTCCGTAGAACCAAGACTGAGCAGCAGCGGCAATTAGGCCCACAAAACTCATTATTATCAGCTCAGAATAAGAGAGTGGAGAAAATATATTAAGTCGTAACAGGAAATTGTGCAGCGAGGATCTTAATTGTTGACATTGCTTTATTCTTCGATAAAAAAAATGTGCACAAACAGCAGCTACACCTACCAACACCGAATTTAAAAAAGTGATGTTCGGAAGTAGAAGATTGAAAGCAATACTTTTGCCCTCGAGAATGGTAAACAATAAGGGGCCTAATAACAAAACGATAGAAAAGCCCAACAATACTACAGAAGAAAGTGGATATTTATAGAACCGTCCTACTTGAAAGGCGTCGTAAATTACAATGAATGAGCCAATTGCTGCGATTAGCGCGGCACTTCTCTCGCTGAAAGATTGCTCAATTAAGAATTGTCCAAACAGCACTATTAAAATCAGTACAAACAAAAATATTCGAGTTTTGTTAATACGACTAACAGAAAGACTATTGACTTTTAGATTATGTAGCCTCATAAAGATTTTGTGAAATAAAAGAGCCTAAAAAAGCGAAGTAAAATATTATAAAGATGTCAAAACATTTGACCATTGCTCACCATAATAATCCCATCCCCCAATCCTTTTTACACGCAATAGAGCAGCATGACTGATCCGATTTCGAATTTCCGGTTGATCTGCAAGTAATTCAAAATGGTCTGCGATACTTTGTGGTGAGCGGATTGGAACAATAAATCCATCAATTCCATTAGTGATCATCTCAGAAGCGCCAGTGTTAGTGGTGGCAATCACAGGGCAGCCAGATGCCATCGCTTCTCCAATAACCATAGCGAGCCCCTCCTCGATACTTGGAAGGACAAATACCGTAGCATTATTATAATAAAATCTAAGTTTATCATTAGGAACAAGGCCAAGTATTTTTATATTCGAACAATCTCTACGTTCTAGTAATGACGTTGCTTCATTACTCATAGATCCTGCAAGAATCAACTGTTTATTAGGGTGACTAAATTTGTCAAATGCAGCAAGTAAATCAATGAAACCCTTTCTTGGACTTGCTTGCCCCACGAAGAAAATAGTAAATTGATCTCTATTAGGATTGATTGTAGTGTCAGGATAAAATCGTTCTAATCTGGCTCCATAAGGAATTTTAATAAGCTTATTTGACGATATACCCTTTTTCAAGAAGCTATTGTAGCAAAATGCACTAGGAATAGAAATTAAATCGGCTTGTTCATACTCTGCTTCTTCTTTCTCAATTACTCTAGGATCAATTCCTCTCCAACGAGAACCATAACGTCGATATTCTTCAGAAAGTAACTCTTCTTGATGACGAATATGAGAAGAGCCGCGATCACAGATATGAAATCCTCCTAATCGCTGTGCTTTATAACCTGAATAAAGTCCACTCCCTGAAAGAGCAATTAAGCAAGGATTATCTTTCAACCTACTAGCAACGTAGTGATCTAATGATTCATGAGCCCACCAAGCCCATTCGCGATCTAGCCAAATTGAGCGATCAAGCCGTAGGCGCCCTCGAGCCATATATGGAGCATGAAGCCATGGGAATGTATATATTTTCTGCTTAGGGATTCCCGGTTCATCCTTAATTTTAAATCGAGGATATCCTGTATAAATAGCTTCCAATAGGTTCCTTTTTTCTAGCTGTCGCGCCAGATGAAAATGATGAAAGCGGCCGATAGAAATTTGAGTAACATGCATACGCTTAAGAAAAAATGAAAATTCAAATTTATAATTAATTTTTAGACGATATCCTTTAATTTCTGTTTTTAGATTTATCAAAAACCTTGCCCAAAACTCAATATTAAGTTTCAATTATTTAATCAATTGTTATACCTCCGAATGAAAAAGACTTTTGCGGTTTAAATGACAAAGCAAAATGCATATAGCATATAACCTTAAAGCACTTGCAAAATTAAGCTGCATAGTCGTCTTCCAGCTCATATAATGGAATCAATTCGGCGAGCTTGATCCAACGATTGTCACCCGAGAGTTGCCCACCGAATGAGAGAAAAAAGGTCTTTAAACAGAGCTGATCAAGATGCTCCTATCGATACATGTGGAAAACTCTGGGCAGATTTTAAGAGCAGATAAGCCTGTTTCTAAACAGTTCAATTCCGATAACTGCTCAAAACCACTACCGCGCAGTAGATATGACTATCTCAGGAGGCCCTAATTAACGTTTAACTTATAGATTCTAGCGCTAACAATTAGTATTCAACAAAATATAGATGATGAATTTTTGACAACCTTAGGCTTGATGCACCAATTTTCGAAATTGCCTTGAAGATGTCATGAGTTCATCATAGGTTCCAGAACTTGCAATGTGGCCATTTTCTAAATATAGGATTTTTGAGCAATTTTTTGTTGTTGACAATCTGTGTGCAATGAGAATTATTGTAGCACCCATCTCGTGGAGATTATTCATTACGAGTGATTCTGTATTATTATCAAGAGCACTAGTAGCCTCATCTAGAAAAATTATATTTGTTCTTTTATACAACGCTCTTGCTATGCAAAGCCGTTGACGCTGCCCGCCGCTTAAATTCAACCCATTTTCCTCAATATAACTGTCTAACTTATTTTCAAGGGAATCAATGTATCCACTAAGATTAACAGTTTTAATTAAACTTGAAACTTTACTGATATCCACTTTTTCAGACCTATAAAAGGCTATATTGTTGGCTATAGAATCATGAGTAAAAGTTAATTCTTGTGGTACATATGCAAATTTGTTTTTCCAATTACTTAAGGTAGATTGAATATTATTTCCACTAAATAATATTTCACCCTCAGTTGGTGTCAATAGTCCCATCAAAAGATCAAGCAGAGTACTCTTTCCACTTCCGGTCTCTCCAACTAAAGCTATTGTGTCGCCCTTATTAATATGAAAATTTATATCATTAAGAATATATCTATCATCGCAATTGTATTTATAACTAAGATTGTTTATTGTCAGAAGAGGGGGATCGGATTTATCTAGAAGTTTATCGGTATCAATATGCAAAGACTTATCATTTGGAATTGGTGTGTATATCGATTCTTTTGATTCTTTCATTAGATTTATCATCGAAATGACAGATTTTACTGCTGGCTTAGAATTTTTTATAGAGTTTGACGTTTGATATATTTTTTGAATTGGTTGAATTAGCTTTGTAAAACCAAAAGCTAAGAGAGCCAAAGGCTCAGCTAATTTCTGTAAACTCAAACCTTGAAAGTCATAGATAATTATTATTAAAAGTACTGTGCAAATAAAGAATGGTTCAACAAGAAATTTTGGTGTTTCTTGAATTATTTTATTCTTAGCTTTAGATTCCCTAAATATTCTATTCGAACTACTTATTTTATCAAGGAAGAATTGACTATTATTTTCGATTTTTATGGTTTTGATGGATTTGAGCATAGCCTGAATCCAGGCAATCATATTTTTATTGTATGTAATGCGCTCTCGCCCAATACGTATAACTTTTTCGGCATTGAGTTTAAATGAAATATAATAGAATAAAGACATCATGATCATCACGAAACCAATAACCTTTGGCTCTAAGGCTATTAATGAGCTGAACAAAACCACTATTAATAATATATTTGGAATAAATACTGCAAGCGTTGTAATAAGGCCGGAAGTCTGATCTAAATTATTGGTTAATGTTGATAAAATAGAACTACTATCGTTTTTTACGTGCCAAGAGTATGACTGTGCTTCAACAGATTCTGTAACCTTATCTGACAGATTGCAAGCAATATCTACTGAAATGTAATTCGAATAATCATTTATTTTTACTCTTGCAAATCCAGAAACTATACATAGAAGCATAAACAATAGGCAGGAAAACAGTATTATATTTTGGACATTGAAACCTATAGTTTCAAGGTAGGGATATTTCTGAATAAACTTTAAAGGATTTGATATTGACTCAAGGAAAGGGACTAAAAGTGCAACGTTGAGAACTTGGAGTGCAGCAGAAATTAAACTAAAAACAGACAAAAAGATTAATTTTTTTCTTTTTTCATATGGAATTTTTTTTCCTAAATCAATTAAATAGCTCATAATTTAATGCTTTATATACGATTTTTTGTTGTGATAGGAAAGGATAGCATTTGCAAGGACAAATTCTTCGTCTAGATAATGATTTAAAAAGGATATGTATTTTTGATCAATAGGAACAAATTTATCCTTAGGCTTAGCATTTAATTTGTTAATCAAGGGCTGTGGCTTTAATTGTTCAGATTGAAATATTTGAGACAAATCGTTATTTAAATTTTCAAGCTTAATTACATATTTTATTTTATGCTTATTTTTTTCAAGGTGGCTAAGTGAACCAAACCAATACTGCAATGAAGAATATCTTGTAATAATAGGAATTGCGTTTAAATATTTTAAATAATTGACAACATTTTTATTGTCGTTCATCAATGCATCTATAAATACATTTATATCGCGAAATTTTTCATAAAAACCTTTTTCTTTTTCGTTCAGATTCTTTTTCATATGAATTTTAGAGTAAAATGCAGATTCGAATCTCTTTATTGGATTCCTTATGCAGACTATTGCTTTCTGATTAGGATTAAGATGTTTCAACTTTATTTCATGCCAGTCATAAATATAGGTATTTAAATTTATATTTAAATTTTTCCTAAGAGATGTTCCTCCACATTTAGGAACATGAATGAAAATATATTCATTAGAAATTCTTCTTAACTTATGACTATAATAGATATCTTTAAGCCTGTCTTTAATTTTGTTTTTTCTTGAAAGGTACTGCACGGGGCAAGAAGGGCAAAGTGTGAGATTTTTTAACTTTAAATACAGCTTGACAATTGAAAGATTTACTGAAAACGAGCCGAGTTAGCAAGTTTTTTCCATTTATGTCTATTGATATACCATTTCAATGCATTTTTGTTACCCTTATTGCTGACAGGGTACATGTTTTTATCCTCAACTGATATGCCAAGAAACCCTTGCAAAGCTTTAGTGATATACCAGTTGTCATTTTCAATGTTTATCATTAATAGTCTTCCGGGATTATCCTTAAAAGCTTTCACTATATTACAAATATGTGTCACATAAAAGTCTCTAAATTCAATCTCATTACCTTTGTAGATACTGTTTCCATATATTGCTTGGTGGAGCGGAATAGATTTGTCAGCGTAAATTGACATCGAGTTCAGCCAGCGATCTAAAGATCTGTAAGTAAGAATGTATTTAGCGTCTGGAAACTTTTCCATATATCGAGTAAAAGTAACTGGCCAAGGCAAGTCTTGAAACATATCGTATTCATCTACTTTTTGATCGCAAAATTTGTAAATTTTATCTATGTCATGTTCTTTGTTAACGTTTTGATTACACACTCTATATCCTAATTTCGAAAAATACTTACCCATAGACGTCGTCCCCGTTTTAGAGAGACCCAAGCAAAAAACCTTAGAAAATTGATGTTCTTGATTAGCCATAGGAGAATTTTTATAATTAAATAATAAAAGGGTAGAAAGTTTTCAATGTAAAACCATTGAAGAGACGCGAAGAGCTAAATACATCTAATAATCATAATTGAATCGGACAAAGTCCTTTTCGTAATTTTTTATTATCAAATGTCTGTTAAATTTATTCTCTAACTGTGAATATTTTGGTCTCTTTCCTCTTTTATTGATGTCACTATTTTGACTCGTTACATCAACTTTAGGTGCCAAATTGTTTTCAATTTCGAATTTATTCAAGTCGCTAATAAGGTTTTCGAATCTTATTATGATAACTTTATTTTCTATCTCTGCATTGAAGCTTTTTACAAAGTCACATTGGTTTCGCTTATGAGCTAAAAGCCTATGTGACATATTAGGGTTTATATCAATTGGAAATTCTTCGCAGAACTTATCGAAATTCTTTTGATTTTGATTTTCTTGTAGAGTATGGTGGTAAAATAAACTTACTATTCTAGTAAACGGATTTCTAATAATAGTAAAGATTGTATCTTCAGCTGTCTTATAATTAAGTATGCCGAATGCTTCCATTTCTATTAGCGTTAAATGCTGACCGACTAAAGACATTTCAAACATTCCTTTAGCATGTTTCTTGGCCGTACGACTATTAAATGTTTTTACAGCAAAGCCTGCTATTCTAGACCTTAAATTATCCCTATGATTAATATTTTTCTGTTTTAAGGGATTATCAGAAAGTCCGTATCGATCTTCAGCGAATTTACCAGCATTTTTAGGAATGTGTATAAAAACAAAGTTCCTCAGAATGTCCCTAGGCATAAGTAAAAGACCGCATACAACTTCGCTAAAACTTTAACCAATGAATTTGATAGCCTGAATCATAAATCATGATAGCAATAGTTTGCTCTTGGCTTGATAATATAGTATATATATTTAAACTCTTGCCAGCTCGGCTAATGCAATAATTACTTGAAATTGAATCATAATAAAGTGATTTGACGTGCTTTTCTTAAAAGTTTAATGCCATAATTTTCAATCTTAAAGAATTTGTCAAGGTCGCCTTACAAGCATTGTTTATTAAGGCCTGGCACCACACCTATGGGCTACCCGTTGTGCTCACCAATTGCAGCAACAACTATGGCCGTTGGCAGTTTCCCGAAAAACTGATTCCAGTGGTGGTCCTCAAGGCTGCAGCAGGAGAGCCAATCCCCCTCTACGGAGATGGCATGAACATTCGCGATTGGCTGCATGTGGAAGATCACGTGGACGCCTTGCTTATGGCCGCATGCAGAGGACGATCAGGTCGTAATTACTGCGTTGGTGGATATGGGGAGCGCACCAACACCGAAGTCGTGGAGACGATTTGCCAGCTTCTAGACGAACTTCAGCCCTCCAGGAAGCCCCACCAGCAACTGATCAAACTCATTCGCGATCGCCCTGGTCACGACCGCCGTTATGCCATTGATCCCAGCCGAATCGAAACTGAACTGGGATGGCAGCCCCGCTACCGCTTCGAGGAAGGGTTGGAGGACACAGTCCGTTGGTACCTGGAGCACCAGGACTGGTGCGAGCAGGTGAGATCAAAGCCAGGGTGACTTCACTGGCGCAGAGTCTGAGCCGACTGAGCCTTCAGAAGATCGCCATAAGCCGCTGGCAATCCTTCCGCTAATGGAATCTGAGCGTTCCATCCCAACCCCTTCATCCGGCTCACCTCCAGCTGTTTCTTTGGGGTGCCATCTGGCTTACTGGTATCCCACTCAATCGTTCCTTCAAACCCCACCACCGCAGCAATCTGTTCCGCTAATTCCTTAATTGTGAGATCCACTCCCGTTCCCACATTCAAAAACGCCAGCGGATTCCCTTGATCATCTCTGGGTGCCTCTTGATCAAGAGCGCTCCAGTTCTCCAGCGCAAACACGCAGGCCTTGCCCAGATCATCCACATACAAAAACTCACGCATCGGTGATCCCGTTCCCCAACAAATCACACTCTCTAATCCTGCTTGCTTGGCTTCATGGAAGCGGCGGATCAGAGCCGGCAGCACATGGCTATTCTCCGGGTGATAGTTATCTCCCGGGCCATACAAATTCGTTGGCATCAAACTGATCGCATCAAAGCCATACTGCTTTCTCAGCGATTCGCACAGCTTGATCCCCGTGATCTTGGCGATCGCATACCACTCATTGGTAGGTTCTAAACTTCCCGTTAATAACGCTTCTTCTGTGATCGGTTGCTCGGCAAACTTCGGGTAAATACAACTACTACCCAGAAATAGCAATCGCCTCACCCCCGCCTTCCAAGCCCCTTCAATCACATTCGTTTGGATCTTGAGGTTTTCCAGCAGAAAATCAGCTGGGTAGGTGTCATTCGCATAAATTCCGCCCACCTTGGCGGCCGCCAGCACCACCACATCAGGCTTCTGCTGTTCGTACCAAGCCTTCACGGCTTCGCCATCTAAGAGATCAAGCTCCTGCCGATTTGGAATCAGCAAGGCTCCGCCTTTCGCTTCATCGCCATAGCCCTTCTCCTGCAACGCCCTACAAATCGCGCTACCTGCCATGCCCCGCGCGCCGGCCACAAAAAAGCGGTCACCCGCTTTAATCAAGCTGCTCACGCCTTAACTCCAGCGGCCTTTACAGCATCAGGGTTGGTGGGTGGATTCTCCATCGAGCCCACCACATTGAATCCTTTCAATTTCAAATACGCCTCCTTCTTGGCCTCCTCTTTGTCCGTTGCCACCATCTCCGCCACTAACTCCTCCAGCGTTGTCGTTGGCGTCCAGCCCAGCTTCTCCTTCGCTTTCGCGGGATCACCCAGCAACGTCTCCACTTCTGCAGGTCGGAAATAGCGCGGATCAATCCGCACCACTACTTCGCCGCTGCTGCGTTTACCGGTTTCCTCCAAGCCGTCGCCTTCCCACTCGATGGCCCCCCAGCCCAACTCCAATGCCGTTAATTCAATAAAGCGGCGCACGCTTTCCTGCCGCCCCGTGGCGATCACAAAATCCTCCGGTGGTCCCTCCTGCTGCAGCATCCGCCACTGCATCTCCACATAATCCCGGGCATGGCCCCAATCCCGCAGTGAATCGAGATTGCCCATATACAGGCAATCCTCTAAACCCGCATCAATCCGCGCCAATCCCCGCGTGATCTTGCGCGTCACAAACGTTTCACCACGCCTCGGACTCTCGTGGTTAAAAAGCACCCCATTGCAGGCATACATCCCGTAGGCCTCGCGGTAATTCACCGTGATCCAGTACGCATACAACTTGGCTACCCCATAGGGGCTTCTTGGGTAGAAGGGCGTGCTCTCCTTCTGCGGCATCTCCTGCACCAAGCCATACAGCTCACTCGTGCTCGCCTGATAAATACGCGTTGTCTCCGTAAGCCCTAGCATCCGTACCGCCTCGAGGAGGCGCAGGGTGCCTAGAGCATCGGAATTAGCGGTGTACTCGGGGGCTTCAAAGCTCACTGCCACATGGCTTTGGGCGCCAAGGTTATAAATCTCATCCGGCTGCACCTGCTGAATAATACGGATCAAATTGCTGCTATCCGTTAAATCCCCGTAGTGCAGCACCAGCCGCGGATCATCCACATGGGGATCCTGATAAAGATGGTCAATTCTGGTCGTATTGAAGCTACTTGCTCGTCTTTTGATCCCATGAACTTCATAGCCCTTCTCAAGCAGAAGCTCTGCTAGGTAGCTGCCGTCTTGGCCGGTGATTCCGGTGATCAGGGCGGTTTTTGTGAGGGTAATAGAGGAGGGCATTGAGTCTTCAGAACGTCGTGCAGGCACAACATTTCTGCCTGCGGTCACAGCGGACGGGAGCAGAGCTCAACCCTCTCGAAACGTGACGTTGTGAAATCTACCCTGCCAAAGCGTTGCTGCAAAGTCTGAACATTTTTGGCTGGGCATGCATTCGTCGAATCATCCCCGCAGCCGTCTATGCAGTCAAAAAAAAAAAAGGGGGGGAGGGGGACCACCAGCATAGGCACGCCTACGTAACGGGAAAGGCACGTTTACGTATCGCTATTTCCCACCAGCTGAACTACTCCCTCTCCCAGCAATTCAAGGTCTGAGTTCACGACCCTTAGGCGAAAGCACCCGAATGGCCGAGCGACCACTCCCCGTTGATCTATGCAAGGAGGTGAAGCATGGGCCACAGCAGCACCCTGCTTCCGGAGCCGTTACTGAAGGAAGGGCAAAGCCACCTCAGAACTCCTTGCGCCATCAAGCCCTAACCCTCGCCAGTGACTCGCAGCTATTGCAAGACAAAAAGACCGGTCTTTTGAATAAGGCCTTTGTGACCACTCAGTTGCTTCGTAATGTGGTGCAGCCGCATTGGCTTCCATGGCAGACGCCGATGTGAGCTGGCTGCAGCGCCTAGAAAATTACGAACGGGCCTTAGCCACGCTCGAACGAGCGCTCTCTCTTGCTGCCAGCCGTCCACTCAGTGAGCTTGAGCAACAAGGATTAATTCAGGCGTTTGAGTTCACCCATGAGCTCAGCTGGCTTTGACAAAAAGACTTCTTAGTGGATCAAGGCGTCAGTGGCATCAGTGGTTCCAGAGATGCTGGCCGCGAAGCCCTTGTGAGAGAGCTTTTAGCCCCTGGCACGGAAAACAATTAAATGGCGATTGGTCAACAGCCCAATCCAACCCAAAGAATCCACAACCTGAAGGTCTGAGGTCACAGACGCATCCATCTCGATCGAATGTGTTTTCACCCTCGAGAAAACCGCGCAACGCAGAAATAGATAGACTGGACACGGATTTAATCCTAGCAGGGTGATCATATTTAACACCTGACCTGGCATGAGATCAAAATTCTCAAGCACTCGCTTAGGGATAACAATTTGGTGCTATGGGGAACCGTCGTGACATCCATCAGCAAAACGTACTGGCCAAGCACTGGGTCTTAATAGCAAGCAGATCAACGGAGGCGACAGGAGTGAATTAAGAGGACAGCCTTGCCTTCGCTTGAACAAGGCCAATCCAGCGGTCGAATGTCTAGATGACTAGTTCGTTATTTCGTCGACGAGCAGCATCGACGCACAAATCGATATCCGATCCAGTGTGTTCACGGCCCATCGCCCTCGAACCGAACAACCAGATGGCTTCCAAATCAGGTTGTTGAATCAATACATCCAACAAGTGTTGTTGTTGAGACCCGGGGATTCCTGTGATTAATGCAGTTTGGCCCTTCTAAGGGCTTGTTGCGTCCATCAGCGTGGTACTAGTTTCAAGCCGAACTACAGGAGGTGCGCAAGTTTTGAATGCAGCTGACGCAATACCTCCAATCATAGGCTGCAATCGCGTGGTTGTAGGTGTAACTGGTGAGATTGTGGCTTTAAAACATCAGCACCCAAGACTCACCTACTTGAATTGATTCAAGGCGGAAGGCTTCTCTAAATGTTTAACAATATTCTAGCAAGCTTTCGTTGCCTTTATTACGCAACTGATCTCGAAGCGTGTTCCAAGTCAACAGAGCTTAATTCAGCTTGATGAAGATACTTACTATAGCGGAGCACTTGATTTCACTTGAAGCCACCTCATGCGATAAGACCTGAATCTGTACACGCCCGGAAAGCAGGACTCGTCCAGAACCAACTTCCTCAGCCCGCAAAATGGCAGGAAAAGATTCTTGATGCTTTTAAAGTTAGCCGACGAGGGAGCCCCGCGAACAAACTGGATTGATAGAAAATTAAACTAAATCTGCACGAAACTCTTGAGAGTGAAATCAAAACGCGAAAAAATGATCAATTGGCACTGGAAAAGTTAATATCAAGCAGTAGCATGAGTGCCAAAAATAATGAGCAACAGTTAGTTATTCCTTCGCAACGCATTAATCTGTCGTATCATTAACAAGTCTCAGCAAAGTCCAGATCGTCACCAAACCACTGACAGGTTGACTCACAGCATTGATCGCATCACTGGCCTGGGCCAATCCACTGCGATTCACACGCACGGTATCTCCATCTCGAAGAGGGGGATTCTTTTCGTTCGATGCACCTTGGCTTAGATCAATGGCAAATCTCTCCAAAGTTGCCGATCCATTCCGGTTAATACGAACTAATTGAACATTTCCCTTGTTTGCCCTCCATGCAACTGGCCCACCTGCGGCAAGCACTGCTTGAACTAATGGAGTATTGGCCTCAAGAAGTAAGGTACCAGGTTTCTCAACTTCCCCAATTACGTTCACCTTGATTTCCTGAGGCGACAAATTCACCGAGGCAAGCTCAACAGCTTCTTCAGGGGTTTCATCTGCCTTGCCAAGACGAATCGTATCTCCATCGAAGAGATAGGGATTCTGAGTTTGGTTACCTTGAAGAATGAGATCTAGAAGATTCAGCTTGGCCTGCTTGTATTGCCCCTCCTCCCCTGGCAAGCGTCGCTGAAGCACCACATCACGCAAATTCGCAACCTGTGTAATCCCGCCAGCTTTCTGGATCGCATCCACCACCGTCGGCAGACCACTGATGCTTGTGGAAGGTCCGCCCTCAGTGCTTACGGTCTCACTCAACGTGAGTGAATAAATACCAGGCCTTTCCACCTCTCCAACCAAAGCCACACGTATCGGCCTTGGCTTGACAACCCTGAGCTGCAGATCTGGTCTCAGCAGTTGTTGACCCATCAACTGCTGGACCCAAAAAGTGGCCTGCTGCAAAGTCAAGCCGGTGACACGAACACTGCCAATCAGTGGCAAGGGCACCGATCCATCATTCAGCACCTCCAGCTGACCCGACAAATCTGGAACGTCAAAGAGTTTGAGTTCCAAGACGTCACCAGGCCCGATGATGTACGCGTCAGTGTCTAACTCCAAGTTCTCTTGAGGGAGCGGAGCAGTTGCTTGGGCTATTTGCCTGCTCTCGAGCAGTACCTCCTGGGCCCCGGCCATCGACAAGGACAGTGACTGACAGGCCAACAATGTGGTGAGGGCCAGGTAACGCAGCCTTTGCATGGGATTTTTTGACTGCAGCTGTTAAGGGAAATAAGTGTCCCACGTCGGCTTTGATTTGTCTCTTGCGGCGCTTTAATGGCTATCCATAAAGGCCGGGATCATGTCCAATTTGATCGTTAACCCCGTCCAAACACCGGATTTCAACAGACACCAAGCTCAAACCGTCAACGTTCAAGACCTCGGCAGGACGGTCGTACAGGCTGCCGATAACAACGATGAGATCGACCTGCGCGAACTTTGGCGCGCTTTGAGGAGACGCAAAAACCTTGTTGGCGTTACCGCCGCAGGAGTGCTTGCCCTATCTGGATTGAACACCGCCTATCAAAGAATTTTTCGACCTGTATACCAAGGCTCTTTTGCTCTGCTGATCACTGATCCGCTCAACAATGAATCAGGTAATAGAGCAGCTGCAGCAGCCTTGGACGGTGGGATGTTCGAAGAACTGGCTCGCAACACCACCAGTAATGACATCCCCACGCTGATTGAATTGTTGCAAAGTCCATTGTTGCTGAGCCCGATTGCACAACGTTATGACTTAAATGCGAATGCTTTAGCAAAGCGAATCACAATCACAACCGGTGGTGAAAAGCGTAAAGAAGCTGAAGGAATACTTAACGTCAGCGTGACTGGCAGAGATCCGGTTGAAGACAAGCAACTTCTTGATGATCTCAGCTCCACCTATTTACAGGCTGCCTTACAACAGCGTCAACAACGTCTCTCGGATGGTCTTAATTTCCTGAACAAGCAGGCTCCGGCTCTTGAGGCCAAAACAGAGGAAATCCAATCAGAGGTTTCCGACTTCCGCCAGCGACATTCTCTTCTAGAACCTACAACCGAAGGAGGAGCTCTAAAGCAACGCGAGGCGGCAATCGCAGCGCAGGTTTTGGACCTTGAAGCAGGCCGTAATCGGCTTTTAAGAGTGCGCCAAGAAATTGCCAATGGAACCCTTACAGCCCGCGGATTTCAGGAAGCCATAGGAGGCCTTGGCAACGGCACAACAGCCGGAGGTGACGTTCAGGGCCTGACCATCAGCGATGTCGACCAAAGTCTACTTCAACAACTGCTCAAAGTCGAAACAGAACTCGCCGAAGCGAGAGCAAAATACAACCCCGATTCCTCAATGGTTCGAGGTCTTGAAGCACGTCTCAACCAGCTGCAACCTCTTTTGCGTAAAAACCAACTGGAAGCTGTTGATGCGGCTCTCAACCTGAATGCCGGTCGACTGGAAACAGCCAAAGCTCAGGAGACTTCACTCAACAACCAATTTCTCAAGCAACCAGCGCTGATCAAGCAATACGAAGCACTACAAACGCGTTTGAAGATTGCCCAACAAAACCTCACCGGCCTTGTGACGGCGAGGGAAAACTTTCAACTCGAAATTGCCCAACGCAGCGTGCCATGGCGTGTGATAGATCCACCGGAGATTAATCCAAATCCGATCAAACCCTCCATTCCCCGAAATCTTGCCCTTGGAGCTGTTCTTGGATTGGTGGCAGGAGCTGCTGCTGGATTACTGCGAGATCGAATGGACCATGTCTTCCACCATGCGGGGGAAGTGAAAATGGATCTGGGTTTGCCACTCTTAGGCCACATCCCTCACGTTGATCTTTTCAAAGGAGTTAGGGAAGACAAACGTTTCCTGCTTCAAGAGCTCGACATCAACAATCCATCAGAGGAAGATCAAAACACCAAACAAAAGGCCAAATATCAACGTTTCTTTTATCAGGAAGCTTTTCGTAATTTGTTTACTTCGATTCGGTTTCTGAACAGCGATCAACCATTGCGCTCCATTGCCATCACGAGCTCTCTCCCTGCTGAAGGGAAATCGCTCGTCAATGTGTTGCTGGCTAAAACACTTTCTGAAATGGGGCAAAAAGTTTTGCTCATTGATGCTGACCTACGCAAACCAAAGCTGCACACACGCCTTGGCCTCAATAATTTACGCGGCCTCACCAATGTTTTGACTGATGATTCCAACAGCTGGCGCAGTGTGCTTCAGCCTGTAGAGGGATACGAAAACTGGTCAGTCATTACCGCAGGTCGCAGGCCACCAGATCCAGCCCGACTGCTGAGCTCCAATCGCTTGCACCAACTCGTTGAAGATCTCGAAAACAGTGGCGAATTCGACCTGATTCTGTTCGATACAGCACCAGTGTTGGGTCTGGCCGACGCAGCACTGGTCGCTGAACACTGCGATGGACTGGTGCTTATGGTGAGTCTGGACCGCGTCGATCGCAGCTTGCCCAAAGAGGCGGTTGCCCGCATCCTCAGCAGCGGAGCGCCACTATTGGGCGTGGTCACCAACTGCATCAAGCGTGAAGAAAAGGGGGCTCAGGCCTACGGATTTGGCCAATACGACCAATACGGTTATGGCTATGGCGGTTATGGCTATGGCGGTTATGGCTATGCGGCTTACGACACCACAGCTGCTTACGCTTACTATGCCAATGACGATGAAACTCAGACAGCTGGCGCCGCTCGTCAAGACAAGAGAACATCCAACACCAACCTGAAATCGAAGCTACGTCAGCGTCGAATTCAACTGATGCACTGGCTTGATAACTAATGCCAAGGCCCAATTACTCCCGCTTTCGCCTCAACTGGGTGTTAGTGAATGAACTAGCTATCGGACCCGCTCCCAGAGCGGAACATCATCTTGATCATTTACAGGATGCAGGAGTCCGGGCAGTGCTCAGTCTTTGCGACACAAATGAAGCTGAACCACCGCTATCTCTTCAACAACGTTTTATTTGCCGCCGACTTGTATTGCCCGACCATCGCATCAACAGAAGCCTCGAACTCAATGAACTCCACTCGGCGCTAAAACTTTTGAAAAGCCTTCAGCCTGAAGGCCCAGTGTTTGCGCATTGCGTTGCTGCCATGGAGCGATCACCATTGGTCTGCATGGCATGGCTTGTGGAACACAAAAGCTTGTCTCCCACAGACGCATTGGAATATTTAATGCAGATCCACCCTGGCACCAATCCACTTCCTCAACAGCTGTCTGTTCTACGCGAACTACAGTTCGCTCAATATCGCAGTGAAGACCAACTAGCTGCATGAACATAAAGCATTCAATAATGCCAGGGGTAATATTGCTGTTTGCTGGCTCAGCAAACAGCCAGGATTTGCAGTGGGAATTAGTACCGCCTCCACCTCCAGTACCGACAGATTCCTCTTCCATAACAACCCAACAATCCGACAAGCTGGTCTGGGAACGAGTTATTCCTGAGACAAATTTCGATTCACCGCTATTCACATCAGAATCCAGTGTTCTCTCAGTTGAAGAGACTGATCCAACATTAGTGTGGGAGCCAGTCGAAGACGATGATGTCATCGTGTTCGAGGAAGAGCAACCCATCACCATTGAAGACTCCACTCAAGCAATTCAAACGGCCTTACGAACGCTTGATGAAGAGTCACCGACCTATGCAAGCTCCAGGGCGTTGCTTCGCAATGATCGCTGGCACCCACAAATCAGTTATCTCATCCCCAACGGCTATGGCCCTAAACGCTTCATTTTTGATGGTGTCATCACAGGAACTGATTGCACCTTAGGTAAAGGTCCTTGCGAGCCGTTCACGACCTTTTCGAACTGGCAGGAGTCAATTAAAAATCAAGCCAATGGCAGCACCTACTTCAATGTGGGATTTGGAGATACACAATCATGGGGTGGAATTCTCATCACAACCAGTGCGGAAACCATCTCAGCAAGCCTTGGGCGAGGAGACGGTCCATTGGTCGATAAAACAAACATTCTTCAGGGTATTCAAACTGGTCTGCATTATTCCAAAGCCATCGGCCCCGACACATCGTTCAGAACCGGAGTCGAAAACTGGATCACGTGGGACAGTGAAGACTTCACCTTCTCTGATATGACCAGAAACTTTTATTTCGTAGGCAGCCAACGATTCCGGTTGAAAAAGTCAACCAATGAGAGCAAGTGGTTCCGCAATGCTTACTTAACCCTAGGAGTCGGCAATGGTGAATTCAAGCCCATCGAGCAGACGTTCAAGGATCAGACTTTAGCCCTTAAAAATGCAGGCTGTGCAACATATGGGTTTTCACCTGAGACTCCATGCAGCAACGAAAGTTTCAAACGCGCTTTACGAACTGGAAGCGACTATGGGCAAATCAATCCGATTGGAGCTGTTTCGATCGAAATTGTTGATGGCTTGCACCTTCTCAGCGAATGGTCGGGGCGTAACTTAAATGCAGGCTTGAGCTGGAGACCGTTCAAAGAGGTTGGTTTTGTGATCACTCCAATGATTGAAAGCATCGTTAGAAATTGCGAATACCCGGGTTGTAAAGTCAAACCAATCAGCAATTTTCCCGAACGAGTGCCCTTACCAGATGTTGTTCTGACAAGCAGAGCGCGGCTGAGCCTGCAAGTATCATTTCAGGTCCAATTTTAAAGCCATTAAACATAGGCCCCTCTAGTCAATGAGAATCGGAATTGTTTGCTTTGCATGGGGAAAAGAGCATCGTGGTGGAATCGAAACGCATGTTTCAGGTCTGGCAAAACTATTAAGCGATTACGGACATCAGGTTTTCATTCATTGCATCGATGATAAAACCGTAGAGAATCAATACCACCAAAAAGGCAGGTGGGAAGGCAAGCTTCACATTGAACAAACAAATTACAATTACTCTGATACACGTTGTCTTTTTGACTCTCAGCGCGTTCCCCAGGCTGAGATCATTCTAAAAAAATGGATCAATCACAACAAGCTCAACATTGTTGATTTTCACCATAATCTCTTTTTCGGCATGCGATCCATCCGCGCCTGCAGTGAATTGGTGCCGACTGTTGTGACGCTGCACGACTACTGGTGCATCGATCCACAATGTTCATTATTCGACTCTGAGCATTCCATTATCAAACCTAACGACCATAAAAAATGGGAGCAAAATTCACTTAGGGCCTCAGATCGCACACTTAAAAGCCTAGAATCTGCAGAGTATTACATCCCTCTGCAAGCCAACAAAATCAATCCTCGCCATAGAATCAGCCTTAAATCAGCCTGGGCTCGATACAGTAATCAGATGCTGAAATACGCTAATTCAATCATTACCCCCTCCAAAGAAGCTGCATATGTTCTGCGCCAACATGGCATCACCCATTCAATCGGAGTCATTGAGAATGGGTTGAACCTTTCATTTTCTCGCGGGCAAGTTGCCAATGAAGATAAGCTTCAATCAACCTCAACTACTCCTGCCAATCAAATTCGAGTCGGAATTCTGGGCAGCGTTGCACCGCACAAAGGTCAACTAAAGTTTTGCCAAGAGGTCTTAAAGGCAGAACTGCAAAATCATTTCAAGATTGAAGTTCATGGGCCCATACCAGAAAACTATCAAGGAGACCGATCAAGTCAGATTAAAATTTGCGAGCTTGCCAAGCACTATCCCAATTTTTTAGTCCTTAACGGTCCCTACGACAAAGAAGATTTAGCTTCAATATTCTCACAATTAGACATCGTAGCCATGCCTTCTGTCTGGCAAGAAGTTTATGGATTTGTCGCTCGAGAGGCTCTCGCCTATGGCCTCCCAGTCATTATCACTGACGCAGGGGGTCTTGCCGGGTTGAGTAATCGTGAAGGCGTTTTCACGTTGCCCATGGCCAAAACAAACCTTTGGGGCAAGCTCCTGAGACAAGGTCTAGAGGAAGGACCTCTCTATAAATGGACGTACCAACGCAGGCAAGGAATCCCGATGCCCTCTGATTCCATCCCGAGCAATCAGGATTGCGCCAGAAAAGTAGAGTCTCTTTATAGACGCCTGATTTCAGCTTGACGTATCAGTTGTCGAGTTAATTTCAAGCCAACCCAGTAATCAAAAGATCGCCAAAGCATCCACCAAGACAAGTTTCAACTGGCGCAAGTAAAACTCTACGGAAGCATTCCTCACTCACTTTTGAACATAATTAAATCATCACCGTTAATCTCTCAGTTTTATTCAAGGCCTGAGCAAATCGCGGTAGAGCAGAGCCGCCTGGCGGTACTCACCCTCAGACTCCAGGGCATCAGCCAGTGCTTCTTTGACCGAACGTTCTTCAGGCTTGAGCCGGTGCAGATCCTGAAGCAGAGCCAAGCCCTCCAATCGGCAGGGATGACCACGCTCCTGCTCAAGCCCAACACGTGCCCACTGCAACCAACGTTTCTGGGTCACGGCATCTGGATTCAACTGAAGCCACTGGCGACGCAGCTGCAGTGCCGCAAGCGATTGTCCAACCTGCATCTCTGCCGTGGCCAGATTGCGCAGCAAGGGTTCCCGCAGTTCGCGAGGTAAAGCGGCCAAGCCAAGCTGATGGAGAGGTCTCAACAGATCGAGCGCTTCCTGGTGCTTTTTTTGGGTCAGCAGGGATGCCGCCAGATTGAGAGCGTGCTGCGGTGACTTCGGATCCGCTGCTCGGGCCGCCGCAAAGGCTCGCCAAGCATCCTCCTGTTCTCCAAGCAAAAGATGGGCTTTGCCCCGCAGACTGTGACCTGAAGCGGGGAGCTCTCTGGAACCATTGAGTGAGAGCAGTTCGGCCACACCTGCCAGCACCTGCTGAGCTGAGCTGACATTGAGTTCCTCGGCTAGTTCAGCAATGCGAGACTCAAGATCGAGATCAATGCCCTTCAAGGAAGAATCGTCTGCGAGCAGCCCATTGAGCTCAGCTTCCGGGATCTGAGCGTTCTGTGCAGATCGTGTTTGCTCCGCTTCAGGCAGCAGCTGACGCAGCTGCTTGCGCTCCTCCAGCAACAGTGCCAACGCCTGGCGGTAAAAGGGCACTGCCATCTCGATGGCACCGCGGGCATTCATGGTCTCGGCCAGGTCGTAATAACGATCAGCCAGGGGAACAGCGGAATCATCAACCGCCGGCAGTTCGGGCACAGACTCGATTGTGAGCTTCAGTTTCTGTTTGCTGGCATTACGGCCGTCGCGCTTGCGTTTTCCCGATTTCCTCGAGCTGGAGCTTTTACGGGCGCGAGCCATGGCCGAGAGCGGTATTCAGACGTGACAGCATCATCACTCCAATCACCGCTCTTCGAATCCTTGGCTGCACAGCCTGGCCAGCAACTTTCGCTTCGACCAGCCATCAGCGTGGTGATGCCGATGCGCAATGCAGCCCGCTGGTTGCCGGTTCTGCTGGCAGCTCTGGTGCGCGAATGGTCAACCGGCTTTGAGCTGATCGCGATCGACGATGGCAGCACGGATGCATCGGCAGCGGTTCTCAAAAGGCTCTGCGCCCAATGGCCTTCTGAGCGCTGGACACTGCTGAACGGAGGCGGGGAAGGGGTCTCCGCAGCACGCAACCGAGGCGTTAGGCAGAGCCGGGCCAAAGTGATTGCCTTCATCGATGCCGACGACCGCCCCATGCCCGGTCGCCTTGCTGGACCGTTGCAGATGCTTCAAAACAACCAGCAGCTCAGCCATGTGCACGGCGGCTGGTGGCGATGCGATGCCAATGGCTGTTTGCAGCATCCCGTCCGCCCCTGGCAGGAGGGCGCTGGCTTCACCTGGAGCCGCTTCATGGAACACAAAGCCGTGCTGCCCAGCGCCTGGACCGTGCGGCGCGACGCTTTCCTCGCCGTTGGAGGCTTCGATGCATCGATCCGCCATTCAGAGGATGTCGATCTGCTGCTGCGCCTGGCTGCCGCCAAGCATCGTGGTGCCTGGATCGAACAGGAGCTGGTGCGCTACCGGATTCACAGCAGCAATGCCAGCGCAAGGTTGCAACCACAGTTGAATGGATTGCTTGCAGTGATGGAGAAACATCTCAAGACATTGGGCACACGCCATGAAGCCTGGGTCAGAGAGCAGCGGTACAGCACCACCACCTGGGCCGTCTGGCAAGCCTGGCAAGCAGGTGATGTCGACTTTGCACTGAAGCTGCTGAGCCAGGCCCTGCAGGATTGTCCTTACCCCCTGGTTCGCAGGCCGGTGCACCTGATTGAAGTGATGGCCCGCAGCAGTGCGCGCATCGGTGAGCTCTTCGACCGGAGCGAGCTGCTAAGCAGCAGGTTCTGGCAACAGGCCGAACCGATTTTGCTGGCACGATGAGCAGTGAGGTCAACTCGGGCGCAGACCATTCGCAGGCCATCAATGATCTGGAGGCCGGACGGCCAGGAGCCGCCCTGAAGAACTGGCGCCAGCTGCTGGCGGCCGATGAGGACGCCGTGCGACGTCACCTGAGTGCTGCAGAGGCAACACTCAGCAGAGATGCCATTGCTCCCATCCGCCGACGAGCCATCAACCTGATCAACAATTTGCTGAGCCATACCCCCGGAGAAGCGGAGGTCAGCCAACTGGGCGCATTGCTGCGTGGCTGGGGGACGCTGGCAATAGCGGAAGTCCCAAGCCGAGCAGTGCAGTTGCTGGAAAGGGCCTGGAGTTGCGGCAGAGACCCAAAGCTTGATCATCAGCTGGCCGGCCTGCATGCACGCCTCGGCTACGGCGAAGGCGCCCACTGGCTTGCTCCACCCCCTGAGCAGCTGGAGTTCTGGCCACAGGTGCCCTGCTCCTGTGAAAAATGCCAGACCCAGCCCAAACCCACCGATCCGGCACTCAATATTCACGTGATTGGGGAAGGCCGAATCCTTGCGCAACGCCAGCGCAACCCCTGGCACCACAGTCACGGAGTGGGGGTCTGGGATCAGCGGGGCGTCCTGCAAACATCACTCAGCCGCCATTACCCCTGGCCCTGGCCGAACTGCCCCCATCAAAAAGCGTTTGAGCAGACAAGCCGCCACCTTCTGGAGGCTGCCGCCAAGCAGCTGCCGCCACCGCTGCGGGTGGAGGAACCTGTTCTGGCAGTCGCCGAACTGTCGGGTGAAATGTATTTCCACTGGCAGCTGGAGCTGTTGCCTCGCCTTGGTCGCATCTGGCAAGCCGCCATTCAACGTTGGCCGACGTTGCGCCTCTGGCATAACGGTGGCGAGAGCCCCTACGTGGCAGAGAGCCTCAGGCGCCTTGGCATCACGTCTGACCAGCTCGTACCCGCCTGTGATCACCTGCAAGCCACCACGTTGCTGGTGCCCAGCTTTGCGGCCCACTTCGGCAGGCCCTCCACCGCCAACCTGCAATGGCTGGAACAATTCTGGGCAGCGCCGGAACAACCAGGCCAAAACACTTTGTGGATGGGCCGTGAAGGGGCTGCACGCCGCGCTGTTCTTGAGGAAACACAGCATCGACAAACCTGCGGTGCTGGCCTGCTGGGGCAGGGCAGCGTGTCCGAGCAACTGGATCAGATCGCTGCAAGCCACAGGGTGATCGCACCGCACGGGGCAGCCATGGCCAACCTGATCGCCGCACACCCAGGCACCGAAATCCTTGAGCTGGTCAATCCTGCTTATCAACCCGGTTACTTCAACGATCTGATCAAGCACCGTCAACTGCGCCACCGCCGGCTGGAGGCCGCTGCCACGCCCCTGCCGCTGCAGGAGTTGCTCTATGAGGGGCCCCTCTCCTTCCCCATCGATCTGCGCCCGGGCGCGAGCCCAGCAGCTGAAGCCCTGGCATCGTGGTTGCCATGAGCGAATCAGGGCTCCCCTCCGATCTGGTCCAGGCCCTTCATGACCTGGCTGAACAGCATGAACCAGCGCCTGAGCCATTCGAACGAGTGGCCAGGTGGCGCCGTGCCTGCGGTGACGCTGAGGCCGCAGCCACCTGGCAGACCTGGAGCCTGCTTCCACCCGACGAGGAAAAGCTGCGCAACGCACTCGCCACGATCTGGAGTGATCTCGGCGAATTGGATCAAGCCAGGGCTCTGTTAACAACCGCCATTGATGCTGAATCCCAGCCCAGCTGGCTTCAGCTCACGTTGCTGGTGCGGCAGGGTGAGTTTGAGCGGGCCAGCGCGATGCAACAGCAATTGCTGAAAAGCCCTCCCAGCGTTGAACGCGCTGATCTGTTGGATCTGCTGCGTCTCTGGCGGGAAAACCAATGCAGTTCGCAGGCTCTGGAACTGCTTGATCCACTGCTGGGCTGGATCAAGCAGAGAGGTGAAACTCCAACGATCCAGGTTTGTCTGGCCCTTGCTGATCTGCTGGAACAACAACATCGCTTTGATGAAGCAGAGCCGTGGTGGCAACGCAGCCATGCCATGCAACCGAGCTATGCCTGGCCCCTGATGCGGCTCGGCCAGCAGGCCCTGAGAAAGAAACAGCCTGCCGTTGCTTTTCACTACGCAAGCCAGGTGCTTGAACGCAATCCAGACCACAACTACGCCCCCCGCCTGCAACACAAGGCACTCACCGCCCTTGAAGCGACGCGCTCCCTGGCCCTTCTGGATGGCCAGCCGTTGTCTGAATTAGACAACGCAACAGGCGGGAATCAGCCTGAGCCTGAGTGGTGGGACGGTTGCACAAGTCTGGCTCTGATCGGGTTTGACAGCACCAGCCTCCTGAGCAGCTGGTGCGGCTATCTCAATTCACTGGATCCCGGCGAACGTTGTCATCCAAGCTTGCGGCTCTGGTTGATTGGCAGTCCTGATCCGCTTTGGCTTCAACAAAAAGCTGAAGACTTGCTCGCGCCATTACCGCAACCTGTGCTGATCAGCAGTTGGCCAATCTGGGACGAGCAACGTCATGGGGGAGCTGATAAAAAGCTCGAGGCCATCGACGAACCTCCCTTCTGGCGTGAGCAGGAGCAAAACTAATGGTGGCGCGCTGGAGTGACTGTCGTAACGCTGCCCGTCGAGGCCAGCTCAGCCACGCCGATCTAGTGCAGCTGCTTGAGGCACAGGCTGCCGTCAATCACTGGGCGAGAATCAATCGCTGGCTACCTCTGCTGCTTGAAAGGGGAGTAGGGCTGGGGGAACGCAAGGGCAGCTTGATCGCAATCGCCTCATGGCTGCTAAGGCAACGTCGCGCAGAACTGGCCAACAGGTTGCTCACCCAGCTGAACTGGAGCGAAGCCGGGGCCACTGAATGGCTTCTGCGCGGAAAAGTCGCCCATCGAATCGGTGAAACAGAGGCCGCTGAACAGCATCTGAGCAAAGCCTCCGCCCTGCCCGGTGGCCAACCGGAGGCTGCCTATCGGCTGGCTCAGCTGTATCGCACCTCCGGCAAATTCGATCAAGCAGCGATCTGGTATCTCGCCACGCTCACCTGCGACCCGGAACCGTTTGTCATCCACAACGAACTTCAATTCACCCGCTGTTCAGAACAGCTCCTCCCGGAGCTGGTGAGCTTTTATGAGGGACTTTGCAAGCTTCAGCCTGAAAGGGCACTCGCAGCCCAATTTCTTGCGCATTACCTCTCCAAGCAGGGTGATCTCGAGCGCTCGATTGCCGAGTCAAGGCGCGGAGCACGCCTGGAACTTGACACCTTTCAGGACAAGCTGGCAGCTCCAGAGGCTCCACCCACACCACCTGATTTTTTGATTCTGGGTATGCCCAAGGGAGGCACAACCGCAGTGCTTCGCTGGCTGGATCACGTTCCAGGCATTTGGTGCCACCCACGCAAGGAACTGCATTTCTTTGATGGGCGTTTTGCCTTCGGCAGGGAGTGGTACTGCGCCCAGTTCCCCCGGTTTCAAGACGATGCGAACATCCTGCGCGGCGAAGCCACACCCAACTATTTCAGTGACCCGAAGACCCCCGCGCGTGTTGCAGAGCTGATGCCTCGCGCCAGGCTGGTGGTACTGCTGAGAGACCCCTTATCCCGGGCTGTGAGCTGGGTGCAACACCTGCAACGCCTGGAAGGTCTTGATGGCAGCGTCGCCCACTGGCTGGAGCGTGAGCTTGGTCAGCTCGAGCCACTCAATGCAGATCAGCTGACTGCTCACCCACGCATTGGCACTGGGGCACTTCAGGACAGCTGCTACGACATGCACTGGAAACGCTGGAGGCAGGCCCTGCCTGACAATCCACCACTGCTGCTCTCCAGCGACCGTCTGTTCGCCCATCCTGAGGTTGAGCTGTCTGCACTGCTCAAATGTCTTGGCAAGAAGGGGGATGCTCGCCCCTGGCTTCGACACTGGAGGCCATTGAACGTGAATCCGCAGGCTTCAGAAACGCTGCCAACAGATCTGCATCAGCGCCTCGAACGATTCCTGCAGGCTCAATGTCAGCAAACCCTGGCTCTGACCAACCAAGCCTAATAGCCGCTGCAGTGAACTTTTGGGGCCAAAACACTCGTGAATGATGCGGTTTCAGCACCGCCTGCGTGCCAGCAGAACAACCGGACGAGTGACAAAGCTGATTTGATGACTTTAATCTCTCAATACAAATATTTTTGAGCAAGTGTCTACATTCATTCCTTCCATCCCGCCTACTTCCGTAGACACTGCAATTGAACCTGAAGCCGGATCGACCACCGAGGCAAGCAGCGGTGAAGTGATCGTTGTTACTGACCCCAGTGCCAACGTCAACGATCCCGTCGTAGTTGTTGCTCCTGATTCAGGAGTTATCAATATTTCTGCCGGTACCGAAGGTGCTGACATCATTATCGAGGGAGATGGTGACGCGACAATTGAAATTGGTAACGCGGAAGATTCAAATGGTAATCCTCTCGCTGGATCGGGTTCCACATTCCAGATTGAAGAGGATTATCAAGGTTCTGTAATTGCCAACCTCGACGGAGCAATTACTGACGGATCCCAGGTCGATACCAGCACAGAAACCTTCTCTGGCAACACGATCGCAGAAGCAGCTCCTAGCAATGCAAGCAATGAGTATGACTTCTATATCAGCACAGGTGCAGGTGATGATCAAGTTGGCGGCAGCCAGGGCAATGACTTCATTCGCCTAGGCGCTGGTGATGACGAGTTCAATGCCGGAGATGGCAATGACATCGTCCGCATGGGCTCCGGTGACGACTTTGGAACATTAGGTCAAGGTGATGATATTGTTTACTTCACCGTTGACCAGCTGCAGGGTGATCAAGTCAAAACTGTGACTGACTTCGATGCCAATGGAGACGACAAGATCCAGATTGATGCTGATCTGGAAGGTCTGATTGACATCGATGGTTTTGGCACTGATACGATCATCATCACACTTTCGGGTGACCAGTCGGGAACCACTGAGTTCCGTTCCCTAGGTGGGACTATTGACGAAGATGACGTGGAATTCGTCTGATCTCTTTCACTGATTCATCAGGTACAACGTTTGTTCCGCTGTGGGTGCTCGGTATGCACCGCAGCGGAACTTCTTTTTGTGTTCGATCCTTACAGATTCGAGGGATAAATCTCCCTGGCAACTTGTTGCCCGCAGCAAACGACAATCCCGATGGATTTCAGGAACCAGCTGAACTGGTGGCCCTGAATGAACGTCTACTCAGCTACGCAGATGGGTTATGGGATGCCAGTTGGCCCTTGCAATCCACCAAGTCTCCGGAACTGATCAAACGAATCGGCTGCGAACTGCAAAGCCTGTTGAATCAATGGTGCTTAAAGAGTGAAAGCGATATTCGGAAGACAAGTTCAAAACAGTTGCTGGCCCTGAAAGATCCTCGGCTTTGCCGAACGCTGCCTCTGCTCTACCCCTGTCTCGAACCTGGTCACTGCAAATGGGGCATCGCGATCATCCGCGAACCGAATGCGGTGGTGGCTTCCTTGCTGGAGCGCAACGGCGACGACATGTCGCCTCTGAAAGGATTCGCACTTTGGATGCGCTACAACCTCGACATGGTGAAATGCCGCAGTATTAACCCTCAAATCAGTGATTGGCCCATCATCTCGTTTGAAACACTGCTGAAAGATGCCCCAGGCACATTGCAGCCGATCCTGAAACAATGGGACAACAAAGGCTTATTCGTTGAACATCAGCCAGAACAGGAATTAATTAGCAAGACAGCGAAATCTGTACCCGATCGCTTGTCGGGCTTACCCAAACACTGGCTGGAATTAGGCCAAAAATTTCACTCGTGCCTCCGAGAAAGCCAAACTCTTAATGATGTGCCGAAATCTGTGATTCAAGCTGTTGAACAGTGGCTTGAAACAACCCCCGAACTCAGTCATGAACTGCTGGCTCTGGAGGCAAGGCGGCGTGCACATCTTGCTGAAGCATTGGCAGCTGAACGAGCTAAACATGTACTCAGCTGGCGAAACCTATGACAGGCGGTCGCAGATAATCCGGCAACTCCTGAGGATCAACCAGTCCAGACTTGCCACCCGCCACCAAAAGGGGATCGAGCATCTGCTTTTCGTTGCTTTCCAGCAGCCATCGTTTGATGAATGGACAGCCATCCATCAACAAAGGAATCGCCCAGTAATGCGCGGTTGAGTGATAATTAAAGGAACTCAAACCAGTGCTTAATAACTGTTGTTGGATCCATACCACTGCAGCATCTGAGCAATAGTGCTGCAACTGTTCACACAATTCCTGACTTGCAATCTGCCCCCTGAGGCGACTGGCAGGATGCAGTGCGCGCAGAGCAACACCTTGATGCAGGAGCAGCTGGGACAAGCCGATTTCTCCCTCGCGAATGGCCACAGACATGCCACCCCAGCCTCGGTAATATCGCCAGAAAGAATCCCACCAAGGTTGCCGAATCACAACCTTGGGTAGATGCAAACCATAACTCTGCAGATGATAACCATTCTGATAACAATCACTGAAACCCAACACTTCATCGCCTTGATAATCCACAAAACTTGGCCAACTCGTGGCCTCTAAATCCACCACGGGATAGACACTGTCATTGAGAAGAATCAGCCTCTCAAGAGCAGATCCATAGTGCTGATGTTGCAGCCAGAGCCATCCATCCTGAAATGCGCCGAAATCTCGCCCCTCATTACGGCGTCGCAACCAACCCACTCCATTCCGGTCACACCAGGCCAAAGCGCCTGGGTCAAGATCTCCAGACAGCACAAGCACTGGCCAGCCACGTGCGCGCAAATCGGCCAACTCTCGGCGGATACAGCGCTGCAGCCATCCTCGAGGGTGGTAATGAGAAAACAGCACAAGTTTCTCAGCTGCTTGCTGAAAACCTGCCGGCAACAGTGATTCCTGCACTCGCGCCAGAGCATGAATTGCGGCCAGCTTTTCGCGCTCTCGGGGCACACGAAAAGGGGCAAGACAACGTTGCCAAGAGGCATGACATTGCTGCGCGCCACGGCGCAGTTCTTGTTTCAAGCGAAGCTGAATTCCCATCAGAGCGGCTCATCAGCCAGCGGCTCATCACTGAAATAATGGCCGGGAAGAAAAGCAATACCAGTGTTAATGCTGGTGGCTTGCGAACAAAACGCATCCTGAACAAACCGAGCCGGCACAAAACGAAAATCAACACTTGCCACCGATACTCCCTCGCGATTAATCGGGCAGCCATGCAAACGATCAATGTGGTCAAAAAGAATCAGTTCACCCAGCTTCAGCTCCATTGGCTCAAAATCATGAGAGCCATCCGTTGTCTCAATATGCAGGGCGGCGCTGCCGAGCATCGGTGTTAAAGCGCAGATTGCATTGAGCTCGTAGCGACTGTGCCCGAAATCTGAGTCTCGATGAAAATTGCCGACCCAGCGATTGTTAGGTAACCCAAAGCGATAAGTGGGAATCTGCTGCACATAGCAAGGCTCGCCGATGCAGCGGATCACTCGGCGGCAAAGATCCCGATAATGATTTTTCTGCTGCTCATGTTGGCCATAGAAGCGTTGGTGGGTGTCGGTGCTGTTGTCGTGCCCAGGTCGAAACATGGGGTAGGGCCCCACATGCTGATGAAGAGCTTGAAGCGGCAGGCCAATCGCTTCAGCAACGGCGGAGGCAAAAACATGACCTTCGGTACTGTTTGTGATGCGCTTCAGATGCAGTTTTTGACGTGTTTCTTCTGCCAGTAAGAGGGAAGGGGCGGCGAAACCAGTCACAGAACTCGTACTGACCAAACAGCGATCGGCTTCACTCATCCATTATCACCTGCAGATTGTGCGGATCTGGTATGCATATCCGCTTTTACGGCCATCTACGCGCAGGCTTCGGGCTTGCTGGCGGTGCCCGGGCCACTGCGCGCTGCCTAGAGGCAGCGGGCTGTCAGCTGAGCTATGTGGACCTGGCCCTGGCCAGCCATGCTGCTGTGCAGGAACTGTCTGGTGATCCATCGGGGAAGGACAATGCTCTCGCTCAGGTGGACTTGATCCACACCAATCCCAACATTCTCTCCAGCAATCCGGACTTGCTGGAGCGTCACCCGCTCACCGCTCCGCTGCGTATCGGCTACTGGGCCTGGGAACTGGAGCAATTTCCTACCGGCTGGGAGCGCTTTTTCAATGGATATCACGAGATCTGGTGCCCCAGCAGCTTCACCGCCCAGGCTCTGGCCCAGCGCAGCCCAGTGCCTGTGATCAGCTTGCCCCACCTCCCCGACTGGAAGCATCTGCAGGCACGCAACCGAAAAAGGCGAGCTGTTCGCCAGGCCAGCGAGGCACGTCCCTTCACTTTTCTCACCTTTTTCGATTTCTGGAGCACTCCCGAACGCAAAAATCCTGCAGCCGTGGTGCGTGCCTTTCAACGCGCATTCCCTCGCCACGACAACTCAGCTCCGGCAGTGCAACTGTTGGTCAAAGCCAGCAGCGCCGAGCAGTTCCCCGAACAGGCCAGTACCCTGAAAAACCTCGCCAACGGTGACCAACGCATCCGCTGGATCGAAGCTTTACTCCCGCAAGCAAAGCTCGATGCCCTCTACGACCAGGCGGATGCACTTGTGAGCCTGCACCGCTCTGAAGGCTTCGGGCTCACCCTCGCGGATGCCATGGGCATGGGGATCCCCGTGATCGCCACCGGCTATTCCGGCAATCTCGACTTCATGCCCCCCGGCAGCGCTGAACTGATTCCCTGGTCTCCGAAGACGATTGAGCGCAGCCGCGGCGACTACATGGCAGGCGCGACCTGGGCTGAACCCGACATCAACAGTGCGGCGAAAGCCATGCGCCAGCTCGCCCTGAATCCGCACTACGCCTCACAACTGGGCTTGCGCGGTCAGGCCATCGCTCAGGAACGACTCAGCAGCGAACGCCTCAGCGCTGTGGTGCGTCAAAGGCTGGGTCGCTGGTGGCTGCCGCCAGACCCAGCGTCTCTAGGCGCTGCTGCAACGCACGCTCCCAAGCACTGAAACCTTCAGGACTGAGTTGTGCCGCGGCCAGCAGAGACTGAACGCGTGACTGGTCAAAGGCGTAGCAAGCGTCCTCCAACAGTCGCTGACGGCAAACAGCATCCGCTTCACCCACGTCAAAAAGCTGCTGAGCAAAAGTCAGGCCGGGCACAAGCACAGCCGCCTGCCGTGCCCCATCCCAGGCAGCTGAGGACGGAGCACCTTTCTGTTGCCAACGCTTCAACTCCTGGATCGCCGATCCCGGCTCCTGAGCATCCAAGGCCTGCAACAAGTTGCGGCAAGTGATCGGGCTGTCAGAACCATCTCGGAGGCTGCGCCGATAGCACTCGACAGCAGCCTGCAGCTGATTGAGCCCACGATGGGCATCACCGAGCTTGTGCTCGAGCCAGAAACTCCTGGTGGGATCAAATCGCCGCGGCTCCAACACCAACTGGCAACCTCGATAGTCGCCCTGCATCAACAGCACATAGCCAAGGGTGTCCCAAACCTCGAGGGGTGAAGCAGGGGCGAGCTGAAGAAAGCGTCGCAGTAGACCCTCGGCCTGTTCCCATGCACAATCATCAACAGATTGTTGGAGCGATGCCCACAGGGCATTGAGCCGATGCTGCACAGTCGGGCGCTCTGGCATGACCCTCACCCCTTCCAACGATCCATCTCGCCAGTGTGACCTGATCTGGCCCAATGCCGAGCTGCGCGAAGCACTCGAGCGGGTGAATCTGTTCACCGTCTGGCTCGGACGCAGCATCGAAGCCTGTGTCAGTGGTGATCAAAGCCTCGAGCAATGGCAAGCAACAACATTTGAGGTTGCGGCGCGGCAACGCTTCCTGGAGCTGGGGTCGGCCCTCGATCGCGTTTGCCTGTCCGTGCTTCAGAGCGATGACACCCATCTGGCCCAGGAATGGTATTTCAAGCTTCAGGATGGCGACGCCAGCTTTGGGGAGTTGGCACCTCAGTCGCTGGGCAACAGCCGCGACAGCGGCGGGCATCTCGGGCCCCTTTGCCTCGAAGACCTGCAAGCACCTCTGGATCGCATGGTGCTTCGCGCCCAGCCGGGAGTGATCCAACCCCCCTTGCGCATTCCCAACGGACGCAGCATTGTGCTGCGACTGGACAGCCGCCTGCCGGCCAGATGGGATGACCCGACCCGCCGCGAGCTGACCCTGCGCCTGCATCGCGACTGGCTGGCCAACACGATCAACACCCTGCTTGCATCCGATCCCCTGCCCGAATCGGTCTGCACCCTCACCCTTCCATGAGTCAAGACGCTTCGACGCTGCCCGTCCCCCTTCAAGGAATTCTTGCCTCTCAGCGATCCAAGTTGCAGTGGCTGCGCTATCGAACCGGTCAGCCGCTGTTGCAAGCCGATCGGCTGCCCCATCAGGTGATGTTCATTGCCGAAGGAGCCGTACGTCTGATTGCTGATGATCACGCCACTGGGCCTTTCACCCTGGCCCGGCTTGGCAGCGGTGATGCGGTGGGCTGGTGTGGGTTGGTGCGCAACCGCGCCTGTGAAGCGGCAATCGCCATGGAGCCCACCCTGGTGGCAGCGCTGCCCGCCAAGCCATTTTTGGAGCTGCTCCGCCAGGAAACATCGCTTCAACAGGGCTGTCTTGAACCCAACCGCAGCGAACTCGCCGAACTGCTGCTGGCATGGCTTGCCCGCCAGCCCCAGCGCCACGAGGATTTACCGGGCCTGCTAGCAGAACTCTGGCGCCCGGGCGCCCTCCAACTGTTAACAGGCGAGCAGCTTGGCGACACAGCTGATCTCGACCCTGAATATCTGTGGCTGCCGAGCGCACCGCTTCCCAGTAATGCGCCCATCGGTAGCGAGATCCAACACTGGAGATCAGATTCGGCCAGCAGCGCATTGCCCCTTGGTGGGCGTCTGCTCGGCATCCAGCGCTCCGCCCTTGAGGAAGCGCTTTCTGCTCGCCGTACTCGTCCGCAATCCAGAGGTGAAGTCTCTGGGCGTGCTTCCGAAGATCTCTGGCGTCAGGCCAGCGACGCCGACGATCTGCCGGACCCCATCGAGCCTGAGGAGCTGGGACTCAGCAGCGGGAGAAGGCGATTAGCCCCGATGCGAGAGCGCGGCGAGGGGCCTCAGGGCACCGCAATCATCTGTCTGCAAAGGCTGGCGAATCGCTATCGCTTTCCCTTTCCCCGGGACACGGTGGAACAGGTGTTGATCGACTGCGAGCAGCGACTGGGAGGCATCACCCTGCTGCATCTGGGTCAGATCCTGGAAAGCCTCGGCCTGGAAGTGCGACCGCTCAACGCTCCAGCCAAACAACTGCATAGGCTGCAGCCCCCTGCGCTGGTCAAGCTACAGGATCGTTTCCTGTTGATTGAAGAAGCCGGTCCTCGCGGTTTGGTTGTGGCTGACCCAGGCCGCGGACTGGTTCCACTGAGCACTGCAGAACTTCAGGAGCTCGGCCCTGATGGTTTCCAGCTGATGCTGGTCAGGCCGGCGGAATCTGCTGAGACAGACGCCCAGGCAAGCCGTTTCGACCTCTCCTGGTTCTGGAGCATGATCCACCCCTACCGCTCCCAGATGGGTCTGGTGTTTCTGGCTGGATTCACCAACAAACTGCTGGAGATCGGGTTTGTGTTGGCGATCCTTCAGATTGTGGATGTGGTGATTACCACCCGCGACCTTGGCCTGCTCTGGCCCATTGGCCTTGTGATGGGCCTGATCGTTGTCGTGAAGGCAGTGCTGGCGCTGCTGCAGAACAACCTGATCGTGGATCTCTCCGATCGCATCGACACCAGCCTTGGCAGCCAGGTGGTGGGACACCTCTTCCGTCTGCCGATGAAATTTTTCGATCGCCGCACCGTCGGCGATCTGTCCAGCCGCTTCAATGATCTGCGTCGGGTGCGCAGCTTCCTTACGGGCACTGTGATCAACACCGCCCTCGACCTGGTGTTCATCCCTCTTATCGGGCTGGTGATGTTGGCGATCCAGCCACTCCTGGCTCTGGTGGTGCTGGCGCAGGTCCCGCTGATGGCCCTGTCCACCTGGATCAGCCGCAAACCGATCAAGCGAGGCATCACACGCAGGAACAAAGCCTGGTCGTTGGCGCAGGGGTTCCTTGTGGAGTGCCTCAGCGCCATCCGCACTGTGAAAACTCAGAACTTCGCGACCCAGGCTCGCTGGCAATGGCTTCAGCGCTATCGCCGCTTCTCCAGCGAGGATTTTCAGCTTGAGCGATTGCAGGTGCTGGCGCGGGAATTCCGCAGCGCCATTCCTCAGCTCATCCGCCTGGCGCTGATGATGACCGGCGCTGTGCTGGCCATTCAAGGTGAAACCACTGTGGGCTCGATCTTCGTCTTCATGATCCTTGGAGGCCAGCTGGCCAACTCGATGATTCAGGTTGGAGCTGTCTCGGACCAATACCAGGATGCCCGTGCCTCCATGGATTCTCTGGCCGACGTACTGGGTCAGAAGCCGGAGGATTCGCTGGCTTCCAGCTACATGCTTCCACTGCCTGCAATCGCCGGTCGCATTGATCTGGAAAATGTCTCCTTTTCCTATGGACTCACCAGCAAACGCCAGCTCGACCAGTTCTCCGTGTCACTCGATCCAGGCCAGGTGATTGGACTGGTGGGTACGAGTGGCAGTGGCAAAAGCACTCTCGTCCAGCTGCTTGATGGTCTGTACCAGGTGGAAGAAGGCAGGATTTACATCGACGGAACCGACATCAGCAAGGTGCAGATCGGCAGCCTGCGCCGGCAGGTGGGTTTCGTGCCGCAGGAATCCATCCTCTTCGACGGCACGGTCCTCGATAACCTGCGCCTGAACATGTCGGATGCTCCCTATGAAGCAGTGATTGATGCAGCCCGGGTGGCTTGCGCCCATGACTTCATCATGAAACTGCCAGACGGCTACAACACCCGGGTTGGTGAACGAGGCGGCGGACTCTCCGGAGGCCAGAAACAACGCATCGCCATCGCACGCATGGTGTTGCAGAACCCTCGGCTGGTGATCCTTGATGAGGCGACCTCGGCTCTGGATCCAACAACTGAAAGCCTGGTGATCGAACGGCTGCAACAACGCTTTGCCAATCTCACCATGGTCATCGTGACCCACAGGCTGGCCTGTCTGCGCAACGCAGATCGCATTTTGATGCTCGACAGCGGTGTTCTGCTGGAGGATGGCTCCTGGGGCGAGTTGATGGCGATGCAAGGCTCATTTGCCAGCCTGGCCAACCAACAGCAGGCTCACGCCGCCTGATCCTCTCCGATCTTTCCGCCTCAACCCTGCACCCATGGCTCGCTCAAAGTCCAACACCAGCTCTGCCCTGGCCCGTCGCCAGCAGACAAGGCCTGATGCGGAAGCACGCGAAGCCTTGCGTCTGGAAACACGCCCATCACCAGTGCTTCCTGCGGTGTTGGCTGGCAGCCTGTCGGTGCTGGTGCTTGGCCTGATCAGTTTTGCGGCATTGGTGAAGGTCGACCAGGTGGTCACCGTGCCTGGGAGGTTGGTCACGCTCAGAAGCACACAGGATCTCACCACCCCAGAGCGGGGGGTCGTGCGCGAGGTGCTCGTTCAAAGCGGCCAGCGGGTGGAGGCAGGCCAGGCCCTGGTGGTGCTTGACCCGCGCGTGCAACGCAGTGAAGTGGCGGAACTGCAGAGACAACTGGAGGCGGAGGTCAGCCGCCAGCGATCAGCGATGGCCCGGATACGCGAACGCATCCGTGGGCTGGAGCGCCAACTCGATCTTGACGAACAGTTGTTGGCTCCACTGCGGCGCTTGGCGGCAGAAGGAGGCAGCTCCCAGCTCCAGGTGATCGGGAAAGAGCGCCAGCTGGAGGCAACCCGTCGCGAGCTGGCGGTTGCCAGAGAAGAAGAACAGGTTCTCAATTTCGAATCGCAGCGAACCCAGTCGCAACTGCGAGCCGATCTGGTAGATGCCCGCTCCAAGCTTGACTTGGTCACCCTGCGAGCACCGGTATCCGGCACCGTGATCGACCTGAAGGCCCAGACAGGCCAGGTAGCCAACGGCAACGAACCTCTGCTCAAGCTGGTGCCCAATGATGAACTGCAGGCTCAGACCTTCGCCAGAGATTCAGACATCGGCTTCATCCGATCGGGACAAACCGCTGAAATTGCTTTCACCAGCTACGACAAAAGCGTTTACGGCACCATGCCGGCCAAGGTCAGCCTTGTGAGTCAGGACTCACTGCCTCCTGAGCCTCCCTACGACTATCCGCACTTTCAAGTCAATTTGGACCTCAGCGGACAGTCATTGAAGAAAAACGGCCAAAGTTTCGAATTGCAGCCAGGCATGGCCTTGGACGCTCAGATCAAACTGCAAAAACTGACGCCTCTGCAACTGTTTTTCAGTCGCCTTTCAAGAACAACCGATGCAGTCCGCAGCATGCGCTGACGTGTCCTGGGGCTTGAACAATCTGCGGGCGCTACTGGTGGTGATTGCCCACCACCCGCCAAAACAACATGTCGAGCGGCTGAAGACGTGCCTTGACCAACTGCCCGGCGATTTTGCCTACGCGGTTGTGATTAACAACCATTGCCCTGGCGAGGCCGCTGAAGATCTGCTGCCCGCAGCAGCCATGAGCATCATGCAGCGATCCAATCCTGGGTACGGGCGCAGCTTCAATCAGCTCTGGCAGCAATGGTGTGATCAACGCAATGAGCCTCCTCTGGTTGCGGTGCTCAACACCGACCTGTCCTGGGATCCCGAAAGCTTTGAGAGGTTCGCCACTTGGCTGGAAGAGCATCATGACATCACAGCAGCCACACCAGAGCTGCGTTTCCCCAATGGTCAGCGTCAGTTTCTCTGCAAACGCAATCCCACCCTGTTGGCCCTCGTCAGCCGTCGCTGCATCCCCCGCCGACTCAAGCCCAGACGTCTGCGCCGTTACGACAACTGGTACACGATGCGCGACAAGCCTTACTCCCAGGTGTTCGCCTCGAGCTATCTGAGCGGTTGTTGCCTGTGGATGCGCGGTTGGGCCGTGCAAGCCGTCGGAGGTTTTGATCCACGCTTTTTTCTCTACTTCGAAGACGCCGACATCACTCGCCGACTGGCCGCCCATGGTCCAACAGTGAATCTGCCGATCTGCACAGTGACCCATCACTGGGGGCGCGGGAGCTACAGCAACATCTGGCTCACCCTGGTGAACCTTCACAGCGCCTGGCTGTATTTCCGCAAGTGGGGACTGCAATGGTGGTGAATCTGGAGGTGGTTCTCGCCACCTTCAATGGAGATCTTTTCCTGGAAGAGCAGCTGCAAAGCCTGTGGCGACAGGAACTTCGCCCAGATCAGCTCATCGTTTTTGATGACGGCTCCACAGACTCCACCAGCAACATTCTTGAGCAGTGGCAGCAGCGTCACCCCGCCTGGATCAAGCGCTTGCCGCCTGCCAGTGAACGACTTGGACCCACCGCAGCATTCAACAGGCTGCTGCAGCAGAGCTCTGCCCCATACATCGCCCTTTGTGATCAGGATGATGTCTGGCACCCGGAACGGCTGGCCACGGGCCTGAACATTCTCAAGCAGGTGGAGGCAAGCCATCCCTTTGGATCACAGCAACCCTTGCTGCTCCATTCCGATGCTGAACTGATCAACTCCGAGGGCAGGCCACTCAATCGCACGCTGTGGGAATGGCATCACTACGGTGGCGAACTACCAGGGTTGATTGAGCTTGCTCAACACAACTCGGTCACCGGCTGCACAATCATCCTGAATCGAGCTTTGCTGCAACAGGCTCTGCCGATACCAGGTGATGCAGTGTTCCATGACCATTGGCTTGCGCTGGTCGCCCGGCACAAAGGGAAGATCCTCAGCTGCTCTCGGCCTTTGTTGGCACATCGGCGCCATCGCCACAACAGCAGCGGCAAACACCCAAATTGGAGAGGCAATGCAGGCCTTGCCCTTCAACGCTGGCAGGCAAAACATCAGCAATGGAAATGCTTCTGTGTTCGCTATCGACTACCTGCGCAGAAAAGCCTGTGCTGGTGGCCCAGGGCCGCAATCAATCCCATCATGAGAATCAATTTCCTGAGCAGGGCAAAATATATGCGCGGTCAATGAGCCCATACTTTGCTCATTGCAGACAAGGAATCAATCACCAATTAATCACACAGACACGCAGCAAAAAAACAAAAGTGATTTGCGCATTACAAGCATGCAATGCGCAAATCAAAGATCATTGTTGATCAAATTGTGTGGCAGTGGTGATGTCACTTTCGTCGCACGCAAGGATGTCGATCACCATTTGCCAGTCCGCCATCGCCAAACAACGCTCCTCACCCTTGTTATGAAGAGGTTTCAACAGAAACCTGGCCTCAGCAGCCTCCTCATCGCCAATCACCGCAGCCCATCTGGCACCACAGCGATCCGCACGCTTGAACTGCTTGCCAAACGCAGAACCTGAGCCGTCAAGCTCAATGCACACACCAGCAGCCCGCAACTGCCGTGCCAACACCAGAGCAACAGCCTCGGCCTGTTCGCCGCGGTTCACCAGATAAACATCAGGAGCACGGGTAGCCGCAAGACATGCAGCTGCCCCCTCTGGATCAGCTGCTGCCGCGGCTTCAAGCACCAGCAACAGCCGTTCCATCCCCAGTGCCCAACCCACCGCTGGTGTGGCAGGGCCACCCAGCTGTTGCACCAAACCGTCGTAGCGACCACCACCACAAACCGTGGCCTGAGCTCCGAGCTGATCACTGGTGATCTCAAAAGCGGTGTGGCCGTAGTAATCGAGCCCTCTCACCAAACGGGTATTCAGCCGAAACGGAATCTCCATTTGAGCCAGATAGGCCTGCACTGCCTGGAATCGTTGAGAGCTCTCTTCACTGAGAGCGTCCAGCAATGTAGGAGCCTCCGCGAGCAGCTGCTGCGTGGCAGGGTTCTTGCTGTCGAGAATGCGCAGAGGATTGGTGGTCAATCGCTGCTGAGAATCAGGATCCAACCGATCAGCGCGGGCCTGGAGCCAGGCCACAAGCTCGGCGCGATAACGCTGACGATCGTCAATGGTGCCAAGGCTGTTGATCTGAAGTTCAAGACCAGAGACTCCCAGATCACGGAGCAAATCCCAGGCAAGGGCGATCACTTCAGCGTCACTCCGAGCTGAGCCAACTCCCAGCCACTCAACGCCAATCTGATGGAACTGCCGCTGACGGCCAGCCTGCGGCCGCTCATACCGGAACATCGGTCCGCAGTACCAGAGTTTCTGGGAGCCCTGGCTCAGCAATCCGTGCTGCACCACTGAGCGCACGACTGAAGCTGTCCCCTCTGGACGCAACGTGCAAGAGCGATCTCCGCGATCCCGGAAGCTGTACATCTCCTTACCCACCACATCAGTGCCTTCACCGATGCCGCGGGCAAACAGATCCGTGACCTCCAACAGAGGTGTACGGATCTCCTCGATCCCAGCGCAACGGAAATGAGTCCTGGCCACGGCCTCCACCGCTTGCCAGCGACGTGTCTGAACAGGCAGCAGATCCACCATGCCGCGCAGGCTCTGCAGCTGACTCACACCATCCTCACCAGGGCCATTCATTCTGCCCTTGCAAAGACAGTCAGACTCGAGGTTCTGACATAGGTTCTGGAAATGACTCAGATCCTGATCACCGGAGGCGCGGGCTTCATAGGCAGTCACACCTGTTTGGTGTTGCTGCAGGAGGGGCACAACCTGATTGTGCTGGACAACCTGAGCAACAGTTCACCGGTTGCTCTTGAGAGGGTGGCCACACTGGCTGGGTTGTCATCCTCTGCAGATGACCGCGAAGGGCGACTGCAACTGATCAGGGGCGACATCCGTGACAGGGCCTGCCTCGACCAGATCTTCAGTCAAGCCAAAACGATCGGCCAACCACTCCAGGCCGTGATTCACTTCGCCGGGCTGAAGGCCGTTGGCGAATCAGTGCGCGAACCTCTCCGCTACTGGGACGTGAATCTGACTGGCAGCCGATGTCTGCTGGCGGCCATGAACGACCACGACTGCCGCACCCTGGTGTTCAGCAGCAGTGCCACGCTGTATGGCTACCCGAACAGCGTGCCCATCCCCGAATCAGCAGCTGTTCAGCCGATCAACCCCTACGGCCACTCCAAAGCGGCGGTTGAAAGGATGCTGCAAGACCTTGCCGCCAGCTCTCCCAATCAATGGAGCATTGCTTGTCTGCGTTACTTCAATCCTGTGGGCGCTCACCCCAGCGGCGCAATCGGGGAAGACCCGATGGGCATCCCCAACAACCTGTTCCCTTTTGTGTGTCAGGTGGCCATCGGGCGGCGTGAATTAATGCAGGTTTTCGGCGGCGACTGGCCCACCAGCGACGGCACCGGTGTCCGCGATTACATCCATGTGATGGATCTGGCGGACGGCCATCGTGCTGCTCTCGACTGCCTGCTTGCTGAACCGGCTCAGCTGCTCACCCTCAATCTGGGCAGCGGCCAGGGAGCCTCGGTGCTGGAGGTGATCAGGGCCTTTGAACGAGCCAGCGGCCGCGAGGTGCCCTACGAGATCGTGGCTCGCCGCGAGGGAGATGCCGCTGCCACCGTTGCCGATCCCGCCCTGGCACTTGAACGGCTCGGCTGGCGAACCCAACGCTCCCTCGACGACATCTGCCGAGACGGCTGGGCCTGGCAGTCGGCCAATCCATCCGGCTACGGCGCCCCCTGATGAGCGGTCTTGTGCTGGCCGGTGGTGGACACAGCCATGCGCTGACCCTGCGCCGCTGGGCCATGCAGCCGGACCACCGCCCCAGCGAGCTGATCACCCTGGTGAACCGCACAAGCACAGCCCTCTACTCAGGCATGGTGCCGGGCCTGATCGCGGGGATCTATCAACGGGACCAGGTGGCCGTTGACCTGCGCAAACTGGCCGACCAAGCCTGCGTGGCACTCGTTGTGGCCGACATCACCGGCCTGGACCTGCAGAACCGTGAGCTGCAACTTGCTGAGCGGCCAGCACTGAACTACGAGCACCTCAGCCTCAACCTGGGTGCAGAAACCTCAAGCAGCCCCGCGGCGAATTCCGAACTGGTGCCCATCAAACCGCTGGAGCCGGCACTCGCCTTTCTGAGCCGCCAGGACCAGCTGATGGTTGACCGAGACTTTGCCACCTCAGCGTTTCAGATCGTCGGCAGCGGTCTGGCCGCGGTGGAAACGGCCCTGGCCCTCAGGCAGCGCTGGCCCACTCGGCCTCTTGTGCTGCGGATCCGCCCCGAACACCTGAAACAGGGGTTGCGACATGTCCTGCGCAAGGCGGACATCCAGATCGTTGAAGCGGGCGCACCGAGTGGCTCCAAGGAGCTCCAAGCGACTCCTGGACTTCTCTGCACCGGTAGTCGAGCTCCGCACTGGCTTACAGAGAGTGACCTGCCCTGCTGCTCAAACAGTGGCCGCATCCGCACGGAAACAAGCCTTCAGGTCATCCAGAACCCTGGAATCTTTGCGGCCGGCGACTGCGCGGTGATCGATGCACATCCGCGTGCACCCTCCGGTGTCTGGGCTGTGCGAGCAGCGAAACCACTGGCCCGCAACCTGGAGGCCGCCTGCGCAGGTCAACCCCTGCAGAGCTGGCGCCCGCAACGCCAGGCCCTGCAGCTGCTGGGAGGATTCCACAACGGTCTACCAACAGCCTGGGCTCTGCGGGGCTCACGCCTGGTTGGCCCTCATCCGCTGATCTGGCGCTGGAAGCAAGCCATCGATTTGCGCTTCATGGCCAGGTTCGAGCCCCAGCAGGCCATGGATCCAAACGAAACCATGGCCTGCCGGGGCTGTGCCGCCAAATTGCCAGCCGGAACACTTGAAAGTGCCCTCTCTCAGGCAGGCATCGCAGCGCTGGGAACAGACCCAGAGGATGCCGCCGTCCTGCCTTTGAAAACCACCAGGGCCTTCGCTCCAGTGCTGCAAAGCGTGGATGGTTTTCCAGCCCTTGTCAGTGACCCCTGGCTGAACGGTCAACTGACTGCCCTGCATGCCTGCTCCGACCTCTGGGCCTGCGGCGCCCGTGTTCTGTCTGCCCAGGCCGTTGTCACCTTGCCCGAGGCCAATGACTCAACCCAGCAGACCCTGCTGGCGCAGACACTGGCTGGGATCCGTTCCGCCCTGAATGAGCAGGGCGCCGAGCTGATCGGTGGACACACCCTGGAAGCCCGAGATGGTCTCGCCCAGCCGCCGCTCAGCCGGGCTGTGCAGGTGACGCTCAGCGTCAGCGGACAGCCTGATTCAGCCTTCTGGCCCAAAACGGGACTTCAGGAAGGAGACCGGCTACTGCTCAGTCGACCACTGGGAACAGGAGTGCTGTTTGCCGCGGCCATGACCGGTACTGCCCCGGTCTCTGCATTGGACACTGCTCTCAAACAGATGGGCACAAGCCAGCATTGTGTGCTGGAGGAACTTCTGGATCTGCAACGCGAACATCCAGATGCCATCCATGCAGCAACGGACATCACAGGCTTTGGGCTGCTGGGCCACCTTGGCGAAATGCTGCGCGATCCTGGCCTGAAGTTGGTGCTCGATGGCCCCCAGATCCCTGCGCTGCCAGGTGCTCTCTCCCTGCTGCAAAAGGGCTATGTGAGCAGCCTGGCCCCATCCAACCGACGGGCCTGGAGCTTGTTGGATGCGGGCTCATTGCAACTTCAACTGAATGACATCGACCCAGGCAGCAAAGAGCATCACGCCCTGCTCGAGCTGCTGGTCGATCCGCAGACCTGTGGACCACTGCTGATCAGCGTTTCGACCAGAATCGCCCACAAACTGACCTGCCAATCCCACAGCGCCTGGACGGAAATCGGAAACGTGCGCAAGAGCTGAAACAGCCGACGTCGGATAACAACAGTTGAATATTCACTTTGATGACCAAACCAACTCGAACCGATATCACTTCAGAAGTTATTGAAACTGATCGAATTTAGTTGAAATCAGGAAGCAACCTTGGCGGGCTTCAACCATGGCCGAAAGACTTTAAAAAGCTTGTAACTTCTCAAGCGCACGGGCAGTGTTTGAATGAAAATTCTGATTTTGAGTCGCAGACTCAACTCGCGGCGCCAGGACCGGTCCAAATGAATCGCATCCGATGATTCGCGCCGCATTCTGTTACCGCCCACATCTCTGATCACTGAACTTCGCCAACTCAACTGCGACTCTTCGAAACAGAGTCCAACATCCTGCATTACCCGAGACATTTCTTGGCGAGGATTCCGCGCCAGACGCTCATAATAAACAAGCGAATGTCGAGTACCAATTAGGGATCGGCGTAAGTTAAAAAAATATTTGTTGTAGTTGAAGATTGGATCACAAAGATCCTTACTTTTACGGCGGGCACTGTTCAACGTTCCGAAAGGACCGCGATGCAGCCAAACAGGAACCAAATCAAAATTAGCACCACAAGATACTGCCCTTAGCAATCCCTTTAGGCGCAGCAAATTCTTAGAAGAATCCACAATAAACGAGCATCCACTCACCGATACCAGCGCTGAATACAGCGCCTGATTGTCACGAATGAATTTCCGCTCATCATTACAATCTCTCAAGGCCAATTCATGCAAGTCAAGTCCAATTGATTCGTGAACAGAGGCGGCCACCTTGCTCCAGAACGGGCAATCGCCTGGCTTCAATCCATGACACGTGCACGTTTGATGCTGAAGCAACTTTTTCAGCTCACCAACACTAACCACCTGACTATGAGCATTCATCAATAATGCCAAAAGCGTCGAACCACTGTGCGGACGACTGGCTATATAAATAACTGTCGGCTTCAAACGAATCACATTCGATAGTTACACCATACCGCAAGCATCAACAATCACAGTGAAGCGAGGGGTCACATCACCAACAACCAGAACTGATAACCGCCTCAGAGTCCACCCATTGCATTCAAAAGCTACTCAACAACAACGAAATAATGACTCTTTGAGTTCAGAGTCAACGAACAAACAACAACTCCAATTCCATCGACAACGTTGTCGCGATGGCACTGATCAAGCGGAACCTGATCATGCGCAGCAACATTAAAAAAGAGCTGATCAAAAAACCCTCCACGGCTGATGATGGTCTGACCAGCACTCAGACGGGTTCGATCGGTGCCAGGCGCGGATCAAGGATCTTGGGCCCCATGCCGGCAAATTTGACAGCGATCGACACTTTCTCGCCGCTCCCGAAGGTGTGGGTCACTTCACCTTCCCCGAAGCTGCTGTGCACAACCCTGTCGCCCACACTCCAGCTCTTGCCTGGAGCAGGGCCCGCCTGACGGCGGCGTACGGCGTTCGCCGGGGCACTCTTTTCGCTGGGCGTGCCGCGATCCACACGGGTAAGCCGATCGAGCCGCTGCTCTCTTCGGATCGCTGCACCACCGGAACGGGGGATCTCACCCTGTACAAGAGCCTCGGGCAGCTCAGAGAGGAACACACTGGGCACAGCTGGTTCACGCATCCCACCCCAGAGGCGGCGCTCACTGGCATGGGAAAGAAACAGCCGCTCTTTGGCCCTGGTGATGCCGACATAACAAAGGCGTCGCTCCTCTTCCAGAGAGGCCGGATCGTCCAGTGATCGATAGCTGGGGAAGAGCCCCTGCTCCATGCCCACCAGGCAAACCACTGGGAATTCCAGACCCTTGCTGCTGTGCAGTGTCATCAAGGTCACTCGATCAGCGGCCGTGTCCTTGCTGTCGGCGTCGCTGGCCAGGGCAGCCGAAGCGAGGAAACCCTCGAGATCGCCTTCATCATTCTCTTCCTGATACTGCAGACCCGCATTGACCAGCTCCTGCAGATTGCGCCGGCGTTCCTCCGCTTCATCGGTGCCCTCGGTGATCAGCTCGCTCACGTAGCCGCTCTGCTCCATCACCTGCTGGATCAGCTCCGAGGGCGAGGTGTTGTGAAGGCGTTCACGCAAACCATTGATCAGTTCACAGAACTGCAACAGCCCCCTGGCGGATCGCCCCCCCAGAGAACGAACGGCTTCAGGGTCACTCACCACATCCCAGAGCGGAATTCCCAGCTGATTGGCCGCATCCGTGAGCCGCTGGATGGTGGTCTTGCCGATGCCTCGCTTGGGCACGTTGATCACACGCAGCAGGCTGACGGTGTCAGCCGGATTGATCATCAGACGCAGATAGCCGAGCACATCCTTGATCTCGCGACGGTCGTAGAAGCGCAGACCACCGACCACCACGTAAGGGATACGCCAACGCACGAGCGATTCCTCCAGCGCCCGTGACTGGGCGTTGGTGCGGTACAGACAGGCCATATCCCCCCAGCTCAGTTCGGGGTTGGCGGCCTCCATCGTGCGCAGCCGATGCACCACAGCTTCGGCCTCGGCGATTTCGTCATCGCAGCGGGTGAGCGAAATCAGCTCCCCTTCACCGCGGGTGGGGCGCAGCACCTTGTCGATACGCTCACTGTTGTTGGAGATGAGGGCGTTAGCTGCCTCCAGAATCGTTGCGGTGGAGCGATAGTTCTCCTCAAGCTTCACCATCGTGCGCGTGGCTTCATCCGGCGCCTGATCACCGAAGTCGTCCTGAAAGCCCATCAGAATCGTGAAGTCAGCAGCGCGAAAGCTGTAGATGCTCTGGTCGGCATCTCCCACCACGAAAACGGAACGCCCCGACCAGTTGTCGTAAACCTGGGGCTCCTTGCCATCGGTCACCAGCAGCTTGATCAGGTCGTACTGCGTGCGGTTGGTGTCCTGATATTCATCAACCAGCACGTGAGCGAAGCGGCGATGCCAGTAACTGCGCACCTGCTCGTTCTGCTGCAGCAACTGCACCGGCAGCAGCAACAGATCATCAAAGTCGAGAGCGTTGTTGGCCGCCAAGGCCTTGCGGTAGCGGCGGTACACATCCGCTGCGAGCTTGCCCCGCTGACCCTCGGAATTGGCCTCCATCTGATCCGGCAGCCAGCCCTGGTTCTTGGCATTGCTGATCGCCCAGCGCACCTTCTTGGGCTCAAAACGCTTGGGATCGAGCTGCAGCTCCTGGGTGACGATCTCCTTGACGAGACTCTGGGCATCGGCCTCGTCATAAATGGAGAACTGCTTCGTCCAGGTCAGTCCCTCTTTGTCCTTGAATTTGTCGATGTCATAGCGCAGCATGCGCGCGAACAGGGCGTGGAACGTGCCGATCCACAGTTCCTTGGTCACCTCGCGATAGATGCGTGAGCGCAGCTGCCGCTGTTCCACAGGAGGCAACGTGCTCCAGGGCTGTCCGAACTGACTCTGCGCCAGACGCTGAGCCAGCAACAGCTCAAGACGCTCCTTCATCTCGCGAGCCGCCTTGTTGGTGAAGGTCACGGCAAGGATCTGGGATGGATCAGCGCCGTGTTCACCAATCAGGTGAGCAATGCGATGGGTGAGAGCCCTTGTCTTACCGCTGCCTGCTCCTGCGACCACCAGCAGCGGGCCTTCATGGTGATCCACCGCCCGGCGCTGGGCGTCGTTGAGGCCGGCGAGAAAACTCATGGGCTGATGGTACGGGAGTTCTCCTGTGATGGCGCCGAGGAAACCTGTGGAACCGCACAGGCAATGGCCAGCAGGTAACCACTGACCACCTGCTGCAGGGACGTTTTCAGCAGCGTGGACTCCACCAGAGAGGCAGACAGGATGAACAGCGCGCAGGCCAGGCCTGTCAGGCAGAGCGGTGCGGCATCACCGGAAAGCCCGATGAACAGCCGTTGAAAGATCAGAGCCAGAGCGATCGCCATCAGCACAAAGGTGACCAGGCCCTGGTCCGCCAACGCCTGCACGAAGACGTTGTGGGCATGGGGAATTCCAGTGGTTTTTTCGGGAAGAAACACCCTGCTGGCGCAGTGATCAGAGACCCGGTCATACCCCTGGCCCGATACCAGGTCGGGGAATGAGCGCAGGGCCTGACTCACAAAACAGCGAGCCACCTCTGCGCGTCCAACATCGCTTGGATCAGCTGCAGCAACAGGGCTGGAGGGCCAATACAGCGTCAGGTTGAACAGCAAAGAAAGCAGCAGCAGGGAAGCCGCCAGGAACCGAGCTCTGCGTGCCACCCACTGACGATGACGCCAGCACACCTCCACGACAACGACTGCTGCAAGCGGGAAAAACAGTGCCGCCCGGGATCCCGAGCCGCAGACCAGCACGTAGCTCAGGCAGCCGAGGACTGCGGCAAGAATGGATCTCCAGGGACGTTGCTCAGTACGCCAGAGCCCGTAGCCCACCAGTGAGAACAGGCCATAGAGGTAGGCCGAACGATTAATGGTGATCTTCTGAATCCGAACCGCTCCCTGGGGCAAGGCATCTCGGAGGGCCGTCCAGGGAATCGCATCCAGGTTGCCGTTGAAGCGGGAGAACTCCACAAATGGCAACGAGACGATCACCGTTGCCAGCACCACCCAAAGCGCAATCCGCCATTGATCCCTGGTTTGCTGAAGACCGGCCGCGAACGCCAGCAACACCAGCAGCAGATCTGTGGGCGCGGATCCGCTGACGGGATGAAGCACCGCACTGAGGATGACGGCGAGCACGCCGATCAACACCCCATAGACCGGTTGGGAGGGCAGCCATCGCAGAAACTTGAGGCCAAGCCAGACCGCCAGAATCCAGACCATCCCAGCTGGATTACCGCTGCGCTCCCAGAGCAGGCCCGAGAGCGAGAGCGGCAGCAGCAGATCCAGCCAGGGAGACTTCAGGTAGGTGAGCAACCCTGCCAAAAAACAACTTTGAAATGCTCCCCAGCCTGCCAGAACCAGACGGGATGAACATTTGGCATGAACGAGAATTCCACTAGTTGCGATTCCTCCAGCGTGTCTGCACTCACTCGCTGCCTGCAGGAGGAAGCGGCCGCCATTGCAACGGCAGCGGAAAGACTTCGCAGCGATCAGGTGGAGGGAGCCCTCAGCCTGCTTGCACGCTGTGCAGATAGAAAAGCCAAGCTCGTGATCACAGGAGTGGGCAAAAGCGGCATCGTGGCACGCAAGATTGCCGCCACCTTCTCGTCCATCGGGCTGATGGCCCTGTTCCTGAACCCGCTGGATGCTCTGCATGGAGACCTCGGGGTTGTGGCCCCCGATGACGTGTGCCTGCTTCTCTCCAACAGCGGCGAAACCAGCGAACTGTTGGCCATCCTTCCCCACCTGACACGCCGCGGTACAGCGCGTATCGCGCTGGTTGGCCGCGCCGATTCCTCGCTCGCTCTCGGCAGCGACGTGGTGCTCGAAGCCTCCGTTGACAGGGAAGTGTGCCCCCTCAACCTGGCGCCCACAGCCAGCACCGCCGTGGCCATGGCCATTGGTGATGCGCTGGCAGCCGTCTGGATGGAACGGCGGGGCATCTCGCCTGCCGATTTCGCCCTGAACCACCCCGCCGGCTCACTCGGCAAGCAGCTGACGATGACCGTGGCTGATCTGATGATCCCGTCAGCCAACCTGAAACCAATCCAGCCGCACACACCCCTGCCGGAGGTGATCAGCACACTCACCCAGGGCGCCATTGGCAGCAGCTGGGTGGAAAACCCTGCCATTCCAGGTCACCTCATCGGTCTGATCACCGACGGCGACCTGCGCCGGGCACTGCGCGATCACGGTTCCGAACGCTGGCCGACACTGACCGCTGAAGAGTTGATGACGCCTGACCCGATCACCATCGATGCGGATCTGCTGGCGGTCGAAGCGATCCAACGCATGGAGCACAACCGGCGCAAGCCGATCTCCGTGCTGCCGGTGGTGGATGCCAGCGGGCAACTGAGTGGTCTGCTGCGCCTGCATGACCTGGTCCAGGCCGGACTGGCCTGAACGAAGAACCTTTCAGGAAAGGACCCATCAGGATGCAACGACTACTGCGTGAATGGCACTGGCAACGGTTGAAGAGACCACTTGCGGAACTGCGGCTGCTGGTACTGGATGTGGATGGTGTGCTGACAGATGGGGGGCTCTGGTTTGATCCGGAAGGCCGACTGCAGAAGCGCTTCGATGTTCGCGATGGTCTCGGCCTGAGGCTGTTGCAGCAGGCGGGGATCCAGCTTGCTTTTCTCAGCGGTGGACGTGGCGGTGCCACTGAAGTGCGGGCACACCAGCTGGGTATCGAGCACTGCCTGGTGGGCATCAAAGACAAACCACCTGCCCTGACAGACCTGCAGGAGCAACTGGGAGTCACGGCACAGCACACCTGTTACCTGGGCGATGACCTCAATGATCTGGCTGTGCGCAGCAGCGTTGGACTGCTGCTCGCACCGCTTGACGCCTGTCGACCACTGCGCCGGCAAGCGGATGCCGTACTGAATCATCAAGGTGGCCATGGCGCCGTGCGCGAACTGGCCGAGCGGATCCTGAAGGCCCGCGGGGACTGGAGAGAACTCGAGCAGAAGGGCTGGCGGGACCGCAACGACTGAGCCCCTCCCAGCTTCAGCGCATCTGCTGGAGTTGCTGTTCCCGCAGTCTTCGAAGCGTGTCGCCAAGCTCGGGGCCTGGGCGCATGCCCTGAGCCATGAGCTCTTTGGCACAAACCGGTGACGACACATACCGCCAGCGCCCCCACCAGCGCAACAGCGGTCGCCGGAAGGGGGCGTTGTCAAGCACTGCGAGAGCCACGACCTCAGGAGACCAGCGCTTCTCCTCCAGTTGCTGCGTCCATTCCAAAGCTCCCCAACAACTCCAGTCCTGCTGTTTGAGCTCGAGCAGCAGCCACCGACGCAGGTCGATCAACCCCTCAAGCCAGATCTGCTGCTGTCTGGGAATCTGCAATCGCGCAGCCAATGGCAACGGATCCATCGCTGCAGCCACCAAAACCAGCAGGGCTGGTAATCCCAGACGTGCGCCCTGACCCAGCCGCCGAGCGAGGCGAGGTTCCCTTTGCAGCCCTTCATCCAGCAAAGGCAAGGCTGACCATTGCTGCAGAAGCTGCAGCGCGTCATGCCATGGCTCTCGATCCAGCAGGAGCTCCAGCTCCATGCGCAGCCGGGTTCCCAGGGCCGGAGGGACCGCATCCAGCGGATCTCCCGGCCGCCACAACCAGGGCCAGACAATCAGTGTTGCCTGAATCTGCGCGAGAGCATCAGGCGCCAGAACAAAACCCAGTCGTGCGCAGTAGCGGGCACCGCGAACAATGCGTGTGGGGTCATCCGCCACGCTGTTCTCATGCAGGAAGACCAGTTGACGCTTTGCCAGATGGTCCTGACCACCGTAGGGATCACACAGCTGATGGGATCCGTCTGCCCCAAGCAGCAAAGCCATGGCATTCACCGTGAAGTCACGGCGAGCGAGATCCTGCTCCAAGCAGCCGGGCTGAACCAACGGGTTCTCACCAGGTGCGGGGTAGATCTCCGTGCGGGCACGGGCCACATCGAGCAGCACTCCATCAAGCACCAGGTCCGCAGTGCCGAACTGCTCATGAAGATGCACCTCCAAGACACGCTCACTGCCGTAATGCTCCTGAACACACTCAACAAAAGCGGCACAGGAGCCTTCCAGTAGAAAATCGAGATCCGGGAGATCACGCCAGGGATCACGATGCAGCTGATGAAGCATGGCGTCGCGAACAGCACCACCCACCAGTGCCAGCCGACTGCTGCCCGCACTTTTTGCCTGCTTCACCAATGCAGCGATGAACGACGCGGGAACTCCAGGGAGGGAGATGCGGAGATCGTCCTTCATGCCGCCCCGGCCTCAATCGCCGCAATGCACCTCAGAATGATCACGCAAAATCAGCATGCGGCACAACCGGGGCCGCAGCGATCGAGTTTGCCAACGCAAGCAACACTGGCCACTGACAACGAGGGCAGGCAGAAAGATCTTGAAAAGATGAAAGGATCATCAATTAGGGTGTGATCGAGAAAAGAGAAGCAATGAAGACATCAATAATTATTCCCTGCTACAACGAAAAACACGCCATTCGCGACACAATTGAATGGATTTTGTCGGTGATTCGTGATTCAAAACTGAAGAATGTGGAGATCATTGCCGTGAACGATGGATCCACAGATGGATGCGAACAAGTTCTCAACGCTCTCACCAAAGAACACCACTCGGACGATTTACTGGTGGTCCATCACAAGCGCAACCAGGGATACGGAGCTGCTCTGAAAACTGGAATACGACGAAGCCAGAGCGATTACATCTGCATCACTGACGCTGACGGGACCTACCCGAATGACCGCATTCCTGATCTGATTGAGCAGATCAGCAGCAAGGACCTCGACATGGTGGTTGGAGCTCGAATCGGACCCAAAGTTGAATACTCCAAGATCCGCTCCATCCCCAAGATGATCCTGGTGCCCTGGGTGTCGTTTCTCTGCGGCACAGAAGTCCCTGATATGAATTCGGGTCTGCGGATCTTCAGACGCGATCGATCACTCGATTTTCTCAAACTGCTTCCCGATGGTTTCAGCTTTACGACCACCATCACCATCTGCCTGCTGCGCAATCGCTACGCCGTTGAATTCACACCGATCAGCTACGCCAGACGAATCGGCAAAAGCCACATCAAACCAATCCAAGACACGCTGCGCTTCACTCAGCTGATTCTGCGCACCGGCATGTATTTCGCGCCGCTGCGCCTCCTATCTCCGCTGATCGTTGCCCTGGCAACACTCTTCAGCATCAGCAGCCTCTACGACTTGACGATCCTCAACAACCTCACCGACAAGACCGTGCTTCTGGGATTCGCAAGCCTGAATGTGTTCATGTTTGCGCTGCTGGCCGACATGATCGATAAACGATCCCGTTAACGCTGCTCTCAAACAACAGAGCTCTCAGATCAACCTGACAGGAGGCATTGCGGCGGAGGGAAGTCGGCTGAAAAGTCTTGCGCCGAGATCGACCGCAACCATGGTTAAACAAACGATTGCAGCTGGGATCAAAGGCATTGAATATCGCGGCAGGAAATGACTGAATAGGCTGTAAAAAGCAAAGAACGAGAGCGGCACAATCGAGACAAAGAGCCAGGAGAGTCTTCGCTCAAGCAATGCCAGAGCAGGGGCCAGAAGCAGAGACCCGTAAGCCGCAATATTCAACACAATGCTCGGCCATTTTTTCGCTCGAAATCCCCAGATCCCCCTCCAACCAAGAGGAACACTTGTGACCAGAGCATTCAACGGCCGCTCTTGAAAACGTCTTAGAGCCATGGATTTTTTCTGATCACCATCAAGAGACAACGACCACGGTATGGCCCTCTTTCCGCGTTGATAAAAAGAAAGAACATCAGCGAACCTGCCCTCCTCGAGGGCCAGTCGATCACAGTCGAGTTTTCGATTGAACACTGCAAGCCTGCCTTCACAAGAAAAATCGTCACTGGAAAGCTTCATCCAAGGGCCCAGAAGATCACGGCGTACAGCGATCGGGGCATAGACATAAAAAGCGTCGACAAACTGGCTGCCGGTCATTTCATTGAACACCGATCGAATCATCAACACATCGCCTCCACCCTCAGCAATCACAGGCTTGGAAAAATGGATCTGATTCCGAACCAACCAAGGCATGACAGCCAGTGCGAATCCAAATGACACAGCAAGCAGCGATATCCAGAACTTTCGACTGATTCCAGAGAGTGCCAGAGCAATGAGCGGAAGCAGGGCCAGTGCCACATAGGCTCCCGTCGCCTTCGTGAGAGCCAGCAGTCCAAACACCACTCCCGACACCAGCAACCAGAGCCACGACCGCGTACGGGCAGCCAGCAGCAGCATGGCGCTGAGCCAGACCAGAATCATGCCGGCAATCAACTCGGTGTTCATGACATCGATCGTCTTCAATACGAAAAAGTGATTGACGATCAAGATCTGAAGTCCAGCCAACCCATGCGCAGCCAGCAAGGGTGAAAAAACCAGCGCTGCTATCAGCCACAAGCCAAAAAACAGTGCAGCAGCCCAGACAAGGTTGATCTGCTTGACAACGAGAAGGAAGGCATCGCTGAATGGCTGATTGGCCTGATCCAGGAGACCAGGGGAGAGCACATTCGCAACCCTCAGGTACAAGGCCAGCAGAACGTTCGGGACAGGCTCACGCCGAAAACCCGGCACCACGTCCGGCGAAATCGGCAAGCTGCTGTAAGTCCCGTATCGAGCAAAGTTGATGCTTGAACGAACATTCTGAGTTGCATCATCACCAAGACCATCAGGACTGATCACATCAAAATCCTGGACCAACAACCAGACAATCAAAAGCCCTACAGCCGCTGCTGTGATGGTGGTCAGACGTCGGATGAAGGTTGCTGACATGCCGCTCTAGACGGAACAGCCAGCAAGTCGCCGTGCCTGTTCCAGCTGCTCGGGCGTATCCACCGACAGAGACGTTCCTTCCACAATAAAGGTGGCAACCGTATGGCCCGCCTCAATCAACCGCAACTGCTCCAGCCGTTCCAGATCCTCCAGCGGTGAAGCAGGCAACTGATCCCAGCCCGCGAGCACATCTCCGCGAAAGCCATACATGCCCACATGGCCCCAGAAAGACGCGTGCTGATGCCAGTCCGCCGGATCGACATCGCGCACATGGGGCACAGCTGAGCGCGAAAAATAAAGGGCCCGACCGTCATGGGCCAGCAGCGTCTTCACCACCGCCGGATTGTGGATTGTGGACGCGGCGAGTCGATACACAGGTGTCACGACAGCCGGCACCGGATCACGCTTGCCGAACTCCTGCACCATCTGCGTCACCACAGCGGAATCGAGGAACGGCTGATCTCCCTGCACATTGATCACTGCAGTGCTCGACAGCCGTTGCTGACGCTGAGCCGAATCCCATTCAGAAGCCTGTTCCCCCCAGGCCAAAGCCACCAGTTGATCCGACACGGAGGCGATGCGCTCACTGCCGGAACTGCAGGTCTCTGCCGTCATCAACACGGGAAAGCCCCAGGCCGACGCCAGATCATGCAATCGCTGACTGTCGGTACACAGCACCACAGAGGAGGGACCTTGCGCCTGCGCACAACGGTCCAGCACACGCTGGATCATCGGCTGTCCGCCGATGTCAGCCAGAACCTTGTCGGGCAGGCGCGATGAAGCCAATCGAGCTGGCACTGCCACAACTGAACGCTGAATGGTTGAAGGCCGCATCACTGGATCAGTCCCAGAACTTCATGGCGTCATCACGCGCACCGAACCACTCAGCAGCAAGAACGCCACCCATGGTGCGCTGCTCGCGAAACCAGGGTCCTCCCAGAGTCCAGTGCAGCAGACGCGGTCCGCCATCACCGACGGCATCAGGGGGCGCCTCCTGCACATCAACGAGATGGTTCCATCCGGAATCAAGAGCTCCGATCTCATGATCTCCCTCAAGCCAGTGGAAGCGATGCAGCTCCAGCCCGGTGGCCGTGTTGACGTAATCAACCGTGAGTTGCAGGCAACGACTGCAGTTCAGCAACATCAGTGAGCTCCAGTTCTTCTTCGGATAGGCGCTTTGCACTTCGCCGAGGAACTTGACCGTCTCACCGGGCACGTGCTCATGCTGTACGCACATGGCACCAAAGCGGTCATCACGCAACTCCCAGAGTGACTTGATGTCGCCTCTGCAGAGCATGTCGCAGTCCATGAAAAGTGCCCAGCCCTCGTAGCCCATCAAATAAGGCACCAGGAAGCGCGTGAACGAGAAGGCGGTGCTCTGCTTCGGATCGCGTTCGCGCCAGAACAGCCCTTGAGCTTCCAGCTGTGGTGTGACCAGCGGTGTGATCGCCAAAGGCACCGAGCTGTGCTGATAAAGACTGTCGATCAACACGTTGGTGGCAGCCCGCTCACGCGGGTCGTAACCGATGAAAATCGGGATCGGACTCACCGTCACCACTGATTGCACTCTCTGCGGCGCAGGTTACGGCCAACAAAGGCACGAGACGTAAGCTTTCGCCCGCAGCTCAGACAACATGACCGCGCGGCAGGTCACCCTTGGATCGATCAGCTTCGCCAACAACGCCCCCTTTGTGCTGATCGGCGGCGTCAATGTGCTGGAGTCCAGAGACTTTGCTCTTGAAGTCGCGGGGCATTACAAGCAGATCTGCCGGAAGCTCAACATCCCGTTGGTCTTCAAGGCCTCCTATGACAAAGCCAATCGATCATCGATTCATTCCTACCGCGGCCCGGGGCTGCTGGAAGGGCTGGAGATTCTGAGCGAGGTCAAGGAAAGACACGGAATTCCTGTGATCAGCGACGTTCACAGTCCTGAGCAGGCCAAACCTGCAGCCGCGGTCTGCGACATCATCCAGCTGCCTGCCTTTCTGGCCCGGCAGACCGATCTGGTGGAAGCGATGGCACGCACTGGATCAGTGATCAACATCAAAAAACCACAATTTCTAAGCCCATCACAGATGGGAAATCTCGTTGAAAAATTCAGAGAGTGTGGCAACGACCAGCTGCTGATCTGTGAGCGAGGAAGCAACTTCGGTTACGACAACCTCATCGTGGACATGCTCGGCTTCGGGGTGATGAAGCAGTGCTGTGATGATCTGCCTCTGATCTTCGATGTCACCCACGCACTTCAGTGCCGTGATCCGGGTGGTGTTGCCTCAGGTGGGCGCCGCAGCCAGATTGCTGATCTGGCAAGAGCAGGAATGGCAGTGGGGTTGGCTGGCCTCTTCCTTGAAGCCCATCCAGATCCAGATCATGCCCGTTGTGACGGCCCAAGCGCACTGCCACTGGACCTGTTGGAACCTTTCCTGCAGCAAGTGAAAGCGATCGATGATCTGGTGAAAACACTGCCCAACCTGACCATTCACTGAATCGATGCAAGGCAAGGGGTCACAGTTCGCACAACGCTGGAGCATCTGGCTCTCTGGTGCCTCTGGGATCACATTGATCATTGGTGCAGTGTTGGCACTGTGGATCCAATCCGGCCAGAGCGGCATCGGCATCCTCGAGAAAGAAGCCAGAGATTCTTTCCTAAGGCAGTACAACGACATCGCCCATGCAGGACTGATCATCATTTTGATCCTGCTCACTGGGATCCTGATTCGCGCCATCAACAACGCTCCAGAAGAGCAAGCCAGCGGTTCAAATCAATCTGGCTGGCTGGCAGGAATCCTTGATTTCATCAAGAGGCATCCAGCCGTCACCATTGTTTTCACGGCCTATACGGTCGTGATGGTGAATGAAAGCAGCTGGTTTTACAAAGAGATTCTCACCTGGTATGACGATATCTACACCGATCAGCTGCTGAACAACTTCAGCCTCAGACAAAGTTTCATCCGAGAAACCATGGGTAGAAACGACTTCCGTTTCTACCCTCTCTCCCATCAGGATCTACATATTCTCAGCTGGTTTACGCCTTACACCAAAATCTGGTCTCTAATCAGCGCAGTTGAATTAATTACAACAATTATTCTGGGCTGCAGAATCGTCCAAATCATCAATCAAAAAAAGACCGGCTCCACGCTGTTCCTCATGGGAAGCTTGCTGTTTTTATTTACAAGCGCGACAGCATTCAACTATTTTCAATTTATTTACAGCGAAAGAATACTGACATTTTCTTTGGCCTTATACATCTACCACTATGCAATTTATCAATTTTCCGGACGAGAGAAGAATGGCCTTTATGCTCTGCTGTTTGCACTGCTCATTCCATTTTTCAAGGACACCGCAATCCTGCTTGCTGTCATCCCCGCAGCCAGCACGATACTTCTGGGCAGCCTTGGCAAGATGCAGAACTACCCAAGCTGGGACTCAATAAAACCCGCCGAATGGATTAAAGCCTATGCCTTAGAAATCGCGCTCTGCAGCCTGGCTCCATTCTTTTTGGCGTCTTTCATGATCCTGAGCGCCCTCCCAAGCCTCGCTGCTGAAGTTCAGCGTTATGACGCTCACTTGGGCTTCTCGGTGTTTGCACTGGATATTCGCCTGATCTTCTTCATTGGCTTCATCGCGACACGCCTTTGGCTCATCCAGCGCAACCGCACAGACGCAACAACGCTGGATGTTCTCAACGTTGCCGCTCTTGCCTACGGATTCGCCCTCTACGCACTGGTTGGGCTAGATGGCAGCAACTACATGACACTGCCAATTCAGTTCGTCGCAGTTCTGGACATTCTGCTGATCTGGGAGACGCTTGCCGCTCCGAGACTGAACCAGCGCCTCAACAAACGCCAGGCCCAGACCATTGCAATTGGAGCCACGCTTCTACTCCTTACCATTGAAGATCGGCAAGCCAACACATTTCAAGAGCGAGCAAGCTTCATCAGCTGGAAGCAAAGATCTTGGCAAAAAACTTACAACCAGGCAAAGAAGATTGCCAGCGAAGCAAGAGAGCGCGGTGAAACGGTTAATCTCATTTATTCAAAAGGCTGGTTCAAACACTCCGATCAGATGAGACAGCTACCTTATGACCGACTCGTGTTTTACGACCTCGACACCAAGCAATACACAATCAAAGACGGCATCAACAAAGGCATGAATTACACACCCGCAAAAGGGGACTATTTTATTGATATTGACACTGGCTACAAATTAACTCAATTTGGAATTAACCTCTCAAACTATGAAGTGCTTTACCAGGAAAACAAAGATTTTGAATACGCAAGAATTTTTCGCCATCTCTGAGAACCACTTCAGCAAATAACGCCTGTCTTTAATCGCTGTTTGATCCGTTGTAGCTGTTCTCCGAATAAACCAATTTGCGATTCATTCGTGCCACCCAGGGCAGCGATAACGCCAATTGTGCGAGCCCGGATGGCTGCTGCAACCAGGCTCCGTCGTAGTGAATGGACTGACCACGACTCGCATCAAAGCGCATCCGGTTTCCAGAGAGAATGTGACTGTTGGAATGCTGTGCTGGCGCCAGCATCCGCGCATCAAAGTCAATGTCCAGCCACTGACACAGCCTCCTCAGGCTTGCTTCTGGATCGAGAGCAAGCTGCTCATAACCCAGCCGGAACACAGGCCACCCCGAGGAGTCAAGTCTCGAGGCCTGACGCGCATTGACGCGGCACCAACGCAGCAACGGCTTCAAACCAGGCAACCATTGCCGGCGGCGCCGACCATCACGGGAGCGGGAATGCACCCAGCTGCGAAGGTCCCGAGTGAGATGAACAATGCGAATCTCCAGGTCGGGTTCCTTCAAAAAAGGAAGAACCATGTCGTCCTGGAAGGAGTCGACCACCCAGTGGGCCTCGGGGTGGTGCTTCTTCACGCCATCCAGCAGTCGCATTGTTTTTTCAGAAAGTGAGCATCCGTCATGGGCAGGCAGCCACTCCAACATCGGGCCCCAGACCGGGCATGCCGCGGCCACTGCACCACAGGTGCAGCTGCGCTTGAAGCGCAGTTCACGGCGGAGCTGGGCAGGCCCACGTCGCTCATCCCCTGGCGCAGGTCGTTCAAGGATTCGTGCAGCTTCCCCGAGGCCGACCAGCTGAGGATGCGCTCCAAGGGAAAGATCCAGGATCGTTGTACCGCTGTGCCCAAGACCGCGGATCAACAGCAACCTGCGCCTTGGCAGCGAATTGGCTGTCATGGCAGCGGCTCCGACCGGTGTTGCATGACCTGATGCAACAGCTGCGAAACCTGCTGAAGGTGGTGCTCAATGGTGAAGTGCTCCTGAACACGCCGTCGCCCGAAATCTCCCAGACGTGCTGCAAGAACTGGATCTTGCACCACCTGGGCCATCGCCTGGGCCATCGCGGTCTCATCACCTTCTTCCACAAGCAGACCGCTCTGCCGGTCGATGACCACTTCAGGAATCCCAGCGTGGCGGGTCGCTACCACAGGCAGTCCACTGAGCTGGGCCTCCATCACCGCAACAGGATTGCCTTCACTGTCTCCATCGGGCGCCACCATCGAATGCTGAACAAAAGCCCGCACCTGGCGCATCAGATCAGCCACCTGCTCCTGTGAGCGCATCCCAAGAAAATGAACGCGGTTTTGCAGTCCCAGATTGCGCACCAGCGAGCGCGCCTGCTTGAGCAGAGGTCCTTCCCCAACCATCCAGAGGGATGGCTCTGGATCTGCAGACTCGAGCGTCCGGCACAGCTGTGAGAAAGCCCGGATCGTCTGAAGCGGACCTTTCTTGGCAACAAAGCGCCCCACCGCGAGCAACTTCGCAGGAGCCTGCGCCGGTGAACTGCCATAAAACAGTTCAGGGTTCGCACCGGATGGGCTGATCAACAAGCGATCAGCACTGGCGCCGAGCGCCATCAAGGTGTCCGCCATCGGCCTGGATTTAACAATCACACCAGCGGCTATCGCCAACAGGCGTCGGTAGCGCCCGCGCAACAAACCCAATCGACCCTGCGCTGAAGCATCGGAGCCGCGGAAATGCACGACCAACGGCACACCGCTCCAGGCACAGGCCTCCATCACCCGCACCGCCTCAAAGCCGAACTCCACCATCACCACATCGGGCTGATGGCGCCGGATCAACGCGCTGGCCACCAGTGCCGCAGGCCAGCCAGCCAGTCGCAACCGATGCAATCGGGTCAACAGCTTGCTCAGCAGAATTGCACTGCCATAGGCCAGCCGCCAGGGCGCATTGAGGGGCAGCTCATCACCGAAATAGGCGATCAACGCAAACGGCAAACCGCGCAGATTGGCGCGAATGAAGGTCTCGCTGGCTGCCCGAGCGGATGGTGCCAACACCAGTACACGCTTCTGCTTCCCCTGGCGACAATGGGTTGAGCCGGTCATGGCTGTGCCGGCAGGGCCAGCACCGAACGCCAGTGCGGCTCGACCACCTCCCAGTCCAGTGACCGCAGTGTCTGCTGAGCTGAGTCACCGCAGCGCCGACGCAAGTCCGGATCCTGGATTAAACGCTGCAACGCGGCAGCAAAGGCGACGACATCATCGGTGCGAACCACAAGACCCTGATGGCCATCACGCACCATCTCCAGGGGACCGGGCGAGGCGTCACTGACCACTGAAGGAAGACCTGTGGCCATCGCCTCCAGCAAAGCGTTGGGCATGCCCTCGAACCGGGATGGCAGAGCAAAGATCGATGCCCGCTGCATGAACAACCCTGGATCGGAACGAAACCCCTCGAAGCTGACCGCGGAGCGCAGCCCAGAGCGGTCCACCAATCCCTCCAGAGCAGCACGTTCAGGCCCATCACCCACAAGGGTCAGCCTCCAGCCCGAACGGATCGGTTCAGGAAGCAATGCGAAGGCACCGATCAAGACATCGAGCCCCTTCTGAGGCACCAGGCGTGCCACAGCCAGCACCTCATGCTGCCGCTGGGAAGACAGCCCAACCCCACGGTGCTGACTCAGACCAGCGGGAAGTGGATTAGGCAACAGATCCAGGCGCTGCCAATGCCCCATCTCCCGCATGGCCTGCAACACTCCTTCTGTATTGGCCGTGACGACATCGGCTCGTCGGTAATAAACGCAGCGCAACCGGCTCCACAGACGATCAATACGCTGCAACCGGGGGTCGTTGCGTTCCGACACCACCACATGCAGAGGCAAATCCCACGCAGCTGCACAACAGAGAACGTTGGTTTTGGTCAGCAGAGCCAGGATGCGTCTGGGACGCTGCTCCACAATCAGCTTGCGAAGACGTGCATAGCGGAAGCCGGCCAGACGGGGCATCCCACGCTGCAACAATCGCGTCGCCCAGGTGCTGCGCTCAGGATGCATCTGCCGCTCGATCAACGGCCAACAAAGTGCGATGGCGATTCGCAGCAACAGACGTTGCAACTTGATCAATTGAGCCAAGCTGAAGCGACGTGAACGGGCCAGCAACGAACGGTTGGCGACATCACTGAGCCAAGGGTGCAACGCGGCCTCATCCGGACCTAAGTCGAACACGTCTACCTCGGCGGGAAGCGCATGCTTGATCGGGTGGCCATGCCGGAGGGACAGCACCCTTACGCGCAAACCCTGAGACGCAAAATGCTCAGCGGCAAGCAGACCGACTTTTTGTGCGCCACCAGCCCCGAGATGGGGCAGCACGACCCAGAGATCATCCATCGCTCAGTGGTCGCAGTGCCTCAAGAAAATCATGGCGGAGGCGCTCAGGTGCAAATCGCTGACGCACCTCCATCGCCTCATGGGCCAAGCGACGTCGGCGCTCAGGCTCAAGCAGAAGCTGTTCAATCGCCAGCACCCAGTCTTCACTGGAGGCATCCTCCGGCATCAGGACACCATTGACGTCGTGCTCAATCAACTCGGCAGGACCGGTCAGGCAGTCGCTGGCAATGCAGGCACAGCCTGCGGCCATCGCCTCAAGCAACACATTGGGAAAACCTTCGTAGCGGGAAGGCAGCACAAACACCGCTGCCCGTGCATACCAGGAGGCCATGGAACCCACCATCCCTGGCAACAAAAATCGCTGCTGCAGATCAGCGTCGTTTCCCAGGGTGGCTCGCAACCAAGCCTGCTGATCCAGTCCCTGATAGGGGGTCTGAGGCAGACCCACAAGGGCCAGATGTAAATCGGCATGTCTGGCACCGAGAGCGGAAAACACCGGCATCAGACGGTCAAAACCTTTCTGTTGTGCCTTGGTTCCAGCCCCAAGGAGCAAGGGCACATTCTCAGGTAGCCAGTCGTTCGGGTCCACCAAAGGCTCACGATCGATCAAAGGCCAGGTCACCGGATTGGGTAACAGCAGCTGACGACGCGCGCCGCAATGGCGACGCAGCCAATTGCCGGTGATCTGTGTTTGCACCAGATGCAAATCAGCCCAGGGATAAGTGATGCGCCGCAGACAACGCCAGGGAAGGAGCAGAGGTTTGGCAGGCGGGTAATTGCGCTCCGAGACAACGCAGCGGATCGGCAAACGGAAACAAGCCAGCAACAACTTGATCGCAGGAAGCGTGGTGACACCCACCACCAAACAGCAACGTTGCTGATGCAGGAGCTGGCGCAATTTCCAGACCCTCAGGGGAAAGGCAAACCAGCCCAATCGTTCCCAAGGCCATGGCAGTGAGGACTCCTGGCAGCGCCTGACCCCTGGAGGCAAGGGATAAACATCACGCTGAGCAGACTGGCGCGTAATCACGACCACCTCCCAACCGGCCTGCTGACACCAGCTGGCCCAACGCAACAGCACGCGCTCGGCCCCACCCAACTTGAGGGAATCGATGCTGAAGGCGATCCGCACCGAACGCATCAGCTCTCTGCTGTTGGATCCAACGACTGCAGAAAGCTTCGAGCCTTTTCAGCACGCTGACGGCGCAAATCGGGGAAATACACCAGCAGCACAGGATCGACAAGCTGCTCAAGCCCCGGGCGTTGTTCCGGGGCATCCTTTGGCCAGCGCGCGTCACTGAGAAAGGTCAGCAGTGCATCAGCGAAAGCCCGGTGATCTTCCTGCGTGCTGTGAATGATCGGTTCAAATCGCTTGTGAAAACAAGCATCCCGCAAACGAGACACCTCACTGATCACCCGGTCATAGCGCTCTGCATCCTTGGCATGCCAAGCCATCACTGCCGCCACCGTGAGACTGCGCAGTATGTTGCGCGTCATCCGCAAAGCCGTCTTGCGATCGATCGCAAAGGGGTCATAGCGCTGCGTGCTGTCGATCAAATCCAACGAAGCTTTGTCAAGGCCTCGGGTGTCATTCAGAGCCATGAGGGCCCGCAGTCGTGTGAGTTGCGCAGAAATGAGCAACTTGGCCCTGTTTTCGCGATTGGGCTTGAGACAGCGATAGGTGTCAGGGTCCTGCTGGAGTTGGCACAAAAGGTCAGATAGACCCTCAACACCTTGCCGTAAGGCGACCTCATCCTTCGCATCAATGGCCCGATAGGTCCGCACCACTCGGCAGTATCCGGTGTAGCGAAACGGCAGAACCGCACTGGCAGCCAACGCATCGAACAATGTCAGCTGATCGATCCTGCTGCCAGGCCGCGAACCGCGTCGAAACAACAGCTGATGCAACAGTTCCGCCTCTCCATCCTCGAGCCAGATCCGTTCGATCAGGCGACACCCCTCGACGTAGTCACCCGCCTGTAGACGCCGCTGCGTCAAACCACCGAGTAGGACGATATTGCTGGGATGCGCCCTCAAGACCCGTCGCAGCCAACCCTCGGCCGAACCTGTCGCTCCAACCCGTTCGAAGCTGCGCACGATGAAAAGCGTCCACTGCCCCCACAACCACGACCATCGACACTGCGCCCTCAACTGGTGGTAAGGGGGCGCCTGAGGGGGGAGTGGCTCATCAGGCAGTAGTCCGTGCCGCCCAAGCAACTCAAGCATCGCCTGAGTGCGCCTGCGATAGGTGTGGCAAGAAGCTCGCTCCAGACGTCTGGACTGCAGAGGGGAATCACCAGACAGCACGCGCTCAATCGCCGATTCGAAAGCGTCGATCTCAGGAGGGCATAACAAGGCCACATCGGCTTGATCACGAAGGGATGGAATATCTGTGGCCACCACGGAACAACCAGCCGCGAGGTACTCGAAGAATTTCATCGGGTACATGTTGCGCGTGTAGTCATTGAGCTGAAGCGGCAACAAAGCCACATCCGCTTGAGAGAGGTAGGCAGGCAAGTCTTGATAAGGCCTCGGACCCAGCAAATGCACATTGCTCAACCGTGCCAATGCAGAAACATCAGTTGTGGGATCTGCCTCTCCAACCGGACCAATCAAACAAAAGGTCCAACGAGGATGGCGCTTTGCCAACACTTCCAAGAGGTGTAAGTGAAGCTTGTAAGCATCGATTGCACCGATGAACATCAACAACGGTCGATCACACAATCTCTTTGGACAATCCGAAGGCGTTGCAAGACTCGGATTGAGTGCTTGTGCAAAATGCTCGGCATCGGCAACGTTGCCGAAATAGTGAGTGCCGGCATTGCGAGGAGACAATGAACGCTGCAACTCCGGCGAGGTGGTGAAGATTGCATTGACGGCACCACACAAATCAACCTCGGCCGTTTCGATTGCATTCACTGGCATTCCTGGCTGTGCCTGGATGCGATCAACACAGTGATAAATCGTGGAATGAAATTTCTTCAGCTTCAAGTAACACCGGGTCTGAGGATTAAACGTCCACAGCAATGGTCGTCGAAAATCCAATAACCAATCAGAAATCAGAAGTGAAAGAGCCAAACTACGGCGATTGACCAATCCCCAGAACCCTCGGGTCTGGCCAGGAATGACCAATGGCGACACCACCCAAAGGTTGGCAGAAACCTGTCGAGGCCCTCTCAGTCCTCGACGAAGACGGCGCCAAATCCGACGCGAATCAGAACGATCCGGCCTGGGAGCACGCACACCCAATGAATCGACATAGAGAACGCGATGGCCCAGACCTGCTAGTGATAACGCCTGGTGCTGCTTATTAGTCCAGAGGGGATGATCCCAGTCCGCTGTGGACAGCAGCACGACATCAGCCATTCGTGATGTCAAGCAATGTCATCGCGCGAAAACTTTCAGACCTCTCACAAAGCTCGGAAAAGCTGCCACTTGCCACAATCCGGCCATCAAGAATTTCGTAGATTCGATCACACTTTTTGACCGTCGAGAGACGGTGGGCGATCACAATTGTGGTGCAGCGACGACCGACGATGTCGAGTGCCTGCATCACATCGTGCTCAGTCTTGTTGTCGAGAGCACTCGTGGCCTCGTCAAGCACCAGCACTTTGGCTTCGCGGTAGAAGGCTCGCGCCAGGGCAAGTCTCTGACGCTGCCCCCCGGAAAGCTTGGCACCATCATGTCCAACCATGGTGTAAAGCCCGTAAGGCATTCCAGCTACGGCATCGTCAAACTGAGCAGCCTCTAGAGACGTCCAGACCCGGGCATCATCAATGGAATCAGAATGCTGACCGAACGCAACATTGTCGCGAACACTCCCACTGGTCAACCTCACGTTCTGAGGAACAAATGAACAATTTGCCTGCCACGCCGGCAGCTCCTGTGCGGTAACAGGAATCCCATCAATACAAAGAGTGCCTTCAGTGGGTTGATACAGGCCGAGGATCAGATGGGCCAGCGTTGTTTTTCCGCTTCCGGTTTTACCGACAAAAGCAATTCTTGAACCACTGGGAATCGTCAGATCTACATTGTGAATGATGTCGACTTCTGATTGCTGAAAAGAGAAACTGACGTTTTTAAGCTGGATGAATCTCTGCGGCATCAGCCCACTGGGAGAAGGAACCCCCTCAGAACTGATAAGCAGACGATCTGGACTCAACTCCAGCAGATCCAGGGCTTCCTGCATCTGTGGCAGTCCACCGCGGAGTTTGTTGACACTGCGAAACAGAGATTGCAGTGGTCCTGAGATCCTGAGCAAGGCAATCAGAATTGCTGAAATTTCAGGCAACGTCTGCCGAAAGGAATCGAGGTCGCCCGTAACCAAGGAGGGGCCGACAAAGACAGCAAACAAAATCGTGATCCCCGCTGGTTCAATCACCAATCGAGGAATATCCGGCAAAAGGCGACTGATCCGGTCGTAACGCTTGGCAATTCCTCCATCTCTTGCAAATCGCGACGAAAAAAATGCCTCTGCTCCATAGAGCTGAACTTCCCTCATCGATCCAATGGATTCGTTCAGAATCATTGAAATTCGCTTGCGGTAGCGTATTTTTTGTTTTGTCGCCAAACGAAGATAAGGAGTAATCAATTTCGAAGCGACCACATAGGAAAACACCATCAGCGAAAAGACGATGAATGCCTTGACGCCTAAAACAAGAACGATTCCTACAATCAACGACAAAATTGACACCAAATTCCCAGAGCTGGTGATCAAAGGAGCAATCACCCCAGTGGAGACATTGTTGAAAATCCGATTGAATTGCAAGGCAATTCCTTTGGAGCGATTGCCAACAAAATATTCATACTCCTGACGCATCAGCGTGAGGTAAACACTGTTGACGAGGTCATTCCAGATCTCGGCACTGAGAAGGCTCTGCATCAGCGAGACGCCGAATCGAACAGCTGATGCCAACCAGAAGGTGAGGATCAACAGCCCTACGATCCAGCCCGCCTGATCGAGCAGAGCACCACCAAAAACCCTGATGCCAGGAATTTTGTCCTGCAGATTGTTACCTGCAAGCAATCCAACCAAGCGGGCAAGCAGGGCAACCAGAAAAACATCCATCACCCCCTGTAAGAAGGCGGCCACCATGACAATCAGCAGCTGCTGATTTCGCCTTCGAGGCAGATAAGCCAGCAGCTTGCGCAGATTGGTCAAGGTCTGGCTTTGAAACGGCATCGAAGCCCTCAGCTTTCAACCTTGAGCGCTCAAGGCACAGTCCACAGATTTGAACCTTAATTCGCAGCCGAGAATCAGCCTGGGCTCCAAGGCCAGACGGACAACCGATTGACCATCTTGCCGCGCAAGCGATCCCAGCGTTGTGCCCAACGCAGCTGGCGAGTGGATGGGGATCGCAACACCAGTGGCGACGCAAGACCCAGAGCACCGTGAGCGCCCAGGTCATCCAGCTGTGACAACACCTTCCCCCAGCGCTCACACCAGCGGGCTTCACTGCTATCTTCCAGCAAAGTCTCAATCATCAGAGGATCTGGACGCCATTGATGCAGACTCGCGACCGCCGCAGAGACACGCGCCAGGTCGTTCTCCAGGGTTCCCTGGCCGATCTGATGAGCCGTGACACCAGGCGACAGGCTGTCGGCAAGGGCGTGGTTGAAGCTGCTGAACAGCACACAGCCACAGGCCAGGGATTCCAGCGGTGGCAACCCAAAGCCCTCACTCACTCCCCGGCCTCGCCAATACTCCGCCGAGTCGTAGAGGTAGACCTTGGAGCGGTTGAACAGGTCAACCAGATCCTCCACCCAGCCGTTCTGCACCTCCACAGTCAGTCCCTGGGCTTTCAGCGCTGGCACCAGCTGCTTGAGAACGTAGGGACTGCTCTTACGCCTTTGCACCAACACATCGATCGGACGCTCTTCGGAGCCTCCCTGGCTTGATGCCAAGTGGCGAGCACCCCGTTCAAGCCACTGAGACTCCAGTGCATTGGGCACCAGGAAGAGAGGATTGCGAGGAGCGCGGTCGCCCCAGTAGCCGAGGGTGTTGCGGCTGACCGCCACCACCGGCACGCCCGGTGGCAGATCAAAGCCATAACCACTGCTGTGGGCCTGATACACGGAGGGGCGTCCACGCAGGCGCTCCAGAGAGCGAGGCACATCAAAGCCCCAGCTCACAATCCAGAGAGCATGTCCCGGAGCCTGCTCATCCCTCAGCAGATCCTCCAGATAGGGATGGTGATCACTGCGTTCGCGGTAGGTGACCACCTCTGTGGGAAGAAGGGTTGAGAGCAGCCGCGCTGTCTGCAGAGCAACGCTCAAACCGCCACAACGAAAACGGGTTCCGGTGCCAGGCACCAGAACCCGAATGGAGTTGAACCCCCCAGGCGAAGGCTCAGCCGATGTCATCAAGCAGCTGCTGTTTCAGTGCTGCCGCTGCGCTGACGACGGGTCAGGAAACCGAACAGGACCTTGCCGATGGCTGCCACCAGATTGCCCTCCAGCTCCTTGAACATGTGCATGTTCATGTGAAAAGCATTGTTCGCCTCTTCAACAATGCGATCAGCGGTGTCCTGATCGATCGGCAACTCATCCATGGTGGCGCGATAAGTGGTTTTGAAGGCCTTCTCATCGGCGATTTCGTCAAACACGTAGAAGCGCAGGCCGTCATCTCCGTCCATGTTCATCGCTTTCTGCGCGATGTTCTTGAGAATCTGACCACCCGAAAGGTCACCCATGTAGCGGGTGTAGTGATGACCGACAAGCAGTTCAGGGGAGTCCTTCGCCACTTCATGAATCCGCTCGACGTAAGCGACTGCGGAAGGAGAGGGCTGGATTTCATCCTTCCAGTTCTCGCCGAAGTAATAGACGAGATCCTTCTCAAGCGATTCACGTCGGTTGAGCTGTTCCATACCAACCGGTCCCACCACAGGATGATCCTTGAGTTGATCCACCTCTTCCTCCATGGCGGAGTAAACGAAGTAGAGGTCAGCAACAAGCTTTCGATAGCTGGATTTATCGACGACTCCCTTGAGGAAACAGCTCACAAAACCGGTGTTCTCGGCCATCGTGTGAGCTTTCTTGGTGCCTTCACGGAGCTGAGCAGCCAGAGCTACGGACATGGGATGGACACTTGATCGGTGTAGGCAACCATAAAATCGATTTTTGCCCGAGAGCCCAAAGGGTTGCGAAGGGTTACGCCGCTGTGCCCGTCGCTGCGGGATTGGCGAACAAATCAAACAAGTCCCGACAGATTGCGTGCAGTCGCTGAACCTGCTCGGGTTGCGGCAGATGAGAACCCTCAGGGTGCCAATCGCCCATCGTCGCCAGACGCCAGCGCTCACCGTCGTAGGTCATTCCACGCATCAAAACCCCCAGCAAATGCGGTGTGGGAAGAGATTCGCCATCAGCGGACCTGCGCTGAAGATGCAGTTGCAGCAGCAGGCTTCGGCACTCCAGTCGGGGACTCCAACCGGGGAAGTGAAAGGCCAGATCAAGGGTCTGATCCTCGTGCCAGCGGCGCGTCTGAGGGTCATCACGCCAGGGATTGAGATTGACGGTGACGGCCGGGAAACGATCTTTCACCAGGGTCACGGCCGAAGCCAGAGCCTGGGCGAGCTGCACGCTGTCAACCGCTTCTCCTGCGTTCACCGGTTCATCGTCGATGTCCACAGGTTGAAGGCTGCTGCTCCGAAGCGCCAGTGGCCGTTACGGTTGTGTCCATGATTCCGAGCACTCTCAGCTCCCGAATCAGTCTCTACGGACTGGTGGGAGTGGTTGCCGCAGCCGTTCATGCCCTGGTGCTGGTGGCTCTTGGCCTGCTGATGCCCCTCTGGCTGGCGAATCCCCTGGCCTTTCTTGCCGCGTCACTGGCCGGTTATCTAGGGCACGCAAGGTTCACCTTCCGCCCGGAAACAGGTGGCCAGAGCTTCGCTCGACGCTGGCTGGTCATCCAGTACGTGGTCAACCTCACGGTGAGTGGCGTCTTACCCCTTGCCCTGCCAAAAGCCCTGGGTGAGCCGGTGCGTGTCGCCGTTCTCGTGTTCACTCCCACCGCACTGAATGCCCTGATCTGGTCGCGGGCCGCACGCTTCAGCAAGCATCGCAGGGATGTCGTCGTCACTCCACTGCGCCATGCCGATGATCTCGGACTGAGCCCTGCCACCAACCAGGCCATTCTCGAACTCGCCAGCCAGAAGAGGCTGGACAGCTGCAGCCTGCTGGTGAATGGCCCGGTCGCTGCCGATGGCTTCCACGCCTGGCGACAACTTGAGCGAAAACACCCCCAGCTCCAGATCTGCCTGCACCTCTGCCTGACTGAAGGACCTGCATGCGCCAACCCATCAGTGGTGCCCGATCTCGTGGATTCCCATGGTCATCTGAAGCGATCGTTCGGTCAGTGGTTGTTGCTTTCACTGCTGCCACGGCGCCATGCAACACGCCGCCGGATCGAACAACAGCTCGGTCTGGAGCTGGAGGCTCAGATCAAGCGTTTCCGCAGCTTCTGCGGTGACGCCCCCATTCATCTGGATGGCCATCAGCACATTCACTTGGTGCCGATCGTGATGAAGGCTGTCCTGGCCAGAGCTGGCGACAACGGCATCACCTGGGTACGACGAACGGAAGAGCCGCTGCCCACCGGTCTGCCTTTGCGCTATTGGAGTGAAGCCATCCGTCAGTCAGGCCTGTTGAAGTGGATGGTGCTCCAAGTGCTCAGTCGCAAAGCCAGGCCTGCCATCAGGCGCTGCGGGCTGGCCAGCAATCAGAGCTTCGCGGGGGTGCTGTTCACCGGCCAGATGGCAGGTGCTCCGATACTCGCTGCCTGGAAAGAGCTGAGCAGCAGGGAACCACAAGCAGGTTCCACGCCGCCATTGTTGCTGGCTCACCCCGGTGGTCCGCTCGACATTGATCTCGTCACCGCCGGTTTTGCCGTTTCCCAACCCTTTGCCGCCTCAAGCTGGCGACAACGTGAATGGCGCGCTCTTCAGGACTTGTGAACCCGACGGATGAAGTAGTGGGGACGCGATTTTGCCTCCACGTAAATCCGTCCGACATATTCCCCGAGAACACCGATGCCGATCAACTGAATTCCACCGATGAACAAAACCGCCACCATGAGAGAGGCATAACCTTCAACATCAACACCGAACAGAGCTGTGCGCAGGACGATCACCAACACATAAAACAAACTGATCGAGGACACCAGAACGCCGATCCCTGTCCACATTTTCAGGGGCAGAACAGAAAAAGAAAAAATTCCATCAAAGGCGTACCCAAACAGCTTGAGGGGGCTCCAGGAGGTCTGCCCTCCAACCCGGCTGACCCGCTGATAGGGAAGTTCAACACTTGAGTAGCCGGTCCAGGGAAGCAGACCTTTGGAAAAACGACTGGACTCGCGCAACTGGGTCACCGCATCAAGAACAGCGGCATCAAGCAGGCGGTAATCACCAGCCCCCTCCTGGAGCTAAATTGAATCGACCACTTTGTTGAACACCCGATAAAACCAGTGAGCACTGGCCACTTTCAGGCGCGATTCCTGATCCTGGTCATCTCGCACCGCCGTGACGACTTCAGCCCCTGCCCGCCATTGGCGCACCATCTCCTCGATGAGCTCCGGGGGGTGCTGAAGATCCGAGTCAATCAACACAGCTGCTGCACAGCGACCGTTGACATGGTCGAGGCCGGCAAGCATTGCAGCCTCCTTGCCGAAGTTGCGAGTGAGTTCCAGCAGAGTCACGGGCGAGCCGGCATGACTCTTCATCCAGGTGCGGATTCGTTCAACGGTGGCGTCGGACGATCCATCGTCAATGAGCACGAGCTTGTCGACACCAGGGACCGCCAACACACGCTCCAGAAAACGTGTGATCACATCCTGTTCGTTGAAACAGGCCGCCACAACCCATACTCCCTCGGACTTCGGCATGGGACGCAGGTCGGATCGAATGACTTTAGAAAACGCCCTTTGAGTCATAGGCTCGCGGCAACGTGATGCTGCTCTGCGGCAACCAGCCATGGCTCAGTTCGAGAAGCTCCAAGCCCCCACCAAGGGAACGCCGATTCGCTTCGAGAATGGTCAACCTGTGGTGGCAGACAATCCGATCATTCCGTTCATCCGCGGAGATGGAACAGGCGTGGACATCTGGCCAGCCACACAGAAGGTATTGGATGCGGCCGTGGCCAAGGCCTATGCAGGTGCCAGAGCAATCGAATGGTTCAAGATCTACGCCGGTGATGAAGCCTGCGACCTCTACGGCACCTACCAGTACTTACCCAATGACACGCTCGAAGCGATCCGCAGCTACGGGGTGGCCATCAAGGGACCGCTCACCACACCTGTCGGTGGAGGCATCCGCTCACTGAATGTGGCACTGCGACAGATTTTTGATCTGTATTCCTGCGTTCGCCCCTGCCGTTATTACAAGGGCACACCGAGTCCGCACAAGCGACCGCAGGATCTCGATGTGATTGTGTACCGCGAGAACACCGAAGACATTTATATGGGTGTGGAATGGGAAGCCAACGATGCGATTGGTCAGGAACTACGCAGACATCTCAACGAAGTTGTCATCCCTGCCAACGGCAAGCTGGGCAACCGTCAGATCCCTGAGGGTTCAGGCATCGGTATTAAGCCGGTGAGCAAGCACGGCAGTCAGCGTCACATCCGCAAGGCAATCCAACACGCCCTGCGCCTCGAGGGCGATAAGCGTCACGTGACGCTGGTGCACAAGGGAAACATCATGAAATTCACAGAAGGCGCCTTCCGCGACTGGGGTTACGAGCTGGCCACCACTGAATTCCGCGATGTGTGCGTCACGGAGAGAGAGAGCTGGATTCTGGGCAATCTCGACAAGGATCCCGGTTTAAGCGTGCAGGCCAACGCCCGCATGATTGAGCCTGGCTACGACACGCTCACTCCTGAAAAGAAACAGTCCATTGATGCTGAAGTTCAGGCTGTGGTCGACAGCATCGGCGCCAGCCACGGCGGCGGCCAGTGGAAACAGATGGTGATGGTGGACGATCGCATTGCCGACAGCATCTTTCAACAGATTCAGACCCGACCGCAGGAGTATTCGATCCTGGCCACGCTGAATCTCAACGGTGATTACATCTCCGATGCCGCCGCCGCGATGGTGGGTGGTCTTGGAATGGCACCGGGCGCCAACATCGGCGAGAGCGCTGCAATCTTTGAAGCGACCCATGGCACGGCACCAAAACATGCTGGCCTCAACCGCATCAATCCGGGATCAGTGATCCTGAGTGGGTTGATGATGCTCGAATTTCTAGGCTGGCAGGAAGCGGCCGATCTGATCACCAAAGGCCTGAGTGCGGCCATTGCTGATCAACAGGTGACCTACGACCTGGCACGGCTCATGGAGCCCTCTGTGGAACCGGTGAGCTGCAGCGGCTTTGCCGATGCAGTGATTGAAAGATTCTGATCAATCCAGCTCACCAACGCCATTCAGGGCGGGCAGCGGCCCATGCTTGATGCCGTCATCATGGCCGCATTCGCATACACAGTTGCACTGTCAGCTGTCATTCATTCAACGCAACAAGTTACCTGAAACTGCCAGTACAACTGGTCGCGACGATCAACATCGGCTGAGAATGGATTCTGAGCTTTGAGACCAATCAAAGAATAACGATTGGACAAAGAATAAATTACCAAGTCTTGCGACACAGTTTAATCCACCGTTGGAGACACAAGCCAATCGGTCGAATGGATTGATCCAATAGATTATGAGGGGCTGCATACAGCAGGTCGCCGAAGACAGACCACGATGAGACAGGACCGCTTGCAGGAACTGAAGAACGGCTTGATTGCCATCCTGGGGCAACAGCAGGTTCTCACTAAGAGTGAACAAACAAAGCCTTACACAACAGGAATCCGCGTCGGACATGGAGCTGCATGCGCAGTGGTCATGCCAAAAACAATGCTGCAGCTGTGGAACACCCTGGAATTGTGCGTCAAACTCGACAAAATCATCATTATTCAAGCTGCAAATACAGGACTGACAGGTGGCTCAACTCCTGACGGAGATGATTACGAAAGAGATGTTGTTGTGATCAATACATTAAATCTCAACAAAATCATTCTGTTGCAAGGCGGCAATCAGGTCTTGGCTTTTGCAGGCTCAAGCCTGTATCAACTTGAAGAGCAATTATCACCACTTGGGAGAGGTCCCCACTCCGTGATTGGCTCATCGTGTATCGGCGCATCGGTTGTCGGAGGCATCTGCAACAACTCCGGCGGGAATCTTGTGAATCGAGGCCCCGCTTATACCGAATATTCACTTTTCGCTCAACTCAATCGTGACGGAAAACTTGAATTGGTGAATCATCTTGGAATCGAACTTGGGACCAGTCCTGAAGAAATATTGACAACACTGCAGAATACCAATTTCAACACCGAAGACCTCGCCAACGGCGAGCGACTGGCATCAGACCATGAGTATCAGAAACGAGTGCGAAATGTCAGCTCTCCAATACCAGCACGCTTCAACGCTGATAAAAGACGCTTACGAGAAGCCAGTGGATGCGCAGGCAAACTGGCAGTATTTGCAGTCAGACTGGACACATTTCCAAAACCGAAAACAGAAAAAGTCTTTTATCTGGGAACGAACAAACCTGAGCAACTCACGGAGCTGCGCAAGCAGATTCTCACAGGTTTTGAGTATCTTCCAGACATGGGAGAATACCTGCATCGCAGCTACTTTGATGGCGCAGACCTCTATTGCAAGGACGCTTACTTAGCCATCAAGTATTTCGGAACAGGCTTTATTCCTAAGTTGTTTGGCATCAAGCGGAACGTTGATCGAATTGTCTCGCAATGGCCGACGTCCTTGTTTCAGGATCACTTCTCGGACCGAACCTTGCATTGCATCTCCCAGATGGTGCCAGACCATTTACCGGCAAGAATGAGGTCTTTTCGCGATCAATATGAACACCACATGATCATTCTGACGAGTGATCAATCAATCAAAGAAACTCAGGAGTTGCTTGAGAAAAGCTGGCAAAGCGATGATGATCACTCCTACTTTGAATGCACTGAATCTGAAGGGAAAGCCGCTTTACTCCATCGCTATGTTGCCGGGAATGCACCGGCCCGATACCAAATTCTCAACCAAGACAATTCCGGCGAACTGCTTCCACTTGATATTGCCTTACCCCGTAATTGCGAAACATGGCACAAACTACTTCCTGAAGAGATCCTTTCCCAAATGGCTGAATCCTTTCAGATGGCGCACTTTCTCTGCATGGTCTTTCACTGGGATTTTGTTGTCAAAAAGGGGGTGAATGCTGTTGAACTAAAAAACAAAATCCTTGCTCTTCTTGATCAAGCTGGAGCCAAGTATCCTGCCGAACACAATGTCGGCCATCTCTACAAAGCCGAAACCGACCTATCCAATTTCTACAAAAAAATTGATCCCACAAACAGCTTCAACCCCGGCATCGGGAAGACATCAAAACTGAAAAATTATCAGTAACGAACGCCTCCATTTTAATTTATAGTTAAGCCCTAAAAAGCTTTTCATCCCGTCTCAGCCAGCTCCATCAATCTCCAGGCCTGGGCCAGCGTGTCGCCATCGCCAAGGTTGCCTGGAAAGGTGATCACAGGCAGGGCATTCACACCATCAAGGCCTTCTCCGGGTGTCGGCCGCACCATGGAAAGACCAGGCAACAGCTGACCCTCCAGCAAAACGGTCCCAAGACCAAGACCATCAGCAAGCACAGAGCCTGTTGTAATTCCCCCTTTGCTGATCAGGTAACCGATGCGGGGCGCCACCGCTGCCACCAACCGGGCGGTGAGCTGTGCCAGGGCAACACCGAAACCCAGCCGGCGACGATCAGCGGCGTTCCCGTCCCCAAAACGCAGTTCGCCTCGACTGGTGTACAGCACAGGTGTTTGGCTCCGGTCGAGCACAGCCTGCATCCACGCCACCCATTCCCTCTCCAGATCAGCCAACAGCAAATCAGGAGTGCCACCTTCCAGCACTCTCGCGATACGGCGCACCGGCAACTCAAGTCCGCAGCAATGGGACTCGCTGAGCAACACCTTCAGCTGCTGATCGGCCAGCGGCACGTGAGAGCCCACCAGGACAAGCCCAGGAAGGCGATGTCCATCGGAATCGCGGCGTCGAAGCTTCACCAGCTCATCGGCCTCGATGGGCTGAGGACCAAGTGGCTTGCTGCCCCCATCCACCAGAGCGTTGATCAGACTCGCAGCGGAGCGAAACAGAAAGCGGCGCCTGCCGTGCAGCGCTTGCACTGCAGCCCCGAGTGCATCCAGTTGCTCCTGCCTCTCGGCATCCACGATCACTGAACAATTGCCCTCCAGCGCCTCAAGCCAGCTCACCAGGGCCATGAAGCCGTTCAAGCCATCAGAACGCCGATCACCCTTTCTTTGAGAGGCGGCGCAGTCGAGCTGCTGCCCCTGCAGCCGCAGCACAGAAGCAGCGGCAATGGCACCATCACTTTTCTCCTCCAGCCAGGCATCCAGACAGCTGGTACTGAAACCGAAGCTGCGGTCGCTTGCGAAAGGGGTCGTGTGGACGGGTTGACCGTGGAGCAGGTGCACCCCATTCACCGTGGTGCGTCCGCCGGGAAGAAACGCAGGCACATGCAGCGTGGCATGCACCGGACCAAAGCGATCAGCAAGCTCCTCAGCCAGCACAGCGGGTTCCAGCACCCCATGGCCACGCAGGGTGGAATCACCCCTGCTGACCAGCAACAGCTGTTGTTCACTGATCCCCTCCGCTGCAAGGGCTTGTTCAAGGGCAGCAATGATCTGCCGGTTGCGTGCCGCCGCGGCCTCAGGCTCAAGTGCACGGGTGTTGGCCAGCACAAACAGAAGCGGGGAAGGATGCCGCAGTCCCCGACGAAGCGTCTGAACATCCCAGCGCAGCAGCAAAGGGCAGCTGTGCACTGTCTGCGACCCGGTGGGATCGTCGTCGATCACGACAATCTTCAGGGCGGCTTCTGTCGTTGCAGGTTGGCCCACGCTCATAGCTTCGATTGGCAAGGGCCGATCGAGCCTGGGCCTGACCAGAGCCGGTGGCTGTTCATAAGCAGGCTTCAGCTGACGCTGTAACGGCAGGACAACAGGCTGCTCTCTCCAACACCGAGCACCAGTTTTCGATCACCACTGATCAACGCCTGCCGGGGGCCTGTCCAGGGTTCAAGACAGACCATCGCTCGAGGGGGATCGGTCCAGGCCACTGTGAGATCCATCGGCTCATGGTGCTGGAGCTGCACCCGTGTGCCGTCCTGCTCATCGACAAGCGTCACCGGCCCGGAAGCATGGGTGAGGAAATCGATGCCCTGCGTGAGTCGAGCCAACTGCATGGCGGTGTCGGCTTCAGCCATCTCGAGATGGTTGAAGCATCGCTCAGGCAGACCTTCCACAGCGGTGCTGGAGAGGTCACTCACCTTGAAATAGGGGTGCAGCCCGAAGCTGAAGGGCATGGGCTCAGTCACCGACTCGGAGGTGTTGGTGATGCTGATGCTGATCTCCAGCGCAGCACTGAGCGGCCTGACCTCCATCTGGATCCTGAAAGCGAAAGGGAAGGCCTTGCGGGTCTCGGCGCAATCGCTCAGCGTGAGCATCACGCCGCTCTGATCACTCAGCAAAGCGATCTGCCAGGGCAGGTCACGAGCAAAGCCATGCTGCTTGAGAGTGAAATCGCCGCTGGTAAGCGGCAGACGATCATTGGGCAGGTTGCCGCAGATCGGAAACAGAACAGGAATGCCACCCCGAATGCTTTTGGCTGGGTCGGCAAAGCGCTCCTGATCGAAATACAGCATCTCACGGCCGTTGCACAGCCATTCGGTCAGAAGGCCGCCCCGTTCAGGGACCACTCTCAGACGGTCACCACTGGAGGCATGCACAAACTCCCAGTGGGGATAGGGAGCGGACTGCTGGCGGAAGCTCATGGCCACAGGACCGGGACACCCAAGATTGGCCAGAAGCTACCGAGAAGGCTGCAGATTCTGCCCGTTGTCGCCGGCAAGGGTCGACAACCACTCCAGCAAGGCCGCATTCACCTGGTCAGGCACTTCATCATGAGGACAATGTCCGGCTTCAAGCACCACCTCCGTGGTGGCCTCGGGAGCATGGCGCTGGAAGCTGGCCCGACGACCTGCCGCATTGATCCAGGGGTCGCGGATGCCCCAGAGCAGCAGCAAGGGAGACTTCAGACAGGCGAACAACTCATCCAGAGGCTGACCGCGAGGGATATCAAACACCGTCCGGAACACACCGAAGGCACCATCATCGAGTGACGGGCGCCTGATCGCCTCCACCAGCCAATCGTCGACATTCGTTTTATCGATGTACACCTGATTGAGAGTGCGTCGAATCGTGGCTGGCCGCCGCAGATTCTCAAACAGCAGTCGCTGCAGCACGACATTCTTCAGCAGCGCCGAACTGATCGAGCGGCGCGCGCTTGGCCACCAGCCTTTGGGCTTGGCCGACTGCTCATCACTGAAAGGACCTGCCGCATTCAGCAACACCACACCGGCGGCTTTCTCGCCCAGCTCTGCCCCGGCGGCCAGTGCAGCGAAGCCGCCCAGTGAATTTCCAGCGATCACCGTGGGCCGGCCGATACGTTCGCGCACATAAGCCACCAGCTGATCACGCCAGAGAGCTCCGCCGTAGGCCAGATCAGCCGGTTTGGCACTGCGGCCGAAACCCAGCAGATCGATGGCATGAACCTCATGGGTGCTGGCCAGCACGGGAATGTTGTGGCGCCAGTGATCGGTGGAAGCGCCGAAACCATGCACAAGCAGCAGCGCAGGCCGCGTGAGACAACCCGAATCCTGCTCAGGAGCGACACAGAGCCCGTGCACGGTGTGACCTTGGAACTGCCACCAGGACTTCTGCGCCTCGATCACCACGATCACCTTTTGCGGGGGCGATGCTAAGCATCCTTTTTCGCCATCGCCCAAACGGGTCGATGACACCGCGATGCTCGATCAGACCACAGGCCTGCTTCTGCAGAGCAGCACACTCAGCGGTGGACTGTTCTGGGCCATTGCCCTGTATCTGCCTCTGAGCGCTCCTCTCAGCCGCCTTGAAGCCAGCCTTGAAAGCGGCCCCCTGAGTGCAGCATGGCGACAGGCCGCGCTGGTGATCAGCAGTCTTCTGCTGGCCATGGCCATTGGAGTTGCCGTCCAGCTGCTGCTTGGCTGGGCCCTGGGACCGGGCTGGGCTTCAAGCCTGGCGCTGATCACCATCGGCTGGAGCCTGTTTCTGTCGCTAGCGAGGAAAGACTCCAGCTCCTGAACGGGACAACCCTTCAGCTCAGAGCAGGCCGACAGGATCGGCAGCCACCTTGTCGTCCACCTTGTCGTCATCGTCCGGCTTGTCATCACCGATCACCAGGCGAAGAAGCACAGGAGCCAGGAAGGTGGTGCCGATCACCATCAGCAGAATGGCCGCTTCCAGAGAAGGTGACAGCAACTTGGCGCTGGTGCCGAGGCCGAGGAAGATCAGGCCGACTTCGCCACGGGGCATCATCCCCAGGCCCACCACCAGGCGTCGGGTGGGTTGCTTGCTCACGAAGCACCAGCCCGCAGCGATCTTGCCGATGATCGACACCACCAGCAGGAAGCCGGCCACGATCAGCGCCGTTTTGCTGGAGGGATCAGAAGGATTGATCACAGACAGATCCATGCCGGCACCGACCAGCACGAAAAACACCGTGGCAAACAAAGTCACGATCGGCAGCACCGCTTCCTGAATGGCACGGTTGTGCTTGGAGCTGCTGAGGATCAGACCGGCAGCGAAAGCACCCAGGGCAGCCTCCAGGCCGATAGCGGTGGCGGCAAAGCAACTGATCGCCAGGATCACAAACGAACCCACCAGCACCTCACCGGGAGCCTTCAGCTTGTCGATCAACCAGTCAAAGGCGGGAGCGGCACTGCGGCTGAGACCGATGGCCGCCACCACGAACACGGCGGCGGCAGCCACCAGCTTCACGATCGGGCCGATCTCCAGGGAGCCTCCGGAGGCCAGGGCCACCACAACGGCGAGAATCACGATGCCGAGAATGTCATCCAGCACCGCAGCACCAATAACGATCTGACCTTCCCGTGTCTTGAGATAGCCCAGCTCACCGAACACGCTGGCGGTGATGCCGATGCTGGTGGCAGTCATGGAAGCGCCGGCAAAGATTGCCGGAATCGCATCCACCTGGAAAAGTGCCATCAGGCCCCAGGTGCCCAGTGCAAACGGCAGCACCACGCCGGCAACAGCCACGGTGAAAGCCTGGCCGCCCACAGCGATCAGTTCCTCCAGCTCACTCTCCAGGCCAGTGAGGAAGAGCAGGGCATACAGACCAAGCTCAGCCACCGACTCCAGCGAGGGAAAGCTTTCGCTGTAGATCGCGGGCACCGCTTCGGGAGGCACATTCACCAGACCACTTACCAGGCTGACCAGACCCTGACTCAGCTCCACCTGGGTTTCCGGAGGCACCAGAAGATGCAGCCCCGAGGCACCGATCAACACGCCGGCCAGCAGCTCACCGAGGATCGTGGGCAACTGCAGCCGCACCAGCACCTCCGCAAGAATGCGGGCTGCCACAAAGATCAGCACGAAACGGGCCACCCCGATCAGGGTCTCCGCCATCTCCAGATCGTGAGGCGAGATCTCTGCCAGCAGAGTCGTGAGCAGTGGCGGCATCGCAGCAGCGAGCATCAGCAAGGTTGATTCCTCTCGGTGGGGACCTTATCCCTAAACGTGGATCCGCACTGCTCAAGCTGACCTGCGTCGGACAGCATCAGGCAGCGTGCTGCTCCTGAGAGTGCAGCTTCGAATGCCTTATGGCATTCAGACAGTCAGACGATGGCTACCTTCCGCGTATCCGTCCGCCACTAGTCGCTGATGACTGCGACACCGACCGAAACTTTGTCCGTCATCCAAGCCGTCGAGGCGCCAACCGATGACGAGCTGAACCAACTCGATGCCTACTGGCGCACCGCCAACTACCTGGCTGTGGGGATGATCTACCTGCAGGACAACCCGCTGCTGCGCGAACCGCTGCGTCCTGAGCACATCAAGAACCGCCTCCTCGGGCACTGGGGGTCCAGCCCTGGGCAGGCATTCATCTGGACCCACGCCAACCGCCTGATCAACAAATACGACCTGGACATGATCTACATGTCAGGGCCGGGACACGGCGCTCCCGGCGCCAGAGGACCGGTGTACATCGATGGGAGCTACGGCGAGCGCTATCCCGACAAGTCGTTCGATGAGGAAGGCCTTCGCCGCTTCTTCAAGATGTTTTCCTTCCCAGGGCACATCGGCAGCCATTGCACAGCGGAGATGCCTGGCTCCATTCACGAGGGAGGAGAGCTCGGCTATGTGCTGTCGCATGCTGCAGGCTCGGTTTTCGACAATCCGGAGCTGATCACCCTTGCCTGTGTCGGTGATGGCGAAGCTGAAACCGGCCCACTGGCCACCAGCTGGCACATCAACAAATTCCTCAACCCGATCAAGGACGGCGCTGTTCTGCCGGTTCTGCACCTGAACGGTTACAAGATCGCCAATCCAACCATCCTCAGTCGCATCGATCACGAGGAACTGGAGAACCTGCTCCGGGGCTACGGCTGGACGCCCATCTTCGTGGAAGGCTCCGAACCGATGGCCATGCACCGGCAGATGGCTGTGGCCATGGAGCAGGCCGTGGTGATGATTCAGGCCATCCGCGATCAGGCCCGAGCCAGCGGTGAGGCCTTCCGTCCCCGTTGGCCGATGATCGTGCTGCGCTCACCAAAGGGATGGACAGGGCCTGAGTCGCTCGAGGGCAAGAAGATCGAGAACTTCTGGCGCTCGCATCAGGTGCCTGTGAGTGATGTGAAGACCAATGCGGAGCATCTTCAGCTTCTTGAGACATGGATGAGGAGTTACCGGCCATGGGAGCTGTTCGATGACAGCGGCGCGGTGCGCGAGGAGATCCGCTGCCTGTCTCCCCGAGGGGAAAAGCGAATGGGGTCAAACCCACACACCAATGGCGGCGAACTGCGCAGGGAACTGCTGTTCCCGGATCTGAGCAACTACGAGGTGCCGGTTGAGATCCCGGGAACCGGCGAAATGGAGAACACCTTTCCGCTTGGCGAGCTGATCCGCGATCTGATCGGCAAAAACCCTGGTCGGTACAGGTTGTTTGGCCCCGATGAAACCGCATCGAACCGGCTTCAGGCGGTTTATGAGACCACCAAGAAAGCCTGGATGGCCGGTTTCCTGCCCGAAGACCTGAACGGCAGTGAGCTCTCCCAGGACGGTGCCGTGGTGGAAATGCTCTCCGAGCACACGCTGGTGGGAATGATGGATGGCTACCTGCTGACAGGCAGAAACGGCTTCTTCCACACCTATGAGGCTTTTGCCCATGTGGTGGCCTCGATGTACAACCAGCACTGCAAATGGTTGGAGCACTGTGAGGAAATTGCCTGGAGAGCACCCATCGGGGCCTGGAACTGCCTGATCTCCTCAACGGTGTGGCGCCAGGACCACAACGGGTTCACGCACCAGGACCCAGGCTTCATCGACCTTGCCGGAAATAAGAAGGGAACGATCACCCGTGTCTATCTACCTGCCGATGCCAACAGTCTGCTTGCAGTGTCTGAACAGGCACTGACTGAAACAAGCGTGGCCAATCTGATCGTTTCAGACAAACAGAAGCACCTGCAGTATCTGACGCTGGATCAGGCCCGCCGTCATGTGGCCAAAGGAGCCGGAATCTGGGAATGGGCCTGCAACGACAACTGCGGCACCGAACCCGATGAACCGGATGTTGTTCTGGCCTCGGCCGGTGACATCCCCACCAAGGAATGTCTGGCGGCTATAGAGATTCTGCGCAGGAAGATTCCCTTCCTGAAAATCCGCTACGTGAACGTTGTGAAGCTGTTCGCGATGGCGGATCCGAAGAATCATCCGCACGGTCTGAGCGACAAGGATTTCGAAAGCCTGTTCACACCGGACAGGCCGGTGATCTTCAACTTTCACGGCTATCCCTGGCTGATCCACCGTCTCACCTACAACCGTCCCAACCACGTGAACTTCCACGTGCGCGGATACAAGGAGCAAGGGAACATCAACACGCCGCTGGAACTGGCGATCTGCAATCAGATCGATCGCTTCAACCTGGTGATCGACGTGATCGACAGGGTGAAGTGTCTGGGTTCACGCGCTGCCCATGTGAAGGAGCAGATGCGCGATGAAATCTTCAGGCACGTTGCCTATTCGCATGAGTACGGCATTGACGCGCCGGAAATCAACGAGTGGCGCTGGAGCCTCGGCCACAGCGCCTGCTCGATTGACCGGAAATCCTGAAGTTCCTGCATGACCGGTGCAATCCCGGCCAACCTCAATTCATCTCCCGAGAAGCGATGAGCACCTCCGAGCCCCTCGACCTGCGATTACCGACCCCGGGATGCTCCGTTGATCCTGAACGGGCCGGTCTCGATGCCGATTCCGTGTTCGACGGCATGACCGAGCACCTGTTCTTCACACTCGGCAAACTCGCGCCCTCCGCAAGTCCCCATGACCTCTACATGGCGTTGAGCTACGCGGTGCGCGACCGCTTGATGACACGGTTTCTCGCCAGCAAGGAAGCGATCCGTGCCCGGCCTCAGAAAACCGTGGCCTATCTGTCGGCTGAGTTTCTGATCGGCCCGCAGCTCGCCAACAATCTGCTCAACCTGGGGATTCAGAAGGAAGCGGAAGAAGCGCTCAAGCGCTTCGGTATCGAGTCATTGCAGCCGATTCTTGAGGTCGAGGAGGAACCTGGCCTCGGCAACGGCGGACTGGGGCGTCTGGCGGCCTGCTACATGGAATCGCTGGCCAGCCTGGAAATTCCCGCCACGGGCTACGGCATTCGCTACGAGTTCGGAATCTTCGATCAACTGATCCGCGACGGCTGGCAGGTGGAGGTCACCGACAAGTGGTTGAAGGGAGGCTGGCCCTGGGAACTGCCCCAGCCCGATGAAGCCTGCTTTGTGGGCTTCGGTGGACGCACGGAAAGTTATATCGACGACAAGGGCAACTACCGATCCCGCTGGATCCCCTCCGAACATGCGATCGGCGTGCCTCACGATGTGCCGGTGCTTGGTTACCGGGTCAACACCTGCGATCGCCTGCGCCTGTGGCGAGCCGATGCCACCGAAAGTTTCGATTTCTATGCCTTCAACATCGGCGATTACTACGGCGCCGTGGAAGAAAAGGTGGGCAGCGAAACCCTTTCCAAGGTGCTTTACCCCAACGACGGCACTGATGAAGGGCGTCGCCTGCGTCTGAAACAGCAGCACTTCTTCGTGTCCTGCTCACTGCAGGACATGCTGCGCAGCCTCGACAACCGGGGACTGCCAGTGGAGGACTTCCCCCTGCACTGGACCGTTCAGCTGAACGACACACATCCCGCCATCGCCGTCGCTGAACTGATGCGGCTGCTGATCGACGATCGCCACCTCGAATGGGACAGGGCCTGGGACATCACCACTCGCTCGGTGGCCTACACCAACCACACCCTGCTGCCCGAAGCACTGGAGAAGTGGGATCTGGACCTGTTCAGCAGCCTGCTGCCGCGCCACCTCGAGCTGATCTATGAGATCAACCGACGCTTCCTGCAGCAGGTGCGCCTGCGTTACCCGGGCAACGACGCCATCCAGCGCAGACTCTCGATCATTGATGAAGACGGTGGCAAAGCCGTGCGCATGGCCCATCTGGCCACCATCGGCGCGCACCATGTGAACGGCGTGGCTGCGCTGCACTCAGACCTGGTCAAAAACCAGCTGATGCCTGAATTTGCCGCGCTCTGGCCCGACAAGTTCACGAACGTGACCAACGGCGTCACGCCCCGTCGCTGGGTGGCCCTCTCCAACCCCGAGCTCTCTGCTCTGCTGGATGAGCACGTGGGGCAGGACTGGATCACCGACATGGATCGGCTGCGCTGCCTGGAGGAACGGCAGCACGACCGCGGATTCCTCGAGCAATGGGGCGACACCAAGCTGTCGGTGAAGCGCAAGCTCTCCGGCTACATCCACCGCAACACAGGCGTGCTTGTGGATCCCTCCAGCCTCTTCGATGTACAGGTGAAGCGCATCCATGAATACAAGCGTCAGCACCTGAATGCACTGCAGATCATCACCCAGTACCTGCGCATCAAGAACGGCCAGGCCGATGGTCTGGCACCGCGCACGGTGATCTTCGGAGGCAAGGCAGCACCCGGCTACTACATGGCCAAGCTGATCATCCGTTTCATCAATGGCATCGCCGACACCATCAACGCTGATCCCGACATGGACGGTCGTCTGCGAGTGGTGTTCCTGCCGGACTACAACGTAAAGCTGGGAGAGCAGGTGTATCCAGCCTCAGATCTTTCAGAGCAGATCTCCACCGCTGGCAAGGAGGCCTCCGGCACCGGCAACATGAAATTCGCCATGAACGGGGCGCTCACCATCGGCACCCTCGACGGCGCCAATGTGGAGATCCGCGATCGTGTGGGTGCAGAAAACTTCTTCCTGTTCGGCAAGACGGTGGAGGAGATCGCGGCGCTCAAAAAGAGTGGCTACCGCCCCCGTGAGGTGATCGGGGCGATTCCTGAGCTCGCGGAAGCCATCCGCCTGATTGAGATGGGCCACTTCAGCAACGGCGACGGCGAACTGTTCAGACCACTGCTGGACAATCTCACCGGCAACGATCCCTTCTTTGTGATGGCCGACTTCGCGGCCTATCTGCGGGCCCAGGATGCGGTCAGTCTGGCTTGGACCGATCGCATGCACTGGAACCGAATGAGCGTTCTCAACGTGGCTCGCACCGGTTTCTTCTCCTCGGACCGCTCCATCCGCGACTACTGCAGAGACATCTGGAACGTGGAAGCGATGCCTGTGGAGATCACCTGCGACATTCGCTGAGGTCTGCTGGGTGAAGGATCTGGCCCTGGTGATCAATCTGGGCAGCTCCAGTCTCAAGGCCGCCCTGGTGGATTCCACCGGGGCCTTCAACTGGCATGGCGATCACAGGATCACCGCTGATGAAAATCTGTCAGAGGTTCTGCAGAGCTGGTTGGAACCGACGCTGGAACCGCTGCGGGAGCGCATCGAGCTGATTGCTCATCGCATGGTTCACGGTGGTGAACACTTCACCGCTCCCACGTTGATCACGACGGATCTTGAGGACACGCTGCAGAGCTTGGTGCCGCTGGCACCACTGCACAATCCACCCGCGTTGAAAGGGCTGGAATGGGCAAGGTGCTGGGCACCGGACAAACCTCAGTGGGCCTGTTTTGACACTGCTTTTCACAGCACACTGACTGCTGCGGTAAGCACCTATGCCCTGCCAGCGGAGCTGAGGCAACGCGGCTTCCGCCGTTTCGGGTTCCACGGCATCAACCATCAACACGTGGCTGAAGTGGTCGCTGCTCAGTGGAAAAGCAAAGGACACCACCACGGGCACCTGCGCCTGATCAGCGCTCACCTGGGAGCCGGCGCCTCTCTGGCGGCCATTCAAAACAGCCGCTGCATTGACACCACGATGGGCTACACCCCACTTGAAGGGCTGGTGATGGCAACCCGCAGCGGCAGCATCGATCCGGGCCTGATGCTTGAACTGATGCGTCAGGGATGGGATCTAGCGCAGCTCAGCGACCTGCTTCAGAAACAAGCCGGACTCAAGGGGCTATCGGGCTTCAGCGATGACATGCAGGAGATTCGCCAGAAAGCCAGCCAGGGACATTCCACAGCGCAACTTGCCCTCGCAGTGTTCCGGCATCGGCTGTTGCAGCTGATCGGGGCAATGGCTGCCAGCTTGAGAGGAGTGGACGTGCTGGCTCTCACTGGTGGAATCGGTGAGCACGACAAAGCTCTGCTCTCAGAACTGCAGGATGATTTGGAGTGGTTGCCGCAACTGAAGATTGTTGTGGTGCCAGCAGACGAGGAAGGAATGATGGCCAGGCTCTGCAGACGCCAATCGGCAGAGGAGAACAATCAACTCCGATCAGGCAAATCCGGGGTCTGATGCAACAGATGGTTTAAGCGCAAGCGGTCTGCATTCAAGGGATCAGGTGCAAGTTCGCCAGCCAGTTCACGGAATTTCTGCTCGATCTCGTCGGGTACACGCACATCGAAAATGCGCTCCATCAGCGCCTCGATCGAAAACAGATGCGCGTTGATGTTTTCCATGTCAGCCATTGCCTGCTGCAGGGCATCCGTGGGCTCATCCGAACTGCCCACTGGGGTGGCATGAACCTGTCCATCACTCGAACGTGGACCCAGCTGCTTCTGCAGATCCTCGAGGACCCGACCCGAAAGTGTGCGAAAAGCCTGAAGAGCTGCCCAGCTCAGTTCCTGCTGCTGACGGAGCGTGGGATTCTCACGAATCAACCTGTCGTGCTCCCTATAGAAGCGTTGGCAGTCAGGGCATTGGCAGGGCTCTTCAGGCACGTTGAACCCCTAGATCGAAAGCCATCATGGCATCCGATCAGGCAGCCAGCGGCGGTTCAGATGAAAACCCGCCTTCGCCGTCCGCTCCACCATCCTGCTGATCATCAGCGTCGGCCAGACCTGGAAGGGGAATCTCGATCGATGTCACCGTCTGAATCACATCACGCAAACGCATGGAATCGGCAAACCAACCCATGGCCTGCTCGGTGTCGCCGCGTCGTTCTGCATCACTGGCCTGATCATCGTGTGCTTCAGCCAGCAGGGCCAACCAGCAGAGACAACGCGCCTGAACCACAGATAAATCAAGTTCAGTGGGCTGAGAGTCAGCGATGCGCTCGCTTTCCTGCTGAACCAGTAGCTGCAGTCGTAGATCGTGAAGCTGGGTCATGGAGCCGGTTTCACTGCAATAACGCTAGCGAGGGTGTGGCGTCTGACCACCCCACTAAATGTAGTGGCCAATACCGGTTCAGAGCTTCAAGACCACAGGGATAGAGCCTCAGCTCCCGGAACGCTCGACGACAAGCGGAAAGACCGTCAGGGTGTACACCATGACCAAACCAATCCACACCAACACCACACCGGGATCTGTGGACGAGAAACAGCGATCCCTGGGCCGAGTCAGCAAGGCAAGCCTGGCAGTCGCCATCGGAGCCACACTGATTCTAGGCATCTGGTTCACCAACGCCTCCTGGCGGTACAGGAAACTGATCTGGCAAGTGCAAGCCGCCCTGGTTGGCGGAGCTGTGGGGTTTGTGGCCGGCCGCATCACAGCCGGGAAAGACTGAATCACGGGGCTGGCGGGACTCGAACCCACGACCTACGGTTTAGGAAACCGTCGCTCTATCCAGCTGAGCTACAGCCCCTACAAAGGTCATTATGGGGTTCGAAAGCAGGCGAGGTGATCGCGATCGGTACAGCCTTTGGCTGTGATCCGGTTGAGGAAAGTCCGGGCTCCCCGATGGCCAGGCTTGCTGGGTAACGCCCAGTGCGGGTGACCGTGAGGAGAGTGCCACAGAAACACACCGCCGATGGCCGGTTCGCCGGCACAGGCAAGGGTGCAAAGGTGCGGTAAGAGCGCACCAGCAGCATCGAGAGGTGCTGGCTCGGTAAACCCCGGCTGGGAGCAAGGCCAAGGAACGACGGTTGGCCATCTTCCCCGTTCCGTCTTTGTGAGCCGCTCGAGGCCGCCGGTAACGGCGGTCCCAGATAGATGATCACCCCCCTTCTGTTGAAGGGAGAACAGAACCCGGCTTACGTCCTGCTTTCACCCCACAACCAATGCGCAGAATCGGGGCTGAGACAATTAACGGCCAGCTCATTCATTAACCCTCAGTCCAACTGAGCCACATCAAAACTGAATCCCTGCCTAATTTTTAGAGACCTTTCAGAGCGAGACGCTCAAAAATTTGAGCCATAGGCAACGGACGCCAAATGGCGATGAAAAGACTTCCCTCACCGCCCGCCACAGAACATCGACGTCGTTGGGCATTGGTTCCAAAGCTGAAAACTTACTGACAGCTGGTATTCACTCGTTCAATAAAGCGCAATCAACAACTAAAATTGATTGAAATGCTAATCAACATCTTCACTGATTAGAGCCCAACGAAACAACCAAGCGGCACGGGCCAAAATGAACCTCATGCACCAAAAAGCCTTCGACTAAGAACACGGTCAGCAACACAGCTTCCGAGATCCACTCATTGACAATGGCTTTTCCACTCAAGACTCAATTTCTTAAGTTCATTGGCCTGCTTGCTTATACAGCCTTTCTGGCAACAACACTGCTGACCGCAACTTCTTACGGTGAAAAATCGACAATCACTGACTTGTCAATCGCGCAGCTATCACTCTGCTCCGTCACCAGTCTTGCTGTTCCAATTGCACTCTTCATAAAAAAAGGTGACTTGAAAACAATGGAATGGCTTGTATAGATTGCTATTGCCATAGGCTGCGCTTTTTTGGCAATGGATGACAGATTCATGTTTCACGAGAACCTTGATAAGGGAATTCACTCTCTGTTCCAGTGGGAAGAAACTAAACTCAGCGACAGGCTGGATGACATCATCGTCGGTATTTATAGACTTGCGGGAATTATCTTTGTCACGGCAAACAGAAGGTATTTCAATTTTTCTCCCAGGTTTATAACGTTTGCTCGATACGCTCTTGGCCTGGCTTTTGTAATGGTTGTATGCGATATGAGATCAATCTACGGAATCGGCGAAACATCTGGCAATGCCCTATCACATCTTGAAGAGTGGACAAAAATATTTGGAGGAGGAGTTCTGTTAGTTAGCTTGCTTTGCGCACTGGAAGACGCTCTACGGTTGTCAAGAAATCACCCTTTCGCCGGAAATCTTTAAACAACAGCAGCTGTGAATTCGGCGGAACAAGCATTCATCAACTCAGCTTCTCTCAGATCAACATTCAAGCGGTGAAACCCCAGCTCAGACTGATCCGCAAGACATTGAGATCCACGAAATCCTTCTGCAAATCCACCGTTCTGAACTGACCCCCATGAGCCAGCAACCACTCCCACTGGAGCAGCTCTGGGAGGCTCTCAGTCAGCCCCGCAAAACGTTGAAGCAGGTTGATGCAGCGCTGTTACAAGAAGCTCTCACCCACACCTCCAGCGGCCTCAAGCCGCACCATGAGCAACTGGAATTTCTGGGTGATGCAGTGCTGCGGCTGACGGCGAGCGAATTCATCGCCTCCGCCTACCCCCAGATGCCCGTGGGCGAACGCTCCAACCTGAGAGCCCAACTGGTGAGCGACCGCTGGCTGGCAGAACTGGGAGCCAGCATTGGGATCGCTCGCTGGTGGCGAATCGGTTCCAAAGCAAGCGGCGACAGCGCTGCAGCAGCCACCATTCGCGCAGAACTCAGCGAAGCCCTGATCGGCGCGCTTTACAAAATCGACGGCCTGAGCGCCGTCCATCAATGGCTGACTCCCCATTGGCAGCTCAGTGCTGAGGCGGTTCTTTCCGACCCACACCGCGCCAACTGCAAATCGGCCCTCCAGGAATGGAGTCAAGGCCGGGGACTTGGCCTGCCCACTTACACCAGCGAAGAAATGAACCAGCGCCATGGCGACCCACGTCGCTTTCGCTGCACGGTGAGTCTTCCGCCAAAACTTACGGCTGAAGGTTGGGGGCGCTCACGACGTGATGCCGAGCAGCAGGCCGCTCGGGCCGCTCTCGATCAGCTCGATGGAAATTGAGTAGGTACACCAAGCTCAGCCCCGCATTGGTCGCAATGGCTGGCCTCGCGGCGATGGTCACGAGAACCACAGTCACTGCAAGCACGCCTGTCCTGACGGGCCTGCTGAATCGATTCCACCGTGACGATGCCTGTGGGAATGGCGATGATCCCAAAGCCGAGCAACATCACCACTGCCGCAAGCAGACGACCCAAGACGGTCTGAGGCACAAAATCGCCATAGCCCACCGTGGTCATGGTCACGATGGCCCAATACACCCCCTGTCCAACGGTCTGAAACTGGGTGTCGGGATGACCGCTCTCGATCAACACCATCAGATAACCCAGCACCACCTGCGCCATCACCACAAAAAACAGAAACACTCCGATGCGACGGGCACTGGCGCGCAGTGCACGGCCCAACATCTGCGCCTCATCCAGAAAGCGCAGCAACTTGAATACCCGCAGCACACGGGCAAACTTGAAGACCCACAACACTAGGCCGCTGCGGATCTGCGGCACGAAAAAAAACAGAACCGCCGAAAGATCAATCAGCCCGTAAAAGCTGCGTGCATAGACCAGCGGCTTTGGGGACACCCACAGATGCAGCAGGTAGTCCGCCATGAACACCAGCAAGCAGAAATCTTCAAGCCTGCCCACCCAGGCAGGAATTTCCCCAGGCGTTGCCACTCGCATCGGATGCGGTTCCACCAGAAGACCTGCCACGCTCAGCAGAATCGTCCCGAAGATCACCAGGTTGTAGATCCGACCTCGACGAGTATCTGAATCAAGAACGACTCTCCGGAGCCGCTGGCGCAGAGCCAACTCCATCAGCCTCAATCGGCGCTGAGATCTTTCAGGCGCAGGGTGACGAGCTTGTCCCAGTTACCGCCTTCAAACAACACGGCAGCACGGTCGCCACTGATGCGCTGCACGAAACCGGTGTAGCCGTTGTAGATGGAGCGCTGATCCACCACGGTGACCGTTGCACCGGGAAGGATCGGAGCGGCGGAGGCCATTCACTCAAAAACAGTCGTCGGGCCATTATCGACAAATGCCTCATGCCCTGTCATCCGTGGCCATCGACTCCGAGTCCCAGCACGCATTCCCTGACGATCAGTGGCTCCCGATCGGCAGGGTGGTGGGAGCACAGGGGTTACGCGGCGAGCTGCGCGTCAACCCTGCAAGTGATTTTCCGGAACGCTTCACAAAGCCAGGCCCCCGCTGGCTGCAGACCCAGGGAACATCACCTAGAAAAGTGAACCTCACCACTGGGCGGCAACTACCGGGAAAAAGTCTGTTCATCGTTCGCTTCGAGGGGGTCGACAGTCGAGAAGCCGCCCAGGCTCTGGTGGGTCAGAAACTTCTGGTGAATTCAGCAGATCGACCCGAGCTGCAGGAAGGTGAATTTCACTTGCTCGACCTGGTTGGCCTTGAGGCGCGTCTCGAGAACTCAGGCGAAATGATCGGCCTGGTGAGCGATCTGATCAGCGGTGGCAATGATCTGCTTGAGGTCACGCGAACTGACGGCCGCAAATTGCTGATTCCTTTTGTGGAGGAGATTGTTCCAGAAATCCACCTCGAAAAAGGCTGGCTGCTGCTCACACCTCCGCCGGGATTGCTCGATCTGTGACGCAGGGCAATGACAGGTCTTGACTGGACAGGCAAGAATGGTTAGCCAATCGCCACTAAACGCGTGACCACCCCCTTAACTCCGGTGATCCTCTGCGGTGGCACCGGCACCCGTCTCTGGCCCCTCTCCAGAGCCAGTTACCCCAAGCAGTATTGGCCACTTGGCGGCAGTGGCGAGGAAACTCTGCTGCAACAGACCCAGCAACGCCTGGAAGGCATTGAGGGGCTCAACGCTCCTCTGCTGATCTGCAACAACGATCACCGTTTCATCGTGGCCGAGCAGATGCGCCAGATCGGGGTCGAGCCTGGGGCCATTCTGCTCGAACCCATGGGGCGCAACACGGCACCAGCTGTCGCCGTGGCCGCCCTGCAGGCCACGGCCCGCGGTGAAGATCCACTGCTGCTTGTTCTGGCTGCAGACCACGTCATTCGCGATGCAGAGCACTTTCAATCGGCGATTGAGGCGGGTCGCATTGCAGCAGAGGCGGGGCGACTGGTGACCTTCGGCATTGTGCCGACATCTCCTGAAACCGGCTACGGCTACATCGAAGCCGCCGAATCGCTAAATACCATAGCCCTGAAGCCGGTGCCGATAGCTCGCTTCGTGGAAAAGCCAGACTTAGCCACCGCCGAACAGTTCCTGGCCAGCGGACGGTTCACCTGGAACAGCGGCATGTTTCTGTTTAAAGCCAGCGCCATGCTCGCAGAGCTTGAGCGTTTAGCACCTGAAGTGGTGAGCTGTTGTCGAGCCGCACTTGAACAGGATGAGGCGGATCTCGATTTCCTGCGCCTCGAACGCGAAGCCTTCGCCAAGTGCCCCAATGTGGCCATCGATGTGGCCGTGATGGAACAAACCAAACTGGGGTCAGTACTGCCTCTCTCAGCGGGTTGGAGCGATGTAGGCAGCTGGAATGCCCTGTGGGACACCGCCGATCACGACGACGATGGCAATGTGCTGCGCGGAAGGGTGATCAGCGAAGGCAGCCGGAACTGCTACCTGCGCAGTGAACACCGCCTCGTTGTAGGTCTGGGCGTGGAAAATCTGGTGGTGGTCGAAACTGATGATGCCGTTCTGATCGCCGACCGCAGTCAGGCTCAGAACGTCAAAACGGTTGTGAAACAACTTGAAGCCGATGGCAGCCCTGAGGGCAAAGCTCACCGCAAAATTTATCGCCCATGGGGCTCCTACACCGGTGTGGTGGAAGACAGTCGCTGGCAGGTCAAACGCATCTCGGTGAAACCAGGCGCGAGCCTCTCGCTGCAGATGCATCATCACCGCGCCGAACACTGGATCGTGGTGAGCGGAACAGCACTGGTGGAACGTGATGGCCAGACAGAGATGGTCGGCGAGAACCAGAGCACCTACATCCCGCTCGGCTGCAAACACCGTCTTACCAATCCGGGTCGCATCCCTGTGGAACTGATCGAAGTGCAGAGCGGTGCCTATCTGGGTGAAGATGACATCGTGCGCTTCGATGACGTCTACGGCCGCAGCGACGTCGCAGCAGCAGCCCAGGCTGCAATCACTCCACAGTGACGCTCTTGGCCAGATTCCTGGGCTGATCCACGTCCAGACCACGGTGAGCTGCAATGTGATAGCTCAGCAGTTGCATAGGCACCACCGTGAGCAAGGGGCTGATCCACTCGCTCGCGTCAGGAACCGGAAGGAGTTCATCAAACAACTCCGTATCGGCGCAGATGGGGGCCACACCGATCAGCTGGGCATCCCGGGCCTTGGCTTCCTGTGCGTTACTGAGCACTTTTTCGAACACGACTCCTGGCACAGCAATGGAGATGACCGGTACATGCGTATCGAGCAACGCAATCGGTCCATGTTTCATTTCGCCGGCCGGGTAACCCTCTGCGTGGATGTAACTGATTTCCTTGAGTTTCAGAGCCCCTTCCAGAGCAATCGGGTAGTTGATGCCGCGCCCGAGGAAAATCACATCCTGGGTTTCTGCAAAACGGTGGGCCAACGCCTCCGAAAGCTGATCATGTTGCTCCACAAGGGCACTGAGTTGCTGCGGCAAACCACGCAACTCACTGACCAACGAAGCAATCTCTGACTCGCTGCGGCTGCCGCGCCGTGCTGCAAAGGCCAGTGCAAGGGCATAGAACGACAGCAACTGACCGAGGAATGTCTTTGTGGCTGCAACACCGACCTCGATGCCGGCTCCAATATCAAGGATGTAGGAGACCTGGCGAGCCAGTGAACTCTCCACCCGATTGGTCACGCCTAACTGACGAGCGGCATAAGCCGGATCCGCCTGCACCTGTCGCCGCTCAGCGTCCATGGCCAGGGCTGCCAAGGTGTCTGCCGTTTCACCGGATTGGGTGACGCCGATGGTGAGCGTGTTGGGAGCGAGTGGAGGTGGTGAGTAGCGAAACTCACTGGCATAAAAGACAGTGGTGGGAATTCCCGCAAATTGCTCCAGCAGATAAGCCCCAACGAGAGCGGCATGTCGACTGGTGCCGCAGGCCAGAATCTGAATGCGCTCGATTCCGGCGTAAAAGTCTTGATCAAAAGGCAGGGCCACAGGATTGGAGCCCTGCAGATTCAGCGGCAGATGCCTTTCCACCCACAACCGTGCTGTGTCTGGCTGTTCATGAATCTCCTTGAGCATGAAGTGGCGGAACTGGCGCTTGTCGGCCACCTGGTCCTCCCCGCTGAGCAAAGAGGGACTGCGCTGCTGACGCTCACCCTCAGCGTTGTAGAGCTCAATGCCAAGGGGACTGAGCAGCGCCACCTCTCCATCTTCAAGGGGCAAGATTGTGCGGGTGAAGCCAGCCAGCGCAGGCGTATCGCTTGCACAGATGAACTCTCCCTCACCCAAACCGATCAACAGGGGCGCTGCTTTGCGAGCGACCACCAGAGCGCCTGGAACATCAGCCCACAACACCGCAAGGGCATAGGCACCCTGCAGTGTCGGAAGCACGGTTTGCACAGCCAGCAAAAGCGTGCTGCCGTCGGCAGGCAAACCATCACTGCGCAGCCGCTGCAATTCCGCTGAAAGCAGATGCGGAATTACTTCGGTATCGGTATCTGAGCGGAAGTTGACTCCTGCACCGGCGAGTTGCTCACGCAGTGCCCTGTGGTTTTCGATGATGCCGTTCTGCACCACGGCCACCTGCCCAGGGCCATCACAGTGAGGGTGAGCGTTGTGCTCCTCGGGCTTGCCATGGGTTGCCCAGCGGGTATGGCCGATTCCACAGAAACCAGGCGCAGATTCCTGCTCCACCTTCTCGGTGAGATTCACGAGCTTGCCCTTGGCACGAATGCAATGAAGCCTGGCGGCAGAGTCTGAGGGCGAGGTCTCGATGGTGGCGATACCAGCGGAGTCATATCCGCGATATTCCAGTTGCCGCAAACCCTCCAGCAGCAGTGGCGCTGCTTCTCTGGAACCAATCACCGCAACGATTCCGCACATACAAAAAAGCCCGGCAATGCCGGGCAGAGCTTATGGGTAAGAGGGCTGTAAAGGAAATTCCGTGGTTGGTGCGCCGATCAGTACGCAAGACCCATGCTTCTGGTGGTCTCGTCGCCCAGATAAACCCTGATGCTGAGAAAGTCGGTGGGGCAGGCCGTTTCACAACGCTTGCAACCAACACAGTCTTCTGTGCGAGGTGATGAGGCGATCTGACCAGCCTTACAGCCGTCCCAGGGCACCATTTCGAGCACATCAAGAGGGCAAGCGCGGACGCACTGTGTGCAGCCGATGCACGTGTCGTAGATCTTGACGGCGTGGGACATGCTCCCGTCTCGCAGTAGGTGACTTGGGAATAACTTAAAGGGGAGTGTTGAGACTGAGGGCTGGCTCGTGACGGGACGTCACTGTTGTTAACGCCAGGTTCGGCGTCGAGTCACGAAGTTTGAAAGAACGAGGCCAGCCCGTAGGATGCGGCGTCCCGTCTTCACGGCCATGTCCCAGGAAGCGATCCTCGAAAAAGTCCGCTCGATCGTGGCAGAGCAGCTCAGCGTCGATGCAGGCGAAGTCAAGCCCGAATCCAATTTTCAGAATGATCTGGGTGCTGACTCCCTCGACACCGTCGAGCTGGTCATGGCACTGGAAGAGGCCTTTGACATCGAAATCCCAGACGAAGCGGCTGAAGGCATCGCCACAGTCGGCGACGCCGTCAAATACATCGAAGACAAGCAAGCCTGAGGATCGGCAGCATGGTGGAGGGTCTCCAACGCGTTGTGGTCACGGGCCTCGGCGCGGTGACGCCGATCGGCAACAACGTCGCCGAGTACTGGTCCGGCCTCACCTCCGGCAGGAATGGTGTAGCAACTATTTCACTGTTTGATGCCTCACGGCACGCCTGCCGATTCGCCGCTGAAGTAAAGCAATTCGATCCGGCTGGATTCATTGAACCCAAAGACGCAAAGCGCTGGGATCGGTATTGCAAGTTCGGTGTTGTCGCAGCCAAGCAGGCCCTTGACGATGCAGGTCTGAAGATCACCGAGGCCAACGCCGACAGGATCGGAGTGAGCGTTGGCTCCGGAGTCGGAGGCCTGCTCACGATGGAAACCCAGGCCCATGTGCTTGAAGGGAAGGGTCCCGGACGGGTGAGTCCGTTCACGGTGCCGATGATGATTCCCAACATGGCCACCGGCCTGGCAGCGATCGCCCTTGGTGCAAAGGGGCCGAGTTCGGCCGTAGCCACAGCCTGTGCTGCGGGATCGAATGCGATCGGAGATGCATTCCGTCTGCTGCAACTTGGCAAAGCTGATGCGATGGTTTGCGGCGGTGCTGAGTCCGCCATCACGCCGTTGGGAGTGGCTGGTTTTGCCAGTGCCAAGGCACTGTCCTTTCGCAATGATGATCCAGCCACGGCCAGTCGCCCGTTCGACAAGGAGCGGGACGGTTTTGTGATCGGTGAGGGCTCAGGGTTATTGGTGTTGGAAACACTGAGTCATGCCGAAGCCCGCGGCGCAACGATCCTGGCTGAAATTGTTGGTTATGGAACCACATGCGACGCCCACCACATCACCTCTCCAACCCCCGGCGGTGTTGGCGGTGCAGCCGCGATGCGTCTTGCCCTGGATGATGCTGGCCTCAACGCTGAAAGCATCGATTATGTGAATGCTCACGGCACCAGCACCCCTGCCAACGACAGCAACGAAACTGCCGCCATCAAGAGTGCCCTTGGCCATCGCGCCAGCTCAATTCCGGTGAGCTCAACCAAGTCGATGACCGGCCATCTGCTGGGCGGCTCCGGGGGCATCGAAGCCGTGGCTTGTGTGCTTGCACTGCAGCACAATGTTGTCCCTCCAACCATCAACTACAGCAATCCCGACCCCGACTGTGATCTCGATGTAGTGCCCAACACCGCCCGTGAGCACACACTGGGAACGGTGTTGTCCAACTCGTTCGGCTTCGGCGGCCACAACGTCTGCCTTGCCTTCAAGCGCATGAACTGACCCCCTGGTTCAGGTTCACCACCGGTGCCCCTGACCATGCTGTTTCAGACTGCTCCAACCTCTTATTGCTTCTCCAATCTCACGCCATGGTCGCCGCGCCCGCTTCTCTCGACACCCTCTGCATCAACAGCATTCGCATGCTGGCCGTGGATGCAATTAACAAGTCCAAGAGCGGCCACCCTGGCCTGCCGATGGGTTGTGCGCCGATGGGGTACACCCTCTGGGACAAGTTCCTGCATCACAACCCCAAGAACCCCAAGTGGTTCAACAGAGATCGCTTCGTGCTGTCAGCCGGCCATGGCTGCATGTTGCAGTACGCACTGCTGCATCTCACCGGCTACGACTCGGTGTCGATCGATGACATCAAACAGTTCCGCCAATGGGGCTCAAAAACACCGGGACACCCTGAAACCTTCGAGACTCCTGGCATCGAAGTGACCACAGGCCCACTGGGCGCTGGTATTTCCAATGCTGTGGGTCTGGCGATTGCGGAGTCTCACCTCGCCGCGAAGTTCAACAAGCCCGACGCGACCGTTGTCGATCACTTCACGTACGTGATCATGGGCGATGGCTGCAATCAGGAAGGGGTGTCTTCCGAAGCAGCGTCATTGGCTGGCCACCTGAAGCTGGGCAAACTGATTGCTCTTTACGACGACAATCACATCACCATCGATGGCCGCACGAACGTGTCCTTCACCGAGGACGTGCTCAAGCGTTACGAAGCTTACGGCTGGCACGTGCAGCACGTCGCTGACGGCAACACCGATGTGGATGGCATCGCCAAGGCGATCGAAGCCGCCAAAGCTGTCACCGACAAGCCATCGATCATCAAGATCACAACCACCATCGGCTTCGGCTCACCCAACAAGAGCGATACCGCCGGCGTGCACGGAGCTCCCCTCGGAGACGAGGAAACGGAACTGACCCGCAAACAGCTGGGCTGGAACTACGGCCCCTTCGAAGTTCCCCAGGACGCTTACGACCAGTTCCGACAGGCCATTGATCGCGGGGCCAGTTTGGAAGCAGAGTGGAACCAAACCCTCGCCACCTATCGCTCCAAGTACCCGGCAGAATCAGCGATGTTCGAGCGCATGCTGCGCGGTGAACTGCCCCATGGCTGGGACAAGGACCTTCCCACCTACACCCCTGATGACAAGGGGCTTGCCACCCGTAAGCATTCCCAGATCTGCCTGGGTGCTCTTGGCCCCAATCTGCCTGAACTGATTGGTGGCTCAGCAGACCTCACCCACTCCAATTACACAGACATCAAGGGTGAAACAGGGTCTTACCAGCCTGAAACCCCCGAAAAGCGCTATTTGCACTTCGGTGTGCGTGAGCACGCCATGGCAGCAGTGCTGAACGGTATCGCTTATCACAACAGTGGCTTGATCCCCTACGGCGGGACCTTCCTGGTCTTCGCCGACTACATGCGCGGCTCGATGCGCCTGTCGGCACTGAGCGAGCTGGGCGTGATCTATGTGCTCACCCACGACTCCATTGGCGTTGGTGAAGACGGACCCACACACCAGCCGATCGAAACAATCCCTTCACTCAGGGCCATGCCGGGAATGCTGGTGTTCCGACCAGGCGACGGCAACGAGACAAGCGGTGCCTACAAGCTGGCGATCGAGAATCGCCATCGCCCCAGTGCGCTCTGCCTCAGCCGACAAGGCATGGTGAATCAAGCCAACTCCTCGATTGAGAAAGTGGCACTGGGTGGCTACATCCTCGAAGACTGCGACGGAACCCCCGATCTGATCCTGATCGGTACCGGCACCGAACTCGACCTCTGTGTGCAGGCCTCCAAACAGCTGAACGCCGACGGCAAAAAGGTCCGCGTTGTCTCGATGCCCTGTGTTGAATTGTTTGACGAGCAGAGCGACACTTACAAGGAAGAGGTGCTGCCCAGTGCTATTCGCAAGCGAATCATCGTTGAAGCCGCAGAAAGTTTCGGGTGGCATCGCTTTATCGGACTTGATGGAGACAGCGTCACCATGAATCGCTTCGGGGCTTCAGCCCCTGGCGGCACGTGCATGGAGAAATTCGGCTTCACCGTGGAGAACGTGGTGGCCAAATCCAGAGCGTTGCTTGGCTGAGCACAATTTTGCAGAATGCACGAAGCGGAGGATTGAATCCTCCGCTTTTTTTTGATCAGCACCATTGAGATCTGGATCAGATGCGTAATCTCATCACCGGCGGGGCTGGATTTCTCGGATCCCATTTGGTTGATCGCCTGATGCAAAAGGACGAAGAAGTCATTTGCCTGGACAACTATTTCACAGGAAGAAAGTCGAATATCAGCGAATGGATTGGACATCCTAATTTTGAACTCATTCGCCACGATGTCACTGAACCGATCAAGTTGGAAGTTGATCGAATCTGGCATCTGGCCTGCCCCGCTTCACCGATTCATTACCAGTTCAACCCAATCAAAACAGCCAAAACAAGTTTTCTTGGCACCTACAACATGCTGGGCCTGGCAAGACGGGTTGGCGCTCGCTTCCTGCTGGCAAGCACGAGCGAAGTTTACGGAGATCCAGAAATTCACCCACAACCGGAAAGCTATCGAGGCTGCGTCAACACGATCGGAATTCGCAGTTGTTACGACGAGGGCAAGCGCATTGCCGAAACCCTTTGTTTCGACTACCAGCGCATGCACGGCACGGAGATTCGGGTGATGCGCATCTTCAATACCTATGGACCGCGCATGCTCCCAGACGATGGACGTGTGGTGAGTAACTTCATCGTTCAGGCCCTCCAGGGAAAACCTCTGACGCTCTATGGAGAGGGCAATCAAACCAGATCGTTTTGCTATGTGGATGATCTGATCGAAGGCATGCTTCGACTGATGAGTGGGGATACATCCGGTCCCGTCAATATCGGCAACCCCAATGAATTCACCATCCGCCAGCTGGCTGAGCTCGTACGTGATCAGATCAACCCCAACCTTGAACTGATCCGCAAGCCACTACCTCAGGACGATCCTCTCCAGCGCCAACCCGTCATTGATCTTGCCAGGAGGGAACTGGGCTGGGAGCCGAAAATCTCCCTCCAAGAAGGACTTCAACCGACAATCAATTGGTTTCGAGAAACACTCGAAACCAGAACCAGATAACCAGAAAACTCTGAAAATCATCACCCAAAAAATCAATGATCCTGGGTGATGCTCTTCAGAGCGGACTTACTCAGCCTTGTCCATTTTCACCCCGGACAATTCAGCTCCACCTTTCACCTCCAGCACCTTCTCCAAACCTTCGAGATCCTCATCGGTGATCTTGGTCTGCATCGGACAGTGCTTGGGGCCACACATCGAGCAGAATTCAGCCTGCTTGTAGATATCAGCAGGCAGGGTTTCATCGTGATATTGCTTGGCCCGCTCGGGGTCCAATGACAATTCAAACTGCTTGTTCCAGTCGAAAGCGTAACGAGCCCGGCTGAGCTCATCATCCCGATCACGGGCACCTGGACGATGCCTGGCGATATCGGCCGCATGTGCCGCGATCTTGTAGGCAATCAAACCCTCACGCACATCGTCGGCATTGGGGAGACCCAGGTGCTCTTTCGGTGTCACATAACAGAGCATCGCCGTGCCATGCCAGCCGGCCATGGCCGCACCGATCGCCGAAGTGATGTGGTCATAACCAGGTGCGATGTCCGTCACCAGAGGGCCCAGAACATAGAAAGGTGCCTCGTTGCACTCCTCCATCTGTTTTTTCACGTTGAACTCGATCTGATCCATCGGCACGTGGCCTGGACCCTCAACCATTACCTGAATATCCTTCTCCCAGGCACGACGCGTCAGTTCACCAAGGGTGTGGAGCTCGGCAAGCTGAGCCGCATCGGAAGCATCGTGCTGACAGCCCGGGCGCAGCGAATCACCCAGTGAGAACGTGCAGTCGTAACGCTTGAAAATCTCGCAGATGTCGTCAAAACGCGTGTAGAGCGGGTTCTGGCGGTGGTGATACAGCATCCACTGGGCGAGTATGCCCCCTCCGCGACTGACAATCCCGGTGATACGGCCTTTCACCTTCACCAGGTGCTCAATCAGCAGCCCAGCGTGGATGGTCTGGTAATCAACCCCCTGCTGACAGTGCTTCTCGATGATGTGCAGGAAGTCGTCCTCAGAGAGGCGTTCAATCGAGCCATGCACACTTTCCAGCGCCTGATAGACGGGAACCGTGCCGATCGGCACGGGCGACGCCTTGATGATTGACGTTCGAACCTCATCCAGGTTGACGCCACCGGTGGACAGATCCATGACGGTGTCGGCACCGTATTTCACCGCCAGATTCAGCTTCTTGACCTCTTCCTCGGCATCAGAGGCGTTGGGTGAGGCGCCGATGTTGGCATTCACCTTGCACTTGCTGGCGATCCCGATCGCCATCGGCTCCAGATTTTCATGATTGATGTTGGCAGGGATCACCATGCGCCCCCGTGCCACCTCCTCCATCACCAGGGTCTCGGGCAGGTTCTCCCTCCTGGCCACATAGACCATCTCCTCGGTCACCAGGCCCTGACGGGCGAAATGCATCTGGGACACGTTCGGCTGTCCGCGACGGGACTGAACCCAGGAAGCACGCATGATCCATTCAGCGAAGGAACTGCCAGGAGCCGGCCAGCTGGCCGCAGATCACATTGGTCACTTCCCTGTCGCCGGAATGACCCGGATCAGGTTCGGAGGGTGTGATCTCAGCCAATGGGATCGCAAACGATCCAGGGCACCCCTAGTGGTGCTCCATTACTAGCAACGCCGTTGGGAACACACCGTCAACGCAGCTGCAATCCGTTCAGCGCCGCTGCCACAACACGGTGGTCAACGTCTTTCTGGAGGGGCAACAACAGAGTTCTGGCCTGCTCACCGATCGGATGATCAGCGTTTTCACGCACAATCCGGCCCAGGATCTCCGCCCCGCTGACGCGCACCGTGCCGTCTCCATCCGTGATCGCTGCACTGGCCAGCTCCAGCAGCCAGCCGAAATCGATCTCTGATTGTTCCGCCAAAGCCGAAAGAATGCTGCAACGCACTAGCCAGGCGCTGTCGACATCGAATGCGGCTTTCAGCAAGGGCCAGGCTCGCGCAACGCCATAACTGGCGAGGGCATTGGCCGCCTCGGCTCGCACATTCGCATCAGCATCGCTGCGCAGCAGCCGCTCCAGCACGATCCAACCCTGCTCGGTGCGCTTGTATCCCAGACCGCTGCAGCTCAAGGAGCGCACCAGGAAGGCCTCCTGCTCACTGCCCAGCACCAGAAGAGGAACAGCATCCTCATCGCTGCAGAATCGCAACTGGGTGAGCGCCGGCATCGCCCTGACTGGATCACCTGAACCGATGGCCTCCCTGAGAGCGTTCAGATCGGGCTCACCCCCCTGTGATTGTTGCGGTGTGGACGACATCGATTCAATTCTCCTGAAAACGGCTGCTTCGTAAAGCCACCAGCAGCTGGTGGCGACGGCGGCGGCGACCAACCACTGCGTGGATCACCAGGCCGGAACCCACCAGGATGGCAGGAACAGACTGCCAACGCTCCGTGCCCTCACGCTGGACAAGGGCCAGAACTCCCAGACCGATCAGCAGGGGAGCCGCCAGGGACAACAACACATGCAGACGCGTGCGAGGCGGGTGATTCATGGTGTCGGTTCCCAGGCCAACATGACAGCCGTCAGCACCCGAATACCGACCCCAAGGCAGCGTTCATCAGGGAGAAAGTGGCCGTTATGCAGCGGCGCACATCCCTCAGGGCCCGCCACACCGAGGCGAAACATCATTCCTGGCACATCTCTGATCAACTCGGCGAAATCCTCGGCCCCCAGAGAGGGCTGCTCCAACCGCAGGACCTGATCCGGGCCTAACTGTTCGATGGCACATCGCTCGAGCAGAGCCGTGAGCCTGGTGTCGTTATCAACGGGAGGCGCAATACAGCGATAACGGACTGTGGCCGTGGCGCCGAAACCCTCGCAAAGAGACCGAACCGTTTGCTCGATCCAAGTGGGCAACTGTTCATGCACATCGTTGGACAGACAACGAACCGTTCCAAGCAGGGTGACCCGATCGGCAATCACGTTGAACGCCTTGCCCCCTTCGATGCGTCCGAAACTCACCACCACAGGGTGAAGGGCATCAAGCCTGCGACTGATGGCTTCCTGGAGCCCCGTGACCACCCTCGAAGCGATCCAGATGGCATCAACCGACTGATGAGGCCTGGCACCGTGGCCAGCCTGACCATTGATCTCGATCTCCAGCTCACCAGCCGCGGCCGTCAGGCTGCCGCTGCGCAAACCCACGCTGCCCACTGGCAAGCTGGGAAAAACGTGCAAACCCAGAAGGGCGTCCAGCCCCTCAGTGGCTCCCGCTTCACGCATCCAGCGAGCACCCTGCGCGATTTCTTCTGCAGGCTGGAACAGCAAACGCATCCCAACGGGTAATTGCGGCTCAGCCGCCAGCAATCTGGCGACCCCCAGACCGACCGTGCTGTGCAGATCATGTCCGCAGGCATGCATCACGCCCTGCCGCAGGGAGGCATAGGGCAGGTCCGTTAGCTCTTCAATGGGAAGTGCATCCATATCCACTCGCAAGCCGAGTTTCGGGCCCTGTTCGGGGCCAAGATCAGCCACTAGACCCGTGCGACCCACGCCTTCGCGAACGCGCCAACCGGCCTTTCGCAGGTCTCCGGCGATCAGAGCAGCAGTGTGATGTTCTTCACCGCTGAGCTCAGGATGGGCGTGCAGATGGCGGCGAAACTCGATCAGCTCCGGCAACAACGCTTCCAAACGCTCCGACCAGGTGGCTGTGAGATTCATGACATCTCAAGAGCGAGAAACCGCTCAAGATCGGCAATCGGCCGGGGAGGCCAGCGACGCACCTCAGCAAGCCAGGCCGAATCGCTGTAACTGGGATCAAGACCTGAAGCTGCAGCCCAATGGCTTTCCGCTTCACCTCGCGACCCCTTACTCCAGAGCAAGGCACTCAAGGCTGCCCGTGCATCGGCGAACATCGGGTAGCGCCTGATCAGATTGCGCAGGTTTCGTTCGGCTTCCTTCAGATCATTGAGCTGGTACAGAGCCAGCGCATCACTCGCTCTGGCCATCGCAAATCCAGGCCTGGCATCGGCCGCCAAGCGATAGAGACGCTGGGCTTCCTGCCATTCACCCTCAGACCCACGCACATTGCCGAGGTTGTAGAGAGCCGATGCATCGTCTGGATTCCGCTCCAGAATCCAGTCGTAGTCTGCCGCGGCCTCGGACCAGCGCTGCAGAGCCTCTTCAGCAGTCCCGCGATTGAGATGGGGATCAGCATCGTCTGGTGCCAGCTCCATGGAACGGGTCTGATCGGAGATGGCACCCTCCGGATCACCAAGCATCAGTCGCACATTGCCGCGGTTACTCCAGGCCGCTGCATCGTCAGGGGCAATCTCCAGAACCTGATTCCAGACAGGAAGTGCTTGCTGCGGATCCCCCGCGCGACTGAGCGCAAGTGCACGATCAAACAGCTGTGGCAACTGATCAACCTCGGCAGCGAATGCGGCGCCGGGAATCGCCATCAGCAGCAGCGGTAAGAACCAGCCGGCGAGACGAAGCATCCATCTCATGCGCCTGACCCCCGGTCATTGCATGAACCCGAATGACAACTCGACACCACGATTCGCATCACACTGAGCGAGGGGTGATGAGTAGATCATCTGGTTGCAACCAAAACAGCTGGGTCACTGTTTTTTCAATCTCAGAGCATTTGTTCAGCGTATCGAGCACAACCGGCTCTGTGAGAAAGCTGAATAAACCTCAGATCTGTCATCAGGCCGCAGCGAGATGGTCGCGGCCTGCTGCAGTCACCACCCGGCCACGCGGAGTGCGCTGCAGGAACCCGAGCTGAAGCAGATACGGCTCAACAACCGATTCCAAGGTGCTTGGATCTTCTCCAAGCGCTGCGGCCAGAGTGTCCAGTCCGGCAGGACCACCCCCGTGGGATTGGAGCAGCAGCTCCAGCAGCCTTCGGTCACTGGCATCGAGTCCACGACCATCCACTCGATGAAGGGTGAGAGCTTCATCGACCAACAGTCTGTCGATCGGCCCGGAACAGTCACGGACACAGGCCACATCTCGCACCCGACGCAGCAGCCGGTTGGCAATGCGAGGCGTCCCCCTGCAGCGGAGAGCAATCTCAGCGCAGGCATCAGCCGTCAGATCAAGCGCAAGCAATCCTGCAGCGCGCTCCACAATCGACCGCAAGTCGTCCAGGCCATAGAACTCCAGACGCTGAATCAAACCGAAACGATCACGCAGCGGTGAACTCAGCGCACCGGCTCGTGTTGTGGCGCCGACCAGGGTGAAGGGAGGAAGGTCCAGCGAACGGGTACGTGCGGTGCTTCCCTTGCCCACCGTGAGGTCAAGTCGGTGATCCTCCATCGCCGGATAAAGCAGCTCCTCAGCCACCCGACTCAATCGATGAATTTCATCGATGAACAGCAGCTCCCGTGGCTGCAGGTTCACCAACAGACCAACGATGTCGCGGGGGCGCTCAAGAGCAGGGGCACTGGTGATACGGCACTTCACCCCCAACTCTTCAGCCAGCACCATGGCCATGGTTGTCTTGCCCAGACCGGGAGGGCCGTAGAGCAGCACATGATCGAGTACATCTCCCCTCCCCAGCGCGGCTTTCACCGCAATGCCAAGCACCTGTTTGAGCTCGCGTTGACCGATGTAGTCCCGCAGACACCTGGGCCGTAATCCGTCGTCACGTGACGCAGGCACTGCCGGATCGAGATCATCTCCTGGCTGCCGGGCCGCGTCGACAACCCGATTGGGCTCACGCTCCTTGCGTGGACGCGGGGATCCTGCGCTTGAGGAAACAATGGCCATGTGGGAAGAGTACCGAGACCTGGATAGGGTCGGAGCATCAAGCGGCCGAAAGGCCAGACAGGCCATGGCCAAAGGTGGAGGCAAGAAAAACGCGGCAGCAAGGGCGGCGGCCAATCGCTTGCTGGCTGACAACAGGCTCGCCAGGCATCAGTACGACATCCTCGAAACTCTGGAAACCGGCATTGAACTGGTGGGTACCGAAGTGAAATCGATCCGGGCTGGCCAGGCCAACCTCAGGGACGGATTCTGTCTGATCCGCAATGGGGAAATGCAGCTGCACAACGTGCACATCTCACCCCATACCCATGCCAGCGGTTATTACAACCACGATCCGCTGCGCGTACGCAGGTTGCTGGCCCACCGACGCGAAATTGACAAGCTGCGCGGGCAACTTGATCAGAAGGGGCTGACGCTGATCCCTCTCAACATGCACCTGCAGGGATCCTGGATCAAGCTCACCATCGGTCTCGGCAAAGGCCGCAAGTTGCATGACAAACGTGCGGCCGAAAAGGACAAACAGATCAGGAAAGAAACACGGGCTGCCATTGCGCGCTACTGAATCACTGCTGCCTTAAGCACAGCGGTCTCAGGGGTTCTGATCACTGAACTGCCGCCACGGTGCAATTGATTCAAGGGTGGATTCAAGAGTGGACTCTCGGTTGGATCCATCGGTTGTATCGGTCTCTTCAACAGGGGGATCCTCCGCACCTGCAGGCCTTGGACCGGGAGGTTCGGGAAGCTCCTCGACGGGGCCCTGCACCCCGGTCGCCGGATCGGGAATCGGGTTGAGGTCAACCTCCGGCAACGGCGTCGGTGCCGGTGCATCGGCACGGCAGGAGAGTGTCAGCAAGCCTGAAGACACACCGTCATTGGTCACCAATACCTGAACCGGCGATCCAGCTTCCACCGGCAGAGTCACAACACGCAGCGGTCCTCGCTCGGCAGCCACCTCACCATCAGATCCGTAGACAGTCATCTGCATCAGTGGTGTGCCGTTGATGCCCAACACCAGCCGGCGACCCGCTGGGACTGAAATCGAGATCAGGCGTGCACCACCAGCTGGCACGCGACTGGAAAGAACCGTGGGCGCCGGTGAACGCGCTTTGACCTTTTCAATGCGGACATCCTCAAGACTGCGCAACGCTGCGGCGATCCACAGCTGACGGAAAGGCTCGGGCGGCTTGCCCCCTGCAGGAACGCCCGGAAGCAACGCCTGTGCCGAAGCGCTGACCAGCTGCTCCACGACCTTATTGTTCACGCCCTGCGACACAAGAGCCTGGCGCTGCTTCTGCCAATCAGCAGGCTTGAGCTGTCCAAGGCGACTGCGCTGCCCTGGCGGCAGTTGCTCAACCCTGGCTAACCACTCCTCTGCGAGTTCATTCCAGACGCTCCTCAAAGGCGCGTCTTCGAGGGAATCGCTGGGCAGGCGGCCACCACGCTCCGGGAAACGGGCCATCAGGCTTGCATCCACCAACTGCAGAAACCAACTGCGATCAACTTGCAGGGCACGCAGACGACTGAGCAGCTGCTGGCGTTGATCGACCTCCGCAGGAGGAAGGCTCGCGGAAGGAGAACGACCGATCACGTCACGCTCAGTGGAGGGGGCACCCGCAGGGGGATTGCCGCGCGTCAGCAGAAACCAACCGATGGCTGTTCCAACCAGAGCCGAAACCAGCAGGGCACCGACCACCGGCCATAAACGGCCTTCTGCCGCAAGCTGACGCTGCTCTGCGGAGGGCCGGCGCCGTTTTTCCTGCTGATCAACCGCGATTCTCGGCAGGTCAGGAGACCCATTCGCAGCGGGCAGTGAGTCATCTGCAACCACAGGGGCCAGAACCAGGGTGCGATCGGCACGGGGCTGTGGCCCTGTTGTTTCAGGCATCGACACAGCCTGCAAAGCCTGAAGGGCCTCAGCAGCGCTTTCAAAACGGTGCTCAGGCTGCTCAGAAAGCAAACGTTCCAAGACCTCCCGGTAGGAAGGATCGAGGTCGAGATCGGTGGGCAGCAGCCAGCCCTCTTCATCGCCCTTCAACAGCTGCGCGGGAGGTCGACCGCTCAACAGGGTCAGAGCCGACACGCCAAGACCATGCAGATCCATCCAGGCTGCAGCAGGTGCGCGTCGCACCTGAGCGCGAGGAGCAAAGACCGGCGACGCAGCAGTCAGAGGCTGCTGACCACTGCGCTGCAACAAGCCGAAATCCAGCAACACGGGCAGACAATCCTGATCACGCCTGAGCAGGTTGCGGGGGTTGATGTCGCCATGAACCAACTCCTGACCATGCAGCACTGCAAGCGGCGGCAGCAGCTGCCTCATCAGCAGGAGCACCTCACCGGAGCCGAACACCAACTGACGCTGCAGACGTTGGTTCTGGATCTGGCTCAGAGTGGAGCCCTCCTGCCACTCCCGCACGAGCCAGAGGCTGCCCTGTTCCTCGAGCAGACCTCCAAAGCGTGGAATCTGCGGATGGAGCAGTGACTGCATCGATGACCACAGACTGCGGAAACGGTCCTGGGTCTTTTGATCGTTGAGTTGCCGCAGCGCAACAGGTGCGTCAGACGCCAGCTGATCAGCGGCACGCCAGAGGATCCCCTGGGGATGGTCCGGATCCGAAGACAGACAGCTGTCCAGGCGATACCGGTCGGCCAGCAACGTGCCGATCACAAAGGAGCTGCGGTTTAGGCTGATGGTAGGGGCAGTGCTGCGCTGACACCCGACAGGGATCCCACTAACGTCTCCGCCAGCATGATTCCCCTCCATGGCCTCCGGCTCGCTCCTGAATCGATTGATGGAGGTGCGGCGTACCAGTGAGGCGCTGATTGAACCACTCAACACGGAAGACCTCAACCTGCAGGGAATGGCCGATGCCAGCCCACCGAAATGGCACCTGGCTCACACCACCTGGTTCTTCGAAACCTTCGTGCTGAAGCCCCACCATCCCGACTATGTGCCTGCGGACCCTCGCTGGAGCTATCTGTTCAACTCCTATTACGAGGCTGTTGGCCCACGTCAGCCACGGCCCCAGCGAGGACTGCTCAGCCGACCACCGATGGAGGAGGTCTCAGCCTGGCGGAAGCGAGTGAACCAGGCACTCGAGGAGCTTTTGGAGCGCCACAGCGAAGCTCCATGGCTGAAGCTGGTGGAGCTGGGTCTTCACCATGAGCAGCAGCACCAGGAACTAATGCTGATGGACCTGCTGGATGGATTCAGTCGTCAGCCCCTGGAACCGGCCTATCGCACTGACTGGTGTGGGCAGATCGCTGATCAGCCCGTCACACCCTGTATCAAAACAGACTCACAGAAGAACGGACCCTGGCTCGACTGCCGCGGAGGGCTGGTGGAAGTGGGCCACAACGGTGATTCCTTCCACTTCGATAACGAAGGCCCGCGGCATCGAACCTGGCTGGAACCTTTCCGCATTGCCACTCAGCTGGTGAGCAATGCCGCTTACCGATGCTTCATCGATGATGGCGGTTATCAGCGTCCTGAGCTCTGGATGAGCGAGGGCTGGACGGAGCGCAGCGAGCGCAACTGGGAAGCACCCCGCTACTGGCGACGTGATCCTGATGGCCAAGGTCCCTGGCGCTGGGAGTTCACCCTGGCTGGCCGCTGCCCGCTGGAGGATCACCTGCCCGTGCGTCACCTCAGCTGGTTCGAAGCGGATGCCTACGCACGCTGGTCCAGCGCCCGCCTTCCCAGCGAAGCGGAATGGGAACTGGCCAGCACTGAACACGGCGATTCACTGCAACAGAGCCATGGTCAGCTCTGGCAATGGACCTCAAGCCCATACCGCCCCTACCCAGGATTCCAACCTGCAGCCGGCGCTGTCGGCGAATACAACGGCAAATTCATGACTTCCCAGTTCGTGCTGCGGGGCAGCAGCCAGCTCACACCCAGAGGGCATTCCCGCGACACTTACCGGAACTTCTTCACCCCGGCCAGCCGCTGGATGGCGGCGGGTCTGCGCCTGGCCCAATGACAACCCAAACGCCTGCGCGTCCCCAGCTGATCGATCTGCATCCACCCAGCGCGGACATGCGACGACTCGTGCAGGACGGCCTGAAACGTGAACCCCGCCAGCTGCCGGCCTGGTTCCTGTACGACAACGAGGGGTCACAACTGTTCGATCAGATCTGCCAGCAACCGGAATACAGCCTTACCCGAACGGAAATCGCCCTGCTGGAGTCATCAGCTGCAGACATCGTCAATGCCATCGGATCAGGAGTGATCGTTGAATTCGGCGCAGGCAGCGCACGCAAGGTGGGGCCGCTTCTGGAGGCGATGCACCCTCACGCCTATGTGGCTCTCGACATCAGCGCTGAGCATCTGCGCCGGTCAACAGCGACACTTCAGGCTCAACATCCTCGGGTGCCGATGTTGGGGATCTGCTGCGACCACAGTCAGCTTGAGGCCCTGCCAGACCATCCACTGATCCAAGGTGAAAGAAAAGTGGGGTTCTTTCCTGGAAGTTCCCTCGGCAACTTCACTCGTGACGAGGCCGTTGCGCTGCTGCACAGATTTCGCGTACTTCTCAGTGGCGGACCGCTTTTGCTGGGACTTGATCAACCAAAGGCAAGCTCCAGGCTGGAGGCCGCTTACGACGATGCGGCAGGCATCTCTGCTGCCTTCGCCCGGAACCTACTGCGAAGACTGAACAAGGATCTGGATGCTGACTTCAACCCAGACAAGTTCCTCTATGAGGCTGTCTGGCAGGAAGCAGAGAGCCGCGTCCGCATGGCCCTAATCAGCGAGGTTCACCAGACGGTCTCGGTAGCTGGTGAGCCATGGACCTTCAGCGCAGGACAGCCCCTTGTGACCGAATACAGCGTCAAGTACTCAGCGGAGATGGCCCGTGAACTGGCCAAAGACGCAGGCTGGCGCTGGTGCGGTCGCTGGCACGATCCTGCCGATGACCTCTCCCTGCACTGGCTGGAAGCTGCAGACTGAGCTGAGACGCATCAAGCCTGGACTGATGTCACCGACATGGCTCGATCAGCTTGAACGCAACCTGGAAGAGCGGTTGGATGCCTTTTTGCGCTCCAATCCCGACCAGGACCGCATGCTGCGGGAACAGCATCTGCAGGATAGACAGCGCGATCTCAGCAGCCGACGCGACCAGATGCAGATCCAGGCCAAAGACCTTCGACGCCAGCTGCTTTCACTAGCAGAACAAGTTCAGGCCTGGGGAGAACGCACAAAAAAAGCCCGCAACGCCGGAGCCGATGACCTGGCGTTGCGGGCTGAAAAGCATGTGAACAACCTGATGAATCAGGGAAGGGATCTCTGGAACGAGCTGGATGAACTGGGTCGGAATTTCCGAGACCTGGATCAACAGATTTCCCTGCTCAATCAGAAGGTCTCACAACAAGGAGGAGATCGCAGCCTGGATGAAGACTGGGCCTTGTTTGAAGCCCATCAGGAACTTGAAGAGCTGAGGCGTAGCCAGGGCCTCAGCTGATCGGCCAGGCAATCAGGACTTGGGAGCTGGAGGCTCGAGGCTGACATTCTCGGGCGGAGGAGTGGGATCAGGATCGGCAATCAGCATGTGCTGAAGCACGATCTCAGGACGCTCGCTGTCACGCCAGCGAATGCGATAGGCGGGCATCTTTGTGCCTCGACTGGTGGTCTGCTCAACAGGCTCCATCACCCAGCCGCGGCGGGAGCGCCCCTGGGGATTGCGCTTGACCACCGCATCGGCGTGCTTGAAGCGGAAACCTACGCGCTCACCACTCATTGGAAAGGGACCTTGCCACTGTGCTCCATTATCCACCCTGAGGGCGCAAGGCAACCGTCCCTGACAATCAGACCTCTGGACGCAGAAGCGGGAAGGCAATCACATCGCGAATCGAGGGGCTGTCAGTGAGCAGCATGACCAATCGATCGATGCCGATACCGAGGCCACCCGTGGGAGGCATCCCCACCTCCAGAGCATTGACGAAATCCTCATCAAGACCCTGAGCCTCAAGATCGCCGGCGGCTTTGCGCTCCTGCTGAGTCTCCAGACGCTGTCGCTGATCCACTGGATCAGTGAGCTCACTGAAGGCATTGGCATGCTCTCTGCCAACGATGAACAACTCAAACCGTTCCACCAAGCCAGGCTTGCTGCGGTGTGGACGTGCCAGAGGCGAAATCTCAAGGGGATAGTCCAACACAAATGTGGGCTGGATCAAAGTGGACTCCACAGCCTGCTCAAACGCCTCATTAAGAAGACGTCCCACGGAATCTGCCAACGCAGGAGCATGCAGACCCTGCATCTCCATGGCCGCTGCGGCTTCCTCCCGGGTTTTGAAAGCCTGGAAATCCAGGCCGGTGGAGTCCTGCACCAACTCATGCATGGTGGCCCGTTTCCAGGGAGGGCTCAGATCAATCTCAGTGCCTTGGTAAGTGATGATCTGGCAACCGCAGACCTCCTGACAGACAGCACTGATCATCTGCTCAGTGAGCTCCATCATCCCGAGGTAATCGGAATAGGCCTGATACACCTCAACTGAAGTGAATTCAGGATTGTGTCGGGTGCTGATGCCCTCATTGCGGAAAATTCGACCAAGCTCATACACCCGCTCGAAGCCCCCCACAACCAGCCTCTTGAGGTGCAGTTCCGTGGCGATCCGCAAGGTCAGCGGAAGGTCCAGAGCGTTGTGATGCGTTTCAAAGGGTCTGGCATCAGCCCCACCCGGCTGACTCTGCAGAACGGGTGTCTCGATTTCCAGGAAGTCGCGATCATCCAACCAGCGCCGAATCGCGCTCACCGTTAACGCACGGCGCCGAAACGTTTCCCGCGACTGGGGCGTCACGATCAGATCGAGATAGCGCTGTCGGTAACGCTTTTCCACATCGGCAAGGCCATGCCACTTGTCAGGCAACGGCTGCAGCGATTTGGTGAGCATGGTCCACTCAGACACTTTCACAGACAGCTCACCGCGATCAGTCCGGCGCAGGATTCCGCGCACCCCGATCAGATCGCCCGCATCGACAAGTGCCGTGATCTGTGCAAACGACTCACCCAGGGTTGATTTTTCCAGAAACAGCTGAATCGTGCCTGTCTCATCAGACAAGGTGAAGAAGGCAAGTTTGCCCATCACCCGACGCGTCATCACACGACCTGCGACCGCCACGCTGAGATCTCGCTCTTCGCCTTTGGGCAGGTCAGCGTGGGCATCCTGCAACTGCGCCATCCGATCGGTGGGATCGAAGTGGAGGGCATAGGGCTCTACACCCTGCTCTCTGAGCGCATTCGCCTTCTCCAAACGGGTCTCTCGCAGTTCAGACACAGGAAAGAGTTCAGATGGGCGCCATCCTGCCGGTCGACGGTGCCGGCAAGCCAGAGAAAAGTCAGAGCTCTACAGAGCCAACTCAGCTTGCAACTGCAGCAGGAGCGTTGTCACCCATGCGCTGAGAGGAATAACCAATGCCACGCACAGTGAGAATCAGCTCTGGATTACGAGGATCCGGTTCAAGCTTGCCGCGCAGGCGGGCCACGTACACATCAACAACCCGAAGGTCTGCGGCACGACGCGGCGGATAGCCCCAGAGCTGCTCAAGAATCTCAGCACGGGGAACGACTCGGCCAGGCTCCCTGAACAGGAGTTCAAGCAGGCTGAACTCGGTGTAGGTGAGTGAAATTCGTTCACTGCCGCGAGTGACCTGACGGCGATTGGTATCGACAACAAGATCACCCACACGCACCACGCCTTGGCCGGTGGGAAGCTCGCGAGGCTCAGCCGTGGCCGAACCCCTGCCCACGCGACGGAGGATTGTGGCGATTCTGGCTTCAAGCTCTTTGGGGCTGAAGGGCTTCGGCAGATAATCATCCGCGCCGAGATCAAGGCCGGCAACTCGCTCTGAAATGGCTTCCAGTGCCGACAGAAAAATGATCGGTACACAGGATTCGGCCCGCAGACGCCGACAGACCGCAAAACCATCAAGTTTCGGCAGCATCACGTCCAGAACCACGAGGTCCGGAGATTCGCGATGGAACACCTCTAAAGCTTCCTCTCCATCCTCTGCGCAGACAACGCGATAACCGGCGAGTTGCAAACGCATCACCAGGACCCGACGCACAGCCGGCTCGTCATCAACGACAAGCAGTGTGGCTTTGGCAGACTCTGGAGCTCCCTGGAGAGTCCCATCGCCATCATGTCGGTGGGATGGGCCGTCGGGCATACACTCCATCAAGTAAGAATTGCAACCCTACCGTTCGACGTGTGCGGAACGGGCTCCGGGATCCAAACCGGGAACAGGTTTTGGCTTCTTTTAAGAATTGAAGCGGTGTCCAGCCCAGGGGGTCAGGGCCAGCGGGCAGCTGCATAACTGTTCCATTGCTGCTCTGCTTCAAGCACGGCCTGATCACTGCTGATCTGGCCCAACATGGCTCGCTGCAACTGGGTGTAGACAATGCTTTGCAATCGCTTGACCCCAGGAGTCGCAGGCACAAGCACCCGTGCACTGTTCAACGTTTCAGCCGACAGCAGACGCGCGTCACGGATCTGAGCCTCGGCCGCATCGGATGGCTGCTCGGCCTCAAGCTCCGCACGAACAGCCGCCAGGGCCTCCAGAGAGGAGGGAAGAACTCTTGCCTCGCGGGCAAAACGAGCCTGATTGGTCCCGTTGGTCAAGAAAAGGGCCAGTTCAACAGCGTCGCGAGCCTGCTGACTCTGCCGAGGCACCGCCAGCGTCATCAAGGCCACGTTGGCGGTGCCGTCGGGGCCGGTGAGCGGTGGCTCAGGTGAGGTGACCGCCGCCACGCCTGGAGCATTGGTCTGAATGCTGCGCAGAAACTCAGCACCGCTGGCCAGCAATGCCAGTTCACCGCTCTGATAGAGCTCGATGGCCCGCCGCTGGCCCTGGCTCACCACTTCCCGGGGCAACAAGCCTTCGCGATACAGATCCGTCCAGAATGCAAAGGCCTTTCTGCCAACCGGCGTGTTGAACGCAGCTCTCTGACGAGCATCAAGAAGGGTCACACCCATCTGTACCAGCGACTCCAGCAGCTCCGCGGAATCATCGGGGACAACCGTGACAAAAAGACCGTAACGACCTGTGCGCTCGCGGATGCTGCGTGCATAGGCAGGCACCTCCTCCCATCGACGAGGAGCCCCAGAGAGTCCAGCCTGACGCAGAAGATCGCCGTTCACCAGGCTCAGGCGGACCGTCAGATACCAGGGGATGGCGATCTGACCCGCCTGAGGATCCCTGGCCGCCTTCCAGACCGATGGCAGGTAGATCTGCTCTGCACCCGGTGGCAACAGCGGCGTGAGATCGGTGAGGCCACCCTTGCTGGCCAGATTGGCCGCAAAGGGGGGATTGAGATTCACCACATCAGGGGCAGTGCGGGCAAACACGGCCGCCAGCAGCTTGCGCTCCACCGATCCCCAGGGGAGATCAGTCCATCGAACCGGAGCCTCTGGATGCAGCGTGTCCCAGGCCCCAAGCACGCCATTCATGTACGGATTGAACTTGGGGGCCAGTTGCAGAGTCCAGAGCTGGAGAGTGCCGTCAGGGACTGATCCCGGACGACACCCCCAGATGAACACCGACAAACCGGATAGAGCCAGGCCGGTCAGGAACCTGCGCCGTCGCAGAGAGAAGATCATGCTGGAGCTCGCCGTCGCCACAGAAGCAGCTGCCAGGATCCAACCAATGGCGCCAGCAGTCCAGTGATCAAAGACTGGGCGAAAATGGTCTGCAGTGCCCACGTCTGGAGGAATCCTTCGGAAGATCCCAGCACCAGCCACTGAATCCATAAAGACAAGCCGAGCACCAGCGTTCCAATCCAGGCCAGCAGGCCCAGGTTGAGGCTGCGCTGAATCGGCGGACCGCGACGGCCCAGACGCCCCCACCACCAACCCATCAGGACAAGGGCGGGAACCTGACTGACGTCACCGAGGCTCAGACCATCCAGAGCAAGCCCAATCGCAGCTCCTGCAATCGCACCTGCAAAAGGGCCATCCACCAGCGACCAGGGAAGCAGCCAGAGGATTGCCCAGCTGGGCGGAACACCATCCAAACTGAGCCAGGGGGGTGGTGCCACCTGCAAGACCGGCACCAGAAGGGCGGATGCCACACAGATTGGTTGTCGATGCAGGCACGTCATTCTCTAGCGCACCTTCACCTGAACCCAATCAATGGCATCAGGCGGCGCAATCAGCTGCACCAGAGCAGTAGGTGCCGGAACCGATCTGGCATTGAGCGACTGCACCACTGCCACCGGCAGGTTGGGGGGCAACAGCGTGCTGGCAGGAGAGGTGCTGACCAGGTCACCCGGGCGGGCCTGGATGTCCTTGTCAAGAAACTGCAACTGAGGCCGGGCTGTTCCAAGGCCCACCAGCAGACCATGCTGCTGAGTGCGCGGCAACCAGACACCGATGCGACTGCCTGGAGCCGTCAGCAGGCGAACCGTGCTGGTGATGGGCGTCACGCTCTGAACCCTGCCGACCAGGCCTCCAGGGCCCACCACGGCATCGTCCTTTGCCACACCTTCCAGAGATCCCTTGCCCAGCATCAACTGTTGCCACCAGCCCGATGTTGAACGGGAGATGACCGCAGCCTGAAGCCAGTCACCGGATGACTGCTGATCCAGGGCCAAAAGCTCGCGCAGTCGTGCGTTGTCCTGCTCCAAAAGCTCCAGGCGGGAGAGCTGCTCCTGCTGTTGAGCAGACTCAATCCACTCGCGTTGAGCGGAGCCCGGCCAGAAAGGACGAGTCAATAAAGCGAAGGCATCAGCAAATCCAGCCCCTTTGCTGAATCGGACCATTCCCAGAGCCAGCAGCAAGAGCAACCACGGCCACAGACGCTTCATGGAGCGCAGCCTTGCCCCCTGGGGCCTCTGGGTGGAGCCCATGGTGATCAGAGAGCAGCAGCTGAGCGAACGAATTCAGGTGTGTCAAGCACCCTCTGAAGGCGCTTGTAATCATCAAGAACCTGCCCACAACCTTTGACCACACACAACAGTGGCTCCTCTGCGATGTGGGTGAAAATCCCCGTCTCATGGCTGATCAGATCACTGATACCGCGAACCAAAGCGCCACCTCCTGCCAGCATGATGCCTCGATCAACAATGTCGGCGGCAAGTTCCGGAGGAGTGCGCTCGAGGGTGCGCTTCACAGCCTCAACAATCACGTTCAGAGGTTCAGAGATGGCTTCACGCAGATCGCCTGCCTGCAACTGAATCGTTCGAGGCAGCCCGGAGAGCAGATGAAGGCCCCGAACATCCATCACCGTCTGATCAAACTCTTCATCGTGGAAGGCGGAACCGATGCGGATCTTGATTTCCTCGGCAGTGCGCTCACCCACAACAAGGTTGTGCACTTTCTTGAGATAGACGCCGATGGAGTCGCTGATTTCATCTCCAGCGACTCGTACGGACTCGCTGAGCACCGTGCCACCGAGGCTGAGCACCGCCACCTCCGTGGTGCCGCCTCCGATATCAACAATCATTGTGCCGACAGGCTCGGTGACCGGCAGTCCGGCACCAATGGCAGCCGCGACAGGCTCGTCAATCAGATGAACCTCGCGTGCTCCGGCGAGACCGGCTTCACGCACGGCACGACGCTCCACACCGGTCACCCCGCTGGGAATTCCCACGACAAGACGAGGGGCCACGATGCCGCGGCCTTCATTGCCTTTTTGGATGAAGGTTGTGAGCATCTGTTCAGCCGCATCGAAATCGGCGATCACACCATCCCGCAGAGGGCGAACAGCACGGATATTTCCAGGCGTGCGGCCAAGCATCAGCTTGGCCTCGTCTCCAACGGCCATGGTCACACCGCGTTCGAGATCCAGAGCCACCACGGAAGGCTCCTGCAGCACGATCCCCTTGCCCGAGACGTAAATCAGGGTGTTGGCAGTACCCAGATCGATGCCGATGTCACGGGACAGCTGGAAACGGCGGAACAGCACTGGCGAGTACACATTTCGGCGAATCATAGGTGCAGTTTCAGGGCTCTCCTGTTACGAATTCGATGGAGGGTGGAACTTCTAGAAGGCAGCCACAGCAACCGTCAGTTCTGACAGCCGTGGCGCATCATTGACCCAACAACAGGAGAGATTCAATGGGTGTCAATTCCGTGACCCTGGTTGGCCGTGCCGGCCGGGATCCAGAAGTCAGGTATTTCGAATCGGGAAGCATGGTGGCGAACCTCACCATCGCCGTGAACCGCAGAAGTCGCGACGACGAACCCGACTGGTTCAATCTTGAGATCTGGGGAAAACAGGCCCAGGTTGCTGCCGACTACGTGAAAAAAGGATCCCTGCTGGGGATCATCGGCAGCTTCAAGCTGGACCGATGGAATGACCGGAACAGTGGTGAAGAACGCAGCAAGCCGGTGGTTCGCGTTGACCGGCTTGAACTTCTTGGCTCGAAAAGAGACAACCAGGAGGCAAGCAGCAGCTTCGGAGGCGGGAGTCCCAGCGATGAAGAAGTGCCCTTCTGAATCCTGAGTCAGCCGATCAGTCCGCCATCAATCCGCGGACTGTCGACGCCTCCAGATCCGGAGACCTAACCAGATCCCCCCGGCCAGCACAGCAACCACCAGAAGAATCTTGATCACTTTGCTGACCGGATCAATCCAGGCCTCCACATTGCTGTAACCCTCACCGAGCACCATGCCCGCAACAGTCAGCAAGAGGGTCCAGATCAGACTGCCGGCGGTGGTCCAGATCAGAAACGGCGTCACCGGCATCAATTCAATTCCGGCAGGCACAGAAATCAGGGTGCGAATGCCGGGCACCAAACGTCCCCAGAACACCAGAGCGGTCCCATAGCGACTGAACCAGCGTCGACTGCGTGACAACTCCTGAGGACTGATGCCAATCCAGCGGCCATGGCGACTGAGCCATTGCTCAATTCTTTCTTCATTGATCAGCCTGCCAATTCCATACCAAGGCAATGCACCAAGAACAGTTCCCACCAAGCCCGCGATGACCACAGGGATCAGCTGCAACTGGCCTTGCTGAACGTAAAAACCTCCGAGAGGCATGATCAGCTCGGAAGGAATCGGTGGAAACAGATTCTCCAGAAACATGGCTGCAAAGATTGCGCCATATCCCGCCCAGGGGTTGGCTTCTACCGCCTGACCAATCCAGTCAGGCAGTTGTGAGACGAATTCGGTGAGCCCCATGGACCGCTCTGAAGTCGACGCAAGTCTTCCATGAAGTGGGCCGTCCGACGCATTTGAGCTGATTAATCGTCCTCACGAATCAACACGACTGGTTTTCAAGACTCCTGTCAATTCAACACTTAACCAACCAAAAGCAACAACAAAACCAATCAGAGGGCCTAACAATTTATTTTTGATCTGGCGGATTCGCAATTGGCAGTAACTTGATCAAGATGGTTTCACGGTTCAGACGAAAAAGTCGAAATTCTGACCGACAAAGAGATTGCGCTGCAGCGCAATCCGGGAGATTGGAGCGATCAAAATCAGCACCCTTGACACGATCGAGATTTAAACCATAAAAAGCAAGTTGGCGCAAACCATGAGACCAACCGTCTTGCAGAAGCCTGGGCACGAGTCGGTCAATCAATGGGAATTTTCGGACGGTATTGGATAGCAGTGGAGAGGCTGGCATCACACCTTCAACCAGTGCATGACGAAACTCATCTGCAGGAGAAACACTTTGAAGTTCAGAAACCCCCCAGATCAGACGAGATATTCTTTGCTGTTCAAACAGATTCTGCGCCTGAAAAGAATGGCCATAGGCATAGGAGAAGACCAGCAAAAGCCACGCGAAAGCCACTAGCGAAATTTTGGCGCAGACGGTGCTCAGCAAAGAAAAACCAACTCTCACATGCTGACGTGAATCTGAATAGACGAGCGCAACCAATTGAACAGATACAAACGTCAGCAATGGCCCCAAGAACAGCAACATTCGAGGCACATCAAGCATCGAGTCCTTGAGTAACAGCAATGGACCGGGAGAGGCACAAGCAACCAGAGCCGCAAAACCAAGAAGAGCCAAGCCACGGGGAAAACCTGCCCTTTTCAGTACCATCAACCCATAGGAAGCAACAAGGCCAAGCAAAGCCAACAAAGGAAGACCCTGACCAAAATCGCCAACAACCTGAGCCCAAACTTCAACCAACCTTCCAGCAAATGCAAGAGAGAAAATTTTGGAAGTATCCATCACCTGACTCAGCCTTTCCCCATAACCATTCCACTGCTCAACCGTCAACAAAGCAACGATGCGATAAGCAAGCAATGCCGCGCCAAAAGCAACAGCAGATCGCAAAAAACGTGCGCGCAGACTCATCACAGCGAGGGGAGCGCTCAACAGACGCAGCTCAGCACCGATCATCAAGAATCCAGCAGAAGGAATGAATCCTGAGGCCCCAGGCTGATACAAACAAAATGCAAACAACAATAAAAACAGCAACAAATAAAACCGAACCACGAAGCGAAGCCTGAAGAAGAATCGCAGCAACAACGGCCAATGCAACGGACAGTGACATCAAGATGGAGTCGAAGCCATAGGAGAGATTTTCCAATCCGTAAGGCTGCGCAAAAAGGGGCAGCACAGCCAAAGCTGACCAAACAGAAGAACGCAGGCCGAAAGCTTTCGCAATCAGCAACCCCACACAGGCATACAAAAAGATAGACAGCAACAGATAAAGAGGCGCAACCGCTGTACCAGGCCGCCCAAAATTAATCAAATAAAATATAACATCAGCCAGCGGTCTTCCAACATGATCCCAACCCAAATGACCACGGAAAGAACGCCGATAATCATCAATATAACGATGCACAAACAGCATGACTGGCAACAGAGCAATGACGCCAGCAGCAAAGATTGAAAGAAATTGAAGGCGACAGTTCCTCCAACAGAAACCTCTCAATGGCCCCGGAAAATCAAGAAGCTTTATCAGCCATTCAGTCATCGTGGAAGCCTTGCTCTGGTCGGTTCAACATGCGCCTCATCGGGCATGCATCAAGGATTAGCAGTTGGAGGTATTGAAGCAAGCAAAGCAATCAGATGAACCGAAAAAGCAAATCTTGTCCTGCTGTTCTGCCATTGTTTGCAGTGACAATTCACTCGTGCGACGCATCACATCAACCGATTGTTCAGATCGCACTGGATATGAGGCTTTCAATTGACTTTGTCTCTCGCACACAAAGAACGAGCCGTGCCAGTGCAGAGACTCGACCAAGGCATCAACCTGGGGAAGCCCGACCTTGTTGCTCCAGTGGCCGGGTGATGAACATAAAAAAGCCAGGACGCATGAACGCCCTGACTGAGATTGAAGATCACAGCAGTGATGCCTCGAGACTGATCAGTAACGGTAGTGATCGGGCTTGTAGGGACCTTCCACAGGCACATTGATGTAGTCAGCCTGATCCTTGCTCAGTTCGGTGAGCTGGGCACCGATGCGCCCCAGGTGCAGACGAGCCACCATCTCATCAAGGTGTTTCGGCAATACGTACACCTCATTTCCATATTCTCTGCCCTTGGTGAAGATCTCAATCTGAGCAAGCACCTGATTGGTGAAGGAGTTACTCATCACGAAACTGGGGTGCCCCGTGGCGCAGCCCAGATTCACCAAACGACCTTCCGCCAGCAGAATGATCTTGTTGCCGCTGGGCAGTGTGATGTGATCGACCTGGGGCTTGATGTTTTCCCACTCATACTCTTTGAGTGATGCCACATCGATTTCGTTATCAAAATGACCGATGTTGCAGACAATCGCCTCATCTTTCATCTTCACCAGATGCTCACTACGGATCACCTGATAGTTACCGGTGGCAGTCACGAAGATGTCCATCTCATCGACAACATCTTCAAGACGGACAACGCGATAGCCCTCCATGGCTGCCTGCAAAGCACAGATGGGATCCACTTCTGCAATACAGACAGTGGCGCCCAGCCCACGCAGGGACTGAGCGGAGCCCTTGCCCACATCGCCGTAGCCAATCACCAGCGCCTGCTTACCAGCCACCATGACGTCGGTGGCGCGCTTGATGCTGTCGACCAATGACTCACGACAGCCGTAGAGGTTGTCGAACTTGCTCTTGGTGACTGAGTCGTTGACATTGATGGCGGGGAAAGGCAGCTCACCGCTCTTCTGCATCTTGTAAAGACGTGCCACACCAGTGGTGGTCTCTTCGGTCACACCTTGAATCTGTGCTTTGGTGCGGCTGTAGAAGCTGGAATCCTGAGCCAGTTTCTTCTTGATGGAGGCGAAGAGATAGGTCTCTTCCTCATTCGAAGGGTTGTCCAGAACTGTGATGTCCTGCTCGGCCTTGCTTCCCAGCATCACCAAGCCGGTGGCATCGCCACCGTCGTCGAGGATCATGTTGGGTGAGCCACCATCACCCCATTCGAGGATGCGGTGCGTGTACTCCCAGTACTCCTCAAGAGTTTCACCCTTGACCGCGAAGACTGGGATTCCCTTGGCAGCGATAGCTGCAGCAGCGTGGTCCTGAGTCGAGAAAATGTTGCAGGAGGCCCAGCGCACATCGGCACCGAGCTCGACCAGGGTTTCAATCAGTACCGCAGTCTGGATCGTCATGTGCAGAGAACCGGCGATACGGGCACCCTTCAGAGGCTTTTCGCTGCCGTATTTCTTGCGCAATGCCATCAGACCGGGCATCTCGGTCTCGGCGATATCGAGTTCCTTCCGACCGAAATCAGCCTGATTGATATCAGCAATAACGCAATCGACGCCAAGCTTCAGCTCAGCCGAGGACGTGGGCGCTGCCACCATGGTTTGTGTGCTCCCTAACAAGGATGTGGAGTTGAATATCTGCGGAGACGCCGAGGCTTCGGGCTCGCTTATAAAACAATCTACCGATCGGAGCTGGATCCTGAAGGATCTGGAGGCCACGCGAGCCCTGGGCAGGTATCTCGGGCAACACCCTGATCGGCCATCACTGCTGCTGCTCGAGGGCACGCTCGGCGCGGGGAAAACCTCTCTGGTGCAGGGTCTCGCTGCTGCTGCGGGGATTGAGGAGCCAATCACAAGCCCCACCTTTGCCCTCTCTCAGCACTACCCCCAGGGCAAGCCACCACTAGTTCACCTGGACCTCTACAGACTGGAGCTGGCTGCGGCAGCCGATGAGCTGTTCCTGCAGGAAGAGGAAGAAGCACTGGGGATGGGTGCCATTCTCGTTGTCGAATGGGCTGAACGACTGAGCCTGAGGCTGCCGGAAGCCTGGCGAATGCAGCTGTCCCACCGGACTGAAGGCGGGCGGCTGGCCACTCTTCGCAGGAACGATCACCCCATTGCGGACTGAACGACCTGTCTTTAAGACCTGGGAACACCATTCTCAGATCAGCGCTCTGCACGATCAGGAATCGAGTTGCTCAAGAAACTCCACCACCCTGCACGGAAGGGGTTGCGGATCGATCGCCCCTGCACCGGCACAGACCAGTGCTCCGCAGGCGGCCGCGTAGCGGACCACCTGCTCCACCACGGCTGCGCTGAGCTCAAGTGGCTGACCGATTGACGGGGTGAGAGCCACCAGCTGATGCAGCAACCCAGCCGTGAAAGCATCACCAGCCCCTGTGGTATCGACGATCTGAGGCGGTGCCAGAACCGCCATCGACCCGCTGTGGCTTGCCACGAACCATCGCACCGGATGACCACCGTCAGTCACCAGCACATCGGGCTGCTGCGAGAGCGAAGCGCTGATCTCTGCGGGATCGCTGCTGTTGAACAACCACTGCGCTTCCTCCCTGGCCATTTTGATCAATCCGGCTTTTTCAAGCAAAGGACGCATCAGAGCCAGAGCCTGCGCAGGAGGGCCTGCCAGCGGGTCCGCAGCGGGATCCCAGAACGTCGGTCGCCAGTTCACATCCAGGGCAATGCGCAACCCGTCGCGCTCAGCCTGATTGACCGCTGAAAGCAAGGCTGAAGAGGAAGCCTCCGAAGCCAGGGGGATCGTGCCGACCAACAACCAGCGTGCCTCCGCGGCGAGAGCGCACCAGATCGGATCAAGACCGGTCTGGTTCAGGGCCTGATCGGCAAATCCCTCACCTCTGTCACCGGCAAACCCTTGAAAAACACGTTCGCCGCTGGAATCACGACGGACAAGCACCACACGACTGGGCCGATGCGGATCAATCTGGAGACCGCGCAGATCAACACCACGATTGCTGAGCATCTCGTGAAAATTTTTTCCGATGACATCGGAACCCAATCGCCCGATGAAAGCGACCGGGGTTCCAAGTCGGGCCAATGCACAGGCCACGTTGGCCGGGGCTCCGCCCAAACGGTCATCACAGTCCTGAGGAGCAGCAGTGGCGGGATCTCGGCCCAGCGGTCCAAGCCGATCGACAAGGGCCTCACCGAGACAAAGCACCTGCGGAGCGGAATCGGACATCAGACCTGCGGCGGTTATCGGCAGCGTGGCCAGAAATCACTTGCACGTCAGGCAGCGCAAGCAGAGATACAGATTCAGCGGAAGTGCTCCAGCAAAGCGGCAATGATGCGGGTATTCGCGGCCGGGAAGGGGTAATCGGCGAGTTCGGACGGTTTCACCCAGCGCACCTGCTGGCTGGCCAGAGGCTGGGGATCACCCGAAAGCCAACTACAGAGATGAACCTCAAAGCGCAGCTTTTTGTGGCTGTAAGCGTGATCCAGCTTGATGAGCTCCTGCTCAACACTGACTTCAATCGCCAGCTCCTCTCTCAGCTCGCGGCTGATGGTCTCCGCAATCAACTCTCCAGGCTCCTGCTTGCCACCTGGAAATTCCCACAAGCCCCCCAGCAGTCCCTCGTTGAGGCGCTGATCAATCAACACCTCACCTGCCTCGTTGACAACCACACCCACACCAATCACCTGGAAGGGAGTCTCGCGGGGTGCTTCTTTCACTGGGTACTGCTGGGCGGAACCGGAAGCGTAAGCAGCACAGCGTTGATCCCAGGGACAAACCTCACAAGCAGGATTTCGAGGGGTACAGACCGTGGCGCCAAGATCCATCAGTGCCTGATTGAGTGCGCGGCTCAGGCCAGGCACTTCATCAATCAACTCCTCACTCCAGGCCCAGAATTGAGACTGCGCCCTCATGGGTGGCTCTGGATGGGCATAAACCCTTGCCAGCACCCGACGCACATTGCCGTCGAGGATGGCCAGCGGACTGTTGAAGGCTGAGGAAAGGATGCCAGCAGCTGTGCTTCGACCGATGCCCGGCAATGCCATCCAGGTCTCCGCTGCAAGCGGCCAGTGACGAAACTGCGTGGGGTCGTTGACAGCCGTTTTTTTGTGCTGCAGTTCAGAGAGCAGCAATCGGGAGGAGGCATGCAGGCGGCGTGCCCTTGAGTAGTAGCCGAGTCCTTGCCAGAGCAACAACACCTGCTGCTCGGTCGCTTCGGCAAGCGCTTCAAGGTTAGGGAAGACCTCCATCCAACGCCGCCAGTAAGGGAGCACCACCTGCAACTGGGTTTGCTGCAGCATCACCTCAGCCACCCAGACCGGGTAAGGATCAAGATCCTCATCAGCCTTGGGCCAGCGACCATCAGCGGTGAACATCCAGGGCTTCAGGGATGCATCCTTGCGGCCATGAAACTGCCACCATCTCAGAAGCTGGCGACAGAGGACAGCTGACTGAAACTTCCCATCGTTCAGCTCCAGATCGAACGTGGCATCCTGCCTTGGAACAATCACCTCTGCAGGACAGCCTCGATCGCATCCGCCGCACCCAAAGCCCCTCCTGCGTCTGCAGCCTCCCGTGCAAGTGCGTTAGCGGCAGCTCGAAAGTCAGGTTCGTCCAAAACACGTCTAACGGCAGCACGGATCGCCGCCGGTGCGGGGTGAGCTGTCCCTAGATCAATCGATGCACCTGTCCGCTGCAGACGTGCACAAACCTCCGGTTTGTCTTCACTCTCACCTGCGGTGACCATCGGGATCCCATGAGACAGCACGGCTTGAACTCCCTGAAACCCTCCGTTGGTCACCACCAGCGACGTTTTTGGCAGCAAAGCGCCATAGGGGACGTAGCTGGCCACCCTGGCGTTCGCAGGTAATGGGCTTAGCGCCTCGAGCCCCTCATCGATCCGACCGGTGCAAGCCACCACCAGAACAGGCTCATCAGCAAGTGCTTCGAGAGTGGGGCGCAGCAGTTGGGCGGAGTCATTACTAATGGTGCCTTGCGTGACATGCACAACCGTGGCGTGGTCCAGATCACCCCACCACGCTGGAGGCGTAAACGCTTCATCATTGTTTTCGAGCAAGGGGCCTGTAAAGACCACCTGCGGAGGGCAATCAGGCCGTGGATACTCGAAACTCCTCACCGTGCCGCTCAGCACCAGATGCGGTGAGACAACATCAAACAACCAAGGACGACAAGGCGACAACGCCAGCGACTGCCGTGCTTGATCGGCATGACGCCGAAGAGACCGGAACAAGACGGAGCGCGTCAGCCCCCGTAGTAGTTGATTCCGGATCCTGCCCCGCCAAGAATCATCGGGTTGAAGCGCCAGACCAAAGGGTGCCAACGCCCTACTGGGCAAAGTGAGAACAGTGCAACACAACTGAGCCCAGGGCCGACCAGTACGTTCCGCCCACCAGGAACCGGCCATCAGAAAGCTGTCGCAGACCAACAGATCAGCTGGGGTCTGTTCGTGGAGCCGGAGCAAATCCCTACAAAACCCCTCAGAGGGTCCGATAAAAAACGTGGCGAGATCGAAGCGCAACTTGGCCAAGCCACGCAGGCGATCGCGCTCAGCCTGCAGGTGATCAGGCACCAGATCTGGGCGGGAGTAGTCAAACCCGTCCTCAAAGGCACAGAACGACGCGCCGCTTCCCTCAACACGCTCCCGAAAGGCTGCACCCGCCAGCCAGCGCACCCGATGACCGCGGCGAACCAGCTCGCGAGAAATCGCGAGCATGGGCTTGACGTGACCGAAGACGGGAACAGACAACAACAGAATTTCAGCCACATCCAACCCAAATCACCGTTGTGGATTCTGGCTAAGAGGTCGTGCCACGGATTTCTGAACAGGGCTGCAACCACACCATCGATGGCCAAAGAGAGAGCACAACTCATAAAAAGTTGGCCTTGAATGAGATGCTGCAGAGAGGTGCATCACCTCGGCGATCCAAATGGGATAAGGATTAAGCGCCTCTTCAGCCGCAGGCCAACGGCCATCAGCCCTAAACATCCAGGGCTTTTGGTTTCGATCGCATCGTCCGTATTGCTGCCACCAGCTCAGCAAAGACCTCGAAGCAATTACAGAACGCGATGAAAGCAACAGCGAATCTCCGTGCCGCTCAAACAGCGGTCTGGATCGATCCTTCAAAGCGTGCAGGACTCCCGGCGGAACAGACCTCCGAGGTAATGACGCACCACTGAAGGGTCCTTGCAACCCTGCTGAAACAGAAATCCCGCAATGGCTGCCTGCACCAGCCTGTATTGGTCCCACTGAGGATGCTCTTCGATAAAAGTGCCCATGGCGCGATGAAGATCCTCCGCCAACTGATTTTCCACACTGACGTGCGGGGCCATCGCATCCGGGGTCTCGTGCAACTCAGCTCATCAACTGTCAACCCTCCCATCAGGCCACGCCAACCGACGAGCTGTCAAAACAGCGGATTGTGTGCGAACCAACAACCACTAATCGCGAAAAGCGTGTTTTGACGCAGCTTTTGCCTACTTGCAGAAGCAATGTTTCTCAATCGGAAGCGATCTGTACGGGTTTCGTCAAGGGCTGTAGGACTTTTCCCCTGCTGCAACCAAAAGGGGGGATCGCAGCTTGAATCTGCCCCCACAGAACTGTGGAAAAACTGTGCAAAACAGGCCGATCAACCCGAAAACGACCTTTGTTCACGACTACTGATCAATCCAATCGGATCAACAAAATCATCAAGTTCTGCACGCCAATGACCGTTCAACAGAACGATGCACACCGGCTTTGCGATGCAGTGCTGTTCGAAAAAAACCGGTAACGTCCGCCTTATCCGAGTGGGACTCTGTGCGGCGAACCCTGTTGTGCTCTCTTGCCGCCGCAGCGCTATTAACGAGCTGCGGCAAGCCAAAATCAACCGGGTCAATGCTGACCGTTCAAACGGCCAAGATCTCTGAAGCGACCTTCAAGCCGACGATCGAAGCCATCAGCCTGCTTGAGTCGACCACAACAGTTTCACTCAAACCAGAAACGGATGGTCGCGTTGTCAAGGTGCTGGCCAAAGACGGACAACAAGTCAAAGCTGGTCAACCGATTCTGGTACTCGACAATGTGCAGCAGAGTGCAGCACTCGATTCAGCCACTGCCCAAGCGCGCACAGATCAGCTCAATGCTGAGCGTTATCAATTTCTTTTCGAAAAGGGAGCTGTCTCCGCCAAAGAACGAGACCGTTACGCCACACAAGCGATTGCTTCTCGCGATAGCGCCCGCGCCAGTGCAGCTGATCTCGGCTACAAGTTTGTACGTTCGCCAATCGACGGCGTCATTGGTGATTTAGACACCGTAAAGCTCGGTGATTACGTGAAGACAGGGGAGCCGATCACTGGCATCGTCAACAACTCCACTCTGTGGACCTTGATGCAGATCCCAGCCACACGAGCTAGCGATGTGCGCATTGGACAAACTGTGAATGTTGCATCACAGACCAATCCACCGGTAACCGGACAAGGATCGGTGACATTTATCTCTCCTTATTTCGGAAACAATCCCGATCAACAAGGGCCCAACACCTTGATGGTGAAAGCGTCATTCCCAAACCTGACCGGCCAACTCAAGACTGGACAATTTGTGAAGAGTCAGATCGTTATCAGTCAAAAACAATCGTTGGGTGTGCCCGTGCAGGCGGTGTTCATGCAAGCCCAACAGCCATTTGTCTTCGTCACGGTTCCACTCAGCAAAGCTTTGCCGCAAATCAAAGCCTCATCGGCAGTGCCGAAAGCCAAGAAAGCAATGCTTGAAAAGCTTCCACCAAGCACCCCCATCGTGGTTCAGCGTCAAGTTGAGCTAGGGAACCTCCAGAAAAACCTTTATCCGGTCAAATCAGGACTGAAGCTTGGAGAAACAGTTGTCGTCAGCAACACGGCACTGCTAAGCAATGGCATGCCTGTGAAAGTAAGCCAAGGATCCAGCAACAGCAAAAGCAACTGATCCGCCATGGCTTTTTCCGACAACTTCATCAAACGGCCTGTTCTAACCACCGTTTGCAGCATCTTGATCGTGCTGATGGGATTAATTGCAATTCCCAATCTGCCGATTGCCAACCTTCCCAACATCGCCCCACCGTTAATCTCCGTTACGGCGAACTACGGCGGCGCAAACTCACTGGTCACAGAGCAAGCCGTAACCAACCCTCTCGAACAGCAGATCAATGGAGTACCAGGGGCTTCATACATCACCTCCACAAGCAACATGGAGGGGCAAAGCCTGATTTCAGTCTTCTTCAACGAAAACACAGATATCGATATCAACCAGGTGAACGTGCAAAACCGCGTGTCTCTGGCAATGCCACAGCTGCCATCCCAGGTCAGAGACCTAGGTGTCTCGGTTAAGCAGTCCACACCATCAATCCTGCTTGCTTATCAGATCTCATCATCGAAAGGCCAATACGATGCTGCTTACCTTAATGGTCTTGTTTACGAACAGCTTTATTACCCATTAGGACGGGTTCCAGGAGTTGCAAACGTCAACATTTTAGGTGGAAGTAATCCAGCCTTTTGGTTGTTTGTCGATCCCGACAAACTAGCTGCCAATCAACTCACCGCCAATGAAGTGGTTGATGCAGTCAAATCTCAAAATAGCGTTGCAATTGGCGGACTCATAGGCGGACCACCAGCATCCGGCGATCAGGCCTACACATATCCAATATTGGTCCAAAACAATGGCAACCTTCTCTCGATTAAAGATTTCAACAATCTCATCATCAGCAGAACAAAAACCGGAAATCTTCTTCGACTAAAAGATGTTGGAGAAGTTCGCTACGGCTTCAACAATTTCACAACATCAGCCGTTAATACCGATAATTATGATGCGATTACTATTGCTGTTTACCAAACTCCTGACAGCAATGCTCTCGACGTTGCTGATGCAGTGGTCAAGCAAATGGAGTCGTTTGCCTCCATCGTGCCACCTGGAGTGACGGTCTCTCAGATTTACAACATTGGTCAATTTATTGAATCTTCCGTTGAAGGCGTCATTGATGCACTCGGCCTTGCCATTGTTTTAGTACTACTGATCCTATTCCTCTTTCTTCAGAACTGGAGAGCAACAGTGGTGCCTAGCTTGGCGATTCCCATCTCCTTGATTGGTACTTTCGCCTTCATCAAGGTGTTCGGATTCTCTATCAACCAACTGACTCTTCTGGGTCTAGTCCTGGCGACAGGTCTTGTGGTTGACGACGCCATCGTGGTTATCGAGGCGGTATCCAAAAACATTGAATCGGGGATGAAGCCACGACAAGCAGCTCTTGCCTGCATGGGTGAGTTGTTTGGGGCCCTCGTTGCCACTGCATTAGTACTGATGGCGGTCTTTGTACCTGTGGCCTTTTATCCGGGCAGCATTGGAATCATTTACCAACAGTTTGCGCTCACAATCGCATTCTCGATTGCAATCTCAGCTTTTAACGCGCTTACTTTTTCACCAATGCTATCAGGTCTTCTTCTAAAGAGTGGCGAAGCACCCACGCCAAAGGGTTGGGCTTGGCCAGTGGCAGGTGTGGTTGTTGGTCTCGCTTTCGGACGCTTCAGTGCTGCTGCTTTTGGCAACTGGACTTATGTATTAGGAGTTGTAGTTGGGGGACTAGCCGGGGCGAATCTTCCAATGATATTTCGCATTTTCAATACCAGTTTCACACGCCTCCAATCAACGTATTCGCGTTTACTTCAAACGATGATCCGAGCACGGCGGTGGGTGATGGTAGGTCTGGCCAGCGGGATCGTGGTAACCGCCTTAGCCTTCACAGCTCTGCCGTCTGCCTTCATTCCTAATGAAGATCAGGGATACCTTGCTGGTATCTATGAATTGCAAAACGGTGCATCCCTGAACCAAACACAGGACATGGCTGCTGAAATCGCGACGATCCTCAAGCAAGAGGACACGATCTTGAATGCGAATGTTATTAGCGGCTTTGGCTTTAATGGCTCAAGCCCAGATCAAGGGGTGATTTTGGTTGGCCTAAAACCCCTTAGCGAACGATCAGGAGAGGCCAACAGCTCGTTCGCGATTGCTGATCGACTGAATGCCAAGCTCTCCCAGTTGAGTAGCGGCATGGCCAAGCTGAGCCAACCAGCTGCGGTTCCAGGCTTCTCCCCGCAAGGAGGTTTCTATTTTCAATTCAATGATCTCTCCGGCAATTACACATTTAGCGAACTCGACGAACAAGCACAGCAACTGATTAAATCAGGCAGAGAAAGTGGCAAGTTCTCCAAGCTGTTCACTCAGTTCACACCAAGTGCTCCGGCCTTCGAACTCAATATTGATCGCGAGATCATGGGAGCGCTCAATATTGATTATCAGGACGCAATGAAGACCATCTCCACCTTGGCGGGGAGCAGCTTCACGGGACTGACCTATGAAGATGGCGAAGTACGCAATGTGTATGTGCAAGCCGGCGATCAAAAGCGTGCAGGTTTGGAAAATATCCTTGATTATTACGTTAAAAATCGGAACGGAGATCTGATCCAGGTGTCTCAGTTCGCAGAGGCACAACTCTCTAGCGCACCATCAATCATCAGCCACTACAACCTTTATCGATCAGTGCTTATTCAAGGTGTCCAGGCTGCAGGCAAGAGTTCTGGCCAAGCACTGGATGCGATTCAAAGTCTTTTCAAACAACAAAATTTCAACAATATTGGCTCAGCCTTCACTGGCTTGGCGCGCCTGCAGCTTTCCGCAGGCAGCGCCAGTGTGCTGGTGTTCGGGCTAGGCATTCTCATCGTTTATCTGGTGCTCTCCGCCCAGTACGAGAGCTACGTGACACCAGTCATCATTTTGATGACAGTCCCCCTAGCCATGCTCGGGGCGCTGGTTTTCCTGGCGATACGCTCAATTGACCTAAATATCTATGCACAGGTTGGTTTGGTCACACTGATTGGTCTCGCCGCCAAGAACGGAATTCTCATTGTCGAAGTCGCAGAACAACATCTTGAAGCAGGAATGACTGCCACAGACGCAGTGGTTGCATCAGCAGAATCACGCTTAAGGCCAATCCTGATGACCGCCATTGCAGCCTTAGCTGGCTTCCTACCTCTCGTAGTCGCCAATGGGGCCGGCGCTCAGAGCCAACAATCGCTTGGAACTGTGATTTTCGGAGGCCTTGTTGTTGCCACTGTTCTTTCTCTTGGTGTGGTTCCTCCCTTCTATGTGGTGATCAAAAGTCTTGAGGCCCGTTGGTTCGGGAAAAAGCAACAGAATGAGAACAACGATGAATTAATCACTGGTGCCAGCTGAATCAATCTGGACCTGGAAGCAAGCCGATGGCAGCACCCTCGAGGTCGCCTGGCAGTGCCATTCAGACACTGGAGACGTCAGGCACAACAGCAAGATTCCCGCTGTGGTCTTGGTGCATGGCTTCGGAGCCAGCAGCAATCACTGGCGACACAATCTGCCTGTTCTGGGACGACAAACACACACGTATGCCCTGGATCTGATCGGCTTTGGCGACAGCAGCCAACCGCGAGCCCTGCTGGCGGGGGAGCGAGCTGCTGGGGATCGCGCCAAGAGCAGTCATGCCCTTCTTTACAGCTTTGATCTCTGGGGCCAGCAGGTTGCCGACTTTTGCAACGCCGTCGTGCAAGGTCCGGTGCTTCTGGTGGGGAACTCAATCGGCGGTGTGGTGGCGTTACGCGCTGCGCAACTTTTAGATGATCACTGCAAAGGCGTTGTGCTGATCGACTGCGCTCAACGGCTGATGGATGACAAACAACTGGCTACCCAACCAGCCTGGATGGCCTGGATCAGGCCGCTATTGAAGACCCTGGTCAGCCAACGCTGGCTGAGCACCGCCTTGTTCCGCAATGCTGCACGCCCAAGGGTGATCAGAAGCGTTTTAGGGCAGGCTTATCCCAGCGGTAAGAATGTCGATGACGAGCTGGTGGAGCTTCTCTACAAGCCAACGCAACGACCTGGAGCAGCAGAAGCGTTTCGAGGGTTCATCAATCTGTTCGATGACCATCTGGCACCGAATCTGCTCAACAACCTTCAACAGCCGGTGGATCTGATCTGGGGCCAAAAAGATCCCTGGGAACCTGTGACTGAAGCTCAGGAATGGGCAAAACAATTCAATTGCATTCAGTCGTTGACAATTCTGACCGAAGCAGGCCACTGCCCCCACGACGAAAATCCGGAGGAAGTCAATAAACAACTAGAAAATATACTTGGAAAATATTAATTTCGCATCATAAAAGGGGTACTCATCATTTTTTATAGCTTGAAACTTAGTTGCCGCTGAAAGAATTCAGCAAGCAACATACGCTTCAACCTGATCACTGAGACGGCGCAAACCAGCCAAACCGTCACGTTCAAGGTTGCGAACCCGATCGCGACTGATGCCGATCACCCGACCAATGCCTGTAAGGCTCATGGGATCCTCTCCGTCCATCCCGTAACGCATCCGCAACACTCGCTCCTGCAGCTCCGGCAGCTGGCCCAGCAGATCACGCAGATCTCCCTTCAGGCACTCACCCTCCACCTGCTCACTCGGCAGTTCTCCATCTCCCGCCAGCAGATCCAGCAGTTCCGTGTCATCACCATCACCCACCTTCATCTCCAGGCTCACTGGCTGACGCGCACGGCACATCAGGTCCTTCACCTCCTCCTCAGGCAGCTCCACAAATCCCGCCAGTTCCGTCACCGATGGCGTGCGGCCAAGTTCCTGACTCAGTTCACGCTGACCTTTCTTCAGTTTGTTCAGCATCTCCGTGATGTGGATCGGCAAACGAATCGTCCGGCTCTTCTCCGCAATCGCACGCGTGATCCCCTGACGGATCCACCAGTACGCATAGGTGCTGAACTTGTAACCACGCGTCGGATCGAACTTCTCCACACCACGCACCAGACCGATCGTTCCCTCCTGGATCAGATCCAGCAGTTCCATATTCCGCTTGGTGTATTTCTTGGCAACACTCACCACCAGACGCAGATTCGCCGCCACCATCCGCTCCTTGGCGCGGCGACCCGCCTGCAGCTTGCGCTTCAGTTGCGCTGCACTCAGTCCTGCAGCCTTGGCCAGTTCCGCCGCAGGCACCATCTCGCCACCACGCTGATCACTCAGCTCCGCTTCCTGCGCCTCCAGATCCATCAGTTCCTGCACCTGACGCCCCAACGTGATCTCCTGCTGGTGGCTCAGCAGCGGTACACGACCGATGTCACGCAGATAGGAACGCACCAGGTCGACATCGGCACCTGCTGAACGAACAGCAACCGTCTTACCGCCAGAACCCTTGGTGGCAACGGCTTTTTGAGGAACAGCCTGGAGAGGGGTCGCTACGGACGCAGCGGCGATAGCAGGAGCCATGACGCTTCATTGAGTTGTGTAAAGAGTACTCCTAAGAAACGTAAACGTCCTCTCAGAAATGAACAGCGGCGAGTAATTGGGTAGAAATACCTGTGCTTGCCAGCAGCTGGGGCATGTTCACCAACAACCACTCCGCTGTTTTCAGGTAAATGAAGGTGCCCACCACATCCGTGCAGGTGGTGATGAACGGTGTGGACATCAGCGCCGGGTCCCAGCCCAGACGGTTGAACATCAGAGGAAACGCCGCACCGGCAGTCGCCGCAAGGGTTGTGATCGTCAACAAGCTGGTTCCGACCGACAACCCCACCAAAGGGCTCTGACCTCGCCACCAGGCAAAAGGAACCACCAGCAGCATCATCAACAGACCAAGCAACAGCCCGGCTGTCGCTTCACGAGCCACTGCTCTGAACTGGCCAAGAGAGGTGATGCTCTGTGTGCTCAAGCCACGGATGACCACGGTGGAACTCTGGGCGCCAACGTTGCCGCCGGTTCCGGCCAGCAGCGGAATGAAAGCAGCCAGAAGCACCACCTCCTTGAGCACCTCTTCATTCAGTGCAATGACCTCCGAAGTGACAAAGCTGGCCAGAACCAACACCGACAGCCACACAACCCGGCGCCGGGCAACAGTGAACAGATTGCTCTGGAAGTAATCGTCTTCATCACCGGCTTCCACAGCACCTGCGGCATAGAGATCGCGGGTGGCCTCCTGCTCGATCACGTCAATCACGTCATCCACGGTGACGATGCCCACCAGACGACGCTCGCGATCCACCACCGGCACAGCCAGAAAGTCATACCGCTGGATCGCCCGAGCCACCTCTTCCTGATCGGTATCGGTGTTGACGCTCACGACATCCCTCGTCATCACATTGCCGATCCTGTCCTCAGGATCGGCTGTGACGAGATCCCGCAACGACAAGATCCCAGTGAGATGGCGCTGGCCATCGGTGACATAAAGGCTGTAGATCGTTTCCGTTTCACGTGCACGACGTCGCACGATGGTGAGTGCCTCGGCAGCGCTTTGAACCTCCTTTAAATCGATGTATTCCGTTGTCATCAGACGACCGGCCGTCTCACTGGCGTACCCAAGCAGCTGAGCCGTCACACGACGCTCCACCGGACTGAGCTCCGTCAACAGACGACGCACCACCTTGGCCGGCAGTTCATCAAACAGACGCACCCGATCATCGGGTGACATCTCCTCGACCAGTTCCAGCACCTCGCCGGAACGCAGGCGTTCCAAAAGGCTCTGCTGAATCGGCGGCTCCAGATATTCATATACCTCGATCGCCTCGTCCTTACCGAGCAAACGAAACGCAAGCGCCTGCATGGTGCGAGGCAGGCTGCCAATCGCCTCGGCCACATCGACTGGCTGCACCGGTGCAAGCAGCAGCTTGACGCCGTCGTAATTGCCCACGCTCAGCATCGACTCGAGCTGACGAGCAACCACTTCCACGACCAACTGGTGGGAAGGAACGTCGCTCAAAGCGACGCTTTCACTGGAGTCCGGTGCCTGATCCATGCCCCGTCACCAGCGCATCCAAGTGTATGCCGATGCAAGACAGTTATCGTCTGCGCCATTCGACATCGAAAGCCATGGCCACCAGCATCAGCAGCGTTTCCGTGCGCACCCCCGACGGCAGCGAGAAATCACTTGGGGCCTACGCCGGCAAGGTTTTGCTGATCGTGAATGTGGCAAGCCGCTGCGGCTACACCAAGCAATACGCCGGTCTTCAGGCCCTGCAGGATAAGTACGGCGCACAGGGCCTTTGCGTGCTGGGATTTCCCTGCAACGACTTCGGAGGCCAGGAGCCAGGAAGCCTCGATGAAATCAAGAGCTTCTGTTCAACCACCTACGGCGCCAGCTTCGAACTGTTTGACAAGGTGCACGCCACAGGCAGCACCACTGAGCCGTACACCACGCTCAATCAAACGGAACCTGCCGGAGATGTGGCCTGGAATTTTGAGAAATTCCTGGTCGGCAAGGACGGCACCGTGCTCAATCGTTACAAGAGCGGGGTGGCTCCTGAAGACGCTGATCTCAACAGCGCTATCGAGGCGGCTCTGAACGCTTGATCGCCAGCGCGCAAAGGCTGCGGCCAATCCATAACCCAAGGGCTGCGCCACCAAGGCCCAGCCCCAGCGTCAAGCCAATTAAGCCAAAAGCTGCTAGCGGCAGACCGGAAGCAATCAGATCCACGCTGCTCACCATCCAGCTGCTGAATGTGGTCAACGACCCACAGAAGCCGATACCAATAAGCAGCTGAACCCTGGGCCGGTAGGGCAGGCCCAGCAGCAGGCCCAGGATCAGTGATCCGAGCACATTGACCAGCACGTCTCGATCCTGCAACAGCACACCGAACTGCCAGCGCAACAACGCCCCTGGGACGGCTCCAAGGCCAACCCACAAAAGCTCCTCAAGCTCCTTTCGCAAAGAAGGGGACTGCTCAGGCATCGCTCATCCCCAGCCCGTACCCTGCGCCAGCAACCAGAAGACCAGCGATCACAGAACCAGCGGCAAGCAAGACGGCTTCGCCCCAGCGGCGTTCACGCAACGTGACGAGGACCTCCACTGCAAAGGTGGAGAAGGTGCTCAGGCTGCCAAAAAAGCCCGTTCCAACCAACAAAAACAACACCGAGGCTCCATCGGAACTACCGCAACGGCCCGCACGCTGCAGGCCCAGAACCAGACCCAGGGAGAATGCAGCGACAAGATTCACGGCAAAGGTTCCCCAGTGCTTGCGCGGGAGCAACGGCTCAAAGTGATTGACCACCCTGAGGCGCAGCCAGGCCCCTGGGATGGCACCGAGTCCGACCATCAGCGCCTGATAGAGACTGAACTCAGTGATGAATCCAACCTCGCTGCTGATCGACAGAGGCAGACAGCCCAGACCCGGAGGCAACCTGAACCTGGATCCAGTCACTGCCATCTTCACTGCGCCAGCGTCGCAACAGCTGCAGCGGTGTGCCGATCTCAAGTCGGCGCAAAGCGGGAGCTGCAACCAGCGGACTGGAGTGGAGCAGGCAGTTGCTGCCACTGAGCAGGGGACCGTTGCCCTGCTGGCGACGGATCTGGGGCAAGCGACGCTCCGCTCCACCAGCCGGTAAAGCGACAGGGCCGAACAACGACACACCGAGCAACCAGCCCCAGCGCAGCATCACCGTTGCGGAGTGGTTCATTCAGATATCAAGTGCTGACATGTCGAGCTCAGCGCTGTGGGTTTCGATGAACTCACGACGTGGCGCCACTTTGTCGCCCATCAGAATCGTGAAGATACGATCAGCTTCCAGTGCATCTTCAACTTCAACCCGCTTCATTGTGCGGGTGGAAGGATCCATGGTGGTTTCCCAGAGTTGCTGGGGCATCATTTCACCAAGACCCTTGAATCGCTGGATGTTGTAGTTGGCCTTTTCACCGAAACCATCCAATGTTGATTGCAATTGCTGCTCGTTGTAGCAATAGGAATGTTTTTTGCCGCGCTCAACTTTGTAGAGCGGCGGACATGCAATGTAGATGTAGCCACCCTCCACCAACTCTTTCTGATATCGATAGAAAAAGGTCAGGATCAGGGTACGAATATGTGCACCGTCCACATCAGCATCGGTCATGATCACAACTCGGTGGTAACGCAGATTCTTGGCATCAAAATCTTCACCCTTGATGCCAAGACCTAAAGCAGTGATCAGAGCCTGAATCTCAGTGTTTTTGTAAATCTTGGCATCATCAGTTTTCTCAATATTGAGGATCTTGCCCCTCAAGGGAAGAATGGCCTGAAAACGACGATCGCGACCCTGCTTGGCGGAGCCACCGGCAGAATCTCCCTCAACAATGTAGATCTCGGATTCAGCAGGGTCGCGGGAACTGCAATCCGCCAATTTGCCAGGCAATGTTGAACTTTCCAACACGCTCTTACGCCGTACCAACTCGCGCGCGCGGCGAGCTGCTTCTGCAGCATTGAAGGCTTGGATAGCCTTCTCGAGAATCATATCGATCACACCCGGATTGAATTCCAGGTACTGACTCAACGCCTCACCAACGAGATTATCGACGATGCCGCGAACTTCCGTGTTGCCCAGCTTCGTTTTGGTCTGACCCTCGAATTCGGGCTCAGGCACCTTGACTGACAACACCGCAGTCAGCCCCTCGCGAATGTTTTCTCCGGCGAGATTGCTGTCAGCCTCTTTACGTTTGCCGCGCTTACGCGCAAAGGTATTGAGTGTGCGTGTAAGAACGGTTTTCAAACCTTCAATATGTGTGCCGCCATCCACTGTGCGGATGTTGTTGGCGAAACCAAGGATGCTGTCGGAATAGGCATCAACGCACCACTGCAATGCCGCTTCAATCGAAACGCCATCTTTTTCAGCGTTCACGTAAATGATTTCGGGATGCAATGCATCTTTTTCAGCATTCATATAAGCGACATACTCCTTGATGCCGCCTTCGTAAAAATAGACTTCTTCGTGGGGATTTCCCTCGGCATCCAAAGCCGCTTCACGCTCATCGCGGAACACAATCCGCACTCCTCCATTGAGGTAAGCGAGTTCACGCAATCTTGCTGACAACGTGGCGTAATCAAAATCGATACCGACAGTGAAAATTTCAATATCGGGCTTGAAGCACACACTGGTGCCTGTGAGGCCATTCTCAGCGGCTGGCTGGTCTTCAGACTGCAGGCTGCCTATGGGCGCACCACGCTCAAAGCGCTGACGGTGCACCTTGGCCTGTCGACGAACGGTGACTTCCACCCATTCACTCAGAGCGTTGACGACAGACACGCCGACACCGTGCAAACCGCCTGAAACCTTGTAACCACCGGCACCGAACTTGCCGCCGGCGTGGAGCACGGTGAGCACAGTTTCAAGAGCACTCTTGCCGGTGCGGGGGTGGACATCGGTGGGAATGCCGCGTCCGTTATCGGAGATGCAAGCGGATCCGTCTTGGGCGAGAACAACCTGGATTTCAGTGCAATGGCCTGCCAGGGCCTCATCCACCGAGTTATCAACAACCTCGTAAACCAGATGATGCAGTCCCCTCGGCCCCGTGGAGCCGATGTACATGCCGGGGCGCTTGCGAACGGGCTCAAGCCCCTCAAGAACCTGGATCTGTTCGGCGCCATAGGCCGCCTGTACTTTCGCGGCTTCGCTCATGCGATTTGGATCGGCCAGGCTTCCTGTCAGGCTGAATCTACCACCGGCTTGCCAGAGGCGCTTGCAGAGGCCTCTGAGACGTCATTCTTTCAGGGGGTGCACCCCCCTATCCCGCTCCATGTCTGACCTCAGCCCATCGGCAGCGCCAGTATCAGCACAGCTCCCACCACTGGTGGTGGTGTTGCTCGGGCCCACCGCCAGCGGCAAAACGGCTCTGGCCCTCGAGCTTGCGGAGCGCTTTGAGCTGGAGATTCTCAACATCGACTCACGGCAGCTCTACACGGGAATGGATGTGGGCACCGCGAAACCCACCCCGGAACAGAGAGCGCGGGTGCCGCATCATCTGCTCGATCTGCGCGCGCCTGATCAGCCGATCACCCTGCGCGAATTTCAGGAAGAAGCGCTGGCAGCGATCAACCGCTGCCTGGAACAACGCGGTGCCGCTTTTCTGGTGGGGGGCAGCGGCCTGTATCTCAAGGCGCTGACTGCTGGGTTGCAGCCACCCTCGGTTGCACCTCAGCCGGCATTGCGCGAGCAACTCACAACGATCGGCCAGGAAGCCTGTCATCAGTTGCTGGTGGATGCAGATCCAGAGTCAGGCAGGAAAATCGCAGCAGCCGATGCAGTGCGTACCCAACGCGCTCTGGAGGTTCTCTATGCCACCGGCAGGCCGATGAGCTCTCAGACCAGTGCCAGCCCGCCTCCGTGGCGCGTTCTGGAACTGGGCCTCAATCCAGCGAATCTGCGCCAGCGCATCAACCAGCGCACCCAACTGCTCTATGAGCAAGGGCTCATTGAAGAGACCAAGCGACTGAAGCAGCAGTACGGGGCTGGCCTGCCCATGCTGCAAACCATCGGCTATGGAGAGGCACTGCAGGTGTTGGAAGGCCAGCTAGATCGAGCCAGCGCCACCTCATCTACCACCAAACGCACGCAACAATTCGCCAAGCGCCAGCGCACCTGGTTCAGACGTCAACACCAACCCCACTGGTTGAGTGATATCGATCCGTTCAACGAAGCCAGTCAGCAGATCGAAGCCGGTCTAGGGTGAGTCGTGAAACCCCGCCGGGCCCTGACTGTTCTCCGGCAGCCTCTTCATCACTGAATGCCACCACGTCCCCGTTTTGACCGCCGTGCTCCTGTCAGGGAGCTCCCCAACATCAACGACCGCATCAGCTACCCACAGCTTCGCGTGGTCGATGCAGACGGCACCCAGCTTGGAGTGATTGATCGGGAAGAAGCGTTATCAGTGGCCAAAGAACGGGAATTGGATCTTGTTCTGGTCAGCGAAAAAGCTGATCCTCCGGTTTGCCGGATCATGGATTACGGCAAATACAAATTCGAACAAGAGAAAAAGGCCAAAGAAGCCAAGAAAAAATCGCATCAAACAGAAGTTAAGGAAGTCAAGATGCGATACAAAATTGATCAGCACGATTATGACGTGCGGATCGGCCAGGCTCAGCGTTTTCTCAAGGCCGGTGACAAGGTGAAATGCACCGTGATCTTCCGAGGCCGAGAGATTCAGCACACCGCTCTGGCTGAGGTACTGCTCAGGCGCATGGCCAAGGATCTCGAAGAGCCAGCCGAGATTCAGCAGCCGCCCAAGCGTGAAGGCCGCAACATGATCATGTTCCTCACGCCGCGCAAAACGCCTCTGGCCAAGCAAGACGAAAAAGAGGAAGCAGCCAACAAAGCGGTTCGCACCATCACTGCACCGCCACGAGCCGCGGCCACCAGACAAGTTGGCAAACCCGCTGGTAACGGCTGAGCTTCGACCTTTGGCGACAGGAGTGCTGGGGATCAGGGCAAAGCGAATGCGTTCAAATCATCACGGCTGATCAGACAATCGAGCAAACATTTTGAGCTGAATCTGAATCAAGGACCGATTTTCCGCTGGCTGAAACCACATTCACCCTTCTCTAGTCAACGAGTGCGTGCTTGAAGCCACACCTGGGAGTTGAGAAACATCCGGTAGAAACAATGGAAATGACTGATGCCGCTGTGAGTTACGGCAATTGGCATAGGGACACTGACCAGCAAGGCAATTGTCACCGCACCGCTGAGTCCTTAAGGTGGCCGCATCTTGATCTGACCCCACCGGCGTGCGATTCCACATCCAACAGGAAAGCGACATCCCGGCATCGACCCAGCTTTACAACCAGATCTGTTTTGCGATAGCAGCACGGCATTACCCGCCCGGCCACCGTCTTCCCAGCACCCGTCAACTGGCGATGCAGACCGGCCTGCACCGCAACACGATCAGCAAGGTGTATCGCCAGCTTGAAACAGACGGCGTCGTGGAAGCCATGGCCGGCTCTGGCATTTACGTGCGCGACCAGCAGAAGCCCCGCGAAATCCGAACACCGATCAGCATGCGCAACCGCGGGGTCACTGACCTCGACCGAGAAGTGCGTAAGTGCGTGGACGGTCTCCTGAATGCGGGCTGCACTCTCCAACAGACAAGGGATCTGCTGACCCGCGAAATCGACTGGCGTCTGCGCTGCGGCGCCCGGGTGCTGGTCAGCACACCGAGAGAAGACATCGGAGCCTCAATGCTGATCACAGAGGAGCTTGAGCCGAATCTCGACGTTCCTGTGGAAGTGGTGCCGATGGAGGAACTAGAGAGCGTGCTGGAGAGTGCCAGCAACGGCACCGTGGTGACCAGCCGCTACTTCCTTCAGCCCATCGAGGAGCTGGCCAAGAAACACGGCGTGAGAGCCGTTGCCGTGGACCTCAATGATTTCCGAGAAGAGCTGGCCATGCTTAAGGAACTTCGACAGGGCAGCTGTGTGGGCCTCGTCAGCATCAGCCCGGGCATCCTGCGCGCCGCGGAAGTGATCCTGCACAGCATGCGAGGCAACGAGCTGCTGCTGATGACGGCCACTCCCGATGTCGGCAGCCGGCTGCTGGCGCTGCTGCGGGCTTCCAGTCACGTGCTCTGCGACCGCCCGAGCCTGCCTCTGGTGGAACAGAGCCTTCGCCAGAATCGATCTCAACTAATGCGCATGCCGCAGGTGCATTGCGCCGAGAGCTATCTCAGCGGTGACACCATTGAGCTGCTGCGCAAGGAAATCGGCCTGCAAAGCGGCTGATGAAAGCCAACTGTCAAAATGGTGCTCTCACGCGTTGAGGTTGCGGCTCCAAGGCATGTTCAATCACATCCGGGCCGACCTGGCGATCATCCGTGAACGAGACCCGGCAGCACGCGGAGCATTGGAGATCCTGCTCTGCTACCCAGGCTTCCAGGCACTGACCCTGCACAGACTGAGCCATCGGCTCTGGCGCTCACGCCTGCCCCTGAAGCTGCCGGCAAGACTGCTGAGCCAGCTGGGACGCGGTCTTACCGGTGTGGAGATTCACCCTGGTGCCACGATCGGTCATGGGGTGTTCATCGACCACGGCATGGGCGTGGTCATCGGTGAAACCGCCAAGGTGGGAGACCGTTGTCTGCTTTATCAGGGGGTCACCCTGGGAGGCACAGGCAAGGACCTCGGCAAACGCCACCCAACACTGGGCACCAACGTTGTGATCGGAGCCGGCGCCAAAGTGCTCGGAGCCATTGAAGTGGGCGCCAACACTCGCGTGGGCGCCGGTTCAGTAGTGGTGCGCAATGTGGAAGCTGACTGCACCGTTGTGGGTATCCCTGGACGAGTGATTCATCAAAGCGGTGCACGGATCAACCCATTGGCCCATTCAGCTCTGCCTGATGCGGAAGCCAGCGTGATCCGCAATCTGATGGAGCGGATTGATCAGCTGGAAGGCCAGGTCAGAAGTCTTCAGGAGAATCTCAAGACCGTGGTCGTCTCGAGCGGTCGCTCACTGGGAGAGATCCACAGTGGGGAGGCACAGAATCTCAAGGACCGAGAAATTCTTGAATTCCTCGGCGACTGAAACCGATGAAAAATAAATTTGTATCCCCTGATTCTGCTCAAACCGACTGCGGCTGTGGCTGCGATTGCGGCGGAGCCGGCTGGAACATGAACATGGAATAAATCACATTCCGGCGCATATTGGTCATCATGTCCAGGAACATGTCGTAGCCCTCATTTTTATATTCAATCAGGGGATCTTTCTGTCCATAACCGCGCAGGCCAACGGATTCACGCAACGCATCCATCGCTTGTAGATGCTCTCGCCAGAGCGTATCGATCTGCTGAAGAATGAAGAACCGCTCCGCCTCGCGCATCAATCCAGGACGCTGCTGCTCAATCTGGCCTTCCTTGAGGTCGTAGGCATTACGCAACTGCTCCTGCAGGAAGGCCTTGAGCTCCTCCATCGACAAACCCTGAAGCTGGTCTGGCTTGAGATCTTCAAGCAGATAAACAAACTCCTGAACTTTGCTGACCAGCTGGGCAACGTCCCATTCTTCCGGTGGCAGATCCGGGTTCACATAGGCCTCAACAATCTCATTCATGGTGCGCTCGCCGTAGCCAACCACCTGCTTCTTGAGCTCGCGGCCATCCAGCACGCGCCTGCGTTCCGAATACACCGCCTTGCGCTGATTGTTCATGACCTCGTCATACTCAAACACCTGTTTGCGAATGTCGTAGTAGTAAGTCTCGACCTTCTTCTGAGCTCCCTCCAGGGAACGGGTGAGCATGCCGGATTCAATCGGCATATCCTCTTCAACACGAAACGCATTCATCAGGCCTGCCACCCGCTCACCGCCGAAAATGCGCAACAGGTTGTCGCCCAGTGAGAGGAAAAAGCGGGTTGAGCCCGGGTCGCCCTGACGGCCGGCCCGGCCGCGCAGCTGGTTGTCAACACGGCGTGATTCATGGCGCTCGGTGCCGATCACATGCAGGCCTCCCGACTCCCGGACCCGGCCCTCTTCCTGCTTCACCACCTCGTCGTATTCAGCCTTCACCATGGCGATCGCAGCCCGCAACGCAGCGATCTGTGGATCATCGGTGGGGGCCTTTTCAGCAGCGGTCGCAATCCTGTCCTCCAGCTCGATCACGCTCAGGGCACGGTCACCCCAGACCTTGACCAACTCTCTGGCGAGCTCGGCAAGAGCCTGATCGGTGGCGTCGGTGAGCTGACAGGGATAGAGGCTGCCGATCGCTTTCGCTTCGCTGGGGGCACTGCCATGGGGCCCGGAAGCTGGAGCTGCTGTGTCAGCGAAGCCATCACCGCCATCGGTGGAGCGTTGCAACGGCACCGGCGGACGATGACCGTCTTCCGGCCGCACGAGCCGGGGCAGCAGCACTTCCCGCAACTTCAGACGTGCCATGTAGTCGCTGTTGCCACCAAGGATGATGTCGGTGCCGCGACCGGCCATGTTGGTGGCGATGGTGACGGCGCCGGAACGACCGGCCTGAGCCACAATCTCCGCCTCACGCTCCACATTTTCCGGCTTGGCATTGAGAAGGTTGTGAGGGATGTTCTGTTCCGCCAGCAGGGAGCTGAGCAGCTCACTCTTCTCCACGCTCGTTGTACCCACCAACACGGGCCGGCCCTGTTGATGCACTTCGGCGGTCTCCTGAGCCACCGCACGCCATTTGGCCTTTTCGGTCTTGTAAACCTGGTCAACCCAATCCTGACGTGCACGAACGCGGTTGGTGGGCACGATGGTGGTTTCGAGCTTGTAGGTCTTTTCGAACTCGGTTTCCTCGGTCTTGGCCGTGCCGGTCATGCCAGCCAAGCGCGGATAGAGCAGAAAGAAATTCTGGTAGGTGATCGAGGCCAGGGTCTGGGTTTCCGGCTGAACCGCCAGTTGCTCCTTGGCTTCAATCGCCTGGTGCTGACCATCACTCCAGCGGCGACCAGGCATCACGCGGCCCGTGAACTCATCAACGATCACCGCTTCGCCTTCACGCACGATGTAGTTCACGTCGCGGGTGAACAGGTCTTTGGCCTTGAGCGCATTGGTGATGTAGTGAGCCCAGGGATCCTGAGGATCAAAGAGATCGCTGACGCCGATCATCTCTTCTGCCTTGGCAAAGCCTTCATCGGTGAGGGTGCAGCTGCGCTGCTTCTCATCCACCTCGTAATCACCCTCAGGGTCGATGCCGTCTTTGCCCATCTCAGCAGCGCGCTGCAGGGCTGCTGCCACCTCAGCAGCTTTCTGATATTTCTCCTGAGGACGCTCGACCTGACCGGAAATGATCAAAGGCGTGCGGGCCTCATCAATCAGAATTGAATCAACCTCATCAATCACGCAGTACTGAAACTGGCGTTGAACCACTTCACTGATATCCGCCGCCATGTTGTCGCGAAGGTAATCAAAACCCAGCTCGGAATTGGTGGCATAAGTGATATCGCAGCCGTAGTTCATGCGCCGCTCAGCTGGAGCCATGTCCTGCTGGATCAAACCCACAGAGAGGCCCAGGAAACGGTGCACCTGGCCCATCCACTCGGCATCACGACGCGCCAGATAGTCGTTCACCGTGACCACATGAACACCGCGACCGGTGAGCGCGTTGAGGTAACTGGGCAATGTCGCCACAAGGGTTTTGCCCTCGCCGGTTTTCATCTCACCGATCTGACCCTCATGCAGGACCATGCCACCGATGAGTTGCACATCAAAATGACGCATACCCAGTACCCGCTTGGCGGCTTCGCGTACCACAGCGAAGGCCTCCGGCAAGATCTCATCGAGAATCGGACGCTGGTTCTCAAGGCTGCCTGCCTCAGCGAGACGCTGCTGAAACGCTGTGGTCTTGGCGCGCAATTCGTCGTCGCTGAGTGGGGCAACCTCCTCTTCCAACAAATTGATGTCTGAGACGATCGGCTGATAGCGCTTCAGCTTGCGGGCATTGGGGTCACCCAGCAGGAGCTTGAGCATGGAAATCGCCAAATCTTCTGCGGCTCAGATTACTGAGAGCAAGGGGAGAGTTCGTGAAAAAGCCCAAACCCGATCGATACACTGCCGCCATGACCCTCTCCATCAACGCACTTAACGCCGAAGGCATCGCCTTGTTGAGGCGGCACAACCTGCTGCGCACCCTGGTGGAACGGCAGGTGATTGATGAAGCCGTGGGTGATGCAAACCTGAGTGAAGACGAGCAAAAGCAGGCGCGCGAGAGCTTTAACCAACGCAATCGCTTGCAAAGCCCTGAGGCCATCGATGCCTATTGCGCCCAGCTGGGCATCACCCCCGAGGATCTTGAGCATCAGATCCTCAGGCCTTATCGGATTCAGAAGCACTGCGAGACAGACTTCCAGGCCAAAGCCGAAGCCCACTTTCTCACCCGAAAAAATCAACTGGATCAGGTTGTCTACAGCCTGCTCAGGGTGAAAGACGCCGCCTTGGCGAGAGAGTTATATCTGCGGATCGCCAACAGGGAAGCCAATTTCGCTGACTTGGCAGCCGCCCATGCCCAGGGACCTGAACGCACCACCAAGGGAATCGTAGGACCTGTGCCGTTAACACAAGCACATCCCCAACTGGCTGAATGCCTGCGGACCAGCTCGCCAGGGGTTCTCAATGAGCCTTTCCGAATCGATGAATGGTGGCTGGTCACCCGGCTTGAGAGCTACACCCCGGCCAGCTTCAGCCCTGAAATGGCTCAGAAGATGTCGCAAGAGCTGTTTGACATCTGGGTTCGTGAAGCCACTGACAGCCGGATGAGCAAGTTACCCCGGCTCCAGGACTGATGAGCAAGGAACAATCAATAATGATTGCCCACTTTGATGAGGAGTCTGCGCGTCTCTGCCGCTGCAAACACCTATGACCACGACTCCCATCGCAGCGCTCCAACAGCATCCGGCCTTTCGAGGTTTAAGCCAGGATGGGCTGGACAAGGTAAATCAAAGCGCCAAACTGCTGCGCTACCGCATCGGCCAGACCATCACTGATGCCTCCACGTTGCCTGCCAACGTGGTGTTTCTTGTCAATGGCCAGGCACGCTTGCTCGGCCGAGAGAAGGGTCAGCTGGTCACCCTGGCAAAAATGGGATCGGGTTTCGCAGTGGGCCTTGCATCGCTGTTGCGCGGCTTGGCCTGTGAAGAGGTGAGTGCGTCCACGGAATCAACAGCACTGGCCATTCCAGACCAGTGCATCGCAGATCTCTATCGCAACGAAGAAAGCTTTCGGACTTGGTGCCAACGATCGCTCTGGCCCGCAGAACTGGCTGCACTGATTCAGGCGATTCAACAACGATCGGCCCAAAGCGACGGGTCCCTGTTGCGCTGGCTCAAGGCCCTTTCAGAGCAATCCAAACTCCTCGAACACACCGATCAAGCCCGCCAACAGGCTGAGACAGATGGCCTCAATGTGTATGCACTTGATCACACCAACCCCACCAAACATGGTGTTGCCATCAATCCTGGCGATCCACTGCCCCCAGGGATGTCCCCTTTCAAGCCGCGCCTGATTGCGGTGCCGCAGGTTCTGGCTGAAGCCATCGCTGGAGAGGGGACAGCATCGGCGGTGAATCCTGAAATCCTGGAGGAGAGCAAGCAAGAGTTGCTGACGCTGGAAAATGCTCCTGATCGGCCTGCCGCCAGCGGCCTGCACCAGAGCGGCAACCCGGGTTCTGGCAAATTCCGCCTAGTGCGCGGTCAGGGCCCTTTGCAGGAAACGATGGCCTGCTTCCAGATGATGGCGGCGGTGATGAATCTTCCCTTCCGCAGGGATTCGATCGAGAAAGTGTTGCGCGACGTGGTGCGGCGCGACCAGAAACCCAATCTGCAGATCTGCGGACAACTGGCAGCAGGGCTCGGCCTGCATGTGGTGGCGGCCCGCGTACCCGCCAGCGAATCCACGCGCCTGAAAACCCCGTCGCTGATGCAATGGGATGGAGGCTTTGTACTGGTGATTGGCAGCAGCAGCAATGGTCTGCTGCTCGCCTCGCCAAGAGACGGTGAAATCACGGTGACTCCAGAGCAAATCTCCGATCGTTTCCCCGAGGGTTTTGAGATTCTGTTGGTGGATCGCTCCCACAGCACTCCCGATCAAACCTTTGGCTTCACCTGGTTTTTGCCGGTGCTGCGTCGTTATCGCGGCGTACTGGCGCAGGTATTTGTGGCCAGCTTCGTGGTGCAGCTGTTTGGCTTGGCCAATCCGCTTCTGATCCAGGTCATCATCGACAAGGTGATCAATCAGCGCAGTCTCGACACTCTTCAGGTGCTCGGAGTCGCTCTCGTTGCTGTGACCCTGCTTGAAGGGGTCCTGGGCAGTTTGAAAACATTCCTGTTCGCCGAAACCACCAATCGGATTGATCAACGCCTTGGCGCTGAGGTGATCGACCACCTGCTTCGCCTGCCTTTGGGCTATTTCGACAGGCGGCCTGTGGGCGAACTGGGAACACGCATCGCCGAGCTGGAGAAAATTCGCAATTTCCTTACAGGCCAGGCACTCACAACAATTCTCGATGCCCTGTTTTCAGTGATTTATATCGTCGTGATGGCTCTTTACAGCTGGGTTCTCACCCTGGTTGCATTGGCGGTGCTGCCCATTCAGGTGGGCCTCACCCTGCTCGGGGCGCCTTTGTTCCGCCGTCAATTCCGTCAGGCCGCTGAGGAAAACGCCAAAACCCAGAGTCATCTAGTCGAAGTGCTCACGGGTGTTCAGACCGTGAAAGCACAAAACGTGGAAATGGTGAGCCGCTGGAAATGGCAGGAGCTTTACAGCCGCTACATCGCCCGCACCTACGAAAAAACGATCACTGGAACAGCCGTCACCCAGGCCAGCCAGGTGCTGCAGAAGTTGTCTCAACTTCTGGTGCTCTGGGTTGGCGCCTCAATGGTGCTGAAAGGTGAACTGACGCTGGGTCAGCTGATTGCATTCAGGATCATCAGTGGCTACGTCACTCAACCGCTGCTACGTCTTTCCACCATCTGGCAAAACATCCAAGAGCTCAAAGTCAGCTTTGAACGTTTGGCCGACATCATCAATACACCCCTGGAATCAAGTGAAACAGATCAGGCAAAAATACCCTTGCCACCAATTAATGGAAAAGTGACTTTTGATGATGTCACTTTCAGCTTCAGCCCATCAGCGCCTCCTGTTCTCAAAAACATCAGTGTGTCGATTGAAGCCAACAGCTTTGTTGGAATTGTGGGGCAAAGCGGAAGCGGAAAAAGTACATTGGTGAAATTACTTCCAAGGCTTTATGCACCGAATTCCGGCAGATTATTGGTTGACGAGTACGACATTGATAAAGTTGAACTTTATTCATTGAGAAGACAGATCGGCATCGTTCCCCAGGATCCACTGCTTTTTTCCGGAACAATCTCAGAAAATATTGCCCTTACACAACCTGATGCCGACAGTGATGACATCGTTGAAGCAGCACGCATGGCAGGTGCTCACGAGTTCATCATGCAACTGTCCAGTGGCTACAGCACCAATGTTGGAGAACGTGGAAGCAATCTCAGTGGTGGACAACGTCAACGGATTGCCATTGCTCGAACACTCCTGAGCAAACCGAAATTACTGGTGATGGATGAAGCCACAAGCGCCCTTGATTACGACACGGAGCGCCGTGTTTGCAACAATTTACTTGAATCGATTAACAACAGCACAGTGCTGTTTATCACCCATCGCCTCTCTTCGATTCGGCGCGCTGATCGAATCTTGATGATGCACAACGGTGCCTTGGTTGAGAGTGGCACCCATCAGGAGTTAATGGACCTCAAAGGTCGTTATTTCGCCCTTTACCGTCAACAGGAGGCAAGCTGATGAGTTGGTTTCAACGCGGGCAGAACGTTCTTGAGCAGGCTGTTAACAGTACAGACCATGACGAGTCAGTGCTTGAGCAACCAAGGCAATGGATGCAAGCGATCACCTGGGGGCTGATCGGAACAACCGCTTTTGGGGTGGCTTGGCTCTGCATCGCGAAAACTGAAGAAATTGTGGTGGCCACTGGCAAACTCGATCCCCTTGGAGCCGTCAAAGAAATACAGATGCCGGTGGGAGGAATTGCCGAAAAAATCCTGGTGAAAGATGGCGACCAAGTCAAAGCTGGTCAGGTCTTGATGAGACTTGACACGGAAACAAGCAGCCAACAGTTAAAATCCAATGTTCAAAATATTTCTCTAAAAGAAGAGCAACTCAAATTAAAGCTATCCGAACTCAAACGTTTTCAGGAACAGAATGATGAAGAAGTCAGGATGCTGGAAAGCAACCTAAAGCTTGAAAATGAAATTCTTAGTCGTTTTAAGACTCTTGCAGACCAGGGAGCATCCTCAGATCTGCAGTTTTTACAGCAACGCAACAAGGTGGAAGAGGTGCGCGGCAGGTTGTCGCAGGTGAAAGTGGAACGATTGCGCCAGACAGCGATTCTTCAGCAAGGGGTCCAGCAGCTGAAGTCAGAGCTCTCCCAACTCCAGGCCCAACGCACCGAAGCAGAGGTGACCCTCAAATACCAAGCCCTGCGCTCGCCTGTGGATGGAGTGGTGTTCGACTTGCAGCCTCGGTCTTCCGGCTATGCCGCGCAGAGCACCGAAACAGTGATGAAAATCGTCCCATTCGACAAGCTCCAGGCCAATGTGGAAGTGCCCAGCAGGGATATCGGCTTTGTGAGGGTGGGTATGCCTGCAGACATCAGCATTGATTCATTCCCTTCAACTGACTTTGGCGTGTTACAAGGCACCGTGAAATCAGTCGGTTCAGATGCTTTGCCTCCGGACCAGCAGAAACAACGCGACGAGTACCGCTACCCCACAACGATCACTCTTTCGAGCCAACAACTCAAAATCAAAAGCGGACAGCAACTTCCTCTACAAGTAGGGATGAGCCTCACTGCCAACATCAAACTGCGTAAAGTGACATATCTCCAACTGTTACTGGGTAGCTTCCAAGACAAGGCTGATTCCTTGAGACAGATCTAAGAATTTGGATGCGTTCAACACAACTGCACATCACCTAAGTCGAAAAGAGCAATAGGAGTTGGCAAAAGCCCAATTCAGTTGCTGTCACAGCTTCCAGATATTTTTGTTGACCGGCCGCAAAAGCGACCTTCTGATTATCATGTTTCAATTTCAGTAGAACATTGGCCTTCTCCACTGTTGTCGGCTCCGACGGCATCACTTCCCTTGTCGGCACCACTGGGACCGACGTAGCTGCAATTTTCACACTTACTGAAAACGTCTTTATCGGTGGTAACACTGGTGATGATTTTGTAGACATCGACCTTGTTCCCGCTGCTGTCGCCACGGACTACGAAATTCGCATGGGCGGCGGAGATGATGATCTGGGCATTTTGGATCCAATTTCCTTCTCAGACATCTCTCTTGATGGCGAAACTTTAGCCAATGATGGAAATGATAAGTTTGTTGCAACAGTCGTTCTCGAGTCAGAAGTAGTCGGTCGAGGTGGTAACGACAGGTTCGCGATTGGTCTCTTCGACAACTCCGAACTCAATGGCAACACAGGAAATGATTTCATCGACATAAGAGATTCTGTTGATTCTGAAATTTACGGTGGTCAAGGTAACGACCAAATTTTCACTAACGGTCCTTCTGTCGAAACCACTATTTACGGAAATAAGGGTGTCGACACAATTCTGATTGGGTATAAAGCTGATGGCACTAAGCAAAAGGATTCCGCCGGAACTATAATTCCTATTGCTTTCACAGATAGTGCGGTTTATGGAGGACAAGGAGATGACACTATTAGGTTCAACTCCGACTCCAACATTTTTGCATCTGGCGACCTGGGTTCAGATTTCATCGATGCCCAAGGCTCAGGCAACAATGAGATCGAAGGTGGAGATGGTAATGACACTATCAACACTGGCAGGGGCAATGATGATGTAGACGGAGGTTCTGGAGCAGACATCATTACTACCAGAAATGGTGAAGATACAATCTCCGGAGGTGCTGGAAACGACAAAATCACTGCTGGTAAAGCTGCTGACGTTTACTCCGGTGGAGCTGGTGTCGATACATTCGTCATCGGCAACTCTGATTCCAACGTCGGGTCTAACAAGAGTACTGGCTACGACACCATTACTGATTTCGCAGGTGGAACCGACAAGATCGACCTAACCTTCAAAGTCACTGGTTATCAGGCGATTACTCCTACAAAAAACACCCTTGGTGCGAGTCTGTCAGCAGATCTCTCAAAATACTTGGGCGGTTTCAACGTTGGTGAAGCTAAATCAGTCACCATTGGTGGTGCAGTTGACTGGGCCGGTAGCTACATCGTGGTTAACACTGGAGCGGCTGGTAAATACGATCAATCTGACCTCGTTATTCAGGTCGCCTCAGTGACTGGAGTAACTGCTGCAGGCACCTTCATCTGATCACTTACTTTGATCAATCAAACACCTCCTACAGGAGGTGTTTTTTTTTGCCTTTTCATTATTCACGTGAACATTCTCTATATCCACCAAAACTTTCCTGGTCAATACAGACACATCATCAATCAGCTACGGCAGAGCAAAGGCATCAAACAGATCGCTCTGGGAACATATCCGAGCGAAGTTGACCTAGGCAAAAATCTGCAATATTTTCGTTATCCCATCAATCGAGGCAATACGACAGACATTCACCCTTTGGTGTTAGAAACCGAAAGCAAAATCATCCGAGCAGAAGCGTGCGCACAAGCTGCCTACAAACTCAAAAAGAAGGGATTCACACCAGACATCATCTGCGCACATCCTGGATGGGGTGAATCACTGTTCCTGAAAGCAATCTGGCCTCAATGCCCCATCCTTCTCTATCAGGAGTTTTATTACCCTCTTAAGGGGTACGACCTCAATTTCGACCCGGAAATACAACCAGCCAAGACTCTCGAAAACACATCCAAAGTTATCCTCAAAAACAACACAACCCTCCTAGCGCTAGAACATAGCGACTGGAATGTCTCCCCGACACACTTTCAATGCAGCACATTTCCGCAGCACTGGCAGCAATCCATCAGTGTGATACATGATGGTATCGATACAAAGCTCGCCTGTCCTAATCCTTCAGCAAAAGCATTGCAACTTGCTGATGGAACGGAGCTGAATGCGGATGCACCAGTCATCACGTTTGTGAACCGCACGCTTGAGCCATATAGAGGTTGTCACACGTTCATTCGCGCTATTCCTGAATTACAACGCCTTTGCCCAAAAGCAAAGATTGTAGTTGTGGGTAAAACTGAAGGCGTCAGTTATGGCGCAGCTTGCCCTAATGGCGAATGGAAAAATCAGTTTTTAAATGAAATTGATGGCCAATATGATCCAGAGCAGGTTCACTTTACCGGTGCTCTTACTTACAAAAAGTTCCTGCAACTCCTGCAATTAAGCAAGGCACATGTGTATCTCACCTATCCATTCGTACTGAGCTGGAGTCTTTTGGAAGCAATGAGTACGCAATGTGCCATTGTGGGATCGGCCACAGCACCTGTTCAGGAAGTCATCAAACACGGCCATAACGGCTTACTGATTGATTTCTTTGACCATCAAGGACTGGCCGAAAGCGTTGCTGAACTGCTCAACAATCGCGATCTAGCAGAAACATTGGGCCGCAATGCTCGCCAAACCATCCTCAAAAACTACAGCCTCCAACAATGTGTGCCGCGTCAGCTCGCACTGATGAAAATGGTGGCTTGTGGAGACCTCAGCCGTCGTTAGTAAGCGCGGATATCAACAAAATCCAATGACTATCAAAGTGAATCTTCAGCAGGAAGATCCGAAATTGAATCTCTCAGTTGGCGGATTTCTAAGAAGTTGACCAGGTGATTCCATAGCGCTTTTCCATCACGCGATAGGTCGACTGAAGCAGTTCACGCAAGCGCAGTCTCAAAGTCTCGGGAACATCAGCTGATTCACCACGCCCGGCATTGGCCGGTGTTGTTCCCTCAGGACAAGGAAGTGGGTCCAACTCAAGAAAGTTCAGAACACGCTGCCAAACAACAGCCTGCCTCTCAAACAGATCCTCACTCTTCAGCAGCAGCAGTTGGTTTTTCGAGAACCGCCTCTCATAACGAGCCAACTGCTGCTCATAGCGACTGCGGGCCAGGTAACTGTGTTCCTGGTGGCTGCGATGGGTTGCACCAAGTTCAGCCAGCTTGAGGCCAGCAGCCAACAAGCGATCCTGCTCAGAAGCCAACGCTTCTTCTAAGCCCAGGTGTTCGAGACCCAAGCGGCAGGAATGAAAATACTGGGATAGACAACGCTCCACAGGATCACGCAGTAACACGATCAATCGCGCATCTGGCAGTAATTCGGCAATCCGCTGCGGGGCATAGGGGTGAAAAATGTAATAAGGGGTGATATCACCGCAACATTGATCTGGTGCAGCCTCAGCGAAGCGATCCGCATACCAGCGCTCACCACGCGCATAGTGCAAGCTGAAAAAATGCAGCTCCTTATCTGGAGGCAACCACACCTGAGGATGCTGCTCCAGCAACCGCTGCAACGTGGTGGTTCCGCCCTTTTGCACCCCCAGCCCCAGGAACTGAGGCAAACAACCAGCAGGGAGTGGCATATTCACCCTTTCACCTCTGCTCTCGCAGCGCTGGTAGAACGCATTGGCAACGCCCCCACCTGAGCGAGAAAAGAAGGGTGTCCATGCTCCAGGCAGAGAAAATCACGGTCTCGCCAGATCGGCTTGAGAACAGGGAAGTGTTTCAAAACGGTGCCGGTGGCCGCCGTCTCAAGCGGCCCGACGAATTCAGTGGGCTGCGCCTGGCGCTCCACAAGCATGTTTCGTTGAGCTGCGCTCAAACAGAAACTGCCGGAATGGGGATTGCTCGCCACAGCAAAACCCACGGATCGGCCATCCCAAAAGCTGCCACGCGCCACTTCCTTCTCCTGATCACTCCAGACAGGCTGCTGTTGCTCAGTGGGCTTGGTTGGCCCGTCAACACATAAACGAATTGGTGCCTCTGCAACGCAGTATTCCTGTCGATGGGGCATCAGAACAAATTGATGTTCAGTGCGTTGAGTAAACCAAATCTGTTTATCCACATATCGCGGATCTTGAATCACAAGATCATCCTCCAAGTAAAGAGAAAGATCAGCAACTTGCTTGGTTTGATGCACAAGCCATTGCGCAGCAGCAAGAGGTAACGAGCGCGGGTCGTCAAATGCCAATGCATGCACAGTCAAACGCCCAGTGAATTGCTCCACCACGTCCTGCAAGTAACACTCTTCATTCACAAACACATGGAGATCTATCTTCACGCCTTTCAGTCGCGTGGTGCTGTCATCGAGAGCTGGTGCAACCTCAATTGCATGCTGAGCATGATTCAGTATCAAATCCTGAGGCTGACGATTGAGCGCCAACACCCCGGACAGACAGCGAGCCAATGCCAGTTGGCGTGCAAATCTGGTGCCCGCACGCGTCGAGCCATAGCCCGTTGTTGCAGTGCCTTCCTTGTAAAAGTGAGGAACCGCAACCGCGACGCGACAAAGTCTCACCCATTCCACCCAGCTGCAAAAACCTTAAAGGAGGCCAATGGACGTCTTGCCAGCTCTGCCACCAGGCAAATGCATCACCACCCTGCTAGCTGAGGCTGACCGGCTGGGCGTGGATGTCAGGTGGAAACAACAACCTGAATCCGCTGAACCTTCAGGTACGTATACGGCTTTACCAGGAAAACCTGGTTACGTGACCCTTCAAGCAGCAGAGCAACAAGACACCGACCCCAGGGTTTGCAGACTGCTCGCCCATGAAATGGTGCATGTCATCCAGCACTGGCAGGCCAATTTTGTGGCAGTGTTGCCGCTCGGTTGGCCCGTGGACAAGTCACGTCTGCCAAGAGAGAGGGTATCCACGCATGAAGCAGAGGCCTTCACAGCTCAGTGGCAGCCTCGACGAGTCATCAAAGCGCTCAACGAGCTGGAGCCCCAGCGCGGATTGGCGACCAGTCCATCAATCACCCCAATCGATCGGGGTCACGAAGAATCTCAGACCAAGGAAACAACAAGAGGCAACTCACCTGAATTGGATTGAATACGCACCATCTGTTGCTGCAGCTAGAGACAGCAAACCGCAGTCATAAGCTGGTGCTCTGAGCAAAGCGTTTATGCAGGTTTCCATCCTGGTGGTGTCGCGTACACCGGAACTGCTCAACCGTTTCTGTGCCAGCTTGAATCAGGCCAGTGAACTCCATCCGATGGAGATGGAAATTCTCTGTTCATGGAACGGCACTGACGCCGAAGAAACGCAGATACACAACACAAGCCGCTACGACCTGCACATCGCCCAACGGGTTCCTTATCACTTCTCCGGAAACATGAATGGACTGGCCGCCAAGGCCGGGGGCGATGTGTTGATGATTGCCAATGACGATCTCATTTTGGATGCGGGCTGCGTGGATGCCGGATTCAACCTGCTCAACAGCAACCCAGAGATCGGCCTGGTGGGAGCACTCCTGCGCGATCAATATGATCTGATCTCCCATGCCGGCATTAATTTCGATTTGCGCTGCTCGAATTATCACCTGCTCGATCGACTTATGAGCAGCAGCAAACTCTCAGACATCCCCAGCGCGCCCGTTGGAGCTGTGACTGGGGCACTTCAGTGGATTGCTCGTCAGGATTTTCTAGAGCATCCCTTCAACACCGCCTATCGGGTTTGCGGAGAGGATGTTGAACTCTGCATGGATGTGCAGCAACGACTGAAGAAACAAGTGTGGCTGTGCGCAGAAGCCAGTGCAGTGCATGAAGCAGAAACAACACGCAGCCAAGATGAAAACCAGGCAGGCAACAGTGAAGATCAGATTCGTTTACGGGCCCGGGTTAAAACATTCATCGATCAGGCAAGCAAAAAACAACTCAAGATTCTGCTGATGCAACAACAGCGGGAATCGATGCATCTGCGCGACCTTGTCACTGATCAAACAGGCCAACTCGAGATTCAAGAGACGCTCAACATTGAACGCAAAGAGCGCGCAGAGCAGGAAAAAGTCTTGCTTGATCTGCGGGAAGAACGCCTGCGCCTCAAACAACAACTTGAACTTGCAGGAGGGCATCAGTGATGAACGCATCACCCCTCAAAGGCTTGCGTCTAGTGGTGTGCGGCTTTGAACTCGAGCAAAGCGAGCATCGCGGCATTGCCGTATTCACCAAAAACCTACTGCGAACGCTGAAGAAAGCAGGAGCAGAGGTATGGCTTCTGACAGAGTATTCGCCGGATATCAAAAAAATCAAAAAAGCCAAACTCCCATCAACGGTTGGCACAACGATCTTCAGCGCAGAAGTTCTTGAAAAACTCAACACGACTGAAAAAGCAGTAAAGCCACTGGGGCTGTTCAAAAGGTTTTTGCTGAAACTTCCATTTCTTCGCTCATTTGTTTTACTGCAACATCAGCGGGGAGAACAAGGAATGCAACTCTTGTTCCCTGACAGATCAATCGACGCCAAGTCGCTCAAAATCATCCCCAAAAGTGCGCTAGTTAACAGCCCTTATCAGCGAAGCGAACGACTGTCTTATCTTGCTGATATTGAGGGCTTGATCTGCGCAAAGAACTGCTTTCAATTCAGCATGTCGCTGGCAAAGCGCAGATCAGCGAAACCTTTCACAATCAACCTTGCAGGTTTTGATGGCTTGATCAGCACCAGCCCACTGAATCTCACACCCGAACATTGCCCGCTGTTTCTTCAAACTGTTCATGACCTCATCCCGCTTCAATACCAACGCACACGCGATGATCTGCCTTGCTTCACGCGGCGCTTGATCGCCGCAAGCAAAGCCAGGCGCTGGTTCGTCTCCAATGATGCGGAACAAAACTACAACGCCGCGATTCTCAACATCAAACCCAGATCCTTCGAGCCACTCGGCACTGTTTTAACCCAACCACCATCCCTTCACTTTCCAGGTGATGCTCTCGATTGGGAAAGCCGAACTGATCAATTACAAGTGCCTTGCCTGGGTCAACAATTGACCCATCGCTTCAGCCCCCTTTCCTATCTGCTCTTCAACTCGTCAGTCGCTCCCCATAAAAATCTGCTGTTTGCGCTGAAGTCCTACATGGAATCAGGTATAGAACACCTGGGATTTCAGTTCTGCATCACCGGAAAACCGCAACAGGATGAATACAGCAATGAGGTGAAAGCGATCGCCGCTAACAATCCCAATGTTGTCTTCACTGGCTACGTGAATGAAGCAACCAAACGGCAGCTTTACCTCAATGCCTTGGCACTTGTCAGCCCGTCGCTGATTGAAGGATTCGGAATTCCAGTGCTCGATGCGGCATGCCTGGGCATGACCGCTATCGCAAGTCCCCTGGGGTCTCACCGGGAAATTCACAACATGCATGATTTTGATCAGCATGTCTTGCTGTGTTCCACGCTGGAAACAAGCGACTGGGCAAGCGCCATGCGCCTCAGCTGCCAACGACACCAGCAACATCTGGGTGGTCAGACTGAGCGAGTACAGCAACTCGAGTTGAATCAACTGCGGCAAGACCGCATCTTGCGCTACCGGAACTATCAGCACTTGATCGAACAAGCTTTCAGCGATTCCGTTTGCTCTCTGCTTACGCAGTAATCGACTGGAGATGACTGCGAATCTCCGCCTGCTGGCGATCCAAGCTCATCGCCTGGGCCAAGGAATAGCCCCGGTTTGAGAGGTCCAACCAAGTGGAATTCTCTGAACACAATGCCTTGATATGGGCAGCCAGCGTTTCACCGGTGTCATCAATTGGGAAAAACAGTGAACTGGAGTGGTGAAATTCACGGTGCACGTCAATATCGCTGATCAAGGTGGGAATTCCCTCAGCCTTCGCTTCCAACACCGGGTAATCAAATCCTTCCTCTGTGCTGGCCGACACCAGGGCCAGACTGGAACGCAACCGCTCAATCAGCTGCTCTCGAGTGAGCGATGACAGCCATTCCAGCTGATGGGGTCTGGGCAACTGAGCAACCAGCTGCATCAGGCCTGGCGTGAGGCGCGTTTGGCGGCCCACAATCCGCAGTGTTCCCCGCCATTGCGGCAGCTGTTGCTGAACAGCAGCAAACGCCTTGATCAAGGCTGCCAGGTTTTTATTGGCGTCATGGCGTGCCAAAACAAGTAAATCCTGGCTCCGTGGCGCCGGCACTGCTGGACGTTCCACGGCAACGCCATTGGGAACCACGACCACATCAGAGGCAGGCGCACCAAACTCAACCAACTGATCGGCCACTGTGCGACTGATCGCAATCAAACGCTTCGCGCAGCGCACATGCCTCGGTTGCCAGAAGCGATAACGCAACCAGGCCTTACGACTGTTCGATTGACGCAACGGTGTGAGGTCATGACAAGTGATCAGTTGCGGGACCTGAGGCCAGCAGAGCAAGGCATCAAAGAAGGGGGAATAAATGCCAGCCAGATCCCCTGGGCTGAAGCCATGGCGCTGCAACAGTCCGGATAGATCAACACCATGCTGACCAAGGCTGTAGCGCTGCAGCAAGCGCATCCGCCGAGATGGGGCCCAGCTGATCAGGTCTGGGCTCCATTGCTCTGGTGGCACCAATGAACCCTTGCCGCCGGCATCCAACTGCAAACGCAGGCCAGGGAGTCCTGGAACGACACGCTTCACATAGCTGCCAAATCCAGAGTGGCCAGGCAGCCATGACAGCAGGTTGATCAGCGTGGTCACACCCCGCACCTAAATCAGGAAAGGCAGATTGGCTCGATCGTGATTCAAGCGCCTTACTGAATACCAAACACCAAACGCATTGACCAGTAGCAGTATCAGTCCGACACCCCACTGCAATTCGCCCGTCATCAAGGTGTGGCGAATCGGGCTCAACACCCGATAAAAAGGATTGAAATTCGCAATCCAAACACTGGGGCCAAGGTTCTCTTTTTTGTACAGAATCGGTGAAAGCAAAAACACCAATTGCATCACAATCGGCACCAACTGATAGAGATCACGAAAATGCGCACCTAACAAGCAGACCAGCAGCGGAAACCAGAACAAGAACAAAAACAGGTTTAAAATTGGCAGCCAACCACTCACCAGCAAATGCAGAAGTAACGTTTGCTGGAAATAACTCAAGGCAACCACCACCATCAGAAACGACTGCACAAACGTCTGCATCTGAAAAGCCCATTCTTCCAAGGAGTAAAAAATAGGATTTAGATTGGTGTTATGCACATGCGACTGGTTGTATTCAAATAAATTCGGTGCACCAGTCACGGCCGCACTGATGCTGTTCCAGATCACAAGACCGAGGCCTAAGAGCACCACATACTCACTGAAATTCTCCACCTTGAACACATATCGGTACACCGAAGCCAACACCGCAATCGAAAACAAATTCGAGAGACCAAGCCAGAAGCTGCCTAACACTGTGCGCACAAAGCGTGCTTTGGTACGCGCTGTGGCGGTGAACCACCAGACCCGCCTCAACCCCCAGGCCTCATGCAACGTGCGTTTCACGCTGGCGGGTCGAGCTCCCGACAACTGAGGTGGCGCAGAGGACGACATCATGGGCGGTGATAAAAACTGAGCGCTTGATCCAGAGGACCATCAAAGCCAATCGATCCTTCCTGGAACACCAGGCCGCGCGTACAGAAGCGCTTCAGCAATTCATCGGAGTGAGAGGCGAGCAGCAACGTTCCCGTCGTCGCCAGAAACCCATGCAGTCGCTCCTGGGCACGCTCATAAAAGCTGCTGTCTCCCGCGCCAAAGCCCTCATCCATCGCCAGACAATCGTGGCTGCAGGCTGTCAACAAAGCGAACAACAAGCGCGCCTCCATTCCCTGGCTGTAGGTCTTGATCGGCAAGCGCACAAAATCTCCCAAACCGGAAAATTCCACCACATCATCACAAAAGGCAGTGAAACCACGCAGATTGCCATTCACCATGAGGTAGTGGGCCTTTACCGCCTGCAAGCCACTGAGCTCAGGGCTGGTGATAAAGCTTTTATGAATCATGGGGAAGACGCGCACCTTCGACTCAAACAAGCCCGAAGTGTGCCGGTAAATCCCGGAGATCATCCGCAGAAAAGTTGATTTTCCAGCCCCGTTATGACCGATCAAAGCAACCCTTTCTCCTTCACGAATGATGCAATTCACATCCTGAAGTGCGGTGACCACAGCACCACCTCGACGGCGCCTGAGATTTCCTCCTGTCACTGAACGAATCAGGGTCGATTTCAGGCTGCGCGTCTCGTTGGTGAAGACAGGAATATCAAGCCGGACATTCTCCAGACGGAGAACCACTGACGATGTTTCCGTGATGGATTGCGGTGCATGGGTCTTCATCAGCGGCAGATTACCGCGCCCTCATCGCATCCAAACTCCTTAGCCAGATCGCGCGTGCAAACCGCTGCAGGTAACGCTCACGGGCCTGCTCACCAAGCTGCTGTCTCCATTGCACATCAGCGGCAAGACGCTTCAGCACTTCTGGCAATGCCTGAGGTGTCTGGTCCCACTCCAGGTCAGGCAGGGCCCCAACCCAGCCCATGCCTGAGCGCCGGCGCTGAAAAGCCAGCGCGGGGAGGCCCGCTGCCATCGCTTCGAGCTGCACAATGCCGAACGCCTCGTTGCAGCGATCGGAAGGCAGCACCAGAAGCTGAGAACGTGCCAGCAAATCCTGTTTGGCCGACTCATCAACCCGGCCATGAAAACGGACACGCCGGGATTGGCCGTCAGCGAACAGAGCGTTGGCCAGTTCCTGAAAATCACGTCTTCGCGGCCCATCCCCGACCACCTCCAGGCACCAGGGTGAAGGGATCTGCGTCATGGCCTGCAGCAGCCAGTCGAGCCGTTTGTAACTGTCCAGGCGGCCGATGAAAATCAGCGTGAATGGCCGATCCCGATTCAAGGGCGCGGCTTGCAGATCAAGGCAGGCCGCTTCCTGCTCTGCGCTGAGAGAACATGGCAGCACCCTGACCCGTTCAGCCGCACAACCGCTTCGGATCAACTCTTCAGCGAGCAAGGGAGAGGTGGTGACCACCTGCGACATCGAGGGAAGCATTCTGAGGGCCAGCCATTGATAAAAGCTGTAGAGGGCACCGTTGAAACTGCCGTCATGCTCGAGAAAACAGTGCCAGTGCGCGGAGACGCAACGCCTGGGCCTGCATAGGCGAGCCAGAAGCAGCAACAGCAGAACACCAGGCGACGGCAGGTGACCATGAAGAGGTGTCTTGGACCGCAACAGTTTCCATAAACGCCTTGAAGGCAGCGGAAGCCTGAGACGAGCCAGCGCCGGAGTGCAGGGCAACAGCACTCGCTCGTAAGTCACAGGCAGCGCGTCGACTTCAGCGCAGGAGCGCGACTGCACATCAAAACTGTGCACTGTTCCGCCCCATGCACTGGCCAGTTCATGGGCAACCCGTTCGACCCCTCCGTATCCAGGCGGCCATTCCCTGAGGACCTGATCGATGCGTTCAGTCACTGGCCAATGGCAGCTCAAGCCAGGGATGACGATCCTGCAATGTTCGTGAGAGCGATCGTTGCAGGCGGCTGGTGGAATGCATCGTCATCGAATCTGAATGGCTGCGATAAACGGCCTGGATGCTGGGGCACTGCATGCCATGAAAGCCGGATTCCACCAACTTGCACCAGAAGTCGTAGTCCTCCCAGCCGCCCTCGATGTGGGTGTAACCACCCACAGCCTCCCAGGCACTGCGGCGTACGAGCGCCATCGCATCGATGTAGTTGCCAGCGCGAAATCGGACGTTCTGCCAGGAAGCCAGGCCGACAAGACTTCGCTGCTCATCAGCACGGCCCGCTTCAGCCTCAACGGCCACAAGCGGATGCACCACGGCCACTGATGCTGAGCTTTGATCAGCCAGTTCCATGCAGCTCTGGACCGCCTGAGGGAACAGTGCGTTATCGGCGTCCAGAACAAAACACCAGGGAGCCTTCGATGCCTGAAATGCCGTGTTGCGTGCCGCAGCAAGACCGGCATTCGTCACATGCTTCAACAACAGACAACGCTCAAAGCGACTGGCATGTCTTTGCATCCAGTCGCGCACGATCATCGCGCCTTGATCGCCTGAGTGATCATCAACAACAACCAGTTCCAACGCTTTCTCCGTCTGGCTGGCAACGCTGTCGAGCGCAGCTTCAATCCGGTCTGCGTAATTGAACAGACTCACCAGCACCGCCGCACGCAATAGCAGTGGTGGCGATTCTTCAGTTTGGTCTGATACGCATTCCGAATCGAACAAGGTCTCGGTAGCTGGGCTGATTCGCTCCTCCGCTGCCACCGTCAGGGGCTCACCTCGATGCAGTGCCCTGAGCTCGGCCGGTGAACTCGGCGGCGCGGCAGCCAGGGGTGGATGCTGATCAATCTCCAGCAAGGTCCATTCCGAAGGAACCTTCTGATCAGGCCAGATCAAACGTTCAGCCTGGCGTGCTGCATGCTGAAGCCAACCAGCCCTGGCCAGACCAGCCTGAGGGCTCGTCACCACAAGATCGGACCAACCCGGCAGGTAGGCCAACGGAGGCAGATCCCCTGCCGCCGTTAACGGACAACCGGCAGCCTCGGCAGCCATCGCCTGATCAAACAATTCCCCGGCATGTCCGAGCAGCAGAAGGCAACCGGATTGAACCGGAGGAAGCCCGAACTGGGCCGACCAGATTGCTGGATCGTTGGCATCCGCCTGATCCAGCCAGCCATTGAGTGGCTCCTCGGGGTCGAGCCACCAGGCTTTCAGCCCAAGCGCTCTCAACAGACAGACCCTCGCAGGGTCTGGATCCCAAATGATCTGTTGCGCAGCCAGCAGATTGAGCCAGTGCCAGACGCGATCAGGCTCCGGCAACTCAAGATTGAGTGCCAAATGCTCCGGCCCATCAGGAGCGGCTGCGGATTGCGACACGAAGCAAAGCTGATGATCACCTGATTCCGACCAGTTCAGGCGGCGTTGCGGCAGACCCTGCACCGGCACGTGCTGCCAGAGCAGATGAGGAAGCAACTGATCCCATGCCATCCCGCAACAACTGATGCGCGGCTGGGCACCAAAAGCCAGCGGCCCCACCCAGCGGGGTGCCGGGTAATGGCGCCACATCTCAAGCCATTGGCCCCAGGAACCCGGGTCAGATCGAAGCTGAGCCGCGGATGGCAGCGGGGATTCCTCTACCAAAAGAGCGCGAGGTGGATCGACAGGAGGCAGACGGTTCCAGGGTCGACGCCCGGATCGAGCAGGCCCTTGCTTCAGCAAGCGAGCATGCAGACGCCGCACCGAGGGCAACACCGCTTGCTGGGATTCAACCGCAGCTGATCCGGTGAGACTGCGTCTGAGCTCAGGGCGAATGCCGGCAAGAGCAGCTGAAACCATCTGATCCGACGGCTGACACTCCGGCAAGGCTTCAAGCAATGCCGTCAGCTGCTGAGCTGGTTGATCGAACCAGCGCCCGTAATCAATCACCGATATCAGCAGCCCGTAGGCTCTGGCGATGTGGAGCACCTCAACGTTGTGTCGCCACCAAAGTTGCTGCGCCCGGTTGTGATCCATCCCGGTGATCGGCCCATCCCGCTTCACCAGTGAACGCATGACCTCAACCGGATCGCGGACCGCCAGGATCAGACGCAGCGGAAGTTGCAACTCAGACGCCAGGCCAATCCAGAGCGGCAGGAGCCGACTGGTGCGTGGATCCTTGATGCACCAAGGGGACGACTGATGGTTGATCTGCCGGGAAAGAAGCTCACGCAAAGACAACGACGCTCGAACTGTGGCCGGGTGTTGCAGCCACCCCTCGGGCAGAGGCTGGCAACCCTGCAAAGAAGGCCACCAGCGATCGAGATCAATCAGGAGCCGTTCCTGAATCGAAACCACACGATCCCACTCGTAATAACCGGCTGGGTTGTGTTCATCGGCTGAGACCAGCTCACCCGGGAGCCCGACACCCAATTTCTGAAGAATTCCACCCAGCATTGAAGTGCCGCTGCGATGCATGCCGACAACAAGAACAAGAGGCGAAATACTCATTGGTCAATTAAATTTCAAAAAAGACAAATGGCAGCCAGTTTTCAACATAGACGACATCGATGTTTGCAATCCCAAAGAAAACTATTCTACAGGCGATCTGATCACTCATCAACACGAAAAGCCCTAGAGAAAACTCTTCGAATTCAGATTTTTAATCATGATCGACCCAACATTTGCTGACACCAATCGGGATGATCGAGATACCAGTGCACCGTTTGCCTTAAACCATTCTCGAAGCCAAGCGATGGGCTCCATCCAAGCTCTTTTCTGATCAGCGATGAATCAATCGCATAACGCCGGTCATGGCCGGGGCGATCATTAACCCTGGAAATCAGGTGAGAGTAAGGCTCTGCCTGAGGCCTGATCTGATCAAGAATTGCACAGATTGATTCGACCACTTCACGGTTGGTTCGTTCATCACAACCCCCACCTTCACCGCCGCCGCCCACGCAGTAACTGGCTCCGGTTTTGCCTTGACCAGCCACCAGCAACAGGGCATCAACATGATCTTCGACATGCAACCAGTCCCTGACGTTCAGCCCGTCCCCGTACAGCGGAATTGGCTTCAATGCCAATGCACTGAGGATGACCACGGGGATCAACTTTTCAGGAAATTGCCACGGACCATAGTTATTACTGCAATTCGTCGTCACCACGGGCAGACCGAAGGTGTGATGCCACGCCTTCACAAGGTGATCACTCGCGGCTTTGCTGGCCGAGTAGGGGCTGCGTGGATCGTAGGGAGTGGCCTCCGAGAAATACCCGGATGCTCCGAGTGATCCGAACACCTCATCAGTGCTGATGTGCTGGAAGCGAAAGACCTCGCGACGAACAGCAGACAAGGCATCCCAATGGCCGCGGCATGCCTGAAGCAACGAAAAAGTGCCGATGATATTGCTATCCAGAAACGCTCCCGGAGCATTGATGGAGCGATCCACATGACTCTCGGCAGCAAGATGCAGCACCAGATCAGGATCTGCCCTGCGAACAGCTTCAGCTGTTGCCTGTTGATCAACCAGATCAACCTGCAAAACATGATGTCGCCCTGCTGCCATTCCGCCAAGTTGCTCCACCTCGGCCTGGATGCTGGAGAGATCACTGGCGTAACCAAGCTTGTCGAGATTGAAGACCTCCACTGCGCTACAGCGCAGAAGGCGACGCACTACAGCCCCGCCGATGAACCCAGCACCTCCTGTCACCAGCACCCGTTGAATCGAGTCAGGCAGACAACTCACCGAACCGCACGCAAAAACCAACTCATCATTACCCAGCTCTTAAATGCAGTACGGAGAGGTCTGCTGCCTACAAAGCGATCACTCACGAGCTGACTGGGGGAGGGACCAGCCTGGAAGTTTCACCACTGGTGATTTCAGCCAATTATCTGATGCGAAAGTTTCCACCTTGATCTCAATCCTCGAGAATTTCAGTGGCCAAAAGTCCAATGCCTGAACCTATAAACGGGTCCCTCTTCGACACTGGGGCAATCAATACTGACGCCAAAAAACTGAAGACCATCGAATGAATCAAGGCCTTGGATGACAACAACCTTCTTACGATTGGGCCCATCACGGCAGGAACCTCAAAACCATGCACCCAGATATTGCTCATTGATAGGGCAACTGAAGTCTCACCCAGAACTCAGCGACCTCCTGCCTTAAGAACCGTTTTGATTGTGCGGAACAGAATCACAAGATCAAGCCAGGTGCTGAAGTGCCGCAGGTAATACAGGTCATAGGAAAGCTTGAGATCGGAATCATCGATGCTGCTGGCATAGGGAGCACAGACCTGAGCCCAGCCGCTCAATCCCGGTCGCATCCAATGGCGCTTGCGGTAATGGGGGATGCAGAGCTCCAGGTCATGCTCCAACTCCGGACGTTCCGGTCGTGGTCCGATCAGGCTCATGTCCCCATTCAGCACATTCAGCAGTTGGGGCAGTTCATCGAGGCGCAGCCTGCGCAGCCAACCTCCCACAACTGTGATGCGCTGATCACCGGGCTGGGTCCATTGCGCAGGTGCATCAACAGGCTGCACCGTCATTGTGCGGAGCTTGAGAACCCGAAACGGTCGTCCAAGCCAGCCGCTGCGCTGCTGGACATAAAACACCGGACCTCGATCCTCAATCCAGATCAACAGAGCCGCAGTAAGGATGAACGGAAATGTCAACAGCAACAACGTTGCCGACACGAGCAGATCTGCCATGCGCTTGAGCTGACCCTGAACACTGAACGTTGCCGCCCAGGGCAGATCATCAAATGTCAGGGTGCTTTCGCCCATCAACAAAGGCGGCAAACGCTCCTGCTGCAGTTCAAAAAATTTCAGCAAAGACATGCTTCGCACCACTCTTGGGTCGCAGATTTCAAGCCTGTTCAGCACAGGATTGGCTGCTGAATCGCTACGAACCGAGGAACTGATGGCCACCAGCAGTGGCTGCTCCGGTTGATCCAGACGACGTTGCAATCCCCTCGCATTGACGGGCATCAGAGGTTGACGATGGGGGATGCGCCGCCAGACCTTGAGAACGGTTTGGATTTCATCCCGGTTCGCAAGCAACAACAAACGCGGTGCATCGGGAAACAGCAGACCTCGGCGCAGGGCCAGACGCACCATCAACACCCAACCTGTGAGGGCCGTCATCCACAACAACTGCACCCGTCTGTACACCAGCCAGACCGCATCGCTGGGATTGATCAGCCAACGGGCGATTGCCACCACCATCACACTCACAGCAGCCGTGATCAGAAGTCGCTGCAACAGCACCGGCAACGAAACCCGCCGCCAGCTCAAGACCGTGTAGCTGCCAAACAGCCAACCCAGCAATGGATAAAGCAGCATCGAGAAAATCAGCCAGCCACCCTGTCCGACGAGACTGCTGCCGCCGATGGTCCAATCGAACAAGGAAGGCAGCCAGAGCATCAGCCCAAGGATCAGCAGCTGACCCAGGCCATCGAGCAGCACTGCCCGAAGAATCAGCATGCGCGGATTATTCGCCCACACGCTGGATCACCTCCTCAAGTGCACAGCGCCAGTGCCTGGGCGCCAAATGCAGTTGCTCACGGGTGTTACCGCAAGCCAACAGCGAATAGGCGGGACGCTTTGCCGGGGTGGGGTAGTCGGTGGTGGTGATCGGAAGCACCTGCGCCGCTTGAGATAAAACACCATGAGAGACCGCCAACTCGCCGATGGCCACTGCGAAGTCATACCAGCTGGCAACACCGGCATCACTCCAATGCAGCACGCCCATCACCTCATGCTGAATCACGGCCCAGCAAGCGGCGGCCAGTCCAAACGTGGCGGTGGGGCAACCAACCTGATCAGCCACTACACGCAATGGCTCTCCGGCTTCCGCCTTGAGGCGATGCAAACGCAGCATGGTGAGTAAAAAATTCCGGCCCACTGGGCCGTACACCCAACCGGTGCGAAGAATCGTGGCCCTGCTCTCAACACCACATCCCAAAATCTCCTCCACAACCTGCTCCCCAGCGGACTTGCTGCGGCCATAAGCCCCTAACGGATCTCGTGGCTGGTCAGGCTGATAGGGATGACCTTGCTGTCCGTTGAACACGAAATCGGTACTCACCTGGAGCAGGCGACCTCCCATGCTGTTCATGGCCTCTGCCAAAGCACGAGGTGCCTCTGCATTGACGGCGCTCGCCAGATCAAACTCCGACTCCGCCTGGTCCACCGCTGTATATGCACCAGCATTCAGCACCCAGTCGGGGCGATGCAGATCAACGATCGTGCGGCAAGCCTGGGGATCCGCCAGATCCAAGTCCTGCCGGGACGTTGCAATCAGTTCAATCCCTTGTGGTGTTGAGCCACGCAAGGCCTGTCCAAGCTGGCCATTGGCGCCGGTCAGCAGAACTCTCAAACAAACACCTCCCCAGCTGACTCCAGGCCCTTGAGCGCGGGAGCCTGCGCATCCTTTTCAGCCAGGAATGGTTCAGTGACCCCCGCCAGATGCAAAGGCCATTGGATCTTCAGCTGCAGATCATTCCAACGCAGGGAACGCTCACAATCGCGATTCCAGAAACCACTGGCTTTGTACTGGACTTCTGCGACATCACTCAGGGTTAAAAAACCATGGGCAAAACCCACCGGCACCCAAAGCTGCAGATGGTTGTCTGCAGAGAGAACGACTCCAACCCACCGGCCGTATGTCGCAGAGCTGCGACGCAGGTCGACCGCCACATCAAAAATCTCACCCGCGCTGCAGCGAACCAGCTTTGCCTGTGGCTCCGGAGGCAATTGAAAGTGGAGTCCTCGCAGAACACCTCGAGTCGAGCGGGAATGGTTGTCCTGCCGGAACCGCAGAGCCTCTGATTCCGTCTGGGGTGCACCAGCGGAGATCAGGTCGTCGCGAAAGCGACGCTCATTCCAGCTTTCAAAAAAGAAACCGCGATTGTCAGCGAACACCTGGGGAGTGATCAGCAACGGCCCATCAATGGGCTCACCGGACACAGCAGAAAGTGTTTCAGCGGGCATCCACAGCATCCTGACGAGGACTCCTGAGATTGCGCTGGAGGAGAGCATGCTCACCTCCGGGTTCGTCCAGCAATCGCAACAGATAGTGTCCGTAACCGCTTTTGAGCAAGGGCTGCGCCAGTTGCTCAAGCTCTGAGCCGTCGATCCATCCCCTGCGCCAGGCCACCTCTTCCGGACACCCCACTTTCAATCCCTGACGTTGCTCAAGGGTCCTGATGTAGGTCCCCGCCTCCTGAAGCGAATCAAACGTGCCGGTGTCGAGCCATGCCATCCCGCGACCCATCAGCTCCACCGTGAGCTGCTGCTCCGCGAGGTAAGCCTGATTAAGGCTGGTGATCTCCAGCTCCCCGCGCGACGAAGGCTCTACCTTTCTGGCTCGCTCGACCACCGTGTGGTCATAGAAGTAGAGGCCTGTAACTGCATAACGGCTGCGGGGATGAGCCGGCTTCTCTTCGATACTCAGAGCTTTTCCGAAGTGATCGAACTCGACCACTCCGTAGCGCTCGGGATCGCGCACCGGATAAGCGAAAACGGTGCCGCCCTCATCACGAGCCATCGCCGCATGCAGCTGGGAGATCAGTTCATGACCATGGAAGAGGTTGTCGCCAAGAACAAGTGCAGCGGCAGAGCCGTCGAGGAAATCAGCACCGATCAGAAACGCCTGAGCCAATCCCTCCGGTGCAGGCTGCACGGCATAAGCGATGGTCATCCCCCAGGCACTGCCATCACCCAGCAAGCGCTGAAAAGCACCCTGATCATGGGGAGTGGTGATGATCAGCACTTCACGGATGCCCGCCAGCATCAAGGTGCTCAGCGGATAGTGGATCATCGGCTTGTCATAGACAGGCATCAGCTGCTTGCTGACAGCCATGGTCAGCGGAGCAAGCCTGGTGCCGCTGCCGCCGGCAAGGATGATGCCCTTTCGCCTCATCGATGGATTGCCGAGATGACCCGTTTCAGTGTCATTTCAGCATGCAAGGGCTGACTTCATCACCGCGGGACATGCTGTTGCAGGTGAGGCAGAGATTCCCAACAGAAGACCCTCGAGAACAGATGATGAAGCGCTGAATGCCAGAAGCATGGCCCGCATCCATCTGGTTGAACATGCACCAGGAGCTCCAGGACTGCGCCTGATGGGGCTGGGGCCGAACCTACGCCCGACGCGTGGTCTGCTCAAACTTCGGCGCCTGCTCAACAAACACGCCTTCTGGGCGCAGGACCGCAGCCGGCAACAACTGGGCAAGATGCTGAAAGGCAGCCAGGTGGTTGTAAGCCTCTGGCGCGGCAAACGCATGGTGGGCTTCGGCCGTGCCAGCAGCGATGGGATCTACAGGGCAGTGCTCTGGGATGTGGTGGTGGCCGGCGACCTGCAGGGCCGCGGGCTCGGAAGGCGTGTTGTAGAAGCCTTGCTGGCTTCTGCAAGGGTGCGTGAGGTGGAACGGGTCTATCTGATGACCACCAACAGCACGGGTTTTTACGAACAAATGGGATTCAGAGCTGTTGGCAACCAACATCTGCTAATCCGCAAACAGTGAGTCAATCAAGCGGATGAAGAGATTCGAACTCTCGACCCTCTCCTTGGCAAGGAGATGCTCTACCACTGAGCTACATCCGCAGGCCGGCCGGTGTAATTCACCTGACGACTCGAGAAGCATGCATCACAAAGGGGCCGTTGGTCAATGCACCACTCAGGCCGCTGGCAATGCTTTGACCAGGGACCCCATTTCCAGAGCCTGCAAGGCATAGCTCCAGCCCAGATTGCTCTTGATGCCTGCCCGCTCAAGCGCTTGTTGCATCGTGTCGGTTGTGAGCACACCGAAAATCACCGGTACACCGGTATCACGGGACACAGTCGCAATCCCCTTGCTGGCTTCAGCCACCACCACATCGAAATGCGGTGTGTCCCCACGGATGACAGCCCCGAGGGTGATCACCACCTGGTATCGACCGCTGCGAGCCAGCTGCTGAGCCACCAATGGCAATTCAAACGACCCCGGCACCCAGGCCGTATCGAGCTGAGCGCTGTCTGCGCTGGTATCAATCCCGTGACGTCCCAGACAATCGAGGCAACCGCTCAACAATTTGGCGGTCACCAGATCGTTGAATCGAGCAATAACAACGGCGATGCGCAGGCCCTGCACATCAGTGAACCGTCCTTCAAAGGTGGCCATGACGCCTTGATCGGTTCATTCCATGTTCACACCCGACCGGGGCGCAACGGAGAAAAAAGATGCTCGCTGGCCTGGATTTCAGACCACGAAGAAGCTCACGCCCCAGTTGACCAGCACCAGTGCCACCCAGGCGATGCCACCCAGCAGGATGAGTCTGTTGGAGCGGCCGCTGTCCTCATTCGAGGCGTAGAGAACAGGCACGGCCACGATCAACGCAAAGGACATCACCACCAATGCCAGAACGGTGAGGGTGTTGAGGATCTGCATGGTGAATCGGTCGACGCCAGGTCGTTCATCGGAGATTCTCACATGTGGAAGAGAGTCGTCTTCGTCGTCTCCGCATCAAGCTTCACAGCTTGTGGTGAACGCCATCGGTACGATCCAGCCACTTTCAGATGTCCCATGCCCCGCTCCTGCCCCCAGCCCGAGGAGCAGTCACTGCAGGGGAATCTGTTCGGAGCCCCGGAGCCGACTGATCAGCCCAAAGCCACCTCAGCCAGAGCGTCTGACGCTTTAGCCGCAGATGCCCTGGCTGAGCTCACCGATGCCAACCTCAGTGCTGATGCCTGCGCACGCCCCAGGCAACGCAAAGGGGGTCGTGATTCAGAGCAGAGCTCCACCCGAGTCGACGAGCTGTCCAGCGCGGAGAGTGATGACAGCGACGCCTTGCCCTGGAGCCACCACAGCCAGGTGAATCAGACCCTGCTGACGCCGATGTTGCGCCATTATGTGGAGCTCAAGGAGGAGCATCCCGAGCGCGTACTGCTGTATCGGCTCGGTGATTTCTTCGAGTGTTTTTTCGAGGACGCGGTCGAACTCTCGCGGGTGCTGGAACTGACCCTCACAGGCAAGGAGGGTGGCAAGGCGATCGGACGTGTGCCGATGGCGGGAATTCCCCATCACGCCGCCGAGCGCTACTGCGCTGAGCTGATTCGTCGCGGTTATTCCGTGGCGCTGTGTGACCAGCTGGAGGCCACGCCTGCAAAGGGCGCTCTGCTCAAGAGGGGAATCACCAGGGTGCTGACGCCGGGAACGGTGCTGGAGGAAGGCATGCTTGCTGCACGCCGCAACAACTGGCTGGCGGCAGTGGTGGTGGAACCTGCCAGCGACAAGCGCCCCTTGCGCTGGGGGCTGGCCAGCGCTGATGTGAGCACCGGAGACGTTGAGGTGCTGGAACGCAGCGGCAGCGACGCTCTGCATCAGCACCTGGCTCAGCTCGAGGCCTCTGAACTGCTCTGGGCGGCCACGGACAACGACAACGTCCAGAGACCTGCCTGGTGCCCGGAAAGGCTGATGCTCAGCCCGATGGCGCTCACGCCCTTCAGCAGGCCCCAGGCTGAACAGGCCCTGAAGACGCACTACCGGCTGGCCGGACTGGATGGGCTCGGCCTGCAGGAACTGCCCCTAGCCCTACGAGCCTTTGGCGGACTGCTGCAATACGTCAATGACACTCAGCCTCTCGAAGAGAGCACGCGGGTGCCGCTTGATGTTCCGAAGATCCTGCAGGCAGGTGATGCGTTGGTGCTCGATGCCCAGACCCGCCGCAATCTGGAACTGACGGCCACCCAACGCGACGGACAGCTTCAGGGGTCACTGCTCTGGGCCATCGACCAGACCCTCACCGCCATGGGTGGGAGATGCCTGCGTCGTTGGCTGGAAGCGCCGTTGATGGACCTCAGCGTCATCCTGGAGCGGCAAAGCGTGGTCAGCCTGCTGGTGAGCCAGAGGACTCAGCGCCAAGCCCTTCGGCGACTGCTCAGACCCATGGGCGATCTGGAGCGGCTGGCGGGTCGGGCAGGGGCCTGTCATGCCAGCGCCCGCGACCTGGTGGCCATCGCCGATGGGCTGGAACGCCTGCCCCGGCTGGCCAGTCGGCTGGAGGGAACCTTGGAGCAGTGGCCCCAGGTTCTGGAGGCGCTGCTGCAGCCGGATCCTGCGCTTGCTGAGCTGGCCGCCGCCGTTCGCCATGCCCTGGTCGACGCTCCGCCCCTCTCCCTGAGCGAAGGCGGCCTGATGCATGACGGGGTTGACCCGCTGCTCGATGGCCTGCGCAATCAGCTCGATGATCAGGACGCCTGGCTGGCCGAACAGGAACGTCTTGAGAAAGAGCTCAGCGGCATCAGCAACCTGCGTTTGCAGTACCACCGCACCTTTGGGTATTTCCTGGCGGTGAGCAAAGCGAAGGCTGCCACCGTGCCCGACCACTGGATCCGCCGCCAGACCCTCGCCAATGAAGAACGCTTCATCACCCCTGAACTGAAGGAGCGCGAAGGCCGCATCTTCCAGCTGCGGGCTCGGGCCTTCCAGCGCGAATACGAGTTGTTCTGCAAGCTGCGCGAGCGGGTGGGAGGCATGGCTGCTCCGATTCGCGAGGCGGCCCGGGCCACCGCTGCCCTGGACGCACTCACCGCCCTGGCTGTGACAGCCGCCACCAGTGGCTGGTGCGCTCCTGAGCTCACTGAGGGTCGTGAACTCGCAATCACTGCCGGCCGTCACCCGGTGGTGGAACAGCTTCTGGTGGAGGTTCCATTCACACCGAACGATCTTGCTCTCGGGCACGACACCGACCTGATCGTGCTGACGGGGCCCAATGCCAGCGGCAAAAGCTGCTATCTGCGCCAGATCGGTCTGATCCAGCTGTTGGCCCAGATCGGCAGCTGGGTTCCGGCAGCCTCTGCCCAGATCGGCCTGGCCGATCGCATCTTCACGCGGGTGGGCGCCGTGGATGATCTGGCCGCAGGCCAGTCCACCTTCATGGTGGAAATGGCCGAAACCGCCAACATCCTTCACCACGCCAGCGACCGCTCCCTCGTGCTCCTTGATGAAATCGGCAGGGGTACCGCCACCTTCGACGGCCTCTCGATCGCCTGGGCCGTGAGCGAACACCTGGCGGGCGATCTCAAAGCGCGCACGGTGTTCGCCACCCACTATCACGAGCTGAACAACCTGGCGGAGCAGCGGCCCAACGTGGCCAACTTCCAGGTGATGGTGGAGGAAACCGGTGAGGACCTGGTGTTCCTGCATCAGGTGCAGATCGGTGGTGCCAGCCGCAGTTACGGCATCGAAGCCGCGCGCCTGGCCGGTGTTCCCACCCGCGTTGTGCAACGGGCCCGGCAGGTGCTGGATCAGCTGGCGGCCTGAGATGCTCGGAGCAGAGCATTCGCTGCTGCCGCCACCAAGCCTGCACCACCGCGGGTTCCCTCTAAGCGGATCTGAGCCAGAGACGTTGTCGCCAGACGGCGTTTGCTTTCCGGAACACCCACAAACCCAACCGGCATGCCGATCACCAGCGAAGGTGCAGGGGCCCCAGCCTCCAGTTGATCGAGCAATTGATCCAGTGCGGTGGGAGCACTGCCCACCAGCAGCACCGGCATCGGCTGCGCCTTCGCGCTGGCCATCTGAGTGAGCTCCGGCCAGGCCCTCTGCATCGCCGCGGCGGATCGAGTGGAATCTTGCGGTGAAACCGCAGGAGCCCAGTCGAGCAGGCAGCGAACAGATGTGCCGAGTGTGCGCTCAGCCATCGGCATCACAGCAGCCGCGGCCATGGCCGTATCGGTGAGGATCACTGCCCCGCCCTGCAACGCTGCAAGTCCCTGCTCGCAAGCCCCCTCGCTGAAAAGCAGCAGCGACTGCAGGCCTGGATCTCCGCTGCTGTGCACCAGGCGTTCCAACACCTGCTGCCGTAGAGGATCCAGTCCCGTCTGGCCCAGCAAGGCCCTAATTCGACAGATGCTTTCCGTGAAAATCGGGTGGTCGGTCATTGCTGCACATTGCTCTGACGTGGGCTGCCAGTCAGGGCAGACTTCGATATTGTCCGACGACTCACCTCAATGCCGATCCAGTTGTTCTGGGGGGATGATTCCGCCGCACTGGAACGGGCTGTTCAGGCCTTGATCGAGAAAACGGTGGATCCGAGCTGGGCGAGCGTGAACGTGAGCCGTCTGGATGGCAGCGAGGCGGGACAGGCCAGGCAGGCTCTGGAAGAATCACGCACACCACCCTTCGGCGCTGGCTCCAGGGTGGTGTTGCTGCAGCGATCTCCCTTCTGCAACGCCTGCCCCAGCGAGCTGGCCGAGCGCTTCGAAGCCTCCCTGGATGGCATCCCTGACAGCACCCAGCTGCTGCTCTGCCATCCCTCCAAACCCGATGGTCGGCTGCGCACCACCAAGGCCTTGATGAAACGCATCAAGGCTGGAGAGGCCAGCGAGCGCAACTTCAGGCTTCCGGCCGTCTGGGACGGGGCCGGCCAGCGCCAGCTGGTGGAGCGCACCGCTGAGGAGCTGAAGCTGAAGCTGGAGCCCGCTGCGGTGGATGCCTTGATCGATGCCATCGGCAACGACAGCGCCAGGCTGGCCATGGAACTGCAGAAGCTGGCGCTTCATGCTGAAAGCAGCGGAGAGACACGCATCAGTGCCAACTCCGTTGACAGCCTGATCGCAGGCCTCAGCACCAACGCTCTGCAGGTGGGAGACGCGTTGCTGGCAGGCGATCCCGGCCAGGCGATCGCCTTGCTGGATGCTCTCAACGATGCCGGCGAACCGGCCCTGCGCATTGTGGCCACGCTCACCGGTCAGATCCGTGGCTGGCTCTGGGTGATGTTGCTGGAACAGCAGGGAGAGCGAGACGTGGGGGTGATCGCCAAAGCGGCGGGGATCGGCAACCCCAAACGCATCTACGTGATGCGCAAACAGCTGCAGGGGCGCTCTCCCCAGCGCTGCCTCAACCTGCTGGGACGCCTGCTGGATGTGGAAGCTGCCCTCAAACGGGGCACCCCGGCCGGAGATGCCTTCCGTGATGGGCTGCTGGGGGCATCACAGTGAGACAATCGCCTGCGACATGAGGCGGCATGGATGGCCCTGCTGGTGCAGAAGTTCGGCGGAACCTCCGTCGGCAGCGTGGAGCGCATCCAGGCCGTGGCAAGGCGCATCGCCAACTGCAAGGAGGATGGACACGATCTGGTGATCGTGGTCTCGGCGATGGGTCACACCACCGATGAACTGACCGCGAAGGCCAATGCCATCAGCAGCAATCCACCCCAAAGGGAGATGGACATGCTGCTGGCCACCGGTGAACAGGTCTCGATTGCGCTGCTCTCCATGGCGTTGCATGAGCTGGGCGTGCCGGCCATCTCCATGACCGGGCCCCAGGTGGGGATCGTGACCGAATCCGCCCATGGCAAGGCCCGTATCCTCGACGTGCGCACCGATCGCCTGCGCAGCCGACTGGACGAAGGCCGTGTGGTGGTGGTGGCAGGTTTTCAGGGAACCAGCCAGAGCAGTGGCGGCACCGCCGAGATCACCACTCTTGGGCGAGGAGGCTCCGACACCTCAGCCGTGGCCCTGGCAGCAGCCCTTGGTGCTGAGGCCTGTGAGATCTACACCGACGTGCCTGGTGTACTCACCACCGATCCACGCAAGGTGGAGGACGCCCAGTTGATGCCGCGGGTGAGCTGCGACGAAATGCTCGAGCTGGCCAGCCTCGGCGCCGCCGTCCTGCACCCACGCGCTGTGGAGATTGCTCGCAACTACGGGGTCACGATGGTGGTCCGTTCCAGCTGGAGCGATGAACCCGGCACAACGCTCACCAGCCGCAACCCAAGACCCATTGGCCGCGAAGGTCTTGAACTGGGACGACCGGTGGACGGCGCAGAACTGGTGGAACACCAGGCGGTGCTGGCGCTCTCCCACGTATCCGACAAGCCTGGTGTTGCGGCCCAGCTGTTCGAAAGCCTGTCTGAGGGCGGTGTGAATGTTGACCTGATCATTCAGGCCACCCACGAAGGCAACAGCAATGACATCACCTTCACCGTGGCCGAAACCGAGCTGGACAAAGCGCGCAGCATCTGTGAATCACTGATCGAAAAGCTGGGCGGGGAGCTGGTCGCCCAGTCCGGAATGAGCAAGCTGAGCATCAGTGGCGCCGGAATCATGGGGCGACCCGGCATCGCTGCCGGGCTTTTCCAGACCCTGTCAAGGGTCGGCATCAACCTGCGGGTGATCGCCACCAGTGAGGTGAAGGTCAGCTGCCTGATCAACGCGGATGTCGGTGGAAAAGCCGTTCAGGCCACCCAGGAGACCTTTGAACTAGAGGCTGGTCAGATCAGCCTGAATCCCAGCGCGAGCGGCGAAGGTGAGCCTGAAGTGCGTGGTGTGGCCCTCGACCGTGACCAGGCCCAGGTCAGCGTGCGGCATGTGCCCGACAAGCCCGGCACCGCCGGAGCCCTCTGCAATGCACTGGCGGACGCTGGCATCAGCCTCGATGCCATCGTCCAGTCGGAACGCCAGCATGCCGATGGCAGCCGCGATATCAGTTTCACGCTCAAACGCGACGACCGCAGTGCCGCTGATCGCGCCCTGAGCGCTCTGCTGGCCCAGTGGCCTGGAGCACAGCTCGAGGATGGACCAGCCATTGCCAGGGTGAGTGCCGTTGGTGCAGGCATGCCAGCCACGGCAGGCACCGCAGGGCGCATGTTCCGTTCTCTGGCGGCAGCAGGGGTGAATATTGAAATGATCGCCACCAGTGAAATCCGCACCAGTTGTGTGGTGGCTGAAGCCGATGGAGTCGCCGCGCTTCAGGCCGTACATGCCGGTTTCAAGCTTGGCGGCAGCACCCGCCATTCCGCTGAGGGAACCGAATCACCTCTGGTGGCTTAGTCAAACTTCAGGAATTCAGCTCTGACCAACCAGTTTCTGACGCAGTTTCTTGATCCGGTCGCGGAGGTTTGCAGCCTCCTCAAAATCTAGTTTCTTGGCCGCATCCTTCATCTTGACTTCAAGCTGATCGATCAGCTCAGGCAAGGCATCAAGGGCCATGCCGTCTGAATCATTTTCGAGAGCCTGCACTGCCTTACCTGCCACCTGCACCAGGTCGGCATCGGGGCCATCGGTCTTGAGTTTGCGAGAGAGCTCCAGGAACGAAAGGATTGAATTGCTGGCTTTTTTACCCGCAGCCGTCGGCACAATTCCATGCTTTTCGTTGTACCCCTGCTGGATCTTGCGCCGCCGTTCAGTCTCCTCGATCGCCTTGGCCATCGAATCCGTCATGTTGTCGGCATAGAGCAGTGCAACCCCCTCCACATGCCGTGCTGCCCGGCCGATCGTCTGAATCAGTGAACGCTGCGCTCGCAGGAATCCTTCCTTGTCGGCATCCAGGATCGCCACAAGACTCACTTCAGGCAGATCAAGACCTTCGCGCAGCAGGTTGACACCCACGAGCACGTCGTACTCACCCAGGCGCAGGTCCTGAATGATTTCGATGCGCTCGATCGAATGAATCTCAGAGTGCAGATAGCGGACCCGCACCTTGTTCTCGGCCAGATAATCCGTGAGATCTTCCGCCATGCGCTTGGTCAGCGTGGTCACCAGCACCCGCTGCTGCTTCTCGGCCCGCGTTCGGATTTCTCCGAGCAAATCATCCACCTGACCTGTGGTGGGCCTCACTTCAACAATCGGATCGAGCACTCCGGTGGGGCGGATCACCTGCTCGGCCACCTGACCATCACTCACGTTCACTTCCCAGTCACCGGGTGTGGCACTGACAAACACGGTCTGACGGGCTTTCGTCCAGAACTCTTCACCCTTGAGAGGCCGGTTGTCCGCTGCACTGGGCAGGCGGAAGCCGTGATCAATCAGCACCTTCTTGCGGGCCTGATCGCCGTTGTACATCGCCTGAAGCTGTGAACAGGTGACATGGCTTTCGTCCACGATCAACAGCCAGTCATCAGGAAAATAATCAATCAGGCATTCCGGAGCGGAACCGGGTTCACGCCCAGCCAGATGACGGGCGTAGTTCTCCACGCCATTGCAGTAGCCCACCTGCTGCAGCATCTCCAGGTCATAGGTAGTGCGTTGCTCCAGTCGCTGAGCTTCCAGCAGCTTGCCTTCGGTTTGCAGGAACTCAAGCCGGTCCTTGAGTTCGGCGCGGATGTCCTTCACCGCCGAATCCAAACGATCCTTCGGCGTCACAAAGTGCTTGGCCGGGTAGATGTTGATGGTGTCAAGACTCTGCAGGATCTCACCGGTGGTGGGATCGACGTAACGGATTGCCTCCACTTCATCGCCAAACATCTCCACCCGCACCAGACGGTCTTCATAGGCGGGCCCGATTTCCAGCACATCGCCCTTCACTCGAAAGCGACCGCGGGTGATGTCCATGTCGTTGCGGCTGTACTGGTTGTTCACCAGTTCACGCAGTGAGCCGCGCAGATCCAGAGACTCACCCACCCGGAACTGCACGGAAGCCTTCAGATATTCACTCGGAATTCCCAGGCCGTAGATGCAACTGATCGAGGCCACGACAATCACATCGCGGCGTTCAAATAACGATCGTGTGGCCGAGTGCCGCAGCATATCGATCTCTTCATTGATCGATGCTGTTTTGGCGATGTAGGTATCACTGACCGGCACATACGCTTCCGGCTGGTAATAGTCGTAATAGGAGATGAAGTACTCCACGGCATTGTTGGGAAAGAATTCCCTCAGCTCGTTGCAGAGCTGCGCCGCCAGAGTCTTGTTGTGAGCCAGAACCAGTGCGGGACGACCCGTCTGCGCAATGACATTGGCCATCGTGAACGTCTTGCCCGTACCGGTCGCACCCAGAAGGGTCTGATAGCGACGACCTCCATTCACCCCATCGACCAGCTGGGTGATCGCGGTCGGCTGATCACCCTTGGGGGTATAAGGCGCCGTGAGGTCGTAGGCAGGCATGGTCCTTGCGCTGTGAACCCTGAATGGGCCGTTCACGTTACGAGGCCCATTGATGCGCGCGTGTGCGCGGCAATCAGACCCGGCTGGTGACCTCTCGGCCCAAGGCTTCACGCAGGCCGCGCACCACAGCCACCATGGCCAGCTCATCATCGAGGCGATTCACTGCGGAACCAACGCCCACACCCGCTGCGCCGGCTGCAATCGCCATCGGCAACGTGACAGCGGAAAGGCCAGATGCACACAGCACCGGTGCTGTCTCGCCGGCACTCTGCAGAGCAGCACTGATGCTGTGAGCCGCGGCCAGCGTGGGCGCAGCCTTTTCAATCAGGCCGAGGCTGCCGGGGCTGAAGGGTTTGGCACTGGTGCCACCCTCGGTCTGAATCAGATCGGCACCGGCTGCCACCAGATCAACCGCCAGCTGTTCCTGCTGATCCATCGGCAACACATGGGGCACGGTGACGCTCAGAACCACCTCAGGCAACAATCCGCGAGTACGACGCGTGAGCTCCAACACCTCTTCCGCTCCGAAGATGCGTCCCTGGGGATAAAAGCTGTCGAAATTTCCGATCTCCACCATGGCCGCACCTGCAGCCACGGCGGCCGGAAACTGCTCGGGTTCCACAGAGGACACGCAGACCGGTACCCCTCCGGATGCCTCAACCGCCAGCCTGACCAGCTCCGCATCACAGGCCACATCGATCACATCGGCCCCGCCAAGGCCGGCTGCCCGCGACACGCGTGCGACGGAGTCCGCATCGAAATTCATCAGACCGGCAATCACCTTCAGCGCGGAACGCTGTTCCAGGCTGCGGCGAAGAGCAGCGGGCAGCAGAGAAAGGCGGGACATCAAGCTGATATCAGATCCGATCATTGTCCCACCGCGCGAACAGTCAGGATCAAAGCGAGATTCAGCAAAAGCGATGACAGTCGGCGAGCCTTGGCTGAACTGGCACGACCGGCTCCACCGCCGACTTCTAGGCAATCCCCAGTTGCTGCCCAAGGGGGCAACACTTCTGCTGGCGGTTTCCGGGGGCAAGGACTCCATGGCTCTGCTGGGGCTGCTGCGGGACCTTCGCCGACAACATCACTGGACCCTGCAGCTCTGGCATGGAGACCACGGCTGGAATCCAGCGTCCAAGAGCACTGCCATTGAACTGGCCAACTGGTGCAGGACGCAACAGCTGCCACTGCAGATCAGCACCGGCACATTCAGCATCACCGGCAGCGAGGCCAAAGCCCGTGAATGGCGCTATGCCCAGCTCCGTCAGGCCTGTGATCAGCTCAACCTCAACAGAACTGGCAATCGTTGTCGGACAGTCGTGACCGGACACACCGCCAGCGATCGAGCCGAATCGCTGCTGTTGCAACTCAGCAGGGGAACAAACCTGGCCGGGCTTGGCAGCCTGCGTTGGCAGAGGACCCTGAATGCCTCGGAAACAGACGAGATCCAGCTCGTAAGACCACTGCTGCATTTCAGCCATGACGACACGGCCGCAATCTGCCAAGAACTACAACTGCCAATCTGGCAGGACCCAAGCAACAACAATCCACGCTTTGATCGCAACCGCATCCGTCAGGAGGTCCTGCCGGTGCTGGAGGCCCTGCACCCCGGCTGCAGCAGACGGATGGCTGAACTGAGCGAACGAATGTCCCAGCTGCAGGACACCCAGAGCGCGCTGGTGGCCCTGACTCTGAAAAACCTGAAAAGAGAGGACGGTGCGTTGAAGCGACCGTCATTGCAAGAGCTCGACGGTTCGGCAAGACGACTGCTCCTGCATGGATGGCTGCAGGCCCAGGGCATGCCAGCACTATCGGCGAAGCAACTTGAAGAACTGAGCACTGCCATTGGTCCATGCCAGCCACCCGGCGAGCGTCACCTGGCCGGTCTGAAGCGACTTCACTGGTGCCGGGACTGGGTACAACTGGAAGACAGGAACTGAACCCATTTGGACGGCGACTTTCAGAGCAACTATCTCGCCGCTGAACAGGCCTATGCAGCTGGGGACTTCCAGACAGCGCGCAGCACCGTTCTGGATCTGCTCGATCAGCTCGAACCTCTTCCAGAGTCAGGCAATGAGCGGCAAGCGACGCTGGCCTGGCGGGCATTCGTTGCTCTGCTGGCAGGCCATATCCATCTGTATGGCCTCAACGAAACAGATCAGGCGCGCGGCTATTACGAACTGGTCCTGGCCAGCAACCCGCAGGACACACTGCGAGATCTAGCCGAGCAGGGTCTTGAACGATCCCGAGAAAACCAGCCAGCTGAGATCCAGGCTGAACCAGGGATTGCAGCTCCAACAAATCCAGACACTGAATCTTCCCCGGTCGCGGGTTCCCCAGAGCTGATTCGTGATCCCTTCCTGAAACAATCTTGCGACTCGAGCCAACCGGATCAGTCAGAGACCGCAGAAGTCTCAACAGCAACTCCATGGCTGGCTGATTCGTCTCACGGGCAAACAGAAACAGCCATCTCAACAACAGCCACCTCAACAAAAGCCATCGCAACGACAGCCGATGCATTAAAAGCCAGTGCATCAACAGCCATCAAAACTGAAGCCATCGAGCACAACTCGCGACACAAACAAGAGATGGAAATGGGCATCTCCAAGCAGTCTGGTCCGATGCTTGCCAGCTCAGGAGCTCAAACAGAAGCTCAAACCCCATCACCAGAAAAAAATCAGATCGAGCACTCGCAGACTGATTGTGTGGAAGATCCGCTGATCAAGCAGGCACTGAAGCAACGCCTGGAGACGGGCAGGCTGCGCGTCAAGCTGCCCGATCAACCAGCGACTCCATCCAAACGTGATGCGGGCAGCAATGCGGCAAAAGCCAGGTGGGCGTGGCTGCTGGCAGCCTTACGCCGCAGCTGAGCGACGGCGACGGGTACGGCCAGCAGGCATGTTCTCCTGGTCGACTGCTGGAGCTGAAGCTGCTGGTGCAGGAACTTTGGCAGGCGCAGGGGCTTTCGAAGCTGCTGCCACAGGTTCCTTGGCTGGGGCCGACTTGGCCTCCACAGCCGCAGAACGGGCTGTCGTGATCACCCGCGCGGGGGTGGCTTCTCGGTTGCGATCTCGGCCTCCACCGTGTCGACCACCACCATGACCGCCTCCGTGGCGTCCACCACGTCCACGGGGCGCCGGACGATCATCTGGCTCGGCGTCCGCACGACCTTTGTATACAGGTGTTCCACCAGGTGCAGGCTGCACCAGACAGAGAATCAAAGGCTCCACCTGAAGTTCACGGCGCATTCGGCGGCTGAGGCCGACCTCCACCTCTCGCTGCACACCCATCCAGTCGACATCCGGGGCCTTGCCACCGGTGTTGCGGGTGAGTTGCTTCCACCGGTTCTCGAGCACCCATTTGATTTCGCGTTCCGTCCACAGCGACATCTTGCGAGCATCAGCCGTCGTGACGACACCGCGAAGATTCACACGAGGAGGAGCCACCATGGCTCCGTCAGTGCTGATGGCGGCCAGGATTGTGACGATGCCGTCTTCCGCCAGTTGCTGGCGCTCTTTAAGCACGCGGGCATCAACGATGCCGTTGCGCGACTGATCAAGCAGCTCGATCCCGGCCTTCACCGGATCCGACTTGGTAATGGAGTCTGCGGTGAGCTCAACAACATCGCCGTTATCGATGATCAGGGTGTTGTTCTCGGGAACACCCATGGCATGACCGGTCCTGGCATGACGCACCAGCATGCGGTGCTCACCATGCACAGGCACGAAAAATTTCGGTCGGGTGAGAGCGAGCATCAACTTCTGGTCCTCCTGGAAGCCATGGCCTGAGACGTGAATGCCCTCGCCTTTGCCGTAGACCACCTTGGCCCCCAGCATCATCAGACGGTCGATCGTGTTCACCACTGAAATGGTGTTGCCTGGGATCGGACTCGCAGAAAAAATTATCGTGTCTGAGGTCTTGACTCGCACCTGAGGGTGTTCGCCACGGGAGATGCGGCTCAGTGCAGCAAGAGGCTCGCCCTGACTGCCGGTCATCAGCAGCAGGGTTTCGCGGTCGGAGACGTTGTTGATCTGCTTGATCGGCACAAACAGCTCGTCAGGGGCTCGCATGTAGCCCAGCTCGCGAGCCTTGGCGATCACGTTGAGCATGGAACGACCCAGCAAACCAACCTTGCGGCCGTTCTTGAGAGCAAGCTCAAGAATCATCGACACACGATGGATTGAACTGGCGAAAGTGGTGACAATCACGCGGCCTTCGGCCTCGGCGATATGACGGTCAAGATTGGAGAACACAGACCGCTCGGGAGGACAGAAACCCGGCACCTCTGCATTGGTGGAATCGCTGAACAGGCAGAGCACTCCCTTGTCGCCATGGTGAGCCAGACGAGCCAGATCAAAGTGCTCACCATCAACAGGGGTGTGATCGAACTTGAAGTCACCCGTGAAGATGATTGTTCCGACCGGTGTGGAGATGGCCAGCGAAAAGCTGTCGGCCATCGAGTGGGTGTTACGGATGAATTCCACTGAAAAGTGCTGACCCAGCTTCACCACATCGCGAGGTCCGACGGTCTGAAGGGTGGTTCGATCGGCGACGCCAGCCTCATCCATCTTTCCGGTGAGCATCGAAAGAGCCAGGCGCGGCCCGTAGATCACTGGAATGTTGAAGTGCTTGAGATGGTGGGCGATCCCACCAATGTGGTCTTCATGACCATGGGTGACGATCATGCCGCGGATGCGCTTCTGGTTCTCGCGCAGAAAGCTGGTATCAGGCAAAACCACGTTCACCCCATGCATGCCGTCGCTTGGAAAGGCGAGGCCGGCATCAACCAGCATCAGATCATCGCCATACTCAAAAACGCAGGTGTTCTTGCCGATTTCGTGCAGTCCTCCGAGAGGAATCACTCTCAGGGTGGGTTGCTTGGTCTTGGAAGTTGTGACGGTCATGGGATCGCTTGCGTATGGAAAAAATCAATCAGGGAGGCGCATATCAGCGCTGTCGGCAGCCTTGGCGTCAGGTCTGACGCAGGGCATCAAGGGCTTCGGACAGGGCAACGCGCATGGCAGGCTCCAGCGGAACGAGGGGAAGTCGGGGAGCACCCACAGGCCAGCCTCCCAACTCGAGAGCGGCTTTGACAGGTATCGGATTGGTGGTGGCAAACAGAGCCTTGAACAGGGGGAGTAACTGCTCATGGTGCGAGAGAGCAACTGCGTTCTGACCAGCCAGGTAAGCCTCGATCATCTTGCGCAGTCGGCGGCCCACCAGATGGCTGGCGACACTGACAACTCCCACGGCGCCCACCGAAAGCATCGGCAGCGTGAGGGCGTCATCGCCGCTGTAGATCGCGAGACGATGACCGCAGGCCTGTCGTAACTGGGAGACTTCTTCGGTGGTTCCACTGGCTGCCTTGAAGCTCACCACATTGGCGCAATTCATCAGCCTGGCAACTGAGGACGGCTGCATGTTGCAACCGGTCCTGCCGGGAATGTTGTAAAGCATCAGAGGCAGGTCAGACGCAGCCTCAGCAATGGCCCGGAAATGGGCTTCAATCCCGTCCTGAGGTGGCTTGTTGTAGTAAGGCACCACCACAAGAGCTCCATCGGCGCCAGCTGCCGCAGCTTCCCTGGTGGCCTCAACAGCCTCGCGCGTGCAGTTACTGCCGGTTCCCGCCAGCACACTCACACCAGAGCCCACAGCCTGCCGCACCGCCTCGAACATCTTCAGTTGCTCGCTCCAGCTGAGCGTGGGGGATTCTCCGGTGGTGCCGCACACCACGAGGGCTTCCGACCCCTCATCCACCAGATGACGCGCCAGACGACCGGCGAGCGCCAGATCCACACCGCCCTCTGAATCAAAGGGGGTCACCATGGCCGTCACTAAACGACCGAAGGGAGTGGGGGAAAGTTCTGCAGCGGTGCTCATGGAGTTCAGGCAGCGGGCAACAGCAGTTCAGCGATCTGGATGGCATTGAGCGCCGCACCTTTGCGGATCTGATCTCCACAAAGCCAAAACTCAAGTGCGTTCTCTTCACTGATGTCCTGTCGAATCCTCCCCACAACAACTGGATCACGGCCGGTCACATCCGTCGGCATGGGAAAGCGATTGCTGGCAGGGTCTTCGAGCAGTTCCACCCCCGGAGCAGCCGCGAGCAGCTCCCGTGCTTCCTTCACCGGGAAAGGCTCTGCGAATTCCACATTGACCGCTTCTGAATGGGCACGCAGAACCGGGACCCTCACACACGTTGCCGTAAAGCGAAGCCCGGGCAAACCCATGATCTTGCGGGTTTCATGAACCATCTTCATTTCCTCTTCGCAGTAACTGTTGGACTGCAACGGTGAGTTGTGCAGAAAAAGGTTGAAAGCCAATGAGTGGGGAAGAACCTCACTGTTGGGTGTGCCGCCATCGAGAACCACACGGGAGAGGTCCTTCAGTTCCTCCATGGCCCTGGCTCCGGCACCACTCGCTGACTGATAGGTGCTCACAACCACCCTGTGCATCGAACGCTTCGCAGCAAGAGGGGCCAGAGCCAGCGTGAGCAGGATGGTGGTGCAGTTGGGATTGGCGATCACACCATTGTGCTCAGCAGCAGCCTGCGGATTCACCTCAGGAACCACAAGGGGCACGTCGTCGTCCATGCGGAAGGCACTGGAGTTATCCACCATCACGGCACCAGCGGACACAACCGCTTCACGCCATTGGCGCGACACCGAACCGCCAGCGGATGCGAGAACCAGATCGACATCCTGAAACGAAGACTCGCTGACTTCCTGAACCGCGATCGCCTGTCCGTTCCATTGACAGATCTGCCCGGCGGAACGGGCAGAGGCCAGCAGACGCAGCTCACTAACAGGAAAATTGCGCTCCTGAAGCAGCTGAAGCAATTCCTGCCCAACCGCACCACTGGCACCGAGAACGGCCACAGTCAAAGGTCGATTCGGTAAAGGGTGAACTGGGGTCAAACGGACGGGAAACAGAGATAGACGGGCAGGTGGTGCAACCAACGGCTGCAAAAACCCTGAACACTTGAAGCCTGGGTGTGGCTTTTCCTACATATCAGCTTACGCGGGGGTGATGGTCAGGCACTTAATTAATGTGTTGGGCTGCTTGTACCCGTGACCCAGCCGATGAGTGCCGCCAGCCTGAAGGTTTCCACGTCCTCCCGTCCCGGCAGCCGAATGGCTGTGGAGGTCGTTGTTCCTGCGGAACGCTGTGAGGCCAGTTACGAGGAAGCAATCAAGCGACTGAGCCGCACCGTCAATCTTCCGGGATTCCGCAAGGGCAAGGTCCCCCGCACTGTCTTGGTGCAACAGCTAGGCGCTCTGCGGATCCGCGCCACAGCGCTGGAAACACTGGTTGACAGCGTCTGGCGCGATGCGCTCGAGCAGGAAACGATAGAAGCCCTTGGCCAGCCCGAACTAAGCGGCGGTTTCGATGAACTGCTGGAAAGCTTCAAGCCCGGAAAAGGCCTCACGGTGACGTTGGAAACCGATGTGGCTCCGACACCGAAGCTGAAGAGCACAAAGGGTTTGAAGGCTGAAGCAGAGAGCGTCAGCTACGACCCGGCCCGCTTGGATGAAATGCTCGAAGATTCACGTCGCCAGCTGGCCACCGTGATTCCCGTGGAAGGACGCAAAGCGGAGAAGGGAGACATCGCTGTGGTTGGCTTCAAGGGCACCTACAGCGATGACGGCAGTGAAATTGAGGGCGGCAGCTCCGATTCCATGGATGTGGATCTCGAGCATGGCCGCATGATCCCCGGCTTCATTGAAGGCGTGGTGGGAATGGCGATCGGAGACAGCAAAACTGTGGACTGCACATTCCCCGATGACTACCCCAAGGAAGATGCGCGCGGTCGCAAGGCCAGCTTCGAGATCGAACTGAAGGACCTCAAGACCCGCGAGCTGCCTGAGCTGAACGATGAGTTCGCCAAGCAGGCCAGCGAACAGGAATCCCTGGCCGATCTGCGCAGCGACCTTGAAAAGCGTCTGAAGGAAGATGCCGAGCGTCGATCACGCAGCAACCGGCACGACGCCCTGCTGGCAGCTTTGGTGGAGCAGCTGGAGGTTGAGCTTCCTGAGAGCCTGATCCAGCAAGAGGTTCGCAATCTGGTGGAACAGACCGCTGGACAGTTCGCCCAGCAGGGAATGGATGTGAAATCTCTGTTCACTCCCGAACTGGTCCGCAACCTGATGGACTCTTCACGGCCAGAAGCTGAGGAGCGCCTGCGCCGAAGCCTTGCCTTAACGGCCCTGGCAGAGAGTGAAAAGCTCACTGTCGAAGACAGTGACATCGACACCAAGCTCGAGGACGTGAAGCAACAGCTCTCCGGCGAGCGCGACATCGACCCCGAGCGTCTGCGTCAGGCCGTGCTTGACGATCTGCTCCAGGAGAAGCTGCTGGGTTGGCTGGAAGAGAACAGCACCGTCACTGACAAGGCTCCAGAAGACTCTGCGAAAGCAGAAAAAGAAGCAACAAAGAAGGCCGCGGCCAAGAGCGCCAAACCCGCTGAAAAGAAAAAAACAACCAAGGCGAAAATCGCCAAGAAAGACAGTGATGGCGCCGAAGCCTGATCTCCAGCCATAGATTGCATGCAAAGCCCGCCAGCCGCCGAGTGATCGACGATCGCAGTCACCATCCGATTCAGAACCGCTGGCGGGGCATTCAGCCTGTCTCGCAGCATCCTCAGGCAGCTCCTGGGGTGCTACCGACTGTGGTTGAACAGTCAGGTCGAGGAGATCGAGCCTTTGACATCTACTCCAGGCTGCTGCGCGAGCGGATCATCTTTCTCGGCACCGGTGTCGACGATCAGGTGGCGGACGCCCTTGTTGCTCAGCTGCTGTTTCTGGAAGCGGAAGATCCTGAGAAGGACATTCAGATCTACATCAACTCTCCGGGTGGTTCGGTCACTGCCGGTCTGGCGATCTACGACACCATGCAGCAAGTGGCACCAGACATTGTCACCATCTGCTACGGCCTGGCAGCCTCGATGGGAGCCTTCCTGCTGTCAGGAGGTGCCAAAGGCAAGCGGCTGGCACTTCCCAATGCACGGATCATGATTCACCAACCCCTCGGTGGTGCCCAGGGACAGGCTGTGGACATTGAAATTCAGGCCAAGGAAATCCTGTTCCTCAAGCAGACCCTTAACGGCCTGATGGCCGATCACACCAGCCAGCCCTTGGAGAAGATTACCGAGGACACGGACCGTGACAATTTCATGTCTCCAGCAGAAGCCGTCGATTACGGCCTGATCGATCGTGTGGTGGACAGTTTCGGAGACGGAGAAATCGTTACGGAGGGCTGACATCAGCCCGTTCTGTCGCGATCCTCAGTATCTGGGTTGAGATCCTTCCAATCCAGACCCGTGTTCCGACTGACCTGCGAAGCGCCCGATGGCCAAGTTCGACGCCCATCTGAAGTGCTCCTTCTGCGGAAAGTCCCAGGAGCAAGTTCGCAAGCTGATTGCAGGCCCCGGTGTCTACATCTGCGATGAATGCATCGATCTCTGCAACGAGATCCTCGATGAGGAGCTGATTGACGCGCAAGGCGGTGACAGGCAGGGAAGTGAGCCGACGCGAAAGAGCGGCTCAAACCAGACCCGCAAGACCACAAAACCTGCCCCGACCCTCGCCTCCATTCCCAAACCACAGGAGATCAAGGGTTTCCTTGACCAGCAGGTCGTGGGACAGGACGCCGCCAAGAAAGTCATGTCGGTGGCTGTGTACAACCACTACAAGCGCCTGGCCTGGCAGGGCGATGGCAAAGGTGAGACGGAACAGACCGCCACCAGGTTGCACAAATCAAACATTCTTCTGATCGGCCCAACTGGCTGTGGCAAGACGCTGCTTGCCCAGACCCTGGCGGAGATGCTGGATGTGCCCTTCGCCGTCGCCGACGCCACCACCCTCACGGAAGCGGGCTATGTAGGTGAAGACGTGGAGAACATCCTGCTGAGACTGCTGCAGAAAGCCGACATGGATGTGGATCTGGCCCAACGGGGGATCATCTACATCGACGAAATCGACAAGATCGCCCGCAAGAGCGAAAACCCATCGATCACCAGGGATGTCTCAGGAGAAGGGGTTCAGCAGGCACTGCTCAAGATGCTGGAAGGCACCGTCGCCAATGTGCCACCGCAGGGCGGCCGCAAGCATCCGTATCAGGACTGCATCCAGATCGACACCAGCCAGATCCTGTTCATCTGTGGTGGTGCGTTCGTGGGATTGGACGATGTGGTGCAGAAACGCATGGGCCGCAACGCCATTGGCTTCGTGCCCAGCGACGGCCGCGGTCGCGGCAAGGCCACACGCGATCTTCAGGCTTCACAGGTGCTGCGTCATCTCGAGCCTGATGATCTTGTGAAGTACGGACTGATTCCCGAGTTCATCGGCCGCATGCCGGTGAGTGCCGTCCTTGATCCACTCGACGAACATGCCCTGGAATCCATCCTCACCGAACCGAGGGATGCACTGGTCAAGCAGTTCCGAACACTGTTGAGCATGGACAACGTGAAACTTGACTTCGAGGCAGGCGCCATCGAAGCCATCGCTCAGGAGGCTCATCGACGCAAGACCGGTGCCAGAGCCTTGCGCGGCATTGTTGAAGAGCTGATGCTCGATCTCATGTACGAGCTCCCCTCGCGCAAAAACGTGCCGGGCTTCACAATCACCCGCGCCATGGTGGAGGAACACACAGGCGGCAAAGTGCTGCCTCTTCCCGGCAAGGATCGCCAGCAGGAGTCAGCCTGATCGGAGCCAACCACTGCGGTTCGGAAGACCCCCACTGACTGAGAGGGAACTCCACGACAGACTCAAATGAGCCCGTCATCACGGCCATGGCCACCGCCGACCATCTGAGGGTTCCCCGTCAGCACGGTCTGTTTCTTCACCACGGCATCGATCTTGGTGATGGCACGGTCGCCCACTACCTAGAGGGTCGGGAAATCCTGCGCAGCCCCCTTGAAGAGTTCTGCCGAGGGCAGGAAGTGAGCATGGTGAGCCATGAACAGGCATCACCGGCAGGGGTGACCCTGAGAAGAGCCATGAGCAGGATTGGCGAACAGAACTACAACCTGCTGTTCAACAATTGCGAGCACTTCGCCAACTGGTGCAAAACAGGGCGGCACAGGAGCGGACAAGTGGAGGACTGGCTTCATACAGGCAGCCTCGGTGCATTGGCATTCGGCCAGCTGATGCCGGCGGCCCTGCTCACAGGGCTGGGTCTGTTGCTGCGCAAGGGAGTAATCGATGAACAGTCACGTGAACGCGCCCTGCGAGCTCTGGAACAACTGCAGAAACTGCGAATCCGTTTGATGCAGAAACTGGACAGCACCCTGGAACAGGCGGAGACCTGGATGCAGGGAATGCCTGGACAGGGGGCCGATGAGCGCGTCGACCGACGCAGCCGGCAGTTGTTGCTCACTGGCAGAAGCATCGCCGATGAACTTGCAGCCGTCGAAGACATGGAAGACAAGCTCCATGCACTGCTGGATGAGACCTCTCGGGAAGAAGACACAGTTTCAGAACCAGAACCTCGGTAGCCTCAACGTCTTGCCGGCAGTGCATGAGCCAGCCGTACCAGCCACTGCATCACAAGTACCGGCCCCAACGGCTTGATCAGCTGGTGGGACAGGAGGCGATCGCGGCGACCCTCGGCCATGCCCTGCGCAGCGGACGCATAGCACCGGCCTATCTCTTCAGCGGCCCTCGCGGAACAGGTAAAACCTCCAGCGCCCGAATCCTGGCCCGTTCACTCAACTGCCTCAGCAACAACGGACCGACGCCCGAGCCCTGCGGCAACTGCGAAGTCTGCAGCTCAATCGCCGCAGGCACAGCGCTCGATGTGATTGAAATCGATGCCGCCTCCAACACCGGCGTTGACAACATCCGCGACCTGATCGAGCGCTCGAGGTTCGCTCCGGTGCAGGCGCGCTGGAAGGTTTATGTGGTCGACGAATGTCACATGCTCTCCACCGCTGCATTCAATGCACTGCTCAAGACCCTTGAGGAACCACCTCCACAGGTGGTGTTCGTGCTGGCCACAACCGACCCGCAGAGAGTTCTGCCCACCATCCTCAGCCGCTGCCAGCGATTCGACTTCAGGCGCATCCCTCTCGATGCGCTGGAGCAACACCTGCACTGGATCGCAAAAGAGGAATCGATCCCCATCCAACCGGAAGCTCTGCATGTGGTGGCCCAGAGAGCCCAGGGCGGCTTGCGCGATGCAGAGAGCCTGCTGGATCAGCTCAGCCTGCTGCCAGGACCCATCGAAGCCGGAGCGGTATGGGATTTGCTGGGAGCAGTTCCTGAACAGGAGCTGCTGGAACTGGTGAAGGCCATGAGCACCAACGAACCGGTGATGCTGCTGGAAGCGAGCAGAAAGCTGCTGGATCGCGGCCGTGATGCGGGCTCGGTACTGCAGGGCCTGGCAGGGATTCTGCGAGATCTCGTGCTCATGGCTGCCGCACCGGACCGCCCTGAGCTGACCGGGGTGTCTCCCCAGTTCCGCGATCAACTACCTGGCCTAGCCAAATCCATTGGCCGTGCCCGATTGCTGCAATGGCAGTCACAGCTCCGAGGTGCTGAACAACAGCTGCGCCAGAGCGTTCAGCCGCGCCTCTGGCTGGAGGTGCTGCTGCTCGGTCTGCTGGCTGAACCAGCTGCCGCAACAAGCGCAGCAACCTCATCACCGGCACCAGTTCAAGCGAGTTCAGCAGCTGTTCCAACACCGGCCCCTGCACAGGCACCAGCGGTCGCTTCGGCAGCCAGCGCTGCAACAGGCGTTTCCTCAGTGACCGATGCCTCAACAGCCCAGCCAGCGGTGAGCCTTCCCGATACGTCCAACACCCACTCGCCTCCTTCACAGGAAGCCGCAGCATCCGAGCCCCCAGCAGTTGCAGCTGCAAGCACTCCTTCCCCAAGCGAAGACCTTGGAGAGCTCTGGCAACAAATCCTGGCCAGTCTGGAACTTCCCTCCACGCGCATGCTGCTGTCTCAGCAGGCCCGGCTGGTCCGGATTGACAGCCACCGCGCCGTCGTGCAGGTCTCCGGGAACTGGATGGGAATGGTGCAGAGCCGCGCAACCTTGCTGGAAAAAGCGATTGCAACGGCCATGGGAGGTAATCGTCAGCTGGTACTCGAAAACCATGGAGGCGCAGCACCCATGGCCGCCATGCCCCGCACACCTGCACCAAAAACGGCATCACCGCCTGCACCAGCTCCCAGCAGCGGCCTTCAACTGCCTCCACCCGGCCAGTCGCCTACTGAGGTAGCTGACAAAGCAGCATCTCCTGCAAGCCAATCGACCCCAACCTCTGCCCATCAACCGCCGGCTGCTGCAGCTCCCCCAATTGCCGCCAGCCAGGCAACATCCATCCAGCCTGGCACTGGAGCCGCATCGGCTCAACCAACAACGGCCACCCCGGTGCGCCCCGAACCTTCAGCCATGGATGAAAAGGTCAAGCGCTTCGCTGACTTCTTCAACGGTCAGGTTCTGGACGTGGACCTCAACAACTAGATCCCAGGCTCTGAAGCCCGAAGGGTCTCGTCCTGTCCGCTGTGTGTGGTTTTCGCCCAGACCAGTCGCTTGGGAAGAAACGCCATGCGCAGGGTGACCCAGGGAATCACGAGGAACCAGTGACTGAGATAAGCAATGCCAAGCAGAAGATTGAACAGACCGGGCGAAGGCAGATCAGGCCCTTCACTTGGGCGTCGGCAGCCTCGCCAGTAAGCAACCCCGGACATGCTGAAAGCCACGATCGAGAGCGGCCAGTAAGCCGGCATTGTGCGGCTGATCACACTCGTCAGCAAATCCGCCCACGAGACCACGGGAAGGGCGTACTGAAGCAGAAAGAAACAGGCCATGTCCCTGCGCTGCGCTGGGGTCAGACGCGCAGAAATCAATCCCGGCCAATAGTCAAGAAAGCGTTGCAAGCCTCCTTCTGCCCAACGCTGACGCTGCTTCCAGAGTGCCTGAAGCGACTCAACGGCCTCTTCCTGTACGGGTGGATCCCAGAGGATGCCAATCCGAGCTCCCTGCAGCATCAAGCGAAAACTCAGATCCAGATCGTCGGTCACGGTGTCCTCGTTGAAACCACCGCAGGCCTCCAGCAGATCCCGACGCAACAGCTCACCGTTACCGCGCAATTCCGCCACACCACCACCTGCAAGCCGTCCGTCCTGAAGCTGGGCATCAAAGGCCATCTCCATGGCCTGAGCACGGGTCAGCCAATTGCTGCTGGCATTCGTCACCGCTTTACGCATCTGCACAGCTGACCAATCACCACTGGTGGCAAAGGGCATCAGCCGTTCCAGCTGATCGGAATTCAGCTGCGCATCCGCATCAAGAATCAGCAACCATTCCCCTTGGGTCTGAGCCAGAGCGGCGTTCAGAGCACCTGACTTTCCTCCGCCGGCATTGCGAGGCCGGCTGATCACAAGTAAGGACGGAAAACGGGTCTGAAGCTCGACGAGACAGTCGGAAGTGCGGTCTTCGCTGCCATCGTCCACGACACACAAGGTCAGACGACCATCCGGGTAGCGCAACGCACTGAGTCGCTCCACCAGGCGTGTGACAACCGCTTCCTCGTCACGTGCAGCAACCACCACATCCACTGTGGGGAACACCTCCACTGACATGGACGGGGAATCATTCGATTCGCTGCCGTTGTTCTGCGTGGTCTGCTGATCAGGACCTCTCATCAGGGTGCGCAGGGCATACCCCCCGAGCAGCATCGCCAGAGTGAAGGCAGGGATCAGGCTCCGGGATGGATCCAGCCAATGGGGCATCGCACCAGCCCAGCCACAGGCGGCAAGGAAGAAGACCGTCTTGCCGCGTCGGTGATCTCCAATCCCTGCGGCCACAGCCCTCCCACCACGACGAAACAATGGGACTTTAAGGGGCCTCAGCAGCAGCGGACCCGGCAGGCACTGAGAATCGTCCCAGCTGAGTTCCCGGGTAATAGTGCTGAAGGATCCGCTGAGCACTCCAGCCTCGATCGGCCAGATCGATCGCACCTGCCTGGGACAGCCCCACTCCATGGCCGAACCCCCCGCCTTGGAAACGCCAGACACCCATGCCTTCAGCTTCAACAACAAACAACGTGCTGGGCAAGCGGCTCAGGGTGCGCCGGATGGCGTCCAGCTTCAACACCACAGGAGCTGCTCCACGATCGCGGTCGATCTCAAGAGCAAGGACCCGTCCGCTGGGCCCCCGTTTCTGCACATGCATTGATGTCGGGGCGGCATCTCCCTGGCCGGCGGCGACAAGTGCCTGAGCCAGCTGGCCTGCGGTGTAGACACGGCTCCAGCGAAAACGGGGATGGCTCGCTCCATAGGCACCACTCCCGCCATTCAGCAGAGACTGCACATCCTGGGTACCGCGCAGAGGCAGGGAAATCGACTGACCCCAAGCGGACACACCATCCGCCTGCACCTGCACATAGGGAAGCGGCTCCATCGCCCAGGCTTCCTCAGCGTGCGCACTCACCCCGCCATTGCTGGCGTGATAGACCGCATGAATCGGCAGTCCATTCCACAACAACACTTCACCGGAAGTGGCACGAATGGCCTCTCGAACTGCTGGGCTTGCCAGCCGTGGATCGCTGTACACCTGGCATTGGGTGTCACTGCAGAGGTGATATCCATCCAGCGCAAAACGATGGCTGTTGGCCAAAGCCCAGGTGCGAGCCAGCACAGCCTGAGCCTGCAGAGCCGCCGCTGGGGATCCCGCTCCGATCTCATGGGGCACAACCCCCTCGAGATAACGCTCCAGCGGAAGCTTCTCCAGCAGCGTCCAGCTGCCGTAGGCATCAGGCTGAAGACGGAAAGGACCGCGCAGCACACCACCTTTCCAGCGCATGCCATCGGGAGCATCCACCCGCAGAGAACCCTTGAGGGTGCGGCCTCCAGTGGGCCCTTCGAGCACCGGCATCACAACAGTGCTGATGCGTTCACTGACATCGCGCAGGGGGACCTCAGCCAGATCCGGCGCATCAGCAGAAGCCCAGACTTCCCAATCGCCTGGATGAGCCACCTGAGCCTTGACCCCCTGATCTCGCCAGCGCTCAGCAATCCGATCGGCAGACTCGAAACTCGCGAACGGTCCAGCAACACGCCGGGCCACATCGAGTGACTCCTGCAGTGGAACCCTGCGCCAGCTGAAACGCAACCTGTCAGATGACAGCAGAACGTTTCCGTCCTGGTCCTTGAGCTGCAAAGGGGCAGTCCCTGCGCTGACCAGGGTCACCAGAGGAGCCGACCGACCCTCAAGCGTTCCTGCGCCGAGATGATCGTCAAGAGACACCCAGAGAACGGAATTCTTCGCTGAAGGCGGCAGTGGAACCCCGCGATGTGTCGGCACAGCCAACGCGCCGGACTGAGGCGCAGGCGGATGGATCACCTGGGCCTGACAGCCAGACGCAACCCAGGCAGGAAGACAGATCCAGGGAACTGCCCTCAGCACTGCACCTGAACAGGAAAGGGGCATTGCCACGAACCGGACAGCTGAACTGAACATGAACTTGAAGAAATCGTTTGGCTGAAGGGAGGTTGAGGTTCTATGTTTGTCGTTTGTGCCACGCGCTGCCAGAGAAATGCCCAAGCTCAAGACCCGCAAAGCAGCCGCCAAGCGGTTCAAAGCAACAGGCACTGGCAAATTTCTGCGACGTCGCGCCTTCCACAATCACTTGCTGGACCACAAAAGTCCGAAATTGAAGCGTCATCTGAAAACCAAAGCCGTTGTTGACCGCACCGATGAAGAGCGTGTGGCTCTGATGATGCCTTACGCATGATCCGCGTCATGCTCATTGAGCAGTGACGGATTCGATCACATTTTTCTTACTTCAATTTTTCCAGACCCATGGCACGCGTCAAAAGAGGCAATGTCGCCCGCAAGCGTCGTAACAAGATTCTCCGCCTGGCTAAAGGCTTTCAAGGCAGCAACGGAACCCTCTTCCGCACCGCCAACCAGCGGGTGATGAAGGCCCTCTGCAATGCCTATCGCGACCGGCGCAGGCGCAAGCGCGATTTCCGCCGTCTGTGGATTGCAAGAATCAATGCAGCGGCACGCATGAACGGGGTGAGTTACAGCCGCTTGATCGGTGGTCTCAAAAAAGCCGACGTGCGTCTCAATCGCAAAATGCTGGCACAAATGGCTGTGGCAGACCCCTCCAGCTTCGCCAGTGTGGTGAATGCAACTCAGGGTTGAATAGCGTCCCTGCTCGGGATCTCATTCAGCCCTCATGAATTCCTTCCTTCCGCAGACCTACCTGCTAGGGCTGATCGGCTTGCTCGCTATTGCCGCGTTTATCGCAGGCAGGCAGCTGCTGCGCGTTCGTCGTGATGAACTAGAGCTGAGCCGTCTCGAGCAATCCGGGGCTGCATCGTCCAAGGACGCTGGTGATCTGTATGAGCTGGCCAGTGTTCAGCTGCGCAAACGTCTTTATCCCAAGGCGACAGCAACATTGCGTCAGGCTGTCAAACGCCTCGACAAGGAGCCATCTGAAGCAAGGGCATTGATCCAGAACGCTCTGGGATTTTCTCTCGCTGCTCAGAAGGATTTTTCAGGAGCTGTACGTCATTACAAGTTCGCTCTTCAAGCGAAGCCTGACTATCCGGTGGCTCTAAACAATCTCGCGTTCGCTCAGGAGCGACTGCTCAACAGAGAGGAGGCCGCGGACCTTTACCGAAAAGTGCTTGAACTTGAGCCATCGAACAAAACAGCCAAAAACCGACTCAAACGTCTTGAAAAGGCAGTAAAAAGACGAAAGTCCAGCTCATTCATCGAATCGAGAAACAACAGCTCACCAGAGAGCTCTGACGGCAGGGGCTTCTGATCCAGGGCAGCTTGGAGACAGACTGAGACTGCCACCGCGATTGGTGAGTCGTGGGGCCTGCCAGCTCGCAAGAGTCATTCCTTGCAGAGCGAGGTAATTTCCACCAGGTTCAAGGTCATTGGTGAGTTGACCGGAAAGCGGCAAGAGATCAACCTGATCAGATGAGGCATTGAGATTGCCCTGCACGGGCGTGCTGATCTCACCGATCTGCATGTTGCCTCTGAGGTCAACCATCTGTCCGATGGGCTGAACACTTGCCAGGGTGAGTTTCACATCGACGCTGTTTCCGCTTGTGAACGACATGTAACTGCCGCACCACTCCCTGGGCATCGACGTTGCGAGACTGGCAGCCCTTGCGATCGGGTCAAAACGCTGAACCGAACCTTCAAGCTGTAGTGGCTCCTCCAGGACAGAGGCATCAAGAGGTAGTGACGGTTCGAACGTCGCCGGAATCTGGATCGGCACGTTCATGTCCATAGTGATGAATATGAAGAGAACGGATGTTGTGCGCACGGTAGGTCCCGCGATCGTGGCCTGTTCAACTTCCGATCCGGTTTCCCACCAGTCCCCAGCATTTTCAATGGCGTCAACCCCGACCAGCACCGACCCACTTCTGATCGGTGGTCGGCAGTTCAACAGCAGGCTGTTCACCGGCACAGGCAAATATCCCAATCTGGAAGCGATGCAGCAAAGCCTTGTTCGCTCCGATTGCGACATGGTGACCGTGGCCGTCAGACGCGTTCAGACTTCGGCAGCTGGGCACGCCGGCCTGATGGAAGCCATTGACTGGAAAAACATCTGGATGCTGCCCAATACAGCAGGCTGTGCCAATGCCGAAGAAGCCGTACGTGTGGCCAGGCTCGGCCGTGAGCTGGCCAAGCTGGCGGGACAGGAAGACAACACCTTTGTGAAACTTGAGGTGATTCCCGACAGCCGGCACCTTCTGCCGGATCCGTTCGGAACCCTGGAAGCAGCGGAACAACTCGTACAGGAGGGGTTCACAGTGTTGCCTTACATCAATGCCGATCCGCTGCTCGCCAAACGGCTTGAAGAAGTGGGCTGCGCAACAGTGATGCCACTGGGCTCGCCGATCGGATCCGGGCAGGGGCTGCTCAACGCTTCGAACATCGGCCTGATCATTGAAAACGCTGGTGTTCCTGTGGTGGTGGATGCCGGGATCGGGGTACCCAGCGAGGCCGCCGCCGCCCTTGAAATGGGTGCCGATGCAGTTTTGGTGAACAGTGCCATTGCCCTGGCAGGCGACCCTGCAGCGATGGCTGAAGCCATGGGTCAGGCCGTTCAAGCCGGCCGCACCGCTTACCTTTCAGGCCGACTGCCGAAACGGGATCAAGCGAGTGCCAGCTCTCCAACCCTTGGTCTGGTCAAGTAAAGAGTGGTGAAGTGACATGAAGCAAGCGACATAAAAGAGGCCGTTAAGCAATTGCACCCATAAGGTCCGACCAGTCACACAAGACCCATGCAGGTCACAACCGAAGACGGTGGACGTCTGAATGCCTTCGCCAAGGAGCCCCGCATGGAGGTGATGGCCAAGGAAACCAGCCGCAGCAGTGCCTCAAGGGTGTTGATCATCAGCGGTTCCGTGCTGGTGGTGGCACTGATGGCCCTGACCGTGGCGATCAGCTGAAAACCCTGTAGTAGCTTGCACCTCATTGGCGGCTCGCACGCTTCAGCAGGAGTTTGGGGTGAAAGTTCTCGTTCTCGGTGGTGACGGCTTCTGCGGCTGGCCCTGCGCCGTGAATCTGGCGGATCAGGGCCACGATGTGGTGATCGTGGACAACCTGAGCCGCCGCAAGATTGACATCGACCTAGAGGTTGAATCACTCACACCGATTGCCAACATCGGTGATCGCCTGAAGGCCTGGGAGGAGACCGGAGGCAAACCCATGCGCTTTGTGCACATGGACATTGCTCATGAATACGACCGACTTGTTGATCTGCTCAACCAGGAAAAGCCTGAATCGGTGGTGCACTTCGCTGAACAGCGCGCAGCTCCCTATTCGATGAAAAGCAGCGCAACCAAGCGCTACACCGTCGACAACAACGTCAACGGCACCCACAATCTGCTGGCCGCCATCGTGGAGTCCGGCAAGGACATTCATGTCGTCCACCTTGGCACCATGGGCGTCTACGGGTATGGGTCACACAGAGGCGCCACCATCCCTGAGGGTTACCTGAAGGTGGAGGTCCCTCAGCCCGATGGAAGCCGCTTCGAAGAAGAGATTCTTCACCCAGCAAGCCCTGGCAGCGTCTACCACATGACCAAGACGCTGGATCAGCTGCTGTTCCTCTACTACAACAAGAATGACAAGGTCCGGATCACAGACCTCCATCAGGGGATTGTCTGGGGCACGAATACAGAGGCGACGGATCGAGACCCACGCCTGACCAACCGTTTTGACTACGACGGTGACTACGGAACGGTGCTCAACCGCTTCCTCATGCAGGCGGCCATCGGCTATCCACTCACTGTGCACGGCACAGGAGGCCAGACCCGCGCATTCATCCATATTCGCGACTCCGTGCGCTGCGTCCAGCTGGCCCTGGAGAATCCCCCAGCACAAGGTGAAAGGGTCAAGATCTTCAACCAGATGACCGAGAGCCATCAAGTGGGAGAACTGGCCCAGAAAGTGGCAGCCCTCACCGGAGCCAAGGTGAACCACCTGCCCAACCCACGCAATGAAGCCGTTGAAAACGACCTGATCGTGGACAACCGCTGTTTCATCGAGCTCGGGCTCAACCCCACAACCCTCGATGATGGTCTGTTGAAGGAGGTGGTGGAGATCGCCACGCGTTACGCCGATCGCTGTGATCGCAACCGCATCCTTTGCACCTCTGCCTGGACCAAAACCCAGGCACAAGCCATCGGCTCCGCCTCCTGAATCAGGCCCCTCCCTTGAAAATCGCCTTCTTCACAGAAACCTTCCTTCCCAAGGTCGACGGCATCGTCACCCGCCTCACCAAAACGGTGAAGCATCTTGTGGACGCCGGTGATGAAGTGATGGTGTTCTGCCCGGAGGGCTGTCCGGAGGACTACATGGGTGCCCGGCTGATCGGAGTGCCCGCGATGCCTCTTCCGCTCTATCCGGAGCTGAAACTGGCTTTACCGCGACCGGCTGTCTCCGAAGCGATCGACACCTTCCAGCCTGACCTCATCCATGTTGTCAATCCAGCAGTGCTGGGCCTCGGGGGCATCTGGCTGGCCAAGACCAAGTCCATCCCGCTGGTTGCCAGTTATCACACCCATCTTCCCAAGTACCTCGAGCACTACGGCATGGGCATGCTCGAGCCACTGCTTTGGGAACTGCTGAAAGCCGCCCACAACCAGGCCCTTCTGAATTTATGCACCTCCACGGCCATGGTTCAGGAACTCAGTGACAAGGGCATTCAGCACACGGATCTCTGGCAGCGAGGAGTGGACACCGAGCTGTTCAGTCCTGATCTGCGCAGCAATGCCATGCGTCAGCGCCTGTTGGGCGATCAAGACGACCGAGGTGCTCTGTTGCTCTATGTGGGCCGGCTTTCAGCCGAAAAGCAGATCGAGCGCATCAAACCTGTGCTCGAAGCCCTTCCCGATGCGCGACTGGCCCTGGTCGGAGATGGCCCCCATCGTCAGCAGCTGGAAAAGCATTTCGAAGACACGGCCACCACATTCGTGGGCTACCTGGCCGGTGAAGAGCTGGCAAGCGCCTACGCCAGCGGTGATGCATTCCTCTTCCCATCCAGCACGGAAACTCTTGGACTCGTTCTGCTGGAAGCGATGGCAGCAGGTTGCCCGGTGGTTGGAGCCAACCGTGGAGGGATTCCCGACATCATCACCGATGGTGTGAATGGTTGTCTGTATGAACCCGACGGCAGTGATGGAGGAGCCGCCAGCCTGATCACAGCTACGCGTCGCCTGCTCGGAAACGACATCGAACGCCAGTCGCTGCGCAGAGCCGCCCGGGATGAGGCGGAACGCTGGGGCTGGGCAGGTGCGACTGAACAGCTGCGCGGTTATTACCGCAACGTTCTACGACAGGAGCAATTGAGCGCTGCCGCCTGAATCATTGTTTGGCACGGGTGCGGTTCCAGACCTCCATCACCTTTTTCGCCATAGGCAGTGCATGCACTGACCCTCCTCCAGGGGTGTTCTGGGCAAAAGCAACAATCACGATCTTTCCCTCCGGATAGGGCGCATAGGTGGCGAACCAGGCGTGGTCCGGGCCGCCGGTGCTGTCTTCAGCAGTACCGGTCTTACCTCCTGCAGGTGGGATCCCAGGACCGTTTAATCCGGCGCCGGTGCCATCGGAGACCACTTTGCGCAAACCCTCGCGGATCTTGTTCAGCGTGGAAGGCTTGATCTCAACCTTTGTGCGCCAGGCAGGGTCAGTCCAGTCCAGCCCCTGGTCAGCCAGATGAGGTGTGACCAGCCAGCCACCGTTAGCGAACACTGAGTAGGCCCTGGCCAGTTGAAGGGGTGTGATCTGCACCACCGACTGACCGATCGAGGCACTGGCCATATCTTCCGGAATCCAGGGGGTCGTGCCGGGGTCGGCCCAGCCACGGCCAGCTGCGGCCCAGTCCTCATCACCCACCAGACCCACACTTTCCTCCCAGCCGATCTCGATGCCGGTCTTCTGTTGAAAACCAAGTGCATTCGCCGCTTTCTTGAGCGCAAGGGATCCAGAGCCAACTCCCACTTGATAGAAAAAGGTGTTGCTGGAAAAACGCAGAGCATCGGCATAGCCGATGCGACCAAAACCAGCGCCATTGTGGTCCGGGAAGCAGTGACCTCCGTAAGTGATGCAGGCGGTCGTGTTGAGTTGCGTTTCAGGAGGGTATTTGCCGGATTCCATACCAGCCATGGCCGTGACGGCCTTCCAGGTGCTGCCGGGGTCGTAAGCATTCATCGACCGGCTCAGCAGTGGTTTTTTCGGATTGGAAAACAGCGCCTCGTATTCCTTCTGAGTGGTGACCAGCTTGGAGAAGAAATTGGGATCAAAGGTGGGTTTGCTGGCCAGGGCAAGAATGGCGCCGTTACTGGGATCCATGGCGACGATCGCACCACCGGGCTTGTCAGCCAAGGCCTGCTCCGCAGCCTGCTGAAGATCCAGATCCAGAGTGAGCTTGAGATCCTTGCCGGCAACAGAAGGACGATCCCCAAGATGGCGCTGCACCTCACCCATGGCATTCACCTCCAGCATCTGCCCACCCCAGGCACCGCGCAGGTGGTTTTCATAGGCAGCCTCCACACCGATGCGTCCGATGCGGTCTCGAATTTTGTACCCCTTTTCAGCGAGGGTCTTGTATTCCTCCTCAGTGATGGGCTGGGTGTAGCCCAGGGCATGGGCTGCCAGGGTTCCGTGGGGGTAGAAGCGCAGGATGTCAACATCCACCTGGGCCCCTTTCAATCCCTGCGACTGCTCCCGAAAACGCAAAACCTGTTCAGGCTTGAGATCAGTGGCCAGATTGATGCGATAACCATCCCGCGCCTGTCCACTGCCACGACGCTGATCCAGCACGGCTGCATCGAGGCTGAGCAAGCGGGCCAGACGGTCGCGCAGGTCGGGCCAACTGGCATCGTCCACCAATCGAGGCTCAACGTAGAGGGAATAGGTCAACTTGCTGGAGGCCAGCACCCGACCTTTCCGGTCCAGCAGCCTTCCACGGGTCGGTGAGCGAGGGACAAGACGAATCCGATTCTCATCGGCCAGTTCGCGGTAACGGGCCCCTTCGAGCACCTGAAGCCAGACCAGGCGGGAAGCCATCGCCGCACTCACCAGCAGCACAAGAGCGAGAAGCACCAGTGGCTGCTGACGCAAACCGCTCTGCCGCTGACCGTCCCTATGCGAGAAACCCGAACCCGCCATCCCAGTCAACTCACCTTGTTCATCAGCGCATCCAGTCGCTGCAGACGTCCATCAATTCTTGCCAGGACCTCCTGCAGCTGCTGCGAGTCATCCTGATCTGAATCCAAAACATCCTGGGGGTCCGCAGGCTCATCAACCTCCACCTGCACTGACACCACGGGATTCCCAAGTCCAGGGCTGATCTGATCCAGGCGCTCGCGCACCTCCCGTGCCGCTGCTTCACCCTGGCGTCTCAGCTCAGCCAGAGGATCATCACCCCTGGCGACAGACTCCACGGCCTTGGCAGGACCGTCGTTGCGGACGCGATCGACGAACGCCAATCCCATCGGCAGAACCTCCTGCATCAGCGCCAGGCGCAACGAGTCGAATGGTTGGCTGTCGGCCATGGAGGCAGAACGGAAGATTCAACGAATCCCAGTCTGCTCCGAAGGCAGAACAAGTGCCGGACAAGCTGAACGAGATGCCCCCATTGACCAGCCGATCACACCCGACAACACGACAAGCGCCACGATCGGTGCCAAAGCATGGTGGGTGGTGTCCAGGGCAATCCACTCAGACCAGCCACGCCAGAAGCGGTCGCGAGCAAACCGACGCTTCTCCCTACTTTGGAGTCGAGCCCTTCTTCGGTAAGACTTCTCCACCCAGCGTTCGAAGGAACGCTTCTTGGTGATCGACATCTTGCGCTCGACCTCAAGCAGCTGCCCCGACGTGAGCTCAGGATGAAAGGTCCCGATCAGTTCCAGGCTTTTCAGGAACATCTCCACAGCACCATCCTTGATCTCCTGTTCAACGGGATCAAGAAGTGACCACTCCAGCTCTGGATAGAAACGACCACGATTGTGCTGGATCTGATCCTCATTCAGCTGTCCTGGCTCTCGCAGCCAGCGATCCGTATTGCTGTCGAAACGGCGCCAGTAAAGAAAAGGATTGATGTAAATGGTCTTGCCAGCAAGCTGGATGCTGTCCTGCTGAAGACGTCGCTGCAGTTGTTGGTCCTGCTGATGAGCAGCGGTCACATCCTTGAAGCCGGGGGCCAAGGTTATCGGTGCCGGCAACGACCCACCAGCCCCCTGAAAGGACCCATTGACACTTCAGTATCACCCCGACTTTGAGCCGCCTAAAAAGCGTTGGCTCACAAAAAGGAACCAACGCTGAACCGGTCACGATTGATGCAGCTGAATCAGAATTGGGACAGCGCTCTCCACTGAGTGGGGAGAAGTTTGGCCACCAGTTCAAATTGACCATTTCCCATCGGCTTCACCACATAGGAGACACCCATCGGATCTGGATAAATCCCGTCAGGAGGCACCACGCCCATCGTCACTCCCTGGAAAGGATCATCGTGACCAATCAGGAATGTGTTGGTTCCGGATGCCGGCTTGGCGGAAAGGAGAGGAGACACTCTTTCTGCGTATTCCTTGTACTCCTTAGGAGTGCAGTCAACACAGGGCAGGAAATTCAGGTTTGAATTTTTGGTGTATGTTCCGAACGCAAGCTGTGCGGTGTTGTAAGCACGGCAGTAGTCACTTGAAATCACATCGCCAACGGGAATTCGCGCAGCCTTGATCCCTCGACCAATCTCAACAGCCTCTTTTTTACCGTCCGGGCTGAGGCGACGCTGGGTATTGCAATCAGCGAGATTCAGGTTCGGACTGACCTGGTCACCCCAGTCCTTGTTGGTACGAGCGTGACGAACGTAGATCACATATCCACCCCTGCGAAGATCGTTGGCCAACTGGCTTGCACCAACGCGATTAATGAAATCGGTGTTTCGCTGATCTCCAGAGATCGTTGAAGCATTAATTTCGTAATCCTCAACAGCTGCTTTTGCGGAAGGTGTATCTGTGGAGATTGCTGTTGCCAGAAGACCCCCAGCGACGAGAACTGCAGAGGCCGAAACCAGGCGAATGTTTTTGAGATAATTCATTGCAAAAAGCAATTCAATTTGAACGTATCCACAGGACCCCTGCGCAGCAAGTAAAAAAAGTTACGCATAACTGCCGCTCGACAAGCATGTATCAACAATCCATTAATCGATATCTATTTGATACATTCACGAGGCGTTCGATCCACAAATGAGCACATAGATCAAATCAAACCAGTTGAATCCGAAAGTAAATGATTCGAAGCTGATCCTTCAGGTCTTCAATCCTAATGCAACCCTGTAATTCAATCGTTCAGAGCTGGGGATTGGCAAGTTTCATGCAATCAGAGAGCAGTTCTCTACAACTGCTGCCCTATTCCCACTCGATGGTGCCAGGCGGTTTACTGGTGATGTCGAGAACCACACGGTTCACACCGTTCACTTCATTCACAATCCGATTGGAAATCGTCTCCATCAGGTCATAGGGCAGACGCGACCAGTCAGCGGTCATGCCGTCCTCACTTGAGACACAGCGCAGAACGATTGGCCAGGCATAGGTGCGCTTGTCACCCATGACCCCCACCGACCGCACAGGCAACAGAACAGCGAACGCCTGCCAGATGTCGTGATAAAGACCAGCCTCCTTCACCTCTTCACGAACAATCAGGTCCGCATCACGCAGGCAATCGAGCTTCTCCGCTGTGACTTCACCAAGGATGCGAATGGCCAGACCGGGACCAGGGAAGGGGTGACGACGCACAATCTCCTCAGGAAGGCCGAGCGAGCGACCGACCTTGCGCACTTCGTCTTTGAACAGCTTGCGCAGCGGTTCCACCAGCTTGAACTGAAGATCTTTCGGCAAGCCACCCACGTTGTGGTGGCTCTTGATCTTCACAGCCACCCGCTCACCCGTCTTGGGATCGACGTTGGTTCCTGCACTCTCGATCACATCGGGATAAAGCGTGCCCTGGGCCAGGTAATCAAAAGGACCGAGGCGACGGCTCTCCTCTTCAAACACACGGATGAATTCGGTGCCGATGATCTTGCGCTTCTGCTCAGGATCCGTGACGTCCTTGAGCTTGGTCAGGAATCGTTGCCGGGCCTTGATGTACTCAACGTGAATATTGAACTTGCGGTCAAAAAAGTCCATCAGGAATTCAGGCTCGCCTTTGCGCATGAAGCCCTGATCAATGAACATGCAGGTGAGCTGATCACCAATGGCCTTCTTGAGCAGAAAGGCCAGGGTTGAGGAATCCACGCCACCTGAGAGAGCAAGCAACACCCTCTTCTCACCCACCTGCTCGCGAATCTGCGTGACAGCTTCCTCAATGAACGTCGCTGTCGTCCAGTCAGGCTCACAGCCGCAGATGTGATAGACGAAATTGCGGATCATCGCCATGCCGCAGGTGGAATGCACCACCTCGGGATGGAACTGCACCCCGTACAACTGACGCTGATGGTGAGCGACGGCCGCCTCAGGGGTGTTGGCGGTATGGGCAAGACGCACAAAGCCCTCCGGCAGAGCTTCCACCGAATCCCCATGACTCATCCACATCGTGGAGCCGTTATCCACATTGGTGAGCAGGTCCGTGGGATCGTCCACCTCCAGCGGAGCTTTGCCGTACTCAGCTTTACCGGTTGCTGCCACCACACGACCGCCCAGCTGCTGAACCATCAGCTGCATGCCATAACAGACACCGAGGACAGGAATCCCCATCGACCAGATCTGTGGATCGCAAAGAGGAGCGCCATCGGCGTACACCGAACTTGGGCCGCCGCTGAGAATGATCCCTTTAGGCGACAGTTTGCGCAGCTCCTCAACAGAGGTGCTGTATCCCAGCACCACGGAAAACACCTCGGTCTCTCGGACCCGGCGAGCAATCAGTTCGGAGTACTGGGAGCCGAAATCAAGAATGACGATGGCCGGCAGACGCTGACCTTCAATCGGAACCTGGGACATCTCGCACGAAAGCCGTGGAACGGTAGGCCGCGGGAATCGGCCGCCAATCAATCAGCGTAGAGAAGGGCCTTGACCTGGATCAGCTGCCACAGGATGGAGTTGAACGCCACAATCCCGAAGCATCAACAGACCTTCAGGCCCCGCCCAACGCAGCTGACGCTCACGATTGAACAGAACGGCCCCCACACGCATGCCAGTGCAGCCATAGCGCTTCAGATAAGCCTCACTCCGCCCTTCAACCGCCTCAGCCATGGCCATCCAGAGCCCCATGGCCTGCTTCAGATCATGGGCTTGCAGCCAACCCCAGGCCTGTTCCATCGAGGCGGTTTGAAGCAAGGCGCGAATGGATTCCAGACTGAGACCCTGCTGCACGGCCAGAGCAGACAACACCTCCAGGCGTGCATCTGCGAGGTGGTGGTGAGTGTGAAAGATCCCTCCCGCCAATTTGATCAGTTTTCCGTGATATCCGAGCAGCAGCAGCTGCCGCACTCCGGATTGAGCAGCAGCCACCAACAAGGGCCCGATCCAGTTTCCAGACTTCACTAGCGGCTGCTGCTCGGACAGTCCCAGCTGCTGCGCCAGATCCAAACCATTTTCACCAATCACAAGCGTCAAACGACCGGCGAAACCTCTCTGACCGGTGAGCTCACGCAACCGCTGACGAGCCAACTGCAGCTGATCAGGGGAAGCACTGGTCTGCACCTCCGCCTGCGTGCCAATCAACGCAAGACCCTCAACCACTCCGAACGCCGAATTGCTGGTGCGCAAAGCCAACTCCCGTCCGCGGGGCAACACCACCTCAACCTCCAGGCCTCCCACAACCGGCAACAGATCGCTGAGATTGAGCTCAAGCAACTCTCGGGCGAAACCTGAAATACACAGTGCACCGTTCTGCTCCAGCCGACCGACGCCCTCACCGGCGTGGATGTGCAATCCCTCCCTGGAGGAGCTAAGGCTCACAACCACCCAGATCTCCAGGCCGCGGGTGAGATCCAATCCATCACCTGGATCGCAGACGCTGATCGCCAGTGCCTTCTGACCGCCATCCAGCAGCGACGCCGCATGCAGCTCCACACGACGCAGCCCCTGTTCAGCAGGAATTCTCAGATCGACACTGGTGGGCGCTGAGGAACCACCGAGAACAAGCGCCGCAGCGCGCGCCGCAGCAGCCACCCAGACAGGCAGGGTCAACCCGGGGCCTGAATCAGCAGACGTTGAGGAGATGGGAAACCCAGCGGATCATTTTTTAGGATGAACGATTGGCACCCATCGAGCCCGTGCAGGACAAGCTCACCCTGATGATCCCGGGACCCACCCCGGTGCCCGAAACAGTGCTCAAGGCCATGGGCCGCCACCCGATTGGCCATCGCAGCGGCGAATTCCAGGCCGTGGTGGAACGCACCAATGCACAGCTGCGCTGGTTGCATCAAACCAGCAGCGATGTGCTCGTCATCACAGGTAGCGGCACCGCCGCCATGGAGGCGGGCATCATCAACACACTCAGCCGTGGAGACAAGGTGCTCTGTGGTGACAACGGCAAGTTCGGCGAACGCTGGGTAAAAGTGGCGCGGGCCTACGGGCTGGATGTGGAGGTCATCAAAGCCGAGTGGGGGCAACCGCTCAATCCGGACGCATTTCGCAGCGCACTGGAGGCCGATACGGCCAAATCAATCAAGGCAGTGATCCTCACCCACTCAGAAACCTCCACCGGAGTGATCAATGACCTTGAAACCATCAGTGGACATGTGAAAACGCACGGAACGGCTCTCACCATTGCTGACTGCGTCACCAGTCTTGGAGCCGCCAATGTGCCGATGGATGACTGGAACCTGGACGTGGTCGCCTCCGGCTCCCAGAAGGGCTACATGATGCCCCCCGGCCTGAGCTTCGTTGCCATGAGCAATCGAGCCTGGAAGGCCTACGAATGTTCCGATCTACCGAAGTTTTATCTGGATCTGGGCCCTTACAGGAAAACGGCTGCCAAGAACAGCAATCCCTTCACTCCGGCAGTGAATCTCTATTTCGCTCTAGAGGCAGCGCTGGAGATGATGCAGACGGAAGGCTTGGAGGCAATTTTTGCGCGTCATTCCAGGCATCGCGCAGCATCCCACGCAGCCATGAAGGCAATCGGTCTGCCACTGTTTGCCGCAGAAGGATTCGGCAGTCCGGCCATCACGGCTGTGGCACCGAATGGAATTGATGCTGAACAACTGCGCAAAACAGTGAAAGAGCGCTACGACATCCTGCTCGCCGGCGGCCAGGATCATCTCAAGGGCAAAGTCTTCCGCATAGGCCACCTGGGATTCGTCTGTGACAGAGACGTGCTGACAGCGGTTGCAGCGATCGAATCAGTTCTGCAGTCGCTCGGTCTGCACAAAGGATCAATGGGTGCTGGACTTAGCGCAGCTTCAGAAGTCCTGGGCCGGTGAGCAACCAGAATCTCAGTTGAGTAATTTCTACTATGAGATAGAATTTGAGGGCGCGGGTGTAATTCAGCGGTAGAATGTCAGCTTCCCAAGCTGAACGTCGCCGGTTCAAATCCGGTCACCCGCTTGACTTAAATATTACTTTTTCCGATGATTTTTTAGCTGCGATTGCCCCAGCTGGATGTCGATGCTCTGGGCTTGATCAATTGCACAACCTGTGGGCCAACGCTTCCAGCTCTGCGTTCATGGTTGAGAGCTTTCAGGATCAGTTGGGCTGAACCGGTCGTATTACCTTCATCTGCCTGCACACGAGCTTGATCAAACCATTGCCTGGCGCGAATGAGAAGTTGCTCTCGATCAGGCTCCACGGATTGCAGTGGTACGGAAGATTTCAATAACGCCGTCAAAGCGGTTAATAAAACATTGAATTGATCTTAACAAACGATCACGGAAAATATCAATCCATAGAAGGGCTCAGGACTGATTAATCGAACTCTGGCGTGCCTCTGGTGAGGATTCCATTCAGCTGACTAACAAAGTCAGGTACCAGGCTCTTCAATGTTGCCGCCCAGGTCGTCGATCTGTGCACGCAACTGATCAGATTTCGATTGATCGCCTCTTGTGATGGCCACGGCCAAGGCAAACTCAAGCTTTTCAAGCTGATGGCCACCCTCAAAGAAACCGCTGGTGCTCGCATCAGACGAATCAGATGAGTCAGTAGCAATGGAACAACGGCTGTTTGCGGATTTGCGAGGACCAGAAGTGGTGCAGGTGGTGAATGCCATAGCCGGCTTTCTTTTCATTTTGCCACCTCTGGCCAGCCTCATGCGGCCGCGGCCTCATGATCAGACTCATTTGCCGAAGAGTGAGACAACACGGCTGCTGATTCGGAAACCACATCCGAAGCCAGTTCGCTGCTGTTAAGCAACTCCTGGCAATCGAGCAGCAGCTGGTCCACCTCATCCAGTCGCTGCCGTTCTTCAGCTGGCATGGATTCAGCCTCACTGCGCTGCTGACGCACCTGCAGCTCCAGGCTCTCCATGCGTTGCTCAAGCTTGACCAGACGCTGCGACAGAGCATTGAGCATCTGGGCAACATCCTCCGCCGTACGAGTGATGCGGAAGGACACGGACTGAGTCATCCGAAGACTGGCGAAGCTGGCCTGATGACAACACATGGGTGACCAAGTCTCAAGGGCTTGATATCGAGGCCATCCCGCTCTGGCTTCAAACTGAGTGATCTGCTGCCTGCGGGTGCCATGTCTTCGCTGATGAACCTGCTGGTGTATGCCCTGGTCGGAACAGGCATGGGACTGCTCGCACTGAAAACCGGAATTCCAGCCGCACCGCTTGCGGGCGCACTGATCGGTGCTGCTGTTGTGAGCATGAGCGGGCGCCTGGAGATTGCCGAATGGCCACCCGGCACACGCACCGCTCTTCAAATCGGAATCGGGACTGTGATCGGCACCGGTCTGACGCGAACATCTCTTGAACAGCTGCAACATCTCTGGAAGCCTGCTGTACTCATCACTCTCACGCTGGTGATGACAGGTCTGGTGGTCGGTCTCTGGGCCAGTCGTCTGCTGGGCGTCGATCCACTGATCACCCTGCTGGGAGCAGCGCCCGGTGGAATCAGCGGTATGAGCCTGGTGGGAGAGGACTACGGCGTTGGCGCAGCTGTTGCGGCACTGCACGCTGTACGACTGATCACTGTGCTTCTGGTCCTCCCGTTGGTTGTGAAACTGCTCACCCCTCTGGGACTGGGCAATACCTGATTCCCCTCTGGACAGCCAAAAACAAGCCGATAAGTTTATTTGGATAACCCTTTCTGACCATCAATGGCCAGTCTCCGCACCCGCCTCGCCGTCCTGCTGCCTCTGGCGGGGATGCTGCTCGCAGCTGCACCTGTTGAGGCGGCCAGCGCCAACACCAAAAAGGGTGCTCAGATCTATTGCTACATGCGCACCAATGGCAATGATCACGAGGTGAGCTTCAAAGCCTCCTACGCCCTGATCAAGCGTCAGAGCAGTGGGGTGTTCAAAACATCCCCTGAGCATGCAGCAGTGATGATCACTGAAACGGTGGTGGCGGAACCGGAGACCTACCCAGATTGCGGTCGCTATCTGGGGGATCTTTTTGGCGGGAAAGCCTCCAAGAGATCGTCAAGCGCCACTAAAGCGAGTGTGACCACCGACAGCAGCACCAACGCAGAGGCTTCAACGGACTGGGATGCTGATGATCGATACAGCTACTGAAACTTTTGTCATCGCTGAGGCCTGCGCAAGCCCGTTGCTGTTCCAGATGGGGTCCAAAACTGGTTTTGATCGGTTGCTTGCTGCTGCTGATCCAAGCCTGCGGAAATGCTGAAAGTCCCCAAGCTGCTTCGCCTGATCCAAAGGTAAAACCATCCAGCTGCCTTGAAGATCTCGATCTGCAGCGACTGGACAAGGCTTTGAAACATTGCAATGCGGTTGTGGTGAGTCACCCTGACAATCCTGTTCCGCTCACCGACCGCTCACTAATCCACACCTTGATGGGCAGTGATGACGAGGCTTGCGCTGATGTGAGCAAAGCCACCTCCCTTCTCACAGGCAAAAAGACATCCAAAGATCCTCTGCTCAGGCATGAGCTGGCCGTCCGTCAGCAATCCTGCAAACAACGGGCGACCATGGCAGGCAACGGCTGACGATCCAAGCTGATACGACGTGGACCCAACAGCAACTCGATTTTTTCCGCCTTGCTGGCCACAAGGCCATCAACGAGCTGATCGGCCAGACCAAGCTGGAGCCAATGGCTGGTGAGCCCGCCATCCATACCGATTCGGTGACATCGGTCCTCCGCCTGGTCAACATCTCCCGGGGTCCAGGGCCTCTCAAGCAGCACAACATGACGAGCTCTGTGAAGCGTGAATCCCAACCCCCCACAGCCATAGGTGGCTAGAAGCAGATCGGTTCCACCAGATTGGAAGCGGTCCACAGCAGTCTGTCGCTGTTCCGGTTTTTGCCGACCGGTCAACAGCTCACCACCCAGCTGCTGCTGCAGGAGCTGTAACGGCGTCACAAAGGAACTGAACAACACGATCGCCTCGCCATCAACACGCAACTGCTCGACCAGCGCCTGAACAGACGGAAGCTTGAATTCCGACGCAATCATGCGCAGGGACGTCAGCACGGCAAGAGATTCAGCATCGGAACGCACTTCACCGAGTTGCACGCGTCGGCGGTAGTCCTCCACCACGAGACGGAGGCGATGATCGAATCCAAGCGCCTGCTCCTCAGCCAGTGAAACGGTGTGGCAGCGACGCTGCTTGGCGGGCAGACCCAGCACCTGCTGCTTACGCCGATGCAAAACCAGCGGTCGGGTGAGACGCCGCAACTCCTCAAGACGACTTGCACCATCTGCACGCCAACGGCGCCGACCACCCTGCTCACTCCAATGTCCCTGGCAGAAGATCTCCTCAAAGGAACGCTGATCGCGTGCAAGCGGATGATCCATCGCTGCAAGCAAGGGAAAAAACTGAATCGGTCGACCATTGCGGATGGGTGTACCCGTAAGCATCCAGACCGCCCGCAACCGGGGATGGCGTGCCAGACGCAACAGAGCCTGGGTTCGCTGAGCATGAAGCGACTGGGCGAAATGCGCTTCATCCACCAACAGAAGAGTTCCCGCTTCCGGAAGGTCATCAGGCAAACGAGCCCAGCTGTGCAATGTGCACTGAAGATCCAATGACTCCACTTCGCGCTGCCAGTGCGGGTGAAGTCCCACAGGAGCGATCACCATGAGCTGCAGAGGTACAGCACGCATCAGAGCGCGAGCGGCAAGGAGAGAGGTAAGCGTCTTCCCCAGACCCATCTCATCAGCAAGCAACGCTCCGCGACGTGACAACAACCAACGAGCACCGGAACGTTGATGAGGAAGCGGTATTCGACCATCAGCCAAGGGCTGATTCAGGTCGGTACACGCCATCAACTCCCGGTGACGAGGAAGCGGTGGCAGTGGATGACGGTGCCAGTCCAGCCAACGCACCAGTTCTTCTTCAACCCGAAAACGTGAGCCCAGACGGTCGAGCAGGCACTCAGCTGCGGCAAGTGGGAATTCCCAGCCATGCTGCGAGCCTTTCCAGAGTCCACGAGGCCGGATCCGGCCCATCTGCGCATGCGTTACCGCATCAAAGGGGTAAGTGACCCTCACAAGTCCTGATGGGGTCAGCCCAAGGCTGCAGCAGGACGTTGACAATGCCGGTAGGACAATTCAATGAAAGCAATTGTATTAGTTCTCCAGGGCACCACAAGGGACTTAAAGCTCAAATATCACACTTGAAAAAGTACCGAAAATGCAGCAAAGAACACATTGACGAACTCTGCGAAAGCGCCAGAATTCTTTCAACCGAGCCATTCGGATGCATAACAGGGACGCGGTTTTCCTTGAAGATCTTTGCCCTAAACTGCGTGTTCGAAGATGGCGTCAATCACTACATACTTACACCGGTAAAAGCTGTATTTACTGCGGAAAAAGATCAGAATCGATTGACCACATTCTCCCTAGAGCCAAAGGCGGTTTAAGCACCACTGAAAACTGCGTTCCAGCTTGTCTTTCATGCAACGGGCACAAATCTGATTCCGATGTTTTTGATTGGTATCGACGCCAACGTTTTTACGATCCCCGCCGAGCCATGGCGATCCGAGCATGGATGGATGGTGATCTGCGCCTTGCCCTGAGACTCCTTCAATGGGCACAACCTGAGCTGAATCAAACCACCAGCGCATCGCACACGCCGGATTCCTCACTCGACAACCAGGATCATCAGAGCTGGGGGCTTGAGGCCGCCTGAAGCCACTCCACTGGAACCGTGATCACCAGACTCTGCAGGCCTCTGCGGAATGATGCTGCTGACAGATTGAGGCCTGTTGCTCAGGCTGCTCTGGTGCAAGCACAAAAGCCCCGCTCACCAACACCGAAGCGAACAGGGTTGCCGCCAGGCGACGCAGAGCGGTGCTCTCACCAGCGGACAGTGCAATGCCGCGATTGAAGGACCTGCGAGGCAGCATGGACGACTGAGAAGACACCAGGGGAAGACAGGAACTGGTCACGGCCGCATATTCACTGATACGTTTGTACTCATGCCGGAATCACTTGTCAACCGTTGCCGATCGCTGCCCGCTGAATCCAGGCTGTGCATCCTTGGAGCCGGCTTCAGTGGACGTCGGGTCGCTGCCTTGGCTGAAGCCCTGAACATCAGTGTTCTCACCACTCGCAGAAACCCAGAGTCCAACAGCAGATCCCTGCGCTTTGACACGACCAGGAACGTGATACCGACCGAGGCAGAACTGCATGGCGTGACCCATTTGCTCAGCACCATCCCCCCTGGGCGTGATCAGAACGACCCTGTGCTGCGGACACTGGGAGCTCAGCTCTGTCAGCTGCCCCTGCGTTGGGTTGGGTATCTCTCCACAACTGGTGTCTACGGCGACACAGATGGAGCCTGGGTGAGTGAATCGGATACACCAAAGCCCGGCCAGGATCGCAGCCGCAGACGCCTGATCTGCGAGCAAGAGTGGCTGCACAGCGGTCTGCCGGTGCAGATTCTCAGGTTGCCCGGTATCTATGGACCGGGTCGTTCACCTCTTGCTGCTGTGCGGGCCGGCACCCTGAAGCCCATACACAAGCCGGGCCAGGTGTTCTGCCGGGTGCACGTCGATGACATCGCCGCTGGCTGTCTGCACCTGATGCACTGCTCTGCCGCTGGCCAACACCCTGCCATCGTCAATATCTGTGACCATGAGCCGGCTCCAAGCCATGTGATGCAGCGTCACGCCGCAGACCTTTTGAACTGCAACCTTCCGGAAATTCGCGATTACGCGGACGCTGAGACAGACATGAGCGCGATGGCCCGCAGCTTCTGGGCCGAAAACCGCCGGGTCAGCAACGACCTTCTCTGCAAAACACTTGGATACTCCATGATTCATCCGAACTTCCGCAGCGGTCTCCAGCACTGCCTGGAGGAGGAGAGACTCATGGAGAGCCTGGCGCGGAGCGCTCCGGACTGAGCTGAGGAATCTGATCCAGCTTCAAGGGCTGATCAGGATCGATGAACGTCAGACCTGCATCATGCAGCAAGCGACCCCACTGAACCTCAAGCCAGCCTTCCCGAAGCGCCGTCCCCAGGCCATAGAGCAAAAGGCCGATCACCAGCCAACGCAGCATGACCTCATCCATCGAATGCCATGACGCTAATCAGCGCCTCGTGATCGCACTCGGAGATCCTGCCGGGATTGGCATGGAAGTCACGCTGAAAGCGCTCGCTGATCCCAGGCAACCAGCGAACATGCCGACTCCTCTGCTGGTCGGCTGCAGGGCCAGCCTGCAGAAAGCCGCCGCCAATCTCAGACAGCACTCACAGGATCCCATCGCAGATCCTGATGCACTGAACATTGAGGATCTCCCGGTGCCCGGAGGTCCTCTTGAACCCGGCGAGGCGGGAGCCAGAAGCGGAGAAGCCGGTTTCCGCTGGCTGACCCGGGCTGTGGAGTTGGTGCAACAACAGCAAGGGCGGGCACTGGTGACCGCACCGATCGCTAAACATGCCTGGCATGACGCCGGACATCGCTATCCAGGCCAGACCGAACGGCTGGCTGAACTGGATGGGCAAAAAGCCGCTTCCATGCTGTTCACGGCTGTCTCCCCTTTCAGCGGATGGAGACTCAATACTCTGCTTGCCACCACACACATTCCTCTAGGGCGGGTCGCGGAGGTTCTCAGCGCGGATCTGGTTGGGCGAAAACTCGATGAACTGGCGGAATTCTGCCTGCGCTTCAATCCCACGCCTCAATTGCTGGTGGCCGGCCTCAATCCGCATTCCGGCGAGCAGGGACAACTGGGAGGTGAAGAGCAGCAGTGGCTGAACCCTCTGCTGGAGCGTTGGGCCAGAGAACGTCGTGACGTGCAACTGAAAGGCCCCATTCCCCCTGACACCTGCTGGCTGAGTGCGGCCAAGGCCTGGCGAAACATTGACCGTCGGATCGGACCCGACGGAATCCTGGCGCTGTATCACGATCAGGGCCTGATTCCGGTGAAGTTGCTGGCTTTCGATCAGGCGGTCAACACAACCCTGGGCCTGTCTTTTCTGCGAACCTCTCCCGACCATGGCACCGGCTTCGACATTGCCGGAGAAGGTGTCGCACGGGGAGCCAGCATGCTGGCGGCAATTCAGGCGGCCTGGGAACTCAGCCAGGCTTGACGCGCATCAGCACCTGCCCGAATTCCACAGGGGTGCCGTTGTCGACAAGGATTTCCACCACTTCGCCTGCAACCTCGGCTTCCAGCTCGTTCATGAGCTTCATCGCTTCAAGGATGCAGATCGTCTGACCGGCATTGATGCGACTGCCGATCTCCACGAAGGGTGCTTCCCCTGGAGCAGGGGCCGTGTAGAAGGTGCCGACCATCGGTGCCGTGACATCCACCAGATCAGATCGGGAGCCCGCCGCGGGCGGTGGAGCCGCTGGGGCTGTGTCCCCCTGGACAGGGACATCAACAACAGGTGCAGGTGAAACAGTCTGAGCGACAGTGACCGGGGGTGCAGCCACGGCTGTAACCGGCAGGTTGCGACGAACTTCCAGACGGAAGTCATCGCCTTCAAGGCGGAACTCCTGAATGTCGCTCTCAGCCAAGGCGTCCAAGAGCTTGTGCAGCTGATCGTGATCGAGTTGCATGACTCAGCTGCTCTCCCGACCCAGGTAGGAATCGTTGCGCGTATCCACCTTGATCTTCTCGCCGATCGAGAGGAACAAAGGAACCATCACCTGAGCGCCGGTTTCAAGGATCGCAGGCTTGGTTCCACCGGTGGCAGTATCACCTTTCACGCCAGGGTCGGTCTGGGTGATCTCCAGCACAACGGAGTTGGGCAATTCAACTTCGAGGGGCTTCTCGTTCCAGGAGACCACACTCACTTCCATCCCCTCCTTGAGGTACTTGCGGCTGTCACCGATCTGCTGAGCGGTGAGACGGGTTTCCTCATAGCTCGACATGTCCATAAAGACATAGTCCTCACCTTCCATGTAGGTGTGCTGAAGTGTGGCTTTCTCCAGCAAGGCCTGAGGAACCATTTCTCCGGCGCGGAAGGTTTTGTCAACAACGCTCCCGGTCTGGACTGACTTGAGTTTCGTGCGAACAAAAGCCGAGCCTTTGCCAGGCTTCACATGCAGGAACTCGACCACGCGCCAAACGGCACCGTCGAGCTCAATCGTGGTGCCGGTGCGAAAATCGTTGCTGGAGATCATTCCCGCCGAACGGTTCAGGGGATCATACGGCTGTGCCAAAGTCCTTTCAGCACCTGGGGTTCTCCTTGGCGATTCGGTTGGAATTTCAACGCTTGAGCGCATGGCTGATCAGCCTGCTGATCGTGATTGGCCTGGCCTGGACCCCTCCGGCCTGGGCGGGACTCCCCCAGGGAAACGCCGTTCAGGATCCGGCAGCGATCCTGCGTGATTCTTTGCCCATGAATCAGCAGGATCTTCGCGATTTGCAGCATCTGCTTGAAGGCACCAGTGATGACTTGCGTGCCAAACGCTGGAGTGCTCTCGGACGAGGTCTCAAGCGCACGCAATCCCTCCTGAGCGACAGGAGGAGTGCAATCATCGCCGCGATGCCCAGCGACGATCAGGCAAAGGCCGAAAAGATCCTTGATTCTGTTGCCGATGACCTGAACGTTCTCGAGGAAAGCATTGAAGGCAAGGACAAAGCGGGTTTCATCCAGTCTCGTCGCCAGACCCTCAGCCAGATCGGTGATCTGGAGGCACTGCTGATTGACGATCGGTTACCCGACATCCCTGCGGAATTCGACGAGCTGCCGCGACTGGCGGGCCGAGCCACCGTGGTGATCGAAACCACTGAAGGTGATCTCACCGCTGTGGTGGATGGTTACAACGCACCGCTGACCGCTGGTGCATTCATCGATCTCAGCCTGAAGGGCTTCTACGACGGCCTGCCCTTCAACCGTGCGGAAGATTTCTACATCCTGCAGAGCGGTGATCCCAAAGGACCTGACATCGGCTACGTGGATCCAAAAACCAAGCAGGAACGCCATGTGCCACTGGAAATCCGCGTTCCCGATGAACCCGAAACCCTTTACAACCAGACCTTCGAAGACGTTGGTCTGTTCAAAGCCACTCCGGTGCTTCCCTTCTCCACACTCGGAACGCTGGGTTGGGCACACTCCGATCAGGCGCTTGACGATGGCTCATCCCAGTTTTTCCTGTTCCTCTATGAGGCGGAGCTGACACCAGCAGGGCTGAATCTGGTGGATGGTCGCAATGCAGCCTTCGGTTACGTCGTTGACGGCTTTGATGTGCTCGAGGAACTGGGGGTCAACGATGAAATCAAGCGGATCAAAGTGGTTGATGGTGCAAATCGACTCCAGCAGCACGCCTGAGTTCCTTGAAGGTCACACTGGCGGAACTGGGTGAAGCGGAGCTGCTCAGGCGGATTGCCTGTTTTGCTCCACCGGGCCAGCTGGCTGATGACACCTCCGGCCTTGCCGCCGACCCCCGGCAGCTGCTGGTGAACACTGATGTCCTGGTGGATGGCATTCACTTCAGTGATGGCACAACAAGTCCAGCCGACGTGGGCTGGCGCGCCGTAGCGACCAATATTTCCGATCTCGCAGCCAGCGGTGCTGTGGAAGTGGTTGGAATCACGGTGGCTCTGGTGGCACCGGGATACACCTCTTGGCACTGGGTTGAGGACCTGTATCGCGGTATCAGTGAAGCTCTCAGCTGCTATGGCGGCATCCTGCTGGGAGGGGATTGCTCCGCAGGCAAACAAAGACTGATCTCAATCACCGCACTCGGTCGACTGGGACCCCTGCGCCTGCACCGTGCTGATGCCTGCCCTGGTGACTGGCTCGTCACCAGCGGGGCCCATGGCCTGAGCCGTTTAGGTCTGGCACTGCTGCAGGGTGATCCGGCTCTGAATGAAAATAGTGGGCTGGCGGACAAGCTTCAACAACGGGCCATCAGCCAACATCAGCGCCCGAGACCGCGGTTGGATGCCCTGAAAACACTGCTCGAGAACAAACCTGAGGACCTGCCATGGAGAGCAGCCGGCACGGACAGCAGCGATGGCCTTCTGGCTGCGGTGAAGGCTCTTTGCGACAGCAGCCGATGCGGAGCGCAACTGACCCATGACTGGCTTCCACGGCCCGAAGGGTGGCCTTCAGGCGATCTGTGGGATCAATGGTGCCTCAACGGTGGTGAGGATTTTGAACTGGTGCTGAGTCTGCCTTCCGACTGGGCCGAGCACTGGCTCGAACATCAACCGGGCAGCAGGCGGATCGGCTGCATCACAGCCGAGAGCGATGAAATCGTTTGGAGTGACACCAGGCTCGCTGTAACCGCTGCGGGATTTGATCACTTCGGCGTTGCACTGAATGACGCCTGAACAAAAAATCCCTCCCAGCGGGAGGGATTGAGACATCAGATCAAAACCTGATCATTTCCAGTTCCTGGCGACGACCTCGGCAAGGTCGACAACCCGCTGGCTGTAGCCCCACTCGTTGTCGTACCAGGCAACGATCTTGAAGAAGTTGTCACCCATGGCCAGGGTCAGATCCGCATCAAAGATGGTCGACTGATTGGTGCCTGCGTAGTCGCTGGACACCAGCGGCAGGTCTCCGTACTTGATGATCTTGTTCATGGGGCCATCAGCAGCTGCCTTGAGAATCGACTTGATCTCATCGACGGAAGAGGCACGGTTGGACTCAAACACCAGATCGACGGCTGAGACGTTCGGGGTGGGAACGCGCATCGCGATGCCGGTGAACTTTCCCTTCACAGCTGGATAGACAAGAGCCACTGCCTGGGCTGCACCGGTGGAAGTGGGAACCATGTTCACAGCAGCGGCACGGGCACGACGCAGATCGCGATGGTTGTTGTCGAGAATCCGCTGGTCGCCTGTGTAGCTGTGAATCGTGGTCATCAGACCACGATTAATGCCGATCGACTGATCAATGACCTTCACCAGAGGGGCAAGGCAGTTGGTGGTGCAACTGGCGTTGCTGAGGATGTCGAAATCCTCGTGACGGTATTGATCCTCGTTCACACCGACCACGAAGGTGCCGACCTTGGGACCCTTACCGGGAGCTGTGAGAATCACCTTCTTGGCGCCAGCCTGAATGTGCATGCTGGCTTTCTCGTCTGTGTTGAAGACACCGGTCGACTCGAGGACCAGATCCACACCCCAATCCTTCCAGGGGCAGTTGAGGGGATTGCGGTCGGAGAAGAATTTCACCTGCTTGCCATTGACGATCATCGAGTCGTCAGTGGTTTCAATTTTCACGCCGGGGTCGAGCTTGCCCAGAATGGAGTCATAGGTGAGCAGGTGAGCACTGGTTTTGGGGTCCGAGGTGGCATTCACGCCCACGATCTCGATATCGGTGTCAGCGCCACGGCTGATCCATCCCCGCATCACATTGCGACCGATTCGGCCGAATCCATTGATCGCAACGCGCAGGGTCATATCAGAAGCGGTTAATCCGCGGGGAATGGCCGCTGATCATACAGAAATCGCCAATTTCCATTCAACGTGCTTACTCAGCAAATCTTGGAAGGATTTAAAACGACAGTTTGCGGCGATTAGTGGTCAACAGGAAATGCTGATTTAAGGTGCGCGTCCATGGCATTGGTCATTGAGCAGATCGCTTGACAGCCCTTCCTCAGTGCACTTCATCGGTGCAGGCGGAATCGGCATGTCTGCCCTCGCAAGAATTCTGCTCAGTCGTGGTCACAAGGTGAGTGGTTCAGACCGCAGGATGTCGCCAGCAATGGAATCCCTGCAGTCGCTGGGGATGGTGACTTTCGGCTCGCAAACGGCGGACAATCTCGATCAGCTGGAGAAACTTGGTTTCGCTTCTCCCCTGGTCGTCATCAGCAGTGCCATCCCGGACAGCAATCCGGAACTGGCCGCAGCTCGACGGTTGGAACTGACTGTCTGGCACCGCTCCGATCTGCTCGCTGCCCTGATTGATCAACAGCCCTCCATCGCAGTAGCGGGCACCCACGGCAAAACCACCACGAGCACAGTGGTCACTTCGCTCCTCCACAGTGCAGGAGAAGATCCCACCGCTGTGATCGGTGGCATCGTTCCCTGTTACGCAAGCAACGGTCATGCGGGCGCAGGACGTCTGCTTGTCGCAGAAGCCGATGAATCCGACGGCTCCCTGGTGAAATTCAACGCAACCCTGGGCGTGATCACCAATCTGGAACTGGATCACACGGATCATTACAGGGATCTGGATGATCTGATCACCACGATGCGGCGCTTCGCTTCAGGTTGCGGTCGACTGCTAGCCAACCAGGATGACCCGATCCTGAGCGAACACTTTCAAGCCGATGCCTGGTGGTCAGTGCAACGCAGTGACAACGTCGAGTACGCAGCCTTGCCAATCGCGCTTGAGGGTGACCACACAGTTGCGGATCTCTACGAACAAGGTGAGTGCGTCGGCCGGATCACCTTGCCGCTGCCAGGCCTTCACAACCTGAGCAATGCTCTGGGAGCTCTTGCAGCCTGCCGATTGGAAGGAATCCCTCTCGAACGTCTGATCACCCACCTCGACAGCTTGAAAACTCCAGGTCGCCGCTTCGACTATCGCGGCGACTGGCAAGGTCGGCTGGTTGTGGATGACTACGCCCATCACCCCAGTGAGGTGGCAGCCACTCTGGCCATGGCAGCTCTGATGGTGACCAGTGGGCGAAGCCCCCTACCACGCAGCCCAAAGAGGCTGATGGCTGTGTTTCAACCCCATCGATACAGCAGGACTCAGGAGTTTCAGAACGAATTCGCGAAGGCACTCTCCGGCGTGGACATTGTTGTACTGGCTCCCGTGTTCTCAGCCGGTGAAACTCCAATTGCCGGTGTCAGCAGTGAATCCCTCGCATCCTGCATTCAGCAACACAATCTCGACCAGACCGTTCTTGTGGCAGAAACCATGGACGAGCTGACGGATCTGGTCAAGACGCACAGCCATGCTGATGACCTCGTGCTGGCGATGGGGGCCGGTGATGTGAACAGCCTCTGGTCGCGGCTGTCACCAAACTCATTGCAGGAGCAGACGTCATGTCAGTCGACACTGACTGCTTGAGTGTTCTGAAAGAAAAGGGAATCCTGCAGGCGCAGGTTTCCCTCGCTCACTACACAACCTGGAGAGTGGGCGGACCGGCTCAATGGCTGGCCGAACCGAACGCAGCCCAGCAGATTCCCACTTTGTTGAACTGGGCGGCAAATGAAGGTTTACCCGTGCGTGTGATCGGTGCAGGCTCCAATCTGCTGATTGCTGATGCAGGGCTTCCAGGATTGACTCTCTGCTTGCGGCGGTTGCAGGGACTTGACCTGAATTCCCGGACAGGCAGGGTGCGGGCAAGTTCAGGTGAACCGATCCCCACCCTGGCAAGACGTGCCGCGAGAAAGGGATTGCAGGGGCTGGAGTGGGCCGTGGGCATCCCTGGCACCGTTGGCGGAGCCGCTGTCATGAACGCGGGTGCTCAGGGTGGCTGCACGGCTGAACGGTTGCTCAGCGTGGATGTCGTTCCTCTGCAAGGCGATGATTTCCAGATCAGGAGGCTTGCGCGGGAATCCCTGGATTTCGCGTACCGCCACAGTGCTCTGCAGACCAAACCAGTGCTGGTGGTGGCCGCAGAGTTTCAACTTGAAGCAGGTCATGATCCGGCTGAACTGCAGGAACGCACCACCGGAAACCTCAACCATCGCACCAGTACCCAGCCCTACAAGCAACCGAGTTGCGGCAGCGTCTTCCGCAACCCGGAACCGGCGAAGGCCGGTCGTCTGATTGAGGGTCTTGGCCTGAAAGGCCGTCGCGTCGGTGGAGCTCAGATCTCCGAAATTCACGCCAATTTCATCGTGAACACCGGAGGAGCCTGCGCTGCAGACATCCGCAATCTGATCGGCCTGGTGCAAAAGGAAGTGGCCGATGCCCACGGCATCGAGCTGCAACCTGAAGTGAAACGACTGGGATTTGAAACGGCGGCCTAACCTTTCGGTTCCTTCAGCGATGTCATGGCCGGGTTCGGACTTCCCAATTTTGGACAGCTCACCGAAGCCTTCCGTAAGGCACAGCAAATCCAACAGGATGCCCAGAAGCTGCAGGAGGAGCTCGATGCCATGGAGATCGAAGGCAGCAGTGAAGACGGACGCGCCCGCATCTGGCTCTCTGGCAACCAGCAGCCGCTGCGTGTGACATTGGATCCCAGCCTGCTGAGCGAAGGACAGGAGGCAGCTGAAGCCGCCACACTTGCCGCCCTTCAGTCCGCTTATGAAAACTCCACTGGCACCATGAAGGAACGGATGCAGGAGCTCACGGGCGGGCTCGATCTCAACCTGCCCGGAATGGGCGGTTGATCTCGAGAAGTTCCTCCACCGCTTTGCGATACATCGGATAGCGCTCCCAGTCGCGTGTCACACCACAACCTGGCTCATCCCTGTGCAAGCAATCACGGAAACGGCAGGGATGCCTGTCGAGCTGCACTCGGAGCTCCGGAAACAGCACTTCCAGATTGGAGACATCATCCGGTAGCTCCGGGCGGTTGAATCCCGGAGTGTCAGCAACCCTGGAGCCAGAGGTAATCGCATGCAATTCCACATGACGTGTGGTGTGACGCCCCCTCTGCAGGCGACCCGACACTTCACCCACCCGTAATGCCAATCCGGGCAGGAGGCCATTCAGCAGCGAACTTTTGCCCACCCCCGAGGGACCGCACAGCACCGAGATCGGAACGGTCGCCAACTGCGCTCGCAGTTCGTCGAACCCCATTCCAGAGCGAGCCGAAACAAGAATCGGGTCATAGCCCCATCCGTGCAGGCGTTGCTGCAGCTGCGACAAAGCGGCGGAATCCAGCAGATCGCACTTGGTCAACACAAGCAAAACCTGCAATCCGGTCTTCTCAGCAGTAAGCAGGAACCTGCTGACCTGATCGGCATCAAAAGCAGGTTGCTCAACCGCAACCGCGACGAGGATGCAGGAGGCATTGGCCACGGGAGGTCGAACCAGAAAACTGCTGCGAGGATCCACTTCCGCAACCACTGCCCTGGCGTGATCACGGTCAATGGCTTCGACTCCAACGCGATCACCGACGTGGACCGCGGCTCCACGATGGTTCAGTCGGGTGCGACGTGTGCAGAGAAGACGGGGAGGAACATCAACGGGCGGAGCCTCAAGTTCCACATCGAGGTAGTTGGCCTGCAGTGCAACGACCATGCCCGGATGCAGCTCATGGCTAAGCACCGGCACAGATGATCTTCAGACGCACCTGAACATCAGAAAGACGCTCCACGAAGACCTGATGACCATCACGACGCAGTCCAGGAACCACCATCTCTTCAGGCTCGCCTGGGTCAAGATCCACCTGCAGACACTGTCCGGTGGTCATGCTCTCAAGAGTGAGCCGACAGCGAATGAAATTGAGCGGACAGGGCGTCCCACAGAGATCGAGCTGGTGATCGGGGTGACGTTCCGTCATGGTCAGCGCTGTCCGAACAGACGCGCAAACAGTCCACTCTTGTGGTGATGGTGCTGTTCTCCCCTGGCGGAATGATGTCCAGCGAGCTCCTCAAGCAGTCCCCTCTCCTCTTGATTGAGCCGGGTGGGAAGCTTCACGTTGACCGTGATGCGTTGATTACCCCGAGCCACAGGATTTCCCAGCTTGGGAATGCCCTTGTTCTCCAGAGTGAGAACGGCATTGGGTTGAGTTCCTGCAGGAATCTCAAGGCTTGTAGGGCCGTCCACCGTGTCCACTTCGATGGTGTCACCGAGAATCGCCTGCAGGTAGCTCACCTTCACTTCGGAATGAACCGTCAAACCGTCCCTCTGCAAAGAAGGGTGGGCCTTAACGGTCAGGAACACATACAAGTCGCCTGAGGGACCTCCGCGTAAGCCGGCATTACCCTCACCAGCCACTCTTAAGCGGGTACCGGTGTCAACACCGGCTGGGATGTTGATGCGCAGCTTTTTGCGGACCTGATTCACTCCCTGACCGCCACAGGCATTGCAGGGATCAGCAATCACCTGGCCACTGCCGGTGCAGGTGGGACATTCCGCCACCTGGGTGAAACTGCCGAAAGGAGTCCTGGTTGCCCGGCGCACCTGACCAACACCTCCACAGGTGGAACAGGTGGTGGGACCACTGCCGCTTTTGGCACCGCTTCCGGAGCAGGTGGTGCAGGTTTCCAGGTGAGGTACACGAATCTCACGCTCCTGTCCGAACACTCCCTGATCAAAATCGATCGTGAGGTCGTAGCGCAGGTCATCCCCCTGCTGAGGACCACGGCGACGTTGTTGACGGCCACCGCCTGCGGCTCCACCGAACCCGCTGAAGAAGGTTTCAAAAATATCGGCGAAACCACCCATGTCGCCCATATCGGGCATTCCGGCGGCACCACCAAGCCCCGCCTCGCCGAATTGGTCGTAGCGACCACGGGTCTGGGGATCGCTGAGTACCTCGTAGGCGCGGCCTATCTCCTTGAAGCGATCCTCGGCGCCAGGTTCCTTGTTGATGTCAGGGTGATACTGGCGAGCCAGTCGCCGATAGGCCCTTTTGAGGGTGTCGGCATCCGCATCCCTGCTGACACCGAGCAGCTCGTAATAATCGGCCATCAGCTTGACATCCCGGAGATCACAGTAGAAGCAGGGGGCTGATCAACCGTTGTCATCACCTGAAGCCTCCCCATCAGACGCTGCCTCGGCATCAGGGGTAGACGTCTCTCCGCTGGCATCCTGTTGCGGACCTGGCCCCATCGAAACCTTGACCATGGCGTGACGCAGGACACGGCCGTCGAGGTGATAGCCGCGCTGAAGCTCCTCAATCACCACATCCTCAGGATGCTCCTCACTGGGCTCACGCAACACAGCCTCATGCAGGGTTGGATCAAACTCCTGGCCGACCACTCGCATCGGAGCCACACCCAGCTGTTTGAGGACCTCAACCAGCTGCTTGTAAAGCCCCTGATAGCTGCGGTGAAGCGCCTGGGCTTCTTCAGTCTGAGGATCGAGCTGCTGACGGGCACGCTCGAAGTTGTCCACAACCGGAAGGATTTCGCTGAGGGTGCTGCAGATGAGCTGCAGTTTGAGGTCATCCTGATCGCGACTCTGACGCTTGCGAAAGTTGTCGAAGTCCGCTGCGATACGCACGTATTGACCGCGCAAGACTTCATGCTCTTCTCTGAGCGCGGAATGCTCCTTCTCGAGCTGCTCAAGACGGGTCTCGTTGTCGACGGACTGGGTACCTGACTCCGATTCGACAGCATCTGCGGCTGACGCTGCCTCCTCAACGACTGGTGTCGTTTCCAGAGTTTCGTTTGTTGTCACGGCAGGTTGCTGGCCGTCGGAACCAGCCGATGACGGATCCTGCGCTGGGGTGGAAGCATCGCCACTCATGCTGACCGGTTGCGAATTCACGTCTAGACATGTTGATAGGTGAGGCAGTCCTCCCACAAGCGGGGGAAGCCCGCACCTTTCTGTGAATTGAAGCCGTGAGCGACGACCGTCGGCATCTGGAACTGGAACTTCTGCTGCAGCGGGCCATTCCAGGCGATTTCGGCATCTCTGATCAACCTGTTCTGCTCGAGGAACTGGCGACGATGGGATTTGATCCTGCTCGTCACGCTGCGCTCGCCGAAAGCCTGAGGAAGCTGCTCGACAACAACCTCCCGGTGAGCGATGAAGCACTCCCCCTCAAACCACCCATCACGGAAACACCGCCAAGACATATCGAGGTCTTGCCGGAACCCATAACCTCAGTTTCAAACGCTGCAGAGGCCGAAACCGTTGCCGAGACGGCTACCTCCTATCTGAGGGATTTCAACGTCAATGGGGTGCTGGAAGCTGATCCCGACGAGAAGGATGCCGACTCCTCGAAACCCGCGGATCTTGAATCGGGGCTCAACGATGCGGAACGCTCACCGGTGATCGATCTGGTGGATCGCATCCTGATGCAGGCCCTCGAACTGGGTGCCAGCGATATCCATGTGGAGCCTCAGCAGGCCGGACTCCAGCTGCGCTTTCGTCAGGACGGGGTGCTGCAGAGCCAGATCGAACCTCTGCCCAGTCGGATGGTGCCTGCGGTGACCTCCAGATTCAAGATCATGGCGGAACTGGACATCGCCGAACGCCGGCTTCCCCAGGACGGCCGCATCCGCCGCCGCTTCCAGAACAGGACAGTGGATTTCAGGGTCAACAGTCTGCCGAGCCGCTATGGGGAAAAAATCGTTCTGCGGCTTCTGGACAGCTCGGCCACCCAGCTGGGTCTCGACAAACTCATTTCCAATGCTGACGCCCTGAATCTGGTGCGCACCTTGGGATCCAAGCCCTTCGGGATGATCCTGGTCACAGGACCGACTGGATCCGGTAAGTCGACAACGCTGTATTCCCTGCTGGCGGAGCGCAACGAACCAGGAATCAACATCTCCACCGTTGAGGACCCCATCGAATACACGCTGCCAGGCATCACCCAGTGTCAGGTGAACAGGGAGAAGGGATTTGACTTCAGCCAGGCACTGAGGGCCTTCATGCGCCAGGACCCGGACGTGCTGCTGGTGGGCGAAACGCGCGATCTGGAAACCGCGAAAACAGCCATCGAAGCCGCACTCACCGGTCACCTGGTGCTGACCACCCTTCACTGCAACGATGCTCCCAGCGCCATCGCCCGTCTCGATGAGATGGGTGTGGAGCCTTTCATGGTGAGCGCCTCACTGATCGGGATCGTGTCCCAGCGTCTGCTTCGACGGGTCTGCTCGACTTGCAGGATCGCCTACCGGCCTGATCCCCAAGAACTGGCTCGTTTCGGCCTGATGGCGAGCAATGAAGCGAACGTGAGCTTTTTCAGAGCCAACCACCATGAAGGCCAGTCCAACCCATGCCCCCATTGCCAGGGCAGTGGTTACAAGGGACGCGTGGGGGTCTACGAAGTGCTGCGCATGAATGAAGCTCTCGCGGCCGCCGTGGCCAAGGGCGCCACCACAGACATGGTGAGACAGCTCGCTCTGGAGGGAGGGATGAAAACCTTGCTGGGTTACAGCCTTGACCTGGTGAGGGAGGGACATACGACCCTGGAGGAAGTGGGCAGGATGGTTCTCACAGACGCGGGGCTGGAATCGGAACGACGCGCACGCGCTCTCAGCACCCTCACCTGCCATGGCTGTGGTGGCGGACTCCAGGAAGGTTGGCTGGAATGTCCCTACTGCCTGACACCACGTCACTGAGGACGAAGCGATGGAGCTGATGATCGAGGACCTGATGCAGGAACTGGTGAAAAACGGAGGCAGTGACCTGCATATCGCCAGCGGCCAGCCCCCCTACGGACGTTTCAGCGGCAAGCTGCGGCCGATGCGTGATGCAGCTCTGCCGGAGGAGAGCTGTAACCGGCTGATCTTCTCGATGCTCAACAACAGCCAACGCAAGACGCTTGAACAGACATGGGAACTTGACTGCGCCTACGGACTCAAGGGCGTTGCCCGCTTCCGGGTGAATGTGTATCGCCAGAAAGGAAGCTATGCGGCCTGCCTGCGAGCACTGGGAAGCACAATCCCAAGCATCGAAATGCTGAATATGCCTCCGGTGGTGGTGGAAACCAGTCAACGACCGCGGGGGCTCGTTTTGGTGACTGGACCCACAGGCTCAGGCAAGACAACCACCCTGGCCGCATTGCTGGATCACATCAACCACAGCCGGGCCGAACACATTCTCACCATCGAAGATCCGATCGAGTTTGTTTACAAAAGCGATCGCAGCCTGGTGCACCAGCGTCAGCTCAATGAGGACACTCGCAGCTTTGGAAATGCACTCAGAGCAGCCCTGCGGGAAGACCCCGACGTGATCCTGGTCGGAGAGATGCGCGACCTGGAAACCATTCAGCTGGCCATCACCGCCGCGGAGACCGGTCACCTCGTCTTCGGCACTCTGCACACCAGTTCCGCTGCCCAGACGGTGGACCGCATGGTGGATGTGTTTCCTCCCGGCCAGCAGACCCAGATCCGTGTGCAACTCTCCGGAAGCCTGTTGGCGGTGTTTTCCCAGACGCTTTGCCAACGCAACAACCCCGCTCCAGGTCAGTTCGGCCGAGTGATGGCTCAGGAAATCATGATCAACACCCCTGCCATTGCCAACCTGATCCGCGAGGGCAAGACCGCTCAGCTGTATTCACAGATTCAGACCGGCGGCGAGCTGGGGATGCAGACCCTGGAAAAAGCACTGGCGAATCTGGTGAAAAACAACACAATCACCAAAACGGAAGCCCTATCCAAAGCCTCCAAAGAAGGCGAACTGGATCGGCTGATCAGCTCTCCTTGAGTCATGGGCGACTATCGCGCGGTCTATCTCAATCGCACTGGACAGAGAGTCAGCATCACCTTGAAAGCAGATGACATCCAGATCGCGAAACGACAACTCAGGCGCCGTGGATGCAAACCGATTCAAATTGAACCCTGTGATGAGACTGCCCAGCAGGGGAAAACCAGCACACGACGATTTCAGGCTCGATGCCTGACCCTGCGTGGCAATGAACGCCATGTGACCATCGATTCCACCTCCGCAGACGACGCACGCAGGCAATTGCGGCGCAGCGGGTTGCGTGTTCAGGACATCAGCCTGTCAACAACAACTGTCGCTAAACAGGCTGAGGAAAACGATCAGAACAACGCCCGGGGTCTCTTGCAATCGCTTGAAGAGGCTTTCCAAAAACCTCCCGGAGTGAAGCAGAAGGCCGTTTGGGCCAGCAAACTTGCGGCGCTTGTGAATGCAGGGGTCCCCATCGTGCGCAGCCTCGATCTGATGACCAGCCAGCAGAAGCTGCCGATGTTCAAAAAAGCACTCACTGCAGTGGGCAGGGAAGTGAACCAGGGCACTGCGATGGGCAGTGCGATGCGTCAGTGGCCCAAGGTGTTCGACCAGCTCACTGTGGCCATGGTGGAAGCCGGTGAAGCTGGCGGGGTGTTGGATGAATCGCTGAAAAGGCTCGCCAAGCTGCTTGAAGACAATGCCCGGCTGCAGAACCAGATCAAAGGTGCCCTGGGCTATCCAGTGGCGGTGCTGGTGATCGCCATCCTGGTGTTTCTGGGAATGACCATCTTCCTGATCCCCACATTTGCTGGAATCTTCGAGGATCTCGGCGCTGAACTGCCGCTGTTCACCCAGCTGATGGTGGACCTGAGCAAACTGCTGCGCTCATCAGCAGCTCTGGTGTTTGCCGGTGGTCTCCTGGTGGCTGTGTGGCTGTTCAGCCGCTACTACGCGACCCATAACGGCAGACGCGTGGTCGACCGGTTGATGCTGAAGCTGCCGCTGTTCGGAGAACTGATCATGAAGACCGCAACCGCTCAGTTCTGCAGGATCTTCAGCTCGCTGAGCCGAGCAGGGGTACCGATCCTGATGTCACTGGAGATCTCCAGTGAAACGGCAGGCAATTCGATCATTTCCGACGCGATCCTCGACTCGAGAGCGCTGGTTCAGGAAGGAGTGCTGCTGAGCACGGCGCTGACACGACAGAAAGTGTTGCCCGAAATGGCCCTGAGCATGCTCTCGATCGGTGAGGAAACCGGGGAGATGGACCAGATGCTCAGCAAAGTGGCTGACTTCTATGAAGATGAGGTTTCTGCGTCTGTGAAGGCACTCACCTCAATGTTGGAACCAGCGATGATCGTTGTGGTGGGTGGCATTGTTGGCTCGATCCTTCTGGCGATGTATCTGCCGATGTTCACCGTGTTTGATCAGATTCAGTGACGCAATGCGGGGACTAGGTGGCGGCAATGGCCTGGCCGGCAAGCCAGCCTCCACTCCAGCAGGCCTGGAAGTTGAACCCTCCGGTGACACCATCCACATCGAGCAGTTCACCCGCCACATACAGCCCTGAACAGCGACGGCTTTCCATCGTGGCCAGATTCACCTCCCCCAGGGCCACGCCACCAGCTGTGACGAACTCCTCACCAAATGGACCCCGGCCCTGAATCAGCAGACGCTGAGCGCAGAGAATGTCGACGAGCTGACGCTCTGCCTTCAACGGCAGATCCGCCCAGCGGCGCTCATCCTCGACAGCAACCTCATGCAAGAAGGCCTGCCACAAGCGTCGCGGCAGATGCTCAAACGGTTTGGCTGAAACCACGGTGCGTCTGGCTTTCTCCAACCGCCACTGCCGCAGTCCCTGCTCCACACCCTTACGGCCCAGACCGCCACTCCAGTCAACCTTCAGTTCGCCCTTGTAGTGGCATTGATAAAGAGCCCGGGCAGCAAAAGCGGAGAGTCGCAGCGTTGCGGGACCACTGAGACCTCGGTGGGTGATCAGCACCCGACCGGTTTGTCTGAAGCGCTGATCACCGAGCTTCAGATCAAGGCTCACGTCATCAAGGGCAATGCCGCTGCAAGAGGCAAGTGCTTTGGTGTGCAGCGAAAGGCTGAACAGAGAAGGAACCGGCGGCACCACTTGATGACCGAGGGACTCCGCGAGCTTTCGACCACTGGGATGACCACCGGTGGCCAGCATCACCTTGCAAGCCTTCAATGGCTGATCAAGCCCGCGCCCATCGACCAAGAAAACACCATCCGTCTGCAGCGCAACCCGTTGCACCATCACCTTGGTCCGAAGCTGCACGCCCACCTCAGTCGCGGCGTTCTGCAAGCATTGAATCACCGCCTCCGAACGGTTCTGCTGCGGAAACATGCGTCCGTCTGGTTCCTCAACAAGCGTGAGGCCATGGTCATCGAACCAGGCGATCGCATCACCACAAGCGAAACGACTGAATGGGCCCCGCAACGGTCGACTACCACGCGGGTAATGGCTGGAGAGTTCAACGGGATCCCAGCAGGCATGCGTGACATTGCAGCGACCACCACCGCTGATGCGCACCTTATGCAGCGGCTCCGGGGTGGCCTCAAGAACCGCAACCCGACGCAGACCCTGTTCTGCAGCGGTGATCGCTGCCATGTAACCGGCAGGACCACCACCGATCACAATCAGATCAAGCGGGCTGGAAGCGCAGGGCGACGCCGTTGTTGCAGTAGCGCTTGCCGGTGGGCCTGGGACCGTCATTGAACACATGACCCTGGTGGCCGCCACAGCGGCTGCAGTGGTATTCCGTGCGAGGAACAATCAACTTGAAATCTACTTTCGTGGCGATGGCACCCGGCAAGGGCTGCCAGAAGCTTGGCCAACCTGTGCCACTGTCGAACTTGGCCTGCGACGAAAACAGCGAAAGTTCGCATCCAGCGCAGCAATAGGTACCGGATCTCTTCTCGCTGTTGAGCTCACTGCTGAAAGGGGGCTCGGTGCCTTCCCTGCGAAGCACCTGATACGAATCAGGCGACAAACGTTTCCTCCATTCCTGATCGGAAAGATCCCACTTGGAATCCGACGCATCGGAAGCGGCGGAAACCTGCTTCGGAGCACGAAAAACACCGACCAGCCCCGAAACCGTGGCGACCAGCATGGAACGTCTGCTCAGCAGCCACTTTTCGAAGGTGGAGGGCATCACGGATGTCACATCTTTGCTGAAACCGTTCTAGACAACTCGGAACCAGGAACCAGGCAGCATGGAGGGATGGATTCCCTCACCAGAACCGATCGGGAACCTTGCTGGCGCTTCAGCATCGCTCCGATGCTGGACTGCACAGACCGGCATTATCGACAGCTGATGCGCCAGATCAGCTGTCAAGCACTGCTGTACAGCGAAATGGTGGTGGCCCAGGCGCTTCACTACACCAAGCGACGGGAGCGCCTGCTCGACTTCGATGTGGAGGAGCATCCGATCGCCCTGCAAATCGGCGGTGATCAGCCTCAATTGCTCGCCGAGGCTGCTCGCATGGCAGCGGACTGGGGTTATGACGAGATCAACCTCAATGTGGGCTGCCCAAGCCCTCGGGTTCAGGCCGGCAATTTCGGAGCCTGCCTGATGGCGGAACCCGAACGCGTGGCCCGCTGCGTGGAAGCGATGGTGTCCGCCACTGCCCTGCCGGTGACGGTGAAACACCGTGTTGGTATTGATCATCTCGATAGCGACACCCTGCTCACTGCTTTTGTGGATCAGGTGGCCGCGGCCGGCGCCTCCCGCTTCAGCGTGCATGCGCGCAAAGCCTGGCTGGATGGCCTCGATCCAAAACAGAACCGCACGATTCCTCCGTTGCAGCACGAGCGGGTGATCGCGCTCAAACAACGAAGACCTGAGCTCAAGATCGAGCTGAACGGCGGACTCGACACCCCGGAACAATGCCTCTCTGCTCTGAATCAATGCGACGGCGCGATGGTTGGCAGAGCCGCCTATGCCCATCCTCTGCGCTGGGCAACGGTGGATGCACTGATTTATGGCGAGGCACCAAAGACTGTGAAAGCTTCGGACGTGATCACAGGCCTGATGCCCCATGCCGAACGCCACCTGAAACGGGGGGGCCGACTGTGGGATCTCTGCCGCCACCTTGTGCAGCTGGTGGAAGGGGTTCCGGGTGCCCGTCACTGGCGTCGCGAGCTCGGTCAGCAAGCCCAGAGCTCAGGTGCTGACCTAAGAGTGCTGGAACATTCAACCCGGCAGCTCACAGATGCCGGGCTCTAACGGTGAACTGAACAGATCGGTTGCTCAGCCTTCGGCGCCGCCGTAACCGCCGTAATCATCTCCACCACCATCACCGCTGCCGCCATAACCGCTGCTTCCACCATGATTCTGGGAAGCACCACCCCTACGGCGACTACGGCGACCGTCTTCAAGACCACCACCATAAGGAGATCCAGACTGGTCTCCACCGCCAGCAGCTCCGCCACCGCTGTAACCGCCACCGGACGAGCCGCCTCCATAACTGCGATCTTCCCAACCACGGGCACCGGAGCGTCGATCGCCACCGCCGCCGCCGTAGCCACCGCCGCCGCCGTAGCCACCACCGCCGCCGTAGCCACCGCCGCCACGACGAGGTGCACTACCCCGGGGCTCAGCCTTGTTGATGCGTAGGGGACGCCCCATTAACTCAGCGCCCTGCAGAGCTTCGATCGCCGCGGCCTCCGCCGCTTCATCGACCATCTCCACGAAAGCGAAACCACGTTTGCGACCGGTGTCACGCTCAAGAGGAAGGGCACAGTTCGTGACCTCTCCATGAGCGGCAAACAGTTCGATCACGTCTTCCTGCTCAGCGCGGAAGGGCAGATTGCCGACAAAAATGCTCACTTGACTGCTGGACCTGAAGAGAAAGGACCCAATCGGATCAGACAAGCCATCGGTTCAGGGTCCACTGAGGGATCAATAGCCTCTGGCATTCACAGGTTAGACCCGGTCTCGCGAAATGATCAGTGATTCGCTAATCCAAGCCGATCGCTCCAGAGTGCAAGCTGCTCTTCGACCCGAGCAAACCCAGTGCCACCCTCACTGAGGCGAGCGGCAACAACCTGCCGAGGTGCGAGAGCATCAAACAGGTCGGCGTCAATGGAGGGATGAAACTGTCGCCAGCGTTCAAGGCTCAGATCACGCAGCAAAAGCCCATCGCTCAGGCACTGTTTCACCACCGATCCAACAATCTGATAAGCCTCGCGGAAAGGAACCTGTCGAGCCACCAGATAATCGGCCACATCGGTGGCATTGGAGAAATCAGAACCGACAGCGGCTTCCAGCCGATCAGGACGAAAGCTCAGACCCTCCTCGATCAGAATCGTCATCGCCTCGAGGCACTGGAAGCTGGTGTTCACCACATCAAAAAGAGCTTCCTTGTCTTCCTGAAAATCCTTGTTGTAAGCCAGCGGCAGCCCCTTGATCATGGTCAGCAATCCCTGCAGATGTCCGAACACCCGGCCGCACTTGCCGCGAACCAGTTCAGGAACATCAGGATTTTTCTTCTGCGGCATGAGGCTGCTGCCGGTGGCGCATCGATCACTCAGACGCACAAATCCGCATTCCTCGGAAGCCCAGAAGATCACCTCCTCGGCCAGACGACTGAGATGCACCATCAACAACGAAGCGGCAGCTGAAAACTCCACAGCGAAATCACGGTCACTGACAGCATCCAGGCTGTTGGCATAAATCCCTTCGAAGTCCAAGGCTGCGGCGGTGCTGTGCCGATTGATCGGCACAGGCGTTCCAGCCAGGGCTGCGGCACCCAACGGCGAGCAGTTGACGCGCTTGCGCACATCCTCAAACCGTTGACGATCGCGCTCGAGCATCTCCACATAAGCAAGCAGATGGTGCGCCAGACACACGGGCTGCGCCCTCTGTAGGTGGGTGTAACCGGGAATCAGCGTGTTGCGGTGATCAAGCGCCTGACGCAGCAAAGCGGTCTGAAACAGCCGCACCAGCGGGTCCAGCTCATCGATGCGACGGCGAAGCCACAGACGCAGATCCGTGCCCACCTGATCATTGCGGCTGCGTCCTGTATGCAACTTTTTTCCCACAGGCCCGCGCAGGGCAATCAAACGACGCTCTACTGCAAAGTGCACATCCTCATCGTCGATGCCGGGATTGAAGCTGCCGGCAGCCGCTTCCGCGCGGATCTGTTCCAGACCGCTGCAGAGCTGATCCGCTTCCGCCTGGTCGATAACGCCGCAGTCGGCCAACATGCGGGCATGGGCCACTGAACCATCAAGATCCTCCTGCAGAAGGGTGATGTCAAAGCCGATCGAGGCATTGAACCGTTCGATCGCCGGATGCAGTCCCTGTTCGAACCGATCACTCCAGGTGGCGGAGCCTCCGCCCGTCACTCCACCGGCCATCGTCCACCCTCAACACAGACCCATTCAGCTTGTCAGGCCGGAGACCGTGGAACCGATGGCAACATCACCTCTTCCCGAACCTTGAGAACCACCATCGAGGCATCATCCTCGAGTTGTCTGTCCGCCCCCACAAAACGATCGAGACGACTGAACAACTGATCAAGAATTCCCTGCGAGCCCGTGCCCGAACGACAGGCAGTCTCGAGGTTGCGGATCAGGCGCGCTTCATCAAAGCGATCTCCGGTCAGGCCCGGAGCCTCGGTCACGCCATCGGTGTAATACAGCAGCACATCGCCGGGCTCGAGCACCGTGGAACCACTTCCGTATTCAGCCTCAGGCTGCAGACCGATCAACAGACCCGGTGCATCCAGCCGACTGATGCAGCGCTGCTGTGCCCGCCAGATCAAAGGGGGATTGTGAGCTGCATTGGCAAAGCGAAGCCGTCGCGTTCGCGGATCAAAGTCCGAATAAAAGAGAGTCACAAAGCGATGGGACTGGGACAGATCCTCAAGCGCGAGCTGGTTGAGATCATGAAGAATGCGGTCCGGCGGTAATCCGCTCAGCACTTCCGCACGCAACATGCCGCGCAGCATCGTCATCAGCAGGCCGGCTGGAACGCCCTTACCCATCACATCGCCCATCACCAGCGACCAGCGACCTCGCTCTCGCCGTCGACCGATCAACTCCGGACGCGTGGGGATGAAGTCGTAGTAATCGCCACCCACCTGAAAGGCAGGACGGCAACGGGCCGCGAGTTCGACACCCTCAATCACCGGACAATGATCCGGCAACAACTGGGCCTGAATCTCGGCACCGATGCTGAGCTGGCGATCCATTCGCTCATGCAGACGGGCCTCCTGGAGCATCTGATCGTTTTCGATCGCAACACCGGTGAGATCCGCCACGAGCTGCACATTGCGACGGTGAGAATCACTCCAGACCAGCGAGCCAGACGTGTTGAACACATAGAGACGTCCACGCTGGCGACCTCTGGCCACCAGTGACGTTGCGAACACACCAGCAGATCCGAGATGACTTTGCACCAGTCGATCAAGGCCGAGCACCAGAGCATCATCGGAACCGAACCCGGTGGAACGTCCAGGCTCATGGTTGATCACCGCCTGCAGCAACGTCTCCGATCGCAAGACGGAGAGCATCTGCAACTGGTCAGTCCACAGACGCCCGTCAGGGTGATAAGGGATGAGCAATGCACCATCAACCCCCACCAGACGAGCTGCCACCACTGGCACAAGCTCAAGAAACCGCTTGAGGTTGGTGAAACTGCGCAGAGCGAAGCCGATCGAAACCAGCAGCTCCTGATTGGCACGCTGTTCCTTGGAAAGACTGTCAAGCAACTGACGCAGCGACGTTGTCGCGGTCAGTGACTGAGGCCCCGAGCGAAGCGAAGAGGCCGGAAGGCGCCGGGATGGATTGCTGCTCATGGCAACCCTGGCAGTTTCCGCAAGGTAGCAACTCCGCACGGAGAAAGCTGACTGCTTCAGATCCGCACAGCAGACAACCGTCAGCGACCCGCGAGCAGTGCTTCCACAAACTCGAAACTATTGAAGGGCCGCAGATCCCTGATTCCCTCGCCTGCACCAATAAAACGGATTGGTAAACCTGCCTCAGAAGCCACAGCCAGAGCCACTCCACCTCGTGCCGTTCCGTCGAGCTTGGTGATCACCACACCGGTGAGTCCAACGGTTTTGGCAAAGGCCATCGCCTGCTTGAGACCGTTCTGTCCCTGGCTGGCATCAAGCACGAGCAAGGATTCCACATGAGCTTCAGGAGCCAGACGATCCACAACGCGACGAATCTTCTCCAGTTCCTCCATCAGGTTGTGTTTTGTCTGAAGGCGACCGGCCGTGTCGACCAACACAAGATCCGTGCCCTTGGCTCGGGCTGCTCCAATCGCATCAAACACCACCGCCGCTGGGTCAGCATTGGAGGAAGGGTTGGCAATGACCTGCACATCACTGCGGTCTCCCCAGACCTGCACCTGCTGAACCGCAGCAGCCCTGAAGGTATCGGCTGCTGCGATCATCGCCGAATAACCACTACGAACGGCGAGGTTGGCAAGTTTGCCAAGGGTGGTGGTCTTGCCAACACCGTTCACACCGACCATCAGCCACACGTTGAGATGATCACGCTGCGGAGCAAGCAACTTCACGCCGCTGTCACGCATAGGCTGGTCGAGCAGCTCACAAAGCTGTTCCTTGAGGAAGCGGATGCCTTCAGTGGGATCCACCACCTGTTCATTCATGCGCCTTCTCAAAGCATCGAGCACCTGATCTGTGGCCTGCACTCCAGCGTCTGCTCGCAGAAGCAACGACTCGAGATCGTCAAGCACCTCCGGAGTGAGCGGGTCATCGCCGAGGTTTTCCAGCAGACCTGTGACAAAACCCTGACGGGTCTTTTCAAGGCCCTGACGGAGACGGCCAAGCCAATCGATCTCTTCAAGGGTGATCTGATCAGCCCGAACACCCTGGGCGGCAAGAACCTCCGCTGACCAGGTGAACGTTTCGTCGAACTCGCCGAGACTGGGCTCATCGGACTGATCAGCGGTCTGCTGGGGCTCAACAGGCGCAGGCTTGACCTGCTCAGCAGCGACAGGGGTCGGAGCCTGTTCCAACTGCTGCTGTCGTTGCTGCCGCTGGGCCGCTGCCTGTTCAAGCAGAGACAGTCCTGGTGCCGGAGCATTACCAGGAACATCAACAGGTGCAGTCGGCTGCTGGGATAAAGACGGCTGTTGCTCTGCAGATGGCTGTGCTGAGTCTGGCTCTGATGCTGGGACCACAGAGTCAGGCGCAGATGGCTCGGGAGTCAACGCAATCGGTTCGGGAGTCAAAGGTTCAGCCGTCACGGACGCTTCCAGCGCCACTGACTGCGTGGTCTTCCCAAGCTCCTTCTGGGCTTTCAGGCGGGCATAGGCCTGCCGTGCCCACTCAAGCGGGTCATCCTCAGCAGAAGCATCGGAGGACTGATCCGTTGACTCCTGCAGGGATTGAGCAGCAGAAGGCTCGGATTCGGACTGCGCAGATTCCTGGACCGATGCGCTTTCTTCGGAACCGTCCTGAGCGGTTGCAGGATCGAGAGGCTGCTCAGACTTCGATGGCTGCTCAGGGGGTTGGGGTGCCTCGGAACTTCGATTGAACCAGTCGTAAACCATGCGGATAAAAGCAGCGCCTAGGCGGTGGCGTTCTGAAGACGCCGCAGAACCCCATTGATCATGCGACGGCCCTGTGCATCGCTGTAGCGATTGGCCAGCTCCACGGCTTCACTGCAGGCGACGGAAGCCGGCGTGTTCATCGAACGTAGATCAACCACTGCCAGTCGCAGGATGTCGCGATCAATGCGAGGCAGCCGACTGAGCCTCCAACCCTCCATGACGCCGTCGAGTTCGTCGTCAATGTCCTGACGAGACTTCAGGACCAGCTGAATCCGACGCATGGCTTCCTGACGCACCTGTTCCTGATCAGCAAGCGCCAGAAGACGAGGCAACTCAAGACTGGCCGAAAGGCCGTTGAGCACCTGTTCCGCCCCTGTGAGCGTGTCGCGCAGATGGGTGCGTACAGAAGCCATATCAGTGGAGGCACTGCCCTCCTGCAACTCGCTGTCGAGCAGAGACTGCTGAGCTTTGTCCAGATCACCGGCGCAATGATCAAGCACCTCGCGCCAGTGCTGCATCAGGCTGTCGAGAGCTTTCTGAAGCAGTGTCTCGAGATTGTCCTGCGCCGCTGAGGAACGCTCCCGTTCAGCGCACTGACCGAGCACAAACAGCGCAAGCTCACGGGAGAGGGTTCGGGTCTGCATAAGCGGCGGGATGTATCGAACGAACGACTCAGGACGATGAGGGTGCCACAGAAGCTCTGAGCTGGGCGATCAGACTGGAAAAACTGCGATTCACTGGCGCTTCGCGTTCGTCAGGGTTAACAATCCCCGCGGAAATGATGGTTCTGAACGCATCTTCGACAGAAATATCGAGCTCTCTGACAGACGCCTCGGGAACCAGGGTGTACCAACCAGTTGTGGGATTGGGTGCCGTTGGAATGAACACGCTCAGCAGATCCTGACCGAGGTCGGACTGAAGTGAAGGTCCCACCTGCCCCGTGACGAAACCGACGCTGTAAAGACCTTCCCGCGGATATTCCACCAGCACAACCCGTCGGAATCGTCGAGAATTGTCGCGGAGAAAAGTCTCAAGAAGCTGCTTGAGAGTTTTGTAAACGGAACCGGCAAGAGGAATGCGCTGCAGCGTTCCCTCACCGAATTCCAGCAACCAGCGCCCGACAATGTTTCTTGCCATCAAACCGATCAACAGGATTCCCATCAGAGGAACCGTCAAACCGAGGGCCAGGTTGATCAGATCCTGAAGAAGAGGATTGAGATTGATGAATGGATTGAACTGTTTCGGTATCGATGTGACGAACGCCAGCACAAACCTGCTGACGATCGTGGAGAGCCAGATTGTGGTGGCGAGCGGAATGACCACAAGAAGACCTGCAATCAGGTCGTTCTTGAGGTCATTCTGAAGCCTGGCGCTAAGCGGCAGGTCAGGTCTTGGATTGGACTGAACCAAGGAACGCCCGGGGCCTGGAGCCTACGAATTAGACCAACTTAACCAGCGGTCAGAGGACAGCGCTGAGAGCGAGCAATACCAGCGCCACCGCCAACACGACCGCACTGACGGTGCCTCCGAAGAAACGCTGATTGATGGTCAGATCGCGTTGGCGTTCGGCCTGCTGAATCTGCTCGGTCATCTGTGACAACTGCTTGTCGATGAACGTCTGAGCAGCCTGAATCTTGTCCTCCTCGGTGGCATCAGCAGGAAGCTGACCTGCCTGAGCCAACTGTTCACCGAGAACCTTCACATTTTCAGGATTCGCCGACTGCTGACGGGCCATTTCCAGTTGGTTGCGCCTTTGCTCAAGGGTCTGATCAGCCTCACCCGTCAAGGATTGATTTCCTGAGATTCCAAGAGGAATCACAGCGATCATGGCCACAGCGAGAATCGCTGAGATGACACAGACGACCCAGCGAATCGGTGTGCGGTGCTGCTGCGGGTGATCCAGGCGGGACCCAATCAGCATGAGCAGCAAACCGACGAAACCCATCGGAGCCTGGCTCACAAGACGTTCAATCAGAAGCTGCTGAAAAACCCCATCGCTCCAATCGGCGGCACTGAGAACCACTCCAATCTGAATCGAGAGCAGGAGCACCAACGTGATTCCCAACCAGCGCAACAAAGGTGCTGCACGCAAAGAAGAGTCTTGGGAGGGAGATGACAAGGCACGATGCCAGAAGGGTGCCCAACTTTAAGGTCAGCTTTTTGAATGTTCCAGCCAACGTTGCAGAGCTGAGCCTGGCCCTCAAGCAACAGGCCAGGAACGAGGGTTTTGACCCCGTCGGCATCGCCTCCCTGCCAGGCAGTGAAAGATTGCAGATGCGGACCGCCGCGCTGCAGCGCTGGCTGGAGGCAGGCCATCAGGCCGACATGAACTGGATGGCGGCACCGCGTCGACTGTCAGCGGCACGCCTGCTGGAGGGTGCTGAAAGCATCCTGGCGGTGGGATTGAATTACCACGTTTCCGCAGACCGGCATCCGGGTCGTCTTGCAGTGGCCCGCTATGCGTGGGGGAGGGACTACCACAGGGTGGTGAATCAACGCTTGAGAAGGGTTGGCCGCTGGCTGCAAACGGTGCGGCCGCAATGCAACTGGCGGGTCTGCGTCGACGCAGAACCGCTGCTCGACAAAGCCTGGGCTGAGGAGGCTGGGCTGGGCTGGATCGGCAAACACAGCAACGTGATTCACAACAGGAGGGGTTCATGGATGGTGATCGGTCACCTGATCACGACCGAACCTCTTCAGGCCGATCAACCAGCCAAAGCGCGATGCGGGCAGTGTCGAGCCTGCATTGAGGCCTGTCCCACCTCTGCGATCACCGAACCCTTCGTGGTGGATGCAAGGCGCTGCATCGCTTTTCACACGATTGAAAACCGCAATCCTGAACTGCCTGAAGCGATGGCCGAAGCCATGGGACCCTGGGTCGCTGGATGTGACATCTGCCAGGACGTCTGTCCGTTCAATCACGGCTCCATTCCTTCCAGCGACGACCCGGATGTGCAGCCAAGGCCCTGGTTGCTGGATCTCAAAGCGGAGCATGTCCAGAACTGGACCGATGAAGACTGGGATGAACGGCTGCGCGGATCAGCTCTGCGCAGGATCAAACCCTGGATGTGGAGGCGCAATGCGGCAGCTGCCAGACCTGACAACCCCCCTAGTGTGGGTTGAGTGCTGGATCAGCGATGGGAGTTCGTGCTCGTAGACAACGGGGCAGGCATCGGGCTCTGGTGATATCAATGCTGACGGGAGCCCTTGCTGCCTTCGGCGCCGCACCGGTCAGGGCTCTGACCCCATACGTCTACACACCCAGCGCTCAGGAACTTGAAGGTGCCGGCGTCGGCATCGGCCGGACCGCTGCACAATTGCTGCGTCTGGGACAGCCGGAGGAAGCGGCAAGTCTCGCTGCACTGGCTGTAAGCCTTCAACCCAATGACGAACGACTGTGGTCGGTGCTGGCCGAAGCGCAACTGCGCAGCAATCAGCTCAAAGCGGCCGCTGGTTCACTGGCCAAAGCCAAGGCACTGAAACCGGGGAAAGCCGGACTCTGGTTCGCTGAGGCATCCATCGCACTGCGGGACGAGCGACCGGACGACGCCATCTCCCTTCTCGATGAAGGTCTGCGACTGGATCCCAAAAATGCCGGTGCCTACTTCGATCTCGGCAATGCCCGCGTGATGCAGTCTGACCTGAGACAAGCTCTGAAGGCATTCGAACAGGCCACAACCATCAAACCCAGCTTCTGGGAAGCGCTGAACAATCAGGCACTGGTTCTGTTCGAAATGGGCAAAACACCCGAAGCCATCAAACGCTGGCGTTCCGTCCTGTCGATCAAACGCAATCCTGAACCGATGCTGGCTTTGGCGGCTGCACTCAATCAACAGTCTCCGGGTGATGCTGAATCGCTTGAACTGGCTCGCAAAGCGCTCGCTGAAGATCCCAATTACGTGCTTCCAGGGCATCAGGAGAATCAACTCTGGGGCTCGAAACTTCGCCAGGCAACTGAAGTTCTGCTGACGACGCCCAGCCTCAGAGGTGCCGTTGAACGTGCTGAAGCAAACGCCGATCCCAAATCGGCTGAGTGATTCAGAAGGAAGATCTGTAGGCTAAGCGCCTTCTGCCTTCTTGATTCCGGAGCGGATGGCCGAGGAGCGCGTTCAACCGATCGCCCTGCATCAGGAGATGCAGCGCTCCTATCTCGAGTACGCGATGAGCGTGATCGTGGGTCGAGCACTGCCGGATGTTCGCGACGGTCTCAAACCCGTTCAGCGACGCATCCTTTACGCGATGCATGAACTAGGGCTGACCCCGGACCGCCCTTACCGCAAATGCGCCCGCGTTGTCGGCGACGTTCTCGGCAAATACCACCCTCACGGTGATCAGGCTGTCTACGACGCCCTTGTCAGGCAGGTCCAGACTTTTTCAAGTCGCCATCCCCTTCTGGACGGCCACGGCAACTTCGGCTCCGTGGACGACGATCCTCCAGCCGCAATGCGATACACCGAAACGAGGCTGGCTCCCATTGCCCACGAGGCGCTGCTGGATGAAATCGGCGACGACACGGTCGATTTCGCTGCCAACTTCGATGGTTCCCAGCAGGAACCCACTGTGCTGCCGGCCCAGCTGCCGTTTCTGCTTCTGAATGGCTGTGCCGGAATCGCGGTGGGCATGGCCACGAGCATCCCCCCCCACAACCTGGGCGAAGTGGTGGATGGACTGGTGGCGCTGGTGCGAAAACCGGATCTGAGCGATGAGAAGTTGCTGGCTCTGATTCCAGGGCCTGATTTCCCCACAGGCGGTGAAGTGCTGCTGGGCAGTGGAATCCGCGACACCTATCTCCGCGGTCGCGGCAGCATTCCCATGCGGGGCGTCGCCCACGTGGAGGAAGTGCAACCTGGAAAGGGCAAACACAAACGCAATGCGGTGATTGTCACTGAGCTGCCTTATCAGCTGAGCAAGGCTGGCTGGATCGAAAAGCTTGCTGAACAGGTCAACGACGGAAAGATCGGTGGCATTGCCGACATACGCGATGAAAGCGACCGCGAAGGCATGCGGATTGTGGTGGAACTGAGGCGAGACGCCGAGACGGATGTGGTTCTGAAGGACTTGCAGCGCCGCACATCTCTGCAAAGCAACTTCGGAGCCATCCTGCTGGCACTTGTGGATGGTCAACCTCGCCAACTGTCGTTGCGGCAACTGCTGCAGACCTTCCTGGAATATCGGGAGCTGACGCTGATACGCCGGACCAGCCATGCCCTGCGCAAAACGGAAGACCGGCTCGAGGTGGTGGAAGGTCTGATCACAGCGCTGGCATCCCTGCAGAAAGTGATCGCCATGATTCAGGAGGCGCGCGATGCATCAACGGCCCGGGCGAGCCTGATGGTGCAGCTGGATCTGAGCGAGCGACAGGCTGATGCTGTTCTGGCCATGCCCTTGCGTCGGCTCACGGGGCTGGAGCAAGAGAGCCTTCGCCAGGAGGCCGATGAACTGCGAGCTGAGCGGCAGAGACTGAAATTGCTACTGGACGATCGACAACAGCTGCTGGATGCCCTGGTTCAGGAACTCCGCCACCTGAAAAAACGTTTTGCTAGCCCCCGCCGCACACGTCTGGTGGAGGGAGGTGATCACCTGCTGGCTGAACGAGCTGCAAGCCAGCGCCCCAATGCCGAACTGCAACGCCGTCAGGCCCTCGATGCTCTGCCACCTGAATCACGGATCCTGATCCAGACCGATGGGCAGGTGAAGGTGGTGAGCCCCCAGCTGCTCGGCCGATTGCATCTCAATGAACCAGTTGGTCTGGGCGATGAACCGTCGCCAGCACGACTGATCCTGCCGATCAACCCCGCACCACGACTGCTGGCACTCACCGCCAGTGGTCGCATCGCCCTGCTGCGCTGGGAGTATGCAGGTCAGCAACCCGGTGGGCTGGAGCGTTTCCTGCCAACCGCTTTGGAAGGCGAAACAGTGATCAACCTGCTTCGACTTCCCGCTGCTGATGACAAAGACACCAACAGCCGCATGTCTCTTGGTCTGCTGACCACAGACGGACGCTTCAAACGACTTCCACTGGACGACATTCAGGAGCTATCGGGCCGCGCCGCCACCATTCTCAAACTGAAGGAGGGCGTCTCACTGCTTTCAGCAGTGATTTGCGAACAGGGGGGGACCGTGGCTCTGGTCAGCGACATCGGTCGAATTCTCTGCTTGCCGATTGAAGAGCAGTGCCTGCCGTTGATGGGCAAACTGGCCCAGGGACCAATGACCATGCGCATGCTGCCCGGAGAGAACCTTGTTGGAGCTGTCAGCCAACCCGCTAACAACAGCACCTCCGAAGCCAACAATTCCGACGCAAACAGCATTGGGGAGATCCTGATTGGAACCAACAACGGTGGTTTGATTCGCCTCTCTTTGAATGAACTGCGTCGTTGCAAACGTGGAGATCTAGGGGAAATCGCTGTGAAAGTGAACAGCGATGACAAAAAAACTGATCGCCTGGTCTCAGTCTGTGAAAGCGCAGGTCTGGTGGGTGTTGTCACCAACAAAGGGCGCCATGCCCGCATCAAAAACTCAACAATCAGCATGGAAAGTAATCAACCCACGCAGCTGAAATTCAAAGCAGAAGAAACACTGGTTCAGCTCGTTCCACTCCTGAGCTGAGTTGATTCATCAATCAATTCAAAATTCTGTTCAAGAAGTGCAATTTCCCTCCAACCACTCGAAGTAGTTTTCATCAATATCTCCAGTCACATAGCGACCATCAAAACAGGACATTTCAAGGTCTTGAATATCGGTTCCCTGAACAATACTTTTTTTTAGATTATCAACGCTCTGATAAACAACATGATCCGCAGCCAGCACATCTGCGATTTGATCGGTCGATCGACCATGAGCTAGAAGCTCGCCCCTCGTAGGCATGTTGATTCCATAGACATTGGGAAAACGCACAGGGGGCGCAGCTGATGTGAACGTGACCTGATTCGCTCCAGCATCACGTGCCATCTGAACAATCTCCCTAGAAGTCGTACCACGGACAATGGAATCATCGACAATCAAAACATTTTTTCCAGAAAATTCAGTACCTAACGCGTTGAGTTTCTGGCGCACAGATTTCTTTCTTTCCGCCTGACCAGGCATGATGAACGTACGTCCGACATAACGGTTCTTATAAAATCCCTCCCGATATTCAATGCCAAGTTGCTTTGCCACTTGCATCGCAGAAGGCCTAGCCGAATCCGGTATTGGCATCACAACATCAATATCACCGGCTGGTAATGATTCAGAAATTGTTTGTGCAAGCAGATCACCCATCCGCAACCTTGTTTCGTAAACAGAAATCCCATTCATGACGGAATCGGGCCGTGCAAGATAAACGTATTCAAAAGCACAGGGAACAAGCTGGTAAGACTGCGCACACTGACGTTGATGGAGATTAAAATCAAAATCGATAAAGATTGCTTCTCCAGGTTCAACATCACGAACAATTTCATAACCACTGTTTTCAATAACGAGCGATTCACTCGCCACGATCCATTCATCTCGTCCCTTTTTTGAAGTTCTGCGGCCAAGAATCAACGGTCTGATACCAAAGGGATCACGGAAAGCCAGAAGGCCGCGACCTGAGATCAGAGCGATTGCTGCATAGGAACCCTTGACTCTGCGATGCAGCGATGACACTGCGTCAAACAATTGATCGGGAGAAAGATCTGGGCCAGTGAGGTGAGACTGGATCTCTGTTGCGAGAACATTCACCAACATCTCTGTATCACTGGAAGAGTTGGTATGGCGTCGATCAATCTTGAAAAGATCCTGTTCCAACTGACTTGTATTGGTCAGATTGCCATTGTGAACAAAAGTGATCCCATAGGGAGCATTGACATAAAAAGGTTGAACCTCATCTTCAGCTGCCGCTGCACCTCTCGTGGCATAGCGAACATGACCTATACCAACATTCCCGAGCAGTTTGCGCATATCACGCGTTCGGAATGCTTCACGCACCCTCCCACGTTGTTTGTGAACATGGAATGTGTACTTATCCATCGTGACGATTCCTGCAGAGTCCTGACCACGATGCTGAAGCAGAAGGAGGTTGTCATAAATCTGCTGATTAACAGAATCAACAGAAAAAACACCGATAATTCCACACATGACTACACTCCGCCAATGAGATTATCAAACAAATTGAATACGCCCTGAGAATTCATAAAGGAATTCCTGTTTTGTTTATCAAAGAAGACAAACAAGGGGACTAAAAAAAGTCCTTTAACTTTAGCAAAGCAGCTCATGGTCATTCAGAAACCTCCTGGATTCGATCCATTCGCCGCGGTAGTGAACTGTTAAAGACATCACGACACTGATCAATCTCCAGATTCAGACAAAGATCCTGATCAGCACGTACTTGCAAATAAGGGTGGTCGCTCACAACACCAATCCGAGTGATTGGCAATGCATCCTTCTCAACCAGCAGAGCCTCCCATTGCCCAATGCAATCCGCCTTCACCGACACCACGATCCGACTCCCACCTTCCGCAAAGAGAACTCGATCCAAACGCACACCCTGAACATTGAGATCGATCTCAATTCCCAACCCCGAAGCAATCGAAGATTCCGCCAAAGTCACGCATAGACCGCCATCGCTGCAGTCATGAGCTGAGCCAAGCAGACCTCGAGTAATCGCCTCACGCACAAGGCAGCCAACCTTGGCCTCCATCAGAAGATCCGGCAGAGGTGGTCGACCAGCCAGAGACCCTGTCATCAGCTGTTGATAGGCACTGCCTGCCAAACCCAGAGAGGGAGCCTTGGCGTCTTCAGGGCCGACACCAATCAGATAGATGGAATCATGGGCCTGTCGCCATCCCAGACCGATCACGGTGGTGATGTCATCGACACCACCCACCATGCCGATCACAGGAGTGGGGTGGATCGGCTGCAGAGTGCCGTCATCGTTTTTGATCTCGTTGTAGAGCGAGACATTGCCACCGGTCACCGGGGTGTTGAGTGCTCTGCAGGCATCCGAAATACCTCGGCATGCCTTCGCAAGCTGCCAATAGCCCTTCGGGGTTTCAGGCGAAGGAAAATTGAGATTGTCGGTGACTGCGAGAGGTTCAGCGCCAACACAACTCAGATTGCGTGCCGCTTCGGCAACAGCTGCCTGAGCTCCCCGCTCAGGATCCAGTGCAACCCAACGATTGGGACAATCCACCGTGGCAGCCACTCCCTTGATTGAGCGGCCCAGTGACCCTTCACCCTGCTGCGGCCGGAGTCTGACCACAGCTGCGTCTGCGGATCCCGAAGACACCACAGTGTTGGCCAGCACCTGCTGGTCGTACTGACGATGCACCCAAAGTTTGCTCGCAATCGTGGGATCATCCAACAAGCGCAGCAGACTCTGGCCCCAGTCATGGCCATGCTCTTGCAGGGGAAGGTCCGCTTCCGACCAGCGCCACAGCTCCTGAATCTCAGCAGGAGGCTCACTGAGCAGCTCATGGTGATTGATAGGCGTATCTTCCGCCAATGCCCTTGAGGGAACCTCAGCGGCCACAGCGCCTGCCTGAAGCACCCGAACCACAGGCTCCGCCAAAACACGACCCACCACTGCAGCTTGCAAACCCCAGCGCCGGAAACGCTCCATCAAAGGCTCTTCACGACCGGCACGCACCACAAACAGCATGCGCTCCTGCGATTCAGACAACAGGTATTCGTAAGCCGTCATCCCCTGCTCTCGAGCAGGAACCTTGTCGAGATCAAGCTCAATTCCAAGATCGCCTTTGGCTGCCATCTCCGAACAGCTGCAGGTGAGACCGGCAGCGCCCATGTCCTGAGCGGCCACCACATCACCGCTCTGGAATGCTTCCAGACAGGCTTCAATCAATCCCTTTTCCAGAAAAGGATCTCCCACCTGAACAGCTGGACGATCATCCAGCGAAGCGGAACTCAGCTCAGCGCTGGCAAAACTGGCTCCTCCCATGCCATCACGCCCCGTGGTGCTGCCTACGTAAATCACGGGGTTGCCAACCCCGGAGGCTCCTGATTTCACAATGTCGTCGGTCTCCATCAGACCGAGGGCCATCGCATTGACCAAGGGATTTCCGCTGTAGGAGGGATCAAAAGCCACTTCACCACCCACGGTGGGAACACCCACGCAATTGCCGTAATGGGCAATGCCAGCCACCACGCCCTGCATCAGTCCAACGTTGGCGGAATCCTCCAGAGGGCCGAAGCGCAAAGCATTCAGCAGAGCGATCGGACGAGCACCCATGGTGAAGATGTCGCGAAGGATTCCACCAACACCTGTGGCTGCTCCCTGAAAGGGTTCCACCGCCGAAGGATGGTTGTGGCTCTCAATCTTGAAGGCAAGGCGATGGCCAGCTCCAAGATCCACCACACCGGCGTTTTCTCCGGGACCCACCAGGATGCGAGGCCCCTCAGTCGGAAAGCCACTGAGCAACGGTCTGGAATTGCGATAACAACAGTGCTCGGACCACATCACTCCGAACATGCCGAGTTCAGCCCGGTTGGGGTCACGGCCCAGCCTCCGCTGAATCTCGACGTAATCCTGCTGGGTGAGCCCTTCCTGGCGGAGGGCGGCATCGACATCAAATGTCTCAGCCGCAGAAGAAGACTGGACCACAGTCAACAGGTCATCTACTCCCAGTGTTGCCGACGGCCAGTCCGTGACCAATCAGATCCAGGGATCACCATCCCGTTCCACAGACCTGCGGTTCTGCATGACCGGCTCGCGATCAATCCAGTCGTCGTCAGTCCAATCCTCCAGTGGATCTGAATCCATGGCCTGAGGAGAACCATCTGGCTCATTCAAATCACTTCGAGAGAGGTGTTCATCCCAGGGAGGTTCCTCCAACCAACCTTCAAGCCTTTCTCCGGCACGATCGCCGAACTGTTGCAACTGCTCTCGCCAGTGACGGGACCTGCGAACGAAATCCTGACGAACACTGGCACGAGCCTCGGGCAGGTCATCCAGATCACGAAGACCGGTGGAGACCAGTCCTGGCTGCTGATCAACAATGCGATCAGGTGTCAGTCTCCAGCGGCTGGTTCCTGGCAGACGAGGATCGCTGCGGGATACCAGGTAATGAAGGATCTCACCGGTGGAGGGGACAAACGCAAGGTCTGCAATCTGGCCAAGCCGCTCTCCTGCGAAATCGAGCAAATCGGCATCAAGCAGGGTGGGAAGCCTCTCAAGGGTGAGCTGATCAATCTCCGACGGTGTCCCCTTCACAAACACCTGTTGATCCTCAAGACCACGACACTGATTCAGTCGCCAGACGGCGCGGGTGCCACGCAAAGCGGAAGGACGGCTGACCCAGCCCAGGAGGCGATGCACCGGAGGATGCATCCAGGCCATCACTCCAATGCCGTGATCAAGTCCCTGGTCACAGCGGACGCGATGTCTCAGAAGATCGCTGAGCAGGAGTGGGTCAGGCAGCGTCAAAATCAGGAACGAATCTGAACGGGCATCACCAGATAGGTGAGACCTGAAGCATCGTCTGACGGTGAAAGGATGGCCGGAGTTGTCGGGGCATTGCACTGCAGCCGAACACGCTCTGAATCCATTGCTTTCAGACCATCCAGCACATAGCGCACATTGAATGCGATCTGAACGGGGTCGCCTTCAATCTCTGCGGACAGGGACTCCGAACCACTGCCCACATCCTGGGCATCAGCACTGATCTGAACCAGACCCTTTTCAGGATCACTGCCGATACGCACCACATTGTTGTGCTGATCAGCTAAGACGGCGATGCGTTCAAGTGAGGCGACGAAAGCCCGACGGTCTAGATCAAGAATGCGGTTGAAGGAATCAGGAATGAGCTGGCGGTAATTGGGGTATGTACCCTCAAGCGTGCGACTGGTCACCATCTGATCTGCAGCCAGGACCACCACCTGACCGCTCTCACAGAACAGACTCACGGCATCCGTCCCTTTCCATCCCGCCATCAGGCGTTCAACCTCACGAAGGGAGCGAGCCGGCAGGGTGACCGCGAGACCAGCCTCCTCTGAAGCTTGAAGATCGGAGAGGGCTAGGGGGGCCTGGAGTGCGTCGTTGATGCTGAGCACGGCCAGACGATGACCATCCGTGGAAGCCGCCTCGAGGCTGGTCTGATCAAAACGGAGATGCACTCCGGTGAGCAGCTGCTTGGCTTCGTCGGAACTGCTGGCGAACAGGGTGCTGCGCAGTGCTTTGACAAGGGCTGCCGGATCGAGTTTGAGCGCTGTGCCGTTCTCAACGAGAGGCAGCTCAGGAAAGTCATCAGCAGGCATGCCTCGCATCTGATAGCTACCGCTCAGGCTGGTGAGTTCAACCTGTTCCCCGGCTTCGTCGGTGACAAGAGTGATTGGTGAATCACTGGAAAGACGCGAGACGATCTCACCGAAGAGCCGCGCCGGCAGGGTCACCGCACCGCTGGTTTCAACGGTGGCTGACAAAGACGTCTGAATGCCCAGGTTGAGGTCAAAGCCTGTGAGACTGAGTCGATCGGTGCCGGCATCAGCGGTCAGCAACACGTTGGCTAGCACCGGATGGGTCGGTCTTGGTGCAACCGCTCTGCTGACCAATTGCAGCGCAGCGTTGAGTTCCGTTTGGGAACAAACCAGTTTCATGGCGACGTTGTCCGCTGCAAGGCCTGAGGTCACCCACGGTTTCACAGGCACGCACGAAGCGCAATGGTCCAAACGAACATGCCGTTCATGCTTCTTACTGGCTGTTGAGTCTTTTAAATCAAACAACTAAAACAGCCGTAGTAGGGCCTGTGGAAATCGTGGAAAACCACCAAGCCTCATTCAGGCCAATGGTTTCCTGATCGCACAGGCCTGGGGAATCTTTTTTCGCCGATGAGGAGAAACAGCGGTTTCTCACAGAATCAACAGCCTGGGGAAAGGCGGAGGGTTCTGTTCAGGGCCATTTGGAGCAGGGTCTCCACAGATTTGAGGCGGGGTTTTCTGCAGGCTTCCGCAGGCAGTTCATCATCTGGTTGCTGTTCTTATCCAGGCTTTCGACATCAAAAAACCCCTTAAAAGGGGCCTTTTGACATTCATGACGATGTCCGGCTGTGGTGTTGATTCAGAAACCCATCACCCTGGCCACAGTGCCGAGATCCGGTTCCAGATCGGTATGGAAGGCGGCGTCGTTGTTGTTAATGGCGCAATCAGGGTCTTTCAGTCCGTTGCCTGTGAGAACACAGACCACCGTGGCTCCCGCAGGCACTTCGTCTTTGCGTTTGAGCAGACCCGCCACTGAAGCAGCGCTGGCTGGTTCACAGAACACACCTTCATGCCCTCCCAGCAGCTTGTAGGCCTGAATGATTTCCTCATCTGTCACATCCAGGAATGCGCCGTTGCTCGCTGCCCTTGCGGCAATGGCTTTTTCCCTGTTCACAGGATTGCCGATGCGGATGGCCGTGGCGATCGTTTCTGGATCGGTCACGGTGGTTTCGTTGACCAACGGAGCTGATCCACTGGCCTGGAAACCCATCATTCTGGGCAGAGTGCGGCTGCGGCCCGCCTGGTGATACTCCTGGAAGCCCATCCAGTAGGCGGTGATGTTGCCGGCGTTGCCCATGGGAATGCACAACCAGTCAGGGGCTTCTCCTAAGGCGTCGATCAGTTCGAATGCGGCTGTTTTCTGACCCTGAAGGCGATAGGGGTTCACCGAATTCACCAAGGTGACCGGGTACTGATCCGATACCTCACGCACAATGTCGAGAGCTTTGTCGAAGTTGCCCCGAATCGCGAGCACCTCGGCTCCGTAGACCAGCGCCTGAGCCAGCTTTCCCTGGGCGACATATCCATCGGGGATCAGCACGAAGGCCCTCATCCCCGCACGTCTTGCATAGGCCGCGGCTGCCGCTGATGTGTTGCCGGTACTGGCACAGATCACGGCTTCACATCCAGCTTCCTTGGCCTTGCTGATCGCCATGGTCATACCCCGGTCCTTGAACGAACCAGTCGGATTCAACCCGTCGTATTTCACATAAACCTTCACTCCCTTTCCGATCCTTTCAGCGATCGAAGGCACTGGTATCAGCGGTGTTGCTCCTTCCCTCAAGGTCACCACCGGAGTGGAGTTGCTCACGGGTAACCAGGTTCTGTAAGCCTCAATCAGCCCTGGCCAGTCCTGCATGACAGGAGCAGGGGAAAAGCGGCGACGGAAGCTGTTGAGCAGTGACACCTGCGGAGGGCAATGTTCCTCAGGAATCTATGTGGCAGGCACAGCAACCTGATTCAGTTGCTGCCGTCCTTCAGACCGTCCAAAGGGGAATCTGAGAAGAACTGAACCAGGCCTGCGATCGATTCCGCTTTTTCGATCACAGCCATCAGTGCAGGAATATTCACTTCCATCACGTCTGATGGATAGGCCTCTAGAAATTTGATTGCTGTCAATCCGCCTTCACCGATCTGAAGTCCATTGATCACACCGGCGCGGATGGCAGGAACACTCACCGAGGGGGCGGGCACTTTCAATGGATAGATGATCCGAGCCACTCTGGTCAGAATCACATCTCCGATTCTTGTGGACATCAGCCTGCTGGTCAGCACCAGTGGCAGATTCAGTTCCTGATTGAGCAGTTTCGCCACATCCTCAGGATCCTGTCTGCTCAGTTTCAGGAGGTCGACCAACAACCCACGCGCTTCGCCTGTTTCAGCCAGGTAGGCCAGGTCCGCAACACTGATTGAACGGATGAAAGCTCCACTGACAAGAGCAACGTCCTTGGCGGCGTGAACGGGCAGGAGACCACCCAGCAGGCTCAGAGCCATCGCTGAGCCTGTTGCCAGAGCGTGCCTGCGAAGGCGTGATCGTGCAGACATGAGCAGAACGAAGTGATCGGAATCTAGGGGGAGACTCCTGCCGCCGCTTTGACCAGTCGGACAACTCCTCGTTCGGCCAGACCCTGTGCGAGTTCAACTCCCATGCGTCGGGCGTCTGGTTCACGCATCAATCTCGGCAAGCGGCTGAACAGCAGATCCGGGCTGAATCCAGGCAGCTGCTGGAGAACCTGGATGAGTTGGCGGATCGGTTCAAGGTCCATGTAGAAGTCCTGATCCAGTTCGGCTCCTGACGTCATGAGGCGGGTTGGTTGCAACTGACGGGGGAGGCGCCTGCCAATGCGTTGCAGGGTCATCCATCCGAGTGAGTCGATGCGGTCGGCTGCAGTTTCAACAATCTGATGGCGCAACATGCCCCCATGGGTTGACACCAGGAAATCAAGAACCTGATCCAGCAAGGCTTCCAGATCCAGCTGGTCCTGACTGGCTGCACTGGCTACGAGATTTTCCAGACGGGTCCAGCTGAAGATATCGCCGTCGAACAACATCTCCTTCAGGCTTTGCCTGAGCTGTGGATCCGGATCCTCCATCAGTCGGCGAGCGAAGTAGGGATAGGCGGCTCCGAGAATCTTGAAGTCAGAATCCACACTCAGAGCAATTCCCTCAAGGGTCACCAGCGATCGGATGATCAGTGCGTAGTAAGGCGGAACTCTGAACGGGAATTTGTACATGACCCCGGACAGGTCATCGGTGACCGCTTTGAAGTCCATGCGGCTGACACCCGCTTCCAGTGCCTGACTGAATACGGTTTCAAAAGCCGGAACAATCGGCTCCAGGTTCACGTCTTCCGCAAGGAATCCGAGGCTGACGAAATCTTTTGACAATTTGCCGAAATTGCGGTTCACCAGGTGAACAACGGCCTGGATCAGACCGGTCCGTGATTCACGGGAAACCTCGCTCATCATTCCGAAATCCAGATAGCAAAGCCGCCCATCAGCAAGGGCCAGCAGATTGCCTGGGTGTGGATCGGCATGAAAAAAGCCGTGTTCAAGCAGTTGCTGCAGGCTGCAGTTCACGCCCACAGAGACCATGTCGTCTGGATCAATCCCCAGATCTCTCACCGCTTCAAGATTGGTGAGTTTGACGCCGTCGATCCATTCCATCGTCAGCACTCTTCGGCTGGTCGCTTCTCGATAAATGTGTGGAACGGCGATGCGGGGATTTTGTTGATGAAGCTCGCTGAATTTCTCCGCATTTGACGCTTCATTGAGATAGTCCATCTCTTCGAACACCCGACTGCCCAGTTCATCGATCAGTGCAACCAGATCGCTGCGGATCAGGCCGATGTTGCTGTTGAGCCAGGCAGCGATGTTGCGCACGATGTAGAGGTCAAGCGTGATCTGTTCACGCAGTCCGGGCCTCTGCACTTTCACGGCAACACGTTGGCCGTCGTGCAAGGTTCCTCGATGCACCTGGCCGAGAGAGGCAGCGGAAATGGGTTCGCGTTCCAGTTCTGCATAAATGCTGTCGACGGGAGCGCCCAGATCTTCTTCGATGCAAGCCATGGCCAGAGCGCTGTCGAATCCTGGAAGCTGGTCCTGCAGCTGGGCCAGTTCCTCAAGGAGCACCGGAGGAACGATGTCTGGTCGCGTTGACAGAGCCTGACCTGCCTTGATGAAGGCCGGGCCGAGTTCCACAAGCAGCTCGGCGCATTCCTTGGCTCGGCTTCGTGCCCGTTTCGGATCCTTGAGCAGTTGGAAGATCCAGTCAAAGCCGATTCCGATCAAGAGCATTCCAATCGGCACCAGGGTCTGCCAGAGACGCCTCAGCAATCTCTGCGGATGCCCCGCGTAGATGCGGGTGATGGCAGCCGGGTCATAGGTCAGTAGACCGGCCGCTTCGATGAAATCGCCGAGTTCTTGTGGGGCCACCGGCCGCAATGCCATGTGCACCCCTTCTAATCGAGCTGAGCCGCCGCTACGGTCAGCACCAACACCGGGGTCTGCCGTGTTATCCGGTCTGCGACTCGAGAACATCGCCTTAATCGACAGCCTCGATCTTGCTTTTGATCAAGGCTTCTCCGTGCTGACAGGTGAGACGGGAGCAGGTAAGTCGATCCTTCTTGATGCTCTTGATGCCGTGCTTGGAGGCCTGCAGGCGGGCGCCGGTCTGCGCCTTGTGCGTTCCGGATGTGAGCGGGCTGTAATCGAGGCCAGTTTTCGACCTGGCGCAGCTGCCAGACGCTGGTTGTTTGAGCAGGAGATCCCTGATGGAGATGAGGAGCTGGTGGTGAGCCGGGAATGGCGGCGCCAGGACGAACGTTTCAGCAGTCGCTCGAGGTTGAATGGTGTGATGGTCAATCGTCAGCAGCTGCAGCTGCTGCGTCCACTGCTGATCGATCTCACCGTGCAGGGTCAGACCCAGCAGCTGGCGCGTCCCGGTCTGCAGAAACGCTGGCTTGATCGTCTTGGGGGTGTTTCTCTTGAGGTTCAGCTTGACCAGGTTCGCAGCCACTGGAGTGACTGGGTCCGCTGTCGAAATGAGCTTGAGCGCGCTGAAACCGATCAGCTGCGTCTTCAGGAGCAGCGGGAGGAGCTTGATCTGTTGCTGGTGGAACTCGACCGGGCCGAGCTTGATGACCCTGCGGAGATTGAGCTGCTCGAGCGGGAGCAGGATCGTCTTGTTCACGGTGTGCGCCTGCAGCAGGGCCTCGGTCTTCTGATCGGGCGTCTGATGGATGGGGCTGATCAGGCACCTTCAGCCATCGAGCATTTGCATGCCTGCAGCCATGAGTTGCAGCAGATGCAGGGCCTTGATCCATCGCTGAATTCCATCAAGGATCGATGCCTGGATCTTGAAACCGCTGCTCAGGATCTGACCCGGGAACTGGAGAGTTACGGAGCCTCACTGGATAGTGACCCCCATCGTCTCTCTCTTCTTCAGGATCGTCTGGCCGAGCTCAAGCGCCTGGAACGCAGGCATGGTCAGAATCTGAGTGATCTGATCAAGCGACGCGATGAGCTGCGTGACCGTCAGCAGTCAGGTGGTGTTGATGCACTGATTGAGCAGTTGCGCAGCAAGGAGCAGGCGGCTTGTGTGATTCGTGATCGCAGCAATGCTTCTCTGCATTCAATGCGACTGATTGTTGCGGCGAAGCTGCAAAAACGGTTGATGGATCATCTCAGGCCCATGGGATTGGCCAATGTGCGTTTTGAGGTCGCTGTTGAACCATCCGAGCCTGGCGAGACCGGTGCGGATGCGATCTGTTTCCTGTTTTCGGCCAATCCAGGACAGCCCATGGCACCGCTCGCTGAAGTGGCTTCCGGAGGTGAGATGTCGCGTTTTCTGCTGGCCCTGAAGACCTGCCTTGCCGAGGTTGATGGATCCAGCACCTTGCTCTTCGATGAAATCGACACAGGAGTGAGCGGTCGTGTCAGTGGTGCCATGGCTGATCTGCTTCGGCTGTTGTCAAAACATCGCCAGGTGTTCTGTGTCACCCATCAGCCCCTTGTCGCCGCAGCTGCAGATCAGCATTTCCGCGTCAGTAAAGACGTTGTCGCTGGAGTGACTTATTCACGAGTGTCCCAGCTGCGGGACACCCAGCAGCGACAGCGTGAGCTGGCCGAACTGGCAGGCGGAGACCTGCATGAAGCTGAGGCTTATGCAGCCAGCCTTCTGGATCAGAAAGCAGCATGAGCACCAGCTATCCGATCGGCAGTGACAACTTTTCAGATCCAGCCCTGCAGGTTCAACCGTTCCCCAGATCATGATCCCGTTTGTGACAGAGTCGATGCAACTCATGACTTGATGTCAGCAGGTGTGATTCAAGTTCCAGATGCTTGGCGCCAGTCTTAGGAGGTTGATCCCAACCTCCCTCGCACTAGGAAATGATTTGTTGAAAGAAATTAATCTCGAAAGTCTTTTTAAGCTGATTTGATCTGGAGTTTTATTGTCATATTTTCAGATAGCTGATAAAAAATCGATGAACACATGGCATTATTTTAATCCAGCATTGATAATGCTGGACTGTGCTGTTGTCTTATGATTTCAATAACTGTTGTTTGGTAAATGTATCAACCAACATTTGCTAAGGCGGCAAAAGACTATGAGAGCCACGCCTTGCCCCAGGGACGAGCTGCAAGTCGTTTGGTTGGACAAATCATGGAGACGGATGACTTAAAATCAATCAGTTCAATCATCGATATTGGCTGCGGTACAGCCCTCGCGGTAAAGCAATTACTCAATAAATTTAGAGATAAAAATATTGTATTCCCGGCTGAGTGTGTATTGGTCGATCAAGAAACCTTGATGCTTGATGTCGCATCAAAAAGCATTCGAGAAATCTTTAATGTTGAACCAAAATGTGTATTGACGGATGCATTTGACTCCAAATGGACAGGTTTTTACCAGAAGCATGGGCAGTCACTTGGCAGAAGAGTTGTAATCAGCAGTTATCTTCTTCAGTGGAGTAAAAATCCACTTGATGTTTTGATCAAAATCTGGATCAATTTATTAAACAAAGGTGATCTTTTGGTGATTAGCTTTCCAGATTCAAGAAGTTTTGAATGGTTGAGAAGGTCGCATATGTTGGTTGGTTTAAAAGATAAATCTTTGAAATTGTTTGATTCCGAAGAATTGATTGGGGCTAATGCAATTGCAAGGTTGTCGACCTGTTATCAGGTTGTTTCCTGTGGCCAGGATAATGATTCAGTTGTGATTAAGCAGCCATCCGATTATTTAAGGCATTTTTCAAGTATTGGATCAACGCCTTCGTTTCGACGATATAGCTTCAGGGAAGTCAAGCTTATCCTCAAAGCTCTGTCTTTTTTGGAGAAGAGTGGTCACCCATGCATGTTGGATTATTATTCAACATGGCTTGTACTTAAACGTCTCTGACTGCTATTAAAGGTTGCATCACGAAAAGTATTTATATGAATTTAAGTTATTATGTCTATCTGCTGATCAGTGAAGTTTTCCGTTTTTGCTTCTGCAAATTCGGTTGTAATGCTTTTAACGCTGCAGAATTGGTGATTCCTTCTGCGGTTGCATGAAGGTTTTAATGCTAAAAAGCATACGCAAATTGATATACACGGCGATTTTTAGGGGGAGTTTTTGTGAAGTCAGTTAACAATAGGGCCGCCTTGAGTGGTTTTGATGTCATGGCTGTGGATCAGCGTTTCAAGGTCAGCCAAGTGTTGTCGATCTGAGCACCGTCAAGAGTGTCCCATCTGCGGGACACTCAGCAGCGACAGTGAGTGTTGTCGGGTCTGGACTTTTGTGAAGCGGGCGTCTACGTAGCCAGCCCGTCGGATCAGAAAGCGTCATGACCATCATCCGATCTCAGTAGAATCTGCGATCCCTGAGATTCAGCCGTATGGGGCGCGCAGCTCCCAAATCCAAGGCCCCGTCTCTGGCGGAGCCAGTGAAGCTGACTGCTGAATCCGACGAGAACGTGATCCGCGTTCGAGGAGCTCGGCAGCACAACCTCAAGAACGTCGATCTCACCATCCCCCGCAACAAGATGGTGGTGTTCACCGGTGTGAGCGGCAGCGGTAAAAGCTCTCTGGCTTTTGACACGATCTTCGCTGAAGGGCAACGTCGCTATGTCGAAAGTCTTTCCGCCTACGCCCGTCAGTTCTTAGGTCAGGTCGACAAGCCCGATGTTGATGCCATTGAAGGGCTTTCCCCGGCGATCTCGATTGATCAGAAATCCACCAGTCACAACCCTCGTTCCACAGTCGGAACCGTCACGGAGATCCAGGATTATCTGCGCTTGTTGTTTGGGCGGGCGGGCGATCCGCACTGTCCGAGGTGTGATCGTCCGATTCGCCCGCAGACCATTGATGAAATGGTTGATCAGATCCTCACCCTGCCTGAATCAACCCGCTATCAACTGCTTGCTCCGGTTGTGCGTGGCAAGAAGGGCACCCACACCAAATTGATCAGCGGTCTGGCCGCTGAGGGTTTTGCCCGTGTGCGGATTGACGGAGAAGTGCGCGAACTGGCGGACAACATTGAACTCGACAAGAACCAGAGCCACAACATCGAGGTCGTTGTCGACAGGCTTGTTGCTCGCGAGGGAATCCAGGAAAGACTCACCGATTCTCTGCGTACGGCTCTGAAACGCGGAGATGGGTTGGCCATTGTTGAGGTCGTGCCCAAAAAGGATGAGCAACTTCCAGAGGGTGTCGACCGCGAGCGCTTGTTTTCCGAGAATTTCGCCTGCCCCGAGCATGGGGCGATCATGGAGGAGCTGTCTCCGAGATTGTTTTCGTTCAACAGTCCTTACGGGGCCTGTGAGGCGTGCCATGGAATCGGTCACCTGCGCAAGTTCACTGCAGAGCGGGTTGTTCCGGATCCCTCACTGCCCGTTTACGCCGCAGTTGCTCCCTGGGCCGAGAAAGACAATTCCTATTACTTCTCCCTGCTCTATTCCGTTGGGGAGGCCTTCGGCTTCGAAATCAAGACTCCCTGGAAGGAACTCACTGAAGAGCAGCAGGACGTGTTGCTCAACGGCAGTCGCGAACCGATCCTGATTCAGGCCGATAGCCGCTACCGCAAGGGCAGTGCTGGATATCAGCGCCCTTTCGAAGGAATCCTGCCGATTCTTGAGCGGCAGTTGCGTGATGCCAGCGGCGAGGCCCAGCGTCAAAAGCTTGAGAAATTTCTGGAGCTGGTTCCCTGCTCCAGCTGTGCCGGCAAACGACTTCGCCCCGAGGCACTGGCTGTGCGAATGGGCTGTTTTCGGATCACCGATCTGACTGCCGTGAGCGTGGGCCAGACCCTTGATCGGATTGAGCAGTTGATGGGTGTCGGCGCATTCGAGAGCAGTGCGCCACTGCTGACGAACCGTCAGATGCAGATCGGAGACCTCGTGTTGCGGGAGATCCGCATGCGCTTGCGTTTTCTGCTGGATGTGGGTTTGGACTATCTGAGCCTTGATCGGCCGGCGATGACTCTTTCAGGTGGAGAAGCGCAGCGCATCCGTCTGGCGACTCAGATCGGAGCCGGTCTTACCGGAGTGCTCTACGTGCTCGATGAACCGAGCATCGGTTTACACCAACGGGACAATGATCGTCTGCTGGCCACTCTCGAGCGCCTCCGTGATCTTGGAAACACCCTGGTGGTTGTGGAACACGATGAGGACACCATTCGCGCCGCCGATCACGTGGTGGATATCGGTCCTGGAGCCGGAGTGCACGGAGGCCACATCGTGGCGGAGGGATCTCTTGACGACCTCCTGAATGCAGCGGACTCGGTTACCGGTGCTTATCTCAGTGGTGAGCGAAGCATTCCCACCCCTGCTGAACGCCGTTCGGCGGGGACTCGCAGCCTCAAGCTGCTCAATTGCAATCGCAACAATCTCAAGGACCTGAGCGTTGAGTTTCCGCTTGGTCGTCTGGTTTCCATCACCGGGGTGAGCGGCAGTGGCAAGAGCACTCTTGTGAATGAGTTGCTTCACCCTGCGCTCGAGCATGGACTTGGTCACAAAGTGCCCTTCCCCCACGGTCTCGGGGAGATGCGTGGTCTCAAGTCGATCGACAAGGTGATCGTGATTGACCAGTCACCGATCGGCAGGACCCCCCGCTCCAATCCCGCCACCTATACCGGTGCGTTTGATCCGATTCGTCAGGTGTTTGCAGCCACCGTTGAAGCCAAGGCTCGTGGCTATCAGGTGGGTCAGTTCAGTTTCAACGTCAAGGGCGGACGCTGTGAAGCTTGCCGTGGTCAGGGAGTCAATGTGATCGAAATGAACTTCCTGCCGGATGTCTACGTGCAGTGCGATGTATGCAAGGGCGCACGATTCAATCGTGAAACCCTTCAGGTCACCTACAGGGGCCACACCATTGCTGACGTTCTGGAGATGACCGTTGAGCAGGCCGCCGAGGTGTTTTCAGCCATTCCGCAGGCGGCTGACCGACTGCGGACCCTCGTGGATGTGGGTCTTGGTTACGTGAAGCTGGGTCAGCCTGCACCCACGCTTTCCGGGGGTGAGGCGCAACGGGTGAAGCTGGCGACGGAGCTTTCTCGCAGGGCCACCGGTAAGACGCTTTATTTGATTGATGAGCCCACCACCGGCCTGAGTTTCTATGACGTGCACAAACTGATGGATGTGATGCAGCGTCTTGTCGACAAGGGCAATTCCATCATCTGTATCGAGCACAACCTTGATGTGATTCGTTGTTCCGACTGGTTGATTGATCTTGGTCCAGAAGGTGGTGATCGCGGCGGACAGTTGGTGGCCTGCGGAACGCCGGAAGAGGTGGCCCAGCATCCAACCAGTCACACCGGTCGCTATCTCGCCCGGGTTCTGGAGCAGCATCCCCCTCAGACGGTTCCTCTGGCGGCATGACGTCCTACCCGTGTTTCCGCTTTCATGGGCTTGTTGCAGCTGCGGCTTCGCTGCTGGTCGCTCAACCAGTGGCAGCAGTTGAGCGTCTCACCTTCACTTTGCCCTTGCTCGATGAGAGCATCAGCCTGGATTTGACTCAGGCCACCAACGCACGGGAGTTGATCGATTCCAATCCGGATCTTCGGGAGCTGGATTGGGCAGGGGAAGGATCGGTGCAGAAGCTGATCGAATCACTGTTGACTGCTCCTCTTCCTGAAGAGACCAGCAGCATCGTTCTCCAGTCCCTTGGGCACCCTCTGTTTGAGCAGCTGCTTCTGGCAGCCTCAGAACTGATTCAGGTCAAGGGTCTCCCTGTCGACACCAGCGGGCGCATGGTGTCGGAGGCTCTGATCGCGGCCTATCGGGATGATGAGCCCCATCTGCTGGGATTTCTGCGTCATGTCCCTGGTGATGAGATCTCGATCAATCTCCAGGTGCTCGCTGCCTATGCCAAAAGGCTCAGCGACAACCAAGACGATGCAAAGGCGCTGGTGCAGAGGGGCACTGCAGCCAAGCCTGTTGCATCAACCATCGTTGATGCCGCTGCATCAGGTTGGACGCGCCAACAACGTTCCGTTGCGATTCAGCATCGTCCGCAGCCTCTGGAGGTCACTGTTATTTCTCCCACCGCAAGGCCTAACGGTCGACTGGTGGTGATCTCCCACGGGCTCTGGGATGAACCCTCCAGTTACGAGGGCTGGGCCCATCTGCTTGCTGCCCATGGATACTTCGTGCTGCTGCCTGACCACCCAGGCAGTAATGCAAAGCAGCAAAATTCAATGCTCAAGGGCAAAAAGCCCCCACCGGCATCGGACGAACTTCGTTTGCGTCCCATGGATGTCACCGCCGTGATCGATGCGGTCGAAGCTGGCATCCTGCTCTCTGGTTCTTCTGTTCAAACCGATTCAGTGGCTGTTGTCGGTCATTCCTGGGGTGCCACTGCAGCTCTGCAGCTGGGCGGTCTGAAGACCACGAGCCGGAAGCTGAGTTCACGCTGCCGCAATCCTCGTGATCCAGACCGCAACCTGAGCTGGGTTCTTCAGTGCAGCTGGTTGAAAGGTGCTGATCAGGGATCTCTGGGTGACATGAGAGTTCGAACCGCGGTTGTGGTCAGTCCTCCACTGCGCCTGCTGTTTGATGAATCCAGTGGTCCTTCAATGCATGCCAAGGTTTTGCTTGTGAGTGGAACCCGCGATTGGGTTGTCCCCTCGGATCCTGAAGCGGTTGTTCCGTTGCGCAACGGTCAACCTCTGGCCAATGGCCATCGCATTGTTCTGGCATCAGGTGGTGATCACTTCAACCTCTGGGCTCCGGTGGATGCCAAAGAACCATCTGTGCTGGGACCTCTGATCCTTGCCTGGATCAATGATCACCTGGGCATCACCGATTCCCTCAGCTTCAGTGCCGGTGGATGGGGCAATCGACGCGTGCCGCTGATGGATGTCACCGGTCAATTATGAAAATTCTTTACGCTATGGAAATGTTCTGATCCAATTTTTTTTGTTTGCATATCTATATCAAAATCAATCTCAATTTGTAGCGCTCGTCTCTTTTAAATCCTTTTAAAGCCAGGGGATTTGCACGTGCTTTCAATCTCTGCAGATTCATTTGTCAGATTGTTTTTATCTTTTTGAATCTCCACATCACCTAATCCTTAATCGGACACCAGGACCTGTTCCTGAATGTGTTGGAGGTCTAGTGGGACTGAAGCTGCTGCAACTTCATCTCCATGGCTTGTTCCGTTCGCAGGATCTGGAGCTTGGCCGTGATGCAGATACCGGAGGCCAGACCCTCTACGTTTTGGAGCTGGCACGAAGCCTTGCCAACCGTGCCGAGGTGGCCCAGGTCGAGGTTGTCACGCGTCTGATTCAGGACCGCCGGGTTTCTCTCGACTATTCAAGAGCGCACGAACCGATTGCACCTGCTGCATCGATCCGCCGTTTCAGCTTCGGGCCACGCAGGTATCTGCGCAAGGAGCAACTCTGGCCCCATCTTGATGAGCTGGCTGATCAACTGGTTCGTCATTACCGGGTGGAGCACAACAGGCCCGACTGGATCCATGCCCATTACGCAGATGCCGGCTATGTGGGGGCTCTGGTCAGTCGCCGTCTGGGAATTCCACTCGCTTTCACGGGTCACTCCCTGGGGCGTGAGAAATTGCGACGCCTGCTTGCGGCAGGAGGAGACCATGAACAGATCGAGCAGAATTATTCGATCAGTCGGCGCATTGATGCAGAGGAACTGGCTCTTGCCCATGCCGATCTAGTGATCACCAGCACGCGGCAGGAGCGCGATGAGCAATACGCCCGTTACGGATGTTTCAATCCGGATCGCGCCCAGGTTGTGCCGCCAGGCGTCGACAGCCAACGTTTTCATCCACACCGCAACGCGGAGGAGCTCAGCGAGGTGTCCGGTCTGCTGAGCTCTTTTCTGAGGGAGCCTGAGCGTCCACCTCTGCTGGCCATCTGTCGTGCAGATCGGCGCAAAAACATTCCTGCGCTCGTTGAAGCTTTCGGTCGATCCGCTGTGCTTCGTCAACGCCACAATCTGGTTCTCGTGCTCGGCAATCGCGACGATTCCCGCCAGATGGAGCGTCAGCAGCGGGAGGTGTTTCAGCAGATCTTTGATCAGGTGGACCGCTACGACCTCTACGGCTCCGTGGCCTATCCCAAGCACCATCGTCGCGATCAGGTCCCGGCCGTATACCGCTGGGCCGCGGCCCAGCGCGGTTTGTTCGTGAATCCCGCACTCACCGAACCGTTCGGCCTCACGCTGCTGGAGGCTGCGTCGTCGGGCCTGCCAATGGTCGCCACGGATGATGGCGGCCCCCGGGAAATCCTCAGCCGTTGTGACAATGGCCTGCTCGTGGATGTGACCGACCGGGAATCGCTCCAGGATGGCTTGGAGCGAGCTGGCGCTGATGGCGAGCGCTGGCGTCGCTGGAGTGATAACGGCGTGGAAGCTGTCAGTCGCTACTACAGCTGGGATGCCCATGTCTGCGGTTATCTGGCTCAGATGCAGGAGCGCCTCAAGCGTTCGAGCACGCGGACGGTTTCTTCACAGCTGCTCGCCACGCCCTCCGGCCTCAGTCCATTCGGCTCCCGTCTGCTGCTGCTGGATCTCGACAGCAGTCTTGAGCAGCCGGAGGACAAGGCACTGCAGACTCTGCGTCAACAGCTGATGGCGCCGTCCGCTCAAGCTGCCAGTAGAGGCTTCGGCATCACCACTGGACGGCCTCTCAGTGCGGCCCGGCAGCGTTTTGCAGAGCTTCATCTTCCTGATCCGCAGGTCTGGATCACCCAGGCGGGCACTCAGATTCACTACGGCCAGGAGGAGCAGACGGATCGCTTCTGGCAGGCTCAGATCAGCGTTGATTGGCAACGCGACTTAGTGGAGCGGACCCTGTCCGATCTTGGAGATCACATCAAACTGCAGAAACCCGAGCACCAGGGCCCGTTCAAGATCAGTTATCTGCTCGAGCAACCGGGCCCTTCCGTGTTGCCTCTGATCCGCCAACGTTTGCGTCAGAGCAGCCTGCCTGCAAGGCCCCAATTGCGCTGTCACTGGTTCCTTGATGTGCTTCCGATGCGGGCTTCTCTGAGCGAGGCGATTCGCTTCCTTTCACTGCGCTGGGGATTGCCTCTGGAACACATTCTGGTGGTGGCCAGTCAGCAGGGGGATGTGGAGCTGGTCCAAGGTCTGCCCGCTGCTGTGGTGACTGCCGACCATGACCCATGTCTCGATGGCTGTCGCCATCAACAACGGGTTTATTTCGCCAATCGGTCGTGTCTGATGGGCGTCTTGGAAGGTCTTCAGCACTACCGCTTCCTCAGTGCAAAGTCCCGTCTGGATTAGCCCTCGATCTGAAGCGTCACAGCACCAGCGCTGCGATCGGCCTTGGCCTGAGCATCAGCTCGGTGGTCTCCGCAAGCCAGAGCCACACCCATCCTCCGGCCTGGGCGGGCCTCCGCTTTTCCGAACAACAACACTTTGGTGTCTGATTCGCTCAGGGCTGACTCCAGGCCGCTGAAGCTGACCTGGCTGCCATGGCGGTCCGCAAGGATCACTCTGCTGGCAGCCGCTGTGGCACAACGGATCGTGGGGATCGGCAAACCAAGCACAGCCCTCAGATGCAGTTCAAACTCACTCAGGTTCTGGCTGATCAGAGTGACCAGACCCGTGTCATGGGGACGAGGGGACAGCTCTGAAAAAATCACCTCGCCCCCGCAGAGAAAGAACTCCACTCCGAAAAGACCGGCCCCTCCCAGGTTGTCTGTCACCGTGCGGGCCATCGTCTGCGCCTGTTGCAACTGCTCTTCGCTCAGTTGAGCGGGCTGCCAGCTGCATTGATAGTCACCATTGGCCTGTTCATGTCCGATCGGCGGACAGAACAGGGTGGATCCGTCTCGCTGGCGGATGGTGAGCAGTGTGATCTCCTGATCAAAACGCAGAAACTCTTCCACGATCACCTGGTTGGAGGTGCCACGCGCGTTAACCATGGCCGCCTCCCAGGCCTGATCAAGCCCTTCGGCGTCGTTCACCACGCTCTGCCCCTTCCCGGACGAGCTCATCACCGGTTTCACAACCACCGGCCACCCCAACGGTGCTGCAGCGTTGTGCAGGTCTTCGGCACTGGCCGCATAGGCGAAGCGAGCGGTGCGCAGCCCAAGCTCCGCTGCTGCCAGGTTGCGGATTCGATCACGGTTCATCGTGACGGCAGTGGCGCGGGCCGTGGGGATCACGGTGATGCCCTCTTCCTCCAGTTCGGCCAGTGCATTCACCGCTAGAGCTTCAATCTCTGGAATCACCACGCTGGGACTGTGGCGCCGCACCACCTCCAGCAGTGCCTCAGGCTCGGTCATCGGCAGCACTTCCGCCTGATCTGCCACCTGCATGGCCGGTGCCCCCGCATAGCGATCGCAGGCGATCACCCTGCAGCCCAGGCGCTGGGCTGCAATGGCCACCTCTTTACCCAGTTCACCACTGCCCAGCAGCATCACGGTGGCGGGAAACGTCGTCATGACCTTTTCAGGGCAGCATGGACTGATCCTCGCTCCACGCCTGATGCTTCCATCACTGAGCTTCACTCCCGTCGGATTCTCGACGGCGGGAGATGCCGCTGATGGGCTGATCTTCGGCTGGGAGATCGCCACAGTGCAGAAATGGGCTCTGATCTACCTGGGTGCATCGCTGCTGGCCTTTGTCATCGTCTGGTTGGTTGGAGCCTTTCGCACAAGAATCTGAGATCCATCAGCCTCAGGGTTCGAGGTCGTGCATCAGGGTTAGTTGGCGCTCCGCTGGTTCCTCGTTCACAAACCCCCACGACTGGAAGATCTCAGCATCCTTGTGGGTGATGTGTTGCGCGCCATTGCGCTGTTCCAGCACGAACCCCTTGTCGGCCATGCGGCGCATCAGGCTGGCGGCTTCCTCGAAACGGGAGGCCATCGACTCAAGGCTGGCGCAGTCGGCGGTCAGACCTGCCTCTTTCCACGTGAAGTAACTCATTGTCGGCTGGCTCAGGTGGGGCGAAGCACAATACCCAGAATGACCAGTCCAGCTGTCGCAAGCCAGAACATCGGCACCACGATCTGCTCTGGCGATCCACCCAGTTCGAAATGGTGGTGGAGCGGGGCCATTCGCAACACCCGGCGCCCCACACCATCCTCTCCTTTGGTCGCTTTGAACACCCACACCTGGATGATCACCGACAGCGATTCAGCCAGAAAGACGCCCCCCATCACCAGCAGCGGCCAGAGGCTGTTGGACAGCAACGCCACGGCACTCAGTGAAGCCCCCATGGCCAGCGACCCAGTATCTCCCATAAACACCCGTGCCGGGTTGCGGTTGTGAATCAGAAAGCCGAGCCAGCAACCGGCCATTGCCATGCAGAACGCTGCCAGTGCAGGGTCACCCTCGTTGCCGCGCAACATCAACTGCAATCCCAGACCTGTGAACACGAGGGCCCCGCAGCCTGAGGCGAGGCCGTCCAGCCCGTCGGTGAGATTGGTGGCGTTGCTTTCCGCGAGGAAGACAAACAGACCCAGTGGCCAGATCAGCCAGCCCAAAGGAATCACCATCCCCAGGGGCAGACTTACCGCGTCAGGGATCCATCCCTGCCAGGCCGACCAGCCCAGAAACACCATGGCTGCTGCACTTTGCAACAGGATTTTTCCTCTGGGTTTCAGGCCGGTATTGGTGCGTTTGGTCAGGCTGCTCCAATCATCGATGCCACCAATCACCATGTAGGCCAGTGTGACCAGACCAACAGCCAGCAACTGATCCGCGCTGCGTCCTTCCCAGCTGATCAGGCATCCCACAATCACTCCAACCGGGACCACAAGAAGGCCACCCATCGTTGGTGTTCCGGATTTGCGTTGATGTGCCTGAGGCCCCTCGGTCCGGATCACCTGGCCCATTTTCAAAGCCCGCAGTTGTGGTGTTCCCCACCAAGTCACAACCGCAGAGACAAGAGTGGCTGCGAGCAGTGGCAGGCTCATCAGGCTGTTGGGAATCCAGCGGTCTGACGTGTAGGCCGCAATCACCACCACCGTGATCAACACAGCAGCTGGAGCACGGCCGTCGTGACGGTTGGATCGGTCCGCAGAAGCGCTCAAGTCCCGAAGACGAATCGCAGGGACCTTAGATCAGTCTTCCCAGTTTTCTTCGTTCTCTTCGTCAGCCTTGTAGTCCTCTTTTTCTCCCATCAGAGCGGAGAGCTCCTCCTCTTCCACCGTGCTCACTTCGGGTGAACTGGACTCTTCGTCCTCCACCAGGCGGCCGCTGGTTTCAAGCCAGCTCAGCAGATCAGGCTCTTCGCGAAGAGGCAGCACCGGGGCAGGCTCTTTGCGTCCGTAGCGGGTCAGGGCCGGATTGACGTTGTCAAGGGCGCTCAAGTCCGTGAGATCTGAGGACAAGATCTTCAGAGCCAATCCTCCATCATAGAAGACTGCGCATCTCCAGCTTTTGAGGAAAGCGTCGATCTTCGCTGCCGTCTGGGGGATCTCACTGCTGATCAGTGCTCTGCTGCGCTTCTGGGGACAGCAGCACCCACAACCTCTGCAGCCCAGTGTCCTCCCTGTTCTGGCTCTGCTGTTTGTGCCCTCAGGGCTGATGGCCGGATGGTTGCTGTGGTCGTCCCGCGGGAGTGGAGAATCGGAATAGTTCCGTTACAGAACAGGAGTCCGCTTGATGGGACGCGCCAAGAAGGTTGTGCTCGCGTATTCCGGAGGTGTGGACACCAGTGTCTGCATTCCCTATCTCAAGCAGGAGTGGGGTGTCGACGAGGTGATCACCTTCGCTGCAGACCTCGGTCAGGGCGATGAGCTGGAGCCGATTCGCCTCAAGGCCCTGGACGCCGGTGCCAGTCAGTCCCTGGTTGGTGACCTGATTCAACCCTTCATCGAGGAGTTCGCTTTTCCAGCGATCCGAGCCAATGCTTTGTACGAGGGCCGGTATCCGCTGTCCACAGCACTGGCGCGTCCGCTGATCGCCAGACGTTTGGTGGAGGTGGCGCGGGAGGTTGGCGCCGATGCCGTGGCTCATGGGTGCACCGGCAAGGGAAACGATCAGGTGCGCTTTGATGTGGCGATTGCTGCTCTGGCTCCTGATCTGAAGGTGCTCACTCCTGCCCGTGAATGGGGGATGAGTCGTGAGCAGACCATCGCCTATGGCGAGCGTTGTGGGATCCCCGCTCCAGTGAGCAAGAAATCTCCTTATTCAATCGACCTCAACCTGTTGGGCCGCAGCGTGGAGGCGGGTCCGCTTGAGGATCCGATGGTGGCGCCTCCGGAGGAGGTGTTTGCGATGAGCGTGTCCGTGGATGCGGCGCCTTCTCAGCCTCAGGAGATTGAAATCGGCTTTGAGGCAGGTAACCCTGTGAGCATTGACGGCGTTCGGCTGCCTCCGGTTGAGCTGATCCGTGAAGCCAACCGTCTGGCCGGAATGCACGGCATCGGCAGGCTCGACATGATCGAAAACCGGGTGGTCGGCATCAAGAGCCGAGAGATCTATGAAACTCCTGGTTTGCTCCTGCTGATCCAGGGCCATCAGGAACTCGAGAGCCTCACACTGGCTGCTGATGTGCTTCGCACCAAGCGACAACTGGAGATGCAGTGGGCGGATCTGGTGTATCAGGGCCTCTGGTTCGGACCGCTCAAGGAAGCTCTGGATGGATTCATGGATCGCACTCAGACCCACGTGAATGGCACGGTCCGCCTTCGGCTGCACAAGGGCAATGCCATCGTTACGGGACGCAGATCCAGCGACAGCAGCCTCTACGTTCCTGAGATGGCCTCCTATGGCAGCGAAGATCAATTCGATCACCGCGCAGCAGAGGGTTTTATCTACATCTGGGGGTTGCCGATCCGGCTCTGGTCTGCAGCTCGACGTCGCTGAGCACTCTGAAGCCGAGGATCAACTCAGGCGGCGTTCCGTTCGGATTGCCGTTCATGGCTGTTTTTTCTGTTGCGCCAACCTTCCAGGAACGGAATGGGGATGTCGCTCAGCGGTTGTGAAGGCTCTTCAATCAGGGGCAGAGCAGGTTCACCCAGCATTTGCTGTGCTCTGGCCAGCAGCCGGTAACGCTCCATCAGTGGTTCGAGGCGTTGCTGAAATTTGCGCTCGAACAGCTCTGGAAGCTCACTCAGCAAGGTCTCATAGCCCTCGATCATCTGCTCAAGTTCAGCGATGCGCGCTCGCAGAGCATCGGTTTGCTGTTCGTGTTCTCGATCAGCTTCCATCACCTCAGGTGATGGGTTCCAGAGAGGCAACGGTGCCTGATGCTCGGCCTTTTGAGACTGCATGACCGAACGGTATCGCCCGGTCAGCAGTTCAACAATGCCTATGCCTCAGGCGGTCGCTTCGGCTGTTTCAGGCTGCGCTGCGGGTTCAGTGCCTGGAGCCACGCGGGGAGCCGGCAAAGGGCCGTCCTGCTTGACGGTGAGGTAGCGAATGACATCCTCGCTAAGGCGCATCGCTTTCTCAAGCACAGCAACCTGCTGCCCATCACCGTTGTGACTCAGCTGGACATAAATGCCTTCCTTGTGCTTTGCGATCGGATAGGCCAGACGACGCTTGCCGCGCATCTGGTTGTCCAGGACATCAGCACCGGTTTCAACCAGGATGTCTCGGTATTTGGTGAGATGAGACTCGACCTCTTCTTCCGGAATGTCCGGACGAAGGATGTACATGGTCTCGTAGTAAGGCTGCTGGGTCATGGAGACAGATCCGACAGGGACTGAAGGCTCACAGCGTGAGCGACGGATCCAACAGCCTATCCCCTTGGGGTTGACAGTCTCAGTAGAGCTGCATGCGGACTGCCTGGCTCAATCCGGGCAGATCAGGTTCTCTGCCGCGGATGCATTCGATCGAAGCGAAGATCACCACGGCCAGCACCGCCACCACCACCGTGCTCGAAAAAGTTCGCAGCATCAGACCGCTGCTGAGAGGTTGCAGCAGGATGGCGAATGCGTAGCCGAGCAGCACCACGATGATGTCCACCAGCAGGGCCTGGAGCGTGTTGAAGCGAAGGAAGTAAGGCACGTTGGGATTGCGCACCACAGCCAGGAACAGCAGGAAGAACACCAGCAGATTTCCGAAAGGGATGCCCCGTTCGAGCAGCACCAGAGGTAATGCAGGCAGCGTGAGCCACTGCATCCAGGGGAACTGACCCATCAGATGGCTGCCGAAGGGAATCGCATCGCTCCATGGCAGCACGTACACCAGCAGACCCAGGAACCGTTGCCATACGGGAATGGCCATCGCAGCCTCGACATTGGCCCGAGCGTAGAGCGTGTGACTCGATTCAGTTCAGTGATCGTGAGTGCTGATCCCGATGCGCCCCCAGGCTGCGAAGAGCGCCTTCCCGCATCTGATCAACCGGCACATCCGCTCGCCCCGACCATCGACGCAGGGCCGCAGCTCCCTGCTGAACCAGCATCTCCAGGCCATCGATGGTGCGGCAGCCACGCTGTTGACCCAATGCAAGCCAAGGCGTTGGTCGGGGTGTGTAGATCAGGTCGTAGAGGGTCACGGATGCATCAACACCTGCCCAGAGATCTCGGCCGAGCGGCATGGCGTTGTCATCTCCATGGCCCTGCATTCCCACAGGAGTGGTGTTCACCACAAGTTTCGATCGCTGCAAGACCCTGCTGAGCGGTTCCGGATCGAAGCTCATGGCGATCAGCGGTGCGCTGTCGCTGCCCTGGCCTGCACGCAGGTCGCTCAGAAAGTCAGCCAGCGCATCAGGGCGTCTGCCGGAGACATGGATTGCGGTGAGGGGTAGTTGCTGCAGCCCCGCCACCACAGCTCGGGCGCTGCCACCGCAGCCCAGCACGACTGCTTCGGCACCCTGCCACTGCCCTGCTGGTTTCTGCAGTGGTGCCAGAAAACCTTCCATATCAGTGTTATGCCCATGCCAGCCGCCTTCTTTGAGGGGTGTGAGCGTGTTCACGGCACCCAGCCGTTCAGCGAGGGGGCTCAGCTCTCTGCAGAGACCCACCACCTGCTGCTTGTGCGGAATGGTCACGTTCAGGCCGCGGCACCCCAAGGCTTGCAATCCATTGAGCACCGTCTTCAGATCGTCAGCATCACAAGGAAATGCCATGTAGCGCCAATCGAGCGCCATGGCTTTCAGAGCGGCGTTGTGCATCACCGGTGACAGGGAGTGGCTCACGGGTTGTCCCAGCAAGCCGATCAGTCCTGTGGTTCCGCTGATCATTCGGAGAAGCGCAATCCTCTCCACCAGCCTGCTGCGTCATCGGTCTGTTCGGGAACCACACCTCGCCTGGAGGCATTGCCTCTGCCGAAGATGCGAAAGATCTAATCAGTCATTACGCGGAGCAAGGAGGCACGGATGGGCAAGGTTGTCGGCATCGATCTCGGAACCACCAACAGTTGTGTGTCGGTGATGGAGGGCGGCAAGCCCACCGTGATCGCCAATGCCGAGGGCTTCCGCACCACGCCGTCGGTGGTGGCTTACACCAAGAACCAGGATCAACTGGTGGGTCAGATCGCCAAGCGCCAGGCGGTCATGAATCCCGACAACACCTTCTATTCCGTGAAGCGTTTCATCGGCCGTCGGGTTGATGAAGTGAATGAAGAGTCGAAGGAAGTCAGTTACTCGGTTGAGAAGGCCGGCTCCAATGTGAAGGTGAAGTGCCCGGTTCTCGAGAAGCAGTTCGCTCCTGAGGAAGTGTCCGCTCAGGTGCTGCGCAAGCTGGCAGAGGATGCCGGCAAATACCTCGGCGAATCGGTGACCCAGGCCGTGATCACCGTTCCCGCCTACTTCAACGATTCCCAGCGTCAGGCCACCAAGGACGCGGGCAAGATTGCCGGCCTTGAAGTGCTGCGCATCATCAACGAGCCCACCGCAGCGGCTCTGGCTTACGGGCTCGATAAAAAGAGCAATGAGCGGATTCTGGTGTTCGACCTCGGTGGTGGAACCTTTGACGTGTCGGTTCTTGAGGTTGGGGATGGTGTCTTTGAAGTGTTGTCGACTTCCGGTGACACCCACCTCGGCGGTGATGACTTCGACAAGGTGATTGTTGATCACCTTGCCGACACCTTCAAGTCGAACGAAGGCATCGATCTGCGTCAGGACAAGCAGGCGCTTCAGCGCCTCACCGAAGCTGCTGAAAAAGCCAAGATTGAACTCTCCAGTGCCACTCAGAGTGAGATCAATCTGCCCTTCATCACCGCCACTCCTGAAGGGCCCAAGCATCTCGACCTCACCCTCACTCGCGGCAAGTTCGAAGAGCTGGCCTCCAAGTTGATCGATCGCTGTCGCGTTCCTGTAGAGCAGTCACTCAAGGACGCCAAGCTCTCCTCCGGTGAGCTGGACGAGATCGTGATGGTGGGCGGGTCCACCCGGATTCCGGCTGTGCTCGAGCTGGTCAAGCGGGTGACCGGCAAGGATCCCAACCAGACCGTGAACCCTGATGAGGTGGTGGCCGTGGGCGCTGCCATCCAAGGCGGTGTGCTCGCCGGTGAAGTGAAGGACATCCTGTTGCTGGACGTCACCCCTCTTTCTCTGGGTGTGGAGACCCTCGGCGGTGTGATGACCAAGATGATCACCCGTAACACCACGGTGCCCACCAAGAAGTCTGAGACCTACTCCACTGCTGTCGACGGTCAGACCAACGTTGAGATTCACGTGCTCCAGGGTGAGCGCGAGATGGCGTCCGACAACAAGAGCCTTGGAACCTTCCGTCTGGATGGCATTCCCGCTGCTCCCCGCGGTGTGCCTCAGATCGAAGTGACCTTCGACATTGATGCCAACGGCATTCTCAGCGTCACCGCCAAGGACAAGGGCAGCGGCAAGGAGCAATCCATCTCCATCACCGGAGCCTCCACCCTCAGCGACTCCGAGGTGGAAACCATGGTCAAGGATGCTGAAGCCAACGCCAGTGCTGACAAGGAGAAGCGCGAGCGCATCGATCTCAAGAACCAGGCTGAAACCCTCGTTTATCAAGCTGAAAAGCAGATGGAGGAGCTTGGCGACAAGGTCGATGCAGACGCCAAGACCAAGGTGGAGGAGAAGCGCACCAAGCTCAAGGAAGCCACTGAGAAGGAGGATTACGACGCGATGAAGCCCCTGCTTGAGGAACTGCAGCAGGAGCTTTACACCGTGGGAGCCTCTGTGTATCAGCAGGCTGGTGCTGAAGCCGGTGCTGCTCCTGGTGGCGACTCAGGCGCGACTCCCGGAGGGGGTTCTGGATCTGGTGAGTCCGGCGATGATGTGATCGACGCTGAATTCACGGAATCCAAGTGATTCTTTAAGGCCAATCACACGTGGTCTGACATCCTCGTATTTTCTTCCCCGTCTGTGATCAGACGGGGTTTTTTGTTGCGCAAAAAAGGGAGCATTCGCTCCCTTTTGATTTGCAAGTTGGTCCAGACGCAGTTGATCCAGAGGTTGCGAACGCTCAGTTGATGGAATCGGCTGCGGCTTTGGCTTGGCTCACAACTTCAGGTGGTAGCGAAACGTAGCCCAGCTCTGGAGCCTGCGACTGTGCTTCCTCGGAAAGCATGTAGTTGAAGGTCTTCTTCAATAGTGCCGTTTTGTCGTCGTTGCCAGTTTTGTAGGCCAGCACCCAGGTAAAGGTGACGATCGGATAGCCCCCTTTGGGATTGGAGTTGCTTCCGATCAGGTCGGGGCCGAGGTCAATGGAACCCAAAGCTTCGCTGGCCGTGGCATTGGTGGGCTTCACCTGTTCACCCGAAGCGTTCTGCACTGCAGCGGCCTGGAGATCACCCTTCACATAGGCCAATTCCACATAACCGATGCCTCCAGCGATTTGGTTCAGCTGGGCGGAGACACCTTCATTGCCTTTGGCGCCCACACCGGTTGGCCATTTGACCGACTTGTCTGCCCCAACATCCTTTTTCCATTCAGGGCTAATGGCTTCCAGATGTTTCGTGAAGTTGTAGGTGGTGCCGGAGCCATCGGAACGGTGAACTACATTGATCGCCTTGTCGGCACATCCGAGTTCGCTGTAGTTCGTGATCTGCCCCAGAAAAATGCCTGCCAGTTGTTTCTGGGTGAGTGACAGTTCGCAGCCGGGGTTGTTGTAAGCCACGGCGATCGCACCCGCCGTCATGGGGATTTGCACCACACCGCGACTCACCTTGGCAATGGCTTCAGGTTTCATCGGCTTGTCGGATGCGCCGAAATCGACGGTTTCCGCCGTGAATTGACGCACACCAGCACCCGACCCCACGGACTGATAGTTGACATTCACACCTTGGGGCGACAATCCCTGAAACCATCGCTGGTAAATGGCTGCAGGGAAGGAAGCGCCTGCTGCGGAGAGCTGGCCCTGATCTGTTTCATCACTACCACCACTTGTGGAGCAAGCAGCCAGGCTGAGTCCTGCGGCCACACCCGAGATGACAGTCAGCGTTCTCGTGAGAAAAGAGCGTTGCATGAACTCTTCTAAACAATCGATGGAGAGTGAAGAACACTCGAATTGAACTTATTGCAATGCGAGGAGACAGGATTTAAGGGCTGGTTATCGTTTCTTTATCAACGTGTTGTCCAACCCATTCAGCGGTTGCGGGTGCCAGCAAGACGCCGTTGCGGTAGTGCCCTGACGCCAGCAGCAGTCCAGGTTCGAGCTCTTCCAGTAGAGGGGCAGGTCTGTCTCGTGGCCGTGCACGCAAGCCATGCCATTGGCCGAGCAGTTGGGAGTCTTCCAGCCATGCCGGGGCTAGGTCATTTAACCGTTTCATGGTCTCGATGGCTGCGGGATCCGCTTTCGTGCCAGGTTCCAGCGTGGCTCCGATCCACAGGCGATCTTGTCCCTGCGGAATCAGATTGATGCCGCCGCAGGTGAGCACTGCTGGCCACCCTGTCCATTGTTTGGCTGACTTGTTGAGCTGCAGCTCAAGCACCTGTCCGAGCACGGCATCCATGGGACGTTGATGCCCAAGGTTCTGCAGCAATTTGGCGCTGCCCAAAGCACAACAGATCACCACCAGATCCACCTCTTCGTTCCGTCCTTCTGCGGTGATGAGGCGCCACTTGCACCGAGGTTTGCTGTCAGGGCGTTGCAGTTCCACGACATCTGTTGCTCGTCGCTCCACGTTGTGTTCAATCAGGCTCCGCTTCAGGGCCTTCAACAGCTGCAGAGGATCGACACGCCCATCACGTTCGGAGAGCATTGCCCCGTGACCCGCCTGGGGCCAAACCGGATCAGCCTTATCAAGCATGTTGCTGGCGATGAACTGCAGACCTGAAACGGGTCTGGCATCCACAAGCTGTTGCATCCGCTGGGCTTCTTCGGCACTGCCAGCGAGCTGGATCAGCGGTGTTTCCAGCTGCAGAGGTGACTCTGGATGATTCAGTTGTTCAATCCATGCTGGCCACAGCGCCATGCTGCGTTGGCGCAGCCTCCTGGCCCTGCCGCTCGAACGTCGGAAGGCGTGGCCCATCAGCACGCCTAATGATGCGGTGCTGCCATTCAGATCACGGTCTGCTGGCCTTTCTGGAATCGGCTTCGCCAGTGATGGGTCCGCCAGCAAAACACTGTGCCCTCGCTTGGCAAGTTGCCAGGCGGTGCCAGTGCCGGTGACCCCGGCACCAATGACGGCGATGGATGCGATCAGCTCAGGGCCTGCTCGGGAATGACGGCGGCGTAACTGGCGAAGTCAGCTTCAAGATCGTCGTAGGACTTCTGAAGTTTGGCGCCGTCCTGCAGACGAGCGGCTTCATCGAGATCAGCCATGGCGTCCTTCAGGGACGTTGCCAATTTGTTGGCTTCTGCTCGGTCCTGAGGAAGCAGCCGTTGATTGATGTACAGCATTTCTCTGCCCACTTCCTGCATGGGGCCGTGGATCAGGTTGCGAGTGAAGGTCCAGTCGCGTTCGTCGACGAGCTTGGCCAGTTCAGGCAGCCGTTCCCTGGCAGCCGTGAACCCTTCCACCTGGCGGCGGATCACTGCCATATCCTCTGGGCTGATGGTGGCAGGCTTGGCATTGGCGCTGCCATCACAAGCTGCGAGGCCGAAACAGAGGGCGAGGCAGAGGCAGAAGGCAGCCACGCGGCGCAGGGCGCTCAGCATCGGAGTTCACAAGAGTGGTGGCGACTTTAACCGCCACCTAAATTCAACTGGTCTTTTGTCGTTACAAGTGTGCGCTCATGAGGGTGGACAAGGTGCCGCTGGCTTCCGTCCGCAGACCTCTGCAGCGATTCCTCGACGAAGACAAGGTGCAAGCCCTGATGGCCTCCATTCGCCAGGAGGGATTGCGTGAACCGATTGATCTGCTGGAGGTGGATGGTCAGCTCTGGGGGTTCAACGGCTGTCACAGGGTTGCAGCCCATGAACGTCTTGGACTACCAACCATCCGTGCTCGGATCCGACAGGCCACATCCAGGGATTTGAATCTGCATCTTCGCTGAGACGACGGCACGCCCCGGCGCAGAATCAACGTTGTCATCTCTCTGACATCCTTGTCTTCCGCTTCGGTCATCCTTCAGCTGATCTGTCCGGATCGTCCGGCACTCGTGAGTGAACTCGCCGGCTGGGTGGCTGCGAACGGCGGGAATATCCGTCATGCCGATCACCACACCGATTCCGGTGCCGGTCTGTTTCTCAGCAGGATTGAGTGGGATCTGCAGGGCTTCGGTCTGCCGCGTCAGGCGATTCCATCAGCAGCGGATTCTCTGGCACAACGGCTAGGGGGTGAGGCTCAGCTGCACTTCTCCGACGATCATCCCCGTGTGGCGATTCTGGTGAGTAAACAGAGTCATTGCCTGCTTGATTTGCTCTGGCGTGCCCGCAGCGGGGAACTGCCGATGCAGGTTCCCATCGTGATTGCCAATCACCCTGATCTGGAAAGCAGCTGCAAGGAGTTCGGGGTTCCTTTTATTCATGTGCCCGTGACCCGCGAGACCAAGGCTGAAGCTGAGCAAACCATTCTTGAGCTGCTGATCGAACATCGGGTGGAGCTTGCAGTGCTCGCCAAGTACATGCAGGTACTCAGCGGGACCTTCCTCCGGCAATTTCCCAACGTGATCAATATCCATCACTCATTTCTGCCCGCCTTCAAGGGCGCACAGCCATATCACCGTGCCTGGGAACGGGGTGTGAAACTGATCGGCGCGACGTCCCATTACGTCACTGAAGAACTGGATGACGGCCCGATCATCGAGCAGACGATCGCCCATGTGAGCCATCGTGATGAGGTACAAGACCTGATCCGAAAGGGTCGTGACACAGAGCGACTCGCTCTGGCCAGGGCGCTGCGCCTTCATCTGTGCCGACAGGTGATTGTCTATCGAGGCCGTACGGCAGTGTTCGCGTGATGGTCTGGCTGGATCAGGGTCGACCCTCCCTTGCGTCTGCGCGTGGTTGGCGCTGCTTTCAGCTCGGCCTGTTTCTGCTGCCGTCGTCAGCTCTGCTGGGCAGTCTGCTGCTGTTCCCAGCACTGTTGTTCGGTTGCGCCGGGCGTGAACGCTCTTGTTGGCGTGACCCCTGGAATGCCCCGCTGCTGCTGGCTTCTGGCCTGATGATTCTGGGTTGCTTTGGGGCCTATGACCAGGGACTCGCCTGGGTGGGTCTGGCCAACTGGCTGCCTTTTTTCTGGGGCTTCTGGGGTTTTCAGCCCTACGTGATGAGTGGCGAGGCCCGGCGCCGCTCCGCCCTTTGGTTGGTGGCAGGCAGTGTGCCTGTGGTGGTGACCGGTCTGGGTCAGATCTGGTGGGGATGGCAGGGACCCTGGCAGCTGCTGGGTGGATTGATCGTGTGGTTCATGGCAGCCGGTGGCCGCCCTGATGGGCGTCTTTCCGGTCTGTTTGATTACGCCAACATCGCCTCCGCCTGGTTGTCCATGGTTTGGCCACTGACCCTGGCGGCTCTTGTGCAGCAGGGGTTGAATCGCTGGCGCCGTGTCGTGGTGGTGGTCCTGGCTGTGCTGCTGGTGGTTGCGCTGGTGCTCACGGAATCCCGCAATGGTTGGGGTTCACTGGTGCTGGTGGTCCCACTCGTTCTGGGTCCGCCCAGCTGGCCCTGGTTGATTCCTCTGTTGGTACTCGCGCTTCTGCCGGTGCTGCTGTCCGTGCTTCCCGGGGTGTCGCCCATGCTCCAGGATCCTGCCCGGACTCTGGTGCCTGAAAGTCTCTGGGCTCGACTCAACGACAGTCAGTACGGGGGAGAAAGGGTCCTCGCTTCCACGCGCCTCAGTCAATGGAACGTTGCGTTGCAATTGATTGGTGAAAGGCCATGGCTTGGTTGGGGAGCCGCGGCGTTTTCAGTGATCTATCCACTGCGCACCGGTCAGTGGCATGGCCATGCTCACAATCTGCCGCTGGAGCTGGCGATTGGTCATGGTCTACCTGTGGCAGTGCTCTTGGTGGGTTTTGTCTTGGCCCTCTTGGTGGTGAGCCTGCGCCGGGGACTGTCCGGTCTGTTCGACCGGGCCTGGTGGACGGCACTGTTGGTGCTGATCATTCTGCATGGCACTGATCTGCCCTTTTTTGACAGCCGTCTGAACATTGCCGGCTGGATTCTGCTGGCGGGTGTGAGAGCGTCCTTTAGTCCTGAACTGTCGGCGCGGCTCCAGCCAGAGAAAGGCTCTGGTGCTTGAGCAATGTTTTTCGTCCCAGGGGGCCGTTGAGATGGTCCCAGGGGAGCACGACGGCTTCATCCCAGTTGTCGTGCACCACCTGCTCCCATGGCGGGGGTAAAGGCAGATCCACCCCACCGCTTCTGGCCCCCGGCAGTTCGCCAGCTCTGCTGCTGCGGTAGGCCTTCTTCCAGCCTCCGAGGCTTTCCTGTGATCCTCGGACTGCGGCGATGACCGGAGCCAGACGGCGGTCACTGCGAGAGAGCAGAGCCTGGATCACACTCCAGCCATAACTTTCCGGTCTCAGATCAATTCCCTTCGGTTTCAGGCGTTTGGCCAGGCGTTTGAGGCGTTTGTCGGCTTCAGGCCTCACGCCCTGCCATTGGAAGGGTGTCTGAGCTTTGGGAACAAAGGTGCTCACGCCCAGTGTGAAACGCAGGCCAGGGGTGGTCTTCTTGAGTTGGAGCAGCAGATCCGCAGTTGATTCCACATCCGCTTCCTGCTCACTGGGAAGCCCCACCATCCCGTAGAGCTTGAGGGCATGCAGCCCACCTTCTTTGGAATGGCGCGCAGCGGCACTGATCTCCTCGTTGCTCAGCTTTTTGTTCACCACCTTGCGCATGCGTTCGCTGCCGCTTTCGATGGCGATCGTGAGTGATTTGCTGCCCCGTCTGGCCAATCCGCTTGCAAGCTCAGTCGTCACGGTGGCTGCCCGCACCGAACTCACACTGACGCGAACGTCCTCAAAGCGGTCGTGACCAAGCCAGCTGAGCAGGTCTGCGAACTGTGGATGCTGAGTGACTGAGGCACCCAGGAGTCCCAACCTGCGCGTTGCCACCAGACCTTTCTCGACAGCAGGGATCAGACCGTCGTCCAGAGACGGAGTGCGGAAGGGAAGCGTGAGATAACTGGCCAGGCAGAAACGGCACAGTTCCGGGCAGCTGCGCACCACCTCCACCATGTGGATATCAGGCCAGGCCGATTCGGGTGTGATCACCGTTGAATGGCTGAGGCTGTTGCCACGCCAGGTTTGCTTGCTGATCGTTGCTGGCAGATCTGCTTCGATCGGGTCGATGCTTTGCAGACAACCGTCATTGCCGTAGCTGGGTGCGTACAGCGATGGCACGTAAATCCCAGGAACCTGAGCCAACCGCCGCAGTCGTACGGATCGTGATTCAGTTCGGACTTCCTGGAGAGTGTCGATGAAGCTGGGCAGCAGTTCTTCGCCGTCGCCCAGCAGGATCACATCGAAAAAGGGAGCCAGAGGTTCGGGGTTTGCAGTCAATACAGGACCGCCACCAAACACGATCGGATCCTGATCCGAGCGCTGCTCGCTCCAGATCGGAATCCGTTGCTGCTCCAGCAGATCCAGCAGCACCGGTCCGTCCAGTTCCCAGCTGAGGGAGAGTCCGAACAGATCGCACTGCCGATGCGGTGGATCGCTCTGATCGGTGAACAGGCGCCGCACATCCAGGTCAGACCGCATGGCCAGGGTGGCCCAAACGATCTGATAGCCAAGGCTGGTGATCCCCACCGTGTAGGTGCTGGGAAAGGCCATCACCGCACGCAGGGCTCCGGTTTCCGGCACAGCCGGATCAAACAGCAGCGTTTCCTGGTTCAGGAGAGCCTTAGCTTCAGATGTTCATCCTGAAGGATCAAGGATTCAGAGGCTCCAGCCGATGCCATCAATGGTGTCGCTCCGCCCAGTGAAGAACTGCCCACCCTCAGGCAGTGGACAATTCGCAGACATCGGTTGACCGTCGTGGCCATGGAATGAAGGGAGCTGCTAGGAATCAGGTTTTTTGGTTTTGTCCTTGGGAGGTGGTGGTGGTTTAGGAGGATCGAACTTTCTGCGCCGAATCGATCCCTCCCAGGCGTGGTGAATGCCACCCCGTCGTTCTCTGCGGGCTTCCAGGTGATCCTCCTCCAAAAGCTCCATGCCCAGCTGGCGCTCATAAATCGAGCGGTCATCAAACAGGCGTGCCACGAGGAAGCTGGCCAGGCAGGCCACCAGGATCGGCTTGAGGATCAACAGATCCTTGGTGAGTGCAAAGGCCAGGAACATGGCTGTGATCGGTGTGCGGGAACAGCTGGCCACGAAGGCACCCATGCCGGCGAAGACATAGGTGCTGGGCACGTGTCCGGTGAGCGCTTCCACCCAGATTCCGCAGGCCAGGCCGATGGCACCTCCAAGGGTGAGCATCGGATAGAAGAGCCCGCCTGGAGCTCCCGACGCAGCAGCCAGACCGGTGCTGAAGAAAAGCACGATGAAGGTGCCAAGCGCCATTGGGATATCGGCCTTGCCATCAGCGATCAGGTGCTGCAGCCCTTCAAGGTTGTGAAAATCCTCAGGCAGAAAGGCATAGACGCCGCCCAGCACACCACCACTGATCACCATGCGCAGTACCAGGTGATCGCCGAACCAGGCATTGCCCTTGCGTTGCATGGCGAGCACGTAGCGGCAGTAGAGCTCCGCCAGCACTCCAACCACGACGCCGAGCCCGATCAGATAGCCAAGATCGATCGGCAGGAAGTTCACCAGTGGTGTGTATTCCCGTTCCAGCTGGAATCCCTGCGTGGCATCGAGGCCTCCTCCACTGGAATTGAGGCCTGCCAGACCCAGAACGTCTGCCCAGGCATCGGCCCAGAAGGTGGTGACAATCACCAGCAGCAACACCACCGGTCTGGCGGAGTGCAGCAATTCTTCGACGGCGTAGACGAAGCCTCCAATGGGAGCACTGAACACTGCTGCGATTCCGGCTCCGCCGCCAGCGGCCACAATCATGCGGCGAAAGGCCACAGGTGCTTTCAGCCAGCGCGCCATCTGCCATGCCACCGAGCCTCCCATCTGAACTGCGGGTCCTTCCGGACCCAGAGGGAAGCCGCTGCCGATGGCCACGATCCCAGCCACCAGCTTCACCAGGCCCACCTGAAGCCCCATAGGCACCGCCCGGTGTTTCAGAAACCCCATGATGTGTGTGATTCCTGAGCCGCCAGCGGCTGGGGCCAGATAGGCCACCATCAGACCTGAGATCAGGCCGCCCAGGGCTCCCAGTCCAGGCAGAACAGCCCAGGCCGGTAGATCCGCCAGCAGTTCCAGTCGCCAGCCACTCAAGACTTTGATGCCCGCCTTGAACAGCACACCGGTTAGGGCAGCGCCCAGGCCGGTGAGCATCAGGGCCAGTACCACAACCCACCAGCGCCGTTCCAGCAGTCGTCTGATGCTGCGGCTGGAGCCAAGCTGGTGGCGGCGTTGTTTCAGTTCACTCAGAACAACCATTGCATTGCCGGCGTGGGATCACGCCCCGGCGAGCACCTGGGCCTCCTCATCTGCACTGACCACCCTGCCCTGATCCTCGAAGCCGCTGATCTGGTCGAAATTCAGATACCTGTAGAGCTCGTCGGAGAGGGGATCGATTTTTTCTGAGGCGATGCTGCGGTATTCGTCAGCTGTGGGGATCCGACCCAGCTGTGCACAGACTGCTGCCAGTTCGGCGCTGCCGAGGTACACCTGGGCGCCTTTGCCCAGGCGATTGTTGAAGTTTCGGGTGCTGGTGGAGAACACGGTGGTGTCGTCTTCCACTCTGGCCTGGTTGCCCATGCAAAGGGAGCAGCCCGGCATCTCCATGCGAGAGCCTGCCGCTTCGAAGGTGGCGTAATAGCCCTCCGCCTTGAGGGTCTCTTCGTCCATGCGGGTGGGAGGGCAGACCCAGAGGCGGGCTTTGTTCTCACCGGCTCCCTCAAGCACCTTGGCCGCGGCCCGGTAATGGCCGATGTTGGTCATGCAGGAGCCGATGAACACTTCCTGCACCGGAGCCCCAGCGACCTCGCTGAGCAGTTTCACATTGTCGGGATCGTTCGGGCAGGCCAATACGGGTTCCGTGAGTTCGTCAAGGTTGATCTCCAGCACCTCGGCGTACTCGGCATCGGCATCAGCGCTGAGCAGCTGGGGGTTGGACAGCCAGACCTCCATCTCCTTGATGCGGCGGGCCAGGGTCCGGGCATCGCTGTATCCGCGGGCGATCATGTTCTTGAGCAGGGCCACGTTGCTGCGCAGGTATTCACCCACCGTTGCCTCGGAGAGCTTGATCGTGCAGCCGGCGCAGGAACGCTCGGCGCTGGCGTCGGTGAGTTCAAAGGCCTGTTCGAGCTTCAGATCAGGAAGACCCTCGATCTCCATGATCCGGCCATTGAACAGATTCTTCTTGTTGGCTTTCTCAACGGTCAGCAGGCCTCGCTGAATGGCAACCCAGGGGATGGCGTTCACCACATCGCGCAGGGTCACGCCCGGTTGCAGAGATCCGCTGAATCGGACCAGGACCGACTCGGGCATGTCCAGGGGCATGGCACCGATGGCCGCGGCGAAGGCCACCAGGCCTGACCCGGCCGGGAAGGAGATGCCTAGCGGAAAGCGGGTGTGACTGTCACCGCCGGTGCCAACAGTGTCGGGCAGCAGCATCCGGTTCAGCCAGCTATGGATGATGCCATCGCCGGGTCGCAGCGCGACGCCGCCGCGCTGGGCAAAGAAATCGGGCAGGTCCTTCTGGGTCTGAAGATCCACAGGTTTGGGATAGGCAGCGGTGTGGCAGAAGCTCTGCATCACCAGATCGGAGGAGAAGCCCAGGCAGGCCAACTCCTTCATTTCATCGCGGGTCATCGGCCCGGTCGTGTCCTGAGATCCGACTGTGGTCATCAGTGGTTCGCAACTGGTGCCGGGTCTCACCCCCCTGAGGCCGCAGGCCTTGCCCACCATTTTCTGAGCCAAGGTGAATCCCTTGCCGGTGTCTTCCGGAGCACTGGGGCGGATGAACAGTTCGGAGGGCGGCAAACCAAGCTTGGCGCGCACCTTGTCGGTGAGAGCCCGACCGATCATCAGAGGGATGCGACCACCGGCGCGCACCTCATCACTGATTGTTGAGGGTTTGAGTTCGAAACGACTCACCACGTCGCCATCCCGTTCAATTGTGCCTTCGTAAGGCCGGATGGTGATCACATCCCCGGTGTTCAACCCGGTGACATCACATTCGATGGGCAGCGCGCCAGAGTCTTCCGCGGTGTTGAAAAAGATTGGGGCGATCTTTCCCCCCAGGATCACTCCTCCGGCCCGTTTGTTGGGTACATGCGGAATGTCTTCCCCCGTGTGCCAGAGCACCGAGTTGATCGCGCTTTTGCGGGAGCTTCCTGTGCCGACAACATCTCCCACATAGACAACGGGATGCTCACCTTGTTTCAGCGTTGTGATGGTCTGAAGACCATCGGGGTCTCGGGTTTCCAGCATCGCCAGGGCATGCATGGGAATGTCCGGACGGGTCGTGGCATGAGTTGCCGGAGACAGATCATCTGTGTTGGTTTCACCTTCAACCTTGAAAACGGTCACGGTGATGGATTCAGCCAGCTCAGGTTTGGTTGTGAACCACTCCGCTGCGGCCCAGCTGTCCACGACCTGTTTGGCAAAGCGGTTGTCTCCAGCCAGCTCCATCAGTTCGTTGAAGGCGTCATAAACGAGCAGGGTGCGGCTCAGGCCCTCCGCGGCACAGGCGGCAAGTTCTTCATCGCTGTGTTTGAGCAGCTCAATCAGGGCAGCCACGTTGTATCCACCCACCATCGTTCCCAGCAGGCGGATCGCTTCCAGGGGGGAGACCAGTGGGCTGCTTGCCTCGCCCTGAGCAACCGCACTCAGCCAGGTTGCCTTGACATAGGCCGCTTCATCCACCCCAGGTGGGATGCGTTCACTCAGCAGATACAGCAGTTCCTCTTCTTCTCCGGCAGGCGGGTCCTGCAGCAGTTCCGTGAGCGCTTTGGTCTGGCCGGCATCGAGTGGCAGCGCTGGGATCCCCTGGGCCAGGCGTTCTGCGGCGTTCTCGCGGTAGGTGCTCAGCATCGGAATCGGCGCAGGAACGTCAAACGCACTTCATTCTCCTGCGTCACCGTTCCCTGCCGGCGTCATGCGCCATGAAGAAGCTTGCGTAACCTGAGATCATTCATGGCACGAGGCATGACCACCACTCACGATCTGCATGTGGTGGACACCCGGCCACTGGTTCCCCCGGCCTTGCTGCACAGGGATCTGCCCACCGATGCCAGGGCCACTGACACCGTGGCCACCGCCAGAAACCGCATCCAGTCCATTCTTCGGGGCAAGGACCATCGCTTGCTGGTGATCGTCGGGCCCTGTTCGGTTCACGATGTGGATGCAGCCCTTGATTACGCCCGTCAACTCGCTCCTTTGAGATCCCGACACGCGAGGGAACTGGAGGTGGTGATGCGGGTTTACTTCGAGAAGCCTCGAACGACCGTGGGCTGGAAAGGTTTGATCAATGATCCCCACCTCGATGGTTCGTACGACATCAACACCGGATTGCGTCTGGCGCGTTCATTGCTCCTTGATCTCGCCAGGGAGGGCATGCCCACGGCAACGGAACTCCTCGATCCAGTGGTTCCGCAATACATCGCCGACCTGATCAGCTGGACAGCCATCGGTGCCCGCACCACCGAAAGTCAGACCCACCGCGAGATGGCCTCGGGCCTGTCCATGCCTGTCGGCTACAAGAACGGGACCGACGGCAGTGCCACTATCGCCATCAATGCGATGCAGTCAGCCTCCAGCCCCCATCATTTTCTGGGGATCAACTGTGAGGGGCATGCCTCCATCGTGAGCACAACTGGCAATCCCTATGGCCATCTGGTGTTGAGGGGCGGCAACAGCGGCAGCAACTACCACTTGGAGGCGATTCAGGAAGCATCCGCTGAACTGGCTAGAGCGGGCCTTCCGGACCGACTGATGGTCGATTGCAGTCATGCCAATTCCAATAAGGACTATCGCCGTCAGGGCGAGGTGCTCAGGGCGGTGGCCGCGCAAGTGCAGAAGGGATCAACCCATGTGATGGGTGTGATGTTGGAAAGCCACTTGGTCGAAGGCAATCAGAAGATCAGTGCTGATCGCTCTTCACTCACTTATGGACAGAGCGTCACAGATGCCTGCATCAGTATTGAAGCAACGGCTGAGTTGCTGGCTGAACTGGCCGAATCCGTGAAATTGGCTGGCACTCCTGCATCTGAGATTCCCGTGGCTTGAGCCTTGAGGTCGGCCGTGGTTTGTTAGACGGTCATCCACGCCCAGCACAACCCAACGGCAATCGGCACAGTGAGGTTGTCGATTCCCCAGCGGCCGAATTGCTCCAGGCCGACGGCCAGAGCACAGACCGCGATCAGACGCAGCGGATGCAAGGGACTCTGACTGAGCAGCACCAGCAAAAGCAACACCAATGCGGTGACCAAGGCCATGGTGATGGTGCCCGCTACTGATTTCCGCTGTTGCCAAATGGTCCAGCTGGGCGATGCCATACCACGGCCAACAAGCCCCGCCAACCCATCGGCGAAGGCCATCACCAGCACCCCGGCGCAGACCGCAATAGCCTGCTCAGGCCAGAACAGGAGCAGCAACAGGCTGATGGCGAGTCCATACGCCACGGTTCCGTAGCTGTTGCGATCCACATCCTCAACAGCTGGCAGAAGTTGCAAGCGGTGATTGACCGCCGTGATCACTGTCACGGCGATGGCCACCGGCACAGCAACAAATGCTGGGATTGCAAGCCACCAGGCCAGAACCACAATCGGACCGGTGCCGATGTGGACGATCTTGCGACTGAGTTCCTGTTGCTCAGGCCAACGTTTTCGACAGATCAAAGCTGCTGAGATCACCAGCAGCATCCAGGTGCCGATGATCAACAGAGATGAGAGCAAAAACTCAGGCCGCCTGCTGATGGTTGGTCATGACACGTAATTTCAGAATGGCCTTGGCTTCCAGCTGCCTCACCCGCTCCCTCGACACATTGATCTGACGACCGATTTCAGCCAGTGTCAGTGGCTCGGCCCCATCAAGTCCGAAGCGCAATTTGAGAATTTTTTGCTCACGTTCATTCAGCTGAGAGAGCCATCCGCTCAGGTGCTCCTTCTGAATGCTGCGATCCATTCCCTCCATTGGCTCAGCGCCATTGGGGTCTGGGATCAGTTCACCGAGCGTGCTGCGATCTTCTTCACCACGGGCGTGGGCATCCAGAGATGCGCATGGAGCGCTCTGGGCGATCAGGTCTTCGAGATCGCGTGGTTCGATGCCCATCGCACTGGCCAGTTCCAGTCGATTCGGCTGACGACCGAAGCGGTGGGACAGTTCACGCGTGATGCGGCGCATCTTGGAGAGCTTTTCGCTGATGTGAATCGGCAGGCGAATGGTCCGCGCGCTGTTGTCAATCGCGCGAGTCATCCCCTGGCGAATCCACCAGTAGGCATAAGTCGAAAACTTGTAGCCCATCGCCGGATCGAACTTGTCAACGGCCCGCTCCAGGCCGATGGCTCCTTCCTGCACGAGATCGAGCAATTCAAGGCCCTGGTTCTGATATTTCTTGGCAACACTCACAACCAGGCGAAGATTGGCTGCCATCATGCGATCCCGGGCCCGTTTGCCCATGCGGATGCGGTGGCGTTGCCTGGGAGTGCGTTCCTCTTCAGCAGTCTCAAGCAACTCCTTCATGGCTTGCACGTGGTGTGCGAGCTCGATTTCTTCGGCCGCAGTAAGCAATGGAACACGTCCGATGCTGCTCAGGTAGTAACCGATTGAATCGGTCGTCAGGCGACTGTTTTGACGTGTTGAGCGACTTGAAGTTGAGCGTGAACGTGCACTGCTGTCACGACGACCTGTGGTCGGCAAGACAGGCTCTGATGAAGCAACTTTTTGAGTTACTTCTTCAGATTCCAGAGGGATCCCCATCACCCTGGCCTCCTGAAAATTAGATTTGAGAAAAATTTAGCACCTGAGCCAAAGAGTGAGCTATCTAAATCGAAAGTTTTTACGAATCAATGATGCAGTGTTAAGTCTCGTGGATCGAATGTGAAATAAAGACAAAAAGCACAATTTGACTGTATCGATGAACACGGGTCCAAGCGGTTCAGTTTTTCGTTGACAGTCCTTTTCTCCAGGTTTGAATCAGGTTCAGCTGAGAATTACGTTCCTCTCCTTCTGGATGGCGCTGAATGAAGGATCCATCGGATTGCATATCGAATAATCCACGGTTGTCATCGAGATAGATCTGCATCAACCGTTCCAGTTGCTCCCGAAGTGCAGGTTCTTCAACTGGTGTCACAGCTTCCACGCGCCTGTCCAGATTTCTGGGCATCCAATCAGCGCTGCCGATGTAAACCTCGGGTTTGTCGTGATTGGCGAACCAGAACAGGCGTGAGTGTTCGAGAAAGCGTCCGATGATGCTCACCACGCTGATGTTGTCGCTCACGCCTTCACGCCCCGGGTACAGACAGCACATGCCCCGGACGACCAGTTCGATTTGCACGCCTGCCTGTGAGGCTTCGTACAGCAGCGTGATGATGCCTGGATCCACCAGTGAGTTCATCTTGGCCCGGATATGGCCGCCACGTCCGTTCTGCGCATGCTCGATCTCACGGCGAATCAGGTGTTCCATGCCTTTACGAAGTGAAACGGGCGCCACCAGCAGCTTTCGGAATTCCTGCTGTTTGGAGAATCCTGTGAGGTAATTGAACAATTCAACGAGATCCTGGCCGAGTTCCGGTCGTGCCGAAAGCAGGCCAAGATCGGTGTAGAGACGTGATGTCTTCGAGTTGTAGTTACCAGTGCCGATATGGACATAACTGCGCAGACGTTCCTTTTCCTTGCGCACCACCAGCACGATCTTGGTGTGGGTTTTCAGGCCCAGAACCCCATAGACGACATGCACTCCTGAGCTCTCAAGGTGTTTGGCCCACTGGATGTTGTTGTCTTCATCGAAGCGTGCCTTGAGTTCCACCAGCGCCATCACCTGCTTGCCGTTTTCCGCTGCACGGATCAACGCGGCGATGATTGGTGAATCCTTGGAGGTGCGATAAAGAGTCATCTTGATCCCCATCACCAGCGGGTCATCGGCGGCCTGGTTGATGAATTCCTCCACAGACGTTGAGAAGAGGTCATAGGGGTGATGCAGAAGCACATCGCGGCGTCGGACCACCGAGAAAATGCTTTCGAATTCCTCTTCTTTGATGGAGCCGTCTTCGAGCATGTTGCGCTGGGCCCGACGCAGAACCGGAGGTGTCTGACCTGAGTGGGACTCGTTCTTGAGTCGGGGCAATGGAATTCCCATCAGCCCGAACAGATCGTCGAGGCCCAGAGGTCCATCAACTCTGTAGAGATCCGCTTCCTCAACGGACATGCCATCCATCAGCATCTCGATGACGTCCTGCGGCATTCCATCAGCAACCTCGAGTCGCACCACTTCGCCACCCATGCGTCGCTTGCGCAGCCCTTGCTCAATGGCGATCATCAGATCATCAGCTTCGAGGTCGCGCAGTTCCAGATCCGCATCCCTGGTGACGCGGAAGAAATAGTGCCCCTCGATGCTCATGCCTGGGAAGAGAAGGCCGAGGTTGAAGGCCACCACCTGCTCGAGAGGAACGGCCGTGTGCACAGTCTCTGATTCCTCGTCTGCGAGATCGACCGGGATGGCGACGAATCGGGGCAGGATTGTCTGAGGTACCTTCACCCGGGCGAGCAGACGCTGTCCGGTGTCCGGGTCATCAATAAGAGCTGCGACATTCAGGCTGAGGTTGCTCACGAAAGGGAAGGGGTGAGCGGGATCCACTGCCAGAGGTGTCAGCACTGGAAAGATTGCTGTTTGGAAGTAGTTGTCTACCCAGAGTCGTTGGCGTTCGTTGAGCTGTTTGTAGTCGAGTAGATGGGCGCCATGGTGAAGCAGTTCACGCCTGAGTTGACTGCGGTAATGCTCCTGCTGGCGTTCCAGAAGAGGTGTGAGGTGGTTTCGTATGGCCTGTAGCTGTTCCAGCGGCGTGCGGCCATCCTCGCTGCGCTTCTCAATGCCCGCTTCCACCTGAGCCTTGAGGGAGGCCACCCTCACCATGAAAAATTCATCGAGGTTGTTGCTGAAAATGGCGCTGAATTTCGCCTGCTCCAAAAGAGGGGTGCGCTCATCCAGGGCCTGAATCAGCACGCGTTCGTTGAAGGCGATCCAACTGAGTTCCCGGTTGATGTAGTGATCAGGATCCAGGGAACGCTCTGCCATCACAGAAGAGAGGTGGGTGCGAAAGCTGTTGGCCGCAAGGTAGCAATCACCTTGCAACTGCAGGACGCTCCGGATTTTCAGATCAGCTTTGCCTGAGGTCCACCACGAAGACTGCCAGCAACAAGCAAGGCAACTCCGAGCAACATCACACTGCCGAACCAGAAGGGACTGGTGACCCCAACGCGGTCGTAACTGAAGCCAGCGGCGGAGGCGCCCAGAAATGTTCCAAGGCTTTGCAGACCTTGTAGACCGCCCAGGGCTGATCCCTGGCCATCGCTGCCGAGTCGACGTGAGACCAGGGCTCGCAAGCAGGGGCTCACAAGTCCGGTGCCCAGTGCGAGCAACGACACTGCGGTGTAAACCACTGGAACTGAGTTGTTAGGAGTTGCTAAGGGCACCAACAGGCATCCGGACGTCAGAAGTCCAAGACCGACAAGGGTCAGGCGGAGCTCTCCGAAGCGTTTCACCAGTGGGCCTATCAATCCTCCCTGAACCACCATTGCGATGACTCCGACCAGGGCGAATGCGGCTCCTGCCATGCCCTCAGTCCAGTTGAAACTCTTGCGCAGATACAGCACCAGAACCGTTGTGAAACCGTTGAAGGCCATAAAGAAGCCAAAGAAAGCGATCGAGAGGCGACGCACCTCTGGCTTGGCAAAGACACGTGCAAGCAGGGTGATTGGGTTGAGCTCGCGTCTGCGGGGCAGTTGTTTGCGGGCCTGCATCGGATGGGTTTCGGGAAGGAGTCCCAGCACAACGATCAAGTTCGTGACTGCAAAGGCTGTTGCAGCCCAGGCGGGAAGGATGCGGTTGATATCTCCAAGCACTCCACCAAGACCAGGACCCAGGACAAACCCGAGACCGAAAGCCACGCCAATGAGGCCGAAGGCTTTGGCACGGTTTTCCGGTGTGGTGATGTCTGCCAAGACAGCCGTGGCTGTGGCGGCTGTGCCCCCGCTGGCTCCATCAATGATTCGCGCCAGAAACAACATCGCGAGAGGCAGGCCTGCAGCAGCGGCCCCTGGTAAGAATTCCTGCCAGGGCAGGGTCAGGGTGGTGGCGAACAGGCCCATGCCGATGACCGAGCCAAACACGCAGAGACTGATGACCGGTTTACGCCCGAAGCGGTCACTGAGGGCGCCGATCAAGGGAGCAACGGCGAACTGTGAGATTGCGTAGGTGCCTGAGAGAAGTCCCACCGTGCTGCCATCGCTGCTGAAGTCTTCGAGCAGAAAAGGCAGTAATGGCAGAAAAATGCTTTCGCTGAGTCGGTCATTGAGCAGCGTCAGAAAGGCGCTGAGCAGGGTTGGAATGCGTGGTCGCTGCAAGGCAGCCGCTGGGCAGGTGAGACTCACATTCCCATAGGCATCGGCCATGGCCCTGCGTTTGATCCTTCCAGCGGACGAGATCCTTCTCAGGGAGATCTATGCCGATGCCATCGAGAGTCAGGCCCCACAGCTGTATTCGGATCAGCAGGTGAAGTCGTGGGCAGCACTCGCCTGGTTGCCGGGTGTGCTGGATCAAACCCTGAAGCAGGGCTCGGGCTGGATCAGTGGTGAGGATGCCGCTTTTGCGATGCGTTATCCGATGGATCGACTTGCCCTTCTCTATTGCCGGGGCCGTGCTGCACGTCAGGGCCATGGCAAAGCGCTCCTCGAGAGACTTGAAGCTGATGCGATCGTTGACGGCGTCAGATCTCTGCGCACCGAAGCCAGTCAGTTCAGTCGTCCGTTGTTTGAGCGCTATGGCTGGAGCCTCGTTGCTCCGGAAACGATCACGATTGCTGGAGTGCCCTTTGAGCGCTACCGGATGCACAAAGCACTGGGCAAGCTGCGCAGCTGATCAAGCTGATCCAGTGCTCGACCTTGCTCGAGCGCGGTGGTGGCCATCGCAATGCCCGAATCGAGATTGTCGCTCAGGCCAGCGTTCCAGAGATAGGCACCTGCGTTCCAGCGCAGGGCTTCGCTCAGGGGACCACGGTTTCTGAGCGCTTCGATGGCTTGTCTCTTCCAGGTGCTTTCCGACGACCATTCCAGGTCTGCGTTGTGGCATCCATGATCGCGGGGGTGAAGGATCAGACGTTCAGCCCGTCCATCGCGGACTCGGGCTGTGATGCAGGCCCGACCGATGGGAAGATCTGTTCCTCCTTCCAGGCCTTTCACAGTGAGCAGGTCGGTTTCGCCGGCGAGCCTGAGTGCTTCCCAGGCCCGGCTCTCGGTTGGTGGGTGCACAAACCCACTCACAAGAAGGTGATCTCCCTGGTGGGCTGTCCACAGAAGCTCGAGGCTGGCCACAGGAGGCCGTTTACCCAGCTGCTCGCGGTAATCAATCAGCGTTTCGGCGATGGCGAAATGATCCGGTTGATGGATGAGTGCGAAGCCATGTGTGTTGAACCCTTCCTGAACAGCGCTCAGGGGCAGTCCACCCAGATTCAGATCCAGAAGGCGGAACAGATCGAGGGCTGTGATGCCGTATTTGATCGGCATGCGGTCACCCCCCTGCAGGACGACCGGTTGACCGCAAGCCACCAGTGCCAGGCTGGTGAGTGGGTAAATGGGCGCCGTTCTGGTCCGACCGTCAAATGGCATGCCGAAGCAGAGCGGTCTTCTCTGAGCCGGAGGACTGTGAACAACGGGCCCCAACGATCGATAGGTGTCGAGCATGCCGGTGAGCTCCTGGGGCTCCGGCCGGCGAATGCGATGAGCAATCAGGAAAGCACCAATCTGTGCTGGCGTGGCCTCCTCCCTGAGCATGAGTGCCAAAGCATCTGCGGCTTCCTCTCGGCTCAAGCCTTTGCTGGTGTGTTCGCCGCTCCCGATTTTGCGGAGATGCTGTTTGAAGCGTTCGCGGCCGTTGCAGACAGTGCTTGTCAAGGGCCATACCAACGCTTCATGCAGTGTTCTGCAGAGAGGTCACTTTTAGGGGTAGCGATTGCTACCGATCGCTTCACGCGAGCATCGAAAGCCCTTCGAAGCGTCCATGTTTAGGGTGGCTGGGGTTATGGCGACCATCGGCGTAATAGAGCCGCTCTAGCACCATACTTGTTTTGACGTCTGAGTTGTGGTTTTGGCGATTCAGCAGTGTGGCGAGTGTGCGAAAAAAAGTGTTCATCAATCACACGTTCAGTGGATCCAATACAGCAGTTCTGGATCCATCGAGATGTAGTTAATGCATCCAAAATGGGTTTCTGTTTTGGTTGTCTTTGTAGCTGTTTCCTGGTGCAAGACGCGACAGTGTCGTCTGGATTTCAGTATTTTTTATGACTGTTTCGTCTGTGTCCACGCCATCACTGGCGGCCCCATCGCCGAGCACATTGACCGCTTCGTTGATGGCTGCCAAAAAAGCGAAAGGGATGAGTTTCGCGGATCTTGAGGCAGCTCTTGGGCTCGATGAGGTCTGGATTGCTTCTCTGTTCTATGGACAGGCCACAGCCTCTGCTGATGAGGCGGAGAAGCTGGCGTCCCTGTTGTCGTTGGACCCTGCAATCACAGCTGCGATTCAGGAGTTTCCGACCAAAGGCAGTCTGGAGCCCGTGATCCCAACCGATCCCCTGATCTATCGCTTTTACGAGATCATGCAGGTGTATGGCATGCCGCTGAAGGATGTGATTCAGGAAAAGTTTGGAGATGGAATTATGAGTGCTATCGATTTCACCCTGGATGTGGACAAAATTGAAGATCCGAAGGGTGAACGTGTACAGATTACGATGTGCGGAAAGTTCCTTCCATACAAAAAGTGGTGATTCCACTTTCTGGTTTTTATCGAAGAAGTGTCATCAACCTTTCAAGCCCGACATCAGTCGGGCTTTTGTTTGTTCAGCTTCGAAATTGCTGTTGCAGCTGTTGGCAGGCCAATTGTTTGCGTGATTCACTACTGAGGGTTTGACTGAGCTCTTTCAGGCAACGTTGACTGATCGGAGTTGCGATGCAGCCCAGGGCCCGGAACGCAGCGGCAGCGACATGGTCGGATCCGGTTTTGCACAGATTCGATAGGCGTTCACTGATCGCTGCCCCATCCCTGCGTTGCAACACCCGAATCGCGGCGATCACCACTGGATCCCTGAAATCGTTGAGGGGTTCATTACACAACACGAGTAATTCCTCGTCGCTCAGGCTGTGGGCGCGGAAGCCAACTAACTGCAAGCCCGCCAAGCGATGATGTTGTCCGGGGTGATGCAAACACTCCTTCACCACATGTTCTGGAACATCTGCACCCCAGCAAGACAATGCCTCAAGGATGCAGAGGTTGACTTCAGCGAATTCGGAGCTGTTTTTCAGTTGATCAAGCAGCCAGTCCCTCGCTCCTTGCTGGTGGCACAGTCCGGCGGCCAGAACAAGATCAGGGAATGCTCCATGCTGCTTAATCAATCGTTCAATGATTGGCCAGCCTTGTTCAGCCAGCATTCCAAGTTTTTCGCAGAGTGCACGGCGAAGCTCAACTGAAAAGCTGGGAGAGTAAACCTCCCCCAGCCACTCGGGCTCCAATGGAGCACGTCGTGATTTTGAAAGCCGTTCCCAGAGAACGGCTTCATTCTCGGGTAAAGACACAGATGTCAATCAACGGGCGCCAAGCTCAGCGGCCAGTTCACGTTCCAGTTTGTCATCATGTTCACTTGGCAGCACGTTTTCGATGTTGGTGCGGTAGGTGCTGTAAAAGAGCATGCCGATGAACACCATGCCGCCAATGATGTTGCCAATGGTGACGGGCAGGAAGTTCCAGAAAATGCATTTCCAGAAGGGAACTCCAGATCCGAGGATTGGCCCGGCGGTGTGCAGAAACTGGTTGACCACAATGTGCTCCATCCCCATTGATTGGAACGCTGTAATGGGTAGCCAGCAAGCCAGAATCTTTCCAGGCACACTTTTACTGACCAGGGCCATGGTCACACCGAGGCACACCAGCCAGTTTGCGATCAAACCTCGAATAATGGCCAGGAAGAATCCCATTGACTGAAGATTCTCATATTTGACAACAACGTTGGTTTTATTCAACGCGATGATTTTTGCTGCCACCTGTTGCCACATTCCTCCACCTTCAGCAGCTGATGCAGGATCGACAGTTCCTCCGCTGGTCAGGCTGATTGCCATCAGAACTGCCACAACTGCAGTTCCGATCCAGTTGCCGAGCCACACCCAACCCCAGTTTCGAAAGGTTGCACTCCAGGTGCTTTTCCCTGCCCAGGTGGCCATTGGCAGAAGAGCAAAGTTACCTGTGACCAACTCCATGCCAAACAAGACAATGCTGGCGAAACCGAATGGGAAGAGCAGCGAGCCCAACCATGGTTGTCCACTTTTGAGCCCTACTGTGAGTGCAAGGATCACGGCCAGGCCAAGGATCGCTCCCGAATAAAATCCCCTGAGCAAGAGGTTTTTGACGCTGACGGTGGATTTTTTGCCGCCGGCGCCGATCATGCCGTCGACAAGTTCATTGGGTAGGACGTAGTCCATCTGTGAAGCAGTCACACTCATGAGTTCAATGCGGTTAAGAAGAAATGAAGCAGTTGATCGAGTCCTGAGATCAACAGTTAGCCGCTGATCTTGTTCATGAATCTGGAAAACGCATCCTGCTGATGCTCAGCCCGTGAAATCGGTTGTTTGTCTTGACCAGCTTTCGAAAACCAGTTGACCAGTCTTGAGAAAAAATCGCTGTTGCTAGACATACAAATAACGATGTAAATTTGTTGAATGATTGGTTTGGCTGTGATGGCCTCAAAAAGTCAGCACCAACACGGCAAAACGACTGATCTCTGCACCTGTTTCAACCTTTGGTTCGTGGTTTGGCACCGAACCGTTCAATCAGCACGTCGCGCAGAACCTCTTTAATGTTTTCGGCCGGAATGGCCTTCTGATGCAATTCACCCACCGTTGGATTGGGTCCCTGTGATCCACCAAGGGTCATCGTGTAGCCATCATCTGTTTTGCCCTCACTGTTCTTGGCTTTGGCGCCTGTCAGGCCGATTGCACCCATGTAGGCCTGCCCGCAGCTGTTGGGGCAACCTGTCCAGTGAATTTTCAGTTCTTCTGGCAGATCAAGCTCCTGATCGAGCTCTTTGGCAGCGGCCAAGGCTTGATCTTTGGTGTTGGTCAGTGCGAATCCGCAATAGGTGCTTCCTGTGCATGACACGGTGCCAGCCGAAATCGCACCAGGCTTGAGCGGAAATCGTTCGAGCAGGGGATCGTTTTCAAACGCTTCGACCTGTGCTTGCGGTAGTCCAACAATGATCACGTTCTGATCTTCAGTGAGCCGCACTTCTCCACTTCCGTAGGTGATGCTCGCCGTTGCCAGATCATGAAGATCCTGCGCTGTCAGGCGACCAACAGGAACGTGGAGCCCAGCAAAGACCAACCCTTCCTGTTTCTGCGGGTGAATGCCGTAGTGCGATCGGGGTGTGGTGTCAAAGACAGACCCGGGATCGGGTGTTAACGGTCCGAACTGTTCTTCAACCTGTTTGCGGAAGTTGTCGTGGCCAACTTCATCGAGATACATTCTGAATCGTCCTTTCGGGCGCTTGTTGCGCTCTCCGTTATCTCTCCAGAGCCGAATTACCGTATCGGTCAGCCGGCAAATTTCATCTGGCTTGACCCAGGCATTCAGGGGGATGGCGTAGGCATTCATCTGTGATGAAAGAATGCCACCAATCCACACACCGAAACCCATTACGCCATCTTTTTCGACCGGATGGAAGGCAATGTCGTTGTGAAGAAGGAAATTGTCTTTTGCACCGGCAACTGCCGTATTCCACTTTCTGGGGAGATTGGAGTATTCAGGATTGCCTTTGCGGTGATTGGTTAAAAAGTTTTCTAGTTCATCTGTGTAAGGTCTGGTATCGAGGATTTCCTGTGGATCAATTCCAGCAATTGGGTTTCCGGTGACATTGCGGGGATTATCAAAACCCGACTGGATCGTACTCAGATCAGCTTCTTCAAGCCGCTTGAGGATTTCCGGCAGGTCGCCAAGAAGCACTCCTCTCAGTTGCAAGTTCTGCCTGGTGGTGATGTCACAGCTGCCGTTTTCGCCATAGCGTTCAACAATGGAGCCGATGACGCGTAACTGTTGGGCAGAGAGTACACCGTTGGGAACCCGCAGGCGCAGCATGAATTTGCCTGGCGTTTTTGGACGCCAAAACATTCCATACCATTTCAAGCGCAGTTGAAGATCGGTTTCATCAACCTGCTCCCAGCCCATTTCAGCAAACTTCTCAATTTCACTACCAACCAGCAGGCCATCTTTGGCCGACTTGTTCTGTTCAATCTTATTAAGCTTCTTGCCATCCAGATAAGGCCTGGAAGGAGAGCTAATCGTCATGATCTTGTTCAGCGAGGGGCAAATGATTGATCATGAATTGCTGTAGATCAATCAAAGGGTCAAGATGACCTGCGCTTCAAAAAGAAGGTGAGCGCTTTTACAGCAGTTAAGAGGCTTGTCAGGGGTCTGTCGGTAGTGGATTGAACAATTTCCCCAGCTGACTGTTTATTTCAAATGGGATGGACGAATTGGTGACTGTGGCTACATCTCATCCGCCCGGCGGAGCCCTAGAAGGCTGCCTTTCGCGGACTCAGTATTGACGTCCAACTTCGCCAATCATTCGGATCGCCCCGTAGCGAAGCATCTGCCAGACGCGTTTCATGGCGGCGAAATCCCGGTCGAGCTCACTTTGGAACCGGGCGTCTCTGCTGCTGCTGCTGCGTCTGTCATCGGTATGCCAATGACGGTGAGCCCTTTCCGAGCGATAGCTTTGATCGGTGGAGTCTCGTCGGAACCGACCTTCAGAGACAGTGCGATCAATGGATCGACGGCGAGACATGGCAGCAGGAGCAATGACGATCCATCGATGACAACAGTCAGTTCGACCTTTGATCCGTGGCCATTGCTACGGAACGATGATCTTCGTTGTCAGCGAGCGATCAGGTTGGTTGTGCATGGACGCTCAGGCGGCGTCGTTCCCGAATCATTGATTGAGCTGCAGAAGTCCCTCCAGCAGCGTCGTCAGGCTCCTGTGCAGCTGGAAGTGCTGACTGCCGATACTCCACCTGTGAGTCCAGAACAGGCCAGTTGGTTGGTGCCTTTGTTGTTATGGCCGGGATCGCATGCGCGTGCGGATGTGCTTGAGATCAGACAGCGCATGCAGCGAGAAGGTGCGGATGTCGATTTGCTTCCTTTCCTTGGGTCTTGGCAATGTTGGTGGGCTCTCGTGGCTGAAGCGCTTCAGCCCTTTGCTTCCCAGAGCTCAGTGCTGGTTCATCACCCATTGAGTTCCGAAGAAGCTGACAGTTTCCTGCTCGAGTTGTCTGAGCGCATGGGGCTGCCGCTGCTGTCCTTCGACGATTGGTCTGACTATCAGAAAAGCCATCCCGAGGCTGACCCACTGATGCTTGCGCTTGCCCCCAATCGCATGACGGAGGCACTGAGCGAGGCTGGAGGTCTTCCACCGCTGCTTGATCTGGCTCTGATTCGTCAGGGCCTGATCGACTTGCTTGCCGCTCTGCCGTGACGACTGCTGAACCCATCGGGACCGTCTATCTCGTCGGTGCAGGCCCTGGAGATCCGGATTTACTCACTGTGAGGGCCCATCGCCTGCTGGGATGCTGTGATGCACTGGTTTACGACTCTCTTGTTCCTCGCGAGGTTCTTGATCTGGTGCCCGAGCACTGTGAGCGCCATTTCGTGGGCAAGCGGCGTGGGCATCACTCAGTTCCGCAGCCCAGTACGAATGCGGTGCTGGTGAAGCTTGCAGCTCGCCACCGCTGCATTGTGCGCCTCAAGGGCGGAGATCCCTTTCTGTTCGGACGCGGTGGCGAGGAAGCTGCGCATCTGGTGAAACATGGTGTTTCCGTTCAGGTTGTGCCTGGGGTGACCGCTGGAATCGCTGCACCCGCGTACGCAGGGATTCCTGTGACCCATCGTCGTGCCGGCTCATCCGTCACCTTTGTGACCGGTCATGAGGAGATCGACAAGCGACGCCCCAGTGTGAATTGGCGCTCACTGGCTACAGCCAGTGATGGTCTGGTCATCTACATGGGTCTGCACAACCTTCCGAAGATCGCCGCTGAGCTGGAGGCAGGTGGTCTCAGTGCTGAGACCCCTGTGGCTGTGATTCAGCAGGGGACTGTGGCCGGGCAACGTTGTCTCAAGGCGACTCTTTCAGACGTTGCTGCGCGCACCCGCAGTGAAGGCTTTGCCTCGCCCTCCGTGATTGTGGTTGGAGATGTGGTGAATGAGCAGGTGAAATCCTGTGCCCCGCGGCCGGCCGATGTCACCATGCCGATCCCGTTCTGATGGTCAGCTTGGTGGCTGATCTGCGGATTCCTTAAGCCTTGATTTGAGCTGCGCCAGATTGCAGGGGCGGGTTTCGCTGTTCAGCTGGGCTGAGATCAGTTTCTCCCAGGCTGTGGTGACGGCATCCTGTGATCCAGGCAGAACGAAGATGAACGTGCCGTTGGCCACTCCGGCGAGGCAGCGACTCTGCAGGCTGCTTGTGCCGATGGTCTGGAACGAGAGCATCCGGAACAGTTCGCCGAACCCATCGATGGTCTTGTCCAGCAAGGGGCCGATCGCTTCAGGGCTGCCGTCGCGCCCAGTCAGGCCTGTGCCGCCTGTGGTGATCACCACGTCAACGTCTGAATCGACGATCCATTGGCTGACGATCGCTCGAATCCGATAGCGATCGTCGGGACAGATTGCACGAGTCTGCAAGTGATGACCGGCATCGATCAGTCGTTGCTGAAGCAGATCTCCGCTCGGGTCGTTCTCCAGGGTCCGACTGTCTGAAATCGTCAGCAGGGCAATGGACAGCACGCAGCGTTGATGGAGGTGTGATCGACAAACGCTAGAACCGTGAAGGTTTCGTATGGCAGGGATGAATCAGGGGCAATCCGATGCGCCACCTTCGGTGAAGGTGTTGTTGTTTGCCTCACTGCGGGACCAGGCGGGTTGGTCTGATCGTTGTATTGCACTGAATGCGCAGGCTGTGCAGACAGCCAGAGAGATCTGGGATCAGCTTGAACTGGGTGACTTACCCCAGGTGGTGCTTGTTGCCATCAACCAGCACATCGTCAGCGCCGACCACCCAGTGCAAGCGGGAGATGAACTGGCTTTCCTGCCGCCATTCACAGGAGGTTGACCGTGCTGCAGAAGCCTGACGAGGTCCAGATTGTCATTCATGACCAACCCATCTCGGGCGTCTTGCAGTTCGACGCCTGGTTGCGGTGCCGGATGGATGCCGCCACCGCGATCTTCATGGGCCGCGTGCGTGATGTCGCCATGGATGGACAGCCGCTGGAGGCCCTGGAGCTCAGTCACTATCCGGGATTGTGCGAACGTTTGATTGAGGGCTCAGCTCACCAGCTGTTGCAGCACCATGGTTGCCGTTCCGCGCTTGTGCTGCACCGTGTTGGCCGGTTGCTGCCTGGCGAGTTGATCGTTTTGGTGGCGATCAGCGCTGATCGGCGTGGACCTGCACAACGCTGCTGTACCGCCTTGCTTGAGGCTCTCAAGCATGACGCTCCCTTTTGGAAGCGGGAATGGAGTCATGGCGTTGGGACCTGGCTGTCGGAGAACACACCGCTGTGACCCAAACGGTGTTTCAGAGCAATCGCCGACGCAGCAGTTGCGCCCAGAGTTGATCTCCGCGTCCCAGTTCGCCTGACTCCGCAGGGATCTCCAACAGCAGATCAACATTCTGGAGAGAGCCGATACGTGAGGAGGCCTGGGATCCATCGACCCGGGCACGCAGTTCTCCGTCAGCAGAACAGACCAATGAAGCTCGAGCCAGTTCCGGCCGTCCCGGCCTGCGCCGGTAAGGCGTCTCAAGGCTTACCCGCAGTCGCGGTAACAGCTCCGGTTCCTGCTGGCCCTCCAGCAGCTGCAGCGCTGGCCAGAGCAGCTGCAATGCCGTGACGGCTGCTGCAACGGGATTGCCTGGCAGCCCAAAGAACGGAACGTTATTGCCCACGCAGCCAAAGGCGAAAGGCCGACCCGGTTTGAGGAACAGTTTCCAGAAGTCCACCTCGCCAAGCTCCGTCATCAACGGTCGGATCCAGTCGCTGTCACCGGCGGAGACACCTCCGGTACTCACTAATACATCACAACTGGAGCTCAACTCAACGATCGTTTTGCGCAGGATCTGCGGTTGATCCGCCACCACACGGCAATCCCATGCTTGATAGCCCAGACGTTTCAGCAGCCCTTTCAGCAGGGTGCTGTTGCTTTCCCAGATGGCTCCCTCAGGTCGTTGTTCACCCGGAGAGACCAGTTCATCGCCGCTGATCAGCAGCCCGATGCGTGGTTGGCGATAAACATTCAGTTGCCGGACGCCACAGCTGGCAGCTTGGGCAAGATCTGCAAGTCCGAGGCGCTGTCCCGGCTTCAGCAAGGTGGATCCTTGACTGCATTCCTCGTTGGCCGGCCGGATCCATGGGTTGGCCGAGGCCTCGTGTGTCAAGCAAAGACTGTCGTTCACCCTCTGAACCAGTTCCTGAGGAAGAACCCAGTCAGCCCCTTCAGGCAAGGGTGCACCGGTGAGAATTCGAATGGCTTCACCATGGGCAAGCACAGTGGGGTAAGGGGCGGCCGGCGCGGATCGCCCCACCAATGTCCAGGTGTCATCAACGGCTGGTTGCTGACTTTGGCCCAGGGCATAGCCGTCCATGATCGATGCCCTGAAGCCGGGAACATCGGCCCTGGCCAGCACGGCCGCTGCGTTCACGCGTTCCAGAGCGTCTGCCAGTGAAACCGTCTCGATGGACGCTTCAGCACGTTGTGTCGTTCCCCCTTGGATCGCGTTCAGCACACGCGTTCGAGCCTCCGCAAGCTGCAGGCCCTCGCGGCCATAGGGGTCAGCAGCTCCAGCTGCCATGGCGACCCCCATCTTTGTGCAGCAGCTGAATTCGGTTGATCGTCATGCCAGGCTCAACCGACTTCAACATGTCGTAGAGAGTCACCAGCCCGATGGAGACGCTGGTCATCGCCTCCATCTCAACGCCGGTCTGACCGGTCGTGCGACAGCTGACCTGCACCGTCAGACCAGGCAACGAAGAGTCCGGTTCAATCTCTACGTCGATGCCGCTCAGGGGCAAAGGGTGGCAAAGAGGAATGAGCTCGGATGTGCGCTTGGCGGCTTGAATGGCAGCAACGCGTGCCACGGCCATCAAGTCTCCTTTGGATGTTCCGCCGTTCAGCACCAGATCCAATGTGGATCTGCGCATCACCAGCGAACCCATCGCGGTCGCCTCGCGTTTGGTGATGGCACGATCACCGACTTCAACCATGTGCACCTCACCCTGATTGGTGAGGTGCGAAAGCTGTTCAGACATCGATGAATCGGGTGCTGACTGAGTTCGTCAGTGTTGATCAGCGCTCACCCAGCACCGACCACATTGCAGCCTGGGAGGTGATCACGGGCTCGACCTGGGTTGAAGACGGTGATGTCTCGACGGGAGCGACTGCGGCTCGTTGGCTCCGGACCATCTGTACGGCCAGAGAGGCCACAATGAATGCGCCGATGAAACCTGCTGCAACGGTGATCGGGCTGCGGCTTGCGCTGGTTGTCGAGTAGGAGCGAACCATTCGGAAATGGACAATCTCCTTTCACTATGGATAAAAACTGTAGGAATCGCTACTGAGCTCACTGAAACTTTGCAGTGACGACCCATCTTGCTGGGAGTGAATCAGCAGGAGGCCGGAAGCAAGTCCCTCGGAGGCCAACCAGCCATGGGCCGAGCCAAAAATCATTCCCAGACAGAGGGCGAAACGCATTGAAGTGATCAACGTTGTGTTGAGCATCTCTGCTTCGCGCTGCGTCGTTGGTCGTTGTTGCCACTGTTTCCAGCTAGAGATATGCAAACTGTTGTTGTTACTACCAATGCATCCGCAACTGGATCAGTCGCGGCACTGTTTTGCATTTGAACAGGACTTCATCGGCTCCTGGCGATGTATTCCTTTATGTGTTCGCCGCAAACTTGATTTGGCAGGCATCAAGCTCAAGCTCAGTCACTGGTTGGCGATGAGTCATGAGCAGCGCCAGGGCCTGGTCGACTGGGGCGATTCCCCCGAGCACTTGGCGCAGATGCGTGAACATCTGCGCGCCTGCACCGCTGCGATGGCTGATGGCATGGTCAAAGATCTGCCACCTGCAGTGGAGGAGCCATGGCAGCAACCGGCTCAGCTTCCGGCTCAGCTTCTGGATGCGGCTCGACTTCGTGGCATCGTTCTGACGTCTCAGACCTGGATGAAGCTGCGGGAGCTGGATCGCTTCGCCCTCTGCAAGCTGGCGCGTCCTGGCCATGATCATCACAATCTTGATGCCGCGTTCAGCGAAGTGCTGGGGTGAGCATCCTGCGCAGCCTCTCCAGTCGGCCGCTCTGTTGTTCGACCGGTTGCATCACCGAGACGGCAGGGGCAACCACCACTGCTGTTGCCTTGAGCTCAGGTTGTTTGGAGATCGGGCAGGCCTGATCATGCATCAGGGTGTTGGCCTCGCAGGCTTCGGAGTGCGTGAATCCCCAGTGCATCGGCAGAAAGACTGAGCCTTTGCGGATTCGATCGGTCACGCTGACGCGTGCTGTGAGAGTGCCTCGCCTGGAGGTGATCGCTGCCAGGCCCCCGTCTTCGATGGCGAATTGTTCCGCATCACTGGGATGAATCTCCAGGCGGGGTTCCGGGTGCATGCTGTTCAGGCGTTTTACTTTTCCAGTGCGTGTCATCGTGTGCCACTGACCGAGATAGCGACCAACGGTGAGCACCAGTGGATAAATCTCACAGGGTGGTTCCGCCAGGCCCAGCGGAGCATCCGACTGGAACCGGGCACGCCCGTTGGCTGTCGGGAATCGCTTGCCGACGTACAGACGCTTGGCTGCTTGCGTCGGCTCATGGCCGAGGGGGAAAGGCCATTGCTGGGGACCATGCTCGTTCAGCAGCTGGTGGCTAAGCCCTGAAACATCACAGATCCGGCTTGCGGACAGAGCGGCAAATTCGCTGTAGACCTCTGCTGCTGAGGCGTAAGTGAACTGATCGACGAATCCCAGTCGGCGTCCGAGCTCTGCGAAGACCTCCCAATCGGGTCGGCTGTCGCCATGCTGTGGTCTGAACGCCGGGCAGAGCGTCACGCGGCGCTCCGAATTGGTCATGGCTCCAGACTTTTCGCTCCACTGCGATGCAGGCAGCAGCAGGTGGGCGTAGTGAGATGTTTCCGTGTCGGCATAGGCCTCGCTCACCACCACGAGCGGGCAGCGTTCCATGGCTGCCTTGACTCGCTCCAGATCAGGCATGCTGACCAGGGGGTTTGTGGCAGCGACCCACCAGAGATCCAGTTCACCCCGCTCCATGGCTTCCACCTGTTGCCAGGCACTCAGTCCTGGTTCTGCAGCGATGGATCCTGAGGCCAATCCCCAGGCCTGCTCCACTTCGGAGCGATGGTCCGGGTTGGTGACCAGCCTGTAGCCCGGCAGCAGGTGGGCCAGTCCTCCGGCTTCACGGCCGCCCATGGCATTGGGCTGGCCTGTCAGTGAAAACGGCCCTGCACCGGGCTTACCGATTTCACCGGTGAGCAGATGCAGATTGATCAGCCCACTCACCACAGCTGTGCCCTCCCTGCGTTGGTTCACGCCCATGGACCAGAGGCTGAGGATGCCTGCTCTGCGGCTCCAGAGCCTGCCAACGTCACGCAGTTCCTGTTCTGTGATCCCGCAGAGCCTGGCGGTTTCTTCCGCTGTCCAGGTATTGATGGTCTTGGCGTAGTCAGAGAACCCTTCGGTCGCGGCATCGATGAAATCGCTGTCGAAGCCGTTGTCTTCAATCACGAGTCGAGCCAGACCGTGGAGCAGGGCGAGATCAGTGCCCGGAGCGATGGCTAGATGATGGTCTGCAATCTTGGCTGTGTCTGTGCAACGAGGGTCCACGACAACGATGGTGAGGCCCTTGGGATCACGTTTTTTGCGTTTGAGCAGGCGCTGGAACAGCACGGGGTGGCATTCGGCCGTGTTTGTTCCGATCAGGAATGCCACGGAACAGTGATCCAGATCCTCGTAGCAACAGGGAGGACCGTCCGAGCCAAGGCTGCGGGTATAGCCGGCCACCGCTGAACTCATGCAAAGGCGGGAATTGGCATCAAAGTTGTTGGTGCCCAGAGCTCCTTTCAAAAGCTTCTGAGCCATGTAGTAGTCCTCGGTGTGGAACTGGCCCGAGCCATACATGGCAATGGCATCTGCACCTTTGCCGCTGAGGGTGCTGCGAATCCGCCCTGTCAGCAGGTCAAAGGCACTTTCCCAGCTGATCGGCTGGAAATCATCATTGAAAGTCGGTCGGTAGAGGGGCTGAGTGAGCCTTCCCTTGGCCAAGGTTTCTCCCACCGTGGCCCCTTTGATGCAGACCTGTCCCAGGTTGGAAGGATGCTGTTTGTTGCCACGCGCAGTCCACATCGGGTTGCCCTCGGCATCCCGTTTCACAGATTTTCCCGCTTCTCCCGGTGGCATCAGTTCCAGACCGCAGCCCACGCCGCAGTAAGGGCACTGACTCTGAATGCTCTTGCAGGGACTGGTCATCAAAGAATCTGATGGAATGCAAGATCCCCGGTGCTTTCAGCACAAGGGATCAGTGATCTCAGTCGAGTGTGCTGATGGCTCAGCGAGCCAGGGCAGGAGCTGATGACGCGGGACTTTCGCCTTCATGCAACTCATCGAAGGATCCCTTGGGTTCCTTGAGGAAGAAGAAGCAGAAGAAAGCCACGATCAGGCCTGCGATTCCCAGAATCTGGAAAAACGCACTGTTGGAGGCTGCGATCACCTCAGGGGAAGGATCCTTCCCTCCACCCATCCAGAGCGGCAGCAGGCTGAAAATGGTGAGGTACGTCACGGCGCCAACGTTGCCGTAGGCCCCAACCAGACCTGCCACCTGACCGGTGACGCGTCGCTTCACCAGCGGCACGAGGGCGAATGTTGCGCCTTCCCCTGATTGAACGAAGAAGGAAGCAAGCATGGTGATCACAACAGCAATGAAGATGCCTGTGGAACCGCTGAATGTGCCCGGTTTGATCAAGCTCATCACCAGATAGCCGATGCCGAGGCCGGCTGTGAGAAAGCCCATGGTGTTTTTTCTACTGCCGAGTTTGTCGGAGATCAGACCACCGGCTGGACGAGCGATCAGGTTCACGAAGGCGAAACAGGAGGCCAGGATTCCTGCTGTTGCTTTCGGCAGGTCGAATGTGGTTTCAAAGAACGTTGGCAGCATCGAAACCACAGCCAGTTCGGAACCGAAGTTCACGATGTAGGTGAGTTCGAGGATGGCCACCTGGCGGAACTCATAACGATCTTCCTTGGGATATACCTTGATTCCCATGATCAGATCACGGTTGGTGCGGATGATTCCCCAGGTCTGGAAGATGAACCAGACGAGTACAGCCAGCAGGGCCAGTGGATAAGTTCCAGCGTTCAGGAATCCAACTTTCTGGAGTCTCCAGCAGAGAACACAGAGGATTGCTGCGAAGGGAACATTCATGCCCAGCAATCCCCAGAAATCTCTCATCGACGTGACTTCAAGACCTGCAGTCTTTTCAGGGCGTTGATAGTCCTTTCCGGGAGGGGTGTCGGTGACGTTGAAGAAGTAAATCACGCCATACACGGCCGAGATGATTCCCGTTAATGCAATCGCTCCTCTCCAGTTCAGGGTGGCGCCAGTTGGCAGATCGAATCCACCGGAGAAGGAGAGATAGCCAGCCACTGCAACCAGGCTCAGCGCCGAAAAAGCGGAGCCGAAGTTGCCCCAGCCGCCATAGATGCCCTCTGCCAGGCCGATCTCTTTGGGTGGGAACCATTCGGCCACCATGCGAATCCCGATCACGAAGCCGGCGCCCACGATGGAAAGCAGCAGACGAGCCACCACCAGTTGATTGAAATCCTGTGCGGAGGCAAACAACAGGCAGGGAATCACCGAGAACACCAGCAGGGTGGAATAGGTGAGTCGAGGGCCGAATTTATCCAGCAACATGCCAATCAGCACACGAGCTGGGATGGTGAGCGCAACATTGCAGATTGCAACCGTGCGGATCTGACCAACCGTCAGTCCGAGATCCGCCTTCACTGTTGTGGCCAGTGGCGCCAAATTGAACCAAACGACAAAAGTTAAAAAGAATGCAAACCAGGTGAGATGAAGTGTTCGGTATCTCCCCTGGAATGACCAGAGTTCGCCAAGCATGGGGTTTGTTGGTGTGGAGATTCAAACCCCGGTGTCGAAAAGAAGGCACTCAGGATTTCAAAATGCGGCGCTCATGCAGACCGCCGGATAATTGCACCATTTGCCGGTTCCATGAATCGTTGCATCGGTTACAAAATTTCAGCCATGACAGGCCTGTGTCAATTATGTGTTTTTTTGATTCGGATCTTTTTGGTAGTTGTTGTAACTGCAATGTCGTTGGTCTGAGGTGTTACCAAGGCACAAGATCTTTGGCTCTATGTCTCGTCGTCTTCTGGGCGTTGTTCTTGCCGGTGGTGCCAGTCGACGCATGGGTGCAGACAAGGCTCTGCTCACCCATCCGGACGGATCGAGTTGGCTTGAGGCTCAGGTCCAACTGTTGCGCTCAGTGGGTCTTGAGGTTTGCGTGCTGACGGGTCATGGCCGTCATCATGCGCTGCTCAGTTCCTGCGAAGGTGTGACTGTTCAAGCTGAGCCCTGGCACCCGGCAGGTCCCCTCTGGGCCTTGAGCTGTGTGCTGCACGATCGTGATGATGAAGCGCTGCTCACGTTGCCTGTGGATATGCCGGGCTTGCGTTCTGAGGCATTGCAGCAGCTCATCCGTTGCTGGAGGCCGCAGCCATCCACGGCGCTTGTTGCCGATGACGGCTCCAGGCTCCAACACCTCTTTGGCATCTATCCATGCGGTGCGCTCTATCGCCAGGCGCTTGATGATGAGCTAACGGAGGGGAAGGCCCGTTGGCGCGGCTGGCTTGCACGCATACCCCATGAAACGGTGAACCTTCCTTCTGATCAGTTGGTCAATGTCAATCGGCCCATTGATCTGGCAGCGTTAACTGGATGATTGCCGGATCTGCCCCCACCGACCAGCGGGCTCGAGCGCTCGGGGTTCTGCGGATGTCGCTCACGGCACGCTGCAATCTGGCTTGTCCTTATTGCTGCCCCGACGCTGTGGATCCCCCAGGCCTGCTCAGCCTCGAGCAACAAGTGCGCCTGATTCGGGCTGCTTCCCGGTTGGGGGTCCACACCCTGCGGCTCACTGGAGGCGAACCGTTACTGAGCGATCGGTTGCTTCCGCTGCTTGAGCAGGTGGCTTTGGGACGTGCCACTCCCGGAGATCCTCTGCAGGGTCTGAGGCAGGTGGCTCTCACCAGCAACGGAGTCTTGCTGACGCAGGAGCGGGCCCGTGCTCTTCGCTCTGCAGGCCTCGAACGGATCACCATCAGTCTTGATGCGGTCGAGGGTGCGGTGGTCGCGCGCATGGCTGGTTTGCGCGGTGGCGAATCCGCTGGAAATCGTCTGATTCAGCAGGTGCTGGGGGGTCTTGAAGCAGCTCGTTCGGCCGGATTTGACCCCGCTGTCGGGGCTTTGAAGCTCAATGCGGTGATCCAGCGCGGCGTGAACGACGATCAGTTGATTCCATTAGCGAGGTTGGCGCGTCAGCAATTGCTGGAGCTGCGTTTGATTGAATACATGGATGTGGGTAATCGCAACGGCTGGGCCATGGAGCAGGTGCTGCCTGCAGCTGTGATGGTTGATCGCATCAGTCGCCAATGGCCGTTGTTGTCACTCGGTCGATCACCTGGTGGTACTGCCTTGCGCTGGCGTTACCGCGATGGCGTCGCTGCCATTGGTGTGATCGCCTCTATCAGTGAGCCGTTCTGCGGAGACTGCAACAGGCTGCGCATCACCGCTGACGGACAAGCCTTCACGTGTCTGTTTGCAGGGCAAGGAACGGATCTGAAACCGGCCATGACCAGTGATCATGACCTGGAGCGAGCGATCTGTACTCTCTGGCAGCGGAGGCAGGATCACTACAGCGAAGAAGGCCGAGCTGCTTCAGGGGCGGCACCTCGCGCGGAAATGGCTTACTTAGGTGGATGAACTGTGATCGGCGCCACTGTTTGAGCGGAAAAGTCTTGGTAAAAGCAGTTCAGTATTCGGGCCATGAATTGGCTCATCGGTGATGTTTAAACTGTTGTCTTATGAGCGATTTCGCGACACCCCTTCCGTGCGTTTTTTCGACGTTACGGTCGAAGCGTCGAATGATCATGACTATTAAAATTGCCACTATTTTTTCAAATATAGTTTATTTATTTTAGTCCAATAGTTGCTCTTTCCCAGAGGAGAGCCGTGCTGAGTGAAAATTATTATATTGCTCAGCACGACTGGCTTTCTTTCCCCGCTTAGGTCGCTATATTGCCCAGTTTTGAAATCATTTTTTGTTGTTTAAGAAGTACTCTATTTGCTGTATTAGTCGAAACAAACTAGCATAACTTGCTGTCGACTCCATTTGATCATTGAGTTGGAGGTTGTATCGATATATTCAGCTAGTTTGCCTTAACTTTGAAGCTGTTAATTTGCCTTTTGACTTTATGTCTTGGGTGTGGATGCTTCGACCATTGCCATAACATGTTTGCAGTGCTCCTCATAAAGAGCAGCACAGTCCCTTGCATCGATGTATCGCCATGCTGCGTGAGCGCCGTATGTGTTCCGGTACTCCGTCTCGCAACAAAAATTTTCTACAATTTCTGGAGGTGCTATAGCACGACCACTTGAGCTGATGTGTTTTGCAAAAAAGATGTCCTCTGCTTCATCTTGCGGAGATTCTTTGGAATGGTTGATACATATATCAGCCATAAGCTCTGGACTCCTAATACTTAGTCCGCCATTTCCGTTGATCAAGCCATCAGGCACGGAGCTGCAATAAATGCGAGATTCTGTGGTAGCTTCGATGCGATTGAGTGTTTCTGAGTATCTTGGAAATGAATGGGAGTCGTAGCGGTTCTTCGCCCAGGGAGAACCTACGTAATCATATTTGAAGTAATCAATATCGATAGGTTTAATCAGAAGGGTATCAGTTTGAAATATAAGAGCTTTTGAGTATCCCAGGCGTTGCCAGAAGTCAGCACTTTTCAAAAGTTGGTTGTATCCGTTCCAGCCAAACTCAGAACCTGTTTGCTCCAGGCAGTTGATTTCAACTAAGTTTCCCAGATCCTTGAATAAGGTCTTCATGCCATCCAATGCCTTGGGAGTCGTGTAAAGAGAGACTTTCCATCGTCGTATTCCCATTAACAAAGTATTGAGAACTGCGGCTCTTAACTGAGGTGTCGCCCGTTCATCAATGATGATTGCGCCAATATTTTCTTTTGACCAGGATTCTGAAAGCACATTTATATCCTCGGCTGATTTATTCCGTATCGATTGAACCCATGGTTCGAGAAACTGCATCTGAATGATTTGGCAGTGCGCGTTGAAAGCATTCACGCGATATCGTTCCAGACTTCTTAAGCGTGAGGGCATGGTGAATTTTTCAGCTGATGCTGAATTTTACTTCAGTTTAGCTTATGTCATATCAATCCTTCTTTCATGCTAATTCTCAGATTAAATTGATCTCAGGGCCAAGGTGCTGACCTATTTCGTTGATATAAAAATATTGCAAACTGCAAATTGTGGACGATCTTGCATTGATCACTCATAATTACATTAAGGTTGCCAATGGGTCTTTTGTCTTTAAATCATTTAGCAATTTTTCACCCTCCAGGGAGATTGGTTGATGTCAATAATCCTTTTGGGAAGGATGTCGCCAACGCGGCACTATATCGAGCATTGGTTCGTTGGGGAGATTTTGCCAGAGTTGATATTCTTAATCAGGCCAAAGTTTCTTCAAATGAACTTCGCAAGGATTTGTATGCTCTTGATCTCCAGGCTACTGATATTTGTTCAGTACCTACCAGTGAGATTGAATCGGTGAAATCGTCGGGGACCCTGCTCCGAGGTCAACCCTATCTCAGCGAGCTTGCCTGGTGGAGAAGATCTCAATGCTCAGATTCTAAATTTAGTCTTACCGGATTGATTCACACGGTTGCGCCAGCTCGGATACGTGAGCGTATCGGTGAGACGCTGTTTGCGCCTGTTCAGCCGTGGGATGCTTTGATCTGCACATCACCTGCAGTTCAGGACAATGTTCGGAATCTTTTTGACATGTATGAAGAATATGTTTTTGAACGTTTTGGAGGTCAATGTATTCAACGTCCTCAATTGCCATTGATTCCCTTGGCTGTTGATCTCCCTGAAGCATCTCCCGATGTGTCGGTAGAGTTTGCATCAAGACTCAGATCAAAATTACAGATCGATTCTGATGATATTGTTGTGTTATGGGTAGGAAGACTTTCCTTTTTTGAAAAGGCGTTTCCTCAGAGTATGTTTCTTGCTGTTGAACAAGCAGCATCGCAGACATCGAAGTCTGTGCATTTTTTAATGGTAGGCTGGTTTCCTCGAGGTGAAGATGATTACAAGCTTTATTTAGAAGCTGCTCAAAAATTATCACCCAGCGTAAAAGTTTCGTTTCTCGATGGTAATAAGCCAGAGGTGGTTTCTGCTGCCTGGAATATCGCAGACATCTTTTTGTCTCTCGTTGACAATATTCAAGAGACTTTCGGCTTGACTCCCCTCGAGGCCATGGCTTCCGGGTTGCCTGTTGTTGCTAGCGATTGGGACGGCTACCGGCTGACAATTCGTGATGAAATCGATGGCTTTCTTATTCCCACTTTGTTTCCAGAGTTGCAGGATCTTGGCATTGTGCTGGCTAACAGTCATGCCCTAGAACTAACCACATATCAAAATTATGTTGGCTCTTTGGCTCAACACATATCTGTGGATGTGCGTTCTGCTTCTCAAGCGCTTCTTTCTCTAATTGATTCACCATCATTGCGCAAAAGGATGGGTGAAGCTGGCCGTGCCAGGGTCAAGTCTACTTTTTCCTGGCCTGTGGTTGTCAGTCAGTACAAAGAATTATTCTCCGAGCTTGAATCATGTCGTCAGCATTATCAGGCTGAACATGATGACGCAGAGCCCACGTCTGTCAGAATTCATCCTTCCCGCGGGAATCCGTTTGTAGACTTCCTGAGATTCGCCACGGCAAGCCTTGGTGATGATGATTTTGTTCAATGTGGCGTAAAGCCAGACCAGTGGGATTTCAATTGGCAACAGCTTCAGAGCGTGAAGCTAAACAGTGCTTACAGCAATTTTCGTTTAAACAAGAAAGAGTTAGATCTTTTGAGGTCACATCTACAAAGCAAGCAATGTTGTTCTGTCCGTGAAATAAAAGATTTGTTTTTACCGTCTCGAGGGGAACACGTCTTGCTTACGCTCAGTTGGCTTTGTAAGTATGGGCTTTTGTCAATTGTCTCATAGTGTAATTGTGAATGTCATTCATCAATCTGATACTGAAGGTGCTGGTTGGTCTTGAGACCGCTCGTTTGGGTGGATTTGACCACGCTGCTGAGCCATGGAGCAGGTCCTGCCTGCAGCTGTGATGGTTGATCGCATCAGTCGCCAATGGCCGTTGTTGTCACTCTGTCGATCACCTGGTGGTACTGCCCTGCGCTGGCGTTACCGCGATGGCGTCGCTGCCATTGGTGTGGTCGCCTCCATCAGTGAGCCGTTCTGCGCAGGCTGCAACAGGCTGCGCATTACTGCTAACGGACAAGCCTTCACGTGTCTGTTTGCAGGGCAAGGAACGGATCTGAAACCGGCCATGACCAGTGATCATGACCTGGAGCGAGCGATCTGTACTCTCAATCAGCGGAGGCAGGATCATTACAGCGAAGAAGGCCGAGCTGCTTCAGGGGCGGCACCTCGCGCGGAAATGGCTTACTTAGGTGGATGAACCGTGATCGACGCCACTGTTTGAGCCGAGAAGTCTTGGTAAGAGCAGTTCAGTATTCGGGCCATGAATGAGCCCATCGGTGATGTTTGAACTGTTGTCTTATGAGCGGTTTCGCGACACCCCTTCCGTGCGTTTTTTCGACGTCACGGTCGAGACGTCGAATGCCCGTGACCTGGTGATTCACTCCGGTCCTGCCGTGAGTCCGACGGATGACCCGGAGACATGCGCCTGGCAGTTTTATATGCACCCCAATCAGGAAGATAATCTTCTGGCCGCCAGTGGAGGACGAACGTTTTATCTCGTGAATCTGGTCTGGAAGCAGCCGTTTCACATTGTTCGGCTTGAAAGTGGTGGCGACATCCTGCGTATTCCTCCGCGGACGTTTCACCGATCCATCTCTGATACGGATGGCTCTGTGGTGTTGAACCAGGCTGTTCGAAAGCCTGGAGTATCCCTTGCGCAGGAATTTCGCGTCTACAACAGTGCGAGGATTCCATCGCTGATGGCGGCAACGACATCGGCTCCCCAAACCCAGCTGTATGGGGTCAGCCCACTGCCTCAAGCGGCTTAAGTCAGATTTTTACAAGTCATTTTCAGCGAGTACGACTGGTATCAGCGCCAATTCAGAGGATGTAAGCAATACCCCGGTATTTCAACTCAACTGTTGCCCGTTGGGCTTCTGCCCGACGTGTTTGATAGACCTGCCGGCGATACGTGAGTTTGACAGCTGTTTTTTTTGCACACTCTTTGTGCTGGTCGTAGCTGTGGCTGCGATAGAGAAGTGTGCTCATGATCAGTTCTCCGAAGCAAGCTCAGGTCCCCGTTCCATGGCCTGAGTCGTACTGCGCTTCACCCGAGGATGAAGTGAACGTTGTGTCGTAACGACTACATATCGATTGTGATCGAGTCGATTGTTGTTTTGGTGTTCAAGCTCATGCCAGTTTCGAAAAGTTTTTGACTTAGTGACTGTTGATGTTTTGTAGCTGTTTGAACACATTCGTGAACAACTGGGTTCCACTCTTTTGCAGATTGCCGCCGAGTCGCTTCCAATCGTGGCGTAGCTTGTCGGCTCCGTTCCTTCCCATTGCGCTAACGATGTAAGCGGCGTCGGCTTGAATCCATCGCTCCAGGTTTGGTTCTGAAATCTCGAGGTGGCACTGAAGGCCGACGGCATGTCGGTCGATTTTGAACACCTGCTCTGGGCAGTGCAGTGACGAGCCAAGCAACGTTGCGTCATTGGGGAGTCGGATGCGGTCGCCATGCCAGTGCAGGACCAGTGCAGTGGGATCAAGGCCATCGAGTAGCGGTTCTTCGCTGTGGTTGACCTGCCAGTGGATGGCTCCAATGCCCAGTTCCTTCAGTGGTGCAGATGGTTCTCCCACGCTGAGCGGCTCCACCGATCCTCCTGCCGCCACGGCCAGCAGCTGGGCCCCCAGGCAGATTCCCAACACTGGTTTTTTCTGTTGATGCCAGCTCGACAGCCACTCCAGTTCATGCTGAAGCCAATCCATCCGCGGCTCGTTGCGCTGGTTCACCCCCATCGGTCCTCCAAGCACCACAGCAATGGTGTCTGGAGTGCTGGCCGGGTCGGGTAGTTGCTCTCCGAGATCTGGACGGATCGTCTGGATGCTCATTTCCCGTTGCATCGCGAGTTCACCGATCAGATCAGGACCCTCGTGATCAACGTGTTGAATCACCAGCAGGGAGTGATTCACAGCAGGAGGTAGCGCTGGGAGAGTGGCAGCACGTCGGCTGGCTCACAGCTGAGCAGCTTGTCATCAGCGAACACCTCGTAGGTCTGAGGGTCGACGCTCATCTTCGGCAGGGCGGAGTTGAGCTTCAGGGAGCTTTTGTTGACTTCGCGGGTGTCCGTCACCGCCATACAGGTTCGTTCAAGCCCTAACTGTCGTTGTAGATCGGCATCCATCGCAGCAGCGCTCATGAAGGTGAGGCAGCTGGGTGCAAGCGCCTTACCAAAAGCGCCGAACATCGGGCGGCCGTGCACTGGCCCCGGGGTGGGAATTGAAGCGTTGGCATCACCCATCTGAGCCCAGACAATCGAACCGCCCTTGATCACCAGCTCAGGTCGGATGCCGAAGAAGCCTGGCTTCCAAAGCACCAGATCAGCATGCTTGCCGGTTTCAATGGATCCCACTTCGCTGCTGATGCCATGGGCGAGTGCAGGATTGATGGTCACCTTGGCGATGTATCGCTTCAGTCGATGGTTGTCGTTGCGGTCGGTGTCTTCTGGCAGCGGGCCGCGCTGCACCTTCATCTTGTGAGCTGTCTGGAAGGTTCGGGTGATCACCTCGCCGACACGACCCATGGCCTGGGAATCACTGGCAATGATGGAGAAGGCACCAAGGTCGTGAAGAATGTCCTCTGCCGCAATGGTTTCGCGTCGGATCCGTGACTCGGCAAAGGCCACGTCTTCGGGAATCCTCGGGTCCAGATGGTGGCAGACCATCAGCATGTCGAGGTGTTCCTCGAGCGTGTTGGTGGTGTACGGCCGGGTGGGGTTGGTGCTACTGGGCAGCACATTGGTTTCCCCGCAGATTTTGATGATGTCAGGGGCGTGACCGCCACCTGCGCCCTCGGTATGGAAGGTATGAATCGTTCGGCCCTTGATGGCGGCAATCGTGTCTTCAACGAAACCGGCCTCGTTCAGCGTGTCGGTGTGGATGCAGACCTGCACATCCATCCGGTCGGCCACTGAAAGGCAGGCATCGATCGAGGCCGGTGTGGTGCCCCAGTCTTCATGCAGCTTGAGACCGCAGGCTCCCGCGCGCACCTGCTCTTCCAGTGCTTCGGGAGTGCTGGCATTGCCCTTGCCGAAGAATCCCAAGTTCACGGGAAGCCCTTCGGCGGCCTGAAGCATCCTGCCGATGTGGAACGCCCCTGGGGTGCATGTGGTGGCGTTGGTGCCGGTTGCCGGACCCGTACCTCCACCCATCAGGGTGGTAACGCCGCTGGCTAATGCCGTCTCAATCTGCTGGGGGCAGATGAAATGGATATGGGTGTCGATCCCGCCTGCTGTGAGGATGTGGCCCTCGCCTGCAATCGCTTCGGTGCCGGGACCCACCACGATTGTTACTCCCTCCTGTGTGTCGGGATTACCGGCTTTGCCGATACCAACAATGCGGCCGTCTCTGAGACCCACATCGGCCTTGATGATTCCCCACCAGTCGAGGATCACGGCGTTGGTGATCACCGTGTCAACGGCTCCTTTGGCCCGCGATGTTTGTGATTGACCCATCCCGTCTCGGATGACCTTGCCGCCGCCGAACTTCACCTCATCGCCATAGACGGTGTAATCCTTTTCCACCTCCAGGATCAGATCCGTGTCTGCAAGACGCAGGCGGTCTCCGGTTGTGGGGCCGTAGGTTTCGGCGTAGGCCTGTCGGGAAATGCGGTAGGGCATGGATCAGGCGTCAAGGGGGCCATTGATGAGACCGTTGAAACCAATCACCCGACGGGCACCGGCCAACGGAATCAGGTTGACGTCGCGACTGTCTCCCGGCTCAAAACGGATTGCCGTTCCGGCAGGGATGTCGAGTCGCTGGCCACGGGCAATGTCTCGGTCGAACTGGAGGGCTGCATTGGCTTCTGCAAAGTGGAAATGAGATCCCACCTGAACAGGCCGATCGCCACCGTTAGCCACGCTGATGGTCGTGGTGGGGCGGCCTGCGTTGAGTTCGATTTCGCCTGGTTCTGAGAGCAGTTCGCCAGGAATCAAAGGTGTCATAGGTCAGTTTTCAGCGGATCGGGTCGTGAAGCGTGACGAGCTTGGTGCCATCGGGGAACACAGCTTCGATTTGCACTTCCTGCACTAATTCGGCGACCCCTTCCATGACCTGATCGCGTCGCAACCATGTGGTGCCTGCTTGCATGAGCTCGGCCACGGTTTGTCCATCGCGTGCCCCTTCGAGGATCAGAAAACTGAGCCAGGCCACCGCTTCAGGATGATTGAGATGGAGGCCACGCTTGAGGCGTCGCTCGGCCAGCAGTGCTGCGGTCACGATCAGGAGTTTGTCTTTTTCCTGGGGACTGAGTTGCATTGGAAGCTTTGGTCCAATTCAGTGTGTCGCTGTTGGTCAGGACGCAAGGTTCGTAGTGAACAGTGATCCCTGCAACGGCTGTTCCTGTAGAGGCCAGACTCTTGGAATTCTTGGTGCTTTTAGGTTTCTCAAAAGACGGGTGTGTCTCCAAATGCGGCTGAACCAGTAACGGGCGTCTCTGCTTGATGGACCCACATAGCGGGCGACGAATCCCTGTTGGAGTGCACCACAGCGCATCTTTCCTTCGAGTCCCTTGCGATCATCATGCGCGCCATCGACTAACGCCTTGATGGTGTCGCCTTGCATCGGCATTGGTGCGGCCCAAACCAAAGATCCGAAGACTGGTTGGTGGTGCAGGCCATGCAGAGCGTCAAGGCTGGCATCTGCCAGCTCGATTCTGTCCACCAGTTCCCAGCGCTTTGGAGCTGACCTGTTTTCGCTTAGCCGTTGGATGCTCAAAGCAGAACGCCAGCGGCCTTGTTGCAGTGTTTCGCCAGCTGCCGTTCGGCCAAGACGAACAATTTCGGCCCCAAGGAATGAGGCGTTTTCTGGTAAGCGCACTGTGAGTTCTTGTTCATAGAGCGCGTCGGCATAGACCACGAGTTCCTGTGGCAGCCATTCCAAATCGCTGTTGCTGCTGAGTTGGCAGTTCACGTGTTGCTCTACCCAGGAGCCTTTCGGACTAAGACGGCTGCGGCCGATGGAGCCATAGACCTTTTGGGCCGCAACGCTGGTGATCAGGCTGCGGCAGTTGGTTCCGAGATCAAGTTCGATGTTGAGTCTGTCTCCGCCCACCAGTCCGCCAGCAGTGTGCAGAAGCGGAATCTCACGGCGTCCGTTATCACCGTTTTCGGCACGCAGCAATTTGAAGGGAGCACTACAGCCGCCTTGGTGGATGGTGCGATCACCTTGCTGCAAAAACTGCAGTCTGCAGTGACCTTGCCAAGGATCGAGGCGTTGCATCACACCAAAGTCGATGGCGGCCACCGATCACTCTGTAGCAAAACACACGAAAAGAAGGCTTCGGTCTTGGGCAGGCTCTGGATCAGTTTGGGCATGGTGGTGGTTGAACATGTGATCCTTCTGGAGCACCGCAACAGCGTTGAAGGTTGTTGTGGTGTGAGACCTGTGAATCGGATGCAATTGCCCCTAACAGCGGCGGAACGCAAGGTGTTCCGTGTTCTTCGCCGTACGCGTTGTGGACATGCGGTGTTGCTTCATCTACCTCGTGATGGAGCTTTGCAGCCTGGTGATCATCTTTTCGATCGGGAGTTCACCTTTCAAATTGATGTGATGGCGGCATTTGAACCTCTGTTGTCTGTTCGTGCTGACACCCCGCTCCAGCTGATGCAGGCCGCTTATCACTTGGGAAATCGACATGTGGCGCTTGAGCTGCATGAACGGGAGTTTTTTCTGCCTGAAGATGCTGTTCTGGCCTCAATGTTGAGGAGCCGTGGGCTTACGGTGACTTCCTGTGAAAAGCCTTTTCTCCCTGAGTGCGGTGCCTATGAGGCTGGTCATGCGCATGGTCATGGAAGCCCTTCGGTATGACATCGCTTGATTTACTCCAACTGGTCAGTCCTGCTTTGCCAGTTGGGGCGTTTAGTTACTCAGAGGGTTTGGAGGCTTTGATTCAGAGCTGTGAGCTGACTGACGAGGAGGGAATCGAGCAGTGGTTGATTGCTGAACTCCAGCAGGGAAATTTGCGTTTTGAGGCGGCAGCACTTCCACAACTAGTTGCTGATTTGAGGCGTTGGAAGGTCAACAAAGACTCTATGGCAAGGTGTCGGTTGATCGAGCTTGATAGCTGGCTGCTGGCAAACCGTGAAGCTGCCGAGGTGCGGGAACAGCAGTGTCAGATGGGGGGTGCGCTGCTTCAGCTTCTTGTCGAAATGAATCATCCCTTGCCAGAGCAGATATCACTGAGTTGGCCAGCGGCCTGGGCTTGGGCCTCAACGTCATTGCAGGTTCCAGAGAGAGACATGGTTGTGGGGTACCTCTACGCTTGGGTTGCCAATCAACTCAGTGCAGCAGTACGCCTAGTGCCTTTGGGCCCAACTCGCGCTCAAGTTCTTCAACAGCGTATGAAACCCAGGATTATTACTGCGGCTGAATGTTTGTCAGGCATGACTGAGTCGGAGTTGTGGTCCAGTGGTGTGGGCGCTTCTATGGCACAACTTGCGCATCGAGAGCTTTATTCCCGCTTATTTCGAAGTTGATGACTAGCAAGTTACGCGTTGGTATCGCTGGTCCTGTTGGCTCTGGTAAGACGGCATTGGTTGAAGCTCTCTGCTTGCGATTGCGAGAGCAACTTGAGTTGGCTGTGGTCACCAACGACATTTTTACCCAGGAGGATGCTCAGTTTTTGACTCGGGTAGGTGCTTTGGCACCAGAGCGTATACGCGGTGTGGAGACCGGTGGTTGCCCTCACACGGCCATCCGTGAAGATTGTTCGATCAATCGGGCGGCTGTGAATGAACTGGAGAACCAGTTCAGCGGCTTGGATTTGGTTTTTGTTGAAAGTGGTGGTGACAATCTTGCCGCCAGTTTCAGTCCTGAGCTGGTTGACCTCTGCATTTATGTGATTGATGTTGCAGCTGGCGATAAGATCCCTCGCAAAGGAGGTCCGGGAATCACAAGATCGGATTTTTTGGTGATTAACAAGACTGATCTTGCTCCTCACGTGGGTGCGAGCCTTGAAGTGATGGCACGCGACACAATTACGATGCGTAATGGTCGTCCATGGTGTTTTACCAATCTGCGTTCGGGTGACGGCCTAAACACAATCGAACAGTTTTTGTTGCGACAAATACCAATTTGATGTTACAACAGCTACCTTGCTAATTTTTACTCAGTCTGTGGAAAAGAAAATGTAGCAGCAGTCACAAATACTATTTAGGCAAGCGTTCATGGTTAGAAAGCTGACATGGTCGGCGCTAATCATTTAGTAAACGTGCAATGAATTTCTCGCTTTCAAAGCGCATCTTCGCCGGCCTTGCTGCCTCTGCTGTGGGTGTATCAGTCACAGCTTGCGGTGGCGGTGGAGGCGGAAGTAATACAGCTGGTAATTTTGATGGAGACATCAAAGTAGGTATTCTCCACTCCTTGAGTGGGACTATGGCCATCTCTGAAACCACATTGAAAGAAACTGAGGAGATGGCCATCAAAGAGATTAATGAAGCTGGAGGTGTGAAAATCGATGGCAAAAGTTACCGAATTGTGAGTACCTCTGAAGATGGTGCTTCTGATTGGCCAACATTTGCCGAGAAGTCTCAGAAACTGATTGATGCTGACGGTGTAGCTGTTGTCTTTGGTGGATGGACTTCCGCAAGTCGTAAAGCCATGCTTCCTGTCTATGAAGCAAAAGATCATTTCCTCTTCTATCCAATCCAATACGAAGGTCAGGAATGCTCCAAAAATATTTTCTATACCGGAGCAGTACCAAATCAACAAGCCGAACCAGCAGTTGACTGGCTTTTTGAGACTTTTGGCGACAAATATGGCAAGAAGGTCTACTTGGTAGGTTCTGATTACGTTTATCCAAGAACAGCTAACACCATTATTAAAGAACAGGTCAAGAGTCTCGGTGGCGAAACTGTTGGTGAGGATTACATACCCCTTGGTAATACTGAGGTTGCTCCTATTATTGCCAAGATCAAAAAGGAGTTTCCGGACGGGGGAATCATCATTAATACTCTAAATGGAGATTCTAACGTTGCCTTGTTTAAGCAATTCAAGGCCGCGGGAATCACGCCTGACAAATATCCAATCATGTCTTTCTCTATTGCTGAGGAAGAAATACGCCAGATTGGACCTGAGTATGTTGGTGGAACTTATGCCGCCTGGAACTATTTTATGTCCCTTGGGACTGAGGCTGCTAACAATTTCAACGAAGCTTTCCTGGCGGAATATGGTGACGATCGAGTCACTAATGATCCCATGGAGTCTGCCTATAACATGGTTTATCTATGGAAGGCTGCAGTTGAAAAAGCAGGAACTTATGAGGATCTTGACGCTGTCAGGACTGCATTGATTGGCATCAAACTTGATGCTCCCCAAGGACCGATTGAGATGTATCCAAATCACCACATTTCCCAAACAGTCCGAATTGGTGAAGCTCAAGACGATGGTCAATTCAAGATTCTTTGGGATAGCAAGACACCAGTCGCTCCAATTACCTGGAATCAATATGTTCCGGAGACAAAGGGTTACAAGTGTGACTGGACTCTTGATCGTGCTGACGCTGGCAAGTTCAAGATGTAACTATTACGTCTGAAATGATTTCTTAGATGGGCAACAATTATTTGAGGCCCATCTTTTTTTATATATGCACTCATGGAACTAATTTTTTCACAGCTTTTGGATGGCATCAGTATTGGAGCTGTTCTGTTGCTAGCTGCTACTGGTTTGGCAATTGTGTTTGGATTGATGGGTGTCATTAACCTCGCGCATGGTGAACTGATGATGGTTGGCGCGTACGTCACCTTTGTCGTTCAGAATTTATTCAAGCCTCTTGGGGATGGCATTTTTCAGCTCTATTACATCGTTGCCTTATTTTTTGCTTTTATCATTACGGCATTAGTTGGAGTTCTTCTAGAGAGGACTTTGATTCGACAGCTATACGGACGTCCTCTGGAAACATTGTTAGCTACATGGGGCGTCAGTCTTGTTTTAATCCAATTTATTCGAAGTGTCTCCACCAGTATGGCGATAGGTATTGTACTTGCGCTGGTTCTCGGCTTTGCGGCCAAAAAATACACACCTTTTAGCCTCCGTAAAGCATCGTTTTATCCCTATCTATCTGGTGTTTCATGGGTGATATCTGCCATTGTTGGCTTTATTGCGATTTCACTCATGTCTGAGTCAAAGGCTTTAGCAAAGCCTTGGTTTGGGCCTAGAAATATTGATGTCACTGCACCGAAGTGGTTACAAGGAAGTTGGGGATCAATTGCTGGAATTGAGCTTCCTGGCATTCGTATTTTCATCATTGTCTTAGCTGCTTTGTTGCTAGCTTTTGTTGCTTGGTTCCTAACCAAAAGTGTTTGGGGTCTTCGAATTCGAGCTGTTACTCAGAATCGCCAGATGAGTAATTGCCTCGGTATTCCAACAGATAGTGTCGACAGTATTACATTTGGAATTGGATCTGGCTTGGCTGGCGTTGCCGGTTCAGCCATCACTTTGCTTGGATCTGTTGGTCCAAATCTCGGTGCAGCATATATTGTGTCTTGTTTTATGGTTATTGTTTTGGGAGGAGTGGGAAATCTTGTTGGAACAGTGATTGCTTCATTAATGCTGGGTATTATTCAATCCATAATTGGATCCGGCTCCCTATTAATTGCTTTCCCAGATATGCCAGCAGCTGCAGCAGCAGTTGTTGAATTCTTTGCCACAACAAGTATGTCTTACGTTTTGATTTTTATATTTATTATTGCCTTTTTGCAGTTCAAGCCAACAGGGATGTTCCCTCAAAAGGGACGCTCTGTTGAGGTCTAATTTATTTTTTTCACCCCTTACTCATGAAACTCTTCCGTCAGCTAATCCCCTGGATTCTTCTTGCATTTGCTTTCTTTGTACTGCCAGCCATTCTGTCTCAGTTTCGACTGAATCTTTTCGGTCGTTATTTTTCACTTGCAATTGTAGCTCTTGGTATCGACCTTATTTGGGGATATACTGGTCTCTTAAGCCTCGGACAAGGTATCTTTTTTGCACTTGGTGGCTATGCCATCGCGATGCACTTATTGCTTGTAACTAATAATGACTTTACAACTGGCGCCAATGGACTTCCAAAGTTTTTTGAGAACTATGGTGTTGATAATCTCCCTTTTTTCTGGGAGCCATTCTGGTCTTTCCCAATTACTTTAATCGCGATATGGGTCGTGCCAGCGGTTATCGCTGGTTTGGTGGGCTATCTCATCTTTAGAAACAGAATTAAAGGTGTTTATTTTTCAATTATTACCCAAGCCACATTGATGGTTTTTTACCATTTTTTCAATGGGCAACAGAAGCTCGTTAATGGAACTAATGGTCTTAAAACCTCTACAACAGAAATTTTCGGCATGATCGTAGGCTCTGATGACGCGCAATTGTTGTTTTACCGCATTACTTTAATCCTGCTTCCTTTTGCCTTTCTTTTGTGCAGGTTTCTTACAACGGGACGTTTTGGGGATGCACTGATCGGTATTCGTGATGATGAAGCACGCGTGAGATTTTCAGGATTCAATCCTGTTCCATTTAAAGTAATTGTTTTTCTTGTGGCTGGCGGATTAGCTGGAATATCAGGTGCCTTATACACCGTTCAATCTGGCATTGTTTCACCCCAGTATATGGCTATTTCCATGTCAATTGAAATGGTGATTTGGGTTGCTGTGGGCGGGCGAGGAACACTAATAGGCCCAGTTATTGGTGCTGTTCTGGTTAACTATCTGCGTAGTCTTGTGAGTGAGGCTTTGCCTGAGGCTTGGCTTTTTGTTCAGGGTGGCCTTTTCATCTTTGTTGTTGTGTTGATGCCTGATGGCATCTATGGGTGGATTACCAAGGGTGGCTTGTCTTCCATGTTGGCTGCTTTTGGAATCACAAAAAGGTCCAAAACTTACCCCCGTATCGATGTTGACGAGCAGATTAACTTAGAGCCTAAAACTATTACCCAGAAATAAACGTATTCATTCATTGTTTTCTCTTTTCCCTTTTTACTATGCCAACGCCAATCCTTGAGTTGAATGACGTAAGTGTTGATTTTGATGGCTTTTTTGCTCTAACCGATCTTTCTCTTGCATTACATCCTGGAGAACTCCGGTCGATTATTGGTCCCAATGGTGCAGGAAAAACAACTTTTTTGGATGTTATCACCGGTAAGGTCAAGCCAACAAAGGGCTCCGTTTCTTTGCGTGGTCAGAGTATTCTCGGTTTGTCTGAGCAGAAAATTTCTCGACTTGGTGTTGGACGCAAGTTTCAAACGCCTCGTGTTTTTGAGAACCTTTCTGTGATCCGAAACCTTGAGTTTGCTGCTTCTCCAAACAAATCTCCTTTCAAGTTAATGTTCGAAACCTTGACTTCAACAGTGAAGGATGAAGTTCATCGCATTATGGATTATGTGGGTCTTGCACCTTATGCAAAAGCTGAGGCTGGATCTCTTTCCCATGGTCAAAAGCAATGGCTTGCTATTTCGATGCTTGTAGCACAATCTCCGGATGTGATTCTCTTGGACGAACCTGTCGCTGGTCTTACTGATGAAGAAACATCCAGAACAGCGGAACTCATCAAATCACTGGCGGGAGACCATACGGTTGTAGTTATTGAGCATGATATGGAGTTTATTCGAGACCTCGGGGCACCAGTTACTGTGCTACATCAAGGTCAATTATTGACCCAAGGAATGATTGAAGATGTAAAGCAGGATCCTAGAGTTATCGAGGTTTATCTTGGCCAGGCTGATGACCACTAATATTACTTAGCTGGCAACTTTAGTTATATAGATTTGCTCAACCATTCTTTTTGATTCCCATGAATTCCACTACTGCGTCACCACAGTCTATTCTGAATGTCTCGGATTTAAATGTTTATTATGGTGAAAGTCATATTCTGAGAAATGTGGATCTTCATATCCCAGTTGGAGAAATGGTCTGCCTGATTGGGCGAAATGGTGTTGGGAAAACTACTTTTTTGAAGACAATTATCGGACTGCTAAATCAGTCCAGTGGAAGTATTGACTACAGTGGCACATCTCTTATGTCGCAACCGCCTTATCAACGTGCCAGGCATGGTATTGGTTATGTCTCTCAAGGTCGCGATATTATTCCTCGTATTACTGTCAAAGAAAATCTACTTTTAGGAATGGAGTCGCTTCCCGGAGGTTTAGCGAAAAATCGGCATATTGACCCAATTGTTTTTGAGCTATTTCCAATTCTCGAACAATTTCTGAACAGGCGCGGAGGAGATCTCAGTGGTGGACAACAGCAGCAACTTGCAATTGCGCGTGCTTTGCTCGGCAAGCCCAAGTTACTACTGTTAGATGAGCCTACAGAGGGTATTCAGCCATCAATTATCCTTGATATTGAAAATGCTGTCGAGAGAATTGTTCGCGAGACTGGTATTAGTGTGCTGCTTGTTGAGCAACATCTTCACTTTGTAAAAAAATCAAGTTTTTATTATGCGATGCAGCGGGGAGGCATTGTTTCCAGTGGCCCAACAGGATCATTGTCTGATGCAGTGATTGATGAATTTCTAACTGTTTGATTTCGGATCTATTAACTGATGATAAAAATCAGACGACTCATCTGCTACCAGCGTTTATTTTTCTGAGAAGGCATGATCATTTTTTGATAGGTCTGGTGTTTTCAACTCGCACCTTTCTTTGATTCCATTCTCTCAATCCTGATACAAAAAAGCCTCAGGTTTAACCTGAGGCTTTCCAATTTAATTGCTTGTTGCCGTTATGTTTGTGCCATTACAGGTGTCTCTTCGGTTATTGAAGGGGCTTGTGAACTGTGTCCATTGCCTTTAGCTGGCAGAGGGCCTAGCTGAACTCCATTTGGATAATACTTCCAACCATCTCTTACCTTAATGTTGTCGTCCCAGGGCAGTTTGTACTCGCCATTTGCCAAGTCCTTCACCCAGGTCAAATAATTTTCTTTTTCACCGCCAGGCTTGCCTACATAAGCTCTGCAGCCTAGGTTGAAGATGTTGTTTTCAAGGGCCCAATTTTCTCTTGCCTTGTCAACAAGGCGAGGGAACAATTCAGCTGTCACGATCTCCCAAGGATTTCTTTGTCCTTGTTGAATTACGTTGCCATCGTAATTGCAGACAGTTCCTTCTCCAAAGTAGTAAAATACATTGTCATATCCAGCGAGATTTACAGAAATTGTGTACATCAGATTCTGCCAGGCATTGGTTTGGTTTGTCAGAATCCACTGATCATTTACCTGTGTTGAATAGCCTGAGATTCTGATATAAACATTGGCGCCTTTGTAGGCGGCCTCTCTCGCCAGCTCAGGGAACATTCCGTCATGGCAAATGCAAACTGCCAGTTTTGATCCCTTAGGACCGTCGCAGACAGGCATTCCATAGTTGCCTGGTGACCAAGGTTCAATGGGTACCCAGGGTTGCAGCTTTCTGTAGTGGAGAGCAATTTCTCCATCTGAGTTGATGATGATTGCTGTGTTGAATGGTGGCAGACTTGGATCATCGTTTTGTTCCATCAAGGAAAAGACGCCCCAGACATCGTTTTCTTTGCAGGCCTGACGGAACCTATCGATTTCCGGAGAATCGATCCTCAACAGCATTTCGTCATATGTCCAGATCTTGGTGTTCAGACCCTGTGTTGAGTATTCCGGAAAAACAATCAGGTCAAGATCTGGATAGCCAGCCTTGGTGTTGGCTAGGCAGGTGCAAATTTTATCGACTTGTATTTGGATATCTTCCGGTCCTGTAATTACAGGAACTGGATATTGAACCATTGCAGTAAGCAATGCTTCATCCCATGCGCTGACGCTTCCGGTACTAGCCATTGAAAAAAATAGTAGCCTTTAATATTGTTTCAGCTACAGAAGATTGGCTGAGTAGTCGATTTCACCATTTCTCGATTTGCCCAATTTCGTTTTCTCGAAGGTATCAATTTTTTTATTGGCCCAAGCAATATTAACCAGTTAGTTATTAATCGACTTCATCTAGGTCTTCTGTGTCTTGAGATACGGTGTCAAGCTTTTGTTTGCTGTTATTGCTGGATAGGGTGCATTTTGTATCGCTCCTTACTACTTTTCTTTTGTTTTGTTAGGCGTTGTCTGTACTTCGATATTGCTGTCGTCAAAAGCACCTTTGCGGCATAGGTTTTGGGCTAATCTTTTAGCCCATGACGGTGCTGATTCTTCACCCTTCGATAGTTGCTCTCCGTCAAACATTAATAACAACTGCCATTGCGTATTCCCACCCTCTTTTCCAGCCTCGCTGGGATCGCTGATTATTTTTCCGTATATGTTGTCGTATTCTGGCCAGCCCTGAAGGTCGGGCATGCTGCAGATGGCATTGACCTCATAATGCGAAATGTCGCCTGTGGTTGATTGATTCTTTACGCCACCGTCATAGAGTCCATTGGGCTGTCCAGGTTTAAATGGTGCAGTTAATATCACTTGAACTTCATTTGTTTTCACAAGTACATCTCCAACTTTTGCCTCGCTGACGGGTACTTCTTTGACAGAGCTTTGTGCGTCACCCACTTGGGTTGAACTGCAACCGTGAGCGATGCCGCATGTTGTCAAAATCACCACGCTCTTAATGAGCTGATTGCTTTTGTTTTTATTGATCCGGCGGGTTTTGAGGCTATCCAAAATTGTCAATGCTACAAATTGTATCAATTTGCCCCAAGAAGCTGATTTTATATTGCTCTTCTATCCATTTTGACTTTGTAGTTTCAGCTACAAAGTCGTTCACCTTTTCCTTGAATCGGTTGAGGCGCATTCAATCAGGCCATGGAACGGGGGCCTGGGATGATACGGAATTCCAAAATGGCAATTCTTACTTTCCGTGGTCATCGCTATGAGCCACGCGTTGGCATTGCGAGTAAGCCCTGTCAATCTCTCACCTACCGCAGAGCCACTTACCTTGCTCGCAGAGAGGAAGCCATCGTTAATCGAGACCTATGTGTTCCTGAGGGTTTCATCCGATCTAAGCGTACTGCTGAATTGATAGGACTTCCTTTGGTGCCGTGTTCTAGAAAGCTGCTTGTCTATCGGGGTATCCATTACGTTAAATGAGGCTGGTTTGAACTTTAAAATGAGGATTGCTTTGAATAACTTAGTTGCCAAGCACTCCTGACTCGGTATTAGTTCTTGTCTTATCGATTAATCGTTGTTGTTTGAGTTCTGTTTACATATTATTCTCTGTCAATTCAACTGTTTTTGCCTTGAAGCGCCTGTTTAGTGTGGGAGCAGGCTTGTCGTTTGAGCTCTTTAAATTGAACTCAATCTTAACTTCAATTGTTTGACTGTTGCAAGGTGAGATTTTTGGTGTTGATGCTCGAAATAAAGATTGAATTTGGGAGTGTTTGTGTCTTGCCTAGCTTGCGTAGGCTGATTCAGTAATCGGATCATTTTCGATCGAGTAGTCAGAGACGTTTGCGCGAATGTCCAGCATTTGGCCTTGCGGTGACATTTTCCAGAGTTCCAGCCGTGCCTCCCTCGGTGCTTCAAACCAGAAAAGTTCTTTTGGCATTACCACCTTTTCAAGATAAAAATGATGTTTGCCGACGCACTTCACCACCACCATTTTGTTCGTGTCATTCCGGTAAACGCATTCCATCATCTGAATTCTGAGCTGATGCTTCTAATTTCCTCAGGATGCGCCGGCATAAATGTCTAATTCGTCACCGAATTCATACAAAGCTGGTTTTGATTTTTTGGCTTGATACCGAATGATCTGATTTGGTAGTTGTTGTGACTGATCTTTTGTTCGTGGCAATACAAATAACTCCTCTTGTCTTTGTTTTGGTGGCTTTAACTTTTGTGAGCTCAGGCGACTGCTGTAGTTGAGGCTTCCTGCGTCACTGTCTGATGTGTTGGATAATGATTTGGACGACGAGGTTGCTTCAGTGCAGACTCGTATAGCTGTAGTGGTGGTTCAACGTGTCCTGCTTGGGCAAGGTCAGATGCAAAGGAAGGATTGCAGCTATTTAGTCGAGACCAACTTGGCAGCTGATGCGCAATGGGTGATGCAAGTAGTCCGTTCAAGCTTGGGCGCAGCAGGTCAGCAAAGCGGTGCAATGCCAACTCTTCGCCATGGCGGTCGTAGGGAAGACGGTTGATGGCAGAATCAAGTCCGAATTGACGGACGCGGTCTTCGCCCACACGTCTGTAAAGCACCTCCAGTGTCGGTAGTTGATCCATCGACATCACGCAGCCTTCGTGCTCCATCAGGCTGCGCAGGACAGTGCAAAAGATTTCGCTGGCCATGCGTTGCAGCCCTTCGTCGGGCTTGTTTCCCAGGCTTTTGTGTTTGTGATCAAACAACCCAAGATCCACTTGTGTGATCCTGCTGGGTGCAACGTGTCGATAGACCTCGGAGAGCAGCCCCATTTCGAGGCCCCAGTCTGATGGGATTCGCAAATTCATCGCCAGATCGCGTGTGAAAGCGAACTCACCGGCCAGTGGATAACGAAAGGTTTGGAGGTAGCGCAGGTAAGGCAGTGTCCCAAAAATTTGCTCCAGGCTTGCCAGTAACGGGCCTACAAATAGTCGTGTGGCCCGCCCTTGTAGAGCCTGGGTTTCTAATGAAAGACGGCTATAGAACGCCTTCACGTAGGCCATTCCGTGAGACGGGTTGAGTAATGGACGCAGCATCCGTTCCGGATAGCCAGAGCCAAAGGTGCGGATGTCTGCATCAAATAATCCGATGACTTCAGCTTGCTGACACGCAACTCCCAACCCTTGCCATACAGCCCAGCCTTTGCCGGGAGGGCCTGTTAAATCCAGGCCCAAGCTGCCCATGGAGGAGAGCACTTCCATCACTGCAGGGCTGTTTGTCCAGTGCACCTGCACCGGGAACGGCATATCGGCAAAGAAGGCTTTGGCTGTGTTGACGTCTTCGATGCTCTTGGCGGAAAGGGCGATCACCAGGCTGGAAAGTCCTGTGAGCTTGGACAGCGTGTCGCGGATCAGGGCTAGTGCTGGCCGATTGAATTCCTCCATCAGACAAGGAATCAGCAAGGCGGTCGGTCTTTGCTGAAGCTCTTTGTTGAAGTCGATGGCGTCGAGATTGCCAAGGCTGTAATCATGAACCGTGGTGATCAGGCTTTGCTGAAAATCCATGCGGTGTTCGATGCGACAACAGAGGAGAGAAACCTGTTCCATACCTGAACAACGTTCTGGTGGAACCTGATGCAGCCTCCGCGCGATCCAACGCTGCGAACCCTGCTAAGTGATCTCTACCCGCACAATTCTTCCGGCGATCTCCAAGCGTTGTCGTCGCAATTGCTGCAAATTCTCGGACCGGCTTCAGAGCATGCCGATTCGGCAGATGCGAATCACTGCTGGTATCGAGACGATGTGGTGTTGATCACCTACGCGGATTCTGTCGTTGATGATGCAAAACCTGGATTGCAGGCCCTGCGTAGCTTTGTCAACCGCCATCTGCAGGTGTTTGCAACTGTGATTCATGTGCTGCCGTTTCTTGAGTCCACCAGCGACGGCGGGTTTGCCGTTTCAAGTCATGAGCAGTTGGAGTCGCGGCATGGCGACTGGAGTGATCTCGCTGCGTTGGCCGAGGGGCGTCGATTGATGGCCGATCTGGTGCTCAACCATGTTTCTGCGTCTCATCCATGGGTGCGTCAGTTTCTGAGAGATGAGGAGCCTGGTCGTTTGTGTGTGCTGGAAGCTGCCCCTGATCCCTGCTGGGACGATGTGGTCCGTCCGCGCAGTTCAGCGCTGTTCACCCAACTGCAGAGCTCCGTGGGTCAGCGTCAGGTGTGGACCACATTCGGACCGGATCAGGTTGATCTGGATTGGCGTTGTCCTGAAGTTCTGCTTGGCTTCACGCGTTTGTTGAAGCAGAAGCTCGCCCATGGTGTGCGTTGGATTCGACTCGATGCCGTTGGTTTCGTCTGGAAGGAGCCCAACACCTCGTGCATTCATCGCCCTCAAGTCCATCGACTGGTTGAGGTGATGCGACATCTGCTCACGTACGCCTGCGCTGGTGGTGGCGTGGTGGTGACGGAGACCAATGTTCCGGAGCAGGAGAACCTTTCCTATCTGCGCAGTGGGCATGAAGCCCATCTCGCCTACAACTTCCCGCTTCCTCCCCTGTTGATGGAGGCCACCATGAGTGGGTCTGCAGATCTGCTGAACCGTTGGCTTACGCGCTGGCCCCAGCTGCCAAACTCCACCGCATTGCTCAACTTCACGGCCTGTCATGACGGGGTGGGGTTGAGGCCACTGGAGGGTCTGATGCCCCAGCGGCGTTTATTGAATTTTTTGATTGGCTGTGAGCAGCGAGGTGGCTTGGTGAGTCACCGTCGTCTCGCTGGTGGGGATGACGTTCCTTATGAGATCAACATCAGCTGGTGGAGCGCCATGGCTGATGGAGGTCTCGATCCAGCTCATCTTCAGCGCGAGCGGTTTCTGCTCACCGAAATGCTGAAGCTGGTGCTGCCAGGCATTCCTGCCTTTTATCTACCGGCTTTGCTTGCCAGTCCGAACGATCTGGCCCGCTTTCGTCAAAGTGGTCATCGCAGGGACCTCAATCGTCCTCAATTCAACGCAGCTGCGTTGGAGCGACGCCTTGATGATCCCGATAGCGACACGACCGCTGTGTTGACGGCTCTGCGCCAGGCACTCACGCTGCGGGCCGAGCTGCCTGCACTGCATCCGGACAGCGTCTTGGACGTGCTCAGCCCGGATCGCGTTGATCGTGTCGTTCTGCGTTGCTCCCATCAGGGTCACAGTTTGGTGGCTGTGCACAACTTCACGGCATCACGTCTGACGTTTGATCCCACCGTTCTGGGCGGCCGAGATGATCGGGTCTGGGTTGATCGTCTCACTGATCAGCAGTTTGCGCCGCTAAAGCGACATGCACTGGAGCCGTACGCCGTGCTCTGGCTGGTGCAGCCATGACGATGACTCCACATTTCAACTGGTGGGTTGTGACTGATCTCGACGGCACGCTGATGGATCATCACTACGACTGGTCAGTTGCGATGGACGCGATCCGCTGCCTGCAGCGTCACGGCATTCCTGTGATCCCCTGTACGAGCAAGACGGTAGAGGAGGTGCTCAGCTTCCGTGAGTCGGCCGATCTGCACGATCCGTTCATCGTCGAAAACGGTGGAGCCATCTATGGAGAATCTGCAACCGGCGAGTTATGGCGCCAAGATCTTGGCCCATCCTGGAGACAGCTCAGACCGCAGCTTGCTGATCTTGAGCGTGAGCTCGGGGAGCCGCTCCAGGCCCTCGATGATCTCAGTGAGATGGATGCTGATCGGCTCTTAGGCCTCAGCGGTGAGGCTCTGCAGATGGCACAGCGCCGTCAGTGCAGCGTTCCCTTCGTCCCACCGAAGCTCTCTGAATCTCGGCATCGTCTTCAGGTGCTGGCTGAGATGCGCCAGCTGGGCGTGGTGCAGGGCAATCGTCTCGGTCATCTGCTGGGTGCCGGTGTGAGCAAGGGCCAGGCACTGAAGACCCTCAAACAACGTCAGGGAGTTCCGGACGTGAAGGTGCTGGCTCTGGGGGATTCGCCCAATGACCTGCCGTTGCTGGATGTCAGCGACTGTGCGGTGGTGGTTCCAGGAGCAGCCGGACCGCACCCCAGGCTGCTGGCCGGTGTGGCGGAGGGTCGTTATCAACTGGCTTCAGCACCCCATGGTGAGGGTTGGTCAGCAGCAGTGTTGAAGTGGATTCCAGGGCTGCAGGACAACAACACGCTTCTCGCCTGAAAGTCTGTTCAGTCTCAGCCAAGAAGCAGCCGCTGCCACAGCTGCTTCGCTTCGGCAGAGGGATGCAGCTCCATTCCGTCGACCTGCTTGAGGGATCTGCAGCCCAGGCTGTTGATCAGCAGCGCCTGGTCGTCGGCTCGCAGCGACGGACCAATGTGCGTTTCTGTGACAACTCCCTGTTGCAGTGCTTTGGCTCGCATCACGCCTGGCACGCAACCGCTGCTCAGCGGTGGTGTGATCCAGGAGTCCTGTCGTTTCACCAGCAGGTTGGCGCTGTCGCCGCAGCAGAGATCACCGTTGGTGTTGCGCAGCAGAGCCAGTTCTGACCCCTGTGCCTTGGCTTCTCGTCTGGCCTGAATCGCCTGGCCGTAGGCGAAGGTCTTGCAGTGGCTGAGAACACTGTTGGTGTTGCGTTGTTCCTGAACACTGATCCAGGCCTGCGCGGGTTCAAAATCGGGCTGATGGGGTTGAAGGGTGAGCCAGAAGCGGTGCTGGGTTGGATCCGGTTCAGCTGATGGTAAGCCGATTCCACGGCCGGCAATGCTGCCCCTGCTCCAGTTGAGACGCATTGCTCCTGTTGTACCGACAGTGTTCAGGCTTGCTCGGGTGATGGCTTCATCAACCAGTTGCTCCAGCCAGGGGCGAGCTGGAGGTGCTGCCATCCCGAGCAGTGTTGCGCTGTGCTGCCACCGCTGCAGATGTTCACTCAGCAGCTGTGACGTTCCGTCCTGGATCAGGACCGTCTCAAACACTCCATCCGCAAGCTGCAGACCGCGATCGCTGAGAGGCATGCCGAGGGTGTCGGCACTGCCCCACTCGCCGTGATGCCAGCCAAGAGTTGTCGGTGTCATGTCAGTGCCTCCAGCAAGGGCAGCAGCTTCCAGTCGAGCTCGTCTGCTTCCGCCTCTGGATCGGAGTCAGCCACAATCCCGCAACCGGCATGGAGCCTTAGCTGTGCATCTTTTCGCAGCAGGGTGCGGATCAGGATGTTGCTGTCGAAGCGGCCGTTCCAGTCGAGGTGGATCAGCGAGCCGCAATAGGGGCCACGGCCCTGAGCTTCCAGCTCATGCAGCCGTTGGCAGGCTCTCAGCTTGGGTGCTCCAGTGATTGAACCGCCTGGCCAGCTGGCTTCCAGCAGATCCACCCAGGTGGCATCCGAACGCAGCTGACCGGTGATAACGGAGGTGAGATGGTGCACCCGGGCATAGCTCTCGAGCCGCACCAGGTCTGGCACTTGCACCGATCCAGGTCGGCAGACTCGACCCAGGTCATTGCGCAGCAGATCCACGATCATCACGTTTTCGGCGCGATCCTTGGTGCTGCAGACCAAGTCCGCTGCCAGATCGTCGTCGATGCAGGGATCAGCATGGCGTGGGCGGGTTCCTTTGATCGGTCTTGTCTGGACTGCTCCGCTGGCCTCCACCTGCAGAAAGCGCTCGGGGGAGGTGGAGAGAACCGCTTCACCTGCTGCAGCACCACTGCCAATCAGAAGACCGCTGAAGGGGGCAGGGCATTGATCGCGTAACCGTCCGTACAGCTCAAGATTGCCGACATTGCTGCTGAGGGTGCTGCTTGCGCAGCTGGTGAGGTTGGCCTGGAACAGATCGCCGCTGGCGATCAGCTCACGGATTCTGTTGACGCCTGCTTTGTAGGAGGCGCGATCGTTGTGCCGATGCCAGCTGCATCCAAGCTTCTGCGGAGTTCTTGACGGGTTCCGGGAGGTGTCAAGGCTCTCGAGAGTGCATGCCATTGCGGCATGGCGAATTGGGTCGACGCCCTCCAGATGGATCTCTCCGGCTTGAAGATCAAATCGCAGCACCGGATCATGGCGTGCGATCCAGAGGGTCGCCATCACATCGCCACGCCAGGGGTTGCCGGGTTCCGTCCAGGCGGCTGCATCGTAGCTGAGCCATCCAGTCCAGTGGCCGTCCCTGAGTTGCCGAAGAGTGGTGAAGGGGTTGGTGGCTCCCGGCTCTCCCGGCAGCCCTCGGCAGCAGTACTGCTCCAGAGGGTCAACGGCCAGGGTGATGTGCCGCCCAAGTTCGCTGCCATCTCCATCGAGCCAGATCAGTCCGCTCTCACCGTGAAGTTGAGCCAGGTTTTCAGCGACCAATGCCGGCTCGAGCCAGGGAAGACGCCTGCGCAGCAGGGTCATTGGTCTTCGCTACTGCATAGATCGGGGCGACCGGCATCGCGCAGAGCCGCATCACGGATGCGACAGCTGTCGCAGACGCTGCAGGGTCTGTTCCCTCCGCTGTAGCAGCTCCAGGTGGACTCAATCGGTACCCCCAGGCGCAGGGCTTCCTCCACGATCCGCTGCTTGCTCCATTCCACCAGGGGCGCCCAGAGCAGGGGGCCATGTCCTTCCCGTCCCACTTTGCTGCTGAGGTTCGCAAGGGTCTGGAAAGCCTCCAGATAGTCGGGCCGGCAATCGGGATACCCCGAGTAGTCCACGGCATTGACCCCAAGAACGACCCGGTCTGCGTTGCGGGCCTCAGCCAGGCTGAGGCCGATACTGATGAATACCGTGTTCCTTCCAGGCACATAGGTGTTGGGGATGACTCCCTCCTGCACCCCATGGGTCGGTAATGCCTGTTGCTGATCCGTTAGCGACGACCCCCCCCAACTGGCCAGGTTCACGCTGATGGTGTGGTGCTCGGCCAGGTTGAGAGCTGCGGCGATGGAGGTGGCTGCCTGCAGTTCACGTCGATGGCGCTGGCCGTAATCGAAGGAGAGCCCGATCACTCGCCCGCCCGCTTCCACCGCCAGAGCTGCAGCTGTGGCGGAATCCAGTCCGCCTGATAGGAGGGCAATCGCCGTGAAATCGGTCATGCTGAGCATTCTGTTGCCCTTGGGGTGATGACGAAGCCTCCGCATCAGTTGTTGTTGAAGCCGATCGCCAGCTTTGGAGCTCTTCTCTCGCTCTGCGCTGTGGCTTCGCTGCCCGGTGTTGCAATTCCTCGCCTGAATCTGACCGGTTATCCGCAGCCTGCCCCCGGCCTGAAGCGTTGGGTGATTCAGCCCTCGGGTCTGCTGCCCAAGAGTGCAGACCCCCTTATCTCTTCGCAACCGCTCGACTGGCGGATTCAGCTGATCGTGGGCCAGACGGTCACACTCGATTGCAACACTCAGCGGCTTTCAGGTTCTGGGATGACCATGCGCATGCTGCCCAAGGCATCCGGGAAGGCACTGTTCGAAGTGAAAGGTCCCGTCGCTGTGATCAGCACCAAGATGGCCTGCCCCGATGATCAGCCCACCCGAACGTCTTTCCTGTCGATGGGTAAACAGCCCTATCTGGTTCCGTACAACGCCTCCTGGCCGATTGTTGTGGATCTGCCCGAGAACATTGAATTGCGTTGGCGGGTCTGGAAAGCCGAGACACGCCAGCAGGAAGCCGTCCGGCTCTAGATCGGGCTCAGTGGGGCAGGAGCGGACCAAGGTTCAGAGCGAAGGCCTGGCGCCCCTCCAGCCGTCTGAGCTCCACGTGCAGATGGTCGGTGCTGGCCGAGCCGCTGCGACCGACGCGACCGATGCGGTCTCCGGCTCGCACCAGCTGACCTAGGTGAACGTCAGAGCTCTGAAGGTGGGCGTACACGGTCTGCCAGCCCCGGCCATGATCCAGCAACACCGTGAGCCCATAGCCGCTGATCGACTGCACCAGTTGTACCCGTCCAGAAAGCATGGCCTGAACCGGGGTTGCCGCAGGAGCGATCAGGTCATGGCCCACGTGCATGCGCCAGCGTTGGTGATCGTTGGAGTAGCGCCAGCCATAGGGCTTCATTTCCTGCGCAGGTTGCGGCAGCGGATACACCAGACGAAGCGTTTCGCCTTTGCGAAAAGGACGGTGCGACTTTGGTAGTCGTTGTGGGCGGGCATGGCTCAGCAAGGCGAGATTTGAGACACCGGTGCGTTGAGGCACCCGTTCGGGTCGGACGGGCTCAGCACAGATGTTTGGACCCAGACCGACCAAGGCCATCGCGATCAGCGTCCCTTGCGCTGTGATCGGCAGCAGATTGTTGCGCTGCATGGCAAGCGGATCTGATTCCGCTGTTGTATCGATTCAGCGCACGCCGAGCCACTTGTGGTTCTGCAGGCTCAGCCGCCAGCGTCCGTCTCTCTGTGCTTTGGCCACCGCCAGCTCCTGGCCTTCCTGGCTGTCCCACCCCGGTTGCACGAGCCAGTGAGCCTGAGGAGCCTGGGCGGCCACCACATCGGCGAACAGCAGATCGTCAGCTTCATGCACCACCACTTTCAGCTCATGGCAACTGGCTAGCAGATCCTGCCTGGGTGGTTTGTGTCGTTTCGGCGAGAGTGTGATCCAGTCGGGGCTGCCACTGAGGGGATCGACCCCGCTTGTTTCAAGGTGGATGGGTAGTGAGCAACTGCTGCGGATGGCGCTTGTCAGCGGTTCGAGCGGGTGGTGAAGAGGTTCTCCGCCAGTGATCACCACGAACGCCGCTCCAGCTCTGGCGGCCTTTAATACATCCTGTGCAAGCTCTTCGACTCTTCGTTGCGGGTGCACGTGTTCAGACCAGGAATGCTTGGTGTCACACCAGCTGCAGCCCACCTTGCAGCCACCGAGGCGGATGAAAAAAGCACTGCGACCCGCATGCAGACCTTCCCCTTGCAAGGAGTGGAAGGTTTCCACCAATGGCAGGCCGTCGATGGACTTGGCAATGCTCAAGGTTTGCGGCTGGCTTCAGGGAAATCACGGCTGCCGATGGTTGAACCTTGTTGCCGCAGAGCCTCGCTTGGACTGGAGGGCAGGCGCTGCTGGGCTGCCTCGATCAAACCGCGGAACAGTGGATGAGGCCTGCCGGGTCGCGACAGGAACTCCGGGTGGTACTGGCAGGCTGTGAAGAAGGGATGACCCGGCAGCTCGATCAGCTCCACCAGCCGGCCATCCGGTGAGCTGCCGCTGATGCGATAACCCGACTCGAGGAAGAGGCTTCGGTAGGCGTTGTTGAACTCATAGCGGTGCCGGTGCCGTTCGTAGACCACCTGATCGCCGTAGAGGCGTGCTGCCATCGAGCCTTCCGCGATTCGGCAGGGATAAACGCCAAGGCGCATGGTGCCGCCGAGATCGATGACGTCCTGCTGCTCTGGAAGAAGGTGAATCACTGCATGCTGGGTTTCCGGGTCGAGTTCGGCACTGGATGCGTCGGTGAGACCGGCCTGATTGCGGGCCCACTCGATCACTGCCGTTTGCATGCCGAGACACAGACCCAGGAAGGGCACCCGCTGTTCCCTTGCCCAGCGGATGGCGGCCACTTTGCCGTCAACACCGCGGTTGCCGAAGCCACCCGGCACCACAACGGCGTCCATTCCTTTCAGCAGGCTTTCGGCGCCTTCGTCTTCGATCTGCTCAGCGCAGACCCAGTGCAAATCCAGTGAGGCATTCTGTGCCAGACAAGCGTGACGCAGGGCTTCCACCACAGAGAGGTAAGCGTCGTTGAGCTGCACGTATTTGCCCACCAGTGCCACCTTGACGGTCGGCCCTGGGTTGCGCATCTGATGCACGAGCTGTGCCCAGCCGGCCATGTCGCTCTCATGGTCCTCGAGTTGCAGCACATCGAGCACTTCGCGGCAGAGACCCTCGTCCTCAAGGGTCAACGGCACGGCATAAATGCTGTCGGCATCGAGGGAAGGAATGACGGCCCGTTCAGGGACCCCACAGAAACCGCCGATCTTGCGTTTGAGTTCGGGATTGATGTCCCGGTCGCTTCGGCAGACCAGCACATCGGGTTGGATGCCGATCGACCGCAGCTCCTTCACTGAATGTTGAGTGGGTTTGGTTTTCAGCTCTCCGGAGGTGCCGATGAAGGGCAGCAGGGTCACGTGGATATAGGCCAGGTCATGGCGACCCACATCCCCGCGGAATTCACGGATCGCTTCGAGAAATGGCAAAGATTCGATGTCACCCACGGTGCCGCCGATTTCTGTGATCACCACATCGGCGCCACTGTTGGCGGCCACGCGATGGATCCGTTCGCGGATCTCACCGGTGATGTGCGGAATCACCTGCACCGTGCCACCGTTGTAATCACCGCGGCGCTCCTTATTGATCACCGACTGGTAAATCGAGCCGGTGGTCACGCTGTTGAGGCGTGACATCGCCGTGTCGGTGAAGCGCTCGTAATGACCCAGGTCGAGGTCGGTCTCAGCCCCGTCCTCGGTGACGAAGACCTCGCCATGTTGAAAGGGGCTCATCGTGCCTGGGTCCACGTTGAGGTAAGGATCCAGCTTCAGAATCGAAACGCTGTAGCCACGCGATTTGAGCAGACGTCCCAGGCTTGCGGCCACGATGCCTTTGCCGATGCTGGAGACGACACCACCGGTAACGAAGACGAACTTGGCCATGAACCCCTGGTCGATTCTTCAATGTACCCATCGCACCAAGAGGACAAGGACCGGAGGTCTTCAGCCCTCCAGCAGGCTCCTGAGCATCCAGGCCGTCTTTTCGTGAATCTGCAGGCGCTGGGTCAGCAGATCAGCGGTGGGTTCATCGCTCGCTGTCTCCGCCAGAGGAAAGATGCTGCGGGCAGTTCTGGCCACGGCTTCATGGCCTGCAACCAGCTCCCTCACCATGTCGAGGGCTGCAGGTTGCTGAGTGACTTCCTTGATGGAAGCCAGTCCGGCCAGAGTCGCGCCGCCATAGGGGGCAACCACACCGAGAGCTCTGATTCTTTCAGCAATCTCGTCCAGCGAGTTCCACAGCTCGGTGTACTGGTTCATGAACATCAGATGCAGTGTGTTGAACATCGGACCGGTCACATTCCAGTGAAACCCGTGGGTTTTTCCGTAAAGCACATAGGTATCGGCAAGTAATCGACTCAGCCCAGCTGCGATTTCCTCGCGCTGTTCCTGAGGGATACCGATGTCGATCTGGGGCGCGCTGGCCATGGAAGAGGGTGGGGTAACGGTCGTTCGAATCAGGAATCCAGGCCCAGGATGTAATCCTTCACCTTGGATCGCCGCTGCGGTTGACGCAGCTTGAGCAGAGCTCGCGTCTCGATCTGACGAACTCTCTCTCGCGACAGCGCCATCGCTTCTCCGATTTCCGCAAGAGTGCGAGGGTGATCATCCTCAAGTCCGAAACGGCTGCGGATCACTTCCGCTTCGCGCGGCGTGAGTTCATCCAGCAGATGTTCCAGGTCGTCGTGGAGGGAATCACGGGTGAGGGTCTGTTCAGGTGTGGCACTTCCGTCTTCCAGCAGGTCTCCCAGCTGGGTGTCCTGGTCCTTGCCGACCCTGGTCTCCAGTGAGACCGAGCGAGGAACCCGCATCAGCGTCATGCGCACTGTTTCTTCACTCAGTCCCAGTTCCCTGGCCAGGTCACTCACCGATGCGAGGCGTCCCTTTTCGGTGGCGATCTCCTGCTGGGCGCGTTTGATGCGATTCAGTTTTTCGGTGACATGCACCGGCAGACGAATCGTTCGGCTCTGAGTGGCGATGGCCCTGGTGATCCCCTGACAGATCCACCAGTAGGCGTAGGTGCTGAAGCGGAAGCCTCTGGTGGGGTCAAATTTTTCCACGGCCCGTTCAAGGCCAAGCGTGCCCTCCTGGACGAGATCCAGCAGCTCCATGCCTCGCTGCTGATACTTCTTGGCCACCGCTACCACCAGGCGCAGGTTGGCCTGGATCATCCTGTCCCTGGCCCTGCGTCCCTCCCGAAGTCGTCGCTGCAATTCCTTGGCTTCCAGACCCACTTCCTCGGCCCAGAGGCTGTACCCCTCATTCAGCTGACGATTGAGTTCCTCGAGGGGCAACTCTGCCGCGCGTGCCCATTCCTGACGCGTGGGCCAGTGGCTCACCTGATTGGCTTCGCGCAGCTGCAGCTCCTCCAGATCCAGCAGGATCCGGATTGCTGCATGGCGTGTGCTGAGGTCCCGCTCCTGAACCAGCAGTTTCTCCCGCGCCTGGACCTGACGAGAGAGGGTGACTTCTTCCTCGCTGGTGAGCAGGTCGACTCGACCGATGTCCTGCAGATACAGGCGCAGCAGGTCGTTGCCACCGCTCCAGCGGATCGGGGCTTGCCCCGTCGATCGGGCGTGTTTGGCCAAGAAACCCTGGATGGCTCACTGTTTCTCCAGGGTTGATCATCTGAGAGTCCGGTGCTCCGAAACGCCGGTTTCTGTTCGGGTTCTAGTTCGCGGCCGCGTCGCTCTCTTCCACCCAGGTGCTGGCCACATGCAGCTCTTCAAGCTGCTTGCCGGCGACAGCGCCTGGAGCGTTGGTCATCAGACAACGCGCCTGCTGGGTCTTGGGGAAGGCGATTGTGTCACGGATCGATTCCTCGCCGGCCAGCAACATCACCATCCGGTCGACGCCGAAGGCCAGGCCTCCGTGTGGAGGAGCCCCCACATCAAGGGCGTCCATCAGGAAGCCGAACTGTTCCTGGGCTTCCTCCAGGGGCAGACCCACGGTCTGGAGCACCTGTCGCTGCAGTGCCGAGTCATGGATGCGCAGCGAGCCCCCACCGAGTTCAAGTCCGTTGAGCACGAGGTCATAAGCCTGAGCGCGGGCTTGCGGCAGTGTTTTGGCCCATTCCGATGGGTCGTTGCCCAGATCTTCTGCGTTTGGAGCGCAGAAGGGGTGATGCAGAGCCTCAAAACGATTCTCATCGCTGTTGAACTCGAACATCGGAAAGTCCACGACCCAGAGGAAGTTCCATTGGTCGTTGTCTCGGTCGGCTTGGACCATGTCCAGCTCCCTGGCCAGATACTGACGCACCCGGTCGAGGGCTTTGTTGACTGTGGCGGTGTCACCGGCACCGAACAGCAGCAGCGTGCCTGGCTGGGCTCCGGTGCGACTGAGCAGCTCCTGCTTCTGCTCATCGCTGAGGTTGTCCTTGATCGCACCGATCGTGTCGATCTCTCCCCCTTCGCGCACGCGGATGAAGGCCAGACCTCCCGCTCCAGCGGCCTGGGCCTCGCCGAACACATCGCCACCGGGCTTGATCCGCACATTGGAGAGAGCGTCGTTGCCGCCCGGCACCGCAATCACCTTCACCGCGCCGCCGGACTTCACCGCACCGCTGAACACCTTGAACCCCATCTCCTTGACGATGTCCGAAACGGTCACCAGCTCCATGCCGTAACGGGTGTCGGGTCGGTCGGTGCCGTAGCGCTCCATGGCGTCATGCCAGGTCATGCGCGGGAAGGGGCGGGGCAGCTCGATTCCTTTCACCGCCTTCCAGATGGCGCAGATCAGCGATTCATTCAGCTCCAGGATCTGCTCCTGATCCATGAAGCTCATTTCGATGTCCAGCTGGGTGAACTCCGGTTGGCGGTCGGCGCGCAGGTCTTCGTCGCGGAAACAGCGGGCCACCTGGTAGTAGCGCTCAATACCCCCCACCATCAGCAGTTGCTTGAACAGCTGGGGGGACTGGGGCAGGGCGAACCAGTCGCCGCCGCAGACCCGGCTGGGCAATACATAATCGCGGGCTCCTTCCGGGGTGGAGCGGGTCAGCACCGGGGTTTCCACCTCGATGAAGCCTTCGTCCTCCAGGAAGCGACGGGCGGCCTGGATGGTCTGAGCCCGCAGCCGCAGGTTGTCGTTCATGCGCTTGCGGCGCAGATCCAGATAGCGATGGCGCAGTCGGAGCTCTTCGCGGGTGTTCTCCTCGTCGTGCACGGAAACGGGGAAGGGAAGGTTCCCCTTCACGCTGTTAAGCACGGTGATGCTGCTGGCCAGCACTTCCACAGCGCCGGTTGCCAGCTTCTCGTTGAGGGATTCAGCTGGGCGACCTCGCACTTTCCCCTCAACCTGCAGCACGGTTTCGCTGCGCAGATGTTCGGCCACAGCAAATGCCTCTGCACCGAGATCGGGGTCCACGGTGATCTGCACTGTGCCGCTGCGATCGCGCAGGTCAATGAAAATCACACCGCCATGGTCCCGGCGTCGATCCACCCAGCCGCACAGCTGCACCTGCTTATCAATGTGCTGCTTGCGCAGGTCGCCGCAACCGTTGCTGCGCATGGGATCAATTCAGCTGGTGACAGGCGAGTTTCCCATAGCCCGTGCCCCTTTATCCACGCCTGTAGAAGGGCCGCTTCACCACCGTGGCCGGTTGCACCTGCCCGCGGATCTCCACACCAAGTTCGCTGCCGATCTTGGCCAGTTCCTTGGGCACAACGGCAAGGGCGATGGCCTCCTCCAGGGTGGGTGACCAGCTGCCACTGGTGACCACCCCCACCTTTTCACCGTTGTGCAGCACTGGATAGTCATGCCTGGCAATGGCTCGGCCCTTCAGCTTCAATCCCACCAACCGCTGTGAGGGCCCGTCGGCAGCGACCTGCTCCAGAGCCTTGCGTCCAATGAAGTCCTGCGGCATCTCGAGGTGGACCAGCCAACCCAGGCCTGTTTCGAATGGGTTGGTGCTGGCGGTCATGTCCTGGCCGTAAAGGTGCATGGCGGCCTCCAGACGCAGGGTGTCGCGTGCTCCTAGGCCGCATGGCATCACATCCAGTTCCAGCAGTCGTGACCAGAGTTTGCGTCCATCTGTCTGGTTCAGAAGGAGTTCAGCACCGTCTTCTCCCGTGTAGCCGGTCCGGGCGCAGAACACCTCTTCGCCCAGCCCTTGAAGTCGCAATTGGCGATGGCCAAAGCGAGGTAGCTCATGCAGAGGTTCTCCGCTCAGCTTCTCGAGAATGGCAATGGCCTTCGGACCCTGCAGAGCCAGCAGCACGCCATCCTTCTTTTCGTCCTCAACACGCAGACCTCGCGGTTCCAGCTGCTGTTTCAGCCAGGCCGTATCGCTGTCGGCGCAGGCGGCATTGATCACCACCAGCAGAGTGCCGTCGCCGGAAGCAGTCTCCCCCTGGTCGTAAACAATCAGGTCGTCACGGATGCCGCCGTTGTTGTTGAGCAGCACCGTGTAACAGGCCTGTCCTGGGCCGATCCGGTGCAGGTCTGTTGGGACCAGGGTCTGCAGAGCATCCTTGGGATTGCTGCCTTCGATCCGAAGGACGCCCATGTGGGAGATGTCGAACATCCCCGCGGCTTCGCGCACGGCTTTGTGTTCGGCGATCAGCCCCGAGAACTGCACTGCCATCTCCCAGCCGGCAAAGGGAACCATGCGGCCCTTGGCCTCGTGGCAAAGGTCATGGAGCGGCGTGCGTTGCAGATCCATGACGGAGACCAGGCGGTTACAGCGGATCCTATGGATGCAGTTCCGGTTTGCGTTGGAAGTGGAAGCAAAGCCGCAGATTGCAGCTCCGGCATCGACCGCAATGGAAAGCGTCCTTAGCTTGAACTCCATAGTTCAGAACGCCAACTGTCCAAGTCCTCCAGCCAGTCTTGTCAACACTGCATTCCTGCTCAGGGCGGCGGGGGTGGGGGCTGGTGCAGGCTGCGGAATCTGACGGTGCACGTTGAGCTCGCAAGGGTGATCTGGTGCCATCACTGGACAGCGCGCGCTCCTGTTCTCCCTGGCCTGGTGTCGTCTGAGCAGCCTCTCGTCGGAGGCGACCGGCAGCTGGACCTCGGATCTTCCGTTGATGGTTTAGGGCAATCTGAAGAACCAGCCCAGGTGCTGTGACCCATTCAGGGTGTGTCGTTTCAGTTACAACAACCTCTGAATCGGTCGCAAGAATGAAGAGACTTACGGTTGTTTGCGTTCCCGTTGTCGGTCTCTACATCAATATCAATGCCGACCGCTGTTCAGCTGATTGCTGAGCATCGCAATGTTGATCAGTTGCTGCTGCCTACGGGCAGCATCCTGTTTGAGCGGGGTGAATCGGCGACAGCTCTTTACGCAATTGAGCGAGGACTGGTGGAGCTCACGACCGGTGGTCGTGACCGCCTCCGCTACGGCGATGGAGAGGTCTTCTTCTATGAAGACCTTGCGGCGGATGACGCCCATCACAGCCGAACAGCGCGTGCGATCACGCCAGTTCACGTGCTCCGGCTCGATCGCAACAGTTTTCTGGAGCTGATTCACGGGCACCCCACACTCGTGCTCAGCCTGCTCAGTGGTCAGCACAGACGACTGCGGGAGCAGCGTCTGGACGCCGCACACTTTTATTGAGCCATCAGCAACAGCAGGCTGCGGGTCACCTTGGCTGCCAGAACGCTGCTGATGCCACTCGGATCCAGTTGAGGAGCGAGTTCAACAACATCCGCTCCGACCAGGTGGTGATGGCGTAATTCGTTCACCAGTTCAGCGAAGTGTTGCCAGAGAAAGCCGCCTGGTTCCGGGGTTCCTGTGCCGGGCATCACCGCTGGGTCAAACCAGTCCAGGTCAACGGTTAGATAAAGAGGTTCGCCGCGCAGACCCTGTAGACGGGAGACCATCTGATCGAAGGGGACCAGTCTTTCGCTGCTGCGCAATTCCAAAAACTCTTCCTTGGTCCCGCTGCGAATGGCGATCTGCAGCAGCTCCCGACTCGGAAGCACCTCCAGGCAGCGCCGCATGGCGCAGGCGTGGCTGTGCCGCGATCCCAGCCATTCATCCCGGAGATCGGCATGGGCATCCAGCTGCACGAGAGCCAGATCCGGATGTCGTTCGGCCACAGCGGCGACAGCTCCGGAGCTGATGGAATGTTCGCCGCCCAGCATCAGCGGCTTGAGCTGAAGGTCAAGGACCTGGGTCGTGGCGTGATGTACAGCCTCCATCACTGGTTCGGGGGCTCCGAATGGGATCTCGACCGCTCCGAGGTCGACGTAGGCCATGGCCTCAAGGTCTTGGTCGAGCTGGGGACAGTAGGTCTCAAGGCCTGTGCTCACTTCCCGCACCGCTGACGGTCCGAACCGCGTTCCAGGTCTGAAGGATGTCGTGCCGTCGTAGGGCACGCCGAACAGACCCACTTTGCAGCCGTTCGGATCCCGGCTGGCGCCCATATAGATCGCCCCCTCACGATCAAACAGTGAATGGTCGGGAAGGGTCATGCCGACAACTCTCGTTCCATGAAGGCAGGCATCGCTGCAAAGGCACCGGACTGCCATCGAGGGCTCCAGATCTCGCAGCCTGCGGCGATGCTGGCTGCCCGCTCCGGGAGGACGTTGCGGTAACGGGGTTCGTCCATCGCAGCGAAAGTCCAGCTCCACCAGCCGCTGGGGTACATCGGCACCCAGCCGTAAAGGGGATCGGCATGACCGAACACAGCCCGCAGCACCCGAACGGTGTCGATGTGGACCTGACGAAACGCTTCGGGCGACTCGCTCTGGGTGGCAAAGACGCCGCCCGGCTTGAGAATGCGGCGGCAGTGCTCAAAGAAGCTGCGGTTGAACAGACCTTCGGCCGGCCCTGCCGGATCGGAACCGTCCACGATCACGACGTCGTAGCTGGCGTCGGTGCAGTTCGCTGTCCAGGCGATGCCATCACCCACCGTGAGGTGAAAGCGAGGGTCCTGCCAGCAGCTTCCACCAATCGTGGCCAGATGCTGCTGGCTGAGCTCCACCACCCGGCCATCGATCTCCACCATGTCGAGATGACGGACGCCTGGATGGCGCAGGCATTCGCGGGCAGTGCCGCCGTCGCCCCCGCCAATCACCAGAATGCGTTCAATGGTCGCGGCACTGCAAAGAGCGGGATGCACCAATGCTTCGTGGTAGTGCCGTTCCTGGTGTTCTGCGGTCATCCAGCACCCATCCAGCAGCAGTCCTCTGCCGTAGCGCTCGCTGTCAATCACGGTGATGCGTTGGAAGCTGCTTTGCTCATCCAGCAGCACCTGTCCGGCGAGTCCATAACGAACCCCTTCATGGTGTTCATCGATCCAGCCGCCGGTGGCCGGGGATGCCTTGGTCATGAAGGTTGAGAAAGATTCTTCCTTCCAGCTAAGAACAGCGTTGACCCATGGTTTGCCTGGGCCTGACGCAGACTGCTGGCACCACTCCCAGTCCTCTTCGGAAGCGGAGCGTGATTCAGGATCTGCCGATCAATGACCGTCTGGTGATTCCAGCCGCGGAGCTGCAGTGGCGTTTCTCCAGGTCCTCTGGTCCGGGGGGGCAGGGTGTGAATACCACTGATTCCAGGGTGGAGTTGAGATTCGACTTGGAGAATTCCAGGGTCCTTGGTCCTTTCCGCAAGGCTCGCTTGCGTAACCAGTTGGCGTCGCGCATCGAGGGGAACTGTCTGCGGATTGTTGCGGCTGAGGAGCGTTCCCAGTGGCAAAACCGTCAGAGGGCGCTGGCTCGACTGGCGGATTTGCTGAGAGAGGGTCTCAAGCCTCCTCCGCCCAGGCGAAGACCCACACGTCCGGGCCGTGCTGCCGTCAAACGGAGGCTTGAGGCCAAAGGCAGGCGCAGTGAACTCAAGCGCCGCCGACAAGGCAGGCCTTCACTGGATGACTAGGTGTTTGCCCAGGGCAATGTCCTGGTTAAGGTGCAATTAAGACAACTTGGAGGGGGACTGATGAATCAGGGAAAAGCCCGCCATCCTTCAGCCGAACTTGTCACTCTGTTGCGCCTTGAGGAAGGGGCACGGAGCTGCACTACGCGTGAGCAGGCCAGAGCGTTGATTCGCGAGGCTGACCAGGTCAAGCGTCATCTCTGGGGCACAACCGAAGGAACGATCGCCGCTCACGACTGAATTCAGCCCTCCGATCTGGATTCAGTTGATCGGATGGCCTGCTTGGCCTGCTGCCACTGCCTCTCAAGCGCATCGATGCTCTGGCCCCTGAGATCACCACCCAGTGCCGCTTCGACCCGAGAAAAACGGTTCAGGAAGCGTTGATTGGTGCCTGCGAGCCCTTCCTCCGGGCTGATGTCACACCAGCGGGCCACATTCACCAGGGTGAATAAGACATCTCCAAGCTCTTCCTGTGCATGGGCTCGGTCGCCTGATGCGATGGCTTCCTCGAGCTCTTCGAGTTCCTCCTTCACCTTGGCCCAGACCCCGGCCATGTCCTCCCATTCGAAGCCGGCCTGGGCAGCTTTTTTCGAGATGGTCATCGCACCGGCGAGCGCCGCCTGTCCACGTACTTTGCAGGCGAGTTGATCACTGAGGGGGGATGCCGAGGCTATGGCATCTGCGTCCTCTGCTCGTTCCTGCGCCTTGATGGCCTCCCAGGTGATGCGAACAGCTGCGCTGTCGCGGGCTTCGACGTCAGCGAAGACATGGGGATGGCGCCGGATCAGTTTCTCGCTGATGCCGGATGCCACGGAATTGAGATCGAAGCGGTTGTCTTCCTGGGCGATTCGTGCATGCAGTACCACCTGCAGCAGCAGGTCACCGAGCTCCTCCTTCAAGTGCCTGTCATCGCCATGACGGATGGCGTCGGCCACTTCATGAGCTTCCTCAAGCACATAGGGAATTAGCGACTGGTGGGTCTGTTCAAGGTCCCAGGGGCAGCCTTCTGCAGGATCGCGCAACTGCGCCACCAGGTCCTCCAGCCGGCCAAGTGGGCCCTGTTGCGACGCTTCTGAGCCTGGGGCCATGGAAACCGCATACGGTTGTGGCCACCCTCTCACCGGCGTCGGTTTCTGCGCCATGGTTTCCGGCACTCTGCTGGCAGTGGATCCCCATCCAGGATCAGATGCAGCCATACGCTGCCCTCCAGACCAACCAGGATGCCGATCAAGGTCCGGGGATGATGCCTCAGTGCCGAGACCAGGTCTGGCCATGCCTGTGAAGGGGTTGGGAAGGCAGGTGCAAGCAGCGATGCAGCGGCTTTCCAGATCAGCAGCGTCAGGGCCGACAGCCACACCAACCGCAATGCCATGCCGATCAAGGGGCCGTGGGAGAAGAGGGAGCGATGCGGTAGCAGTCGTCGATAGGGCCACCAGATCCAGCGCAGCGCCCCCCAGCGCCTGAGAGCGTTCGAGCGCACATCAAGATCAGGGGACAGCCAGAGCCCCCCAACTACGAATGCCAGGGTTGTCAGGGCAGCATTGAACCAACCCAGCCATAACGACGTCAGCAGACCCATGGGAAGGCTGCAGGCGAGTGTGGCCCGGTCATGGTCTCGGCCTGAGGCCACGGCAATTCGTGATGAGCTGCTCCAGCCTGCCTCGATCAGGCAGAATCAGCATCTCGGGCGATTAGCTCAGCGGTAGAGCACCTCCCTTACAAGGAGATTGTCACAGGTTCGATCCCCGTATCGCCCATCCCGGACCACCACTCAAAAAAGCAGTTCTGAACTGGCTTTTGGGAGTTCATGTCATCAAGCGTCCGTGACGCTTGAACTGGCTTGATGCAGCGTTTCGATTGACCTGTGCGCACGCCTGTGCGCACAATGGCGAGACGGATTAAGGGAGATGCTCATGGCTGCGACGCCTCGGAAGCCAGCGAAAGCCCCGGCATGGGTGAAGGGCATGCGGCAGGCGCTCACGGGCCTGGCCGGTGAGGGGTGGATGGTGCGAGACATCCGCGGCCGGATCCAGCTGACCGTTCGTTTCGACGATGGCCAGCGCAGCAGTGTGGTGCTCGAGCTCCCCTGGGCGGGAACCAGCCAGGCTGCGCTGCTAACCACTGCCGAGAAACTCAAGGCTCTGATGAGCCAAGGCCGAGGCCTGAAGGAAGCTCACCAGCTGCTGGCCAAGTCCACCGTCAGCACCACCATCGCAGGCGACACCGACTGGACGGCGATCGTCGAAGACTTCCGCAAGGCCAAGGTCGAGTCAGGAGGCATCAAGCCCACCACCTGGCGGCGGATGTATCAGCCAGAGATGAATCATCTGCTGACGGCCCTGGCCACCAAGCCCAAGCCGGTGAACAGCAAGACGCTGCTCCAGCGCCTGGTGGGTGTCGGTGGTGAGCCTGGCTCTGATGGCCGCAAGCACCGAATCCAGTACGCCGCGCAGCTGCTCCGGCATGCGGTCAATGAATGTGCGGCCGATCCCCGCTGGGAGCCACCTTCGAACCTCAAGCCGTTTGTCGGCAGCAAGCCGAAGGGCACCACACTCACAACATTTGCCAAGGACGACCAGATCGTTCGGCTGCTGGAGGGTGTCGACAATCCGCAGTGGCGGAATGCCGTTGGCTTTGTGGCCTGCTTCGGCCTCCGCGGAGTGGAACTCGCCTACCTCTCACCGAAGGGTGGGTTCCTGCATTGCAGCTATCGGAAGCGGACGGCCAGGAAGGAGGAGGGCACTGATCCCCGCGACATTGTTGGCCTGGATCCAGCTGGTCTTGAGGGGCACTCGGCCAACCTGCTGGCGATGCTCGAGGAGCAGGGGAATGCATGTCTGCCGTCTGCCTGCTTCCGGGTCAATGAGGAGGGGGAGATGCTGGCCGCTGGCCATGCCCTGTCTCAGTACCTGGCCCGCAACAGTGTCTGGCAGCAGTTGAAAGCGGAGACCGCTGAGCTCCCTCCCACCGGGAACGCAGGCAATGATCTGGTGCCGTATTCCATGCGGCATGCCTATGCCGCTAGAGCTCATGAGGATTACGGCTTCAGCCCCAGGAAGACCGCTGGCCTGATGGGCCACAGCCTGCTGACCCACAGCCGTCACTACGGCAGCCAGATCGATCAGGAGATTCTCGACACCGCACTTGAGCAAGCCCAGGCTGTGGTGGCTCGAAGAAAACTTGAGGCGATGGTGTAAACGTGAGCTGATATTCCCAGGAAAACGGAAGCGAGGTTTTTTCAGCTGTTATCAATCAGCGCATGTGATTTTTTGATCTCGCTGACACTGCATCTGGGTGGTTGATGTCATTTGCTACACCATTCGTAGCGTTGCGCGTTATATTCAAAGAAGCACGCCGACGGATTAGCTCCCGTCACATCCGAAGTGGATGATTGCGAGCATTCGAGAGGATGCAGTGAGCAGGCACCTGACCACGTTGTCGTTGCGTTGGCTCAAGTGAGTAAGCCTGTTCGAACCTCTTCAGTAGTCCGCGTTAAGCATCCCCGAACAGGGGAATCTCTTAGGATTTTCACCCCAAAAGGAACAATCCCAGCGGAGAAGCTTGTTCGTGCTTTTAAGCGCGCGCGAACCATTCATCCGAATGGAACCATCAGATTCAGCACTTCACCCATCCGGGAAGTGCTGAGCCCTTACAAAGAAAAACTCGCAAACTCTTGGGGCCCCGATGCTCAACCTGAGTGGATTCAATTCCGCAAGGTGACTCGGCGCCTGCTTGAAGCCTTCACATCTGCAGCGGCTTAGCCGCTTATCTAATCCGCAAATGCCAATCAGAGATGGGGTTCTTAAGACCCCAGCTGCGGCGCAGGCGCTTGGTCGATTGAAATCGCAACTCATGCGATTGATCGATTCAGGGTGTCTGACGCCCGGGGTTCATTTCTTCCGAGGACCCTTCCGAAACTCACCGATCACATGGGATATCGGTGCATGTCAGCAACGGTTTGCCGAGCTGGCTCGCATGCCCGTGCCATCGCAATCCGAGGAGCAAAAGGAACTTGATTCCTTGCTCAAGAAAATCAAAACACAGAACCCAGGAGAGAAATGAAGACCACCCAATTGACAACCGAGGCCGCTGCATTGGCAGGAGGCCATCGAATGACCACACCGCTGCACAAGCAACCACTGGCTCAAGCCTGCAAGGAGGCAAAGGGGCCAATCGAGTTTCACAGTGCCGTCGTCCACATGGCCAAGGAAATCAACGAGCTGGCCGTCTTGCTGGAAGGCGACCTGAACACACGGACGATCGCCGCGGCCACTTATCCGGGGCTGAGTCAACTTGCCGCTGCTGCACTCACTGCGGGGGCTGACTCATGACCACCACAAACGAAGCTCCATATGGGCGCATGGCCTGGGGGATCAACTCCAGCAACCCCGACGCAAATGAGGCTTGGCGGAAACGGATGGAACATGCCGCCACGGTGATGAACCGCGCTTCCGACATCTTCTATGCGGAGGCAGGTCATGATCTCGACCGCCCCTATCAATGGCACCCGACTCACGTTCAGTTGGCAGCTGCTGCAGTTGTTGACCAAATGGCTGGCCAGGGATTGCACCCTGTCCACGATTCCTTCGCGTGGTCGGTGTACGGCAGCAGTCACCTTGAAATGGGTGAGCTCCAGAACACCCTCACCACAGAGGAGTGTCAGGAGATTGATGACCTGGCACGGGAAACGCTGGCTTAGCGAATGGTCTGCAGGTTGCTGCTGGAGGCAGAACGCAACAGCAACATTCCCCTGTCCGACTTCATCGTGGACGGGCTGCAATACACCACCACGAGCGAACTAGATGAGCTGGTCAAGTTGGCCACTCGGACGCATCGCGATTCGGAGGTGAACTCATGAAAACCTCCGATGTGATCACCGTGGCGATGAGCCGCTTGGACGGGTGTCGCGCTGCCGCCGTGATGGTTGCCGATGGGCGACTAATTACAAAAAACATTCATTTCTTTATTCCAATGACTGAAAAGACTCCACGCGTGAAGATCAGCGGCCTCTGGGCCAATGAGACAAAAGATGGTGTCAGATATCTGTCCGGAAGCAAAAACCCCAGATACACAATCTGGCCAAACAACTACAAAGAGAAGGACAGTGATCCGACTCATATTCTGTATGTCGAGGCACCCTTGAAAAAGGACGGCGACGGCGACGATGACGGAAAGGACGGATCAGCACCGTTTTGAGGAGCGACTGATCAGCTGAAGTGATCACCTTGCCCCGGTCAATCCGGGGTTTTTTATTAAGAGTGATTATGGGTTGTTATCCCATATCAACTCAATCGAACTCAAGCGTCACGGTAGTGAAAATGTGACCCCTTGGGACTACAGAAAAGCTCGGCATAGTCCAGGTGTCCGACGGTCAAATCCACTGTGACGCCGAACGAATACGACACCCACATTCGAAAACACAGCACGTTGAAAGGCCGCGGCCAGATGAGGTTCGATGCTTATTTCCGCTTGCCTCCTTCGATGTGGGACCAGGCCACTGAATATGCCCGCGAGCAGGGATGTGAGGTGAGCAAGGTTTACCGCCACGCGTTGGCTGAATACCTCGAAAGACGCGGAATCAATCCGCTGCAGCCGCTCGGCTGCAAGTAAGTGAACCCAGGCGGAAGACCCCTCAACCGCCCAGAAATTCAGGTCGCCACCCAATGACAACCAGCGGCCGACCGCACTAGATCAACCAAGGCAATCATGGCAGTTACGCCCACACATAAGGTCCGCATTACTCCCGTGCTGCGGGAATACTTCCAGGCTCTCGGCGCCGATGTGAAGGGCTGGCCAAAGGGCTGGAAACAGGCAGTTGCTGACCGCACCGGCGGAACCCTGAACGCCATCGGTTCGACACGATCGCGGCTGGCGCGCACCTGGCCCACCGATGGCCCACACCTGGAAGAGGTGCCCGATCCAGATCCACCCGAACCAGTCACTCCAAAGGAGGCAACCCAAAAGCTCCCACTGGCTGATCGCCATCGCGAGATCCTCGAGGCCAGCGCCATCACTACTGAGCGCATGACCCTCTGGCGCAGTGTCGAACGGGTCGAGGACTTGCCGGATGCCTTGGAGCGATGGGGAGAAAAAGCTGTCCCCTGCATGGCTACCGAGTGGCTTACCGTCGGCGGCCGGAAGGTTGCTCAGATCCGACTCGACAACCCCATCCCTGATCGCACAGGCCGTCCTCATCGGTATCTCTTCGAGGTTGATGCCGGAGGGATTGTCGGTGTCGATGCGGCTTTTGAAGACCGCTGGAAGGATCCGAACACCCCCGCCCTTCTGGTGGAGGGGACCAAGCAATTCCAGGCCGCGGCCAGCACCATCCCGCCATTGGCGCCCTTTGCTGTTCCTTTCGGCATCGCCGGCTGCTGGGGGTGGTCCCAGGACTTTCAACCGTCGGTGGATCTCAGGTCCATGCCGGTGGAGGGGCGAGATGTGTTCGTCGCCTTTGACGCCGACATCACAACCAACTGGATGGTGTGGGAGGCCGCCCGCCGGCTCGAGCGCTATCTGACCCGTGAATTGCTGGCGCGTTCCGTCCGGTTCGTCATCAACCCCGGTGTGGGTGGAGCCAAAGATGGATTGGACGACCTGCTGGGAAGACAACAGGGTTCAGAACGACGCATCAGGGCGTTGCGCCATCTACTGGACACGGCGATTGAGCACAAGGCAATCAAGCCGGCTCCGAAAAAACCCAGTCGGAAAACAGGGTTCTTCGATGGGTCCAACTTCATGCCGGCCAGCTGCCTGGCTTACCTGCGCAGCGAACACCATCTGGCCATGAGCGGCGATCAATCAGTCGCCGTCTATCACCAGGGCGTTTATTGGAACGGGCTCAGCCTTTGGTGGACCCGGCTGATCACCGACACCCTCCAGAACGACTACAAGCCCGAATTCGAAGCCAGCGTCACCAAGATGGCCTTGGCTTGGCTGAAGACCGAAAAAAGATCGATCCCCTTCCAACAACAGGAGCCGGTGATCAACTTCCAAAACGGCCTGCTGGATGCGCAGATCCTGGAACTGAGGGAACACACCCATGAGCACTTGTCGTTGGTGCAGTGGCCCTGGAACTGGGACCCCAAAGCCGAGTGTCCTGTCTTTCTGGAATGGATCGAAGCGGTGGCCCCTGGCCAGCTGGAGTCCCTGCTGGATGTGTGCAGCCAGATGCTCGACCTGAGCCAATGGCCAGGGTTGATGGTGTTTCTGACCGGTCCCACCCGCAGTGGGAAATCCACCTGGATCCGGATCTTGTGCGCTTTGGTTGGACCTGCCCTGCGCAGCAACGTCTCCCTTCACGACCTGTCTTCAGGCAAGGACCTGTTCGCCAGCTCGAGCCTGTTCGGCAAGGTTCTGAATACCTTCGCCGATCTCTCCAGCAACGATCTGCAGGACCTTTCTCTGATCAAGGTGCTGACCGGTGGCGATGAGTTCGAGGCGCAGCGGAAGAACAACCACCGCTTCACCATGCGGAATCAGGCGATGTTGGTGTTCAGCGCCAACTCAGTGCCCGCTGCCAGTGAACAGAGCAATGCGTTGCTGACACGCGTGGCCCATTTCGAATTCCCGTACAGCTTCGCCGGGGCCGAAGACCCATCCATCGAGAAACACATCCTGGAGAACGAGCTCCCAGGGGTGTTGCGTCTGCTGGTGCAGGCATTGCACAAAAGACGCCAACGCGGGCGGTTCCTGCCGTTGGACAAGGACCGTCAGCGGGCGTTTGCGGAGAAGACAGACCGGGTGCGGATGTTCTTGGCCGAGTCCACCAGGCCTGGCGATCGAAGCCGCCAATGCATCTTGAAATCTGCCTTGTTTCAGGACTACCGCCTTTGGGTGGCAGACAACCTGGGCGACAAGGCGATCCCTCTCGGCAAACACAAGTTCAACGAACGGGTGCGGCTGTCCGGCGTGGAGCTGTTCACACCGAAGGGCGGATCGGAGACCTGGAACCTGTTGCCGGGAGGCGGAGAAAACACCGACACGGAGCCTTCAAAACCTCCGACCGGGGGTCAGACGGCTGTTAACGAATTAAACGCTGCTAACGGCCGCGGCATATCGGTAACGGAATCGGCGGTTTCGGAGCCAAAAACGCCGACCAAAACCACCGACACCCAAACCGCTGATGGGGAGGCCGTTCTGGAGGATTCGAAGGCCCCCGGTTCGGCGAAGTCGGTGGTTCACCCTTATTTCTCCCCTTCTGAGAAGAAACAGAAAAAAGTTCCAAAAAGCCCGCAATGGGTAGAAACCACCGAAACCCCCGACAGCGTTTTGCCCTCCGATGACCTGATCAGGCCTGGTTCGGCTGATCCACTGGTTGTCGATCTGGAGACTCGATCGGCATCTGAGCTCTGGGCCACACCCAATGGCAGCGGTCCATTTATTCGCCTGGTCGGCACCGATCACGGCAACAACACCGACCCCTCCCAGCTGCTCGATCACACCGGCCCACTGGTGGCGCATAACGGCTTCGGGTTTGATTTTCTGAGCTTGGCCCGCCATCACGATCTGCCCCTGCTGGAGCTCTCGGAGTCCGGCCGATTGATGGACACCATGGTGCTGGCTCTGGTCCTTGATCCCCCTGCCGATGGAGGAATGAGCGGTGGACAGCTCAGGCGCTATTACAGCCTCGACAATTGCGCCACGCGTGCCGGCATCGAAGGCAAGACCGATGACTTAGGCAAATTGGCCCGATCGGCAGCCAAGGATGCTGGCTACAAAGGCAAGCCATCAGAGCTCCAGGCCTTGGGTTATGGGCTGATCCCCCAGGCCGATCCGGATTACAACGCCTATCTGCGGGGAGACATTGCTGCTGGCCGCGGCGTGTTCGATGCACTGGTGCCCACCGGTGAGCTGGATGACTACAGCCGCCGGGAGATGCGTGTGATGGGCCGCCTGGCCGCTGGCATCACCCTGGCCGGCACCAGGCTGGATGTTGAGCTCACTCGCAAGCGGTTCGATCAGATCGAGCAGGCCAAAGCTGCATGCTGGCAAATCCTGGTTGAGAAGTTTGGGCTGCCGACTACGACGGCCACCGGCCGACCAGCCAAAAACCCACTGAATTGCACCGGTGCATCGGAAGCGATCACTGCCGCGGCCAAGGCCTTAGGGCTCGAGCTGCCCACTACAACCAAGACTGGAAAGCCATCCACCAGCAAGGACAACCTGGGGCCATTGCTGGAGCAGGCCAAACAGGATGGCAACGATCGGCAGGCTGCATTCCTGGAGACGATCCTGGGCCTCACCGGTGCGCGATCGGTCTATGGCACCGCTTTGGATCACCTGCAAAGCGATGGAATGATCCACCCGACCATTGCGCCGCTGCAGACCTCTGGCCGCTTCTCAATCACCCAGCCTGGGATCACGGTGTTCGGCAAACGCGGCGGGAAAGTCGTCGAGCGAGCGATCTTTCTGCCCGATGCCGACGATCACGTGCTGATCGCTGCTGACCTCAGCCAAATCGATATGAGGGCGATCGCTGCCCATGCTCAGGATCCGGCCTACCTGGAGCTGTTTGCTCCTGGCCGTGATGCTCACAGTGAGGTCGCTGCTGCTGTTGGTCTGACTCGATCGGATGCAAAGGCCATTGGCCACGGCTGGAACTACGGCATGTCGGTGAAGGGGATGATTCGCCACGGCATTGAGGAGGCCAAAGCAGTTCAGTTCGATCGCGGGATGCGTCGATCGTTCCCCACCCTTTGCCGCTGGAGGGATCGTGTTCGTGATCGAGCCGAACATGGCCACAAGCTCGACAACGGTTTCGGTCGGCTGATGAAGGCCAATCCACAGCGGGCCTACACGCAGGCTCCAGCGCTCATGGGTCAGGGCACTGCCAGGGACTTGATGATGGAAGCAGTACTCAGGCTGCCGCTTTGGCTTGTGCCTCAGTTGCGCTTCCTGGTGCATGACGAGTTGGTGTTCTCGGTTCCCAGGAATCGATGGATCACGGCTGGCAAGGAGATCCTGAGGGCCATGACCTTTGAGTGGGCTCCTCCTGGTGCTTCTTTATCAATCAGGGTGACTGGGGATCTGTCACGTCCAGGACGGAATTGGGCTGATTGTTATGAAGGGACACCAGTAGTGCTTACTCAACGAAAGTGACATTCAATTTAAAAACCTAACGTCGTCAAGAAAACAATCCAATCCTAGCCATATCTTAGCCTATTTCCTTCATAATTTCTCTGTAATTTTATGAGCTTTTCCGTTAACGAGTAATGCCTAGCTGCCGCTGCGCTATTGCTAGGATCGATCAAATCAAAACGTGCGCTTTCCAAATATTTCAGAAAATCCTTTGGCTCGCATCGATTGCTTCTTTTGCTTTGCCAGCAATGAAAGTCATTATGAATACCGCTTTCTATAACAAGAATATTTTCATGCAGATCAGCCAAATCTGGCCTGCATGATTTATTAAAAAGATGATGGCCGTCAAGTGTTAATTGACGACCTCTAGCTTTTTTTGAACCTGTGACTTGACATGTGTCTCTTGCTGCCCTTTTGGCTCGCTTGATTGCATTGTTGATTCTTAAATCTGCACTAGAAATTCGCTTAAGTTCTTTTTTAAAGCAATCCTCAACAACCTCTCCTACAGCTGCCATCCAGGCTTTTCTTGCTTTGCCAATAGATGAATTATCTTTCATATCAATTGCAATTCGTGCCAAGCCCTCTTGGCTCCAGCCTTTCAGACCCGAGTCGTCGAGTGTGAAATGTTTTTCTATTTCTAAATTTTCCTGGCCATCCAATGAGTCAGAAGCAGCCAGCCTTCTGATGGAATTATTAATTCCCCTGCCATTCGTTTGAAGTATTTTAATTGATGTCCTTCGATTTAAAAAGACTAGGTCGCCAGAGACTTTGACTATGCCATTTGTTTCAAGAAGTTCTTGAGTAATTCGCCTTGAAACAAGCATTCTTTTCCTTTTTCTTTTTCGATGAGTCAATAGCTCAAGTACCTGCGAAAGGATTCCCTCGGTCTCGCCTTCAAGATATTTTGCAATCGCTTCTACACCCTCTTCGGTAAATCGTCTTTCTTGATAATCACCCGAACTCTGAACGAATTCAAAATGTTCTCCTTCGATTAGCTCCCATGGATCATCGTCATATCTATCAAAATAGTCAACAGTGTCATAAAGCTGATTGATTTTGACCCCAAGAATTTTGGCTGTCTCTTTGTCTGTCAATAAGTCTCGCATTTCTTCAATCCTCCTTAATTCATGAGCGCCAAGAGCGAATCACGCATTTTTTGCAAGCGCTCAAATACACGTGCATCACCGCCCATATCGGGGTGATGATTCTTTGCTAACCGACGGAATGATTCTTTTATGTCTTCGGGTTTTGCCGTTTGTGCATTTAGTTCAAATACATGCCAAGGCCTGAAGTTTTCAAGTACATCGATCCCATTGATGCATGTAGACCCAGTTTGATTCCTTTCGTCTTCTGGAACAGCAACCCAAATTCTGTATTGCTTCCTCCAGTCTTTACTACTTTTAAGAGGTGCCTTTTGGTTTGCAAATGCCATTGCAAAAGTTTTGTTTTTTCGCAGTTCAGTGACAGTCTTACAATCAAACTTTTCGAGTACAGCTTTTTTCATAGCCGCCATTGAAAGAGGCTTTTGCTTGGGAATCTTGGCTGCTTTGAAAGGGCCTCCATTGATTCTTTCTGCAAAAGCGAGCAGAATCTCTTTGTTGACATTGCGCTCATGTTTTAAAAGTTCTTGAATTAGTTCTTCAACTTGTTGGCTAGTAAGTTTTTTGGCTCTTTTTGTCATTTTTTAAATCAATCACAGATCAAAATGTAAACGCTTCTTTGATCCACATGCCCGCTCTTTTGACGTAGGGAGACTCATCAATTAAGTGGCTTTCCTGAATGGTCTCTTGGGTCTCTCGATGATGCGACGATTCCTCGATGTATTGCAATGGTATCGCTGGTGTGACAATCGCTGCCGCAGTGTCTTCTTCTGCTTTTACTGTTTCTTCTTGAGGGAGCGTTGCGACAATAAAAGCTGCAAACAAAAACTCAAGTAGTTCCAGTGAAGGCCAAGTTAGTGGTCTGGACATCTTCATATAAGTCGGTTATTCGTTCATCCCCCATTTGGGGGATTGTGATTGATGGGATTTACCCGAAAGTTGGGTTTATCTATGTGAGAAGCATCAGGCCACGCCATCAGCAGAAGACCTTGATGCCATGCCTGATGACAGGCGTTGCGGCAGGTTTACTGAGTGGTGGTCAACGACTGACCCTGATGACTTGAAACGTGCTCATGACCGGGCCAAGCAACCGATTCAGGGTGGTTACGGGGCTGTGGATCGGATCGAATGCGGCAAGCCGTTTTAATTCGGTTTCAAGTGGTCATTCACAGTCATGTCGGGTTGCCTTTTTCGCCAACCTGGCGTCATGCCAAACAAGGACAGACCACTTGTAGACCGCCATCCACCGAAGAACGGTGTCGGCTGGCTGATGAACGATCAAGAAGGATTTTCAGTGGGCGGACGTTTTGCTGTGCGGACATCGATGTGAACAAGCTGCTCACTAGATGTAATCAACATTGAAGCCTGGGAGCTGTTGCCCGTCTAAGTGGTGATGTTTTCCGCCTGCGCGTGCAGTGATTCGTAAGCGCGCAACTGAGTCTATCGGCCTTTTTCCAGAAATTCGTTTTTCGCTTCTGCTCTGGCCTTTGGCGGTAGTGGTCTCCGCCTGCGCCTCGAAATCAATCCATCAGGCGTTGTTGAAAAGTCAGGTTTGTGTTCAACAATTACCGTGATCAACCTTCTGGCGTAAGCGCTTGGTGCGTCACGGCAATTAATTGAGCCTTGCTGTCGTAGTTAGCTGTGATCGTCTGGAGTTCATCTTCATCCAGCAGCCAGATCACGCGAATAGAGAAGGACCGACCTGGAACGAGTCGTTCAGGACAGCGCAAGATGATTCCATCTGGAAAGAAGTGGTTGGAATGGTTCTTGTCTCCCCACTGCCAAACGGAGTGCTGCTGGACAACGCGGGATAAATCGGGTTGGATCTGACGCTTCTCTCCTTTCCAACGACCAACGGGATTCCAGGGTTCCACCTGTATCACGGTGTCGCTCCAGCTTTTCCCCTGCTGGCTTCCACGCTCCTCGCGGATGCTTGCGGTGCGCATCAACTCACCGTCTTTTCCATAAAGAACTCCGACGCTGTGGCGAATCTCGCCGCGCTTGAGAATGAGTTCAAATGGTGCGAACTGGTTGGCTTGAAGGGTGGGTATCAACCAAGCTGCTGAGCCGTTATCTAAAGCAAAACCACGCATGGTTTCGCTTGCAGGATGGGCAAATCCGTCCGCTTGATTGTGCTCTTCAATGTTGGCTTTCCACTCTTTTCGGATGGAACGCCCGTCTGCATAGCGGTAGTGGTTTGTCTGAACAACTTCTGTTTGGGTTGCATTTGCCGTAAAAAGGCGTGAGCTGGCGAAGGTCTCCTTGACCTCCCCGGAGGGGGTGTAGCGGGTCCAGCGACCTCTCCAGTCCCCCAGATGATGCCGCCAGAAAGCTTGCCAATTTCGGTCAGAACGTGTTTCGGCAGGGACAACTTGTTCCAGCACTGGCCTCTTTTCCTGGTTCCAGCCTGGCTCGACCATGGTGACGCCAAGCAAGAGAGCACATGGCCCCAGAACCATTGGCCAACGCACCATGTCGTCCTCGCACCACTTCAAATATGCATCTAAACCTCCTGCTTCAGGGGAGCCAGCAAGGTTCTTGACACGGAATCGGAGTTGATGGCGAATGCCATCAGGGCGCTGGCTCGAGTGTGATCAGCTCATCTGGAGTCTGGTGATGCCATAACTCCAGGGCAATAAAAAAACCCCGCACTGTGCGGGGCTGTTGGGTTCGATTGGCAGGTTGGGCTTTGAGCTGAATGAACGGAGGGTGGATCAGCCTTCAAGCTTGGCGGGCTCGGCCTCGCCTTCTCTCAGTTCAGCGTCGATGATCATCACCGCAGCAGGGTTGCCTGCAGCGAACTTGACGCGACCCAGCAGGTAAGCGGCCTCGTGCTCAGAGAGACGCTGGCCGTCAACGATGGGATCAAGGAAGACGGTTGTACGGCGATCAATGCCCTCTTCAGCAGTTTTATAAAGCTGCAGAACTGAAGCGGTGACATCGGCTTCCATGCGGAAGACGTTGGCAATCACCTGCTCCACGCCAGTCCACTGCTGACGGGGTGGCTCGATGGTGTCGAGCACAGGCCGCTGACCTCTGCTGATCAGATAGTCAGCAAACTTGGCAGCATGCTGCTCCTCTTGCTTGGCCTCATCACGCAGGTGTTCGGCAAAGCCGGTCAGCTCACGCTCAGCAAACCAGACGGCAGCAGCGAAGTAATCAGCAGCTGACTGACGCTCAAGGTTGAGATGGGCTTCCATCAGGTCGAGCATTTCGGCCGACATGGGCTCGGCCATGGCACGGCCTGCGGGACCGGTGGGGACTTCGATGGGGGCTTGGATTTGTGAAGCTGTCATGTCTCTTCCTCTGGGAGGGATGAACCAGTTCTACATCACAAAACAGCAAAAGATATGCGTAAAAACCGAACATTAGCGGATCAAAATATGCTTTTGAGAATCACATTCAAGAACTGCAGATATGTTTTTGAGAATCACAATCAGGAGTGCAAATCTGCTGCTGAGAATCACTTTCGATTGTGCATGAGTTATTGAATGAACCCCAGCAGTGCTCAGCCCCTCATGAGCGGATGAGGGGTTGAGCAGCAAGATCAGGCTCAGCTGGGATAGAGGCGAACCGAAGCCTTAACGGCTTCAGTCCATCGGTCATTGGCCTCCATCACTTCAAAGGCCCCCTGCATCGTGGTGCTGGCGCAGCAACAGCATGGGTCGATGACGCGACCGAACTCTTTGGTCAGGTCGATGACGAATCGCCACGCCTCCCACGGATGAAGCTCATCGAGTGGTCTGGTGACTTCCGCAAACTCAAAGTTTTCGCGAATGGCAGAGCCAAGGTCTGAACACAAAGCGCTCTCGATGTCTTGTGGCATCCAGTCGGGTCCGCAAATTTTGGACATGAAAAGCAGCCCGGCAAAACCGGGGTGAATAGGACGGGTTCAAGAGGAGAACCAGCCCCCGGCCTCCATGTCGCACGGGGTTTGGTTGACACGGAAAACAGAGCAGCGAATCGCTGAGATCGCTTGGTATCACTTGATTCTGCGTACTTAAGTAAGTAGGATTTCGGGCCTGATGTCAGGACCAATCTCAGCGATTAACTTCCGTCCGAAGTGATCCCGATGGACTTCAAATCATTGAGGCCCGACAGCTGAAACGCATCTAGGGTCCGTGCCCATGGGGTGACACCCAATGCCTGCTCAGCAGTCCACCACTCATGCCAATGCGCGTTGCTGGGTGTGGTTCAAAGGTGGTCTCGATGAAGGTGCTCACTGGCGTGCTGGCTGGTACGGCGCACCATCAGTGCTCGGTGGGATCCGAATCGAAAAAGCTGATTACGTGCCCTGTCGTGTCGCGGATTGGCGGGTCACCTTCAAAGAGCCGGCAGACATGAAGGCAGGCCCAGAGATGCCTGCTGATGCACAGTGGGGCCGGTTGGTGCCCGTCGACCCGAGGTGAGCCTGATGGTCTTCAAATCATTCTCGTTGCCCGGATGTTTGGTGATTGACGAACTTCCTTGTCCTTGGCCAATCCTGATAGCAGTGGTCAATTGATCCTTGGCAGTTCCTACCGATTCACACAACGCCAATAAGGCATTGGAGACCAGACAGAAGTCCGGTGGTTAGAACCGGAGCCCTTGTTGCTCTGAGAGGAAAAAATGATTACTTCCAAACGTCGACTGTTTTAATAGGCGGCTGCTTTTAGGGGTCGACTTCTTGGGTATCAGCCAGGAACCGTCGGCGTTCCCAGCTTGTGAGATGTCCATTGGCATCAAACACAATGCTGAGCTGCTGAAACAACCCGGCAGTATGCAGACAGCCGACCTCCAGCTGATAGGGACCATCCGGCAGATACTCAGGCACTGAAAAAATGAGCCCAGCCGGCATGACGGCAGTTTGTTCATGCCGCATGAACTGCTCTGGCACAAAAACCGACGGCTGCGCTGCACACACCTGACCGATGCAACCAGGCTGTGGCCGAAACGTTTCCGCCTCACTTGTCCAACCTTCCACGGATGTGAGCATCGCCTTCGGAGGCATCGATACAGGACGTTTCGGCTCGGGTGCTGAAGTCTTGCGGCAACGGAAACCAACGGCGCCCACCAGCTGCAGACGCCAACGTGTCCCCACAGGTTCCCAGATCAGCACCAGCATGGATCGGGACCGGTCGTGAAACAGATTGATCTCGTGGCCGAAGCGACGGCGATCAGAATCCGGCACAAGACTGGACTGACCTCCAGCCCCCTGGAATTGCCAGCATCCGCCGCCGGTGTTGTAACTGCTGCGGCTGATGTCATACCTGGCGTGGCCGCCCGGGGCGAAGAACAATCCGGATCCATCCCAGACACCGGTTTCGGGATCACTGAAAGAGATGTCGTAGGTCGTTGGATCCATCACCCTGACAGGTGACTCGAGATCAAGCCGATCCTCGGAATCACGCCCGAACCAGGTACCACGCCCCTGCCAGCACCCCTGAAAGTTGAGCCGATTCAGCGCCCATTGATCCACCATGTCGATCACCATCGCAGGTCCCCAGACTCTTTAGGTATATCTCTTCCCTCAACGGAGCCATGGGGCTGACAATCGTTGGTTGCGGACACCTCGGCGAGGCCGTGGCACGTCAACGGCAATCGCGCAGACCAGTTCTCCCTCTGACGTTGACCACCACCGTGACCGACCGGCACACAGCTCTGACCGAACTCGCCGATCAGCTGTTGCTTTGTGACGCAACGGACCCTGCACAGCTGCTGGCGGCATTGCAGTACAACCATACGGCTGTGTTCTGTCTTGCTCCCAGAGCAGGCACAGCTGGGCGTTGTCCCATTCGACTGAACCGTGGCCGCCATTGATCAACTGGGCAGCCCTGCGTCGTGCCGCAATAAGCACGACGACTTGCCCGGGAGTGATCAGGGATCCGGGCTAGTCGTCACGCGATCACCTGTGGTTCAAAAGGTGTCGCATTGAGAGGTTGGGCTCTCGGCGGAAGTTCTTTGGTGTTGCTGCCGACCTGATTGCTGCGCTCGTCGCGTTTGCCACCGTTTCTCTTTCGTCAGAGGAACCCCTCAAGAAAGACCTCCTCTGAGGCGCCTTTCGGCTACGCATAAGCGCACGCTAAACCGTACCTCGAGGGTCGGTCGTCCCCCTGTTTGGAAGCTTTCGCGAGGCATAGAACAGAAGTGTTCCAACCCGGTATTCACCATGACGACAGATCTCATCCAGTGCCAATGCAACACCGGCTGTCAGTGCAGAGTCGAGCCTGCAAAAGCCGTGATGCGCGACGGCAAGGCCTTCTGCTGTGTGTCATGCGCCGATGGTCTCGGTTGTGATTGCCGGTAGTTGTGGTTGCCGCTGGTGACCTGACCCTCATGCCTCAAAGCCCCGCTCTCTTGAGCGGGGCTTTGTGATGCAACAGCTCTGGGATGAGCTGAATTCTCCGAGGCAGGATCTCGCCCCGGTTTGGTCCAGTTTCTTAGGTCAGTCTTTTGCGGCCGGCTCCGGTTTTATTCCCAAAGCAAGTCAATCGAGCCTGCTCTGAGTCGAAACATATGTGGGCGGGGCCTGCATGCAGACGCTGGTTTCTGTCAGCCGGCATTTTCATCATGGTTTCCTCCGTGAACTTATGCCCCTTTTTCTGGGCCAGATTCACCGTGTGCATTGGCAGGGTTTCAGTCCTCATGTGTGGCTCCAGTTGGGACCTTTTCGGCCTATCCCCTCTCGATGACGCTTTGGAGAAGAGACTGAGGTTCGGTTTCAGAACCTTTTTACGGTTCTACGGGAGCAAGGTCATCGGTTTTTTTGCCAGTGATTCTCTGAGCGAAATCATCCTGCCCCTTCATCAGGCAGGGCCTCTTCGATGCTCTTGGTCATCAGAATGCGGTTGTCGGCATCCTGGGTCAGACACGTCTGTTACTGGATCTTCCGACTGGTCAGACCCTCTTCAGGCAAGGCTCGAACCAATAAGGTCTGATCTTCTGTTTAGGGTCGACGGCTACCTTCGAAATCACCTCCAGTGGCTCGGCGACAGGCCACTGAATCGCGGATGCTCGCCTTGATCAAGCTCGGGAAGTCTGATCAAGGGTCCAACAGTAAGGACAATTAACGCTAATGAAAGTGGTTCAGAAATGGTCTAAAATTAAATTTAACTGGACTTTGTTAGAATGAAAGCTAACTCAGTTGTTGCGCATAATGAGTGAGGCGAATTAGCTTCAACAAAAATAAGTACACCAGGCATTAGGTCAATTGACTCCTCTCTCAGGGTAAAAGTTCCAGTGCCTTCGATAATCTGCACTGTGACATTGCTTGTAGAGGAGTGTTTGGGAACCTCAGTGCTTCTAGCCAAGCAGACCAGATTGAACTCGCATGCTTCACTTTTCCAAATTACTTTTTTTAGTACGCCAGATTCTGGATAGTTGAGATGATCTTTGAGCTGCATAAAGCTAGATGCAGCGGAAACAAGAGACGCAGCCATGTTTAAATATCTGTCCAATTCTGTAAGTCTATAGAGAAGTGGTCGTTGACACATGAAACAAATGTTTCTCGCGCTTGGAGGAGATCCAGCCGTGGCTTCGCGGGGCACGTATTTCATTTAGTGAAATGTGGTTCTTCAGCTGAAATTGTTTTAGTTTGACGTGCTGCATTTATTTATAAAGCTTGCAATGTTTGATTCTTTAGCCTGACTATGTCCGTGTCCTTTGCTTTGTGCATCACCCAAACGGGTGATGTAGCAGCCTTCGCTTCGCACGAGGTCTTGCCAAACTTCTGGTCCTTCAATCCTTGGCCGTGCAGCCATCCTCAGAAGACACTCGCCAGGCACTGTTGAAGCTGCTTTCAGAGTTGGCAGGTCCTAGCTCGACTACTGATGCCCAAGCGACAGGGGTCAGCGCCCAGATCGACCTTTGTATTGAACGAGTGAACGCAGAAGCCTCAGAGGGCGCTGCCCTGATTGATGCCTGCGCACCTCACGGCAGAGCCATGCTGACCCAAGCGCAGATACGTCTAGAGAACCTTGAGGCGCTGAAGGTTCTGGAGTCAGTGGCAGCGAAAGCTTTGGAATGCTCTAGGCCACCAAGGGTTGGTGACTAGTCCGTATCCCGCGTTGAATCCAATAGGTCGAACACAAACGCGTAGTCGACACAGCTCAGCATCTGTTCGATGCATCCATAGGCATTGCCGTGCCCAATCTCAAACTGCTCTGCGAATGCCTCCTCGCTCAGCTTGGCTTGCCAAGCGAGTGCATCACTCCGTATCCAGTTCGCCAGTTCGCTTGGTGTGTGGCAGCTCAGTAGCTCTTCGGAGGCAGCATCGCTGATCTGGTCGACGACGATCAGTGCGTAGCAATGAGTTGCTTCTTCCAGCTCTCCCTTTCCCCATAGCTGCTCGATGTTCTGCAGTACCTGTGATCGATTCATCAAGGTGATCCAGGCTTCTGGCCTGCCCCGAAGCCGACAAGTTCATTCAGCAACCGAATTGCACCAATCGCATTGCTCTCCCGGCCTGCTGCAACTGCATCAGTAGCGATCTGCTCCAGCATCTGCACCTTGCTGGCGAGCATATCTACGCGATCGATGTCGCTCAGGTCAGCCTTCACGACATCCCTTGCTTCGCGGACGTATCGAGAAGCTTGTTCTGAAGACAGCCCCCATGAATTCGTCACATGATGCATGAGCTGTCGTTGGGATAAACCTTTGACGATCAGATTGGCCAGCTCTTCAACGCGCGCTGTCTTCTCAGCCTTTGTGCATTTCTTTCCCATTCATCAATTCTGACAGGGGCGATTGATGTCATCGAAGTTGGGATATGGGTCCTGTCGGCCGATGGCCAGCGCCGACTCCAGGTGGACCCGACCTGCAAACGGGTGATCCGCTCACTGCGGAAACTGACTTTCAAACCCGGCAAGGCCGAGCCGATGGATGACGACAACAGCCACATGGCCGAATCCACGGCCTACATGGCGAACGCGATCAGCAAGGGCCTCACACCCTGGACAGTCGGAAGCAGCGAGACCGTCTCGGTCTGGTGAACGGCCCGCAGATGGGACATTCACTCGTTTGGGTGATGCGCCTTCACCATCCTTTCCGCGACGGTGCTTGGGTTCGCAATCATGCATTGAAAAACGGGTCTGCAGTCGGTTCTGCTGCTATTCAGTCTTCAGCGCAAATGTGTCCGCCGATACACTCACCTATTCGTAATATTTGTTAGCCAAGTCCGCATCAAATGAAAATTCTCAGGCGTGTTGTTATCGGTTCTGCTGTTGTGGCGGCAAGCATCACGCCAGCAATGGCATTGGACATTTACCAACAGAACAGAATGAGGCAAATGGAACAAAATAGGTATTTTCAACAGCAAAAGACGAAAAAGACGAGACAGCGCTTGCACCGCCAGGAGCAACAGCTGAGAGATTCAGAGCGGCGGCAGAGTCAAGAGAGGTGGAGATGAGAACGATGTTTGCGGCGGCCTATTAAGCGGCCCATTGAAAGTAGATCTCAGTGGTGGTGAGTTTGTAGTGCAATACGCCAACTAATAACTCTCACCACCTCGGCTGACAGCGTTTCCACCCGCCTGACTTCTGCATCGTTTCCCAGGCTTTGATGGCGTTGTAGCGCAATATCTATCAATTTACTCAGGCAAAAAATAAACCATTAAGCAAAACACTTTCATGAAAAAATTTGACAAGAAAATTAGTCCAATACATCACAGTATTCATCTAAAATTTCTATTTCGCTCATAAAATTCGTATGCGCTGAAGTCAACCCCAGGCGCTTCATGGCTGTATCTTTCGTGATCTGGGAGGACTCAAAGTCTGCACATGTAAGCAGCTGTTTATCAAGCTTGGATGAACATCCAGTGACCACCAACAGAACAGCTGCGAATACAAGTTTGGTGAATAGTCTCATAGATTGCTTCTCATGTGTCACCCATTTCTTAGCAGTGATTGCAATCAACGTCTAAATTTTGCAAGCTTTCATAGCGAGATATGTGCGCTCTCCTGGCTACTAGCTGAGTACTACCCCGTAGTGGCCTGGTCTCGACGATGACCCACTGGGCATGAGAAGTCGGATTGGCATTGGTGAAGCTGCAGACCTTGCCTTCCTGGGTGTTTACCAGCCAGCCGACACCGTTCTTCGGTGCATGGCGATCAACAAGCGGCCTGTCCTTATTCGGCATGACGACACGATGGCGGTTTCACTCGGATGGGTGATGTGTTCTGGATCAATCCGTGTGAGGTTGTGATGGGAGGGATTGCCTGAATGAAGCGGCCTGGAAAACAGAAACCACGTTTGGGATGGCTCTATGTCGTCTGCCATGACAATGCGCCCGACCTAGTGAAGATCGGCGAAACAGATCGACCGATTGAACGGATGCGGGAACTCGACAACCCAACGATCCTTGCTCGCGTTCCGGTGATGAGCGCATACGACAAAGAGCAGCTGCTCCATCGCCGTTTCAAGTCTCAGCAACTTCCGCAGTCGGAGTATTTCCGTCTGGACAAACAGCAGCTCGACTCTGTTCTCCAGTCATGCAGCAAATGGAGCGCGGAAGTTGCAGAGCTGACTATCGAGCCACACACCCCTGAAGGTGTCCAGCTGGGTGAGCCCGAAGCCGAAGCTCTGCCGACGCCAACTTTCAAGCCGCCGAGGATTCAAGACAGCATCGATGAATGGCTGAATAGAGATTCCGGTGAACGCCGAAGGGCTTTGGAAGCAATGCAAGAGCAGCTGAAAGAACACAAGCAGTTACGGAGCTACTTCCAAGGAATCGGCAGGTGGTACGACTGGCTGAGATCGCCTGAGGGAAAACGTCAAAACATGGAGCTTTCGCGCTGCCAGGAATGGGTCAAAGCCCTACTGGACAGCCTCAGTAATTGACCTCAATGACCGTCGCAAGTTGACTTACGGAAACAGGAAATCCTTAGCGATTTACCTGAATGGCCAGTGAATCCAAAGTCTGAGAGGTGCATCACCTCCCTGCAGCATCTCATTCAAGGCCAACTTTTTATGAGTTGTGCTCTCTCTTTGGCCATCGATGGTGTGGTTGCAGCCCTGTTCAGAAATCCGTGGCACGACCTCTTAGCCAGAATCCACAGCGGTGATTTGGGTTGGATGTGGCTGAAATTCTGTTGTTGTCTGTTCCCGTCTTCGGTCACGTCAAGCCCATGCTCGCGATTTCTCGCGAGCTGGTTCGCCGCGGTCATCGGGTGCGCTGGCTGGCGGGTGCAGCCTTTCGGGAGCGTGTTGAGGGAAGCGGCGCGTCGTTCTGTGCCTTTGAGGACGGGTTTGACTACTCCCGCCCAGATCTGGTGCCTGATCACCTGCAGGCTGAGCGCGATCGCCTGCGTGGCTTGGCCAAGTTGCGCTTCGATCTCGCCACGTTTTTTATCGGACCCTCTGAGGGGTTTTGTAGGGATTTGCTCCGGCTCCACGAACAGACCCCAGCTGATCTGTTGGTCTGCGACAGCTTTCTGATGGCCGGTTCCTGGTGGGCGGAACGTACTGGTCGGCCCTGGGCTCAGTTGTGTTGCACTGTTCTCACTTTGCCCAGTAGGGCGTTGGCACCCTTTGGTCTGGCGCTTCAACCCGATGATTCTTGGCGGGGCAGGATCCGGAATCAACTACTACGGGGGCTGACGCGCTCCGTCTTGTTCCGGTCTCTTCGGCGTCATGCCGATCAAGCACGGCAGTCGCTGGCGTTGTCGCCTTGTCGTCCTTGGTTGTTTGATGTTGTCTCACCGCATCTGGTGCTGAGCGGCACGGTGAGGAGTTTCGAGTATCCACGGCCTGATTGCCCTCCGCAGGTGGTCTTTACAGGCCCCTTGCTCGAAAACAATGATGAAGCGTTTACGCCTCCAGCGTGGTGGGGTGATCTGGACCACGCCACGGTTGTGCATGTCACGCAAGGCACCATTAGTAATGACTCCGCCCAACTGCTGCGCCCCACTCTCGAAGCACTTGCTGATGAGCCTGTTCTGGTGGTGGCTTGCACCGGTCGGATCGATGAGGGGCTCGAGGCGCTAAGCCCATTACCTGCGAACGCCAGGGTGGCCAGCTACGTCCCCTATGGCGCTTTGCTGCCAAAAACGTCGCTGGTGGTGACCAACGGAGGGTTTCAGGGAGTTCAAGCCGTGCTGTCTCATGGGATCCCGATGGTCACCGCAGGTGAGAGTGAAGACAAACCGGAGGTTTGTGCACGTCTGCAGCGGACAGGTGCATCGATTGATCTAGGGACAGCTCACCCCGCACCGGCGGCGATCCGTGCTGCCGTTAGACGTGTTTTGGACGAACCTGACTTTCGAGCTGCCGCTAACGCACTTGCACGGGAGGCTGCAGACGCAGGAGGGGCTTTGGGTGCGGCGGATGCGATCGAGGCTGTCCTGCAGAGGTGATTGTTCCAAGGCAGGATGCCACGTTCGATCTGGAGCTGAACGATGGGAAGTTTCAGTCAGCTGTCCTCTGTCGCCAGCTTCTGAGATGGTGGCAGTTCCATGGCCGGCGCGCTTCATCTCCTCCAGAGGGACCTGCTGATCGATTCCTGGTCTGTGCGCAAGCAAAGAGGTGGTCATGGGTCACATTTGCGCACAAATCTGCGCACGCACCCCCTGCAAATCACTGAGAACGCATTGACTGACTAAAGCGATGTGTTGCCTAACAAGGAGATTGTCACAGGTTCGATCCCTGTATCGCCCATCCCGAGCTACCACCCAATAACGCGGTTCTGAAGCGCTAAGACAGCTTTCATCTTGAGAGGCCTAGGCAGGAGCCAAGCCATGTTCTGGCTGCTGAATCGTGTTCATGGTGTTTTTAAGCCCGGCAACATCAAGCAGCCCTTCAGGGCTGAACCATGGAGCGTTTCCCCAACTGAATCCTTCGCCGAAGGTGTTGTCTGGAGCGGTGACATACCAGTGGCAGTCAACGTCTGGAACTTCCACAGAGCATTGCGACCAATCGGCCTCCCACTGAGGAACCTGCACCCACATGACAGCTGCAAGAACGACTGAAAACAGGCTCTGCAGCATGACCATTTCTATTGAGGAAGCCGACCTTACTGGTGGGTGCACTCAGCATGCTGCCCATCTCAAGCAAGGCCTGATCGGGTCCAACAAAAAACGCCCCTTTCTCAAGGGGGCGCGTGGTGAGGATCCGTGTCATCGGTATTCAACTGAAGATTTCACTGCTGTCCAGCTGGCGAGTGATGACCATTCATGACTCAACCCTGGGAATGGGGTCTCGGCCAGCCATCGCAAGTCGGCATTCGCAAGCATCTGGCCAGCCATCTGATCGATCGGATCAAAGACCCAGCGCCATCAGCAGTCCCTGGTGCAGCAAGGCTTCTGTGCCGAGCAGAGCAACGAAGCCCAGCATGGCCAGACGTCCGTTCAGGCGTTCGGCTTTGGCCAGGCGTTCACGGCGCATCTGTGCGGCGGCAAGATCCTGCCAGTAACGCTCATCAGCCAGGAGGGTTGCAGTTGTCATGGGTGTCTCCGAGTGGGACCAGAACGGTCTATGCCCACTCGATGGCACCAGGAAGATGGGACGGCCGACCATCGAGGTTCGGTTTCAGGACCTTTGCAGACAGGTTCCTTGCGGGCAAGTTCACCGATCGCTGAGGCGCTTTCAGGTGCGAGGAACAGCCGCGATATCTATCCGGGCAAGTTTTCGACCGCTCGGTGCATGAAACGTTTCACCAGCGGCATTGGCCAGCCTTCGCGTTGCAGTGACTCAGCGATGTGATCAATCTGCAGGCCAATTTCCTCTGCGACGACATCCTCAAGCAGGGATTCGGAATGTTCAGTGCTGCTTGTCATAGGACGGGATGGATTCCATTCGCTCTAGCCCTGGTTCAGACAGGCCTGCAAATCCTTCAGCAATTCAGGAAACAATTGCGTCTTTGCGTTCCCAGGAGATCTGGGTTGGCCAGAACTGAATCATGCGTGGAGTCTTGATGGCAGCGAACTCTTCCCGGCGGCATCCCGACGACATCACACACCATCTGCTTCGAGCTTTTGGGGCTCTTGTGGGGGTCAGCGTGCTGGCTGTGGTGGTCTGGCTTCTGACTGATTCCCAAGCCGCCACATCCATACAGCCAATGCATACTGAGCTTCTTCGCGTTGAGTCTTCCCCTGGGCCAACGCCTCGCTAGGCCCTAAGACCTTCGGCTGTGGAAAGTCACTGGAGAGTCACGGTTTCTGTGGAGAGTCATCGTTTCGAATCTTCAGTGCACCGGCGGTGAGCAGCGCCGCCAGCCTGACCTGAGCATCATTTCCCAAGCTTCGACAGCGCTGTCCCTGAGCATTCGACGCCGTGACTGAGGCTCGGGGGGATGTGGTGGTCTCCACCCGTAGGTTCTCACTGAGACCCACTGCTCCTGAGCTGATGGCGTGTCGGGTTTGAACTGCACCAGCAAGTGTTGTGCACCGTTGACCAACCACCCTCCCCCTCCTGATTTGACCGGAGGCTCTTTGGTGATCCGATTGCGGTTTGGCATGATCGGCAGTCTGAGTCACCGCCTGATGAAGACGTTGCAGGTTGAGTGACCTTGAATTTCAGCGCTTGGTGCGGCAGATGTTGCAGAGTCCGAAAAATTCCAGCGTGTGGAAGATCAGCTTGAAGTTGTCTGTTTCCGGAGCCGTCACTTTCAATTCATCAATGGGGCAATGCTGCAAGGTCTGCGTGGTGCCGCAACTCACACAGGTGAGATGGTGCTGATCACGATCCACCGGTGCATAAAGAGCTTCACCTGACGGCAGATGTCTGCAGCGCACCTTGCCACGTTGATGCAGTTTGCGCAGATTGCGATACACCGTCGCAAGCCCCATGGCCCCAGGTTGCCCCTCAAGGCAGCGATGCAGCTGCTGGCCGGTCATTTCAGACTCGCTTTTCTTCAGCTCATCCAGCAGCAGTTGCTGCCGTTGCGTCCCTGTGATTCCCTGCTGCTCCATGGTGAAATCTGACCTCAGACTGCTGCGCGCCTGGCTTGGATCAGTTCTGAACTGATCGCCCAAAGACGGGACCTCTGTTCCTGGCTGCGAGCCGCGCGAGCCACGGGCTGTCGTTTGGGAGCACCACGCATACCTCCGAATTTACTGGGGCCGTAGTGCTCCCCGCCTTTGGCAGATGGGGAGGTCGCCGCCAGCAGCTGTGGCAGTGCTCCCTGGGCTGCGCTCTGGAACATGGGATCCATCAATCGGTAGGCAAGGGCTTCCTGCCAGGCGCCACTGGACGCCACCGAGAGTGGTTGAAGATTGGTTCGCGCCAGGCCTGGATGGGCCGCCAGCGATCGCACGGTGCTTCCTGACCGCTCGAGGCGATGATTCAACTCAAGCGCAAACATCACATTGGCCAACTTGCTCTGGCTGTAGGCCTTCCAGCGGTCGTAGCGCTTCTCACCACTGAGATCATCCCAGGCGATCGCGCCAAAATATTGCGCTCCTGAGGTGACGGTGACAATCCGAGCCTGTTCCCGGCCCTCCATCAGAGGCAGCAGGGCCTGGGTCAATGCGAAGTGGCCGAGATGATTCACCGCGAACTGCATTTCGTGTCCCTGTTGGCTCAGCAGCCGTGGAGGCGCCATCAGCCCCGCGTTGTTGATCAGCAGATCCAATCGCTCGTAGCGCGACTGAATGTCTTTGCAGCAGCTCTCGACATTGTCGAGGTCAGCCAGATCCAGCTCGAGCAGATCGACGCCTGAAGCCCCCACCTTGAGCAGTTCCGAGCGGGCCGCCTCTCCCTTGCGACGGCTGCGACATGCCATCAGCACAGTTGCTCCCGACCGGAGCAAGGCACGCGTGGTCTCGAAACCCAGGCCGCTGTTGGCTCCTGTCACGAGAGCGATCCGTCCATGCAGGTCAGGGATGTCGTCGATGGTCCAGCCCATGCGGCGATTGCAGCTCTCGATCAGTTTCGCGGGTTCGCTCAGTCTTCGGGGAAGAGCAGGCCAGCGAGTTCGTCGGCATCTACGTCATAAACGCGTGCCAACGACGTTTCAATGGCGCTTGTCACTTCTCCGGGCAGGAAGCGCATGGCATTGAGAGCGTCTTCAGCGATCTCGTCAGTGAGGAGGACGTCCTCGGACTCAAGCTTTTCGTCGTTGATGATGGCCATCACCCAGCTCTGATAGGCATAAACCAGATCCGAGAATTCGAGTTCGGGATCATTGAGATCCAGGGTCATGGTCAGGCGTAGACGCGCAACACCAGTCTGACCTCCGGGAGAGAGGATGTCTTCAAGTGAGGGTCAGCATGAGTCGTCCGGATCCAGAACAGCTCCAGGGCACGCTTGTGGACTTCGCGCTGCAAGAGCTGATTCGTCAGAACCGTGAGAGTTTTCAGCCGCTCTGGACTGTTGACAGCTGGGCGAAGCTGATGATCTGGCTTTCGCTTAATTGCGGCCTGTCCGGAGACCGGGACAGCCTTGAGCATTTCGCGGCTGCCCTGGGGGAACGATTCACCTCACGGCTGCGGCGAACATTCTTTGAACGGGAACTGGCGGATCTGGAACTTCAGGTTCTGGCGGATCCGGCAGAACAGCAGGTCCTGCTGTTGTCGCAGGCTCCTCAGGACCCCGCCGTGCTCAACCGGGATCGGGTCTCGGCAGCCCTGGACCGGGTGGGACTGAATGGTCGGGTTGTCGCCGACAGGAGTCGCTGGCAACAGCTGGAGGCTGTGGTGGCGATTCCCTGGGAGGGCTGATGCCTGAGAAGAACGACATGAGCCTGATCGGTCGCTTCGCCAATGCCGGCTATGAAGCCGTCGCTGATGGTGTGATGGCGTTCTTTGATCGTCGCACCGACCTTCACCGGCCTGGCATCGCCTTTGGTCCTGCCGAAGATCGGCAACCAGCGAAAGTAAGCACTGATATCAGTCTGGTGGCCATCGATCGGGAGGATCCTGAGTCCTGTGCCCTCTCGGAGGTGATTGTCCGTGGCGTGACCGCGGGTTTGGATCGCTACCTGCAGGAACGCCCTCTGTTCCGCGAGGTGTGCCCGGACCAGGCGCTCTTCGTGTTACCGATCTTCAATCTGCAGCGCTACGCGCCCGGTGAGGGGTTTCGCCGGTGGCACTGCGACTGGACCATAGGCGATGAGGCTACGGAACCTGTTCATCGCGTCCTGGCCTGGATCCTTTACTGCGACACGGTGGCTGAGGCCGGCACCGAGTTTCACTGGCAACAGCATCACGAGGAGGCGGTGCGGGGAAAACTGGTGATTTTTCCCGCTGGTCCCAGTCACATTCACCGCGGGAGGGTGACGCAGCACCACAGCAAAACCATCGCCACCGGCTGGATCAATGCAGGGACACAGGAGGGTTATCTCCGACGCCTGCGCTCCTGAGCGGCGGGATCTCACGCACGGTGTTGACCTGTTGGGGGAAAGGAATTTCGATTCCTTCGCGTTTGAATGCTGTCCAGATCGCCTGATTCACCTCGCTCACAATGCCGATGTTGCTCATTGGGTCAGAGATCCAATAGCGCACCGCGTACTCGATTGCAGAGTCTCCGTATTGCACCTGAAGCGCCTTTGGCGCCGGATTCTTCAGCACTCTTGGAACGCTCAGTGCAGTCTGCTCAAGCAGCTTCAATACGACCTGGGGATCATGGCGATAAGCAGCGCCAACCCGGACCTCACTGCGTCGCATTCTGTCTGTGGCTGTGTAACTGGTGGCCTGCGCGGTGAAAAACATCTGGTTGGGAATCAGAAGTTCCGCGTTGTCACGATCTCGCCAGAGCAGGGTGGCGCGCAGGCCCAGCTTGCGTACTTCACAAGGATCTCCATCCACCATCAGGATCTCCCCCGGACGCACTGACCCTTCAAACAGCAGCCAGATCCCGCTGATGAAGTTGGAGAACACCTCCTTGATTCCGAAGCCGAGGCCTACGGACAGTCCACCCGCGATGGCCACCAGAGCCGTGGAGTTCAAGCCGATGTGGAATCCCACGGCCGTGATGCCGATGCCAATTACTACATAACGGATGATCAGCTCTAAAGCCTTGCGGCTGCTGTCACTGCATCTCAGCAATTTCTGCAGGAACCAGGCCACTCCTGCTGCTGGAAGTTTGGTGCCCACCAGCAGCAGATAGCTCACCATCATGGCTATGAACAGATTGTTGACTGTGAGGGTTTCGCCGAAGAGGTTGCCCAGCTTGATCACACCGAGATCAGCGGGGTTATCAAACTTGCTGATCAGGTTCAGGCCCACCAGAACCAGAAACAACGGTCTGAGCAGACGACTTTCAAGTTCATGAATGACGGGGGCAGGTATGAACAGCAGCAGCAGCCGGTTCAGGAGGTTGATCAGATTCCAGCCCAGCCAGCAGAGGCCTGAATAGCTAACAAGTCCAGTCTTTCCGCCTGCCAGTTCGATCAGCCAGGCAATCAACAACATGGCGACGGGCGCCACCAGTAATCGCAGCGCTGGGTGGAGGCCGCGAATCAACTGTTGTGAGCTGATCAGAGGCCACCCCACGCTCAATCCGAGTATCAGCAGCACTTGGGCGACCACAGCGCTTCGCTGCAGATAACCCAGCCAGCCGAGGATTTCCCAGAGCAGCAGGCTCATGCTCCCCCCTCGAGGGCTTTGACCAGGGATTCCTGGCTGGAACGCGGGTTTGATGCTCCAAATACCAGTTGAACCAGAACTTGCGACCCATCGCGATCGATGTTGCGCTGATGAGCCAGCCCGGCCAGAGCTGAGTCATGCAGCATCGAATCCGCTCTGGACTGCACAAGGGTTGCCAGCGTGCGTGAACTGCGCACCGGCACGGCAACGGCGGGATTGACAGGCAGGAATGCGAGGGAGCGCAGCGAAAGATTCCTTTGGACCATCGGGTTGGTAATGAACTGGGCCAGGCTCACGGCCATCGCCCGCTGCCTCGGACTTGAATTCGCTCCGAGTGCCAACACTCTCACGGCATTCATGGGGCTTGCAGTTCCAGCAGGACCTCCGGGAAGCGGCGAAACCCCGAGGTTGTCACCCATCTTTTTTCTGAGTCTCATCAGGCTGTTGGAGTTGCAGCTCACCCAGTCGAGTTCCCCATCTTTGAGCAGGTTTTCAAGTTGCCCCTGGTCCTGGAAAAAGGTGATGTTCTGCTGGGCACTGGCCTGTTGCAACCAGGCAAGCCATCCAACGATCGCTTCGGTGTTTTCTGTCGTCGGTTTCCGGCCATTGTTGGCGTTGGAAAGACTTTGAATGGCTCCTAGGCTGCCTGCGCTCCAAAGCAGTTCAGAAAAATTCGCAGCCAACCCCACCCGTGTTCCGGATGCGCCCTGTTGGAGGAGTTCCTGCAATGTGTTGGGAGGGTTCTGAACGATTTCGCGGTTGAAGCATGCGATCTGCGGGTAGATGACCATCGGCTGGGCCGTGATGCGCCCATCTTTAAGCTTCACCCTTTCCCACAGGGCTCGATCAGTTTGATAACGATTAAATGACTTGACAGGAAGCTCAGCTGTGAGTCCTTCGCTGAGTAACTGATTAGCCTGAGGTGCGTCCGTGACTACCAGATCGGGCCCAAGATCAGACTCATTGCGGCGCTGGAGTTCCTGGTTGAGATTGGCGCGGTTGTAAAGCGCGACCTGCACTTCCACATTGGGTTTGATCTTGCGGAAATCGCTGATGATGAACTCAATCCGCTGGCGGAAGTCGCTATGGGTTGCGGTGTCGATCGTGCTGTCCTGGTCGATCACCATCGCCAAATAGAGCATCACCGGCAGCTCATTGCCGAGGCGACTGCACCCGCTGACGCTCAGCAGCAGGACGGGGAGCAAAACGCTGGCTGCCAGCCGAGCAAGCACGATCAAGAGAGAAATGTTGGGTCCATTCTGATCTTCAAATTCGTGCCTGTCTTGCCATGATTTTTCAACTGCCATCAGGATTCCCCTTGGACCGAATGGTTGATGTCGCAGACTCAGTGTTGTTCGGGCAGCTGTTTTGCGAGCATGGATCGCTGTCGTTGAGCGCGTCCCGTGCCGGAGCTCCCCAAGACCTATGACCCGGTGGGCACCGAGGCCCGCTGGCAGCAGGCCTGGGAGGATCAGGGTGCTTTTCATCCCGACCCCAAGGCGCCTGGAGAACCGTTTTCGGTAGTGATCCCCCCTCCGAATGTGACCGGCAGCCTGCACATGGGTCACGCCTTCAACACGGCCCTGATCGACACGATCGTGCGTTACCAGCGCCTGGCGGGAAAAAACGTTCTCTGCCTTCCTGGCACCGACCACGCCTCGATCGCGGTGCAGACCATCCTGGAGAAGCAACTCAAGCAGGAGGGCAAGACCCGCCACGATCTCGGCCGTGAGGCGTTTCTGGAGCGGGCCTGGCAGTGGAAGGCCGAAAGCGGCGGGCGCATCGTTGATCAGCTGCGCAGACTCGGCTACTCGGTGGATTGGCGTCGTCAGCGCTTCACCCTGGATGAAGGCCTCAGTGAAGCAGTAAAGGAAGCCTTCGTGCGCCTGCACGAACAGGGGCTGATCTACCGGGGCGAATACCTGGTGAACTGGTGCCCTGCCTCCGGTTCGGCGGTGAGTGATCTGGAGGTGGAGATGAAGGAGGTGGATGGTCACCTCTGGCATTTCCGTTATCCGCTCAGTAGTGGAGAGGGCCATCTGGAAGTGGCAACAACCCGGCCCGAAACGATGCTGGGCGACACGGCCGTGGCGGTGAATCCCACCGACGAGCGCTATGCCCACCTGGTGGGCCAGACCCTGACGCTGCCCTTTGTGGGGCGGGAGATTCCGATCGTGGCCGATGACCACGTGGAGAAAGACTTCGGCACCGGCTGCGTCAAGGTGACGCCGGCCCACGATCCCAATGATTTCGCCATCGGCCAGCGTCACGGTCTGCCCCAGATCACGGTGATGCGCAAGAACGGCACGATGAACAAGCAGGCCGGTGAGTTTGAGGGGCTGGATCGCTTCGAGGCGCGCAAAAAGGTGGTGGCGGGTCTTGAAGACCTCGGTCTGCTGGTGAAGGTGGAGGACTATCGCCACAGCGTTCCCTATTCGGATCGCGGCAAGGTGCCCGTGGAACCTCTGCTCTCCACCCAGTGGTTCGTGAAGACCGAGCCGTTGGCAGCTCGTTGTCGTGAAGCGCTGGAGAAGCAGGATCCACGCTTCATTCCCGAGCGCTGGGAAAAGGTGTATCGCGACTGGCTCACGGACATCCGCGACTGGTGCATCAGCCGCCAGTTGTGGTGGGGCCATCGGATCCCCGCCTGGTTCGTGATCAGTGAAACCGGCGGCAAGTACACCGACACCACGCCTTATGTGGTGGCACGCAACGAAGCCGAAGCCCTGGAAAAGGCCAAGGCTCACTACGGCGCGGCGGCGGAGATCGAGCAGGACGAAGACGTGCTCGACACCTGGTTCTCAAGCGGTCTCTGGCCGTTCTCCACTCTGGACTGGCCCGATGCCAACAGTGCGGATCTGCAGCGCTGGTACCCCACCAGCACCCTGGTGACGGGCTTCGACATCATCTTTTTCTGGGTGGCCCGGATGACGATGATGGCCGGCGCCTTCACCGGCGAGATGCCGTTCAAGGACGTCTATATCCACGGCCTGGTGCGGGATGAGCAAAACCGCAAGATGAGCAAGAGCGCCGGCAACGGCATCGATCCGCTGCTGCTGATCGACCGTTACGGCACCGACGCCCTGCGTTTCGCTCTGGTGCGGGAAGTGGCTGGGGCGGGTCAGGACATCCGCCTGGATTACGACCGCAAGAAGGACACCTCCGCAACTGTTGAAGCTTCGCGCAACTTCGCCAACAAGCTCTGGAACGCCACCCGTTTCGCGCTGATGAATCTCGATGGCGAGACTCCTGCCCAACTGGGCGATCCCGATCCAGCGTCGTTGCAGCTGGCGGATCGCTGGATCTTCTCGCGTCTGGCCCGGGTGAACCGGGAAACCGCCGCGCGTTACGGCAGCTATGCCTTGGGTGAAGCGGCCAAAGGGTTGTATGAGTTCGCCTGGAACGACGTCTGTGACTGGTATCTGGAACTGAGCAAGCGCCGGCTGAATCCCGGTGAAAATCCCTCAGCGGAGGTCCTTGCTGATCAGCGGGTGGCCAAGCAGGTGCTGGCCAAGGTGATCAGTCAGATGCATCTGATGTTGAATCCGCTGATGCCCCATCTCACCGAGGAGCTCTGGCACAGCATCACCGCTGAGCCTGAGACAACGTTCTTGGCCCTGCAGACCTGGCCGGCCGTTGATGAGGCAGCCCTTGATGACGATCTCGAGGCTTCGTTTGCCGAGTTGATCGCTGCGATTCGTGTGGTGCGCAATCTGCGTGCGGTGGCCGGTCTGAAACCATCCCAGACCGTTCCGGTCCGTTTTGTGAGTGGCCGCGGCGATCTTGTGGATGTGCTGCAGCAGGGGATGGGCGACATCACGGCACTCACCAAAGCCGAAACGGTTCAGGTGATGACGCCGTCTGAGGCGGATGCACAACCGGTGGCCAAGGCGCTGGCCGGCGTCAGCGGTGAGCTTCAGGTGCTGCTTCCGATCGAAGGCCTGGTGGATCTCGATGCGCTCAGATCAAGGCTCGAGAAAGACATCGCCAAGGCCGAGAAGGAGATCAAGGGGCTGGCCGGTCGGTTGGCCAATCCCAATTTCGCTGACAAGGCACCGGCAGCAGTGGTGGCGGAGTGCAGAGCCAACCTGGCCGAGGCTGAGGCACAGGCTGATCTGGCACGCAGGCGTCTGGGGGATCTCAGCTGAGTCGTCTGCGCTGTTCAGATCCCTAGCCTTTCAAGAGCTCTGCTGTTGACCGCTGGACTCTCCACTGATCACGGTCGAAAGGCTGAGCAAGACGTACCGCGTCGCTGATAAGCAGCCAGGCCTGGCCGGCACCCTGCGCCACTTTCTGCGCCGTAAGCAGCGTGAGGTGTCCGCGGTACGGGATGTCTCCTTCGCGATTGCTCCCGTAGAGATGGTGGGTTTTCTCGGAGCCAACGGCTCCGGAAAGACGACCACGCTTTCGTGCTTGTGTCGTCTTATTGGTTGTAAAAACTAACGATAAAAATCATATTTCAAATACGTCGATAGACAATTAAGTTTATTTTGTTCATATAGATGTTTAATGTTTGCGTGAATTTCCTACAATGAACCACATAATTTAAAATTTCAATATGTGGAATAAGTTGTTATTAGGAGCGGGGGGCACCAGCTCATTCACGAGTTGTTCAGAATATTGCGTAGCAGTAATTGATTTGAATAATCTTAAATTGCTTAGTAATCGATTGGGCCAAGAAAAGGGGGAAGACTTATTGGAGTAGCTGTTTATGTACTGTTTTCAGCTGCAAGGAAAACTGACAAAGTATACAAGGCTAGTGATGAATTGTTTGTTGGACTAAGTCCTGCTTGTCCTGATATATTAGAAAAATTAAAAACTCGAATTAGCGCTAAATTTTCTGCGACAGGAATAAATGCTTCGACTGTTTTTTCGTGGAAGAGTCAATCTGAACTTTTGTACGATATTTTTTATCAAGAAGAGCTTTTACTGCTTTCAAACAAGAGCCATGCAATCAATGATCGTGTTTTTGCTGGCTCACACAACTTTTCGCGACCATTACTTACTAAAATATCTAAATTTGACGTGAAATTGACTTAGTCGCTGATTTAGATTTTGCAATTCAAAAACAAGAATTTTCTCTTGTATATCAGTCGATTTATAATTCATTGCATGAAATGATGTAAGGTTTTTGTGCGATGACAGAGAAAGAAGGATGGAAAGTATGTTCCACCCGAGATTTTCATACCACTCGCTGAAACTAGTAATAAGATAAACGATATCTATTCTTGGAGCTTTGAAACTGCTCTTGCTCAATTGCTTGAGTGGCGTACGGATTCCTATCAATTGCCGAGCTTTTTTTTAATTTCTCACCGTCACAGGCAGATTTTTCTAAAAATACTCAATTCTCTCATGCAGAACAAATTACAAATTGGTGCAAAGCTTATAATTTTTCCAGTCGATACTTCCTGATTGAGCTAAATGAAACCTCCTTTTTGAAAGATTTTGCTGCGGCTATAGATTTATTTGAGCATCTAAAATCGATAGGTGTATATTATGTCTTGATGATTTTGGAGCAGGCTTTTCGTCACTCTCTATGTTGAGATTTTTTCCTGTTTCGACCATCAAAATTGATCGATCTTTTTTAGTGGGGTTGCCTGACTCAGTGCCTAATTGAGCAATAGTTAAAGCTACTATTAATCCATCTTCGGAGTTAGGAATCAATGTGATCGCGGAAGGTGTTGAGAATGAACAATAATTTAGGCTTCTAAACCAACTTGGGTGCGACTACTTCCAGGGTTATTTTTTGCAGAACCGATTGCATCTGATGTCTTAGAAAAATTACTTATCAAGAATTAAGTATTGATTTTTTATCTGATTTCTTGGCATAATCATCACATTATCTTGACATTAATCACAAAATCCGTGATTTTTCCAATAATTCTATCATGGTAGCCCTAATATGTTGCATTATTCTCATTTTTTGTTTGTATCGATTCTCGTTGTTTAAAAGCAGTGCATTCTATTTTGATTGGGGTTGTAATACATCTTTTTCTCATTATAGGCTGATATTTAAGTAGATGTGTATACAGTAATTTGTATTAGGCTGGCATTAGCGGCTAATGAGCTGATGGATGCTGTGTTTATCGACTCGCTTTGTATGTGTAAAAAAAGCTACATTTTGAATTCATGTCTACCAAAAGACTCGCGGAACGTTTAGTCGGCCGGTATAATATCCAACTTTTAAGCGTTATTTTCAAAATGTTGTCATTACGCGAGCTAGAAGCATCAGCTGCCTTTGATGTGAGACCTTCAAAAGCCATGTTTGTTGTAATTATTAAATAAATTATTTTGGACTGTTTTTCTATTATGGCTTTTGATTAAATGGCGGGTATCGATTTTTTTATAATTTATCTTTATGGCTTGCGTATATTTACGTTTTTGATAGCTTTCACATTGCTTTTCTTGGGCATAGAAGATCTGATTATAGACCTTATTTATTGGATTCGATGGGTTTGGCGAAGGTGTTTTATTTATACTCGACATCACTACGCTGACGAACAACTTCTCTTTTCTAAAAAAGAAAAGCCTCTGGCGATTATGGTTCCTGCATGGAAAGAAGTTGGTGTCATAGCTCAAATGGTTAATACCGCTGCCACTGAGCTCGACTATGAAAATTATCAATTTTTTATCGGAACATATCCCAACGATCCAGAGACACAGTCAGATGTAAAGGAAGCCTGTAGTCATTTCGAAAATGTTCACCAGGTAATTTGTGCATTGCCGGGGCCGACCAACAAAGCTGACTGTCTCAATAATATTCTTGCAGCTGTTTTAGCCTTTGAAAAGGCTGCTGCAGTCAAATTTTCTGGCTTTATTTTGCATGACGCAGAAGATGTGATTTCACCATTAGAGCTTCGTTTGTTTAATCTTATGACCGAACGAAATGATTTAGTGCAAATACCTGTTTATCCATACCTTCGTCGTAATTGGTGGAGTTTTACAGCCAATCATTATGCTGATGAATTTGCTGAATGGCATGGAAAAGAGGTTGTGATCCGTGAAGCACTTGCTGGCTTGGTTCCAAGTGCTGGAGTTGGAACTTGCTTTAGCCGAAGAGCTTTGACTTTGCTTCTTGATGAAGGTGATGGAATAGCTTTTTCAACACAAAGCCTGACTGAGGATTATGACATTGGAATTCGGTTGCGTCAGGCTGGTATGCGCGAAATATTTGTTCGCTACAGTCCGCGAGACCCGTCTCTTGCGCCTTTGAGGGAGCGTCGATTTGGTGTTCAGAGGCGAGCGAGTCAAGTCATATGCGTTCGTGAAAATTTTCCACACACAATATCAACTTCTGTCCGTCAAAAAGCTCGTTGGATAACAGGCATCGTTTTTCAAGGATCTTTATCTTTGCCTTGGTCTGATGATTGGCTCATAAATTATTTTCTTTGGCGTGATAGAAGGGGTGGAATTAGTAATATGATAGGCCTTTTAGCGATAATAATTACATTACAGCTTTCGATTGTTTGGATAATTAGTTATTACAACTTTGGAGATTGGGATTTTCCTTCTGTGTTGGGAAATAGTCAAATCTTATCCACCCTTCTTCTTTTGACTGGGTTTCTCCTATGCAACCGAATAATTCAGAGATTTTATTTTACTACGGTTTTCTATGGTTTCTGCTCTGGCTTGATGGCGATCCCCAGAATGTTTTGGGCAAACTTGATAAATTTTCTTGCTAATTTTCAGGCTATTCGTTTAATTCTGGCAATCGGCAGTATTCGTAAAGTTGCCTGGGATAAAACAACTCATGTTTTTCCAAGTATTGCATCTTCCAAAAGACGTCGACCGTTGGGTCAAATATTATTAGAACAGGGGGTCATTACACCTCCACAATTACAGAAGTGTCTTGAAAGTAGTGGACGCCGCCGAATTGGTAGAACCCTACTTGATTTTGACATGTTGACGACAGTGCAACTCGGCGTTGCTCTTGCCGAGCAGCAAAACTTGGAGTTCTACAATCTTAATCCTTTTCAAAGAGATTTTTCCTTACTCAAGCTCTTGGGTGAAGGATTGGCTTTTAAATATTCAATTTTACCTCTGTGTGTTGACTCCGGTGTTTTGGTTTTCGCACGTGAGAGTGCTATGAGCAAAGTCGCTCTAGGCGCAATTAGTCGTAAACTCAAATTGCCTACTCGACAGGTCATTGCGCCACTTGGCCGTGTACAAATTGGCCTTATTAATTCATATAGATCTGATGAATCAAATTTGTTGAATTCAAATCTACCCCGTTTAAAGTCATTATTTGAACATGATATTGTTGTATTTGATAATTTTTGTAGTCACCTGATGCTTCTTGGTGATTTAGCTGTGGAAATGGGCTTGATTAGTCAGTCTGTTCTTAGTCAAGCGTTGATAAGTTTCGATCCTTTATATCAAAAATTGGGTGATCATTTAGTTGAATTAGACCTTCTGAGTGTAGAAAGTCTCCAGGGCTTGCTTGAAGAGCAAAAACGTCAGCGTTTATTAGGCTTTTCAATTATTGGAGGAGTTTCTTGATGGGTAAGGCAATTAGCAAGTCTAAGATTTGGCGGAATTCGCTTGTTTTGGTGTTTTTTCTTTTTATTTGCACTGATTCAAATAAAACTGCTCAAGCAAATGTTTTCACTAACTTGATTCGTGATTGGAAAGAGTTCAGTAGTTACCCTTCTTTGGCAAGAGCATCTAGAGCCTTATCCGAGGGTCGATATTCTGATGCAGAACGTGAAGCTCGATTTGTTCTCAACCAAATTGACACTAATTCCCATCAAGCCAGATTAATACTCGCTGAGGCACTTCTTGCGCAACGTCAGTATGGACATGCTCTCGATGCCTTACAAATGTCCATCGAAGAGCCTCTTTATCGACAGATTCAATTGATTTGGTTGAATCAATCAACTCCTGTACCTGAAAGCAGGGTTGAGCAATGGCTTCAACAACATGCGCAGGGTCTGCATCGCGAGTCTTTGATAAAGGGGCGATCTGAGCAATTAAAGCGATTGTACGGTGCGAAAAAAGCATGGAATTGGCTTCGTAAACGTGGAGGCGATGTTGTTTATCGTAGTGGTCTTGCTGAATTAGCTGATGATTGGGTAGCTATTGTCAAAGAACTATCGCCTTTAGCACAAAACGACTCAGAATTGTCACCATTACTTCAACAACGTTTGAATTTCGCGAGAGCAACTTTAAATCAACAACGTTTAAATTCTACTAAGAGAAGAGAGTTGACAATGAATACTTTGTCTGCGCTTCCCCTTCCACCTACACTTGATGAGCTGAGCTTCAATCTAGTTGCCTCAGGTAAGCTTCGACAAGCATTGGACCTCTTAGAAAGACGTCTCGTTGAGGATTATTCGCCTGAGAGTTTAATTCCTGAAGGTTTAGCTAATCGTCTAATTAATCTTTATGCTCAACTTGGTGCACCAAAAGCTTCCTTTCTGAAACGCCTATCTATCCGCCTTCCTGTCTATGAACGTGGCGTATTGTTTGAACAACTTGCTTTTTCCGGCGATTGTGCCATTTTGCCTGAGATGACCATACTTTCTTCTGAATCGGCATCTGCAGGAGAATGGTTAGCGTATGGCCAGTGTGCAATTCAGCAAACACCAGGTGAAGCTTCTGTTTACTTGGATCAAGCGTTTTTATTAGGACGCGAGGACTCTCGCAGCCTGTTGGCATTTGCTCTTGCCGCTAGTGGTGAACCAGAGCGTGCTTATGAACTTTGGGAAGGCTTACCTTCTACTGAGAAGAACCAATCTTCAATACAGGCAGGAATGTCACAAGTTTCTTTGCAACTTAATCAACTGGAGAGTGCAAATAAACATTGGCAAAATCTTACCGAAAAAAGTATCGACCATTGGCGATTGGGAGCTTTAATTGCTGCCAAGCGTGGTGAGTTATTTTCTGCATATGAGCGCTATGAAATTGTTCTTGGTGAAAGCCAAAATGCCTCAGACTTTTATCAAGGAGCGTTAATTGCTAGAGATATTGGTAATTCTGATAAAGCGCTGGAATGGCTTGAGAAAGCCAATAAATTAGATCCAAATAATTTTCGTTATCTTAGTGATTATGGATTTACTTTGAGTCAAGACACTCGCCGGAAAATTCAAGATCAGGCACTCCCCGTCTTATTGAGCGCAAGCCAAATTAGCGATGAAAACCCTGAGATCGAGGCTGAGATTGCGAAGCTCTTTAAAGAACGTCGTGATTATCAATCATCATTGAAACACTATAAACGTGCTATTTGGCTTGAGCAGGACGCATTGAGTTCCACCGAAGCTTTGACATTGCCTTCGCAACATCAACGTCTGTATGAGCTCAAAAGAAATTATGAATTTCTTTCTAGAATTGATAATTTACACATCGATTTTACTGTGTCCCCTTATGGCTCTGCTCAAAGCATTAATAATTTGTTTATTGACGATGTTCTCCTTGAGTATCAGCAAGGCATTGTCGGTTCTTTGATTTACGAGCGTCGTTTGTCTGATCAAGATATCTTTAGCTACACAAGATTCATCTCATCTTCTGATTTGTCTCAGCCAGATTTCCAGACATCTGGTGGTTTTGGTTTTAGATATAAACCATTCTACGATTTGAACATTAACTTATTTGCCGAATATTTTCAGTCGCGTTTGGCTGATACGAGTTCTGATGATGCTTTGCTCCGTATTAATGGTTCTGTTTTAGATCAGGGTGATTGGAGTGCCGAATGGAAGGCAGATCGTGATGTATGGAACGAGAGATTTTTCTATTTTGATTCAGCTTATTTTGTTGAGCAATCTCAGCTAATTGGCTTGTATCGTTATTCCCAAGGCAGAACTTGGAAACTACCCGGGGTCGTTGCTCAAACATTAAGTCCATACTTTTTCTCCCAGATGGCTCATCAAGACTATGAGTATGACGTTCGTATAGGAATTGGCGTGCGATGGCAGATCTGGCTAAACGAAGACGAATTTCGTGCGTATCGTCACAAACTAACGACTCGATTGGAGTATCAGCAACCATTGTCTGGTGACCTATATCAGCAGACTCCTGGCGTGAGATTGAGCTTTCAGATTAACCTATGAAAACTTACTCGTTCCAATTTCACGTTCGGCTTTTTCTGGCGATTCTCATTGTTCTTTTTTTACCTTCTATATCGAAGTCAAGTACGCTTTTTTACCAGCCTCTCAATCGTGACCGTAATGTTGATCCAGGCGAATGGGCTCAGTTATGGCGTAAAGCTTATAGTAAAGATTTTAGGCAAATTGTTGTTCAGTGGACAGCCTTTGGCGATCAGCTAATTGATCCGGAGAACTGGTTATTAAATAGTCTTGAAATTGCTAGTCAAGAGGGATTGCAATTGATCATTGGATTGCATGCAGATCCAAATTTTTCTCAAACTCTTCTGCAGGCTGGTTGGGAAAGTCGATTCGAAGAATATTGGAATAGTCTTCAGCGGCAGTCGCTGGTCCAGCAAGAGCGGTTATTGCCCCTACTCTCTGCTCGTGATATTCCTGTTAAAGGCTGGTATTTCCCCTCAGAACTATCTGACATTCCTTTTACTAATTCTAACCGTCGGCAATTTGTTCGCAATCAATTAATTTTGATGGCTGAAAATCTAAACCGCCCATTGCATATTAGTGCTTATAATCTTGGATATCTTTCGCCTCAGGCCAATGCGACTTGGCTTTCTAGTCTTGAAAAGTCAGGTTTAAATGTTTGGTGGCAGTATGGTACTGGAGTTAAAGATCTTTCGCCTCCAATTCTTCAGACTTATTATAAAGCTCTTCCTTGCGCGGTAGGTGTAGTTGGCGAGGCATTTGTTAAAACCTCAGATGAGGATGGTTCTTTTGGGGCTAAGTATGCTCCACCAACGGAATACGATTCTTGTCATCCAGCTTCTACTTTTTCACTTCGCTACTTGCCCTGGGCTCAGTCAATCTTGAAGCTTCAGTCTGATTAGTTGTTTAGGTTAAACCATCTTGTTGCTTGGTTTTTGGGCGACCATTAAAGGCACATGTTTCTCACCAATCTTTTTGTCTCCATTTGTCTTGGGTTCATCTTTTTAAGTAGTGTTTAAGTTGCTCAGGGCTTCGTCATTGTTAATTCGATCTCTATTTGGGGCTCTGTGTGCTCCCTTGGAAGATGTTGTCGATTGGTATTTGAAGCTCAGCAAGCACAGGCTGAATCCAGGCGAGAATGCAACCGTTGAAGCACTCTCTGATCAATAAACTGAACGATTTGTGCTGGCCAAGGTGATCAGCCAGATGAACCTAAGGTAAAAACGCTTATCTCGCATTTTGCTGAGGAGTTTTGGCTGAGCTTGGCGGAGCCTCGCAGTTGAGCTTGGGACGACGTTTCAGGCACACTAGGTTTGGCCTGTTCGTGATCAAGCAGCCCTCGATGGCATTCTTGAATCATGTCGGCGGAGTTGATCGCTGGAATCCATTTGGTGCGTAATCCGCGGACGGTCGCTGGCCTGTAACCGTCCCAGATCGCTCTTGTTCGTGTTTTGAGTAACCGTGGCAATTTGGTGCAGGTGCTGAAGCAGGGGAAGGCCGAGATCATGGTGCTCACCAAAGCTAAAATGGTTCAATTGATGACATCGTCTTAGGCGAATGCAGCATCGGTGACTATATCCTTGGCCAACGCCAGCAGTGAGCTTTGGGTGCTACCTCCAATTGATGGTTTGGTGGTCTTCGATGCCTTGAAGGCACGTTTGGAGAAGGCCATGTTCCAGTCCGAGAAGGAGATTAAGGTTCATTCTGACCAACTTTTCTGATAAGGGGCCGCTCGAGGTGGTAGCCGAATGCAAGTCCAACTTGGTTGTGAACCAGGCACAAGCAGTTCTGGTTAGGCGAAAATCTACGATTCATTTGAATATGAACCAGTATTGATGAACTGTCGATCTAAAAACTTGTGATTATCAGGTTTTGCGGTTATTGCCATTTTGATCAAATAGAAAACCCTGTGCATATTCACATCCAAGAGCGTTAAGAGTATTTTTTTGTTCAATAGTTTCCACGCCTTCGCCGATGAGTGTCATGTTGAAAGCTTTGGCCATGCTTATGATGGATTTAACCAGCTTGATTCCTGAGTCTTGATGAACATTTTGGATGTAAGATCGGTCAATTTTGATTGATGTGAACGGCAGTTTCCTCAGTAACTCAATGGATGCATATCCAGTTCCAAAATCATCAAGAGAAAAATGAATTCCTTCCATCTGCAGTAAATTCATGCGTTCTAAAGCACCTGCTGTATTATCCAGGACGGCTGTTTCTGTGATTTCAATATAGATTCTTTGTGCATCAATTTGTCTTTCACGAAGTTGATGCAAAAGTTTTTTGGGGAAGTCAAATTCTAAGAATTGAACAGGACTTATGTTGATTGATATATAGGTATTTTTGTTGTAACTGTGTTTTTTGAATTCCGCCTCTATGCCATCTAGTATTGATTCTGTGATCAAGTTGATCATTCCTGCTTCTTCTGCACAAGATATCAAGTATTGCACGCTTTTATTTAGGTTTTTGCATCGAAAAAGTGCCTCGTATCCAACGATTTTTTGAATATTACTTTTAAATTTTTGAGAGTTCTCTAGCCTGACAATTGGCTGCAGGTAGACAGAGCTTTCGCCTGCTTTAATTGATCTTTTCAGGTCTTCTGCAGTGGTTGCTTTAGAGATTACTTCGGATGCCATTCCCTTTTGATAAATAAAAAAGCAATTACGACCTATTTCTTTGGCTTTGTAGAGTGCTATATCTGCCTTGTCTAAAAGTGTTGCCGTTGATTTTAAGTCGATGCTGTCAATGCAAATTCCAATGCTGCAGGTGTTATGAGTGGTGCAATTCTTTAGATTGTATCCCTTGGATAATTCGATTAGAAGTTTTCCTGCTATTTTTTTTGCCAAAGCCTCGGTTTCGCTGTTGCTTCTAAATGGGAGTCTGTAAATGATTACAAACTCATCTCCTCCAAGGCGTGCAACAAAGTCGTTTTGGCGAGTACAGGATTGAATTCGATTGGCAGCTTGAATTAAGAATTGATCTCCTGAAGCGTGTCCGTGAGAATCATTTAGAAATTTAAAATTGTCTACATCAATCGCAAAAATAGCAAGTCTGTACTCATTTCTGTTTAAACCATTCTCAGCATTTTTGAGCTCTTCTGAAAAGGAGAACCTATTGCGTAGTCCAGTCAGCGTGTCATAAAAGGCTAGATGATTAATTCGTTCTTGTTGTTCTTTGTCATGTGTGACGTTGTTGGCGACAATTGCTACTACTGAACTCTGATTATCAATTGATTCTGTGACTACAGCTTCAATTTTTAGAGTGAGTATTTTTTTGGAGTCAATCGGAATAATGCGCAACTCAATTCCCGAAACTTTAATTGATTTAGTATTGTAATTTACTTGCTTGAAATTATCTAGAAATAATTTTAATTTCTCTTGGTCCTCTTTGATGACCCAGCGTTTCCAAACTTTCTCAAGCTTAAAGGTTCGTTTTTTCGTTTTTTTAGGGTTCGCGTGAAAACCTACCAGCTGTCGAAATTTTTGTGACGGAATGCATTCATCTGTTTGTACATTCCATTCAAGCCAGCCGTCATTGGTTCCTTCGAACGCTGCGCGTGTACGACCCTGTGCTTCTTTCAGCTGACCGATTAATGCAGAAACACGTCCTGTCTTTTCTTGTTCTAGTTCAAGCTGGCGGTTGCTGGACCAACTGAGAACTCCAAAGGCTGGTAGAAAAGCAACTCCAAAGGCCCCAAAAAGGATAAGTTCAATGGATCGAATTAGTGCTAGATCATTCTCATCATTAACAGCATGTCCTGAAATGCTTCCTAAGATTAAATTGTTGTTTTTGATTTTACTGCTCGCGTAAAAATTGCCATTAGAAACAGTTTGTATTGATCTGTTGTCCGAATTGTCTCTGCAGTTTTCTGGTGGCAAACCATACTTGATTGAGGCTTTAGAGCCTGGCTTTTCTCGGCTCGCTATTGATAGAAATTTGCCATTATTGCCTGCAACTGCCAGGCAAGTTATGTGAAGGTCTTCGTCAAGAATTCTCAAGAGAAGAGTGTCAATATTGTTGTAGCTTGAAAGTAGGACATTTTCACTTAATTGCAGTGAAATTCTGCTCACTACTTGTCTAAAATTAAGGTCTCTTTGTTCTTCTAGGTTGCGAAGGATCCACCGGTCTGCGCCGAATAAAGTGATGAGGCCACAGGAAGCAACAACCGCAAGTGGAATGCTGCTATGACGAACTATTCGAAGAACCCTTTTAAAGTTAACTTTGTTTTTTGGATTTTCAATCATTGCACAAATTTTTCTAACCCAAGATCTTTGAGTTGCGCATAATCCTTGGAATAGCTTGCTTTAATTGGGATTTTAATCTGAACTTGGTCGAAAAGACTGCTCATTTCAGGCTCCTTTGCTATGTCAAGCCATATGGTTTGAACATTTTCAATTTCTTTAAGCGGAAGTTTTTTGCGTGCTGAAAAGGGATGCGCTGGGTATCCTTGTGTTTCGAATAAAATATCAAGATTTGAGCGTAGTTCGTTGTTCTCACGATTGAAGGTATTGTTTACGCCTCCACCCATTAATTCCGAGTCCCTTGCTACTCCACGATAAACATTTTGATGCGTTTTAACGTATTTTGGCTTAAAATAAATATTTTTTTTGTCAAGATACGCGCGAGTAAGTAGTGACGCCGCAAACGCGTTCGGCGCTGGAAGTAATAATGTTTTTCCGTTAAGTTGCTCTAGCGAGGAGATGTCGCTTTGCTTGTTCGTGACAATTATTCCCGTCAGCAAGCGTTTCTTATCTCTTATAATAGGCTGATAGATGTTGTTGACCATTACTTGATGATATGGATTCATGAAGGCATAGTCTATTGATCCTTCTTTTAAAGCTTTTTCAAACAACGGTATTGATTGTTGTTGATCGAGTTTGAAGCAGATATTTGCTCGCTTCCCGATTTCTGTAAGGAGAGGCCAGTAATCGCTATGGATTCTCGAAGCAGAGAATTGAGGCACGATTGATACCGTGCGTTGTTTTGCTTCTGCTGACTTGCTCCCTGCGCAGTTTGCTATGGCAGTGCTTTGATTCTTCTTAGGGTTGATTTTAGTTTCTTGTTGTGTCGTAATCTGCTGGCCGCAGCCAACTGTTAAAGTAATCAAGGAAAGAATGATTTTCTCTTTCATCACCTTTTTGAGTGAATTTTCTCCTGTGTTCAACATATCAGACGATTGATTGGTTCAATGTTTTAGTATTTTTTTTTAGGTCTTAGTCTAATGCATGACTTGTAATTTTTTTCAAGCCTGCCAGTGCCATGGGTTTTTGCAAACATCCGCTTCCTTGATTTGCTTTTCAGGCACAGCAATTCCGTGGGGATGTCAATGAGCACTATTGGGTAGTCGTTTGTTTCAGATTTCGCTTGGATGTTGCCTTGGTTAGATTTCTTATTCTGATATGAGTCTTGGACTTTTGTGCTGGCGCCTAAGTTGATCACGGTTGAAAGGCTCAGCAAGACCTACCGCGTTGCTGATAAACAGCCTGGCCTTGCTGGCACCATGCGGCACTTTCTGCGCCGTAAGCAGCGTGAGGTGTCCGCGGTACGGGATGTCTCCTTCGCGATTGCTCCCGGTGAGATGGTGGGCTTTCTCGGTGCCAATGGAGCCGGCAAGACCACCACGCTCAAAATGCTGTGTGGTCTCATCTATCCCAGTTCCGGTCAGGTGCTGGTGGCTGGTCATCAACCACAGCGTCGCCATCCTGATTTCCTGCGGCGCATCACCCTGGTGATGGGGCAGAAGCAGCAGCTCATCTGGGACCTTCCGCCCATGGATTCGCTGCGCGTCAATGCAGCGGTTTACGGCATACCGGACCGCGTTGCCAGCAGGCGAATCGCAGAGCTGTCGGATCTGCTTGAACTGGGTGAAGAACTCACCCGTCCGGTGCGCAAATTGTCGCTGGGTCAGCGCATGAAGGCTGAGCTGCTGGCTGCCTTGCTGCACGAGCCGGAGGTGCTGTTCCTGGATGAACCGACCCTGGGGCTGGATGTCAATGCCCAGTTGCGGGTGCGTCAGTTTCTGGCCGAGTACAACCGCCGCACCGGTGCCACTGTTTTGCTGACCAGTCACTACATGGCTGATATCACAGCCCTCTGCCCCAGGGTGCTGCTGATTCATCAGGGGCAGTTGTTCCACGACGGCCCCCTTGATCGCCTCGCCAGTCGTCTGGCGCCGGAGCGCCACGTGCGCCTCGAACTGGAACAGCCAGCTCCTGCCGAAGCCTTCGCCGGGCTGGGTCATCTCGACAGCCTTGAGAACTGTGAGGTCAACCTGCGGGTGGATCCGGCCTCACTCACCAGGGTGCTGGCACAGATCCTCGAGCGTTTTGAGGTGCGTGATCTGGAGGTGAATGATCCACCCATCGATCAGCTGATCGGCGAGTTGTTTCGCCAGGGAAGCCTCTGATGCGCATCTTCGGGCTCAATCGTCGAATCGTGCGCGCTCTGCTGGGCAGTCAGTACGCGCACATGCTCGAGTACCGCGCTGAGATCGCGCTCTGGGCCTTGTCGGGAGTGCTTCCGTTCATCATGCTCAGCCTCTGGAGCGGCAGTGATGCCCGCTCGCAGTTAGGTCTGGACGGGGTGGCTCTCGATCGCTACTTCCTCAGCGCCTTTCTGGTGCGCCAGTTTTCGGTGGTCTGGATGGTCTACGCCTTCGAGGAAGATGCCCTACTGGGCAGGCTGTCGCCCTATCTGCTGCAACCGTTGCATCCCCTCTGGCGCTACGTGGCCTCGCATCTGGGTGAGCAGCTCACGCGGCTGCCTTTTGCGGCAGGGATCGCTGGGATTTTCTTTCTGATTCAGCCGCAGGCCTTCTGGATTCCATCCCTGGGTGGCTTTCTGCTGGCCTGGCTCGCCACCTGGATGGCCTTTGCCATCACCTTTCTGCTGCAGAGCCTGATTGCTTCATTGTGTTTCTGGAGCGAGAAGGCCACCGCGCTGGAGCGGTTGCTGTTTCTGCCTTTCCTGTTCCTCTCTGGATTGCTGGCTCCGTTGACGGCCTTTCCGCCCGCTGTGCAGGAGTGGGTGCGCTGGACTCCCTTCCCCTATCTGATTGATTTTCCGGCCCGGGTCCTGTCCGGTGATCCCGTGAATCTGGCAGCAGGTTTCGCCGCACAGCTGGCCTGGGTGGCGTTGCTGCTGCCGTTGGTGCTCGTGCTCTGGCGAGCCGGTGTGCGGCGCTACAGCGCCATGGGGGCCTGAGATGGGGAGCTACTGGCGAACCTTGCGCCGTTTCTGGGGCACCGCTCTGGCCACCCAGCTGGAGTATCAGCTGAATGTGGTGGTGGAGCTGCTGGCGGTGGCTCTCAGCCTGGGCGGCAGCCTCTTGTTGTTGTCTCTGTTCTTCGGCCCTGGTCGGGAGCTGGGGGGATGGACCTGGAACCAGGCTCTGATCGTGCAGGGTTTCTACACGGTGTTTGATGGCATGACGACTGCCTGGCTACGGCCCAACCTGGGTGCGATCGTCACCTATGTGCGTGAAGGCACGCTTGATTTCGTGCTGCTCAAGCCGATCGACAGTCAGTTCTGGGTGTCACTGCGCACGTTTGCTCCAGCAGGTCTGTCTGAAGTTGTTCTGGGCCTTGGTCTGGCCGCCTGGGGAGGGCATCAATCCGGTGTCGTATTGACCCCGGCGGTGCTTTTGACGGTGGTGCTGATGCTGATGGTTGCAGCGCTGATCCTTTATTCGTTGTGGTTTCTGATTGCTGCCACCAGCATCTGGTTTGTGAAGACCTGGAATGCCACGGAAGTGTTGAGGGCAGTGCTGGCATCGGGGCGCTACCCGCTTGAGGCCTATCCCGCCTCCTTGCGGTTGCTGTTCACCTTGGTGATTCCCGTTGCGTTTCTTACCACAGTGCCTGCTGAAGTGTTGTTGGGCAGAGCATCACTGCCGTTGTTGGCGTTGGGACTCATCCTGGCCGCTGGATTTTTCGCGGCGGCCCGTGGCTTCTGGTTGTTCGCGCTGCGGCATTACACCTCGGCTTCCAGTTAACTGGAAATCGTTCTCATCCTTGGGTGGCCACTGCATTGGATACACCTGGCGCTGAGGGAAGGGAATGGTGATGTCGTTTTCCTCAAAAGCGCTCCAGATCCGCTGACGAAGTTCGCTGCCTACGTCTAAGGCTTCGAGGGGGTTACGTACAGAGAATTTCAACTTGTAGGTGATGGATGAGTCGGCAAAATCAATTGCAAACGCCTTAGCAGCCGGCTTGGTCAAGACGCGTTTGTGAGACTGCGCAACCTGTTCCAGTAATGCAATGACTTGCTGGGGGTCGTGGTGATAAGCAGCACCAACCACAACTGACTCTCTTCTGTAATTCTCTCCTGCCGTGAATGATTCTGCCTGAGTTGCGAACAAGATTTGATTGGGAATCAACAGCTCAGCTTCATCACGATTTCTTCTTAAAACGGTTGCTCTAAGGCCCATACTTTTAACTCGACAAGGTTCTTTTTCAACCATGAGAATTTCGCCCGGCTTGATAAGGCCTTCGAGAAGCAGCCAGATTCCTGTGAAGAGGTTGGCAATTGTATCTTTGAGGCCAAGCCCCAAGCCCACGCCGATGGAACCGGAGATGACCAGGAAAGTATTGCCTCGTACGCCCGCAGACAATGCGAGCGATATGAATCCAACTGCAACAATTAGATATTGAAAAAGCGGCTCAAGTATTTTACGGTTCCGATCACTCGTCTTAAGAATAAATTGCATCAAATATACTGCTAGTGCAGCGAGTACTCGGCTGGTGACTAAGATCAGGTATAGACCGACGGCAAAAAGGAAAACACCTTCAATGACTAAATCTGTATTCAAGAAACTCCCAATGGTGATTAAGCCAACAGTTGAAAGGCTGCTGAGTCGATCAACAAAATAAATAATGGCCCCCATCAATATTGCTGGTCTTACAATTAAGCCAAGCCAGGACGCTGCTTGATTTTTGGGGTTATGGATTTTTAGTCTTGATTCAAGCCAGTTAACGAAGCTTATAAGCGCCCAGAAAAGGCCAACTTGAAAGATGATTCTAGATGGAATGTTTATAAGCCCAAGCAACAGTCCTGGTCCTAGAAGGGCTACTGGACCGAAAAGAATGGCAAATGATTGTTTGCTGTTAGAGAAATGAGTATTGCTACGTATGCAAACAGTTGCAATTACAATGCAAAGAATAAAAGTGAATTGCCAGCTCACAGCCCATCGGTCTAGGTATCCAAGCCAGCCTGCAATCTCAAGTTGTAAAGCTCTCATGGTGATCAGTTGTTCTTTGCATTGGTTATTGTTTTGAAGACTTCATTGAGGCTGAGATAGCCACTCGTGAATTCTATGAATGTGGTACTCAATTGTTCGTATCGGTTCCGCGTTGGTTGAACTAATAAGCTAATTACTCCGGCCCACTCTTTATCGTAAGAATCGGTTTGCTTACCAGCGGTAATTAAAGCATTTATTGTCTTAGAGCTTTCGGGTGGGATTGACACATTTTGATTAACAGCTACAAATCCTTCTTCGTCATCGAACTCTAATTTTCTTTGGGCTATAGTATTAACGAGTGTTTTGATATATTTTAAGGCTAATTCTCTTTGTGATTGACTAGAATTCTTGCCTAATGCGAATCCATAAGTTGGTACAATAGGAGCCGCTTTTGATTCAGGTCCGTTCGGTAATGGGGCGACGCTGAGAGTCTTTCCCATTTTATTTTTAAGTTCCTCAAGTTGACTGCCACGGCACGAGATCCAATCCAATTTGTTGCTTTGCAGATGTTCCCGTAGTGATTCTATGTTCTCAAAGAAAAGGATATTTTGATACAAAGCAGCTTTGCGCAACCATTCCAGCCATTTTTTAATAGCTGGATAGGATTGATCAGTTTTCATTTGCTTGCCAACAGCGTTGAGCTCTTCAAATGCATTATTGGCTCCAGCCGTCCATATTAATTCAAATGGGTCGGATGACAGTCCGATTTTGTAACCGCTGGCGCTGAGTTCTTCGAGCTCTTGAATGGTGCTAGGTGGTTTTTTTATTCTTGTGTTGTTATAACAGGCCACCTGAGGATCTCTTATCCATGGAGCAAAAATATATTCTCCATCTGCATTTTTGGCCCATTCATATCGAGTGCCATAAATGGCTTGAAAATACTTTGTGTCTGGAAGCGTCACTGTGAGATTGCGACTCATGTATTCAAAAGGGTCGAAATTACCCACGACTATTATGTCTGGTCCAAGGTTCAGATCACTGTCTTTTGAAATTTGGTCAAAAATCTCACTTGATGGATAGGTGATATAAACAATACGCGTTTCAGGATTTGAGCGTTCAAATGCTATGGCGTATTTGTCGAGGAGACCCTCCACACGAGTCTGAGATTTTTTAAATGAATTTTTGGGTGCTCCGTACGTAATGAATAGTGTTTTTGGTGCTTTTATGCTGCTGCAGCCAAAAAGTGAGATCGTCAGTAAACCTGCGGCAGCCCTGCCAAGTATCTTTAGCCGGCGAGCCGAAGGCATGGATTGGTCCATCAAACTCCATTATTTTAGCCCTGTTCTTTCTGCATTTCATCCAAGTCTTTTATGAGAGTTGTGCTTTGGCAAGGAATGATCTGCTCAGCTTGATAGGTTTTGCCCAATGCGGCAGAGGTTTCTTTATGCATTTCCAGTCTGGATTCTTAAATCTTTTGCTCCTTCAGCCGGTTAGTCGCCGGATTCAGGCTTTTGCATCTTTGTCTGGTGACTGATAAAGCGTCATGCAGTCAAAGGCAAAATCAGCGCCACTGCGTTGAACAATTCCTGCGATTTCAAGAAAAATGGATTGTTGAATATCAAGCCAGTCTTTCCATACAGTTGTTTTTGTGAAGCAGTAAACCATCATGTTGATCGATGATGAATCCCATTCGTTGAAGTTGACCAGGATAGTCTGGCTTTGGTCGATGTCTGGATGCTGCTGAAGATGCGTGCGAACTTCTTTAGTGATGCCGTCAATTTTGCCTAAATCTTCATAGCGCAGGCTGATATTGGCACGAATTCTGCGGTTATACATCTCTCCTGGGTTTTCAATCGGGTTCGTCGCGAATACGGAATTCGGGATATAAAGCGGCCTGCGGTCGAAGGTGCGAATTCGGGTGTAATACCAGCCGATGGATTCAACAGTTCCTTCGAGGCTGTCGGCGTTGATCCAATCACCTTCTCTGAATGGGCGATTGAAGAACAGCATGAAGCCCGAGAGAAAGTTCTGGCTGATCTGTTGGGTTGCGAATGAGATACCGATGCCTGCGCCGCCGAGCATGGTGGCGATGGCTCCCGATGGAACACCGAAGGTCACCATTAGTGTTGCAGTGGCAATCATCAGCACGGCAATGGTGAACAGCCTGCTCATCACATTGATCAGCATGGATTCATCCTGTTGATCCTCGATCTGGATCCATCGCCTCATCGATGCAGACTTCAGTACGGTCTGGCCGATGTTCAATACAGCCCAGGTGATGCTGGCGATTACCAGAGTTTTGGAGATCTTATTCACCTCAGGCTGAGCCAGAAATCCCAGCTCAAGCCTCTCGTTCAGCTGATGGATGATCCAGCTGGCATAGAATGAAATTCCCAGCCCAAACAGCACGGGCCTCCGCACTGTCGCGGCAAGGCGACTGCCCATGTTGCGGCCATGGCGTCCCAGGAACTGAAGCAGTAGCCATGCGCCAATAAGCGCCAGTGTGCCCACCAGCAACCCTGTATTGGTTTGAAGGAATTGAAGGTGATAGCTCATGGGAGCTGAGGCTCAGGCATGAGACTCGTGCGTCGCAGAAGAGAACCTAGCTCATGCTCTCGGCAGCATCTTGATCAATCACCTGCTCAGCTTGCAGCTGGGGCCTGAGGCTTTTCTGTGTGTTGGGCGGCCACTCCATCGGGTAGATCTGGCGCTGAGGGAAGGGAATGGTGATGTTGTCTTTCTCGAAGCGCTTCCAGATCGCGCGACGAAGATCACTTGCCACATTGAAAGCATCGAGAGGGTCTGCCACCCAGAACAACATCTTGTAGTTGATCGATGACTCGGCAAATTCGGTGACGAATGCCGCAGAAGGTGGGTATTTTTTCACCTTGGGATGATCAGCTGCGAGCTCAAGCAGAATGTCGATGATTTTGTCAGGATCATGCTGATAGGCAACGCCAACGATCACGCTGTCGCGTCTTGAGGTTTCATTGGCTGTGTAAGAAGTTGCCTCCTGGGTGAAGAAGCTCTGATTGGGTATCAGCAGCTCGGCGCCATCACGACCCCGCCTAAGGTAAGTGGCACGAAGACTTAATTTCCGAACCGTGCAGGGGTCACCGTTGATCATCAGGATCTCTCCCGGCCGCACTGATCCTTCAAATAACAGCCAGATGCTGCTGATGAAGTTGGAGATGATTTCCTTCGTTCCGAAGCCAATACCCACAGACAGACCACCGGCGATGGCTACGAATGCATTGCCGTTGATGCCGATGTAGTAAGCAACGCCGATAATGCCGATGCCGATCACGCTGTACCGGAACAGCAGCTCAAGGCCGCGCTGATTGCGTTTCTGGACACCGAAAATCGCACCGCTCAGCCAGGCCATCAGTGCTGCAGGTCTGGAGGCGATCGTCACGATCAGGTAGATCGCAACGATGGCGGTGTAAACCTTGCCGAGTGTTATTTCCACTCCAAAGAGGTTGGCCACGCCAATTCTTGAGAGGTTTTCCCGGCTGCCCAGAAGGCTCAGCATCGACAAAGTTGCCGAAAACACGTAAATCGGTTTGAAAAGGCTGGTCTCCACCTCTGCGATGGGGAAGCGGGGATTGGTTTTCTCCACCAACATTTTCAAGGGAGTGAACAGATTCCATCCCAGCCAGAGCAGTCCGAAATAACGCAGTAATCCAAAAGGAACCCGCAGTAATGCGAAGACTCCGGCCATCAGCAGAACAACGCCGGGGCCAACCAGCACGCGGATGGAATCGGGAAAGCGCTGATGCAGCCCTGCTCGGTTGAGCATGCGCTGGAAACGTTGATTGCGGTTCAGCAGGATGCTGCGTGTGCGCGCGATCAGGAGAACAACGAGCACCAGGAGCAGTTGGATGAGGACTGGCCAGCGCTGTACAAACGCAACCCAGCTGACCATTTCGACCAGAATTTCTCCTGGAGCCACTGTGATCAGGAGATCGGAGAAGGCTGAGGAAGTCATCAGGATGGGCTCATGATCGCTTGAATTTTTTCAGAGGCCCTGGCAGGAGTTATCGCCTGGAAGATCACTTCATTGAGGATGTTCTGGATGGTTTTGGCGAGTTTTGGATTTGCATCTATGGCAGCGACAATTTCGTCGCCAATTTGGATTTCCTCTTTGGCTTTGAATAAGTAGAGGTTTTCGATTCCAGGAATTTGGCGGTTGATGATCGTTGCAGCTGCAGGATTCACTGGGTAATTGGTTCGATAACGCAGAGCCCAGGTCTTCTGGGCCCATGGTTGAACGATGAATTGCATTAGCTCTTCAGCGGTTTGACGCTGGCGCGGACTGGAATTGCGGCCCAGACCCCACACCTGAAGTTTGCTGATGGGTGAGGCCGAGGCTGCGGGTCCAGCGGGCAAAGAGGTAATTCCAAGATTGCCTTTCATGGCTTCCCTCAGTTCTGGCAACTGCGAGGTCCAGCAGCTGATCCAGTGGAGTTGGCCACTGATCAGCTGCTTGCGAAGTGTGGCTTGATCCCTAAGGAACATCACGTTCTGCTGATAGCTGGCGTCTCGGAGCCAGCTCAGCCAGCTGACCAATCGCTGGGTTTGTTGTTCAGTGGGTTGCTTGCCGCGCAGGGAGCTCACCAATGCACTGCCGGCCTTGAATCCGCTCATGCTCCAGTAGAGGTCTTCAAAATTCTGGGTGATGCCAAACACCTGACCAGCACTGCTTTGTTTCGACATGAGTGCCAGCGATGATGGCGGCTCCTTGAGTTTGCGTTTGTCGAAACAGGCGAGTTGGATGGACTGGGAGACCGGAAGACCTGTGACCTCGCCACGGGAGTTGATGACTCGCTGCAGCAAGCCTGGTGCGATGGCGTTGCGTTGCTCTGGCGTGACGGGTACCGGATCGAGCAGCTTCGCTTGGGATAGTTCCTGGATTACACGGGCATCGCCCGTGACCAGATCCGGTCCAAGTCCGCTGATGGTCTGTCGTTCCAGTTCAGATTCGACGGCAGCTTCCGAATAAAGAGAGGGTTGAATGCGCAGTCCTGGAACCACATCCCGTAAGTTGTTTTGAAAGCTGCGAAGACGCTCACGGCTCCTGCCACTGTTAACAGGAGTCACACTTTCGTTGGTCGGCAGAACGCTTGCGACCCGAAGTAGTCGTATCGGGGTTCGTCCTCCGCCGCCGCAGGAGCTCAGCAGCCCAGTTGCGCAGAAAAGTCCTATGAACAGCAGCTGCCGACACACAGGTTGTCCCGAGAGAGGAGGGGTCATCAGCCGTTCATCTCAGTGTTCGGTGATTGATTAAGTGGAGGGGCATTGCTTGAGCCCGCCAAGTCTCATCGATCGTGGATAGGTGTGCTGCTCAACACAACCACGCTAAGGCCTTGCGTGGGTTTGTTCATTGAGCTGGTGTCAGGTGTTGTTTGAGCCACTTCGGTGTGGTTGCGTTGTCGCTGCGTCCCATGGAACGGTGATGGCACCGATGGTTGAAGGATGGAAGCAATCGCTCAGCTGATCGACACCGAGGCTCTTCTGGCATGGCTGGAGTCAACCACGGGAGCCCTGTTGTTTATTCCTCTTTATGCCATCTGGGTGACTCTGCTGCTGCCAGGGATCTGGGCTTCGATGCTGGCCGGAGCCTTGTATGGCCCCTGGTTGGGAAGCCTGCTTGTGTTTGCCGGGGCGAGCCTGGGTGCCGAGGCTGCGTTTCTGCTGGGTAGGCACTGGCTCAGGGGCTGGGCGCAACAGCGACTGGGCCGTTTCCCGAAGCTGCTGGCGATCGAGAAGGCCGTCAGCCGGGAGGGGTTCCGTTTGGTATTACTCACGCGTTTGTCACCAGCGTTCCCATTTTCTTTGCTGAACCTGGCTTACGGACTCAGTGAGGTGAGTCTGCTGGATTACAACCTTGGCTTGATCGGGATCATTCCTGGCACGATCCTGTTCTGTGCTCTAGGAGATCTGGCCGGCAGTGCCGCAAGGTTCGGCGAAGTGCTGGCCGGAGAGACTTCAGCGCAAGCCTGGGTTCTTCGGGTTGTGGGCGTGCTGGCCACGGTTGGAGTTGTGTGGCTGGTGGGACGTTCCGCTCGCAAAGCCCTTCAGGACGCAGGTGCTGATGCTCAGGATCCTGAGATCTGATCCGGATCAGGCAGTTGCCAGTCACGCAGAGCGGCGATCCCGACAAACCAATAAAGCCTGGCTTTGGCTGTGAAGCCTCTGCGGCTGCTGAGCTCGGTGTATTTGGCCCGACCGCACTCCGTTTTGATCCACCTGAAGATGGGGGGACGATCTCTCTCCGCATTGGTCATGACTTGATCATTGAGTCGATGGCAGCGCTGAGCTGTCGCTGAATTTATTGATCTGATTGGGAATCACGCTGATCGTGACCTTGGTGTCATCAAGGTTGAACTCTTCCTTGGAGCTGCGCACGATGGTTTCGGAGAGTTCATTGGCCAGGCCTTCGTTCAGAACGCCCTTCGGTGCGCTCAGAACCAGGTCCACGCTGGCCTTGTTGTTGATCACCCGCACATTGCTGAACAGCAGCCGCACCCTTTGCCACAGATAGGGGTTCTTGCTGGTGATTTTCAGTTGATTGACCTGACCGGCCTTGAAGGTGTCGAATCTGCTGACAATTTCCTGCCTGACGCTGAAGTCGTGCAGGGCGGAAGAGAGAGGGATGCACAACAAACCAAGCAGAGCCAGCCACACAAGCAGATTGCGCCAGCACTGAACAACGCTGCCGTAGCGCTGCACAAGGAAGATGAACAAGCTCGCCACCGTGATTCCGATCAGGTTGACCACGAACAGCAGGAAGGAACCTTCGGAGATCTGATTGGTGAGGCCGGCCACAGTGCCGCGACCAAACACCGCCACCACCTCATTGCCCATGCTCAGGCCGATGCCGCAGACGCACAGTGGTGGAACCAGTGCCACGGCGATGGCGACTCCGGCCAGTGAATTGGACAGCCTTTCGCGGGTCATGCTGAAGGAACCAGCCACGGCGGCCGCCACGGCAACGCCCAGGTCAATCAGGTTGGGCGCCGTTCGGGAGGTCATCTCCCGATTCACCTCACTCACATCCAGCAGTAACGACAACAAAGCTGCGGTGGCGATCACGGCGATCACACCGATCACCACAGTCATCAATGAGCGCTTCGCCAGCTTGTTGTTGCTGATCGAGAGGGCGAAAGCGAGGCTGAGGATCGGATCCATCAGTGGCGCCACGATCATGGCTCCGATCACCACTGCTGTGCTGTTGGAGATCAGTCCAAGCGTGGCGATCACCGCCGCGCACAGCAGCAGCACGAAGAAGCCGAGTGACGGCTTGGAGGATTCAATTCGGGCCTGGTAGAGCTCCTTGCGTGGAATGCGGTTCTCGAGGTTGATCTGCCATTCGCCGGACAGATTGTCCAGAACGCTGTGAAGGGGAGTTGACGAGTCCACAGGCCTAGATGCTGGGCATGATGACTGCTTCAGTCTCCGCCATCGCAATCATCGAGGGGATGTTTTGATCACCGACAAACGTTTTCAGCTTTCGATCGGTTCGAGCAAAGCGATCAGTCCGGCTTCATCGATCACCCTGATGCCCAGCTTGTTGGCCTTTTCCAGCTTGCTGCCAGCCTCTTCGCCCGCGAGTACGAAGGACGTCTTTTTGCTGACGGAGCCACTGACCTTGCCTCCTGCCGCTTCAATCAGCTCCTTCGCCTGAGCTCGGCTCATCGATGGAAGTGTGCCGGTGATGACCACGGTCTGACCGGACAGCGTCCCGTCCTCATCGCTGCGGCTTGCAAGGTCCTTGCGCTCCTGCTCTGTGGCGGCCAGTGAGAGCCCGACCTCCCTCAGCTGCTGAACCAGCGCCTGATTGGCTCTGGTGCTGAACCATTGCTGCAGGCTCTGGGTGATCTCCTGACCAATGCCATGCAGCTCAGTGATCACCTCAGGGTGATCAACGGCTGTCTGGGCGAGCGTGCTGACATCTGGAAATGCGGCTGCCAGGGCTTTGGCGTTGACTTCGCCCACGTGGTGGACGCCGAGTGCGTAAAGCTGGCGAGCCCATGGCTTGGAGCGGGATGCGTCGATGGCAGTCACGAGGTTTTCGGCGCTTTTCTCACCCATCCGTTCCAGGCTGCTGAGCAGTGCCACATCCAGGCGGTACAGATCGGAGACTGAGCGCACCAGACCTCGCTCCACCAGTTGCTCGATCAACTTCCCGCCCAATCCCTCCACATCGAGGGCACCTTTGCCGACCCAGTGGCGCAGAGCGCCTTGCAGGATCGCCGGGCAGCTGATGTTCACGCAGCGGGTTGCGGCTTCACCGTTTTCCCTGACCAGGTCGGAGTTGCAACTGGGGCACTGATAGGGCAGATCAAGCGGTAAAGCTCCTTCAGGTCTGAGCTCGGGAAGCACTCGCAGCACCTCAGGGATGATCTCGCCGGCCTTGCGCACAACGATGGTGTCGCCGCTGTGGAGATCCAGTTCCGCCAGTCGGTCGGCGTTGTGCAGGGTGGCGCGACTGACATTCGTGCCGGCCAGGGCAACGGGTTCGAATTCCGCCACGGGAGTAATCACCCCGGTGCGGCCCACCTGACAGGTCAGGCGCAGTAGCCGGCTCGGCGCTTCCTCGGCCGGGTATTTCAGTGCAATGGCCCACCGCGGCGCTTTCTGCGTGAAGCCCGCACTCTCCTGAAGACGCAGGTCGTCGAGTTTCACCACCACCCCGTCAGTGGCGTAATCAAGGTCGTGACGCCGGCTGTCCCAGACGTTGAAGAAGGTCTCCACCGCCGCGAGATCCGGCAGCAGTGCTGCGTTGGGATTCACCCGGAAACCTGCGTTGCGGAGCCAGCTGAGGCTTTCCCACTGGCTGGTTGGTCGCAGACCGACCCAGTCATCGGGCAGGTGCACTGTGTACGCGAAGAAATCCAGTCGACGTGATGCCACCACTTTCGGATCGAGCTGACGCAGGGTGCCTGCACAGGCGTTGCGGGGGTTTGCGAACAGCGGTTCATCCCGCGCTGCCCGGTCGGCATTGATGGCAGCAAAGGTGCGATCAGGAATCAGGGCCTCGCCACGCACTTCAACCCATGCCGGTGGGTGATCGAGGTGCAGTCGCAGAGGAATCGAAGCGATGGTGCGCACATTCGCAGTGATCTCCTCACCCTTTTCGCCGTCCCCGCGGGTGGTGCCCCTGGTCAGCAGCCCGTTCTCGTAACTGAGGGCGAGGGCATTGCCATCGATCTTGAGTTCCCCAACCATGGGCAGCGCCGGCAGGGGAGCTTCAGCACGTGGTTCTTTGTCGAGCACCTTCAGCAGGCGGGCGTACCAGCTGCGCAGCTCTTCAGGGCTGAAGGCATTGTCGAGACTGAACAGCGGGATGCGGTGAGCCACGCTGGTGAATCCTTCGGAGGGCGTTCCTCCCACCCGCTGAGTCGGGCTGTCTGCCATCACCAGCTCAGGATGAGCAGTCTCCAGATCAAGCAGTTCGCGGTAGAGCCTGTCGTAGACCGAATCCTCAAGCTCCGGGGCATCCAGCACGTAATAGGCATGGGCCGCTCGGGTGAGCAGCTGCCTCAGTTCTGCGGCGCGTTCGCTGTCCTGATTCGATGCGGTTTTCGAGGCCGGCGCAGTCACGGTCGGAACGACTCAGCTCTGGACAGTGGCGATCCGCTCGATTTTCCAGCTGTCCTCCACCTTGGTGAAGGTGAAGTCGAGAGGCATTTCCTCCTTGCTTTCAGCGATCAGCTTCACGGTGAGAATCATGTTCCCCTCCTGCAGGCGAGGTCGGCCTGATTTGAGGTTTCTGTAGCGGTTGAGCTTCAACCCAGCCAGGAAACGAATGAACTGCTGGCGGTTGACGTGCTGCCGGTACGACTTGGTGGTGAGCAGATAAGCCGCGTCAACGCGCCCCGCTGCCACCTGGGTGAAAAATTGCTTGATCAGCGGGTTGATGCCGCGGGCGCTCAGCACCAGCTTGACCGCGGTGACCGTCCAATAGAGAAGCAGGGCTCCTCCGCCGGCCAGCAGGGCCTTGCTTCCGATCTCCCGCACCAGACCCAGATCCATCAGCTGTTTCCAAGTGAGTGCAGAGTCTGACTGACGAACCGCTGGATGGAGGCAGACTGGGCCGACATCATTGCTTGAGACCTTCGCCGTTCATGCCGCTTGAGCCTCTGCTCCCTCTGTTTCATCGCCTGAATAGGGAGCATTTCGAGGGAGCCCTCTGCCAAGGACATCAGCCTCTGATGGCATTGCGATGGAGTGATGGTCGCTTGCGGCGCACGGCTGGTCTTTACAGACGAGGGCCTGCAGTGGCTCCACCGTTCGGGCGTGAAATTGTTCTGTCAAGACCGTTGCTGGATCCCCTGCCCAGAGAGGCCACTGAAAGCACGCTCTGTCACGAGATGATCCATGCCTGGGTGGACCTTGTGCTGAAGCGAGAGGAGGGGCACGGACCCTGCTTTCGGCATCGCATGCATCTGATCAATGCTGCGCAGTCGCGTTTTGAGGTCAGTGTTCGCCATCGCTTTCCCGTGCCGCAGAGTTCCCCGCGCTGGATTGCGATCTGTCCCCGGTGCGGACACCAGACCCCTTATCGCCGCAGGATGCGTCAAGCGGCCTGTCGATTGTGCTGCGATCGGCATCATGGGGGTCGCTGGAATGCCAGTTGTCTGCTTCGCTACGAACCAGCAGCGGAGGTCAGCTGAGCGGGATGGAGGTTTTTCTCTGGGTGCTGGAAGCCGGTGGCGTTTCGATCGTTCTGATTGGTCTGCAACGGGAACGCTGGTTACAGCACAGACGTCGGTAACGTCTGGTTATGGATTCACGTCGACAACGTGCGCAGCGCAGTCCTGATGCCCTGGATCGGCGGCTTGACCGATGGCTGGATACCGGACGTCAGCTTGTTGATGGTGTCTCCGGAGCCAGGCCGGGCCGTCGCAACACGGACCGTCAGGACGGCTCTTCCCGGCTGGATGCGATGGGTCGTTGGGTCGGTGACCGAATCGACTGGTTGCTGGACGAAGAGGATGACTGGCGTGAGGTGGCTGAGCAGCCTCAGGGTTTGAGTTCGGCTCGTTCGGCGCCTGAAGGCGTCTCGTCATCAGTTGAGCAATCCGTTCCCGCACGACGCAAACGTCCACTTCAGGCGCTCTCCCGCCGACAGCCGGTGTTGCCACCGCCGGTGGTCTCGAAACCATCTGCGCAGTCGCCAGAAGAAGACGATGTCTGGCCGGAAGACGATAGTTTCCGGGTGGAGCGCTGGAAGCGTTCCGCCAGTCGTGATGTCGAGGCGGATTCCGGCTCTTCGTCAACCTCTCGGGCGTCGTCCCGTCGACCTTTGCCGCGTTCCAGTCGCCGTCGGGATTGAGCGACAGCATTTCTACCTATGATTAGCGTCGTTGCATCAACAACATGAGCAATCTTGTGGTGATTGGTTTCCCCAAGGTTGAGGAAGCTGAGCAGGTTCGTCTTGAGCTGGTGGCGATCCAGGAAGAGCATCTGATCACCCTCGAGGACGCTGTGGTTCTCGAACACGGCAGTGACGGTCACGTGCACCTTCGCCAGGCCATCAACATGACAGCCGCAGGTGCCATGGGCGGAAGCTTCTGGGGACTGCTGATCGGACTGATCTTCGCCAACCCGCTGCTTGGCGTGGCAGCGGGTGCCAGTGCCGGTGCGGCTTCGGGAGCCCTCAGCGACATTGGCATCAACGACAAGTTCCTCAAGGAGCTGACCGAAACCCTGCCTCAGGGAAGTGCAGCACTGGCTCTTCTCGTCAAGGATTCAACGCCTGATCGTGTGATTGAGCGCTTGCGTCGTCATCTGCCCAATGCCCGCTTGATACACACCAGCCTCAGCCATACGGATGAGGAGACGCTCAAGGAACAGCTGGAGCAGGCTCGCAAGAAAGCAGAAGCCCTGCGGATGGCCTGATCTTGCGGTTTCAGTGCCGGTTGCTGAGCGGCCGGCACACCTGATAACGACAGCCGCGCTGGCTCAGCTGGCGGTTCACGTCTTCCACCAGATCGGTGGGAAGCTCTTCGGCCATCTGATCTGCCGTAGTGGTGATTGATGGTGATCCTGCAGTCATTGCTTCGAGAAGGTCTGTCCACTGGCCGATGTGCTCGGAGCGGGTCACTGGCCGGTACCCCTTTTTCTTCAGCAGATCCGCACAGACATCGGCGTTCCACAGCGCTGAGCGTCCGTGCTTCTTCGGCATGTGTTGATCAACTGCTCCCGCTTCAACCGCAGCGTCAGTGGGGTGTCCCTGCCTGTCCCGCCATCCCTGATGTTCGAGGGCTCGAGCGCAGTGGATCGAGGAAATGCCGAAACTGCGGCCGAGATCGTTGAGGGTTATCCAGGTGGAGGTCTCCATGGAGCCATTGCCGATGTGGCCATGATTGCTCCAGCACAGGAGCCGGCAAGTTGTCAAGTGAAAATCCGCATCAAACGCTGATTTTCTTCATGACGTTGCATGAAGCGGCCGTCTCGGTGCTTCACCCAGCCAGCGTTCGAGAGCGGGGCTGAACACCTCACGGATCACGGTGAGTTCCCTGCCCTGCCTGAAAAAGCGATAGTGACGGCTCCAGAAAGGTCCTCGTTCGCTGAACCCTTTTTCCAGCCAGGGATCCGTCACCAGTGCCAGTCCATCCACTTCACGGAAGAGTTCCGAACGCCCCTGCGTGAGACTGAGCCAGATCGGCTGTTCACGGTTGCTGAGATTGCGCTCAGCTTCATCCTGGTTCCACCAGCTTTCGGCCCAGGCCAACGTGATGTCACCGCAGTTCAACCAGACCTGGCGGCGCAGCAGGGGGGGTGCCAGTTCCTGAACCTCGGCTGGCCGTGGTCCACCGCTTGCATCGCTGAGGTTGGTGTCCGCGTCCATCGCGATCAGGTTCACCTGCACGCTGTGGCCTGTCAGTAAACGCAGGTGTCTGGTGGGGCTCCCGTCTCCCAGCAGCATCAATCGCCATGGACCAGGCAGCCAGCCAGGTTCCTCTCCCGCCAGAACTGAAGAAGTGGGGGCTTCCCACAGCACGGACGGGGAGGGGATCAGGGCGCTCATCGTGGTCAGAAGGCCCCTCCGACACTGAGGAGTTGTGTCATTCCGTTGCGCTCAATCACTGCACCGTTGGAGCTGACGCTTTGCAGAGTCCAGCCACTGTTACCGATCGATTCGCCGGGAACAGTGGAGAGGGAGAGTTCGCCGAGTTGAAAGATGGCCGAGCCCTCACTGTTACCGGCGTGAACCACACCGACCAACAGAGGTTGCGGTGTTGGTGCTGATGCTTGATCGGTCTTGGAGGTGGTGCCGGTGACCTCCTCTGAAGGCAGTGGAACCGTGATCGGTTCAAGTTGTGTCGCCGAAGCGTTCGGAAGTGCGGTGATCTTCAGTTCATCTGCTGTTGCGGTCTCTGCGGTCAGTGGCTGCGCGGCTGTCTTCGTTGGAGTTTGCCGATCGGGCCGGCCTTGTTCGTTCTTGCCGGCAGCTGGTGGGTTTCTGCGCAGTCGGTCGATCAACGCAAGGTTTGCTTCTCTCTGCAGCGCCTGCTGGGTGAGCCTCCAGTGGAGCAGCAGTCCGCTGCTGCCCAGAACAGCAATCAGGCCACTGGCGGCAAGGCTGACCTGCGGCCAGGACAGGCCTGGTTGAAATTGTTTGTTGGCTTCTTGTTGTCTTGTCTGTGGATTGACCTGCACCTGAACGGTTTTCAGGATGTTGTCATCGTCGTTGAACACACGGTCGAGAATCTGTTCGGCGCGGAGGCTCCAGTAGGCACTGGACGTGGGGATGCGAGGAGGCAATGCAGACCAGTGATTGCGTCAACGCTATCGAGCGTTCACGCTTGAGGCGAGCGGGGTGCGCTTCTGGTCGCGGCGTTGTTGCAGCTCCAGCCAGACCAGCAGAGCGGTCAGATCAGCCTGGCTGACGCCGGGGATCTGGCTGGCCTGTCCCAGTGTGAGCGGCCGCACGTCGGTCAGTTTTTCGCGTGCTTCACGCGACAAGGTGCTGATCGTGGCGTAGTCGATACCAGCGGGCATTTTGCGTTTGCCCTGGCGTCTCACCTGGTCGATCTGCTGCTGCTGTCTCTGCAGATAGCCGCTGTATTTGATGTCGATCTCAGCTCCTTCCCGCACCGGCAGTGGCAGATCCGCATCGGCCAGGCCGTGACGCACAAGATCTGCAGCGTGCATGCCTGGCCGGCGCAGCAGATCAGCCAGGGTGATGGATCCTTTGATCGGTGCGCCGGTCTCCGCTTCCACCGCTGGTGCCACCGGGTCACTCGCCTTGAGCCGTTGGCTGCGCAGCCGCTGTTTTTCGTTTTCGATGCCATCAAGCTTCTGCTCAAACAGCTGCCACCGGCGCTCATCGATCAGGCCGAGTTCCCGCCCCAGTGGTGTCAGGCGTCGGTCGGCGTTGTCACCGCGAAGCACGAGACGGTATTCACTGCGGCTGGTCAGGACCCTGTAGGGCTCACGCAGGTCCTTACTCACCAGATCATCAATCATTGTGCCGATGTAGCTGCTCTCTCGGGAGAAGTGCACTGCTTCCTGACTGCGGACGCGCCGAGCGGCATTGAGTCCGGCGACCAGGCCCTGAGCAGCGGCCTCTTCATAGCCGGTGGTGCCGTTGAGCTGGCCTGCGCTGAAAAGCCCCTCCACGCGTTTGGTTTCCAGCGATGGCAGCAGTTGAGTGGCTGGCAGGTAGTCGTAATCGACTGAATAAGCCGGTCTCAGCATCACGCAGTGTTCGAGTCCTGGGAGGCTGCGCAGCAACTGAAGCTGGATGGGCTCGGGGAGCCCGGTGGAGAACCCCTGCACGTAGATCTCCGGAGTGTCACGACCTTCGGGTTCCAGAAAGATCTGATGGCTGTCCTTGTCGGCAAAGCGAACGATCTTGTCTTCGATTGAGGGGCAGTAGCGGGGTCCCTTGCTGTCGATCACACCGCCGTAGATCGCGGTGAGGTGCAGGTTGTCCTGGATCAGCTGATGGGTTGCAGCTGTGGTGCGTGTGATGTGACAGCTCATCTGCTCGCCGCTGCTCCAGGACCCAGGGTCAAAAGAAAAGAAGCGGTCTGCGGCGTCGCTGGGCTGCTCCTCCAGCTGATCGAGGGCGATGCTGCGTCGGTCGACACGCGCCGGGGTGCCGGTTTTAAGCCGGTCGGTGTGGAACCCAAGCTGTTGGAGTGCCTCGGTGAGCCCCTCGGCAGCCTGCTCTCCGGCACGGCCAGCGGCCATCGACTGATGCCCGACCCAGATCCGTCCCCCGAGAAAGGTTCCGGCGGTGAGCACCACGGCTTTGGCGCCATAAATGCTGCCGAAATAGGTGCGTACGCCGGTGATCCGGGCCGCTGCTCCATGGCTTGGATCCCAGGATTCGCCGCCGCCGCTCGGATCACCTTCAATCTCCAAGCCGGTGACCATGGCTTCGCGCAGAGCCAGGTTGGGGGTGTGCTGCAGCAGTTGCAGCATCTGGCGCGAGTACTGCCGTTTATCGGTCTGGGCACGCAGGGCCCAGACGGCAGGGCCGCGGCTGGCGTTGAGGATTCGCTTCTGAATGGCTGTGGCATCGGCGAGGCGCCCAATCACTCCGCCGAGAGCATCCACTTCATGCACAAGCTGGCTTTTGGCGGGTCCACCCACGGCTGGGTTACAGGGCTGCCAGGCGATGCGGTCGAGGTTGAGGGTGAACAACGCCGTGTTCAGCCCCAGGCGAGCAGCAGTCATGGCGGCTTCGCAGCCTGCATGGCCCCCTCCCACGACGATCAGGTCGAAGACTTCGGTTGGGGGTGTGCCGGCGGTCATTGCTCCATTCTCCGATGCCGCAGTGTTGTTTGCTTGCCGGCGATCATTCAAAGAATGTTTTCCGATGAGCCCCAGTTCCCGTTTTGCCTGATCAGGCCGCCAGGTTGCGGAAGCGAGTGAACTGGGGCTCGAACAGCAGCTTGACGGTGCCCACTGGTCCGTTGCGGTGTTTGGTCACGATCACTTCGGTGATGCCACGGTCGGGAGTTTCCGGGTTGTAGTACTCATCGCGGTAGATCATCAGCACCAGATCGGCGTCCTGTTCAATCGATCCCGATTCCCGCAGGTCGCTGAGCATCGGACGTTTGTTGGTGCGCGATTCCACGCCACGGCTGAGCTGCGAGAGGGCGATCACCGGCACGTTCAGTTCCCTTGCCATGCCCTTGAGAGCTCTTGTGATCCGTGAAATTTCCTGCACGCGGTTGTCGGGACTGGAACCTTCCATCAACTGCAGGTAGTCGATCACGATCAGCCCCAGTTCCTTGCCCTGTTCAGCCATCAGTCGCCTGCAGAGGGAACGCATCTCCAGAACGCCGGAGTTGGGTTTGTCATCGATGTAGATCGGCAGCTGGCCAAGGGTGTTGATGCCCTGGCCAAGCAGCGGCCATTCCTCCTGCTGGAGGCGGCCTGTCCTCAGCCGACCTGCTTCGATGCCCACCTCCATCGAGAGCAGCCTGTAGGTGAGCTGCTCCTTGCTCATTTCCAGGGAGAACACGCACACCGGCAGGTCATGCAACTGAGCCACGTTCTTGGCCAGGTTGAGCACGATTGAGGTTTTGCCCATGGCCGGGCGTCCGGCCACGATGATCAGATCACTGCGTTGCAGCCCCTGGGTCATGGCATCCAGGTCGTAGAAGTTCACCGGGATGCCGGCCACGGATGTGCCCAGTGAACGGCTCTCGATCTCATTGAAGGTGCTGGTGAGAATCTCCGCCGTGGGAGTCAGACCCTGCGAGGGCTTTTCCTGGCTGATGGCGAAGATGGTCTGCTCGGCCTTGTCGAGCACCTGATCCATCGGCAGGCCCTGATCGAAGCCCAGCTGGATGACTTCGTTGCCCGAGCGGATCAGCTGGCGGCGCAGGTATTTATCCATCACCAGGCGAGCCACCTGCTCGATCGAGGCGGTGGAGGCCACGCGCTCCACGAGCTCCACAAGTCTGTTGCTGCCACCCACTTTCTCGAGCGAGCCGGTGTCGGCAAGCCAGGCGGTCATCGCTGTGAGATCGGTTGGTTTGCCCTGGCTGTGGAGCATCACCGCTGTGCGGAAGATCTCCCGATGGGCATTGAGATAAAAAGCTTCCGGCTGCAGCACGTCGGCCACGCGACCGATGGCGTCCGGATCGAGCAGGATGCCGCCCAACACGGCTTCCTCGGCCTCCAGGTTCTGGGGTGGGACCGAATCGGGCAGGGCTTCGAAGCTGGGTTCCTCACGCTGGCGGCCTTTGCCGAACCCGCGGCGTTGCCCTCCGGTGGCCTCACCACCCGGATCTGACACGGGAACGCTCACCATGGCGGCAGCAGCTCAGAAGGAAGACTCACTCTGACGCACCTTGTCGGTGACATCAGAGTCATTTTTGATCCGTATTCAGTAGCTGACCACTTCCAGGTTGATTTCAGCGATCACTTCACTGTGCAGCTTGACCTGAACCTTGTAGTTTCCTGTCCGATGGATGTCGGGCACGGTGATGTCACGGCGATCCACTTCTTTCTTGGTGGCCTCTTCGATCACCTCGGCCACATCACCATTGGTGACGGTGCCGAACAGCACGTCGTCCTCTCCCGTTTGCTTCTTCACCGTGAAGCGACCGATGGTGTCGAGTGCGGTGCGGAAGGCGACGGCTTCCTCCTTGAGAGCGGCCTGGCGCTCGGCTTCCTTGGCGCGACGATGCTCCACCTGCTTCATCACGGCAGGGGTCACAGGCACAGCTTTGCCGAAGGGCAGCAGGAAGTTGCGGGCATAGCCAGGGGCAACTTCCACCAGATCTCCGTCCCGGCCGAGGCTGAGGACGTCCTCATTCAGAACGACTTGTACGCGCTTGGCCATGGGAGAAGGATCCTGACGACGACGGATTAGCGATCGATAACTTTACGACTTCATGGGCAGTCGCACTTTGGTGGCCAGGCCCAGAGCACGCATCAGACGGATGTGCTCCCAGGTGAGATCGATTTGTCCGGGCTGCAGGCCATGACGCGCCGAATGCGGGAAGGCGTGGTGATTGTTGTGCCAGCCCTCGCCGAAGGTGACGGCGGCCACCCATTTGTTGTTGCGCGAATCGTCGCCGCTTTCAAAGGCCACGGTGCCCCAGCAGTGGGTGGCGGAATTCACCAGCCAGGTGACGTGGTAGACGAGCACCAGGCGCAGAGGAATCCCCCAGAGCACCAGGGCCCAGCCGCCGGCACCGGTGGCGGTGCCGATCCAGAACAGCAGGCCGGCCAGCGGAAGCTGCAGAACCAGGAACCAGTTGTTCAGCCAGCGGTAGTAGGGGTCCTTGCTCAGATCGCCGGCCATGCGGGGCACCTCCTGCATCGCTGGAATCGCATTGAACATCCAGCCCATGTGGCTCCACCAGAAGCCCTTGTTGCTGTTGTGGTGATCCGCATCCGTATCGGAATACTTGTGATGATGCCGGTGCAGCCCCACCCAGTCGATCGGGCCATGCTGGCAGCTCAGGGCGCCGCAGGTGGCAAAGAAATGCTCAAGCCAGAGCGGCACTCGGAACGAGCGATGTGAGAGCAATCGGTGATAGCCGATGGTCACACCCAGGCAGGCGGTGACCCAGTACAGCACCAGCAGGCTGGTGACGGCTTCCCAGCTCCAGAAGGCAGGAGCGAGTGCCAGCAGTCCCAGGACATGGATCACGATCATGAATCCGATCGTCACCCAGCTTTTTTCGCTCTTGCGAGCGATGCGCGTCTTGCTCTTGGGGCGCCGGTAGGGCTTGATTGCCAGCCTGGGACCACGATGCGAAACTGGTTTTCGACTGGGTGGCGAAGGCGTTCTAATCGCGCTTGGTGCCATGACTTGATCCCGGTTGATCTCTGCACACTACACGCGATACGGATACGTATCAACCAATGGATAAGGCAAGTGGTTCTGATCATGTGAACAAGGGTTACCGCCAGCGTCTCGAGGAAGGGCGCCAGGCGATGGCTCACCTCATTCATGTGTGGCATGAGCGCAACGGCTGGTCCCACAAGGTGTTGCCCGCCCTAGCCGATGCTCTGGACCTCGGTCGTGTGCACAACTCCCAGATCTCCAATCTCCGCAACGGCAAGCTCTCGTCTCCGGGGCCGGAGGTTTTTCTCGCACTCGGCCAGGCGAATGCAGTGCTGCATCAGGGCCTTGAACCGATCCGAGATCAGTTGACTGAAGTGCATCCCGATCTGCTGCGGGTGTTGAACGACAGTGCCGTTCCATTGCTCGCCGCCCATGGAGAGCCGCTGGGAGCCGGTGAGTTGCTGGAAATCTTCGTGGGTCTTGGCCCTTTGCCACCGGGCTTTGACTGGCGGATTGATTCCGCTGAAGCCGCTGCACTGAGTGCGGCAATCGCTGACAGTCTCTGTAGAGGACAGGCCTGGCGTCAGTGTCGTGATCAGGTGATGGAGGCTTATCCGGTCACCAAGAATCAGCGCCGTGACCGCTTCGCCGAGGTCATGGCCGGTTTAAGGGAGTACAGCGCTGAGGAACTCGACGGTGAATTTCTCGATCTTCATGCCACACACATGGCTCTAGAAGGCAGCAAGGGCCAGAGCGCCGAAGCGTTTCTGGCCGAACTGCGATCAGCTGCTCAGCCGGGGTAACGGGCCTGTCTGACCCGACGGGTCAATCCGAGCTTCTGAAGCAGGCGGATGTGCATCCAGGTGATATCAAACTCGAACCAGCGCAATCCATGGCGGGCGCTGCCTGGGTGGGCATGGTGATTGTTGTGCCAACCCTCACCGAAGGACAGAACGGCCACCCACCAGCAGTTCCTTGACAGATCCGGACAGTCGAAATTGCGGTAACCGAAGGCGTGTGTTGCCGAATTCACCAGCCAGGTGACGTGATAGACGGCCACCAGACGCAGGGGGATCGCCCATAACACCAGACCAACCCCGCCTCCATGGATCTGGGCTGCATTCCCGTACCAATAGAGCGCCAAACCGATGGGGATCTGCAGCACCAGGAACCAGCGATCCAGCCAGACATAAAAGGGGTCTTTGAGCAGGTCGCCGCCGAATCGTTCCTTGTGTTCAAGGGCGGGGATCTCATGCAGCATCCATTCGCTGTGGCTCCACCACAGGCCTCGGCCAGCGTCGTGATGATCGTTGGGTTGATCAGAGAATTTGTGATGGTGACGGTGCAGGGCGACCCAGTCGATGGGTCCGCTCTGGGCGGCCAGGGTGCCCATGATCACCAGCAATCGCTCGAGCCAGCGGGGCACCTCGAAACTGCGGTGAGCCACAAGCCGGTGCAGGCCGAGTGTCACGCCAAGCACCGTGGCCCAGTAAAGAACTGCGAAGGCGACAATTCCCTGAAAGCTCCAGAACCTCGGCAGCAGGGCAATGGTGGCCAGCACATGCATCGCCACCATGAAGGATGTGGTTCCACCCTTCAACTTGCGTTGCTTGCGGGGCAGTCGCTGGCGGGGCGCCATCACCGCTGCGCGCGTGCGCAATTCGCGGTTGGAGCGTGTGACTGCCGGTGTGGTGGTGACCAAGAAGTTTCTCCTTGAACCAGTTCTGTTGCGGTCGAAACGGCTACAGCCGGGACAAAAACAGTTGGTTGGAAACGTGAATGTAAAAGAAAACAGGAGGCTTTCCGCGGTTTTCTCATGGCTGGGTCTTCAGATCGCTATCGCGACAGCACTGGTTCACCGGCCATGAATCTCAGTGAGGCCAGAGCATTTGCCCGTCAAAAGGTTGAAGCTGTTCGACAGCGTCAGCAGTCCCTTGCTCGTGGGCGGACCGCTGCTGTGGCCGATCGGCTTCAGAAGGTTCTCGCTGCGTTTGAGGCGGAGCGGGTTGGCACTCAGCATTTCGCTTCCGTGAGTGGTTACGGACACGGCGATCAGGGCCGAGAGGTGATTGACCGGGTGTTCGCACGCGTTCTCGGCGCTGAGGCGGCGGCTGTGCGACTCCAGTTCGTCAGCGGCACCCACGCCATTGCTGCCGCTCTGTTCGGGGTGCTCCGGCCAGGCGATCGCATGCTTTCCATCACCGGACGCCCCTACGACACGCTCGAAGAGGTGATTGGCCTGCGTGGAGAGGGCCAGGGATCCCTCAAGGACTTCGGCATCGACTACGACGAGCTGCAGCTCACCGAAGCCGGAGCTGTGGACGATCAGGCCCTTGAGCTGGCTCTGGCCCAATCGTGTCGACTGATTCTGATTCAGCGCAGCTGCGGCTACAGCTGGCGTCCATCGCTCAGCGTGCAGACCATCGGACGCCTCTGCGCCCGCATTCATGAACGACAGCCCGACTGCGTCTGCTTCATCGACAACTGCTACGGGGAACTGGTTGAGGCCAGGGAGCCCCCCGAGGTGGGAGCGGATCTGGTCGCTGGTTCCTTGATCAAAAATCTGGGTGGAACGATTGCGCCTGCCGGTGGCTACGTCGCTGGTCGCGCCGATCTGGTGGAACAGGCCTGCTGTCGTCTCACGGCACCGGGGATCGGCAGCGAAGGTGGAACTGGTTTTGATCTGCACCGCCTGTTGCTGCAGGGATTGTTTCTGGCTCCGCAGATGGTGGCTGAAGCCTTGATCGGTGCTGATCTGGTGGCCGGTGTATTCGCCGATCTCGGATTTCCGGTGCAGCCAGTGGCCGGCGCATCCCGCAGCGACCTGATCCAGGCCGTGCAGCTGGGAGAGCCTGAGGCAGTCAAGCTGGTCTGCCGTGCCTTCCAGGCCTCTTCCCCCGTCGGCTCTTATCTGGACCCTGTTCCGGCAGCGATGCCGGGTTATGCCAGTGACCTGGTGATGGCCGGAGGCACCTTCGTTGACGGCAGCACCAGTGAGTTCTCCGCTGATGCGCCCTTGCGCGAGCCCTTCAATCTGTACGTTCAGGGCGGGACCCATCACGCCCATGTCGAGCTGGCGTTGATCAAGGCGCTGGAAGCCCTGGCTGCGGCAGGACACCTGAATCTGGCGCACACTGATTGAGAGACGCTGATGCGGCCTGATGGCCTTCGACTTCCCTGCCTCCTACCGCTATGCGGACAGCCATGAGTACGCCTGGCAGGACGCTGATTCGATCCGTGTCGGTCTGAGTGCCTATGCCGTGGATCAACTCGGCGACATTGTGTTTGTGGATCTCCCAGAGGTGGGTGCTGATCTCGGCCGTGGATCCAGCTTCGGGACCGTTGAGTCGGTCAAGGCTGTTGAGGAGATGTATGCCCCCCTCAGTGGCAAGGTTCTGCAGCGCAATGAAGCTTTGCTGGCCAATCCCGAAGAACTGCAGAAGGATCCCCATGGAGAGGGCTGGTTGCTCGTGATCCGTCCGAGCGATCTGACCCAGTTGGAGCAGTTGATGGACGCCGCGACCTATGCCGCCAAGGTTGCCGCGACCTAATATCACATCGTCCACCAGGTCAAGTTGCCTAAAGTCAGCGACCTCCACTCCGCTGCACCATGACCCTGCTGGACAAGCGTGTGGTGAGAACAACTGAAGTTCCGTGTCTGCCACCGTTTGCTCAGCGTCATATCGGACCTGGATCCGCAGCCAACCAGCTGATGCTCGATCAGCTTGGCTTCAGTGATCTTGAGAGCTTTCTGCAGGCCGTCGTGCCGCAGGACATCCTTGACGCAAGTCCGCCCCAGGCACAGCTCCCGGGGGGCGTTGGAGAGGCCCAAGCTCTCTCTGAGCTGCGTCAGCTGGCCGGTCTCAACCGCGTTAACCGGTCATTGATCGGCCTCGGCTACCACGGCACCGTCACGCCGGCGTTAATCCAGCGGCAGGTGCTGGAAAACCCGTCCTGGTACACGGCCTACACCCCTTATCAGGCCGAAATAGCTCAGGGTCGCCTGGAGGCACTGCTCAATTTTCAGACTTTGATCACTGAGCTGACCGGTCTGCCGATCGCCAATGCCTCGCTTCTGGATGAGGCCACAGCGGCAGCGGAGGCAATGTCGATGAGCTTCGGGGTCTGCAAGCGAGCAGAAGCCCGCCGTTTTCTGGTGGATGCCGCCGTGTTGCCACAGACCCTCGCGGTTCTGCGCACCAGGGCTCAGCCGATCGGAATTCAGCTCGAGGTGGCTGAGCCGGATCAGTTCGCCTGGGGTGACGATGTGTTCGGTGTGCTGCTGCAACTGCCTGGACGTTGCGGTCGGCTCTGGGACCCTCGTTCCTGTATCTCCAGGGCCCATGAGCATGTCGCATTGGTCACTGTGGCCATCGATCCATTGGCGCAGGTGCTGCTCGAACCTGTTGGTGCTCTCGGTGCCGACATTGCCGTGGGCAGTGCCCAGCGTTTCGGTGTTCCAATGGGTGGTGGTGGTCCCCATGCAGCCTTCTTCGCCACGCGCGATGCCTATCGCCGGCAGGTGCCCGGACGGATCGTCGGGCAGTCAAAAGATGCTGAAGGCAATGTCGCCCTGCGTCTGGCATTGCAGACCCGCGAGCAGCACATCCGCCGAGACAAAGCCACCAGCAACATCTGCACAGCCCAGGTGCTGCTGGCGGTGATGGCCTCGTTTTATGCCGTCCACCACGGGCCGGAAGGCCTGGAGCTGATCGCTCGACGCGTGCTGCATCTCCGCTGTCAGCTTGAACAGGGACTGCGTTCACTCGGTCTCTCCCTACCGCAGGGATGTCGCTTCGACAGCGTTGATGTGCTCTGCGCACAGGCGCCTCAGGTGCATCAGCTGGCAGCCCGAGCCGGTTTCAATCTCCGGGTTCTTCCCGATGGCGCGCCGATCGAACAGGCGGAAGGATTCGGTGTCAGCCTCGATGAGCTCAGCGACAACCGGGAGGTGTCACAGCTGCTTTCACTGGTGGCAGAAGCCACTGGGAGCAATCTTTCTGAACGATCTGAGACTGCGCATCACGATGAGTCTCTGGCGGGCTTGCCGTTGCGCTCAACCCCCTGGCTGCAGCAGCCGGTGTTTCACCGCTATCGCAGTGAGACCGAGCTGCTTCGCTACATCCAGCGTCTGGTCAGCAAAGACCTTTCGCTGGTGCATGGGATGATTCCTCTGGGCAGCTGCACCATGAAGCTCAATGCGGCAGCGGAGCTGGCACCGGTGAGCTGGAGGGAGTTTGGGAGTATTCATCCCTTCGCCCCCTCCGATCAGCTGAAGGGCAATCAGCGCATGGCGCGGGACCTTGAGAGCTGGTTGGCTGAGCTCACCGGTTTTGCCGGGGTTTCATTGCAGCCGAATGCCGGCTCCCAGGGGGAATTCGCGGGTCTGCTGGTGATTCGCGCCTGGCATCAGGCCCGGGGCGAGGGCCATCGCGATGTGTGCCTGATTCCCACAAGTGCCCATGGCACCAACCCTGCCAGTGCGGTGATGGCTGGCATGCGTGTCGTGCCTGTGGCCTGCGATGACCAGGGCAATGTCGATGTCGATGACCTGCGCGACAAGCTTTCTGAGCATGCCGATGTCCTGGCGGGGCTGATGGTCACCTATCCCTCCACCCACGGGGTGTTTGAGACCCGAATCCGTGAGATCTGCAGCCTCGTTCATGACCATGGAGGACAGGTGTATCTCGATGGCGCCAATCTCAACGCTCAGGTCGGTGTCTGCAGACCAGGGGCCTTCGGGGCGGATGTCTGCCATCTCAACCTTCACAAGACGTTCTGTATTCCCCATGGCGGCGGTGGCCCAGGGGTTGGCCCCATCGGTGTGGGCGAGCATCTGCTGCCATTTCTCCCCGGTCATCCCTTGACGTCCTGCGGCGGTGACCGGTCCATTTCAGCGGTGTCTGCTGCTCCCCTGGGCAGTGCAGGCATCCTGCCGATCAGCTGGATGTATCTGCGTTTGATGGGCCCTGCTGGCCTGCGGCAGGCCACCGCCGTGGCTCTGCTGTCAGCCAATTATCTGGCGCATCGGCTGGATTCTCACTACCCGGTGCTGTTTCGGGGAGAGGGAGGACTCGTGGCCCATGAATGCATTCTTGATCTGCGGGACCTGAAGCGCAGCGCCGGCTTGGAGGTTGATGACCTGGCCAAGCGTCTGATGGATTACGGCTTCCACGCTCCGACGGTCAGCTGGCCGGTGGCGGGCACTGTGATGGTGGAGCCCACCGAAAGCGAGAGCCTGGAAGAGCTGGATCGTTTCTGTGACGCGATGATCGCGATCCGCGCAGAAGTATCAGCGATTGAAAATGGCGACAGCGACCGTGAGAACAATCCTCTGCGCCGCGCTCCCCACACGTTGAGCGCAGTGACTGCTGATCACTGGGATCGCCCTTACACCCGAGAACAGGCTGCGTTTCCGTTGTCGGATCAGCGCAACAACAAGTTCTGGCCAGCTGTGGCACGGATTGATAATGCCTACGGCGATCGCAATCTGATCTGCACCTGCCCCAGCGTTGAAGAGATGGCTGCAGCAGCGAGTTAGATAATGGGTTAAATTTTACCGAAATCGGAAATTAATCTTCGATTTTTAGTTGTGCAATGAGAACTTTGATCACACTGCACAGCATTCACCGTCGCAAATGGGGAATCAATGAGTCGCGACACCAAACAACAACTTGAATCGACGGGACAGACTCCAGACTCACTGCAGCTTCCCGACATTACTGACTGCCTGCAGGCTGCACTCGGTCGGGGTCATACATTGCCGATCGAAGGGACCAATGTGCTGAGAGTTCCTTTTGGAATTCGTCAGGCAAGGCGTCAGCGTCCCGACCGTCCCGAGCGCTGGGCCACTCTGGTGATCCCCATCCAGTCCCAGGGATCGCCCACGCCCCCGCCTCAGGCGGCCTGAGGTTTCAGGCGACTGAGATCAGGCTTGACTTCTGTTTCAGTCGCCGGTCCAACGCTGCTTTCACATCCGCCAGCGAGCAGGCGTGAGTGCGAAATGGCAAAAGCGTCATGGGGCTTCGTTCCGGTCTGACCAGCCAACCGCTGTTTTGTTGTTCCAACAGAACAAATCCGCGCTAGCGAATCGCGTACTGAGGATCCAGGGTCATGCCCATTCGTGGAATGGAAATTGTTAATGACTTGGCTATTTCAGTGGGTTGGATGTGGTGCGCGTATGAAATTCCGATTCTCTTTTGAATAGATTGCTTTTTAATTTCAGCGACCAACCTTGATTCATCGGTTGTTTCTGATTCATTGGCCGATAAACGCAGTCACAGCTGCAGTGGTGACATCTGCATCAGGCGCTGGATGAGGTCGGCAATGCTTTCGTCTTTCGCTGCTTTGGAGTAGTTGCTCAGCAGCTGACGCCCCACGACCTGGGCGCCCAGATGGGTGAGCTGGATGCGCAGCGACACCAGCAGCTCCATGCCGCCGCCGCCTGAGAAGCTGGCCATGGCGATCGGCCGTCCGTTGAAAAGGGCCCGGAAGTCATCTCCCTGAACGGACAGCCAGGCGATGGCGTTCGTCAGGACCGGGGGGATTGAACCGTTGTATTCAGGGGCGCAGATGACCCATCGCTGTGCCGTCATCAGTTGTTTGTGTAATGCAGGCACCTCAACCGGCATGCCGTGGTCCTGCTCGCGCGGTGTGAACAGGGGAAGTTCGAGTGTTGTGAGGTCGAGCAGATCAGCGCTGTTGCCTTGTTTCTGCACCTGCTCCACGAAGCGTTGGGCCAGTTTGAGGTTCTCGCCGTTGCTGGCTGCAATCACCAGCACATCGGAACCGTTCGTCGTGCTCATGATCAGCTCTGACTGCAGACGTTGCATGGAAACGACGTTTTCACGCCGCTACCTGAATCAGTTGTCGGCCCCAGATCGGGCGCGACGACTCTTCAATAATTAGCGCCGCTGCGCCTGTGATGGACGGCCGTCGAGGCTTCCTGATCCAACACTCCGCCGTGGTCCAGTTGGGCATAGATCAGCCAGTGGTCTCCGCACTCCATCCGCTGACTGACACGACCTTCCAGCCAGGCGAGCGCTTCGGGGAGAAGCGGTTGTTCATTCGGACTCGTCTCCAGTTCCAGTCCACTGAATCGGTCGGCTCCTGGTTTGAAGGGCTGCAGAAACTGTTTCATCGGTCCGCTCTCGCGACCTTCGGCCAGCACATTCAGCGCGAAGCGATCCCCCTTGTGTAGAAGAGCTTCGACTGCGCGGTCCTTGGCGACAGCAACCGTGAGTCCAGGGGGCGTGAAACTGGCCTGGCTGACCCAGCTCGCCACCATGGCTCCGCTAAGTTCGCCCTTGCGTGTGGTGAGGATGCAAAGGGAGCCAACCACACGTCCGAGGGCCAACACAGCTGGATCGCTGCGACTTTCACTCATGCTTCCGGCGTTGCGCCGCTGTGCCCGTTTTTCCGCCTGGAGAAGTTTGCGCGCGAAACGGGTCCCGATTTCCTCCAGCTCCTTCACCTTCGAGCGATCAGGGCTGAATTTGACCCGGATCGGGTCGAAGCCGAAACTGAAGCCACCGTCACGCAGTTTCGTTTCCAGCAGGTCCACGGCTTCACCGCTCCAGCCAAAACTGCCGAACACGCCCACCGGTTTGCTGCGATCACCCTCCGCCAGCAGGGTTCCCAGCGCGGAGACCACCGGGGTGGGTGCGTGACCACCGAGGGTGGGTGAGCCGATCAGGATCCCATCCGCAGACTGGATGGCGGCAACCAGCTCCTCCGATGGAGTGAACTCGCAGTTGAGGCTGGTGACCCGAATGTCGGTACGACTGACGCCCCGGGCCAGGGCATCGGCAATCGCTGAGGTGTTGCCGTAAGCACTGGCAAACAGCAGAACCACATTCAGGCTGGATTGCTGGTGACTTTCCCCCCAGCGACGGTAGTCATTCAGCAGACTGCGCCAACTGGCATCGATGGCGGGACCATGGGCCGGAGCAATCGTGCGGATGCTCAGTTCCTCCAGACGCTCAACCAGCAGGTCCACCTTGCGGGCCATCGGTGCCATCAGGCAGTCGTAGAAATGGCGACGCTCTTCTTCGGTGCTGCTTCGGTTGGCTTCCGCCCAGGTGTTGGTGCAGAGGTGGGCGCTGAAGAACTTGTCGCTCATCAACAGCCCGAAGCGCTCTTCGAAAGCCATCAGTCCGCCTGGCCAACGGGGAGTTGGTGCGGGTATCAGCAGCAGGCTGCGCCCGTGGCTCAATTCGAGTGTCTGCTCCCGGCGGATCACTCTCAACGGGGGAAAATCTGGCAGTGCTTGTGCCTCATCTTCAACACCTGAGGGAGAGGGCTTGCGTCGGTTCCAGAGCTCTTGCAGCAGCTTGGCGCCAGGATTGGACGCGATCAGCTCAAGGCCTGGATACGTTCCGGCCAGTTCCTGCAGCAACGCCACACGGTTGGGATTCACGTGCCCAATCACAATCAGCAGGGGCTCATCAGTAGCCGGTAGAGCGTCCTGCAGAGCAGGCAGGAAAACGCTGCTGTAGGCCATCCCAGGGGGATGCACCAGTACAGAGGGTTGCTGAACTCCGGTTGCATCAAGCCCGGCTTCGAACAGAAAACTGTTGGCCGTGCTGCCGCGCTCCAGTGCATATTCCAGCTCGAACCGCAGCCGCTGTGGGCTGAGTCCCCGCAGGCAGACCAGGCCCCGGTCGATCGCCAGGCTGATCACCTGCCGGTCAGCCGATGAGGAGCTCGCTGCGACGGTGGTCACCATCAGTAGTGGTTGCCTGTCTTTCGATGGTGAACCGCTGTTCGCCCATCGATGTCTGCCACGTTGCCCTGTTCCACCAGCGCGTAGATGATCCAGTGATCCGGCCCTTCCATGCGCTGTTCCACCCGGCAACTCAGGTAGGCCAGTGCATCCGTGAGCACCGGGCCGCCCTCAGCGGCTCCATGCAGCACGTTCACCCCTTCGAATCGATCGGCGCCGGGGGGAAACCGCTTGAGGAAATGCTGCATCAAGGGCTTGTAGCGGTCCTGCCTCAGCACGTTGATCACGAAGCTGTCGCCGACCTGCATCAGTGCTTCAATCGCCCGATCCTTCGCCACGGCAACACTCAGGCCGGGCGGGCGGAAACTCGCCTGGGCCACCCAGCTGGCCACCATGGCACCACTGCGACGGGCATCACCTTCGCCCTGGCTGGCCGTCACGATGTACAAACCACCGGTGAGACGACCCAGCGCCTTGTCGAGGTTGGCGTCGATGCTGCGCAGCGCCTCGATGGATTTCTTCCTGGTCAGAATCTGGCCGAGGTCAGTTCCTGATTCCTCGCAGCGTTGGTAGTCGCCGCCCTGGGGCAGCTGGCGGATCCGCAGCGGTTCAAAGGCCGGTTTCAGCCCCTGATTGCGCAGCTGCTCGGCCACGGCATCGATCGGCTCGTCGTTGCCACCGAACGCGTCGTAGACCCCCACCAGTTGCTTGGGCTGCAGTGCCGCCAGCAGGGTGCCGATTGAGGCCTGGAGTTCACCATCCGGTTCCGTGGGCCAGGTGGGAACCACCACTGCCTTGGCTTCGCCGACCAGTGCGGTCAGTTCCTGCGGGTCGGTGGCCCGCAGATCCACCAACTGAACCTGCGCATCGGCTTTGCCGATGCCGTGGGCGATGGCCTGGCTGAGTCGGTCCGAGAAGCCGTACTGGCTGAGATAGCAGACGGCGGCGTAGCTGTCGCCCTTGCTGCGTTGGCTGCTCCATTCTCTGTAGTCGTTCAACCAGTGGCTGAGGTGTTGGCGCAGCAGGGGGCCGTGTCCCACGGCGACGGTGTTGATCTCCGGCAGCGCATCCATGCGCTTCAGAGCCTGCAGCACACTCCTGGCATTGGGGCCCATCAGGCAGTCGTAGTAGAAGCGGAAGTCCGGTGCGATCGCACCGGGGTCCGTGTCGAATAACTCGTCGGAGCAGTAGTGCAGTCCGAAGGCATCACAGGTGTAGAGGATGCCGCTGCCGTGATCAAAGGAAAAGATTGTGTCAGGCCAGTGCAGGTTCGGTGCGCTGATGAATTCAAAGCGGTGCTGCACGCCGCTGTCGGCGCTCGTGCCCAGATCAAGTTCGTCGCCGGTTTTCACAGCCCTCGACTTGAAGGGTCGATGCACCTGGTCTTTGAGGAACTGGATCGCCACCTTTGAACCCACGATCTCGATCTCGGGATTGAGATCGATCAGATCGCCGATCAGTCCTGAGTGGTCCGGCTCGGTGTGACTCACGATCAGATGGTCGATCGCTTTGGGATCGATCTGCTCCTGAAGCAGCGGCACCCAGGTGTCGCGGAACTTGGCGTGGCTGGTGTCAATCAGGGCGGTACGTTCGCCCCGCACCAGAAATGCGTTGTAGGTGGTGCCGTTGCGCAGGCCGAATTCAATGTCAAAACGGCTGCGTTCCCAGTCCAGGGAGCGGATGGTGGTGCTGTCTGCTGCGATCGGCTCGCACTGGAGTGAGAGGCGTGGGGTCACAGCAGCGGAGTTCGTGCTGTTCAGGCTTGCCGTGACCATGGCTAATCGCGCGTTGTAACCAACTTTACGAAGATCTTCAGGTCATCGGACCCGGGCTGAGGGCTGCAGCCAGGCGGGGTAACCAGTCCACCATTCCCGGTACGGCAATGATCAGGGCCAGGACCGCAACCTGCAGTCCGACAAACGGCAGGGCACCGCGATAAATATCGCGAGTGCTCACTTCACCGGGAGCCACGCCGCGCAGATAGAACAGCGCGAAGCCGAAGGGTGGTGTGAGGAAGGAGGTCTGCAGATTGGCGCCGATCATCACGCCGAACCACACCAGTGCTTCGGGCCCAAGCAACTGGCGGGCAGCTGGCAGCAGCAGCGGGACTGCGATGAAGGCGATTTCGAAGAAATCAATGAAGAAGCCCAGCAGGAAGATGATCAGCATGCTGAACACCAGGAAACCCACACGTCCTCCGGGGAGGTTGAGCAACAGATCGGAAATCAGCTGATCTCCGCCCACACCTCGGAACACCAGGCTGAACGCTGTGGATCCGATCAGGATGGCCATCACCATGGCGGTGGTGCGCATGGTGCTCTCGCAGACATTCGAGAGTTGTTGACGGCTGAAACCGCCGTTGAAGGCTGCGAGAACCATGGCGCCAACCGCTCTGATCACGCCCGCTTCCGTAGGTGTTGCAATGCCGAAGAAGATGCTCCCGAGCACCGCCACGATCAAAGCGATCGGCGGCAACACCGAACGCACCAATTGCAGAGGACGTCCTGAGTCGGTGAGCTCAGGCTTGAGTTCGGGGGCCAGTTCCGGTTTGAGAGCACTGATCACCAGCACGTAGATGGCGAACACGGCCGACATCAGCAGGCCCGGCAGCAGTGCGCCGATAAAGAGATCACCGACTGAGATTCCGAGCTGATCACCCAGCACCACCAGAACAATGCTCGGGGGGATGATCTGCCCGAGCGTGCCAGACGCCACAATCACCCCAGTGGCAAGGCTTTTGTCGTATCCCGCCCGCAGCATGGCCGGCAGTGAGATCAGCCCCATGGTGGTGACTGTTGCTGCCACCACTCCGGTTGTCGCCGCCAGAAGCGAACCGACAAGAACAACGGCCAGGGCCAGGCCGCCGCGCAGGCGCCCCAGCAGCCGGCCCATGGTTTCCAGCAGCCGTTCGGCGATGCCGGAGCTCTCCAGCATCGAACCCATGAAGACAAAAGCGGGGATGGCCAACAGGGTGAAGTTGGCCATGATCCCCAGGATTCGCTGAGGAAGAGCGGTGACGAACTGTGGGTCGATTTCACCGCTCAGCATCCCTAAGAGGGCGAAGATCACCCCGATCCCGCCAAGACAGAACGCAACGGGAAATCCGCTCAGCAGCGCAACGATCAGCGCCAGAAACATTCCGGGAGCCAGCACCGCGGAGGGGTCGAAGCTGATCACCCAGCCCAGGGCTTCAATTTCGATCACAGCGTGGTGCCCCCCTCCTGGCGCTGCTCATCGGCAGCTTGGCTGGTTTCAGGGTTGCTGAGCGCCAGCCGCAGTCGCAGTGCTTCGGCAATCCCCTGCAGCCCCAACAGCAGAAAGCCCAGGGGGATGAGTGATTTCACCCAGGTGCGCGGCAATCCGCCTGGATCTGGAGACATTTCGGCGATGCTCCAGGAGCGCAGCGCCGGTGCGATGGAGATCGCCATCACCCCGAAGGCGAAGGGCAGCAGCAGCAGCAGGATGCTGTTCAGTTCCTGACGGTTGCGACGGCGTGGTGACCAGCGGCTCTGCAGCACATCCACACGCACATGGCCCTGTTTCTGCAGGGTCCAGCCGAGGCCGAGCAGAAAGATCAGATCGAAGAGGTACCACTGGGCCTCAATCAGACCGTTGGAGCTGAGATTGATTCCGATTGCGGAGCCCAGATAGCGGCCAACAACGTTCCAGATTCCGATAGCCAGCATCAGCAGCACGGACCAGCGCGCCAGCCAGGCGGCCGCGGCGTTGAGCCGATCGAACAGGCGTATGACACCGGAGAGAGGCTCGCTCATTGTTCTCCTCCCAAGGAGGCTGTGTTGAACGTCGTCAGCGGCAGCTCGTTGATGCGGTTCCAGTTCAGCGTTTCCCTCTGGAACAGACGCCAGCGTTCCAGAAGGTCTCGGAAGCCGGCATCGTCAGCTGCCAGATCCGCAAACAACACGCCCGTGGCTTCCTCGGCGGCCTCGAGGATGTCGTTGCTGTAGGCCTCAAGTTTGATTCCCTGCCGTCTGAGTCTCAGCAGCGCCTCGCTGTTGCGTTGTTCGTACTTGCTGAGCATGCCCAGATTGGCCTGGTAGCAGGCCGTGCTGAACATGGCCTGATATTCGGCCGGCAGTTTGTCCCAGGCACCGCGGTTGACCAGCGCTGTAAGGCTTGGCCCGGGTTCCCACCAGCCTGGGTAGTAGTAGTACTTCGCTGCTTTGGGGAGGCCGAGTTTCTCGTCGTCATAGGGGCCGGTGAACTCCGCGGCGTCAATGGCTCCCCGTTCCAGTGCCAGATAGATCTCGCCGCCCGGCAAGACCTGAACGTTCACACCCAGGCTGGCCATCACCTTGCCTCCCAGCCCTGGGATGCGCATTTTCAGACCTTTGAGTGACGCCAGATTGTCGACAGGCCGCTTGAACCAGCCGCCCAGTTGACCTCCCGTATTGCCGGCAGGGAAGCTTTTGGCGCCGAAATCAGCGAATAAGGCGTCCATCGCCTCATTGCCGCCTCCCTGATAGAGCCAGGCATTCTGTTGCTGTGCCGTGAGCCCGAATGGCACGGCAGTGCCGAAGGCGAACGCGGGGTTCTTGCCCACGTAGTAGTAGCTGGCTGTGTGGCCGCATTCCACGGAGCCGGCTTGCACGGCATCCAGCACCTCAAGCCCGGGAACGATCTCACCGGCGGCAAACGGTTCGATTGTGAATCCTCCGCCACTCATCGCCTTCACCTGTTCGCAGATGGTTTCGGCACCTCCGTAAATGGTGTCAAGCGAGACCGGCCAGCTTGTTGCCATCCTCCAGCGCACCTGGGGAAGACCGCTGCTGCGACCGTTTTCAGCACGACGAATCGTGCAGGCGCTCAGTGCTCCGGTTCCGGCTGCAGCGGCGAGCGCTTGCCCACTGGTCCGGAGCAGCTGCCGACGTTGCATCACGTGCTCCTGGGTTGGTCGCCCTAGAGACGACGCTGTCTGGGCAAGATTATCGATCGCTCCAGGCTTGGCCCCGGTTTCGCAATCAAACAAAGCCCCCTGCGCTCGCAGAGGGCTGGACCGTTCCCTGAGGGCTGGGCCTCAATGCGCTGTGATCAGCTGTCCACCTTCACCGACACGGTGGTGCGGTTGTCGGTCTTGGGAGCCTCGATCGTCAGGATGCCGTCGCGGTAGGTGGCCCGCAGCGCATCGCGGTCGAGGGAATGGGCGAAGCGAAAGCTGCGGCTCCAATTGCCATAGCGAAACTCGCTGAGCAGGGTGTTGTCAGCCGATGCTCCGGCCTCAGCATCAGCAACGGCCTGAGGATTCCGACGTTCAGCGCTGACGCTGAGACTGCGGTCGCTGGCTTTCACATCGATGCTGTCGTGAGCCACGCCGGGGAGTTCCAGGCGAATCGAGTAATGATCGTCGGTTTCGTGAATTTCGGCAGCTGGTACACGCTCAACCTGTGAAAGCTGCTGGTCGAGACGCTCGAAAAGATCAAAAGGTGATTGACGAAGGGTGATCATGGATAACTCCTGAAGAGTGATGTTGATGGGGTGTTGGCATCACCCACAACGCCAATATGTACAGGTTGATTGACTCTGAGGAGGGGGACAACCGACCGGTTCTGTTCGGTCTGGACCACCGGTTTCGGTTGTCACGACAGGACTTTCGCAACAACCGAACATCAGCACATGTGATTCAGAGCCAGCACCAGCTGGAGAACGCTGCCGCTTGCCCGCAGTTCTGGCCCTTGTCGTCCCAGAGGGTCCAGATTCTTGCGTTGTTGATCATGAATCGCTGACCGGTTCGTGACACCCGTACACCGCTGTAGCCCTCGAACGCGTCCTGGTTCTGCGCGCGTTTCAGGGCGGAAGCGCGCTGCTTACGTGCTCCTTCCTCCGCCGTGTAGCGGGAGGGCATGCCGATCATCTCGTGCCATGACCGCTCCCACAGACGCAGAGCGGTGGCATTGGCAAAGATCAGCAGCGGGTCATGGCTGTTGTCATGCGCGAGAACGGCCATTGTGCTGCTGAACAGATCCTTGGCTGGGTTTCCACAATCCAGCAGTGGTCTCTTGAAGGCCCGTTGGTGAGACAGCATCAGCCTGGAGATCAGGCACTGGGATTCCGGCGTCTGCCAGGGTGCTGATTCAGCCACCGGCCGCCATGGCTTCCAGCATGGCCCGCTGAGCCAGAGCCTGACCCTGATCACGCAGGTGTTGCAGAAAGCGAGGTCTGGATTCGGGAAAGCGTGGCTCTTCAGCCAGAGGAAGATCGCCTGCGGCATCAAGCCCCGTATCGCCTTCCATCGCGGGGGTGATCACCACCAGATCAGCGTCGAGGCTGGCCTCGTAACGCCACCAGAGCGTGGGGTCCAGCACAGCTGGATGCGGCTGCGTGATGGTGTCGTCAGGACTCGATCCTCCATCATCTGCTGCTTCTGTTGATGTGTTTTCGGTTTTTGCCAGCTCGGCCCTCGCCTGCAGGGCCTTGAGCCGATGCTCCGCGAGATTTTCCAGGAGCTTTGTTCGCGTGCGCCCCCTCAGCTGAAACAGCACGAAAGGATCTTCACTGAAGCGCTCTCCCATCAGGAAGTACACCGCGCTGATGTGCTTGCAGGGATTGGCCTTGTCCGGACAGCTGCATTCACTGCGCACTTCCTGCAGCTTGAAGGGGAAGAGCCGGCGACCACTGGCAGCAAAGGCCCGTTCGATGTCTGCCGGCATGATTCCGGCCAGCAGCTGCGCCGACCAGCGGGCCTTCTGTGTGAGGGCTTCCAGCACGAAACCCCAGTCTTCATCGCTGAGCACATCCAGCCAGAGCTTGACCTTGTAAGGGTCTTCATCGGTTCCCTGAACACGGGCATGCACCCGTCGACCTTCGAACCGAATCGATGTCACATGTCCTTCTCGGGCATAGGTCCAGGCCCGTTCGAGGCGTTTCTTGAAGCGGTAGGAGTTGATCAGCTCCATCCACTGCTCAACCCACCAGGGTTGTTGCCCAAGTCCCTCATCACTGAGGGAGGTGTTGATGCCGCTGCTGTTGGGGGTGATGGTCATCGCGTCAGGACGGGTTGTCTTCCAGGCTCACCAGCTCCTTCAGCTGTCCCATTTCGAGACCTCCGAGCCATTCCTCGCCTGAGCCCACAATGTCTTCCGCCAGTCTGGACTTCTCGCGGATCATCCGATCGATCTTTTCTTCCACCGAACCGCTGGTGATGAACTTGTGCACCATCACCCGGTTGGTCTGCCCGATGCGATAAGCCCTGTCTGTGGCCTGGTTCTCCACCGCCGGGTTCCACCAGCGGTCGATGTGGAACACGTGGCTGGCACGGGTGAGATTGAGTCCCACACCGCCGGCCTTCAGTGAGAGCAGGAACAGTTGTGGTCCGCGTGGGTCTTCCTGGAAGCGATCAACCATCGCCTGTCGCTCCGTCTTGCTGGTGCTGCCGCTCAGGAAGGGCACTTCGCTGCGCCAGCGGCGTTGCAGATATTCCCTCAGCAACGTGCCCCATTCCGCGAACTGGGTGAAGAGCAGGGCCCGGTCGCCGGCTTCGATCACTTCTTCGAGAATCTCCTCGAGCCGTTGCAGCTTCACGGAACGCTGGAGAAAGTCTTCGCTCGCATCCTGTTCCTTCAGTGCAAGGGCGGGATGGTTGCAGATCTGTTTGAGGCGGGTCAGCAGTCCCAGCACCTGTCCGTGACGTTTGCCCCTCGGAGCACGGGCAATGGCATCGAGGGTGTCTTCGACGGTTTTGGCGTAGAGCGATTTCTGTTCCTTGCTCAGCCCGACCCATTCGCTCAGCTCCACCTTCTCCGGCAGATCAGAGATGATCGCCTTATCGGTCTTCAAGCGCCTGAGGATGAAGGGTCCAACCCGCGACTTGAGATCACGCAGTGACGACATGTCGCCGTAGCGCTCGATCGGCATTCGATAGCGCTGGCGGAAAAATTCCTCCTCACCCAGAACTCTGGGGTTGAGGAAATCCATCAGGGCCCACAACTCACTCACCCTGTTCTCCACCGGCGTGCCGGTGAGTGCGATGCGAAAGCGCGTGCCCTTGCGGGTGCGGGCCAGATCGCGCGTGGCCTGGCTCTGTTTGGCCGAAGGGTTCTTGATGGCCTGAGCCTCATCGATCACCGTTCCCTGCCAGTCGAAGCTTTCCAGCAGCTCGATGTCCCGCTGCACCAGTCCGTAACTGGTGAGAACCAGGTCGACATCCTTGAGAGCTTTTTTGAGAGCAGCCAGAGTTGTGGGCCGTTTGGGGCCGTAGTGCTCATGCACGTTGAGCTCAGGTGTGAAGGCTGCGGCTTCCCGTTTCCAGTTGGTCAGCACCGATGTGGGGGCCACCAGCAGCACGGGCTTCTTCAGTTCCTGTTCCACCTTGAGGTGTTGCAGGAAGGCCAGAAGCTGGATCGTTTTGCCCAGGCCCATGTCATCGGCCAGGCAGGCGCCCTGGTCGAAACGGTGCAGGAAGGCGAGCCAGCCCAGCCCACGCTCCTGATACGGCCGCAGTTGTCCACAGAATCCTTCAGGTGCGGGCAGTGGATCCGGTGATTTCTGCTGGTGGTACTGCTCAAGGACCCCTTGCAGCCGGGGGCCTGCATCGAAGGCGTGCACGGGCAGACGCATCAGCGTGTCGCCCTCGGTGGCTGTCAGTCGCAGGGCATCGTCCAGGCTGAGCTCAGGATTGGCGCCGCAGAAGCGTTCAGCGTTCTTGAGGTCATTGGGTCGCAGTTCGATCCAGGCACCCTTGTGACGCACCAGTGGGCTGCGTTTTCCACTCAGGCGTTCCAGTTCGCGCAGGGTGAGCGTGACGCCGCCGATCATCAGTTCCCAGCTCCAGTCGAGGCTCTCGCCCAGGGTGAAGCCCCTGGACCGCTCGGGCAGTTCCGCTTTGATCGCCAGTCCCAGGCGGCTGGCCAGTCCGCCGGAAAGGCTCGGCGGCAAATCGACGCCCACACCCACATCGCGAAGCTGGCGTGCGGCCGTGCGCACCAGCACGAAGGCTTCAGCTGGGGTGAGCTGCATGGCTTCCGGTGTGGCGCTCTCGAGGCCCCTCTCGATCGGTGCGAACACCGTCAAGGCTCTGCCCATTCCTTCCAGCAGCACTTCGCTGGGATGCTCCACGGGAATCTCTCCCAGCTGAAGACCTTTGGGGCCTGCAGCCCATGCGGCACTGGCCGGCAGCTTCAGTGTTGGGTCCGATTCCGCCTGCAGGAAGAAGCGCAGGGGCCAGAGTTCCTCACCCTCAGACGGTGTGGCCAGCTCGAGGCAGGCCCGTGCCGGAGCAACATTGCCGGCCACGCCCTCTCTCCAGTGGTGGCTGGCGGTGGCTAGGCGCTCGGCATCCTCATCCTTGAGGTTGATCACGCCGCTTTCAGAGCTGAGAGCCTCTTCCCAGGCGGTGAGGAGTGGGTCCAGGCCTTCCTGATCAGGGCTGAAGCCTTTGCGCAGCTGCGCATCCAGCAGGTCTTCCAGCAGGGTGGCCACGCGCAGCCGGCCACTGCGGGGTCGACAGCAGGCCACGGGATTGGCGGCTCGCATCGCCTCCGGTCGCAGTCGGGTCATGCGGTTGCTGCGTCTGCCGGTCGGTTCGCGCCAGGGCAGGGCACAGGTGGCAACCAGGGGGAGTCCCGCCGCCAGATCCTCCAGCCTGCGGCGGTCTTCCTCCCGATTGAGCAGCGGCACCCAGCGGGCTCGGTGGGGGTAACCCTCGCCCTTGCTCAACTCCACCTGGGGCAACCAGCGGCCTCGTGCCACCAGGCTCAGGGCCCAGCGCTGCATATGGCTCCACCAGCGCAGCTCATCAGCCAGATCCGGATGACGACCTGAAAGCGGCAGCTTGGCCAGCCATTCGGTGGCTGCCATCGGTTCGATGGCCAGGCCCTGCACCTGCCAGGGCCACCATTCGGTGGTCTTTGGAATCGGCTCACCGGCCTGCAGCGGCAGACCGCACCAGGGTGGATCGTCTTCGGGGGGTGTCTCTGCTGTTGCCGAGCGTTTGCGTTTCGGTTTGACACTGCGACTGGGCAGCGTGAGGCAGGCCGTTGCGTCAATGATTCCGTCCGGCAGCAGGTCACGCTCCGTCAGCAAGGCCCGAAGCTCCTCGGTGCTGAGGGTGAAGGGATGAATTGCTGGAGTGGCCCCCGGTCCCATCGGTTCGGCCACACGCCAGGTGTCAGCCCATACGAGCAGTGCAGCTCGACCGGAGCTGCTGGGTGTACGAATGGCCGGAAGCCAGGTGGCGTGCAGCAGGCTCATGGCCGCGACGCAGACAACATGCGTTGGGTTCCGTGAAGCAGAAGTGAGCTGCCGATCAACGGCAACCACCCCATAACGAGATCCTTCACCAATGATGCCAGGGAATCAGCATCTGCCCAAGGGGATGGCAGGCACATTCCCAAAGTCCGTATTCCGCAGACGGCTCCCACCAGTCCAGCCCGCAGATGGGAGTCCTCCGGATCCACACGCTCAAGGTGGAACGCCAGTAGTCCGTAAAACAGGCCGCATCCTGTGGATCGCACCGCCTGATCAATCCCGAAGGGCAGGCTGAGCATCCCCGCCGCCAATCCGGCAACCAGGGCCCAGCTCAGGGAGCGCAGTCTCAACACTGCGCGACTCTGCTCGTCGGTGCTGTCGGCCAACGTCGGTGGCAGCTCAAAGGCGATCATGGCTGGAGGACCTGCTGTTCAAGCCCGAACCCACCATGGCTGTTGCACAATCGTCGCGAAACGAGGCAGCTGGTCCCCGCACCGGTGCGGAGATCCGGGAAGCGTTCCTCGCTTTCTACGAGCAGCGTGGTCACAGGCGGATGCCCAGTGCCTCACTCGTGCCTGAGGACCCCACGGTTCTGCTCACGATCGCTGGAATGTTGCCGTTCAAGCCGATCTTTCTCGGTCAGCAGCAACGGCCTGCCCCCTGTGCGACCAGCAGCCAGAAGTGCATTCGCACCAACGACATCGAGAACGTGGGTCGAACGGCCCGGCACCACACCTTCTTCGAGATGCTGGGCAACTTCTCCTTCGGTGATTACTTCAAGCAGCAGGCAATTGAGTGGGCCTGGGAGCTGAGCACGGTCGTCTACGGCTTGGATCCCAAGAATCTGGTGGTGAGCGTCTTCCGGGAAGACGATGAAGCTGAGCAGATCTGGCGTGATGTTGTCGGCGTCAATCCGAAGCGCATCATCCGCATGGATGAAGCCGACAACTTCTGGGCCTCAGGTCCAACAGGGCCCTGTGGTCCCTGCTCGGAGATTTATTACGACTTCAAACCTGAACTGGGTGATGAGGGGATCGATCTGGAAGACGACGACCGCTTCATCGAGTTCTACAACCTGGTGTTCATGCAGTCGAATCGCGATGCGGAGGGCACACTCACACCACTGGCGAACCGCAACATCGATACCGGCATGGGCCTTGAGCGCATGGCTCAGATCCTGCAGAAGGTTCCCAATAACTACGAAACCGATCTGATTTTTCCCTTGATTGCAGCGGCAGCTGATCTGGCTGGTGTCGACTACCACCAGCTCGACGACAAGGGCAAAACCTCGCTCAAGGTGATCGGCGACCACAGTCGCGCCGTCACGCAGTTGATCAGCGATGGCGTCACCGCCAGTAATCTGGGTCGCGGCTACATCCTGCGCCGGCTGCTGCGCCGCGTGGTGCGGCATGGACGTCTCCTGGGCATCGACAAGCCGTTTCTCAACACCATGGGCGAGGCTGCTATCGCGCTGATGCAGGCGGTGCATCCTCAGTTGGTTGAGCGCAAGGACGTCATCCTGGGGGAACTCCAACGCGAGGAATCCCGGTTCCTGGAGACCCTGGAACGAGGGGAGAAACTGTTGGCGGATGTGCTGGAGGCCCAGCCGAAGCAGATCAGCGGTGCTCAGGCTTTCGAGCTGTATGACACCTACGGATTTCCGCTCGAGCTCACGCAGGAAATTGCTGAAGAGCATGGCCTGGCCGTTGATCTGGCTGGATTTGAAGTCGCGATGGAGCGTCAACGCCAGCGCGCCAAAGCTGCTGCCGTGAGCATTGACCTCACATTGCAGGACGCCATTGACCAGGTGGCCTCAGGGATTGATGGAACCGATTTTCGTGGTTACGAGCAGCTGGAACAGAGCAGCAGTGTGCAGGCACTTGTGGTGAATGGAGACCCCGCACAACAAGCCGTTGCCGGTGATTCCGTGCAGGTGGTGCTGGATACCACTCCCTTCTATGGCGAGGGAGGCGGTCAGGTGGGTGATCGCGGCACTCTGGCCGGTGAAGGCCATGACGGAGACGGCCTCATTGTCAGTGTGGAATCCGTAAGCCGAAACCGCAGTGTGTTCGTGCACAGCGGTCGTGTGGAGCGTGGAACGCTGGCAGTCGGCGATGTTGTGCAGGGTCGTGTGGACCGCAGCTGCCGCCGCCGTGCCCAGGCGAATCACACCGCCACGCATCTGTTGCAATCAGCCCTGAAGCAGGTGGTGGATCCAGGCATTGGTCAGGCCGGATCTCTGGTGAATTTCGATCGCTTGCGGTTCGACTTCCATTGCCCGCGGGCTGTGAGCGGCGAGGAGCTGGAGCGTATTGAGACATTGATCAACAGCTGGATTGCTGACGCCTACGAGCTCCAGGTGCAGGAGATGGCGATCGACAAGGCCAAGGCCGCTGGCGCTGTAGCCATGTTCGGTGAGAAATACGCCGATGTGGTGCGTGTTGTCGATGTGCCCGGTGTGTCGATGGAACTCTGCGGTGGCACCCACGTTGCCAACACTGCCGAGATCGGTTTGTTCAAGATCGTCAGTGAAAGTGGCGTGGCGGCTGGCATCCGCCGTATTGAAGCTGTGGCAGGCCCTGCTGTGCTTGCGTACCTGAATGAACGCGATTCCGTGGTGAGACAGCTGGGAGACCGCTTCAAAGCCCAGCCCGGTGAAATCGTGGAGAGGGTGAGCGCTCTTCAGGAAGAGCTAAAGACAACGAGTAAGGCACTGCAGGCTGTTCAGGCGGAATTGGCGGTTGCCAAATCAGCGGCACTTGCCTCCAAAGCGGTTACTGTCGGTGAGTTTCAGCTGCTGGTTGAGCGCCTTGACGGTGTGGATGGCAGCGGTCTTCAGGGTGCTGCTCAGAATCTGGGTGATCAGCTTGGCGAGGCCGGTGCGGTGGTGATTGGTGGTCTGCCTGACCCCGCCGATCAGGGCAAGGTCATTCTCGTGGCCTGTTTCGGCAAGGCGGTCATCGCCAAAGGGCAGCAGGCTGGCAAGTTCATCGGCCGGATCGCCAAACACTGCGGCGGCGGCGGCGGTGGCCGCCCGAATCTGGCTCAGGCCGGAGGTCGGGATGGAGCAGCTCTGGATGGAGCGCTGGAAACGGCACGGGTGGAACTCAGCGACTCTCTGGTCTGATCGGCTCAGCTTTGGCGCAGTTGATGCATCTTCTGCAATTGCCTGCTGGCTTTGGCAATGCAGAAGTGAACCCCGCCAAGTTCAGTCATGGATTGTTCGATTCGCTCCGGGCAATCGTCGTGTACTGCATTGATTCCGCTCAGCAGCATGGCGATGACCTGATTGCCGCGCCGGCAACGCTCACTAACGAGCGACAGCATCTCCACGACGAGATCGGTGTCAAACAACATGGCCTGGAGCAGTGCCTCTCCTTGAATGGCCAGCAGTTCTGCATGCCCTTTCACAACGCGAAAGTCGGCGTAGTGCTTGCCATTGGCGAAAAAACCAACCTCACCGAGTAATTCGACAGATTCCACTTCGGCCAGGGTGTGGAGCTCGTTGCCCTGGTGGATATCTACCGCGACTCGCCCCTCGGTCAGCAACATCAATGTCTCGACGGAGTCGCCCTGGTGAAAAAGCACGTCTCCTTCGGCAGCGATCACTTTCTTTGGATTCAGCTCCTGCTGGTGCGCGACCAGCAGGAGTTTCAGTCGTTCCCTGAAGGCTTGAAGCTGCGGCTCATCTCCCCACATGGCATCGCGACTTCTCTTCTATTGATACATCCAATCGTTCTGCAGTGCCCGCATGCTGTGAAGGTTCAACCAGGTATCTCGTCAGGCAGCTTCAGTTCGCTTCGCCACTCGTGCAGGGGGCGATCCCAGCCCTCTTCCAATTTGCGTGCGATCACAAGTTCGGCATCCAGGCCCATCTGGAAGCCCTTTGCCAGTGCGCGCAGCATCGGAGCGAGTGGCTCATCGTTCTGCAGTGCCGTCAGCATGCCTCCAAAGATCAGCATCACCGCAAGTGGGGACCGGTTCTGCGCGAGATTGAACCCCTGCAGGCCCAGTTCGCTGATGCCATCAATTCCAAATCCGGTCAGAACATGTGTGATGTCATGGGTCTCCTTGAGTCGATGTGTGATGTAATCGCGCTCATCTTTGACGGGGGAAGAGTCAATCAGCGTGTCTGGAGTGATGCCCTGGCTGATTAGCTGATCGGCATAATGGCGCCCAAGGGTGCCCTCTGGAAGGGTTTGCAGTGCGGATAAATCGATCGGCTGCGGACGCCAGCCATCGTTCACCAATTGTGCGAACTGGGGATTGCTCAGCAGATGACGGATCATCTGTTCGGCGATTGGACTGTCTTTCACGCTGGCGCCGATGGCGAGAACGCTGTTCAGAGAGTCCGGATTTTTGAGGAAGGCTGCCAGGCTGGTCAGCAGCTTCAGGCTCTGTAATCGTTCTCCGAGTTTGATTTGCATGGAAGGAGTGCCGATGTTGATATCTTCAGCCGACTTCAGGTAGTTAGACAGCCTTGTAGTAGCTGAATCACTTGTTGTGGCGCTCAGTTCTGCAGATACGTGCTCTGACGCAGGCTGATCTCCAGATGATCCATCAGCCGGCGCGCTTCAGCGATTTTGAGCTGATTGCCTCGGATGGAGCGTTCGCTAGCGATGCGTAGTCGTTCCAACAGGGATTCCGGGTTGTGTTCCATCGCCATCAGCACCTCGGCGTTGGTGTCGCCACGCACGACGTGATCCACTTGGTATTCCCCTCCGGGTGCCAAACGAATATGTACTGCATCGGTGGTGCCGAACAAGTTGTGCAGGTTGCCCATCACCTCTTGATAGGCCCCTCCAAGAAACATCCCGATCAGATACGGCTCTTCTGAACGCAGGGAATGCAGCTCAAGAAGTTGCTTGCTGCGCCCATCGGCAATGAAGCGGTTGAGACGACCATCAGAATCGCATGTGAGATCTGCGAAATGTCCGAGCTCGGTTGGTTTTTCTCCCAGCCTGTGTATTGGCATTAAGGGGAAGAGCTGTTGTATGGCCCAAGTGTCGGGCGCAGAGCGAAAGATTGACAGGTTGGCGTAGTAAGTGAGTGCCAGAACCGCAGGCAGGGTTTGTAATTCCTCCGGGAGAACGGAGTTCTCAGGAAGCCTCTGCACCAAAGAACGAGCACAGGCCCAAGTGAGTTGCTCTGCCTGGCTTCGTTCTTTCAGGCTCAGATAGCCCAGTCGGAAGGCTGCCAATGCATCGTCCTTGAATTTGAGGGCGTCATTCCAGGCTTCCTGAAGTCGTGAAACGTCCGCGCTCCCGTCATCAGCGAGGGCATTGATGCCTTCGAGGGTTTCATGAAGGTTGCGAACAATCAACGCCTCGTCGTCACTTGGCGAAGTCGTTGTCTGTGGAAGCCCGCCTGTGCCAAGCACGTTGAAAACCAGGACTGAGAAATGGCTGGCGATCGCTCTGCCGCTCTCGCTGACCAGAGTCGGAACTGCTACGCCATGAGGCTCACAACCTTCCTTGACAGTTGCGACGACATCATTGGCGTAATTCTGCAGTGAATAATTCGTGGACGCGGCTGTTGCGGTCCGGCTTCCGTCGTAATCAATACCGAGTCCTCCTCCAACATCCAGAAAACCCATTGGGGCTCCAAGTTTGTGCAGCTCGACATAAATGCGCGAGGCCTCCTGCAGCGCATCTTTCACCACACCAATGTCGTTGATTTGGCTGCCGACGTGGAAGTGGAGAAGGCGCAGTTCCTGTAGCAAACCTGCCCCGCGTAGCGCTTCAACAGTCGCGAGAATCTCCGGGACAGGCAGTCCGAATTTCGCTTTCTCTCCGACAGAATTTCCCCAGCGGCCTGTGCTCCTGCTGGAGAGTCTGGCGCGGATGCCGATCAGGGGTGCGGCGCCGAGTTCCTGGCTGGCATCGATGATTCTTTGCACTTCATCGGCTTGTTCGATCACGACCACTGGCCGCCGTCCCAGTCGTCTCGCCAGAATTGCTGTTTCGATGTAGCGCTGGTCCTTGTAACCATTACAGATCAGCAAGGCTTCCGGATCATCGATCAGTGAGAGAGCGATCAACAGTTCGGCTTTGCTGCCGGCTTCCAGGCCGAAGTGCCAACGCTTGCCGCAGCTCACCAGCTCCTCCACGACGTGGCATTGCTGATTGCATTTCACAGGGAAAACGCCCTGATAACGACCGTTGTAGTCGTATTGGGTGATGGCTCGCTCGAAGGCCGCATGGAGGCTCTCAAGTCGGTCTTCGAGAATGTCATCGAACCGGATCAGCAGCGGCAGGTTGAGATTGCGACCCTGCAGGCCTTTCACGAGCTCAACAAGATCAAGACTTCCCCCTCGTTCGCCGCGGGGCTGCACGCTCACATGACCTCGAAGGTTGATGGAGAAGTAGGGATCTCCCCAGCGCTCAAGCCCATACAGCTCAGAGCTGTCTTGAATGTTCCATGAGGGAACTGGCGTTGATTGACCGTTGGTTTCCTCACCTTCGGGTTCGTTGGCGTTTGCGAGCACCATGAGTGAGAAAAAGTTTTCCTTTCTGGGGAATCTAAGGAGCCTGGATCACAGGGGCAGAAACAAACCGTTCTCGATTGCTTGCCAAGAGGGTGGGGGAGCACAGAAGATGCCGTTCTCTTTATGTATGCCTTTATGTCCGCCGAACGCACGTTCATCGCCATCAAGCCGGATGGGGTTCAGCGTGGTCTCGTGGGCGAGATTCTCGGCCGCTTCGAGCGCAAAGGTTTCAAGCTTGTGGGCCTCAAGCAGCTCATCGCCAGTCGTGAACTGGCTGAGCAGCACTACGGCGTCCACAAGGAGCGGCCATTCTTCTCCGGTCTTGTGGACTTCATCACTTCGGGACCGGTGGTGGCCATGGTGTGGGAAGGCGATGGGGTAATCGCCAGTGCCCGCAAGTTGATCGGTGCCACCAAACCACTCGAGGCTGAACCCGGCACCATCCGTGGTGATCTGGCTGTCAACATCGGCCGCAACGTGATCCATGGTTCAGACGCTGCGGAGACCGCTGCATTCGAGATCGGCCTCTGGTTTCAGCCATCCGAACTCAACGACTGGAGTCCATCTGATCAGGCCTGGCGGGTCGAAGACTGATTCTCTGGTGACCGATCGCAAACTGCAGACCCTCGGGGCGATGTCTCGGGGTCTTTTTGAATGCCAAGTCGTTGTTGCAGCTTCAGGCCCTTGAAGCAGTTGTTGATCAGGCGTTGGCCGATGTGCATATCTGCGGGCTTACTCTTCGCGGAAAACTGTTCTCGATTGCGACTCGTCAGCGGGATTGAAAGCGATCCCAGCGAAAGCTCGAGAGCAGTGCTGCAAGATCCTGTTTCGGCTCAGTGCCGCAGGCGAGATCGGCAATCAGTTCTGATGTGGCACCAGCCATGAGAACGCCATTGCGGTGGTGGCCGCAGGCCAGCAGAAGTCCGGGAATCGGACTTTTGCCCAGCAGTGGTCCCTCATCAGGTGTGCAGGGACGGAATCCCCACCAGCGCTCCATGGGAGGCCAGCTCTCTGCCTCAGGCAGCAGGGTGGCAATGCCTTGTTTGAGGGTGGTTTGTCCTTGAGGTGTCAGACCTTCGCTGAAGCCGGCATTGCGCTCGCTGGTCGCGCCCACCACCACCAGTCCATCCTCGCGTGGCACCAGATAAATCCCTGGGCCAAAGATCACGCGCCTGAGGGCGCCGCGCGGACTCTGCAGCGACAGCATCTGACCTTTCACGGGGAACACCGGCAGCTGGGGCAGAAGTTGTCCGCTCCAGGCACCGCTGCAGAGCACGGCCCGCTCACAGCCAAGCGTTGCTTCACTCCCCTCCGAATTCCTCGTGCGTACGCCGCTGAGACGTCCATCGGCGGTGAACAGCTCAAGAACTTCCACGCCTTCCTGAAACTGGGCACCGCGATCAACGCAGGCGCTCTCCAGCGCTCGCATTAGCTGACGTCTGTTGTCAATCTGCCCGTCCTGGACGAACAGCAGACCGGCTTTCCATTGTGAGTCCAGACCTGGCACCTCCTGGAGAAGCTGTTCGCGATCCAGTCGATCTCCGAAAGCCGCAGTCGCGTAGGCGTCCCGTTCATCGGCGCTGTGGAACGGCACCACGATCCCGGAGGAACGAAGCCCACAGGGAAGACCGCTGTCAGCTTCGATCTGGGCCACCCAGCTGGCAATGCGGCTCAGGCTGAGTTGGCCGAGGTGAAGCAGAGCGTTTTCGAGGCCTTCGGCATGGGGGGCCAGCATCCCTGCTGCAACGAAGCCTGCAGCCTCGCTGCGGCGCCTGCTCAGCACGGTCACGCGCTGATCACGACGAGCCAGTTGATGGGCGATGGCGAGACCCATCAAGCCACCTCCCAGGATCAGAATTCGTCCGGGCGAATTTGATCTTGCCTCGCCCCGGAGCCACCGCGTCATAGGCCCGGTCGCCAGGAGCGCAGATTGTGGTGGATCACCAGCTGCCGACCGATGAAGACCGTCATCCAGCTCAGAACCATGGCGGCGAGTACCGGCCATTGCAGGGTTTCGAACCGATCAGCGATCATCAAGCCGCCGATGAGCACAAGGGCTCCCAGCACGGCAATTTCCTCATAGGGTTCACCCTGAAAGGTGCGCGGTTCTCGACCGGTCACCACATCAAGCACCATTCCTCCGCCAGCACAGGTGAGTGCGGCACAGATGACCATCCACCACCAGTTCAAGTCTGCTTCCAGTGCAACCTGTGCACCAATGATGGTGAATGTGGCCAGACCGATGCTGTCGCACAGTCCCAGAACCCTCAGGAAGTTGGCGCTGTCGGCGGCTCCCTCGCACAGCAGGCTCGCCAAAATAGACCCTGTAGCAACCACAATCAGCACCACCAACAGGTAGGTGCCGTCGTGAAAGACGAAAGGTGGTGATCGCATTCCACCCACAAGCAGATCGCGGAGGATGCCTCCACCCACGGCAGGCAGCAGAGTGAGAATGAAGCAACCCCAGAGGTCGTAGCGACGCTGTAGGGCCCGGATGAAGCCGGAGAGAGCAAAAGCTGTCGTTCCGATGAGATCGAGCCCATAGAACCAGGAGGATGTGACCAGGGTTGCGAAGGCCTCACGTCCAGCAGGGCCGAGGGGGCCGCGCTGGGGTCCGTCCAATTCGGCAGCACGCCAGACTTTCAGACTCCATGCACCGCGTGCAGCTCTCGAGATTCCCGCAGGATCGCCACTACCGCGACCCACGATCTCCACAGTGCGACGGAAGCTGGCGGGATCCAGCAAGCCGTAGCCCTTGTTCAGGTTCATCAGCTGCAGGATCTCCTCCAGCATGGCTTTCTGGTGCACTGTGTCGCTGCTGTTCATGAAGCGCTCGGTGATCGCCACCGCTTCATCGGGATGTCGCGCCGTGTACTGCCATCCGGCAGCAAGACCCTTTAGAAATCTCGTCAGACGATCGCGTTTGGCCGGATCCTGGAGGTCCGTCGCTCGCACGTACAACCCATCTTCGAGAAATCCCGTGTTCTCCCGGGCGAAACGCACCGTGAACAGATCGGACTGAAGGGCTCCTTCCTGGAGGATCGTCTGAAATTCGTTGTAACTCATGGCAGTGGCGCAATCGACCTCGCCATCCAGCAAGTCCCGAGCTGCGGGTTTTTGTTCAATCAGCTGAACTGAATCCAGCCCGAGTCCATACCGTTGCAGCCAGTACCCGACATCGAATTCATCCCCGAGGAACCAGGTGCCAACACGTTTCCCTTTCAGGTCGCCAGCCTTACTGACACCTGATGCTGCGCTGCAGACCAACATCGTTCCAGGTCGTTGCAGAAGCTGCGCCACATTCACGAGGTCCGCCGCCTCACGGCGCATGTCCAGGGCATCCGATGTCCAGGCGATGGTGACGTCGACTTCACCATCACGAAGACGCTGCAATCCATTCACCGATGGGCCTCCCTGTTCCAGGGTGACACTGAGGCCTTCTCGACGGAAAAACTCGTGGTCTTTGGCCACATAGAACCCTGCGAACTGGGCTTGTGGCAGCCAGCGCAACTGCACGCGCAGGGGCTTCTGCTGCACATGCGTCGAGACAGAAGGGATACTGATCGCCAGCAGAGTCACCAAAAGAACTGCCAGGAAGGCCCCAAGCCTTCGATGCCAGCGATGGCTATCCACGGCTGAGGGTCAGTGCATCTGCATTGTGATTCGCTTCCATAGGATCAGCGCAGGCAAGGAGAACAAAATGGCTGGAGAAGGCGCTTGGGAAGCTGTGATCGGCCTGGAGACCCATGTGCAGCTGGGCACTGAGAGCAAGATCTTCACGGCTGCTTCCACCAGCTTTGGAGACGACCCCAACACGCACATTGATCCGGTGGTTTGCGGGCTGCCAGGCACCCTGCCGGTGCTGAATCAGAAGGTGCTCGAGTATGCGGTGAAGGCTGCGATGGCTCTGAATCTCAATATTGCTGAGCACAGCAAGTTCGACCGCAAACAGTATTTCTATCCCGATCTACCGAAGAACTACCAGATCTCCCAGTACGACGAACCGATTGCGGAAGAGGGCTGGATCGAGGTTGAAGTTGCTGAAAAGGGCAAGGACACCTATCTGAAAAAGATTGGAATCGAACGTCTTCATATGGAAGAAGACGCGGGGAAACTGGTGCATGCAGGCAGTGATCGCCTCGCTGGTTCCACACATTCCCTGGTGGATTACAACCGTGCAGGTGTTGCTCTCGCTGAAATCGTCAGCAAGCCTGATCTGCGCACCGGCCGTGAGGCGGCTGAGTATGCCTCTGAGATTCGTCGGATCATGCGATATCTCGGAGTCAGTGACGGAAACATGCAGGAGGGATCGCTGCGCTGCGACGTGAACATCTCAGTCCGTCGCGGTCCGGATGCCCCCTTCGGCACGAAGGTGGAGATCAAGAACATGAATTCGTTCTCGGCCATCCAGAAAGCCTGCGAGTACGAGATCCAGCGCCAGATCAAGGCCTACGAAAGCGGTGAGTCCATCGTCCAGGAAACCCGCTTGTGGGATGAGGGCAAGCAGCTCACTAAAAGCATGCGCAGCAAGGAGGGTGCCAGTGATTACCGCTATTTCCCTGATCCTGATCTGGGTCCGATCGAGGTGAGCGAGGATCAAAGGGAAAGCTGGCGTTCAGAACTGCCCGAGCTGCCTGCGGCCAAGCGTCATCGCTACGCCGAACAGCTCGGCCTGTCGCAGTACGACGCGCGTGTGCTCACCGACGAACGTCCGATGGCCGATTACTTCGAGGCCGTGGTGGACGCCGGAGCTGACGCCAAGCTGGCGGCCAACTGGATCACTGGAGATATCGCTGCTTACGTGAACAGCAATCGGTTGAGTTACGCGCAGTTGCCGTTTCGCCCTGAGCAGCTGTCGGAAATGGTTCAGTTAATTGATGGCGGCAAGATCAGCGGCAAGATTGCCAAGGAAATACTCCCTGAACTGCTCGAAAAGGGTGGTTCACCGAAGTCGATCGTCGATCAGCGAGGGCTGGGAATGATCAGTGATCCCGCTGCCATCACCGCCATCGTTGAGGAGTTGCTGGCTGCTCATCCAGATGAGGTGGAGGCTTTCCGAGGCGGCAAGACCAAGCTGCAGGGATTCTTCGTTGGGCAGCTGATGAAAAAGACCGGCGGCAAGGCCGATCCCAAGCTCGCCAATCAGATTCTCAGTCAGAAACTCAAAGGCTGATGACCAATGACTGCTGAGGGCCCGTGGGGTGGTCGGTTCAGGTCGCTTTCAGCCTGCTGCCAGAAGCTGAGCCGCCTGGGTTTCCCAGGCTTTGGGCTCTCCGCTGTTATCGAGCACCCGATCAGCTAGTCCGAGTTTCTTTGCCAGCGGCCACTGAGACTGGATCCGCTGCTGAGCCTCGGCAGCATTGAGACCATTGCGATCCATCAGCCTTTCAAGTTGTTGTTCAGGTGAGCAGTGCACCACCCACACTTCCGTGCAGAGAGAGTTGAGACCGGCTTCGAACAGCAGAGGAATCATCAGCGCCACGGTTGGTTCTGATTTCAGACGTTTCAGTTCGGTTTCCAATTGCTGGTGCACCAGAGGGTGAACAAGCTCCTCCAACCATTTCCTCTGAAGGGAATCAGAGAAAACGATGGCTCCCAGAGCCGTACGGTCGAGTTCGGCAGACTCCGGGTCAGACCCAGCTCTGACGACCGCATCCCCGTAACGCTGCACCACTGCATGGCTGGCTGCCTGACCGCTTGCGAGGGCTTGATGTGCAAAAAGGTCTGCGTCCAACAGCGGAATTCCTTGATCCGTCAGCCAACGGCCAACGCTGCTCTTCCCGGAGGCGATACCACCGGTGAGGCCGATCCGGCGTTGGCGTGGCATGGCGCGGAGCAGGATGCATTCAGTCTCTCGCGTTGATCCGTGGTTTCCGCAGCCAGCTGGCTTTCCTCTGTTTGGACTCCAGTCGCTGGAGGAGTGACCGCTCCAGTCGGCTTTCAGGCCGCAGGGATTGCGGCCGGTCTGAAGGATTCCGGTAAACCGGATCTCGCTTTGGTGCTGGCGCCTGAGGCGGCAGTCTGTGCCGGCACTTTCACGACTTCGGTGGTGCGTGCGGCTTGCGTTGATCTCTGCGCCCAACGTCTCCAAGCCAGCAATGGACAGTGCAGAGGCGTGTTGATCAATTCCGGCCAGGCCAATGCCTGTACTGGTGACAGTGGCCTGATCGACAGCCAGCGCGCCACCCAGGCCCTGGCCGATCACCTTGGTTTGACGTCTGATCAGATGCTGATCTGTTCCACTGGCGTGATCGGCGTGCCCATCCCCATGAAAGTCTTGCTCGCTGGACTGGATCCGCTGGTCGAGGCTCTGGCCGAAGATGGAGGGGCTGCTGCTGCGGCCGCCATCCTCACAACAGATCTTGTGCCCAAGCAGATCGCAGTTGAGTCGGAGATTGATGGCCGCACTGTGCGTATTGGCGGGATGGCCAAAGGCTCGGGAATGATTCACCCCGATATGGCCACCATGCTCGGCTTTCTCACCTGTGATGCCGGAGTGCCCTCAGAGGCCTGGCAAGTCATCGTTCAACGCGCTGTTCAGCGATCGTTCAATGCCATCACCGTGGATGGCGACACCAGCACCAACGACACCTTTCTGGCCTTTGCCGCCGGGGATCCTCTCCTCTCGGATCAGTATGAGCAGCTCGAGCAGGGGGTGACTCTTGTTGCTCAACACCTGGCTCGCTCGATCGCTCGTGATGGAGAGGGTGCGACCTGCCTGATTGAAGTGCGGGTGGAGGGAGCCGCATCAGAAGCAGACGCTCTGCGGATGGCACGCACGGTGTGTGGATCGTCGCTGGTGAAAACGGCCGTCCATGGACGTGACCCCAACTGGGGCCGGATTGTGGCAGCGGCCGGGCGGTCAGGAGTGGAGTTTGATCCAGAGGAGGTTTCGCTCTGGATCGGTGATCATCACTTGATGGAGAGCGGTCAGCCACTGGACTTTGATCGACCTGCAGCGTCGATCTATCTCCAGCAGCGATCCGAGGGCCGTTATCTGGACAATGACACCGTGCTGATCAGACTCCGCATTGGTTCTGGCCCTGAAGAAGGTCGTGCCTGGGGTTGCGACCTTTCTGATCAATACGTGCGCATCAACGCCGATTACACGACCTGATGCATCGGAGCGGTGCAACCGCATCGATGAGGCGCGAAGATGGGCTGCACCGAATTTTCGGTGTTGTCCATCTCGGCCACAGCGATGACAGCAACCAGCACTGATCAGCAGCGGCTCAGGCGACCTCGTTTCTGGATTGGTCCTCTGGTGGCCGGTGCCTGTTTCGCGCTCGGGTACGGCATCACCCAGCGAGTCGTTCTGATGCAGCAGGCGAGCGAAAAACCTCAGAAGGCCTCGTTCCGTCAGAGCAGCTTTCCTGGAGAATCTCTTGATGGATTGAGACGTCGGTATGGAGCTGATCAGCCTCTGATGGGTGACGTTGCAGCCAAAGAGGTCATTGACGCTCAGCAACGCAAGGCCAAGGAGCAGGCTGAGGCCATGGCCAAGGAGCAGGCTGAGGCCATGGCCAAGGAGGCGGAGCGAAGGGAACAATCTCAGAGGGCGGCTGCTCCGCAGCCATGGACGCCCACCAACGAGCCGGCGTTCTCTGCTGCACCGTTTCCCGCATCAACTCGAGATTTTGTTGGTGAAGTGGCGCCGGAGCCTGCACAGCCTGCGGCTGTTCTGACTCCAGGCTCGGATTCACTGCCAGAGACCGCGCTGCCTGAACCGGAGGCTTTCACGGAAGCCCCTGCGGCTGTTGCCATGCCTGAACCTGTGGCTCCTCAACCACAACCAGCCATCGATGAATCTCTGATTTTCCAGGCACCGCCGGACGCACCACCGGCTCCCTGATTGCGGTCGCATCCCCGTCGGTGCATCTGCCACAGTTTCAGCATCTCTCATCAGGCCATGACTCCTCCGGATGCCCTGTTCCGAGCGGCAATGAATCGCCTGATGGCCCGGGTGGGTGAAGGCGTGGCCGATGCAGCTGCAGGAATGGCTGTTGCTGTTCAGGATGCCCCCGAGCGCATACGCCAGGAATGGGATCTGTTTCAGGAGGAGGTGAAGGCGGAAGCCGAGCGATTGCAGCGGGAGAATCAGCCCGAAGCATCATCCGCTGCTGATCGTCCTGGCCCAGAGCATGAACCATTGCAGCGGCGCATCGATCGACTGCGTGCGCAGGTGGCCGATCTGAGCACGCGTCTGGAGGAACGGTCTTGAGCCGTTGGGGTTCGCCTCTTCTTCCCTGGCGCAGGGGGTTGCGCGCATTGCGCATCTGGCGGAGTGTTCTGGCGCTGCTGTTTTTCCTGTGGTGGGACAGCTGCAGCTGGAGCTATCCCGGCGGTTTCACCGAGGAGCGTCGTCAGACCCGTCAGCAACGGCGAGCACGCTGGCTGACAAGGGAATTGCTCCACCTTGGTTCGGCATTCATCAAACTTGGCCAACTGCTGTCGGCTCGTCCCGACGTTCTGCCGGCGGGGTGGGTGGCTGAACTGGCCGATCTGCAGGACAAGGTTCCTGCTTTTCCATTCGATCAGGCCCAAGCGCTTCTCGAGTCGGAGCTTGGTGCACGTTGTGCCGAGATCATTGATCTTGATGAGACCCCTCTGGCCGCAGCCTCTCTGGCTCAGGTGCATCGCGCCAGCTTGCGCAGCGGTCGCCAGGTGGTTCTGAAAATTCAACGTCCAGGTCTGGAGTCGGTGTTCCGGCTTGATCTGGAGGTGATGCAGCAGGTGGCTTCTGTACTGCAGCGCCATCCCCAGTGGGGTCGTGGCCGCGACTGGGTGGCGATCGCCCAGGAATGTCGACGTGTGCTGTTGCGTGAACTCGACTTTCGCCTTGAGGCCCAGCATGCCGCCCGCTTCCGTCAGCAGTTTCTTGACGATCCCCGCATCATGGTTCCCGGTGTGATCTGGGAGCTGAGCACCCGTCAGGTGCTCTGTCTCGATTACCTGCCTGGTATCAAGATCAACAATCGGCCGGAGCTGATTGCTGCGGGTATTGATCCTGCGGATGTCGCGGAGATTGGTGCGGCCAGCTATCTGCAGCAACTGGTTCGGTACGGCTTCTTTCATGCAGACCCACACCCCGGCAATCTTGCGGTCGCAAGCGACGGGGCACTCATCTACTACGACTTTGGAATGATGGGGCAGCTTTCGGAACGTCTGCGCCGCCGGTTGGGTTCGATGGTTCGGGCGGCGGCATCCCGGGATGCCGCCGCCCTGGTGGAGGAAATGCAGGTGGCTGGAGTGATTGCTTCAGACGTGGATCTGGGTCCGGTACGGCGTCTGGTTCGTCTGATGCTGCGCGACGCACTCACTCCACCGTTCAGTGCCTCGGTGATCGACAAATTGTCCGGCGATCTCTACGACCTTGTCTACGGCCAGCCGTTCAGGCTGCCGGTTGAGCTGATCTTCGTGATGCGTGCATTGTCGACCTTTGAGGGTGTCGGTCGCAGTCTTGATCCCGGCTTTAGCCTGGTGGGGATCGCCAAGCCCTATCTGCTGCCCCTCATGACTTCCAGTGGATCCGGCTCCAATGATCTGTTCAACGAACTCGGCCGTCAGGTGGGGGCGCTGAGTTCTCGGGCTGTGGGGATTCCGCGCCGCCTGGATGAGAGCCTTGAGCGCCTCGAACAAGGAGATCTGCAGCTGCAGATCCGAACGGGCGAATCGGATCGTCAGTTCCGACGCATGGTCACGGCACAGCATTCCATCGGACAGTCGGTGCTGCTTGGGGGGCTGGCTCTGGCGGCTGCGATCCTGGGCTCCAGTGCCCGACCCCTTTGGGCTCTCCTCCCCCTTGGAGCTGCAGTGCCGGTTGGGATGGGTTGGCTGAAGCTTCAGGTGAAACTTCGCAAGGACGCACGTATGGAATCCTTGTCTTCATCGAAAAGCTGATTATTTCGTTTTCAAGTTCTTTCAGCGTTTTGGAAGAGAACAATGAAACAACTTGCTTTGATGCAGCAGATTCTTTGACATTCCCGGATATTTGTTGTCAGCAATTCAGTCTCGAACAAACAGTGTTTGCCTTCTTCGAGAAATATTTATTTTGCATTGTTTGCTGCTGGTCTGAACATTCGCTTGAAACAATCAAATGCCACTCACTTCGGAAATTTCGCTGTGAATGGCTACTTTGCTGAGTTCTGACTATTGAATCAGGCTTTTCCTCGCGGTCCCTGGCCTACGGCGCCGGCGTAAACAGCCTGGCTGCCGAGCTCGTCCTCGATGCGCAGCAATTGGTTGTATTTGGCAACGCGTTCGCTGCGGCTCATAGAACCAGTTTTGATCTGACCGGCGCGGGTTGCGACTGAGAGATCGGCGATGGTGGTGTCTTCGGTTTCGCCGCTGCGGTGGCTGATCACGCTGGTGTAGCCCGACCGTCCAGCCAGATCGATGGCCTGAAGCGTTTCGGTGAGAGAACCGATCTGATTCACCTTGATCAGAATCGAGTTGGCTGTGCCGCTGTCGATCCCCTGTTGCAGGCGCTTGGTGTTGGTCACGAACAGGTCGTCCCCCACCAGTTGCACCTTGGCTCCGAGGCGTTCTGTGAGCAGTTTCCAGCCTTCCCAGTCGTCCTCGGCAAGGCCGTCCTCGATCGAAACGATCGGGAACTTCTCCACCAGCTGCTCAAGCTGGCCGACCATCTGAGCGCTGTCGTAGCTGCCCCCATCGAAGGCGTAGCGACCATTGTCGAAGAATTCGGTACTGGCAACATCAAGGGCGAGGGAGATCTGATCACCGGGCCTGTAGCCGGCCTTCTCAATCGCTTGGACCAGAATTTCGCCGGCCTCGACATTGCCCAGATCCGGCGCGAAGCCTCCTTCATCGCCTACAGATGTGCTCAGGCCTCTGTCCTTGAGCAGGGACTTCAGTGTGTGGAACACTTCAGTGCCCATGCGCAGCGCCTCGCGGAAGCTGGGGGCGCCGTGGGGAACCAGCATGAATTCCTGGAAATCCAGGCTGTTGGCTGCATGCGCGCCACCGTTGATCACGTTCATCAGCGGTACCGGCAACAGCGTGGCCATCGGTCCCCCCAGATAGCGATAGAGCGGGATTCCAAGGCCATTCGCGGCCGCGCGGGCACTGGCCATGCTCACCGCCAGAATTGCGTTGGCTCCCAGGCTCGACTTGTTGTCGCTGCCATCGAGTTCCAGCATCGCTGCGTCCACGGCGGCCTGGTCGAGGGCAGAGAGTCCACAGAGGGCTGGGGCAATGCGCTCCTCGATGTGATTCACAGCCTGGATGACACCCTTGCCCATGTAGCGATCGCCGCCGTCGCGCAACTCGTGGGCTTCGTGGGCTCCGGTGCTGGCTCCGCTGGGCACGATGGCTCGACCACTGGCTCCACCCTCCAGCAAGACCTCGGCTTCCACCGTTGGGTTTCCGCGGGAGTCGAGCACCTCACGGGCCACGATGGTGTCGATGACGAGGTCGAGGGAATCGAACACGTGATGCGGATCAAAGACCTGGCGATCCTATGGGTCCCCCTGCAACGCTGATTCCCCATCTCCGCCAACAGGCCACGACGCCTGCAACTGCTCTACCGCTGATCTTGGGGATGCACCATGCTGGTGGCAGCGATTGAACCCGATCATGCGCATGTTGCACACCATGCTTCGGGTTGGTGATCTGGAGAGATCACTCGCTTTTTATACCGACGTTCTCGGTATGAAGCTGCTTCGTCGCAAGGACTACGCCTCCGGTCGTTTCACGCTGGCCTTTCTGGGTTATGGCGATGAAAAGGATCACACCGTGCTGGAGCTCACTCACAACTGGGACACCGAGCATTACGACCTGGGTGATGGATATGGCCACATCGCTCTTGGGGTGCAGGACATCCATGCCGCCTGTGAAGGGATTGCTGAGCGAGGAGGCAGACTCGTGCGTGCACCGGGTCCGATGAAGCACGGCAGCACGGTGATCGCTTTCCTGGAGGATCCCGATGGCTACAAGGTCGAGTTGATTGAGCTTGCTTCCCGCTCCACGGCCGCTTGAGGGGATTCGCCTGCGATGACATCTGATTTCGGTGTGACGCCTCAACCTCCTGCCAGCCTCACGGTGGAGCCGGACCGTTTCAGCGACGATGCCTGGGAGTTGTTGCTGTCCGCCCAGGATTCAGCCCGTCGTTGGCGTCACGGCGATCTGGACGTGGAGCATCTGCTTCAGGCTTTGTTCAGTGATCCGCGCTTTGAGGCGGATGTGGCCGCATTGCCCCTTCCTCAAGGACAGTTGCTTGATCAGCTCGAGGGCTTCCTGGAGGAGCAGCCCATGGCTCGAGGTGATGAGCTGTTTGTCGGTGAAGACCTTGAAACCTTGCTCGAGGCGGCCGACAGGGTGCGCGGCCTCTGGGGGTCAAGGCTGATCGACGTTTCGCACTTGCTGATCGCCATCGGTCGTGACCCACGCATCGGTGCTGATTTGCTGTCCAGATTTGGGTTGCCGGCCGATCGCCTGGAGGCCGCGCTGCGGAGGCCGAACCCATCTGCTGCGCCTTCTCCGCCCAGTCCTCCTGCACCCGTTAATCGTTCAGCACCGACGTCTTCCGGGCCATCCGTTCAGCCATTGCCCGAGCCTGTTCAGGCTGGGCTGAGGCCGTCGGAGCCTGTTGATGACCCGGAATTTGATCCTGCAAGTGATCCAGAGCCAACGGCCCTGGACCGTTATGCCCGTGACCTCACTGCGGCTGCGTCTCAAGGGCTGCTGGATCCCGTGGTCGGCCGCGATGGTGAGATCCGCAGTTTGATCAAGGTGCTCTCGCGTCGAGGCAAGAATAATCCTGTTCTGATCGGAGCACCGGGCGTGGGCAAGACGGCCATCGCCGAGCTGTTGGCCCAGCGCATCGTTGCCGGTGAAGTTCCGGAATCACTTCAGGGATTGAGGCTTGTGGCCCTGGATGTGGGTGCATTGATCGCTGGTGCCAAGTTCCGCGGGCAGTTCGAGGAGCGCCTGCGAGAGGTGCTGCAGGAGGTGAGTGATCCAGAGGCAGGCGTGGTGCTCTTCATCGACGAACTGCACACCGTGGTGAACAGCGATCGGTCCAGCGCTGACGCCGGCAGCCTGCTCAAGCCTGCTTTGGCGAGAGGGGATCTCCGTTGTATTGCCGCCACCACGCCAGAGGATTACCGACGCACAGTGGAGAAGGATCCAGCTTTGAACCGCCGCTTTCAGCAGGTGCAGATCTCGGAGCCTTCAATCGACCACAGCGTCGAGATTCTGCGTGGGGTGAAGGAGCGCTACGAGCTGCATCACGGCGTGACGATCACTGACACCGCGGTCACAGCTGCAGCACGCCTTGCTGATCGCTACATCAGTGATCGTTGCCTGCCTGACAAGGCCATCGATCTGATCGATGAAGCGGCGGCACAACTCAAGATGGATGTGACCTCCAAGCCCCAGGTGGTGGAGGACGCCGAGATGGATCTGCGTCGGGTGGAACTGGCGGTGCTCGCGGCGGAGCAGGCTCCTGAATCGGAGCGAGTGCAGCTCCAGCGCCAGCGATTGGAGGCCTCGTCCCAGCTCACTCAACTGCGTGAGCGCTGGCAGGCGGAGCGAGAACAGCTGCAGGAACTGCGCCAGCTGCTGCAGGAAGATGAGGATCTCCGTCATGCCGTCGCTGAAGCTGAGCGACAGGGTGATCTGGAAGAAGCTGCACGGCTTCAGTACGACCAGCTGCATCGCCTGCAGCAGCGCCGCAGTGACCTGGAGGAGGCGCTCAACAAGGCGCAGCGAGACGGCACGGCAATGCTGCGAGAGCAGGTGGAAGCCGAGGACATTGCCGATGTGGTGGCGCGCTGGACAGGCATTCCCATCCAGCGCCTGCTGGCGGGCGAGCGCCAGAAGCTGCTGGAGCTTGACCAGCGCCTTGCTGAGCGGGTGATCGGCCAGCCCGATGCCGTGGAGGCCGTGGCGGCGGCGATCCGCAGGGCCCGAGCAGGAATGAAGGATCCCCGGCGCCCCGTGGGTTCATTCCTGTTTCTCGGACCGACAGGCGTCGGCAAGACTGAACTGGCCAAGGCTCTCGCTGGACAGCTGTTCGATGAGGAGGAGTCGATGGTGCGTCTTGATATGAGTGAGTTCATGGAGCGCAACGCTGTGGCGCGCTTGCTTGGTGCTCCCCCTGGTTATGTCGGTTACGAGGAGGGGGGTCAGCTGACCGAAGCGGTGCGTCGACGTCCTTACGCCCTGCTGCTCCTGGATGAGGTGGAGAAGGCTCACCCTGATGTGTTCAATGTGCTGTTGCAGGTCCTGGATGACGGGCGTCTCAGCGATTCACAGGGGCGCACGGTCGATTTCCGACATACCGTGGTCGTGATGACCAGCAATCTGGCCAGCCGCGCCATTCTGGATTCAGCCCGAAATGACAGGGAAGCGGGTGCATCGATTGATTCATCTGTCCTGGATGGGGCTGTGGATGAGGCTCTGGGCAGGCATTTCCGGCCTGAATTTCTCAATCGCATCGATGAGGTGATCCGCTTTAAGCCGCTCGGACGGGATGATCTGAGCAAGATCGTGCGCCTGCAGCTGGCTGATCTGGCTTCGCTTCTGAAAGAACAGGGGCTGGAGCTGCGCGTTGAGGAGGCTGTGATTGAAGCGATCGTGAGCCTTGGCCATGAGCCGGAGTACGGGGCGAGACCGTTGCGCAGGGTGCTGCGTCGTCGACTGGAGAATCCTCTTGCAACAGAACTGCTGGAGGACCGTTTCAACGGGGCTCAGGCAGTGCGTGTACTTGCTGGAGAGGCACCAGCAGAATCCTTCCGCTTCGAACCTGAATGAAGCCTAGGAAGGCGTCCGGTAGGATATTCAATTGCTGTCACGTGCCCTCAGAGCCGGCGTCAGCACCGGCCCAGACGACTTTTTTGATCCGTCATCCGTGACCAGCCCCACATCAGAGGACACAACCGCAGCGACGACGCCAACGTCATCAGGCCCTGAACAGCCTGAGAAAAAGGGTGGGTTTTTGCAGGCCACCTTCGAAGAGTTGAAGCTCGTGGTCTGGCCGAGCAGGCAACAGCTGTTCAGCGAATCCATCGCGGTGATCCTGATGGTGAGTCTTTCGGCTGCGGCCATTGCCGCCTTAAGTCGCTTCTACGGCTGGGCTGCGTCTCAGGTGTTCCGCTGATCCTTTTCCCGGTCTGATCCGGTGCAATTTCCTACTTCATCCTTCACTCCTGCCCTGCCTCGTGTCTGATCTCGATCCAAACCAGTCGGAGTCCACAGAGGTGCTTGACCTCCCGGCGCCGAATGACGGAGAAGAGGGCACTCTCGAAACCCCCGCAATCCGCACGGGCGTCGCCCGCTGGTATGCGGTGCAGGTGGCCTCCAGTTGCGAGAAAAAGGTGAAGGCCACGCTGGAGCAACGAGCTGTGACTCTGGGTGTGAGCAATCGCATTCTCGAGATTGAAATTCCCGAGACTCCTGCAGTGAAAATCAAGAAGGACGGCAGTCGCCAGTCCACTGAGGAGAAGGTTTTTCCTGGTTATGTGCTGGTGCGCATGGTTCTGGATGAAGACACGATGATGGCGGTGCGCAGCACTCCCAATGTCATCAACTTTGTCGGTGCGGAGGATCGTCGTGCCACGGGCAAAGCCCGGGGTCACATCAAGCCACGTCCGTTGAGCCGCCAGGAAGTGGACCGCATCTTCAAGCGGGCTGCTGAGAAGAAGACTGTTGTGAAGGTCGATCTCAGCGAGGGTGATCAGATTCTCGTCACTGCTGGTCCGTTCAAGGATTTCCAGGGTGAGGTCATCGAGGTGTCAGGTGAGCGCAGCAAGCTCAAGGCTCTCCTCTCCATCTTCGGCCGTGAGACACCGGTCGAGCTCGAGTTTTCCCAGGTGAGTAAGCAGAACTGATATCGACGGCGGCCGTCTCCCTGCGGAGGGCGGCCTCAGGGGTGGTTCCCCACCCCGCCGCACCTGCCCCGAGGGCCAGGTGATCCGCAGATGTTCAACTCCGTCCGCCGATGGCCAAGAAAGTCGTAGCTGTGATCAAGCTGGCCCTTCAGGCCGGCAAAGCCAACCCTGCACCGCCCGTGGGTCCTGCCCTCGGTCAGCACGGGGTCAACATCATGGCGTTTTGCAAGGAGTACAACGCCCGCACCCAGGACAAAGCCGGGTTCGTGATCCCTGTGGAGATCTCGGTCTTCGAAGACCGTAGTTTCACCTTCATCACCAAGACGCCTCCAGCGTCCGTGCTCATCACCAAGGCTGCAGGAATCGCCAAAGGTTCCGGAGAATCCGCAAAGGGAAGCGTTGGCTCCATCAAGCGATCCCAGCTTGAGGAGATCGCCAAGACCAAGCTGCCCGACCTCAACTGCACCAGCGTTGAGTCGGCCATGCGCATCATCGAAGGCACTGCCCGCAACATGGGTGTCGCCATCAGCGACTGACGCTTTTGCGCCGGTCATTGTTCACTTTCCATTTTTTGAGGGGGAGACCTCGCGGTCGCCTGAACCCCATCCAAGCCATGCCAAAACTTTCAAAACGCCTGGCCAGCCTCGTCACCAAGGTTGAAGAGCGCGCTTATGAGCCGCTTGAAGCCATCCAGCTGGTCAAGGACAACGCCAACGCCAAGTTCGACGAGACCATGGAGGCGCATGTTCGTCTCGGAATTGATCCCAAGTACACCGACCAGCAGCTCCGCACCACAGTTGCACTGCCTCACGGCACCGGACAGACCGTGCGCATTGCCGTGGTCACCAGTGGCGAAAAAGTTGCCGCGGCCAAAGCGGCAGGCGCTGAACTTGCCGGGGATGAAGACCTGGTCAACACCATCAGCAAAGGGGAGATGGATTTCGACCTGCTGATCGCCACACCCGACATGATGCCCAAAGTGGCCAAGCTGGGTCGTGTGCTTGGTCCCCGCGGTCTGATGCCCAACCCCAAAGCCGGCACTGTCACCACTGATCTGGCCGCTGCCATCAAGGAGTTCAAGGCCGGCAAGCTCGAATTCCGTGCTGACCGCACCGGAATTGTGCACGTGCGTTTCGGCAAGGCCAGCTTTGACGCTGCCAACCTTCTCGACAACCTCAAGATGCTTCAGGAGACCATCGACCGCAACAAGCCCAGTGGTGCAAAAGGTCGTTACTGGAAGAGTCTGTATGTGACCTCCACCATGGGGCCTTCAGTGGAAGTGGATATCTCAGCTCTTCAGGACATGAACAAAGAGGGCTGAATCAGTTCATCACAGGCAGATGCCAACCAGCCTCCACTGCGGTGGGGGCTTTGTTGTAAGTTCGAATGCTGGCGAAAGCCAGACAACGGGCACGCGCCCGGCCAAAGACAGCAGGTTGCTTCTAGCGGTTGTCATCAACCGTTCCTGACGCATAAGCCCTGCCGAGGCAGACGCGACGATTTTTTTCCCTCCCATGGGATTGGATCGACACGCGGCCTCGTCTCATTCGTGAGAACTGAACGGCCGTGTGTCCAGCTTGTTCCCCCGATCCGATCCAAATCCTATGGGCCGCACTCTGGAGAGCAAGCAACAGATCGTCGAAGAGCTCAAGCAGCTCCTCGGTGAGGCCGAAATGGCACTGGTCCTGGATTATCAGGGTCTCTCCATCAAGGAAATGTCTGATCTGAGGACTCGTCTTCAGGCCAGCAACGGCGTTTGCAAGGTGACCAAAAACACCTTGATGCGTCGTGCCATTGATGGTGATAGTGCCTGGTCCAACCTCGATTCCCTTCTGAGCGGCACCAACGCTTTCGTCCTGGTCAAGGGCGACGTCGGCGGTGCAGTCAAGGCCCTTCAGGCTTTTCAGAAGGACACCAAGAAGTCCGAAACCAAGGGCGGCCTCTTCGAAGGCAAGCTTCTGTCTCAGGACGAGATCAAGGCCATCGGTGACCTTCCCACCAAGGAAGTGCTCATGGCTCAGATCGCTGGTTCGATCAATGCCGTTGCCACCAAGGTGGCTGTGGGCATCAACGAGGTTCCCTCCGGTCTTGCTCGGGCGCTCAAGCAGCACGCCGATTCAGGCGAAAGCTGAACGTCTTCGACCCGACTGTTTTTTTGATCTGTTGCTGAATCCCAACCATGTCTGCAAAAACCGACGAAATCCTCGAATCGCTGAAGACTCTTTCACTGCTTGAAGCTTCCGAGCTTGTCAAGCAGATTGAAGAAGCCTTCGGTGTCTCCGCTGCCGCATCCGCGGGTGTGGTGATGGCTGCCCCCGGCGCTGCCGCTGGCGGTGGTGGCGAGGCCGCTGAAGAAAAGACCGAGTTTGATGTTGTGCTGGAAAGCTTCGATGCTTCCGCCAAGATCAAGGTCCTCAAGGCTGTGCGCGAAGCCACAGGCCTTGGCCTGGGCGATGCCAAGGCCATGGTCGAGGCTGCGCCGAAAACCATCAAAGAAGGTGTCTCCAAGGATGACGCCGAGGCCCTCAAGAAGGCCATCGAAGAGGTGGGTGGCAAGGTCACTCTCAAGTGATCCAGTTGGATCGGCTGCCAGTGGTTGCCGATCCTTTCCCCATCTCTGATTGATTGCCGACCGCCGACCCACGGGTCGGTTTTTTCTTGTCCGCTCGATGCCGGACAGGCTGAGCCGAGTGGTCAAAAAAAAGCTCTGCCGAAGGCAGAGCAGTGAAGTGGAACGCGTTACCGGAGTCTGTCCTTGTTTCGACCCGGAAGAGGCGCTTTGCACTCCTCACACAGACCAAAAATAAAAAAATGCTGCCTGCCTTGCCGATCGATTAGGGCGCTCTGTCAACTGTCCTTCAATCAGGTACCGCTTAGGGCCTGAAGGGAATCACCGTGAGGCGGATCGGACCGCGTTGCCGATTCAGGCGACCTCTGCGCGGGGCTGAAGGAGGCTTAGGCAGGCTTGCGGTGAAGATCAGATTCTTCTTGAAAGGCTTGGCTTTGCTGGCCTTCATCAGAGTATTGATCGGCGTTGTGTTAGCGAAATACACATGGCTCAAGGTGCGTCCTTTGTAGCTGCGGCGTTCGAGCGACCAACCCGGCTCAAGCGTCAATTTCACAAAGGCGTTCTTGTCCCTGCGCACATTGTTCGCGCGAGCCACCGTGGTGCTGTCGCCCTGGACTGAGTCCATCGCCTGCAAGGCCAGCCCGTTTCTGCTCTGTTTCAGGCCCAGGCGATAGCGCTTGTCGGCATCCTTTCCGGAGGTGCGCAGCGAGTATCCGTTGCTGTCGAGGTAGCGGCTGCAGATTCCCGTGAAATCGAAGCTGTTCAGTGAAGGGTTCATCAGGCCGTCCTGACGTTCCTCCCAGCAGAGTGGTCTGGCTTTGATCTGTTCCAGCAGCAGAAGCTTCCAGCGATCCCGGCCCACGGCCTGGGCCAGGATCGCGAAACGTTCTTCCTGCAGAGGACTGCTGTCAAAGAGTGCCCGGGTCCATCCAGGCATGCTTCCGGCGATGGCCGCCAGCCCTACTGCAGCAGCACTCAGCGCAGCTTTGCGGAAGTAGGTTCGGCCCATGGCCCAGCCCTCCTGGGTATTCAAGAACCGTGTTGTACCGAAGAAGGCGTGGGGTGACCAATGGCTGAGTCTGATCAGAGAGGCCGGGTTGTGGCGGCTGCCACCGATGGAGCCTGCAGCGGTAATCCCGGTCCAGGGGGCTGGGGAGCCCTGATCCGTTTTGAGGACGGCAGTGTGGAGGAGTTCGGAGGCGCTGACCCCGCCACCACCAACAACCGCATGGAGCTTCAGGCGGCGCTTGCGATGCTTGAAAGGCTGGCCGAGCTGCCTCGTCATCCCGATCTCACCCTGCGGACCGACAGCAAATACCTGATCGATGGTCTGGGGTCCTGGATGGCGGGATGGAAACGCAAGGGTTGGAAAACCGCTGCGGGTAAACCAGTGCTCAATCAGGACCTCTGGCAGGCCCTCGACGCTGCGCGCTTGTCCGATGTGCCGCTCACCTATGTGAAAGGACACAGCGGAGACCCAGATAACGATCGGGTGGATCAAATCGCCGTGGCTTTCTCGAAGGGGACCTCGCCACAGCTGGGTCGAGCCTCTCAATCTGCTCCTTCAAAGGCCGGGAACTTCGCAGATGGTTCTCTGGAGCAGGCAGACGATGTCGCCCCGGAATCGTTGCAGCAGCTGCTCACCCGGCTGGAGCTGGCTGATCGTCTTGCTGCTGGTGGATATGCCCTGTCGTTGGTCGAACTGGCTCAGCTGGTGGAGCAACCACTGACCCGTCTGGCTGAGCGTCAACAGGCATGGTGCTGGCGCGACTGGATGGTTGAACCGGCGGAAGGCGACTGCTGGAGGCTGCGCCGCGCCGAGGCAGGATCGAGATAGATCGAGGAACCCAGATGACCCAGCCGTCATCGTCCGGGGTGATGTCCACCGCAGGTTTCTATCGGCGCTGGCTTGGACCAGTGCTCGCCAAGGATGAAGGAGTGGATGCTGAACAGCTCAGCCGTACGGCCCTGCAGGCGCTTGGACAGCTCAGTCTTCGCCGGCAGTGGCCGGGTCTGTCCGGTGTGCTGAATGGTGTGGCCGCTGAGCTGACGCGCCGGGATCTGCGCCTGGAGCAGGTGTTGTTTGGATGTCGTTTCAGCAATCCCCTTGGCCTTGCAGCCGGTTTCGACAAAAACGGAGTTGCCGCCGGGGTCTGGGATCGTTTTGGTTTCGGGTTTGCCGAAGTCGGCACCGTCACCTGGCATGGCCAGCCCGGCAACCCACGGCCGCGGCTGTTTCGCCTGGCCCAGGAACGTGCGGCGCTCAACCGCATGGGTTTCAACAACAAAGGTGCTGAGGAGCTGCGCCGCACTCTCGAGAGACAGGCCCTGCCGCCTCGCGGTCAGCGGCCAGCCGTGCTGGGGATCAATCTTGGTAAATCGAAGGTGACGCCATTGGAGCTGGCCTCCGATGACTATGCCTCCTCGTTGGAACTGCTGGCGCCACTGGCCGACTATGCGGTGATCAATGTCAGTTCGCCGAACACGCCTGGTCTGCGCGATCTGCAGGATGCCACTCAGCTGCGTCGACTGGTGGAACGCTTGCGCAGGCTGCCGGGCTGCCCGCCCCTGCTGGTGAAGATCGCACCTGATCTTGAAGATGACGCCATCGATGGCATCGCCCGCCTGGCCTATCAGGAGGGGCTTGCCGGTGTCATCGCTGTCAACACCAGCCTCGATCGCCTTGGGCTCGGGCAGAGGGTGCTGAGTCAGACCGGCCGCAGCCTTGCTGAGGAGGCGGGCGGCCTCAGCGGTGATCCGTTGAGAAAACGGGCTTTGGAGGTGCTCCGGCGCTTGCGCGCCACCGCCGGCCCTGCTCTGCCGCTCGTGGGGGTTGGTGGCATCAGTACGCCAGAGGCCGCCTGGGAGCGAATCGCCGCTGGAGCATCTCTGGTTCAGCTCTACACCGGTTGGATTTTTGAGGGGCCTGATCTGGTGCCCCGTGTGCTGGAAGGGCTGATGAACCAGCTGGATCGTCATGGGATCCGTCACATCAGTGAAGCGGTTGGTAGCGGCGCCCCCTGGCACTAGTCGATACCCTTCTTTGAGAGTCGCAGTACCCACTGGTCTGGAGTTGCATCGTGGGGCTGGCTGAACTGCGTGACCGTTTCCCCGTCCTGGATACCTGTCTGGTGCAGGTTCAGGCTCTGCTGGATCCACGCCGGGTGTTGCTTGCGCCGGAGGATCAGGCACTCCATCTGGCCTGGCGGACGCAGGATCGTTTGGAGATGGCCACCATCGATTTGCCGCCGGATCTGTGTCGCTCCGGCCAGCCCCTCAATCACCAGGTGCTTGGAGAGACGATCGCTGACCTGCTGCTTGAGAAAGGATTCAGCCTTCCCCAGGTGGACATTGAGCTGTTGCTGCCGCTTTCCAGCTGCGAGTGGCGTTTGCTTGAGGGAGCCGCAGCGACTGCGCTGAGCTGTGGCGATGACCTGCGGGTGCTGCAGCCTGAACTCGTCTGGTCATTGAGTTTGCAGGACTGTTACCTGGATATCCTCACCCTGCCGCAAAGCGATTCGGCTCTGGTGGTGGGAACCGAACGGCAGCTTCTGCAGGCCTGGGTCGACACATTGCAAGAGGCCGATCTGCCATTGCGCCGTGCTGAATGGCTGTTGTCAGCGGCTTGGCGTGGCTTGTTCGACGGCCACGCTGGAGCGGATCAGCGACTGGTCTGGTTGGTGGAGCAGCAGGGGCGATGGCGTTTGTTATTGCTGCGCAACGGTTTCCCTGAGGTTGATCTCAGCCTGCAGGCCTTGGAGTACCCGGCACTCAGGGAAGAGGTGCTGGGGCTGGTTGAAGCCTGGGACCCTGCGGATTCTTTGGGATGGTGGGTCACCGCTTCAAGCCAGTGGCAGGGTGGCTGGGCTGCAGAGCATGATCCTCGGCTCGGGCCTCTGCGCTCCGACGCCGAAATGTCGTTGCTCGATCTGGCTCTGATCGCACCTCGGGGGACTGGCGATGCCTGATCGACTGGATGGGCAGGGGCTGCCGGATCTGCTGCGAGAGCGCCGGAGCGAGCTTGGGTTGCCGGATGATTCAGGCCCATGCAAACCCGCAGGTCCGCTGTTGTTGCGCGGGTCTTTGATCGCTGGGGCGGCGTTGCTTTTGTCGGTTGGCTCGATCGTTGTGATGGGTGGGATCGAGATGCAGCAGCAGCAGTTGCAGACACTGTTGCCATTCGAGCAGCGGGTCCGATCGATTGAAGGGCGTTTGCGCACTGCCAAGCAACGGCTGGCCAAGGTGCGTCAGGACAATCTCTTGATCACTGAGCAGTTGGTGAATGGTCAGGCCGGCTCGCCCCTGCTTGAGCAGTTGAGTCGGGTCGTTCCAGCAGGCATGCAGCTCCAGGACTTGGCCGTTCAGAACGACCAGATCACAATTTCCGGGAAGGTCGGTCTTGGCGGCACGCCAGGACCGTTGGAGAGGGTTAACGCTTTTGCACTTGCATTGGAGAGGTTGTCGATCTCCCGCCGCAATGGTGTCAAGGTGCTGAAGCTCAGCCGTGATGAGGGTGATGACGGCGAGACTCCTTCGGTGAACTTCAGCCTCGACTGGTCGCTCGATCCTATGGCCAGACCCTCCATTCAGCAGTTGCAGCAGCTCGGTGCGTCAGGCCTTGTCAAGCGTTATCGCCTGCTGGCGCAACAGGGGGTTGCTCCTTGACCAATCTCAGCCCTGATCGTCCGGCCTGGCGGCAGCAAATCACCAGAGAGCGCCTGTTGGTGGCTGCCCCTGGGCTGCTGGGTCTGGCGCTTGCAGCGGGTGTGTTCGTCGCATTTGGATTGCCGGTCTTGGAACGGATTGACCGGCAGCGCCAGCGTCTGGTGGAGCTGGAAGGCAAGCGCGACACGATCCCTCTTCTGGAGGCCCAGTTCGTCAAGAGCGAACAAGCTCTGGCTGAGGTGATGCAGCAGCAGGCTCTGCTGGTGGACCTTGTGGCTGGCCGTGGACAGATTCAGACGTTTCTGGCGCAGCTGAGTCGCATCTCTTCCGCCAGCGGAGTGGTGATTAGTTCGTATGAACCTGACACAGACAGTGCACCGGAGGCCTCGGACTCCGGCAGCAACCAGGATCAGCAGACCAAGGGTGATGAGAGGCCTTCAGCAAGCGGTGATCCGCTCAAGACTCTGGGATACGAGAAAAGCTCGGTATTACTGCAGGTGGTTGGGCCTTATCAGGGGCTATTGCAGTTCCTGAGGCGGATGGAGCTGCTTGAGCTTCAGGTGCAGCCCAGTGATCTTGAGCTCACCGCTGTTGAAGCTCCTGACGAGGCTGAGGATCAGCCGGTGAACATCGGGCCGCCCCGAACACGTTTGAAGCTGAGGCTGACCTTCTTTGATCAGGCGCCGAAAGTTGACAACGCATCCGGTCGCGATGAAGGCACTGCTGGAATGAGGGATGGGGCTCAACCTCCTTCGTAAGCAGCAGTTCTCAACAGCTGTCTTCAGCAGTTGCTCAAGGGCTGGCCCATGAAGAATCTGATCGATACCATCCGCCCGTGTTGATGGGGTCCAGGCCCGGGTATGCCGTTCACCCCTTCCCGACTCACAGCGCTTTTGCTTGTCGCTGGTGTTGCAGCAGCTGAGGTTGGCCTGCTTGATGTAGCTGTTCGATCAGGTTCCAGGACGGCACTGGCTCAGGGGACTATTTCCCTGGGCATGAGACGAGGTGATGGCGTAGTGGAGGTGGTGATCAAGGGGGTTGGTGCACGACCGGTGTTGCAGCAACGCCTCAATGGCCAGGTGTGGGAAGGCAGGTTGCAGACGCAGGACACTCCCGAATTGAGCGGTGGACGCAATCAGTTGTCTGATCCTGCTTCGGGTTTGAAGCGGGTGACCATCAAGGGGTAGGGTAATGCCTATCAACTTGAGGTGGTTCCCCAACCGGGAATGAGGTTGCAGGAGCCTGTGGTGAGTGCCGATGGCCGCAATTTGGTCCTGCAGTTTCCTGGTCTTGTGGCGGGCCCGACCCTGCAGACCGGACGATTGGATCTGAATATGCCGGGAGTGGTTCCTCAGGCTCGCTATGCCCCATCCCTGCGTCCAAGGGCTGTGGCTCCACCGCTCGGCGATATGGCCGTGGGAACGATGGTGCTTCAGAACCGAAGCTTTGTGAATGTCACTGGTCCGCCGGTGACCCTCACCTTGAACAATGCACCTGCCAAGGATGCGCTGATGGCACTGGCTCGATTAGGGGGCTATGGCTTTGTGTTCGTTTCTGATCCCGCTGCCGTTAGCGGTATGGGTGCCTCCGGCGTTCAAGAGGGTCCTCAGGGAGGCACTGTTTCGATGGTTTTCCAGAACGAAAGTTATGCGCGTGCTCTGAATGGAGTGCTAATGGCCTCTGGGTTGCAGGGCAAATTGGATGGCCGCACTTTGCTAGTGGGCAAGGCAGCTGCGACCAAAACCTTTGGACCGCAGATGTCGAAGGTGATTCGGCTGAATCAGGTGAGTGCCCGCTCCGCCGCGGAGTATCTGGGAAATCTCGGAGCCACATTCAATCTGACGAATACGATCACAACCACAACGGGTGAGCCTGCATCTTCGGGGACAGCGCAGCTTAGCAATCAGACATCACAGACCAATTCCACACTCTTGGAGAGTGAAAGTTTCGGTGCCTCCACTGGACCTCTGAGGGGCCTCATTGTCACGACTGATTCACGCCTTTCGACAGTGACGTTGGTCGGCGACTCTCAGTTGGTTGCGATTGCTGAAGGCTATCTGAAACAGATTGATTTGCGCCAGAGGCAGGTTGCATTGAACGTCAAGATATTGGATATAACACTGACAAACGATTCTCAAATCAACAACAGCTTCGCCTTCCGCTCCGGCAACGCGTTCATTGTTAGCGAAAACGGCCAATTGCTGGCTAATTTTGGGGCCTATAAGCCGCCTGGCAGTGAGCAAGGTGGCTTGCCAGGGCGATATAACGCTCAGGAAGGCACAACCCCGATTCCTGGCACGGGAGCCTTGTCGGGAGGTGCTGGATTTATCGACAGACCGACTTCTTCATATCCGTTGCCTAGTTCAACCACGCGTGTCGGTCCTGATGGGGCTCCCCTGGTGGGACCTTACCGCCCTGATTTTGGAACATTCGATAATCCCTTGCAGCCTGGAGTCAGTGAAGTTGGTGAGGAAGGCCGGATCACTTATGAGCCTCCTACGCGATTTCAGTATCCGGTCAATCAGTTTTTTGATTTCCTGGCGGCTCAAATTCAGTCGACGTCAACCAAAATTTTGGCGAGTCCTACGTTGATTATCCAGGAAGGGTCTGAAGTCACGCAAGGCTCCGACGATTCGAAGATTTCTGCTGATGGCAAGGTTGGGCGGGAGCGCTCTAACGAAGCCCTGGTTTCTGTGGGTAGGAAGCTTGTGACTTCTTTTGAGGTGAAACAGGACGTCAATGGCAATAATTTCTGCCAGCCTGTCTTCAGTAATGCTGGTCTGACGTTTGGTGCCAGGGTGGAGAAAATTGACGACAATGGATTTGTCACTTTTTCTTTATCTCCTGAAATTTCGGCTGAAGTTGGCAACCCTCAGGCGGTTGCTAATTGCGGGAATATCAATATTATTAATAGTCGAACACTTGATACTGGGAATATACGGGTCCGGGACGGGCAGACACTTATTCTCACAGGCGTAATTTCTGATAATGATGTTCAGGCGGTCACGAAATGGCCCATCCTTGGAGACATCCCGTTCATTGGACAGTTTTTTCGGAGCTCCAATGGCGATCGTTCAAAAAATGAACTCGTCATTCTGGTGACGCCGCGCATCATCGATGACACTCAGGGAGGAAGTTATGGCTATGGCTACCGCCCCAGCCTCCCGGCTGCTCGGCAGATCATGAGCGGCTCCTGAGCGGGGGGCGGCCTAGAAACCCAGCCCCATTGGAACCAGGGCTTTGGCTGCAATCGGCGCCAGCATCCGCAGTCCGGCCATGGCGCCCTGCAAGAGTTGGCCGCCCATCCCTTTCCCTTCGTTTGATGCGTTGCTCTCGAAGCGTCGCTTGTTCACCGACTTGGCAGTAGCTGTCAGCTGGTTCGCCCAGTCTTCGGATCCTTGGGCTTGATATAACGACGCCGCGTAGCGGAAATCGGAGGCGGCCAGGTCGTCTTTGGCCTGTTCGCTGCGGCTGATGCCCCGGGCCACCCAGCTGAGGGGTTCGGCCGGATCACTGCGGATCGCATTGCTGAACAGCTGCTCAGCGGCTGACCAGCGGCCGGCCTGGAACGCCTCCACGCCTGCGTTATGCAGGGCTGCATGGCTACGGATGCCAATACTGATTCCACTGGCCCCCTGCCAGTGGGCTTCATCCAGGGCATTGGGAGTCAGCTGCGCACCGGTCAGATCCGCATCGCGCAGATCTGTTCCGTACAGCCGAGTCCCCGTGAGGTTGGCCCCTCGCAGCGAGGCGCCGCGCAGGCTGGTGAAGCTGAGATCGGCACCGCTGAGGTCAGCGCCATCCAGCTGAGCCTGTCCCAGATTGGCCCGCATCAGCTTCGCGTCGCTGAGGTCAGCATCACGCAGGTCAGCGTGAACTAAATCGGCATCCGCCAGTCGGCAGCCGCTGCAGCTTCGCTCCTGCAGCACCTGAATCAGCGCATCACTGGCCCTGGCTTGGCTGCTGGCCATACCCAGCACAGCGCTCAGCATCACAACCTGAGAGAGCTTGCCGATGCTGGCCAGGGCGCATTGGGTGTTGTTCATGGGCCGCAGCTCTGCGCTGCCTGGTTGTATCGGTCTCCGCTGCCGTCGTCGAGAGCGACTGGGCAGGATGGTGTGGTGTGTCGCCTGCGTTGATCTTGAGCAGCGGCCTTCCACCGCATGGAGGCAATCTCATCCAGGAGGCCTCACGCCTAGGCCTCAGCCCGTCGCAGCTCCTGGATGCCAGCGCTTCGCTGGTGCCTTTTCGACCCCCACGGGTGCTCCGGCGTGCGTTGAAGCAGGCGATCGCGGGGAGTGCTTTGCGCGACTACCCCGACCGTGACCAGCGAGAACTGCGCCAGGTGATTGCGCGTTGGCATGGTCTCCAGCCGGAGGCGGTGCTGCCTGGCAACGGTGCGGCGGAACTGTTCACCTGGGCGGCACGGGATGCGTCTGTATGTGGTGTCAGTGGCCTGCCTGATCCGGGCTTTGCGGACTATCGCCGTGCTCTCGGTTGTTGGGATGGTGCTTTCTGCAGCCTGCCTCTCAACCTGAGCTGGAGCGCAACCTGGCCGCAGCCCTGGCCCTTTCAGCGAGAGCTGGATCCATGTTTTCAGGTGCTCTGGATCACCAATCCCCACAATCCCACCGGACAGCTCTGGAGCCGCTCCTCCCTTGCGCCGTTGCTGGATCACTACTCACTGGTGATTTGCGATGAAGCCTTCCTGCCACTCGTACCGGGTGGAGAAGCGCAGTCGCTGCTGCCGCTGGTGACGACCTGCCCCAATCTTGTGGTGATCCGCAGTCTCACCAAGCTGCTGGCGATCGCAGGACTGCGTCTGGGCTATGCCGTGGCCTCACCGGAGCGTCTGAAGCGCTGGCAGCGATGGCGTGATCCCTGGCCTGTGAATGGCCTGGCGCTGGCTGCCGGTCGATCGGTGTTCGGTGATCAGACCGCAATGAACCGTTGGTTGCAGCGGGTGCAGGCCTGGGTCGATCAGGAGGGGACCTGGTTGCATCAGCAGCTGCTCTCATTGCCTGAACTGACTCCCATGCCGTCAAGCGCCAACTATCTGCTGTTACGGGGTCATGGCTCACTGCTGGATCTGCGTGAGCGTGTGGCCCGCCGTCGGGTGCTTCTGCGCGACTGTCGCTCATTTAAAGGGCTGGGGGAGACCTGGCTGCGCATCGGTCTGCAGGATCGCCGCGGCAATCGACGCATCCTCAGAGCCCTGAAGCAGGAGGTGCGCTGATTCGAAGCATCAGCGCACCAGTGATTGCAGCAGTGAGGCCAGCAGCTGGTCAGCGTCGTGAACTGCCAGCTGGTGCATGGCCTGCTTCATCGCCGGCAGTGGATTGTCTGCAGAGGACTTGCCGCCAAGCCTGGGACCAAGCAGTCGCCAGAGCGTGTCGCGGAGAGTGGGATGGTTAGGGTCATGCTGGTGCACGATCACAGCAGCACCCAGAGCTGCGGCACAGGCGGCATTGGCATCCTGGTGACGGTCTGCGGCCTGCGGAAAAGGCACCAGCACTGAAGGAGTGCCGCTTACGGCGAGTTCGCTCAGGCTGCCGGCTCCTGCCCTGCTGACCGCCAGATCGGCGTGTTGCAGCAAGCCTGGGATGTCGTCGCTGAAGGGCCGTTCCACAAGGGCGGTGTGCTCGATGCTGTTCACATCCGGGTCGTTGTTGCCGGTCAGATGCACCACCCTGCAGCCCTTGCTCAGCAGTTCCGGCAGCAGAACGCGCACCATGCGGTTGAGACCGAGAGCTCCCTGGCTGCCGCCCATCACCAGCAGTAGCGGTCCTTCGCCCTTCGGTGCCCAGTGCGGCAGAGGCTGGGGCTGAAGAAAGGCTTCTCGTACAGGAGTGCCGGTGACCACCGCCGTGCAGCCGGGTATGCGACCTGCAGCCGCATCCAGGCCCACGGCCACGCGAGTGCAGAAGCGGCCCAGCAGCCTGGTGACCCGACCGGGAATGGCGTTGGATTCGTGGAGCACAACTGGAACACCGCACCACCGGGCTCCAAGAATGGCCGGCGCGGCGATGTAACCCCCCGTGGTGAACACCGCATCGATCTTTTCTCTCCTGATCAGCCTGCGCACGTCGCGACTGGCACCCAGAAGCCGCATCAACTGGATGAGCTTGCGCAGGCCTCGGCCCTGCAGACCTCCTGCTTTAACGGTCACCAGGCCGTACTTTTCAGGCACCAAAGTCGTTTCCAGACGATCTGGAACACCCAGCCAGCGCACGCTCCAGTCGGTTGGAAGCGCTTCCGCCACCGACAGCGCTGGAAACAGATGGCCGCCGGTGCCGCTGGCGGCGATGAGAAGCCGGGGCATGGGAGCAGACCACGAAAGCGCGGCCTAACTTAGTTCGACTGTTGAGGCTGATTCATGGTTCCGCTCCTGCGAGCCTCTTTGATCTCTTTGCTCTCGGGCGCGGCGGTGATCAGCACCCTGCCGGTACCGGCGGCCAGAGGTGATGACTCAGCTCTCAGCACCAGGCTGCAACAGGCTCTCAATGCAGACGATCGTGTTCAGGCTCTGTCGGCCTTGATGGCACCGGATCAGGCCACGACCCTGATCGATCGCTTTCGTCGTTTCGGCAAGCGTTTTCCCGAGACCCGCTGGGCTGTCAGGACAGGACAACCCCTGGCTGATGGGCGTTCCACAGTGAATCTGGCCGTCAGCGGAACCCGTCAGCAGGATGGTCTCAGTTATTCCTTCAAAGCCAGGCAGCGTGTGGCCTTGTCCGTTGAAGGAGGGTTGATCACGGATCAGGAGGTGCTCAGTGATCAGTCGGTGCTCACCAGTGCTCGAAAGCCTTTGCCGATCTCGCTGATGATCCCCGACAGGGTGCTCACCGGCAGCCGTTACGACGTGGATGTGGTGTTGGATCAGCCCCTTGGTAAAGCTTTGCTGGCTGGAGGCCTCACCCCTGTGACGGCCCAGCAGGTGCTGGTTCAGGAGAGCCCGGATGTCCCGCTGGAACCGCTTGGTGGTGGCGGGTTGTTCAAGTCGGTGCAGGCTCCCTTTCAGCCCGGTGTTCAGACCTGGGCGGCCCTGCTGGTGCATCCCGATGGAGTGATCACGGTCAGCAAGCGGGTGCAGGTGGTCGACGACAAGAGCAAGCTCAATCCTTGAACTGCTGAACAGGGTTGGGGTTCGCAGGAAGACTGCGCCGCAGAGCGGAGACATCCGCATCCCCCAGTCCGGCCTCCATCAATGACTGCTCCTGGGCGTACACGGCTTCAGTGATCGGCAGCTTCAGGCCTGTCCGTGAAGCGGCGTTGAGTGCAATGCCCAGATCCTTGTGATGCAGAGCCAGCTTGAAGCCAAGCGGATAGGCGTCGTTGAGCATGGCCTCTGAGCGGTGCTCCAGTGCCCAGGAACCGGCAGCCCCCTGACGCAGTGCATCCACAACCTGCTCCATCGGCAGTTGCAGGTGCTGTCCGAGGGCAACGGCTTCTGCCACCGCGGCATAGCTGCCGGCCACCAGCACCTGATTGATCGCTTTGACTTTCTGGCCACTGCCTACAGCACCAAAATGGTGAATTGAGCCGCCGATCACCTCCAGCACTGGTCGTGCTGTCTCCACTGCCGCAGTTCCTCCGCCGCAGAGCACGGTGAGAGTTCCGGCCTTGGCTCCTTCCGTGCCACCGGTCACGGGAGCATCGATGTAGGAGATGTCTCGTTCAGAGAGACGTTCAGCCATCGCCGTGGCGGTGGACGGGCTGATGGTGGAGCAGTCGATCACCAGGCTGCCCTGCTGCAGAGCGGGTCCAGCGCCCTGCTCACCCCAGAGAACAGCTTCCACGGCGGCATCGTCGCTGACGCAGAGCAGCAGTGCATCGCAGTCGCGCACCGCCGCTGCTGGGTTGTCTGCGGGTGAGCTGCCGGCCAGGCCAGGATCGGATTCCGCTGATCGGCTGCGGGTGTGAACCCGAAGTCGGTAGCCCGCTGCCCGCAGGTTCAGCGCCATCGGTAACCCCAGGGCTCCGAGGCCGATGAAGGCCAGTTGGCTCTCTGGCGTGAGCTCACATCTGGTCATGGTTTGAGGCCATCTGAGTCAGATCCTGGCCCGGCAGCGGTAGCACTCTGAGTGCGTTCACTGTTGACGGTCTTCATGGCGCTCAACAACCGCTGGCGACGGGTACTGCTGATTCCCTGCGTCGCCTTCACAGCTGCTGCCTTGCAGCAAAGCGGCGGATTCGCTGAAGCGGCTCCGGGCCGAAGGATGCCTAAGTCGAATCTCACCGACAGCCAGAAGCAGCGCTTGTTCGAGGCTCGCCGTGACTATGCACTACGCAGCTATGACAAGCGTTTTGCGTTGCTCAAGTCCGGCAGGAGCTGTCTTGAGCGTGCTCAGACCCCTGATGACGGTAAGGCCTGCATGAAGCAACAGCGGCAGGCTCGCCGGCTCTTGATGAAGCAGGGGCGAGAGGTCATGAATGCCGAACGCCGCCGGTTAGGACTCACGCCTCGACGCGATTTTCGGTGGCAAGGGCAAGGGCAAGGGCAAGGGAGGAGTTGAAGCTCCTCCCTTGGATTGGGTCTTGTTGTCTTCAGGCGGCGTCGAGGGCGGAAACGCCAGGCAGCACCTTGCCTTCCAGCAGCTCCAGGCTGGCCCCACCGCCTGTGGAGATGTGCGACATCTTCTCGGCCAGACCAGCTTTCTCCACGGCCGCAACCGAGTCGCCGCCGCCGATGATCGTGCAGCAGCCCTTGCCGCTCAGTTCGGCCAGGGTGGTGGCGATGGCGTTGGTGCCGGCGGCGAATTTGTCGAATTCGAACACGCCCATGGGGCCGTTCCAGATCACGGTCTTGCAGTCCGCCAGTGCGTCCTGGAACACCTTGATGGAGTCAGGACCGATGTCCAGACCCATCCAGCCATCGGGAATCGCATTGATGTCAGCGATCTGGCTGTTGGCGTCGGGAGCGAAGTTGTCGGCCAGCACCACGTCGGTGGGCAGCAGCAGCTGCACACCCTTGGCCTTGGCCTTGGCCTCCAGCTCCTTGGCCAGCTCCAGCTTGTCTTCCTCCACAAGGCTCTTGCCCACTGACAACCCGCGTGCCTTGTAAAAGGTGAAGATCATGCCGCCTCCGATCAGCACCTTGTCGCACTTGTCGATCAGGGCTTCGAGCACGCCGATCTTGGAGCTCACCTTCGAGCCGCCCACAATTGCAGCCAGAGGGCGCTTGGGATTGTCGACGGCACCCTGCAGGTACTGCAGCTCCTTCTCCATCAGGAAGCCGGCCACGGAGGGCTTCAGGAACTTGGTCACGCCTTCGGTGGAAGCGTGAGCGCGGTGGGCAGCACCGAAGGCATCGTTCACGTACACCTCAGCCAGCCCGGCCAGCTTTTCGGCGAAATCTGCTTCGTTCTTCTCCTCTTCCGCAAAGAAGCGCACGTTCTCCAGCAGCACCACGTCACCATCCGCCATCGCGTTGACCTTGGTTTCAGCGTCAGGTCCGATGCAGCTGTCGGTCTTGGAGACAGGCTTGCCGAGCAGTTCGCTCAGACGGGCGGCAACGGGGGTGAGACGCATGGCGTCATTCACCTGACCCTTGGGCCGTCCGAAGTGGGCGGACAGGATCACCTTGGCGCCTTTATCGATCAGATCCTTGACCGTGGGCAGCGCCGCACGGATGCGGGTGTCGTCGGTGATCGCACCGGCATCGTTCAGGGGGACGTTGAAATCGACCCGCACGAGAACACGTTTTCCGCTGAGGTCGGCGCCGGAGAGGCTGGCCAGGGAACGCTTCGCCATGGGGGTTGTGTGGTGCGGTAATAAGACGGTGAGAGATTAACCCGAGTTCTGCAGGCCCGGCGCTAGGACTGGCTTAAGGGCAGAGATGGGAGGGCGTGAGCATGTTCGAGACCGTGCTCTTTCCGATCGATCAGAGCCGTGAGGCTCTTGAGACCGCCGGCAAGGCCCTGGAGCTCGCCCGCACTCACGGCAGCCGTGTGCTGCTGCTGTCGGTGGTGCAGCCTGAGCGGCCGGAGATGCATGACCATGACGCGGTTGCCACCTTGCTGAGCCGGACCCGTGATCGTTTTGAACAGTCGGGTGTGGCCTGCGAGCTGATCGAGCGCGAGGGCAAACCTGCGTTTGTGATCTGTGATGTGGCGGATGAGTTGAATGTGGATGTGATCGTGATGGGAACCAGGGGTGTGAATTTGGAGGCCGAAAGCGGCAGCACAGCTGCACGGGTGATCCAGCTGGCTCCCTGCCCTGTGTTGGTGGTGCCGTGAGTTCCCCGCCGATTCAGTGGTATCCAGGCCACATCGCCAAGGCGGAACAGCAACTCCGTCGCAATCTCGACAAGGTGGATCTGGTGATCGAGGTGCGTGATGCACGCATCCCCCTTGCCACCGGCCATCCCCACCTCAGCCGCTGGATCAAAGGCAAGCAGCACCTGCTGGTGATCAATCGACGCGACATGATCACAGCAGAAGCGCGATCCGCCTGGGAAGCGTGGTTCAAGGCCCAGGGCCAGCGCACGGTCTGGTGTGATGCCAAGGCCGGCACAGGTGTGAAGCAGGTGCAGCAGGCGGCAATTCGTGCCGGCGATCAGCTCAACGAGCGGCGGCGCAACAGGGGCATGCGACCCAGGCCTGTGCGGGCGCTCACCCTGGGCTTTCCCAATGTGGGGAAATCGGCGCTGATCAACCGGCTGGTGAGGCAGAAGGTGGTCGCCAGTGCCCGCCGGGCCGGTGTCACCCGCACCCTGCGCTGGGTGCGCCTTGGTCAGGACATCGACCTTTTGGATGCGCCTGGGGTGTTGCCTCCCAGGCTTGATGACCAGCAGGCGGCGTTGCACCTGGCTCTCTGTGACGACATCGGTCAGGCCGCCTACGACGGTGAACTGGTCGCCCAGGCGTTCCTGCGCTTGCTGATGGGTCTGCATCAGCAGCAGGCTTCCGGCGTGGCGCTGGCTGTGTTGGAAGGGCGCTACGGCACTGCCCTCTCGGGTGAGACCGAAGACCCGGCCCTCTGGCTGCAGGCGGTGGCCCAGCGCCATACTTCTGCAGACACGGCGCGCATGGCTCAGCGTCTGCTCGACGATTTCCGCAAGTCGGCGCTGGGAAGCATCGCCCTGGAGCTGCCGGGATGAGCCCTGCCTGGAGCCGCCCACCGCTGCCGGAGGAGACCTTCACCGATGGGTTCGGCGAGGGAGAGGGGGAGTTGCTCTCGCTCAGCTACCCCAAGCCGCTGCCGATGCGGCTGGACCGCTGGCTGGTCAGTCAGCGCACCGAGCAGAGCCGCGCCCGGATTCAGAAGTTCATCGATGCCGGCTACGTGCGGGTGAACGGCAAGACCGGCAAGGCCAAGATGCCGCTGCGTCAGGGCGATGAAGTGCAGCTGTGGATGCCACCGCCGGAGCCGCTGCCGTACCTGAAGCCCGAGCCGATGGATCTGGATGTTCTCTTTGAGGATGAGCATCTGATCGTGATCAACAAACCGGCCGGTCTCACGGTGCATCCGGCGCCAGGCAACAAAGACGGCACGCTGGTGAACGGATTGCTGCATCACTGTCCTGATCTGCCAGGTATCAGCGGCAAGCTGCGGCCTGGAATTGTGCACCGACTGGACAAGGACACCACCGGCTGCATCGTAATCGCCAAGAGTCAGGAGGCTCTGGTGCGACTGCAGCTTCAGATCCAGAAACGCGTCGCTTCACGCGAGTATCTGGCGGTGGTGCATGGGGTGCCTTCAGGAGACAGCGGCACGATTGTGGGGGCGATCGGCCGTCATCCGGTCGATCGCAAGAGATATGCGGTCGTGAGCGGAGATAACGGACGCCATGCCTGCACGCACTGGAGCCTGGAGGAGCGCCTTGGTGATTATTCGTTGCTGCGCTTCAAGCTTGATACCGGCCGCACCCATCAGATCCGGGTGCATTGCGCGCACATGAATCATCCGGTGCTGGGTGATCCCACGTACAGCCGCTGCCGCAAATTGCCGATTGAACTTCCCGGTCAGGCTCTTCATGCCTTCCAACTTGGATTGGACCATCCCGTTACACGGGAAAGGATGCTGTTTGAAGCTCCGATTCCGGCCGTCTTGGAGAAATTGCTGACGGTGCTTCGGCGCCGTTCCTGACGTCGAATTGCATTTGTTGATCAACAGCTATGCCGCTCAAATAATGACAATAATTGATTCGGCTCGTGGATTATTTATGCCTGAAATTAAATTTTTTTAGGTTGTTTTTGTCTGGTCTCGCTGGATGCGCTGCTGGTCTTGACACTTTCTTATGGATCCGAAAATAGGTTCAAGGATTTATCCAAATACGACTCAATTTGGTATGGCTGCCGTCGTAATAGCTTCTTGCGATGCCGTCATTGATTGCGCGGGAGCGGGGATCGCGGCTGAATTGGTCTGAGATGGCCAAGGCCATGAATAGGGTCATGAGTTTCCCTGAAGCTGGAGTCACCTTCGGTTTTGGAGGCATGCTGTTCAGGGCTGAACGCATTGTCAGCATGTCGTCGAGAATGGCGCTGGCCTCCCCTGCCTGCAGCATGCCGATGCAGGTTTCTGCAACGTCGCAATCCACCGTTTTTGCGCCGTTGCTTTTCAGGATCGACGTCTGGATGTAGCCCGGGGTGGCCGCGAAGGTGTTGATCTTCAGGAGCTCGAAGTTCAGATCCGCCATCTGGTAATCGGTGCTCAAGTTCGTCTGGCTGGTGGCGACTTTCAGAATGAAGGACGTGAAATAGGCTGTGAGCAATACTCTCGCGAACAGTGAGCCGATGGAGATCAGCCGGGTTCGTGATTGTCGCGTGTGGTCGGTGGACAGCAGCAGAGTTTTCTGAAGGATGAAGACCAGTTGGTGTCGTTTTCGCTTGTCGGCAAGATCAGGTCTTTTCCGTTCCACAAACCACACCGGCAGGGCGAAGATGCAGGCGATCAGGCCTAGTCCCAGGAAGATCAGCAGCACCTGTCTTGACAACAGAATGCGCAGCATTTTTATGGCCGTCGGCTCCTGGCTGTCCAGTTTGTAGATCTTCAGGTCGCTGCTGGCTGTTGGAAAAGTGAAATGGAATTGTTTGCTGCGGTTTTCATTGATCAGCACACCGGAAATGGCCAGGTCAGCCTGATTGTTCCGGATGGCTTGCAAGAGTGCTTCGAAGCTTTCCGCCTTGCGGATGCGATAGGGAATCTGGCGTGTTTCGGCGATCATGCGCCACAGGTCGATTTCAAACCCTGCTGGTACTCCTTTGCGGTTCACGGCATAGGGAGGATTGGGAAACCAGATCACGTCGACAGGGTCCTGCTCATCCGTGATCTCGGCATTGGCCTATGGCTGGGGAAGGATGATGCCCGCAGCGCAGCCACAGAGTGTGCTGATACTCAGCAGCAGCATCAACCCGAGCTGTTTGGCTCTCACAGGTCACCCTGCAGCGACTTTCCAGTCAAAACGACAACGAGCCATCTGCCGGTAACGCGCTGACCCGGGATCTGAATCATCCATCGGCATGGCCCAGGATGATTCAGATCTCAATCCTTATGCGGTCGCCAGTCCTGCTCAGATCTGAGTGATTGAGCTTCCAGGTGCCACCAGCATGGTTTCGTTCAGCTCTCCGGTTCGTTCCAGGTTCGTTCCTGCGAGGGCATTGAATCCCACCGTCAGCGACTGGCCAGCGCCAATCGATGAGCCCCAATCGGCGCCGGACAGTTCATAGCGATAGAGCTCCCCATCCAACGGCTGCGTGACCACGTCGACTCCCCAGGATTCGCCATAGAACCTGTGATTGCTGATGAAACTCAGCGACCAGTCATCCAGTTGCTCTTCGCCCTGATTCGTCAGAGTCAGGGAAGCTGTGAATCCGCCCCACCAAAGATCTCCACTGACCTCAACATCGAAGGTTTGTCCTGTTACCGGGTCAGTTTCTTCAGGTCTTGCATCAGCAGGAATCGGCTGAGGCACAGCAACAGGTTGTGGTTCCGGATTGATGGCTGCAGGACTGGGCAGTGCTTCCAGATTCTTCGCCAGTGGATCACCCAGGGACACAATTCCCTGGTAGTAGTTGATCACCGTCGAGTCGGATACATCCAGCGCCGGCCATTGCGGCCAGTCAAAGGTGTCATTCATGAAGGGCTGGTCCTGATCCCAGCCCAGAACCGTGAGGTGATTGATGTCATGGGCAATCGCAACGCCTTCAATGTCTAAAAATCCATGGGTGCGGCCATGCATCCAGCCTCCGTAATGAGGTTCCATCTTCAACGTGTTGATGAAGGTTCCCTGCAGTCCGGATTGTTCGAGGAAGTCGGCGAACCCCTCATGGCCGAACTCTCGGACCATTTTCATCACATTGTCTTCGGATTCCAGTCGCGCTGATCGCTGGATGTCGGCAAGGATCTGCGGGTTGTAGGTCTGATCGGCAATCCATCCCACCTTGGCTCCCTGCATGGCATACCAGAGGCCGACCCCTTTGGTGTCATCGCCCCAGGCCTGAGCATTGTTTGTAAGGCCATTGGCAAAAGCCCATTCGCCGACGGTCTCAATCCCCACAGCTTCAAGCCCGGCGAATGCTCGCAGGCCGTTGTAGGCCTCCAAAGCTTCAGTGGTGATGGCTGTGCGGCCTCCGACCAGTTCGTTGTGCTCGGAATTGTGGTTGGAGCCGTGGAAGCTTCCCCAGCTGTTGATGTCCGTGTAAGGCCCGGCCGCGGTGGTGTGCTGATGTGTTGCGTGGTTATGGCCGGCATGACCGTTCATGTCTGCCCCATCCATGGATGTTTCGCTCATGGATGTTTCGCCCATGGATGTTTCGTTCATGGACCCAATGCCCATGGAAGGCTCACTTGTGGCAATGTCACCAGTTGATGCCTCATCCATGCTCATCGTGGAGCCGGAATCAGTCTTGGAGGTGTCGCCGACGGCAAGGCCTGACTCTGAGAACAACATCTCCTCTGTCAGAGCGCCATCGCGTCCAAGCTCAATGCCCTGGGTCCCGTTGAAGCCGACCTTGATGGTGGCGCCGGCTGCGATGCGACTGCCCCAATCCGTTCCTGTGAGGGTGTAAAGCGTCAGTCCGTTCCCTAAACCTTCGCTTTCGAGAGCGACTCCCCAGGCATTGGGGTCAAGTTGATGGGGACTGGTGAAGCTGAGTGACCAGCCTTCCAGAGCTTGATCACCTGTATTGGTGAGGGACAGCTCGGCAGTGAAGCCGCCCCACCAGATGTCCCCACCGATTGAGACCTGCAGTGACTCAGATGGCGTCATGGCATGAATGAGAAGTACAGACCAAGTGCAGCGACGGGATGTGATTCAGATGGAACTCGTTCGGGTCAGAAGTGTGTCTGAATCTGACTTTCTTCAGAGTCTTGATTGTTTGTCGCTTTCCTATTCAGGCTTGCTCGAAGTGATGTGTTCCATCCTTCAAAGGAAGGATCTTCAGTGTCTGATGATCAGCCTGTTGAGTGGTTTTCTGTTTTCACCAGACTTGAGTCAGCCTTCGCCGATCTGATGCGGCTTGATAGTGATCAGGATTTTGTCCTTTTATTGATTCTTTGACTTCAGGGAATGCGGTTTTTTGTTGTCTGCTGAAAATTTGCAATCAACAATTCATCTCCTGGCTGTCTTGCTCTCATGGCTGTCTCCCTCAAGTGATTTCAGTCGGGCAGGCGTGGGCAGGCCTCAACGAGTGTTCGCGTGATGTCGGCATGCGGTTCACGCAGCAATCGGTCACCCGGACCTTCCTCCACCACATGTCCTTGATGAAGCACGATCAAGCCATGGCAGAAGCCGCTGGCCACTGAAAGGTCATGGGTGATGAAAATCATGGCCAGCCCCAGCTCATGCTGCAGCTGCCGAAGCAGTGTCAACACCTCTGCCTGGATTTCTGCATCGAGCATGCTCACGCTTTCATCACAGATCAGCACTTTTGGCTTCAACGCCAAGGCTCGGGCGATGGCGACCCGCTGTTGTTGGCCCCCTGAAAGCTGGCGGGGGAGACGATTCTGGTAGCGCTCCGCAGGTCCAAGACCAACGCGTTCAAGCAGCTGACGACCCTGCTCACGAGCCGCCGCTGGTGAGGCCAGATCATGGATGCGCAGAGGATCCGCGATGGCGTCCACCACTGACATGGCTGGATTGAGGCAAGCCAGGGGGTCCTGGAACACCATCTGGATGGTTCGCCTCGCCTGACGCGCTGCATGTCCACGCAGCTTCAGCAGATCCTCACCGAGCAACTGCACACTGCCACCTCGAATCGGGGTGAGACCCATCAGTGCACGGCAAAGGGTGCTCTTGCCACAACCAGAACCTCCCACCACACCAAGGGTTTCGCCTGCCTTCAACTGGAAGTTGATGCCATCCACCGCTTTCAGCCAGGTGGGATTCCAGGGTGGACCACCCAGGTTGTGCCAACAGCGCAGTTCCTGCACAGCCAGCACCGTGTCGCCGTTTGGTGCTTCAGGGGTCCTGCCTCCCTCCCTTGCCCGGGCCGCCGCAAGCAGTCGTTGTCCAACTCTGGAGCTGGGGTAGGTCAACACCACGTCGCTGCGGTTGATCTCCACGACGCGGCCACCATCCAAGACCGCCATGCGCTCGCACCAGCGATGGGCCATGGCCAGATCGTGGGTGATCAGCAACAGCGCGCTGCCAAGTTGCTCGCACAGCTCTCTCAGAGCAGCCATCACCTGGCCAGCAACGGCCACATCAAGGCTGGTGGTTGGCTCGTCCGCGATCACCAGCGGAGGGCTCAGGGCGATGGCCAGGGCAATGGCCAGGCGCTGGCGCATGCCGCCGCTGAACTCATGCGGATAGGCGCGGAAGCGGTTGGCACCGATGCCCACCTGCTCCAGCAGCTCCTCGGCTCGCTTGAGGCGTTCTGCGTCACCCATGTCCGGCCTGTGGGCGCGCAGTGTGTCCAGCAGATGAGCACCCACGGTCATCAGGGGGTTCAGGCGTGTCATCGGATCCTGAAAAACCAGTCCCACCGACCTGCCGCGCAATGACCTCAGATCGGCCAGGCTGAGATTGCGGGGATCCTGACCGTTCAGGGACAGACCTCCTTCGCAACTGCTGCCATGGGGCAATAGTTGCAGTGCGGCTCTGGCCACCGTGCTCTTCCCACAGCCCGAGGGGCCCACCAGGGCCAGGCGTTCGCCGGCATGCAGCCGCAGGTCAAGCCCATCAAGGGTCCATGCCTGGCTTCCCGGGTAACGAAGCCTGAACTGGTCAAGCTTCAGGACGGTCCCCGGCGCGTTTATCATCACAAGAGGAGCGCAGGTGCTCATGGCTACATACCATGGATTCACCTGCCGGGTTGGATGCTCAACGCCACCTCCGAGACGGTTGCAGTGCAGATCCGGAACGGATCCGCTGCGCCGGCCTGCGGTCTGGTGGCTCTGAGAGACCGGCCGATCCGCTCAGCCGACGATTACGGCATTGATCTTCCTCCCTGGTTGCGTGAGTGCATTGATCACGTGCCTCCGGGGATTGGTCACAGCTGCCCCACCGATTCAGAGGCTTTGCTCGCGGCGGCATTTGATTTCGCATTTCAACTGCACGAGGGCCAGTTTCGTGCCAGCGGAGACCCCTACATCGTCCATCCGGTGGCGGTGGCCGATCTCCTGAGGGACATCGGTGCCAGCGCCAGTGTGATTGCCGCAGGTTTTCTCCATGACGTCGTGGAGGACACGGACGTCACTCCAGAGCAGCTGGAGAGTCATTTCGGACCGGAGGTCAGGGAGCTGGTGGAGGGGGTCACCAAACTCGGGGGGCTTCACTTCACCAATCGCACCGAGGCCCAGGCCGAAAACCTGCGCAAGATGTTTCTGGCGATGGCCAGCGACATTCGTGTCGTGCTGGTGAAGCTTGCGGATCGGCTGCACAACATGCGCACGCTGGGAGCGCTTCGGGAGGAAAAGCGTCAGCGCATCGCCCGGGAAACGCGCGAGATTTATGCGCCTCTGGCCAACCGGCTCGGAATCGGCCGTTTCAAGTGGGAGCTGGAGGATCTGTCGTTCAAATTGCTCGAGCCGGATGCCTTCAGAGAGATTCAGCAGGAGGTGGCAACCAAGCGCAGCGAACGTGAGGAACGCTTGGGTGTCACCGTTCAGCTGCTCAGTGATCGACTTTCGGCTGTCGGGCTGCAGAACTGTGAGGTGAGCGGCCGGCCGAAACATCTCTTCGGCATCTGGACCAAGATGCAGCGTCAGCAGAAAGCCTTCCACGAGATCTATGACGTGGCGGCTCTGAGGATCCTTACCCCCAGTGTTGAGGCCTGTTACCGGGCCCTTGCGGTTGTCCACGACACCTTTCGTCCCATTCCCGGCCGCTTCAAGGATTACATCGGTCTGCCCAAGCCCAATGGCTATCAGTCATTGCACACGGCGGTGATCGGGCGTCATCGGCCGATTGAAGTGCAGATCCGCACCCTCGACATGCACCGGGTAGCCGAGTTCGGAATTGCCGCGCACTGGAAATACAAGGAGGGTGGTTCGCCTGCGGCCGGTGGAGACACCGAACGTTTCAACTGGTTGCGCCAGCTTGTGGACTGGCAGCAGGAGGGAGGCGCTGACGACCACAACGACTATCTCGCTTCGATCAAGGAAGACCTTTTCGACGAAGAGGTGTTCGTGTTCACGCCCAAAGGCGATGTTCTGGGCCTGCGCAAGGGTTCAACGGCTGTGGATTTTGCCTATCGCATCCACTCGGAAGTGGGCAATCACTGCCACGGCGTGCGCATCAACGACCGGCTCTCGCCCCTGTCGACCCCCCTGCAGAACGGTGATTTCGTGACCGTGCTCACGAGCAAGACGGCCCATCCCAGCCTGGACTGGCTCAACTTCGTGGCGACGCCAACAGCCCGCAATCGCATCCGCCAGTGGTACAAGCGCAGCCATCGGGATGAAACGATCGAGCGCGGCAAGGACTTGCTCGAACGTGAGCTGGGCCGCAGCGGCTTTGATGCGCTGCTGAGCAGTGATGCGATGACCCGTGTGGCGGAACGTTGCAACCTGATCAGCACTGAGGATCTGCTCGCTGCCCTCGGCTTCGGAGCCGTCACCCTCCATCAGGTGCTCAACCGCCTCAGAGAGGAGATTCGTCTGCAGGCCACCATCGAGGAGCCACCACTCAGCAACGAAGACGTTGCCCGCCAGCTGGTGCAGCAGGCGGAAACAGGCACTCCGCGCATCAGTGCTGATCAGCAGGATCCAATTCTTGGTGTGGAGGGGCTCGACTACCGCCTTGGTGGGTGTTGCAGTCCCCTGCCCGGTGAGCTGATTCTCGGCACCGTTGCACTCGGCAACCATGGCATCACCGTGCATCGTCAGGACTGCTCCAATGTGGAGGCGATTCCAAGTGAACGGCGACTGCCCGTTCGCTGGAATCCAGCCCTGACGACTCGGGAGCAGCGCTTCCCGGCGCAGCTGCGCATCGAAGTGATCGATCGCGTCGGCATTCTCAAAGACATCCTGATGCGGCTCTCCGATGGACGAATCAACGTCAGTGATGCCCGCGTGAAGACCAGCCACGGCAAGCCTGCGCGTATCGATCTGCGCCTGGAGCTGGCCAGTGCCGAGCAGTTGCAGCGCACGATGCACCAGATCCGTTCCATGGCGGATGTGATCGATATCGCCCGCAGCAGCGGCGCCTGAGTTCGATCGCCAGTGCCTTCAGCGTTTGCGTTCCTGCTGCAAAAGCCAGTTCAGGCTCAGCCACCAGCCAAGTGCTGCGCAAACAGCACCAGTGATGCTGGAGCCCAGCAGCAAGCGGCTCAGCACACTCCAGCCCAGCTGACTGAAGCCCTCCTGCTGAAGAGCATCGAAGCCTGTCCACTCGCGGCCTGGACCGAGCAGCAGAGCCCCGATCCGATAGTTGAACCAGTAAAGCGGCAGATAGGTGAAGGGATTGCTGATCCAGGTGCCGGCGGCCGCCAGCAGGTGGTTGCCGCGAACCACACTGGCCAGCGCGATCCCCACCAGTGTCTGCAAACCGAAGATTGGAAAGCAGCCGCAGAAGATGCCGGCTGCAAGCCCACGGGCGCGCTGTCGTGGAGTGCCTTCCTGTTGCCAGATCCATTGCAGGCTTCTCTGCAGGCGTCGATTTGCCTTCCTCAGCATCCGGCCCATGGGAGTGTCGGTGGATCCTGCAAACCTCTGAGGATGTGATCGTAGGGACTGGGGTCGGGACTGTTGCAGCACTGCGATGCAGGAGATCAACCGGGAGAGGCGAACAATTGCGGCAGTGGCCACGGCGGTGGCACCCGGGCAGGGCGGCATTGCGGTGATCCGACTGTCGGGCCCTGATTCCCAGAGAGCTGTGCGTGCGATCACCTCTTTCCCGGGTGAGCAGGTATGGGAGAGCCATCGTGTGCTTTACGGCCATGTGATGGCAGCCGATGGCCTGGAGCGTCTCGATGAGGTGCTGGTGCTGTTGATGCAGGCGCCGCGCAGTTACACCGCTGAAGATGTGACGGAAATCCATTGCCATGGCGGCGTGATGGCCGTGCAGCGAGTGATGGCGCGTGTGCTCGAACAGCCAGGGATTCGCCGGGCATTGCCCGGTGAATTCAGTCAGAGAGCCGTCCTGAACGGGAGACTCGACCTCACCCGGGCTGAGGCGATCGGTGATCTGGTGTCCGCTCGCAGTCAGCGTGCTGCGCAGCTGGCGATGGCAGGGGTGGATGGCGGGATCCAGCGTCGGATCAAGGCATTGCGCGAATGCCTGCTGGATCAGCTCAGTGAGCTTGAGGCCAGGGTGGATTTCGAGGATGACCTGCCGGCTCTTGATGGCCAGGCTCTGCTCAGAGCTCTGCAGTCGGTGCGTGATGAGCTGCTGCAACTGGTCGCCGATGGGGAGCGTGGAGCCGTTCTGCGTCAGGGCCTGCGGGTGGCGCTCGTCGGCAGGCCCAACGTCGGCAAAAGCTCACTGCTGAATCGGCTGAGTCGCAGGGAGCGGGCCATCGTGACGGATCGTCCAGGAACAACCAGAGACCTGCTTGAAAGCGAGATCGTGCTGGAGGGCGTTCCGATCACACTGCTCGACACCGCCGGCATCCGCAGCACCGATGATGCGGTTGAACAGCTGGGCATCGCTCGCAGTCATGACGCCCTGGCCAGTGCCGATCTGGTCGTGCTTCTCTTTGATCTTTCAGAGGGCTGGACCGCAGAGGATCAGGCTCTGCGTGAGCGGATCCCCGCTGATGTTCCCTATCTGCTGGTGGGAAACAAGGCTGATCTCAGTGATGCTGTGGCTCCGGCCGATGTGCATCTGTCTGCCGTCACAGGGGCGGGGGAAGAGCAGTTGGTGGAGGCTCTTCTTGAGCGATGCGGTGCAGTGACAGACGGCTCCCTGCTGCTGTCGCTCAACCAACGTCAGGCTGACCTGGCCAGGGTGGCGGCCGCGGCTCTTGATCGCAGTGAGCAGGTCGCTGCTGATGGGCTGCCCTGGGATTTCTGGACGATTGACCTGCGGGAGGCCATTCACAGCCTTGGCGAGATCACGGGGGAGGAGCTCACTGAATCGGTGCTGGATCGCATTTTTTCGCGGTTCTGCATTGGGAAGTGAAGGGTTCTGAGCTGAAAACCGAAGCCAGCGTTTGATCCGTTTGCCCGCATGATGGACCCAGGCCTATGAGCGGGCGGTTACGGAGTGATGAATATTGAGCGGCCTCCACTGACCCCCAGGCTTCAGGCGCAACTTCAGGACTGGCTGGCAGAGGATCTTGGCCGCGGCGATCTCACCGCGTCGGCCCTTGGCGGACGGCGGGCTCAGGCGAGCTGGATCGCCAAGCAGCAGGGTGTGTTCTGCGGTGGCAGCCTTGCTCTGCGGTTGTTTCGCCTGCTGGATCCCGAGCTGGAGGCAGAGTGTCTTGTGCCTGAAGGTGCTGCGGTGCAGTCCGGCGACACACTGCTCCGACTCGACGGTCAGGCCACTGCACTGGTGGGGGCTGAACGGACGGCGCTGAATCTGGCGATGCGACTTTCCGGCATCGCGACGGCCACAGCGGCTCTGGTGAGAGAGCTGCAGGGAAGCGGTGTACGACTGGCCGACACGCGCAAGACCACACCGGGCCTGCGCGAACTGGAAAAGTACGCCGTGCGCATGGGTGGGGGCGTCAATCACCGTCTGGGCCTGGATGACGCCGCCATGCTCAAGGAGAACCACCTGGCCTGGGCGGGTGGCATTGAAGCGGCGATCACTGCTGTGCGGGCTTCAGCGCCATGGCCGGCCAGGCTGATCGTGGAGGCCGAAACCGATCAGGAAGCAGTGGATGCGGTCACGGCCGGAGCCGATGGTGTGCTCCTGGATGAGTTCACCCCCGAGCAGCTCACGCAGCTGGTGCCACGGTTGCGGCAGCTGGCGCAGGCGCGACCGGGAGCTGGATCGGTGGTGCTGGAAGCGTCTGGCCTGCAGCCCTCACAGTTGCGGGCCTATGCGGCTACCGGCATCGATCTGATCTCCACCAGTGCTCCTGTTACGCGCAGTGCCTGGCTTGATCTGAGCATGCGCTTCAGCTGAGGCCTGTGCGGGGGGCGCTTCGGTGCTGATGCTTTGCCATCGAGTGGCGCGTTGCTTGAGCTCTATCAGTTTCTACAGACTGCAAGGGCGTTGCTCGAACTCACTGGTCTTGTGTAGCAAGCCTGAGATCGACGGCAGGCAGAAGGTTTTGAGCAGGGCCAGTTCCAGTGCCCGGTTCATGTCCCATGGGAGGAGCAATCCCACCAGATCAAGGCATCGCTCCAGGACGACTGATCCAATGGCTTTTCTCCCTGTTCCCAGGCAGTTGGTTCAGATTCGGAACGCGCCATGAATGTGTTCGTCGCTGACACGTTGTTGTGCGCTTTCAAGTGTTCGGTTCGTCAGCAGAGAGCCAGACAGCGGACGTTTGGATCGCAATCCTGAACGCTTGCATGAATCGTCTTTGATCCCGAAGAAACGCCCTCATGATCCCTTGGTCAAGGGCAGTCTGGCGGACTGACGTTGTGATGGTCTGAGTGTCCTGCACAGCAGTTTGGCACCATCCTGGTTGAGAATGTTGTGGTCAATCCGAATGATTGATGGGGCCTGCGCTCGGAACATGACATGTGAGTTGAATCGGTGGTTCAGCCCTAGATCACTGGAATGGCAATGCAAGAGGAGACAATTATTTTCTTCGGCTCGCTAATGCGGCCTCAAACCCCATTTTGAGTCGATCCGCTTGATCATCAGCGTGGGACGCCAAGCCCTGTTCAGAGGCTTTTTGTTGCAGGGGTGTCGTGATCTCAATCCTCTTCTGTTCATATCGCGTGAGTGCAGCTGAAACCGATGCAAGGTCTGTCAGTTGTACGCCGTCAAGCATTTCGGCAAGCGTCACTGCATCTTGGAGAGCGAGAGTGGTTCCAAGACCCAGGGATGGCCGAATCGGATGGGCGGCATCACCCAAGAGGGTGACGCGTTGACCATCTCCCCATTGAGACACCGGTTTCCGATCGAAGACACCCGTCTCAATGATGCTCAAGGGATCAGTTGTCTGAATCATCGTTTGCACAATGGCAGGCCAATCCTTGAAAACAAGGAGTGCAGTCTTGAAAGCAGATTCACTTGTCTCTGAGCTGTCTTGCGGCGCTGTGCCACCCCAGGCGATCTGATCGGCCCCAGCATCCATCATCCAGAAATTCTTTTGGTCTCCCACAACCAGCTGAAAACCAGCGCCATCAGTGAAAGGTTCTGCAAGGGGACCTAGATGTTCTCGGTGCACGATGCCTCGCCAGGTCATCGTGCCTGTGTAAAGAGGTGGGCCATCTCCAACTGTTTTGTCTCTGACGATGGAGCGATAGCCATCGGCTCCCACCAGAATCCGAGCCCATTGGTCAGCCTGATCCCGAAACTTGAGGCAAATCGGTGTATCCGGCCGATCAGTCATGAATGCAGTGAGGCTGTGGTTCAGGTTGCATTGAACGGAGCTGGGAAGAGCGTCGTAAAGACAGGATTGCAAGTTGAACCATCCCAGCCAGGTGAAGCTCGTGCCTGCCATCGGCGATTCATCTGCGAACAAGACTTCTCCACTTGGTCGCATGAGCAGTTGTTGTCTGGGATTGACGGCTTTGGAACGAACCTGCTTGGACAAACTCAAACTGATGTTGTTGAGTGCCTCGTATCCCTGTTCGGCAAGTCCAAGAGCCGCGCCAATCGGTTGCAGAATCTGGGCTCGGTCAAAAATACCGACAGAAAACCCACGGTTTGCCAAGGCGTGTGCAGCACTGAGTCCGCCAGGCCCTGCACCGATAATCGCGATGTCCAAGGGAGCAGAGTTGCCTGATGACTGGGTCATGATGCTGGTTTGAGAAGAAATATAATGTTGAATTAAGATTTGCGTGAATTAACTTTCCTCGAGGCAACAGCTGTTGGCTTTGGGTTTGAAGCGCAGATTCGACTTGGCCCGTTGTTTGTTATGAATCTAACCGTCATGAAGACGAAACACTCACAAGCACTAGAGCAGCTCAATCAATCTGAAAGCCTTCTAGACATTTTTGGATTCTGTTTCGCGCCGAAGGACGAAGAAGAACGGTAAATTCATTCCTTTCCTATCCATCACGCCTAAAACGGCATCCTGATTGATTTGACGAAACACGTCGTGAATCGGTAGCTGGTCGTAAATCATGGTTGCGCTTGATAGGCCTCGATACGTTGTCATGCGCAATCGCGCTGAGGAGCGGGATGTTGCGAGGCAGGGCAACAGTGTCTGGAAGAGACGACCCACCATTGCTGACCTTGGCATGGGCACAGTTAATGCCGGTCCCAGCAAGCCGGGGTTGACACGGGCGAAGCCACCGCGAAGTGTTGAAAAGATCAATGGATGAACATCTTCAAGGCTTTCAAACTGTTTCCCATACCAGTGATAGGTCTCGAGAAGACCATCCATGGGGTGGTTGGTATGGAAGCCTTCGCCCTTCCAGGTGCCAATCATAAAATCAACATCGACGGGCTCAAGTGAATCGAACAGCTCCAAAGCCTCATTCGTTTTGGCCTGGCCTGTTTTTAACCGTTCGCGAATGTTCATCTCAAGGTGTCTTTATTGCTGATGCTGAATTGACTCATTCAAGGTTGGCTTGTCCTCTCGCGACGAGAGGTTCTGAGAGGCCAAGCCATCCCTATCAGTGCTACTTCGCGTTGGTTTAATAGAGAACTTTGTCTATATACAAATGCACTGTAAAGTTGTTTCCGTCCTTATCTGCGTACGGAATATTTCCCGAAAAGTCTTTGTTTAATGGTCCGTATACATAGTCTCCGACGCAATACATTCCCTGGGAATAGCCCTTGTCGTGGTCATATGAATAAGGGAGATTTACATTTACATTTTCAAGCTTGATGCCCTGGATGTAAGCGTTTTTCAATACGTTTTTACTTGTAGGTCTTTTGTAAAAGTGGAGTCGATCTGTTGGATTTCCTTTCGTCGTATCTGAGCCTGGATTGATCGCCGATAATACAATTACTCGAGAAATGGAATTGACATCACTCTTGTGAATGTTTTCAAGGCTGGGAACATATAGGTTATTTATTGTAAGGCTTCCCATGTATATGTCGTTTTTTTCGTGGAAGTAGTCGTCGTTGAAGCAAACTCTATTGGAAATTAGTCCACCCATGTCATCGTCCTGTGCACGATTATTATCAAATTTATGTGTAACACGATGTACGAATACTCCATTGACCTGCGAATCGGTAATGGGTCCATTGACATATCCGTATGCTGCTGGAGCTATCGCGGCCCCCGCGTTTCCTTGCCAAAGGGTTGTATTATTGAATCTAATATGATTTGTGAATATTTTGATGCTGTCGTCGTTAATATGCATAAAGTTTCTATCAAAATAACTATTTGGCGCGAAAGTCTCAATACCATCTGATGCATCAACCCAGCCACCGATCATCTTGGTGTCAAAAACGTGGATTGGCTGGAAGTTTTCATTAGGTGTTTTGTACCTGCCATTCAATAAATTGTCTTTAATTGTCTTATAGCGTTCTTTAGTGGTATCGCCGTACCAATCAACTCTGCTTAGGCAGTTTAACTTAATGGAAGATTCATTTCTGTGGCCCGGGTAGGCGAATGTTACGCCACAGACATCGATGCAGGGATTTTGTTGGCTGCAAGTAGATATATCAAGAAGGCCAGTGCAAACGAATCTCTGAGCTTCATTGCTCCAATCCTTATTATACTTTTCATATGCTTTATACCCATTTATTCGATGTGTGCCAGTGACGGTCCACTTGCCTGCTAAGTCTATCGCTCCCCGGTAAGTGTCATTTCCCTTTGAATAGGCTACTGCGCAACTAAGGGCCCCCATTTCGTCAATCTCCTGATCTATTATTAAGACGTAATTACCTTGGTAGTCTTTATTGCTTTCAATGAAATACTGTGCCAATCCTCCAACCCAAAAGTTTTGATCACCAAGCTGATAGTTTGCAGGCTTTAGTTCGGAGGCTTTGATTATGTTTGTAGAGCTGTGGCCATAGTCTTGCGGGCCAAAGCAGAGAAGCACTGATCGAAAGCCTTGGTCGCAATTACCGTTAGATTTAGATTGGTGGTCATAAGGTTGCAATGTCATCTGTACTACACCTTGATATTCGCTATTGTAATTTTGGAGGTATTCCAGGTATTTGGATATTTGTCCCCCCCCTTGGCTTTGGCTGCATTTCTGATCGAGTGTCCAAGTCCAAACGCCTCCTTGAGGTGTCTCGGTCATCATTACTGACTGATTTCCGCAGGAGAGCCACATTTGGATGGGTTTTACTCCCCCATTATGGGTTACCGTAATTTGTCTTTTCGCCAGACTGTTTGATGCGGGGTTGATAAAACTGTGTGCCTCTGCATAATAAAATTCTTGGCCATTGCCGTTTGTCCATTGGGTTTTTGCCCAACCCTTATAATTCATGTAACCCGAATCTCCTGTGGCTGATGCTGCATTCGTATTGGGCTTAAGGCCCGACACTGTGACTTGAAAATCAGGTGTAAAATTTGACATTGATTGCGTAAAGAATAGAGACCTCTTGAACTATGTCTGCCGATCACTTCATTGGTCGGTATTTTTGTGTTGTATTTAGATTTTTTTTGTTAGTACCGCGACGTTAAGCTTTGAAAATTGATATTCAGTTTTTGTCTTCCGCGATGATTCTCTCGGTGTTTCTTTGCTTTTTGCCTTGAGTATTGTTATCTTTCTTTTGGCCCTGCCGGTCGTTGGAGCAAATCATTCGCTTGTTGTATTGACGCATAGGTGATGGCTACAAAAGGGGTGATCAGTGTGTGGAGCCACTCACCATGTCACCCACCACATAGCAGCCTGGGGCGTTGGCGCTTCTCGAATACAAGCCTTTCCCCTCAGAGCGGACCCATTGCTTCTGCCTCCTGTTGGTGTGCAAGCGCGACACCCCTTGAGGCGGAGCGGACCTGTCGGCTGGATCTCACTAAGGCTGATTTCGACCACACCGCTCAGCATTTTGCGGAGCTCAAACCCATCGTTCCGAGTTCTTCCAACGGCAGCAGAACAGCGCCAGGAGTCTGTGTGTGCGGCTGGTGGTTCGCATCCACGGTTACAACGTTCCCCTGAGCAGTGTGAAGCGGGAATACCACCAGGCGGTGCGCAAGTTCAGAAATAACGCCTGCCAGCTCACGGACTCACCACCGGATAATTATGTGCTGTTCGTGCACTACGCCTGGCAGTCCGAACGGATCGGTGCCGGAGGTCCCTTGCGTTGAATTCGTGCCATGCCGATGGAGCTGTGGCAGCTGTTCGCTCTCGGCAGTTGTCTCGGTTTCTTTGTCGTTGGTTGGCTGGCAACCATCGGTCAGTTGTGTCTGGGGATTGGCATCACGCTCACCCTGCTCGCGCGGTCACCTAATTCGCGATCGTGGTCGCGCCTGATCGTTAGGTGTGTTTGATGCCGTGGAGATAGTGAGAGCGCTTCACCTACTGGTGATGGAGATCATTGCCGATAGCCTTTTCGTCAATGATGCCGACATGGTGTTGCGATTGGCCTCAGCCCTGACCAACCACCTCGTGTTTCCCTAGCGGTCGCGCATTGGCGGCGATCGGCTTGGCAATCTGAGCAGCAAGGGCCGCACGACACAGAATGGTTATGGCAAGCGTGTGGGTGACCTGAGTGACCTTGAGCTGCATGGGGCGTTGCGGACGCAAAGCCTTTGTGATCACAGAACATTCCGTTGTCAGCGCTGGATCGGCTACCCGCTCAATGTGATCGACTGCACCGATGACGACGATGGGTTGCGTTATCTCAGTGCGTTCACGGCGCGCAATGTCGCGTAGAGGTTTTTTCAATTACACCGCCACGAGCGTGGCGATGCTCGTTGGTGTATTCCAACTCAGCAGGATCGATGGCCATGGTGGTTATTTTCAAGGTAGATATTGCATGAATCCCCTTCATGAGTGGCTCTTGATGGAGATGGTCATTCAGGAAAGCCGCACATCGAAACCGAAGGCAAGTTGCGGCACCATCAGATCAGCTGGATCGCGATTCCCAGTCCTCCGTCATGCTCCGGTTAAGGGGACTGCCTCTGGACCTTGGCTCGCCGGATGGTTGGATTGAAGACTGCCTTGCTTGGCTGATCGATGCACGTCACCTGTGTTCACGTCCACGTGAAACCTGATCAGATCGAGGCGTTTCGTCAGGCCTCCATCTTGAATCACAAGGAATCCATCCAGGAACCGGGCAATCAACGCTTTGACATCCTGCAGAGCAAGGACGACCCGACTCTGTTTCTTCTCTACGAGGCGTATGAGTCCGAGGCCGCCGCTGCAGCCCATAAGAACACGTCCCACTACCTCCAGTGGAGGGAAACCGTCGCTGATTGGATGGCCGAACCACGGAAGGGTGTTCCCTACCAATCGGTTGCACCATGACGCGATGGGTTCATGACGATGTCGTTCCCTTTTGCCCGGGTCCCGCCGATTCACTGCGGCATGGGAACTCTCCAGCAGATCACCCCCTGGCTGCGCTCAAGCAACGCTGAATCGGTCCTGCTGGTGACCGGCCGAGCTTCGTTGCAGGCGATGGGCCAGCTGTGCGTGGTGGAGCGTTTGATTGATGCTGCTGGAGCCAGACATTCCCATCTGATCTGTGCTGGTGAACCCAGCGCAGAGCTGGTGGATCGCACCACCCGGCAGTGGTTTGGTCAGGGCCTGGACGCTGTGATCGGCATCGGTGGCGGCAGTGTGATCGATTGCGGCAAGGCGATTGCCGCGATGATTCCCCATGGGAACTCCGTGCTCGATCATCTCGAGGGTGTGGGCCGTGGTCTGGCCCACAGCGGAATCACCCTGCCTTTTCTGGCAATTCCCACCACTTCAGGAACGGGTGGAGAAGTGTCGAAAAACGCAGTGCTGAGTCATGTGGGCCCGGAGGGATACAAGAAGTCGTTGCGTCACGAGAACTTCGTTCCCAGTGCCGTGATTCTGGATGGTTCCCTGCTCACCGGTGCCGCTGCTGATATCACAGCAGCGTGCGGCATGGATGCCTTCACGCAGCTGCTGGAGCCGTTTCTCTCCCCGACGGCATCACCGTTGAGTGATGCGATCGTCTGGAGTGGTCTCCAGCATCTGGTGCCGAATCTGAGATCAGCCTGCGGAGAGGGATCAGCCGATCCTCAGGTGCGTCTGAACATGGCCTATGGCGCGCTCTGCTCAGGCATCGGATTGGCCAATGCCGGGCTGGGACTTGTTCACGGGCTGGCCGGGCCGATCGGAGGTTGGTTTCCGATGCCCCATGGCGTGATCTGCGGAACGTTGATGGCTGCAGTGCAACAGCAGAACTGGAGTGCCCTGAAACAGCGCGATCCCCATCACCCTGCCATCGAACGGATGGCCCGTGTTGGTCGTCTGATGCCGGGGGGCAGCAACCTCAGTGAGAACGCTGCGGCAGTGGACCATTTCACGGACTGCTTGCTCCGTTGGGTGGAGGAACTCCAGCTGCCTCGTTTGAGCGACTACGGCATCACCGCGGCAGATCTGGATCGCATCGTTGAGGCCGCCAGCAACCGCAACAATCCCATCGCACTCTCGCCCTCAGAGATCAAAGCCTTGCTGCAAACAAGGCTGTGATCAAGGCTTGAATCCAGTGGTCACCCCTGCCTTGTTGAGTGCGGTGGCGAATGGTTCGCCGCAACCTTCAATCAGACCGGCTTGATCCATGCCATCGATGATTGTGTGGGCGTGAACGTCGTCCACGATCTGCCTGAGAAGTGGATTGCCGATGAAGTTCTTCCGCTCCGATCCTGTGAACACACCGCAAACCACGCCATCCCACAGGATCACAGCCGCATGGCGATCATTGTTTACCGCATCGGGTTGTTCCGGATATGAGAGCGTCAGCAACGATGGATTGCCCAACACCTGTCACGGCGGTGTAGTTCGCCCTGCCTGTGAGCTGCACAAATCTCCGCCCGTGAAAACTGGCTCCATCCCCGGGTGCTGTGTTATTGACGTCCGATCTGTTCTCATTCATCTGTGTGAAATAAGCGGCATCTCCGTATTCATCAATGGGTTGCAGGGTTGAGGCCGTTTCATGCTTTGTGGTGGCGAGCATGTAATCCAGCCAGCCAATGGAGCGGATGTCCCAGTTGGCTTGAAATTCTCCTTGTGGTGGCTTGGGTGGTGCGTCCCAGAAGTCCAGGATGGCTTCCATTCCATTCACATGTTGCTGCCTGAGCACGCCGTTGAACAAATCGTCTCGAAGGCAGTCGTTGAATATCTTGCGGTCTCCATTCGCTCCTACCTCTCCTCCCTCCCTCCCTTGGATGAGGTCGGAGGGTAGTGGGCATTCTTGAGTGTCGGCACGGTGCTCCCTTGGGTCTGCAGTTGGCCTGATCCAGCCCGAGGGGGACCCCCGCGCCGGGGGATGATCAGGAGCTGACTTCATTGACCGCTGCTTTCCATGCTGCGCATCGCCCAGGCCCTAGACACCCAGTTGCGTGGTGCGATGCAGCGTGCCTTTCCGGAGGTGGATGCTCTGCTGGAGCCCCAGCTGGCAGCAGCGAGCAAGCCGGAATTTGGTGATTTCCAGGCCAATGGAGCCCTCCCCCTGGCGAAGCCCCTGAAGCAGGCGCCGCGTCAGATCGCTGCGGCGATCGTGGAGCAGTTGCAGGCTGATGCCGAGTTCAAAGCCCTGTGCCTAGAGCCTCAGATCGCGGGCCCAGGCTTCATCAACCTCACGATCCGTCCGGAGCGCTTGGCAGCCGAGGTGGCCTCCCGGCTGGGTGATGCGCGGTTGGGCGTTCCATCGGTGAATGATGCAGCTCCGGTGGTGGTCGACTTCTCCAGTCCCAACATCGCCAAGGAGATGCACGTGGGCCATCTGCGCTGTGGGGCACGGTGTGCGATCAATCGTGCTTCTGGCTCACCATATTCAACGATCAGCGCCTGATCGATCGTTCCGGTCAGCAACGAAGTTTCAGTCTTGGGCTCTGGTCATTTAATAAAAAACAATGCCAGAAAAGAAGCGTTGATTACATAAAAGCGAGTGGTAGCGACAAGCTTCCAGCGTGTACTTTAGGATGTTCTGTTGTCAGTTCGCCTAAGGCCTGAGCTGTGAGGCGCCCACGAAATGCGTGTAGTTTGCGTTCGAACGATCGCCTTATTAGTTGCCCTGGGTACTTTCTTGCTCAATGGTTTTTACGCTGGCAATATGTCATTTCGCTGCTTCTTTGATTGCAATGAATTGATTATCTAAAGTATATGATTTAACTGTAATATTTTGCTGGCTCAGGGCATTCATCATTTGACTGGATGAGCATCCTTGATTGATTACTAAAATCAATCATATGTGGCTTTAGTCGATAAGAGAAAAATTTTTAGGGCAAATAAAAAAAATAGCTTACACAATAAGAATGTGTAAGCGTGCCAGGGTATTAACGCATAGACGATCTAACCTCTAGCGCTAAGCAGATTTCCGCAATTCGATATTTTATTTTTTAAAGATCGTGATATGAGATGACATCTTCACAGATTAGGTTGATGCAGTGATACTTATCTGCAATCCATTCCTGCTTAAAGATGGCAATAGAAGGGGTCTGACCATTTCCATATTTAAAGCCTGCATGCTGATGAGCCTGTACTTGCTTTTTGATATACTGCCTCTGCTCATCCTTTAAATTGGTATATGGATAGTCCCAATGCTCAATATTTAAAGGCAATACAACAGCTAAGCAATCCCAGGAGTCTGCGTCTGTGGCACGTTCTTTTTGAAAAGGAATTTCATTCCAGCCCCACCACTCATAAGCTGTTTGGTCTTCACGTTTAAATCCAAGCTTGTCTCTATTCCAATAGAAGCCATTTTGGAGACTTATCATTGCGGCAATATTGTCAACCCAACCAAAAGAGTCTAATTTCTTTTGATCAGGCCAATATTGTAAGTCTTGGTGCGCTTTTGCTGCTTCATGCCAGGCTTGCAAAAATACCCACCAGTCATCAAGATTGTACCTATTATTCCATTTTGGATTGTATTCTTTATACTTGACAAGTTCATTTGCGTCTACATATTGTTGACTTTGTCCGTTATAATCAATGTATTCAACTGCGCATTTCCAATTGTTATTATTAGTATTTGCTTCATCATAACTATATCTAGTATGGAATCCAGTTCCTCCTCCATTGCCCGTCTTATGGATTGAAGAAGGTGGGTTTGTGCGGGGGTCCCCCATTGGCCAAGCGCCAGACCCGATTAAGTTGGAATCTATAGTTGGTGGGTTTCCCTGGTACCAGAGGCAGGGACCTTGCCATCCATTTCCATCCTCAAGATAAATCGCCCTCGAATCACAAGAGTTTGAATCGTGGGAGTAAAGTACAAAAGTATTACTTAGATCATGAAGGTCAATGTGTTTGTCTCAGCTAAATAAATACTTTACTTTTTCTGATTTATACGCAAGCGTTCCTACAGCCGGAACACCTTGTTCTTGAACCTTTTTGTATAGCTTTTTGTCATCATCAGATAAAGATGGATCTGTAAGATCTATAAGGTTGTAGCAAGGATTGGGCGCAATTAGATCTTGATGTAAAAAAGTTCCAGGAAGGACTTTGTAATCCGTATCGCTAGGTTTAAAATAACTTAGATCTTGCTGAAACCTGAATACACATCCTGATCCAGTACTACTTGCGTAGTAATTGTCGTCACTTCCATCGCTATGTATAGAGTTCACAATGTCATCTTTTTTGATTGACATGCTTAAAATTGAATAAAACTTAATTTATGACAATAAAAAGCTGATAAATCGCTTAAGCATTGCTGAGAGGTTGCTGAGAGGTTGCTGATGAATTTGAAGGAAGTGGGCGTAAGTCGCCAGATCACGGGGTGTATGGATAAAACGCCGCTGGCCGGTGAAGGCCTGCCTGGCCTCGAGGACTTGCAGGGATCGAAACATTCGGCTCGGACTTCATAGCCCTGCTGAACCCGGTGCCAGTCATCCCACTTGATCATGTAGTCGTCTTGCTACTTCACCTCCAGCACACGCTGGTCGAACCTCTGGGCACCGAAGTTGATGAAGCCTTGATCTGGCGTGATGCCCTCACTCGCACTGGCATTGCCGATGAGCATGAATTGCGAGAGGTAAGGACCTTGAACAACTCCCGGACTGGAACCTCGAAAGATCGTTTGCGGGTCGAGTTGATTGCTGCTGTTGGTGGTGCGCGGACGGCTGTTGAAGCCGCCCTGGGCATAGGCAAGACTGTTGAGTCGATCGGCCGAATCAGCCAGTGCTGCTGAGCCACCGCCTGCATCGAAGGCGTTGAAGGGCAGATCACCTGATAGCGCCAGTTCGTAAACCTCCGCCATCTCAAAGGTCAGTTCTTCACTGCAAAGATCAGGAGCGGGCGGAATGGTGACGGCTTGAGGGTCAGGACCTTGCAGTTCGTAGAACGTGCCAGCAGTCGGGGCCTCCCACTTACGGCGCGGCTCAGCGCGCGGAACCGCTATGTGCCGGGTGAAGTCCTCGGCCAAGCCGTTGTCAATGGCGTAACGGAATGCCTTGAAGTCTCCTGATTGCTCAACCAAGCCAGTGGTTGTGTTGTGATCAAGCCCCTTGGTGAAGCTCATCGGGTAGTTCGCGGATTCGTAGCGCTGTTCGTCACCGTTGGCTTGATGGTGCGGGTGATCACGACGGGCAGCGAGATCGATCGCGTCCTGGCGTACCCGTTGTGCAGTCAGCTTGCGTTGGTCTGTCATTTTCAAAAGTGCAAATGAATGAATTCAGCGGAGTTCATGCTCCGACTCACTCACCATTGCCGGATTCAAATGATCACTCGATGATCTGAATCAGCGGAGATTCTGATCTCGCTCACAGGGCCGATGGCTCCCAAAACTCAGCCTGTAATCCATCGGCTCTAGGGCCAGAAGCCTGATATCAATCGTTGCTTGACCAGTGCCGTAAAGCCTTATTGATAGATGATGATAATTATCTTCTCTGAAAATCCATGATTCAAATCGCACTTTGGATGAATGTCTTGCTAAGCCTATTTGAACTTTTTGGCGCACCAGAAGCTAGCGCTAACAGCTTTAGCCCAAGCTTTGATTGTAATCGTGCACGTTATCAAGATGAATTCACAATATGCAATGACCAGAAGTTATCTGAACTTGATCAAATAGCTTCTCGAGGTTATAGCCAAGTTAAGGGTGAAAGTCGATCCATCGCGCAAGACTTTCTTTTATCGTCCTTGCATGCTCGCCATGCTTGCGGGAGTAATAAGCTCTGCATTCTTGACACTCAGGCTCAGGTCATTGACGGACTGAGTGAGTTTGGAACACACGTTTCGAATCCGCCATGGATTGGTGCGTTCAGGCTTTCTCTTATCAAAAATGGGAATACACCCATCGTGAGTGGCGTACCTGAGAGAGTTGGGACTTGCTCTCGAACCAAGATCAAAGCCATCGGTACAAGGCTTCATGACCGACAGATGATCGTTCCACCTAAGAACTATACGGAAAACGAAGGAACAACCATTCAATATGACAATGAAGGCTTTCAAGTTTCATATGAATTTAATCCCGATGTGGCGGCCTCACGAATTGGTGATCAAGTTATTTTTTGCCTGGTATCTATTCCACAAAATTGCCCGCCTGGTGATGATCGCGGCAAGATCTACTCAGCAACAAATCTCCGAAATCAAAGGTCTTGGATCATGCCAGCAACCCAGCACTCGTGTGGGGGGGCCTAATGGCCGTAATCGCTTTAGCTGAGCTTCTTCTCGTGCTTCTAACGCCCGCGCCACAGGCTAAATTTTTGTTGTGGCTTTTGGCATAAAGTGGTGTAGCCATGCCAAAAGGTGCAACTGAAATTTAGTCCTTGGTGCACGCGCTTGTTACATGCGGTGCTGATCGACATCCAGTTTCTCTCCATTTAGTTGTTTTTTCCTTAATTCAGAAGGCTCTAGCTCTGTAGTTTGCATAAAATGGATAAGGAACGTTACCCATGCATCTTGGTAAACATAGTCGTTATGAGGTTCATCATAATGACAAAACTCTTCCTGAGTATTAAAGGGTTCATCTGAACCTTTAGCAGGTCTAATCTCGAATAGCTTGTATAAGATTGTATGCAGATTCTGAGTAATAGACTTACCGTTTAGCCCTTCATTCACTTTTTTAACGACCTCTGAGGGTTTTAGCCTGCCAACGTTTGCCGCCTCTATTTTTACGGTCTTATCTTTAATAATTACATTAAGCTTTTCGTAAGCGTCTTTATCTTCGTCACTGAGCGAATCCCACTTTACAAATTCGACAGCGGCATCAGCTCTATTAGTATTAGAAATTTTGGGAATTTGTATTAGCTTGATGCTGTACTCTTGAGAATTATATGTATCGTCGTCTAGAGTATTTCTATATTTTTCAATGAATGCCACGATTTCAGACAGATCCTTTGATAATGCAGAGCGATTTGCCTGCACTTGTTGCTGAGACCGTATTTGGGAGAACTGAAGGCTATAGACTAACGCCTCATTGATTGAATATGCGCTCCCAAAGAAATCTATTAGCTGGCTTTCATAGTTAAATAGTAAGGATTGGCATTCTCCAAAAATAAGAGTATCGACCTCTCTTTTTTCAATGTGGCGATGCTCAATTTTGTTTCTAAGCTTGATAAAGAAATTAAGGTTTGACTCAACAGCAGGCGGTAACTCGCCGTATTTCTTGATACACGTTACAAGCTCCCAAGCTTTCTTTTCTCCATCAACTGTATTGTAGCGGCCGTTCTTCTTTTTGTAATAGTAACGATCGCCTATTGTAGAATTGAAATATGCATGAAATAGCCTTGTCCACGCCATAATCATCATGGTGATGAAGCCTTCACTGCGAAAGGTTGTTCTCGGCTTGTTGTATATTTCGACTGCTAAAAGTGCCGAATCTATAGAAGCGTCAAGAATGGATTTAGTCTTTCCTTTGCGTAACTTCAATTTTACTTTCTAGTGCATGTAACTATTTATTGGGCGGTTCCGATAACCACCTCTGAGCAGGCCTCGCTTTCCGTGAACCACGAAGCTCTATCGGTCTTGCGCTGCTCAGAACGCTTTGATTGCATAGTTTCTGCAAAAACACTCCTCTGATTGTAGCGATCGTTCATGGGTCCGTTAATCATTTCAATTCGACTGTGCTGATTTCGCTGTAGCTCATTGCTTTGCATTTGGTTTCTATGCTGTTTGATGGAGTGATATGTGAAGCGAATTCAGTGGGCTCTGCTGGCATGTTTGTGTCGATGTTTTAAAACTTTTGCTTTCAGGAAATAATTAAGAGTGGAAATGTATTTGGTGATGCGCCGCATCCTCCAATTGGCGTTTATCGAATTGGGTGCAGTGATGATCAAAAAATCCACGCAGCTTGTTTGAATGCTGCTAGTCAAGGTCGGCTGGGCTGCGTACACCGAGGGGCCCTGAATTCAGAACGTGGGTGTAGATCATGGTGGTGCTCACATCCTTGTGGCCGAGCAGTTCCTGAATCGTGCGGATGTCCTGTCCCTGTTCCAGCAGGTGTGTTGCAAATGAATGACGGAAGGTATGGCAGCTGGCTGCCTTGGTAATGCCAGCTGAAGCCATAGCGCGTTTCACCGCTTTCTGCACCACGCTGGGATCAAGGTGATGCCTCCCCTGCTCGCCGCTGCTTTTGTCAGTCCAACGCTTCTGTTGCGGGAACACCCACTGCCAGCCCCATTCGCGTTCAGCGTTGGGGTATTTGCGACCCAGGGCGTAGGGCATCAGCACCCGCCCCCAGCCGGCCTCAAGATCACGCTGGTGCAGTTGACGTACATCCGTGAGATGACGCTCAAGGTCCGGAATCTGGCTTTTTGGCAACAGTGTCAGGCGGTCTTTCCCCCCTTTGCCATCGCGAACGCTGAGTTCCCGCCGTTGGGTATCAAGGTCTTTCACTCGCAGCCTAAGAGCTTCCATCAGGCGCAACCCACTGCCGTATAGGAACCCCCACCACCAGAGCTGAGGGCCCTTGCAGTTGCTCCCGCACGGCGCGCACTTCAGCCGTGCTCAACACCACAGGCAGTCGATGACGCGTTTGAGCTCGGACGACGGAATCCAGCAGCAATGGTTGCCTAAACAGAGCCCAACCCTTCCGTTTCTCCTTCGTCCACCGTGTTGTGTTGGGAGCCGATTCAGGTTGGATCAGCTCTCTCCATGTAGCAGTCAAACCCCACGAGTGTTTTCATCTCCTCAAAGCTGAGCATCTGCTCGGGAGTTTTGCCTGCTTGGAGATCAACCAGTGCCTGCCGCATCGCGAAGGCGGCCGTTGAGAGCAGGGTGAGTGGGTAGGCCGCCAAAGCAAAGCCCATTGCCCCCAGGCGTTCGGTCGACAACAACGGTGTGATGCCTCCTTCCAGCATGTTCGCCATGCGCCTGCCCGGCACCTCCTCGCAGAATCTCAGCATTTCCTGCTCGCTGCGCGGTGCCTCCAGAAACAACACATCAGCGCCCATATCAGCAAAGGCCTTCAGGCGCCACAGCGCTTCCTCCAGGGCGGCCTGATCACCGTGGCTTGCTGCAAACGCCGATCGCGCATCGGTACGCGCCACGATCACCAGATCGGCGCCCTGGTTGCGGGCATCAATAGCTGCCTGAATCCTGGCGATCGCCGAATCACGATCGACAACGTCTTTTACGCCGGTGTGGCCGCAGCGTTTGGGGGCCACCTGATCTTCCAGCATGATTCCGGCAAAGCCCGCTTTCGCGAACTGGTGCATCGTGCGCTGCACATTGGCGGCATTGCCGTGGCCGGTGTCACCATCAGCGATCACGGGGATCGACACGGCATCGCAGATCGAGCGGCCCTGATCGAGCATTTCCGTCACCGTGAGCAAGCCCGTGTCAGGCAAACCAGCTCGGGCTGCTGCCACAGAAAACCCACTCATGAAGCTGAGTGCGCAGCCGGCTTGTTCCACCAGCCGGGCTGATAAAGCATCAAAGCAGCAGGGCATCAGATGGCAGGTGTCCTGCTCCAGCAAGCTGCGGAGTTGCTCTGCTGGTTCTGCGCTTTGGGGCACGGTGTGTGATCAACAGTGGTCCTGGTTCACCATCTTCAACGATCGGTGCCTGAGCAATCGTTTGAGCGATCCTTGATGCCAACAACGCTGCTGCTGAATTGGAAGGCAGCGGTTCGATTCCGCGGCTGATTCGTGGGAGATGGCTACCTCAGGGGGGATCAGCGTGCAGAGCCATTCACCATGACAACCACCACGCGGCATCCTGAACTCGCCCTTCTCAAATACCAGCCCTTCCCCTCAGAGCAGAACCCCTGCTTCAGCCACATGCTGGTTTGCAGCACCGCACCCCTGGAGGCCGAGAGGCCCTTTCGCTTGGCTCTCACGCAATCTGATTTTCGTGCGGATTTTGACAACAACGCCCAGAACTTCGCGAAGCTGCGCACCCATCTCTCCGAGTTCTTCCAACGGCAGCAGAGCAATGGCAAGTCTCAGCGTGTGCGGGTGGTGGTTCGCATCCACGGCTACAACGTTCCCTTGCAGAGTGTGAGGGAGGAATACAAGCAGGCGGAACGCAAGTTCAGAGACGACGCCTGCCGGCTTACGGAATCACCACCTGATGATTATGTGTTGTTTGTGCACTACGCCTGGCCGTCCGAGCGGATTGGTGCCGGAGGACCTTTGTGCTGGTTCCGTGCCATGCCGATGGGCCTGTGGTTGCTCTTCGCGCTCGGCAGCTTGCTCGCTTTCTTTGCCGGCGGTTGGCTCGCTGCCATCGGTCAATTGTGTCTGGGGATTGGAATCACACTGATGCTGCTGCGCATGGTCACGTACTTCCGCGACCGTGAACGCGCCAGCACCTTTGGTGTGTTCGATGCCGTTGAGATGGTCAGAGCTCTCCACCACCTGGTCAAGGAGGTCATCCCCGATCGCAGCTATCTGGCTGATCTCCAGAGCGGTAAGCAGCCGCGGATCAGCCTCAGTTTCCTGGGTCACAGCATGGGCACGTTCGTGACAACCATGCTCATCCGTGTGCTCACCAATGTCTTCGATCCCGAAGCGGATACTCACCTCTGGTCGACTAATGCCCAGTCGGGTCCATTTGGTGGTCCAAGCTGCCCAGCGTCCTTCGATGAGCAAGCGAACGAACGACAGCGAGAACAGTTGGCGCAGATCGGTGATCTGTTCACCCTTGATCGTTTAATCCTCGTTGCTGCCGACATCCCGGTCTGGACGATCACCACAGGGCGTTCCAATTATCTGCGCAGTTGCCTGCGTCGTTTCCAGCAGACTTTTTTGTTCGTCAATGATGCCGATATGGTGCTTCGGCTCGCCTCAACTCTGGCCAATTACTTCGTGTTTCCCTCGGGGACGCGCATCGGTGGCTATCGGCTCGGCAACCTGAGCATCAAAGGGCGCACGCGAGCCCAGGGTTACGGCAAGTGTGTGTCAGATCTGAGTCATCTCGAGCTCCATGGTGCGCTGCGTACGGAAACCCTTTGCGATGACAAAACCTTTTGCTGCAAGCCATGGATTGGCTACCCGCTCAATGTGATCGACTGCACCGACTACGACGATGGTGGGCGTTATCTGAGTGCGTTTACGGCTCGCAATGCCGCGCAGAGATTTTTCAATTACGCCGCCACGTTGCTCTTGATGCTTGCCAGCCCTTTAAAGATCAGCAAGATTGATTGCCACGGCGGATATTTTCAAGGCAAGTTCTGCATGAATCTTCTCTATGAACTGGCTCTTTATGGTGATGGCAATGAAGAAAAGGAGTTGAGCGCAACAGAAGCAAAGTTGCGTCAGCACCAGATCAGCTGGATCGCGGTTCCCAGTCGTCCAAGCGGACCTGGTTGAGAGGGGCAGTTCGGCATTCTTGAAACGATTTATGCCGTCGCACCAGCCTTATCAAGTGCGGAGGAGAATTTTTTGGCATAACGTTCAATCAGATCAGCTTTGTCCAGGCCGTTGATGATTTTGCGGGCGTGAAAGTAATCCACGATTTGCCCTTTGTGTGGATCTCCGATGAAGTTTTTGAGTGCCCATCCTGTAAAAATTCCACAGAACATGCCGTCAAACATGATCACTGCCGCATAGCGATCATCTTTGACGGCATCTGGGTGTTCCGTGAAATCGGGTGCATCGGGGAAGATTGATCGCACTACCCCGGTCATTTTCGTGTAGTTGGTTCGGCCTGTGAGCTGGACAAATCCCCGCCCATGAAATCTGGCTCCATCACCAGGCTCGTTGTTGCCAAGGTCAGAGCGATTTTCATACATTCGCGTGAAATAGGCGGTATCTCCGTATTCATCAATCGGTTGCATCGTGGAGGCCGTCTCATGCTTCGTGGTCGCGAGCATGTAAGCCAGCCAGCCAATGGAGCGGATGTCCCAGTTGGTTTTGAAGGCGCCTGTTGGCGGGTTGGGTGGAGAGTCCCAGAAGTTCAGGATGGCCTCCATGCCATTTACGTTCTGCTGCCTCAGTACCCCGTTGAATAAATCATCTCGAATGCAGTTGTAGAAGATCTTGCGGTTCAATAATCGTCTTCCCTTGTGCAAGACTGCACATTAGTCGGACAGTTTGTTGCTGGCATCTCCTTATTTGATTCTCTGTGGATCAATCACTGAGGCTGAGATTGAGTTTCGGGAACATCAATGCATGCGTTGGCACTGCTGAGTTGATATTGGTGCGTCGTCACTGGTGCGTCGTCACTGGTGCGTTGCCACTGATAAATGCCTAGGCCATTAGCTGCGCTTGCGTTGTTTCGGAGGGTTCAGATGCCTGGGCAGGTTCGAGCTCGTGTTCAGTGGCCGCTGAATGATCGAAGCCCGAGGGGGACCCCCGCGCCGGGGGATGATCAGGAGCTGACTTCATTGACCGCTGCTTTCCATGCTGCGCATCGCCCAGGCCCTAGACACCCAGTTGCGTGGTGCGATGCAGCGTGCCTTTCCGGAGGTGGATGCTCTGCTGGAGCCCCAGCTGGCAGCAGCGAGCAAGCCGGAATTTGGTGATTTCCAGGCCAATGGAGCCCTCCCCCTGGCGAAGCCCCTGAAGCAGGCGCCGCGTCAGATCGCTGCGGCGATCGTGGAGCAGTTGCAGGCTGATGCCGAGTTCAAAGCCCTGTGCCTAGAGCCTCAGATCGCGGGCCCAGGCTTCATCAACCTCACGATCCGTCCGGAGCGCTTGGCAGCCGAGGTGGCCTCCCGGCTGGGAGATGAACGGCTCGGGGTGCCGGCCGTGGAGAACGCGGCGCCGGTCATTGTGGATTTCTCCAGTCCCAACATCGCCAAGGAGATGCACGTGGGCCATCTGCGCTCCACGATCATCGGCGACTCTCTGGCGCGGGTGCTGGAGTTCCGCGGCCATCCGGTGTTGCGGCTGAACCATGTGGGCGACTGGGGCACCCAGTTCGGGATGCTGATCACCCATCTCAAGCAGGTCGCACCCGAGGCGCTCGACACCGCCGATGCCATCGATCTCGGTGATCTTGTTGCCTTCTACCGGGAGGCCAAAAAGCGCTTTGATGATGATGAGGTTTTTCAGGCCACATCCCGCGAGGAGGTGGTGAAGCTGCAGAGCGGCGATCCTCTGTCGCTGAAGGCCTGGGGCCTTCTGTGTGACCAGTCGCGGCGAGAGTTCCAGAAGATCTACGACCGGCTCGACATCCGCCTGAGCGAACGGGGCGAATCGTTTTACAACCCCTTTCTGCCTGCGGTGATCGATGGGCTGAAGCAGGCCGAGCTGCTGGTCACCGATGAGGGCGCGGAGTGCGTCTTTCTGAAGGGGGTCAGCGGCAAGGACGGCAAACCGCTGCCGGTGATCGTTCAGAAAAGTGATGGCGGCTTCAATTACGCCACCACCGACCTGGCGGCGATTCGCTACCGCTTTGCTGAAGCTCCCGAGGGTGATGCGGCCCGCCGGGTGATCTATGTGACTGATTCCGGTCAGGCCAGTCACTTTGCGGGGGTGTTCCAGGTGGCGCAGCGGGCCGGCTGGATTCCAGGGGATGCTCGCCTGGAGCATGTCCCCTTCGGATTGGTGCAAGGGGAAGACGGCAAGAAGCTCAAGACCCGTGCCGGCGACACCGTGCGTCTGCGTGATCTGCTGGATGAGGCGGTGGAGCGCGCTGAGGTCGACCTGCGCTCACGCCTCAAGGACGAAGGGCGCAGTGAACCGGAAGATTTCATCAACCATGTGGCCGGAACCGTTGGCCTGGCGGCGGTGAAATACGCCGATCTCAGCCAGAACCGGATCACCAACTACCAGTTCTCCTTCGATCGCATGCTGGCGTTGCAGGGCAACACCGCGCCCTATCTGCTGTATGCGGTGGTGCGCATTGCGGGGATCGCCCGCAAGGGTGGTGATCTGGATGTGGCGGCTGATCAGCTGCAGTTCAGCGAGCCGCAGGAGTGGGCCCTGGTGCGTGAGCTGCTCAAGTTCGATGCGGTGATCGCTGAGGTGGAGGAGGAGCTTCTGCCCAACAGGCTCTGCAGTTATCTGTTCGAGCTCAGCCAGGTGTTCAACCGCTTCTATGACCAGGTGCCGGTGCTCAAGGCTGATGCAGCCGCATTGCCATCGCGCCTGTCCCTGTGTCGTCTCACCGCCGACACACTCAAGGCCGGCCTCGGTCTGCTCGGAATCGCCACCCTGGAGCGGATGTAATGGATCAACGGCTGTATAGCCTCCAAACCCGGTACTGGCCGACCGCCATTGCCGTTCTGCTGGTGGTGATGCTCTTTGTCTCAGAGCCGGCGATCGTCGATTTTTTTCAGAAAGGCCATTTCAACTGGGTGTCGCTTCACTCCTTGGCCATCGCTCGTCACAGCAGCATTGCCAACGGAGGCGTCGGTTATTCCTGTGAATGGCTCCATCCGAATGGAGCCATTCACCTTGATTATTTCAATCGCTACCCGATCGTCTTCGCGGTTGTGAGTCGTTGGCTGCTTTCACCCTGGGCCGGTGATGGGGTGGCCTGGCTTTATGCCGCTCGGCAATGGATGAATCTGATTTTTGTCGCCACAGCTCTGGCGCTCTGGTGGTGGCTTCGCGCGCTGCATTTCTCTCGGCCGGTGGCGATGGCCTCCGTACTGTTCACGCTCTCAGCGCCGGTGGTGCTGCAGTACCGCAACATGTTTCACTTCGATCAGCCTGCGTTGCTGGCCTACGTGCTGTTGCTGCTCGTTGTCGTTCGCAAGGTTCTCTCAGCGCAGCCTGACCTGCGCTGGTACTGGTGGGCCTTGTGCCTGGCTGCTCTGAGTGGTCGTTCCGCAGTGGTGCTGATGTTTTCCTTGGTCTTGCCGCTGAAACGGGATCTTGATGTTCCTCGCGGGCGCTTGTGGCTGGGTGTGCCGATCGCTTTCGGAACCGTAGGGCTCGCAACCAGCTACAACATCGCCTGGGAAGCCCACCTCAATGCCGTCACCTGGACCAGCACCTCGGTGGTGCAGTCAGCCATGCGCCGACTTGGCCTCAGCGGAGATGGTTTTAGTGAGCGGCATCTGGAGCGCACCCGTTGGTTGGGGGGGGCGCTGCCCAAATTGATCACTTACATCACGGAGTTCATGCTGCCGCTGCTGCTGGTCGTGGCGGTGCTTGTGCTGACGCGCCTATTCATCCAACGAAGACGTTCCTCCTCAACGGATGGCTTGATCCTCGCTGCCGTGCCCGATCAGGCTCTGAAATGCCGGCGCCAGATGCTCTGGAGTACCGGCGGGACCACCGCCCTATGGGTGGTGGTGATGAAAAATCTGTTTGTGTTCCATGTGTACGCCGGCATGATGATGCTGCCGTTCCTGTTGCTCTGCATGGCGCAGACTCTCGAACGCCTCATCCCAGAGGTCTCGGCAGCTCTCACGCTCAGCGAGCGGCGCGTCACCCAGTGCACCGTGTTGATGGCCGGATCGGCATTGGCGATGGTGTTGCTGCTGGGTCCTTCGGCGCAATTCAGACCCGTGATCGCCAGACGGCTGCTGCTGGAGTCTTTTTTTTCAGATCTTGCCGCCTATCGCAGCGGTGCCGAGGACCGTGTGCCGGTGCAGAGCGACGATCAGTGGTTCCCGCAATCCCCCTACGCCCAATGCGCGTTGCTGGATGCTCCACTCCTCTACGGTGAGCCTTCCCCAGATACCCCGCTCAGCCGCCCTCCTGTGTTCCCATCTCGACCTGATTGATCAGGGCATGCATCGTCCTCGGATCCTTCTGATTGGTACCGGTGGCACCATCGCTGGGACTGCGCCTGAGTCCACTCAGTTGAGTCACTACTCAGCGGGTGCCATTGGCGCTGGGGAGTTGTTGCAGACCGTTCCCCAGCTGCAGCAGCTTGCTGAGATTGAGGCGGAACAGATCGCCAACGTCGACAGCGCTGATCTGCAGTTCGATCACTGGCGCCGATTGGTGGCGCGCATCCGCGAGGCGTTGGCCGTTGATCCCGACCTGGCGGGGGTGGTGATCACCCATGGCACCAATACCCTTGAGGAAACCGCCTGGTTGCTGCAGCTGCTGATCGATGACCCGCGGCCTGTGGTGCTGGTGGGAGCGATGCGCCCGGCCACGGCCCTCAGTGCCGATGGCCCGTTGAATCTGTACCAGGCGGTGCAGGTGGCAGTCAGCTCCGAGGCACGCGGGCAGGGCGTGCTGGTGGTGATGGATGGCCAGATCCATGGCGCCCGCGATGTCACCAAGGTGGCCACCCAGGGGGTGGGGGCCTTCGCCAGTCCCAGCACTGGAGCACTGGGCTGGGTGGATGACGCAGGCGTGCATCTGCCAACGGCGAGCGGTACTCGGCAGGTGCCCTTCGCTGCGCTCGTTTTACCGGAGCAATGGCCCCAGGTGCCCATCCTTTACGGAGCCGTGCAGCCCGAGTCGTGGATGATCACCGCATGTCTCAAGGCCGGTGTTGCGGGTCTGGTGTTGACCGGCACCGGTGCCGGTCAGCTGTCGGTCGGGGAACGTCATGTTCTTGAGGCCTGGACTGGTCCGCGGCCGCTGATGCTGCGAGCCAATCGTTGTGGGTCAGGAGTGGTTCATGGTGGTGAGCAGGATGCTGAACTTGGCTTGCTCCCGGCTGGTGTGCTGAGTCCGCAGAAGGCGCGAGTGCTGTTGTTGCTCGCTGTGATGGCTGGGTTTGAACAGGACCAGCTGGCGCAGCTTCTCCCCATCACCCTTGTTCAAGACGAGCAGCTGTAGTGGGAGATGCCTCCTGCACCGAAGAACTCCTGTGGTTTCAGTTGGTCGTAGCGAGCGGCGAGTTCGGGCGAGAGCGGTTCGTAGGGGTTGCGGAACACCGTCTGCAGTTCGTGCACCAGGCTGTAGTCACCGCGAGCCGCCTGTTCGTAGGCAGGAGCGATCAGCCATTCGCGCCAGGTGATGGCGGCATTGGCGCGCTGCATCGAAGCGGTGATCTGTTTGGGCTCTCCACCGCCGCTGAGCTGCTGTTGCCAACGCGTTAGCCAGGCGTTCCATTGCGCGTCGAGCTGTGTATCGCTCGGCATGTAAAAGCCCCGCTTCAAAGGTGTGACTTCTTTCGGCAGTGATGTCAGTTCACGGAAAACGATGGTGTAATCCGCTTTCGACGCGACCATCAGCTGCAGCAGATCGCCGATCAGCTCCGGGGCCACGCTGCTCAGACCGAGCTTGCCTGCCCACATGGCCTCCAGTTCGCCCTTCATGGCCTCGCTGAATGTCTCGTGCAGCAAGTCAAGATCGGCCTTTTCGGCTGGATGATCCTTCATCAGCGTACTGAGCGCTGACCAGAACATCCGGTAGTTGGTTTCAGCCGCTTTCGGTTGATTGAAAAAGGAGAAATGAATCCCGCCGCCGGTCCAGGGCTGGAAGCGGGGGTCGAACAGTTCGCAGAAGCCGAAGGGTCCGTAGTCGAGGGTGAAGCCGCCGGCGGCACAGTTGTCGCTGTTGAAGTTGCCCTGGCAGTAGCCCACCCGCATCCAGTCGCCAACGAGCCTGATCAGGCGTTCCCGGAACAACTGCGCCAGCTGCACCACCTGCGTCGGGAACGGCAGGGAGTCGTCAATCTCCTCGCGGTAGTTCCGTTCGATCAGATGCTGCACGATCATCTGCAGCTCCTGATGAGCTTCGGGATGAGCTTCGCTGCGGGCGCGCCGTGCGAACAGTTCCAGCTGACCCACCCGCAGAAATGACGGCGCCACGCGCGTGGTGATCGCAGCTGGATTGTCGACCAGGATGTCGGGGTCCATCGATGGTGAGGTGCCCGAATACCAGGGGCGACGAACGTTCTCGTCGTGGGAGACGTAGAGCGTCAAGGATCGAGACGTGGGAATGCCCAGGGCATGCATGAACTCCTGGGCCAGAAATTCACGCACGCTCGACCGCAACACGGCACGACCATCTGCTCCGCGGCAATAGGGCGTCGGACCACCGCCCTTCAACTGCATCTCCCAGCGCTGACCCTTGAACATGCCTTCAACCACGGAAATGGCGCGCCCGTCGCCGTAGCCGTTGCCATTGCCGAATGGACATTGCTGGTTGTATTCAGTGCCGTAGATCGACAGGGCATAGCCTGTGGCCCAGCCATAGGGGCGCATCGGCTCGCTCATGTTGCTGAGGTCGCCGGAGAAGACACTGCGGAACTCGCCGTCGTGGACCAGGGTTCCATCCAGGCCCAGCGCATCAAACAGCTCGGGGCTGTGGGCGACGTAGTCGGGATTGGGAAGCGGCGTGGGTGTCACCGGCACGTAGTGGCCGGAACGCACCTCCCGCGGGCGGTGATCCTGTCCATCCGGTGTGGCCTGGGGATCGGGCCGCAGTTGCTGCATCAGCGAGTAATCGACCTGCTGGGCGAAGGCGGCAAACGTGGAGGTGATGGCTGGAGTCGTTGCGCTGGAGCTGGCGGTCATCAGTCCGATTGCTGCAGTGATTGCATCATCGGTGGGGAGATGCCGACACTGCGCTTCTCCGGGAGGCTGCGAATCACTATGTCCGTTACGTTCCTCGCCTCTCCATTGGCTGAAGCGAGTCGCTGAGCACGGCAAGCTGGACCTGATCTGCCTCGGCACCACTCTCCAGGAGATTCGATTCATCGCTGATGGCCATGTCTGAACCGATTCCCTCGCCAGAAGCTCGTCCGGATGTGGAACGCCTCCGCGGTTACAGCGCGCCTCTGGAGGGTCGCCGGGGTCTGCTGCGGCTGGATTTCAACGAGAACACCATTGGCCCCAGCCCAGCGGTCACAGAGGCGATTCGCTCCTTCCCTGCTGACCAGATCGCGGTCTATCCGGAATACGACGGGTTGCGTGAGGCCGTGATCGCCAACCTGCAGTCTTCGCCGGCCGGGCTGGCCCAGCCTCTGTCGGTCGAACAGGTGGGACTCTTCAACGGTGTGGATGCCGCGATCCATGCCGTGATCCATGCCTACGGAGCATCGGGCGACACCCTGCTCACCACCAGCCCCACCTTTGGCTACTACGCGCCGTGTGCGGGCATGCAGGGAATGGCCATCGAGGCGGTGCCCCATGACATGCCGGGTTTTCGCTTTCCGCTGGAAGCGATGCGCACGTCTCTGCAGCGCGGGCCGAAGATCCTGATGCTCTGCAATCCCAACAACCCCACCGGCACTCGGCTTTCTGCTGAAAACGTGCTGCAGCTGGCAACTTCCGCTCCCGACACGCTGGTGGTGGTTGATGAGCTCTATGAAGCCTTCACCGGTGACAGTGTGCTGCCGCATGTGGACTTTGCCGTGCACACCAACCTGCTGGTGCTGCGCTCCCTCGCCAAGACCGCCGGTTTGGCCGGCCTGCGCATGGGATTTGCCATCGGTTCGGCTGGAGTGGTCGATCGGGTCAGCCGCGTCACCGGTCCCTACGACGTGAACAGCCTGGCTGTCACTGCTGCCTTCGCTGCATTGTCCGATCAGCCGTACACCGACGACTATGTGGCCGAGGTGTTACGTGCCCGTGACTATCTGGTTACGGTGCTGACGCGATCCGGTGCCGTTTTCCACTGCGATGGAGGCAACTATCTCCTGCTATGGCCCCGTTCCCCCGCCCAGCAGGTGGAGCAGCAACTGAGGGATGCCGGCATCCTGGTGCGTTCGATGGCCGGCAAGCCCCAGATCGACGGCTCCCTGCGTGTCAGCATCGGCACCCTCGCCCAGATGCAGACGTTCTGGGAGAGCTACCGCCAGCTAGACGGCTGAGTCGGACGTCAGCGCATCACCTCGATCACTGTGCTGTCTCCGAGGTTGCCCGGCAGGGAGAGTGTCGGTCCGACCTGCCGAACCTGGGAGCCACTCATGGCGTCAAGAAACGGCTGCACGCCACCCTGGTCGCAGCCGCTTGGAGCCTCTCCATTGACGTATTGAACGGGGATCACCCGGCGTGGATTCAGTTGTTTCACCACCTCAGCGGCTTCCTCACCGTTGTAGACCTTGCCTCCGCCCCCGACGCCGATGATCAGGACATCAGGGCGACCCAGCAGCACCCTGTCATCGCCGCTCAGAGGCGCTGCCGTACCCCCGAGATGGGCGAAATTCAGCCCTCCCTGCTGCCAGCGCCAGATGGTGGCGTTACCGAAGCGGCGTCCGCCCACTCGGTCATGAGGAGCGGAAAAACCCTCCAGGTCCATGCCGCCAACGCGATAGGACCCCGGCTTGGACAGGTAGGTGCCACCACCGATTCGTGCCCCCTCATCCGGCAGCTCGGAGCTGGCCAGAGTCACGCTGGCGCCGACGCGGGGTTCCGCGAGACCCGTGGCGCAGCCCACGGCCCGGAAAGGGTTCACCAGAACCGACTGGCCGCCGCCGCGAATCAGCAGGGCACTGTGTCCGTAACTGGTGATTGAAACGCCTGCCGCCTGCACAGATGTGCTGCTGATTCCGGCCAGCAGGGTGGATGCGGCCAGGGAGGTGATGGCCCGGCCAGGACCCTGGTGTTTCAGGAAGACTGTCATCGGGGATGCCTGCTGGCACAGGAAGCTAGCAGTGCTGAATGTGTCCTTCCGCAATCCTGAGGAAGTTGGCCAGCAGGTTGTGACCGGCTTCCGTGAGCACGCTCTCGGGATGGAACTGCACGCCCTGGAGATGGGGATGTTCGCGGTGACGCAGTCCCATCACGGTGTCGTCCTCAAGCCAAGCAGTGACTTCAAGGCAGGCGGGAAGGCTGCTGCGTTCAGCGATCAGGCTGTGATAGCGAGTGGCGGTGAGGGGCTGAGGCAGGCCAGCGAAGACCCCTTCGCCTCGATGGAGCACCGGTGAGGTTTTGCCATGCATCAGTTGCGCAGCCCGCACGACCTTGCCTCCGTAGGCCTGTGCAAGCGCCTGATGGCCCAGGCAGACCCCCAGTGTGGGAATGTTCGGCGATAACTTCTTCAGCACTTCCAGGCAGACCCCCGCCTGATCAGGATCTCCCGGGCCCGGAGACAGCAGGATGGCGTCTGGGCTCAGGTCACTGATCTCGGCAAGACTGAGCGCGTCGTTGCGTTCCACGCGCAGGTCCTGAGCAAGGGGGTGCTGGGCGGCCAACTCCCCGAAATACTGCACCAGGTTGAAGGTGAAGCTGTCGTAGTTGTCGATGACAAGCAGCATCGTCTAAAGGCCGAGACGAACAAGCAGGGGCGGGAGCACCAGCAGCAGAGCGATCACAAGCGAGCTGATGGAAGCCACCAGCACAGCGGCCGCTGCGCAGTCCTTGGCGATCTTGGCCAGAGGGTGGAAGCGTCGCCCGACGGCCAGATCGACCACTGATTCAATGGCGGTATTGAGCAGTTCAAGCACCAGCACGGCTGCCACGGTCAACACCAGAACGGCCAACTGGATCGCAGGCAACCCCAGCCAAAGGCCCAGGAAGAATGCCAAGCTGCCTCCCCCCAGCTGGATGCGGAAGTTGCGTTGGCTGATGAAGCCATACCCCAGTCCCTGAGCTGCGTAGCGGAAGCTGGATGGCAGGTCGCCGGCGATTTTCCAGGCTCCTCTGTGGGCAGCACGGTGGGCACGGCGGGTGCTGCGCTGGCTGATCTCCTCGCTCAACGGAGCTCCATCGTCAGGATTCCGGAGTGATTTCATCTGCTGATTCACAGTTGATCTCACCGTGGGATTGAACGATACCGGCCATGGCAACCAGTTGCTCCTGGCATTGCAACATGGCTTCCAGCTTCGAATCATCGGGATGGTCCCATCCCAGCAGGTGCAGCAGGCCATGGCTCACCAGCCAGCAGAGCTCCCGTTCCAGACTGTGCTCCTGCTCCAGAGCCTGACGTTCAGCCGTCGGTACCGAGACGACGATGTCCCCAAGCTCAATGCTGGTGCTGCTGTCAGGGGGCATCTCCGCTTCCAGTGCTGAAAAGGACAACACATCGGTGGCCCTCGGCTTGTCTCTCCAGCGTCCGTTCAAAGCAGTGATCTGGGCATCATCAACAAACTGCAGGCCGAGAGAAATTTCTTCGCAGTCCATCAGCTGGTTTGGAGTGGAGTCGCCACAAGCGCTGATCAGGTGATGCAGCCAGAGATGCAGGGTTGCTTCCCAGGGCTCCCCCTGGCTGAGGCGCTGATGAGCATCCGTTCCTTCCGCGCACTGGATCAGCTCCTGCGCGGCAGGGGTGAAGGCCAGGTCAATGGTGAATGTCGTTGTGTGGCTCACTGGGGCAGTGTCGGTCTCCCCAGCCACGCGACCACAAGGATGAAGCCGATGAATCCTGCGGCCGTCAGGCCGAGATGGAACAGGCTCTTGCTGCCCTTGCGAACCATGTTGCGCATGGCCTGTTTAACGAAACTCGGCGGAGGCACGGTCGCCGCACTGTCCTTCGGCGTCTCGATGCCGTCGGGCTTTGAACTCATGGTCAGCTGTCCTCGTCCTGTCCGGGGCTGTCCACACCCTGGCGCAGCAGCGCCTGAATGAAGGGATCGAGATCTCCGTTCATCACACCCTGCACATCGTTGGTTTCCTCCTGGGTGCGCAGGTCCTTGACCATCTGATAGGGGTGGAACACGTAGTTGCGAATCTGATTGCCCCAGGCCGCCTCCACAATGTCGCCTCGGATGTCGGCGATCTCGGCAGCCCGTTGTTCCTGAGCGATCACCAGCAGCTTGGCCTTGAGCAGGGCCATGGCCTTCTCCTTGTTCTGGAGCTGGGAGCGCTCCTGGGTGCAGCGCACAGCCAGCCCGGTGGGAATGTGCAGGATGCGAACGGCGGTCTCCACCTTGTTGACGTTCTGTCCGCCGGCTCCACCGGAGCGGCTGGTGGTCACCTCCAGGTCCTTCTCGGGAATGTCGATGTCGACTTCCTCCTCGAGTTTCGGCATCACCTCGATACCGGCGAAACTTGTCTGGCGCTTGTCGTTGGCGTTGAAGGGAGAAATCCGCACAAGGCGATGGGTGCCTTTCTCGTTGCGAAGGTATCCATAGGCGTAGCGACCTTCGATTTCGATCGTGGCGCTCTTGATTCCTGCCTCTTCCCCTTCGCTGAGCTCATCGACGCTGACCTTCATGTCATGGTCCTCGGCCCAGCGGGTGTACATGCGCAGCAGCATCTGAGCCCAGTCCTGGGCATCCGTGCCACCGGCTCCGGCATTGATGGAGAGCACGGCTCCTTCCTTGTCGTACTCACCGCTGAGCAGGCGCTCCAGCTCCCAACGGTCGAGGTCCCTGCGCAGTTGGTCAAGCCCTCCCTGCGCCTCGGCGAGCAGGTCGTCGTCGGGCTCCAGGTCATACAGCTCAAGTGTGGCCTGGGCATCGGAGACAGCTCCCTGCCAGGTCGCCAACTGCTGCAGCTGAGCCTTCACCTCATCGAGACGACGCATCTGCTTCTGAGCATTCTTCTGGTCATCCCAGAAGTCAGGCTGGGCGGCGAGCTGTTCGAGATCCTGTTGTCTGGCGTTCAGTGCAGGAACGTCAAAGACAGTCCTGAGCATTGCCCAGGCGATCAGTGAGCTCGGAGAGGTCGCGCTTGAAGTCGGTGAGGTCGAGCAACGGAGTGCGTTGAACGGATTTGGCGACCTTATCAGTGCGGAATCTCTTCCCTGCCCGACAACCAACTCCCATGTGCCGAGGCGCTCCCCCCGATCGACTGAGGGGAACGCTCAACAAGTGGAGACTGAGTGCATGCATAGGATCAACGTCCCGTGATGAGGGCTCCATGCCGAGCGTCGAGATCTACACCTGGCGCACCTGCCCCTTCTGCATCAGAGCCAAGCAGCTCCTGGATCGCAAGGGCGTCTCCTACTCCGAGTTTGCCGTTGATGGTGATGAACCTGCCCGCGACGCCATGGCAGCCCGAGGCGATGGCCGTCGCAGCGTTCCTCAGATCTTCATCGACGATCGACACATCGGTGGATGCGACGATCTGCACGCTCTTGAGCGGGCCGGCGAGCTTGACGCGCTGCTCTCCTGAGTTCCCTGCCCCGATCGCTGATCATGCGTCACCTGTTCGTGCTGGATCCGCTGGATCGGATCAATCCCGCCAAGGATTCCACCGCTGCACTGATGCAGGCCGCCTCGCGCTCTGCGCTGGAGGTCTGGGCTTGCACACCTGCTGATCTCATCGCGCTCGGTGACGAACCTCTGGCGATGGCCATGCCGGTTCAGCCTGACCCCTGGATCACCGCCGGCGAGCGAGAACGGCTGCCGCTGAACACCTTCCAGGTGATCTGGATGCGCAAGGACCCTCCGGTTGACGAGGCCTATCTATACGCCACACATCTGCTTGATGTGGCAGAGCGAGCGGGTGTTCGTGTCCTGAACCGTCCGGATTCTCTGCGCACCTGGAACGAGAAGCTCGGTGCTCTGCGTTTCAGTCGTTGGATGGCACCCACTCTTGTCTCCGGGAGAGTCAGTGAGCTCAAGTCCTTCGCTCAAGCGCACTGCGACATTGTGCTCAAACCTCTGGGAGGACGTGCAGGGCTAGGAGTGATTCGTGTGTCTTCCCAGGCACCCGGCCTCAAGGCTCTGCTGGAGCTGGTCACAGAGCAGGAACGACTGCCTGTGATGGCTCAGTGCTTTCTTCCTTCCGTGAGCGAGGGTGACAAGCGCATCCTGTTGGTGGATGGAGAGCCGCTGGGGGCTATCAATCGACGGCCGGCCGCTGGAGAATTTCGCAGCAATCTGGCGGTTGGCGGTCAGGCTGAAGCAACTGATCTCAGTGAGCGGGAACGCCAGATCTGCGCGGCCCTTGCTCCTGCACTGAGGGCCGAAGGTTTGTTTTTTGTCGGCATTGATGTGATCGGCGGCATGCTCAGCGAGATCAACGTCACAAGTCCAACAGGCATCCGCGAAGTGGAACGACTGATGAATCAGCCCCTGGCAGATCGGGTGATCGCGCGTCTCCATGACCTGCTCTGATCGATCACAATTGCGGTCTGAATAGCGATCCGGATTTTGTTGAGAAGGGGTTTGCGCTGGGGGGCCGCTGTTCTGGTTGGTCTGATGGGAGGTTTGACCGGCGAGGGCCGTTCGGCCGAGGTCGGTGCTTCACCTCCGCTCATTCCACGACAGGTGCTGTTCGGCAATCCGGAAATCATCGGCGTTTCACTCAGTCCCGATGGCCGTCGGATCTCCTATCTGGCTCCTGATCAGGGCGTACTCAATCTCTGGGTTCAGGATCTGGATGGAGATGCTCCAGCTCGCGTGATCACCGATCAGCGAGACCGTCCCCAGAGATCAGCCTTCTGGACGGCCGACGGTCGCTATCTGATCTCGTCCAGGGATGGCGATGGTGATGAGAACACTGTTTTGGTCAGAATTGACCCCGCCACAGGCGAGAAGCGGGATTTGACGCCTGAGAACAAGGTGAAGGCATTCCTGGTCGGGGTGGATCGAGAGGCACCTTCCGAGCTCGTGGTGGGACTCAACGACCGTGATCCTCGTTATCACGATCTCTATGTGATCAACGTGGACAGCGGAGACAGAAGCTTGCTCTACCGCTCCACCGATGACGGCAGTCAGGTCAATGTCGATTGGCTAGATGGTGCTTGGCACCCTGTTCTGCGTTCCAACATCCTTCCCGATGGTGGCAGCAGCTTCGAGCTGCGGCTGCCGGGTGACACCAGCTGGCGGCAGTTCCTTCAGCTTGGCTTTGAGGACACCATCAGCGATTCCGGGCCCAGTGGGTTCACGCGTGACGGTCGCTGGCTCTACGGACAGCTCAGTACAGGTGAAGACCTCCCCAGGCTGGTGCGCTGGAGTCGTGAGCAGCTCGAGTCCTGCGGCACCGACTGCACTCCAGAGGTGTTGCATCGGTCGTCAGCCGGTGCTTTCGCTGTGGATCTCAGTGATCTCGACACCGGTGTTCCGCTGGTGCTCAAGGAGGTTGATCTCCGTTCCCGCAGAGTGGTGCTGGACGCGTCCGTTCAAGCGGACATCGACAGGCTTGAGCAACTGGCCGGCTCCAACGAGTTCAGTGTTGTCGATCGTGATCTCGACAACCGTCGTTGGTTGATCGCCATCGGCTCCGATCAACAGGGACCCCAGTACTGGCTCTGGGACCGCGAGCTGGATGAGATTCGCAAGCTGTTTTCAGTGCAGCCGCGGCTGGATGCCTACGACCTTGTGCCCATGGAAAGCCTTGATCTCAAGGCCAGGGATGGACGTCGACTGCCCGCCTATCTGACCAGAACCCCGATCAGCGCCCGCACAGGACCGCAACCACTGGTGTTACTGGTTCACGGAGGTCCACAGGCCAGGGATTACTGGGGATTCAATCCGATTCATCAGCTGCTGGCGAATCGCGGTTATCACGTCCTGAGTGTCAATTACAGGGGATCGACCGGGCTCGGCAAGGACCATCTTCTCGCCGGGGAGGGCGAGTGGTACGCACGCATGCAGGACGACCTGGTCGATGCCGTGCGCTGGGCAGTGGATGAGCGCATTGCCGATCCTGATCGTCTGGTGATCATGGGCGCGTCCTATGGCGGCTATGCGGCGCTCGCCGGCCTCACCCGCGATCCTGATCTCTTCGCTGCGGCCATCGCTGAGGTTGGCCCTTCCAATCTGCGCACGCTCCTGGAGTCAATCCCGCCTTACTGGGAGTCGGGCAGAACGATTCTTGAGCGCATGATCGGTGTGGGCAAAGTTGATCTTGATGCCATTTCCCCGATCCAGCACGTTGATCGGATTGAGCGTCCGCTGCTGCTGGGCCACGGTGCCAACGATCCTCGCGTCAAGCTGACGGAAAGCGAAACCATTGCAGCGGCGATGGCGGAGCGACAGCTGCCGATTGACTTCGTTGTTTTTCCCGATGAAGGTCACGGTCTGGCGAATCCCAGCAATGCTCTGGCGATGTATGCGCTGGTCGAAGCATTCCTCAGTCAGCATGTCGGTGGTCGAGCTGAGCCCTTCGGGTCATCTCTCGAGCAGTCTTCCCTGGAGTGGCGAATGCGCTCCTCAGCGACCCCCTGACACCAGATCCAGCTGATCGGCGAGGACGGTGAGCTTGAGCCCCACTTCCTGGAGCTCACGTTCGGCCACCGAACCGCGCACCAGCCCGGCGCCTGCAGTCAGATCGAGCTGCGCGCCTCGGGCATGCCCGCAGCGGATGGCGACACGCAGTTCCGCATCTCCTGCACTGTCGATCCAGCCGATGGGTGCGGCATAGCCATCGCGATCGAATGGCTCCAGGCTGCGCAACCAGCTCATCGCTTCACGTCTGGGCAGGCCTGCCACCGCAGGAGTGGGATGAAGCACGCCAGCCAGAGCAAGAGGCGACTGGCCAGGAGCCGGCGTGGTGATAGGGGTATGAAGATGGATCAGTTGGCCGTGTCTGGCAAGCTGAGGACTGCGCGGCCGTCGTGGCTTGAGCCCCTGCGCGCTGAGATGTTCGGTGATTGCCTGCACCACCAGTTCATGCTCACGCCGGTCTTTGTCGGAGTTGAGCAGCGAGGTGGCGTGGTCGTTGCGACCGGCTGTCCCGGCGAGCGCATCGCAACGCAGCTGGCCGTTGCGCAAGCTGAGCAGGCGCTCGGGCGAGGCGCCGAAGAAGCTGTCCTGCCGGTTGCGCTGCCAGAGGAACCGGCAGCTGCCTGCCTGCTGGTGGCGCAGACGTTTCAACAGCAACAAAGGGTCCAGAGGTGAGGTGAGGCTCACCGAGTGGCGCACTGCCAGAACCAGCTTGTGCAGCTCACCACCATTCACCAGTTCCAGGCCGCGCTGAAGCGCCGAGGTGTAGCGCCGTTCCCAGTCGCCGGGTGTGATCCTGCCGCTCAGATTGCCTGAGGTCTGGCCTGGCCAGCTCCTCCAGGACTGCAGTTTCTCGGCCATCAGCCAGAGCGACTCAACGAGTGAGCGCACATCACTCGCCTCCTGGGCGATGCCGTGCAGACGCAGCCAGCCGTGCCGTCCATGACGACTGAGTTGCCAGCGAGGCAGGACGGCCTGAACCGAGGGCATGCTGCCCTGGGGCTGGAGTTCTCCGCTCTGCTCGAAGAAGGAGAAAGCCAGCAGGATGCGTGAGCGTGCCTGGGCCGGTGCTTCAGGCGTGCCCTCCAGGATGCGTCCGAGCGTGATGTCACTGAAACGCTGAGCCAGTTCGAATCGACGGGGACCTGACAGCTCCAGGTGATGGCAGCGGCCGGCGGCGGCAAGGCAAAGACCTGGTGCTCCATCCCAGAGGAAACGGAACGGGTCGGCATCCTCGAGATCAGCGAGCTGCAGCAGTGGATCAAGGCCCCGCAGTGGTACTGCCAGGCCAAAAACACCGTCGTCCGCCTTGCGCTGATCCCACACGCGCATGGCACGTTCCAGCAGGTCACTGAAGCGCGGTTCAGTTGAACTGTTTGGGGGCGCGGCCGACATCTTGACGGCAGGACGGAGAGTTACTGCTCAAATGTATGAGTCCTGAAGAGGTCTCCACGAGTCCAGTCCATGCCAGATCAACAGGCTGTTGCAACCCTTCACTCCCGCGGCGATGATCGCCGGCGTCTCTGGAAGGCAGCGATCAAATGGCCGATGTATTCCGTTGCGGTCATGCCAGTCCTGCTTGCGGCTGGATGGCGCCTGGGTTCAGGCTCCCCCGTGCGCTGGCTCCAGGGCTTCGTTTTTCTGCTGGCAGCGGTGCTGCTGCTGATCTGGGAGAACCTCAGCAACGACCTCTTTGATGCCGAGACCGGCGTCGATGATCAGGGCAAGCCCCATTCGGTCGTGACGTTGGTCGGTCGGCCACGCCCTGTTCAGCAGCTGGCCACGCTTGCCTTGCTGATGGGCCTGATGCTGATCCTGTGGATTGCGCTCAGAAGCAGTCTTGCTGTGCTGCTGCTGGTGCTGGTGAGCTGTGGTCTGGGGTATCTCTACCAGGGACCTCCCTTTCGTCTGGGATACCAGGGGTTGGGTGAACCCTTGTGTTGGCTCGCATTTGGTCCTTTCGCCACTGCAGCTGCGTTGTTGGTCATCGCCCCTCCAACGGATGTCGTGCCCTGGCAAGCGGCTCTTTTGCTCGGCTCCGGTCCCGCTCTTGCGACAACGCTGGTGTTGTTCTGTTCGCATTTTCATCAGGTCGAACAGGATGCGGAGCACGGCAAGCGATCTCCCGTTGTGCGCCTGGGCAGTGCGCGGGCAGCGTCCCTGGTGCCGTGGTTCGTTGCAGGCACCCTCGCTCTGGAATGGGCGCCTGTGCTGCATGGCGACTGGCCACTCAGCGCTCTTCTGGGAGCCTTGGGGCTGCCTGCGGCCTCCTCTTTGATCCGCTTGCTTCGCGCGCATCATCACGAGCCTGAACGCATCACCGGCAGCAAATTTCTCGCTCTGCGATTCCAGGCGCTGAATGGCCTCGGACTGAGTATCGGTCTGGGCCTGGGTCCGTGGTTCGGCTCACCTGTTCTGCTGCCTGGTTGAGTCGATGACGCTGCAACTGGCGATCCGCTCCTATGCCTTTTCCCTGACACGTCCGCTGCAGACTGCTTCAGGTGTCTGGCAAAGGCGTGAGGGCTGGCTGTTGCGTCTGAGCTGTTCAATCTCCGGTCGGGTGGGCTGGGGGGAGGTGGCTCCGCTTGATCCACAACACCGACCAGCCTGTGCACGGGTCATAACGCGATGGGAGAACCCTGGAGAAGTGGAGTTCCATCGAGATCAGCTTGAAGCTCTGCTGCCGACGCTGCCTGCTGAAGTCGGCTTTGGGCTCGGTGCTTCGCTGGCGGAGCTGGATGGTGATGTTCAGGCCTGGCTTCCTGCCCCGAGCTCGGCATGCTTGCTGCCAGCTGGTCCTTCCATGCTGCCGATGTTGGACCAACTGCTGGCGACTCATCCGGTGGGTGAGCCCATCACAGTGAAGTGGAAGGTGGCAGCGGCGGACTTCGATCAGGAATGGTCATTGTTGTCCTGTCTTCTGGACCGGCTGCCGCCCGAGGCTCGTCTGCGTCTGGATGCCAATGCCGGCTGGGATCGGACTGAGGCGGATCGATGGGCTGGAGTCCTTGCGGGTGATCCCCGTTTGGACTGGCTGGAGCAGCCGCTGGCAGTCGACGATCTGCAAGGTCTTGAGGATCTGGGGCAGCGTGTGCCTGTCGCCTTGGATGAGTCGCTGCTCAAGCAACCGGCTCTGCGGGAGCAGTGGAGGGGATGGCAGGTGCGGCGACCGCTGCTGGAGGGAGATCCGAGACTCCTTTTGCATCAATTGCAGGAAGGTCGGCCGCGGCTGATGTTCAGCACCGTTTTCGAAACCGGTATCGGTTTTCGCTGGTTGGCGTTGATGGCAGGGCTTCAGCAACGAGGCCCCACTCCGGCGGCTCCTGGCCTCGCTCCCGGTTGGTGCCCTCAAGGTCGCTTGTTCAGCTCTGATCCTGAGCAGGTGTGGGTTGCCGCTGAGCTTGGGGGTTGATGGGCAGCTTGAGGGTTCTCCACTGCGATCCTGCTCAGCCTGATCAGGCAGCTGCGGCTCTCGAGGCGAATCTTGCCGATGGCAGTTGGGTGCGTCTGCTCCCTTCCGGCGTTCAGCCGGAGCGGCAAGACATGGATCCAGATGGCCAGCACTGGCCTCCTGGATCCGGGCTGGTGCTGTCAACAGGTGGCAGCAGCGGCGCTCGCCAGCTCTGTCTGCATCCCTTGTCGAATCTGGACCGTTCTGCCGAGGCCTCTGCTTCATGGCTTGAGGCGATCGGCCTGAAGCCCGCCTCAACACTGGTCTGGAACCCGCTGCCTTTTCAGCATGTGAGTGGCCTGATGCCCTGGTGGCGTGCCCGTCAGTGGGGTGCAGACCATGCCTGGATCCAGCCCGCTCTGATCAAACAGCCTGCGCTGCTCCTTCAACACAGCCGTCGCCACCCACACTGGCACCAGCGTCAGATGGTGCTGTCGCTGGTGCCCACCCAGCTGCGGCGACTGCTGGCTGATCCCTGTGGTCGCTCCTGGTTGGGTGAGATGGCCGTGATCTGGGTTGGTGGTGCAGCCTTGCCAACCGATCTGGCCGATCAATCCCGTGACCTGGGCATCAGGCTTGCCCCCTGTTACGGCGCGACCGAGACAGCCGCGATGGTGACAGCCCAGGCTCCGCTTGATTTTCTGGCGGGGACGGGTGGTTGTGGTCGACCTCTTGATGGTGTGCGTCTGCGACTGAATCATCAGGGAGCTCTGGCGGTGCACTGCGACCGGCTGGCTGTGGCCAGGCTTGATGGCACTGGAGGCCTCTGTGCGCTGTCGGATGTCAATGGATGGTGGCATTCAGCTGATCTGGCGGAACTTGAGGGTTCGCCGGCTGATCCCCAGCTGCATCTTCTGGGACGCATCGATGACGCCATCCATTCAGGTGGGGTCACGGTGTTTCCTTCGCAGTTGGAGCAGAGGCTGCTCACAGAGGCCCGCAGGCAAGGGCTACCGCTAGATGCGGTGCTGTTGCTTGGTTTGCAAAATCGTGAATGGGGAGAACGACTGGTTGCACTTGTTCGTTGGACGTCCGTTGAATTGCCGTCGGACGGTCTCGACCGCTTGCGCCGGTTGGTGTCCGACTGGCCAGCACCGGAACGCCCTCTGTCTTGGATTCATTGTCAGGAACTGGAATGCACCTCTGCAGGGAAGTGGGACCGGTTGCGTTGGCAGAAGTGGTTGGCAGCTCAACAATCAGCTCAGTCATCTACTCAATACTGCTGAATGCATGGCTCAGTGATGCATTTGTATGTTCAATCAATGCGTTGTGAATATCACTCTTGAGTCAGATCTGTTTCATCTCATCCACTGGAAACGGCCACATTCCTGATCTGGTTTGACGTGGCTTGCCATTCGCGTGATTTGCAGGTTGGGCTGTCAAGTGATTTGAGTCTGTGGTGGCAATGACCCAGATCTGGACTGAGACCCCGGTCTTCAAAATGCGCTGATGCCTTGGTCCCTCTCTCTGCGTATGGGACCAGCACAAAAATCGCAAAAGCGGCACGTTCTCTTTGCCACGAATGCGCGTATCAAATTAATTCCAGTGCTCTGGATCGACGCCTGAATTGTGAATTAGTTTGCGGTTTGTCTCCCTGATATAACGACAAACTCTTAGGGTAATTTCCTGAGTTTTGCTGGGTTGTTTCGTTGCCAGTTCCCCTTCGGCCCTTTCGACCGACCTCTCAAAATATTCGTGTAAGCACGATTGCTTCCCCCTCCATTGAAGGGGATGTCGTTGATAATGCTGGAGATGTTATTAATCGGTGTTATCGTCAGATTTATTTTCATGCAATGAGTAGCGATAGAGATCGCTATCTCGAGTCGCAACTTAGAAATGGTTCGATCACTGTTAGAGATTTTATCCGAGGACTTTTACTTTCAGATCGCTTTTTGCGGGGTTATGTTGCCTGCAACAGCAATTATCGCCTTGTTGAGCAGGTCATCGGTAGAGCTTTAGGACGTAAAGTCAGAGACAACACTGAAAAATTAACTTATTCCATCGTTATCGCTGAGAAGGGATTTGAGGCCTTCGTTGACCTTGTCCTCAACAGCGAGGAGTACATGCAGAGATTCGGATATGACTCTGTGCCACTTGAGATGTCCAGGGTTTTGCCTGGTCGAGCTGTTGGCGAGGCGCCTGTTTATCAAGAGTTCCCCCGTTACTCCTACGATTGGCAGGAAAAACTGACGTCAAACGACATGATGATGTCGATTGATGATCACTTGAATTTCGGTCCGACGAAGTCGTTTGCCGAGAAGGTTTTGTATGAACGGCCTTCTGACAAGGCATTCCGCTACATCATCCCATCGTTCGTCATTCTTTCAGGTTTGATTGTTGTTGGAATCGTGAAAGTTTTTACCAGTATTTTTGTAGTTGGCTGAATCGCTCAATAAGCGGTTTTCTCCATTTCTTCCTTCTTTTTTTCAATCAATTCCTCAAAGCTTATCCAGTGAATGCAGTCCACTGGGCAGGTGTCGATGGCTTCATTGATCACCATTGTCGAATCGCCGTCTTGGCGTATTGCTCTGCACTTTCCTGTGTTCTGGTCCATCAGGAAGGTGTTTGTTGCCACATGGGCACAATATCGACATCCGACACAGACCTCTTCGTCGACCCAAATGGCCTGCATTCTCAGTTCACCACCCAGGCAGGGTTCCAGGCCGGAAGGTGACGTGACGCTATGAGAGGGCGCAGTGAATGCTGCCGAAGTGTCAAAGGTTGTTTCAGCGTCTGAAGGTGCTGAAAATGCCGCAGAGGTGTCGAACATCGTGGTTGGCTTGTATCACTTCCGAATCAAAAAGCTCAGTGTTTCTGTTAAAAATGAGACTTTCAAGTGCTGTCGGAGTACTTCAGCTTTCAATGAGGTGATGAATGGTTTGATCAAACAAGAAGGACAGGACCTGTTCAGGATGTTTGATTGGTTTTGTACTGTCTGATCGCAACCTCAAGTTGTCCAATCGCGGCTCTGCCGATATTGAAAGCAGCCCAGCCGAGAGCAAGAAGAATGGGTAATGCAACGATCAGAACCCTTAAATCCATCGGCGTAAGAAAATGACCCATAAATTAGCTTTGCAGCATATTTTTTTTGTGTTCTTTGATGGCTGGCTGCGTGGCAGATGGTTGATGTGGTGAGGATTCTTGAACTTGCTGGCGTCACAATTGTGCGTAATGATCTTTTGTCGGATTGCGCGGCTGTCGCCTCGCTGCGCAAAGCGGGTTGAGTTAGTTGCCGGTTCAGAGTTCTCTGACCTGTCCGATCTGTGCGGCTTCAATCCAGAGTGAGATTGCGTCCGGTAATGGGCAGCGTTGATGCGTTTCTGTATGAATCGCCACATGTCTGATCACGCCAGCGGCAACGTTCTGGTTCTTCAGCAGAAATTGACTGCGAACCTCAAAACATCCCTGGTCAATTTGTTGTGGAGTCAGAGTCACGACCAGTCGGTCTCCCCCGTGGACCGCTTTTTTGAAGCTTGCGCTGCAATGCACCACCGGGAGAGATGTGTCCGGCCAGCGCTCCTGACCGCGACAGCCAGGAAACACCGCTTTGGCTTCAATGCCGTAAAGCTCCAGGCTCTCTTCCCAAGCTTCATGGCACCAGCGCAACAGCTGGTGGAAATGCATGACTCCCGCAGCATCCGTGTCTCCGAAACGCACGGTTCTGGTGAGGTTGAGCCATGGAAGCTTCGTCATCAGGCGATCATCGTGCCGACAGCGAAACCGGGGATAGGTTCAGCCAAAGAGTCACGCTCGTCGCTTGCCAGCTGCTCTGATCAGCGATCAACGGATCCCATGATCACGTCGATCGAGCCGAGGATCGCCATGATGTCTGCAACCTTGTGTCCCTTGAGGATGTGAGGAAGGATCTGAAGATTGTTGCTGTCTGCAGCACGAATCTTGAAGCGCCAGGGCGTCACATCGTTGTTCCCCTGAATGAACACTCCGATCTCGCCTTTTCCAGATTCCAGTCGGGTGTAAAGCTCTCCGTTGGGGATCTTGAATGTGGGTGCCACCTTCTTGGCCACGTACTGATAATCAAAGCCGGCGAAGTCGCTGTCTTTGCCCTCGGCCATGCGTTTGGCCTCCAGGTTTTCAGTAGGTCCACCAGGAATCATGTCGCAGGCCTGGCGGAGAATCTTCAGAGACTGGCGCATTTCCTCGACACGAACTCTGTAGCGAGCGAAGCAGTCGCCCTCTTTCTCCCAGATCACATCCCAGTCGAAATCGTCATAGCACTCGTAATGATCGACTTTGCGAAGGTCCCACGGCACCCCGGATGCTCTCAACATTGGGCCGGAAAGACTCCAGTTGATGGCTTCTTCCTTGCCGATCACTCCAAGACCTTCAATACGCTTGCGGAAAATTGGATTATTGGTGATCAGCTTTTCGTATTCATCAATCTTGGGACCAAACCAGTCACAGAAGTCGCGACATTTTTCAAGCCACCCCCAGGGTAGATCGGCTGCCACACCTCCTATTCGGAAATAATTGTTGTTGATCAGGCGCTGGCCGGTGGCTGCCTCCCACAGGTCATAAATCATCTCCCTTTCACGGAAGATGTAGAAAAACGGAGTCTGGGCACCGACATCAGCAAGGAAGGGGCCCAGCCAGAGCAGATGATTGGCGATGCGGTTGAGCTCAAGCATCAACACGCGGATGTAACTGGCGCGCTTGGGAACAGGAATATTCGCCAGCCTTTCAGGAGCATTGACAACAATCGCTTCGTAGAACATGCCCGCGGCGTAATCCATGCGGCTCACGTAGGGCACGAACATGACGTTCGTTCGGTTTTCGGCGATTTTCTCCATGCCGCGATGGAGGTAACCAATCACAGGTTCGCAATCGACCACATCCTCTCCATCGAGAGTCACCACCAAGCGCAGCACCCCATGCATGGATGGGTGATGGGGGCCGAAGTTCACCACCATCGGCTCCGTGCGCGTTTCCATCTGCGTCATGGGGCCGTGGCAGAGCATTGATTTCGGGATCTTAGGAAGGACCCATGCCCGATCTGCCATTCAGCCACCCCCAGAACTTCTTGCATGTGCCGGTTCTGGCCGAACCGTTGTTGCGAACTCTGGATTCGGAGCTCTGTGATCAGCTCAAATGTGGCCACTTCATTGATGCCACTCTGGGTGGCGGTGGACACAGCTCTCTGCTGCTCGATCGCTATCCGCAACTGAGTCTGACGGGTCTCGACCATGATGAAACCGCTCGTCTGGCAGCAGCCGAGCGGCTCAGGCATCAGGGGAATCGCGTCACAATCGTGGCGACCAACTTCGCCGATTACGCCCCTCCCCATCCGGTCGCTCTGGTCGTGGCCGATCTTGGGGTGAGCAGCCCTCAGCTGGATGTGGCGCAGCGGGGATTCAGCTTCCGGTTGGATGGACCTCTCGACATGCGCATGAATCGAACCGGGGGAGGGGAAACGGCAGCGGAACTGATCGCGCGGCTCGAAGAGTCGGCACTGGCGGATCTCATCTATGCCTATGGGGAGGAGCGCTTGTCACGGCGTATTGCGCGAAGGATCAAAACTGATCTGGCCGCCAACGGCGCCTATGCCGGCACAGCGGAGCTGGCCTATGCAGTGGCAGGTTGTTACCCACCCAAAGCCCGTCGTGGTCGCATTCATCCCGCCACGCGCACTTTTCAGGCGCTTCGGATTGCGGTCAATGATGAGCTTTCGGTTCTGGATCGCCTGTTGCAACAAGCTCCTGACTGGCTCCAGCCCGATGGCCTGCTGGTGATCATCAGTTTTCATTCGCTGGAGGACCGGCGTGTGAAAACCGCCTTCCTCAGCGACGAGCGCCTCCAGCGCGTTACGCGAAAGCCCTTCAAAGCTGACGATGCTGAACAGCAGAACAATCCGCGCAGTCGCAGCGCCAGGATGAGAATCGCCCGACGTCGCTCTGCTGGAGCGAGGCCTGAATCATGAGCTGGGCCGGGATTTCCGATGGGTTCTGGTGGATTGCTCTGCTGGTTCAGCTCCTGGCGGTTCCAGGCACTCTGTTGCCGCTTCTTCCAGGTCTGATCTGGTTGCCCGTGGGTGCTGTCATCTGGCTTGGAGCTGTTGGATGGGATCAGGCATGGCCTGAGCTTGTGTTGGCCCTGGTCTTGTTCGGGCTGGGTCTGCTTGCTGATCTGCTGGCTCTGGGCCTGGCGTCGGCTCGTCTGGAGGCCAGTCGCTGGTCTGCGGCGGGCGCCGGCTTGGGTTTGCTTGTTGGAGTGCTGGGCCTGCTGCCGGCACTTCCCTTTGGTGGGCCGCTGCTTGGCGCTTTGTTCGGACCTTGGCTGGGGGCGACGCTGGTTGAAGTTTGGTTTGCAACAAGGCCACCCCGGAATCTGGGATGGCCTGCTGCGTTGCGCCAGGGGGCGGTGGTGGGATTGGCGGTTGTGGCAGGTCTGCTGATCAGCAGGCTTGCACAGTTTTTGATGGCTCTGCTCGGTATTGCCGGTTTCCTGTTCCTCAGTGTTCGCTGATCAGACCTGTCTGGTCTTCGCTCCCGAACAGCTGGCGATAGGCCGCTGTCGAGATACAGATCAGGACGGGCACCACGACAAACAATCCTCCGTACTGGAAGGCTGCGGCGATCGCATTGATGATCGCTTCAACGATGAAAAACCAGAGCACTGTCCACCATGAAGGATCAACAATGGTGCGCCCTTTCTGAATGGCTTCGAAGGAGCCATTGGTTTGAAGCAGTGCAATGAAGGGAAGAAACTTCTGATTGATGGAGAGATAAATGAAGAAAACAAGAGCAACAACCACCGGGATAATGGCCAGGGCCTGGTTGATCTGTACAAGCCCAAATCCAACAAGGGAGCAGATCAGGCTGATAACAGCCAAGAGCACAAGGAATTCAATTCCTCTGATGAACAAGCGACCTGTTGCTTCGCCATCCCAGCGAATGAAAGTCTTGAAATCGGGTTTGACTCCTTCCAGGCACTGCCAGGCACCTCGGATGATTCCCACGACACCCCAGAGCATGACAATGATGTAGCCAACGAGGCCCACGACAAGGAGCATCCCTGCCCCGACTGGATGGATTTCGGGGATGCCGGGAACAGATGCGATTCGGGCCGAGCACGCCGCTGCAAGTGCTGCGAAAGGCAGAGCGATCACAGCAACAAGTGCTTGAAACAGAAGGAAACTCCAGGGAGCCTTTGCGAAGGCATTCCATCCGTCTTCAATGGCTTGAAGCACGTGCAGCCGCTGCTTGGCCGGTGTATCAGTCATGAATCACTCTGGTGCTTGCGCGGAAAGTAGCTTCTCGCACTCTTTTTCCCAGTGGTTGTGTTACTTCGTTTTCGTTTTCAGCGCTTGGTCGATGTCTGAATTGCGTTTGTGATCACTTCGATGGCACCGTCAATGTCCGTGGTTGTCGTGTCGCGTCCAAGGCTCAGTCGCAATGAACTTTCGGCTTCAAAACGGTTTCGGCCAATGGATTGAAGAACGTGGGATGGTTCGCCACGACTGCAGGCAGAACCGCTGCTGCAGGCGAGTTGTGGTCGTAATGCCCGCTGCAGGCGACTGCCTGAGATGGCTGGAACAGTGATGTTGAGGTTATGGGCCAGTCGGGGTTGCAGCGCGCCATTGAGTGTGATCGTCGGATTACGGTCTTTGAGCCCTTGCCACAGTTGATCTCTCAAGGTCTGGAGGCGAACCTGACGTTCCTCCAGGTCGTTCATCGACAGCTCGGCTGCAGCAGCCATGCCCATGATCAGCGGCACCGGCAAGGTGCCCGCACGCAGTCCCTGTTCCTGTCCGCCGCCCCATTGGAGAGGTTGCAGCTGCGTTCCAGCTCTGACAACCAGTGCACCGATGCCTTTCGGACCATTGAATTTGTGAGCGCTGAGGCTGATCAGTGCACAGCCCAGCTCTTCGGCATGCAGGGGAAGGTGCCCGTAAGCCTGAGCGGCATCAGTGTGCATGGTGATACCTCGGCTGTCGCAGACGGCACTCAGTTCCGGAATCGGCTGGATCACGCCGATTTCGTTGTTGGCCACCATCACGCTCAGCAGCTGTGTGTCGGGCTGAATGGCTTCTTCAAGCTGCTCCACCTCGATCAGTCCGTTCCCTTGCGGGGGCAACAGCGTGATCCGAAACCCTTCCTCCTTCAGCTGCAGCAGAGGGTCAAGCACCGCATGATGCTCGCTGGCAACACTGATCAGATGGCCTGGTGCACCGTCGGTGAGTGCCCGAGCTCTGGCGTGGCCCAGAAGCGCCAGGTTGTTGGCTTCGGTGGCACCACTGGTGAAGATCAGTTCTTCGGCCCTGATCCCCAGGCTCCCTGCAAGGCGCTCCCTGGCTGAGCTGATTGCCGCTGCTGCCGTCAGCCCAAGCCGATGTTGCCGGCTCGACGGATTGCCCCACTGTTTCCGCCACCAGGGCTCCATCGCCTCGATCACCGAGGGATGACAGGGTGTGGTGGCCTGGTGATCGAGGTAGATCACAACTTCACTGAGTCCAAATGGGTGAGTGGGGGCAGCATGGTGTGATTCTCAGATTGTCGCGATGTATTCCATCCGTTGGATCTTCAGTGTTGGTCTGATGGCGTCAGCAGCTTTTCAGCCCGCTCTCGCTGAGGCCATCAACCGTGAGCAGCTGCTAGAGCAGATGAAGGCCATGCGTCCGGTTGACCTGGTGGTGCTGGATCAGAGCGAGGGTGCAGAGGAGTACACGCTTGGGATTTTTGCTGTCTCGGGAGACCCTTCCGACCCTGAGACGCGCAGGTTCAAGCTCTGGCAGGAATACGCCGACAATCTTGTGATTCCCAGCGAATCGGTGAACTGCAGTCGCGAGGAGCCTCTGCGTGTCACTCGGGACACCGAATCCATCTATGTGCGCAAGCTCAATCCAGGGGGAGCCATGCGCGCCTCCACGCGTGAAGACCATCTGGTGTGGTGGGCGGCCTGTCATCCCGATTTCGCGGGTCAGGATCCAGCAGGTCTCTCGGAGGAGGCCAGAGAGCTTGGTTATTCCACCGAGTTGATCGAATCCCAGGAAGTGCTGCGGTTACCAACGCCCTGACGCCCCTAGATTCCGGCCAGATGAGGTCAGGCCTTGACAACCTCCCAGCCGGAACAGCCCTCCCAGCCCGAACAGGCTTCTCAGCCTGAGCAGCCAACCCAGTCGGAACAGCCAACGACTCGCCTCTTGCTGGTGGACGATGAACCGGGTCTTCGTTCAGCCGTGCAGGCCTATCTCGAGGATGAGGGGTTCGATGTCACCACGGCCGTGGACGGTGAAGATGGTTTCGCCAAGGCTCAGCAGATGCTGCCGGATGTGGTGATCAGCGATGTCATGATGCCCAGGCTTGATGGCTACGGCCTTCTCAACAAACTCAGAGCTGACGAGCGCCTGGGCGGTACTCCGGTGATTTTTCTCACCGCCAAGGGCATGACGGCGGACCGTACCCAGGGTTATCTGGCGGGTGTGGACGATTACATCCCCAAACCATTTGACCCCGATGAGCTGGTGGCTCGGGTGAGCAACGTGGCCCAGCGTCAGCAGAGGCTGTTGCAGGAAGCAGCACGTTTCGCGGATGCCGACATGGGACAGATGGCGAAACAGATCACTGAGATTCGCTCGCTCCTTGCCCAGGCTGAGGCGCTGCCCTCCAGCGACCCTGTCCGGCACAATTTCACACCCAGGGAATCCAGCGTGCTGCAATTGGTGGCGGAAGGGTTGATGAACAAGGAAATCGCCCGCCAGCTGGAGACATCAATCCGCAACGTGGAGAAATACGTGAGCAGGCTGTTCATCAAAACCGGCACCTCCAGTCGAACGGAGCTGGTGCGTTACGCCTTGCAGCATCGCCTGGTGGAGTGAGCTCCCGACAGGCTTCACCGCTGCCCGGGGGCTGGCGTCCAGCCGCACTCAACCAGGGATGGATCTACAGGGACATCACCCGTCCCGATCACCACGGCACGCTGATCAGTGAACTGATGGCTGACCGTTACAGCCACTCCTCCAAGGACGTTTGGCTCAGTCGTATCGAAGCCGGTGAAATCAGACTCAACGGAAAGCCACAGCTCGAGGATCTGCCCCTCCCTGGGCGTTCAGAACTGCTCTGGTTTCGTCCTCCATGGATCGAGCCAGCCATCCCCGATCAATGGTCGGTGGTGCATGACGATGGGGATCTGCTGGTGATCAACAAACCATCCGGTCTGCCGGTGATGCCTGGTGGTGGTTTCCTTCAGCACACGCTCTCGGCACTTCTGGATCAGCGCTGTCGCGAGCTCGGTGAGCCGCTGGTTCCCAAACCTGTTCATCGGCTGGGTCGCTTCACTTTTGGTTTGCAGGTCTGTGCACGTCAATCCCAAACCAGGGCTGCACTCTCGCGAAAGTTTCAGCCAGCTTCAGGAACCCGCAAGCTTTATCAGGCCTGGTCTCAGCGTGTCGCCGGCCTTGATTTCGGGATGTCTATTGACGTGACAACGGATGTGGTCGAGAGGCCCCATCCCTTGCTGGGTTGGGTATGGGGACCGGCGCCCCCATCGAACGGGTTGGTCCGGCGACGACTGAAAGCCCATAGTGAGCTGACTTTGCTGGAGCGCTGCCCCCAGGGTGATCGCCTTCAGGTGGCCATCACAACGGGACGACCTCATCAGATCCGTATTCATCTGGCGCAACTGGGGTCTCCCCTGCTGGGTGATCCGCTCTATCTGAATGATCAGCGCATCAGTGACCAGGCCACTCCAGGAGAGGGGGGCTATCGCCTGCATGCCTGGCGCCTGCAGCTTGATGACCTGCATCTCAGTTGTGAGCCCCCAGCAGCTTTCTGCTCCTGTGATGACCGCTTTGCTTCGCTCTGATGGGGGTTCGTCCTGTTGCTGTTCAGACCTTGTGAAATTCGATCAGCCTGGAGAAGTAGAAAGGCGCTTTGTTCAGGCTGCGTCGCACGGTTTTGAAGCCGCTGGCTTCCGCAGCCTCCACAATTCCTTTCTCTTTGAGGGTGTAAGCGCGGGTGGTTTTGCTTGGCCCCGGGAACAACTGTCCGATGCTCTTGAGTGCTGCCAGGAGTGGCGTGTAGGGCGCGAAGCTCACGATCAAGCGCTGTTCGGTGAGTGAACAGAGGTGTCGAACCATCTCTTCCGCTGCCTCCTGGGGGTAATGAATGAACACATCCAGGCAGCAAACGGTGTGGAACGAGCCGCTGAGACTCTCCAGATCGCTTGCTGCGAAATGCAGCTTGGACATGTCGAGGCCCGCATCACGCGCCCGACGCTCAGCTTCCTCGGCCATCGCTTCAGAGATGTCGCTGGCATTGATGGAACCGGCTCCCATGGCTGCCAGAGGGATGCTGAGGCTGCCAACGCCGCAACCGGCATCGCAGAAACTCACGGTGTTGCACTCGCCGCTTTCCTCGATCCAGGCCAGCACCTCATCAACGGTTTTCTGGTGCCCGACCCTGATATTGCGCTGCACCTTGTTGACGTCATTGCTCTCGCTGTAAATGCGGTTCCAGCGATCGAAGCCCGTGGTTTCGAAATAGCCCTTCACCTCCAGTTTCTCGGCCTGCTTGTCATTCAGCAGTTGCTCGGGGGCCATCAATTCACTTGCAGCGGCGGAATCTTAAGCAGCCTCCCGCCAGGTCAGCTGATGTTCTGATTCACTCCATTGCCAGCGCAGCAGGTCGCTCAGCACTTCTCCGATCAGAACCTGATGGTGAAGGTTCTCTCCCAGCATGTCTCTGGGCGCCATGGTCGCGGCCCAGATCGCACCATCTGCATCACCGCTCCAGCGAGCCAGACGGCAGGAGCCTTCAAGCAGTGGGAGGGTCACCCCGGCCAGGGTGCCGTCCTCCAGTCGACAGGTGCCGTTGTTCACCAGAAGCACTCGCTCGTCCCAGCGATGTTCCCCGTCAGCCAGCCCGTAAGGCGCCAGGGCATCACTGACAAGCACCAGTTGATCCCCCGCCATTCTCTGAAGCAACACAGCGGTGGTGGGATGCACATGCACTCCGTCGGCAATCAGCCCAAGGGCGATGTCGCCGCGTCGGCATGCTTCACCCAATGGCCCGGGAGCGCGGTGGTGCAGTCCAGGCATGGCATTGAAGGCGTGTGTGATCATGTCGACCCCCTGGCTGAAAGCGAGGGCTGCCTGATCGGCGTTTGCGGTGCTGTGACCCAGTGCCACATGGATGCCGAGCCCCTTCAGCTGGCTGATCAACTCCTGAGCCCCAGGTTGCTCCGGCGCCAGGGTGATCAGGCTGATATCGGTTTCAAATCCAGTGATCCTTTGATTGAGGGCTGCGACGCTGGGAGCAGCGATGTGCTCCAGCGGGTGTGCCCCACGCCGTTCTTCTGCCAGGAACGGCCCCTCCAGGTGAGCTCCCAGCAGCTGACAACGGCCGACTTGATGCAGGTCGCGGGCCTGCCGGAGCACGGCCAGGGATTGGCGTAAAGGCCCCACTGCACAGGTGACCAGGGTCGGAGCGATCGCCTCGACTCCATCTCGCCAAAGCAGTTCCAGCAACTGAAGCAGCCTTGGCAGATCCTGTTCCGACAGTTCCGTGAAGGCCAGGCCAAGCCCACCGTTGATCTGCAGATCGACCCCCCGACGACTGAGTCTGTCTCCATGCCAGCTTTCCCCGGCCATCGCTCCGCCGATCGGCATGGGGCCAGCGGCTTTGATCAGATCGTGATCATCCACGCTGAGCCAGGACAGACCCTCGGGGTCGCGGCTTCCGGGGCGCCGGGGCAGACGCACATCGGTGATCCGACGCATGCGGTTGGGCCGGCTCAGGCCGGTGCGGGACGATGGCAGTCTCGCTGTCCTTCCGGTTCTTGCCTGTGGCCGAGTTGCCATCCCCCCCCGTTGATCCAGGTTCCGCGCCCAGGGTTGCCGTCATCATGGGCAGCGATTCCGACCTTCCCAGTCTCCATCCCGCTGTGGCGGTGCTGGAACAGCTGGGGGTGGCGGTGGAGGTACGGGTGCTCTCAGCTCACCGCACCCCCTTGGAGATGGTCAGCTTCGCGCAGCAGGCCCGCCAGCGTGGGCTGGCAGTGATTGTGGCCGGTGCCGGCGGTGCAGCCCATTTGCCCGGAATGGTGGCGGCGCTCACCACCTTGCCAGTGATTGGGGTGCCGGTGCAGAGCAAAGCACTCTCAGGTGTCGACTCATTGCATTCGATCGTGCAGATGCCCGGTGGTATTCCCGTGGCCACGGTGGCGATCGGTGGAGGTCTGAATGCAGGTTTGCTGGCTGCACAGATTCTCGCTGTGGAGGGTGGTGAGCTGGCGGAACGACTGGAGGCCTACCGCCAGCAGCTGCATGACGCGGTCATTGATAAGGACGCCCGCCTGAAGGCTCTGGGCAGTCGTGACTACCTTGAGCGAATGCCTTGATCTACAGCCATTGACGGCGTTCGCTGTTGCGGCCAGCCGGCATTTTTGGTGCCATGAGGTGAGTGCCGTGTGCAAGCTGAGCTCCCTTTGATCCGCATCTTCTTCAATCCATGATCCAATCGCCAGCCTGGCTTCGCTGGGGATTGGTGCTGCCGTTGCTGACCCTCAATCTTTTTGTGATCCGTCAGCTGCTTCTCCCGCTGGCTCCCTTTCCGGGCTTGTTTCTCACTGCGGCATTGATCGCGTTCCTGCTGGACATTCCCTGCCGCTGGCTCACTGCTCGAGGCCTCCGCCGCTGGGTGGCGATTGTCCTGGTCACTCTCGCCACGATCGGGGTCCTGTTTTTTGCTGCGTTGACCCTTGTGCCGCTGCTGATCGAGCAGCTAGGCCAGCTGATCAACGCACTGCCAGGACTGCTGTTGACAGCACAGGAATGGATCAATCGTGTTCAGGAATGGGCCTCAATCCGTGGTCTGCCCACTGAATTCGGAGACCTCAGCAGTGATCTGCTGTCGCGCGCAAGCACCGTGGCCAGTCAGCTCAGCCAGAGCTTGCTCAGCATTCTCGGGGCCACCCTCGGCACCACGATCAACACGGTGATTGTGCTGGTGCTGGCGGTGTTCTTCCTGATCGGAGGCGAGTCGATCACGATGGGTCTGGCTCGCTGGCTGCCGGATGAGTGGCGGCAGTTGGTAACCAGCACCCTGGTTCGTACCTTCCGTGGTTACTTCGGCGGGCAAGTGCTGCTGGCTCTGATCCTGGCGCTGGGTCAGATCGTGGTCTTCACCCTTCTGAAAATCCCCTACGGCGTGCTGTTTGCCGTGCTGATCGGTTTCACAACGCTGATCCCCTATGCCAGTGCTTTGACAATCGTGGCCGTGAGCGGGTTGCTCGCTTTTCAGGATCCCAGTACAGGGCTCGAGACTCTGTTGGCTGCGATCGTGGTCGGTCAGATCGTCGATCAGGTCATTCAGCCGCGTCTGATGGGAAGCATCGTTGGGCTTCAGCCGGCCTGGCTGCTGATTGCCCTGCCACTGGGAGCGAAGGCCGGAGACCTCTATGGACTGGGAGATCTGCTGGGTCTGCTGCTGGCGGTACCTGTCGCCAGCTGCCTCAAGACGTTCGTGGATGCCTGGGCTGAGCGTCAGGGCATCCACGCGGTTTTTAGTGAGGTCGTCAGCGAGGTCAGTGCTGGGCAGGAATGATGTTCCGGGAAACCAGTTCGTTCACCACCTGATCCACGCAGTTCTCCAGGTCTGCCGAGCCGGTGTCCACGGAGAGTTCCGGAGTGTCTGGTGCTTCATAAGGGCTCGAGATTCCTGTGAATTCATTGATTTCTCCTGCGCGTGCCTTCGCGTACAGCCCCTTGGTGTCGCGCTGTTCGCAAACGTTCAGATCCGCGGCACAGAAAATCTCGATGAAGTCACCCTCGCTCACCAGCGAGCGCGCTTTGTCGCGATCAGCACGGAACGGTGACACGAATGCCGTCAACACGATCGTGCCGGAATCAAGAAAAAGCTTGGAGACCTCACCGATTCGGCGGATGTTTTCCTCCCGGTCGGCATCGGAAAATCCCAGGTCTTTGCAGAGACCATGGCGAACGTTGTCGCCGTCGAGCACGTAGGTGGCAACTCCTCTCTTGAAGAGGGCCTGATTGACCGCATTGGCAAGAGTGCTCTTGCCGGCGCCGCTCAGGCCTGTGAACCAGAGAATGGCACTGCGATGTCCCCGTCGTTCAGCCCGGGCGGCTCGGTCAACCGATGCCTGGTGCCAGGCGATGTTGGTGGAGGCACCCTTGTCGGTGAGCTTGCTGTAGCTGGACGAAGCGGACATGAGGATTCAGCTTTCTTGGGCCGCCATTCTCCCTCAGCTTCAATCGTCCTCAGCCACCAGCGCGCCTGGGTCGGTATCCCTCCTTCGTGAGCAGTTCCAGTGCGAGCTCCACCTGATCGCCCTGAAGTTCGATCAGACCGTCTTTTGCTGTGCCACCGCTGCCGATCCTTGTCTTGAGTTTCTTCAGAAGTGCTTTGAGTTCGTTTGGGTCGAGCTCCAGACCCCGGATCACCGTCACTGTCTTGCCGCCCTTCCCTCCTCGGGTCGGCTGCACGCGAACGATCTGCTGGGATTTTGCGGTCGGTTGCTTTGCGGGACCGCTCGGCCGCTGCAGACTGTCTGTGTTGCTGAATTCCTGCCAACCGCCTTTCGGCATCGCTTCCGCGCATCCGACCCCATCCTGCCGTTCCCGTGATGACCGACTCCGCGTCCACGCCTCGATGGGCTGACTCAAGCCAGGGCCTTGGTCGCTGGATCGAGCGTTTGATCGGTGTCGCTCTGCTGAGGCGCCCGCTGTTCTTTCAGGCACGTCAGCTGATTATCCGAACCGCGGAACGCAAAGGCATTCCCTGGAGACTCCGTCGCCGGGAACTGCAGAAGGCTCCAGCACCGTTGTTATCGAGCACCATCACTCCCGGCCTTGTGCCGCCCGACTACTACGTGGCTCGTTTCCACGCCTACGAACAGGGCAATCTCTGCTGGCAGGCCGCTGCTGAAGCGGAGCAGGCCACCGATGCAATGGCCCTTCGCATCTGGCCGGAGGAGGCGCTCGCACCGTCTGTGGCCCAGTCCCGTCTGAGGGATGAGATCCACCGCGCTGTTGCGCCCGTGCTGAACGGATCCATTGCTCAGGTGCTCGATCTTGGCTGTTCCGTGGGAGTGAGCACGCTGCATCTCGCCCGCTGGTTATCTGAGCGGGCGAAGCAGCGCCGGGAGCCGCCACCAAGGATTCAGGGCCTGGATCTTTCTCCCGACATGCTTGCGGTGGCCCGTGTGCGTGATCGGGAGGGACTCGTGGATGGCTGGTTGCATGCAGCGGCGGAGAACACGGGTCTGGCGGATGCCTCCTTTGATCTGATCAGTCTCCAGTTCGTCTGCCATGAGCTGCCGCAGGACGCCACCCATGCCGTGCTGGGGGAGGCTGCTCGATTGTTACGGCCAGGAGGCGCTCTGGTGATGGTGGATCAGGATCCAGCCTCCTCCGTGCTTCAGCGGCTTCCGGCGGCCGTGGCCACATTGCTCAAAAGCACCGAGCCCTACATCGAGCAGTACTTCAGCCTCGACATGGCTGCGGCCCTGCGGGAGGCAGGGTTCCGGAATCTTCAAATCAGTGCCTGTGATCCACGGCATCGCGTGATTGCCTGCTTACGCTGAGCCAACGCTTCAAAGGCCGCGCGCGCGGTCAGTTGCACCTTGACCAGCACCCTGCCACCCAAGCCCACCGCTCAGGATCTGGCCGTCAGCTCCAGGCCTGCCTCCTCGGGGCGTTTCGGCCGTTTCGGTGGTCAGTACGTGCCCGAGACTCTGATGCCTGCCCTGGCTGAGCTCGAGACTGCCGCGGCTGAGGCCTGGAACGACCCTGCTTTCACCTCAGAGCTCAACCGCCTGCTGCGCAACTATGTGGGCAGGGCCACGCCTCTTTACGAGGCTGAGCGCCTCACCGCGCACTATCGCCGCAGTGACGGCGGACCCAGGATCTGGTTGAAGCGTGAGGACCTCAACCACACCGGCGCCCACAAAATCAACAACGCGCTCGGGCAGGCGCTGCTGGCCCTGCGAATGGGCAAAAAGCGGATCATTGCCGAAACAGGAGCTGGTCAGCACGGAGTTGCGACCGCCACGGTCTGCGCCCGCTTCGGCCTGGAATGTGTGGTGTACATGGGTGCTGAAGACATGCGCCGTCAGGCTCTGAATGTGTTCCGCATGCGTCTTCTTGGTGCCAGCGTTCAGCCTGTGACCGCCGGCACTGCCACGCTCAAGGACGCCACCAGTGAGGCCATCCGTGACTGGGTCACGAATGTGGAGACCACCCACTACATCCTCGGGTCCGTGGCAGGTCCCCACCCCTATCCGATGCTGGTTCGAGATTTCCACGCAGTGATCGGAGAGGAGGCCAGGGAACAGTGCCAGCAGGCCTTTGGTCGTTTGCCGGACGTGCTCATGGCCTGCGTTGGTGGGGGGTCCAACGCCATGGGTCTGTTTCACCCCTTTGTGGAGTGCAGCGATGTGCGTCTGATCGGAGTTGAGGCCGCCGGTGATGGCGTCGCCACAGGTCGTCATGCCGCCACGATGACCGAAGGCAGGGTCGGCGTGCTTCACGGTGCCATGAGCCTGTTGCTACAGGACCAGGACGGACAGGTTCAGGAAGCTCATTCGATCAGCGCCGGGCTCGACTATCCCGGTGTCGGTCCTGAACACAGCTATCTGCGTGAGATCGGCAGGGCCGAGTACGGCGCCGTCACCGATGCTGAAGCGCTCCAGGCGCTGCAGCTTGTGAGCCGACTGGAGGGAATCATTCCCGCCCTCGAGACAGCGCATGCATTCGCCTGGCTGGAGACCCTCTGTCCAACCCTGCCGGATGGCACTGAAGTTGTGTTGAACTGCTCAGGGCGTGGCGACAAGGATGTGAACACGGTCGCCGATCAGCTCGGGGATGCACTCTGAGGGTTCAGGGTGTGTTTCAGCTGAGCAATCGCTCCAGGGTGACTGCGACTGAGTTCACGGCAGCACGGGCTGTCGCGTAGGCCATTCGCATCGGACCGATCAGGGCAACCTGGCCCATGCCCCCGTCTCCGCTGCGATAGCTGGCCTGGACGACCGAGCAGCGGCTGAGGGCTGTTTCGGGATGCTCTCGGCCGATCCACACTCGCCCGTCCGACCGGGCAGGAGCAGGAACAAAGGCTGCCGGATCACTGTCCATCAAATCGAGAAGAGGTCTCACCCTCGCGCTGTCACTGAATTCAGGTTCGGCCACGAGGCGCGACACCCCATGCACCAACGGTGCCTGCTCGATCGGGCGTTGGAAGGGATTCCCGTTCTCAAGTGCATCCTGTAGCGCCCTTCCGCAGGACTGCAGCTGCTGGGGCAGACAGCTCCACTCCAGTTTTCCTCTCTGCACCAGCTGGTCGGAGGTCCAGCGTTCCAGGGCTTCCACCTGACCGGAACTGCCGTGGGGCAAGCGCAGGTTGAGGTGATGGGCCTGGCTGGAATCGCCCACGAGCATCACCAGCAGCCGGTCCTCACTGCGCACCAGGCGAATGGTTCTGAGCTGGCTCTGGGATCGTTGAGGCGGACTGATCAGGCTCATCAGCCCCGTGAAATCCGTCAGCCGGCGTGCCAGCTGCAGTAACAGGTCATCCAGTGCCGCCCAGCGCAGGCTCAGCTGGGTCAATTCCCGCTCGAGGTGATGGGCACCCGCACCAGGCTCAGGCAGAAGGCAGTCCACATAGTGGCGGTAGCCCTGGGGGCTGGGCACCCGCCCCGCCGAGGTGTGTGGCTGGGTCAGGAGTCCACGCTGTTCAAGGGCTCCCATGGCCGAGCGCACCGTTGCCGAGCTCGCTTTGATCCCGAATCGCTGAACTAGAGCCCGGCTGCCAACCGGTTCGATGGTGTCGACGTAGTGGTGGACCGTGGCCTGTAGGACCTCCTGCTGACGGCGGGGCAGCGGCTTCACGGAGCTCAACTCGCGGGTGTGGATCCTACGGAGAATCAGTAAAGGGGAAGGTTCCTGTCATGAATCCACGCCGTTCGTTCAAGCGATGCGGCGTTCAGTAGCGCGGTACTGAGGAATCCACCTCGACGCTCCAGGCGTCAATGCCGCCCTCAAGGTTCCAGACATCCAGTGACGGTCGATTGTCGAGCAGCCAGCAACCGAAATTCCAGCTGCGCACTCCGGCATGGCACAGCACCACGATTGAGCCACCCTGCGGCAGAACCTCATCGATGCTCCCCATCCACTGTTCAGCATCACTCAGCGGCAGATGCCTGACCGGATGTGGAAACGGAGCGATCGTCAGTTCCTGCTGCTCCCGCACATCCACAACGGTCAGATCGGCATTCTGATTGAGCCAGTCGTTCAATTCGCCGGCTTTGAGGGGTTTGGGGGTGGGTCCGTTCATGGCTTCAGTCTGGCTTCGGACTGGCACAGCACAGTGGATGGATAGAAGATGAGCACCATGTGCTTCACCGCCTGTACATGAAAGGGCGCTCGTTCCTGCTGGCTCTGGTCGTTGTGGCGATGGTGCTGCTCACCCTTGCACTCGGTTTTTGGTGGGCCATGGCCCGTCAGAGTCCGCTCCGGATCATGGACCGGTCACTTGAGCTGCCCCGGGCGGCACGTTTCATGCCCACTGATGCGGCCCTGACGCTGCACTGGCTGGTCGACCCCCGTCAGCTGCCTGCCTATGCCCAGGCTGTTGCGCCGGTTCGTCAGCGCCAATTGGTGCATGAAAGCACCCGTCAGCTCAGAGATGGTGCCTTTGCCCTGGCCGGACTTGACTTCAATACCGAGCTGGCCGGCTGGATCGGGCCTGAGATCAGTTTTGCAGTGCTTGACGCTCCTGCTCAGCAGTCCAGTGAACAGCCAAGGGAGGGCTGGGTCCTGGCACTGTCGAGCCGCGATCAAGACGGGGCCAAGCGATTTCTGCAGCGCTTCTGGCAGACCCGCAGCCTGGCAGGCACCGATCTGCAGATCTCCCGTTACAGGGGCATGGGACTGATCAGCGGTCGTGGTGCACTGCTTGGCAGGGATCCACAGCCGATTGCCACCGCCTTGATCGATGACGATCTGCTTTTGCTGGCTTCGGGACGGGGGGTGCTTGAACAGGCGCTTGATGTTTCCCAGCTGGAGAGTCAGCACCAGCTTGGAGATCCTGTCCTCGCTTCTGATCTTCAGAGCTTTGATCGTGGTGCCGCTGTTCTGACTGCCAATCCTGGAGCGATGGACCGCTGGCTGGGGGTCCCTTCAGCGATCGCGGCCCGCGAAGACCTGCAGGGCCTGGTGGCATCGCTGACTCCTCAGGGTTCTGATCTGGCTCTTGATGCCGTGGTCCACTTCCGCGATTCGAGTGTCCCGCTTGCGTCTCAGGTCACGGACAGCGATGCGCTGCTGAGAGAGGCCGGCGGTGATGCGCAGACAGTCGCTCTGCTCTCGAACCCTGCGTCCCTGTTGGCTGCCGAGTCCGAAGAGCCCCTGGCCCAGTGGATCGCCCCCCTTCTGCGGCAGTCGATGGAATCCATCTCCACTGAAGCTGCGGCTGAGGTGGTCGGACTGGATGAGGGGCCTGTCCTTTGGCAGCAGGGTCCTCAGGGCTGGGTGCTGGGCACCCGGCCCAATCGCCCCAACCCGGAGATGGTCGATGGTCGGCTTCAGGAGCTTGGGTTGACCGGCTCGACTCTCGACAGCGAAGGCGAGGCTGTTCAGGTCTGGACCCGTCTTGCTCGTCAGCGACGTCGAGGTGAAGAGTCGCTGCAGGCTGAGCTGGCTGTCGCCCTGGAGCGGCATACCGATGTGAACTGGTGGGCGGAGACCCTCGATGGTTTACGCCGTCGCGGTGAGAACGGTGACCTGATGCAGCGTCAGCAGCAGCTGCAGGCGCTGCAGTCCTCGAGTCAGTCTGCGCTGGCTCAGCAACTGGCTCTCGCCGCGGCTCCTAGTCGCTCACGCCTGGGTCAGTGGCGACCCTGGGAGCTGGTGCAGGGCGTGGCTGGTCGATCACTGCTGCCAGCTGTGCAGGGGCTTGCCATTGCCGCCGGGGGTGACCAGAACGCGGCCTCTGTGCAGGATGAACGTGTGAGCAGCCTGCGTCTGCGTGCGCGACTCCAGCTCGGTTGATCTCTTTCTTCTGCGTCATGGCCTCGCCGTAAAACGGTTGTCGGGCCGTGATCATCCCGATCGTCCCCTGACCGATCGCGGCGTGCGACGAACTCTTGGGGTCGTCCGACAACTGCGGAGGCTTGATGTCGAGGCGGACATGCTGATCAGCAGTCCCTACAGGCGATCCAGGCAAACCGCAGAGCTGGCGATCCAGGCTGGTCTGGCGCCGTCGATCCGCCTGGACTCAGCCCTGGAGCCAGGCGGTGACCCTTGGCCGCTGGTCTCCAGCGTGTCCGGCTCCTGCCTCTTGGTTGGCCATGAGCCGGATCTGAGTTCCATTGCGGCGACCCTGATCGGAGCCCCCACTGGAAGCCTTCGCCTGCGCAAGGCCGGTTACTGCCATCTCCGCTGGCCTGCTGGCCTGAACGACCCTCGCGGCAAGGCTGAACTGCAGGCATTGCTCGGGCCTCGTCTTTTGCTCCCGTGCTCCGTTTAAGTTGCCCTTGCGCTGAAGCGGAGGTTGGTGAGTCAGAACGATGGTGCCGAGATCCGTCATGAGCGAACCGGTCTGGTGTTCCGCCCCGGACTTGAAGGGGTGCCTGCTACGCAGTCATCCATCTGTGACATCGATGGTTATGCAGGCTGCCTGTCCTATCGCGGCTATCCCGTCGACGATCTGGCCACCCATTGCAGCTTTCTCGAGACCACCTACCTGCTGATCTGGGGGCAATTGCCCACCCCTCAGCAGTTACGCGATTTTGAGGACGAAGTGCAGATGCACCGACGCGTGAGTTTCCGCGTCAGAGACATGATGAAGTGCTTCCCCTCCGATGGGCATCCGATGGATGCTCTGCAGTCCAGTGCAGCGTCCCTAGGTCTGTTTTATTCCCGTCGTGCCATCGACGACCCTCAGTACATCTATGACGCGGTTGTTCGGTTGATCGCCAAGATCCCGACCATGGTTGCCGCCTTTCAGCTGATCCGCAAAGGCCAGGACCCCATTCAGCCCCGGGACGATCTGGCGTATTCCGCCAACTTTCTCTACATGCTGATGGAGCGTGAGCCGGATCCCATGGCTTCACGGATCTTCGATCAGTGCCTGATCCTGCATGCGGAACACAGTCTCAATGCCAGCACCTTCAGCGCCCGTGTCACCGCCAGCACTCTCACCGACCCGTACGCGGTTGTCGCCTCCGCAGTCGGCACGCTGGCTGGCCCCCTGCATGGCGGGGCCAATGAAGACGTTCTGGCGATGCTCGAGGAGATCGGCACGCCAGATCGTGCTGCGGGTTACCTCGATGAAGCCATGGCCAGCAAGCGCAAGATCATGGGATTCGGTCATCGTGAATACCGCGTCAAGGATCCCCGTGCTGTGATCCTTCAAGCTCTTGCGGAAAAGATGTTCGACCGCTTTGGTCACGATGAGATGTATGACGTGGCCAGAGCTCTGGAGATGGCTGCGGAAACCCGTCTCGGTCCGAAGGGGATCTATCCCAATGTGGATTTCTATTCCGGACTTGTGTACCGCAAGCTGGGGATTCCCCGAGATCTGTTCACTCCGGTCTTTGCCATCGCAAGAGTGGCCGGATGGCTTGCGCACTGGCGTGAACAGCTTGGTGCCAATCGGATCTTCAGACCATCTCAGATCTACACAGGCAGTGATCTGCGCCAATGGACGCCACTGGAGGCCCGTGTTCCAACCATCACCACTTAAGTTACATTCATCACACCTTTGCTCATGGTGACTCTCTTCGCCACCAGCGCACCGGCTCTGGTCAGTCCAGGCCTTGATCTTGAACGAAGTTTCAGTCAGGCTCTCGAGAGCTTCGGTCTGTCCGAGCAGGCGGCTCGGCTGATCTGGTTGCCACTGCCAATGCTCCTGGTGCTGGTTGCGGCAGTAGTAGGGGTTCTTGTCACCGTTTGGCTTGAACGCAAGATTTCAGCGGCGGTCCAACAGCGCATCGGACCTGAGTATGCGGGTGCACTCGGTGTTCTTCAGCCCCTGGCTGACGGGCTCAAGCTTCTCGTGAAGGAAGACATCATTCCCGCGAGGGCCGACAGTCTGCTGTTCACGCTCGGCCCCGTGCTGGTCGTCGTTCCTGTGATTTTGTCCTGGCTGATCGTTCCTTTCGGTCAGAACCTGCTGATCAGCAATGTGGGCGTGGGCATTTTTCTCTGGATTTCACTCAGCAGCGTTCAGCCGATCGGCCTGCTGATGAGTGGATACGCCTCCAACAACAAATATTCCCTTCTCGGAGGTCTCAGGGCTGCTGCTCAGTCCATCAGCTATGAGATTCCTCTCGCTCTTGCTGTGCTGGCGGTGGTGATGATGAGCAACTCTCTCAGCACCGTCGACATTGTCGATCAGCAGACCGGAGCGGGAATCCTCAGCTGGAACATCTGGCGTCAGCCCGTCGGTTTTCTGATTTTCTGGATCTGTGCCCTGGCGGAGTGCGAACGTCTTCCGTTTGACCTCCCTGAAGCGGAAGAGGAGCTGGTTGCCGGGTATCAGACCGAATACGCCGGAATGAAGTTCGCTCTCTTCTATCTCGGCAGCTACATCAATCTGGTGCTGTCAGCCCTGCTGGTTTCAGTGCTCTACCTCGGGGGTTGGGGTTTCCCCTTGCCCGTGGAATGGCTGGCCGGTTGGCTGGGGCAATCGGTCGACGCCCCTCTGGTTCAGGTGATCACAGGCACAACAGGCATTGTGATGACCGTTCTCAAGGCCTATCTGCTTGTGTTCATCGCGATCCTTCTGCGCTGGTCCACTCCACGGGTTCGGATTGATCAGTTGCTCGATCTCGGCTGGAAATTCCTGTTGCCACTGGCTCTGGTCAATCTGCTTGTGACCGCAGCCCTGAAACTCGCCTTCCCGGTCGCCTTCGGGGGTTAGGTTTAATTACCTAGGCTCTTGTTCCATCGGTCTCTCCGTCCCCCCCCCCCTTCCTCAGGCCATGTTCGGTTTTCTCAAACAGGTTGGTGACTACACCAGAGATGCCGTTGACGCGGCGCGCAACCTCACGCAGGGTCTTGCTGTCACCTTTGACCACATGAAGCGCCGTCCTGTGACGGTGCAGTACCCCTACGAGAAGCTGATCCCCTCTGAGAGATACCGGGGGCGGATTCATTACGAGTTCGACAAGTGCATTGCCTGTGAGGTGTGCGTGCGTGTCTGCCCGATCAATCTGCCCGTGGTGGATTGGGTGATGAACAAAGCCACCAAGAAAAAAGAGCTGAGGAATTACTCGATTGATTTCGGAGTGTGCATCTTCTGCGGAAACTGCGTGGAGTATTGCCCCACCAATTGCCTATCGATGACGGAGGAGTACGAGCTGGCGGCATTTGACCGTCACAGCCTCAACTACGACAACGTTGCCCTGGGGCGTCTTCCCACCAGCGTGACCACCGACCCGTCAGTTCTGCCTCTGCGGGAACTTGCTTACCTTCCTGCCGGCGAAATGGATCCCCACGTCGTGGATCCCGATCGTCCACGTGCCGGTCAGCGTCCCGATCAGGTGCTGGCTGCCATGAAGTCAGCCGCGGCTGTTTCAGCAGTAGATGCGGGAGAATCGACCACGGCGTCCACGGATCGCAAGGAGAGTTCTGAATGACGATCGCAGCATCAACACAACTGATCTGCTTTCTGGTGCTCAGCTCTGTGATTGTGCTGGGAGCGCTCGGAGTGGTGCTGCTCAGCAACATTGTTTATTCCGCGTTCCTGCTTGGGGGTGTCTTCCTTGCAGTGGCAGGTTTGTATTTGCTGCTCAATGCCAGTTTTGTGGCGGCAGCGCAGGTTCTGGTTTATGTCGGAGCTGTGAACGTTCTGATCCTGTTCGCGATCATGCTCGTCAACAAAAAGGAAGATCTTGCACCGATTCCAGGGTTGACGTTGCGTCGCCTGCTTTCCGGTGGCGTCTGTGCAGGCCTCTTTGCTCTTCTGACAAGGGTTGTTCTCACAACCCCTTGGGCTGATGGACCGGAGCCGATCGGCGAAGATGCCACGATCCGAATCGGTGAGCACCTGTTCACTGATTATCTGCTTCCTTTTGAGTTGGCTTCAGTGCTTCTGCTCATGGCCATGATCGGAGCCATTGTGCTGGCTCGACGCGATGTTCAGGCTGTCGATCCAGGGACAGGTGAAGTCGCCGATCAAGGCCTGATTGAAAAGGCCCGGACTCCACTGCTGGTTGATCAACCCCCTTCCTGACCTTCCCCTGCTTCTTGTCATGCTCTCCGAGCTGCTGTCCGGTTCCGTTCCTCTCGAGGCTTATCTGCTTGTCGCAGCAGTGCTGTTCTGCACGGGTGTCTGGGGTCTGATCAACAGTCGCAATGCCGTGAGGGTGCTCATGAGTATCGAGCTGATGCTGAATGCTGTGAACATCAACCTCATGGCTTTTTCGTCCTATGTGGATGGCCAGTTGATCCGCGGTCAGATTTTCTCAGTGTTCGTGATCACTGTTGCTGCGGCTGAAGCTGCCGTTGGTCTGGCCATTCTTTTGTCTCTCTATCGCAATCGCGTCACAGTGGACATGGAACGCTTCAACCTTCTGCGCTGGTAGGGCCGGCGCCCTCGTCATGCGCCTGAATCGGGTCTGGTTGATCTACAGGGCTGAAAGCCCACTGGCCTTGAAAGAGGCCAAGGCCTGCGCCAAGACGCTGAAGTCACTGGGTGTAACGGTGTCCGTCGCGATGAGCGGTCTCAGTGCGGATCCCTTCCCTGGCCTCCTCGCATCTGAACCGGAGCTCCCTGACCTGGCAGTGGTGCTTGGAGGAGATGGCACGGTTCTTGGTGCCGCAAGGCATCTGGCTGTGTATGACGTACCGATTCTCTGTTTCAACGTCGGCGGTCATCTCGGTTTTCTCACCCATGAACCTGGTCTGATTCGGCGTGATGGTCTGTGGCAGCGCCTGCAGGATGATCATTTCGCGATGGAACGCCGCATGATGCTCGAGGCTGTCATCAACAGGGCGGATGATCTCAACTGTTCCGTGTCTGGAGACGAGCGGCGAGCAGCTGATGACACCGAGCGTCACTGGGCTCTGAATGATCTCTATCTGCGTCCCTATCAGGAGGATCTTGCGCCCACCTGCACCCTTGAGCTGGAGATCGATGGGGAAGTCGTCGATCAGGTCCGCGGTGATGGTCTGATCCTGGCGACCCCAACCGGTTCAACCGGCTACGCCATGGCAGCGGGCGGACCCATCCTGCATCCAGGCATTGACGCCATCATTGTGAGCCCCATCTGTCCGATGAGTCTCTCCAGTCGTCCGGTGGTGCTTCCACCCAGATCAAGATTGGTGATCTGGCCTCTTGGAGACGGGTACCGGCCGGTGAAGCTCTGGAAGGATGGTGCCGGTGGGCCGGTGCTGTGTCCAGGTGAATGCTGCGTGATTCAACGGGCTCCTCACCATGCGCTGATGGTTCAGCTGGAGCAGTCGCCTTCTTACTACCGAACCCTTTCCCGCAAATTGCACTGGGCCGGCAGCCTGGTGGACACGATGCCCTCGCCCAACTGACAGCTCAGCGATGCCACTTGAGATCGAACGCCGTTTCCTGGTGACCGGGCCCGGCTGGCGTGCTCATGCAGAAGAGCCACAGCACCTCAGGCAGGGCTATCTGGCATCCACTGAAGACGGTTTCACGGTGCGGGTGCGGCTTCGGGCGGATGGGAAAGCCTGGCTCACGCTCAAGGCGCCTGCTGAGGGGATCGCGCGTCATGAATTCGAATATGAACTGCCGACCGCCGATTCCGAAGCCCTCTGGACTCTCGCGCCCCATCGACTGATCAAGACCCGTTATGCCTTGTCACTTCCAGGTGGTGATTGGGTTGTGGATTGCTTCGAAGGAGACAATGCACCCCTTGTGCTGGTGGAGGTTGAGCTCAGTGACGCTGCAGATGCCTTTGACCGACCGGATTGGTGTGGTCGAGAGGTCACGGGCGAAGGGTGCTGGAGCAATGCGGCACTGGCTCATCAGCCGATTTCAAGCTGGTCTGTGGAGATGCGACAGCGCCATGGTCTGGCGCTCACCTGAGGCAACCAAGCCATGCCCCTTGAAAGAGTCTTTGGTTTTCCTTTAGATTTGGTATGGGAATTGTGAAGTGATTCGTGCACGGCCTCTACGACCACGATGGAATCCTGAGGTTCATCGGACTGGATCGAGAAGCCTGTGTCGCGTATGCCGAGCTGTTCGATCTTTCTCTGGCCAGATGTTCCCTGATGGATCTGCCTTTACCACTGCCGCTTGCGGTCAGGACGCGTCGGCGGATGAATCCGGGAGCAGGCAGCAGTTGAAGCCATCGCGGCAGATTTTTCCGTGATCCATCGCCCAGTTGAGCAGGGCGACTCTGTTCTTGGAACCAGTTTTGGTGAAGACGTTGCTGACGTGATTGTCAACCGTCCGTTTGCTGATGGTGAGCCGTTCGGCGATCTCCTGGTTGGTCAACCCTTCTGCTACAAGCTCGATGATTTCAACCTCTCGTGTCGAGAGTGAGATGTTCGAGGACCCGGATCCATCGCCATTCACCATGCTGGACACCGACGATTCTTCCAGGCCCATCCTAGGCATTCATTCCTGACCGGCGATCTTCCATAGTGGCCATCAGAAGCATTTGAAGGGTTTGGGTTCAGCGCTGCAGCGCAGTCTTGAGGCTGGTGCGGTCACAGTCACAGCTGAGGTGATGCCGCCCAGAGGGGGAGATCCCAGTCATACCCTGGCGATGGCCAGCCTTCTGCGAGACTGGGTGCAGGCCATCAATGTCACTGACGGCAGCCGCGCAGTGATGCGCATGAGCAGCCTCGCGGTCTGTCGCCTGCTTTTGGACGCCGGCCTTGAGCCTGTGCTGCAGATGGCCGGGCGTGACCGTAATCGGATCGGGATTCAGGCCGATCTGCTCGGGGCCCATGCGCTTGGGATCCGTAATCTTCTCTGTCTCACAGGGGATTCAGTGAAGGCCGGAGATCAACCTGACGTTCGCCCGGTGCATGAACTGGAGTCGGTGCGGCTGCTTCAGCAGGTGAGCGCCTTCAACCGTGGCGAGGACCCTGTCAAGGAGAGCCTGCCCGATGGGCCTACAGCCTTGTTTGCTGGGGCTGCCGCTGATCCGCACTGTGCCAGCTGGTCGGGTCTCAGGCGCAGGCTCGAACGTAAACGTGACGCAGGTGCCCGTTTCGTTCAGACCCAGATGGTGATGGATCCCCAGGTGCTGGAGCGTTTCTGTCAGGACATGGCAACTCCCATGGAGTTGCCTGTGCTTGCAGGGGTGTTCCTGCTCAAATCAGCCAGGAATGCCAGTTTCATCAATAAGAAGGTTCCAGGAGCCAGCATTCCCGACAACCTGATCGCCCGACTTGAGGCCGCTTCAGATCCTGCGGCTGAGGGCGTCGCCATCGCCGCTGAGCAGGTTCGTCAATTCTCCGGAATTGCAAACGGCGTCCATGTCATGGCTGTGAGAGCGGAAGAGCGGATCCCTGAAGTGCTGGAGAGGGCTGGGCTCAGCTCGCAGCGGTCGTGAGATCGGTTCCGAGCAGTTCGGCCATTGCTTTCTGCTGAGGGGAGGGCTCGATCAGATCCTGGCGCCTGGCATCGGTGATCAACCAGTCGAGAGCAGCTTCCTGAAGGTCGAAATGGTCGCCATTTTTGCCGACGCAGTAGCGGCCGAACACCAGCTTTTCAACGAGCTGAACACCTGCACCGATGCGGGAGTAGTCGAAGATGATCGAGTTATCAATTGTGGCGCCCTCGCAGATGTGGCAGCTCGGCCCGATCATCGTTGGCCCGATCAGCGTTGCACCGTCTTCGATCTTGGTCATGCCGCCCACATAGACAGGGCCCTGAACCTCGATGCGGTCCCAGTTGGCGGCCACATTCAGACCGGTGTAAACGCCTGGCCGAACCTCTTTGCCAGGAATGCCCACCTGGCGAACATCCCCTTGAAGCACGCTTCGGATCGCCCTCCAGTAATCGGGAACCTTGCCGATATCGACCCATTCGAATTCCATGGGAAGGGCATAGAAGGGTGCACCGACCTCCACCAGCCTGGGAAACAGATCCGAGCCGATGTCGAAGGACTCACCCGATGGAATGTGCTCGAAAATCTCCGGCTCGAACAGATAGATGCCTGTATTGATGGTGTCGCTGAGGGCTTCGTCCACCTTCGGCTTTTCCTGGAAGGCCTGAATCCGACCCTCGTCGTCGCTGACGACGACTCCGTAGCTGCTCACCTGATCCTTGGGGACGCGCTTGGTGATCAGGCTGGCGAGAGCGCCTTTCTCTCTGTGGCGTCTGACCGCTTCACTGAGATCGAGGTCGATCAGTGCATCCCCGCACAGCACCACAAAAGTGTCGTCGAAGAACGTCTGGAAATCCTGGATTTTCTTCAGTCCGCCAGCGGAACCGAGAGCGTCACCGATGAGTTCCCCATCCTCGATTCGCCCTTCGAAGCTGTAGGCGATTTCAACACCAAAGCGCTGGCCGTCCCGGAAATAGTTTTCGATCTCTTCAGCCAAGTGCGAGACGTTGACCATCACCTCTGCGAAACCATGCTCTCTGAGCAGTTCCAGCAAAAACTCCATAACCGGCTTCTGCAGGATCGGAATCATTGGTTTAGGGATCACATGCGTGATCGGCTGAACCCTTGTTCCCTTGCCCGCGGCCAGGATCATCGCCTTCATCGGCGTTACAGGCTTACAACGGTCCAGCCAACATAAGGGGGTGATTAAGCAGCCACGGCTCCCTTGGCCGGCAATACAGCTGGCACGTCCAGGCTGGTCAGAGGCATCTGGGCCATGGTCCCGGGGGCGAGCAGGCGCTTGAGCCGGATCGGCCCGTGCAGAGAGTCCATCTGCTCCAGTTCAACCTGGCCTTGTGAAGACAGGAACAGAAGTGCCCAGAACACCCCCACGCGGTCTTTATCCAGGTCTTCATCGGCAATGTCGTTCCACTGAACCACCAGCTGTTCGAAATTGACCCATTGCAGGGCGGCTTCCCAGCCATTCAGAAAGACACCCATGGCAGCTGTGGTCTCCGGCAGTTTCTCTCGATGGGCGAGAGCTGCTACCTGAGCGATGGCTTCCTTGTTGGAGTAGCGCTTCTGACGCTGACGACGGCGCATGTCCAGTTCGTCCGACTCGAGCTGCTCCGCAATCGATTCCAGTTGTTCGATCAGTTCCCCAAGCGTGACCGGGCGCCGCAGCGGCGGCGGAGCGACCGGTCGGCGTTGAAGGTGCCGTTCGGGGTGGCGTGGGATGTCAAAGCTGGGATCCAGCCATCCCTGATCAGCAAAATCGGCCTCGAACATCTCCTCGACCTCCGGCTGTGGTGGAAACGTGCTGGCTTCGAGGACTTCCGCCTTCAGGCCAACAAGCACCGACGCTGCCAGGAAGGCCTCACTGCTGTCGGCCAGGTCACGTTCGTAGCTTCCGCCGCGGCGCTTCAACGCTTCCTCCACCTGGCGGGGAACTTCGATCCGTTGTTTCAGCTGATCCAGAAAGCCATCGATCACGGCGATGACATCCACATCCCATGGATCAAGGTCACCTTGCTGAGCCGCGTCCTGAAGCAGGCGGATGGCGAGTCTGGCACCGGCATCAGCTCTCTGACTCAGCCGGGCATTCATCTCAGCCTGAGGCCGTCTTCAGGAAAAATACCGGTGATGGATGGACCGGGCCAGCCCCTCCCAGCGTGATTGATCAGGATCCGTTGCTGGAGATCACCTGAGGTGCCCTGAGCATTGCTGGCGTCAGGCTTCCACTGCGAATCAGCGGAGCTGTCGGTCGGCTGATCACCTCCATCGCTGACACATCTCGTTCAACAAGCGCTTCGATCGCTGTGCGGTAGCTGTCGGTCATCAGACGTGGGTAGAGACCGATTCCGATGATCGGCACCAACAGGCAGCCAATGATGTAAATCTCACGGGGCTCGGCATCCACCAGATTGGTGTTGGTGGTGAGCTGAGCATTTTCCTTGCCGAAGAAAATTTCTCTCAGCATCGAGAGCAGATAGATCGGCGTCAGGATCACTCCGATCGCAGCCAGTCCGTCGATGACGATCCTGAAGCTGAGTGTGTAGGCCTCGTCAGTGGCAAAACCTGTGAACACCATCAGTTCACTCACAAATCCGCTCATGCCTGGCAGAGCGAGGGATGCCAGGGAGCAGACGGTCCAGAGTGCAAACATGACCCTCATCTTCTGCCCCACTCCTCCCATCTCGTCGAGCTGCAGGGTGTGGGTACGGTCGTAAGTGGCACCCACCAGGAAGAACAGGCTGGCTCCGATCAGGCCATGGCTGATCATCTGCAACATGGCTCCGCTCGTTCCCAGAGCGCTGAAGCTGCCAATGCCTATCAGCACAAAGCCCATATGGCTGATGGAGCTGTAAGCAATTTTGCGTTTGAGGTTGCGCTGAGCGAAAGAGGTGAGTGCAGCGTAAATGATGTTGACCACACCCAGCACAACAAGCAATGGTGCGAACTGAGCGTGCGCTTCAGGCAACATCTCGGCGTTGAAGCGCATCAGGGCATACCCCCCCATCTTCAGCAGGATTCCCGCCAGCAGCATGTGCACTGGAGCAGTCGCTTCGCCGTGAGCATCAGGCAGCCAGGTATGCAGCGGAACAATCGGCAATTTGACGCCGAAGGCGATCAGCAGTCCTGCGTAACAGAGCAGCTGGAATCCTGTGCTGAATCCTTTCTGGGCCAGCACGGTGTATTCGAAGTTGGGAGTGTCGCCCCCCATGAAGCCCATGGCCAGTGCGGCAAGCAGGATGAACAGTGAGCTGCCTGCGGTGTAGAGGATGAATTTCGTGGCGGCGTACTGACGCCTTTTGCCGCCCCAGATGGCCAGCAACAGATAAACAGGCAGAAGTTCCAGTTCCCAGGCCAGGAAGAACAGCAGCATGTCCTGAACTGCGAAGACTGCGATCTGGCCACCATCCATGGCCAGAATCAGAAAGAAGAACAGCTTGGGCTTGAAGGTGACAGGCCAAGCTGCCAGGACAGCCAGTGCGGTGATGAAGCTGGTGAGCAGGATGAGAGGCATGGACAATCCATCCGCTCCAACAGCCCAGGTGAGTCCAAGATTCGGCAGCCAGCTGACACGTTCGGACAGCTGCAGACCGCTGAAACCGGGGTCATAGCCGCTCAGATAGGCCCCCACCGTGATCAGAAAGGTGATCAGAGCGATTGCCAACGCGAACCAGCGAACCTGTTTCCCCTCCCCCTGATCAGGGATGAAAGGAACAATGAGCGCTCCGACAATCGGAAAGAGGATGGAAAGACTCAGCCAAGGGAACTGAGCTGGAATGATTCCCGCTGCGATATCCGCTGCAGGATCAAAGGGGGCACTGACGGCAAATTCCAGCAAGGGACACGCCTTTCACCACTCATAGGAGTGTAGAAATCCTGGCTGAACTCGCACTGAGTCGATAGGCGTTGACACACATGCCCCGGATTGGTGTGCTGATGTGCTGATCAGATTTCTTCAAAACCTTGAAATTCAAGAAAAGCTCATGATTTCTTCAGTCACAACTTGTGGGTTTGAAGAAAATAGTCTGCGGGCTCAATCTGGTTTCGGAACGGTAGGGTCCGGATGACATTTCATGATTCAGTCTGAACAGAATCTTCTTTCCAGCTTCGAAGAAGCATCGATTGAAGAAGCATTCTTGGAGAGGAAATCTGATGCCGTGCACGATTCAGGTAATCGGCCCGCCAAGGACACCGAAGAGAACCACAAGTCCGATCACACCGCCAAAAACGATCAGGGCATAGAACTGAGCGCGGCCGGTTTCAAAGTATTTAAGACCTTCTCCGCTGCCGAGAGTGAGCAGACCGGTGAGATTCACAACACCATCAACCACCTTGGCATCCACCTCCAGCACCTCGCGCGCAATCTTGCGGCTACCCCGGACGAACAGCTTGTCGTTGATGTCATCGAGGTACCACTTGTTGGCGAGGAAGGCATTGACGGATGGGAACCGTGCTGCCACGAGTTCACCCAGATCGATCCTTCGCAGTGCGTAGGCAAGTACGGCCACGCTGATGCCCGTCAGGGAGATGGCCACTGATGCTCCGGCCAGCGGCAGGAATTCCCCCCAGCTGAAGTGTTCTGCCATTTCAAGTGCCTCTTCAGGGTCAAGCAACCCTGCAAAACGACTGTTCCAGGGAGTCCCGAGCAGGCCTATCAACACTGAGGGAACCGCGAGCACCACCAGCGGCAGAGTCATCGGCCATGGCGACTCATGCAGGCTGCCCGCGTGGTGAGCATGCTCTTCATCAGAGGACTTGCCGGCAGCGGCCATGAGCTGGGCCTGCATGGTTTCATCATTCCCTCTGAACTCTCCCTCGAAGGTGAGGAAGTAGAGGCGGAACATGTAAAAAGCAGTCATGCCGGCGGTCAGAAAGCCCACCGCCCAGAGGACTGGAAAGGCTTCAAAGGCTTGGCCGAGAATCTCGTCCTTGCTCCAGAAACCTGCAAGGGGAGGAATGCCACTGATGGCAACGCATCCGATCAGGAAGGTGATGGCCGTGATAGGCATCTTTTTGCGCAGACCTCCCATGAGTCGCATGTCCTGAGCGAGCACGGGTTCATGTCCCACCACATCCTCCATGGCATGGATCACGGATCCCGATCCCAGGAAGAGCATCGCCTTGAAGAAGGCGTGGGTCACGAGATGGAACATGCCGGCCACAGGTGCTCCACAACCCATGGCCAGCATCATGTAGCCAAGTTGTGAGACGGTGCTGTAAGCCAGCCCTTTTTTGAGATCCATCTGGGTGAGCGCAATCGAGGCACCCAGAAAGCAAGTGATCGTGCCGGTGACAGCGATGAACACCCCAACGCTCGGGAACTGGCTGTAGAGCGGCTCAAGTCGTGCAACCAGAAACACGCCAGCAGCGACCATCGTTGCCGCATGAATCAGTGCGGAGATGGGTGTGGGCCCTTCCATCGCGTCAGGTAGCCAGACATGCAGTGGGAACTGGGCTGATTTCGCCATCGGGCCCATGAACACAAACAGGCAAAGAGCCAGTGCTGCCCAGCCAGGCACCATCCCACTGCTCACGCCTGCTGCAAGCCCATCAGCGATTCCCTGAAAGTCGAAACTGCCTGTTGCCCAGAACAGACCGAGAATTCCGAGCAGGAGGCCGAAGTCGCCAACCCGGTTGACGACAAAAGCTTTCTGGGCGGCATGCGCTGCGCCATCGCGGTCGTACCAGAAGCCCACAAGCAGATAGGACGACATGCCCACCAGCTCCCAGAACACATAGATCTCCAGAAGATTGGGGCTCACCACAAGCCCGAGCATCGAACTGCTGAAGATGGCCAGATAGGTGAAGAAGCGCACATAGCTTTTGTCGTGCGCCATGTAGCCGTGTGAATAGATCATCACCAGCAGAGCCACCGTGGTGACCAGAGCCAGCATCACCGATGCCAGAGGATCGATCACGTAGCCCATCGGCAGGATGAACTCTCCGGCGCTGGCCCACACGAACAGGTGTTCAACCGGTGGGGCTCCTGACAGCTGTTCCAGCAGCACCGCGTAACTGATCACGGCAGCAGCACCGATGCAGCTGATCAGCAACAGCGCCACCGGTTTTCGCAATCGGTTGATCGTGCGGTTGAAGCTGATCAGGCCGAGACCTGTGATCAGGGCCCCGAACAGGGGCAGCACTGGAATCAACCAGGCGGAGTCGGCAGCCGAGGGCATCCGGACAAAAAAGCTTTTAGCGAGTGTAATCAGCTCAGTTCAACAGCTCACCGAGTCGGGAGTGCAGGAATGCCATGCCCCCTCGGGGGATGTAGCGGTGGGCCCACCAGAACACACCCACAGCGATGGTGATCCCAAGCTGGGCTGGTCGGATCAGTTCGCTCCAGACAAGCTGCTGGCGGCCATCGATTACGGCGGCGAACGGAAACACGGATGTTTCGGCCTGCAGACTGTCGAAGGCTTGCCCGAAGCGGGCTTTCAGGCGCCGGTCGCCATGCCAGACGGCAAACAGATGGTGAGCAATCAGGCCAGCACAGGTGACCAGCATGAAGCTGCTGCCGATCCAGAGAGCGTGGCTCATGCACCAGAGGATCTGGCCAACGGCCTGGGGATGTCGGCTGATCCGGATGATTCCGGTGGCGTAGAGCCGCACCTGGGGCTTCAACACCGCAGGTATTTCCAGCAGGTTGTAGGTGGCTGGGTAGAGGAACAGAAAACTGATCGCTGTCACGATCCAGATGGAAGGCACCATCCCCGGGACTCCCTGCAGGTTCCAGATCCTGATGCCGTCGTAGCGGTGAGCCAGGAAGTAGCCGATCACCACCACTGCAGAGGGAATGCTCAGGGCTGCAAACACCAGCCGCCAGGCGCGCGCGCCGATCCTGGCTTCAGCCCGCGTTCGCAAGGCTGCACCACCGCTGTGGATCACTGCGAAAACAACGAGCAATCCCAGCATCACCAGGCTGCTGTGATGGGTGCCTGCTGTTGCGTCAGCCAACGAGATGCTGCGGGAGACGTGATTCTGGCGTTCTGCAGGAAAGAGCACCCCTACAGTTTTCTGGCTTCCGCTGTTCGCCGGGCAGCTTTTCATGGCCGATCTGCCCTTCACCCTGGATCAGCTGCGCATCCTGCGGGCCATCGTCAGTGAGGGCAGTTTCAAAAAGGCGGCCGACAGCCTCTACGTCACCCAGCCGGCAGTCAGTCTGCAGATTCAGAACCTGGAGAAGCAGCTGGAGGTCGCCCTGTTCGATCGTGGTGGTCGCAAGGCTCAGCTCACTGAAGCGGGCCACCTTCTGCTCAGCTACTGCGATCGAATTCTCAGTCAGTGCCATGAGGCGTGCAGGGCGCTTGATGATCTCCACGACCTCAAAGGGGGGTCTCTCCTGGTCGGCGCCAGCCAGACAACAGGGACCTATCTCATGCCTCGAATGATCGGGTTGTTTCGCCAGAAATTTCCTGACGTGGCCGTGCAGCTGCACGTGCACAGCACGCGGCGCACCGGCTGGAGTGTCGCCAACGGACAGATCGATCTGGCGATCATTGGAGGAGAACTTCCTTCTGAACTGAATGAACTGCTTCAGGTCGTGCCCTATGCCAGCGACGAGCTGGCTCTGGTGCTGCCTGTGAAGCATCCCCTCGCGCGTCTGGTGGAGCTCAGCAAGGATGACCTCTATCGGCTTGGCTTTGTCAGCCTGGACGCGCAGTCAACCACTCGCAAGATGGTTGATCAGCTGCTTGGACGCTCCGGCTTGGATGTGCCGCGCCTGCGTATCGAGATGGAACTGAACTCATTCGAGGCCATTAAAAATGCTGTTCAGGCTGGCCTGGGCGCTGCTTTTCTGCCGGTGGTCTCGATCGAGCGCGAGCTCACTGCCGGAACCCTGCTACGCCCGACTGTCGTCGACCTTCAGGTGCGTCGTCAGCTCAAGCTGATCACCAATCCATCCCGCTACTGCTCAAGGGCTGCCGAAGCGTTCCGAAGAGATGTGCTGCCGGTCTTCGCCAGTGCCGACAGTCCTCTGCGCCAGGGAAGAACAGGCGGCGTTCCGCCTCAGGAAAATGACTTCGAAGAAGCTGAGGGAACCGATCAGAACTGATCAGCTTCTGGTGTGATGCCAACCGTGTCATCCGCCACGCCCCTGGTCAGGAACTTGTTTTGGCTGATGTCGGTCTGGTAGACGCAGCGCACAACCGGTTTGTCTCGAACTGAGCCGATGTAAGCAAACGTGTTCATGCGTTGTTTGCACTCGCGTTCCTGCGCTGAGGTGATGGCTCCTTCCTTGCGCAGCACTGCCCAGTTCTCTCGTCGAATTACGCATCCAGGCTGCAGTGTCGGCTGTGTCACGAAACTGCTGGATGGATTCAGCGTTGTGTACATCTCGATATCCATCACGAAGGCACTGGCACCCCACTGTCTGCAGAATTCCGGGTCTGGAACCGCCATGTCCAGTTGTTGAGAGCTGGCGATGTTGCCCTGGTCTCCCTGCGTGGTGCTGGTGACCGCACTGCCGATGCCGATTCCCACAATCAGCACTCCGGCGAGAACAGCGATGGTGGCGGTGTTCAAGCTCATGCCGTTGCCACCGTTCTTCGGCGGTGGTGGTGGACCTCCATAGCCCCTGATCTCTCGGCGGTCATCTCTCCTGGACTCGTCACGGCGGCGTTCACCGTTTCTCCGGTCGTAGCCGGATCCGGAACGGTCGTAGGGGGAACGACTCACAGCAGTTCAGGGGACCTGGGAAGACCCATCGAATAGTTAAGGACCCGGCAGTCAGGGTTGTAACTCAGCTTCCCGGCCTGAAGAAGTTCGCGAATGCAGCCTTCGAGTTCGGTGCCGATACGACGCAGGTTGTAGTCATTCAGCGCCTGACCCGCATGGCTTTCGACCAGTTCGCGGAAGCGTTCCTGAACGGTTGCGACGGTGCTGTCAGACCAGATGAATTCGTTGTCGGGATCCAGGTCAAGGGTGAGCCGGCTCGGGTCAGCGACCAGATCGCCATTTTCGACCCGAGCCGTGAACAGGCGCACGTGGCGGGTTGTGCTTTTCAGCAGGGTCTCGGCCATGAATCAGCGGAGCGATGGAAGGATCGCGCAGGCGTGTTGTCGATGACTTTAGGAAGCAGAGAGGAGACCTCCCCTTTTAAGGTTGTTTTCAACTTGTGTTCAGAAGCATGCGCGTCGCCATCGCGGGGGCCGGTCTGGCAGGTCTTTCCTGCGCCAAGTATCTGGCCGATGCTGGTCATATGCCGGTCGTGGTCGAGGCTCGCGACGTGCTGGGCGGCAAGGTTGCGGCCTGGAAAGACGAGGACGGTGACTGGTACGAAACCGGGCTTCACATCTTCTTCGGGGCCTACCCGAACATGCTGCAGATCTTCAAGGAGCTGAATATCGAAGACCGGTTGCAGTGGAAAAGCCACTCGATGATTTTCAACCAACCGGAGGAACCAGGCACCTACAGCCGTTTTGATTTTCCCGACCTGCCGGCCCCAGTGAATGGTGTAGCCGCAATTCTGGGAAACAACGACATGCTCAGCTGGCCGGAGAAGATCAGCTTCGGCCTGGGTCTCGTGCCCGCCATGCTCCGCGGTCAGGGGTATGTCGAAGAGTGCGATAAATACTCCTGGACTGAGTGGCTGCGGGTCCACAACATCCCCGAGCGGGTCAATGATGAGGTGTTCATCGCCATGAGTAAGGCTCTGAATTTCATCGACCCCGACGAAATCTCAGCCACAGTTGTGCTCACTGCTCTCAACCGCTTCCTGCAGGAAAAGAGTGGCTCCAAGATGGCGTTTCTGGATGGTGCGCCGCCCGAGAGGCTCTGCCAGCCCATGGTTGAGCACATTGAATCATTGGGTGGTGAGGTTCATCTCGACAGCCCACTGCGTGAGATCAAGCTCAATGACGATGGCTCAGTCGCTGCTTTCCACATCGGCGGCATCAAGGGCAGGGAGGGCTTTGATCTCACAGCTGATGCCTATGTCAGTGCTCTGCCTGTTGATCCCTTCAAGCTGCTGCTGCCACAGCCCTGGAAGCAGATGGACATCTTCAAAAAGCTCGATGGCCTGCGAGGGGTGCCTGTGATCAATCTGCACCTCTGGTTCGATCGGAAACTCACCGACATCGATCATCTGTTGTTCAGCCGCTCACCGCTGCTCAGCGTCTATGCAGACATGAGCATCACCTGCAAAGAGTACGAAGATCCCGACAAGTCGATGTTGGAGCTTGTTTTTGCACCCGCCAAAGACTGGATCGGACGCTCGGATGAAGAGATCATCGAGGCCACGATGGGCGAACTGCACAAGTTGTTCCCCAACCACTTCGGCGGAGACAACCCCGCCACATTGCGCAAATACAAGGTGGTGAAGACACCGCTTTCCGTCTACAAGACCACGCCTGGCTGCCAGCAGCTTCGTCCGGATCAGACCACTCCAATCCGCAACTTCTTCCTGGCTGGGGACTACACAATGCAGCGCTACCTCGCATCCATGGAAGGTGCGGTTCTGAGCGGCAAGCTCTGCGCTGGCGCGGTGGACCGCAAGAGCGATCAGCTGGCATCATCGTCACCTGTCAGCGAGCCGGTCTCGGCCTGAGTCATGCCTCTCGCAGCATCGGATCTCGACGCGGCCTTCGAGGCCTGTCGTCGGGAGACCGCCGAGTGGGCCAAAACGTTCTATCTCGGAACGCTGCTGCTGCCCTATGAAAAGCGAAGGGCCATCTGGGCCATCTATGTCTGGTGCAGGCGGACCGATGAGCTCATGGATAGTCCTGAGGCTCAGGAGCGCCCTCAGGCTGAGCTGGCCGATCGTCTGAATCGCTGGGAGCTGAAGACCCGTGATCTGTTCAGGGGACATGTTGATGATGAACTCGATGCGGTCATGGTTGACACGCTGGAGAGGTTCCCTCAGAGCATTCAGCCTTATCTCGACATGATCGAGGGGCAGCGTATGGATCTCACCTGGACCCGCTACCCCCGCTTCGAAGACCTCAAGCTCTACTGCTACAGAGTCGCAGGCACCGTCGGTCTGATGACACAGGGGGTGATGGGGCTGGATCAGGCCTACAGCTCCGCACCCTGGAGTGACAGCCCTGATACATCGGATGCTGCGGTCGCTCTGGGGATTGCCAACCAACTCACCAACATTCTTCGTGATGTCGGAGAAGATCGCGGTCGTGGCCGGATCTATCTTCCTCAGGAGGATCTCGAGCATTTCGGATACTCCGAGGACGACCTGATGGCAGGACGGCTCAATCAGGCCTGGAAGGATCTGATGGCGTTTCAACTGCGTCGCGCCCGCGAGTGGTTTGATCGTTCCGAGGCAGGCGTGCGCTGGCTCTCACGTGACGCCCGGTGGCCTGTCTGGACCTCACTGCGTCTTTACAGGGGAATTCTCGACGTGATTGAGCGCCACGATTATGACGTTTTCAACAAACGTGCCTATGTCGGGAAACTCAACAAACTGCTTGATCTTCCCCGCTCCTTCGTGCTCGCACAATCTCGCTAACTCTTCGCTGTCGATCAAAAACCGGCGATTTCAGATGGCCGGTTTTTGATCTTGATGCGGTCGTCTCAGACAGCCGTTTTCTGGTTGGCCAGCAGGTCCTTCAACTTGGAGAGCTCACCGGCCCAGCGAGGATCGGGAGCTTCTTCAGCCTTGGCGTCACTGTGAACAACTTTATTCACTGCTTTGCGGGCTGAACCGGGGGCATGGCCACCTCCTGCCTGTCCGCGACGACCACCACCGCCTGCGTTGCTGTCACGTCGTTCAGAGCGTTCGACACGAAGTGCGTTTCCACCGAACTCCTTGCCGTTGAACTGCTCGATCAGGGCATCTGCGACTTTCTCGTCGTCGACATTGGCGAAGCCGAAGCCGCGGCAGGCACCTGTCTCGCGGTCGAGAACGGCCTTGAAGCGAATCCCCTCCCCCACGCTGGTGAGCTGAGCCTCAAGCTCCTTGCTTTCAAAATTCTGCGGCAGATTGCCGATGTAAAGACGCACGCTCATGAAACGGGGAAGGGAAACGGAAGACTGCGTGTCAGGCCGATCGTTGTCGTCACTGCTAGGGCAGTTAATCACAGGACCCATTCGGGTCTGCCTGAACCGCTCGATGGGACAACCAGGATCGCGCTGCATTGAGCGCCTGTTCGCCGGTCGAGATCCGACCATACGCACGCTCGAGGCACAGGTGTTGAATCAGTTCCCCCAGAGCGGGGCCCGCCGCGATGGGGAGTGCATTCAGAAGGGTCGTTCCATTCACAGGGGGGTAAGGGTGGAAAAGGGGGTCCTGGGGGTCTCTCCAGCGCTCCAGCCATGGCTGCTGCAGTGCTTTGGGCCAGGTCACGATCAGCGCAGGCAGATCCATTTCAAGATCCTTGTGAAGCTGCAAACGTTCCTGTTCCGAGAGCTGTTCAAGGCACGGATCCCCCTGCTCAGCTGTCGAACGCTCGATCCAATGACGCAGCCGTTCACAACGCTTCAGCTGACGGCGACTGAAGCGGAGCTCTTTCAGCCCTTCATCAGGCAGCAGCTGGGTGAGCCTCGTAAGGGGGAGAGCCTGCAGTCGTTCGCTGTCTGTCAGCAGATCAGCGTTCTTCACGGTCCCGGCAATCTTCTGATCACCTGATGTGTTGTTCTGCTTTGTCCAGGGCTTCAGCAGCTCCAGATCGAGAAGGGTCTCAATTGCGAGGTCTGCGGCCGGTGCGGCGGTCAGCCGCAACAGTTCCGCCTGAATGCGTTCGGGGGCGGCCTTCGGCAGCAGGTCACGGTTGCGGCGCAACATCGACAGCGTGAGCGGGGCCATGCGCATCTCGAGCTCCGCCATGAGACGCAGGCCGCGAAGCAGGCGCAGTGGGTCGTCCTGAAGATTGGCCTCCTCCACTGCAACGATCGTGCTGGACTGAAGATCCTCCAGGCCACCTGTCGGATCAATCAGTCGTGGGGCGCCATCGAAGCTCAGGGCAATGGCATTGAGCCGATAGTCACGACGGTTGAGATCGTCCTCCAGCGTTACGCCGTCCTGCCTGGCCAGATCGATCGTCCACCCCCTGAGCACCAAGCGGGCCATGTCGCGTGCTTCATCCAGCACAACGCAGGCGCCTCCATGCTTCTGCGCCAGCTGCCGGGTGCTTTCGAGGGCATTCCCAGGCACCACTAGGTCGAGATCAGGGGTGTCCGTGAGTCGGTCCAGGAGGGCGTCACGCACCGCTCCCCCCACCAGCACCGCCCCTGTCGGCAGCTGCGCCGGTGACACCGGCCATTTTGCCGGTTTCAGACGCTGCAAACTGATTTCAGCCAGCTTGTCCCGATCTCCCGCCAGAATGGGAGGAGAACCACAGCGGGGGGGCATGTGCATCTGTGTTGACTGCCGCTGGGTAGACCGTTGTCAGGCCTATCACGCTGTGGAGCGGCAGCACGGTGCTCCACATCTCGCTGAAACGCCTGATCTCAAGCCGTCAGATCCCCGAATTCACATCAGTGTGATGGATCTGCCTGCTGGACAGGTTGGTGTCGAATGGGATGTGAGGGGCTGTGGATCGTTTCAGCTGGAGCGGGGGCGTTGGAGCAGACTCAGGCCCGGTGAGGAGGTGCCTACATGAGCGGCTGGCTGCTCGCTCTGCACAGCTCCACTGAAACTCTCGGGATCGCACTGGTTGGCGCGGAAGCGCCCCTGCAGGAAGCCCGTGTGCTGTGTCGCTCGCTTGGACGGGCTCTCACCAATGAACTGGTGATTTCGCTGCAGCAGCTTCTGCCCGCGGATCAGTGGACCGGCATCAGGAGGCTGGCGGTGGCCACCGGACCGGGCGGATTCACTGGGACGCGTCTGACCGTTGTGCTGGCGAGGACGCTGGCTCAGCAGCTGGGAGTGCCCCTGCACGGTGTGAGCAGCTTCGCCCTGATGGCTCCCAGACTGCGCAATCAGCTGCCGCAGCAGCAGCAGCAGCAGCCGTTCTCGATTGTGCAGACGCTGCCCCGACGAGGAAAGGTGGCCGGTCGCTATCGGATCGCGGACACCGTGGTCGAGGAGCTGGAATCCCCTCGCCTGCTCAACGATCGTGATCAACCTGCTCCGACCGTTCCGATGGACGTTGATGTTCCTGCAGATGTGCTCGAGCTTCTGAAGTGCTGCAGGGACTTTCATGTCCGCGATCTCCCTGGTCCCTGGGATCCGGTCCTGCCGATCTACCCCACATCGCCTGTGGGGCCGGTCTGATGGGTCTTGGTTGTCGTTCGCTGCTGCTTTGTGCGGCGGTGCTGGCCGGTGCCGGCGTCGCCGGCCCCTTGCGCCCTTTCGTTGAGGCCGCCCTCACCAATCATCAGCCGCAGCGCATTCTGGTGCTCGGAGGTGATGCCGATCGTGAGCGCATGGGACTGAACCTGGCCCGTCGGATGAACCTTCCTCTGGTGGTCAGCGGTGGGACCAATCCCGAATATGCACGGTGGTTGATGCGGGATGCCGGTCTGGAGCCGGACAGGGTTCGGCTGGATTACCGGGCCAAGGACACCCTTGGAAATTTCACGTCGCTGGTGGATGAACTGCAGCGCGATGGGGTGCACCATCTGCTGCTGGTCACCAGTGAAGATCATCTGCCGCGGGCGATGGCAGTGGGTGGCATCGTTGCCGGAAGCCGTGGAATCCGGCTCACGGGCGTTCCCGTCAGCTGCCGGTCCAGATGCCGTGATGAGGGCCTGGGCAAGCGTTTCGGAGATGGAATGCGTGCCGTTGCCTGGGTGATCACAGGTCGGGATCTCAAGCCCTGGGCCCGCAGACAATGGCCTCAGCTGTTCACTGCTCCCTGATCAAGCAGAGCATTGATGCGTTGCTGGAGTTCGCGTGTGGTCGCTTCCAGCTCCGGTTTGCGCCGGCTGCTCGGTGCGGGCACAGGAATTCCGATCCGCATTTCCAGCCTCACCAGCCGTGGTCGGCTGCGACCCACTCCGAGTGCTCTGTGGCTGTTGAGAATGGCCACGGGCAGAAGAGCTGCTCCTGATCTCGCCGCCAGGAGAGCTGCACCTGGCATGGGCTGATTCACACGACCGTTCTCCTGGCGGGTTCCATCAAGAAAGACGCCGATCGCCCAGCCCTCCTGGAGTCTTGCTGTGGCTGTGCGGATGGCTTCGCGGTCGCTGGCGCCACGCTTCACCGGATAGGCGCCACAGGCCCGGATCACTCTTCCCAGAAGAGGGATGCTGAACAGCTCGGCTTTGGCCATGAACGCCACCGGGCGGCCAAGGGCATGGCCAAGCAGCGGTGGATCGAGATGGGACCCGTGGTTGGCCACGACAACCAGAGGCCCGTCCATCGGGACGTTGCCGTTGCCGCGGGTGCGTCCTCGGAACAGAATCCTGAAAACCGGAAACACCAGCAGGCCGCTGACCAGTCTGTAGGCCAGACTCGGCCGCGGCGCCTTGAAGGTCTGCAGGTCGGTGGAGTCGGCCTCAGGGTTGCTGCTCATGGTCAAAGGCCCAGGTCGCCGGCACTCGCCAGCTGTGAGGTGGTGACACCTTTCATTGCGCGTTTGGCCAGTCCGCTGAGCACGTTCCCCGGTCCGATTTCGACCAGGGTGTCCACCCCGGCGGATGTCATCCCAGTCATCGTTTCGCGCCAGCGCACACCTGTGGTCATCTGGCGGCGCAGTCGCTGCTTCAGCTCTGCGGAATCGAGGCTGGGTGTGGGGTCGGTGTTGCTCAGCACGGGAAAGCGCGCGTCCTGGAAGCTGAGACCATCCAGATGGGTGGCGAAGGCATCCGCTGCCTTGGCCATGAAGGGGGAATGGAAGGCCCCGGAAACGACCAGGGGAATCGCGCGCTTGCAGCTGACGGTCTCACTGACGGAGTTCACCGCAGCCGGGCTCCCAGACAGCACCACCTGGGCATCGCTGTTGTCATTGGCAATCACCACCCCCTCCGTTGCACTCACAACCTCCTCCAGTTCGCTGCGATCGAAACCGATCACCGCTGTCATCGCTCCACCGTGGGCGTTCGCCATCAGCTCCGAGCGGCGTTGCATCAGCGCCAGCCCGGTGGCTGCATCAAACACACCCGCTGCATAAAGAGCCACGAGCTCCCCAAGGCTGTGTCCGGCCACCAGGTCGGGTTCCCTGCTCTGGCGCAGCAGCTCGTCCACAATCAGCGATTCCACAACGAACAGAGCCGGCTGAGTGTTCCGGGTGTCGTTCAGATCGGAGGGGTCAGCGGAACCTGAGACCTCCCCCCTGCAGATCGCGAGCAGATCTCTGCCGAGTAGTTCCGAGGCCAGGTCAAAGCGTTCCTGTGCACCAGGCAGGGTGAGGACGGGATCGGCCATGCCGGCTTTCTGAGACCCCTGTCCGGGGAACACCCAGGCGATCGACATTCACAGTGGTGCAAAGGTCTTGGGAGCCTAAGCGGGACCCTGCCAGCGGAACAGAGCAGCACCCCAGCTCAGGCCTGCGCCGAAGCCGCTGCTGGCCAGCAGGTGCCCCGACCGGACGCGTCCATCACGCACGGCTTCATCGAGAACCAGCGGAATGGTGGCCGCCGATGTGTTGCCGTAGTGCGCCAGGTTGCTCAGCACCTTCGGCCTGGGAATCGCGAAGCGATCGGCAACCGCGTCGAGGATGCGCTGATTGGCTTGATGCAGAAGCAGCCAGTCGAGGCTCTCAGCGCCAACTGCACAGCGCTCAAGCAGGCATTGCAGAACGGCAGGCACTTCCCTGATGGCGAACTTGTACACCTCCTGACCATTCATCTCGATCGGGCGGTACCCGCCCTGACGATGCCGGGCATCCGCTGCCAGGACTTCATTGCTGTCGAGAGCAGGCAGGTTCAGCACTCCGCCGCGAGAGCCATCGCTGCGCAACAGAAATCCGAGCAGCCCGTCTTCATCGGCGGCTTCGATGGCGACGGCTCCGGCTCCATCGCCGAACAGCACACAGCTGCGGCGGTCATCCCAGTCCACAAAACGGCTCAACTGGTCGGCGCCGATCACCAGGGCCCGACGCATGCTGCCTGTGCGCAGGAATTGCGCTGCCGTCACCAGCGAAAACAGAAAGCCACTGCAGGCGGCGGTGAGATCAAAGGCCACCGCGTTGGTGGCTCCAAGAGCGGCCTGCACCGCCGGAGCGGTTCCGAACAGATCATCAGGAGTGGAGGTGGCCAGCAGCACCAGATCGAGGCTTTTGGGGGACCAGCCGGCCATGGCCAGAGCAGACCTTCCCGCGTCTGCCGCGAGGTCGCTCAGGCGTTGATCAGGACTGCTCACCCGTCGTGTGGAGATCCCTGTGCGGCTCTGGATCCACTCGTCACTGGTGTCCACCCGCAGCCCCAGCTGGTTGTTGCTGAGCACCTGGGCTGCCTGAGCGCTGCCGCTGCCGATGAGAGCGACGCCCCGGGAGTGCGGTGATGCTCCAGCCAAAAGAGGGTCCAAGCGGTGGCGTCAGTCAATCACAGTCCATCAGAACCCCCTGTCAGGCCAAAGGGTTGCTCAGGCTGCCAGCCGAGATCTGATGATCTCTATGTCGGCCTGCGTTTCAGGTCTTTGAGGTGACCTTCGCTCCCAGCTGGGCAAGGTGGTCCATCACGCCATGGCTGGCGGCGGAATGGGCCAGACGCAGGGCACTGACAACCGACAGTGCCTTGCTGCTGCCATGGCCGATCACGCAGATGCCGTTGACACCCAGAAGCAGCGCTCCGCCGTGTTCGGCATGATCCAGCCTTTTCTTGATGCGCTTGAGGTTGGTGCGCAGGAAGGCGGAACCAACCTTGCCTCGTCGCCCCCGTGGCAGTTCGGCTCTGAGCACGCCGAGCAGCACACTTCCGACCGACTCCAGGAACTTCAGCAGAACGTTGCCGGTGAAGCCGTCACAGACCACAACATCGAACTCGCCGGACAACACATCGCGGCCCTCACAGTTGCCGGCGAAGTGCAGACGTGATTCCCCGATCAGCAGTTCATGGGTGCGCACGGAGAGATCGTTGCCCTTGCACTCCTCCTCCCCGATGTTGAGCAGGCCGATTCTGGGTTTGCTCACCTGAAGCACATCTCTGCTGTAGATGTCTCCGAGCAGAGCGAACTGGTGCAGGTAGGAGGGTTTGCAATCCATGTTGGCCCCCACATCGAGCACCAGAACTGGCTGACCTGGATCCTTCGTTGGAAACAGGGCGCCGATGGCGGGTCTTTCGATCCCTGCCAGTCGTCCCAGCCGGAAGATGGCGGAGGCCATCACGGCTCCGGAGTTACCCGCGGAATACACCGCCTGGGCCTCCCCCCGCTTCACCAGGTCCATGGCCACGTTGATGCTGGCATCACGCTTGCGTCGCACCACTGTTGCCTCCTCATGCATCTCCACCGAGGGCCCGCTGGTGATCAGCTCCAGCAGTCCTGCATCGATCGCCGCATTCATCGACTCTCCTAGTCCGGCCGCGGCGGCGGCTTCAATCACCCGGTCCGTTTCGCCGACGAAGCGGATTTTTACCGCCAGTCTCTCGATGGCCTGCAGACATCCCTCAAGAATCGCAGCGGGAGCGTTGTCGCCACCCATGCCATCCACGGCCATCCAGATGCGCTCGTCGTCGTTGATCTCGAGCTCCTCACCAGGGATTCCCCCCTGCAGGCGTCTCAAGGGATCCATCACCGGTTGCAACACTGAACCGGCCATGTTTCCGGCGTTGTTGACCACCGTGCCTGCCATGGAGGTGACGGAACCTGCCACGTTGCCGGCTGCACTTGCTGATGTGGTTGCAGTGTCCACAAGTGTCGTCACTGCCGCATTGCGCCGATACCAGATCACAAGACGACGAACGGCCTTTGAGCGTCGGGCTTTGATCCTCGGCGCAGCGTCCGGGGTGAGATCAGGATCCTTCGGAGGCAACGGAATCGATGATGCGCTGGAACAGATAGCCGGTTCCGCGAGCGGTGAGGATCAGCTCGGGGTTGGCCGGGTCATCTTCGAGTTTGGAACGAAGACGTGAGATGTGAACATCCACCACCCGGGTGTCGACATGACGTTCAGGGGTGTAGCCCCAAACCTCCTTCAGGATCTCACCACGGCTGAACGGTTCTCCCGAGCGGCTCACCAGCAGCTCGAGCAGGCTGAATTCCATTCCGGTGAGTCGGATGCGCTCGTCATTGCGGAACACCTGCCGTTTGTTGGTGTCGATCTTCAGATCCGAAACCTGGATCACGCCCGAGTTGGGGATTCCCGCAGCATGCTCTTTTTCAACACGGCGCAGAACGCAGCGAATTCGAGCCTCCAGTTCCTTCGGGCTGAAGGGTTTGATCACGTAGTCATCCGCTCCAAGCTCCAGTCCGGTGATCCTGTCGGCGACATCACCGAGAGCTGTGAGCATCACGATCGGAACATCCGACTCCTTGCGAAGTTCCTGGCAGACCCCGTAGCCATCAAGCTTCGGCATCATCACGTCCAGGACCACCAGATCCGGATTGCACTCCTGGAAACTCTCCAGGGCTTCCGTTCCATCACAGGCAGTGACCACGTTGTACCCGATCATCGAAAGCCGGGTTTCCAGGATCCTGCGGATGCTGGCCTCGTCATCCACCACGAGGATGGTTTCCTTGGAGGGTGCTGAGGCCGTCATATCGCCGGCAAGGAGCAAAGATAGTGCTCACAAATAGGTGATCAGCGGGTTCAGTCGTTCACGTAGCGCCAACTTTCTTCATCATTCGACGTGCCCCGATCAGCCAATCTCTACGTCTGTCAGAGCTGCGGTGCGCAGACGCGGCAGTTCTTTGGGCGATGCAGCAGCTGTGGAAGCTGGAATTCTCTGGTTGAGCAATCGGTGCCCAAGGATGACGGCCGTAGGCGTCGCACCGGTGCCGACCCTGCAGCTGCGCCCAAAGCACGACGCTCCAGGTCAATGGCCTCACTGGGCGATCAACCGCTAGAGCGCATTGCCTGTGGTTACGAGGAACTCAACCGGGTTCTCGGCGGTGGGCTGGTGCCTGGATCACTCGTGCTGGTGGGCGGGGATCCAGGGATTGGCAAAAGCACCCTGCTTCTTCAGAGCGCATCGGCCATCGCCAGAGAACGTTCGGTGCTCTACGTGAGCGCTGAGGAATCGGCCCAGCAAGTCAAGCTCCGTTGGCAGCGGTTAACAGTCGACCGTGGCGATCTGCAGCTGCTGGCGGAGACAGACCTTGAACTGGTTCTTCAGGAACTGGAGGCTCTGAGGCCAGAGGTGGCGGTCATTGACAGTATCCAGGCGTTGCATGATGCCGAACTCGCCAGTGCACCTGGTTCCGTCGCTCAGGTCAGGGAATGTGCGGCTGCTCTGCAGAGACTGGCGAAGCGTCAGAACACTGCCCTGCTGCTGGTGGGCCATGTCACCAAGGAGGGCGCGCTTGCGGGTCCCAAGGTGCTTGAACATCTGGTGGATGCGGTGCTCACTTTCGAGGGAGACCGCTTCGCCAGCCATCGCCTGCTTCGGGCTGTCAAGAACCGTTTCGGGGCCACCCACGAGCTTGGGGTGTTTGAAATGCGCGGTCAGGGCCTCGAGGAGGTCGACAATCCAAGCGAACTGTTTCTCAGTGGCGAGCGTGCCAATGGGGTGGCAACGATCGTGGCCTGTGAAGGCACCAGGCCACTGGTGGTTGATCTGCAAGCGTTGGTGAGCTCAACCAGTTACGCCAGCCCGCGGCGAACAGCCACCGGCATCGCTGTGAACAGGCTGCATCAGATTCTGGCGGTGCTCGAGAAGCACATGGGTTTGCCGCTGTCCCGCTTCGATTGTTATCTGGCGGTGGCCGGTGGTCTGGATGTGGAGGAGCCCGCGGCGGACCTGGGAGTGGCAGCAGCGGTTGTGGCCAGTTTCCGTGATCTGACTCTGCCCGCTGGAACGGTTCTGCTCGGGGAACTCGGTCTGGGAGGTCAACTGCGACCGGTGGGGCAGCTGGAGCTGAGGCTGCAGGAGGCTGTTCGGCTGGGGTTCAGGCGTGCCGTCGTGCCAGGCGGAAGTGGCCTGGGTCCACTGGCATCGGGTCTCGAGCTGGAACTGCTGGAAGCGGGATCCATCACCGAAGCCCTCGTGCTTGGGCTTGGGGTGAACCCGGAGGACGACGCGACCTGATTCACTCAGCCATCAGAAGTAAACATCCACGTTGCTGCGGCCGCTGGATTTGAGCCAGTTTTCAATGTCCAGGTATCCACCTGGGTTGAGTCGCACGGCCTGTGTCCAGGCCTCAGCCGCTTTGTCAAGCCAGACGTCTGCTTCATCTCGTCGACCCTCCTCTTCGGCGATCCGTCCCCGTTTTTCGTAGATCAACCCCATGTTCTTCAGGCAGGAAGGCTGCTTGGGATTTTCATCAAGAGCCTGTTGATAGGTCTCAATCGCCCTGTCCTCCTCACCGTTGCTCATGTAGATAATCGCCATGTTCTTGAGGGTCTCCCCACGGTCGATCGGGTTCTCCTCGAGCTTCAGACTCTCCTCGTAGTTCTCGAGGGCTTCGGCGTAATCCCCGTCGTTCTGTGCGGACAATCCGTCGCGGTAGTAGACGTAGGCCTCCTTGGCCCGGGCATTGATCGGCAGCAACTTCACGATCAGGTCGGCCATGACCGTGAAGCTCTTGTCGATGAAGTTGTCGTTGCGGTTGCTGCGTGGCACGGAAAGCCGGACGGATCAAACCATCCTGAACCCAACAGGTGCTGCCTAGCGTGGAGTGGTGTGAACCGTTGAAGTGTCAGCAGCGTCTTCCCATATCCATGAAATGACCGCCCAGTCCCACGCTGTGGTTCTGGACGTGGAGGGAATGAAATGTGGCGCCTGCGTACGTGCGGTGGAACGCACGTTGCTCGCTCAGCCAGGTGTGCAGGAGGCCAGTGTCAATCTCGTGACCCGCAGCGCCTGGCTGCGACTGGACAGTGGGTCGACCTCGGCGTCGAAGCCGTTGCTGGATGAGGTGCTGGCGGCTCTCGATGGCCGTGGTTTTTCAGCGAAGCCCCGTCAGAGCGGATTGCTCTCACAAGACATGGAGTCCGACCGGACCAGGGGGTGGTGGCAGCAGTGGCGACAGCTGATGGTCGCTCTTGTTCTGCTTTTGCTGTCAGTGCTTGGTCATCTTGCCGAGGCAGGAACATTCGCATTGCCGCTGATCGGCACACTCAGCTTCCATGCGGCACTTGCCACGGTTGCGCTGCTCGGGCCTGGTCGCCCGATCTTGATCAACGGCTGGTCAGCGGTTCGCCATGGAGTGCCCAGCATGGACACCCTGGTCAGTCTGGGCGTTGGCAGTGCCTACCTGGCAAGTGTGGTGGCGCTGATCTGGCCTTCGGTGGGGTGGCCTTGCTTTTTCAATGAGCCCGTGATGCTGCTCGGCTTTGTGCTGCTGGGTCGATTCCTTGAGGAGAGAGCCCGCCGGCGTACGGGCAGAGCCCTGCAGGAGCTTGCTGCTCTGCAGCCGGACAGTGCTCGCCTGTTCATGGCCGACGGCACGGTTCGCGAGATTCCTGTTGCGATGCTTCGACCAGGTGAACGGATTCAGCTGCTTGCCGGAGACAGGATCCCTGTGGATGGGGTCGTGCGCAACGGCTGCTCTGCCGTGGATCTGTCGAGTCTCACAGGAGAGCCGCTGCCGCTTGAAGCCAAGCCCGGTACCGAGCTGAGTTCCGGTTGCCTCAACCTTGAGGCCAGTCTGGAACTGGAGATTCAACGTGTTGGCAGTGACACGGCCCTGGCCAGGATCATTACCCTTGTTGAGGAGGCTCAGGCCAGGCGTGCGCCGATTCAGGGACTGGCGGACAGGGTCGCAGGCCGTTTTTGCTATGGCGTCGTCAGCCTGGCGGTGGCCACCTTCCTGTTCTGGTGGCAGCTGGGCAGTCGTCTCTGGCCGCAGGTCCTTGAGATTCCTGTGGTGCTGATGGATCATGGTCATGACGCTGCGCTTCATGGCGCCCTCGGCGCTGGAGCTCAGACACCTTTCGGTCTTGGACTTCAGCTGGCGATTGCCGTGCTTGTGGTGGCCTGCCCCTGCGCTCTCGGCCTGGCAACCCCCACGGTGATCACCGTCTCCTCCGGACTTGCCGCCCGTCAGGGCTGGCTGTTCAGAGGTGGAGATGTGATTGAGCAGTCCGCGTCCATTCAGCGAATGGTCTTTGACAAGACGGGAACGCTCACGCTCGGACGTCCGCTTGTGGATGCGGTGATGGCGACTGAGGATCCCTCCCGCACCATCCAGCTGGCAGCGAGCCTTGAACAGACGAGCCGTCATCCTCTGGCCCATGCTCTTCTGCAGGAGGCTCAGCGTCTCAATCTCATGCTGTTGCCTGTTGTCGCCAGTCGGACCCTGCCTGGTTTCGGCATGGAGGGCACACTCGAGTCTCTGAAGGGACAACTGCGCGTGGGCTCACCGGAATGGTTGCGTCAGGAGGGCGTGGTGTGGACTGAAACGCAACGGCTGGTGGTTGAGGAAGCCATGCAGCGTGGACAGACGCTCGTTGCAGTGGGTCTTGATGCCGAACTCCTTGGGGTGGTGGCGATTGATGACCGTCTCAGGCCTGATGCACCTGTTGCACTGCAGCGCCTCAGAGATCAGGGGCTGACACTGGGGATGCTCAGCGGTGATCGCCGTCAGGCGGTTGAAAAAATCGCCCAGATGCTCGGCTTCGCTGATGAAGAACTGGCCTGGCAGCTTCTTCCTGGTCAGAAGCTTGAGCGCCTCGAGCAGTGGCGCTCAAAAGAGTCTGTGGGAATGGTTGGAGACGGCATCAATGATGCTCCTGCACTGGCCGCGGCTGATCTGGGGATCGCTGTGGGGACCGGTACGCAGATCGCCCAGGACACAGCCGATCTGGTGTTGCTCGGCGATCGGCTCGAGGCCTTGCCCGAAGCCCTGACTCTGGCAAGACGCACAATGGCCAAGATCCGACAGAACCTGTTCTGGGCCTTCGGATACAACATGATTGCTTTGCCTGTCGCTGCAGGGGCCCTGTTGCCAGGTTTCAATCTGCTCCTGTCTCCTCCTCTGGCGGCGCTGCTCATGGCGCTCAGCTCCGTTTCGGTGGTTCTGAATGCCCTCAGCCTGAGTATCCGCTGATCATGACCGGATGTTTTCTGGTGCTTGAGGGTATCGATGGCTGTGGCAAGACCACGCAGCTTCGGCAACTGGCCGACTGGCTTCCAGGGAGTGGTCTGATGCCGGCAGGCGCAACGCTGCATCTCACGCGCGAACCTGGCGGCACGCCCCTTGGCCTGGCCTTGCGTGAGCTGCTGCTTAATCCGCCGGACGAGTCATCTCCAGGCCCCACAGCTGAATTGCTGCTTTACGCGGCAGATCGCGCTCAGCATGTTGAACGCTTGATCCGCCCTGCCCTGAAGCGCGGGGACTGGGTTCTCAGCGACCGTTTCAGCGGCTCCACCATTGCCTATCAAGGTGATGGTCGTGGTCTGAACCTTCAGACCATCCTTGATCTGGAACGGATCGCCACCGCTGGTGTCCATCCAGATCTCACGTTCTGGCTCGATTTGCCCTTGCATGAGAGCCTGAAACGGCGCGGGGCCCGCAGCGAAGATCGGATTGAAGCCGAAGGGGAAGCCTTTCTGGCCCGAGTGTCTGCAGGCTTTCAGCGCCTTTCTGCCGAGCGGGACTGGACTCCGGTTGCTGCGGATCAGAGCGCTGATCAGGTGCAGCAGCTCATTCGCCGATGTTTGAGGGATTGGCTTGCAAAGGCATCGCAGTGACTGAGGGGCTGTTCAGCGAGTTGCAGGGGCAGCCCCTGGCGCAATGTTTGCTCGTTGCAGCTCTTGCGAATGACCGACTTGCGCCCGCTTACCTGTTCAGTGGTCCGGATGGTGTGGGACGACGTCTTGCAGCGCTCCGTTTTCTGGAGGGTCTGCTTGGAGGTGGTCACGCTGCCCCGCGTGATCGCCGACGCCTTGAAGAGCGCAACCATCCTGATCTGCTCTGGGTTGAGCCCACCTACAACCATCAAGGTCGGCTGATCCCACGATCGGAAGCCGAGTCCATCGGGGTCAGCAAGCGGACACCACCGCAGGTGCGATTGGAGCAGATTCGCGAGTTGAGCAGATTTCTTGCCCGTCAGCCGCTGCAGTCGCCACGAGGCTTGGTGATTCTCGAACAACCCGAGGCCATGGCCGAGGGAGCGGCCAACGCGCTGCTGAAGACTCTTGAGGAACCTGGTCATGGTCTGTTGATCCTGCTCTCCGCTGCGCCGGAAAGACTTCTGACCACCATCCGATCGAGATGTCAGCAGGTCCGTTTCACGCGTCTCAGCCAGGAGTGCATGCGCTCAGTGCTCTCGCAATTGCCGGATGAGCAGGGCGACCAGGCACTCGACCTGGCAGCTCGACATTCAGAACTTCTCGCCCTCGCTGATGGATCGCCGGGAGCCCTGATGGAGCATGTGCGGTTGTGGAACAGCGTTCCTGAAGAATTGAGGCAAAGATTGCAAACCCTCCCCACCACGCCATTGCAGGCTCTCGCTCTGGCGCGTGATGTCTCAGAGCAGCTGGAAGGGGATCAGCAGCTCTGGGTCATCAACTGGTGGCAACAGAATCTCTGGAATGCATCGACTCAGCCTCAACACCTGAAGAGACTCGATCGCCTGCGTCAGCATCTGCTCAGCTTCGTACAACCCAGACTGGCCTGGGAAGTGGCCTTACTCAATCTCATCGGAGCTTGATCAGCTTTGATTCAGGCGCTAGCTCTGCTCTGCTGATCTTTCTGTTCGCGGTCCTGGCGTGCCTGAGCCAGAACATCCTGCATTCCCTCAAGCTGAGCCCCGGTTGGAAGCTCAAGGCAATATCCTGCTCCGTAAACCGTTTTGATGAATCGGGGTTTGCGGGGATCAGGTTCAAGTTTGGTGCGCAGATGACGCACATGCACCCTGATGGTTTCGATATCGTCATCAGGCTCATATCCCCAGACCTCCTTGAGGATGAGTGAGGGTGCCACGGTCTGACCATGGCGTTGCAGCAGACAGTGCAACAACTCAAATTCCAGATGTGTGAGGCGTACAGGGCGGTCAAACCAGACCGCTTCAAATCTCTCTGGCACCAGGGTGAGCGGACCGTAACTGAGAATTTCGTGATGGTTGCTTGTCGTGCCAACCGGTGCGCGATCGCTGCGGCGCAACAGGGCCTTGACCCTCACCTGCAGCTCCTCAAGATCAAAGGGTTTGGTCAGATAGTCATCAGCTCCGGAGTTGAATCCGCTGACTTTGTCTTTGGTCCCTCCCAGGGCCGTGAGCATCAGGATCGGGATGGCTGAAGTTCGCTCATCGCGACGAAGACGCTGGCAGAGGGTTAAACCATCCACCTTCGGAAGCATCAGATCCAGCAGGATCAGATCAGGGCTGTACTGCAGTGCAAGCGCCTGACCTTTGATCCCATCGTCAGCGCTCTGAACGTCAAAGCCACTGTGCTCAAGGTGACCGCTCACCAGTTCACGCATGTCCCGGTCGTCTTCGATTAGCAGGATGCAGGGCTTCATCGACAGGACAGCGGAGGAAAAGTTGGACGAGGGTGTGCCGCGTCATTGCTTGACAGATTCTCTCAAGGTTCTTTGTTGCTTGCAGTGATGCCCTTCAATGGATTGGACAGGAACACTTGGGCAAGAACTCTTCCTGTTACTGGGGTTTTTGGCCTCTTCGGTCCGTCTTGACGTCGCGGCCTCTACAGAAAGTCTTCGGTTTCGGGGGGCAACTGTTAAGGAAATTCCGTTTTTCAAAGCATTTTCGGTGACTGAGTCCCTTCACCGGAGCGTTCAATTCAGCCGCCTGGAAAAAGAGGAGAACATTTTTGATCAAAAAAAATCACCACAACCGTTTGGGTCATGGTGATGACAATGATCAAAACTCCCCGGGCGGGATTCGAACCTGCGACCAATCGATTAACAGTCGACCGCTCTACCGCTGAGCTACCGAGGAATGCGACGTGGAGAACCTACCCCTCAGCCCTGCCGCCCCGCAAGGGGTTCAAGTCGACGTCGCAGCGCTGGCCCGTTTTGCCAGGCGCCGACCCGTCCATGCTCCATCCGGGCGGCTCCGTCGGCATGGTCCAGCTCGCCCAGTCGGTGGGTGATCCAGATCGCCGTCAAGGGAGCCCTGGAGCGATGGCACAGCTGCTGGACCGTGCTCAGGATGGCTGACTGACTGGTTGGATCCAGCAGTGCGGTGGGTTCGTCCAGAAGCAGAAGCGTTGCTTCGCTGGCAAGAGCTCCGGCGATTGCCAGGCGTTGCTTCTGGCCACCACTGAGCGTGTGAATCGGACGGCCTGCCAACCCTGCAAGTCCGACCTGCTCCATGAGGTGATGGATTCTTTGTCGCTGTTCACTGCGGCTCAATCCGGAGGGGAGATTGAGCAGAAGCTCGCTGCCGCAGCTGGGTAGTAAGAGCTGATGATCAGGGTTCTGGAAGACAAGAGCCGGCCTCAGTGCATGACTCATCAGGCCTGATTGAGGTCTGATCAGGCCGCTGATGATTCTGAACAACGTGCTTTTGCCGCTGCCATTGCTGCCCACAAGCATCCACAGTCCCGGCCCGGGAATCTGAAAGCTGCAACGGTCCAAAGCTTTAGTGCCGCAGGGCCAGCTGTAGCTGACGCGCTCGCACCTCAGCCCTGCCTGCGCGGTCTGCGGATCCAGGCTCATGCAGTTTCAGCCATCCAGTGAAAACCCCGGACGCTTGCTCCCACTCGAAGCCGCTGTTTTTTCGTAGATCTGAACAGCCAGAAGATCGCTGGTGAGAACACTCAGGCGTTTGCCATCAACCTTTTCGCAGGTGAGCTCCAGCAGGCGGGGCTGCCCCTGCTCAAGAGCCGTCCTCACCTGCTGGTAAACCTCCTCAGCGGCGTTTTGCTCCTTGCGCTGCACCGACACGGGCATGGGGCTCATACGCAGAGCCAGCTCAATCACGTACACGGTCGGAACTTTTCACTGAGTCCATCTTCGCGAATGAGAAGACAGGCGTGGATCCGTGGGCATTTCTACTCATGTCGTTATTAAATCCTGAATCGGTGCCCACAGAATCGCTTGCTCCAACTAGGCTCTGCACGTAAAGCTTCATGAAGCTCTCTCATGACGATCGCTGTAGGACGCGCGCCACAGCGGGGATGGTTTGACGTCCTCGATGACTGGCTCAAGCGCGACCGCTTCGTTTTTGTCGGCTGGTCCGGCATTCTTCTCTTCCCAACGGCCTATCTGGCCATCGGTGGCTGGCTTACAGGCACCACCTTTGTCACCTCCTGGTACACCCACGGCATTGCCTCCTCGTACCTGGAAGGTTGCAACTTCCTGACTGCTGCTGTGTCCACCCCCGCTGATGCGATGGGTCACAGCCTCCTTTTGCTCTGGGGCCCTGAAGCCCAGGGTGACTTCGTTCGCTGGTGTCAGCTCGGTGGCCTCTGGGCCTTCGTTGCCCTGCACGGTGCCTTCGCCCTGATCGGCTTCATGCTGCGTCAGTTCGAGATCGCCCGTCTGGTCGGCATCCGCCCTTACAACGCCATCGCCTTCTCAGGTCCGATCGCGGTCTTCGTCAGTGTCTTCCTGATGTACCCCCTCGGCCAGAGCAGCTGGTTCTTCGCGCCCTCCTTCGGAGTGGCAGCGATCTTCCGCTTCCTCCTCTTTCTCCAGGGTTTCCACAACTGGACCCTGAATCCCTTCCACATGATGGGTGTCGCCGGCATCCTCGGCGGTGCACTGCTCTGCGCCATTCACGGCGCCACCGTGGAGAACACTCTGTTTGAGGATGGTGAGCAGGCCAACACCTTCAAGGCGTTCGAGCCCACCCAGGAAGAAGAGACCTATTCCATGGTCACCGCCAACCGCTTCTGGAGCCAGATCTTCGGTATCGCTTTCTCCAACAAGCGCTGGCTGCACTTCTTCATGCTGTTCGTGCCTGTGATGGGCCTGTGGACCAGTTCCATCGGCATCATCGGTCTGGCCCTCAACCTGCGTGCCTATGACTTCGTGTCACAGGAGATCCGCGCAGCAGAAGATCCCGAATTCGAGACCTTCTACACCAAAAACATCCTTCTGAATGAAGGTCTGCGTGCCTGGATGGCACCGGCTGACCAGCCGCACGAAAACTTCGTCTTCCCTGAAGAGGTTCTGCCACGCGGTAACGCTCTCTGATTCATTGCAAACCATCCATCCCAAGGGTCCTCAAGGGGCCCTTTTTTATTGCCTGTGCAGAAAAGCTTGCTCCTAACGTCGAGGAAATGCGGTCATCAATGCGCTATCCCAGGGGCGTGCGTCTGACGCATTGGTTGACTGTCGGTCTTGGAACCGCGGCCGTTCTCGCCACGTTCATCGGTCTGGCTCAGGTTGTCCTTTTCGGTCTGGGTGGTGAAACCACAGTCGATCCAGGTTGGTTCCTGCTTGCTCTTGTGCTGGCTTGCCTCACGCTGTGGGGACGCTCATCTCAATGGCTGACACGACTGCTGGCGGATGCTGACTCCACAGCTCACCATGCCCGTGCCGTGGTCGTCTGGCTTCTGACAGCGGCTGTGATCCTGCTGGTTGCCGCGTTGAAAATCAGCTCTGCAGACATGGATGCCTACAAAAGGCTCGTCTTTGGGGAGGGGGGGCTGGTGGAGTGGAGCCAGGTGCTTGTCCTGATTGCTGCCTGTCGAGTGTCATGGCTGATTGGGGATGACCTCAGGCGTCAGCTCCCTCACCCGGCACCCTGTCTTTTGGCCAGAGGTTTCACCGTGCTCCTGGGTTTCTTGCTGTTGGAGGAACTGGCCTGGGGGCAGGTGATTTTTGGCTGGCAGACGCCGGAGTCCATCCGATCCATCAATGCCCAGCAGGAAACCACCCTCCATAACATCGGATGGTTTCAGGATCGACTCGACCTGTTCACGTTTCTGGCAACTGTGGCTTTTCTGGCAATGGTTGTTCTGGTTCCTTGGATCTGCAGAAAAGCCCTGCGTCGATCGTCTTCCCCACAACGGCGCGCACTTCTGCAGGCATTGATGCCCGCTCAATACAGCTGGCCGCTGTTTCTGCTGGTGGCTGCTCTTGCTTATTGCGTCGCCACAGAATCCTTGTCGCACTTCGTTCACAACCGGGACCAGGAGTGGGGTGAGCTCGTCCTCTATGCATCTGGACTGTTGTTGCTGCTCAGAACCCGAGTCCTTCTTGGTGGCTCAGAGCTGCAATCCACCCAACCTTGAGCCCAGGTGATCCTTAACCTGCTCGCACATCAAATCAGGTCGGCATGAGCGACCCCTCCGCAACCGGTCTTTCATCCCGCTGGACCTTGCCCCGTTCCGTGATCGCTCTGGCCGGAGGTTTTTTTGTTCTGTGCCTGATCGTGCAGATCTGGCGGCTGGTCAGCCTGAGTGCAACCTATGACCAGGCTTTGTTTCTGCAGGAGCTCTGGTCCACTGCTCAGGGGAGGCCTTTTGAAAGCAGCCTCTCCTCTGTCTTGTCGGGTCCTGTGAAGGTGGGTGGTGAACTGCCCCGCATTGACTATCTCCACCTTGGTCAGCATGCCAATGCACTCACGCTGTCAGTCGCTCCTCTGCTGTTTCTCTTCGGCAGCTGGGCATTGCCGCTGGTGCAGGTTTCCGCGCTGACGGCAGCTGGCCTCGTGTTGTGGAGGGTGGCTTCAAGGCGTCTTCCGGAGTCGCTTGCGACAAGGATCACTGCCGCCTACTACCTGAGCGGGGCGGTGATCGGGCCTGCGCTTGAGAATTTTCACGACCTCATCTGGTTGCCGCTGCTCGGCTTCCTTGTCGTTGAGGCACTTCTCGAAAACCGTCGGCGCCAGTTGATCATTGCCGCGCTGTTGCTGTTGCTCGTGCGTGAAGACAGTGGTCTTGTCTTGTTTTCGCTTGGGCTATGGGGGCTCGTGCGGAGGCCGGATGTGCGCTGGATGTCTGCTGGCTTAATGCTCATGGCCTTTTGCTGGGTGCTGCTGATCACGGGCTGGATTCAGCCGGCGGTTGATTCCTCACTCTCTGATCGCTTCCTTCAGGAGAAGTTCGGACATCTCATCAAGGGCGCTTCTGGTGGCACCTTTGCGCTGATGCTCAGCATGCTCAGCCAACCTCTGGCGCTGCTTCAGGCGATTGTGTCGCCACCCGGCAGCACGCTGGGGTTCCTGCTCGCCCTGAGTTTGCCGTTGCTGTTCATTCCGATGCTTTCGGTTGATGCGCTGCTGCTCATGGCTGTGCCGCTGTTCATCGCCCTCGTTTCTCAAGGACGCTCAGCACTATCAGTCACCCTGCGTTATGTCCTGGCACTGGTCCCTGGCCTGTACCTGGGGGCTGTCCTCTGGTGGCAGGCCCATCCCACTGTCTGGTCCAGGCGCTGGATTCGTCGATGCTGGACAGGAGCTCTAACTCTCGGACTTCTGCTCACACTGGTGGGCAATCCCCATCGCAGTCTTTCTGCCCTGGTTCCAGACAGCTTCTCCCCATGGGTGCATGTGCCGCCTGCCGACATGCTCGATCGCAGGGCCGCTGCGCTCGAGGCCGTGGCGATGGTTCCAAATCAGGCTTCCGTTTCCGCTGATACGCCGCTTCTACCGCTTCTGGCTCAACGGGATGTGGCTGTTCGTTTTCCGAAACATATCCAGTACCGCGATCGAGATGGCGAACCTCAGAGTGTTGACTGGGTGGTGGCATTCCCAGGGTTTTATTCACCTCTCGCGCCTGTGTTTGATCTTGAGCACAACATGCAGCGATCGATTCGACGTGAATTGAAAAAGCTCAGTGAATCCGGTGACTATCAGTTGGTCCACTGTCGTCAAGGAACCGTTGTATTGCAGCGAAAAGTCGATGATCCTGCCTCAACATTGAACAGAGCCGGTTCAGCCAGGATTTGTCCATGGCTGAACTGATGACATCTGGATTGATACCTTAAAAGTTGTTTGGCAGAGCCTTGATCGGAACAAGATAAGTTTGGCTGTCTTCGTGAATCCAGGCGTCATTGCTCGATGACGCAATGTGATGAAGTTTCTTCCGGTGGACTTCAGGCATTGACTGATAAGTCTCTTCCCAGAGAAAGCTTCCTGCCAGATGACTGGCTCCCGCTTGCTTCAGTTCAGCGATTCGCGACGGTGTGATTTTTTCGCTGGAGATCAGCCAACCCTGGCGACGTGCCAGGTTGAGAAGCGTCGGGTCAGGTCCGCTCACAGTGATGATGAGGGCCTCAGCAGGGAGCTCGCTGCGGATGTTTTTTGCAAGTGGCATCCAGATTCCGCTCTGGCGTCTCTCAACAGCCCAATAATCAAGCGAAAGCACAACCAAGCTGATCATGATCCAAAGGGTCAGGAATGCCCGTATCAACTTTCGGCTTGTCTTCTTTTGCCAGGAGACCCAGCCGAGTCCAATCAACGGTGATGTGAACAACAGCAGCGGCAGCTGGTAATACTCATGAACGGTGCTGGATTGCATGGTGGCGATTGTGCACAGCAGCAACCCAATCAGTCCTCCGATCGCGATGCGTCCTCCGCCTGTGGACCAGCTGCGAATCCCACCCAAAATCAGAAATGGGATGCCAATCACACTCAACAGCCTGATGCCGGTTCGGAGGGTCAGGTTCAGCCAGCTGGAAAGATTCAGAATCAGCCCCACATTGCTGCGATCGCTGTCTTCCCCCCAGAACCCAAAGCTCAAACCACTGACTTCACCAAGCTGGTAGGCGTGGAAATACCAGACTGAAACAACTGCGATCGATGCTCCGCTGTAGATCCAAAATCCTGGAGATCGCAACAGCTTGAGCAACTGCTGAGTGATGGATTGGAGCGATTCCGCCTGCTCCCGGGGATCTGGAGTGAGATGTACCAGCAGCAAAGGAAGTCCCAGCCAAAGCAATGGGATGACTTTGATCAGTGCGGCGGTTGTGAAAAACAGCCAACTCAGAATCAGCCCCCATTTGGATCTGTGCCTGCTCCAAAAGCCATGGCATTCGAGTGCAGCAGCAGCACAGAGCAACATCAGTGCTTCTGCTTGAAAGCCTCGGCCGTAATAGACGCCCAATGGAGCAACAGCCATTGCCATTCCTCCCCACCACCCAGCGGCAGGATTGAACCATCGTCGACCAAGCCGAATGATCAGCCAGATCGTCAACCCGCTGAAGAGAATGGAGAGAAAGCGCCCCAGCCATTCGTGAACGCCGAACAATTGATAAAGCTGACTTGTTAGATAGGGGAAAACCGGGAACTCTGATTCCACATAGCCAGCGGATGCACCTCCCCAGTCGATCTGTGGAAGCCAGATTGGAGCTCTTGAGAGATAAAAATGTCGAGCCATTGCGGCTGTGTCAGCCTGTCGCCAGCTGTGAATTCCAACGATGGGCATCCACGCCTGAACACCTCGAAGAATGATCCCCAGACAGATTGGAAACAAGATTGATGTTTCGGAGCGACTTTGTTTCTGGTTATCAAAGGACTCCTTCATCATTGAAGCGCCGTCTCAAGGTGCGTTCCAGACAAATCTGGATGATGCCGCATAATTCCAGATGTAGACCACAATGATTCCTGATAGTTGTGCGACGATTGCATTAGTCTGAACAAGATTGTAAAAAACGGTTGCCAGCCCAATGTTGGCGAGTGAAGGTAGAGATGCGACAAGTAGAAATTTGAGTAGGCCTTTAAGCAGTTGCCGCCCGTGCTGACGCTTGTCTTTGAATGTGAGAGTGTTGTTAATCAGATAATTTGAGCTTGCTGCAGAGACAACAGCAAGAGGAAGGGCTTGTTGAAAACTTGGGCCAAGTGACATCACCAACGACGTAATGATGAGTTGAACAAAAACTCCAGAAAGTCCAACAAGGCCAAAGCTAATAGCTCTTCGTGGAAGCAACCTGAACAGGGCAGTGTGGATCAGTGAAATGAGAAAGTCCCACAGCACGGCATAGTCCAGCTTGGAACTCCCATGCAGTCGTGGTTGAAAATTCAATGGGATTTCAATGGTATTCAATCTGCCTTTGCTGATCGCTAGCAGCTCATACAGGAATTTAAATCCGTTGACATCCACCTTCCTGACGAGCTGATTGCAGCGTCTGAGGTCCATCGCAAAGAAGCCACTCATGTAATCAGTCAGGTGGCAATAGTTTTTGGGCAGGCTCCATCGAGCTAAACGGTTGGCCAGATTGGATCCCTCGGTACGTCGTTCACTCAGTCCGTGGATTGCAGAGTTGACAAGAAAACGACTGCCAATCACAAGATCAGCTCCGTTATCGAGCTGTTCAACAGCCGCCAGGACGGCGGGGGGTTCATGCTGTCCGTCACTGTCCATGGCGACGGCAAATGGATAAAGAGCAGCGATGAGGCCTTCCTTGATGGCGCTTGCCAGGCCTGAACGGCCCACACGTTGAATCAGTTTGATTCGTTGGTCCTGTCTTGCCATTGTGCGCACAATGTCTGATGTTCCGTCCTGAGAATCGTCGTCGACTATTAATATCTCTGTTCTCCAGTCGCTGGTGAGTTCAAGAAGTGAAGACACCATTTTTGAGATGGATCCTGCTTCATTAAATGTCGGTAAAATGATTGATAATCCCTGATGTTTGATATTTTCTGGCTCGGTTGTGTTAGGCACGTCTCTAATCTTTGTGATGGACTTTATCGCAATCGCTCAAGGTCCATTGTTGATGTCTGGCCACGACTTCACAGTGTTGCTGTTTGTCGCTAAGGCGCAGGCCCGTGGCTGATTGATTTCGAGGAATCCTCTGCTGTGCATACCAATTCAGGCTGGGTCTTTCGTCGTGCCCTTCGATGGTGATCTGATGCCCACGTCCTTCTCTTGTCAGATCAGCAATCGGTTGCACCGGCCAAGTTTCATTGAGCTCCCAGTGCCAGAGAGGTGTGCTGAAGATCAGTGCAAGAGCGCCCAGGTTTCCGCAGACAAGACTCATCGCTCCCAGCCTGCGTCGGCGGATGCTGCTGGCCGTCAGCAGGTATCCACCTGCGCTCCAGCCGAGTCCCAGGGCCAGGGCTGGGCTTTGATAGTCGCTGAGCGCTGATCCGAGTGGGGTCATGCTCACTCCCGCGACGATGAGCAGCAGCAGGCCGATCAGCATCCAGAACAGTGGAATTCTGCTCAGAACGCCCCGGAACGGCACCGCTGTTTCAGGTGTTTCGCTTCGGCTGACGACCCAGGCCAACAGTGGAGCACAAATCAGGGCCACCGGCACCCACAGAGGATGGCTGTACCAGGGAAGCTGAGTGCGCAGAGGCAGGATTGACGCACCCATGACGGCCAGAAGGCTCAGGCTCCATCGCCCCCAGCGTGTGACTCTGAGCTGCCAGGCCCAGAGCACCGCAAGTGGAAAGAGGGCGAGCCAGGGCCAGCCACCTTCAAGCACTTCGATCAACGGAACTCGCCAGCCCAGGTCGCTTCCCTCGCCTGCGTCCAGAAGAACGCGTCCGGCACCATCTCCCGCCCAGAGCCACAGAGCAGATTGTCCGCGCACCAGAGCGTGCCATCCATGCCACCCAAGGCCAGGCAGTAAGCCCAGTGCCATGCCGGAGCAGGCCTGTGGCAGCTGCCAGTGCCGCCATTCCTTCCCCCAGGCGATGGCAACAGTCCCTGCAGCGATGGCGGGTATCAGCAAAGGGGCTTTCAGCAGCAACATCGCGCTTGCGGCTAAGCCGGTCATGAGTCCGGCACGCCGTGGTTGATGCGTTGAGCTCAGCTGGATCAGTCCCAGCCAAAGCACAGCCATGACTGTGAGCTGAGTCCCATCGAGCATGGCCATTCGTCCATGGCGAGCGACCGGCAGAAGCGTCATCAGAATGGCGCTCATGCAGAGAGTGCTTGTGCGGTCTCCTGGTCTGAGCGTCCACTGCAGCAGTCCCCCCAGCGGTACGACCAGTGTGGACAGAAGAGCCGGGGCGATTCGGATCGTCCATTCATCAGGCAATCCTGAAGATGGTGTGATTCCGATCACAGCAGCGATAATCAGATGAAGTCCAGGCGCTTTGTTGAGGTAAGGATTTCCCCAGAGTGTCGGCAGCAGTGCCGCTTCACCTTTCCCCTGGTGTAGCTCGAAGGCGACTCTCGCCACCGTGGCTTCGTCAAAATCCCTCAGCGGCACATCACCCAGGCCGATCACGGCGAGACAAGCTGCGATGCCCCAGAGAGCGAGAAGTATCCGCCAGGGAGGCCTTGATTTCACGGGGTTGGAGCCCATGGATGCTCCACAGCACGGATGAAACTGAGTATGGTCCTGAGGTACAGGATGCAGCGTCGTGAATCGGCACTTTCTCTTCGGGGGAACGTCTGATTCGGATGCGCCGCCGGCATTCACAATCCTTCAGGAGGAGGTGTCCATGAGTTCCAGTTCTTTGATTCAGGGTCTGCTGATCGCGGAGAATGCCGGCTGACGGCACCTTCCTCTGAGTGATCATCCGGTTCCGCGCCAGAGTGGACCCGGCGAGAGCCCCCGATCGGTCACCGATCGGGGGCATCGTTTTGAAGGGGCGCTGTCACTCGCGATCGTCTCCTGGATCGGCGCGTGACCAGCAATTGGTCGTCGTTGCCACACCAATTTCTTGATCCGGTAACCGTTGCTACAGGTCAAGCGTCGGTCTGTCACATCGAACGTCTTGGCGATGGGCTCTCACGCGCAAATTAGATGTGGCGTTTTATACGCCGGTTCTGTGTGAGGACCCTCTTCTCATGAAATTGTTCAAGCAACTGCTTGTTGCCCCCGCTGCCCTGGGCCTGCTGGCTCCTGTGGCTGCTGGCGCAACTGAAGTCAATGTTGCCGGTGTCTCCGACTATGCCTCCGTGTCCCAGGACGCGGTTGCTGTGGATCAGGTCACCAGCATCACCCAGTTCTCCGATGTCTATCCGACTGACTGGGCCTATCAGGCACTCAGCAACCTGATTGAGCGCTACGGCTGTGTGGCCGGTTATCCCAACGGCACCTACCGCGGCAACCGTGCGATGACACGCTTTGAAGCGGCCGCGCTGCTCAACGCCTGTCTCGACCGCGTCACTGAAGTGACCGACGAGCTCAAGCGTCTGATGAAGGAGTTCGAGAAGGAGCTCGCCATCGTCAAGGGCCGTGTTGACGGCCTGGAGGCCCGCGTCGGTGAACTGGAAGCAACCCAGTTCTCCACCACCACCAAGCTGAAAGGTCAGACCACCTTCGTGATCGGTGCCAACAGCTACGGCGGCAGTGCTGAAATCGGCGGAGAGAAGGTTGCAGATCTGGCAGCTGCTGCATCCGGCGCAACCACGTTCAACTACGACACGCGCCTTTTCCTCGACACCAGCTTCACCGGTAAGGATCTGCTGCGCACCATGCTGCGTGCAGGCAACTTCGCCTCCTCTGCTTTCGGTGGTAACAGCCCTTATTCAGGCTTGACCACGATGGAAACCGCCTATGAGGAAGGCAGTCCTGATCAGATCAACGTCAACCGAATCTGGTATCAGTTCCCGATCGGATCAAGCTTCACCGCCACAGTGGGTGGCCGCGTCCGTCAGGACGACATGCTGGCTGTATGGCCGAGTGCTTATCCAGCAGATACCGTTCTCGACTTCTTCACCTACGCCGGTGCTCCTCAGACCTACAACCTGCAGCTCGGCGCAGGAGCTGGCATCTGGTGGTCTGACAATGACTTCAGCATCAGCGTCAACTACGTGAGTGGTAACGGCAAAAACGGCAACCCTCAGGTCACCAACGCCGACAATGCGTTCCTGAGATCGACTGAGGACTGCGGCGGAATCGGCACTGATTGCTCCTCCAGCAGCGGCACTGTTCAGATTGCCTATGCCCCCGACAACTGGGGCATCGCTGCTGCATACAACTACGCATCGGGTGACAACGGAGCTGGCATTTATGCCGGTAACGGCACTCCGCTTGCCAACTTGTTCAGCGGCCTGGGCACCACGAACTCTGTGGGTGTGAGTGCCTGGTGGACACCTGAAAATGCAGGCTGGTTCCCCAGCATCAGCACCGGCTGGGGCTACAACTCGGTTGACATCACAAATGCCAATCTCGTTGATGGTGACGGTTCCATTGATGGAGCGACCTCTCAATCCTGGTACGTAGGACTTCAGTGGGCTGATGTATTCCTGAAAGGGAATGCAGCGGGTATGGCTGTTGGTCAGCCCACGTTTGTGACCAGCTGGGACAACAATTCAGACATCAATGATGGAAGCGATTTCGTTGCTGATGGCAATTACGCCTGGGAATGGTGGTACATGTTCCAGGTGACTGACAACATTTCAGTCACTCCGGCCATCTTCTACTTAAGCCGCCCTCTGGGATACACCACCAGTGGTTTGGCTGTTTCCGACGACGACGACACCTTCAACAACTTTGGTGCTCTTGTGAAGACAACCTTCCGCTTCTGAACCTGATTTCTGAAACGGTTTCCTATTCACTTCGCCCCCTTCTTCAGGGGGCTTTTTTTTTGGTTTGAAGTTTGGCTGAGTCGGACACAGCCTCAATCGCAGTGCTTTGTCTGTGCCTGTGATGATTGGATGGACCTGGTTTCAGCGACATTCATCCGACGCGCATGCAGATCGCTCCCGACATCACAGCGTTGGTGGGTCGTACACCACTTGTGCGGCTCAATCGTCTGCCGCAGGGTTTTGGTTGCCAGGCTGAAATCATTGCCAAGCTTGAGAGTTTCAACCCCACAGCTTCGGTGAAAGACCGCATCGCGGGAGCGATGGTTGAGGCTGCTGAACAGAGCGGCACCATCGTGCCCGGAAGCACCGTGCTGGTTGAACCCACCAGCGGCAACACCGGCATCGCGCTGGCAATGGTTGCTGCAGCGCGGGGGTATCGCCTCATTCTCACGATGCCCGACACCATGAGCACGGAGCGGAGATCCATGCTTCGTGCCTATGGCGCAGAATTACAGCTCACTCCCGGCAATGAAGGAATGCCTGGCGCCATTGCTCTCGCAAGGGAGCTGGTGGCAGAGATTCCAGGCGCCTATCTGCTTCAGCAGTTCGATAACCCCGCCAATCCCACCGTCCATGCGGTGTCCACAGCAGAGGAAATCTGGCAGGACACCGATGGGCAACTGGATGCTTTGGTGGCGGGGGTTGGGACAGGAGGAACGATCACGGGCTGTGCGCGTGTGCTCCGCAGTCGGCAGAAGGATCTTCAAGTGATTGCAGTGGAACCTGCCGCCAGTGCTGTGCTGTCAGGCGGAGCGGCGGGTTCGCATCGCATTCAGGGCATCGGGGCAGGTTTTGTCCCTCCGGTGTTGCAGCAGGAACTGATTGATGAGGTCATCGCTGTGACCGATGAGGAGGCCATGGAACTGGGGAGGCGTCTGGCCAGGGAGGAAGGACTGCTCTGCGGGGTGAGCAGCGGAGCAGCGGTTGCAGCAGCGTTGAAGCTGGGCCAGCGTCCAGCGATGGCCGGTCGCAGGATCGTGGTGATTCTTGCCAGCTTCGGCGAGCGTTATCTCTCCACTCCGATGTTCAGTGCTGCAGCGGTTCTGCCTGCGCGCCGGGATGGTCAGCTTTGAGCCCTGCGTTCTCCAATCGCTCGGATCACTCCAGGGATCCCTATGAAGTGCTTGAGGTGACATCCAGTGCCACGCAGTCTGAGCTGAAAGCTGCCTATCGACGCCTGGTGAAGCAGCATCATCCTGATGCTGGTGGTGATGAAGAGCACATTCTGGCGCTGAACGCGGCCTGGGAGCAGCTCGGTGATCCGGAGACAAGGCGTTGCTTTGATCGTGAGCATGGAACCTCCGAGTTCGCCCGTGAGGAAGCGCGGGCCCGCGGAGCCCGCAACGCCCGAGCCAGCCAGGCGGCGCGGCGTGCATCAGGCCGGGGAGCCAGCGAGGACCAGGCGCTGTCCTCCTGGCTTCAGAAGGTTTACGCCCCGATTGATCGAATGCTGGGTCAGGTGATCAATCCTTTCGCTGCAGAGGTGAAAGCTCTGTCGGCAGATCCATATGACGACGAACTGATGGAGGCGTTTTGCACCTATCTCGATCAGAGCCGAAAACGTCTCGACAAGATCAAGAGTGTTTTTCAGTCGCTTCCGACCCCGCCTTCGGCCAGGGGCTTTGGCTTAAGCCTCTATCACTGCCTCTCTCAGGTGGAGGATGCCGTTGCGGAGCTTGAGCGTTACACGATGGGTTACGTCGACAGCTATCTCCATGACGGTCGCGAGATGCTGCGTGAGGCCCGTCAACGGCGTCAGCGACTGCATCAGGAACGGCGTCGGCTGGAGATCAGTTGATGGGGGCTGGACCGTTCCGTGTTGGCCTGATTCTGATCTGGCTCTTCGCGACCGCTGCAGATCGTCTTTGGTGGGGGCATCATGCTGGCTTGCCATCCTGGGATCAGGCGGATTACCTCAACAGTGCGCTTGACCATGGTCGTGCCCTGGGCGTTCTGGCTGGAGGCGGTTGGCAAGGGTGGAATGCTCTTCTCGACCTTTCCCCCAAAATTCCTCCTCTGGCGTCTTTGGTGAATGGCACGGTCATGGCCGTGGCGGGCGATGCTCCGTCTGAGGCGGCATGGACCCTGAGTCTCTGGAATGCGTTGCTGCTGATCTCCACTGCCGGTTGGGCACTCCAGCTCCTGCGCCCGAGAGCAACAGCCAGGGGTTTCGCACTGGTGGCTGCAGCGGCCGTGGCCCTGGCACCGATGCTGCTGGAACTCAGGACCGACTACGTGCTTGAGCTGCCCTTGGCCGCTCTGGTCAGCCTGGCGCTCTGGCGTCTGGGTTCCTGGTGGAGTCCTGGCAGTGGCGGCCGTTGGTGGCAGGCGTTTCTCGCGGCCCTTGCTGTGACGCTCTCACTGCTGGTGAAACAGAGCGCTCTGCTGGTGTTGCTTCCCGCTCTCGCCTGGTCACTGGTTGCGGCTCAACGCATCGGGCAAGGCCGTCGCCTACAGGCGCTGGCAGGACTGATGCTGGTTCTGATTTCAATGTTTCCCTGGTTGCGGCACAACTGGATCACGACCCTGGGCGGCACGAATCGCGCTGTGATCGAATCAGCGGCCCGAGAGGGGGATCCAGGGGTCTTCAGCCTCTCGGGCTGGTTCTGGTATCTGCGTCAGGTTCCCCTGCAGATCGGCTCGGCACTCCTGTGGATCGGTCTGTCTGGTCTTGTGTTGCTGATCGTGATGCGCGTCAGGGGAAAGATGGCAACGCTCAGCAACCAACAGGATCGAGGTGAGACCTGGACCTGGTTGCTGGGCACGCTGGTTCTCGGCTGGATTGTCACCAACCTCAGCCCCAACAAAGACGCTCGCTACATCGCTCCCTTGCTGCCTTCGTTGCTGATCGTGCTGAGCCGTGGATGGTGGCAGTGGGGTTTGTGGATTCATCAACGCTGGCCGGAACGGTCAGCCTGGCTGCCTGGATTGGCTCTGACCGCCGGGACGCTGGTCGCGATCGCACCGGCTTGGACAGCCCAGTTCGCACGTCTGCAACCCAAGGATCGCAATCCGCTGCGAGCGATCGTTGCGAGGGCGGGTGGTGCAGATCCCGCCGCTGATGAAACCACGTTGATCGTTGTTCCCAGCACGCCGGACCTCAATCAGCACAATGTGAGCTATTACGGCCGCCGCAACGGTGGCCGGCTGGTGGGTCGCCAGCTCGGTGGCAGCCGTGATCACATCCAGCCGGTGTTGGACCATGCCAGCTGGGTCCTGCTGGCCGAAGGTGACCAGGGTTCTGTGCGCAAGTCTGCGCGCTCCCTGGATCAGGCCGTGCGTGAGAGCGGAGTCTTTGAGGAGGTCGAAGTCTTTCCCCGTTCCAAGGGAGGCAGCTACTCGCTCTGGAAGCGACGGTCCGATGCCGCCTCGCCAATTGGATTTGAACAGCGCTTCCCTGCACTTGCCACAGGGCTTGCAGAGGGGCCTGCAGGTCTCGATCCCGTCTTCAGCAGCGTGGCGATCGAACACATGCTTGACGGCCATTTCGGCTACAGGACACCATTGCGGCGTGAGGCGCTCGAACAGCTGAGGCAGGACCCATCTGATGTCTCCGCGCGGTGGACTCTGGCCCTGCTGGCTGTCCTGACCAACAGGCCGGCTGAGGCCGCTCATCATTTCGAGTTGTTGGAGAACTCCCTCCCTGACAATCCCTGGCCCAGCGCTTATCGCAGCGTGGTGCTGCTCGCGGGCTGGAATCCCTGGTCTGCTGCTTCGGTGGCTTCAGCGGCACTTGGGCGCCACAAGCGGCATCCAATTCTTGTGAGCATGGAATCGCTCTCAGCAGTGCTTGGCGGCGCCGTCTGGAGAGTTCCTGAAGCTGTTCAGTCGTTGCCTGCCGCAGTCTCGACAGTTGAGAGGTCGCTGAATTCTCAGGTGAAGGGTTCGAGCTGATCGATGCGTAACCACACATCAGGTACCGGACGTCGCCAACGCACCTGGCCATACTCGCCCTTAATAACAAGCAGTTCCCCCGGGCCATCAAAGATGTAGGCCGGTGGATAAGGATCGCTCGCTCCGGCCTCCACACTGCCGGAGTAGGCCGAACGGTTGACCCGCACCAGCGCACCTTTCTTCAGTGGTGCGGGTGGCTTGGCAGCTGGTGCAGGGTTCGACTCTGTCTCTGCCATCACGGGTCGTTATTCTCCGGCCAGGCTAGAACCCTTCAGGACCACATCCATCGCTGGTTTGGACAACGGCCTTTCGCTTTATCTGGTCGCATTCGGTGGTTTGCTGCTGGTTGCAGTTCTGCTCGATGACCTGGCGGCAAAGGTGAGGGTTCCTGGAATCCTCATGGTGCTGCTGCTCGGTCTGCTGATTGAAAATCACGTGGACGTTGTCGGAAGCCGTGAAATCACCCTGCTGAGTATTGAGCATGCCAAGCAGATCACCCAGGCGGCTCTGGTGCTGGTTCTGTTTTTCGGAGGTCTCACCACCAACTGGCAACAGGTTCGAGGTGTGATATCGCCAGCAGCCCGCCTGGCCACCATCGGCGTCTTGATCACGGCTGCTCTGATCACGCTGGTGATTTTCGGTTTCGGCCTGTCGCAAGGCACGGAGTCGATCGCCGTTCTGCTCCCCCGCAGTCTTTTTGTTGGCGCCATGGTTGCGAGCACAGACGCCTCGGCTGTTCTGGCTCTGCTGCGACCTCTCCAGGGCCGTCTGCCCAAACCGCTAACGGATCTGATCGAGTGTGAGTCGGGGTTCAATGATCCGATTGCCGTTGTCCTTGCCGGACTGGCTCTGGCACTGGCCGGTGGTGAGGGTGTCGGCGCCGGGGTGCTGGTGACCGATCTGGTGCGCCAGTTCCTGCTTGGGATTCTGATTGGCTTCCTCGGCGGCAGCCTCACGGTGCAGCTGCTTGGAACACGCATGGGGCTGAACCAGACCGCAATGCTGCCGGTGGTCAGCCTCGCCTTGCTGATGGTGCTGAGCGGTGGCACGTCTCTGCTGGGCGGCAGCTCCTTGCTTGCCGCATATGTGGCAGGTCTGGTCCTCGGTAACAGTGCCGACCTGGACCAGAACGGCCTGGAGGAGGCCCATTCCAGCTACGCAAAAATGGCCGAGCTCCTGCTGTTTCTCTGCATGGGGCTCGTGGTGAACCCTCAGGATGTCGTTCATTCCGCCGTTCTCGCCTTCGTGCTGTTTCTGGTGATGCAGCTGGTGCGTCTGCTGATGGTGCAGATTCTTCTCTGGCGCACAACCTTCAGTCATGGCGAACGGATCTTTGTGTGCTGGGCGGGCCTGCGTGGTGCAGTGCCCATTGCGATGGCTATCCAGGCCTGGTCGACCCCAGGAGTGAGCTGGGGTGTGGCCATGCCTCCGCTTGCTCTGGCCGTGGTTCTCTATGGCCTCTTCATCCAGGGCTTTGCTCTGGTGCCCATGGCTCGCAAGATGAATCTCACCTTGCCTTTCGAGGACACCGATCCCTCTGTCGCTTCCTAACGTCGACGACTTGATGTCGCCATTCCCATGCGCCTTCTGTTGATCGGATGCTCTGGTCTGGTGGGCCGTGGCCTGGTTCCCGTTCTGCAGGCAGCCGGTCATCGGCTGACTCTTGTCAGTCGCCGGCCCTCGCCGGCTGCCTTTCCAGATGAGCTGGCGAAATCGCTTCAGTGGATTCAGGCAGATCCCGGTGCGGCGTCGAGCTGGGCTCCTGCAACGCCACTGCACGATGCACTCGCCGTCAGTGACGGTGTCGTCAATCTCGCCGGCGAACCAATTGCTGAACAGCGCTGGACAACTCAGCACCTTGAAACACTGGAGGCCAGCCGTCTCGGCACAACCCGACATCTGGTGAGTGCCCTGGCCACCCTCGCCAAGCCTCCGTCTGTGCTGGTGAATGCCTCGGCTGTTGGTTACTTCGGCACCAGTCTTGATGGTCGATTTGAAGAGAGCAGTCCCGCAGGCCAGGATTTTCTGGCGCGCCTTTGTCAGAAGTGGGAGCAGGCTGCAGAAGAGAAGCCTTCAGCAACTCGGCTCGTGGTACTGCGAATCGGCATCGTGCTGTCCTCGGAGGGTGGAGCGCTCGCCAAGATGCTGCCCGTGTTCCGCGCGGGATTCGGTGGCCCGATCGGTTCAGGACAGCAGTGGATGAGCTGGATTGAACGCGGTGATCTGTGCCGCATCATTCAGAGCTCCCTGGAATCTGAATCCTGGTCAGGAGTCATCAACGCGGTGGCCCCTGACCCTGTGACCATGACCGTTTTTGCGGGAAGTCTCGGCCGTTGTCTGGGTAGACCCAGTCTGCTGGCGGTGCCGGGCCCGATGCTTCAGCTGCTGCTGGGTGATGGATCGAAGGTGGTTCTGGAGGGGCAGTTCGTGAATTCGAGTCGACTCGAAGAACTGGGCTTCAAGTTCCGTTGTCCGACCTTGCCCGTTGCACTCGACGTTGCCACCAGCTCCAGCAGCCGCTGAGCAGGGCAGCGCCCATCAGCAGGCCGATGGCAGGAGTGAACAGGGGTTCCCACAGACGCATGAAAACCCGCATCGGCGTTTCAAATCCCTGACTGCTTCCGATAACCGCTGCTGCGAACCAACCAGCTCCAGCGATAACCAGGAAGACATTCAGAACAAGGATGCGATCGAGCCAGCGCTTCCAGATGGGTTCGTTGTTCGGTTTGCTCATTCGGAAGCCCGCAGCAATCGCGAGATCGATTTCGCCATCCTGGCGCCGCCGCCGGCCTCGCCGAGGCGCTTCAGTGCGATGTCCTGACAGAGGCTCTGCAGCTGGAGATCAAGGTGGCTGCGTTCCAGAAGCTCGAGGGCTAGCGCGGCTGTGCTTTTGAGCGTTGTTGCTGCGCCCGCCTCGCCATCCACGCAGAACACCGTCGGGCCCAGCAGACGGCGCTGGGCCTCTGCAAACCCTGGTGTGAACTGAGGTCCCCTACCCGCCAGCTGCAGGACCGGCCTGGCCAGCCCGACGGCCTGTTCCGCTGCCGTTCCTGCCATGCACAACAGCAGATCGGAACTGTGCAGGACTGCTCCGAAGCCACCACGGTGGATCTGCACCCGATGAGCGTCTCGATAGAGCAGGGTTGATTGCCCGTTGTCAGCGGTTTTAAGGCTCCAGCCGATTGGTCCAAGCACCGCCGAGAGTGCAGCATTGGGTAGGGCGGACACCAGTGCCAGCTCAAGCTGCAGCTCTCCACTGCTCAGTAACGGTGCCGGCAGTTGTTCAACAACTCCCAGCAGCAGGACCAGGTTCTGCTCCAGCTCAGGCCGTCGGCTCCCTGGCAGCAGTCCCAGTCGACGGCGTGCCTGAGGCAGGCGTCGATCGTCTTTCAGAATCGGATCCATGAACGGATTGCCCAGAAACGAGACCGGCTTGCGGAGCTGTGCACTCAGATCGTCCGCGCTGAGCTGGTCGCGGCTGAACACGGCCTGAAAGCGAGGGCTGCGCAAGCACTCAGCGCATGGCCAGGGCAGGCGCAGCTTTCCCTCATAGTGACTTGAGTACGCCACGAGGTAGGTGGTCACGGGCCGTCTGCAGAGCCAGGCAGCCATCACCGGAATCACATCGCCGATCACCACCACCTGGTCGTAACGCCTGGCGATGCGCAGCAATCTCATCAGGCGTCGCAGCAGATAGACGACTTGTCCCTGCAACAGCTCGGTCAAACGGCCATGCAGGCTCGTGTAACCGAGCCCCCCCGTGCTGAATTCCTGTGTGGTTCCGATCAGGGCGATGCCTGCATCCTGATAAGGCTGTCCTTTGCCGACGAGGGGAAGAGCGTCCACCGCATGGCCTTCAGACTGAAGTGCCTGACCCAGCAGGGCGCCGGAAAGATCCTCTCCGTGGCCGTTGCTGAGCAGCAGCAGTCGGCCCACGTCAGAGCTCCAGCCAGGCCTTCACCTTGAGAAGAGCCGGCCACTCCGGCCGCCGTTTGAGACCGTCCTCAATGGACTCCCTCAGCTCGTCTCCCATTTCAGGGGCGAGAGCAAGAACCTTCTGAATCACTTCAATCTGATCTCTCACGCCCTTGGCTTTGGTCTCCAGCATCGCCAGACACAGATTGATGCGTGCCTGCGGATCCTGATTGTTCAGCTTGACCGCCAGTCGTGCGGAACGCAGGGCCTCCTCGGATTGATCGCAAAGCAACTGGAGCCAGGCCAGACATGTCCAACCCGCTGACTGGCGTGGCGCCGCTGCGGTGATGGTCTCAAAATCCGCCAGCAATTCCTGGGCCGGTGCACCCTGCTGGTAACGGCTCATCGCTTGCTGGAAAAGACTTTCCTGGCTGGACTCCATGGAGCGCTGATCGGTCGGGCAAGGACTTCAGATTCCCACAGCAACCACATGGTCGCCGCTGGATCAGACGGCGAAGGAGCTGCCGCAGCCGCAGGTCTGTGTGGCGTTGGGGTTGGTGAAATTGAACCCTCCACCGATCAGTGCAGTGCTGAAGTCCAGTTGCATCCCGTAGATGTAGAGCAGGCTCTTGGGGTCACAGATCACTTCGAACGAGGCCCCGTCCGGAGCTTCGTATTGATAACGCTCATCGTCCTGTTGAATCTCTGCTGCGGACACGAAATCCATCGTGTAACTCATACCGCTGCAGCCACCGGAGCGCACTCCCACTCTCAGCACCTGGTTGGTCCCCTGGTCAGTGCAGAGCCTCGCCAGCTGCTGCATGGCGGGGGCTGTGATCAGAATCCCCTTACCGTCTTTGGCGGTGTGCGACGGGCCTGCTGTCGCGGTCTCTGCAGTGGTGTCGGGTTTGGACATCGGAGGCAGTAGTGCTGGTCCTTCTTTTCACTTTATGGACCTGTCCCCGCTTCTGCCTAAAGCAGTTCAGTCTGTCCAATTCATAGAGTCGCCCCAGTTGCACGACGGACGGTGCGGGTCGCGATTGTGGGTTCCGGGCTGGCTGGCCTCTCCGCCGCAGTGGATCTTGTTGATGCTGGTCATGAGGTGAATCTCTATGAGGCGCGCCCCTTCATGGGCGGCAAGGTGGGCAGCTGGGTTGATCCCGACGGCAATCACATCGAGATGGGATTGCATGTTTTCTTCTTCAATTACGCAAACCTGTTCGCGTTGATGCGCAAAGTGGGCGCGTTCGACAACCTGCTTCCCAAGGATCACACCCACTTGTTTGTGAATGAGGGAGGTGACCTGCGGGAACTTGATTTCCGATTCCCTGTCGGTGCGCCCTTCAACGGTCTCAAAGCGTTCTTCACCACTCCTCAGCTGGGCTGGATTGACAAGTTGCGCAATGCTCTAGCCCTCGGCACAAGTCCGATTGTGCGAGGGCTGGTGGATTACGAAGGCGCGATGCGCACCATCCGAGCCCTGGATTCAGTCAGCTTCAAGGACTGGTTCGTGGGCCATGGCGGCAGCCCGGAGAGCATTCGCAGGATGTGGAATCCGATCGCTTACGCACTTGGTTTCATCGATTGCGAAACAATCTCGGCCCGTTGCATGCTGACCATCTTCATGATGTTCGCTGCCAAAACCGAGGCTTCCAAGCTCAACCTGCTCAAGGGGTCACCCCATCGCTGGCTAACGGGCCCGATCCTCGATTACATCCAGAAGCGAGGTGGGAAGCTTCACCTCCGTCATCCCGTCAAGCAGGTGGAGTTCAGCGAGGGGAATCATCCTGAGGTCACAGGACTGAAGCTGGGGACTCCGGATGGGGAGAAGCATGTTGTTGCCGATGCCTATCTGGCCGCCTGCGATGTGCCGGGCATTCAGCGCCTGCTTCCGGATGAATGGCGTCGTTTCCCGCAATTTGAAGCCATCCATAATCTTGAAGCGGTACCAGTGGCCACCGTCCAGCTGCGTTACGACGGTTGGGTGACTGAACTCGGTGAGGAAAAATCCGCAAGCCGCGCAGACCTCACCCAGCCCGCTGGTCTCAACAATCTCCTCTATACAGCTGATGCCGACTTCAGCTGTTTCGCGGATCTTGCCCTGGCAAGCCCCGAGGACTACCGCAAGGAGGGTGAAGGTTCTCTGCTGCAGTGTGTGCTCACGCCTGGCGACCCCTGGATGCGCAAGTCGGTCAAAGACATTGTTGAGCACACCGATCGTCAGGTGAGAAAGCTGTTCCCCTCTGCTGCCAATCTCACACTCACCTGGAGCAACGTGGTGAAGTTGGCTCAATCGCTCTACAGGGAAGCTCCCGGCATGGAGCCTTACAGGCCTGACCAGAGCACTCCGGTCAGAAACTTTTATCTTGCCGGAAGCTACACCCGTCAGGATTACATCGACTCGATGGAAGGAGCCACCATGAGCGGGCACCTTGCCGCCGCCGCCATCCTGGGGCAACCGGCCCGGCTGGCCGTCAACAACGCAGTTGCCTGAACCCATGGGACGCTGGCTTGAACATTCCGTAACCACTGAGGTCAAGGCTCCCGTTGACCGGGTCTGGGAGGTCTGGAGCGATCTGGAAGCAATGCCCAGATGGATGCGCTGGATTGAATCCGTCAAGACGCTCGAGGATCCAGACCTGACCGACTGGACGTTGGCAGCCCAGGGATTCCGCTTCCATTGGAAGGCACGCATCACACAAAGGGTCGAAGCCCAGCAACTCCACTGGGAGTCGGTGGGAGGTTTGCCCACCAAAGGAGGAGTTCGCTTCTATGCGGAACAACCTCAGCTCACTGCCGTCAAACTCAGCGTGACCTACGAACTTCCTGGTGTGTTGGCTCCCTTGATGGAACCCAGCATTCTTGGTGGAATCGTGACGAAGGAACTCCAGGCGAACCTTGATCGATTCCGCGACTTGGTGGAAAGCGGATACGCATCGCAGAGCTGAGGTGTCTGCTTCCCGCATCCCAGCCTCAGCCTCCTGTGCGGCGTTATTGATGGCTGTTGCATGGGGAGCCCTCAGCGGCTGTGGAACGCAAGAGAACATTCAAGGATCGGTCAATCCGACCTCGCCTGATGCCCCCGTTGCTGAGGTGTCTCCCCCCGCACCTTCCTCATCCGAGACTGGACTGATTCCCCTGCCCACAAGTGAACAGGTCCTCTCATCGGTTCCGGAGGGGCGAGTCGACCCGTTCGCACCCATCATTGACCCGTCGAAGGCCTTGATCGTTCAGAACGATTCTGATGGGGCAGCCACACCTGATTTCGATGTCATTGGTGTTTTGGCTGTCGGGTCTGAACTTCGGGCGCTTGTTAGTGGCCCTCAAGTCTCCGGAACAGTGTGCGTCGGGCAGCGCGGCCGTTGCCCCGGCAATCCGGCGGCTCCGCTGCCGAAGGATTGGACCGTGAACGGCATTGATCTCACGCGAGGCTGTCTGAGCTTTTCCATCTCTGGAGAGTCTCAGCCCCCCCGTTGCATCGCCTGAACGCAGGCTTTGACCAGTCCTTCCAGGTCGTGAGGGGTGGCCTCCTGATCCACTCTGCCGAGCAGTTCCCTGCAGCGTTTGCTGGTCTGTGGACCGATGGAAACCACAGCAGGCTTTCTGAACAGTTGTTCAGTCTCTGAACTCCCGAGTGCGTTCTCCAGCAGCTGCACGGTGTGGGTCACGGTTTTGCCGCTGCTGAAGCTGACCACATCGACCTCTCTATTCTCCAGTGCTTTCAAGGTGTCTGCCGGCATGGATGTTGGGCAGCGGGATTCGTAGGCCGCTACCTCCACCACCCTTGAGCCGGCTTCTCCGAAGGCTTCGGCCAGAAGAGTCCGTCCGCCGCTTTGCACCCGCGGCAACAGGATTCTCAATCCCCAGCCAGACACAGGGAAATGGTCAATCAGGCTGTCGGCCACGAATGTGGGTGGCACGAAATCAGCCGGTGCCCCCAGTTCTTCCAAACACTGAGCCGTCTTCCGTCCCACGGCTGCAATCTTGAGACTCTCGGGGCGTTGCATCAGCCCCATTCCCCTGAGTTGAAGCCGTGACTCCACCGCTTCCACACCGTTGGCACTGGAGACAATCATCCAGTGAAAGTTCTCCAGGTCGGCGAGAGCATCGTCGAGAGGAGCCCAGCTGTCAGGCGGGCCGATTTCCAGAGCCGGTAGGTCGAGAACCCTGGCGCCAAGTGATTCCAGCAGCCTGCGGCCTTCGCTCTGCTGTTCACGGGAGCGAGTGATCACCACCGTGGTTCCCAATAAAGGCTGGGTCTGATCAGCACTCATGCGCTGGCCTCATCGTCCAGCTTCACCAGTCCATGGACCTGGGCATGCAAGGCGGTGGCTTCTCCCTGCCGCTCCTGTGCGCGCAGCAGCGCGATGGCTTGACGGAAGCCTGTGCGCGCACCATCGATATCCCCCCCCATCAGCTTGGCCACGGCCAGGTTCTGATGGCTTTCCGCGTGGGAGGGATTCACGCTCAGGGATCGCTCGTAAGCCTTGATCGCAGCAAGCAGATCGCCACGACGGCGCTCCATCAGCCCCAGGTTGTACCAGGCGAGTGCCACTTCGGGCGCCCGTTGACAGGCAGTTGTGGTGAGCTGAATGGCTTCCTCCAGTTCGTTGCGCTGCATCAGCAAGGCCGCCAGGTTGAGACGCGCACCCAGGCTCAGACGGGTCTCCAGCGGTTGTTCCAGTGCCTCTCGGTAGCACTTCACGGCAGCCTCGCTGTCCTCGCAAGCCAGCGCGATTCCGAGATTGAGCAGCAGTTCATAGCGTTCAGCACTGTTGCCATCGCCCGTGGGCAACTGCTCCAGGCCGTGGCGAAGAAGGCTGAGACCCCTGTCTCGATTGCCGTCGCTGACCTCCAGAGCACCGAGCTTGGCGCAGGCATAGGGGTCATTGGGCTGGTCTTTCAACCAGCTCTCCATCGATTGACGCAGCCTGTCCGCCTTATCCGATCCAGCCAGCAGATCCGGTCGATAACCCTCATGCAGCAGTGCTGGTTCGGTGCAGTTGGCAATCCGCCAGCCAGGCTCCTCCTTGAGCAGCGCATCCACGCTCTCGTCGATCATCGAGTGGTAGGGCTTGCTCCATCGGAGTCGTGGATGTCGGCGAAACAGGCGGCTCACGTTGGAGTAAGGAGCCATTGCTGCTCCCAGTTCGTGTCGCAGCAGGTTGATCACCAGCACATCCGGTTGTGCCATCAAGGCTTTGAGCTGCGGGATTGCTTCTGAGCGGAGCTCTTCGTCGGCATCGAGCACCAGCACCCAGTCACCCTGCACGAGCTCTAGAGCCGCATTGCGTGCCGGCGCAAAGTCACCGGGCCAGTCCATCCGTTCCACGCGAGCGCCGCAGGCCTCTGCGAGGGCGATGGTGCCATCCACTGAGCCAGTATCGAGAAGAACCATCTCATCCGCGAAGCCCTTGACAGACTTGAGGCAGTCCTCGATCCGCGCTTCCTCATCGCGCACGATCATCGAGAGGCTGAGCATGTTGGTGATGAGCACTGCCGCAGAGGCTAAGGCGCTTCCAACGGTGCGGTTTCGAGAGGCTTCGTTTGTTTAGTCGGTGAAGTCTTGGCGTTCGTGCGCCTCCTCCTTCAAACCCCACATCCGATTCAAGAGCTGCTGTTGTGCTTCAGGCATCTGCCCCGGGCTGTACCCCGCAGGAATGTCGTCCGGGATGAGTTTGCGCAGAGAGTCCCACCGGTAGGGACATCCATAGACCGCCAAGCCCGATAGGCGCTCAACTCCCAGCAACTGCTGGATGGCTTCAACCCAGGGTTCCCGGCGTTGCTGGCCGGCGCGGAATGGATTGCCGCGGACAAACAACTGCAGGAAAACTGGCCCCTCTCCCAGTCGCTCGAGGTCAAGCGGCGCCGCGCTGTCTCTGTCGCTGCTCCAGGGCTCAATCCCCCTGTCGTGGCAGATCAGAGCTTTGTATCCATGGCATTCGGGAGTGGTGATCGCCGCAGCACCGCCGTGCAGAAATGGGCAGGGGAGAACGCCATCCACCCGGATCAAGGTCACACCATCTTGATCAAGATGTTGTGAAATCAGGGGGCCCTGCACCTCCAGCGAGCTGTCGATGAGCTCCATGCAGAATGCACGGTCTGGAGCTGTTTCGAGCTCAACCTCGGTGTCGCTGAAGCAGGGCTTTTCGCAGCGATGCAAGGCTTCTGTTCGTCGTTTTAGTGACTCGTGCAGGCGGGATTCAGGGATCCTGCCGTCGGCCAGTGCTGCGGAGATGGCATCAATCGCCGCATCGGCATCAGCGGGCATCAGGATCAGATCCGCTCCCGCAGCAAAGGCCTGAACCGCGGCTTCTCCAGGTCCTGCCCAGCTGCTGATCGCCTCCATCACCAGGGCGTCGGTGACGACGAGGCCCGTGAAACCAAGCTCTGTTCGCAGCAGATCTGTCAGCACCGCTCGCGACAAAGTCGCCGGCTGCGTGTCGTCCAGGGCCGGAATCAGCAGATGTGCTGTCATCACACTGTCGATTCCTGAGTCGATCAGTCGCCGGAACGGCACCAGTTCCACCTGGTCGAGCCGGCTGTGAGCGTGGTTGATCAGAGGCAGTTCAAGATGGGAATCCTGGTCCGTGTCGCCGTGACCGGGGAAATGCTTGGCGCAGCCCAGCACGCCAGCGGCGTTGAGGCCCCGTTGAAACGCTGCCACCAGATCCGCAACGGATTCAGGCTGATCTCCCCATGCCCGCACGTTGATGACAGGGTTCTCAGGGTTGCTATTCACATCGCAGACCGGAGCCAACACCCAGTTGAGGCCGCATCGTTGTGCCTGATCCCCGGTTGTGCGGCCGTAACGCTCTGCCAGTTTCAGAGCCTGTTTCGGGTTGGTTTGATGCAGCCTTCCCAGGGCCATCGGTGGCGCCAACCAGGTGGCACCTGAGAATCTCTGGCCAATGCCTTCCTCCACGTCAGCGCAGAGCAGCAGGTCTTCGCTGTCGCTCCAGCTGCGGAGCATGCGGCATCGTTGCTGCAGTTCCGTGGCTGTGCCGCCCAGCAGGATTATCCCGCCAACCCCTGATTGCAATAGCCTCTGCAGCTCACGATTGCAGTGCTCCCAACGCGGGTACTGACGTTGCCGGTCTTCGGCATGGCCGCTGGCACGGATGACCAGAAGCCGGGCAACGGCCCTGCGACGCTCTGCTTCAGTCATTGAAGCCGGGAGTTTCGCTGTCGTCGCTGCCGGAAGGGATGCTGCCCTTCACCTCGCGTTCTCGCTCCAGCTCTCCGAGCAGATGCAGAACGGAGGTTCCCTTCTCAAGACCACGGTCGAGCTGAAACACCACCTCAGGGGCTCGTCTCATCTGCAGCCGTCGACCCAGTTCCCCTCTCAGGTAGCCACTGGCGGCCTGGAGACCATTCATGACTTCTCTGCGAGCTTCGTCGTCTGCCAGGACGCTGACAAAAATCTTGCAGTGCTGAAGGTCGCCACTGACCTCGACGTTTGTGATGCTCACCATGCCCTGATGCACGCGCTCATCGCGGATTCCATTGATCAGCAGTTCGCTGATCTCTCGCCGGATGAGGGCTGCCACGCGTTCAACCCGACGTCCCGGGGCCATGTCAGCTCTGCGGTGCTGAAGACACCATGGCACGCAGGACAAAGCTCAGACTGAGGAATCCACTGATCAGAGCCCCGATCAGGGCGACAGCAGTGACCGGATTGCTGCGGCGACGTGCGAGTGGTTCTGCGACCGAATTGATCACACCCAGGCTGAAAGCGATCAGGTAGCGCGGATAGCGCGTCACGTTGATGAAAAATTCTTTCATGGCCAGTTATCGCAGGGTGTCTTGGGAATTCCGGTGGCTCCGGAATGACTGACGCATGCTGCAGGTGAGAGGGCACTCAACGACAAGCAGCCAGTTCTCAATAAGAGCATCTTATTGACACAATTGAGTCTATCTGGAGCAAATACAGATCAAGAACGGTCTTCTGGCCCAGGGCCTTTTCGCTCAGGTGACCTGGGGCCCAGGAACACTGCGGAAAGCAAATGAGTCGTTTGTTGCAGCGGCTAGTGGTTTTTGTTGATCCAATTAAGGGGAGGTTGATGGCCTCTGAATCACACCAAGATTGGGGGACTCGGCAGCGAGTCTTCTTTTTTTGAGCAATACACGGGCTCTAAGCATCTCCGCTTGATGAGGTCCTTCGGTATTGGGTTGAACAGCTTCAGTTTCAGCAGGCGGCGTGATTGCTAAGGAGGGATTCGATGTTGTTGAGCTTGGAAATGAAAGCTTCCTTCCTTTTCACGGCCATGCTCCTGCTCGGGTTCTGCGGTGGCTCCTATGCCGGATCAGTCACGGTTGAGGGCATGGATCGAGAGATCACCATTAATCAGGCTCAGAGCAAAGTGCCTCAAGGGAAAAAGGTGACCGACACCTCCTGCACCACCATTCAGGTCCGCCTGGATCCTAGATATCGCTGCACTGTGATCTGGGAGTGAAGCCACATCCTCTTCAGGCTTTCCATCAATGCCCCGACCTGGGTGGTGAACAACATCAGGCGCTGAATCATCAATCAGGCAGTTTTCATCGCTGTGGACAGTCAGCTCAAGTTGTTGCTGGCACCCTGCGCCTCAGTTTTTGCTCGAACCTTGGAGATCCTCGATCTTTTCCCGAGATCCATTTTCAAGGGCCAACTGCCTGAGCCGCTTTTGAATCAGCTGCTCAGCATCAGCGCCGATGTGCTGGCGCACCCTGGCGCAAGTCTTGACGCTTCAGCAAAGCTGGCTGGTCAGCTCAGCCAGCAACGTGAGCTCAGTGGGGGGCATCCAGCGATCCAGCAGTTGTGTTCCACCCATGTTCTTCCGGCCTGTGACCGTTGGATCGCTCATGTGATGGGGCGTCAGCCTCCCCAAGGCCGCGGTCCGTGGGTGCCAGGTCGCTATCAGTTGCAGATGGTGGACCTTTGGCTCAACTGTCAGCGAGCTGGCGACTACAACCCCACCCATACCCACGGAGGCAGTTTTTCAGGCGTGATCTTTTTAAAAGTCCCGCCACAGATCAATGGCCAATGTTTTGACGGTCAGCTCTGCTTCCACGGCCCTGAGGATTGGCATCTGCAGTCGTTTCGTACTGGCATGGCTCACTACGTGCTGCCCGTGCCAGGGGAGTTCTATGTCTTCCCTGCCTGGCAGCCCCACTCCGTTGCTCCCTTCAGGGGTGATGGAGACCGTTGGTCGATTGCGTTCAACGTGCTGGCTGTCCCTCTGCAAGCATCCAAGTCAGTTCAATCCGCTGGTGTCTCGACCCAGCAACGCTTCGGAACCGCATCGCCTCGAAGGTCGCAATCAACGCCAACGAATGTCTCGCTGTCCAGTGGTCGAACAATGCCGAGGGGATTTTGAGGAAGGTCTGGCCCTCTCGTGAAGGCTGCTCCAGTGCTGCTGGCGAGGTGCAGATCTGAATGGCTACCGTTCCAGCGCCTGACCCGGCTTGGACATGCTGGAGCTACATCAGTTTCGTCACTCGGCTTTCTGTCTCAAGGTGCGGATGGCCTTGCAAGCCAAGGGACTCAGTTTTCGAGAGGTTGAAGTCACCCCTGGCATCGGACAAGTCTCCTTGTTCCGTCTTTCCGGTCAGCGGCAGGTCCCCGTTCTTGTTGATGGCGATGACGTGGTCTCTGATTCCAGTGCCATCTGTCGATACCTGGAGGAAATGAGACCTGAGCCGGCGTTGATTCCCGCTGATCCCAAACAGCGTGCCCAGATGCAGTTGATTGAAGATTGGGCCGACACCACACTTGCCGCTGCTGTCAGGTCTGCTCTTCTTCAGGCTGCGGCAGATGATGCTCAGCTGCGTGAGGTGCTGCTGCCTGATGATGTTCCTTCGCCGGTGCGCCAGCTGATGTCTGGTCTGCCGGGTGGCTGGCTCAGCAGCTTCGGCGAATTGCTTGGTCAGGAGCAGAGAGCATCGATGCTCAGCAGTCTGTGCTCCGTCGCCGATGGTCTCGATCCCAACGGCTGCCTCGTTGGACATGCCATCAGCCTTGCCGATCTTGCCCTCGCCGCCCAGTTGTCGCTGTTGCGTTTCCCTGCTTCTTCAGGAGAATCACTCGCCGGGCGAGGGGTTCCAGGCATCAGTGACCATCCCCGTCTTCAGAATCTGTTTCGCTGGCGCGATCAGCTCGAAACCCGCCTTATCAATCTTGACCCTGCTCCAGCGGCCTGAGCGTCAGTCGGAAGCGGCTGCGGCGCCCCTCCAGGGTCTGATCTGTTTCCAGCCCCGGACCTGCATGACTGACCTGGCGCTGATCAGCGCAGATCCCATCCCCGCACCGCACGTAGTGCGTGAGAGTCTCAATCCTGCTCAGCCGAGGAGACCCTGGTCCGTGCAGGATCTGCAGGACCAATTCATCGCTGAAGAAATCAGAGGCCGTTTTCGGATTTGTCTCTCGGCGGCCGATCACGGTGGTCTCGAGCAGCACGTCATCCCGGAACCTTGCCAGCTGACGGTTTACCTGCCCCGGATCCTGTTCAACGGAGAGCAACTGCTCCCCAAGCAGAGCTTTTCCCACAGAAGCCGCGTTGTAAGGCCGATCCCCGATCAGTTCGCCGCGACGGTTTCGCAGAAAACGAACCTTGTGCACAAGAGGGGGATCATCGGGTCTGGCTCGGCCTGAATCATCCAGTGCCTCACTGGTGACCTGCCAAGTGCCTGAAAACCAGTCGGGATAAATCAGATCCTGCTTGGAGCGTGGACGGGGCAGAGGTGCTGGCAGTGACCATTGCGGCCAGCTCGCGAGGCGTTGCTCGAGATAGTGGGTCCCGCCATCGCTGGCCGCGGCGGCGAACGGGACTGCCACAAACTGCAGCAGCATGGTGATCAGCAGTGTCAACAACGGTTTTGCCATGTCCGACCCTCTGATTCGATCCCTTGATCACTACGTGGTGCTGGTGCCAGGCGAGCCTGAGCAGCTGCTGACAGCGGAAGACACCCTGACATGGCTTGCAGGCAGACTGAAGACTCTTGCCCCCTGGCCTTCGGATCTCCGCGGTTGCGCAAGCCCGGAGGAGGCGGCACTTCGCCTGATGGATACAGCCTGTGAACTGGAGATTTCGCCTGGAATCTCTCTGCAGTGGTACGCGGTGCGCCTTGACCCACCCGGCGCCTAACACTCATTCCGGGCGCTCTTTCGGTGGATCCTTGATCAGCTTCGGCAGCAGTTGAAGGATTCCGTCCGCAACAACGGCCGGTGACTCTGACTCAATGACCACTGTGAGATCGGCCTCGTCGTACAGGGGGCGACGCTGCTCCAGGATCTGATCAAGTGTTTCGGCGGGGTCTGCCTTCATCAGCAGCGGCCGCTGAGTGGAGTCGTTGCGAAGACGCTGCAGCAGCTGACCGCGCTCGACGTCCAGCCAGATCACAATGCCCTGGTGCATCATTCCCCAGTTTTCGGTGCGGGTGACAACCCCCCCACCGGTGGCCACGACAAGGGAATGACGTTCGCTGATGGACCTCAGCACCTGAGTTTCAAGGGTGCGGAAGTTCTCTTCACCATCACGTTCAAAGATCTCGGGGATGGTGCAGCCGGCCACCTGTTCGATGACGGCATCCGCGTCGACGAATCCGTATCCCAGCCTTTCTGCCAGAGGCCTGCCTGTGCTGGTTTTGCCGCTGCCCATCATGCCCACCAGATACAGACTGCGTCCCCCCAGACGCTGCCGCAGAGTTGGAGTGGTCTCCGCCATGACTCGGAATCGCCGGTAGCTCATTAGGATGCCTTCTGGCCGGACCGTCACATGACTGAAATGAAGTCACCTGCACGTCATGGCCGGGGACGTGGCTGCGTCATCACTCGACGCGCCTGTTTCAGCGCAAGTCACCGTTACTGGTTGCCTGAGTTGTCCGCAGATGACAACGCCGCCCGTTTCGGGCCCTGTGCGCTGGCTCCAGGTCATGGTCACAACTACGAGCTGATCGTGTCAATGGCTGGTGGTCTTGATGCTCACGGCATGGTGCTCAATCTCTCTGAGGTGAAGCACGCCATTCGCAGCGAAGTGACTGGTCAGCTCGACTTTCGCTTTCTCAACGACGCCTGGCCCGAATTTGATGTGTCGAAGCCGGAGGGCTGCCTGCCCACCACGGAGGCCATCGTCCGGCAGATCTGGGCTCGGTTGAGTCCGCATCTGCCCATCACGGCATTGCGCCTTTACGAACAACCAGGCCTCTGGGCCGACTATCTCGGAGATCCCATGGACGCCTTCCTCACGATTCGCACCCACTTCGCCGCTGCTCATCGTCTGGCAAGACCTGAGCTCAGCCAAGAGGAAAACGAGCGCATCTACGGCAAGTGCGCCCGTCCACATGGTCATGGCCACAATTATCTGGTGGATGTCACGGTGCGCGGTCCCATCGATCCAAGGTCTGGCATGGTCTGCGATCTCTCTGCGCTGCAACGCCTTGTCGACGATCTTGTGGTCGAGCCCTTTGACCACACATTTCTCAACAAGGATGTGCCTTTCTTCGCTGAATGTGTTCCCACAGCAGAGAACATCGCGCTGCATATCGCGGACCGACTGTCCTCCCCGATCAAGGCGATTGGTGCCAGCCTTCACAAGGTGCGCCTGCAGGAAAGTCCCAACAACGCGGCTGAGGTCTACGCAGAAGTACCTCAGCTTGAGATGACTCCTTCGGCTCTTGAGGCAGCCGTTCCTGTCTGAATTGCCTTCATTTCCTCAGCAGCCCACGGTGCGTCTGGTGCTGGCCGTCAGTCTCGATGGACGACTGGCTCCATCGGGAGGTGGAGCTGCTCAGCTGGGTGGATCAGGAGATCGTCGTGTTCTTGAGGAAGCGCTCGCCTGGAGTGATGCTGTCCTGATCGGAGCAGGAACACTCAGAGCCCATCGCTCCAGCTGTCTGATCCGTGATCGGGACCTGCTGAACCAACGCCAGGTCGAGGGTCGCTCGCCTCAGCCGGCAGCACTGGTTGTCAGTCGAGATGCTGGATTTCCTCTGGAGTGGCCTTTTTTTCAGCAACCTTTCGAACGACATGTGTTGTCAGCAGGCAACGGGGCTGTTCCTGGATTCAAGTCATCGTTTCGATTGGCATCCAGCTGGGGCGAAACGCTGAAGCAACTGGTCTCCAAAGGCTGGGTTCGTCTGGCTCTGCTGGGTGGAGCTGTCCTGACGCACTCCTTGCTCGCTCAGGATGCGGTTGATGAGCTGCAACTGACTCTCTGCCCCAGGATCCTCGGCGGATCCTTCCATTGGTTGCTGCAGTCGGACACGCCACTCCCTCCACCACTGGCGTCCTCTCAGGCATGGACTCTCATCGATGCCCGTTCCCTCGGAGACAACGAACTCCTTGTGCATTACTGCCGCAATCGCTCCATCAGTTCCTGAACGGGTATCTGCTTCAGGCTTGATTGGGGCAGGCCGGTCAGTGATGCCAGGCAACGTTGAATTACCACAGCCGCATCGTCACCGACCTTCCCCCTCAGCAGTTCCGTCAGCACTCCGAGTTCCCTGCCACTGCGGCTGGTTTCCCTGATCAGACACTCGCTCACAGGGCGGGCCAGTGTCCGGCAGGGCTGCTCAACGGCGCTGTTCAGCCAGCTTTTCGGAGCGATCTCGTCAGCAACGCCATCCAGAGCCTGTTCAGCCAGCTGACGACACTGGCTCACAAGCTGACGTTCGATCCGTGGTTGCAGCAGCTGAATCAACGGCTGGAACAGCCCTGCCATGGCGGTTTGATGCATTGGGCCCACCTCCATTAGCCACGGAGAGAGCAACAGAGCTGTGATCCATCCCAGGTTGTGCCGAGACGATCTGGGCATGACTTGGGCCCAAACGCATTTTCATTGTCTCCCCTTGAAGTTTCGCTGGTTAATGTCGTTGCCGAGGCGTTTCAATTGGCCCTGGATGGCATCGCTCACGGCTCGTTGGCATCGAAGCATCCATGAGATTCCTCAATCGCAATGGGAGGAGTTGCTCGCTGGGCAGGCCAGCCCTTTTTATCGATGGTCCTGGCTGGAGGCTCTGGAAACTTCGGGCAGCGTTGCTCCAGATCAGGGCTGGCAGCCACTGCACCTTTCGCTCTGGAGAGGCGAAGAAACCCTGATTGCAGTCGCCCCTCTTTATCTCAAGGGTCACAGCTACGGCGAATTCATCTTTGATCAGTCATTCGCACGTTTGGCGGGTGATCTGGGACTTCGTTACTACCCAAAACTGATTGGAATGAGCCCTGTAAGCCCTGTTGAGGGTTATCGCTTTTATATCCATTCGAATGAAGATGAGCAGGACATCACCGTCACGATGCTTCGACTGATCGACGAGTTTGCCGATCGCAATAACATTCTCAGCTGCAATTTTCTCTATGTGGATCCTCTCTGGCAGCCCTTGGCGGAGGAGGCGGGTTGTGCGGGCTGGGTGAATCACCAGAGCCTCTGGTCTGCAGAAGGTCAGAAAGATTTCAGAGACTATCTTGCTGGCTTCAATGCCAATCAGAGGCGCAACATCAAGCGGGAACGCAAGGCCGTGGCAGAGGCCGGACTGGTGGTTACGCCTCTGACAGGTTCAGAACTCACCTCAGAGCTTCTGGTTCGAATGCATCGCTTTTATGAGCAACATTGCGCTCGCTGGGGTCCGTGGGGAAGCAAATATCTCCAGGGTTCATTTTTTGATCAACTGAGTACTCCAGGATTGGCTGAGCATGTGGTGCTGTTCAGTGCCCACCGCGGAGATCCTTTGCAACCGGTGGCGATGTCTCTTTGTGTCCAGGATGATTCCCGTCTCTGGGGGCGCTACTGGGGCAGTGAGGAAGAGATTGATTGTCTTCATTTTGAGGTCTGTTACTACGCGCCAATCGAATGGGCGTTGCATCAGGGCCTGCACAGCTTTGATCCAGGGGCTGGTGGCAGTCACAAACGAAGACGTGGCTTTGTAGCTCAACCTCGGACCAGCCTGCATCGCTGGTATGACCCTCGCATGGATGGACTGATCCGTTCCTGGCTGCCGAGAGCGAATGGTCTGATGGAGGAGGAGATTGTGGCCATCAACGCCGAACTTCCCTTCCGCACCAAGCCGCCCGAATTGATGGTCTGAGGCGATCATTTGTAAGGTGTTCTGATGACAGAAGGCACTTCTCCACTCGATGACCAGCTTTCGCAGCGTTTCATCGAGCTTGATCCGTCTGGTTATTTCCTGATCAAGCTGGATGCTGAAGCTGGCGAACTCGTGGCTGAGCATTACAGCAATGATGTGGATGAACGAGGTCGTGCCACTGATCCGGAAACTGGGGAAGTTCTGTCATGCCGTGGCGGCGGTCCACGTTTGCCCACCACATGCTTCCGCGGCAGAACAGCCAAGGAGCTTGGAATCGCTCTGACCGAAGTCAACGGGTCTGTGCCCCTCAGCCGTCTCGACCATGCTCTCTATTTAGGTAGAGAGCTCCAGAAAGCTGAAGCCTGCCTGAAAGCCGGAGTGCCTTACAGGCAGGACTGAATCAGATCAGGCTGTCAGCAGCTCTCGTGATGTGCTGGGTTCTTCTGGAGGCAGTGATTCCAGCTGTTCACGGATTTCGCGTTGCACGATCGCGCGGTATTCAAGGAAGTGCTCGTTGTGGGCCAGCACCACTAGGAACTGTTCCAGCATCGCTGGATTGCGTCGAGCCATGCTCAGCATGTAACGCCAGAAGCGACTGCGGGTGTTCCGTTTGATTCCCTGCCTCCAGACCACGATTGACAACGCTCTGATATCAGTCCACGTGGGCAGTTTTGATGTGCCCTTCCAGCGGGGTGCGCCCATCTTCAGGTAGTAGGAATAGACCCGATCCATGTACGCGTTGGGTTCGTAGAGAGCACAGAACGCTTCAACGTATTCGTTGGCTATGTCCCGAATTGGGCGTGTGGGTTTGAAATTGAGCAGGTTGGTCTGGTTTACACCCTTGGCTGCAGACTCGTCCTGAATCAGTCGGCCCTCTTTCTCAAGGCGATGCCAGAGCGCTGTATTGGGGAGCGCCTGCAACATGCCCATCATGGCTGCGGGGATTCCGGTTCTGGTCACGAACTCAACGATGCGTCGACCGGCGCCATCTTTTTCACCGTCGAAACCGATGATGAAACCTGCCATCACCCGAATCCCATTGGCGGTGATCCTGTCAACTGCCGCATCGAGAGGATTGCGCGTGTTCTGAAGTTTTCGAGAGGTTTCGAGACTCGCCTCATCAGGGGTCTCGATGCCTAGGAAAACACTCTCAAAACGCGCTTCGTGCATCATGCGCATCATCTCTTCGTCGTCGGCCAAGTCCACTGAAGCTTCAGTGGCAAAACTGAAGGGATACCCGCGCTCTTCCTGGAACTCTCTGATCTGGGGGAGTAGCTGCTTGGCGTTGCGCTTATTGCCGATGAAATTGTCGTCGACGAGGAAGATCGATCGCCTCCAGCCGAGGTCGTGCAGATACTGCAACTCCGCGATCAGCTGTTCCGGTTTTTTCGTGCGCGGCTTGCGTCCGTAGAGCACGATGATGTCGCAGAACTCGCAGTTGAACGGACATCCCCTCGAGAACTGAACGCTCATCGAGTCGTAGGCCTCGAGCTGCAGCAGATCGAAGCGGGGGATGGGAGTGGAGGTCACATCTGGCTTGTCACCTTCCGCGCTAAACCGACCACCACTGTCACCGCGCTGGATCGCTTCGATGAACATCGGCAGTGTGATTTCACCCTCATCGAGCACCTTGAAGTCGGCTTGGGCGATTTCCGGAGCATCCGGCGTTGAACTGGCGTAAGGACCTCCCACGGCTACAGGCAGTCCTCGACGCTTGGCTTCGGCGATCTGAACCTGCATGTCATCTTTCTGGACGATCATTCCAGAGATCACCACAAGCTCTGCCCAGTTCCATTCGTCTTCGGTGATTTCCCGGACGTTGCGGTCGACAAGCTTCATGTCCCATTCCTGGGGAAGCAGAGCCGCCACAGTCACCAGCCCCAGAGGAGGCAGGAGCACCTTGCGATTCACCAGTTCCAGAATCTTCTCGTAACTCCAGAAGGTTTTCGGGAAGAGGGGATAGATGAATAAGGTGCGCATGATCTGAAACGAGAAAGTGGTCTATCTGTGACGTGCGGTCGACCCTGCGGACAGAACCTTCCGTTTTTATTTGATTTCGTTGTGCAGAAGCTTAAGGGGGATCTGCTGATTCCAGACCAGATCTCTGATCTAATGGGTGCTGCAATCTGTGACAGGCATGGGCGTCCTCATCTACCTGGGTCTGGTCGGAGCCGGACTCACCACCGCTGTGACGATCAGTTTTGTGCTTCGCCGGATCAAACTGATCTGACTTCGTTCAGGACTGTTCCACCGCGGCGGCAGATCTCAAGCAGCGCCAGAACAACTCCAAGGGTGCCACTGATGGCAAACGTTGCCTGAAGCCCCATGGTGTCAGTCAGAACTGCGGCGATTAGACCACTGATGCCGCCGCCGCCAAGAAAGGCAATCTGTCCAAGGCCGGCCATCCGTCCACGCAGGGTCTGGCTGGAGCCAACCTGAGTGATCAGGTTGCTGCTGCTCAGCAGCCCCGCGGTTCCGGCACCGATCAGCAGTGTCATCGTGAGCAAGAAGGGGGCATCTCCTCCAATCGCCATGCCGAGCTGAGCCACGGCAGTCACCAGCGCAAAACCGGCCAGAGTCAGTGAGGGCCTTCTGCAGAACCGATGGCTGTTGCGTTGCAGAAGCAGTCCCCCAGCGATGCTTCCAAGGGCCAGAACGCTTGTGAATATTGCAAGGTCCATCGGCGCATCACCCAGCTCTCGGGCGGCGATCAAAGGGCCGAGTCCCGGGTGGAAGAAACCAACCACGCACATCAGGCCTGTGAACATCAGCGCGTGTCGCAAGTTGCTGCCGCATTCCCGCCAGGCCACCCGCAGCGATGCCTTTTCGCCGGGAGCACTGCGCATTTCCAGTTCCGTTCTCGGATGCAGCAACCAGATCACACTGGCGATCGGCATCAGATAAGTCGCCGCATCCAGAGTGAGTGCCGTGGCCGGTCCTGTGAGTGTGATCAGTAAACCCCCCAGGAGTGGTCCCACCAGTTTCCCGACGTTGAAGACCACCGAGAAGCTCGTCAGAAAAGGGGCCAGTTCGGAGTTGTCATCGACCAGCAGAGCGCAGTATTTATTGCGAGCAGTGAGTTCATAGGCCCCGGCGATTCCCACCAGCAAGGTGCTGGCCAGCAGCATCAGGACCTGTGGCTGTCCATCAAGCACTGGAATGGAGAAAGCCCCCAACAGGCCGGCTCCAAGAAGTGCCCACTGTGCCTGGATCAACACCCGCTCGCAGCCAACACGATCGGTCCTTACGCCGGCTGGTCCGCTCACCAGCATGGTTGGCAGTGAAAGTGCGGCGAAATGCAGAGCCAGCACCATGGGTTCCTTGGTTTCATCCATCAGGATCCAGCCCTTGGCGGTGAGACCTGCAAAGGAACCGGCAGTGCTCAACCCTGAAGCGATCAGGAAGATGAGACGTTGGCGCTCATGCGATGACGTGTTGCTCACTGGCTGGTGCGAGCGGAAGCCACCATTTCGGTGGCACCCACGATTTCGCCTCTCAGGTCATAGATGTCTGCTCCATTGATCCGAACCGGCACCATGGTCCCCGGCCCGGCTTGCAGGCCATCCGCGCGGGGCTGCACCTGCACTTCGCCATCGACTTCAGGAGCGAATCGGGCACAGCGCCCAATCATGGCTCCGGTTCGTGGGTTGTGTTGTTCGATCAGCACATCAACGGTTCGCCCCACCCAGCGGGTGTTGGCTTCGGCAGAGATCGGTTGTTGCAGCGTCATCAGCCGATCTTTTCTGGCGGTGGCAATCTCAGCTGGCACCGGATTCGGGAGCTTGGCCGCGGCGGTTCCCTCCTCCGCTGAGTAAGTGAAAACCCCTACATGATCGAAGCGCTGACTCTCAAGGAACCCAGCCAGGTGCTCGAACTGCTCTTCCGTTTCACCGGGAAAGCCCACGATCAGCGTGGTGCGCATCACGGCATCCGGTAACTGCTCCCTTAACTGATGCATCAGTCGTTCGTTCACATCCGCCTGCCAGGGACGATTCATGGCTCTCAGCACTTTGGGATGGCTGTGCTGGAGGGGCAGGTCGAGGTATGGAAGAACATTGGGGACATCCCTGTAAGCCGAGATCACGTCAGCGGTCAGGCCTGTCGGGTAGGCGTAATGCACCCGGATCCAGGGAATCTCCACCTCACCCAGGGCCCTGAGCAGGTCTGCAAGGCGAGGGCGCCCGTAGATGTCCAGCCCGTAATTGGTGGTGATCTGGCTGATCAGAATCAGTTCCTGAACACCCTGCTCAGCCAGTTGATGGGCTTCTGCAACGATCGATTCGATCGTCCTTGATCGCTGATTGCCGCGCAGATGCGGAATGATGCAGAACGCGCAGCGATAGTCACAGCCTTCAGCCACTTTGAGATAGGCAACCGCTTCTCCAGTGGTGCGGTATCTCGGCAGTGTTTCGTCGCCGACAAACGTCGGGTTCTTGCTGACTCGATTGACGCGTTCTCCGGCTTCAACCCGTTCCAGCACCTCCACAATGTGCTGGTAATCGCCTGTCCCCACGATGGCTTTGGCTTCGGGCAGGGAATCGAGCAGCTCCTCCTGAAAATGCTGTGCCAGGCAGCCGGCGATGATCAGTTCCTTGCCTTGTTCCGCTAAGCCAACGAGTGTGCGGACCGATTCCTCACGCGCTTCCTGGATGAAGCTGCAGGTGTTGACCACCACCACGTTGGCGTCGCTTTCATCGCTGCTGACGCCATAGCCGGCTCGTGTCAGCAGGCCGAGCATGTGTTCGGTATCAACCCGGTTCTTTTCGCATCCCAGATGGGCGAAAGCAACGGTCGGCCTCGTGCTGGCCATGCCGCTGCCGGGAAGTTGGTCCGGGGACATGGGCACTGCGGATCAATCATCACCATAAATCTCGTGCTGATGCCTGCCAAAATTTCAGAAATCAGTTCAGTGCGCATGGGCACCACCCGACTCACCAGCCGACGTCGTCAGGACCAGGGTTTCAAATGGGCGCGTATCAGCATGGCGGTGCTGGCGACCGTGGGGGTGATCGACACCGGTTCGATCACCCTTGAACGCTGGGGGATGATCGGCAATCTCACCTGCCCGGTGGGCGCTGACGGGTGTGACAAGGTCCTCAATAGCCCCTGGGGCACCCTTTCTCTGACAAATGCCTTCAGCATTCCGCTCTCCTTCGTCGGTTTGCTGGCCTATCTCGCCGTTCTGGTGATGGCCCTCGTGCCGTTGCTTGCCGGCCTGGCGGACAATCGCAACGATCTCTCCCGCCGGAGCTGGTGGGGGCTCTTCACCGTGTCCCTCGGAATGGCTGTTTTCAGCATGGTGTTGCTGGGCCTGATGGTCTTCAAGATCCAGGCCTTCTGTTTTTTCTGCGTGCTGTCGGCAGTGTTGTCGGTTCTGCTGCTGATCCTTGCCGTGATCGGTGGTGGATGGGACGACTTCTCCCAGCTTGTGTTCCGTGGCGTTCTGCTGGCGCTGGCTGTGCTGCTGGGCAGTCTCATCTGGGCTTCGGTTCTTGACCCTGAACGGCCGGAAGCGGCCATGCCCGGTTCCGGTGCGCCTCCTGTGGTCACCACAGCAAGCTCACCGGCGAAAGTTGCTCTTGCAGAACATCTCACCGCAACGGGAGCTGTCATGTACAGCGCCTACTGGTGCCCTCATTGTCATGAGCAGAAGGAGGACTTCGGTCAGGAGGCTTCCAGCAAGCTCACCGTCATTGAATGTGCGGAGGATGGTCAAAACAGCCAACGCGCCCTCTGCCAGAGCAAAAAGATTGAAGGTTTTCCCACCTGGGAGATCAACGGCAAGCTTGATTCGGGTGTGAAGGATCTGAAAACACTGGCTGATCTCTCCGGCTTCAAGGGAGACAACAACTTCTGAGTGCCTTCATCCGCCGTCTGCTTCTGCACAGTTTGTCCGCACAGCGTGCTGGTTATTCAGTGACGCAGCGGGTCTTGATTCCTTCTCCTCTGAGCTGCCGACTGTGTCGACGCCATTGGGGAAGGCAACTGGGAGCATCACTGCGGAAGTGCCCTCCGCGACTTTCGGTTCTGAACAGACAGGCTTCCAGAAGCAGTGCAGTGGTGCGCTGGCGATGGGCAAGATCAAGCAAGAGGTTCAGCTCCTGGCGGCTGGGCTCCTCAAGCTCCAGAAGTTGCTGATGGGACTGTTGGTTGACCATGCACAGGAGCTCCTCCTGCTCCAGAGGGTTCATTGCTTTTGTGGTCAACTTCAGCAGTGTCTGCATCCCGACTCTGGAGCGATTGACCCCAGCCACGTCCCAGCACTGTTCTCTCAAATTCGCGATTTTGCGCGTTAATTCGCCCATACCGGTGTTGCTGCGGGCATTGGTCTGAGTGGTGCTGATGCTGTGTCCCCGAGTTTTCCAGTGCTTGTCGGCAGCTGAAACAGCTGGCAGGTCGATCGCTCCCAGTTGGCGAGCAAAAACCAGGCATTCCATCAGTGAGTTGCTGGCCAGACGATTGGCACCGTGCAGACCGGTGCAGGCCACCTCTCCCACTGCGTAAAGGCCTGGCAGTGATGTGGCGGCATTGAGATCGGTTGCCACGCCTCCCATCCAGTAATGGGCTGCAGGAGCCACTGGAATTGGTTGCTCAAGAGGATTGAGATTGTGGTTGCGGCATCGCTCCAGAATGGTTGGGAATCGGCGCTCAGCCTGGTCGCGAGGAATTCCTGAAAGGTCCAGACCGACGTGGTCGACGCCCTGGAGGCGCATGCATTTCAACAGTGCACGACTGACCTGGTCTCTGGGCGCAAGATCAGCTCCTGGAAGTTGATTGACCGGACTGTTCCCGGCTGCGTCCACAAGTCTTGCTCCTTCTCCGCGAACTGCTTCTGAGATCAGAAAACAGGGAGCTCCAGGAAGCTTCAGTGCAGTGGGATGAAACTGGACAAACTCGAGATCTTCAACCGCGGCCCCGGCAGCCCAGGCCAGGGCGATTCCCTCCCCCGCGGCTTGGGCGGGATTGGTGGTGTTGGTGTAAAGGTGACCCCCGCCTCCGGTGGCCAGGATCACTGCTCTGGCTCGGATCCATTGCAGCCTGAACCCATCCAGAACCTGCACACCGCAGCACCGTCCGTTCTCCACCCAGAGCTGGCTGACGCGAACACCCCTGCGATGCAGTAACCCAGGTCTTTGCTCGGCGCGCTGTCGCAGCACATCGACCAGCGCATGGCCGGTTCGGTCCTGGACATGCAGCACGCGATGGTGGCTGTGGGCAGCCTCGAGTGTGGTGGCCAGACTCCCGTCGCTGTTCCGGTCGAAATCCATCCCCAGCTCGAGCAGCCTGTCGACGCACTGCGGTGCCTGTTCAACAAGAAAGCGAACAGAATCACCGTCGCAGAGGCCGGCACCGGCGTGGATGGTGTCTGTCGCATGGCTGTCGCTGTTGTCATCCCGACGCGTCACTGAAGCGATTCCGCCCTGAGCCCATCGGCTCGATGAACGCCTGCTGGTGTTGCGATTGACCAGCAGCACTCGAAGTCCGGCGGGCAGTTCAAGACAGGTCATCAGGCCTGCGGCCCCGGCGCCTACCACCACCACGTCCCAAGGACCTGAGGGAATGGGTTCGCTGCCAGGGTCAGAGGGTTTCATTTCACCACCAAAAAACCGCCGGGTTATCCGGCGGTTTCACCGCAATCCAGGCATTCCAATCAGTGGAGATCGGCGTTTTCAGAAAACTGCCTCAGCGGTACTGCCCATCGTTGATCCGGTCGAATCCTTCGTTGAGAGCTATCGACGGTTCCGTAACGGTGAAGTTCTCACGGTATTTGTCGAATAGCTCTTTCTGGCGGTCGGTCAGATCCAGGGAGAGAACGTCATCAACACTCTCGTAGGGGCCACCCAGCACGATTTTGCCGGCGAGGGTGGGATACATACCAGGGAACTGCTGAAACCGACGCACAGAGGAATTGTTCAGATCCACCTTTTCGCCACGCTCGGCGATCTTGTCGTCGGCCACGTTGCGGATGTCAGCAGCCTGAACGCTCGCGGGTAGTAACAGGCCCATCAGCAGACCTGCCATCACAAGAATGCCTGTCAGCCAGGACAGCAGACGCTTCATGGAACTCTCCGTCTTGAGGATCGGAACGGGATGATTACCGGCGATGCCGATCTGCAAACCTTACAAGTGCCATCGCCCGGAACTGTTGCGAGCAGTCGCAGTTTTTTGCAGTTCGTTTCAGACCAGTCCGCTCAGTTCCGGCGCGAACAACGACAACGACAGGAATAAGCCGTCGATTAAAAGAGTTGTGAATAACACCGCTGCAGCAATACTCCAGGCCTTGTCAGTCGAAACAGAAAGAGTGCTGCGATGTCTGCAGTACTGAACCAGCTGAAGAATGATCAAACCTGCAGCAGAGACCGTTAAGAGAGAACTTGGCCTCAGCACACAGACGGCAGCATCCTGCAGGAGAACAGTTGCTTCTGTGGGGGAAGCAGCAATCACTGCAGGCCAGAGCCCCATGACGCCAGTGAGTGCCATGGCCAGGTCGGTGAAGGCCGTTCCCAGTAAAGATGCGAGATAAAAGGCACAGCCAAGCCGCCAGCGCGTCTGCAGACCGGTGATTGCCAGAGGCAGTGCGAAGGCCTCAACCGGAACATGCAGCAGTGGATGACTCGCCAACCATCCCCAGAAAAGGCTGCCGGCCAACCAGCTGCCACTGAATCCGACCAGCAGTGCCCCGAAGTCCTGACCTTTCCTGGGTGCGATCGCATTGGTGATCACTCCCACACCGAGGAGCACCAGGCCGAATAGGCAGGAGGTGAACGGTTGAATGCGAACCCATGGAGCCTGAACGAACACTGGCAGCACGACCAATGCCGATGCCCAGAAGGGCAGACCTATGCGCCCCAGGGAGAGCGGCTGAACCGGCTCAGCGAAGGCCTGGTTGCGTATCAGCCCACTGAACAACGATCCACTCCCACCCGAATGTGAAGAAAGGACTGTGACCTTAGAAGATTTCCGCCTGGTTGAGGGTTTTTGTGAGGTCGCTGATGTCATTGGATGTTGGATCCGGCGATAGCGTCCTGGAGCCTTCGTTCAGGACGTCAGAGGTGTCAGATCCCGGGCTTTTCGAGGCCATCTGGAGAAATGTCGTGTTGGGTGTTGTGCAGGGGCTCACTGAGTTTCTGCCCATCAGCAGCACGGCTCATCTGAAGGTGGTGCCCGCACTCGCCGGTTGGGAGGACCCGGGCGTGTCCGCCACTGCAGTGATCCAGCTGGGCAGCATCGTCGCTGTCATTGGCTATTTCCGCGACGACCTCCTGGAGGTCTGGAGGGGAATCAGCGGTGCACTCACGAGAGGTCAGTGGCGAGAACCGGAAGCCCGCCTCGGGATTGCCATGGCCATTGGCACCCTGCCGATCCTGGTGGTGGGGCTTGGCATCAAGATGTTCTGGCCCGGCTACGAAACGTCGCCACTGCGCAGCGAACCGGTAATCGCAGTTGTGTCGATCGTGATGGCGTTGCTGCTGGCCCTGGCCGAGCAGCTGGGCCCGCGTCTCAAACGGCTTGACCAGGTTCAGGGGCGTGATGGTCTTGTGGTCGGTCTCGCTCAGGTGCTTGCACTGATTCCTGGAGTGTCCCGGTCTGGAAGCACGCTCACCGCATCATTATTTGATGGTTGGAAGCGACCGGATGCAGCCCGTTTCTCCTTTCTGCTGGGCATCCCAGCCATCACCCTGGCGGGGTTCGTGCAACTGAAGGACGCCTTCAGCCAGCCCAGCCCAGGCGGCGCGTTGCCGCTGTTGCTCGGAATCCTCTCCGCTGCAGTGGTCTCCTGGCTGGCCATCGACTGGCTGCTGAAGTACCTGCAGCGTCACAGCACCTGGATTTTTGTGATCTATCGACTCCTGTTTGGCGTGTTGCTGCTGGTGTGGTGGTCCGGCGCAGGCTCAAACTGATAACAGTCGACTGCTCGCTGTGTGGAATGAGCCCTCCGCAGGGGTTGCTGTCACAGCTCTGGATCCCGCGAGTCCTTCTCGGCAGCCAGAGCCTGCGGTGGTGGCTTCCGTCGAGGCAGGTTCAATCGGAGAGGAACTGGGATTCGAGCCCGGGGATCAACTGCTGAGCATTAATGGTGTGCGTCCTCGCGATCTCATTGATTACCGATATCTCATCGGTGATGAGGAGCTGACGCTCGAAGTTCGTGACAGCGCCGGTGAGCTGCACTGCGTGGAGCTGGAAAAAGATGCCGATGACGGGCTCGGTCTTGCTTTTACGGAAGCCCTGTTTGATGGCCTTCGCCAGTGCACCAACCGCTGCCCTTTCTGTTTCATTGATCAACAGCCACCGGGTCATCGCGACAGTCTCTATCTCAAGGACGATGACTATCGGCTCAGTTTTCTCTACGGCTCCTATCTCACTCTCACCAACCTCAGTGATTCCGACTGGGACCGGATTGAGCAGCAAAGGCTGACACCGCTGTTCGTTTCGGTGCATGCCACCGATCCCGATCTGCGCTCCACTCTTCTCGAGAATCCAAGAGCCGGGAGGCTGTTGGAGCAGCTGAAGTGGTTCGCTCAGAGGGATCTGCAGATCCATGCCCAGGTTGTGGTGTGTCCAGGACTCAACGATGGCGATGCACTGCTGAACACTCTTCGGGATCTTGCCGGGTTTGCAGGTGTTGAGTGGCCTGCCGTGCTATCAGCTGCCGTTGTACCGGTGGGCCTGACACGTTTCCGACCTCCGGGCGATGGATTGCGAGCGGTCACTCCGGAGGATGCCGAGCGGGTGATTGATGCGGTGGAACCTCTCCAGGCTGAATTCCAGGAGCGCTTCGGCAGTCGATTTGTCTGGTTGTCGGATGAGTGGTACTTGATTGCGGGTCGTCCGTTACCGCCCCGTGTCAGCTACGAGGATCTTCCTCAGCAGGAAAATGGTGTGGGAACGATTCGAGCGTTTCTCGAATCCCTGGATGAGGCCACCGAATCACTTCCTGAGCGTGTCGCTGAGCCGCTGCGCAGCAGCTGGGTTGTCGGGAGACTTGTGGACCGTGCTCTGGAGACGGTGACCAAACGTTTGAACAGGATTGAAGGCGTCAGCTTGCGAATGCATGGTCTACCCAGTCCCTACTGGGGGCAGGATCAGGTGGTCACCGGGCTGCTGACTGGCCAGGATCTGCTGGATGGCCTCAAGGATCAGGACCTGGGTGATCAGTTGCTTTTGCCATCGGTGATGTTGCGGCAGGGGCAGCCTGTGTTTCTGGATGACATGACCTTGGATCAGGTTCAGGCACAGCTTCCTGTCCCCATTCGAATCGTGCATGGAGCAGCTGACATCGTGGCTGCTGTGCTCGGAGATCCGGAGAAAACCACCTAAACTCCGCCAAGCTCGGTATTTGATGTGCGTCGGACTGCTGCAAGCCTTCTTCTGATTGCAGGCATGGTGCCCGTCGACATCGCAGCAAGTGCTCTAGCTCAGGAGCCTTCTGATGACTCCGCAGACAATGGCTCGTCGCTGATTGATCAGAACACCCTCCCCAATGCCATTGATCTGAAAGGATCCAGGCCACAGGCGGATCCTTCCCTGCTTCCCCCAGCGGCAACAACCTTGCCCGAAACGCTCGATGGGCTCCAGGCGCCGCCGAGTCTTGCCTTGCCCAATCAGCCTGATCAGGTTCGAATTCGTGAGCTCAGACCGCTCACACTGGCTGAAGTCGAACGACTTGCTGAAGTCAATAATCCCAATCTGAAAGCTGTCGCTCTCGAAGTGCAGCAGGCCAAGTCGAGCCTGCGAGCGGCAATTTCAAGTTGGTATCCCAATCTCAATCTCAGTGCCAATGGTCTCCCCCAGTATCTGGCGGGTGAATCACAGAGGTTTAACTCCAGTCGATCTGATTTACAGAGATCACTTTCCAATCAATCAGGTTCCAATCAATCAGGTTCCAATCAATCAGATTTTGTGAACCCCTTCACCGATCTTGAGGTTGAAGATGGACGCTTCACCAGAACTGAGATCACTTCCGCCAATTTTTCAGCGCAACTTAATTGGAAATTGATTGATCCAGGCCGTGTGCCTGAAATAGCCGCGGCTCGCGATCTCTTTGAAAGGGCTCGTGATTCGTATTTGATTTCCTTAAGAGATCTTCGTCTTCAAACAGCCGAAGCGTATATCCGACTGCAGGAACGCGATGAAACTGTCAACGTTGGCAAGCAGTCAGTTGCTGCTTCACTGGTCAGCCTGCGAGACGCACGGGCTCGTTTTCAGGCGGGTGTTGCCACCAAGCTTGAAGTGTTGGAGGCGGAAACTCAACTTGCTCGAGACAGAGACCTGTTGACTCGAGAATTAAATTTTCAGTCCCGTGCTCGCAGAGAATTGGCAAAGATTATTGATCTCCCTCAAGATGTGACTCCCACCGCCGCCACGCCTGCAAGGGTTTTGGGTGTCTGGGAGCCTTCCCTTCAGGAGAGCATCATCGCTGCCTATGCGTTCAGGGAAGAGCTTGATCAACTCATACTTGATATCTCGATCAATAACAGCAATGCCAATCGTGCTCTTGCTGCAGTGCAGCCTGTTCTCAGCATTTACAACGATTTTCAGACCAGGCGTTTCAAGGGGGGGACATCAGAACCACCTGTAAATACCGATGCTTATGGCTGGAGTTTCGACAATGCCGTTGGGCTTTCAGCACGTTGGAATGTTTTCGATGGTGGTCGCGCTCGTGCCGAATACAGGCGCAACAAGCAGAAAGCTGAAGCCAGTACTTATGACTTTGCTACTCGCAGAGGTGAAATTCGTTTTGAAGTGGAGCAAAGCTTCTTCAATCTGCGTGACAGACAAGCTTCGATTCGTACCACTGCCAGAGAAGTGCTCTCTTCTCAAGAAGCGCTGCGCCTGGCCAGGTTGCGCTTCCAGGCGGGTGTGACTACACAGCGTGAAGTGGTTGAAACTCAAAGGGATGTCACCAACGCGCAGGTTCGCTATGTCAGCGCGATTGCTGACTACAACGTTTCTGTAGCCAAACTAAGGCGATTCACAGGCCTTGATCAGGTTGCGTCCTGCCCACCTTTGAATCTGCCTGGGGACAAGCCTCAACCATCAGCTTCCGAAGTTGTTCCGATCGTTCCTGAACCCAACTTCCCAGCTTGTGAAGCCTCCCTGCTGGGATCCTGATCATGACGGCTAGACGTTGACTTCGAGATTCCTGAACCCTCAGCAGTTGCGCGCCGTCCATCAGCTACTCGACAGGGTTGCGGAACGGCAGAGACAGGATTTCGGTCACATCGTTTCTGATATCAAGGAGGATGGGTCCTTGATCACCGCTTGTGACCGCTGGAGTGATCAGGTTCTGGTGGAAGGGCTCTCCAAGCTTGCTCCCGGTGAATTCACTCTCAGCGAGGAAGGGGAGAAGCGCTGTCCTACCTCTTCGGGCTTCTGGGTTGTCGATCCCCTTGACGGCACCACCAACTTCGCTGCCGGAATTCCTTACTGGGCGATTTCAGTGGCACGTTTTGTCGATGGCCAGCCCACTGAGGCTTTTCTCGATATTCCACCCCTGAATCAACGCATCGTGGCGATCCGTGGTCAAGGAGCATGGCGCAATGGCAAACCTCTGACTCCACAGACCCGTCTGCAGTCAGGCAGTGCCTGCGTGTCGCTCTGCAGTCGTGCGATCAGAGTGCTGCAGCGCCGTCATCAGGATCCTTTCCCAGGCAAAATCCGCCTGCTTGGTGTTGCCAGTGTGAACCTGGTCAGCGTGGCCATGGGGCAGACCGTCGCAGCGCTGGAAGCAACACCAAAGATCTGGGATCTTGCAGCTGCCTGGCTCGTTCTCTCCGAACTGAACTGTTCTTTGCAGTGGCTTGACCAGGATCCGGCGATGCTGACTCCTGGACAGGATCTTTCCGAGGTCAGCTTTCCAGTGCTCGCAGCGAGCTCGCAGGCTGAACTTGACCGTCTCAGGCCCTGGGGAGAGTCTTTGCTGCTTCCCTGACTGGCTGACCAGTTGCGTATTGGGGCATTAGTGAGCTATGTTTTTGGACTGCGCGGCAGGCGGAAGCCTGGAGCGCAGCTTCTGAACATGAAGAGCGCGAGCTTGTAATGTTTGGGGGTGCTTACGAGGCCGGGAGGGAGAGATCCCACGGTGTTGTAAGTTTCACAAGCGGTCGCGAGGCCGCACCGCCAACCGCTCCTGAGAGGGAACGCGTCGGCAGAACCTGGACAATCGAAAAGTTTAGGAACTGACGCTTTCATCGCGTCGAGTTTTGATTACTGAGCTGCAAAGTTGAGTAATTGAGCTTGATGATAATGCGATGTAAGTGTGAGGTCCCGTCAACAATTTTAGTTGCAAAGAAGCAACGTGCTTACAGAGTTGAAAGTTTTCACGAGCTTTTGAATTTGTCGGTGTGCATGTTGTGGAGCAACAACCGGATCTGAGATCCTGGAAAGTCACGAAGGAGAGATTCTTAGTGCACTCTTATGAACCCTTCTGTCAGAGGAAGGTGGTTTTTACTGCAACCAGTGCGCCAGTGCTGAGTGAGCGGGAAAAGCAAATCAGGTTGAGGAAATGAAAATTTTCGAGAGGACTTGATCTACAACGGAGAGTTTGATCCTGGCTCAGGATGAACGCTGGCGGCGTGCTTAACACATGCAAGTCGAACGAACCTTCGGGTTAGTGGCGGACGGGTGAGTAACGCGTGGGAATCTGCCCTCAGGAGGGGGATAACGGCTGGAAACGGCCGCTAATACCCCATATGCCGAGAGGTGAAACGAATTTCGCCTGAGGATGAGCCCGCGTCTGATTAGCTAGTTGGTGAGGTAAGAGCTCACCAAGGCATCGATCAGTAGCTGGTCTGAGAGGATGATCAGCCACACTGGGACTGAGACACGGCCCAGACTCCTACGGGAGGCAGCAGTGGGGAATTTTCCGCAATGGGCGAAAGCCTGACGGAGCAACGCCGCGTGAGGGATGAAGGCCTCTGGGCTGTAAACCTCTTTTCTCAAGGAAGAAGATCTGACGGTACTTGAGGAATAAGCCACGGCTAATTCCGTGCCAGCAGCCGCGGTAATACGGGAGTGGCAAGCGTTATCCGGAATTATTGGGCGTAAAGCGTCCGCAGGCGGCCTTTCAAGTCTGCTGTTAAAACGTGGAGCTTAACTCCATCATGGCAGTGGAAACTGTTGGGCTTGAGTGTGGTAGGGGCAGAGGGAATTCCCGGTGTAGCGGTGAAATGCGTAGATATCGGGAAGAACACCAGTGGCGAAGGCGCTCTGCTGGGCCATAACTGACGCTCATGGACGAAAGCCAGGGGAGCGAAAGGGATTAGATACCCCTGTAGTCCTGGCCGTAAACGATGAACACTAGGTGTCGGGGGAATCGACCCCCTCGGTGTCGTAGCCAACGCGTTAAGTGTTCCGCCTGGGGAGTACGCACGCAAGTGTGAAACTCAAAGGAATTGACGGGGGCCCGCACAAGCGGTGGAGTATGTGGTTTAATTCGATGCAACGCGAAGAACCTTACCAGGGTTTGACATCCTGCGAATCTCTTGGAAACGAGAGAGTGCCCTCGGGAACGCAGTGACAGGTGGTGCATGGCTGTCGTCAGCTCGTGTCGTGAGATGTTGGGTTAAGTCCCGCAACGAGCGCAACCCACGTCTTTAGTTGCCAGCATTTAGTTGGGCACTCTAGAGAGACCGCCGGTGATAAACCGGAGGAAGGTGTGGATGACGTCAAGTCATCATGCCCCTTACATCCTGGGCTACACACGTACTACAATGCTACGGACAAAGAGCAGCAAGTTCGCGAGGACAAGCAAATCTCATAAACCGTGGCTCAGTTCAGATCGTAGGCTGCAACTCGCCTACGTGAAGGAGGAATCGCTAGTAATCGCAGGTCAGCATACTGCGGTGAATACGTTCCCGGGCCTTGTACACACCGCCCGTCACACCATGGAAGTTGGCCACGCCCGAAGCCGTTACTCCAACCCTTGTGGAGGAGGACGTCGAAGGTGGGGCTGATGACTGGGGTGAAGTCGTAACAAGGTAGCCGTACCGGAAGGTGCGGCTGGATCACCTCCTAACAGGGAGACAAACATTGATTTTGATGTCTGAGTACTTAATTCTTAGGCCGAAATCCTGTCACCTTAGGTCGATCGGTACCTCAATTTTGAAATCAAGAATGCATAGCGATATGAATTGCTTGATGGAGATTTTCAGTTCCTAAACTTTGTCTAGGTCACATCCCACAAGGGTTGAGTCTTCCTGGGCCATTAGCTCAGGTGGTTAGAGCGCACCCCTGATAAGGGTGAGGTCCCTGGTTCAAGTCCAGGATGGCCCATTCGGTGTTGGGGGTTTAGCTCAGTTGGTAGAGCGCCTGCTTTGCAAGCAGGATGTCAGGAGTTCGAGTCTCCTAACCTCCACTGATCGAACTCAATCTCCATCGTCTGAAAGATGGAAGGTGAACTCGAGGAGATGTGATTTAGATGTGTCCGCTGGCATGACCCCAGCTTCCTGTCATTCCGAAATGACGTGAATTATCACGATGTTTTGGTTGATAAGATGCTGGGCTCGAACTGATTGATCAGTTTGATGTCTAGCAGAACCTTGACAACTGCATAGGAAAAAGTCTGTAAGAATAAAGCATCTCTCATGGATGCATCATTCTTTTTTAGGATGATGTCAATTCTTGAGCAAGAGCCGAGACTCCATGACGTTCTTCTGATTGTGTCGAGCAATCAGGAGTTTGATGAATGATTCAGTCATGAATTATTCAGAATCTGTTTCAACAACAGCAAGCGTTTTGGAGATGAATGGTCAAGCTACAAAGAGCTCACGGCGGATACCTTGGCACACAGAGGCGATGAAGGACGTGGTTACCTGCGATAAGTCTCGGGGAGCTGGAAACACGCTTTGATCCGGGAATTTCCGAATGGGGCAACCCTTAGAACGGCCAGCTGAATCCATAGGCTGGCACGAGCCAACCCAGCGAACTGAAACATCTTAGTAGCTGGAGGAAAGGAAAGTAAAAACGACTCCCTGAGTAGCGGCGAGCGAACGGGGAAGAGCCTAAACCGATGGTTTCGACCATCGGGGTTGTGGGACAGCAATGTGGAAAAGGGATGTTAGTGGAAGTGTTTGAAAGACACGCCAAAGAGGGTGAAAGCCCCGTACACGAAAACTGAACTGACCTAGCTGTATCCCGAGTAGCACGGAGCACGTGAAATTCCGTGTGAATCCGCGAGGACCACCTCGTAAGGCTAAGTACTACTGTGTGACCGATAGCGAAACAGTACCGCGAGGGAAAGGTGAAAAGAACCCCGGGAGGGGAGTGAAATAGAACATGAAACCGTGAGCTTACAAGCAATGGGAGCCCGACTTATCGGGTGACCGTGTGCCTGTTGAAGAATGAGCCGGCGACTTATAGGCACTGGCGGGTTAAACCGGAAATGGTGGAGCCACAGCGAAAGCGAGTCTGAATAGGGCGTTTGTCAGTGTTTATAGACCCGAACCCGGGTGATCTAACCATGGCCAGGATGAAGCTTGGGTGATACCAAGTGGAGGTCCCAACCAACTGACGTTGAAAAGTCACTGGATGAGCTGTGGTTAGCGGTGAAATGCCAATCGAACCCGGAGCTAGCTGGTTCTCCCCGAAATACGTTGAGGCGTAGCGTCTCGTGCTCCAGCAGGGGGGTAAAGCCACCATTTCGGTGCGGGCTGCGAGAGCGGTACCAAATCGAGATGAACTCTGAATACCCTGTGTGTAGCGAGGCAGTCAGACTGTGGGGGATAAGCTCCATGGTCGAGAGGGAAACAGCCCAGACCGCCAGCTAAGGTCCCCAAATCAACGCTAAGTGATAAAGGAGGTGGGATTGCCCAGACAACCAGGAGGTTTGCCTAGAAGCAGCCATCCTCAAAGGAGTGCGTAATAGCTCACTGGTCGAGCGATCCTGCGCCGAAAATGAATGGGGCTAAGCGTTGTACCGAAGCTGCGGATTTATGGTAGGGGAGCGTTCTATGTGGGGCGAAGCGTTAGCGTGAGCGGGCGTGGACTGCATAGAAGTGAGAATGTCGGCTTGAGTAGCGAAAACATGGGTGAGAATCCCATGCACCGAAACCCTAAGGGTTCCTCCGGCAGGCTCGTCCGCGGAGGGTTAGTCTGGTCCTAAGGTCAGGCCGAAAGGCGTAGTCGATGGATAACAGGTCAACATTCCTGTACCGGTTATGTTTTGGGAAGAGGGACGGAGAAGGCTAGCCGAGCCAGACGTTGGTTACTGGTTCAAGCGTTCGAGGCTATGAGGAGCGGCGAAAACGCTCCGAGCTGAGGCGTGAGTACGAGCTGCTACGGCAGCGAAGTCGGTGATGTCATGCTTCCAAGAAAAGCTCTATACCCGTTAAGGCATAACTGCCAGTACCCGAAACCGACACAGGTGGGGTGGTAGAGAATACCGAGGTGCGCGAGGTAACTCTCTCTAAGGAACTCGGCAAATTAGCCCCGTAACTTCGGGAGAAGGGGTGCCACCGCAAGGTGGTCGCAGTGAAAAGGCCCTGGCGACTGTTTACCAAAAACACAGGTCTCCGCTAAGTCGCAAGACGATGTATGGGGGCTGACGCCTGCCCAGTGCCGGAAGGTTAAGGAAGCCGGTCAGCGTAAGCGAAGCTGGCGACTGAAGCCCCGGTGAACGGCGGCCGTAACTATAACGGTCCTAAGGTAGCGAAATTCCTTGTCGGGTAAGTTCCGACCCGCACGAAAGGCGTAACGATCAGGGCGCTGTCTCGGAGAGAGGCTCGGCGAAATAGAATTGTCTGTGAAGATGCGGACTACATACACCCGGACAGAAAGACCCTATGAAGCTTTACTGTAGCTTGGTATTGTGCCCGGGCTCTGAATGCGCAGGATAGGTGGGAGACGTTGATCTAGTGCTTGTGGGTACTAGGGAGTCAATGGTGAGATACCACTCTTTCAGAGCTAGGGTTCTAACGTTCACCCGTTATCCGGGGAGCGGACAGTATCAGGTGGGCAGTTTGACTGGGGCGGTCGCCTCCTAAAAGGTAACGGAGGCGCACAAAGGTTTCCTCAGGCTGGTTGGAAATCAGCTGACGAGTGCAAAAGCAGAAGGAAGCTTGACTGTGAGACCTACAAGTCGAACAGGGACGAAAGTCGGTTTTAGTGATCCGACGGTTCTGAGTGGAAGGGCCGTCGCTCAACGGATAAAAGTTACTCTAGGGATAACAGGCTGATCTCCCCCAAGAGTTCACATCGACGGGGAGGTTTGGCACCTCGATGTCGGCTCATCGCAACCTGGGGCTGAAGTCGGTCCCAAGGGTTGGGCTGTTCGCCCATTAAAGCGGTACGCGAGCTGGGTTCAGAACGTCGTGAGACAGTTCGGTCCATATCCGGTGTATGCGTAGGAATATTGAGAGGATTTCTCCCTAGTACGAGAGGACCGGGAGGAACGCACCTCTGGTGTACCAGTTATCGTGCCAACGGTAAACGCTGGGTAGCCATGTGCGGAGTGGATAACCGCTGAAAGCATCTAAGTGGGAAGCCCACCTCAAGATGAGTATTCCCATGGGGTAACCCAGTAAGGTCACGGGAAGAACACCCGTTGATAGGCTCTACGTGGAAGTCCAGTAATGGATGCAGCGGAGGAGTACTAATAGACCGAGGGCTTGACCATGATTTGGTTCTTGCCTGAGGCGACGTTTTATTCAAAACAGACGCATCATTGATGATGAAAATCATTGGTGATGTCCTATGCAGTTCTCAGGGTTCAACCTTGGGAATGTTTTCTATCCTGGTGTCCATAGCGTTGTGGAACCACTCCGATCCATCTCGAACTCGGTTGTGAAACGCAGCAGCGGCGACGATATTTGGGGGGTAGCCCCCTGAGAAAATAGCTCGATGCCAGGTAAAACATTCCAATCACATCAGTGATACGAAGAAAGCCACCCCGGAGAGGGTGGCTTTTTTTGTACCCTGACGCGCTAGTTTGGATTCATAACACTGGCGGATTTCATGGCACAAGGGCTGTCGATTCGTCAAATTTGCCGCTCTCTTTGGAGGGCTTATTTGCGTTGGGTTTCTTCGGATTGCGTAGATCTCAGTGCTGCTTTTGCTTACTACACGCTTCAGTCAATCTTTCCGATTCTGGTGATCTCATTATCAGTTGCCTCCTGGTTTTTAGGCAGGCAGCAGAATCTTGACGAACAAATACTGGCCTACGCCAGTGGTGTGCTGCCATCTCCAGCCATTGAAATTATCCGTCAGACTCTCCAGCAACTTGTTTCTCAGGGATTCGGAGCTGGCCTTCTGGGCGCCGTTGTTTTGCTTGTCACTGCTGGGAATGTTTATCTAACTCTGCAGCGAGGAGCCGATCGTTTATGGCGTGATGTTTTGCAGCCTTTGCCTGATGCATTGCCGTTCGGAGTGCAGGCTTATCGTTTTGTGCGGGTGCGGGTTGAAGCTTTTTTTGTCGTGATTCTGATTGGTCTTCTCGTCGTTGTTGATCAAATCAGTGCCAATCTGCGAATGGTTCCGGCAGCTTTTCTTGATGAATTTTTCCGCTCTGTGCCATGGCTGGCTGATGTTTTTCTGGATTTGCCAGTGCTTCAATTTGGACGTTTGTTGATTCCCTTTCTTGGATTTTCCGCAATGGCTTTGTTGTTGCAGTTCCTGCTTCCCAGCAGGAAAGTTCCTTTTTTGCCACTGATCCCAGGTTCCTTGTTGATCGGCTTTTTGCTAACAATTTTAAATCTTGCGGTCAGTCGAAGCATTTTTTCACTCGGATCTCGCTTTCAGGCTTATGGCGTTATCGGCGGGGTTCTTGTGCTGACATTATGGATCTGGATGGTCGGTGTAGTGATTTATTTCGGTCAGTGCTGGAGTGTGGAGTTGGCCAATATGCGTATTAAGAAGAGCGGTGATCCGTTCATTCAGCTTGCCCAAGACTGACGTTAATCAGTGATTATGGAGATCCTTCATTCACCGGGTCCCGAGTGATATGGGTCGACTGCCCCCTTTGGTCTGGCTCATGGCCCTGTTGCTGTTGTTGCCGACACCGGTAGGCAGAGCTGTGATCGATGTGCTCGGAGGAGTAGCCCTTGTTCTGCTCGCCCTTCCTCTGCTCCTGGCTGGTCTTGGTTGGATTGGTTGGAGGGTGTTGCAAAGCCGAATGCAGGTTTGTCCCAACTGCGGCTCGGCTTCCCTGCAGGCCAACCCGGTTTGTGCTGTCTGCGGATCTGCTTTCTCAAATGTGGATACATCGCAGACCTCCACTTCGCAATTTAAAGATGATTCGATTCCTGCAAGTTCCGCCACGATTGACGTCACTGCAGAGGATGTAGAAATCTGAGCTAGATCTGATTCAGCTGCTTATCCATTATCTGGATTGATCGGTTGATCCTCCTTTTCAAGCTCCACAAGTCGGCGTTCACGCAAATGCAGGAAAAAGGGGCCGCCGCAGGCAAACGACACGGTCACGCACAACACCAGGGTGATCCACCAGCCCTTGACCTGCAAACGGCGACCCTCAATGGCGATCCAGATGGTGAACGCAGTGGCGCCGATGATCAGATCGCGGCTGAGGGATCGTGATGCTGCATTCAGATTGGCATCCCTGATAAAGCCACTGAGGTCGAAGCCTGAGCCCGTTCCCGTCTGCATGAATTCCAGATTGGCTTGCCAGGGCAATACGGCACCGAGCAGGGCCAGAAGCAAGTAGCTCCAGATCAGAATGTTACGCATCATTCCGCTGCTTGAAGGTCTCTGTGGTCAATGTATCGGGGTTAAGTTGAAGAACATTCTGTTCTGTTTCGCTGAGAAGTTGTTCACATCGACTCAAGTAAATCTCCGCCCGTTGATAACTGTTCTGGAGTTCGGATAACGGTAGAGCTTCGTCCTGAAGCCTGGCCAAGAGGAGGTCGAGTGCCTGAAGCGCCTCTTCATAGTTCAGTGTTTCTGCTTGCTTGCGCCAAGTCTCCTGTGACTCGGTCTTGACCGTTTGGGGTTTTTTCGGCATGAAAAAAGGATGACGTTGGCTTCAAATCAGAGGTTTTCGTCCGGAGTCAGGTGTGTCCAAGAGTGTTCTGAACGGTTTGAACAGTCACGCCGATCTGCCCGTCTCGAAGATGAATCTCAAGATTGTCGCTGGGCCTGGCTTCCTTCACTGACTCCAGCACAGTGCCGTCCACTTGCATCACTCTGGCGAAACCTCTGCTCAACCATCGATCCGGTGAGAGGGCCGTGAGTAGTTGCTGTCGTTGGCGCAACTGATGACGGGTGCGCTGCAGCACGGTTTCTGGATGAACACTTTGCAGCTGTAGCTGCTTCTGCTTCAGCCGTTCCTGTTCTCGTCTGAAACGCCACTGTTGTTGTTGAACCAGCTGCAAGCGTTGCTGACGGACTGTCTGCAACGCTGTGACTCGACTCGGAAAAAGGCTGACGATTGCCGCTGTGGGAGTGGCAGCCCTGTGATCAGCTACAAGATCGGCCACCGTGAGGTCGTCTTCGTGCCCCAGACCTGTCACGACCGGAAAGCAGATTGCGGCAATGGCTCGACAGACCTGTTCGTCGTCAAACACCATAAGATCTTCACGGCTGCCTCCCCCCCTGGCCAGCACAAGAGCATCAAGCTTCAACTGAGGTTGAGCCTTGTTGATTTGTTCCAACACTGCACTGATCTGTTGAGCTACTGCTCCCTGAACAGGGATCGGAACAACAAGTAGCTCAGCCAGTGGCCATCGCTCGCTTGCGGTTCTCAGCATGTCCGCCAGGGCTGAACTGGGCACGCTCGTCAACAGCGCAATGCGGGTAGGGATCAACGGCAGGCTTTTTCGCGCTGCTGGATCAATCAACCCTTCTGATGACAGCAGTGCTTTAACCGCTTCAAAGCGTCGATCAACGGTGGAGAGACTCGGGCGGATGTCAATGGCCTGTACGGCGAGACTGGCCCGAGCCGCCCAGAAATTCAGCTTTCCGATCACCGTGATGCCGTCCCCGTCTGCAGGGACGTAATCGAGCTGATTCAACCGTGAGGCCCAGCAGACCACCGTGATGGTTGCTTCCCCGTCGGTGAGGTTCACCCAGAGGTGTCCTTTTTTGATCTGGGGGCGGGACGCACTGCCCTGGACCAGAAAACGGGGGGCGAAACCGCGCTCGAGCAGGGAGCCGACTGCGTTGTTGAGCTCCTTGACGGAGTAGCTGGGGATGGCGTTATCGATCAAGGCGGCGATAGGCGAAACCCCAGTAGATGCAGACAGCACCAGCAATGACACTGAGGATCCGCCCCCACTGATGGTCCAGCTGGGTCAGCCCGATCGATAGAAACACCAGTGCACTGCTCAGCAACCTGGCACCATCGCGGCGGTTGCCGGCGAAGAAACGGGGCAAGGGCAGAGAACAACTTCAAGTACTCTCTCGCAGTGACGGCGGACATTAAAAAACCCCATCGGCAGGCCGATGGGGTTTGGATGGATGCAGGGCTTGCAGTGCCCTCTATCGCTGTCAGCCGAGGCCAATCTGGGACAGGATGCCCTGGCCGGTGAGCAGTTCGGTACCCAGGCCGATCACGAAGCCCATCATGGCCAGCCGGCCATTCCAGGTTTCAGCGAAGTTGACGAAGCCGAAGCGGGATGCGTTGTCAGACATGGGTCGTGTTCCTTGACTTCAACCAATGTAACAAACAATGGAGTTTTGTTGCCTGTCGTGAATGCGACATTACGGCCTTTTCTTCGACTTGCTAGTCGGAAAGGCTGTCATCGGTGATTCCGGCCAGGGGTGTTTCGGGTAGCGGCCGCGCATCTCACGACGCACATCGTGATAGCTGCCCGCCCAGAAGCCGGCAAGATCCCTGGTGCGCTGGAGGGGACGACCAGCTGGGGAGAGCAGTTCAAGGGTTACCGGCAGTGCCCCGTTGAGAAGGATCGGTCCTTGGCTGCTGCCGAACATCTCCTGCAGCTTCACCGAGAGCACTGCGTCGTCATCTCCGTAAATCACTCTGGCTTCTCTGCCGCTCGGAATCTTCAACCGCTCAGGAAGCAATCTGTCCAGCTCCCGGCGCCTTTCCCAGGGGAGATCATTCCACAACGCTTCAATCAGCTCCCGGCTGTCCAGGTCCTGCCAGCTGCTGCAGTTCAGACTGGCCTCCTTGATCCAAAGTTCGGGTCTTTTCTGCAGTTCCTGAAGTGTGCGATTGGGCCATGGGGCTCCAAGATGAATGTGGGCAATCTGAAGGCGCCGACGCAGCTGTTCGCAGCGTTCATTCCAGGGCAGAAGATTGAGACCATGGTTCTGAAGTCGCTGCAGCAAGGCATGGCTCACCAGATCAGCTGAAGGGCGTGGCAGTTGCTGGCGTTGCAATTCGATCGCACCAAGGCTCAGCACTCGCTCGCCGCTGATCCGTTGCTGGCTGTCGTTCCAGACAACGTGATCGTTCCATTCCCCCTGTTCTTTCGCCATATCCTCGAGATGCTGCCTGCTGATGGGTACCGCCAGGCGGATGCATGCATCTCGATCTTTGAGGTCGAGCCGGGCGATGGCCAGGGCTTCGGCGCCGCTCAGCGGATCGGACTTGGGTAGAACCGCCCCGCGCCCCTGGCGCAGAAGGAACGAACCTGCACGCCCCGGTCGTGCCAGGGCCAACCATTCGGGGAATGCCGTGGCGATTAACTTTGCGACGCAGAAGTCCTCGGTTTCGCTCGAGAACATCTGCCTCCCCTGTGGTTCGACAGTCCGCAACTGTCTTTGCCACTTTCGGCTCTGCCGCAACAGCAGATCCTGGACATCGTGATGATCTGATCGCTCTGTATCTCTGAGACGCTGGAGGCGGAGGCCGATGTCACACCCGAGATCGCGGACCCCGGGGAGATCCCTTTCACTCAGCAACGCAGCCAGATCGCAGGCCATCTCCTCCAGTCCCCAATTCCTTGCCTGGATCAGCATCAGTCCCAGTCTTGGGTGCATGCCGAAGGCTGCCACTTGTCGGCCCATCGCTGTGATGTGCCCCTGATCGGTCAGCAGTTTCAGCTGCTTCAGCTGTTGTTGCCCTTCCTGGAACAGTGGTCGGGGGGGAGGTTCCAGCCAGTCGAGCTCTTCACCCAGGCCAGCTCCCCACTGCGCCAGGTCAAGCAAGGTGGGTTGTGGATCTGCCCGTTGCAGCTCCGGAAGGTCTTGCGCTGGTCGGCGTTGCTCTTCAGCCGCTGACCAAAGGCGTACACAGCGGCCGGGTCTCTGTCGACCCGCTCGTCCCCGCCTCTGATCTGCGCTGGCCATGCTGGCTGGTACGGTCACCAACCCTTCCATCCCGGTGCCTGGATCAAAACGCGTGTGGCGATTCAGCCCTGCATCCACAACGAGACGTATGCCATCCAGCGTGAGTGAACTTTCCGCAATCGATGTGGCCAGAACGATGCGTCCGTTCCAGCGTTTGTTGCAGGCTTTGAGTGCTTCGGACTGCAGTTTGAGAGACAGCTGACCATGCAGCGCCAGCACCTGCCAGTTCTCCAGCCGCTGCTCCCTGTTCAGCCTCTGTCGGCATCGTTCAATCTCTCGCACGCCGGGTAGAAAAACGAGCACACCGGGGGGACTTCCGCCTTCATAGTGACTGCGTTCGAGCTCGATCAATTCCTGTTCGAGCACGCGCAACACATGAGCTTCGAGGGGCTCTTTGTCGCGAGCAGGGCAGTGGCAGGTTTCCACCGGGAAGGCTCTTCCCTCACTGGTGAGCGTGTCTGCTGCATCGAACTGAGCACTCAGCTCCTCCAGCTCCAGAGTTGCAGACATCAGCAGCAGCTTCAGATCAGGCCTGAGCAGGCGTCGTGCTTCCCGAAGAAGTGCAAGGGCGACGTCACTGTCCCGTCGGCGCTCGTGGAATTCATCGAAGATCACGATGTCCACTCCGGGCAGGTCGGGCTGAGACTGAAGACGCCGGAGGAACAACCCGTCAGTGATGACTTCGATGGTCGTGGCGTCTGATCGCTTTTGCTCGTTGCGAACGGAGTAGCCCACTCGCTGTCCCACGGGTTCGCAGATCGATGCAGCAAGTCGTGTCGCTGCCGCCTTCGTTGCCAGTCGTCGCGGCTCAATCAACAGGAGTCGGCCTTCGACACGCGGTGCATTGACCAGTTCCCCAATCAATGCCAGAGGAACTCGGGTGGTTTTGCCTGCCCCCGGTGGTGCCTTGAGGATCAGTGTTCCTGACCTGTGAAGGCGAGCGCACAGCTCGTGCAGAAGTGCATCAATGGGGAAGGAACCCAAGGTCGACGATCGGCGTCAGCGGACGAAGTTGAGGATCCCAAGCAGCAGAATGCTGGTCAAAGCTCCCATTGCGGTGAGCAAACGGATGAGCGGGGCACTGCGATGTTTCAGCGTGGCCATGAAGAAATCCTTTAAGGCCTGGCCAGAGTTATTTAGCCCTTTGTCGGGCAGCTTGGCTGTATCCGCTGGCACGGCGTTACACGCAGAAAGGTGCAGAGCGCGGGGGGCTTTCGAATGCGGGGGTTAGCGCACGTGGCGAGCACCATCAACCGGGTGGTAATCCTCTCCAGTTAGTTCCTCGTAGACAATTGCGGGAAGTCCGGTTTCGAACATCGTCTGCAGGGCTTCTTTGAGGTAGGGGTTCCAGCCACCGGTACTCACCTGGCCATGCCTGACTGTCCAGTCCCAGGTTCCCTGAAGATCTCTTGGGATGCGACCTTCACGGTCGCGTCGTGCAACCAGATCGAGTGACTCCACCAGACCCACCTGGATCGGATCCTTGCCGTAAGCCGGAGTGAGGCTGAGTTCCAGACGCACCGGATCCTCCTTGAGCAAACGCAGGCGAAAGCGGGGAGGGAGTTTCACGGATTTGATCACCGCGGCAACGATCCGTGTTCTTTGATCCACCAGGAGGTTCCCCCTACGAGTCCGAGTCGAGCTGCCGCGCAGCTGTCTTACCCAACCTATTCACTGGAGCGCACCCCAGGTTCTCCAGTTTCGTCCTCGCCACTGAAGCGGACGGTGAGCAGATCTTCTTCCGTCAATCGACCATCTCCATCAAGCAGCTCCGGATGAATGGTCACCTTGCCGGTTCGGTCCACAGGGGTGTCAGTCGTCCCTGGAGAACGCACTGCTGCGCTGAACCCTCGCCCCATCACCCGGAAGGCTTGCCACAGCAGGGCAAGGAAAACCAGTCCGTAAATCAGGGGGAAAAGACTGCTGATCATGGGATGTCGGCGGTTGTCGTACTGGGACACACCCTCTCTGCACACCATCATCGCCATTTCCCGCCCAGTTGTGCTTGTTCATGGAGCACTGTTGGTTGCATCTGGTCATGGAATCAGGGGTGCTTCCCCCTGTCCACGGAGGATTGCGCTCATTAACGTCAGATTCTCGAAATTCGTCGATGCCCTCTCCATGGCTGTGGCACCATTCGTTTGTGATTTGAAGTCCGCTCCGGTGATGCATGTTCGCCGCCGGTGTCTGCCTTTGATCGTTGGGCTGTCACTGATCGGCCCTGCCGAGCTGGCCATGCCACTGCGGGAAGGGCATGCCTCAGCGGCGCTCGCAGCTTCCTCCGGTTTGACGGCACAGTCATTTGTCGCCGCGGCTGTGGCCCGAAGCGGTTCCGCTGTGGTCACTCTGGAAACGCAGCGAACCGTGAGAGCCGCCGGTGGCGCAGGATTACCACAGGGACTGTTGATCGATCCCTTCTTTCAGCGATTCTTCGGTTTGCAGGGATCACCGTCTCCACGGGCTCGCGTCGAACGTGGACAGGGCAGCGGTGTGATCTTCGATGCCCAGGGTCTGGTCCTGACCAATGCGCACGTGGTTGAGAATATGGATCGGGTGATGGTGGGTCTGCCTGACGGCAGACGAGTGTCCGGCGAAGTTGTTGGTCAGGACACGGTGACTGACCTCGCGGTCGTGAAGCTCAAGGGGGGCGGCCTCTGGCCAACGGCCTCCCTCGGTAATTCGGATCGGTTGCGAGTAGGTGACTGGGCCATCGCTGTCGGCAATCCTTTCGGATTGGAGAACACCGTGACGCTCGGCATTGTGAGCAACCTCAACCGCAACGTGTCCCAGCTCGGAATCCAGGGCAAACGTCTTGATCTGATTCAGACCGACGCCGCCATCAATCCGGGGAACTCAGGTGGTCCGCTTCTCAATGCCGCCGGTGAGGTGGTGGGGATCAACACACTGGTGCGTTCGGGTCCCGGCGCCGGTCTGGGATTTGCGATCCCGATCAACAGGGCGAGAACCATCGCCGAGCAGCTTGTGACTCAGGGCAGGGCCAGTCATCCGATGGTCGGTATCGGTCTCTCGACAGTGCCTGCGCCAACGCCTGGAGGCACTGCCCCTCGAGGTGCGGTTGTCCGCTCGGTGATGCCTGGAGGCCCAGGTGCCCTCGCCGGCCTTCAGGTGAACGATGTCATTGTTTCAGTGGCAGGAAAGCCCGTTCGGAATCCTGCTGAAGTGGTCACTGCCATCGATCGCAGTGCTGTTGGTCAGGAACTGATCCTCAGCGTGAAACGGCAGGGACAGCAAATTCCAGTCACGGTGAGACCGGTTGAAATGAGTGCTTTGAAAACGCCCTGATCAACTGTCAAGAATCATCCGAATCCTTGAGTTGCTCCACGCAACGTGTGATGCATTCCCCATCATCCAGGGAGCAGGTGGTGATGCACTCGAAGTAGGTTTCAACGGCATCCCATGTCTGTTCGTGTTCGCCTGTTTGATTGGGGCTTGATCCGTTGACTTCACTGAATCCGGCTGGCTGAGTTTCTGTGTTTCTCATCAAGTGCCGAGATCAGTGATGTCAGCTTATGCACACGTTCACAGCGGGTAAAGGGAAATAAGTCTTCCTGCCTAACGGTTCATGAAGTTTCGTCTTCCATGCCGTCAGGTTGGATTCAAGCAGCACTTTTACGTTTCGCGTCCCGCTCTTTCTGCTTCTCGCGTTTGGCCTTTCTCTTTGCGTCCTGTTGCGCCTGTCGGAGGGCGGCTTCGGCGGCTTGTTTCTCTTCGGCTTTCTTTTCAACGTAGTAGGAATAATCCCCTCGGTAGAGCACAAGTTCGCCATCGCGAAGTTCGACGATGCGGTTGGCGACACGTGAGATGAAGTAACGGTCGTGAGACACAAGCAGAGCTGCTCCCTCGTAGGCGCAAAGAGCGTCTTCCAGCATCTGTTTTGCGGGGATGTCGAGATGATTGGTGGGCTCGTCCAACACCAGGAGATTGCAAGGTGTGAGCAGCATCAGAGCCAATGCGAGCCGAGCCTTTTCGCCACCGCTGAGCTTGCCGACCTCCTTGAAGACTGTGTCATTGCTGAAGCAGAAGCTTCCCAGCAGCGAGCGCACCTGGGTCTGTGTCCAGTCAGGGACTGCTTCAAACATGGTGTCGATCACGGTTTTGCTCAGATCGAGAGCTTCCGCCTGGTTCTGTTCGAAATAACGCGCGATCACGTTGTGTTCACCCAGGCGAGCCGAGCCTTCGTCCGGTGACTCAATGCCCATGATCAGCCGTAGAAGCGTGGACTTTCCAGCTCCATTCGGCCCGACAAAAGCAATTCGATCTCCCCGTTCCACTTCCAGTTCCGCTCCAAGAAAGAGGATCTGATCGCCGTAACTGTGAGTGAGGTTTTCCATCAGAGCAACCTGAGCACCGGAGCGGGGTGCTTCAGGGAAACGGAAACTCGGCCCGGCGACGCTTTCGATCGGAGCGTCGACCAGTTCCACCTTCTCCAGCTGCTTCTCCCGGCTCTTGGCCTGGGTGCTTCGTGTGGCACTGGCCCTGAATCGGTCGATATAGGCCTGCTGACTGGCGATCTCTTTCTGCTGACGCTCGAAGGCCGCCTGCGTCGCTTCCTGCTCCAGCCTCTTTTGTTCGAGATGTGCCGTGTAGTTGCCGAGATAACTTCTGGAAATACCCCTTTCAGTGGACACGATCTGGTTGCAGACGCGATCGAGAAAGGTTCGATCGTGACTGATCACCACAAGTGCTGCCGTCTGCTCCTGCAGATAACCCTCGAGCCATTGAATGGTTTCCACATCAAGATGGTTGGTCGGCTCGTCGAGCAGCAACAGATCCGGGTCCTGCAGAAGAATCTTTCCAAGCGCGATGCGCATCTGCCATCCGCCTGAATAGTCCCCAACAAGGCACTCCGCACTGTCCGAAGTGAAGCCGATGGTGGGTAGCAGCTTGTCAATGCGCGCGTCCAGTTCATAGCCGTGCAGGGCCTCGAACCGGTTCTGCAGTTGTCCCAGCTCGTGAATCAGCTTGTCAAGGTGGTCCGGATCTTCAGCTGCGCGGTCAGAGCTCATTGCATCCTCCACTTCGCGCTGACGGTTAAGCACCGTGGCAGCTTCCCCGAAGGCCTGAAAGAGCTCCTGTCGAACTGAACGGCCAGGGTCCACATCAAACTCCTGCTGCAGGAAAGCGATGCGAGGTTCCCCCTGGCGGACAACCGAGCCGCTGGTCGGGTCTTCGTGGCCGGCGATCAGTCGCATCTGAGTGGATTTGCCGGCGCCGTTGACACCGACCAGGCCAATGCGATCCCCAGGTTTGATCTCCCAGGTAACGTCCCTGAGCACTTCCCCTGTGGGATAGATCTTGCTGACGTGCTCAAGTCGCAGCACCGGCCAAGACGCGGAGAAACTCCATCATCTCGCGTCGGGGTGTGGGCAGACTGTGTTGACAGAGAGAAGCTGCGTTGATGCGAAGGCTGGAGCAGGTCGCCGCCCTGGTGGTGGCCGCAGGGCTGGCTCTGGTGAGTTACTGGTTGTTCTTCAGCTGGGCCGGAGGAGGTGGCAGCAGGGAACGTCAGCCTGTGCCGACTTCACCCACTAAGTCCAGCCAAATGATCAAAGACCGCCCCTCGCTTTGATCAGCCACTGTTTGCTGAGTTCGTCATCCAGACCATTGATGTATGTCTTGACCTCGCTTTCTGTCACTGGAAGGTTCATCTTCTCTCCCATCTGACAGATGGCCTGAATGGCTCCATCTGGGTTCTGTAAAGCCTGTCTGAACAGGGCACGTGTCAGATCCCGGTCCTGTTCGATCTTCGCGTACAGCTCTGCTGCATTGCTCATGACGCACCGACATCTGTGCAAACCCTATCCATGCCTTCGTCGCGTGCCCATGGGCTCTCTGCTTCTGTTTTTTAGGCGGCCTGGTCGAGATCGGCTTCCTTGAGGCCTGATGCCGAGGCGTCCTGCATGCTGCGAGCATCCATGCAGAGAACTTTGCGCAGCTGGGCATAGTTGGCTGCCTGGGACATCCTCCCCTCCTGGACTGCGCCGTATTCGGCTCGCTGCAGCACATGGTGCAGGTGGGTCAGCAGATAGGAGCTGATCACAGCCGACACGAGCACGTCGCTGTTTTCAGCGGCACGTCTGGATCGACGTGAAGCTGCAGCCCTGCGGTTACGTGGGGCTGCCGGGCGTGTGCTGGAGGCCTGGCTGGTTGTACGGGGCATGGCAGTCCTGGCGGAATCGTTGATGAGCAGTCCTGGGGTGATGAGCCGAGCGTCTGGAAATGATTCGATGAGCACATCATAGTGCTGGATACTACCCTTGCGCATCTCTGTACACTTTTAGGTACCTCTGCCTCATGGTTCGTGGCGACCCGCCAAACCTCATCCAGCGGGAAGCCGAAATCGCCGCGGATTCAGGTGGTCTTGCCTGAAGAGCTCTGTCATCGGCTTACGGCCTTGGCCGAACAGGAGTGCAGAACCGTCAGCAACATGGCCAAGGTTTTGATTCAGCAAGGCGTCCAGCGCCTGGAACAGACCGGTTCCTCAATGGCGCCAGCTCCTACTTCTACTGAGCGACTGCGCTCAGCACTGGAGGCTCAGCAGCCTCGTCGACTCCGGGGAGCTCCCAGGAGATTGAGACTGCATCGTCCAGGCTGATCCTTTCGATTGGGACTTGGCTGAGACTGTTTAAGCCGGTTCGGCACGAACTCCAAGAACACAGCTGTGTTCAGCCCCTGTGATTGAGGGTGCATTGCCGGGATGCCGGCGGTGATGCCACCAGGCCAGCAGTGCAAACACCAGAGCTTCGCGCGACTCGCAGGGAAGATTCAGGTTGTCGCTGGGGAGCACTCTCAGGCCAAGGCAACGCGACTGCAGTTCCCGCATCAGAGTTTTGTTGCGTCGGCCTCCTCCCGCCACCACCATTTCCACCGGCAGTGGAAGGTTGAAATGGCTTAGCTGCTGCAGATCCCTCGCCACCACAGCGGCTGTGAAAGCTGTGAGTGTGGCCATCTGGTCTTCGCGGCAGGCCGGTTGAAGTTCACTGAGTCTCCGTTCCAGATCCTTTCGCCCAAACAACTCCCGTCCGGTTGACTTCGGTGCTCTCTGGAGGAAATAAGGCTCACGCAGCCAGTTCGCCAGAGGCTCATCCATCACCCGCCCAAGTTCCGCCATACGTCCGTCCCTGTCGCAGCGCTCCCGCCCATCGCTGAAAGCTTCCATCGCCAGGTCGATCAGGCTGTTGGCTGGGCCGCAGTCCCAGCCGAGCACAGGTCGCTTCCGATCGGGCCCCCGCGATGGGGGAATCAACGTGATGTTGGCGATGCCTCCAAGGTTCAGCAGAGCGCGCCAGCCGTCGATCCTGCCCATGAGAGCAGCATCCGCCATGGGCACCAGAGGTGCCCCCTGACCTCCCAGTGCGAGGTCGGCGGCACGGAAATCGTGAATGACAGGTCGCTCCAGCATCTGTGCGAGCAGAGGCCCCTGAAGCATCTGCCAGCTGCACCCACGTCGGAGCCTTCCTGTTGCGTCGCTTTCAGGAGGGCGGTGCCAGATCGTCTGACCGTGACAGCCGACGAGGCTGGCTGAACGATCAGGGTCACAGGCTTCTGCAGCGTCTGCCTGCTGTTCCGTGATCGCTTCAGCGAGTTCCAGAATGGCCGCTGCAGGCGTGGCCTCCCCCTGGGCCATCGCGAGCATTCGCCTGCGCAGGTCTGAGGGATAAGGGCATGAGACGTTGTGGATCAGGCTCCAGCGTGGGGTTGTCGATGGCCCGCTGAACTCAGCAAGAACCGCATCCACTCCATCGGCGCTTGTGCCGCTCATCAACCCGAGAACGCGCATGATTCCGCTCAGGTCTTGGGAAGGTTCTGAAGGTCATCGGTCAAGCCCATCACCACAAGAACGTGGCCTTCATTCAGAACGTGTGATGCGGGTGGATTGACCATCAGGTCTGCAGCGGGTCCCGCTGCCAGCACATTGACCCGGTAGTTCTTGCGCAGATTGAGATCGCGCAGTGATAGACCCACAAAGCGCTCCGGCACCTTGATCTCCTCGATCGAATTGAGCTCGTCAAGCTCCAGTCGTTCCATCAGATTGGGGCGAACCAGCTCAAGACCAAGTCGCTCTCCCTGCATCCGCGAGGGAAACACCACGCGGTCGGCACCAACACGTTTCAGCATCTTCTCGTGCAGATCGCTCGTCGCGCGCGCAATCACCCGACGCACGCGAGTGCCCTCGCTGTCTTTGGCAATCAGGGTGGCTGTGATGCTGGCTTCGATCGGTTCGCTGATGGCCACGACAACGGTGTCCATGTCGAGGATTCCGGCTTCCCTGAGTGATTCCTCGTCGGTGCAGTCCAGAACCCTTGCTTCGATGGAGGGCTCAAGCTGCCTGAGCTCCTCGATCGCTTTCGAGGAACGATCCACGGCAAGCACGTCAGCGCCGCTCTGCATCAGCTGGCGGCAAACAGCACTGCCAAAGCGACCCACGCCCACGATTCCGAAGCTGCGGGGGTCGCCGTCTTCAGCAGGCGACCAGTGCCACCACTCCCTCATGCCATCAGTCCCATCGAGCTTCGTTCAGACATAGAGATCCTCACGGGGATAACCGATCCGATTCTGGCGCTGCAGCTGGTTGCGGTCGAAGCTCTCCCAGATGGCACTCAGCAGCAGCAGTATTCCAAGACGGCCAACAAACATTCCCACCACCAGAATCAGTTGCCCGAACCGCCCCAGATGTTCGGTCACGCCGAGGTCCATTCCCACGGTCGCGAAGGCCGAGATGCAGGTGAACAGAAGTTCCAGGAAGGTGACCGGATCTTCGCTGTTCTGATTGATGGTGAGGGCCAGGAGCAGCGCCATCACGAGCACAAACATCAAAGAGGCCATCACGATGCTTACGGCCCTCAGCACGACCTTGTCTGAAATCTGACGGTGACGGATGACGACATCGTCCTGACCGCGAAGTGTGGATCGGGTGGCTGCCATCAGTGCTGCAACCGTGGTTGTTTTGATGCCCCCTCCAGTCCCTCCTGGGCTGGCGCCGATGAACATCAGGGCCATCAGCAGTAACAACCCTGAGTCGGAAACACTGTGCTCAGAGAGCGGAACTGTGGTGAAGCCGGCTGTTCTGGCGCTCACTGATTCGAACAAGGCGCTCATCAGTCGTTCTGGCCACCCCATTGTCGTGAGGATGTGCCCCTTGGATAAGGATTCGGTCAGCAGCAGTCCGAAGGTCCCGATCAGGATGAGGAGAATGGATGTTCTCAGCACCAGGCGTGTGTGAAGACTGAGATTGCGGCGCTTGAGACGTTGCCGATTGCTCCAGAGATCACTGGTCACACGCCAGCCGAGTCCTCCCAGAACGATCAGCAGCATGATCACAGCATTCACCACCCGATTCGTCCGGTAGCTCTCAAGGCTGTCGTTCCAGAGGCCGAATCCAGCGTTGTTGTAGGCCGAGATGCTGTGAAACAGCGCTGCCCAAAGCCTTTCTCCACCAGCAGGAAGATCTGAAAAGCCGTAGGTGTAGAGAACAACAGCTCCGATGACGATCAGTACTGCAGCAGTGAGGGCGATGCTTCTGAACGTGCCTCCGACCCCACCCACCCCGAACTGATCAAGGGCCTGGCCACGGTCCAGACGACGCTTCAGTGAGGCTCCACGCACCACGAATCCCTGAAGGAAAGTCGTGATCGCCATCAGGCCGAGACCTCCCACCAGGATCATGAATGCCAGAACGGCCTGACCAACGATGGTGAGATCCCGACCGACGTCGATCACGGTCAGGCCTGTCACGGTGACCGCTGACGTGGCTGTGAACAGCGCTTCCCAGAGCCCGACACTCTTGCTGGAGCAGAGCGGGCTGGACAGCAGCACTGTCCCGATGGTGATCACCAGCAATCCCGTCACGACCGTGAACTGGGGCACGGTGAGGCGTCTGTACCAAGCCTGAGTGCGATGAATGGCCCGAGGGAGTGCCATGTGCTCAGCCCCCTCCAGACTGGGCAAGGATCAGTCCTGGAACCAGGAAGGTCATCAACACTGTGAGACCGGCTCCGTAGCGAGCCACATCGAAAAAGCGGTAACGGCCTGGTCCGAACACCATCAGGTTGGTCTGATATCCCATGGGAGTCAGGAACGATTGACTGGCTCCGAACAGCACGGTCAGCAACAGAGCCTGGGGTGGGACGCTCAGAGAAGGCGCCAGCTGGGTGGCCACAGGGATCAGCAGAGCGACCGATGCGGCGTTGCTCATCACGCTGGTGATCAGGTTGGTCGCCAGAAAAATCACCAGGAGACCCCAGTAAGGAGGACAGTTCAGCAGGGTTCGCTCCATTGCGGATGCCATGGCGTCGGCCAGTCCGCTGGTCTGAAGAGCCACACTGAAGCTGGAAAGAGATCCGAGCAGAAGAATCACGTCCAGCCTGATCGAGCGTTGGACTTCTCCCGTTCTCAGGCATCCGGTCAGGACCAGCAGCACTACCGCCAGAAGCACCGCTGCGACCAGCGGAACGTCGGTGAGCGTGGGCACCAAGAGCATCAGCGCCGTGATCGTGACGGCTTGAGGCTTGCGCCGAACGGTGGGCAGATCGTTCTCAAGCTGGTCAAGTACAAGCAGATCATTACTGGCCTGAAGCCCCCTGATGGCATCCAGCGGAGCTTGGAGCAACAGAACATCGCCCTCACGCAGCACGGCCTGACCGAGTCGTTCCTGAACCGTCTGCTGACCTCGGCGGAGTGCAAGCACCGTTGCGTTGTGTCGTTGCCGAAAGCGCAGTTCCCGCAGGCTGGCACCGGCCAGCGTGGATCCAGCTGGCAGCAGCACTTCCACCGTTTTCTGACCGACGACCCCTTCGCCGGCGGCTTGTTCGGTGTTGACAACGGCGAGCTGATCCGTGGAAGCCTCACTGGCTGAGGCGAGCTGAATGGTGTGGTCCTGTTGCAGACGAAGCAGATCTGTGCGGGTGACCCTCAGCAGCAGGCGATCCTCGGCTTCGATGCAACGATCGGCCAGTGGAGGAAGGATTCGTTCCCCACCTCTCTGAAGTTCGAGAACGTCCACATCAAAGCGACGTTGCAGCCGGCTGTGCCGGAGTGTCTGTCCGATCAGGGAGGACGAGCTTGGGATGGTCACTTCTGTGAAGTACCCAGTCAGTGACTGATTGCTGCTGAGCTGGTCATCGGTTGTCTTCCTGTCCGGAAGCAACGCGCGAGGCGCCAACAGCATGTAGCTCGCTCCGGCCAGCCACACCGGCACTCCGATAGCGCTGAAACTGAAGAGATCCAGAGACCCGAAGCCAAGTTGCTGGCTGATGTCACTGGCCAGCAGATTCACAGAGCTGCCGAGCAGCGTGAGTGTTCCCCCGAGCAGTGTGGCGAATGAAAGAGGAAGCAGCACCCTTGATGGCGCGATCCCTCGCTTCTGGCACCAGCTTTCAAGCACCGGCAGCAGGCTGGCGACGATCGGGGTGTTGGGCACCACCCCGGAGATCGGTGCCACCACAAGGCCCAGCAACCCGACTATGCGCCTGGGACTGTTAATGCGTTCGGACGCAATCAGTTCCCGCAGTCGATCAAGTGCGCCGCTGCGGAACAGGGCTGCGGAAACGGCGAACAAACCCATCAGAGTGATAAGTGCCGGGCTTCCGAACCCGCTCAGGGCCTGCATTGGGGTCAGCACTCCTCCGATCATCAGCAGGGACACACTGAGCAGCCCCACCAGCTCGGGTGCCATTGCGCCGTTGATGAACAGCACCACCGCAAGCATCAGCACTGCAAGAGTGATCTGAGCGTCTCCGTTCTGCAGAGCGGCAACGAGCTCAACCATTGGGGGGCGCGCCTGTCGGCTCCGGAAGGGGTGGGCTGACTGCTTCTGGTGTGGACTCCCAGAACGTCTGTTCCAGCCATGATCGCAGACCCTTCAGGCCTGTCCCAAGGGTGGCGGAGACATACAGGGCTTCAGGCTCCAGTTCACGGATCCGTTCCAGGGCTCCTGCGAGGCATCGGTCGATCTGGTTCGCCACCACCTGTCTTGGCTGTTCACAGCCAAGACCATCGAGGATTGAGTGAACGGCCTTGAGCTGGCCCTGCCAGTCGGGATCTCCGAGATCCACCACCAGCAGCAGCTGGTTCGCATTGCGCGTTTCCTCCAATGTGGCCATGAAGGCCTGCATCAGAGGGGCCGGCAGTTCACGGATGAATCCCACTGTGTCGGTGATCAACAGCTCGCGGGGTGCGGCGCCGGCCCTCGGCAGGCAGAGTCGACGTGTGGTGGGATCGAGGGTCGCAAACAGAATGTTTTCTGCCTGCACAGCTCCTCCCGGCGTGCGATCACAGAGCGCATTGAGCAGTGATGACTTGCCGGCATTCGTGTAGCCGACAAGCGCGACACCGGGAATGTCCTGGCGTCGCTCCCTTAGCCGGGCTCGGTGTGCTCCCAGCTGGCCCAATTCCCTGTCCAGGTGGTCGATGCGTCTGCTGATGGCACGCCTGTCTTTCTCAAGCTGGGTTTCACCTGGTCCGCGGGTGCCAATGCCACCCCCCTGCCGAGACAGGCTCAATCCGCGCCCCGCAAGCCTCGGCAGTCTGTAGCGAAGCAGGGCCAGTTCGACCTGAAGGCGTCCAGCAGCACTGGAGGCTCTCTGGGCAAAGATGTCGAGGATCAGCTCACTCCGATCCATCACCGGGCAGTCCAGCAGTCTCTCCAGGTTTCTCGCCTGAACAGGTGTCAGTTCTCTGTCGGTGATGACCAGCGTTGCACCGTGCTTGCGGATGTCCAAGGCCGCTTCCTGCAGCTTGCCGGTGCCCCAGAGTGTCTGAGGATTGATCTGTCCCTGACGCTGTCGGCAGACGGCAACCGTTCTGGCACCGGCACTGCGCGTCAGTCCTTCAAGTTCGGCCAGTTCACGCTCGTTCCTTGCCTGGTCTGTGCCGGTGAGAGTGAGCAGCAGCACCTGCTCCACTGTTGTGGGGTGCTGCTGCATTGCCTCAAAAGGTTCGCCAACCGGATCGGCATGGCTTCCATGGCTTTGGCAGCTGCACAACATCGGCAGATCGCCAGTTTCACTGCAGGTCCAGCCGCAGTCCGCCATGGGCTCTGGAACCCAAAGTGACCCGCTGCGAGTTCCACCTCGAGAGGTCACGGCCTGGTAGCGCAGCCATGACTCGGGCTGAACATCCAGGGCGATCACCGCATCGCGGCCATCCGGCACCAGATCCGGTGAACGGCGTCCATGCAATGCGCTGATCAGGCGCCATTCCCTTGAACGGCGCCTGGAGCCGCCTGGAAGATGACGGTCCAGTCGATCGGATTCTCCGAGTGGCCCAATCCAGAGCAGGCGGCAGACACCGCGGTTGTCGATCAGCAGATGCAGCGTTTCCTCAAGTTTCAAAGCCAGTTCGGCAAGCCGTTCCAGCGTGAAAATGTCAGCACCGGAATCATCGGGGTGGCGACGGTGGCTGAGGCGCTCCAGCTGCTTGAGCTGCGATGGACGCAGTCCCCTGGTTCTCCCTGCCAGATGAGCCTGTCTCAAGGACTGATCAGCCAGGCTCCGGCTGCACGAAGACCAAGCGAGAGCCCAGGAAGTCGCGTCAGGTAGGTGAGCCTGCGCAGCTTGAAAGCCAGAGGGCCCGCCAGGGTCAGTCCCAGACCGGTGACGGTGGCATCGCCCACACCAAGGCTGAGCATTTCGCCGAGATCCTTGAAGGAAAAAGCACTGTCATCCTCGTTCCGGAGCTTCGCCTGCAGTCCTCTGGCAGCAAACTGCCCCTGCTGAATTGCTGCCTGCGCGGAATGAGGCCAGCTGTTCAGCTCATCCCGATCGGGATCAACAGCGATGTCACCAAGCACGAGAACATCCGGATAGGCCGGCAGACGCAGCCCCTCTGTCACGGGCACCCGTCCTCTGTGGAGCTCCATGCTCGGGGAGAGATCAGGAAGCGTGGGGCGGCTGCCCGCAGTCCAGACCAGTCCGTCATGGAGCAACTCACGGGTGCCCTCTTGTCCGCTCAGCGTTACGGATGTTGCTGAAACCGACTCAACTCTGGTGTTGAGCTGGATGGTGACCCCCCGTTTGTGCAGTGCTTTTTCGGCCTGCTCCCTGTTGAAGGCTTTGGATCTCGGCAGGATCTGATTGCCCAGCTCAATGAGTTGCACACTGGCAGCCCCATTGAGAATGTCCACGACCTTGCACGCCAGTTCGACCCCTGTGGCGCCGGCGCCGGCAATGATCAGTGATCCTGTGCCGGATGGTCGCCGTCGCAGCTGCTGGAGTTTTTCCTGAAGAGGTTGCAGATCGGTCAGCGTGTGGAATTGCAGTGCGTTCTCGCGCACTCCCGGAATCCCGAAATCGTCGGGTTGAGCACCTGTGGCCATCACCAGCTGGCTGTAGTGCAGCGATTGTCCAGAGGCAGTGGTGACGCTTCTGGAATCCAGGTCGATGGAACTCACTCGATCCTGCAGATGACTGATCCCACGCCCCTGGAGAAGGGACGCATAATCAGGAGCAACCTCCCATCCCTTGAGCTCTCCGCTCATCAGCTCGTAAAGCAGAGGCACGAACACGAAGCGGTCACGGGGTTCGATCAGCACGACCGCTGGTCGAGGATGCAGACGACTGAACTCGAGTGCTGTTGTTAATCCGGCGAATCCACCGCCGATCACCACAATCGGTTTCACTTGACCGGTTGCAGAAGAAGCCAAGGCATTCTGTTGAGCGTGTTGAAACCATAGGCAGACCTGTGGTCACCTCGGCATTGGAGGATGGGTGCATGAGCCAGAGCACCACAGACATGATCAGCACCGCTGATGGTGTGAATTCGGGGACGGCGTCTGACGGGCTTGAAACCATGCGAGCAGAGTTGGATCCGATGAATCCTCTGCAACGTCTGCAGTGGGCGCTGAATCGATTCGGTGGCGGTTTCGCGGTCACAACCAGTTTCGGCATCCAATCGTCGGTGCTGCTGCACATGCTCAGCTGCCTCTCCGGAGCGGAGAACGTGCCTGTGATCTGGGTTGATACGGGATATCTGCCTGCGGAGACCTACCGCTACGCCACCACTCTCTGTGAACGACTGGGTCATGAGCTCGTGGTGGCGCAGTCCTCCATGTCTCCCGCCCGTATGGAGGCACTGCACGGCAAGCTCTGGGAGACCGGCAGAGAGCAGGACCTGGATCTGTATCTGCAGCTACGCAAGGTGGAGCCGCTCGAGGTCGCGCTCACCGAACGGGGAGTGTCGTGCTGGGCCAGTGGAGTCCGGCACGGCCAGACCGAACTGCGCAAGACCATGACTGTGATTGATCCGATCCGCGATCGCCTGTCTCTGCGCCCTTTGTTGAGCTGGACCAAGCGAGATGTTTTCTATTACATGCAGGAGCATGATCTGCCGCAGCATCCTCTTTTTGATCAGGGCTACTCCACAGTCGGAGACTGGCATTCCAGTGCGCCTGACGGTCTTGAGTCCGATGGCCGCAGCACTCGCTTCGGCGGCCAGCGTCAGGAGTGCGGAATCCATGTGCCTGGAGTCATGGGCGATGGCATCTGACCATGCGGTCTGAGCAGCGCTGTCTGCTGATTGGAAACAGTCGCTGGCACTGGGCTGAGCGATCCCGGAGCGGCTCATGGAGCTACAGCCACTCCCAGCCGGAGCCTTCACTGCTGACTGATTCTGCTTCGCTGTGTTCTTGGGCGGCTGTAGGACGCGTGCCTGACGATTCGGTCCTCAGCCCAGACAGCCGTCTCTGCCTTGATGCAATTCCGCTCAGGGATATGCCGCCATGGCTTGGCATTGACAGGGCGCTGGCGGCATGGGGTGCCTGGGATCTATCTGCAGGAACTGGTCCGCTGATGGTTGTTGATGCAGGAACCGTTCTCAGCCTCACGCGCGTGACAGGCGATGGCGGATTCCATGGTGGCTGGCTTGCTGCCGGATTCAGGCTGCAGTTGCTGGCTATGGCAGAAGGAACCGAAGCGCTGTCAGTTCCTGACGAATGGAATGAGGACCTCTGCGATGGGATGTCATTCCCAAGAACTCCATGTTCGGCGATGCGCCGGGGCGTGCTCGAAAGTCTCGCCGGTCTGATCGTCAGAGCTCAGGAACTCGATCCCTCTTCGCTCTGGCTGTGCGGGGGTGATGCTCCTTTACTAGTGCAATCTTTACGAAATCAGGGGCTTGCTCTGAATCATGCCCCTGATCTTGTAATGCAGACGATGGTCAAGCTGGTCAGCCCAGTCCAAGATCGCTCAGCACTTGATCAGCCATTGAATCGGCTTTGACCTTTCTGTAGATCAGTTCAAGCTTTCCCTCCGCATCCACCACAAAGGTGTGACGCATCATTCCCATGAACTCACGACCCATGAATTTCTTCAGGCCATAGCTCTCATAGCTGCTGGCCACTGCGCAGGGCTCCGCGTCGGTCAGCAGGGTGAAGGGAAGCTCCTGTTTGGCGATGAAGCGCGCATGGGATGCGGCGTTGTCTTTGCTGATGCCCAGCACCTTGATGCCATGGGCCTTGAGGTCGCTCCAGCGGTCGCGGAAATTGCACGCTTCCTTTGTGCAGCCGGGAGTCGCGTCTTTCGGATAGAAATAGATCACCACGCGTTGTCCTTTCAGAGACGAAAGTGTGATGGGCGTGCCGTTTTCATCGGGAAGTGTGAAGTCAGGGGCGGGATCGCCGATCTGCAGAGTCATGAGTAGCCGCACTGTCGGCGGAAGCGTAACCGCGTTGTGGATGCAGCAGATCAGGCCTGATGCTCCGACTGAAGTGCTTGCGGTGAGCCAGCAGGAGCGTGACTGGGCCTCAGGAATTCCAGGGACCCGTGCCCAGCTGTTCCTGGCATCGCGAAGCTGGATGCGAAATTGTCTGGCCACGCTGCATGGCTCTTCACCTCTCCAGGTGCCGTTGCAGGCACCTCCATCTGCGCCACCGCGTCTTCGCGACGGGTGGGGATATGTAAGTCTCAGTCATTGCGCTGATGCTTGTCTGTTGGGTTGGTCTCAGCAACCCATCGGTGTGGATCTGGAGCGTGGGGACAGGAAACTTCAGGCTGCAAAGGCCTTGGTGCGCCGATTCTTCACTGAGTCTGAGCAGAGTGAGTTGATTGAATTGGAAGGGGATCAGCTGCGACAACAGGTTCTTGATCGATGGCTGGTCAAGGAGGCTGCAATCAAGTGGCAGCAAGGCTCCATCGCAGAAGACCTGGGTTTCTGGGAGGTGAGCTCCACACTTCGCAGTGCCATGCATCGCAATCTTGATCTGGAGGTTGCTGCTCAGTTGAGATCTCAGGGGGCATGGCGCTTTGGAGTTGTCGTCTCCAAAAAGATTTTTCTGCAGAACTGTCTTCTCTGCATTGCGTGAACAGTCGTTTTTTCGAAACCCCCACCGCTTGTTTTCGCTGTCATCCACCCTCCCGGAAGTACAGGCTTGAGCACAGCCCAAGTATCAGGAGTATCTGGATCGTGGTCAGTGTCAACTTCAGGTCTGACTGTTTGAGCTTCTGCTGCTGGATGCAACCTGAAACAGCATCAGTTTCCTGATAAGGCGATTGACTCGTTCAAATCAGATAACTTTGGATTCAAGTGAAACCGATGCTTCTCGGGACGGACTTCACGTAACGCGCGAATCAATCGAGACGCTTCACTCCGAGATCCATGCATCCATTGAGATTCATGAGTCTTGTTTGAGTGGTCCTTTTGAGGCGAATTTGTCCTCATTTGCGTTTTTAGCCCCCGTTTTGTTGGCAACTCTTTTTCCTACGGATATGATTAAAAAGACGTCTTTTCTCGCCGTCCGTGTTCACCCGTTTTGCAGCCGGCGCTCTCGCCGCCGCTTCCATTTCCACTCTGGCTGTCGCCGCTGAAGCTGGCACCAAGCGCCCTGTGCGCTGGGTGTCCGGTGGCGCTGTCTGGACCACCAAAGCATCAGCTTTCGCCAAGTTCTTCAACGATGGCGAAATCACTGACCGTGCTCTTCAAGCAGGTATCAACAACTCCGGTTGGACTGCTGAAGAAATTCAAGAGGGCATGACCAAGACCTACGACGTGGATCTTGTTGGTGTGTCTCGCTTCCTGTACTCCGCCGATGGCGTGGCGTTTCTGGATGACCAGACCCGCAGCTACTTCCCCTACTGGCAGAAGAAGAAGACTGCAGTGGTAGCCCTTCGCTCCGCCATCATTCTCGATGCTGCTGATGGAGAAATTTCCTCCGCAGGCATCATGAGAGAGCTTCCCGTCGACTTCCGTCTGAACGACAACGGCCTTTCTGATGGCGCTCAGAACGTCTGTAAGGAAGGTCTTGACGAGCCTCAGTCCACTTCACTGCTGTCCTGGTACGTGTTCCTGCCCGCATGTGTGCAGGCCAATCAGATTCTCCCCGCTGAGGAGCCAGCACCTGCAGCTCCCGTTCGCGGCCTCTGGTGATCGCTGGAAACCCTTCCGGTTTCTTCAAATGCGTCTTGCAAGCTCCGGCACTGCCGGAGCTTTTTTTGTAGGCGTTCAGTCCAGTCGGCCTTCGATACGCCAGTGACGAAGACTCTGGGGCAGAGCTCTGCCCCGTTGCCGCAAAAGCCCGCGACGCAGTTCAGACAGTGCGGCTTCACTGACTTCACCGGTTCCTTCAAGCGCTCTTCGGTATGGGCGGTTTGCTCCGAGCCAGCGTTCGATCAGGCTTGGCTCAATAGAGAGCTTGAGCGATTCCTCCCAGCTGCTTTGATTCGTCACCCAACCGCACCGCTCCAGCTGATTCAGCAGCAACCGGCGCTGTTCCGCCTGATTCAGCCAGATCGATTCCAGTGAGGCCAGGGTCTTCAGCGATGACTGAGAACTGCTTGTCTCTCCAGCGCGCGCATCAAGCTCCAGCAACCCTCCCGCCGGCCCCAGTTGGGGTTCACTCAGCAACAACCTCAACTGAGCGCCGCGTGTCGAACGCGAGCTCAACTGAGTCCAAAAAATCTCAAGGTCAGGAGATCTGAGATCCTCCTGATTCAGTCGCCCGCCCACCACTTCAAACAGGTGGTCAGGGCTCAGTTGCTCCAGTGCCGCACCATCGGCAAGGACAGCTGGTTGATGGAGAGGATCAAGCAACTGCAATTGCGCTTCCAGCCGGAGCTGTTCCGTTGAGGACGAACAGAGAATGGTGAGCCCGCCCTCGGCCACGGATCCGAGGGGATCAAGCGACCAGAGCAGTGAACGTCCTCCAATGATCAGTACGCGATCTGTGCGTTGCCAGCAAAGATCGGACCACAATCTCTGACGCAGCTCCTGCAGACGTTCGCCATCCACGGACAATTGACGTTGCAGCCAACGCTCCAGCTGGGGTTGCTCCGGTCCGCTGCTCACCAACAGCGGATATTCGTCGACCGCCTCGGCTGATGCCGCCAGCTGAGCGGCACGCCGTTCCAGCATCCGTTCGCGACGTTGTCCCTCCCATCCCTGGCGACTTGGTGACCAGAAGGCCTCACCCTGCAGAGCGCTGGGCAGGTACTGCTGTGCCACCCAGTGTTCACGAAAGGCATGGGGGTAGCGATAGCCCTTGCCGTCACCGAAGGCATCGCCATCGCGGTTGGCGTCGCGCAGGTGAGGAGGCACATCCTGTCCCTGTGCTTCACGCACCTGACGCAGCGCTTCGAACATGCCGCTGGTGCTGTTGCTTTTTTCGGTGCATGCCAGGTACAGAGCTGCCTGGGCCAGTGGATACAGTCCTTCCGGCAGGCCGATGCGCTCAAAGGCCGCGGCACAGGCTTCGACCACCACCACCGCCTGCGGGTCCGCAAGGCCCACGTCCTCGCCGGCAGAGATCAGCATGCGCCGGAAAATGAAGCGAGGGTTTTCACCGGCTTCGATCATCCGTGCCAGCCAGAACAGTGCAGCGTCGGCATCCGAGCCCCGCAGGGATTTGATGAAGGCACTGATCGTGTCGAAGTGCGCATCACCCTGCTTGTCATAGAGCACGGCGCGCTGCTGAATGGATTCCTCCGCAATGCCAAGGTCGATGGCGATCACGCCCTGCTGATTTTCAGGGGTGCTTTCCACGGCGAGCTCGAGCGCATTGAGCAGGCTGCGCGCATCACCTCCCGCCACATTGACGAGGTGGTCAGAGGCCTCAGCGCTGATCTCCACATGGCGTTCGCCGTAGCCACGCTCCTTGTCGTGGAGTGCTGTCTGCAGCAAACGATTCAGGTCTTCCGGACCCAGGCTCTGCAGACGAAACAGCCTGGAGCGACTGACGAGCGCCTTGTTGACTTCGAAGAAAGGGTTCTCAGTGGTGGCACCGATCAGGGTGAGCGTGCCGTTCTCCACCCAGGGCAGCAGAGCATCCTGCTGGGCGCTGTTGAAACGATGCACCTCATCGATGAACAGGATGGTGCGCAGCCCATGGCGTTCGAGCCGTTGACCGGCATCGTTCACTTCAGAGCGCAGGTCCTTGACGCCGGCGAGCACGGCATTGAGAGAACTGAAATGGGCTCTTGTGTGATTGGCGATGATCCGCGCCAGGGTGGTCTTTCCGACCCCTGGTGGGCCATGCAGAATCAGATTTCCGACACGGTCAGCTGAGATGGCTCGCCGCAGTAAGCGACCCTCCGCCAGGATCGCTCCCTGCCCCACAAATTCATCGAGAGTGCGGGGTCGCAGCCGATCGGCGAGGGGTGCCTGCCTCAGCCGAGCAGCTTCTCCGTGATGGCTGAACAGATCCTGTTTCAAAGGTCCGCCCACGGCATTGACTCCCGATCGGATGATTCTTGCTCAAGTTGAGCCTTTGACATCGAGAACGCCGTCATAATGCGGCCGATTGAGTCATGGCTGTGCGTCTCACCCGACCCTTCCTACCTTTCGCACTGACGCTGTTCATCCTCGGTGCCTGCGGAAAAGGTGGTGACCCGAAAAGACCCCTGCCAGAGGTGCAGCAGGCTGCAGTCACCGAGTCTGCATTCACCGATGACGTCGATACGGTCAGCACCCTCGAAGCCAGCGATCTGGTTCAGCTTGCTGCCCAGGCATCAGGCCGGATCATTGAACTGAAGATCACCCAGGGAGATCGGGTGATCCCGGGGCAGTTGCTCATGACCCTTGATCAGGCTCAGGAGCAGGCCAAGCTGGCCGGACTGAAAGCCAAAGAGCAAAAGGATCTGCTAGAGCTGAAACGCTATGAATTCCTGGTGCCTCTGGGTGCTGCGGAAGCGTCAGAGCGTGATCAACGGCGTGCGATCTACATCGCCTCTAGAGAAGAGGTCAAAGCTCAGGAGGCCACCCTGGCCTACAGCAATCTGCAGTCACCGATCGCTGGAACAGTCGCAGACATCTCTGTGCAGGTCGGGGATGTGGTGAGAAATGGCGACCCATTCACCAAGTTGATTCGCAACAACTCCCTCAAGGCCAGGGTGGAGGTGCCTTCAACCTATGCCGACCGCATCAGGATTGGACTGCCGGTGTTGCTCAGTCTTCCTGGCCGGAACGAGGTGATGGCCAGGAGCTCGGTAATGTCGGTTGACCCCGGAATCAACTCTGGAACACAGGCGCTTCTGGTGATGGCGCAGTTCCCCAATCCAGATGGCAAGCTGCGTAACGGTCAGAGGTTGCGCACCAGGGTTCAGCTGGACTCCCGCCAGCAGCCTTCCGTTCCATTTGCTGCCGTAACGCAGACGTCCGGCCAGAGCTTTGTGTTCCGTGTTGGAACGCTCAAGGAGCTTGAAGCACAGCCTGGCAAGGCTGACCTGGACAGGATCAAACGGGGAATTGATCGCGGCGTGATTTCTCCCGGCACTCTGTTTGCGCTGCAAACGCCGGTCAATCTTGGTGCCCTGCAGAACAATCGCTATCCCGTCATCAAAGGCTTGAAGCTGGGGCAGAACGTGATCACCAGCAATCTGCTCAGCCTGCGTCACGGTGTGCCGGTGAAGGTGAAGAACTGAGCGACTGAGTCATGTCCGCCTCGAATAATTTCATCACCAGACCCGTTCTTACAACGGTCTGCAGCATTCTGATCGTGATCGTGGGATTGATTGCGATTCCGATCCTTCCAATCGAAAACCTCCCGGACATTGCTCCTCCCACCGTCAAGGTGAGGGCCAACTACACCGGTGCCGATGCCGTTTCTGTTGAGGAGGGTGTCACCAGTGTTCTTGAGCAGCAGATCAACGGTGTCGAGAACATGGACTTCATCAGGTCCAACAGTTCCGCGGACGGGGTCAGCTCCATTGATGTGGCTTTCGCCAGCGGCACCAACGGTGACATCAACCAGGTCAATGTTCAGAATCGTGTGGCTCTGGCCGAACCGCAACTCCCTGAGGAGGTACGTCAGGCCGGCGTGAGCGTCAACAAAGCGTCCAATTCGATTCTGCTCGTTTACAACTTCGGCAGCGCGGATCCTGACCAGATCACCTACAGCGCTGAGACGATCAGTGGACTGCTGGATCTGAATCTGACCGATGCCATCAAGCGGGTGAGCGGTGTCGGGGATCTCACCTACTTCGGTAATCGAAAACTGGCGTTTCGGCTGTGGCTTGACCCCGACAAGCTCGCCAGTTTTGGCCTCACCTCCAGTGATGTGGTCAATCAGCTGTCCAGCCAGAATCGTCTTGTTCCTGCTGGTCAGGTCGGCGGTGAGCCCTCACCGAAGGGGCAGCAATTCACCTTCACTGTGCAGCTGCAGGGCCGCCTACGCAGCGTTGAGGACTTCGAGCAGATGGTGGTGCGAGCCGCTGAGGAGGGTGGTCTGGTACGCCTCCGGGATGTGGGCAGCGTTCAGCTTGGTGGTGAGTCCTATGCCGTCAGCGCCACCGACCTTCAGGGGGTTCCGTCTGTTGGTTTGGCTGTTTATCAGCTCTCAGGCAGTAACGCTCTCGAGGTGTCGGACGGTGTGAAGCAGGTGCTCGCTGACTTTGAGATGACCATGCCTGTGGGCATGAAGATGGAGAAGATCTACGACAACACCGACTTCATCAGTGCCTCCATCCAGGGCGTGGTGAATTCCCTGCGGGATGCCGTGGTGCTTGTGGTTCTGATTCTTTTCCTGTTTCTTCAGAACTGGAAGGCCACTCTTGTTCCGGGGATCGCCATCCCTGTGGCATTGATCGGCACCTTTGGCCTGGTCCTGGGCTTCGGCTTTTCCCTGAATCAGCTGACGCTGTTCGGTCTGGTGCTGGCCACGGGTCTCGTGGTCGACGATGCGATCACCGTGATCGAGGACACTTCCACCAAAAAAGTGGAGGGGATGACGGCCCTGGAGGCAGCGAAAGCCACCATGGATGAGCTGTTCTCAGCGATCATCGCCACCTCGCTGGTGAAGTTCGCAGTGTTCCTGCCAGTTCTGTTTTTCCCTGGTGCGACAGGAACGATCTACAAACAGTTCGCGGCCACGGTGATCTTCTCGATCGCCATTTCCACTTTCAACGCTCTTACCTTCTCGCCGATGTTGTCAGCACTGCTGCTGGCGCGTGAATCAAAGGATCCCGGACGTCGGAGCTATGCCATCGCAGGCATGGTGATCGGTTTTGTGTATGGGTTGCTGGTGGTTGGTGCTGGGGCGCCTCTGGTGATGATCCCGATGGCTGTTGGTGCCTTGATTGGTCTGCTGCTTGGCCGCCTGATCGATCGACCGGTCACACTGCCCTTCACCATCGGTGGAGCCATTACCGGCTTGATTCTTGTTGGAGTCAGTCGGGTCATCCCCGTGATGCTCTATCCAGCTCTGGGACTGACTCTGGGTTGGTTCACGCCAATCATTTTCTGCCAATTCAATAGCGGGTATGCCGTGATGGAGAGCCGCTACGCCGCCGCTTTGGAGTGGGCTCTCGGTCGACGTCGACTGGTGATGAGCATCCTCGGCATCGGCATCCTGCTCACGGCCGTTGCCTTCCGGGCCATTCCCGGTGGGTTTGTGCCGATTGAAGATCAGGGTTATGCGATTGGCGTGGTGCAGGCGCCGGAGGGCGTCTCCACACAGGTCACTGAAGCGATTAACCAGCAGGTGGCTGCCGTACTGCGCACGGAAAAGAACATCACTGCGGCGTCCGTGTTCAGCGGTGCAAGCCTGGATGGCAACAGTCCCAACAAGGGCCTGTTCTTCTTCGGCACCAGCAATTGGTCTGAGCGAAAGCAGCGGGACCAGACCGTGGGGGCGATCGTCGGAAGGCTCAATCAAAAGCTGGCCCGGTCGGTGGATGGTGCCAGGGTGTTCGTCGTTGAACCTCCGGCCATTCCTGGTTATGGCACCGGAGGTGGATTCGAGTTTCAGCTTCTCGATCAGAGTGGTGGGGCCTACAGCCTGGCTGATTTCTACAGCACGGCAGGGCGCCTGATCCAGGCGGGTAACGCAGACCCTGATCTCAATCGTGTCTACACGCTGTTCGCTCCTGAATCGCCACAGATCGAGATTCAGGTGGATCGTGATCGCATGGCCGCCGTTGACGTTGACTTCGGAGCTGCGATGAAGACCTTCAGCATCAACTTCGGCGGCCTCTACGTGAACGACACCTTCCAGGAGGGCAAGGTGCGTCGGGTTTATGTGCAGGCTGATGCTGAGAGCCGTGCGACCCCTGAGCGCCTTTCAGCTCTTTACGTCAAAAGCTCCAACGGTGATCTGATTTCGCTCGCGGAGTTTTTCAGCGTGCGTGAAACACTCGGCCCCACGGTGGTACCTCACTTCAATCTCTACAGGGCCATCAAAATCGAAGGAGCGCCTGCGGCCGGAAAGAGCTCTGGTCAGGCGATCACGGCAATGAAGGGCATCTTTGAGACCTTCAGTCCGCAGGGCCTCAGTTTCGACTGGACTGGAATTTCCCGTGAGGAAGTGAAGGCCGGTGCCCTGGCAGTGGTGATCTTTGCGCTCGGCATCCTCGCGGTGTATCTGGTGCTGTCGGCGCAATACGAAAGTTATTCCGATCCGCTGATCATTCTGATGACGGTACCGACAGCCATGCTCGGCGCACTCGCCTTCCTGGCCTTGCGGGGTGAGGTGCTTAATGTCTACGCACAGGTGGGTCTGGTGATGTTGATCGGCCTGGCGGCTGGCAATGGAATCCTGATTGTGGATATGGCTAACCAGCGGATGCAGGCTGGTGCGAATGCACTGGAGGCTGCACGTTTTGCAGCAGGTTCCCGCCTCAGGCCGATCTTGATGACGGCGATTTCCTCGCTCTTTGGTTTCATGCCGCTGGTCTTCGCCAGCGGTGCAGGCGCTCGCAGTCAGACGTCTCTCGGAGCTGTTGTGTTCGGTGGTCTGTTGATTGCCACCGTTCTGTCGCTCATTGTTATCCCGGTGTTTTATGTCGTTCTCAAGTCTCTGCTTGGGCAGGCGGGTGGTGCATCTGAGGGATCCCCGTCAAGCGCTGATGACGGCTCTCCACTGATCAGCTCATGAAGTATGCACCAAGTGGATTCAACGGTTTCAAAGTTCTCTGGGCTGCTCTCATCGGTGCCTGCATCGGCATCATCCTCACGATTTTTCTTGGCACATTCGTTCGCAATACACCGGCGGAGATTCCTCGCACCAGATTGATTTATCTGCGAGGCGTCGTGATCGCCTCCGCGATGCTGTTTGGCTCATCGGTCGAGAGCATCCGTCAGCTCCAGGAGAGTGCGCCTGAGCAGGAGTATCGCTCTCAAAAGACAACTGAGCGTCAGCAGCGGCGTCGCTGACGCTCAGGTGATCACGGTGGGGCGGTCCATTCCTGTCCGCTGCTGAATCTCCGCCAGTGAGTTGATGCTGCTGATCATCTCTGCCAAAGCGATCTGGGGATCCTGATGGAGATCACCGGTGCTCGGGACATAGCTCTCCAGATAGACCCGGATGGTCGCCCCCTTGGTGCCGGTGCCAGAGAGGCGTACAACAATGCGGCTGCCGTCCTCCAAAAGGATGCGTAAGCCCTGGCCCTTGGTGACCGACTGATCCACAGGGTCGGTGTAACTGAAATTGTCGGCTCCAGTGATGTTGCGATTGGCGAAGGATTGGCCGACCAGACCAGGCAATAGGCCTTCGAGACGGTCATACAAGCCATGGGCGGCGTCGCTGGGCACTGCCTCGTAGTCATGACGTGAGTAGTAGTGCCGCCCAAAGCGCTGCCAGTGGCTGCTCATGATGTCCGCCACGCTGCAACGCCGTGCCGCGAGGATCTGCAACCAGAACAGCACGGCCCACAGGCCGTCTTTTTCACGCACGTGGTTGCTGCCGGTGCCGAAACTTTCTTCGCCGCAGAGTGTGATGCGTCCGGCATCCAGGAGATTTCCAAAGAATTTCCAGCCGGTTGGCGTCTCGAAGCATTCAATACCCAGCGTCTTCGCGACAACGTCAACGGCGGAGCTGGTCGGCATGGAGCGCGCCACGCCTGTAAGGCCTGAGGCGTAGGCCGGTACAAGCGTGGCGTTGGCGGTCAGCACGGCAAGGCTGTCGCTCGGATTCACAAAACAACGGTTGCCGAGGATCATGTTGCGGTCGCCGTCGCCGTCACAGGCTGCACCGAAGCGGTAGTCGTCTCCCTTGAGGAGAAGATCGGCCAATTCATGTGCGTACGTGAGGTTGGGATCCGGATGTCCGCCGCCGAAATCCTCGAGTGGAATTCCATTGCGTACGCTTCCTGCTGCTGCTCCCAGCAGATCTTCGAAAACACGTTTGGCATAAGGCCCCGTGACGGCGTGCATGGCGTCAAAGGCCAGTGGAAAATCGCTGCGCAGGAGAGCACTGATCTGATCGAAATCGAACAGTTGCTGCATCAATGCCACACAGTCATCGACACCGTCGATAATTTCAACCTCCAGACCACCGATGTTGTGTGTTCCTGGAGTTACGAGAGTCAGCTCGGGGGCTTCAACCGTGGCGTACTGCTCCAGTGACTTGGTGCACTCGAATACCGCATCGGTGAAGGAGCCTGGTGTGGGGCCTCCATTAGAGCCATTCACCTTCACTCCGAAATCACCATCCGGTCCGCCTGGATTGTGGCTGGCTGAAAGAATGATTCCGCCAATGGCGTTGCGTTTGCGGATCAGGTTGGACGCGGCCGGTGTGGAGAGAATGCCATTGGTGGTGAGGATCACCTTGTTCAGGCCATGGGCTGCGCCCATGCGCAGAATCACATTGATAGCGCGCAGATTGCCGTAACGGCCATCGCCTCCGAGCACCAATGTGCCTCCCTGAACACCTGGAAGGGTGCGAAACACTGCCTCAACAAAGCTTTCGAGGTAGTGCGGTTGCTCGAATTGCCGGCTGCTCTTGCGCAATCCGGAGGTGCCCGGCTTCTGGTCGGTGAAGGGGGCTTCGAGCCGCACAACGATCTGAGCGGGTTCGGCCGAGGGGGAGGCGGTCATCCCTGACGGGAGCAGATACTTAGAACCCTTACATGTCAGAGGCTTCTCAGGGTTGTCGGCGCGACCACTTGTCGCAGCTACCTCGACGACACCATGGTCTCTGAAGCAGTTTGGGCGCTAACCATCTGATTGCTGATGCTCTCTTTGAGCCGCAATGAACCGTGTTGGTGACACTTCAGGCACCCCTTGCAACCATCGTGTTCAGGCAAAAAAACTCGATCAGGGTGATTGTCAACAACGAATCTGTGAGCTTCGCTTCGATCCGCTGAATCAAGTCAGATTTGGCTCGAAGTCGGGAGTGAACTGACGCTGCCGTTTGTTGTCACGCTCGAACCTCGAATGGGATTGAACCGTTGAGGGTTCAGGTTTGTGTCGGTGAGGGTGCTTCCTGCTTGGGTTTTTCAGGCTCCGTGCAGACCAACGTGAGTCGGCGTGCAGGCCGGTCAATGCTGTCACGACGCTGAAAACTGTTGGTGGTGACCACCTGTGAGGCCTGTACAAGTTCCCAGACGGTGTCCTTGCATGCCGCCGAAAGTCTGGGGTGATCCATAAGTGGATCTGCAAGCGTGCGAGTCTTCCGGCAGCTGTCCTGATCGTTCGCACGTGAGCAGCTGTAAGCCAGCAGCTGGAGTGAACGCAGTTCATCCCTGGTCGGGAATGGAACCTTTTTGATCTTGGCCTCAACCCCTGCGGGGAGCATCAAGGCGAACCCCAAAAGGAGTGATGGAAGTCTCATGGGGTGGTTTCAGAACGTGGCGGCATTCTGGCCTGAGTTCCTCAGCCTCAACCGGATGTGATCAACACGTTGTGGATGCGTTCGGAAAGCTGCCATCGTTCAGCTCCTGCGGGTAAGTGATCAATCACCTCCTGGCAATACCCATTGAGCAATAATGCTGTTGCTTCCACTTCGGTGATTCCGCGGCTGCGGAGATAAAAGAGTTCATCTTCCTGCAGCTGGCTGACCGTGGCTCCGTGTGCGCATTTCACATCATCAGCGATGATTTCAAGCTCCGGTTTTGTATCAACGCGTGCTCGACTCGACAGCATCAGATTACGACTCAATTGAGCGGCATTGGTTTGTTGCGCTTCCTTGGGTACTTGTATTGAGCCATTGAAAATCGTGTGTGATCTCCCTGAAACCAGGCTTTTTTGCAACTGATCAAGTTCGCCCTCGGGCCCGTCAAATCGCATGAAGGAGTGCACTCCGATCTGCTGTTCATCGGTCGCAACAGCCAATCCCATCAGTGATGTGAATGCCTGGCCTCTCAGTTGCACGATTTTCGGTTCAATTCGAGCAAAAATCGAACCCTGTACAAAGGAAGACAATGCATAGTGGCTTCGCGGCTCCTGCTGTATGGCAAGTGTTGTCAGAATTGAGCTGGAGCCATCACCAATCGAGAGCAAACCATGTTGAAGATGTGATTCTTCAGCGAGCAGAACTTCGCAGAGATGGCTATGGGCAACTCCGCTCTCTGCTCGAAAGACTTCAAGCAGCTCAAGTTCGGCATTCTCATCAAGAATCAGCAACACACGTGTCGCCATCAAGCCGGAGCCACGGGCATCAATCACGAGTTCCAGCGGAGGAACCTTGCCACTGATCTGCAGCGCCAGGATGTGTCGGCTGGAGGACTTGTTGAGCTCCACCGTCCAGTCTTCAGAGCATCCGCAGTGATCTGTTGCACGACCGAGGAGACTCTCGATCTCATCCCTGTGCAGGGCTTTGATGCCGCTGGGGAGTGTCACCCCCTCCAAGGGATTCTGTTCTTCATCACCGAGCAGCAAGCGAAGCCCGCCCTGTGGCGGCTCCGGCAGATCAGTGCGCGCATCAGCGCCAATGAGCGGCAGGTCATGAACCGCCCCAAGTCGTTTGAGATCGGTGAGTCTCCAGGCTTCCTGTTTACGGGTGGGCAAGCCAAGACGCTGGAGGGCTTCACGTCCTCGCTGCTGCACCGGTGCCAGTACGTTGCTCACCATGATCAGGCCACTCCCTCGGCAGCGAGCTGCTTATCAACCCAGTCGTAGCCGGTTTTCTCCAGCTCGATTGCCAGATCACGCCCACCGGTGCGCAGGATGCGGCCCGCAGCCATCACATGCACGTAGTCGGGAGTGATTTCATCGAGCAACCGCTGGTAATGCGTGATCAGGATCGTTGCGTTCTGCGGACCGGAAAGCTGATTCACGCCGCCGGCCACGATGCGCAGGGCGTCGATATCAAGACCGGAATCGGTTTCATCAAGAATCGCCACGACCGGCTCCAGCAAGGCCATCTGCAGGATTTCATTGCGCTTCTTCTCGCCACCGGAGAAGCCCTGGTTGACGCTGCGTTCGAGGAACGCAGGATCCATCTGCACCACCTTGAGCTTCTCGCGCACGTGGTCTTCAAAGTCAAAGGTGTCGAGTTCTTCCTGGCCCCGCTTCTCACGCCGAGCATTGGTGGACACGCGCAGAAATTCCAGATTGCTGACGCCGGGGATCTCAACCGGATACTGGAAGCTGAGGAACACACCGAGGCGTGCACGCTCCTCCGCCTCCAGTTCAAAGAGATCTTCACCGCGATAGCGAACACTGCCACCGGTGACCTGATAAGCGGGATGGCCGGCCAGAACCTTCGAGAGGGTGCTCTTGCCACTGCCGTTGCGACCCATGATCGCGTGAACTTCACCAGCTCTGATCTGGAGATTCACGCCTTTGAGGATGGGCTGATCTTCAACGGATGCATGCAGATCGTTGATGTCGAGAAGCAGTTCGGCGTCGGAATTGATCATGGAATAAATAGGCTGATAATCGGTGATGGTCTATTTTGTGATGAGGAAGATTCAGCCCACAGCTCCCTCCAGACGAAGTGAAAGCAATTTGTCAGCTTCTGCCGCGAATTCCATCGGCAATTGGTTATAAACATCCTGGCAGAAACCGCTGACCATCATGGAGACCGCCTCCTCGAATCCGATGCCGCGGCTCTGCAGATAAAAGAGCTGGTCTTCTGAGATACGGCAGGTGCTGGCCTCATGTTCCACAGAAGAATTCATTTGTTGACAATGAATATAGGGATAGGTATTAGCACTGGCGTTATCACCAATCAGCATTGAGTCGCATTGGCTGTAATTGCGTGCACCTTTTGCTGACGGATTGACATGAACCAGGCCTCGATAACTGTTGCTCGATTTACCGGCGCTGATCCCTTTGCTGACAATGGTTGAGCGTGTGTGTGGGCCGATGTGAATCATTTTGGTCCCGGTATCTGCCTGCTGAAGATGATGTGTCAGAGCGACGGAGTAAAATTCACCAACCGAGTCTTCTCCAATTAAAACGCAGCTGGGATATTTCCAGGTGATTGCCGATCCGGTCTCCACCTGGGTCCAGCTGATGCAGCTGCGGGCGCCGCGGCACTGGCCACGCTTGGTGACAAAGTTGTAGATACCGCCAACGCCGTTCTCATCGCCTGGGTACCAGTTCTGCACAGTGGAATACTTGATCGATGCATCATCAAGCGCAATCAGTTCGACCACGGCAGCGTGCAACTGGTTGGTGTCGAACATCGGAGCCGTGCAGCCCTCGAGATAGCTCACGGAAGCACCTTCCTCCGCCACGATCAGGGTGCGCTCGAATTGTCCTGCATCTCCGGAGTTGATCCGAAAGTAGGAGGACAGCTCCATCGGACATTCAACTCCCTTGGGGATATACACGAATGTGCCGTCGCTGAAAACGGATGCATTCAATGCCGCAAAGAAATTATCGTTGCTGGGAATAACAGTCCCAAGATATTTTTTGATCAGTTCAGGATGCTCCTTGACCGCTTCCGCAAAGCCGCAGAAAATCACTCCAAATTCTGCAAGCTTTTCTTTGAAAGTTGTCGCAATCGAAACACTGTCGAAGACGGCGTCAACGGCAACGTTGCCGAGTCTTTTTTGCTCATTTAAAGGAATACCAAGTCTGCTGAACGTGTCGAGAAGCTCTGGGTCAACCTCCTCAAGACTTCGTTTCTTTTCTTTCGTTTTAGGCGCCGCATAGTAAATGATATCCTGATAGTCGATTGCTGGATAGCCAAGTTTGGCCCAGTTGGGTTCATCCTGTGTCAGCCAATTTTGATAAGCCTTCAGCCTGAATTCGAGCATGAAATCGGGCTCCTCTTTTTTGGCAGAGATCAGACGAATCACCTCCTCATTGATGCCTTTGGGAATTTTTTCTTCTTCAATCTCCGTGACGAATCCATATTTATAAGGCTGATCGACCAGCTCTTCGGCTGAGGATTCATTGGGAGTGTTTTTCATAAATCAATGCCTTGTCCGGGTATTTTTGAATGAGAGTTGAATGAGATTAAGATGAGAGGGCTTGTTCTTTTAATTAAAAAGCTAACAGCCTTGTGACCGTAAGCAGCATGCAAATTGTGATTCCCTTGTAAACTAATCAATGATGAGTCAATGGTCAGCCTGCAACTGATACGCGCTTGTGCATCATTCGGGCATGTACGGTTTGCTTGGACAGATTCTGCAGAATGAACTTTTAGAATTGATACTGCAATCCATGAAATTCTTCAGTGTCAGGAGCAGATAGTTAAAAATTATCTATCCGATGTTTAAATAAAGACCTAGTTAATAGTGATGTTGTTCCTTTTTGTTGGCAAGTGCTAACGCTGTGAAATACTTGTTGACGAATTACATGAGAGCAGATTCAAGAGCTAGGCTTAGGCAAATTTAGTGACCCAATTTTGCCTTCGCACGTCTGCTCCAAAATGCGATTAGCGATTAAAGTTGGCCTCGTGTATGGTCTTTGCACCATCGTCGCAGCTTGTCAAAGCAAAGTCGCCACCCCTCAGCTTATTCCGGTTGATGCGACGAGGATTCAAATGCGTGATTTTGACAATGTCATTCAAGCAGAGGGTACTTTGACTGATCCTGGATATATTCAACTGAAACCGCAAACTAGTGGATTGATAACCCAAGTACTCGTTAAAGAAGGTGACCCTGTTCGAACTGGTCAAATATTGGTTGTTTTGGATGATGCAGAAGAACGGGCAGATCTCAAAACAGCGCAAGCGCAGCTGAAAGAAGCGCTTGTACAAGCAAATAGATATAAAAAATTAGCATTAGTTGGCGGTGTAGAAAAGGAACAAGCTGAAGAAAAACAAATAAAAGCAATTGAAGCCCAGAGTAATGTCGTTTCTAAGCAGGAAGCTCTTTCGAAAAGATCAATGCGTTCTCCTATAGATGGGATTGTAGGAGATCTTTCTGGTATTAGCCCTGGGCAATACTTGCAGACAGGTCTGGAGCAAGGCCAGAATAATTTTGTTGTTGTCAATAACGAAAATCTTTCAATTGACATTTCTATTCCCGCTCTTCAAGCAGGGCAAATTAAGTTGAACCAGAAGGTTAAAATGTATGATGTATCAAATAGCAATGTAATAGGCGAGGGCAGGATTTCATTTATACCTCCATACTTTGATTTAGACGGTGACATTAGTAATTATCAGCCATCTAACACTTTGAAGGTGAGAGCAGTTTTTGTTAACGGAACAGGCTTTCGGCCTAATCAGCTAATCCGATCAAGCATTATTATCGGTGATGAACAACTTCCTGGTTTGCCAGCTACAGCGGCATTGTTTAAAGCGCAGCAACCGTATACTTACAAACTAATTCCAATTAAGACTTTTCTAAAGGATTCAGATATCACGCCTGATCAAAAAAAATCTATGTCAAAGTTGCCCGCAAGTACTTTAATTGCAATTGACACACCCCTAAAGCTCGGTACATTGCAGGATGATTATTTTCGTATTCTAGGTGGTTTAAATACCGGTGATTTGATTGCAATAAGTGGTTCAGGTATGCTTGCCAATGGCACTCCAGTTTCAATTAAATCTTCTAAATAAAGTACTAATAAGTGTCATTATCTAACCGTTTCATCAATAGACCAGTTCTTACCAGTGTTTGCAGTCTGGTGATCTTTATCCTCGGATGGCTTTCTTTCGAAAGTTTGCCGATTGAGTTTCTTCCTGATATTGCTCAGCCCACAATCACTGTCACTGCCGAATACCCAGGTGGAAATGCATCATTTGTCGAACTATCTATCACAGACCAATTAGAAGATATTTTATCAGATACGCCAGGAGTAGAGTATTTTACCTCTTCATCAAAATCTAATACAACCTCTATTACTTTGCATTTAGAGCCTGATACCTCGGCTGACACTGCTTCATTAGATGTTCAAAATCGTGTCCAACAAGCAAAGTCATCTCTTCCTCAGATTACTCAAACTAGGGGGATTAACATTTCGCAGACTACAGATACGCCAATTGCTAACTATTTAATCACTTCAACTAAAGGGCAACATGACAGTGCTTACTTAACAACCCTGGTCAAAAATCAGTTGTACAAGCAAATTCAAATGATTTCAGGAGTTGGAAGACTAGATATTTTCCCACAAAGACCTCTCTTCGAAATTTCAGTAGATTCTAATTTGTTGCGTACATACGGATTAAGTGCTGAGGATGTAAAGCAGAGTATTAATTCGCAGAATACTCCCGCATCTGGTGGATCTGTTGGTGCTCAACGGGTTGGCGAAAAAGAGACCTATTTTTATTCAGTAATGATTGAGAATAGTGGATATATTCAATCGATTTCAGATTTCAAGAACATTGTTGTAAAACGATTAGAGTCTGGAGCTGTCTTAAGAGTCAAAGACATTGGCGATGTCAAATATACATCTAGTGCTGACCATGATATTAAATCTAGCAATGGTTATCCTGGTGTATTTATTTCAGTAAATCTTAAGTCAGGCAGTAATGCTGTTGAGGTAGGTGAGAATGTCGGCCAGGTGATTGAGGAGTTCAAAACTGCTGCACCTTCCGGAATCAAAGTTGTGCGAATCAGGGATCGCAAGGCATTTATATTGGATTCCATAGCTAATGTCAAAGATGCACTTGGCTTAGCAATAGTTCTGGTTGTTCTTATTTTATTATTGTTTTTGCAAAATTGGCGTACAATTTTAATCCCTGGCTTAGCCATACCCATTTCAATTATTGGTACATTCTCATTTCTTAGGCTTTTTGACTTTACGCTAAATTTTCTCACAATGACGGCACTGGTGTTGGCGACAGGGCTGGTGGTTGACGATGCAATTCTTGTAGTTCAGCAAGTGTCATCCAATATTAAAAAGGGAATGAATCCAGTTGATGCAGCATTTGCGTCAATGAACGATTTGTCAGGGGCGATTATATCCACTTCTTTAGTGCTGATAGCCTTGTTTCTGCCTGTGACATTGGTTAGTGGTCCTATTGGCAACATCTACATTCAGTTTGCAATAACAATCATAAGCTCCATTGCGATATCAACTTTTAATGCGCTCACATTTTCACCAATGATGTCTGCTCTGCTATTAAGTTCAGAGCCGACTAAACCTACGCGACCGTGGATTACCGCATTCTTAGGAGCTGCTGTAGGTCTTTTGATGGGGTTTTTCACTAAAGCTAGTTTTGGAAATTTTGCTATTCCGATTAGCATTGCTATATTTTCCATCATTGGATTTAAGATTGAGAACGTTTATCAAACTTTCAATCGTTTTTATTTAAAAACTGAGAATACTTACGAGAATCTTTTGCGCCGTTTTTTGAAGAGAAGCAAGTTGGTTTGTGCGTCTTTATTGCCACTTGCGTTAGTAACTCTGTATTTATTTAGGATTATTCCTACTGGTTTAATCCCGAATGAAGACATGGGTAATTTAAGTAGTTTGTTATTGCTCAATCCTGGAATATCGCTAACAGCAGCTCAACCTGTTAGCAACCAGGCAAGAAAAATATTAAATGGTATAAAAGAAGACAAAGAGTCTGGCCTTCTTGATTTTGTTGCTGTCGACAGTAGGAATGACGCCCTAATATTTCTATATATGAGTTTAACTCCGCTAGATCAGCGTCGCAAAAAAGATCAGAGTATTGAGAGTATTAAAGCTAACATTGCAACAAAGCTAGCACCTTTACCAACAAGGGTTTTCCCACCGGTATTGGAAGATCCGATGATTCAAGGATTTGGTGAGGATAACTCTACAACTGTATCTTTGATCGACAAAAGTAGTGGCCGTTATTCAATTAATGAGTTCTTTGATTTAGCCCAGAAATTTTCAGACAAATCATCTCAGCAATCGTCAATCCAGAACATCTCAACCCAGTTTTCTCCTGATAACCCAACCTATGAGCTGAAAATAGACCGGTCATTGCTCGGGTCCCTTAATCTTACCTACGATGAAGTTGTAAACACGATTAGTACTTTCGCAACCAGTACACGTGTTACTCAAACATCATTAGAGGGAGGTCCAAAAGATGTCAACATCATCAGTCAACCTCAGGATAGAAGTACTATAGATGACATAATGAATTTCCCACTACAAACCTCTAAAGGAGATTTTGTAAAATTAAAAGAAGTGGCTTCATATAAATTGCTAACAAGTCCAGTACAGATAAATCATTTTAATTTTCAACGCTCAATTGAGTATAAAGTCGTTCCTGCCCCTGGATATACTACAGGCCAGGTTATCAATGACATTAAAAATGTTTTTGAAACCCTTGATTTTAATGATATAGGTTATGAGTTTACAGGTCTTTCTAGAGTCCAAAATAATTCAGGCTCTGCAATTGTTTTCTTGTTCTTGATGGCAGCATTGGCTGTTTTCTTGGTTCTTTCTGCGTTGTATGAAAGCTACATTACTTCAACTGTCATCATGATTACAGTCCCAATAGCCATACTGGGCAGTCTTGTATTCCTTAAATTGCGATCAATGGAGATTAATATTTTTGCTCAAATAGGATTTCTTATGTTAATAGGACTTGCCGCTAAAAACTCAATTCTGGTTGTCGAAGCGGCAGATCAACGAGTTTCTAAAGGAGTCGATATTGTTGTAGCTGCCGCAGAAGCTGGAAAGGAAAGGCTTCAGCCTATCTTGATGACATCCGTTGCGTCTCTTGCTGGCTTTTTCCCACTTGTGATTGCGCAAAATGCTGGCGCAAATACTCAGCAGTCAATTGGTACGGTTGTTTTTGGAGGCCTTTTGATGGGAACCACATTGTCGTTGCTGGTTGTACCTTCTGTTTATGTGTTGATTAAAAATCTGGAAAATAGAATTTTTTCGCGAAGTTCAAAGGCCAGTCTTTCTTGATAGTTGATTTGCTGCTCTCGGTTGATTGCTTGAAATTGTGAATCTTCCAGCAGTTTTCTGGCTCTTAAGCAAGCCTCTGTGGATAGTTTGATCAGAGTATTGCCATGAAGGGTTAATGCAATACCGCTAATATTATTTTCCAAAAATAATCTCAGCTGACCCCGCTCCCGCATCTGGATGGCTGCCGATTCAGCTTGTGTTGTATCCGTTCGCCCAAGCCATGGCACAAGCCATCTGCGTGGAGATCTGGCGGGATGCCCAGCAGGGGGATTCGGACCTCTCCCTGAATCGATACCGCCCATTGGTGGAGGGTCGAGATCAGGATTTGCTCGATGCCCCTACTGCCAACGTGACAGTCATGCCCCTAGGTACGTCCATAGGGGTTATCTCCATCCCGAGAAAGGATCTACAGATTGATGGAGGTTTAAGTGCCATCGCTGGGGCATGGCAACGACCTCGCTGGATTTCGTGAGGGAGCATGCAGCCCACCTGCTGCTGCCTTCACCAAAGGACTTTGAGGTGCCCTCACGAGAGGCTGTTGATGGTTGTGGTGATGAGAAGAGTTTTACTCGTCTTCCAACTCAGAAGGGCATCTCTGATGCCCTCTGGAGGTCACGTCATCTCCCGAGACATCTCAATAGGGGTAATTGAAGGATCCTTAGTGATGAGCATCATTAGTCCTTATTCCCTTGAAATAAACCTCAGTTGAATATGACTGCAGGCTATGCATAACTGTTTCTGGCTGGAAACTCTTATACGTAGTGATGAAGGTATAGGAAATTCAGATTCAAGACTCCTTTGAGTATGAATCGATCGGATCATGGCTATTGAGCTTTGATCCCGTACTGCTTCCGCTTTAAGTGCGCTTGAGCCCTCTTTGGAGTACTTCTTTATTTAAAAGTGATTGGTTTTAAGGTTGAAATCGAATAAATAGATTCAATTGCTGTCTAGAAGTCAAGTGAGCTTGTTGCCTGAGGCCTCATCCTCTTGAGTTTAGTTTGATTCTTGATCAATTGACATCGCTATCTTTTCTATCCAAAAACTATGTATATCACTAAGACCACTTCTGCGAATGTCTCCTTTAATCGACGAGAAGTAAATGCTTTTCGTCAGATGAAGAAAGAGCCTTGATGCATAAGAACAGATTGACAAGGTCTGGTTGTTACAAAGTGGCAATGGAAGATTTGTACTTCAATCATTTCCCAAGACAATGAATATCAAGTTAGACAAGAAGAGTGAGGCTCTTTTCAAGCAGATGCTGAGAAAGAACTCTCGCTATGGATCAGCAGATTTAATTGCCAATGAGGCAATGCCAATGTTTTTTTGTTTCGGAGAATAGGAAAAGGTTTAGGTGAATACTCGGAGTTGCTCATGAGTATCTGTTAGGCATCGTTGGTATTGAGAACGGCGTGGAATGAAGATACTTATGTATCGAATGTCCTTAACCATTCAGCTGTGAGTCCTCTATATTTAGCTCGGCGGCATAAAGTGATCTAGGGTAAAAGGTCGAAGAATTATTCATGGGATTATTGGTTTGACTCCCTCCTTTTGCATTGGAATTGTTTATTGATAGGATTATTATATGCTATAGCCAAAATAATTAATCCAGGGGTTAAGTTTGTCCATATGTTCCGCAAAGTATTTTTGGTAATTTTTCCATCTGCCTACAGATGACTTGTAAAGAGGTTGAACTACTTGCAATGCGGAGGGGGGTTTAATAAACTCTCGATTCTTGGCAGTGTTCCTATACTCTCTCACGCCATCATCCCAGGGTAGGTTGAGATGTTTGAGCACTTTCAAAACGCTCTCGTCAAAATTGTCCAGTAAATCCTCGTATTTGGATATTGTGTAGTCTACGTTGAAGTTTTCATTGTAGGTAATCCAGCCGTTCATGACTTTGTCGTAATAGTCCACTGACCTATCTAGAGTGGTGAAATTTGTCATGGCTATATTTGGTGTAAATACCTGCTGGAGGCACGAGAGTATTGAGTAGCAAGGGTGTCTTAATGCAAAGATTACTTTTGCGTTCGGAAATAGCAAGTTAATCAGCGGAATAGCAACTGTGTGCAATGGAAGCTTGTCGATTATTAATTTGCCGGCATCTTTTGAGTGAAATTTAAGCCTGGAGTTGTAAGTCTTTCTCATTGCATTTAAATCGTTTTCCTTAAGCGAGTTGAAATTTGAAATTTGTCTCTGCAGATTGTTAATGCCTAAAATCTCTGTAAGATGGAGAGGGTCTTTTTCTTCAATAACTTCCACTGCGCGATGGCTTCTTAGGATTGTGTCTAATAGGGTGGTTCCTGACCGAGGAAAGCCAATTAAAAATACAGGGTGTGAATCACTTTGAGTTTGATTAATGAAATCTATGCTTGCTCTGTCTTTGGACATGTTTTCAGAAAGAGAAATGTATTCATGGACTCGATAATGCTCTTTTTTGTGATTTATTGACTTGTACAGTGGATCTATTTGTGAAGCTTCAAGACTGTAGAAGGCATCATCGTATTGATTATTTTTTCTGCAATTTGGGCTCTAAATGCATGATATTTTGACATGCAAAACCAGTCTTTTAAGTCCTTTGATGCAAGGTTAAGTCTCGGCAGTTTTGCCCAGCTGTCTTCGTATTTTTTCTGCCTAAATTGTGTTCGAGCTTCGTACATCGTGATGCGTATGCTTTTGCTTGGAAGAGCGCTTTTTAGGCAGATAATTGCTTCTTCTAATAACTCTTCTTCGTTGATGCTGTCGTAAAAGTCAAGAATTATGGTAACGATATTGGTATCTTTTTTAGTTGCCCTCAAGGCGTGATTGACAGCTGTTTTTGCGTCTTCAATTCTTTCAAGATCTTTGTAGATGCCACCCAGGTTGATGAGGGCATCTGGGTTATCAGGTTTGAGCTCGAGCGATTTGAGAGTGGAGGCAAGAGCCTGATCGAGGTTGCCGAGATCTTTGTAGATGCCTCCCAGGTTGATGAGGGCTGTGGGGTTATCAGGTTTGAGCTCGAGTGATTTGAGAGTGGAGGCAAGAGCCTGATCGAGGTTGCCGAGATTTTTGTAGATGCCGCCCAGGTTCATGTGGGCTGTGGGGTTATCAGGTTTGAGCTCGAGTGATTTGAGAGTGGAGGCAAGAGCCTGATCGAGGTTGCCGAGATTTTTGTAGATGCCGCCCAGGTTCATGTGGGCTGTGGGGTTATCAGGTTTGAGCTCGAGTGATTTGAGAGTGGAGGCAAGAGCTTAATCGAGGTTGCCGAGATCTTTGTAGATGCCGCCCAGGTTCATGTGGGCGGTAACAAGGCTTGGATTAAGGCTTATTGCTTTTAGCGTTGCTCAAGGGCGTTGCCAAGATCGTCGGCTTGCCATTTTAGGTATCCATTCCTTTCGAGATACTTGCTGTTCTCGGGTGAGATATGTACTGCTTTGTCTGATAATAGGATGGCGTTTTTTAGGTCTTGCTTTTCCAGCAAGCCTGAATAGTTTTGAAGAATATCTGAATTATTTTGGCTTATGTTTGTTGACCTTTTGAATAGTTTTAAGGCTCTTTGGCTGTTGCCTAGTGCTTTCTCAATCGTTGCCAAGAATCCGAGGGCAAAGCTATTCTAGTGATCTGCTTGTAATATATTATCTAGTGAAAGCCTTGCGCCCTCTAGGTCTCCTTGTTGGTATTTAGTGATTGATTGTTTGATTTCTTCTGTTCGTGATCTGCTCGCATCTTGCTTGATGCTTTTTTTGTGTTTTTGAGGCTTCCCAAAGCCAGCCATTTGCTGCTCAGATTTTTGAATCATCTTAAGCCACCTCTCAAGCCATCTCAGCTTCTCTTCAAACCACTCCCGCACTTGGCACGCTGCCGTTCCAGCTTTTGCCGAATCCGTGGCGTGACCCCCAGTTCCGCATCTCGCCAGAGGCGGTTCATTTCACGAGTGAAATGTTTGGCGAGTTGGGGTGAGTGGATCACCAGCAGGGTTTCATCATTGGTGTGAGCTGCAGCAGGTGACCAGTTGAAGGATCCTGTGATCACTGTTTTGTTGTCGATCACAGCGAACTTGTGATGGAGCTTGTCGCCGTGGGCGAGGCGACGTGTACCTACGCCTTGTACTTGCAGTGGTTTTGAAGGATTCGCTCAGGGATGCTCAGGTCTGTCATAGATCCATAAGCCAGAACCCAAGCCAAAAGGGCATCTGATCTCGCATTGAGACGCCAAATGGCTAAGAAGAGCTACTGGATCTGCTGATCTGGCTTGGCTTTTGAGGGATGTCTTCCCTAAGCCCGACTTCCATGCAAGGGAGAGGGATTTTGAAGAAGCCACCGAGGGTGAGGGACAACAACGGTGCTCTCCAAGTCAGGTTGAGGCTGGATGGGCGTGACCATTTCATTAATCGGATTGGTCGTTTCGACGATCCAGTTGCCCAAGCCAGGCGGCAAGCCATCTGCGCTGAGATCTGGCGGGATGCGCAGCAGGGAGATTTGGACCTATCTCTGAATCGATACCGCCCACTGGTGGAGGGGCGAGATCAGGATTTGCTCGATGCCCTCAGGTCACTAGCAGAGGAGAAGAGGCAAGCAAGGGTGACGCATGCCTTTCGAGTGGTGAAGCGGTTTGGCTTGCCGATCAGGACAAGGGCAGAGGTTGATCGCTTCTTGGCATGGATGAAGGCAGAGGGATTGGCAGCATCCACCCAGTCCACGATCCTCAGCACGATTCGATCAGTTCAACCCAAGAACAAAGCATTGGCATCAGTGGTCATCAAGGTGCCAACCAGAAGTGTCCATCAGGAGGTCCTCAGTAAGAAAGAGATCCAGCAGGTGCTGGCAGACCTTAATACCAATGAGGAATGGTTCTACCCCTGCTTCTTGTTGTGGTTGAGCACTGGTCTTAGGAACTCAGAACTGATTGGACTGACGTGGGATGCCGTTCGATTGGATGACGGTGAACTGCTGATTAGTAAGACACTGAAGAGAGATGGGACTGCCACTCATAAGAGGTATTGGGGACCAACCAAGACAGGGAAGAGCAGAGTTGTCCCGATCAACCCCCAGGTGGTGGAGATGCTGAGGCAGCATCGCTCCACCATGAAGGCATTGGGTCTCAATATCAAAAGCGGTTTGGTGTTCGTTACCCCAAGAACGCATCAGCATTTGTATGACTCTGGTCTTGAGCACGTATGGAAACGTTCTCTAAGGCGCCTAGGACTGCCTGTAAGGCGGTTGTATTCACAAAGGCATACGTTTCTGTCCCATGCGTTGGCATTAGGAAATTCACCTGCAGATTTAGCAGAAGTTGCAGGTCACAGGACCGAGCAGTTACTGAATACCTATGCCAAACCGACTGGGAGAGTGTTGCTTCCGAGTTGGTGATTATCCGCAAAAACTTTCATTTCTTTGATACTGGGGAAAGAGTAGTTTTTGTGTTGTGATAATGCGTTCATGAATTTATGCATATTCATTGTGTAGGTCTGCTCACCCTCTTTGATTGTGATCCATTGATGGGCGTAACCTCCAGTTTTATCGAATGCGGCGTATTGTCCTAGGCAGTAATCTTGATCGCTATTTAAGAGGAAAAAGTTTGCGATGCTATCTACGAGTTCACTGTCCCATCGTTCTGATGTGTCGTATTCGCTGTAGACGACAAATGACGCCCCTTTATCTGTGCAATTGAATTCGATGATGTAGTTGTTGAGTTCGTTGGCAATGAATGGAATACCCTCTTCTCTGTTTTCGGGAATATCGAGGTCCGCAAAGTGTTCAGGTGCAAACTCATCCTTCATAAAGTCCATCCAAATATCCTCTGCTAAGCGATTGAGTAATTTGTCAAACGTTGATTTTTGCGTCACACGCTTTAATTCAAAACAGTATGAGTTTGCGGAAAGATTCCAAGACATAGATCTAAAAGTAAGTGTAGGTGGATAAAATATTCAAACTATTTTGTTTTCCTTCTAGCGCCAGCAGTATTAGGAAAAGAATTGTTCGATGATGGCGAGTATCAACCCGCTCCGCTACAGTACACCTGTACTGCTAATTTGTCAACCCTCCCTGGGGTTGATCACCACAGATCACCTCTGCGTTTACGAGCACGCTCATGCTTTTGCTTGATCAGATGGTTGATGTGTGCCTGGCATCCTGATTGCTGTTGAGGCGAACGCATTGGTGGCAGTTTCTGGACTTTTGGCGGATTGCCGCATCCTTCTATTTTGTCTTCTTTAGAAGCATCGGGTGACTCTCTTGCAGTAGTGCTAGTGCTGTCATTTATTTTGTTTTTATCAAAAATTGGTTTCTCAAACTTCAAACCTCCAATACTTTCAAGAGCATTCGCAAGGGTTGGACAGTTATGCCCTTTGCCTGTTGTACCCATGTGTTCTCGTTCTCTGACGTAGGCAATGAATTCAGTGGGGAAATGATCCTTGAGAAAGTTATGGAATTGTTTGCCAGTTCCGCATTTATGGCACTTGAAATTGATACAACTCTCCTTTTTGTAGAAGTATCCCTTTGCTTTTGATTCGCTGATCTTCTTGCCTTTGCTGTTGATGCCACCCGACTGGCAATAAGGACAACAGAGTTGATGTGTTTCTCCTCCTTTGAAACGATAGTGGAGAAGATGACTGGATATTTTGTTGATGAATGCTTGATCTAAGTTCATAGTTGTATTTCTAACTTACCCTACAAGTATACCATAACTTCTCATTTTTGTAAAGTACTGCATGTATAAATAACCTTGTAAAGGTTGATCGAACTATTCAATAGTTGATCCTCAAGGGGTTGACAAATCACTCCAAAGTGTGTATAATAACCTTGTGTAGAATGAACAAAAGATCTTTAGATTCTTTGGATCTTATGACTATTTAGATTTCAATTCTTTAGATCAATCCCAATGAGACGTGAGCGTAGCGAAAGCAACTACTTCAATGCACTAGTTTTATGAACTTGTTTGGATCAACTTAAAGAATAGAGTTCTATGGTTGCCTTAGAGCATTGTCTATGAGAAAGAAAAGATATGTTGTACAGGTTTCTTTCACGTATCAAGAGTTTCTGCAGTTAAATCCACTTCTTAAGGAACTGCAGGGGCACGTAGGGATGAATAAGTCACAGTTGATCAAAAGAATGATTGCTCATTATGGATCAAGCATTGCTTGAAGAAATAGTCCTAAATAGATGGTAGTGATAAGAGCGATTGATGCAAATAAGGATAGAGATTAACCGTAAGGTTAGTGAACTGCTTTCGAAATTAGAAGAAAAGCAGGTATTCGTGAATCAGTTTGGGACTTTTCAGAAGTTTCTAGAGTGGTCTTTAGTAGAAGCTTTGAAAGAACTTGATAAGAAACCGCTTAAGCAACTCAAGCGCATGGATAGCTAAAGAATTTAGGTCAATCTATTTATTTTACTCACTAAAAAATCCAGGAGCGGGTTTTCCAGATTTCCAGCTTTCACAAAGAATATTTCCATCGAGTTGTTATGAGATCGACTGAGTGCCGATTTTGCTGAGATTCTGTTGCCAGTCATTGATGATGGGACACCAATATTTATTGCGATTCCCCTTTCCTTGATGACTGAGTGATCAATTCTTGTGAGTGTTGAATGAAACGCAGTAGTCGATTGAAATTCGCTCCGTGTTCACTTGGAGTAATTCCATCCGTCCCAAGCCTTGCTAGCACTAAACCTTTCGCCGCAAAACTCATAAACGTCAGAGTAAGAATTAAAGAGTAATTTGCGGGTCGACTTTTTTACCCTTTCGTCATAAGATGCGCTATTTTTATTTACTCTGTGACCGGTATCAAAAAATAGTTTATCCTCTTCTAGGAATTTGGAGAATTTTTCAAGCGTTTCTTTTTCGAAAAGATTTTCGTAAAGCGAGTAAAAGATATCTTCTTGCGGGAAAATTCTTTCAAGATTTTTAATTGTTTGACAATAAAGGGTATTGATTCGGCATTTTGTTGAGCTCCCAAGAACTCTTACAGCATTATCAAGAGACATCGTCCTCAATGCTTTGTATTGCAATTGCTTCCATCCTTTTCTGCGCATCATTTCTATTTGCGATATACACCTGCTGATTGGATCTCTCATAATAAAAACTGGTTTTACTTTAAATCCTCTAAGTTCAAGATTTAACCTTATTTGAGCAAGCGCATGCTCTGGCAATGCTGAATACTCTGGCGTGATGTCCCCAACAATTTTTGTTTTTGAGTGCTTTAAATACAAGTAATCAAAATAATCATAATACAAATCCTGATTCATTATAAATGATAAGCGTTGTAAGGAGTTTGGTGATGTATTGCCGTTACGTATTTGTTTTAAGGCTTGTTTTTTGGCACGAGCTAGGAATCCAGAGTGTTCAGGGACATGCAGCGCATCGTGGACGTGATATTCCTTGCGAAAACCGAAGTCACATTGCTCATTTTTAGAAAGCTGATCGTGAATCCAAGTTGTTCCTCCCTTTTGGCAGCCTACACCGAGAAGAAAAATTTTAGACATTGTTTAGATATTTTGGTTTGTATTTATACTAGTGAGGGGAATATTGGTTTCTTTGGCGATGACAATATGCTCTCTCTTTTCTCGCCACATAAACTTGTCAGTGCTGCCAAGGTAACTGATCCATTTGAGAGAGTTGGTTTCTGATCGATCAAGATGGTTTTGTGTGTTTTCTCTATGATAATTCTTCTTGTATTCAGTTAGCGCTGTTGATGAAATAAATTTTATTAATTAAATCTGAGGGCATGAGTCAATAAGCTATATGATTTACGAGCAAATTTAAGGCCGAGATGTTGCGCGCCGATTGCTTTTATGGTGAGCCGCTTCTCAAGCTACTTTTCCTCTCTCTCTCTAGCCCTTCTCAATCCCTCTCGATCCCACTCCCGCATTTTCTTGTTTGTCGATCCAGCTTGCGCTGCATCCGAGCGGTGATCCCCAGCTCTGCTCCTCGCCACATTCGATCCATCTCTTGGGTGAAATGTGCTGCTAGCTGTGGTGACTCAATCACCAGCAGGGTTTCATCATTGGTGTGAGCTGCAGCAGGTGACCAGTTGAAGGATCCTGTGATCACTGTTTTGTTGTCGATCACCGCGAACTTGTGATGGAGCTTGTCGCCGTTGGCCAGTTTTGGTGTTCCAACACTTTGCAGTGGTGTTTTGAGAGGGTTATTGCCTGCTTCAAGTTTGCAAAAGCGGTCGGGCAGTTCCAATCCAAGCAGATCCAACACTTCGGAAAAGGAACGTCCTGCGAAGCCTGGATCAGCCAACAGCCGAATTCCCACACCAGCTTTCAGTCGCTCCGCAAGAATATTAGTCAGTGATTGGTCTGAAAAGACAAACAGCGCCATATCAATATTCCTCTGCGCTGCAGTCAGCTGCTCACCGATCAAGTCGAGGCCGTGTCCGGAGAGTTGATCGGAATGCGGTGAAAACAGAACTTTGATCTGTACGCCATTGGCTTCAACGGATTGCACGCCGCGGTTGTTTTTGCCGCGTCCGAACCGACTGTTCCTCTGGCCTCCAGGTCCATCTCCCCACATGCGTTCAAATTCTTCTCGGAACAGCTCAGCAAGTTCGGCGCTTTGGATGCTCAGCTGGTGATTTACATTGCCGCGACTGCGGGATACTCCCGCATCTCCATGCATTCCCGAACTAGTGAAGTTTGCACTGCCGGTGATCACCAGAGCCCGATCCACCACCAAGAATTTGTGATGCATCAGGCCGCTGCCTCGGCTCCCATCTTCGGTGTCATCGATCATCGGTATCCCACTACGTTTCAGCAGCGCAATGGCATCACCTGCCAGCCGTTCCTCAGCCGTCAGCCGGCCGTCGCGATTGCTGTCCGCGAGCAGCTGCAATTGCTGGAGTCGGCGTCTGTTGTGAACTGTCAGATCGCTGGGATGCTGTTCCGACCAGGGGCTGCTGTAGTTGTTTTCCAGCACAACCTGAACCTTCACTCCTCGCCCTTGTGCGCGAATCAATGATTCAGCGATTTTCGGCAGTGTGAGTTCCTGAATTGCCAGCAGCACTTCCTCCCTGGCTGAATCGATCTGTTGGATCAACCGCTTCTCGAGGTTGTCGCCGTTGCGCCAACCTCCGTTTAGGGGATCGCGGTAGCGGCTGGAAGCCCGATGATTGAAATGCAGCTTGAAGCTCTGCGGCAGTGGAAGTTCAGTTTCTTTTGGTCCGACAATTCGCCCCGCCTGGCTGCAACCAAACATCAGTGACGTCAGAAGGGTCAGCAGGACCTTTCGTCTGGTCTTTTGGAGCAGCCTGACCAGCATGCTCTGCGCTTCGGGTGCTGTAAGTGTTCCACCGCCTTGAGGTGAGGTCTTCAGTGGGGCATTTCAGAGGTTCGAAGCATGCCGACAAACCAGAGGCTGCTGAGAACGAGTGCCACTACAACACCCGCACCGATCCCCATCCTTGCCATCGTCAGAGGGACAAGAACAGGGAATGCCACAGCCCCTGCCACGGGGGTGACCGCCACAACCAAGCGCAGGGCTTTTCGGTTCACTCCCACAGAATCAGAACCACTCGGCTTTGGCTTCGCTGGCAGGGTTGCTGTTGTCTTCGGGGGTGACGCGCTCGAAATTGAGCGTGATGTTTCGCTTCTGTTCACCATCGGCAGCTGTTGCTTCAACGGCATACATCTGCTCGCCGTCACGGAATGGAACCTGAATGCGGAAGGTTCCATCGCTGGACAGTGGCACTTCTTCTCCGCCGATGGTGAGTCGGGCGGAAGGATCAGTGGCGCCGTAAACGATCAGCTCGGCATCTGCCACTAGCCAGAAGGTGCGTTGGCGAGGGGCGACTCCTCCCAGGCCGGATTCATTGCGGCCGCTGGCCCATAAACCAGCACCGGAATCAGAAAGGCCTCGCTGATCTCCGGAGAGAGAGTCATGCTCGTGAAGAACCTCCGATCCGACTCTGCGGCTGCGGAAGTGGGTCGTCGCACTTTGGTAAAGGCGCTCATGCAAGCCACTGTCGCTGGGCTCAAAGGTGGGTGAGCTGATGGGCGCTGGAGAAGGGGCGGTGGCTTCGAGGCTGAAAGGAACGAACTGATCGAGGATCTGGTCGCTGGGGTGCAGTGCCGGCACCCTGGCCACGGACGAGAATGCGAGGGAGATCCATTGGCTGCCGGAGCGGAAGCCGAGCTCCACGCGATAGTCACGATCACAGAGAGGCACCGGCAAATACCACTCGGTGCTGTGGCTGTCGACGGGCACCTCCTGGAGTGTGTGGGGATGGGCTGAGCCGTCCTGCAGGCCTGTCACATCGGCCAAGCGGAGATTCAGATGTGCGGCACCCTCGCTCTGAGCGCGGCGACGATCGTTATCTGAGATTTCCCAGAACACATAGGCCCACTGAGGATCTCTGGGAAGAAAAACCACGCGAGTCTCGGACTGGGGCCGTGACGGTGGATTCAACTCGGCTTCAATGGCCTTGAGATCGCCGCCACGACGTTCCTGTTTTTCGGCGATGGCGGAGACCAGGTCTTTCTTGCTCTTGCGGCTGTAGAGAGTAACGCCAAGATCACTGGCCATCTGACGCAGCTGACGCAGGGTCATGCGGGCGAGGGATGTGATGGCTTGCGTCACGGTCGGGCTACCGGGTTTCTTTGGGATCAGTTTGCTGGAAAGTCCCGCTTTTCAGGGTGCTTGTTCGCCCGTGGTCAGCATCTTCTGACTGCATCACCTGCCGGGACCGCATCCGGCTCGATCCTGAGGCTGCGCACGAAAAAGCGGAGCTCCACAGGGGGCTCCGCTCAGACGTCTTCGGCTGGGAAAGCGATTCAGCGGCCGATGCTGCGGTATGGAACTTTCGACAGATAATCCATGTCGAGATTGCCCTCGGGTGAGGCTGAGCCTGCGGCGGCGATGCCTCGGACCCAGGGAAGATAATCTTCGCTGAATCCTCCACGTCGGCGGGTTGCGCGTGCGGGCAGGCTCTTCGCAGTGCCGGTGTAGATGATCTTGGGGAAACCAAGAATTCCCCGGTAGTACTCGTCGTAACGAGGTGTGGTGATGTTGAAAGGGGTTTCGCCGAGCTCCCGGCCGGGAAGCACCCGGTTGCGTTGATAAGGAACAGTGTCGTAACCGAAGGCTTCGAGATATTCCTCGCTGTCAAGAAGGGCATCAACAATGCCTTCGACACCTTTGGTCGCGATCACGATCGACCACGAGATTTCTTCGGATCGTCCGTGGGTCTTGCGGCCGAGGATTTTCTGGACAAGGTGTCGAACCACTTTGTAGTTCGAATTGAAGCCATAGAACGTTCGTTTAAAGGTGTCCGACAGACACAGCCCTCGGATGAAATCACGAACGGTGATCTGCCCGTCACGCAGTTGTGATTCGAGGAAGGAGTCGCGGTCACTCTTGAACGCGTGAAAGAAAATCTGGCGGTAAGCCGATTCGATCACCGTTTTGATGTTGTCAGCGTCCATCGAGATGTCCATCTGAAGGGAGCGCTGTGTCTCTTCAGAGGCAACGTTCAGGGCTGCGACGCGGTTGTTCTGCGTCGTTGGTGCGTACTGAAGAAGAGGAATGGCCACTCGAGTCGGAACACACTGGCTGGATCGTATAAGTGCGAGTCAACACACTTCAAAACTGGCTTCGGCCTACTCACAGTCCGTAACAGAGGACACTCACCAGCCGAAGGGTGATACGAGCGCTGTCATCCCCTGTGAGCCGGTCGATGAGCTGTCGTTTCTGAGCCTGGTTTCCACGCAGAAGGATGCGTTGTTGGACAGTCCTTCAACGGTGTTGGAACGAATGCGTACATCAGGACCAGAGAAGCTGAAGCGCTCCCAGACCGTCATCATTTCGTAGCTCGTACAGAGAATCAGACCATCTCTGTCGTCCATGTCGAAGGTCGACGTTGCAGGAGCTTTTTCTGCGTAGCCCTGATCCCTGAGCAGGGTGCCGGAACGGGCGGTTTCACTGTCTCCGATCAAGGCGAAGCAGGTTTCGCCATCGTGGGCATCGCCATCGCGGTCCCAAGCCATCGAGGCGCTCCAGCGCACGTAGCTGCCGCCGATGATCAGGCCAGGATCCTTGTCGTGCTGCTTGGCCATGGCCAGCAATCGCTCGTCATTGAGTTCCAGGTCCTCGACCACGATCAGCGAACCACCTGCCTCGCTGCGGCGGTGTAAGAGGTGGTGCACGCTGCGTTGTGAACGCCAGTTTCCACAGCTCAGCCGGAAAAATGTCGGCGCGTCGGGGATGTCCAGGGTCATCGGCTGTGGACGATCTGTTATTGATGATCGCAGGGGAGAGATCAGAATGCGACATACGTCATCGTTGAAGCGATTCGTTCACTTCGATTCGGACAAGCGTTGACGGCTGTTCTCTTCTGCGTGTTTGATCAAATTGTTGAGCTTGAGCTCCAGTGGGGTGAGCTCAAGCTGTGTGGCCAGCTCTTCAAGCTGGCTTGCAATCAAGGTGAATTGCATCATCAGCTGTTCTCTGAATTCTCCATCGTTGGCGAGTTGAGGCTGGCGATCACACCAGTCTTGCCAGCGATCACGGGTCGGTAAAGGACCCTGCTGCAACGGCATGGCAATTTCTTGGAATGTCGCCAGGCAGTGGGCCTGGAGCCGTAGAAGGTGGCGGTCCACCACCGGCAGAAGGGTGGCGTCAATTTGTTCGATCTGCTTTCGGTCCAACGGGCCTGCAGCAGGCTCTGGGTCCATGCTCACGGGCTGGATCCTGGTTTGGATTCCTTGGACGTTGTGCTGAACGGACTGATCTGAAACCCGCATGAATGCCCGGATTCCAGCCGCCAGTGCACCCGTTCCACATGACAGTCGGGGAAGGTCATGCGAATCAGTTGAAGTTCCTGATCGCAAAGAGCCGGAAACTCTTCAGCGATCCTTTGCACGGAACAGTGAAATTCATTGATGCACCAGCCGACACCACTCTCGGCTGGAACCATTTCGCTGACATATCCCTCGTGACTGCGCAGATTCACCAATCTGCGAATGCGTTCTTCGAGCGGTCCATCGCCGAGCTGATGTCTGTATTGATGGGCTTTTTCCTGAGCCTGGCGGCTGAGCAGAGTGGCCAGTGTTTCCGGCGGCAGACTGGTCGTCATCGACTCAAGCAGACTCAGCGCAAAGGTGTCACTGCCATCTGGGAAGTGTTGATGCCCCCGCTGTGTGAGTCTCCATTGGTTGGAAGGTCGGCCTGGCCCTGCTGCTAAGGGACTCGCTTCCACCAAACCTGCTTCCTCCAGGGTGCGCAGATGACGACGCATCGCCTGAACGGAAATTCCCAGTTCATTGGCCAGATCGGCAGCACTGATCTCACCGTGCCTAAGGAGCAAGGTGAGGGTCGCTTCACGCGTGGGTGCCTGAGCTGCCGCGCCCATGAGTTCTGGCCGATGGTTTCACCATGCCACGGGATCGGTGCAACTGACTTGGCTCGCCCCCGGCTTGGATGTGAGACGTATCGCTGAATCACTGCGCATCGATTGAAGACTGCGCTTGTCTTCCGCGATCCGGTTCTCTGGGACTGATCGGAGCCAGCCCTTGGCTTGTTTGAGTCCGTGGCAGGCATGAATTGATCCAAATCAAGTCGTTCACTGGCCTGCCGCGGGTATCAACTGCTGCCTGGCTCTGTCCCGACCTCCCGTGGCTCCTCGTCTGAAGCTGGCTCTTGATGGAAGCTTTCTCCCCAGTCATCTGTGGTGGCTCCGCGACAGCCGTCTTTTCCAGCTAGAACAACTCTCCGTCACAATGGTCACATGGTCGGGTGATGGAACCGTGCTTTAGGCTCCAAATACGAAACCCTTTTGTTTCGTATCTCCCTGGCTACGACCCTTTTGCCAACGTTCGTCTCCATGACTGATGCCATGACTGGCAATCGAGTGCCGACCTCGGAGAAGCTGGAAGTCATTCACGAATCTGCCGGGATTTACGCGAAGCGAACCAACACCATTTCTTGTGGAGACGAGGGCGCTACTGCAGCTGCTCGGGAAGGTTTCACTCTTTGCAAGCAGATGTTTTCGGCAGCCTTGCATCAACGAGCGCCCAACCTTGAGCACGAGTTGTGCCGTTCCGCGCTGTTTCTGATTGAAGAAGATTCTTTCCGCAGGTCAGACCGCAGTGTCTCCGTGGAAACGATTCAAGCCTTGGCAGGTCGATTGATATGACATCCACTTCCACGCAGGATCTAGTCAGCCAGCCGTACAAATACGGCTTCGTGACTGATATCGAGACTGAAAAAATTTCCAAAGGTCTCAGTGAAGAAATTGTTCGACTTATTTCCAGCAAAAAAGAGGAGCCTGAGTTTCTTCTCAGGTTTCGGCTCAAGGCCTACAGGCATTGGCTCACCCTGGAAGAACCTGACTGGGCTGAGCTGGGGTACGACCCAATCGACTACCAGAACATCGTCTACTACGCGGCTCCAAAGCAGCAGGTCAAAAAAAGCTCACTCGACGAAGTTGATCCAAAGCTTCTCGAAACGTTTGACAAACTCGGCATTCCTCTCAGCGAACAAAAGCGCCTGAGCAATGTCGCGGTTGATGCTGTGTTTGACAGCGTTTCAATTGCCACGACCTACAAGGAAAAACTTGCCGAGCACGGTGTCGTGTTCTGCTCTTTCAGTGAGGCTGTTAAGGAGCATCCGGAACTGATTGAGCGCTACCTCGGTTCTGTTGTCCCCAGTAATGACAACTATTTCGCAGCCCTCAACTCTGCGGTTTTCAGCGATGGCTCCTTTGTTTTCATCCCAAAAGGAGTTGAATGTCCAATGGAGCTCTCCACATATTTCCGGATCAATTCCGGGGATACTGGGCAGTTCGAACGCACCCTGATCGTGGCGGAGGAAGGTGCTTCCGTGAGCTATCTCGAGGGCTGCACGGCCCCGATGTTCGACACCAATCAGCTCCATGCCGCAGTGGTTGAACTGGTGACGCTTGATGATGCTTCGATCAAATACTCCACGGTTCAGAACTGGTATGCCGGTGATGAAAACGGTGTTGGTGGTATCTATAACTTCGTCACCAAGCGTGGCCAGTGCCGCGGCGCTCGCAGTCGTATCAGCTGGACCCAGGTGGAGACCGGTTCGGCGCTGACCTGGAAATACCCCAGTTGTCTGCTTCAGGGAGCTGATTCCGTTGGTGAGTTCTATTCAGTGGCTCTCACTAACAACAAACAGCAAGCCGACACCGGTACGAAAATGGTTCACATCGGTGCCCGCACCCGCTCCACAATCGTCAGCAAAGGAATCAGTGCAGGCAAATCCAGCAACAGTTACCGCGGGCTGGTGCAGATTGGGCCCTCAGCCAAGGGAGCGCGGAACTACAGCCAGTGTGATTCCATGCTCATCGGAGACCAGGCAGCCGCCAACACCTATCCCTATATCCGCTCCCAGCAGCCGGAATCAGCGATCGAGCACGAGGCCAGCACCTGCCGTATCTCAGAAGACCAGCTCTTTTATCTGCAGAGCCGCGGCATCGGTTTTGAGGAGGCGGTCTCCATGATGGTCAGCGGTTTCTGCCGAGATGTGTTCAACCAGCTGCCGATGGAGTTCGCAGCCGAAGCCGACAAATTGCTGGCTCTAAAGCTAGAAGGCTCGGTGGGTTGAATTCTCCTGCCCTGCGCCAGCTCTAACGGTCATTTGCCCTTTTCTTCTCAACTGTGATTCGCTCCGACGCCGAGCTGCTTCTCGACATCAACGATCTGCATGCATCCGTTGAAGATCAGCCCATCCTCAAAGGCGTGAATCTCCAGATCAGAGCTGGTGAAGTTCACGCGATCATGGGTCGCAACGGCAGTGGCAAGAGCACCCTCTCGAAGGTTCTGGCCGGCCATCCCGCTTATCAGGTCACCGGTGGCAGTGTTCGCTATCGCGGTGAAGATCTCTTTGAACTGGAGGCGGAGGAGCGTGCACGCCTCGGTGTGTTCCTCAGCTTCCAGTATCCGGTTGAGATCCCCGGCGTCAGCAATCTGGAATTTCTGCGCGTGTCCACCAATGCTCGGCGTGAGAAGCGGGGCCAGGAAGAACTCGACACCTTTGACTTTGAAGACCACGTGCGCGAGAAGCTCAAGGTGGTGCAGATGGATCCTGCGTTCCTCGAACGCAGCGTCAACCAGGGCTTCTCCGGTGGCGAGAAGAAGCGCAATGAAATCCTGCAGATGGCCTTGCTGGAGCCGGTCGTGGCGATTCTTGATGAAACCGATTCCGGTCTTGATATCGACGCCCTGCGCATCGTGGCCGGCGGCGTGAATCAGCTTTCCGGTCCGCAGAACGCAACGATCCTGATCACGCATTACCAGCGGTTGCTCGATGAAATCACTCCCGACTACGTGCATGTGATGGCTGCGGGCCGCATCCTGCGCACCGGTGGGCGTGATCTGGCAATCGAGCTGGAGAAAACCGGCTACGACTGGGTTGATAAGCAGCTCGCTGCCGAGGGAGTGGCCTGATCATGGTGAGCAACGTACTGGCACCGGTGCAGCAGCGAGGACGTGAAGCCCTCCAGCGTCTTGGCTTGCCCACCCGTAAACAGGAAGCCTGGAGACTCACCGATCTCAAACGACTTGGGGAGATCGCCGCACTCCCGGAGGTCAGAGAAGCTCTCGACATCGTTTTGCCGGAAGTGGCTGAAGGAGTGACGAGGATCGTGCTGGGCGCGGAGTCGGATCCCCTTGATGGAGTCCGTCTTCCAGAGGGGGTGACATCACTCACAGAGGCCGAGTTGCATTATCACCTTGGACAGTCTCTCGACCATTGCGGTTGCTCTCAGGCCTGGCCTGTGCAACTGAACCATGCCCACAGCCGGCAGCTGCTGGCGCTGCGTATTCGCGGCAAAGTTGCGCCTCTGGAACTGGTGTTGCCCACGTGTGTTGGTCTGACCGCCACAAGAGTGTTGCTGCTGCTCGAGTCGGACGCCGAACTGGAACTGTTTCAGGTCTTTCCTGCCGAGGGATCTCCTCCGGACGTACATCAGGCTCACAGTCATGTTCTGGAAGTGCATCTCGGTCAAGGCGCCAGGTTGGATCATGGTGTTCTCGCCAGTGGTTCAGGAGATGCATCGTTGATGGTGCATCTGGCCATCGAGCAGGAGCCCGGTAGTCACTACGGGCTGACGAGTGTCTGCCGCGGCTGGCGATTCGGAAGGCTTGAACCGCGAGTGTTGCAACTGGACGGCCAGGCCACCACAGGGATCCATGGCCTGTCGATGACAACAGCGGAAGAACAATTTGCGACGCACAGCAGCATGCGTTTCGACGGCCCTGAAGGGGGACTTGATCAGCTTCAAAAAGCTGTTGCAGCTGATCGTTCCCACAGCATTTTCAATGGCGCCATTCAGGTGCCCAGGCCGGCGCAGCGCACTGATGCATCCCAGCTCAGCCGCAGCCTTCTGCTCTCACGCCGTGCGCGTGTGGATGCCAAGCCTGAGCTGCAGATCATCGCCGACGATGTGAAATGTGCACACGGCGCCACGGTCAGTCAGCTGCAACAGGAGGAACTTTTCTACCTGCGAAGTCGTGGAGTTGACGCCGATGAAGCAGCTGCCTTGCTACTTAGGGGATTCTGCTGCGAAGTGGTGGATCGTCTGCCAGCAGCGGTCAAGGCCTGGATGGCCTCCGGAGCAATCGCTGACCCCTCTCGACCCTTATGACCACTCTTTCTCGCGATATCGGTGTCTCTTTAGCGGAACGGACCCGTGCTGATTTCCCGATTCTCGATCAGCGATCCGCCCAGGGCGATCCTCTGATCTACCTCGATCATGCCGCCACCAGCCAGAAACCCCGGGTTGTGCTGGAGGCGCTGCAGGCCTACTACTCCTGTAACAACGCCAATGTGCATCGAGGAGCACACCAGCTCAGCGCCAGAGCCACCGAGGCCTTTGAAGCGGCCCGCTCCACCACTGCCTCTTATGTCGGGGCGGCAGGAGCTCAGGAGATTGTGTTCACCCGCAACGCAACCGAGGGCATCAATCTGGTCGCCCGCTCCTGGGGCGACGCCAACCTGCGTGAAGGGGATGAGATCCTGCTCACGTTGATGGAGCACCACAGCAACCTGGTGCCTTGGCAGCTGTTGTCACAGAGAACCGGTTGTGTTCTGCGTCATGTGGGCATCACTGAAACCGGTGAGCTCGATCTCGACGACTTTCACTCCAAGCTGAGCGATCGCACACGACTGGTCAGCCTCGTGCAGATCAGCAACACGCTGGGTTGTCGCAATCCTCTTGAGCTGGTGATTCCCGCTGCCCATGCTGCAGGTGCTCTGGTGCTGGTGGATGCGTGCCAGAGCCTCGCCCATCACCCCACGTCGGTCGCGACTCTGGATGCTGATTTCCTCGTGGGTTCCTCACACAAGCTCTGTGGTCCCACAGGGATGGGGTTCCTGTGGGCCAGGGAAGCTCTTTTGGAATCGATGCCGCCTTTCCTCGGTGGTGGGGAAATGATTCAGGACGTCTATCTGGATCACAGCACCTGGGCCAGCCTTCCATACAAGTTCGAGGCCGGCACTCCCGCCATCGGTGAGGCCGTGGCAATGGGCGCTGCGCTCACTTATCTCACGCAGATCGGACTTGACAACATCGCCGCATGGGAAGCCGAACTCACGGTGCATCTGTTCAATCGCCTTCAGATGATTGACGGCCTGCGCATTCTCGGACCAACTCCTCAGCAACAGTCAGGCCGGGGTGCTCTTGCTACCTTCCTTGTGGATGGAATCCATGCCAACGACATCGCCGCCATGCTCGATCTGGCAGGAATCTGCATCCGCAGTGGTCATCACTGCTGCCAGCCTCTGCATCACCACTACCAGGTCACGGGTTCAGCCAGAGCCAGCCTCAGCTTCATCACAACGACGGCGGAGATTGATCGTTTCGCCGATGAGCTTCAGGGTGTCATCAACTTCTTCCGGGATAACGCCTGAGTCCTGTCTCAGGTTCTTTGACTGGTTTGCGTCAACAACCGCTGTAAAGCGGACAGGCAGATTGGCTCAGGTCTCTCCAATCGATCCGGATGAACATTGACGGTCAGGCCTGGCGCACCATCGGACTCGAACCGGATGGTCGCTCGGTCTGGGTGATTGATCAGACCCAGTTGCCCCATCGCTTTGGAACTCGAACCCTCTGCAGCTGTGAGCAGGCGGCTGCGGCCATCAGCACCATGGTGGTTCGTGGCGCTCCATTGATTGGGGTGACCGGCGCCTATGGCCTGATGCTGGCCCTGCTGGAAGATTCCAGTGATGCTGCTTTGGCGGCTGCTTTTGACCAGCTCAATGCCACGCGCCCCACGGCTGTGAATCTGCGCTGGGCTCTGGAGCGAGTGCGAGATCGTGTGCTGCCGCTGTCTCCGTCGGGACGGGCGGCTGCCGCTCGGGAGGAGGCCGGTTTGATCGCTGATGAGGATGTGGCCATGTGCTCCGCCATCGGTGACCACGGTCTGGAGATCATCAAGCGGCTTGCGGCGGCCAGGCCGGAGGCCCGGAGGAACAGGCCATTTCAGGTGTTGACCCACTGCAACGCTGGCTGGCTGGCCACGGTTGACTGGGGAACGGCGTTGGCTCCGATTTACAAGGCCCGACGAGCCGGCCTTGATCTTCATGTCTGGGTGGATGAGACCCGCCCCCGCAATCAGGGTGCATCGCTCACGGCCTATGAGCTCGGTCGAGAAGGAATTCCCCACACGGTGATCGTGGACAACGCCGGAGGTCACCTGATGCAGAACGGTGAAGTGGATGCGGTGATTGTGGGAACGGACCGCACCACTCGCCGCGGCGATGTGTGCAACAAGATCGGGACCTATCTGAAGGCCCTGGCGGCCCATGACAACGCGGTGCCGTTTTATGTGGCTCTTCCCGCATCAACCATCGACTGGAATCTGGATGATGGGGTGCGGGAAATCCCGATTGAAGCCCGGTCCCCCCAGGAGGTCACGGCGATTCAGGGCCGCCTGCTCGATGGATCAGAGACAGGCACTCTTGCCCAGGTGCAGCTCACACCCGAGGGCAGCGACGGCTTCAACCCTGCTTTTGATGTGACGCCTGCCCGGCTGATCACTGCGCTGATCACCGATCGGGGTGTGGCGGATGCCAGTGAGGAGGGGCTGAAGAGTCTTTATGGCTGTGGCTGACCACCGCGAGGATCAGGCGCTGCGTCAGCAGCTGGTGAATGTGGCCCGCCGCATGAACAGCACAGGGCTCAACCAGGGCACGTCCGGCAATCTGTCAGTACGGATTGAGGGAGGGATTCTGGTCACTCCCAGCTCCCTTCCCTATGAACAGATGGAGGCCGATGATCTGGTGGCGCTGGATCTGAGCGGTCATCCCCTGCGCGAGCAGCAGCGGCGGCCCTCATCGGAGTGGCGCCTGCATGCGGATGTGCTTGCTGGTCGTTCGGAAGCGACGGCCGTGGTTCACTGCCACCCAATTCATGCCACTGCACTGGCCTGCCATGACCGTGGCATTCCTGCGTTTCACTACATGGTTGCGGTGGCCGGCGGTGATGAGATCCGCTGCGCCCCCTACGCCACCTTCGGAACGAAGGAGCTTTCCGACAATGTGGTGAAAGCTCTCGGTCCTTGCAATGCCTGTCTGCTGGCCAGACACGGGATGGTGACACTGGGGAAGGATCTGGAGTCAGCACTGCGGGTGGCGGTTGAGGTGGAAACCCTGGCGCGCATGTATCTGCAGGCTCTTCAGGTGGGGGAGCCGCCAGTTCTCTCCCACGAGCAGATGCAAGCGGTGCATGCCCAATTCAGAGGTCTTGATTACGGGCAGGTGGATCAGAGCCCGAGGTGATGCCGGAAGAAGCGCTCCGTTTCCTCCAGCACCTGCACTTTCACCTCACTGTCGCGGAAGCCATGGCCTTCCTCCGCAAAAGTCTGCACCTCGACAGCAAGTCCGTTGTTTCTGAGAGCAGCCGCCATCCGTTCCGTTTGCTCGGGAACCACCACCTTGTCCTGCAGGCCCTGGAAAAAGATCACCGGGCAGCGAATGGATTGCGCATGCAGGAGCGGTGAGCGCTGCTCATAGCGGGCTTGATCCTCAGGCCAGTCCCCCACAAGTGAGTCGAGATAGCCGGCCTCGAAGCGGTGTGTCTCGAAGGCCAGAGACTTGAGGTCGCTGACGGCGTAGCGGCATGCCCCTGCCCTGAAGACATCGGTGAAGCAGAGGCAGGCCAGGGTGGTGAAGCCACCGGCGCTGCCCCCTTCGATCGCAATCCGTTCTGGATGGGCCTTGCTGGCCTCGACAAGAGCTGTTGCTGCTGCTGCGCAATCTGTGACATCAACCACGCCCCAGCCGCTGTTCAGTCTTTCTCGGTAGGCCCGCCCGAACCCGGTGGATCCTCCGTAGTTCACATCCACAACGCCCCAGCCCCGAGTGGTCCAGAACTGGATGCCGAGGCTGAGGCCGCGGCGGGCCATAGCGGTTGGTCCGCTATGGCTTTTCACAAGGAGGGGAGTCTCGCTGCTGGCTCCACCCAGCGGCGGGTAGTACCAGGCGTGCGTGCGCAGGCCATCGGCACCTTCGAACCACAATGGTTCGGCGCAGCTGATGGCTTCGATCGGCAGTGCGGCTTCGCTGGCTGGAGTGTGCTGCCAATCACCGGTGGCCAACTCCAGCTCCAGCAGGCCCTGGCCGACGGAGGAGCTGCTGGCGATGACCACGGCCCGTCCCCCATTGGCATGGAGATCAGCCAGGTCATCGAAGGGCTGATCGACGCTGCTGATCGTGCCGTCGCCCCTCAGCTGCTTCAGCTGCCAGCGGCCTTCAGCACAGATGGCTGCCAGCAACTGTTCGCCATCCCAGGCACTGGTGCTCATGCCGAACACCCACTGAGGCATTGCGGTTTCCGCCTGCATGGGCCATGGACGCTCCCAGTTGCTTCCGCTGAGGGGGTCGGCAAGCCGCATGAGGTTCCACCAACCACTGCTGTCTTCAGCAACGACCAGGCTGCCGTCGGGTAGCCACAGGGGCTGAAACACGGAGATGGCCTGTTCGGCGCCAGGTCGGCTCCCGGCGAGTGTCTGTACCTGCGTCAGCTCTCCATCCGGTGTGAGGCAGGCGCAACGAAGTTCGCTGGCATCCCAGGGCATGGCTGGCTGTCGCCATTCCACCCAGGCCAGCTTGTTGCCATCCGCGCTGAGTGCTGGGTAGCCAACGAAATCATCGGCTGCATGAAGCAGCTGTGGTTGTTGATCGTTCTGATTCAGGGCAACGCACACCAGATGGTCACGGCTGTCGCGCTCCATCACTCCCACCCAACGCTGCCGCTCCTGGTCAATCAGGCCTCCGCCCAGGGCCCAGGTGCCTGGTGCACTGATCCGGACCGGCTGAGTTTCCGCAGTGAGGGCTGCGCAATCCTCTCTGCTCAGTCCAAGCCAGGTCTGCTGCCAGAGGCAGCGGTCGTCGTCATCGATCCAGGTCAGCAGCAGTTTGTCCCCCGTCAGGGCCACGGCCATTGGGCCACCGCCGTATTCGTGAATGCGGCAGCGCAGGTTGGCTGGGGCCTGCGTCAGCTCTTTCGCCGGTTTGTTGGTCTGACGCCAGGGGCGGATCATGGCCGTTGTCCGGCCTTTTTCCTGAGGGCGCTGCTCCAGCCACAGCACCCAGTTCCCCAGAACTTGAGGTGCTTTCAGCGTCGGCTGGCGTCCGAGGGCGGTCCTCGCAGACAGGGGCTGAGAGCTGCTCATCGCTGCAATCGGATGCAAATGGGAAGACTGCCTAAGATCAGCACAGTTTTGATTCAGGTTGAGACCTTGGCCAGGAGCTTCGCCCAGTTGGCACGATCCGCCGAGAAGACCAGCTCTTCAGTGGCCGTGCCGAAGAAGCCTCTGGATTCTCCTCCGCTTCACATTCACCAACTTGGTGCTGAAGCTCTCAGGGTCGAAGGCCGTCGTGTCGGCAAAGTTGATGAATCGGTGAGGGATCTCGCCAGAGACATGCTGCGCAGCATGTACACGGCCCATGGCATAGGCCTTGCCGCTCCCCAGGTGGGCGTCGACAAGCAGTTGCTGGTGATCGATCTCGATCCGGAGACCCCGAGCACACCACCCCTGGTGTTGATCAACCCCGAGGTCATTTCCGCCAGTGCAGGGCTTGACACCTACGAAGAAGGTTGCCTGAGTATCCCTGGGGTTTATCTCGATGTGGTGAGACCCACCGCAGTGCAGGTGAGTTTCCGCGATGAGATGGGTCGCCCGCGCACGATGAAAGCCGATGGCCTGATGGCCCGCTGTATTCAGCACGAGATTGATCACCTCAATGGGGTGCTTTTCGTTGATCGGGTCACAGATAAAGACGGACTTCTCAAGGAGCTCAAGGACCACGGCTTCCAGTCGTCCGACGTGCGCTCCATCCCCTGATTCCATGCCGATGAAACCCCTCGCAGGGCTGTTCCTGGCCCTGGCCTGCGTGCTCGGTATCGCTGCCACAGGGAGTGTGTTCGAGCTTGCCTATGGCGATCCTGATCTTGGTGTCACGCTCACGCGATGGATCCTCGGCCTGACTCTGCCGGCCACGGTCGGGTCGCTTCTGGTTGCGATTCGGCTCAACAAACCGGCCTGATTGATGCAGCCGAAGAGCCGCGGCACTTTTACGATCCAGGCACATTCTTCTGCTTCGATGGCCCGTTTCCGGATCGCCGCTGCCGCTTTAACGGTCTTCGGTGCCACTGTCGCCACTGGACTGATGTCTTCGGTGCGTGCGCAGGGCTCCCTGTTCACCACCACTGAGGTCGATGAAACCAAGTTTGTTCTGGTTTCAGCTCCGATCGGCTCCGGCGAACGTTCCCAGCTGAACATCTATGAACAACGCACCAGTGCTCGTCCCTGCTACTCGGTGACTGGCAGTGCGCCTGCGGTGGTTGATCCGTTGCTGGCAACCTTCGATTTCACGGGAATCTGCAACCGCTACATCGACGGCAATGGTTATTCGCTGCGCATCGGCGGTAACGATCTGGGAACCCGCTACCGCCTCTCGGTCATCAAATCAGCGAATGACGTTCAGTTGATGGCTGTGCCAACGCGTAACCCTTCTGAACCCACTTTCCTGGTGGCTCGAGCAGGCGGCTTCGGCAACAACTTTGTTGAACTGAAGCTCGAGCCCGGCTGGAAGCTGATGCGACGCCAATACGGAAAGCGCACCCTTGGACATCTCTACGTCTACCGCGATGGAGTGCAGTCCGAATCTGGGGGAGCGGCTGAGACCGCTGTGCCGGGAGAAACAGAACAGACCCCCTGAGGTCACTTGCTAGGTTAGTGCGCTGGAAATCATTGCTTGTTGAATGACTCAGGTCACGGTCGGCGAAAACGAAGGCATCGAATCGGCGTTGCGTCGCTTCAAGCGTCAGGTCTCCAAGGCTGGAATCTTCGCTGATCTCAAGCGTCTGCGTCACCACGAGACACCGATCGAGAAGTACAAGCGCAAAGCTCAGCAGCGTCGTCGTCGCCGCTGATTCACTTTCTGCCGGTGAGGCGTTGAACGTCTCATCGGCTTATAAGTCATGGACTCGTGCCGGGTCACCGGCTGAAAACCCGTATATCGGCCTGTTGGCTTCCTCTTCAGTGTTGTCAAGACTGAATGCAGAGATGAGTAATCAGTGCCATGGGTCGATCAATCAACGCATTCCGCTCCTGGATGGCGGAAACTCTTTCACATGCCGTTGGCAACCCCAGGGAGGAGAAGATGACTGTCCCTCCCGCCATCGGTCCTCAGCCCTATCGGGATGATCCCAGGTCAGGTCGGTGAAATCCTGATTCCGACCCTGCAGGGGCCATGGTCAGCATCATGGCTCAGCAGTATCGAAGCTTCTGAAGCACAGTGCGGAAGCCAGATTCTCAAGGTTCACCTGGTCACTGGCATTTAAGTCGGCCACCGTTCTGGCGACCCGCAACAGACGCAGTCCGCTGCGCATGCTCAGACCTCTTGCGCGGATGACCTCCTCCCAGTGTTCGATGGTTTCCGCCCTGAATCCACCATGCTGTTTGAGCTGTTGGGCACTGAGTTCACGGTTGGGCAGATCGTCCGGATTGCGCTCACGCATCAGCACCCTGGCGCGATCGACTGAGGCGGCGCTGAAGGTCGGGTCCTGCTCTCGGGAGTTCCTAGCCAGGCTGCGGCGCAAACTGTCAGGCTCTGCTGGTTCGAGTTTCAGCTGAAGATCCAGCCGGTCGAGCAGCGGTCCTGACAGCCGCCCCCAGTAACGCCGACGTTTCAGCTCACTGCAGATGCAGCGGCGATCGCCCCACCAACCGCAAGGACAGGGATTGGCGGCAGCGACCAGGGTCACTCGGCTGGGAAAGCGGCAGCTGATTCTTGCTCTGCTCAGCCAGATCACGCCTTCCTCGAGGGGCTGGCGGAGTTGGTCAAGCACCGATCGGGGGAATTCGGTCAGTTCATCCAGGAACAGCACTCCACCGTGGGCGAGGCTGACTTCCCCCGGTCGGGGATGGGCACCTCCTCCAAGCAATGCGGCAGCTGTTGCACTGTGATGCGGGCTTCGAAAAGGCCGTTGCCGGATCAACTGCCCTTTACCACGAATGAGTCCGGCAATCGAATGCAGCCGGGTGATTTCCAGGGCTTCCTCTCTGTCCAGAGGAGGCAGAAGTGATGGCAACTGATGGGCCAGAACTGTTTTGCCGCATCCAGGTGGACCCACCAGCAGCAAATGGTGGCCGCCTGCAGCAGCGATGGCGAGGCCCTGACGAGCGAGACCCTGTTCTGGGAGATGGAGCAGTTTCTTGGTTGAGTCAGATTCCAGAGAGGCCTGCTGAATGGTTTCAGGGACCGACCGTCTGCAGCTTTGAAGAGCTCTTTCCCCGCCATTGCGCAGGCATTCCACCAGTTCTCGAAGCGTGGCGGCGCTGCGGACTTCCAGGCCGGTCACCAGGGAGGCCTCGGCTGCATCATCCGCGGACACGGCGAGGGCGCTTGCCTTTTGTTCAGCCGCCTCGCAGGCGATGGCGAGAATCCCTCGGCAGGGTCTGATGCGGCCATCCAGCCCCAGTTCTCCGGCACACCAGAGCCCATTGAGCAGAGGCGCATCCAGCTGCCCACTCGCCACGAGCAAGGCCAGTGCGATGGGGAGGTCGAATGCGGGACCTTCCTTGCGCAGGTCTGCAGGTGCAAGGTTCACCACCACTCGCACAAGGGGGCCGCGAAATCCGCTGTTGCGCAGCGCAGCCCGAACACGTTCCCGCGACTCCTGGATCGCGGTGTCCGGTAAGCCCACCAGCTGCAGGCCTGGTAACCCAGGAGCCAGATCAACCTCGACAGTGACTGGAATGGCGTCGAAACCGAGCAGTGACGCACTCAGGCAGCGTGCCAGCATTGAGATGATGAGCGGTGCATGGATCTGATGCCCTGCCTGTCCCATCACCTCCCCCACCACGAGCCCAGGTGTCATGGCCGAGGACACGATCTTTTCCCGCATCCTCAGGGGTGAGATTCCCTGTGATGAGGTCTACAGCGATGAGCAGTGCCTCGCTTTTCGCGACATAGCTCCCCAGGCTCCCGTTCACGTGCTGGTGATTCCGCGTGAGCCGGTCGTGGGCCTTCAGGATGTGGGCGAAGAGCATGCGGCTCTGCTGGGACACCTCCTTTTGATTGCTGCCCGGGTGGCCAAGCAGGAGGGGCTCAAGGATTGGCGAACAGTGATCAACAGCGGCGCCGCTGCCGGTCAGACCGTCTTTCATCTGCATGTGCACGTGATCGGAGGTCGTGCACTGGCTTGGCCCCCCGGTTGATCCAGATTCAGTGAGAATGACCTCATGACAACCACCCCTCGGCGTCCTGCCCAGGGACTGGGTGCGCAGCTGGGCAAGCTGCAGCGCCTGGCCCAGCCCTATTTCCTCCCTGTGGAGGAAACCCGCACCTGGCAGTTCTTATTGCTGGTGCTCTCACTGCTGCTTCTGGTGATCGGAGTCACGCTCGGGTTGCTCACGCTCGTTGTGGCCCTGACGGATCAACTGATCCCGACACTGCAGGACCGCTTTCTCCCCGGAGTCGATGAGATCGTTCGATCGATCTGGTCAGGCTGGATCGGTCCGGTCGTGCTCGCCTGCTCGCTGGCAGGAGCCGGTTTGTTCATTGCGTTCCGCAGCAAACTCCGGCAAGGCCGTTGGCTTCCCTGGTTGCTGCTTGGTGTGATCGCCCTGCTGATTCTGGTGATCAACGGCATCAACGTCGGCATCAGCTACATCTCCCGCAATATCGAGAACGCACTGGTTGCCTACGACGTTTCAAGTTTCTGGAACATCGTCGCCATCTATGCGTTCTGCCTAGTGCTTGCGCTGCCGATTCGCGCGGTGCAGAGCTATCTGATCCCCAAGGTGGGTTTGATGTGGAGGCGCTGGCTTAGCTCGCGTCTACTGGGTCGCTATCTCTCCAATCGGGCTTACTACGTTCTCAATCCCAACGATGAGAACGCTTCTGATATCGACAACCCGGATCAGCGGATTGCGGACGATACCCGCAGTTTCACGATCACTAGCTTGAGTGTTGTCGTGGAGGTGATCACGGCTCTGCTCACCTTCTTCAGTTTCATCCTTGTGCTGTGGGGCATCAATGGTCGTCTTGCCCAGCTGCTGATCGTTTACTCAGTCGTTGGAACCACCCTCATTGTTTATGCCAGCCGCAAGCTGGTGGCCTTGAACTATCAGCAGCTCAAGCTTGAAGCGGACTTCCGTTACGGCCTCGTCCATATTCGCGACAACGCTGAGTCGATTGCCTTTTACGGCGGCGAACAGCAAGAGGGGAAGGAGGCCAACCGCCGACTGGACGGCGCTATCACCAACTACAACCGATTGATCATCTGGGAGGCGCTGATCAGTGTGATTCAGCGTTCTTACGATTACTTTTCTCGCTTTCTCCCCTGGCTGGTTATCGCACCCATTTACTTCGCTAAGGAGGTTGATTTCGGGGTTTTCGGACAAGCCAGCATCGCCTTCTCTCAGGTGCTTTTTTCAGTCAGCTATATCGTCAACAACATTGATCGTCTGGCAGCCTTTTCAGCCAGCATTTCCCGACTGGAAGGTTTCCAGGGAAGGGTCGATGAAATCACGCACCGCAGTGAAGACGATCAACTCGGCATTCTGCATGATGCCGAGCAAGTCGAGGCAGGTCGGCTACTACTCAGTCATGTTGATCTGGTGCCTCCTCAGAGCGACCGTGTTCTGATCAAAGACCTCAGTCTCAGCATGGAGGCCCGCCAGCGGCTGCTGGTGGTGGGTCCTTCAGGTTGTGGCAAGACGTCATTCCTGAGGCTCGCGAGTGGACTCTGGCCGGTCAGTGGTGACGGTCATCTGGAGCGTCCTCCCGCCGGCGACATGCTCTTTATCCCTCAGAAGCCCTACATGCTGCTGGGTTCCTTGCGTGAACAGCTGGCCTATCCACTCCAGCCTGATCGCTTTGATGCTGATCAGTTCCGCTCCGTTCTCCAGGAAGTGCGGCTGCCTGATCTGGTTAACCGCTATCCCGATTTGGATGTGAAGCAGGATTGGCCGCGTCTTTTGTCCCTGGGTGAGCAGCAGCGTCTCGCCTTTGCTCGGTTGCTGCTCAATGCTCCCCACATGGTGGTGCTTGATGAAGCAACCAGCGCTCTGGATGTTGCCACGGAACGCCACCTTTATGAACTGCTTTGCCGGCGCGAAATTTCATTCATCAGTGTTGGCCACAGGCCAACTCTTCGAGAGTTCCATGACACGGTTCTCGAACTCGATGGCAAGGGAGGATGGCGTCTACTTCCCGCGGCAGGCTATGAATTCGGCCGCGTTTGATCCCCGATGACCTCCGAGACCGACTCAGCGAAGCCGCCTGTGGCTCCTGCCGACCAGACACCCTCAGCAACCACAAATGATGTTCCTGCATTCGGCTGGAGCGGCTATGCAGAGCGTGTCAATGGCCGTTTCGCCATGATCGGCTTTCTTGCAGTGCTGCTTGTGGAAGCGCTGAGCCACGACACCTTCCTGCATTGGTCTGGTCTGGTGCCCTGAGCGGCAATCGTTGATCAAGGCAAGCGGATCAGATCCACATCCCATCGCCCCTGGCGGCTCACCTGCACAGCAAGGAGACGTCCTGATCCATTGAGGCTGACCTCCCTGGGAACTCCAGCTGGTTCTACGGGTAAGCGTTGCAGGATTCCTACACCACGGCGGTAGAGCATCAGTTCCGTGCGTCCATCTCGGCTGCGGATCAGAGCAATGCGTTTGCCATCGCCGCTGACGCTGACACTGATCGGCTGGGCATCCGCCGGATTGATGCCAGGTAGCGGCACCGGCTGACCGTTGCGCAGATCCACAAGTTCGATGCGTTCCCGGCCGTTGCGACTGGCGATCGATGCCAACCAGCGGTTGCCCATCGAGGGCCATCTCCGGCTGTCTGAACTGCGCTGCAGGGCACTGCTGATGCCCCGCTCAGGGCGTAGGCCGGATGGACCACAGCCCACCAGGCAAAGCCCAAGCAACAGTGCAGCTAACCGTGTCCACCGATCTCTCATGGCTGAGGCTCTGCCGGATTTGAACGGCGCAGCCCACCGCGTCCATCGGGTTCGAGCAGTCCGCTGAGATCAAGCAGTTCCACTTGCCAACGTCCTCGATCGGCGGTCTGCACTGCCAGCTGACGCCCATCCGGTGAGAGGCTCAGTCGGACGGGAGAACGACCTGAGGGGAGGCGAAGGGGATGAGCGCGCCCATTGAGTCGGTCCTCGATCAGAACAAGCCGTCGGTTACCGCGCTGAATGATCACGGCCAAATAGCGACCGTTCCAGCTCAGTGAAGGAGAGCTGTGGGGCTGTTGCCTGCTCAGATGGCGCAGGGGGAGACGACCACCACTGCGAAGATCCTTCAACTGCACGGTGGGTCTGCCGCGCTGGTCAACGATCACAGCCAACTTGCTGCCATCTCCACTGAGTGCGGGCTGCTGCTGCTGCTGCTCAGGCAGAAATGAGCCAGGAGCCCGCTGGGTTTGGCCGCTGCATCCGACTATCCACAAGCCGATCAGCAGCAGCAGCGCAGGGATGCGGATCAGTCGTCGAAGCGGGAGCTGTTGTCCCGTGGACGCGAGCTGCGGGGAGGAGTTCGCCCTGGATCCTGGGAACGCGTGCCGGGCGTAGTCTCCTGGCCGGACTGACGTCGGCTCGGACTGTAGGCCGCATCCTCGGCAGCCTGGCGGAACGGTGTCCCCTGAGGAACTCCAGGCGGCGTTGTCGTTGTTGAGCGGTTGATAAGAGGAGAGCTGGATGCTGAACCCTGTGACTCTTCGTTTGGACGTCGGGAGGCTGCGCGAGGAGAGGTGGTTGATGGGGCTGCCGCACGGGCAGAAGCTGCACTGGGCCTGCTGCCACGCCGCTGGTCATCCCGCTGATTGCGGCGATCCCCGAAGCTGGGACCGGTGGATGGGCGGTCGTCGTCCCGAGTCCCGAAGCGGGCCATTCGGCGCTCCTGCTCACTGTCCTGCCTCCAGCTGGAAGGTTCTTCAGGGCGACCGCGTCGTCGACTGGCGGCTTGTTCGGGAATCGCAGCTCTGGAATTTCGTCGTGGACGATAGAAATCGTCGTCCTGCCCCTCACTGCGGTCGAATTCCTGGCCTGCGAAGCGACGTCTCAGCGGCTGAGGTTCGTCAAAGCTTTCATAGGACTCGTCGTATCCACCGCGCATTCCAGGCGATTGTCCCCTGGCGGGCGGTTCGTCATCGAAGTAGGCCGAGCGGCGCGCTTGCTCCGCTGAGATTCCTCGCAGACGAACGCTTTCGTACGCAAAAAAGACTGTTGTGCCGGCCAAAAGGAATTGTCCGAACTGGAGTATCGGATCGAGTCTCCAGCCCTGGAAGAAGAGAATGCCGCCGCAGAGCAGGCCGATGGCTGCAAAAAAAACGTCGTAATCGCGGGCCAGTGCAGGTTTGAAGCTGCGCATGAAGTACAGCATTGCGCCGCCAACGGCCAGCACGATGCCAACGATGCTGGCCCAATTAAGACTGGCGTTAACCACGATCAGGACCTCGAAATGCGTTCGCCGGGCTTTTTGAAACCGGGAACAGTTGTTTCAAGTTTACGAAGTGCGCCAGGCCCTTCAGAGCTTTCGGTCCACCTGGTCGGTCTGGCTGAACAGGAAAAGAGCGATCGAAGCAGGCACCACCACGATCACGGCACCCGCGACCAGGCTGAGCAGGAAATTGGTGAGGGAGGGAGTCATAGTGATCGGGCCGGAACCAAACCCTGGATTCAAGGCAAGAGCGATCTTAGGGATCGTTGGCGACTTTCTACGATGCTGAACCCGTTGCTTTGAGCTTTGTGACGCCGACCCTGCTTCAGATTCTGCCAACGGTGCATCTGATCCTGGGTCTTCTCCTGGCCGCCTGGAGCCTGATGTTTCTGATGAGGATCGTGCTCACCTGGTATCCGAAGGCCGATTCCAACTCGGGGGTCTGGGCTGTGGTGATCTGGCTCACTGAGCCGGTACTGGCCCTCACGCGTCGTGTTGTCGCACCGATCGGTGGTGTCGATGTGACGCCGGTCATCTGGCTTGGATTGGTCAGCCTTGTGCGTGAGCTGTTAGTGGGTCAGCAGGGTGTGCTGTCCCAGATCCTGATGCGTTCCCAGGCCGTTGCTTGAACTGCGGCCGTTCACCTGGAGCTCAGGGAAGCATTTCCTGCTCAACGAATTTGGTATGAACGTCGCCGCTGATGAATTCCGGTCGGTCGATCATCTCAAGATGAAAGTCGACCGTTGTGGGTATTCCCGTGACGGCGCACTCGTTGAGCGCGCGCTTCATGCGTGACAGTGCGTGGGTGCGATCCGTTCCCCACACAATCAGCTTTCCAATCAGGGAGTCATAAAAGGGTGGAATGTCGTAACCGGTGTAAACGTGACTGTCGACGCGTACGCCAGGACCTCCGGGGGGCAGCCAACCGGTGATCCGTCCGGGTGCGGGGCGGAAGTTATGACGAGCATCTTCCGCATTGATCCTGCATTCGATCGCGTGACCGCGAAGCTTGATGTCCTTCTGAAGGACGCTGATCGGCTCGCCTCCTGCGATGCGCAGTTGTTCAGTGATCAGGTCAACTCCTGTGACCATCTCAGTGACAGGGTGCTCCACCTGAATACGGGTGTTCATCTCCATGAAATAAAAACCGCCGCTGCGGTCCAGCAGGAATTCGACCGTTCCTGCGCCCTCGTAGTCAATGCTGCGTGCTGCAGCCACAGCAGCTTCGCCCATGCGTCGACGCAACTCAGGGTCAAGAGCAGGGCTGGGAGCTTCTTCCAGAAGTTTCTGGTGGCGACGCTGAATCGAGCAGTCGCGTTCGCCGAGGTGAACGACGTTGCCATGGCGATCGGCCAACACCTGCACTTCAACGTGACGCGGGCGGTCGATGAATTTCTCCATGTACAGCCCGGGATTGCCGAACGCCGCTTCGGCCTCTCCCTGTGCTGCCTTGTAAAGGGTGTCGAGCTGATCAGGGCCCTGGACGAGGCGCATACCTCTGCCACCGCCACCGGCCGTGGCCTTGATCATGACGGGATAACCCATGCTGGCTGCAAGTTCAGCCGCTTCTTTGGCTCCGGAGAGCAGCCCTTCACTTCCGGGAACGGTGGGAACACCCACCGATTGCATGGTGGTTTTTGCGGTGGACTTGTCGCCCATCGAGCGGATCGCATGGGGAGACGGTCCGACAAAGGTGAGGCCATGGTCGCGGCACATCTCCGCGAACTTGTCGTTTTCGGCAAGGAATCCATAGCCGGGATGAATGGCGTCAACGCCTCTTGAGGTGGCGGCAGCGAGAATGTTGGGAACGTTCAGATAACTGCGGTTGCTGGGCCCTTCTCCGACGCAAACCGCCTCATCTGCCAGTTGGACGTGGAGCGCATTTCGATCAACGGTGCTGTAAACCGCCACAGTGGAGATCCCCATCTCCCGGCAGCTTCTCAGGATTCTGAGAGCAATTTCGCCGCGGTTGGCGATCAGCACCTTGCCGATTGGCATCCCGCAGTTTCCAAGCCAGGGCGGATCGTATCAGTGTCCGTGCGTGAGGGTTGATCCATGCTCTGAAGGCAGAGCCTGGAGGGCATTAACGGGCACCCCAGCCGGTATGATCCTTTCCCGATGAGGCCCATGGGGCTCAATCGGCCACGCGGATGTGGTGGAATTGGTAGACACGCACGTTTGAGGGGCGTGTGGCTTCGGCCTTGCGAGTTCAAGTCTCGCCATCCGCATTTTCTTCCCAAAACACGGTCCGTTCCGCTTGACGTTCCGATCCACGGATTCAACGCTCTCTGTGGTGTTCGTGTCCAACGGACCAGGCGAACTGAGTACCTGGGTTCGTCCGTTGGCGGAACAGCTCCACAGGCAATTGCTGCTGAGGCCCAGAGCAAGGCATTCACCTCTCAGTCTGAGGCTGGTGCTGGTGCCATGCCCTAATGCCACTGGCATGGAGGCTGAGGCTGCCAGCCGTTGGCAGCAGTTCGACCGCATTTTTCCTGCAGCTCAGTTCTGGTCTCTTTTGCTTCATCCGGATCGGTTCGGCCACTGGCCGGCTCGAGGAGTGGTGGTTTTTCTTGGTGGAGACCAGTTCTGGAGTGTGTTGCTCTCAGCAAGACTCGGCTACCGACACATCACCTACGCCGAGTGGGTAGCCCGCTGGCCGCGTTGGAATGACCGCATTGCGGCGATGTCTTCAGGGGTTCAGCAACAGCTGCCCAAGCGCTTTCGTTCGCGTTGCAGGATTGTTGGCGACCTGATGGCCGATTTGTCCAGCCATGCTCGGGTGAGCGATCCTCTGCCTGAGGGAGAGTGGGTGGCGCTGCTGCCCGGGTCCAAGCCAGCCAAGCTGAGCGTGGGAGTTCCTTTCCTTGTCGAAACCGCTGACCGCCTGAGCGTTCAGCGGCCGGGTTGTCGATTTCTTTTACCCGTTGCTCCCACGACCAGTGCCGAGGATCTGCTCCGTTACCTGGAACCTTCCAATCGCATCATGGATGGTTATGCGGCCGGCGTCAGGGAGGTGCTCCCCCCTGGTGAGTGCTGGCCATGGAGGCGGCTCCTGACGGAGGCCGGCACTCTCATTCACCTACAGGAGGACCCCCCTGCCCACGGAGTGCTGAGTCAGTGTTCCCTCGCACTCACCACAGTGGGGGCCAACACGGCTGAGCTTGGAGCTCTCGGAGTGCCGATGATTGTGCTGGTGCCCACCCAGCATCTTGGTGTGATGCAGGCCTGGGACGGTGGGATGGGGCTCCTGGCCCGGTTGCCAGGACTGCGGAGACTGATCGGTCTTCTGCTCAGCGCCTGGAGGATGAGAAACCAAGGTCTGCTGGCTTGGCCGAATATTTCCGCAGGCCGGATGGTGGTCCCTGAGCGGGTAGGCACCATCACACCCGAGCAGATTGCAGCCGAAGCATCGGGCTGGATGCAGCAGCCCGAGCGACTGCAGGGTCAGCGCGAGGATCTCAGGGCGTTGCGTGGCCAGCCTGGAGCAGTGGCGGCTCTGGCTGAAGAGGTGAGAAGCCTGCTGCCTAAGGCTCTTTCCGACTAGCTTTTGATACCAAACCTTCTCTCTGTCCATGACCACTCCATCAACCTCCGGCGGCGATCGTGATGAACGCTCCCCTGAGGAGTGGAAACAGCATCTAACTCCTGAACAGTTCCAGGTGGCTCGCAGAGGAGGTACTGAAAGGGCCTTCACAGGTGCTTACTGGAATCTCAAAGACCGAGGGATGTATCACTGCATTTGCTGTGACATCCCCTTATTCAGTTCCGAAACCAAATTTGACTCCGGCACCGGCTGGCCCAGTTTCTGGCAGGGAGTCAGTTCCGAGGCCATCGTCACCAAGGAGGATTTCAGCCATGGAATGGTGCGCAGAGAAATTCTCTGTGCACGCTGTGATTCCCATCTCGGACACGTGTTCAGCGATGGACCAGCTCCCACGGGTCAGCGCTACTGCGTCAACAGCGCTTCGCTGCAGTTCAAGAATGGTTCTGAGTCCTGATTGGACTGACTTTGATCGATTTGACACGCTGCTCAGATTGATTCACCAGGGATCTTCAACGGGCTCGCCGGAAGACCTTTCCGGAAGTTCGTTGCTCCATGGCTCGCGCGCCTTCGGTTCCAGTGGTTGTCGCTTCATGGGTTGCACATCCATGGGTTGCACATCCATCGGTTCCACATCCAGGGGTTCTCCGGGCCGCTCGGCTGGTCGCCGAGAAGCCGGACGGGGACGATCGTCGTACCTAGGCCTTTCTTCATCGATGAATGAATCCCTTTCGCCCCGAGAGTTGATGTAGCGGGAGGGATCTGGCTCCCGGAAAGACCGTTCGTCCTGGTCCTGATTCCGGTAACGATGATCCAGAGGCTCAGGTTCGCGTCTGGAATAGCGCTCAGCCTCTCTGTAGGGCTCGGGTTCATCGATGGGCAGTTCATCGAGGTAGCGGCGCCGGCGTAGGCCCTGCTCCCGTGGCTGTTCCAGCTCCACATATTCCAGTTCCGGCTGTTCAGCTTCGAAACGCTCGGCCTGAGAAGATTCAAGCTGTAGTGGAGCCGTTTCAGCTGGCTGACCAGAGCTGAGTTGGTTCTCAACGGGCACAACATTGAGGCGGTAGCGCTCTCTTTCCTGCTCCTCCCAGCTGGCACCTCCCACTCCCAGCTTTTCAAGGAATCCACTATTGAGTTGTTTGAGTTTGTCTTCGGCGCCCTCGTAAACAATGATCCGGTCAGCACCGCTGCTGACGATTTCGTCGACGGGAATTTCCCAGGTGCTGAGTACTCCTTCACCGAGCAGCGGTACACCCAAAGCCCCCATCACCAGGGTGGTCAGCTCGCCGGTTTCAATGTCGAAGGAGAAGCCCAGAACTCGGCCGAGTTGCTGCCCTGATTCCGTGATGACCTGGCAATTGATGATGCGGCCGTAACGATCAGCTGCAAAGCCTTCGCTGAGGGAGTCCGCTGAGTCGACAAGGATCACGTCCCCGACCTGGCGGATGCGGTCGAGGGGCATCCAGCGCGGCAGGCCCGGCAGAAACCTGGTGAGTGGATTGTCTCGTAATCCCAGGGCCACCACTTCGCGGCGGTCGATATCCACGACCACTTCACCCACAACGCCAAGGCGCCTTCCGCTGTCGCGGGTGATGACCTGCGTGCCCATCAGTTCCGACCTCAGCCAGAGGCGGTCACTGGGCACGTTCGCCAGGGGGTCATTGGAAGTTGACGACAAGCTCAACCGCGGGCCTCAGCCGGAGGGATTCGTGACATTTTGGCGCAAGGCCCCTTCACTGGCTGTTCAGGCTGCATCAGGAAGGCCAACCACCTGGGTATGGGCCCCGCGGGCCTGGGTCACGCCGATCGTGCGTGTGGAGGCTCCGATCATCGGGCGGCGGTGGCTCACCACCAGAAACTGAGCCTGTTCGGCCTGGCGGGCAATGAGGGCCGCCAGGCGTTCCACATTGACCCCGTCGAGGAAGCTGTCGACCTCATCGAGCGCATAGAACGGTGATGGGCGGAAGCGCTGCAGAGCAAAGAGAAAACTGAGAGCTGTGAGCGACTTTTCTCCACCAGACATGGCCGCCAGGCGTCTGACGGCTTTGCCCTTGGGGTGGGCGACGAGTGTAAGACCACCCTCAAGAGGATCATCCGGACTGTCGAGTTGAAGCTTGCCATCGCCATCGGAAAGGCTGGCAAAGATTTCACGGAAATGGCTGTCGACCGCCTCAAAGGCCTCCATGAAGGCTTCCTGGCGCAGCGTGGCCACAGTTTCAATTCTCAGCAGCAGTTCTTCCCGCTCCTGGCTGAGCACATCCAGCCGTTCACCCAAATCGCCAAGGCGTTGTTCGAGTTCTTCCAGCTCCTCCAGGGCCAGCATGTTCACCGGCTCCAGGGATTCCATGCGCTGCTGCAATTGCTGCAGGCGTTCCTGAAGGCTCTCCAGACCACTTTCACGCAGTTCGTCGCTGATCTCCGGCAGTGGATCAGGCAGCGTTGCCCGCAGCTCTTCCAGGCGCAGTCCACCGTTGCGCAGTTGCTCCTCGAGTGAGCTGCGTTCTTCGCGCAGGCGCTCCAGTTCCCAGCGGGCCTGCTGCAGGGCTTGCCTCTGCTCAGCGACGGCAGCCTCGGCTTCATCTCTGGCGCGTCGCTCTTCTCCGAAACGGGTTTGTAGTTCCTGCTGCTGAGCTTCCAGTTCATTCCGGCGGGTTTTCAAAGCCTGTTGTTGTTCTCTCCAACGGCCATGGGCTTCAGTGAGAGCCTGAACCGCCTGCTGTAGGGCTGCTTCTTCCCGTTCAATCGTTTGCTGCTGATCCTCGAGTCTCTGTTGAGAGAGCTGTCGGTCGCGTTCCTGTTGGAGCAGCGCATCACGTTGCTGCCGTGTGGCCTCAAGACCGGAATCCACCCGTTCAAGCTCCTGCTGCAGAGCTTGCCAGCGCTCGGCATCACCACTGGCTTCCACACTGGCTTCCTGGGCATTCAGCTGCTCGAGTTCCGTCTGCAGTGGGTTCAGGCTTGTCTCCAGCTGATCAAGCCTCAAGCGGTGTTTCTGCTGGGCCTGCTGCAGTTCGCTGAGTTTGTGCTGACGCTGTTGCACCCGTTCGAGCAGCGGGCCATGGGCACGCTTGGCGGCCTGACGCTCGGCTTCCAGGGCGGCCTGGCGCTGCTCCAGTTGGCGCAGTCTTGGCCGCAATTGATCCACGGCCTCCACCAGCCGCTGTTCTTCCCTCCGACAGGCGGCCAGGGTCTCTCCAAGCTCCAGCAGTCGCTGACGCAGTGGGGCCGCTTCATCGCCTTCACTGCTGGCTCCGAAGCTGAGTCCGCCTCCGCGCTGCGAAAAGCTGCCTCCAGTCATGGCACCACTTTTTTCAAGCAGCTCACCCTCAAGGGTGACGGCCCGCGAGCGGCCAAGGAACTGTCGGGCACTGCTCAGATCGCTGAAAACCTGTGTGTCTCCGAAGACATAGGCGAACACGTCGGCATAGATCGCTTCGTAACGGATCAGGTCCACAGCTCGACCGACCAGGCCACTTGCTTCGCCGGCCTGGGGGCGGCGGCCGCGAGCTGTGGCAGCCGCAGATCCCACACCAGGGGCTCTGATTTTGTTGAGCGGCAGGAAGGTGAGTCGGCCAGCACGGCGACTTTTCAGCAGGTCTATTGCACGCGCCGCGATCCGGTCATCGTCCACCACCACCTGACCCATTCTTGCTCCGGCAGCCACTTCAAGAGCCAGGCGATGGCGTTCATCAACGTCCCCAAGCTGAGCAACAGGGCCATGAAGCCCTTCCAGGCCCGATTCGAGCAACAGTCTCAGGGCTCCAGTGCCTCTGCTTTCCTGGAGGGTTTCCCTGCGGCTGTCGTGACGGGCAATGTCGCGCTCGAGTCGTGTCTGTTCCTGTTCGAGCCTGGAACGGGTGCGTTGCTGGATGGCGACTGACTCCAGCAGCTGCTGAAGTTGCTCTCTGCCGCTGCGAACCGACTCCAGCAGGGTCTCCCACTCCTTCTCAAGCTGGGTCAGCAGTGTCTGGACCTGCTGATCTTCTGCACCGTCTCGATCCCGATCCTGTTCCAGCTCCAGATGTCGTTCTTCGTCCTGTCGCAGCCGTTCCAGCAGCTGTTGACGTTCCTCCTGAAGCGGAGTGACGCGGGCTTGAAGTTTCTGGCGTTGGCCGGAGCGCTGCTTCTGCTCTTCGAGCCAGGTGCCTGAGCGGCCTGCCACCTCTCCCAGCCGCCGCCTGGAGAGCTCCACAGCTGCTTCCGCATCTCTGCAGTCCTGTTCGGCTTTCTCCAGCAATCCATTGTCAGCATTCAGGCGCAGCTCTTCCGTTTCAGCCTGCAGTTGGCCGCGGCGGGCCTGCAGCTGATGGCGTAGTCCCTGCAGGCGCTCTCCCTCCTGTTGATGCTGGCCGGCTTGCCGTTCCAGTTCGCGGCTCTGCGGATCCAGACCGGCCAGTTCAGCCTGAACGCTCAGCAGCTGGTCTTCGCCGAGTGCCTTGACGTTGTCCTGAAGAGCCTGCAAGCGCACTGCGGCTTCCTGCAGGCTCAGGTCGCGTTGCTGGATTGACCGGGTGTCGCTGTCTTCCTTTGTCCTCAGCTGTTCCTGGCGCTGCTGCAGGCGGTGGCGTTCCGCCTGGGCTGCTTCAAAGGCCAACACCAGCTCCTGGCGGCGTCCCAGCTGCAGCTGCTCCTTAAGTTCCTGATAAGCCCTGGCCTTGGCGCAGTCCTTTTCAAGCCGCTGTCGTGCTGCAAGCAGTTCCTGCTCCACGATCCGGCAGCGATCCTGCCGCTCCTGCACCTCGTCAAGCTTGCGCCGGGTTTGTTCGATGCGCGTGTCGAACAGTGCAACACCAGCCAGCTCATCGATCAGGCCGCGGCGATCACGGTTGCTCATCGAGACGATGCGGGTCACATCGCCCTGCATCACCACATTGCTGCCTTCAGGGTCGATGCGTAGTCGTCGCAGCTGTGATTGCAGCTGCTGAAGATTGCATGGGACTCCATCAGCGCTGTAGCTGCTGCTGTAGGAACCGCCTGGCATCACCCGCAACTTGCGTGTGACGGTCCATTCCGTCTGGTCGGCGCGGATCCACGGACCCTCCTCTGGAGGCTCCAGTCCTTCCTCTGCGGCGTCAGGCTGCCACTCGGACAGATCGAAACGCACGCTGACCGTGGTTTCCGCTGACTTTCCGGCCTTCAACACATTGCTGTTGACCAGATCGGGCAGGCGATCAGCACGCATGCCCTTGCTGTTGGCCAGTCCGAGGCAAAACAACACTCCATCAAGGATGTTGCTCTTGCCAGATCCATTTGGTCCGGTCACCACCGTGAAACCCGGTTCCAGGGGGATGGTCATCGCCCCCCCGAAGGACTTGAACTGTGTTAGCCCGACCTGATTGATGTGTACCAACAGGGGCCACGGCTGTCAGCAATCTGAAATTAGCGGAGCTTCGAAAAAGCTCAAGTGCCTTGGGCGGCGTTCCTCTCATCCGGACTGCTCATGCTGCACCGGTCTGCTGTGATTTCCAGAACAACTGGTTCGCTCAGGCCGATCACAGCCATGCCTTCCAGTTCCACCTGGATCGGCTGATCGATATCAGCAGGCAGACGGCTGCGCATGGTGCCTGCCACGACACGGCGTGCCCAACCTCGATCGCCGGAGACGACGGCTGCTTCCCGCTCCAGCCAGACCAGTCGATGAGGAGGTATCCGTGTGGCCCTCACTGCGGGACCGTTCAGGCGTGGGATCGCCTCCAGCCGCCAGCTGCGACAGCTGTTCCCGTCCTCAAGCAACAGGTCGAGGTGGCAGCCATAAGGGTCGTCCGGTGCAGCGAAATGTTCGAGCAGGGCGTAGCGCAACCGTTTACCCATCAATGCCAATGGGTTTCATCTCTGAGTTACCACCCTTACTCTGCGTTTGGCTGTCAGGAACATCATGGATTCAGCTCCTACTCCAACCGATGCCCCTGAGGATTCCCAGGATCTCGCTTACCGCTTTCGTGATCGCTTTGAAAGCCTTTTGCCGGAGATCCAAAAGCGCTGGCCAGAGGTCACCCATCAAGCTCTGGAAGCCACCCGCGGCAGTTTCGATGAGGTGGTGCATCTGATTTCCACCCACAGCGACCGCGCTGCCAGCATCGTGTCGGTTCAGCTTGAGGAGTTGCTGCATCAGGCAGGCGATCGCTCTCGAAGCCTGGCTGACAATCTCGATCCGCTGGAAGAGCAGCTGGAGCATCTGCTCGATGAGCTCAACAGAACGCTGAGGCCGAAGCTTGAAAAGCCTGTGCGAGAAAGACCTCTGATGTCACTCGCTGTGGCCGCTGGTGTGGGGGTTCTTGTGGGTGCGCTACTGACCGGTGGAAGGAGATCCTCATGAGTGAACTGCCACGTTCCGAGCAACCGCGCTCCAGAGGCCTTGGTGCCGCTGCCCGGGTCACGGCACTCGCGGGTTCGGTGATGGATCTGCACGTCCGCATTGCACTCCAGGAGGTGGATCGCGAGAAACGCCGCCTGATCAGCGGTGGTGTGTTTCTGGCCATGGGCGGCACGTTGATGCTGATGACCCTTGTTGCTGGAGAAGCCGCCCTGCTGGTCTGGATGCTGGAGTCGTGGGGTTGGTCGTTGATCCAATCGCTGCTGGCGATGGCGATTCTCAATCTGGTGGTGGCCGGTTTCAGCCTGCGGATTGGTGGTCAGCTCGCCAAGGGACCGTATCTGCCTCAGACGCTGGAAGGTCTGCTCCGCACCACGCGGGCTGTTCTCGGTAAGTGAGCCGCCTGCGCTCAGTCTTTCCGGAGGCTTGAATCCGGCGAGCGTCTGTTCAGTTCGTAATGCAGCCAGCGGCAATCCAGGCCACCGTTACTGACAGGGATCCTGCGTTTCGCTTTGAGACGCAGAGATCCGGTCAGCTCCCTGTTGCCGCTGAGAAGCCATAAATCCCAGCCTCCATAGTTGTTTTTCAGCACCTCTCCCAGCTCTCTGTAGAGCTTCTCAAGTTCGGCACTGTTGCCCAGCCGCACTCCATAAGGGGGGTTGCAGACCACCACGCCTCGGTGTTGCTCAGGAGGAGGTGCATCCCTGAAATCGCCTTCAAACACTGTGATCACGTCCTCGAGGCCTGCTGCGCTCACGTTGTCGCGGGCCTGCTGGGCGATGTTGTGGTCCTGCTCGTAACCAATGATTTGTGGGGCTGCCTGGGCGGGTTGCTGTCTTGTTCTTGCTCGTTGCTGTTCCGAATCCCAGAGCTTCCCTTCGAAGTCCGCCCATGATTCGAGCAGGAAATTGCGATGCAGCCCTGGGAATCTCTGCAATGCCATGGCTGCTGCTTCGATCAGCAGCGTTCCCGAACCACAGCAGGGATCCGTCAGAGGGCTGGTTCCATCCCAGCCGGTGAGTCTGATCAGACCGGCTGCCAGGTTTTCCTTCAGCGGAGCAGCACCAACAGCTGCCCGGTATCCCCGGCGGTGGAGGCTGCCACCGCTGCCATCCAGGCTGAGCACTGCTTCACCACGATGCACGTGAACATGCAGACAGAGATCGGGATCATCCAGATCGATGGATGACCGTCTTCCCCAGAGTGCACGCTGAAGATCAATCAGAGCGTTTTTCACCTGCAGCGCCGTGAAGTGGCTGTGATTCAGCCCTGGAGCATTGCCAGTCACATCCACACGGAAGCTCATCGATGGGTGAAGCCAGCGTTCCCAGTCGAGAGCCTGCTGCACGCCCTTGTGAAGCGAATCTCGGCCGTCGCAGCGGAAGCGCGCCATTTCCCGCAGAAGCCTGAACGGCAGACGAGATTGCAGGTGAAGCCTGTAAAGACAGGCCATGTCGCCTTCAAAGGATGCTGCACGTCGCAGGGGCGTGACCTGCTTGGCACCGAGTGCCTGCAACTCCTGACAGCCGATCTCTTCGAAACCCTGGGGCAACACTGCGACGCCACGAATGCCCTGTGGTGAGGGTCGTTGCTTTTTCCCCAAATCCGCTGCTCCGCTTCACCACTGCTGTCAGAATGACACTGTCCGATTTTGATCGGACTAGGTGATCCACACCAGTGTTTCGGACAGCGGTTCGATTCCGCTCAGCTCCATTCCCCCCTTTTCCGGGGCTGCAATGGTTTCGACGGGGCATGAGGAGGGTGACTGAAGCCTGCTCGGTAAGAGCAAACCCGTAACTGCGAACAACATCGTTCGTTTCTCCCGTCAAGCAGCCCCTGTTGCTGCCTGATCCTTAAAGGAGATGGGGTGAAGTCAGCCTTATCACCCAAGTGACTCGCGGGGGCTGGAAGGCCCCCACCACTGTTCCTTCACAACAGTTTCTGACTTTTATACGTCCACTTGAATCGGCTCTGATTGTCATTTGATGGTGCCCAGGTACCACCGACATGCAGAGTGTGGTCATGAATCAGCCAAGTCTTCAACAACTCAGATCACTGCGGCTCGATGCACTAGCCCGTGACGACAGGGCTGTGGCTGATCTCAATGCTCGCATCTCCAACTCTCCTGATTATCTGGTGGAGGAGTTGATGAACAACCATGGGTGGCCTGCCCATGAGGCTCTTTGCGCTGTCAAGCAACTTCAGGAGAAAGTTCTTCGCAACACTTCCGAGCAGGCTGCCGCCTGAGTCTGTAGCGCTGCACGATGTGGTTCATGCGCTGACCAGCAGAAGACTCATGGATGAAGACACCAGCAAAACAACAAAAACTGTCTGGTTCTGGGCGATCGGACTGAATCTGATCGTCTGGAGCGGTTTCTCGTTTTGACAAGAGTCATGGGAATCACCCTTGATTCGGTTCATTAGGCTCTGAAGCGTTGTTGCGTGGCCACAGATCAGAGACTGAGTAGAAGAAAAGGATGTGCCATTGACTCAGAAGTCTTGAAGACAGCCTGGTGCAAAGTGATCCAGGTTGGTCGGCCGATGTCGTTAAAAACGGATGTTCAGAATTTCCGTGGGTAAGGGGGATTTCCCGCCAGCTCGACATTGATCTCCTTGCAGATATTCATCCAGGCACCCAGCCCAAAGTTCACTCCGTTTGGGCCATCGATAAAGTCTTGGAACTGTTGAGCCGTGGTCCCTACTCGAACTTCCCAGATGCAGAAGGCAGGGCTTTCAGGACCAATCGGGCAGTGGTTGTAGAAACCAGCTTTTAAGTTATTTGCAACCGCATCATCCTAACCTCCTCCGGGTGCCATTGCTTTCTGCGCTGCATCCCACTATTGCTGCGCTTTGCCAGCCCGAAACTCATGGTGAACGTGGAAGAATTTGGAAGCCATCAATCAGTGCTGGACATGCTCTGAATATTGCGTATTACAGCCATTGCAATGGTAGTTGATGTTTTCAAAACAGTTCTTACTTCTCGATAGTTGGATTTGTTGTTCGGAAAGAATCCCAAAAGACGTAGAGGTGCCCTTTTCTTTTTTTTTCAACAAGCCAGCGCCAGCTGGCTCGATGAGAGCGATTGCTTGGCGCTGCGCTCAAAAGGAAGACCTCGGTGATTTTCGCCAAAATTTAAGAATCATGGTATTGGGTGACTCATCATTCTCAGTTTTTTCGAATTAGTTTGAAATTAATCCGGTTCGGTGAATAAAAATGAATGCATTCGAGCGTATCAAAAGCAAAATCAAGACTGAGATGCTTTCGGTTTTTGTGACATTGCTTGAAATTTGTTACCAGGCCTACGGAAATGTCTGAACCAGCGCAGCAAATAAACTTTCTCTTTTGAGTTGACAGTGCGGTCTGTACACCGATAGAGGTAATCCAGTTTGCACTTATCGGATGGTTTTGCCATGGCTTAGCAGTTGGCGGTTGCTTCGATTCTTCTTGGAGTGATTTTCAACACTCGCTAATGATGGCTTTAATTAATGATGGCTTTCATTAATCGACTCACCCAGATACTGCCTTGTTCATGTATCTCTGCTGAATTAATACTGTTCCCACAGTTCTGAAAATATTTCAGGAACAGTCCAGCTCTGATGACATTTTGTTTATGCCTTGTCTCGGTGGTTGGCTGAAAACCTCATTCGGAGAGCTATCAGTTTTTTTCAGCAATCGTTTTGTTGCAATAAGCATGCTGAGATTGTGCCCAGAGCTGATACCACCTGGTTGAGTTGGTGGTTGGAATGTGCCTGATGTCTTGAGCGGTGAATGCCACTGAGGGCAGATAATGACTGGCTTCTCGAATGCAGTGCAATTCTTTTTCCATTGTTCTCCTGGCTTCGTCTTCCCAATGAGTAGCTGTATCGCTGATCAATCACCGCCTATGTGGGCTGATCCACACAGGCGCAAGCAATGAAGCGATGTTTTCACATTAGGATTTCTCCTGAAGTGATTGTTTTAAACGAAGAACCATTGCGGCATCATCCTTCTGCGTAGTCGGCGTTGGTCGAAATCACGGTGCTCGACTTCAATCTCAGCAATACCTTTGAAGAATACAAAAATTATATGGAAGCGCCTGATCAGCAGGTAATGTTCTAAGAATTGGCATCAAAATGTTTGATTGAGTTGTTCCGCAAAATGACCCTGATAGGACAATTGTCATATTCAAGAGCCCGAAAATGTATTGAATGACATTGCTATGAATTCATTGACTAGCCTCTTGTTGAGTCTCTGGTTATTTTGATGAGGCGACAGTGATCACAAGTTTGCTTAATAGGTTTGGGTGATGCAAAGAATTGTGGTATTGGCAGTATGTCTCTATGCGGTGCGATGATCTGATGATGTCAGTTATTCAGTACCCGGTGATCGATATTAATGTCTGGATGATCATTGGCTTTCTGCTTGCCGCCTTTTCAGTCGTTTCCAACGACTCCCTGCAAACGCTTGGTACTTATATCTCCTCCAACCGACAGCGAACACCCAAGAGTGTTCAGATGGTTTTTGTTTGTAACGTTACGATTTTTGTCCTGTTTCTGGGTTGGTCGATCAATCATGGGGAGAGCGCTTGGGGACGTTTGCAGTTATTTCCCGTACCCGAACCTTTTACCTGGGCTTACATCATTCCTCCTGTTGCAGTCTTAGCACTGACAGCCTGGGGTGCACCTGTAAGTACATCATTTCTGGTGCTTTCTTCGTTCGTTCCTGAAAATATAGTGAAGCTTTTAGGTAGTTCAATTTCCGGCTATGTCATGGCATTTTTTCTAGGACTTGCCTTCTGGGGACTGGGAGGATGGCTTTTAGAAAGATGGATTTTTCGACGTAATCAGGAATCAAAAGATATCAATAAAATTTGGTTTGTCGTCCAGTGGTTTTCGACTGGTTTCCTATGGAGTATGTGGTTAATTCAGGACATGGCGAATATTTTTGTTTACTTACCTCGCAATCTTGATCTCACTTCCATGCTCGTGTGCACTCTGATTCTTTGCATGGGTCTTTGTTTTTTGATCGTGGTTGGTGGTGGTCCGATTCAGGGTGTTTTGCGCTCCAAAACGAACACTACCGATTTACGATCAGCCACTGTGATTGACTTCATGTTTGGTCTTTGTCTACTCTACAGAGCATTTATAAGCAACTTTCCCTTGAGTACAACTTGGGTTTTTCTTGGTTTACTTGGAGGCAGAGAACTAGCCTTGCGGATTAAGGAACACGCACAAACCACTGTTTTCACCAACCAGACGCACGGAAGTCTAGTGAGGGTGATTGGCAGTGATCTTGGAAAAGCATCCGTCGGGCTTGTCCTGAGTTTGCTGATTGCACTTGGAATACAGCCCTTGATAGCCTGGAGCAGTCTGTAACCGCTTACTCCGGGAAAGTGAGAGTTACTGGGCTGTTTGATTGATTTTGTAGATGCTTAATACAAGACAGGCAGTCCCAAAGCTGACAAACAGAACAAGCAGATTCTCACTGGTCATGGACTTGATCTAAGTACAAATACTCTAAGAGCTCTGTCCCTCTGTCGTGGCTGACAGCGGTTTTTGAATGGTTGAGGACTGTCTGCGTATGGTGGGTGAGCAGACATCGCCATTAATTTTTGATGAGAATAATATTCCTCTGGACTCACGCCTGTAGTTAACAAGCATGATGAATCAGGATTTGATGGAAACAACAGAATATTATCCCTGGCGATATCGATTGGTTGTTGCGGTTCAATTAAACACGATTAAAAGCTGAGATTGTTTTTAACCCTGGATTGAGTCGGTTCAGTCTTTAACTATAACAATCTATAGGTCAACTTCCACAAGGCCATGTGTTAAAGCAAATACAGCGGCTTGAGTTCTGTCTCTAACACCCAGTTTTTGAATTGTTGTACTGACGTGGCTCTTAATTGTTTCAGAGGATAAAAATAATGATTCTGCGATTTCAGAATTCTTCATGCCTTGGATAATGCAGCGCAGAACTTCTCGTTCTCGTTCAGAGAGTGCATCGATGAATTTAGGTGCTTGTTTGATCTTGGCTGTTGCTGCTGCACGAACTGATTTTGGGTAATAAACACCGCCATCATTTGTTGTGGTCAGTGCCTTGATAAAGTCTCCATGACCCGATCCCACGGACGAAATAAACATGACGCCATCTGCTCCAGCGTCCATTGCTTCATGGACAACGTCAGTTGTTTCTCTTCCCAGAAAAATGAGCGCAATGATTTTTGGATTATGTAACTTTACCTTTTCGACAAGACGAATGCCATATCCTTTTTCAAGATCTTCACTTGTGATTAATAGATCGGGGTTCGTTTGAAGCTGCAATTCCAGACCTTCGTCCTCAGTTGTTGCTCCACCAACCAGTGATTGTAAAATTGGCGAGCATAGACATAATGCTGTGAGAGTTAATCGATTTTTGCTGCACACCAAGACTCTTTTATCTTTGAGTAGTTTATGGCATTGATCAGCTGCTTGCATAAGTGGCTGATCTTTTGGGTTGATGAGCACGCGCAGAACATCATCTGAAATCATTCTACTAGAGCGTTGTTTGAATGCAATTCTTTTCGTTTTTGTTTGCTTGATTCGGATCAAGCTCATCTTGCGCAGGACGCATCATTTCCACCAACACTGCTGAGCAAGTGACTTTTTTAATGATCACAATCATCTTTTGGTGTTTGTTTTCTTTATACGTCCATTTTGATTTATCGACGAATTGGTGGAAGGAATGCGGATGTGGCTGTTTCGTGTTGGGCGAATATTGATCATTTGCAGTGTTGATTATCTTTCGCTCAGGCGCCAGTATTTTTAAAAAGCATTATTTTGCTTGCAAGTATTGATTGATGCTCTGTTCGTGCTTCGCTCGGATTTCAGGGTTGAAATTTAAAAAATTAATTCTGTCAATTCAGCAGTAATGATTAGAATATTCGTATCAAATGATTTTGCGCTTTGTCTCAGTGTCTTTCCTCTCGTCTCCAGCCTATGCCGAAGCTGTGCCATACGTGTGGTCGCTTGTTTTGTCGTTCTTCATGGTGATTTTGAGCATTGCCTCTCTTTATGCGGCTCGGTTTAACTCACAGTTTGAGATGAGTGATTTGTCGTCTCTGCGTACAATGTTTGATCGTTATCCAGCTTGGGGAAAAAGGGCAAGTTGGGCACAAAAAAATAGCTTTGAATCGTTTACGCTGCACGCTCCGGCAGCGTTATTGGCCATCCTTGTTGTTTTGAGTGGTCTCGATCTTCCTCCTATTGCCACCTTTGTTGCTGTTGCTCATCCAATTCTTCGAGCGATCTACGTCATTGTGTACATATCGAATCTTGCTTTCTTGAGGTCGCTTACCTGGGCTCTTGGTTTGATCTGTAGTGGTACTATTTATGGTCTTTGCTTGTCGGTAATCACTTAACTTTGAAACTGTTTTTTTGTGATAAATCGATCGCACACCACAGCTTCTTGAAATGACAACGATATTCTTATGATGTAATTTTGGTAAACAAAGCCGATATTTTTCACCCCCAATCTTGTTGACTATCCAGATGGTCAACAAATTTTTGGATGATTTTGATGCAGAAAGCATGATCCACCCCATGAACAGACTTCCAGCTTTCATACATTACGCCTAGATCTTCCCAGGCATCTTCATACACCGAATCGGGATAGTTATTGCATTCTATGGTTGACAACAGTTGACTCCCGTTTCTAATGGTTTTAATATTCAGGTCCTTGTTTTGATCACTTTTTATTGATTCTTAACGAGTTGTCTGTTCCTGGCTTTGGATCTGCCTGATATCAGGCTGATTCGTGCGGGCTTTGCTGAATTTTTGAAGGCTAGGTTATATTTTTGAATTCTAATAACTTGAATTTTTGGCTGTAAAACTTTAGTGGCGGCTGCTTTTGCGCTCATTGCTTAATCACAAAAATAATACATTTTATTCAAATTGTTCTGAGCACGGCTGATATATTTGCCGACTAAAATTTGGCATGCTTCAAATATTTTTGCTGTGACCACTCTTGTTGCTTCATTACTAGGTATAGGAAATTGGTGAATGCATCTTCCTTTTGAAGTTTACTTATAACGAGTCGTAGGCCAGTCCTGTTGATACGAATAAAAAACCTGCAATAAAAATGCCTGCGTAAATCAGGAGTACTCGCGTGCTCACAGGACGTCCTGCAGATCAAATAGACTCGTAGCATTCTTGATGACGGCTTCAATGTGTTGTGTAACACCAGCCTCCTTGAGTGATATGCATTATGGTCAATTGAATTTTTGATGTGATGCAAAAATTACTAGCCTTGTTCACCAATTTGTTCCAAACGTTCTTCAATGTTTTGAAGGGAGGTGACCGATGGTTCTTGGTGATTGATGAGGTTGTTGTTGCTCAAGAAACCATCGAGAGTCGGAACAAGCAGCTTGAAGAGATGAGGATAAACTCAGCACGCCGAGATGATTTCAACCGTCGTTATGAGTTGCAGTGCCTTAATTCTTCTGATCATTTAACATTTTCAGAGATTTGGTCAACTTTGAACCCGATATCTATTTTTAATTTCTTGAGGTATAGTTTGAGTGACGTTGTGTAATCTATTCCGAAACGATCATGCTTTCTATATGCTTTTATTGGAATTTAATTTCCACTAAAAGCATAAATTTTTCGTGTTTTCCTTTATAGGCGTCAAAACAAGGTCATTATGTTTCTTTTCAGTACTAGGTTTGTCGTTCGCTTCGTGGATGTAGCCAATGTTGCCAAGGCGTCGAATCATGCAAATTCATTCTTCATACGAATTCATGAAGTTCTATACTACGCACATCTGAGCTTTTTATCATCGGCGACCTTACTCCAAAGAGCATTCCTGTTCGAACCCTTCGACGTGGGTACATCAGTGAGTTTATTAGCATGGCCAAAACTGTGCAACCGCAGGGTTTTGCGCCTTCGGAAATTGATAATTTAGAAACTTTCAATTATATGGAAGTTGCTTCTCGCGTCAAAAAATAACTATCAATAATTGGCATCCTTTTAACTTTATATTGCCACAAAAGTGTTGAGAGTATTTTATAAAGCGCTTATGGCCTATCTAAAAATTTAGTCCTATTTGAGTATGGTCATTATTTATTTTTGATTAGAATATGAGGAGCCTTTTTTTATTTTAATGTATTTTTTTGTAGATTCCGATGAGAATATTGATGTGATTTGGCAAAAAATCATTGAAACGATGAACTCTGGTTTGTCTAAAACTATATGTCCTAATGCTTCTAGTTTTATTACGACGAATGATGGGCTTGAATGCATAGTTCGTACAGCTAAAGGCGAATTGTTGGCTAATTGTTATTCAGAAGATAATCGCATGGGTGGCAGGCGATGGACAATTATGCTTGTCGGTTAATTAACCCTATAACAGCAGATTGCAATTTTAAGTGGATCGCAATTGTTTCTGATTCTTGCTTTACCTATAATTTGTTTTTCGTCTACCGCATGATAAGCTAGTCATTTTTATTTGCATCTTGATTTTTCTTTGTTGAACAATTTTGTCGATTTGTTGACTGACTTAATCTAAAGTTTGTTTCCTGATTGTTAGCAATTCCACGATTAGTCGTATGGTTGTATCTGATTTTAGATTTTTATGACTCAGCAATCCCAATTACCTTTTTACATGGGAAGACTCAGAGACTGTCAGCGGGCCGAAAAAGATCTCTGCTTTTTCCTCGCACGTCTCAAGAACGATCATGTTCTCCAGCAGAAAATTAGGATGGCCAACAATGAAGATCATGTTGTTGCGATTGCCTTGGCAGAGGGCTTTGTTCTCGATAAGGAAAAGTTTTGGTTGTTTGAATCAAACGATTTCAAGCGACACGTTGAGCGCAGAGGTTTTTATATTAAAAAATAAATATCCTGACTTTTGCTCATTAATGTTTTTCTGTGAGAATTGGATTGGCATTTTAGACGTTTAGCCCTATTAATTCTACCTGCCGTTGTTTTTTTGCCGCCGTTTCTTCGGAATAATTCGACTTTGAATAAATCTTGTTTTGTTTATACTACACTCGCTAGATTGGAGCATCATGCTTCTCCATTCTGGATATTTTGAAACAAGGTCATTGAGACTGCGGTCTTAATGTGCATCAATTGTTCAAAAGATGATGCAATAATTGATCTGATGGTTTGGATTACGGCTGTTCCACTACTGTTTAATTGAGGTGCGTCAATCGATACATCTGTGTGCATAGTTGCATTTGCCGATTTCTTTGATTTGCAGCATTGTGATTTTGAGATTTACCTGGAATGAACTTCTTGAATAAACGATTTTTTCTAGGCTTCTTTTCCTTTCTCATTTCTATTTTTATTTCTGCTACTGCCGTCGAAGCACTTGATCTCGAATTGAGTCAGCTTGATCTAGTGAAGTGCGATACAGCTGACCCTGCATCGAAGCAGCCCAAGGGATATCGTTCTGGTTGCTACATATTAGATGGACAAATCAGAAGCGACGCGCAAAGTGTGATTAAAGATGTGGATGTTTTTGCTTTTATCTATGATGCATCAGGCGAAGAAGTACTTCCAAATCGTCCAAGAATTGGATCTATTAATAATGTGCCTGTAGGCACTAGCCAATTTTCTGTTCGTGTACCAATACCTAATTTTGCTGTACCACCTTTCACGATCAAAAAAGCCAAAGCCAGGGTGGCAATACCAGTCCCAACAATTTCTCAGGATCCGTCCGACGAGGACATACTTCCTCTTGAACGTGATATAAATTTTAAATAGTCTCTTAGTGTCCCTTTATCCAAAAATACATTTCTTTATTCAATTACTTATATAGTGATCTGGCTATCTTCAATCCGTCTTTTTGTTTTAGCTGTTTTGGCTTGCCTGTGACAGCCTGAATTTTCGGGGAGCGTGTGTCGTTTTTATTTCGTTGATTCTGAGCTCGAATCCAATAACTCATGAGTCGCGATCAATACGTGTTTGTATTTAGAATGATTTATCTTTATTGATACGATGTTTATCGCGCTTGGTTTGTTTCTAGCTTTCGGAATTGGACTTTTTGTTTTGTCATTATTTGAACGATTCGGTCTCTTCGTTGACATTGATCTGCTCTTTTCGCTTGTCGACTATAATTAATATTCCGCTTCCTTCTTGTTTCTGAGTTGTGCAGATTTTTTGCTCTTTCCTTATGCTGACTCACGGTGATGCATTTCACTATTGCTTGCTAAGATAATTTTCTTCGCTAATGTATTCATTGGTTCTTTTCTTTTTCGCATTTTTGTGCGACTCTGCCTGAGTCAATCATTCCATTTATGACTTTTTTGATGCATTGATCTTTTAAGACTGGATATCACGAAATTGCAGCGAAGAAATTCCTGTCCACGGGAGCACCTTTTCCCGCCTGTAAATCCTGGAAGCGCTTCCACGGCCCTGGTTCTGTAGAAGGTTGGATTCTTGTTGAAGCTGACAGTGCTGATGCCTGTTACGAGCACGCTGCTGAATGGGCAGAGTGCCTTGATTGGGAGCTGACACCAGTGCTCACCGATGATCAGGCTGGCCCGTTGATTGCCAAAGCCTATAGCTGAATATCGAGACATACAGAATGCTTCATACTATCGGTATGAAGCATTCTGAGTTGAAATTGATTAATAACCGGCTTGAGTCACGCTTGGCGCCCATGCATTGCGCTGATATTCTTAATCACAATTTTTGCTTTCAGAATACTTTCTCCAGCGATGATTGGTGATCATGTTGCTGTTTCTGAGTTGTCTGAAAAAGTGTCTAATAGTTTTTGTGTTTAATTTATCATCGTCGAATATATTTTAATTTTTCTCATTTCATTTTTATTTTTACTGTCATTAGTCGCATGTATAGGGAATGTCAGCTTAAATTTCTCGAGTACTATCTCTCCTTTTACTCTTTTCGTTGACCACCATGCTTGTAGCATTCAAGGTTCTAGATTTGACTCGATGATCCACTGTTTTGTCGCAAATGAAGCGCGCTTGGACGACCCCTCGTTCACAATTGAATTGCGACTTGGATAATCGCTGCTCATTCAGATTCATCTGTTTTGAGTAAGATGCAGGTGGGCACCGGCATCATGATTGTGGAGCTGTCGGGCTGACAGCTCCACAATCTACTATATAAAATTTTGTTAAGTCAATTCGCAAAAAAGCTGATATAGATTATTCGAGTTTTGTCTTTTGATGGTTCGTATTGTTTTTATGGACGAGGAAGATTTCGTGGATTAATGACAAAACATTTTATATCTCGCATAATTGATTTTGGAGACACAAATAAGTGCTCTGAAATCGTTTGATAAGTCCATCCTTGTTGTCTCAAGGCCATTGCAATTCTCACACGTTTGCTACGCCAGCCTTCGCTAGGCCCTAATCGTCTTGAGATCTGATTTGAGGAACTCACTGATATGTTGAGCATCAAACAATTAATTATCCGCTTTAGCGGCGTGATTGACTGTTAGTAATGATTGCACCCTTGGTAGATTTTGAATATTTCAACATGGCTGAGTAGTAAAATTCGATTGTTATCTTCAGTTTGATTAATAGTTGAGGTTTTAAATCGCGCTTGTGCGGTTTAAGATGTGTTTTTTTACTTCAGTAAAGTCGCTCCAGAACCTCTTGCGATTTTCTGCTTCTCATCCTTATTTTTATTGATTTCAGAAGAAGTTTACCGTAGTCGCTTTCACAGCACGCGAGGGCTACCTGGATGTGCTGTAGCCCATTCGATAAGGCTGATTTGTTTGGCTTGAACTGAGGTTGTTGTCGACAGTATCGTGCGGATTTCGATTCAGTTTTGATTTTGCCAGCCCTGACAATTGCTGAGCATCTGTTTTGTATATCATCAAGCCTCGTATCCTTCCAAGTAAAATTTACCTTTTAGAAGATTTGGCCACCATTCATGGCGCTTCAGCAATGCCCCTGTCATCCGCTACATGCATGGGTTAAAAAAGAAAATTTTGATCGTCTCATAAAATTTCAGCTTGAAAACTATTGTTAACGGATGATTGGAGCAAATTGATTGGTACTTAAGTTGTGATTGCCTTTCATTTTCCCAATGCAATCGTATGGAAATTCATCAGTCACTTATGACTGGTGGGCGGGAAATTCTGGAGTAGCGAAGCGCTCCGGCTCTTTCATCGCTGCGCATGCTGCACATGCCGGTCTCATCATGTTCTGGGCCGGAGCATTTACTCTTTTTGAACTCGCTCGATACGACGGCTCCCTTCCGATGGGTGAGCAGGGTCTGATTTTGATTCCTCACCTTGCTGGTTTAGGTCTCGGTGTTGGGGATGGTGGAGTCATCATTGACCAACAGCCCTTGATCGTGGTCGCTGCAACTCACCTGGTTTCTTCAGCCGTACTTGGTGCTGCAGGCATCTGGCACACACTGAGAGCTCCCAAGGATCTTTCAGAGGCAACAGGACGGGCGAAAAAGTTTGATTTCAGTTGGGACGATCCCAAAAAGTTGACTTTCATCCTTGGCCATCACCTGATCTTCCTTGGCGTGGGCGTCATCGCATTCGTTGAGTGGGCTCGTGTTCACGGTATTTATGATGCTTCTATCGGGGCTGTTCGTACTGTTGAGCCTAATATCGACCTGGGAATGGTTTGGGGTTATCAAACAAACTTCCTGACAATCAGCAGTCTTGAAGATGTAATGGGTGGCCATGCTGTTTTGGCGTTCATCCTCACCTTTGGAGGTGTTTGGCATATCATCAGTTCACCTTTTGGTCCGTTCAAAAAAGTCCTTATTTACAATGGTGAGTCGATCCTTTCTTACTCACTTGCTGGCATCGCATTGATGGGTTTTGTGACCGCCATCTGGTGTGCACAAAATACAACTATTTATCCAGTTGAATTGTATGGTGCTCCTCTGAAGCTTAATTTTGCTTTCTCTCCTTATTTCACAGACACCTCAACTCTTCCTGGTGATGCACACACAGCGCGTGCATGGCTTGCAAACACCCATTTCTATCTCGCATTCTTCTTCCTCCAGGGTCATCTCTGGCATGCTTTGAGAGGAATGGGTTTCAATTTCAAGAGTGTTGTTAATGCATTCGAGTCTATGGATAAAGCAAAAATCAACTGATTTTATCTTTGTTCTTTAATCAACCAAAGCCCCTTCTCCAGGGGCTTTTTTAATGTCATTAGATCGTTGCTATGCAGTCGCAGTCCTCATACTTCGATTGCCATACCCCCACTTGTACTGCTTCCCCAAGGATCAAAGCAAACTGCTAGACCCTTTCAGTTCAATCTCGTTAAAGGCAAGATGTTCATAGATCAGCTCACTGATCAGTCATCTGTTTCTGCTGAGCTCCAGCAGCAGCGTTGTTTTGCATGGAACGCTACAACGATGCTTTTTATACTGGGTTGTTGTGTGTGATTCGTTTATTTTTGCTTAATAATTGAGAGCTATTGTTTTGATTAGTGCTCGATCGGAATTTTTCTCTAATGAGTCAAGGATTGTAGACCTATACCTTGCGACAACCTGCTCGGGTTCCATCACTGATAGCGCCTATCAATCGTTGGTCTGTCTTGAAGAATCCGCTGATCAGGGTGATCGGAAACTCATCAAGCATTTAAAAAAAAGAATTATGCAAGGGTCAATCCTGGTGACTGATCCTTTGTGATCAGTAGATCACTCACCAAGTCCGAAGCTATATTATACAACGCCTTGTTCGTTGTGATTTACTTCGGGTTCCGCGCTATTTCAAAATAATTGAAATGGTGCAACATATGTCTCAAGACAAGGTCCTCTGGATCGATTTGCAGCCGACCTTGCATTGTCTCAATCAGCGAGTAGCTCAATCATTGAGTCGTACGTTTGTTGTGCAACGTTGGTCTTTTCAGCACGATCTCGATGAGTCCTGTACTGTTGGCACAATTCACGAGCTGCTGAGACAGACCCTTCAGGCGTCTTCAGAGAGATACCATCTGATAGGTCATGGGCTCAGTGGCACTATTGCTGGTCTTTTTGCAGAAAAGTACCCCACCCTGGTAAAATCTCTTACATTGATATCGGTGGATACCCTTTCTGCCAACCACTGGTCCTCCCACTATCTGGGATTGAGGAGCCAGTTGCCGTCATCAAGGCAATCTATTTTGAGACATTTGTCCTCGTCACTCTTCAACACAGACAGCTCTCGTACTGTTGAAGCGTTGTCGTGTCTGCTGGCAAAATGTCTAGACACTGAATTCAATCAAGGTTCAATAATTAACAGCCAATATGTAGACAATTTGTCTTTATCTGTTGTCCCCACATTTGTCTTAAATGGCGAGCATGATTTTGTTATTGATATCAATGCGCGCGACCGCTGGTCCAAAACGCTAAAATCTGGAGATCGTTATGTTTGTATGAAGTCAGGGCGTCATTTTTTCCACTTTGATCAATCTCAACAAGTGGCAGATTTAATCACCGCATTCCTGCAAATGATTCCTGGTTCATGGATTGACAGGGAAGTCAATTGTTTTGATTTCATGTCCTTCGTTCGGAGTTGATCATGTCAGATATCTTTGAAGCCGATGTGATTATTGTTGGAGGAGGTCCTGCCGGCTGTGCGTGTGCTCTCTACACAGCTCGCTCATCACTAAAAACTTACATTTTGGATAAGAATCCAGCTGTTGGTGCGCTTGCAATTACTCATAAAATTGCGAATTATCCAGGTGTTCCTGCGGACACGTCTGGTGCAGATCTACTGAAAACAATGAGAGATCAAGCAATCAGTTATGGTGCTGAATATAAACAAGTTCAAGTATATGGCATAGATTTATCTGAATCCCAAAAGACTGTGTATACACCTGAAGGTACTTTTAAAGGAAAAACTCTTGTTTTGGCTACTGGCGCAATGGGGCGGACCTCAACATTGCCTGGAGAAGATGAGTTCTTGGGGCGCGGTGTTAGTTACTGTGCAACTTGTGATGGTGCTTTTTATAAAAATCAGCAGGTTGCTGTTTATGGATCCAATCAAGAAGCTATCGATGAAGCTCTTGTTTTGACAAAGTTTGCCTCGACCGTGCATTGGATCACCAATAGCAAGCCTAATACAAATTCTAATGGTCTTTCTCAACTTCAATCTGCACCGAATGTCCAGCATTGGAAGCGTACTCGTCTGACTTCGGTTGAGGGTGATGATTCGGGTGTCACATCTGTCAAAGTCCAAGAATCTGGAAGTCAGGAGGATTCAAGTTTGGATGTGAATGGTGTTTTTGTTTATTCCTCTGGTAGCTTACCGATCACTGATTACCTGCATGGTCAAATTCCCTTAACTGAAGAAGGTGGTGTTCAAGTCAATGACGATATGATGACTGATTTAGACGGTGTTTGGGCTATTGGTGATATTCGGAATACTCCTTTCAAGCAAGCGGTGGTTGCCTGTTCAGATGGATGTATAGCTGCAATGTCAATTGACAAGTTCCTGAACCAACGGAAAGAAATTAGAGTTGATTGGGTTCACCGTTAACGATATCTGCTCCTTCTGTATGCAAAAAAAAAGCGCCGGAGGGCGCTTTATCTATCAATGATGTTTTAAAGCAGATCAGGCTTCAGAGTTGATTTGCTCAACCCAGGCTGAAAGTCTTTGATCAGTCAATTCAGACTCATTGTCTTCATCGATGGGAAGTCCGCAGAATTTGCCATCAACGACACTTTTTGACTCGTCGAAGGTGTAACCCTCGGGAGAGACTTTGCCAATCAGTTTTGCGCCTGATTTCTGGAATGCACTGTAAAGCTCTTCCATAGCATCACAGAAGTAATCTCCATAACCTGAAGAATCTCCAAGTCCGAGAATCGCTACAGGCTTACCTGCAAAATCCTGACTAGGAATTTCAGTGATCAGATCATCCCAGGCAGTGCCTGAGCGGGCTTCATCGGCTCCTGTGTTCCAGGTTGGAATGCAGCAGACAAGAGCTTCTGCTGAAACCAATTCGTCTACACCGCTGATGCTGTCAACGTCTTTTGCATCAGTCCCTAGGAGTTCCTTCAGACGATCGGCAATATCTTCCGTTTTGCCTGTTGATGTTGCAAAGAAAATCGTGAAAGCCATAGGAATTGGATAACCAGGTCATCATCCTTGCTTTAGAGCGAGACTGTTCCTGCTTTTGACGCGCTGCTTCGTTATATCGAACACTGTGCGGCGTACTTTTGCTACATGTTTGTAACATTTTGTGTTGACACTGCAGTTTTTAGCACGCTTCGCGTCTCATCTGTAACGGCATCTCTTGTGGTGTTGTCATTTCGCGATATTCGGACAGTGCCTGGTCGAATCCTGCCTCTCGGACCCTTGTGAGCCACTGCTTGCGTTTGCGCGAGTCAGATTCAATGTGATCAATAAATGCCTCGAGAATCTGCTTGCCAGCAAGGGCCATGTCTGCACTTATTTGCTTCTAAGACTCTATCCCTGGTCATGGTTGTCTTTAGCTTGAGTTTTACGGTTTAGCGTATCTATTGATAGGACGCTAATTCTTGGGTTGTGGTGGAACCGGCCTGTAGTTTTTCTTTCGTTTCCAGTGCCTTCAGCCTTGCAGTTTTGCGATTTTTTGATATCAGGATTTTGCTTTATCTGATTCTGTTGGATTGGTGCTCAGCTTGCTGGACTCAATGCTTTTATAAAATGAAATTTCCAAGGCCGGGTTTTTAAAAGTCATTGGATGGCTTTGCTCAAGATTCCTTGTTGATTTTTTCTAAGGCCACTTTTAACGCTTCGAATCTGTCGTCGATCAGGTGAATGACTCCGAATTGTGCAAGTCGTTGTTTGACTTTCCCACTTGCGCCAGTGACAATTACTGTTCTACGATGACGTTTTGCCTCGTTTGACATCCGCTCGATTGCAAGGCTTGCGGTGATACCGAGATGAGGAACCTCAGTGATGTCCAGGAGCAGGATTCTGTACTGCTTTATCAGCATCATTCGTTCGCTGATTCCCTTTGCAGCTCCGAAACTCAAAGGTCCTTTCATCCTGAACAGGAGGAGATCGTCGCCGCAGCACTTCAGTAAATTTTGTTCTTTTTCTGTTAGATGACCAGTCGCGGTGTTCATGTTTCCGAGCTGATGGTTGGTCAACGATTCAATGGTTAAAAGGTTGGCCACGAACATCCCTACCAGGACCGCTCCGATCAGGTCCCAGAACACAGTCATCAGCAGAACTCCCCACATCACCAGGGCAGTTTTGAATGACAATCTGTGGGCACGAAGCAGAAAGCCCCAGTCAATGATGTCAAGCCCAACTTTGATCAGAATTCCTGCGAGCAGAGCCGTGGGAATCCCTTCAGCCAGCGGGCCGGCTCCAAGCAATAAAATCAACAACACCACGGAATGTGTCATTCCTGAGAGTGGTGTTTTTCCACCTGATCTGATATTGATCACAGTGCGCATCGTTGCGCCTGCACCTGGGAGACCGCTGAACAATCCAGAGACGCTGTTGGCTATGCCCTGACCCACCAGCTCTCTGTTGGATAGATGTCGACTCTGGCTGATGTTGTCGGCAACCAGTGAAGTCAGCAGAGAGTCAATGGACCCAAGCACCGCGAGAACCATGCCTGCTCGCAGCAGTAGCGGTAAGTCGGTTCTCCAGTTCGGACTGTTCAAACTCAGTCCTCCTGCTGGTATCGAACCGATTCGGGGCAGGTTCTCTGGAAAAATCCACAGGGCAAGTGGTGTGATCAACAGGAGGCCAAGTAATGGAGAGGGAATGACCTTTGTGACACGTTTCGGAGTTGTGAACACCACCACAAGTGTTGCGATTCCGACCATCAGCGCTCCAGGGTTCGGCGTGAAGTTGGTGCTCACCATCTGCAGTGATTGCAACACCCCTCCCTGACTGCTGATTCCCAGAAGTGGCCCAATCTGAAGGCCAATGATGATCACTCCGATCCCTGACATGAACCCAGAGATCACGGAATAGGGGACCAGGGTGATGTATCGCCCCAGGCGTAATACCCCCATCAGGATCTGCAGTAATCCACCAAGAACCACCGCCGCCATCACCAGGGAAAGCATGTCCTGCTGACTCAGCTCCCGGCTTATTCCCGCAGCGGCGAGGCTGCTGACAACACCGGCAACCGTGACACTCATTGGGCCTGTGGGGCCGGTCACCTGGGCAGGGGTTCCGCCAAATAGGGCGGCAAGAAAGCCGGTGATGATTGCTCCGTAGAGACCGTAAATCGCGCCTCCGGGGCCCAGTGCGGCATTGCCGAATGCCAGAGCCAGAGGCAGAGCCACTACAGCTGCAGTGACGCCACCTGTGAGATCTCCTCGCCAGTGGCGCCAATGAAAGCCGTTTATGAGTGGCTCTCTTCTCGTGGTCATGGCCTCAGGGGTTATCTGTCATTCCCGACCAGATTTCAAGCTCTTTGAGAGATAGAACGCCTTCTCTTCGTTCACCGTTGGGCAGGATCCAGGTTGGATAAGCCTGGATTTTTGCCTGCTTGCAGGCAGCTGCCTGAATCGGCAGTTCCTTGGGTTTGCCGCATTCCACGTAGGGAAGACGTACAGCTGCTTCACCAAAAAGACGCCCCTGGTACTGACAGGCTGGACAACGCCATGAGCCGTAATACGTGACTTTGGTCCGGTTCAGGAAGTCGGCGATAGCTCCGGGGTCAGGGTCTGCCTTGGCGGATTCGCATCCCAGGCAGACAGCGCTGAGGCCGCTCAGTGCGCCAAGCAGAAGAACTTTGTACATGCGCGAAATGTACGTGTGTTCCGACGTACGGGCATCCGGCCCCCTTGATTGGTGCCGAACTCCGGACGGAACTGGGACACTGTGTCCAACCGGAGCTCATGGAGCTCACCGATCACTATGGCCGGAAGTGGATACCGCGATTACTTCAAAGTGCTTGGGGTTGAGAGAAGCGCTGATTCCGATGCGATCAAGCGGGCTTTTCGCAAGCTGGCTCGCCAATACCACCCTGATGTGAACCCAGGTGACGCCGGCGCTGAGGCTAAATTCAAGGAGGTCAGCGAGGCCTATGAAGTTCTTTCCGATCCTGACAAGCGACGCAGATACGAACAGTTCGGTCAGTACTGGAACCAGGCTGGAGCTGCGGGTTCAGGACCTGGTGCAGGGGGATTTGAAGTTGATTTCGGTCGTTACGGAAACTTCGACGATTTCATCAACGATCTCCTAGGTCGTTTCGGCGGCCCTGCCGCTGGAGGCTTTGGAGGAGGGCCGGGTGGATTCGCCGGTGGAGGTTTTCCTGGAGGAGGTTTTCCAGGTGGAGGGTTTGCCGGTGGTGGCTTTCCGCGTGGGTCGTCGAGAACCACCGTCAATCTTGACGCGGAAGCCAGCGTGAAGGTGAGTTTTACCGAGGCCTTCCGCGGTGCGGAGCGGACTCTGTCCGTGAACGACGAAAGAGTCCAGGTCAGAATTCCTGCAGGTGTCAGAACAGGGTCCAGGCTTCGGCTCAAAGGCAAGGGAAATCTTCAGCCTGGGACCGGCCGCCGCGGAGATCTGTATCTCAACCTTGAGGTGCTGACTCACCCTGTCTGGCGCCTCGAGGGTGACCAGCTGCGAGGAGAACTTCCCGTGTCGATCGATGAACTGGCACTCGGTGGGACGGTGAAAGTCATGACGCCTGATGGTGAGGCCGAGGTCTTAATTCCTGCCGGCACGGCTCCAGGAAGAAGTCTGCGACTGAAAGGCAAGGGCTGGCCTCTCAAGTCAGGTCGTGGTGATCTGCTGCTCAATCTCAACGTTCAGTGGCCCAGCAACTGGTCCGATGAGCAACGAAAGCTGCTGGAACAGCTTCGCAACTCCAGAACAGAAGATCCACGCCAAGACTGGTTCCAGAGCGCCCGTCTCTGAGTGGGTGTCGGCTTTCGACGCTTACGATCGCCTCCTTCGATCATGGCCTGCTGATGGACCTCACTTACCGCCCGCGCCGCCTGCGCCGATCTCCGGCTCTGCGCGCCATGGTTCGTGAAACAAGTCTTTCTCCCGCAGATTTCATCTACCCCTTGTTTGTGCATGAAGGCGCAGGAGTCGAGCCGATCGGGGCCATGCCCGGTGCAAGTCGCTGGAGCCTCGATCAGCTCACGGGGGAGGTGAAGCGCGCCTGGGATCTCGGCATCCGCTGTGTGGTGCTGTTCCCGAAGGTGTCTGAAGGTCTCAAAACAGAGGACGGTGCAGAGTGTTTCAACGAAAACGGTCTGATACCGCGTGCGATCCGCCAGCTGAAGCAGGAGATCCCTGAGATGGCGGTGATGACGGATGTCGCTCTAGATCCTTATTCCTGCGATGGCCATGACGGCATCGTGAGCGAGCAAGGTGTTGTGCTCAACGATGAAACCATTGAGCAACTGTGCAGGCAGGCCGTGATGCAGGCCCGCGCCGGCGCTGATCTCATCGGTCCCAGCGACATGATGGATGGTCGGGTCGGCGCCATCCGCGAGGCGCTAGATGACGAAGGTTTCGAGCATGTTGGGGTGATCAGCTACACCGCCAAATATTCTTCGGCCTATTACGGGCCTTTCCGGGAAGCTCTTGATTCAGCGCCCCGCTCTGCAGGCAGCAAACCGATTCCGAAAAACAAGGACACCTATCAGATGGACCCTGCCAATGCCAGGGAGGCCATTACCGAGGCTCAGCTCGATGAACAGGAGGGCGCCGACATCATGATGGTGAAACCAGGTCTCGCCTATCTCGACATCATCCATCGCTTGCGCTTGGAGTCGGAGCTTCCCATCGCTGCTTACAACGTCAGCGGCGAATATTCGATGGTGAAAGCCGCGGCGGAAAGGGGATGGATTGATGAACGCTCAGTGGTTCTCGAAACGCTGCTCAGCTTCAAAAGAGCAGGGGCTGATCTGATCCTCACTTATCACGCCTGTGATGCTGCTGAATGGTTGAAAAAGGGATGAGCCCGTGTTTCAGAGATTGAGATTCAGGCCTGGGTTTTGATCGAATTCATGATTCCGCCTTCGATCAGCGGCGGGCACCTTCAGAATGGACCCACACTCTGGGAGCCCACATGTCTGCGGTCCAGCGCCTTGGTCATGTCGCCATTCGCGTGAGCGATATGGATCGGGCTGTTGGTTTTTACACCGCTCTGGGTATGCGCATGGTCTGGGAAGCCGACGACTGGTGTTATCTCGAGGCCGGTGACTCCCGCGACGGGCTGGCTTTGCTGGGGCCTAAATACAAGGCTGCAGGTCCTCATTTCGCCTTCCATTTCCGCGATCGCGGCGAGGTGGATGTGGTGCATGACCGCTTGAAGGCCTCAGGTGTCGCGGTGGGCGGAGTGCATGATCATCGTGACGGCACGGCTTCGTTCTACCTGCGCGATCCCGAGGGCAACTGGCTCGAGATGCTCTATGAGCCGCCAGGGGGAATCCCCACCAATCAGCCCGGAGCCGCTCAGTCCGATTGATGTCTGCTCTCGAGGAAACCCTGGAGCTGCTCGAGTGGCCCCGCCTCTGTCAACATCTTTCCAGCTTTGCCAGCACGCGTCAGGGCCGCCGGCACTGTCGTCTCGGTTCACTCCCCGATACCCTGCCTGAAAGCATCACCCTTCAGGCCAGAACGCTGGAGATGGCAAGCCTGGATGGTCTCCTCGACGGGGGTCTCAGTTTCCGTGGGGTGGGTGATCTCGAGATGACCTTGCTGCGATGCAGCAAGGGCGGTGTCGCTTCCGGAGAGGAACTGCTCACGGTCGCTGACACCCTTGGAGCGGCCCGTCGTCTGAGACGACAGATCGATGATCCTGAGTTGAGGCCGGTCTGCACAGCCCTGCTCGTGGATGTGGCCACCTTGCCCGAGCTGGAGCAGCAGCTCAAATTCGCCATTGAGGAGGGTGGTCGCGTCGCGGATCGGGCCAGTGCCGTGCTTGAAGGATTGCGCCGGCAATGGCAGGAGATGCGTTCACGGCGTCGCGACAAACTTCAGGATGTGATCCGGCGCTGGTCAGTGCACCTTCAGGACACGGTGATCTCTGAACGGCATGGACGACCTGTGCTGGCCGTGAAAGCGGGAGCCGGTGGCCAGTGTCCAGGCATGGTTCATGACAGTTCCGCCTCCGGGAGCACAGTCTTTGTCGAGCCCAAGTCAGTGGTTGATCTGGGCAATCGGCTGGCGGATCTCGACGGCAGGATCCGTGAGGAAGAGCGGCGCGTTCTGGCCGATCTCAGCTCTGCTGTTGCCGAGCAGATCGATGGACTGTTCGCGCTGACGCTGGTGCTTTTGCAGCTCGATCTGGCTTTGGCCAGAGGTCGTTATGGGCAGTGGCTCGGTGCCGTACCTCCACGGCTTGAAGCGTCTGGTGAGGCACCGTTTACCCTCCAGGATCTCCGACATCCACTGCTGGTCTGGCAGGAGAGGAAAGAGCAGGGCCCATCCGTTGTTCCTGTCAGTGTCGATGTCTCGCCTGGTCTGCGGGTTGTCGCGATCACAGGGCCGAACACCGGCGGAAAAACCGTCACGCTCAAGAGTCTTGGCCTTGCAGCATTGATGGCGCGTGCAGGGCTCTGGATTCCCTGCTCCCGGCAGCCAGTTCTGCCTTGGTGCGCCCAGGTCCTTGCCGATATCGGCGATGAGCAGTCGCTGCAGCAAAGCCTTTCCACATTCAGCGGCCATGTGAAGCGCATCGGTCGCATCCTTGATGCCGTCAGCACCGGCCCCGCCCCGGCGCTGGTACTGCTGGATGAAGTTGGAGCAGGAACGGATCCCAGCGAAGGCAGTGCTCTGGCCACCGCATTGCTGCGCACACTGGCGGACCGGGCCAGGCTCACTGTGGCCACAACCCACTTCGGTGAGCTCAAGGCCCTGAAATACAGCGACTCCCGTTTCGAGAACGCATCGGTCGCTTTTGACAGTGAGACACTGTCTCCCACTTATCACCTGCTCTGGGGAATTCCCGGGCGAAGCAATGCTCTTTCCATTGCCTCCAGGCTGGGTCTCGATGAGGGGGTGATCGCTCAGGCGCGAAGCCTTCTCTCTCCGCGCGGAGACGGTGAGGCCAACACGGTGATCCGTGGTCTTGAGGAGCAGCGTCAACGACAGCAGTCGGCTGCCGAGGATGCTGCAGCTTTGCTGGCGCGCACAGAACTTCTGCATGAGGAGCTGCTGAAGCGATGGGAAAAGCAGAAACAGCACTCCGCCGAACAGCAGGAGCGTGGTAGGCAGCGTCTCGAGACCTCCATTCGCTCAGGGCAGAAGGAAGTGCGTCAGCTGATCCGCCGTCTCCGTGATGATCAGGCCGATGGTGAAACGGCACGGAAAGCAGGTCAGCGTCTACGCAAGCTGCAGGATCGGCATCGTCCCGAGCCGGAGACAAGACAGCACGTTGGCTGGCGTCCTCAGGTGGGTGATCGCATCCGTGTTCTGGCACTCGGCAAAGCTGCCGAGGTGCTGGCTGTTTCTGACGATGGCTTGCAGTTGAACGTGCGCTGCGGGGTGATGCGCAGCACCGTTGATCTCTCAGCTGTGGAGAGTCTTGATGGACGCAAACCTGAACCTCCGGCACCGGTGGTTCAGATCAAGGCGCGCCGAGGCACTGGTGCTGCTGAGGTGCGCACCTCCCGCAACACGATTGATGTACGCGGCATGCGTGTGCATGAAGCTGAGGCTGCCGTTGATGAGGTGCTGCGGGGGGCGAATGGCCCTGTCTGGGTGATCCATGGAATCGGCACCGGTCGCCTGAAACGCGGCTTGCGCGACTGGTTGGCTTCACTGGCTTATGTGGAGCGTGTGCTGGATGCCGAGCAGGGTGAAGGTGGCGCTGGATGCAGTGTCGTCTGGGTGCGCTGATCGATCTTCCCTTCAGTTCAGATCGGGAAGCATGGGTTTGTCGTCTCGATCTGGTGGGGGTGTTGGCATGGGAATGGCGTTCCCATGGTCGTCAAACAGGCGCCATCCACGGGGATCAGCATCCAGATGAATGCGATTGCCTGGCATTGCTCTGAAACCCGGATCCGTCCTGACCTGCACCAGGTGCTGTCCATCCAGCAACCTGCAGGTGATCAGCTGTTCGTTGCCCAGCACTTCGCTGTGACAGACGTCTGCCTGCAGGTTTCGGTTGGTGGCAGGTGCCACCTTGAGATCTTCCGGGCGGATGCCGCCATTGAGCTCTTTGCCCTCGAGACCTGCGAGAGCTGCGGCAAGTGGGCCCTCCACACTCACACGTCGTTCGCCAAGGTGGAGGGTGTGGCTGCGACCGACCTGAACTGGCAGAACATTCATGGGTGGGCTGCCGATGAACTGGGCCACAAAAAGGTTTGACGGCCAGCGGTAGAGCTCCATCGGGGTGCCCAGTTGTTGAAGTCGACCCTGATTAAGGACGGCGATCCTGTGCCCCATGGTCATGGCCTCCACCTGATCGTGGGTCACGTAGAGAGTGGTGGTCCCCAGCTGACGCTGGAGGTCCACGATGCGAGTGCGGGTGCTGCCGCGCAGCTTTGCATCGAGATTGCTCAGCGGTTCGTCCATGAGGAAGACATCCGGCTGACGCGCCATGGCTCGCCCGAGGGCCACCCGTTGTTTCTGACCACCGGACAGCTCCTTGGGTCGTCGATCCAGCAACTGATCCAATTCGAGGGCGCGGGCAACCTCCAGCACCCGATGTTCCACCCTCTCTTCCCGCCCAGATCTGACTTGAAGCAGGCGCGGCAGCTCACGTGTGCTGCGATGCAATTGGTCATGAAGCTGCTGCGCGGCGCTGCGGCGGTGGCTGCGACGCAGTCCGAACCCAAGGTTGTCGCGAACGCTGAGATGGGGATAGAGCGCGTAGCTCTGGAACACCATTGCCACATTCCGCTTGGCTGGCCTCAGCCTGGTCACAGGCTGCTGCCCCACCAGGATTTCACCGGCACTGGGGGTCTCAAGGCCTGCCATCAGTCTGAGCAGGGTGCTTTTCCCGCAGCCGGAAGGACCGACCAGCACCAGAAACTCACCATCCTCAATCGACAGTGAGAGGTCACGAATCACCTCGATCGGCCCCTCACCACCACGACCTGGATAGCTCTTGCTGAGCGCCTCGAAGCGAACGCCGGCCAAGCTCAATCTCCCGTGCCCTGCGATCCTAGGGTTGGTGAATGGCACCGATCGAAGCTTTTCGTGCAGTTCATCGACCAGGCGCGCATCACCGTCCGTGGCGGCCGTGGCGGTGACGGAATCGTGGCCTTCCGTCGTGAGAAGTACGTGCCAGCCGGGGGCCCCTCAGGCGGCGATGGGGGGCATGGATCCCACGTGATCCTTGAGGCTGACTCGAATCTTCAAACGTTGCTGGATTTCAAGTACAAGCGATTGTTCGCCGGCACTGATGGTCGTCGGGGCGGCCCTAACCGCTGCACCGGGGCGTCCGGGCAGCCTCTGGTCATAAATGTTCCCTGCGGAACTGAGGTGCGACACCTCACCACGGGAATCCTCATGGGTGATCTGACCGCGCCTGGGGAGCAGCTCATGGTTGCTTTCGGAGGCCGCGGCGGTCTGGGGAATGCCCACTATCTGAGCAACCGCAACCGGGCGCCCGAAAAGTGCACCGAAGGTCGCGACGGAGAGGAGTGGCCTTTACAGCTTGAACTGAAGCTGCTGGCAGAGGTCGGCATCATCGGTCTGCCCAATGCCGGCAAAAGCACGCTGATCAGCGTCTTGTCTGCAGCCCGTCCCAAGATCGCCGACTACCCCTTCACCACTTTGGTGCCGAACCTCGGTGTGGTGCGTCGTCCAACCGGGGATGGAACTGTCTTCGCCGACATTCCCGGTCTGATTGCCGGTGCAGCCCAGGGCGCTGGACTTGGTCATGACTTTCTCCGCCACATCGAGCGCACCCGTCTGCTGATTCACGTGGTGGATGGAGGCGCGGATGATCCTCTGGATGATCTGAAGGTGGTGGAGCAAGAGCTGGAGGCGTATGGCCATGGCCTGGTCGATCGCCAGCGCCTGCTGGTGGTCAACAAGCTTGAGCTTCTCGATGACTCGGCTCGCGACGAACTGGTGGCTTCTTTGGAACAAGTGAGTGGTCGAAAGCCACTGCTGATTTCAGCGGTGATGGCTCAAGGTTTGCAGGAGCTTCTGAATCAGGTCTGGAAGGAGCTTGGTGTCTGAGCTTGTGGGCTCAATCAAGTGAATTGACCTGTTTGCCTTGAACTGTGTACGCGGCCGCATCAGGACTTGTGCGTTCAGCTTGGGATGGCGATAACGGAAGTAATGAGAGAACGTCCGATGACCTTCTTCACCTGTTTCGACTCCCAGGGCCAGTTGATCGCCCGCTGTCAAACGCCTGAGCAAATCGAGGCTCTTCGCCGTCGCGGTCGTCCCATTGCCGGCGTGCAGGCAATGAAGCCTGAGGAAGCCGTTGTTTGCAGCCTCACCGGCAGTCCCGCTGATTTCAACGAAGATCAGTGATCGATCCTGCCGGATTCACCATGCAGAGTTCTTGACCGGAGCTTCTCAAGAAAAAAGCGGGGAGAATTCCCCGCTTTTTTCTTGAGCTGATTACGGCGCACACAATTCAGTCGTCGTACACGCGGCATTCATCAGCTTCCGGATTGTTTTCACAGTAGAGCTCAAGGGGAGTCGGGTCGTGGCTGTCGCCGGGGTGCTCCTTCTTGTAGTCCTGGAGGGACTCAAGCTCCTCGCTGAAGTGGCGAACCTTGGCATCGTTGCCCTCTGCCTTGGCAGCTTCGAGTTCGCTCTGGTCCTTCTTGATGTGCTCGTCGATGGATTTCATGGAGTCGTTGGCGTGTCCCAACCAATGTCGACGCACACACCATACGGCTGTTGCGCTGTGCTGCCAGCCGTTGGAGGTGACAGCTCGTTTCCGTATCAACACTCATGCCCTGATTGAGTGATTTCGGCTACCAGCAAAGAAGAAAGGGTTCGTGGTCATGGTGCGAATCAGGCAACGACAGGGCCGCCACTTCATGGATGAAGAGGGCCGAATGTTCTGGATCAATGGTCCTGACAACTTCTGCTATCTCTCGGAACAGCGTCAGTGGCGCTGCGGTCTGAGCTTTCAGGAGGTTCTTGACTGGAAACAATGTGCGCCTTCAGGGCTGGTGAGTCAGCGCTTCGGCTCGCTAAGGGCCGCCTGCGAAGCGTTTGAACACAATCAGGTTCTCTGGTCTCATGATCTCTACCTGCGTCGCATGGGTGACCAGATGGCTCTGCATCGCTCATCGGATGACTACCGCCCCACCGTGATGAAGCTGGCCGAAGCCGCTGGTCGAGCAGTGAGACCAGCGCCATGGAATGGTCGACAGTCCAACCCATTGAGCTGTCCTGTTCCCTTGCTGAATTCCAGTGCGGGTCTGGTGGGTGAACCTGGCGGCGAACTGACGCATCCTCGTCGCCGCCGTCGTTCTCTCAGGGAACCAGTTCACTGAGTTCCAGCCAGCGTTCCTCACTGGTTTCGAGCCGTTCCAGCAGGCTGGCCAGATCATGACTCAGGCTGGTGAGATCCCCCTGGCCGCTGGAGATGGCCTGCTCCAGATCTGATTTGCGCTGCTCCATCTGAGGCAGTTCACGTTCAAGCGATTCCAGCTCCCGTGATTCCTTGAAACTGCGTCGACGAGGGCCCTGGTTCTTCAGAGCCTGCTCTTTTGTGGCTTGCGCTCCATTGGATCGATTGCGATCGTCTTCAGTCGCAGCAACCTTTTCTTTGCTGCGGCGATGGTCAAGAAAGTCGCTGTAATTGCCTTCAAAACGCTCTAGCCGGCCGCCCTCAAAGCAGAACAGCCGATCGACGGTTCGATCCAGAAAGTATCGATCGTGAGAGACCACAACCACACAGCCGCGGAAGTCCTCGAGCAGGTCTTCGAGAACGCTCAGCGTTTGAACATCGAGATCATTGGTGGGTTCATCCAGCAGCAGCACATTGGGAGCCTGAATCAGCATCCGACAAAGACTCAGCCGTCGCCGTTCCCCTCCTGACAACTTGCTTAGGGGGCTGTGCTGTTGAGCTGGTGGGAACAGGAAGCGCTCCAACAGCTGCGATGCGCTCAACTGCTCCCCACCCAGGTCAATCCTGGATGCAGCCTCTTCGACGAATTCGATCACCTTGCGTTCAAGCCCTCGACCTTCGGTGAGGGCATCGGTGTGCTGATCGAGATAGCCGAGATGCACTGTTTCCCCAACTCGAAGAGTGCCAGAAGTGGCTTGCCGCCTTCCGGCGATCAGATCCAGCAGGGAGGATTTGCCGCTGCCGTTGGGGCCGATGATTCCAACCCGATCCTCTGGGCTGAAGCTGTAGGTGAAATCCTTCAGCAGCACGGCTCCGTCGACCCGGCCATCAGCTGTGACCGTCAGTTGCTGAGCTTCGATCACGAGTTTGCCGATCCGACGACTGATGCTGCTCATCTCCAGGTGGCTGCGATTGGTTTTCGCGGGACCCGACCGCATTTCCTCAATTCGCTGGATGCGAGCTTTCTGCTTGGTGCTCCGCGCCTTGGGGCCCTGACGCAGCCAGGCCAGTTCACGTCGCATCACGCTCTTGAATCGGGCGGCTTCCGCGGCTTCTGAGATCTCCTGGTCAGCTTTGCGCTGAAGATAGGCGCTGTAATTGCCATCAATGCTGGAGGCCTGTCCCCTGTCCACCTCCACGATTCGGCGTGTCACACGGTCGAGCACATAACGGTCATGGGTGACGAGCACCACAGCTCCCGGGTATCGATCCAACCAGCTCTGCAGCCATTCCACAGCCGCTGCGTCCAGATGGTTCGTCGGTTCATCCAGGAGAAGCACATCAGGTCCTGCAACCAGTGCCGAGGCCAGGCCCACTCGCTTGCGATATCCCCCTGACAAATCCTCCACCGGGCGGTGAAGATCGCTGATCCCCAGGCGCTGCAGCACTTCCTGGCACTGCTGCTCGAGCCCCCAGGCGCTCTCTTCATCCATGCGCTCACTGAGAGCGCCGAGTTCACGCATCAGCATTGTGTCCTCGGGAGACTGGGCCACCGCCTCAGAGACTGCGCTGAAGCGCAGCAGCAGTTCCCGCTTCTCTCCGCACCCTGCCAGCACCTGTTCGAGAACGGTGAGTCCAGGCTCCACCGTGCTGTCCTGACCAACGAGCTCAATTCTCAGACGTGAGGAACAGCGCCGCTCTCCGCCGCCGAGAGGTTCCTTCCCTGACAAAACCCGCAGAAGAGTGGACTTACCCGCTCCATTCGGTCCGATCAGCCCAACCCTGTCCCCTTCACGGATGTGCAGCGTGAGGTTCTCGAACAGGGTTCGGATCCCGAAATCCTTGGAGGCATCAACCAGGCTGATCAGACTCACGGGCCCGCCACCTCTCTCTGGGCGTCCAGATACGCAAACACGCTCTTGTCTCCCACATCGGCTGCTGCCTCCATGCCGAATTTCCGAACGGCAAGCACCACAAGCAGCAATCCCGCGAACAGCACCAGAAACCAGCAGGGGCCATTGCCAATCAGCCCCAGCAGCCGTCCGAGAAGAGCAACAGGAAGCAGCAGGGTGAGGCCGATGGCCTCCGGTCGCCGGAAGCAGAAGAACTCTTTGAAGCCGATGCCTGTGAGAGCCGCAAACATCGGGCCGATGGCAAGAATCCACAACGGCTGACTGGCCAGCGTGTCCAGAGCTGTACCGGCTGATCCCTGAAGCATCAGCACCAGCCATCCTCCACAACCGAGCAGCCAGAACAGCTGCAGCGCCTGATGCAGCGGACGCAGGTAGATGTGAATCCACTGGAGCGCCAGTCCAAGGCTGACGCCAAGGGGAAGAAGCCACAACCATGCCCACTCACCGCCAGCCAGCCACCACTGCAGAAGGCCAGCGCTGAGCGATGCTCCGCTGATCAGCAGGCACACCCTGTAGCGCTGCACCTCCTCCCTGTCCTTCGAGGTGATGGTGAAAGGTCCATACATTCCGTCGAACTGTGGATCGGCGGTCGTCATGGCAAGGGAATGGTGCTGTTCACCAGTGTGCTCAGCTTCGGGCCGTCCGGAACGATTCCGCCCGGATTCAGGGGAAACAGGGCGCCGAAGTAGTCGTTGCGCCAGGCAGAGGCATCGCAGGTGGCAGCCACTCCAGGTAGGGCCAGGAACCGTTGCCGCCATCTCCAAAGTCCAGGCAGCATCCACAGGGGACTGGCGCTGCATCCGAACAGGGGGGAATAAACCGTTTCCCAGCGGATCAGGGTCGGAAACAGACGGATGTCCGCAAGGGTCAGCGTTTCACCGCAGAGCCATGGCCCCTCACTCTGGAGGCTGCGTTCCACCTCGTTCAATGCTTCGATCATGGCGGCACTTGCCCGGTTGTAAGCCGCCTGGTTTCTGGCGAAGCCGCAGCGGTAGACCCCGTCATTCACGGCTGGTTGCAGGAGCTGCTGCCAGCTTTCGATCCGTTCCAGCAGGGTGTCCGGTGCCAGGTCCGGAGCGCCAGCTTCCGCAGGCCAGCGATTGAGTGCCTCACTCAAAGGTGTGCTGTCGTTGCCAAGAAGTTTTGGATTGTGCTGTTCGCTGTGGCCAGGATCCACCAGCACCGGCACCGTTGCCCGCAGACTTGGTTCAGCTCCGCAACGGCGATACAGCTCAAGAAGGCTTGTGCAGCCCAGCCAGCCGGGATCCAGCCGCCATCGTCCCTCCTCATGGTCAGCCCTGGCGGTGATCACTTCGAGGGTGCTTTCAAGGTTTCGCAGCTTCACCATCAGCCAGGTGCGATGTGCCCATGGACAACTGCGTCCGATCAGCAGCCGCGGTCGACGCTTTGGGTCTCGCCGCTGGAGATCCTCCGCCTCGGGAACCAGGGTCTGCATGGGTGTGCTGTCCGGCCTTTGGTAGTTGCCCTGGTCATCCGCCGGCCCCAGCCCTGTCATCAGGCGTTTCCACTGCCACTGCCAGCCATTGCGCACGCTGCGAACGATCAGCGGAGGAATCGACATCACGGTTCCGTTTCAAGGCATTGTCCTTCAGGCTGTGAATGAGTGCAGCGAGCTGATGGCAAGCCCCCGAGTGTTGGTGGTGGCTGGTACCCACGGCAATGAAGTCAATGCCCCCTGGCTTCTTGAGCAATGGGCCGTTCACGAGGAGCTGATTGACGCCTGTGGATGTGTCGTCCAAACGGCGATTGGTAACCCGGAGGCCTTAGCGGTTGGTCGTCGTTATTGCGATCGCGATCTCAATCGCTCCTTCCGTCCCGATCTCCTTCAGCAGAGCGCGACCCACCCCGAGCAGTGTGATCGTGAAATGCTCAGGGCTCTGGAACTTCTGCGTCAGTTCGGGCCTGACGGTCAAACACCCTGTGAACTGGTGATTGATCTGCACAGCACCACATCGGCAATGGGTAACTGCCTAGTGGTTTACGGCCGCAGGCCAGCCGATCTGGCTCTGGCAGCGCTGGTTCAGTCAATGCTGGGTCTGCGAATTTATCTGCATGAAGCAGATGCAGCGCAACAGGGTTTCATGGTGGAGCGCTGGCCATGTGGCCTTGTGATTGAGGTGGGGCCCGTGCCTCAGGGCGTTCGACGGCATGACATCGTTCAGCAGACGCGGCTGGCGCTTCAGGCGGTGTTTCGGGCCATTGCTGATGTCATGTCAGGCGAAGCCAGCTATCCCAACGGGCTTGTGCTCCACCGGCATCTCAAAAGCCTTGATCTGCCTCGACAGCCCTCAGGCGAGGCTGCAGCCTTGATTCATCCTGAGCTGCAGGACCGGGATTGGATTCCCCTGCGCAGCGGCGATCCTCTGTTTGTCTCGGCGCAGGGAACAACCATTGCCTACGAAGGGCCCGATGGAGACATTCCCGTCTTCATCAATGAAGCGGCTTACGCGGAGAAAGCCATTGCGCTCAGCCTCACAAGCCGTGAACAGTGGCCTCTGTCGGAAACATGGACAGAGGCTCTCGATCTTTTGTTGAACGGCAATCAGCGCGGTGGACCGTTGTAGATGATGCTGACGACGCTGCGGCCGTCAGGCGCGACCTCGATTTCCGTTTCCGTTGTGGCGTCGCTGCCATTTTCAGGCCATCCAGGACTTCCCCCCAGGAAGCTGAAGGTGAAGCCATCTGGGGAATCATTCACAAGACAATCCCCTCCGCCTGAGCTGGTCTGGAACATGCAGGGCTGGGGGCGATAGACACTGAGACCACCGTTCTCGGTCACAGCTGTATTGCGTGCCAGGTTCAGCGCTCGCACCTGGGATGCCGGAACTGGCGCTTGTGCAAGCGCAGGGGCACCGGCAAAAGCACCTGTGCCGGCGATCACAGCCAGGGTGGTAAGGGAGGAGAGGTACATGACCTTTGTGAAGACTCTTCTATCGGAGACAGAGCTTCAACGTCTGTCAACCAATCCGTTGTGGTCTGTTGAACGACTGGATCAGCGGATCGGTCCGTTGTAAGGAACAGCCAGAATTCTGTCTCCATCACGGGAGACAAGAACTTCAGTTTCCATTGTTGGATCGGGTGGAGACAATTGTTCCCAGCCTGGTGGACCTCCGCTGAACCCGAACAGAAACCCCTGATCCGATTTGGAGATCAGGCAGGACGTCGCTCCGGTTTCGTACATGCAGGCCGCGGCGCGGTATGAGGAGAGGCCGCCATTGAGAGATTCCGCTCTCATCCTCGCGAGATTCGCTGCCTTGGGTTGTGCAAGGGGCAGAGCAGGTGCAGCCTGCAAAGCGCTGATCCCTCCCAGGGAGAGAACAAAACCGGCGGCTGTGGTCAGCAGTGGCTTCATGGGTTCGAAGGATGGCATTCCAGCCTGGTGCCAGGCCCCAGGGCATCTATGTCTAGACCTTGGAAAGACATGTCCTGTTGTGACTGTCCCCTCAGCTCTCTGAGAGTCTTCATCCGCAGGCCCACGTCCCCTGCTCAAGTGTGCAGGGAAGACTGCTGACCTTGCCGTCCTCCCAGTAGATCCTCAGCCTGTCGTCGGCAGTGCCGCTGCGGAATGTGATCGATTGGATCGGCCCGGGAGGAACGCGCTCTCCACTGTCATCAGCTTCCGGCATCGATTCGCTGACCCGACGCTCAAGCTGGTCGAGACGGGTTTTCAGTTTCGTGATTTGTGCATCACGACTGATGTCTGTTGTCGGCTGAACCTCAGATCGTTGTTGACAGGCACCGATGAGCGAAGCCGCCATGACTGCGCTGCACGCAATCGCCATTGATCGAACGGCGGGGGCTGAAGACAAAACCATGACCGCGGCGGTTGTTGTTGATCCAGTGTGGGTGTTCAGCCTGCTTCGACCAGTCGTTCGCTCCAGTAGACAACAGCTCCCTGAGCTTCCAGCTCATGACGCCTGTGGCGCGCAGCCTTGGTGGGAACGGTTTCCTCCAGACGCTGTCCTGCGATCAACCAACGAATCAGGACCACAAGCGTCTCCCAAGACACAACCTGAGAATCTTAAGCGTTCCTTTAGGCCGCGGTCTTCTGTTCTGCCTGCGGCTGAGCGAGGTCTCAATGGTTCTTCATGTCGGCTTCATAAAGCAGGCGACATCTTGCGCAATGTTGCTTTACAATCGTTCTCGGCAGGGCTTCCTGCCCTTCCGTAACCGTCTCCTCGGAGACATTCTTTCCCGTTCTCATGACCACCACCATTCAGCAGCGCTCCGGCGCCAATGGCTGGCAGTCCTTCTGCGAGTGGGTCACCTCCACCAACAACCGCCTGTATGTGGGCTGGTTCGGTGTGCTGATGATCCCCACCCTGCTGGCTGCCACCACCTGCTTCATCGTTGCGTTCATCGCAGCACCCCCCGTCGACATCGACGGCATCCGTGAGCCCGTCGCCGGTTCACTGATCTACGGCAACAACATCATCTCCGGTGCTGTTGTGCCCTCCTCGAACGCCATCGGCCTTCACTTCTATCCCATCTGGGAAGCTGCCTCTCTCGACGAGTGGCTGTACAACGGCGGTCCTTACCAGCTGGTTGTCTTCCACTTCCTGATCGGCATCTTCTGCTACATGGGTCGCGAGTGGGAACTCTCCTACCGCCTCGGCATGCGCCCCTGGATCTGCGTTGCTTACAGCGCACCTGTGGCTGCTGCCTCCGCCGTGTTCCTGGTGTACCCCTTCGGTCAGGGTTCCTTCTCTGACGGCATGCCCCTGGGCATCTCCGGCACCTTCAACTTCATGTTGGTGTTCCAGGCCGAGCACAACATTCTGATGCACCCCTTCCACATGCTTGGTGTGGCTGGCGTCTTCGGTGGTTCACTGTTCTCCGCCATGCACGGTTCACTGGTGACCTCCTCCCTGGTCCGCGAGACCACCGAGAGCGAGTCCCAGAACTACGGCTACAAGTTCGGCCAAGAGGAAGAGACCTACAACATCGTGGCTGCCCACGGTTACTTCGGTCGCCTGATCTTCCAATACGCATCGTTCAACAACAGCCGCAGCCTGCACTTCTTCCTGGCTGCCTGGCCCGTTGTCGGCATCTGGTTCACCGCCCTGGGCGTGTCAACCATGGCCTTCAACCTGAACGGTTTCAACTTCAACCAGTCCATCCTTGATGGTCAGGGCCGTGTCCTGAACACCTGGGCTGATGTGCTGAACCGCGCCAACCTCGGCATGGAAGTCATGCACGAGCGCAACGCTCACAACTTCCCCCTCGACCTGGCTGCTGCTGAGTCCACTCCTGTGGCTCTGCAAGCTCCCGCCATCGGCTGAGGCTGAAGTCTCCAGAGATTCAGCTTTAGCTGAATCGGAAAGCCCCCTCTCACGAGGGGGCTTTTTGATGGCTGGCTGGTTGATTGACGAGCTGTTCGATCAGCCAGCTGTTTGATCAATCAATTGTTGAATTATCGATTCACAACCGGTGATCCGCGTTCCCATTGCAGGCTTCGGCGGCGGGCTACTGGAAAACCAGAAACGCTCACCTGGGCAGGCAGGCCATCACTCGCCATGGGCTTCATGGTGTTGAGATCAATGGTCGTTTCGCGAATCAGTGTCGCGGGTCGTGTCCACTCAAGAAGCGTCAGAGATGGTGGTGAAGGCAAGCTGCTGCCGATGATCCGGCGTGGTCCGCTGCCCATGGCCCCCAGGCTCAGCAGCCGTAAACCCATTGATTCAGACGGGTACCAGGCGTGGTGGTGACCCGAGATCAGCAGATCAACCCCACCGTTTCGCATCAGAGCGGCGAGCCCCTGAGGGTTGGCGATGCATTCTCCAGTGCGCGCCCGTCCATCACTGAATGCAGTGAGCGGCAGATGGCCCATCACCAGGCATAGATCGTCAGGCTGGCGATGGGCGGAGTTCAGTGCTGCTTCGATCCATCGTCGTTGTGAAGAATCGACGTTTGCTGAAGAGGCATCGATCACGATCACAAACAGTCCAGGACGTCTCCACGCGTAGTGAAACGGAAATCGCTTGCTCTCAATGAACCCTGATTGCAGATTCCCACAATGCTTTCCCCAGAACAGCTCTGTCTGCCGACGCTCACGCCCGAAGACCCAGTGTCCCTGCTGTTGTTGACTCGACCCATCGTGATTGCCAATGGCGGGAAGCAAGGGGATGCCTGCCTGCTCAAGGGGTGCTCTCACCGATTGATCAAAACCGGCCCACATCGCCTGCAGCTGTGATGTGGGCAAGGATGTTTTCTGGCCAGCCACCATGTCTCCGGCACAAAGCACCAGGTCAGGTTTTGCCTGCAGCAGCAACCCCATGCCAAGCTGCACAGCATCAGCGTAAAAGGTGCTTCCGTAAGAGCCGTTCAGATCGCTGATTAAGCCCAGTTTCAACCCTTTAATCGGCTGATCTGGGGAGGGTCTCAACGTTGTTGAGCCAATCCTGCGAAGCAGCCCGTCCAGAACGACACCTGAAAGTCCAGCGCCAGCGATCAGCCGCAGAAATTCTCGACGCCCGGTCTGAATCATCTGCTGAGTTTATGGCCGGTATCCATGCATGGCCTGCATCAATGGAGGGATGGCACCAGATTCAGCACGATTGTCTGACTGTTGATCTCTGAATGTCATTGAGAAGACGCGGGAGATTGCTTTATTGATCAAAGTGTTAAGGCTCGCCAGGCGCATTGCTGGCTTCCTGAGCAAGCGGAACGTCATCAGGTTCACGAAGCTCATCCTGGTCACTTTGTGGGGCTTGGTTGATCTCAGAATTTGCAGGCTGCTGCTCTGAAGGATCAACTTTGACAGGTCCAACGACATCCACTGCAGTGCGTTGGGCTACAAGTTGAAAATTGCTTTTAAGGCGTTTGTTGATCTCCTCCTGAACCAAGGTAACCTGTTTGAAGCTCGGAAGATCAGGATCAGTTACACGAACAATGATGCGTATTTGCTCTTTATCCCAGTCAATATTAATCTGTTGAATATCAACTAATTCAGGGTCGCTGAAAGTGAGAGTTTCTTTCACAAGAATCTTGCGAACAGTCTCTTCAACTTCTCCTTGTCTCAATAATCCGATGAAGCTGCCACCAAGTGGAATCAGCAGCATGCCTGTCAGGGTGAAGCTGGCCACGCTGAGACGACTTCGGCGCAGCACGTGGCGGAATTCGGAATCCTTCCAGGCCATTAGAACAAGACCTCCTGTGAGGATCCCGAGCAGATTTGTCGTGAACAGCAATCCTGCTCCGTAAGCATCACTCCAGCGCTGATGTGACAGCAGCAGTCCCATGACGCAGACAGGTGGCACCAGGGCAACGGCGATTGCCGTTCCCGCCAGTGAACTCACGGCATCGCTACGTAGCTTTGCGTAGGTCGCCAACCCACCAGCCACAAGTGCGATGCCGAGGTCCAGCAGGTTTGGCATCGTTCTGGTGAGAACCTCTGATCCCAGCTGAGGCAGGCCTGCGAGCCATCCGAGGATGAAGGAGAGCAGCGTGCTGATCGAAACTCCCACCAGCAGTGTGCGCAGTGACCGGCCCAGCAGACGCACTTCTCCAAGCAGGATTGCGAAAGTCGCCGCCCGTAGAGGCATGATCCACGGCGCCACCACCATGGCTCCGATCACCACTGCAGGGCTGTCGGCAAGCAACCCCAACGTGGAGATCAGACTTGCTCCAATGCTGAGCACGATGAACACCTCATCCAAGGCGGCATCGCGCATGTGACTGCGATGGAGCTGTTCAATTTTGCGGCTTGAGACGCTGCCTGATGTCATGAACTCCCCAATGGTCCGAGCAGTCTGATTGTTTATGTACGTTCGATCAGGTGCTGTCGACGCAAAGCTCCCTGATCACGGGCCCCACCTGTCGTTCTTCACTGTTCAAGAGCTTCTGATGTTGTTTTGTGAATCCAAATCGATAGCTGTGCATGCAATTAATTCTCAGAGGACTGTGCGTTTTCTGAGGAGATCGTCTGATTGTGCGTTATGCATTGCTGGCGCAGGAGCTTCCTGTCAGTGTTCGATGGAAATAATCTGAGAGACCGTCAAGGCAATCGTATGCTCCGGTACCAACTTCCAAATCATTAAAGGTTTGATTGCTGTTGCAATGTCGGAAACCGGCAACCTTTCCATTATTTTGGAATGCCCTTTTTTGCACAATGCCTCCTTCCGATCTGTCTTCTTTGAAGTGGGAAGCGGATGGTGAGATGTCTGCCCAGGACACTTGGGATCTCGTAACACGACTGGCAAAAGTTGAAGAACAGGAGAAAGCATCGAGTCTTCTGCAGTTATCTTCGAAGCACTGCCATTCGAAAAGCAAAAAGCTTCGGTTTGATGCGTAATCCAATTCTATTATTTCCCGGATTCATTGTAATCAGATCAAAATTATTTTTAAAATTCGGCGCATTTATTCAACCATAAAATCAACTTCAAGCGAATAAAGTTATAGTTTGATTCGAACTTGTGATTAAGCCTGGTTTTTCTTGCGTGCATTCATGATTGCTATTGCAGATTGAGTGAGCACTAAATTTTTGTCAAATTCTTTGCCTGAATAAGTGGTTGATCACATCCAGTATTCGATCGTTTGGCTTCTCCAATCACGTGGTCCAACCTGACTAAGCTGTTATTCAGGCAGAGATGAACTGATTCTCGATGTCTCTGGTTTGGTCTGGCGATTTTGCTTACTTCGGAGTCGCTAAAAGCTCTTATTTAGGCCTTTTGGTCAGGTCGCCGAAATCGTCATCATTCGGTTGCATGAACTGCCAGACGACCGGCACGGTGAAAACCACCACAAGGCCAATGGTGGCCCAAATCGCAACCGTGTAATCGCCCATCTGATCGTTCCTGTTGAGCAAGACCATAACGGGAAAACGTTTGAGAAGGCCATCATCGGCCTCTCAAGGTTTCCTGCGTATGCGGATGCGTCGGATTGAGTGGTCAGCCTCCCAGGTCTTTCCCTGGTCATCAGGTCACGAACGACCATGAAGCCTCTCTTCAGAGACGTCACCAGGCATGGAGTCGAGACTGTGAGCTGAGGAGCGTGACGGGACTCTCGGTCGTTGTTGCGGTCTTCCTGCCAAAGCTGGTTCGGTATCCACATCACCAGCTCAACATCATTCGATTATGTTGAACACACGTTGGTCCCGACAGGGGCGCAGTCCGATCTCAAACATGCAACGGGGTTTGGGACGCTGTAGGAGGTTCTCATGAACACCCTCGCAATGATCAAAGAAAAGGAGCTCAAAGCTCGTCGGCTGCATGATGCGCAGCACTCTTTTGCTGCTTCGTCTGAAGGCAGCGATTTCACGTCGGCTCACCTGTCACCCACCAAGCTGGTGGATTGCGCAATCTGAGCTCAGGTCTGGGTTCTTGCAGACATTGCTCCGCGGAAGCGGGGCTTTTTGCTGGGCCAACTTGTTTCACGCGTGGTGTTGCTCCCGCTTGCTGAACGGGTGCCAGGATCTCGATCGCTCAAAAGCCCCCAAATCGAAGGCACACTTCCAGTGCTCCAAGTCCAAACAGGAACGTGCCGCCAAGAAACGCCAATTCTTTTGGACTCCTGGCCATGATTTGAGGGGGGAAAGCCCGAAAAACGTTGAGGCAAATCTAAAGGAAACCTGAAGACCTGGTGTTTCAAATGGTTGCCATTTCGCTGCTTGTGCTGCCACCTGTTGCACAGCTTCATGAAAAAAGCTTCACAAATCGGTTGCTTCCTGGCGTCTTTTTACAGATCTAAATTCTTAGTGGAAAGAATATTCAGAAGGCTTCAACCTTTTGATGGGATTCCGGCAGAGGAAGCTTGCTCCACGTGGTTGGCTCGGAATGCGTGACAACTTGCTGGTCAGTGCCTCATACCCATGCACTTTTCACCAGAACGGATGCATCGAGGTCGGAGCCGCAGGCAGGGCAGAGTCAAACCAGTGTTGGTATGTGTCTTGCTTGGACATCGAAAACCCTGCTCCAGCAAAAACGGCCGCTGAAACAGGGTTCAACATCGAAGCCGATGACCTGACTTGAACAGGCGACCCACGCTTTACGAAAGCGTTGCTCTACCGGCTGAGCTACATCGGCGACTCTAGGAAATTAACATTCAGGTTCACGCAAACAGCTTTTGAGCGCTGAACCCGAGGGTGATCAGGGATTGGATCCGGCTATGCGGGAACGGCTGCTGCGTGAATCACGCACCCCCTGGCGGGGGCTGCGAAGGTTGCTCTGGACCGCCTTGTTCGCTTCCGGTGGCCTCGGACTCTTCGTGATGAGCTTCAGCATCAGTGCCGGCAGCAGCGCTGTCGGCACTGACCTGGCCATCCAGGTCGGGGCCGTGGTGCTCTTCGGGGGATTGCTGTGGTTTGATCGCGACCGTGGCGGTGACTGAGGCTGCGTCATCGTCATCACTGTCAACCAAGACCGGGCTCAAATCGGTTTGCCTCAAAATCTCCTGAGCCGGTTTCACGGCAGCGGCTGATTCTTTCGGTTCGGGTTGGGAGTCGAGTTCGTTATCCCGAGCTGATGCCTGACCTGTTTTGGCATCATTTTCGGCGTCATTGCCGATGACAGCCGTTTCCTCACTGAACAGCAGCTTGTGTTCAGGGTTCTGGGGCTCATCCAGGGACTGCTCAGGTTGTGCTGCTTCGCGGTCTGCAGATGCCCGTGTCTGATCAGGGTCTTCGTTGTCTGTCGAAGGGATTTCTACGTTTTCTAGAACTGGTTCAGGCTCGTCGTTCTGGGCATTCGCAGTTATTTCGGGTACTGCAGTGCCCGGTTTGGAATCGGGCGCTGGCTCAGCAGCGTATCGGCTGATCTGAGCTAGGTCGTCTCCCGAGGGGTTGGTCTTCGGTTTTTGAGGGTTGTCATCGCCTGCCTCCCATTGCAGGGGCGGCAGTTGCAGCAGTCCCACACCGAGGGACAGGTGGTTGGTCTGCAGGTCGGTCGCATTGATCGGAGCGAGGTCTGCAAACGTCTCATCACTCCGTGACAACAGCCAGATGGACTGAACAATCTGTTGCCACTGCCAGAGCATCAGAGCCAGTAAAGGAGCAGCGATCAGCAACGCTGTGAGTCGGCTGCTGTTCTGCGTGGGCGAAAACTCAGCCACCAGCAGAGCTGAATGATCAATGCTCCAGAACAAGGGAAGGAGCAGCGCAATCCCGATGATCAGAGCCGCTTTCAAACTCAGCGGTTGCTGGATGGCGCTGATGCGGCGTTGATCAACATTGCGCCTGGCAGGGGCAATGCGCACAAGCAGCAGCGAGGCCCAGTCGGGCGGACGACGCCACAGCAGCACCCCCGGCGCGACAACCGCGAGACCCCAGATCAGCAGACGCTCGAGAGCGGGTGCCGGTCCGTATGCGGGTCCTGCCAAAACGAGCCTCATGAGCTCCAGCTCCAGTGGAATGACACCAATGGCCATTAACTGAAGCCAGAGCAGTGGCTCTCGGCGGCTGATCATCAGGTGGTGAGCTTGCGACGCTGTGTGACCATTTTGAAGGCTTCGATGCGATCACCTTCTTGCCAGTTGGCAAAGCGATCGGTGCCAACACCACATTCGAAACCTGTGGCCACTTCCTTGACGTCGTCTTTGTTGCGACGCAGGGAGTCGAGGTCGCCGGCGTAGACGATCTCCTTGCCGCGGTGGACCCGAACCTTGCAGTTGCGCTGAATTTTGCCTGTGGTGACATAACAGCCGGCCACAGCGCTCTTGCCGATGGTGAACACGGCGCGAACCTCTGCTTCACCCAGGGCTTCCTCGACAAGCTCCGGTTCAAGCAGTCCTTCCATCGCCAGCTGGATGTCCTCCAGCAGCTTGTAGATCACGTCGTAATCACGCACGTCCACGCTGTTGGCATCAGCAGCCTTTCTGGCGCCTGAGGCCATCGAGGTGTTGAAGCCGATGATCACAGCTCCGGATGCAGCCGCGAGATCCACGTCGGTTTCGGTGACTTCTCCAGGCGCAGACAACAGAACCCTCACCTGGACCTCGTCCTTGGGCAGCTGCTCCAGAGAACCCAGAATGGCTTCGACAGAACCCTGCACGTCGGCCTTCAAGATGAGGTTGAGCTCCTTGAGCTCTCCCTCGTTGGCCTGACCTGACATTGCGGTCAGTGAAACCCTGCGCGACGCCATCTGCTGAGCAAGGCGCGTCGCTCGAGCGTCCGAGGCTCGGTCGCCAACAACGGCTCGTGCGGATTTCTCATCGGCGTAGACCTCAAACTCATCGCCCGCAGTGGGAACTTCGCTGAATCCGAGCGCTTCAACCGCGAAGGATGGACCGGCGTCCTTCAGGCGCATTCCTGCATCGTCGACCATCGCACGCACTTTCCCCAGCACAGGTCCAGCTGCCACCACATCACCTGTCCGCAAGGTGCCGTTCTGAACCAGGAGTGTGGCGACAGGGCCCTTGGCCTTGTCGAGGTGCGCTTCGATCACCGTGCCTCGGGCCATGCGATCGGGGTTGGCCTGCAGGTCCTCCACTTCGGTGACCAGCAGCAGCATTTCCAGCAGTTTGTCGATGTTCTCGCCCTTGATGGCGCTTACCGGCACCATCACCACATCACCGCCCCATTCCTCCGCCAGCAGATTCTGTTCGGACAGTTCCTGTTTGACGCGGTCAGGAGAAGCGCCTTCCTTGTCGATCTTGTTGATGGCCACAACGATCGGCACTTCCGCAGCGCGGGCGTGGCTGATGGCCTCCAGGGTCTGAGGGCGCACACCGTCGTCGGCCGCCACAACGAGCACAGCCACGTCAGTGACCTTGGTGCCGCGTGCACGCATGGCCGTGAACGCTTCGTGACCAGGAGTGTCGAGGAAGGTGAGCTTGCGCGCCGCGTTGTTGTGCTCGATCTCGACCTGATAGGCACCGATGTGCTGGGTGATTCCACCGGCTTCTCCGGCGGCCACTCTTGCTTTGCGGATCGCATCGAGAAGACTGGTTTTGCCGTGATCGACGTGGCCCATCACGGTTACGACAGGTGGACGTCGGATCAGGTGTTCCCGATCCGCTTCCTCGATCATCTCGACGGTCTTCTTGGCTGCCTCCTCAACGTCGTCCTGAAGGACCGGCACACCGAATTCCTCGGCCACCGTTTCGATCGTGGGCATATCCAGGGTCTGGGTGACCGTGGCGATGATCCCCTTGAAAAAGAGGGATTTGATGATTTCTGAGCTCTCCACGCTGAGCATGTCGGCGAGCTCCTGCACCGTGAGGTTGTCCTCCGGCACAACAATCATCTCCGGCCGCACCTGCTTGGCTTCGCGTGCAGCACGCAATTCCATGGCCCTGCGCCGCTGACGCTGGCGAGCGGTTTCCTTGCGCCGCTTGCGCATGGCCGCCACAGGCTTGGGTGTGGTTCTCTGCTGGGATTTGGGTTTGGCGGGACGAGCAAGGCTCGCCGACAGCACCATGTTTTCCTGCTCACCGGCAAAACCACCGGTCTGAGCTGCCAGCGAATCATCGTTTTCGCCGATGATGTGGACCTTCTGGCGTTGCTTCTGAGGAGAGCGATTGCGCAGTGCCTCGAGTTTCGCGCTGTCATCCCAGTCAGGCCTGCCAGGACGCCTCTGACCTCCTGGACCTGCTCCAGGTCGGAAGCCCGGACGGCGTGGCGCCGTTGCTGGAGAGGGAGTGGGTCGATTGACCGGTGGTGTTGCCTTGGGGCCATCACCACGGGGTGTAACAGGGGTCCCGTCGGGACGGCGTGGAGGAGGGACGGCCGGACGCCCTGTGGGCTTCTGCAGTTGCATGAGCTCACCGGGTGCCACCGGTTTGCGCATGCCAGGCGGCATTGCCGGTCGACTGGAGCCAGGAGCGCCGCTGCGAGGACCGGTTCCCGCCCGTCCTCCTTCGCCGCGGTTGCCGCTGCCGTCGCGTCGGATCGGCTTGCCGACCAATTCAAGAGGGCTGCCTGAGCGACCTGCACCGGGCCGGCCGGACGGTGAACCCGGACGGGTGGGTGCGCCTGGACGTTGTACACCGGTTGGACGCTGTGGCGATCCTGTTCGCTGTCCCCCGGCGGCTCCAGGACGAGGAGTCCCCGGTCTGGAGGGAGCCCCGGTTCCAGGCCTCTTCGGTTGGGGGCGACCCACCAGTTCCGGCTTGGCCGGTCTCTGCGGGGAAGGCACCGTTCGGTTCACCGGTGATTTGGGCTGGGGCCGTCCTGGCGGTGGGGGAGTTGGGCGTGCTCCCCCCTCGTTCGGCGCTCGACGGATTGGAGCCGTATTGCGGGGTTTGGCTGCTGTAGCGGGCGACGGCGCACTGGGTCTCGCCGGCGGCGGTGCAGGTCGGCTGGCGCTGCGAGCTGGAGCTGGTGAAGCAGTGGGTCGCGGGGCGGGCTGCTGCGGCGGCTGGGACTGGCGTTCAACCGGTTTCTGAGGAGGTTGCTTCTGAGCGGTTTCCCTGCGAATCAGTGTCTGTGGCGGAGCCACCGGTTTCTGTGGTGTTGCCTTCGGAGGGGCAGCTGCCTGAGGTGCAGAAGGTTTTGCGGGTGCGGAGGGCCGTGTAGGCGGTCGCTGGGGGGATGTGACAGCGCGGGTGGGGGCTGCCGGTGCAGCAGCCGGTTTTGGTTGAGCTGGCTTAACCGGTGCAAGGGCATCTGGGCTGGCGGCCTTTTTGACCGACAGGATTGATTTCCCAGGTGCGGGTTTCGAGGGAGCTGCAGCCGGGCTGGACGCACCACCACCACCGCTTTTCAGCATCGTGCGGATCTTGCCTGCTTCGGCTTCGCTGATCGAGCTGCTGTGGCTTTTGGCCGCAATGGACAGCTTCTCAGCGGCATCCAGCACGTCTTTGTTGTCCAGGCCTAGGTCCTTGGACAGCTCATAAATTCTGACTTTGCCGCTGCTGGTCATTCAAGTCTCCGGTCGGTCCGGGCACTGGGTGCTCGGGGCACCACACAAGGTGGGGCCAGTGTTCATCTTGCCTCAGCGGCTGATTCCTTGTTTGGTTTCAGTCGCCTTCTCAGCTCCTCAATCGCACTGTCGGGCACCTGGCATCGCAGGGCTTTGTGCAGGCGTTTCCGGCGCTGTGCCTCCTCAAGACAGCTCTCCCTGCGACAGAGATAGGCGGAACGCCCCGTGCCCTGATCGAGGAGAACCCCGTCCCGATGGTCGCGGATGACCCGCCAGAGAATGCTGCGGTCAAACAGCTCTCGGCAGGCGACACAGCGACGCAGGACAGGGCGTGAGGCGTTCACCGGGCTCCTTCCTCGTTGGGGTCATTGACCACCTCTGCGGTCTCGCCGTCCTGGTCAGTGGCGGCTTCCTCTGACGCCGGTTCAGCTGATTCCTCGTAGGCATCAGCCTCTGTCATTTTCTCTTCCGATGCTTCGCTGTACTCCTCATCGTCTTCCGGCAGGGGATACAGCTCACGCAGGCGTGCATCCTCTTCCGCTCTTGCGGCCTGCTCAGCGGCAAGACGTTCCTCGGCTTCACGCTGCAGGGCCTCCTCCTGCTCCCGTTGGGCGATCAGTTCCGAGACAACGGCATCCTCGGCAGCCTGGTCGTATTCACTTGCGTTCTTGATGTCGATCTTCCAGCCGGTTAGGCGTGCTGCCAGTCGCACGTTCTGACCTTCGCGACCAATCGCCAGGCTCAACTGATCCGGAGGCACCAGCACATGGGCATGTTGGCCGACGGGGTCGACGAGCCGAACCACATCGACCCTTGCAGGGCTGAGCGAGTTGGCGATGTACTGGCCAGGATCCTGCGACCAGCGGATGACATCGATTTTCTCTCCGCGCAGTTCATTCACCACCTGCTGAATCCTTGAGCCGCGGGCGCCGATGCAGGCCCCGACGGGGTCCACCTCACGCTCGATGCTGTCCACGGCAACTTTGGTGCGGGGACCGACAGATCGAGAAGGGGGGTTGGCCTCCCTTGCAACGGCAACAATGCGCACGGATCCTTCCTGGATTTCCGGCACTTCGTTTTCAAACAGATACACCACAAGACCGGCATTGGCTCGGCTCACGAAGAGCTGGGGACCTCGCCTTGGGACCTCGCTGACTTCTTTAAGAAAGACTTTGAAGGTGGCGTTAGCGCGGTAGTTGTCGTTGGGCAGCTGATCACGACGAGGAAGCTCCGCTTCCACTTCAGGGCGGCCCAGGCCTGAACTCACAGCCATGATCACGGACTGGCGTTCGAAGCGGATCACTCGCGCCGTCAGGACTGGATCCTCAAGGTCGGCGAATTCCTCCTGAATCATCCGCCGCTGCTGATCACGCAGCTTCTGAGCCAACACCTGCTTGGTTGTGGCCGCAGCCATGCGGCCGAAATCCTCTTTCTCCGGGGTGACATCCAGCACAACCGTGTCGCCAGCCTGGGCGTCTTCGGCCACCTGCATCACCTCAGCCAGTGCGATCTGGTGGTCTTCGCTCTCAACCTCCTCCACGATGATCTTGCTGGCGAGGACCCTGTAACCCTCTTCCTCCAGATCGAGCGCGACATCGAAGTTGCTGAAGTACTCCTCGTCAAACGGGTCTTCCCCGATTCCCAGGTACAGGGTGCGGCGGTAGCGCTCATAGCCCTTGAGCAGTGCCTCCCGCAAAGCGGCTTCAACCACCTGAGGAGGAAGCTTCTTCTCCTCACTGATGTCATCAATCAGGTTGCTGAGGCCGGGAAGAAGAACGAGTGCCATGACAGAGACGAGGAGGAGTGAAGGAGAGGAAAGTCGAGAGCGGTTGTGATCTGTTCAGCCTGTGGGGCTTGTGAGTTCAACGCTGATCACTGAATCCCTCGGGATCCGTTTGACTCGGCCGCGCATGTTGATTTGCACGTGGTCTTCGGTGCGTTCCAGCAGAGTTCCTGACAAACGCTGTTCCCGGCCTTCGTCGTCCTGATGGACGACATCAACTGGATAGCTCCGGAAGGTTTGAAAATCCCTGTCCGACTGGAGTCTGTCCCCAATCCCGGGACTGCTGATCTCCAGAACATAAGCCTCCGCGAGCAAGGCAGAGGCTTCGATGGCCTCTCCCATCGGCGCGCTGAAACCCGCGCAGTCATCCAGGGAAACGTCATCTCCATTGCTGCGTCGGATCTGCAGCTGAAGGGTCATCGGCTGCAGATGTGTCAGCACCTGGGCATTGACCAGTGAAAATCCATGGCTTTCAGCCGTGGCCTTGGCCAAAGACGTTAGATCCGGAAGAAGTGGATGGGGCAAGGGCGCAGGAAGGGTGGTCTCGGGCTCAGGCCCGATGGTGGATGCGTTGATCACCCTCCCGGAGAGAGGATCTCACCAGGCCGTTAATCCAATTTAAAGGATTGTCGCCCCCCCCCCAAAAAAAAAATCTCCGAACGGAGTTCGGTCACCTGTTGATCTCCTGCCCTGTTCAGGGCCCGGCTGCAGTTTCGAGCTTCTCCAGCAGCACATCCACGGGGATCTGACTGGAAAAACGACATGCACAGGTCTCTGTGGCGTCCAGACTGCCGTGCTCCCAGTATTTGTTGCTGCCGGTTCCACCACCGCAGAACCCGTAGTACTCGCATTCCTGTTTGCATCGCTTCATTCCGGAAGACATGTCACGAAGCAGTTTCTGAAACGGTTCCGTCCTGGTGGCTTCCATCAGAGACACATCGCGGATGTTGCCCAGATTGAACAGGCCATAGCGTTCGGTTTCGACCGACAGCAGTTCCGGATCGAAGGTTGAGAAGTTGCCTTTGGCATCCACGCTGAGAATCGCGTAGGGCCGATTCATCTCGTTTTGCAGCAGGCGTTGTCCCCCGGCGATCATGCCCATCACCTGATCGAACTCACGAACCTGGATGGGGAAACCATCCTTTTCATTGCAGGCCCAGAAGCGTGAAAGGAAGTCGCGATACAGCTTTTCCTTCAACAGGCCCTGCATGGACGAGCTGGTGTGGACTCCCTCCTGCTCCTCCACATTGAAACCGAGCTGATGAATCCCTTCATCACGGAAGAAGGCGTACATCCGCTCCGGTTGCTCGAGAGCATCGGCGGTCAGAACAGCAATCGCATGGAAGTCGATTCCGCGCTCACGCAGGGTGCGGATACCGCGCATGGTCTGGGCGTAAGAGCCCTTGCCGTTTCTGAAGCGGCGGTGGCTGTCGTGAATGTCCTCAGGCCCGTCGACACTCACTCCAACCACAATCCTGTTGCGCACAAAGCAGTCACACCAGTCTTCGTTGATCAGCGTTGCGTTGGTTTGCAGATGTTGTTCGATCACCACCCCCTGCTCCTGCAGACCGGCTGTCTGGCGCTGGATGATCGCGCTGGCCTGGTCATAGAAGCTGGTGGGCAGGGTCAGCGGTTCGCCGGCGTGCCAGAGAATCGAGAGATGGGGCCCCCAGAATGGGCTTTCATAAATCCTCTCCAGCAGCAGAGGTAACTGCTGCTGGAGGTTGAACACATTGCGCCGCTGGCGATCGGGGAGGTAGCAGTAGCTGCAGTCGAGGTTGCAGAGCGACGTCGACTGGATCACCAGCAGACCGATCGGGCCGTAGTCGGAATGCTTCACCAGTTGGTGAATCCACCGCGGTAGGCGTTGGCGAAGCCGCCACGGCCACCATTTGCGAAGCCCCTGCGAGCGCCGCCATTGCCCCAGGCCCGGCCGCCGCCGTTGCCCCAGGCCCGGCCGCCGCCGTTGCCCCAGGCGCGAGCGATCTGCTCGTCAGTCAGAACGCCATTGCGTTGCATGACGGCCCAGGCTTCGGTGCTCATCCGCTCGATCCGCTGTTCAAGGGAGTTGCCCAGATCGGGTTCGTTGTGTACGGCGGCTCTGGACGATTCACAGAGCACCGCACTTGTTGCCAGAACGGCGGCGAAGGTGAGAAGGCTTGTCTTGTTCATGGTTGACAGAAAAAAATGGATCAATTACGGCTCAATATCAGGACTGCGGATTGAATTCAGCGGCAGTGGAGAGCACGATCGTGAAGAAGCGGTTGATCTGCTCGTCTTTGAGTCCCACGGTGCTGTCGGTGCCGATCCAGGTGTTGATGGCCGAGCGGACTCCGTCGTCGTCGTTGATGTATCCGGAAAGCAGGCGACCAATGCCCAGATTGCTGATGTTGAGCAGATGGGGAGTGGTGTCAGCCACCACGCAACCCACTCCGGAACGGGCATAGGGCCTGTCTGGAACAAGTGCTGCCTCAGGTGCGGTCTCAGCCTGGTTGGCTCTCAACCAGAGGCTATCGCCGCCAAGAATTTCAACGTTGCCGTCCTTGAGAGCCGCCAGAGCTTGATCAGGCGTGTCGAAAAACTGGAATTTGGCGTCATCAACCGATTCCGCCAGAACGGTGGCCGCCATGCTGTCTTTCACAACTCCGACTTTTTTTCCGCTCAGGCTGTCCGGAGTGCCATCAATGCCGTCCGGGGCGAGCAGCCTGACTCCACCAACAGAGAAGGGCAGTGTGTAGGTCAGAGAGCGCTGTCTCTCCCAGGTGAAGGCCACGCCGCAGGCGATGTCAGCAGCTCCTGATCGGATCATGTCCAGACCTTCGCGGGCGGAACCTGCCGCGACGGGCTCGATGCTCACCTCCTTGTCTTTCTTCTTCGGCGACACATTGATCTGATCCCGGATTGCTTCGAGAACAACAAAGGAAAGGCCGTCGTAGTTGTCTCCCTCCTTCTTGACCATCGGCAAGGCATCACCAATGACCACCGCCCTCAACTTGCCACTGTCATAGACATTCGCTTCAGATGAACTCTCGGTGGAGTTATTCGCTTCAGTCGTTTCGTTCTGGCACCCCACAAGGGCGATTGTGGAGAGAGCGAGCAGGCCGGTTGCGGCCTTGTGGATCAGGCGCATTGTGATGACACGGTCGGATCGGATTCAACACACCACTAGGCACGGTCTGCGCAAGCGGCCAGTTCGAGAATTGGGAAACCTGCCCGATCAGGATCAGCCGAAGGGCATCCCTCTGTCGTTTTGACTGATGCCGGTGGCATGACTCCTGTCGCCCGGTTCATGTCCCATTCAGAGAAGGCGAAAACAGTGGAGCTGATCAGTGCTGATCACCATTAATGAGTCATTCCGGCTCCTGAGCGAGCATTTGAGAGACCTCTCCGGCAGTCATCGGATTCTTGTTGCTACGGCGAATCGTCCCTATGCCCTGGCCTTGGCCAGTTTCTTCGCTCTGCAAAGCACGGACCAACCATGTCCTCTGATCGGCATCGCTTCGACCCATGAAGAGGCTCTGTCCTGTCTGGATGGAATCAGCGAACCCGTGCTGGCCTTCGTCAGCGAGCAGCTTGAGGAAGGCCGGGGGCTGGATCTGGTTGTCGACCTCAAACGGCGTTCGGTATCGGAGTCTCCGATCGCCACGGTGTTCACGCTCATGGGAGCGGATCCCACCCTGATGCGGGAGGCTCTCGCCAGTCCCACGGATGTGGTTCTCACACAACGGAGTCTTGATCTGACATCGATTGCCAACGCAATGAAGTCGATCCAGGCAGGTGAGCGTTTTGTTGATCCATTCATCCCATATGCCATTTGTCATAGAGATCCACGCGACGCGCAAGCCCTTTCAGATCGAGAACGCATGGTGCTGACCTTGCTCTGCGACGGCATGACCAACAAGGAAATTGCTGAGGAGCTTTGCATCGCTGAAACCACCGCAAGGGGGCACGTGCAATCGATCATGCGCAAGCTGAACGTGAAAGACCGCACTGCAGCAGCGGTTGAAGGAATCAGACGCCACTGGGTTGACTGAAACAATCTCAACCACTGCCACAGGTGTGACGCATTGTGTGACTCAATGATTTCAAGGTTGTGAATATCAAGTGAATGCGTCGTTGATAGTTGTGTCTGGATTCAACTGAAAACCCTAAAGATGAAGGGTTCTGGATTTCATTCTCAGCGGCAATGATTCAACTACCTCGCACAATCTTGATCCATGGCAACTTTCACCGTTGGCGACTTTAGTCAGGACATTCTTGGCTTTGATTCTGCAAACGATCAGCTGGATTTTTCTGATATTTCTGTGCATAGCTTGATCATTGGACAAGATGAAGACGGTTTTGCGACGATTGTTTTCCCTTGGCAACCCGATCAATATCAGCGAATTCTCGATGTCGATGGACAGGGGATTCGTTGGGAAGAATTAAGTGAGCGTAATTTTGCTCCTGTTGGTAACGAGCATTTGCGGCAGGATGTGGGTGGAGTCATGTCTTGGGAGAGCAAGATAGGACCCGCTTTTGATCCTGGTAATGAGAGTGTTGGCAACACTGTATATATACGTTCGCATGAAAAAAATAGTGTCACAACGGTTGATGGTTTTGACCCTCGTTTGGACAAAATTAATTTCCTTTATTTTGGTACTCGTGAGCGCCTGACAGTTGAAAATGTTGGTTCGGATTTGGTTATAAGCTCTGAGCCTCTTGGGCAAAAGTTTATTTTTTCTGATGTTCAGAAGGAGGATTTGATTGGAGCAAATCTAGAATTTCATTTTGACCAGATCGAGGAAGACCTTCTTGATCGAGCTTTTGGCTTCAGTCCTGAACAGCTTGCCTTGGTAGACCGAACAAGTCTGTTCACTCCTGATGGTGGTTTGACTGATGGTTCGCAAACTCGGCCAGGAGAATTTGTCACAGCTTTCGGTGAAGCTCCCGGTCAGCCCACGACACTCGATGAGAGTAATCGTTTGATTCAGGAGCGAGCTGATCAGGATCAGTCGACTGCATTAATCGAATCGATGCCCATGACTGCTGAGTCTCAGCAGTCGTCCGACGGGATGGATTCAATGCCTATGGATATGGTTTCTCCGGATCTTTCCAATGTGGTGATGAATCTGCCGGGCGGTGCCAATCCTCACAACAGTTGTCTTCAGCTCGATGTGAATGGATCTCTGTGGTGGGGTGGTGGGATCAGCGGCGATCTGATCATCCGAAACCCGATGGGAGTAGCGGTGGAAGATTGGGAAGTTTCCTTCCTTACTTCGCATAGTCAGTTTGAAAGTTGGTCTGGAGATGTTCAGGTTTCGGATGCAGGAAATGGCCTCAACAGAGTTACATTCAATCCTGCTGATTGGAATGGAACGATTCCAGCGAATGGTGAGATCTCAATCAGCTTCAATGCCCAGGGTGAGGGGCTTCCTGACAGTGGAGCTCTGACCAGCTCAGACTTCTTCACTGGTGCCGCTGTTTCTGCTGCCCCTGTTGATACATCGACATCACTGCCTTCTCCAGCGCCTGCCCTCTCTTCTGATCTTGAGGCGGTGGAAGAGCAGGCGCTTGCTTCTTCTGGTCCATCACTTCAGCCAGGGGATCCCGCTGAAATCGCAGATGCATTGATGACTGGAGGCGATGCTGATCCATCGGCTGACCCATCGCTGCTGAATGACATCGCTGAGGCGGCCACTGTGCAGGCTGATTCCAGTGGCAATCCGCTCAGTCTCGAGGTGAGCGGGAACTTGTACTGGGGTGGCATGAGTGGAATTCTCACCATCACAAACACTTCAGAGCGCGCAATCGATAATTGGTCTGTCAGTTTCGAGACCCCCCACAGTGATTTTCAGAGCTGGGCTGGTGGTGCTGACATCGATGTATTGCCAGACGGCGGCAGCCAGGTGACCCTCACCCCTGCTTCCTGGAACAGCGAGATCGCCGCCGGTCAAAGCATCGATGTGAGTTTCAATGCGGTCAGCGAGGGACTTCCAAACAGCGGAGAACTCACCAGCGATCTGTTTTTCAGGGCAGAGAATGTTTCTCGTTCAGCAACCATCGTTGCCAACGAAACGTCAGGTGAAGTTCTGCCGATTGGAGGCACGGCAGAGACTCAAGAAGTTCCTGAAGCCGATGCAAATGCAACAATAACGTCAGAATTTTTGTCTGCAGACCCTGATGAGATTTCAGCAAATCTGCAGGTTGCAGATCAACTTGATTATTCCAATTCATTAAACACCGTTGCCAAAGAAGCGTCGGCTGAACTTCTGCTCAATGGGGGTTCGGCGGATGCCGCAGAACGTTCTCAAACTGATGTGGCTGTAACGTCAAGGTCAGACCTTCTCTCTGCCGGATCTGGTGAGATTTCAGCAAACCTGCAGGTTGCAGATCAAGTTGATTCTTCCAATTCACTGAGTCCGTCCAGCCAGGAGATCAACAGTCCAGAGAAGAAAGTCGTTGCTTATTTCGAGGAATGGGGGATTTACGAACGTGATTTTCTTGTGCAAGACATCAATGTCGAGCAACTCACCCATATCAATTATAGCTTCTTTGATGTGAAAGCCAACGGTGATGTGAATCTGTTCGATCCATGGGCGGCTGAGGACAAGAGATTCACAGCAGATGAGCAGGTTAATCGAACATTCTCAGCGGCTGAATGGCAGGACCTGGATTGGGAACGGCGTAATGCATATGTTGATGGCGGTGAGTTCACGTCCATCACTAATTCTGATGGATCTGTGACCGTGACGGGTGTTCCGGTGGGCTGGAGCACGCCTGTTGAATATGTGGGTAATCTGCGCCAGTTCGACCTCGTTAAACAGCTTTATCCTGATATTAATCTGGGATTTGCTCTCGGTGGCTGGACCCTGTCGGATGAATTCAGTTTGGCAGTTGATTCTGCCTCTGGCCGAGATGGCTTCACTGACAATGTTGTTGACATTTTCAAGCAATATGATTTTTTCAATACTGTTGACTTTGACTGGGAATACCCCGGTGGTGGGGGTGATTCGGGAAATGCCTCCAGTTCTGAAGATGGTGCAAACTTTGCGTTAACTCTTGAGCTTTTGAAGGGCAAGCTTGACGAACTTGAGCAGTCAACAGGTGAAAATTATGAGGTTTCGATTGCCACTGCTGGGGGGGCAGACAAGCTTGCCAATCTGAATCTTCCAGGGATTGATCCCTATGTTGATTTTTACAATGTGATGACCTACGACTTCCATGGAGGCTGGGAGTCAGTGACTGGTCATCAGGCAGCCATGGTCAATGATCCTGGTGGCTATGACATCGCTACGGCAATTGAACAGTTCGAAGTCAATGGTGTTGATCTGAATAAGGTGGTGCTTGGAGCTCCTGCCTACACACGAGCCTGGGGGAATGTGCAGGCTGGAGACACATTCGGTTTGGGAAACTCCGGTGATGCACGACAGGCTCCTGGCTCTTATGAATCGGGGAATTACGACCAGAAGGATCTGATCACTGGTGTCACCGACGGACGTTATGAATTGATCTGGGATGACGATTCCAAGGCAGCTTTCGTTTACAACGAAGACACTCAGGTCTGGAGTTCGATTGAAACTCCAGCCACCATCGCCGGCAAAACGGCTTATGTCGATGAAATGGGACTAGGGGGCATGATGTTCTGGGCTCTTTCCAACGACAGCAGTGGTGATCAGAGTCTGATCGCGTCGGCGTCTGACCTGCTTCTTGGCGGTGCCAGCTTCGATGAGGTGATTTCGAGAAGCGAACCGTTCGATTCTGTTATTGGCGGTGATGGTCATTTCGGTCTCGACGATTTCGTCGAGTCGCCGACAGTCGCTTCCAGTCAAGGCGTGATCAGTGCTGATCCCGATCTGTTCAGTGCTGGCTCGCCTGCGAGCCAACCCATCCCCCCAGGTCAGGAGTTTGACAACCCCCTCAACGCTGACGCTTTTTCGACGGTTGTTGATTCCAGCCAAATGTTCTGATTGGCCCCTCTAGCGTGAGCGCAGTTCTGACGCTCACGTCTGTGGCTCCTGGTCGGATAACCAAGCAGGTGGTCCTCGGCTGGCCGGGGACCTTTTTGCTGATTCTGTCGTTCACGGTTCTGCCGGTCAGAGCATGGGCAGCCGCGAATGGTTTCCCTGGCACGCACAGCTTCGTTGCCGACGCTGTGCGCAACGTCGCTCCGGCAGTGGTCAGAATCGACACGGAGCGGATTGTGGAGCGTCAGCCCTTTGACCCAAACCTGATCGATCCTCTGCTCAGGGACCTGCTCGGCGAGCCCGGCTACGGCCCTGAGCGTCAGCGCGGGCAGGGGTCCGGGGTAGTGATCGACCGAGAGGGCCTGGTGCTCACCAATGCCCATGTTGTTGAGCAGGTCGATGAGGTCAATGTGACCCTCGCCGACGGTGATCAAAGAGACGGTGTCGTCATCGGCCGCGACCCGGTTACGGATCTGGCACTGGTCCGGCTGGAGGGTGGTGAGCTTCCCAAGCCGGCCAGGCTCGGGGACTCCGATGCTCTGGATGTCGGGGACTGGGCCATCGCTCTGGGCACGCCCTACGGCCTTGAGCGGACCGTCACCCTCGGCATTGTCAGCAGCCTGCATCGCAACATCAGCAGTCTCGGTTTCAACGACAAGCGCCTTGATCTGATTCAGACCGATGCAGCCATCAATCCCGGAAATTCGGGCGGCCCGCTTGTGAACGCCGATGGTCGCGTGATCGGCATCAACACCCTTGTCAGATCGGGTCCCGGGGCTGGACTTGGTTTCGCTATTCCCATCAATCTCGCGAGCCGCGTCGCCCAGCAGCTGCAACAGGCCGGGGAAGTTGTTCATCCCTATCTGGGGCTTCAGTTGATTCCGCTGACGGCCAGAATCGCCAGAGAGCACAACCGGGACCCCAATGCTCTCGTCGAGCTGCCGGAACGGTCAGGCGCCCTTGTTCAGTCTGTTCTTCCAGACAGCCCTGCCCAGAGAGCTGGCCTGCGTCGCGGTGATCTGGTGGTCAAGGCGGGTGATGTTCCCGTTGATGATCCCCAGACACTTCTTCAGCAGGTCGATCAGGCAGAGATTCATCAACCCCTGGCTCTTCAGATCATCCGTGGTGAAAAAGATCTGCAGCTGTCCGTCAAACCTGAACCCTTGCCGGGTTTCGGCTGACACTCTTGCTACGGTCGCGCCGCGGATCAAACCTGAACGATGCCAGATCTTCAGAACCAGATGAAACAGGCCGTCGCTCAAGCGGCAGTCGAACAGTTCCGCGACGGAATGATTGTGGGGCTTGGATCAGGTTCCACGGCAGCTCTGATGATTCAGGGACTCGGCCAGCGTCTCGCCTCCGGTCAGCTCAAGGACATCGTCGGTGTCACCACATCGTTCCAGGGTGAAGTGCTAGCTGCTGAGCTGGGCATCCCTCTGCTCAGTCTCAACGCTGTGAGCAGGATTGACCTGGCCATTGACGGTGCTGATGAGGTGGATCCTTCTTTCCAGCTGATCAAGGGCGGCGGTGCATGCCACGTTCAGGAGAAACTTGTCGCCGCTCGCGCAGAACGCTTCGTCGTGGTGGTGGATTCCACCAAGCTGGTGGAACGGCTGAATCTTGACTTTCTTCTGCCGGTGGAGGTTCTGCCCGGAGCCTGGCGTCAGGTTCAGCAGCGGTTGTCGGCGATGAGCGGAAAAGCCGAACTGCGCATGGCGAATCGCAAGGCCGGTCCTGTGGTGACCGATCAGGGCAACCTCGTTCTGGATGTTCGTTTCGACGGGGGAATTGCTAACCCCCTGGATCTGGAGAGAACCATCAACAACATTCCCGGTGTGCTGGAGAACGGTCTGTTTGTGAATCTCGCCCACGAGGTGTTGGTGGGTGAAGTGAATGACGGTGTGGCAGGGGTTCGTCGACTGGACAAGGTCGGCTGATCTCAGTCCAGCCTGACCTTCACTGAGTTCGCATGGCTGTGCAGTCCTTCGCTGCTGGCCAGTTCCACCACTGCTCCGCCAGTGGCTTCGAGCGCTTCCCTGCTGAATTCGATCATCGAGGTATGGCGCATGAAGGTTTCCACGCTCAGTGCGCCGCTGTAACGCGCGGAACCACAGGTGGGCAGGGTGTGATTCGGACCGGCCAGGTAATCACCCACTGCTTCCGGACTCCATGGACCGATGAAAATTGCGCCTGCCTGTTGGATGCGATCCGCCAGCATCCGTGGCCGCTCCACGAGCAGCTCCAGATGTTCCGGCGCAAAACGATCGCTCAGGCGTGCACAGGTTTCAAGGTTGTCGCAGACCACGACCAGCCCCCATTGCCCCAGCGATTGCCTGCAGATAGCTTCACGGGGATGGCTGCTCAGCTGAGTTTCAAGCTCCGCCGGCAGCGAATCGGCCAGGGACTGGGATGTGGTGAGAAGAATGGCTGCAGCCAGTGGATCGTGTTCCGCCTGGGCCAGAAGATCAGAAGCGACCTGACCAACGCAGGCTGAGCCATCGGCAATCACCAGAACTTCACTGGGACCAGCCAGGGAGTCGATGCCAACCTGTCCATAGACCAGCTTTTTGGCGAGAGTGACATAGAGATTTCCCGGGCCGCTGATGACATCAACGCGAGGGATTGTTTCCGTGCCCAGAGCAAGAGCCGCAACCGCCTGGGCGCCCCCGATCCGATAGACCTCCTGCACTCCCGCCAGGTGTGCAGCTGCAAGCACGGTCCGGTTCACCTGGCCATTGGCTGCTGCAGGGGTGACCATCACCAGCCTCTCCACCCCCGCAACCCTTGCAGGAACGGCATTCATCAACACCGTGCTGGGGTATGAAGCCCGACCACCCGGAACATAAAGACCTGCAGCCTGCACCGGTCTCCATCGACGCCCGAGGCGTTCTCCGTGGATGCCTTGAACGTCGATGTCCTGTGGTTTCTGGCGCATGTGAAAGTCCTGGACCCGACGGTGGGCGAGTTCCAGGGCGTCCCGCAGGTTCGCTGGGCTGCTCTCCCAGGCTTGATGCAGCTCAGCCGCTGGAACCCTCAGCGGTTCGGGAAGGAAACCGTCGAACTGTTCGGTGAGTGCCATCACAGCGCTGTCACCTTCAGTGCGCACGCGTTCGATGATGGTTTCGACAGTCGCTGTGGCTTCTTTCTGCGTCTGTCCGGTGGTGCGTGTTGAAATTCGATCGAGTTGTTGCTCTGCCCCGGCTGCGCTGTCGAGGCACCTGGGCAGACCGCTTGTCGCCGGCTCTGTGCTCAGGGTGGTCATCAACGCTGGCCATAAGGTTCAGTCAAGCTAGGTCCACCCGCATCACCTCGATGGAAGCCGAAGGGTCCTGGGTTAACGTTGTGGGCTGTCGATGAGAATTCCGGCTCTGTGGCCAATAACAAATCTTCGAAGAAACGCGTCGAGATCGCTGAGCGCAATCGCCTTCAGAACAAGGCCTACAAGTCGGCCATGCGCACTCTCATGAAGCGCTGTATCAGTGCCTGTGATGCCTACACAGCAGCGCCCGGTGATGAGGCGAAAGCCGGTGTTCAATCCAGCATGAATGCCGCATTCAGCAAAATTGACAAGGCTGTCAAGCGAGGCGTTCTGCACCGCAACACCGGAGCTCATCAGAAAGCCCGACTCACCGTCGCTGTGAAAAAGGCGATTGATCCCGCTCCCGCTGCAAGCTGATTGCTGATCTCTGGGCCAGGATGATGGCCACAAGCCCTGCAGAATGGATCCTGAAGGCGCGTTTCAGGGTCCGATGGCTGTTCCAGCGTTAATCGACAGTCACTGTCACATCGTTTTTCAGAGCTTCGAGGAGGATCTTGAGGCGGTTGCTGAGCGATGGCGGATCGCTGGGGTGAAGTCGCTGCTGCACGCCTGTGTCGAACCCAGTGAGATTCCCGCCATCCGCTCCCTGGCGGATCGCTTCCCCGAAATGCGTTATTCCGTGGGTGTTCATCCCCTTGACACCAAGCACTGGGGTGATGACACACCTGAGGTGTTGCGCATTGCTGCGCTGGATGACAGCCGGGTCGTGGCCATCGGCGAGCTCGGTCTTGATCTGTTCCGTGACAAGAATCTGGATGAGCAGCTTGCGATCCTGCGTCCCCAGCTCGACCTCGCCGTGGAGCTCAACCTTCCCGTGATCGTTCATTGCCGCGATGCGGCAGAGCCGATGTTGGTCGAACTGCGTGCGCGACAACGTGAGGGCCGCTGTCCCGCCGGTGTGATGCATTGCTGGGGGGGGACGCCTGAGGAGATGCATCAATTTCTTGAGCTGGGCTTCTACATCAGCTTCAGCGGCACCGTGACGTTCCCCAAGGCGGTGCCCACCCATGACTGTGCCAGGGAGGTTCCGCAGGATCGATTTCTTGTCGAGACCGATTGTCCTTTCCTGGCGCCGGTCCCACGCCGGGGCAAACGCAACGAGCCTGCATTCGTGGCTTCGGTTGCAACGCGTGTCGCAGAACTCCGTGACCAGTCGCTCGAGCAGGTTGCTCAGGACAGCACCGCCAATGCCAGGCGTCTGTTCAGGCTTCCCTGATCTTGCAGACCGTTGCAACATGAAAGTGTAAGATGACTTATTGGCCTGGCCAGGCACGGTTTTCTGTGCTTGGACTCCCGAAGCGTCCATTACCGTCCGGTGCATTGACGACGTCAGCTGTCCTGACCCGAGTCTTTTAAAGCCAGTGATCGCGGAGGTTGTCCCTTTCCAAGGGGTGGCCGCCGCTGTTTTGGCTGAAAGCTCATTTCATGGTTGTACCAGCTGCCTCCTTCAGGCCCCACTGTCCCCTCCGATACCTGCAGGTCTCCGCATGAGCAGCAGCGCGATTCAGGTCGCCAAGACCGCCACCTATCTGCCCGATCTGGTGGAGGTTCAGCGTGCCAGTTTCAAGTGGTTTCTTGAGAGAGGTCTGATCGAGGAGCTTGAAAGCTTTTCGCCGATTACCGACTACACCGGCAAGCTTGAACTCCATTTCGTCGGCAGCGAGTACCGGCTGAAGCGTCCTCGTCACGACGTGGAAGAGGCCAAGCGTCGTGATGCGACGTTCGCCTCGCAGATGTACGTGACATGCCGTCTGGTCAACAAGGAGACCGGTGAAATCAAGGAACAGGAGGTGTTCATCGGCGAGCTGCCGTTGATGACGGAGAGAGGAACGTTCATCATCAATGGCGCTGAGCGCGTGATCGTCAATCAGATCGTGCGCAGCCCCGGGGTCTATTTCAAGGATGAAATGGACAAGAACGGGCGTCGCACCTACAACGCCAGTGTCATTCCCAACCGTGGTGCCTGGCTGAAGTTCGAGACCGATAAGAACGATCTTCTGCACGTCCGTGTGGACAAGACCCGCAAGATCAACGCCCACGTGCTCATGCGCGCCATGGGCCTTTCGGACAATGATGTGATCGACAAGCTCCGCCATCCGGAGTACTACAAAAAGTCGATTGAAGCCGCCAACGACGAGGGCATCAGCTCTGAAGATCAGGCCTTGCTTGAGCTGTACAAAAAGCTGCGTCCGGGTGAACCGCCATCAGTCAGCGGCGGACAGCAGCTTCTGCAGACCCGCTTCTTTGGTCCCAAGCGCTACGACCTCGGCCGAGTGGGTCGCTACAAGATCAACAAGAAGCTCCGTCTCACGATTCCCGACTCTGTGCGCACCCTTACCCACGAGGATGTGCTGTCAACCCTCGATTATCTGATCAACCTGGAGCTTGATGTCGGCGGAGCGAGCCTTGATGACATCGATCACCTCGGCAATCGCCGGGTGCGCTCGGTGGGTGAGCTGCTTCAGAACCAGGTTCGCGTGGGTCTCAATCGCCTTGAGCGAATCATCAAGGAACGCATGACGGTTGGTGAAACCGACTCGCTCACCCCTGCTCAGCTGGTCAATCCCAAGCCCCTGGTCGCTGCCATCAAGGAGTTCTTCGGCTCCAGTCAGCTGAGTCAGTTCATGGATCAGACCAATCCACTGGCTGAGCTCACGCACAAGCGACGCATTTCGGCGCTTGGCCCAGGCGGCCTGACCAGGGAGCGTGCCGGTTTTGCGGTGCGTGACATCCATCCTTCTCACTACGGCCGTCTCTGCCCAATCGAAACGCCTGAGGGCCCTAACGCCGGCCTCATCAATTCACTTGCCACCCACGCCCGGGTGAATGAATACGGCTTCATTGAAACCCCTTTCTGGAAAGTCGAGAACGGGCGGGTTCTCAAGCAGGGCGATCCCATCTATCTCTCAGCTGACCTCGAGGACGAATGCCGTGTCGCCCCTGGAGATGTGGCGACCGACAGCGACGGAACGATCCTCGCTGACCTGATCCCTGTCCGATACAGGCAGGATTTTGAAAAGGTCCCCCCTGAGCAGGTGGACTACGTGCAACTCTCACCCGTGCAGGTGATCTCCGTTGCAACCTCGCTGATTCCATTCCTGGAGCACGACGACGCCAACCGCGCGTTGATGGGCTCCAACATGCAGCGTCAGGCTGTGCCGCTGTTACGTCCGGAGCGTCCGCTTGTCGGAACAGGTCTGGAAACCCAGGTTGCCCGCGACTCGGGCATGGTCCCGATCTCAAGGGTGAATGGCACCGTCACCTTCGTTGACGCCACCGCGATTGTGGTACAGGACGAAGAAGGTCTCGAACACACCCATTTCCTTCAGAAGTATCAGCGGTCCAATCAGGACACCTGCCTGAACCAGCGTCCGATTGTTCGGCAGGGTGACCCGGTGATTGTGGGTCAGGTGCTGGCTGATGGTTCCGCCTGTGAAGGCGGTGAGATCGCTCTTGGCCAGAACGTCTTGATCGCTTACATGCCCTGGGAGGGTTACAACTACGAGGACGCCATCCTTGTCAGTGAGCGTCTGGTCAACGACGACCTCTACACCTCGGTGCATATCGAGAAGTACGAGATCGAGGCACGTCAGACCAAGCTGGGGCCAGAGGAGATCACCAGAGAGATTCCCAACGTTGCTGAGGAAAGTCTCGGCAACCTCGATGAGATGGGCATCATCCGCATCGGCGCCTTCGTTGAAAGCGGCGACATACTTGTCGGCAAGGTGACTCCGAAGGGTGAATCCGATCAACCCCCCGAAGAGAAACTGCTCCGAGCGATTTTCGGTGAAAAAGCCCGTGACGTGCGTGACAATTCACTCAGGGTGCCCAGCACCGAGCGCGGACGTGTTGTGGATGTGCGCATCTACACCCGAGAACAAGGCGATGAGCTGCCCCCAGGCCCAAACATGGTGGTGCGTGTCTATGTGGCCCAGCGTCGCAAGATCCAGGTCGGCGACAAGATGGCCGGCCGCCACGGGAACAAGGGCATCATCAGCCGCATCCTTCCCCGTGAGGACATGCCATATCTCCCCGATGGCACTCCGGTAGACATCGTGCTGAACCCTCTGGGCGTTCCGAGCCGCATGAATGTCGGTCAGGTGTTCGAGCTGCTCATGGGTTGGGCCGCTTCGAACCTCGACTGCCGTGTGAAGGTTGTGCCCTTCGATGAGATGTACGGTGCAGAGAAGTCTCAGCAGACGGTGGAGACCTTCCTGAAGACTGCGGCCAAACAGCCCGGCAAGGAGTGGATCTACAACCCCGATGACCCCGGCAAGCTTCAGCTGATCGACGGACGCACCGGTGAGCCCTTCGACCAACCTGTGGCCGTGGGCTACTCCCATTTCCTCAAACTGGTGCACCTCGTGGATGACAAAATCCACGCCCGCTCTACAGGCCCTTACTCCCTGGTGACTCAGCAGCCTCTCGGAGGCAAGGCTCAGCAGGGTGGACAGCGTCTTGGCGAAATGGAGGTCTGGGCACTCGAGGCTTACGGCGCCGCTTACACCCTCCAGGAGCTGCTCACTGTCAAGTCCGATGACATGCAGGGCCGCAACGAGGCTCTCAACGCCATCGTCAAGGGAAAGCCGATCCCCCGCCCCGGCACGCCGGAGTCCTTCAAGGTGCTCATGCGCGAGCTTCAGTCGCTGGGTCTGGACATTGCCGTGTTCACCGATGAGGGCAAGGAAGTCGATCTGATGCAGGACGTGAACCCCCGTCGCAGCACCCCCAGCAGGCCCACCTACGAATCCCTGGGCGTCGCTGATTACGACGAGGACTGACGGATCAACGAACGAACCGACAACCCCCCTCTTCCCTAATCGTCAATGACCAACAGCAACCTCCGGACCGAGAACCACTTTGATTACGTCAAGATCACACTCGCATCACCTGATCGGGTGATGGAGTGGGGTCAGCGCACCCTGCCCAATGGTCAGGTGGTTGGCGAGGTCACCAAGCCAGAGACCATCAACTATCGAACTCTCAAGCCCGAGATGGACGGGCTGTTCTGCGAAAAGATCTTCGGCCCGTCGAAAGACTGGGAATGCCATTGCGGCAAATACAAGAGGGTGCGTCACCGCGGCATCGTCTGTGAGCGCTGCGGCGTTGAGGTCACTGAAAGCCGGGTGCGCCGGCACCGTATGGGCTTCATCAAGCTTGCAGCTCCTGTTTCCCATGTCTGGTACCTGAAGGGCATACCCAGCTATGTGGCCATCCTTCTGGATATGCCTCTGCGCGATGTGGAGCAAATTGTTTATTTCAACTGCTATGTGGTGCTGGACCCAGGTGACCACAAGGATCTCAAGTACAAACAGCTGCTGACCGAGGACGAGTGGCTTGAAATCGAAGATGAAATCTATGCCGAGGATTCCGAGATAGAGAACGAGCCGGTGGTCGGTATCGGTGCGGAAGCGCTGAAGCAGCTGCTGGAGGACCTCACCCTCAACGAGGTGGCTGAGCAGCTGCGTGAAGAGATCGCGAGCAGCAAAGGTCAGAAGCGCGCCAAGCTGATCAAGCGTCTGCGAGTGATTGACAACTTCATCGCCACCAATGCCCGTCCGGAGTGGATGGTGCTTGATGTCATTCCGGTGATTCCTCCTGACCTGCGCCCGATGGTGCAGCTGGATGGCGGTCGTTTCGCCACCTCTGACCTCAATGACCTCTATCGCCGGGTCATCAACCGCAACAACCGACTTGCGCGTCTGCAGGAGATCCTCGCTCCAGAGATCATTGTCCGCAACGAAAAGCGGATGCTTCAGGAGGCTGTGGATGCCCTGATTGACAACGGCCGTCGTGGTCGCACCGTGGTCGGTGCCAACAACCGTCCTCTCAAGTCACTCAGCGACATCATCGAGGGCAAACAGGGTCGTTTCCGCCAGAACCTGCTGGGCAAACGAGTCGACTACTCGGGTCGTTCCGTCATCGTGGTGGGCCCCAAACTGAAGATGCATCAGTGCGGTCTGCCCAAAGAGATGGCGATCGAACTGTTCCAGCCGTTCGTGATTCATCGCCTCATCCGCCAGAACATCGTCAACAACATCAAGGCCGCCAAGAAGCTCATCCAGCGTGCTGATGATGAGGTGATGCAGGTGCTTCAGGAGGTGATCGAGGGGCATCCGATCATGCTCAACCGAGCTCCGACGCTTCACAGACTCGGTATCCAGGCTTTTGAACCCAAACTGGTTGATGGTCGCGCGATTCAGCTGCATCCTCTCGTTTGCCCTGCGTTCAACGCCGACTTCGACGGTGATCAGATGGCCGTGCATGTGCCTCTGGCGATCGAAGCCCAGACCGAGGCACGCATGCTGATGCTGGCCAGCAACAACATTCTCTCCCCCGCCACCGGTGAACCAATCATCACGCCGTCACAGGACATGGTGCTTGGTGCCTACTACCTCACTGCCCTTCAGCCGCAGATGAGCCCCATTGAATTCGGCGATCGCAGCCGGACCTTCTCCGATCTGGAGGACGTGATCCATGCCTTTGAGGACAAGCGCCTCGGACTGCACGACTGGGTCTGGGTTCGCTTCAACGGTGAAGTCGAAGACGACGACGAGCGCGACGAACCCATTCAGATTGAAACCCTTTCCGACGGCACACGACTGGAGCAGTGGACCTACCGCCGTGATCGATTTGACGAGGAGGGAGCCCTGATCAGCCGTTACATCCTCACCACCGTGGGCCGTGTGGTGATGAATCACACCATCATTGATGCAGTGGCAGCCACCTGAACGATCAAGACCGACCCACTCCATAAACACGACCAATCAGCGCTGTCATGACCTCCACCCCTTCCAAATCCCGTAAGTCCTCCAAGTCCTCCAAGGCTTCCAAGGCGGCCAAGGCTGCTGCAGCTGCCAAGGAGGCCCGTGCCCTGGCCAAGACCCCTCCACCGTTCAGCAATCGTGTGGTGGACAAAAAGGGTTTGAAACAGCTGGTTGCCTGGGCCTACAAGCACCACGGCACGGCGGCCACTTCGGCGATGGCTGACCAGCTCAAGGATCTTGGCTTCAAATACGCCACTCAGGCCGCAGTGTCCATTTCTGTGGACGATCTGAAGGTGCCTGAAGCGAAGCAGGATTTGCTGGGAGAGGCGGAAGAGCTGATCACCGCCACAGAGGAGTCATATCGTCTGGGGGTGATCACCGAGGTTGAACGTCACACCAAGGTCATCGACACCTGGACGGAGACCAACGAGCGTCTGGTGGATGCGGTCAAAAAGAACTTCAACCAGAACGATCCACTGAATTCAGTGTGGATGATGGCCAACTCCGGGGCCCGGGGAAACATGTCCCAGGTTCGCCAGCTGGTGGGTATGCGCGGCCTGATGGCCAATCCCCAGGGGGAGATCATCGACCTGCCGATCCGCACCAACTTCCGTGAAGGTCTGACCGTCACGGAATACGTCATCTCGTCCTACGGAGCCCGCAAGGGACTGGTGGACACGGCACTGCGCACAGCTGACTCCGGCTATCTCACCCGACGTCTGGTTGATGTCGCTCAGGATGTGATCGTGCGCGAAGACGACTGTGGAACGACGCGTCTGATTGTCGTGAAGGCTGAAAATGGCAAGTTCGGCAATCGTCTCGTGGGTCGACTCACCGCCGATCAGGTGGTGTCTGCCGAGGGTGAGGTGCTCGCCGAGCGCAACACTGAAATTGACCCGCCTCTTTCCCAGCGGATCCAGAAGGCCGGGGTTCAGGCGGTGAGTGTGCGCTCACCGCTCACCTGTGAAGCCAATCGCTCGGTCTGCCGCAAGTGCTATGGCTGGGCTTTGGCCCACAACGAACTGGTGGATCTCGGTGAAGCCGTCGGCATCATCGCTGCTCAGTCGATTGGCGAGCCTGGAACGCAGCTCACCATGAGAACGTTCCATACCGGCGGTGTATCCACGGCGGAATCCGGCGTGGTCCGCTCCAAGGTCGCCGGCACCGTTGAGTTCGGTTCGAAAGCACGCGTACGCCCGTACCGCACTCCCCATGGAGTGGACGCACAGCAGGCTGAGGCTGATTTCAAACTCACGATCAATCCCTCCGGCAAGGGCAAGGCTCAGAAGGTTGAAATCACAAGCGGTTCGCTGTTGTTTGTTGACAACGGCCAGGAGGTCGCCGCGGACGTGACTGTGGCACAAATCGCTGCGGGTGCTGTCAAGAAGAGTGTTGAGAAGGCCACCAAGGATGTGATCTGTGATCTGGCCGGACAGGTCAGCTACGACCCCACCATTCAGCCCAGGGAAGTCACCGATCGCCAGGGCAACATCACGCACAAAGCACAACGTCTGGGAAGGATGTGGGTGCTGGCAGGGGATGTCTACAACCTTCCCCCCAATGCCCGGCCAGTGGTCACGGCCGGAGCTCAGGTCACTGAATCCCAGGTGCTCGCGGAAGCCAGTCAGGCGAGTGAGTACGGCGGTGCCGTCCGACTGCGTGAAGCCCTTGGTGATTCACGCGAGGTGCAGATCGTCACCACGTCGATGACCCTGCGCGATTTCAAGCTGCAGGGCGAGTCCACTCATGCCGGTGAGATCTGGAATCTTGAGGCCAAGGATGGCACCCGTTATCGCCTCAACACGATCCCCGGAAGCAAGATCGGCAGTGGCGAAGTCGTCGCTGAACTCAATGACGATCGCTTCCGCACGCAGACCGGTGGACTGGTTCGCTTCGCTCCCGGCCTCGCCATCAAGAAGGCCCGATCCGCCAAGAACGGTTACGAGGTCAACAAGGGTGGAACTCTGCTCTGGATTCCCCAGGAAACCCATGAGATCAACAAGGACATCTCTCTGCTGATGATCACTGATGGTCAGTGGATCGAAGCCGGCACCGAGGTTGTTAAAGACATCTTCAGCCAGACGGCCGGCATCGTCACCGTCACTCAGAAAAACGACATCCTGCGCGAGATCATTGTTCGCAGCGGCAGCTTCCATCTCTGCACTGAGAAAAAAGCTCTCGAGCGCTTCACCGGCGACGGTGTGATGGTCAATCCTGGCGAGTCGATTGCCAAGGGCATCAGCACCGATGCCATGGTGTATGTGCAAACCGTTGAAACCCCTGAAGGCTCAGGACTGCTGCTCCGCCCGGTTGAGGAATACACCATCCCCAATGAGGCACAGCTCCCAGATCTTGGACACGTCAAGCAGCCGAATGGTCCTCACCTCGGCCTGAAGGCAACCCAGCGTCTGTCGTTTAAAGACAACGAGCTGGTCAAGTCTGTGGAGGGCGTCGAGCTGCTGCGCACACAGCTGATGCTTGAGACGTTCGACACCACCCCGCAGATGACCGTGGATGTGGAACGCGTGCCTGACAGGCGCGCCAAGACGATCGAGCGTCTGCAGTTGGTGATCCTGGAGAGCATCCTGGTGCGCCGTGACACAATTTCCGACTCCAGTCACGGTTCCACCCACACTGAGCTCCAGATTGAGGACGGTCAGTCGATCAAGGCCGGCGACGTGGTGGCCACAACGCAGATCCTCTGTAAGCAGGAGGGCGTGGCCCAGATGCCTGAAGCCACTGAAAGCGAGCCGGTGCGTCGACTGATCGTGGAGCGCGCCGAAGACACCGTGACCATCAGCACTTCTGCCAAGCCCGTGGTGACTGTGGGTCAGCGCATTGTTGACGGTGATCGTCTTGCCGAAGGCCAGCTCGCTGATTGCTGCGGCGAGGTGGAACAGGTGGATGCCAAAGCCGTCACGCTGCGACTGGGACGCCCCTACATGATTTCACCGGATTCTCTTCTGCACGTTCGCGACGGCGACCTGGTGCAGCGAGGGGATGGTCTTGCCTTGCTGGTGTTTGAACGTCAGAAGACCGGGGACATTGTTCAGGGCCTTCCCAGGATCGAAGAGTTGCTGGAAGCCCGGAGACCCCGCGAGTCAGCGATTCTCTGCAAGAAGCCCGGTACGGTCGAGATCAAGCAGGGCGAAGACGATGAAACGACAGTGGTGACAGTCATCGAGAGCGATGACGCCATTGGCGAATATCCGATTCTGCTGGGCCGCAATGTGATGGTTAACGATGGCCAGCAGGTGGCAGCCGGCGAGCTGCTGACGGACGGTCCGATCAATCCCCATGAGCTGCTGGAGTGTTTCTTCGAAGATCTGCGCAGTCGCAAGCCACTCATGGAGGCTGCCCAGGAGGCAATCGCCAACCTGCAGCATCGTCTGGTGACTGAGGTTCAGAACGTCTACAAATCCCAGGGCGTCTCAATCGATGACAAGCACATTGAGGTGATCGTGCGTCAGATGACCAGCAAAGTGCGGGTCGAGGATGCCGGTGACACCACCCTGCTGCCTGGTGAGTTGATTGAGCTTCGTCAGGTCGAGGACACCAATCAGGCGATGTCGATCACCGGGGGAGCTCCAGCAGAATTCACACCGGTTCTGCTGGGGATCACCAAAGCCTCTCTCAACACCGACAGCTTCATTTCAGCTGCCTCCTTCCAGGAGACAACACGCGTTCTGACAGAAGCCGCAATCGAGGGCAAGAGCGACTGGCTTCGCGGTCTCAAGGAGAACGTGATCATCGGACGCCTGATCCCCGCAGGCACAGGCTTCAGCGGCTTCGAAGAGGAGCTTCGAGCGGAGGCCGGGCCCCATCCAGACATCCTGGCTGAGGATCCCGTTGGTTACCGCCGAATGCAGAACCTGCGGCCGGACTACACCGTCGACATGCCTGCGGCTCCTGTCAAAGATGCCACCGCGGTTCTGGATGACCCCAGTGATGCCGATCTGGAAGCCACTCGCAGCCGTCATGGCATCGAGGGTGGTGCCAACTTCGCCGCCTTTGTTCGTCCTGACGCTGAAAACGAGCTGAAGGAAGAGCAGGTGGTCGATGCCGAGGCCGTTGAGGGGCTTCAGGAGGAGGGACTTCTCAGTGATGAGTGAAATTGGTGGTCTCCTCCGCGTCCATCACCCAGTCCCTTTCCAACTTTGCGCTGAAGCCGGCTCTGCCCATGCTTGAACCCACCACGATTCCTGTTCGTCGTTTGCCCCGGTATGGTTTCCACACTCACACCGAGCGTCTGAACGGGCGTATGGCCATGCTCGGATTCATCGCCTTGCTTGCGGTTGAAATCAAGCTTGGACACGGTCTTCTGATCTGGTGAGCAAAGCCCTGCTCGGTTGCAGCGAGGCCGAGCTCCAGGACTGGGTGGTGTCCCAGGGGCAGAAAGCCTTTCGCGGGCGTCAGCTTCATGACTGGCTTTATTCCAAGGGTGCCCACTCCCTGGATGACATCACGGTGCTGCCCAAGTCGTGGCGGACGACGCTCATCGATCAGGGGGTGAGCATCGGCCGATTGAAAGAGGTGCATCGCACCGTGGCTTCCGATGCCACAACCAAGTTGCTCCTGGCCACTGACGACGGTGAAACCATTGAAACCGTGGGCATTCCTACAGATCAACGCTTGACCGTCTGTGTATCCAGTCAGGTGGGCTGTCCGATGGCCTGCCGTTTCTGCGCCACCGGCAAAGATGGGCTGCAGCGTTCCCTGCGAACCCACGAGATCGTTGATCAGGTTCTCAGTGTGCGGGAGGTGATGGATCGTCGTCCTTCTCACATCGTGTTCATGGGAATGGGCGAACCGCTCCTCAACAGCCATGCGGTGCTCGAGGCGATTCGTTGCCTCAGCGATGATCTGGGCATCAGCCAGCGCCGGATCACCGTGAGCACCGTTGGGGTTCCGAAAACATTGCCCCAGCTTGCCGAGCTGGCCATTGAAACCCTTGGCAGAGCACAGTTCACTCTGGCGGTGAGCCTGCACGCCCCCAATCAGCGATTGAGGGAGGATCTGATCCCCACAGCCAGGGCCTACCCCTATGACGCTCTGCTCGACGACTGCCGTCACTATCTGGATGTCACGGGCCGGCGGGTGAGCTTTGAATACATCCTGCTGGGAGAACTCAATGACCTCCCTGAACATGCCGAGGAACTGGCCGACCGCGTCGGCGGTTTTCAGAGTCACGTCAATCTGATCGCCTACAACCCGATCGAAGAGGAGGAGTTTCAGCGACCCTCACGCGACCGCATCGAGGAATTCCGCAGGGTGCTGGAGCACCGCGGTGTCGCCGTGAGCCTTCGTTCCAGCCGAGGCCTGGATCAGGATGCGGCCTGTGGTCAGCTGAGGCGATCGCGGCAGAGGTAAGGGAGACTGAGCTGATCTGCGTGGTCCCATGGCTCCGATCGACTGGACCATTCTGATCGTATACCTGGCGGCCACGCTGGCCCTGGGGCTCTGGCTTGCACGACGGAATCGCGGCGAGGACGACTATTTCGTGGCCGGTCGCCGACTCAGCGGCTGGCTCGCCGGTGCGTCGATGGCCGCTACCACGTTTTCGATCGACACCCCCCTTTACGTTGCGGGGATCGTGGGCACACGAGGCCTTGCTGCGAACTGGGAGTGGTGGGGTTTCGGGTTGGCGCATGTCGCGATGGCCGTGGTGTTCGCACCGTTGTGGCGACGCAGCGGTGTGCTGACTGACGCCGCCTTCACGGAGCTTCGATACGGCGGCCCCGCCGCTGCCTGGCTTCGGGGCATCAAGGCCTTTCTTCTGGCACTTCCGGTGAACTGCATCGGCATCGGTTACGCCTTCCTCGCCATGCGCAAGGTGGTCGAGGCGCTCGGCATCGTCTCCGATCAGCCGATGCGGGCAGCGGGTGGACTTTCCGACACTCTGGTGTTGCTGATCATCGTGGCGGCCCTCGTGCTCGCTTACACCGTCGCCGGTGGGTTGTGGGCCGTGGTGATCACCGATTTCGTACAGCTCCTGTTGGCGCTGCTCGGGGCAGGCGCTGTGGCGTGGGCTGCTGTACACGCCGCAGGAGGTATGGAATCGCTGCTCGATCAGCTGGAAGCGCTGGGTCGCCCCGAGCTGTTGTCGATCGTGCCCTGGCGCTGGGGTTCTGAAGGCCTCGACTGGATCGGTGGTGCGGGGATCAGCATTTCCACATTTCTCGCCTATCTCACTGTTCAGTGGTGGAGTTTCCGCCGGAGCGACGGTGGCGGTGAATTCATCCAAAGGATGCTGGCTACGAAAGATGAACAGCAGGCACGGCTCGCAGGCTGGGTGTTCCTGGTGGTCAACTATCTGCTGCGCAGCTGGCTCTGGGTGATCGTGGCCCTGGCGGCACTGGTGCTGCTTCCCGATCAGGCCGACTGGGAACTCAGTTACCCCACACTTGCGGTTCAGTTTCTGCCACCGGTGGTGCTCGGCCTCGTGGTGGTCTCCCTGGTGGCTGCCTTCATGAGCACCGTGAGCACATCTGTGAACTGGGGAGCGAGCTACCTCACCCACGATCTCTATCAACGCTTCATGCGGCCGAACGCCTCTCAGCGGGAGCTTCTGCTGGTGGGTCAGCTCATGAGTGTGATGCTGCTTGTGCTCGGTGTGGTCACAGCGCTGATCAGCGACAGCATCGGAACGGTGTTCCGGCTCGTGATCGCTATCGGAACCGGACCTGGTGTTGTGCTCGTTCTGCGCTGGTTCTGGTGGCGGATCAATGCAGCAGCTGAGCTGTCCGCCATGCTCTGCGGTTTTGTGGTGGGCCTGGTGACCTCGGTGGTTCCACTGCTTCAGATCTCTGACTATGGAGAACGACTGATCGTCACCACCGGCCTCACCGCTGTGGTCTGGATCACGGTGATGCTGCTGACCCCTCCTGAATCCCCGGCTGTTCTCGAACGGTTTGTGGTTCAGGTCCGCCCTCCCGGGCCTGGCTGGAGCCGCTGGCGCCGTGGCCTCGATGCGACCGCTTCTGAATCCCTTTCAGACCTGATTGGGCGATTCCTGTTCAGTTCCGGAGTGCTGTTCGGAGCTCTGCTTGGATCAGGGGCATTCCTGTTGCATCAGCAGCTGCTGGGTTGGTTCGGACTGGTTCTGGCAGTGATCTCTCTGATGCTTCTGCGATGGACCGGTCGCTCCGCTGCTCCGGTCTGATCGGGCAGCAGTCACAATGCTCACAAATCCGACAGTGATTTGGCTTTTTTCCGCAGCACCATTCTTCCCGTCCTGATCGTGGCACTGTTCGCCCTGGCCCTGGTTGCTGTAAGCGCTCGAATCTGGCTTCCAGGCGACATGCTGGCGCCTGCTCCGATCAGCTGAGATTACGATCGATCCATGGGCGATTCATCCAGCATTCAGAACGAGGACCTCATGGCTGAACTGGCCATCGATCCTGATGTGCTGGAGCGTGAACTCGCTGCAGAGCTCATGGGTGATCCACTGGATGAGATTGCCCCGGATGATCCGGAAGGTGATGCCCTTGAGGCGGTCCGAGCCTGCGATGAAGGCCTGGAGTTGCTGAAACAAGGACATGATCAACGCCTTCAGGGATTGCGGGTGTTCTGTGAACATCGCGACCCCCGTGCCGTCCCCCTGCTTCTGCCACTGCTGGATGAAACCTGTCCTGTGGTGCGCATGAGCGCTGTCTATGCGCTGGGCAGAAATCCTTCCCTGCAGGCCGTTGAAGCCCTGTTACGTCTTCTGCAGCTGGACAGCAACGCCTATGTGCGTAAAGCCACGGCCTGGAGCCTCGGTAATTATCCGGATGCTCCCGTGCTCAATCCATTGATCAAGGCTTTGCAGGTTGATGTGGCTTCGGTTCGTCTCTGGGCTTCGGTGTCACTCGCTGAGGCCGGCAGCACATCCCCTGTGAAGGCGGATCTCGCGGCAGGTCAGCTGCTGCTGAGCCTTCGGATCGACAGTGAACCGGTTGTGCGCAGCAATTGCATCTGGGCTCTGGGGAGACTGCATGATCAGCTTGTGAAGCCCCGCCAGGACGAAATGGTTGAGGCCTTCGTGGCAGCTCTTCTGCAGGATCGCGAGACGACAGTGCGTGATGAAGCCCGCACCGCCCTTGAGCAGCTCGATAATCCCGAGCTTGTGGATCGTCTGCAGACTCTGCTGGACGAAGGACTGTTGATCTGATCCCGTTACAGGGAACTCCGGCTCCTGTCGATTCCCTTTAACATGCAGGCAATTCTGTGATGGTGCATGCCTCAGCGCACAGTGCGATTCCGCATTCGTCCCGACGGTCGCGTTGAGGAGCGAGTGGAGGGAGTCACAGGTGACGCTTGCCTGCAACTCACGGATCGTCTTGAGGCTGCGCTGGGCACCGTTGAACGGCGCCAGCCCACTTCCGAGGCCTTCACCACAACTCAGCCAGTCACTCAGTCCCAGTCCGTAGAGCCTTCCTGATGTCCCATTTCAGTACCGTTAAAACCGAACTCCGTCAGCTGGCTCCGCTGCGGGGTGCTCTCGAAGATCTGGGCTACACCCCCGGAGACAGTCAACAGACCGTGCGTGGTTACAAAGGGCAGACCGTCGAAGCTGAGCTGGCAGTCGCCGTTGATGGTGGTGCCGATTTCGGATTCCGCTGGAATGAATCGAACCACTCCTACGAGTTCGTCACTGATCTGGATCTGTGGCGCCAGCCTGTGCCTGTTGAGCGGTTTCTCTCTCGTCTGACCCAGCGTTATGCCCTGAGATCTGTTCTGGAAGCTACCCGTCATGAAGGATTTGATGTCACAGAACAGCGTGATTGCCAGGATGGTTCCATTGAGCTGGTGGTGACCCGCTGGGACACCTGAAGCAGTTTTCTTTGCGGAGCCTGTTGACGACGTGACCGATCCAGCGGCTGCCGCCTACTCCGCAACGTCCTATGACCGGGATGAGCGCACAGGTCTAGAGCCTGTGCTCGGAGGCTCTCTTCGCTCCAAAGCCGTCTGGGTAGATGAAGCTGCCTGCATCGGCTGCCGCTACTGCGCCCATGTGGCCACGAACACTTTTGTGATTGAGCCCCATCTCGGCCGATCGAGGGCCGTTCGTCAGGACGGTGATTCTTCCGACTGCATCCAGGAAGCGATCGAAACCTGTCCCGTGGACTGCATCCACTGGGTCGCTTTCAATGACTTGACGGAGCTGAAGCAACAGCTTGATGCCCAGGAACTGCTGCCAATGGGAGTCCCCACGCCGGCCCGGCCACGTCGTCAGCTACCGCGAAACAACCATCACCGATGATGGAGTGCTCCAGCCTGCCCACACGTCGCTTCGGGCGCACCGAGATCCCCATGCCTGTGCTCTCACTGGGCGGCATGCGATTTCAGCAGAGCTGGACAGATCTTGAGGCTGATGCGATCACTGATCAATCTCAGCGGTTGTTGCAGAGCACACTCGAACGAGCGGTGCAGACCGGCTTCCATCATGTGGAAACCGCTCGCCATTACGGCAGTTCAGAGCGACAGCTGGGCTGGGCCCTGCCGGGTTGTCCCGATTCCTCCCGAATCCTGCAGACCAAAGTGCCACCCCAGGCTCATCCGGCGCTTTTTGAGGCAGACCTTGAGCTCTCCCTCTCCCGACTTGATGTGGATCGCGTGGATCTGCTGTCGATTCATGGCATCAATCTCCATTCCCATCTTGATCAGACCATCCGACCAGGCGGCTGCCTAGATGTGGTGCGTCGCTGGCAGGCCGAAGGCCGGATCGGTCATGTGGGCTTCTCCACCCATGGGGAGACGGCCTTGATCGTTGATGCGATCGAAACCGGTGCTTTCGATTACGTGAATCTGCACTGGTATTTCATCCGTCAGGACAATGAACCGGCGATCGCTGCCGCAAGTCTTCAGGACATGGGCGTGTTCATCATCAGCCCCACCGACAAGGGTGGACACCTGCATACCCCCGGTCCTCGCTTGCTGGAGCTCACCAAGCCCCTGCATCCGATTGTCTTCAATGATCTTTTCTGTCTTCGTGATCCACGCGTGCACACCCTGAGTGTCGGTGCGGCTCGTCCTCAGGATCTCGATCTGCACCTGGAGGCTGTCTCCCTGCTGGATCAGGCTGCCGAGCTGGTGGCGCCGATCGAATCGCGTCTTCGTCTGGCGGAATGCGATGCCCTCGGCACGTCATGGTTGACGAGCTGGAGACAGGGATTGCCCGAATGGCAAAACACTCCAGGAGAGATCAATCTGCCAATGCTGCTTTGGCTGCATAACCTGCTCGAGGCATGGGATCTCGAGGGCTTTGTCAAGGCGAGATACGGTCTGCTGGGTCGTGCAGGGCACTGGTTCCCGGGCGCCAATGCCGATGCCCTGGACAGCAGTGTGAGCGAGGAGCTGTTGATGTCTGTCCTGCAGGACAGTCCCTGGAGGGATCGCATCCCCGGCCTGTTGCGCAGCTTGCGGGATCGGGCAGGTGGATCTCCTCAGGAGCGGCTGTCGTCGTCCTGAACACCCAGTGGCATTTTGGTTGGCATGCCGGTGGCGCGTGGGTAAGTGTCGGGTGTTGCTGCTTCAGGCCCAATCCTGATCAGCGTGCGTGCGCCTCGCTGGGAAGGCAGTTCCATGCGTTGCAGCTTCAGCGAACGAGCTCTCAGCAGCGTCAGTGCTGATTGAAGTTCCTTGTCATCTGTGTCGTGCCAACGCCCGCGATAGAGCAAGCCCTCTCCGCTCCTTCGCAACAACGGCACGAGGTATTCCGCCACCACCGGAGCGGAGCCCACGGCACGGGCCATTGCAAGATCAAACGTGCCTCGACAGCTTGGATCCTGACCAGTGCGTTCCACCCGTTCCGTGCGCACCTGCACCCGATCGCTCAGGCCCAGCGACTGCGCCATTGCAGCCACAGCAGCTGTCTTGCGTCCCACTGAATCCACCAGGGTCAGCTCTGCGCCTGGAAGAGCAATGGCTACAGCCAGCCCGGGGAAGCCTCCGCCTGTGCCCACATCGATGCAGCGGCGGGGAGTGTCTGGGCTCATCAGCTCGGGTAACAGAGGCCAGAGACTGTCAAGAACCTGAGCAATCCAGAAATCCTCTCCCTGCACCAGACGGGTGAGATTGACGCGGCTGTTCCAGTCCTGGAGCAGCTTTTGCAGGTCAATCAACTGCTTCAGCTGTCCGGCGTCTGGGCTCCATCCAAGCAATGACCAGAGCTCAGGTCCCGGATTGGCAAACGGCGATGTATCCGGCATGGCGGCCTGACCATCACTCCTTTCTAGAATGGCGTTGACGCCGCAGGTGCTGCTAACCGCAATGGCCCCTCAGGCTCAGAACATCACCTACTACGAGCGGCTGGGTGTCACTCGCAGTGCGGATCCTGATTCCCTGCGTCAGGCTTTCCGGCGTCTCAGCAAAGCGGTGCATCCAGATACGACCCGTCTGCCGGCCAAAGATGCGGCTCGCCAGTTTCGCTTGCTTCGAGAAGCGTATGAGCAGCTCGCTGATCCACGTCGTCGTCGCTTGTACGACGCGGCACTGCAGGAGAGGGACGCGATGCAGCAGACCGTGATTCCTTCCCTGCCTGTGCCGCACGCGATCGGTCAGCGTCGCCCTCTCTCCGGTGGTGAATGGCTGTCCCTGCTGCTTCTGCTGGGGTCTTTGCTGCTGTGCCTGCTGCTTGGTGTAGGTGTGGCCTGGAGCCGTGGCCTTGAACTTCAGGTGCAGCCGAGTTGGCTGGTGGAGGAGCAGACTCATCTGACTGATGCGCAGCCCGGTGAGTCCGATGGCATCACTTCCCTCAGCGAACACGCCTCTCAATCAGCATTCCCTGCGGGCACTTGAGCAGTGGTTGCAGGCTCTGGGCGCCACTCGCAGTGATCAGGACCCCTGTGACTGGATCTGGGAGCAGCCTGACTGGAGTGCTCAGCTGAGACTTGATCAACAGGACCTCGGAGTGATCTGGACTTCGGAACGGCCACATCGCTCCTGTTCCTACCCCTATGGCCTGACCCGGGAGGATGTGGAAGCGGCACTCCGTCTTGGTCCGTGACGATGAGGGTTTGCGACAGGAGCTCATAGGCCAGGCAGAGCATCCAGTCCACTGTGCAAAGCGTCGTAGCACTGATCCAGCTGGGTGTCGCTGATGCAGAGCGGCGGCAGCAGATACACCACATCCCCGAGGGGGCGGATCAACACGCCCTGATCTCTCACGAGGCCTCGGAGCACCTTGCCCGCAGGGTTGAGATAGCCCTGCTCACCGTCGGTGACGAGATCAAAGGCTGCAATGGTGCCGCAGAGCCTGACGCGTTGCACCCTGGGATGGCAGGCCAACCGTTCCAGCCTGACCTGATGGCGTTGTTCGAACTGCTGATGACACGCTGGGTCAGCTTCGAGCAAATCCAAGCTGGCATTGGCCGCTGCGCAGCCGAGTGGGTTGGCGGTGAAGCTGTGACCATGCCACAGGGTTTTGGTCGGATCGCTGCCGAGGAATTCCTGAAAAATTGCCTCGCTGGCCATCGTGATGCCCATGGGCAGGAATCCTGCGGTCAGTCCTTTGGACAGTGCCACAAGATCCGGCTGGATCCCCGCTCGCTGGGACGCCAGCAAGCTGCCACAACGACCAAAACCGGCGAGGACCTCATCGGCGATCAGCAGGCTGCCGGCGCGTCTGACCTGTTGTTCCACGGCCTGCAGAAATTCAGGTCGAACCATGCGCATGCCGCCAGCACCCTGGATCAGCGGTTCGAGAATCACCGCCGCGGTCGGCGTTTGCAGAGCCAGCGCAAGGTCATCAAGAGCACGCTTTTCACTGGCTTCCACAGTCTCGTCATTCCAGTGGGTCTGAGGCCAGGGGACCCGTCGCACCGGAAACAGCATTGGATCGAAGGGTTCGCTGAACAGGCTGCGTGCTCCAACTGCCATCGCCCCGAAGGTGTCGCCGTGATAAGCCCCTTCAAAGGCGATCAGCTGCTGACGCAGTTCACCCCGGTTATGCCACCACTGCACGGCTGTTTTAAGAGCCACCTCCACAGCGGTGGAGCCGTTATCTGAAAAGAAGACACGATCGAGCCCGGTCCGCTGCGCCAGCCTCAATGCCAGTCGTTCCGCCTGCGGATGGGTGAACTCAGCGAAAATCACCTGCTCGAGCGTGGCGGCCTGTTCAGCGATGGCTGCAGCAACCACCGGGTTGGCATGGCCATGAAGGGTGACCCACCAGCTGCTGATCGCGTCAATCAGGGGTGGCCCTTCCGCTCTGTAGAGAAGAGCTCCCTCGCCTCGCACCACCTGCTCAAGAGGAGGAGTCGTCGTGATCGACGTGAAGGGTGGCCAGAGGTTGGGGTGATGGTTCCGTGACACCGGGCACGCTTGTCGGCCTGTTGTCATCATGAGCACAGGTCAGCGAGGCCAGCCATGGCCATGGATCAGACATATCGAGGCCGGGGTCGGCCATCCTCCAATCGATTTGTTGAACCTGCATCACAGCAGCCCCGCTGCGGTCTAGGTGGCCATGGATGTCGAAGCATCTTTTTTGAAGGTGGATGGCCCTCGATCAAGGCCCGGCTTGAAATGCGTGGCTGGTCACCGTCGCAGATCGAACAGATCCATGAGCAGCTGCGTCAGGGATGGACCCTGACCATGGCGGTGCGGCATGTGGCTCTGCTGATGGGCAGATGCCCACTGCGGTCCAGACCGATGGGCTGAGATCTCTGCGTGAAGCCTCTACCGGCAGACGTCGCTTTCTTTTTCTTCGACAGTTGCTATCGGCCCGCAGTTGAACCATCGCACCAGCTGCACTTCAACGTCGGTGAACAGAACGAGGATGCCGCCGCAGAGGAGCACAACGGCCACGGTGGCCCAGGTCTGACGGCTTGTCATCGGTTGCCAGAATGGTTCGCAAACGCCTCGAACTTAGGGCCCAGGTTCTGGTTGTGCCATTCATTTCGCAGAGCCTCGGCATTGAGAGGATGGAGATGGGGAAGTTCCGCAAGCACCGGAACATCGCCGATCTCGCTGAGAGTTCTTGGATTGTCAGCGTGGACAGGTCCATTCAGGATCAAGCCGATCACAGGGATCCCGCGGTGGCGGAGAGCCTCAAGACTGAGCAAGGTGTGATTCAGTGTTCCCAGTCCGCTGCGAGCCACCAGAACGACCGGCAGCATCCATCGCTGCAGCTGGTCTATCTGCTGCCGGGAGCGGGTGAGTGGAACATGCAGTCCGCCGGCGGTCTCCACCACAAGTGGCCTGGTTCCTATGGGAGGGAGCGTCAGCCGATTCGGATCAAGGCAGGTGTCTTCCAGTTCCGCTGCCCAATGGGGTGAAACGGCTGCCTGGAAGGCATAGGTCTCCGGAATCCAGCGATCGGCGGGAAGGTCGATCAACCTGATCACCCGCTCACGGTCACCACCCTCCTCCAGACCGCTCTGAACCGGTTTCCAGTACGTGGCATTGAGCCCCTGAACCAACAGGGCACTGACCACTGTTTTGCCAACGTCCGTGTCTGTGCCGCAGACCACAAGGCGTAGTGCTGCTGAGGTCGGTGTCATCGTTGCTGTGCTTCAGCTGCATGATCGACCAGCGTTGCTGATGCGTCGATCAGGAGGCTCACCTTTCGTCATCCAGCCATTGCCGAACCCGCACGAGCAGGTCGGGAACCAGCAGTGCATGGCCGACACCGCTGAGATTCCAGTGCTCGGGTTTTTGCTCAAGATGACGTACCAGCGCCTGCAGGAGTTCCCGGCTCGCCGCCGGGGCAACGATCGCATCCTCTGCAGCCTCCACCACCAGCACACGTGCTGTTTCCGGCAGGCCCTCAGGCAGGCCGTTGGTTCCGATCAGACGATCGAGATCAGCGCGCAGACGCTCCCGGCTTCGCTGGGAAAGGTCCTGCTGTTCCAGCCCCGGTGGCAGACCTTCCAGGCCAGCCGGTTGCGCGGCCCGTTGCAGAAAGGTTCTCAGCATCGTGGACTCCCCGGCTCCGCCAATGGCTTTGCGCATGCCTTTCAGGCCGGTGCGCAAGGCCCTTCCCTCGGGTCCCTCCGGAACGAATCGCCCGAAGCTGGCGAGCAGCACCACATCCGTGGCCTGGTTCAGCACGGAGGATTCCAGCAGATGGGGGCCGAGGGAATGGCCGATCACGACCCTGCGCGTTGGCTTCGGCTGCTGCAGAAGTGTTTCGGCGCAGGCTGGTTCGGCCCAGCTGGGATTGCAGGATCGCCTGTTGCCATAGCCACGTTCACCGCTCTGCCAGAGCCAGCCGCGATGGCAGAAATGACGCTCCCATGGAGCCCAGGAAGTGCTTTCGCCGCTCCAGCCATGCATGGCGATGACCTGTCTCATCAGGCAGCGAGGGCATCTGAGAGGGCCTTCAGCAGTGATTCCAATGTTTCATCGGGAAGGCAGCGATGCAGAACCAGACGCAGTCGGGCGCTGCCTTCCGGCACCGTTGGTGGACGGATCGCAGCTGTGAGCAGACCTGCAAGCTCAAGCTGGTGTTGCAGTTTCAGGCAGTGCTGATCGTCACCGACAATCAGCGGCAGGATCGGCCCACGACCCTTCGGCCTGGCCCAACCGGCTTCGGCCAGTCGGTCGCGCCAGTTGTCACCGCGCAGCACCAGTTGATGGCCCCAGTCCGGGTTGGCCCGCATCAGCTCCAGGGCGGCAAGCGCGCCTGCTGCCAGAGGTGGAGCCAGTGCGGTTGTGTACCGGAAGGCACCGCTTTCCTGCAGAAGCTTTTCCCCGCGTTCGCTGTCGCAGGCCAGGAAGGCACCGCCGCTGCCGAAGGCTTTGCCAAATGTGCCGCTGAGCATCGTCACCCTTTCTTCCCCGAATCCAAGCCCTCGGCCTCCGTTGCCGAGCACTCCCAGGGCATGGGCCTCATCAAGCAGCAGGTGTGCACCGTGGCGTTCGCAGAGGGCTGCCAGATCATGCACCGGAGGGCTGGTGCCTTCCATGCTGAACAGGCTTTCACTGATCACAAGCAGGGGTGCCTGCGGACGATCGCTACGACTGCGCAGCAAAAGTCGCTCCAGTGATTCGAGATCGTTGTGGGCAAAACGCCTGAGTCGGGCGCCGCTGGCCTGGACACCCACCAGCAGTGAGTGATGGATCAGCCGATCCGCCACAACGGTGGTGTGGCGGTTGGCCAGGGCACTGACTGCCGCAAGGTTTGCTTGAAACCCGCTTGGAAACAGCAGCACTCTGTCCCGTCCCAGCCAGCAGGCCAGCTCTGATTCCAGCTGGGCATGCACCGGGCGACTGCCGCTCACAAGTCGGGAGCCACCGGCACCCACTCCGCTGTTGCGCAGTTGCGCCTCAGCCGCGGCGATCAGGCAAGGATGACGGCACAGACTGAGATAATCATTGCTGGCCAGATCCAGCAGCGCCGGACCGGTCGCCGAACCGTGCTTCGAACCAGCGGCCACCGCCTGCAGGTGCTCCCGCCGTTCAGTGGGAGACCAGCTGCGCAGCTGACGGCGTCGGGCCGGAGAAGTGCTCATGCAGTGCAGTCTCGGTCCATGCCGATCATGTTGCGGCGGCGTCCCTAGGATTCAGTCATGGCGGAGCAAGACAGCCAGGCTTCACATTCCGCTCAGGGGAGCTCCCCGGATCCGGCGCAGTTGTTTCCCTTCCCGCTGGATGATTTTCAGCTGGAGGCGATCGACGCTCTGAACCAAGGACATTCCGTGGTGGTGAGTGCACCCACGGGATCCGGCAAGACGTTGATCGGCGAGTACGCCATTCATCGAGCCATGGCTCATGGCCAGAAAGTCTTTTACACCACACCGCTCAAAGCTCTCTCCAATCAGAAGCTGCGCGATTTCCGCGAGCAGTTCGGTGCCGAGAACGTCGGTCTGATGACCGGCGATCTCAGTGTCAACCGGGAAGCTTCGATCGTGGTGATGACCACGGAGATCTTCCGGAACATGCTCTACGCAGAAGCCGATGAGCATGACGACCCCCTGGCCGATGTGGAGGCCGTTGTGCTCGATGAGTGCCACTACATGAACGACTCTCAGCGCGGCACGGTCTGGGAGGAATCGATCATTCATTCGCCGCCTCCGGTGCAGCTTGTTGCTCTCTCGGCAACGGTGGCCAATGCCGGGCAGCTCACCGATTGGATTGAAAAAGTGCATGGCCCCACCAGGCTTGTGCTGAGTGACTTCCGGCCCGTTCCGCTGCAGTTCGGTTTCTGCAGCGCCAAGGGTCTGCATCCCCTGCTCAATGAGCAGGGCACAGGCCTCCATCCCAACTGCAAGGTCTGGCGAGCTCCCAAGGGGCATAAACGCAAGGGCCGTTCATCCCGGCCACCTCAGCCCGAGCCACCACCGATCAGCTTTGTGGTGGCACAGATGGCCGAGCGCGACATGCTGCCAGCGATCTATTTCATCTTCAGTCGACGTGGCTGTGACAAGGCCGTGCGCGACCTAGGGGTGCAGTGCCTGGTGACCGAGGCTGAGCAGGCCCGAATCCGTGCATGCTTAAGGGCCTACACGACCGCCAATCCTGAAGCCGTTCGCGACGGCCTGCACGCCGATGCTTTGCTGCGTGGAATCGCCGCGCATCATGCCGGAGTGCTTCCTGCCTGGAAGGAGCTGATCGAGGAGCTGTTCCAGCAGGGGTTGGTGAAGGTGGTGTTCGCCACCGAGACACTTGCGGCAGGAATCAATATGCCTGCGCGCACCACAGTGATTGCTGCACTGTCGAAACGCACAGAGCGTGGTCATCGCCCCCTGATGGCCAGTGAATTTCTGCAGATGGCAGGTCGCGCAGGCCGACGCGGACTTGACTCCCAGGGGTATGTGGTCACTGTGCAGAGCCGCTTCGAAGGGGTTCGTGAAGCCGGTCAGCTGGCAACGAGTCCTCCAGATCCGCTGGTGAGCCAGTTCACCCCCAGCTATGGGATGGTTCTCAACCTTCTGCAGCGCCATGATCTGGCCAAGGCGCGCGAGCTGGTGGAACGCAGTTTCGGGCGCTACCTGGCCAGCCTTGACCTGGTAGAGGAGGAGGAGATCCTCGAGCAGTTGCGTCTGCAGCTCGGGCAGTTGCAGGGGACGGCTGGCGATGTGCCGTGGGAAGACTTTGAGGACTACGAAAAACGGCGCGGGCGATTGCGCGAAGAGCGTCGGCTGATGCGCATTCTTCAGCAACAGGCTGAGGAAACCCTGGCCCATGAACTCACGCTTGCGCTGCAGTTCGCGAGTGTCGGAACGCTTGTGAGCCTGAAAGCCCCGCAACTGCGAGGGGGGGTCACCCCGGCTGTGATCGTGGAGAAGTGCGAGGGACCGGGACAGTTCCCTCTCCTGCTCTGCCTCACCATTGACAATGTCTGGCTTCTGCTGCCCTGTCAGGCGGTGGTCAGCCTGCATGCCGAGCTCAGCTGCCTGCAGGTTGATGGTGTCCGACCTCCTGAGCTTGGACGTGCCGGAGAGCTGCGCCATGGTGATCAGAACAGTGGCGGTCTGGCCCTCGCGGTGGGGCACATGGCTCGGCGCCACGACATGACAACTCCTCAGTACGACCTGGCAGGGGAAGTGCTGTCGCAGGCGCAAACGGTGCAGACGCTCGAAGCTGATCTGGAAGCCCATCCCGCCCATCGCTGGGGCGACCGCAAGCAGCTCAAGAAGCACCGCCGGCGCATGGAGGAACTGGAGCTGGAGATCGGCGAGCGGCAGCAACTGCTGCATCACCGTGCCAACCGTCACTGGGAGACCTTTCTTGCGCTGATGGAGATCCTTCAGCATTTCGCAGCTCTTGATGAGCTTGAACCCACGGAGATCGGGCGCACGGTGGCGGCCCTTCGCGGCGACAACGAACTCTGGCTGGGGCTGGCCCTGATGAGCGGTCACCTTGATGATCTGCCGCCGGCGGAGCTGGCCGCGGTGTTTGAAGCGATCAGCACCGAGGTGAACCGCCCAGACCTTTGGAGTGGATTTCCAGCGCCGCCCCGTGCGGAAGAGGCGTTGCATGATCTCTCCGGTCTCCGCCGGGAGCTGTTGCGTGCGCAGGAACGTCACCAGGTCGTGGTGCCGGCCTGGTGGGAGCCTGAGCTGATGGGACTGGTGGAGGCATGGGCCAGCGGCACCGCCTGGAATGATCTGATTGCCAACACCTCCCTGGACGAAGGTGATGTGGTGCGGATCATGCGCCGCACTGTGGATCTGCTGGCACAGGTTCCCTATTGCGAAGCGATCAGTGAGCAGCTGCGCAGCCACTCCCGTCAGGCTCTCAGGGCGATCAATCGTTTTCCTGTCGCTGAAGCCGATGATCTGCAGAAGGCTGAAGCATCGGACTCAGAGGGACTCAATCCCGCGACGGAACGGGCCGCCTGATTGCTTGTTCTTCAGCCCTGCTGTCGTGCCATGTCGGCGGGATCGACGATGCGGTCGAAATCCTCGCCGCTGACATAACCCAGATCCAGAGCTGCATTTCTGAGGCTGAGGCCCTGTTCATGGGCGTATTTGGCGATCGCACTGGCTTTGTCGTAGCCGATGATCGGCGCCAGAGGCGTGACCAGCATCAGCGATTGTTCGACATCCCTCTGAATCCTGGCTCTGTTCGGTTCGATCCCTTCGACCATGGCCACCCGGAAGCAGCGACAGGCATCCGTGAGCAGGGTGATCGACTGCAGCAGATTGAAGCCGATCAGTGGTTTGTAGACGTTCATCTGCAGATGGCCACCGGAACCGGCCATCGCCACAGCCGCATCGAGACCGATCACCTGGGTGCACACCATGGCCATCGCCTCACACTGTGTCGGGTTCACTTTCCCGGGCATGATCGAGCTTCCCGGTTCATTCTCGGGCAGATGCAGCTCCGCCAGACCTGCGCGCGGGCCACAGGCCAGAAGCCTGATGTCGTTGGCAATTTTGAGCAGGCTTCCCGCAAGCAGTCGCAGCTGGGCCATGGCATGCACCAGCCCGTCATGGCTCGCCATCACAGCAAACTTGTTGGCAGCTGAGCTGAAGGCCAGTCCTGTGAGCCTGGCCAGTTCCTCCGCAGCCTGCTCGGCGAAACCGTCGGGAGCATTGAGGCCGGTTCCCACCGCCGTGCCCCCCAGTGGCAGCGGATAGACCTCCGCCAGGCTGGATGCAACACGGGTGCGGGCGACCAAAATCTGGTCCCGCCATGCCGATGCTTCCTGGCCCAGGGTCAGCGGAACCGCATCCTGCAGGTGGGTGCGACCGATTTTCACGAGGTCCTTCCAGAGCTCCGCCTTGGCTGCAAAAGCACCGATCAATCGGTCGAGTTCGGGCAGCAGGCGGCGTTCGAGACCTTCCGCGGTCGCCAGATGAATCGCTGCCGGAAAGGCGTCATTGGTGGACTGGGAGCGGTTGACATGGTCATTCGGGTGAACTGGCCTGTGGCTGCCGAGCGGTTCGCCGGCGGCCCGCGCAGCCAGATTGCTGATCACCTCATTGACGTTCATGTTCGTCTGGGTGCCGCTGCCGGTCTGCCAGACGCGCAGGGGAAACTGATCATCGTGCTGTGCATCTGCCACTGCCGCTGCGGCGGTCACGATGGCGTCACACTCTGATTCACTGATCACTCCGAGGCTGGCATTCACGCAGGCTGCCGCCTGTTTGATGCGTGCGAGCGCATGAACAAGCTCCACCGGTACACGGGTATCGGCGATGTCGAAGTTCTGCAGGGACCGCTGGGTCTGTGCTCCCCAGAGGGCATCTGCAGGGACTTCGACGGCCCCCATGCTGTCGTGTTCGGTTCTGGTTGCGTCTGGCATCGCAGGGCAGATGAGTGCGTTACGGGTCTGGACCCGCTCCGGGCCGCAGCACGAGGACAATGATCAGCAACATGCCGCTGACGCTGACGACCACGTAAATCCAGTCTGCATAGGGGGTCCAGAACATGGTTCAGGCCAGGTCTCAGAGTCCCAGGCGGTCCCAGATCACCCCCAGGTTCGCCTGGTGAAGATCGGTACTGAAGCAATCGTTCAGTTGCTGAGTGTCGAGCCTGGCCGTGACTTCCGGGTCCGCTTCAAGATTGCTGCGGAAATCCCCCCCGTCGTTGTTCCAGGCGCTGTGGGCGTTGCGCTGCACCATCCGATAAGCGTCTTCCCTGCTCATTCCCGCATCCACCAGAGCGAGCAACACCCGCTGGCTGAACACCACACCGCCGTACACGTTCATGTTGCGGAGCATGTTTCCCGGGTAGACCCCAAGACCTGCCACCACAGCTGTCATCTCCCGCAGCATGAAATGCAGTGTCACCGAACAGTCGGGGAGCATCATCCGCTCGGTTGAGCTGTGGCTGATGTCTCGCTCATGCCAGAGCGCCACATTTTCCAGGGCAGCGACGACATAGCTGCGCAGAACCCTGGCCAGGCCGCTGATGCGTTCACTGCGGATCGGGTTGCGCTTGTGCGGCATGGCCGAGCTGCCTTTCTGACCCTTGGCAAAGCTTTCTTCCACCTCGAGCACATCAGTGCGTTGCAGGTTGCGGATTTCAGTGGAGAAGCGGTCCAGTGAGGCACCAACCAGCGCCAGAGTCTGCACGTAATCCGCGTGCCGATCGCGAGAAATCACCTGAGTGCTTGCGGTGTCGGCTGTCAGTCCGAGTCGTTCGCAGGTGAGCCGTTCCACCTCAGGGTCGGTGTTGGCGTAGGTGCCCATGGCTCCACTGACCTGACCCACGGCCACATCCCGTTCCAACCGTTCGAGGCGCTCGTCATTGCGACGGGTTTCGGCCAGCCAGCCGGCCAGCTTGAATCCAAACGTGATCGGTTCACCATGAATGGCGTGGGAGCGACCGATCATCACGGTGGATTTGTGCTCCGCCGCCAGTTTGGCGATGGCGGCGTCGAGGGCGCTGAGTTCCTTCCTCAGCAGTACGACGGATGCTTTGAGCTGCAAGGCCAGACCTGTGTCCAGCACATCGCTGCTGGTCATTCCCACGTGGATGTAGCGACCCGAGGCTCCGACGTGCTCGTTGACGTTGGTCAAGAAAGCGATCACGTCGTGACGCACTTCCGCTTCGATCTCAAGGATCCGCCCTGGCTCAAAAGCCGCCTTGCTGCGGATGTCCTCCATGGCTTCCTTTGGAACGCGTCCCAGGCTGCAGTTGGCCTCGCAGGCCGCCACTTCAACGTCAAGCCAGCTCTGATACTTGGCCTGGTCGGTCCAGATCGTGCCCATTTCGGGCAAGGTGTAGCGCTCGATCAAGGGATCGCAGACAAACGGTCAATCCCTGACCATACGGTGACGCTGGTTCATCTCAGCGAGCTCAGGCAGAGCGCAGACGGCGATGCTCAACCTCCCATTGCACGTGCAGTCCCCAGGCCTGTTGTCTCACCGTGCAGAGACCTCCCCTGCATTCGATCACCTGGAAAGGTGGGAGATCGCTGGGGTGGTTCTCGATGGTGACGAAGGTGCCGGGGTGCAGAAGTTCCACCACATTGCGAGGCTTTGGGCGGTGGCGTGGGTGCTGCTTGGCGGACATGACCGTTGTGCGGCTCGGAACGATCCTCAAGGAGTTGTCAGCTCTCAGGGGCGAACCATGCAAGTTTGTTCGGATTTCGACTCTGCTTTTATGAAGAAATGGCTCGCAAACGCCGTCTGGATCTGCATCTGCTCACTTTGGGCCTGGCCTCTTCCCGTCAGCAGGCCCAGCGTTTGATCCGTGCCGGCAAGGTGCGCGACGCCCATGGACAGCGCCTCGAGAAGCCTGGACTGGAGGTGCCGGAAGATGCTCCCCTTGAGGTTGAGCAACCGCCGCGATTCGTTTCAAGAGGTGGAGACAAGCTCCTGGGTGCCTTGAAGATCTTCCCGGTTGAGGTGCGTGGACGGGTCTGCCTCGATGGCGGAATTTCGACCGGTGGGTTCACCGATTGCCTGCTGCAACACGGTGCCAGCAGGGTTTACGGCATTGATGTCGGGTATGGCCAGACTGCATGGAGTCTTCGTACTGATAAGCGGGTGGTCCTGCGGGAACGCACCAACCTGAGACGTCTGACGGCTGAAGACCTCTACGGTGAGCATGAACAACGTCCGACGCTGGCTGTGGCGGATGTTTCGTTCATCTCTCTGCGGCTTGTATTGCCGGCCCTGCGGGGTCTGATGAGCAACGAAGGTCCAGATGCTGATCACTGCGAAGCCATCGTGCTGGTGAAGCCCCAGTTCGAGGTGGGGCGTCAGAGAGTCGGCAAAGGTGGTGTTGTGCGTGACCCCGCTGCGCACGTGGACGCCATCATCGCCGTGATCGAAGCCGCCAACCCGATCGGATGGAAAGCCAGAGGCCTGGTGGCTTCACCACTCACCGGCCCTGCCGGAAACCATGAATATCTCCTCTGGCTGACCTCACAGGAGGATCGGGACTTCAACCACAGTGTGATCAACAGCGTTGTGTCAGACACTCTGAGCACCTGATCCAAAGCCGTTCTGGTGGACTCAGAGTGCAGAACTGTCGCGATCGCCTGTGCGTATGCGAACCACAGTGTCAACGGGAGAAATGAAGATCTTGCCGTCACCGATCTCACCGGTTTTTGCCGCTTCGGCGATGGCATTGACCACAGTGTCAACACGCCCATCGTCGATCACCACTTCAATCTTGAGCTTCTGAAGAAATTCAACGGTGAACTCAGAACCGCGGTAACGCTCCACCTGACCTTTCTGACGACCGAAACCACGAACCTCGCTCACGGTCATGCCGACGATCCCAGCATTGACCAGAGCAAGTTTGACGTCTTCAAGCTTGAAAGGACGGATGATCGCTTCGACTTTTTTCATGGCTGTTATCCGGCTTTGGAAAAGCTAAGAGCTCAGGCGTGTTGTGTTGAAGAGAGGGAAGGCAGCGGATTTAGAAGGAGGCCTGCCAGGGAAGCGTCCGCCATGAGCGTCTCAGCATCTGTGCGGCTCACGATCACGTGACCTTCTGCGAGAAGCTCCCAGTGCTCAGATTCGAAATGGGTCTGAAGCCAGAGGATTCCATGAACGCTGGCAGGTACCAACCGGAAGGAGGTGCCTTCAGCGAGCAAGCGGAGATCCATGAAGAAGACTCAGTGACCAACCCATTACGGCTCGTCAGTCCCTTTGCGGATGTACGCGTTGATACCGAATCAGGAGTTGACGAGATTTCTGGCCTGCGCGCAGCGGTGCTGATAGATGCTGCCTCGGTAGTGGAGTTCCACAGTCGTTTCCGCTGCAGCTGCGTGGCTCAGAGGGGCTTCGTAGTGCTGGCCGCGATAGGTGTGGTCGACCTTGGCCTGGCTCAGGCGTTCATGCTTTGCCGGGTCGTAGGGGATGCCCCGGTAGGTGCGCTGTGTTCTGGTCATGTGAGTGGCCTCGAAGGGATGGTGTGTGCTCCGATCGTTGATCGGGATCGCTTCGTGGGAGAGAGCGTTGCTTCGCCGTGCGGGTGGCTACTTCCGGCTGGAAGAGACTGCTGGAGCGGTCCCGAGCCCAACGGTTTGTCTCTCAATGCATTACTACCGCATTAATGTTGTTCACGGTGAACAGTTTGAGCTAAATCGGTCCAGAAATTCCTGGTTTCTCGAGTGTTCCTAAGCGATGGTGGCCGTGGGGTCGGGTTTTAGTGTCTTCACATACCGTTGTCTGGCTTCCCGCCCATGAGTGCATCACCCGCAGAGACGACCCGCACCCCTCTCTATGGCGAGCGGGCCATTGCTGATGCCGAGCTGATTTGTTTTGACAACCCTCGCGAGGGCCGCGCTTATGAGGTCTCCATTGAGCTTCCTGAATTCACCTGCCTCTGCCCGTTCTCCGGGTATCCGGATTTCGCTGTGCTGCGACTTCTTTATCAACCCGGACCGCGTGTTGTTGAGCTGAAGGCCATCAAGCTCTACGTGAACAGCTTCAGGAATAGGACCATCTCCCATGAGGAGGTTGCCAACCGCATCCTTGATGATCTAGTCGAGGCCTGTGATCCGGTCTGGATGCAGCTGGAGGCGGATTTCTATCCCCGTGGAAACGTGCACACCGTGGTGCGCGTCAGCCATGGAGAGCGTCAACCCTGTTGATCAGCTGGGGTAGCTCCGTTGCGAAGCCTGCGAGGTTTCGGTTGCACAGCCCACCAACATGCAGTTTGGCCTGTTGTGTTTCAGCTACCGCCCAGATCTGACGCGTGGCCACCATGCTCAGTCCACCTCCGAGAAGCGTGATCGCAAAGCCTGCATAAACCAGTGGAACGCCTGGATCCCGCTTGAGCAGCAATCCGCTGGCCGGCATGATCTCGACCACTCTCAGTGGCAGTCCCTGAATCTCAGCACCGTCTCCTCCGGGCCTGAGGTTGGTGAGCAGATTTCCGTCTGCATCAAACACCTGCACCGGTCCCTGTTCGCTGCTGGTGCTGAGGAACACCGGTTCACTCCCGTCCGGTCGCGTTGGCAGCACCAGTCCCCAGATCTGATCTCCGAGCTCAGGGAAGGTGCTCAGCGGTAGTTGAAGCAGGGGGCTTCGGCCGATCTGCACGGTGATGGTCGCCAGTGACCAGTCCGCCTGATACACGGTGATGCCCTGGTAGCGCAAAGGATGGTTCACGCTGATGTTGCGTTGTTCCTCAGGGTTTCCCTGGGGGGTCAGCAGCAGGGTGGAACTGAACTGTTCCGGCCGACCAGCAGGATCCCTCTCAATGGCGAAATCCTGCAGGGTGAGGCTGAGTCTGTTCTCCCCTGAAGGACTGAGCAGGTCCAGCGAGCGTCCAGGTGCGAGAAATCGCTCGAGACGTTGTCCCGCCAGGGCACCCCAGGCCGCTCCGATCAGGAGCATCACCAGGCCCGTGTGAACCAGCAGAGGCCCCACACGCCCGACAACACCCCTTCGGGCCGCAAGTCGTCCGGTCTGCTCTCTGACGTTCCAGCCCTGCCCTCTGAGCTCGGAGGCCAGTCCGTTCAGCGCGGCACCACTGTCAGTGCAGGAGATGGTCTCGGCAAGAGCCAGTTTGCTCAGTTGACGGGGACGGGAGTAGTCGGTCCAGCGCAGTGCCGCCTTCAGGGTGGGCCACTGACGCCTCCAGCTGCACAGCGTGAGTGCCAGCCCCAGCAGGGCCAGCAGCGAAAGAAACCACACGCTCGAATAGACGTGATTGAGCTGCAACTGCAGCATCAGGTCTCCGTTGATCAGCCCCAGCCATGGATCTGTATTGAACCGTTCCAGATAGAGCTCAGGGTCTTCCTGCTGGGGAATGATCGTGCCCACCGCACTGGCCAGAGCGATGAGCAGCAGCAGCAGAATGGCCAGCCGCAGGCTTGAGATCAAGGCCAGCATTCGTTTCAAAAAACGCATGCTCAGACAAGCCTCGACAGCAGGGTGAGGGTGCCGATCGTGAGCAGCACGACGCCACTGATGCTCGGGATCCAGCGGCTGATCGAGCGCATCGCCATCAGTTTGGGAAGTGACGCGGCCATGCTTCCCGCAAGCAGCAACGGCAGGACCTGGCCGATTCCGAAGCAGCTCAGAAAGAGAAGGCCTGTTAGCGCATTGCCGCTGCTGGCGATCCAGCCCAGCAGAACGGCCAGCACAGGGGTGGTGCAGGGAGAGGCCGCGAGGCCGAACGCAAGACCAGCTGCGATAGGCGCAAGAGGTGCGGGCACTTTTCGGCTCCATGCGTCGGGGTCTGGGCCGCTCGGAAGTGGCAGTCGCACCACTCCAAGAAGGTTGAGTCCCATGACCACTGCAAGCAGAGCCACCAGGGTTGGGATTAGTCCTGGCACCTGACCGTAGATACCTCCGAGCAGTCCGCTCAGGCTGCCCAGCACCACCAGGGCCCCGACAATGCCCCCGCAGAAGGCAATGCTGCGCTGCCAAGGCGGTTGCTCGCTCTCGAAACCGGCGAGATAGGCCAGCGTCACCGGCAGCAGAGAGAGTGAGCAGGGGCCGAGACTGGTCAGGGCTCCAACCACCAGCACGGCTCCCAGGCTGAGTGGACCAGGCTGCTGGAGTGCATGGTTCAGCAGGTCTTCACCGCTTCGGGCCAGATCGGACAGTGCCAGGTCAAGGAAGGCGATGGTGAAGCCGATCAATGAGAAATCGGAATTCAGCCTATCGATCAGAACGTTGCCGGCGTCGATCAACCGCCGGTCGTTGCCCCTGCCCACGTCCACCGATCAAACCCGTGGATTCGAGGGAGCAGCGGATCAGGAGTCCAACGATCATCAAACTTGACAGCAATGAGTTGCCCCCGTAGCTGACCAACGGCAAGGGCAGACCTGTGGTTGGCATTGCCCCGGAGGCCACAGCCACATTCATCACGGATTGCCCCACCAGGAGCGCCGAACAACCAATCGCGACGAGCCTGGCCTGATTGTTTCGGCAGCGAAGCGCAACACGCAGCCCCAGATAGCCGATCAACATCAGAAACAGCAGCAGCAGCAGGGAGCCCACCAGTCCGAATTCCTCGGCATAGACCGCGAAGATGAAGTCGGTGCTCTGAATCGGCAGGTATTGGAGTTTCTGGGTTGAGAGGCCGAAACCCTGGCCGAACACACCACCCGAGCCGATTGCCAGCAGGCTTTGAATCAGTTGATATCCATTACCCTGAGGATCCTTCCAGGGATTCAGAAAGGAGATCACCCGCAACCGTTGATATTCATTGATCAGGATGCTTGCTGTGCCCAGCAATGCGCCTCCGATCGCCGTGCCGAACAGCTGAAAGAGGGGCAGTCCGGCGGAAAAGGCCATGAGCCAGATGAGAAGGCCGGTGAGTGCCGCGGTGCTGAGGTTGGGCTGCTTGAGAATGAGCAGCACCAGAACTCCGAAACTGCTCAGCCACAGCAGCTTCTGATCCAGGCCTGTCCGTTTCCAGTGAGCGAAGAGAGTCGCAGCTTGCAGCACCACGAATGGTTTCACGAGTTCGGAAGGCTGAATCTGAATCGGCCCGATCACCAGCCAGCGGCTGGCCCCGTTCACAGTGGTTCCCATCACCAGGGTCGCTGCAATCAACAGGCAGCCGATCCAGAGCGCTGGCCCTGCCAGCTTGAGCCAGCGGCGCAGATTGATTGAGGCAGTGAAGGACATCAGGCTCCAGCTGGCTGCCATCCAAACCAGCTGTCTCTTGACGTAATAAGCCCCTTCTCCCTGTTCACGGGCCGCCACCCACCAGCTGGCTGATGCGAGCACCAACAGACCAGCCAGGCTCCAGATGGCCGTGAGTGTCAGCAGCAGGCGCGCCTCCGCTGGCCAGAGTGACCAGTCGAGAGGCAGATAACGCTGCCACAAGGGCTTGGGCACTGAAGCGGCCTTGTGTCGTTCGCGAGCACTGCCCTGAGGTGAGGATCGACTCCTTTTGGAGATCACAGTGGGGCTGCTCAAAACGATCGGAGATGTTGCATGTATTGAGCCGTCCTCTCGACGGTTTGCCAAGGGAGCTCAATAAAAAACCCGACCAGAGGCCGGGTCTTGCTCACCATTGAATTCACTTGGGTCAGTTCACTCAGTTCAGTTGCCGACGTTGACCTGTTGATTGCCGGTGCAGAGCTCCACTTTGATGATTCGTCCTCCCTGCTTCTGGATGCGCTGTTGTTCAGCAAACCAGCTGTCGTAGGGGACCCACTTGGTGAAGAAGGTGTTCTGTAATTCTCTCTGCGTCCGAACCTTTTCAGGGCTGGGAATGCAGGCGGTGACTTTGAACAACCGCATGGGTCTCAGTTGCCGAGACCGGAACAGATGTAGTCGAAGTACACACCCATTTCCTTGCCTGCATCAGAGCCGACAAGGGAGGCGGTGACTTCCTTCATGGCCTGAATGGCCTGCACTGTTGCACCGATAGGCACGCCCAGGGAGTTGTAGGTCTCCTTAAGGCCGTTCAACACGCGCTCATCGAGGATGGAGGTGTCGCCGGCGAGCATCGCGTAGGTGGAGTAGCGCAGGTAGTAATCCAGATCGCGGATGCAGGCTGCATAGCGACGGGTGGTGTACATGTTGCCGCCGGGACGGGTGATGTCCGAATACAGCAGAGCCTTGGCGACAGCATCTCGGATGATGGCGGAAGCATTCGCACTGATCGTTGCGGCAGCCTTCACGCGCAGTTCACCACTGGCGAAGTAGCTCTCAAGGTTGGTCATGGATGCCGTATCCAGGTAGAGACCTTGGACGTCGGACTTGTTGATGACGTTGGTGATCGCGTCTTGCATGGACTCAGGAGTGACGTGAAGGGGCGTTGGTTCCGGTGATCAGGCGAGAGCGCCCACCACGTAGTCGAAGTAGAAGCCGGCTTCCTCGGCATCAGCACCACTGAGGATGCCCATGGCGACGGTTTTCATCTCACGAACGGCTTCTGCCATGGCCTCGAGGGGGGTGCCGAGGGATCTGTAGAGCTCGCGGGCTCCGATCACGCCGATCTCCTCTATCGGAGTCACATCGCCGGCGACGACGCCGTAGGTGACTAGACGAAGGTAATAATCCATGTCCCTCAAACATGTTGCCGTCATGGCTTCTCCGTAGGCATTGCCGCCAGGAGAAATGACGTCAGGACGCTTCTGAAAAAGCTGACCGCCTGCAGTCTTGACGATGCGCTCACGGCTCTCGCTGAGAACCTGAGCGACTCGCAGGCGACGCTGGCCTCCGCTGACGAACGCCTTGATCTGGTCCAGTTCCCCTGGACTCAGATAGCGGGCTTCGGCGTCCGCGTTGATGATCGAGTTGGAGACGATGCTCATGCAGTTCTACCTCGAAGCAAGCAGCCGCCCGTAGGAGGCCGATATCCGGTGAGTGGTGTGGTGATCTCGATTGAGATCGGAATGCAGCTTAAGGGCCGCGGGACCTCGGATCGCGGAGATCCGAGTCGGAAGGCCTTCAGATGTTGTATCTGTTGATCTTCCGTTATGGAATTCGTGCTCCTCGCAGGGCCAGGAGCCGTTAAACCTCTTTAATTCTCAGGCAGCAGAAGGGAGAGGATGTGCGCCGGTAACAGATCTTCATTGCCAGTGTAAGCGGCTGAATTTGAGCTTCTTGCTGATTTTGTAGGTCTGTTTGTTTATAAAAAAATCAGCAAAAAACAGAGGCTTTGATATCTCCGTATCAAGAATTAATCAATGCCGTAAAGCCATGCAATAAGGCTTCAATTCCACCTTCTGAATGGAACGCTCAGAGGGCTTCGTCAGGTCGTGGGGTCAGGCCGGCATTGCCGCCGTAGAGGCTGGCCGTTCGAGTGATCGTGGACTGTGGCACTCCACTGCGGGAGCTCAGAGTGCTCAGCCCTGGCACATCAGAGGGTTCAGAACCGATCTCAGCGCGGAGTTCCAGCAGATTACGAACAGCGGTGGGCTGTCCTGAGGCCGCCCTCACCTGAAGGAAGCGACTTGTTTCCGAAGGAGTTGAGGCCCTGCCGAGGATTGCAATGCTTGCCGCTGTAGCAGCCCGCAGTGGTGCCATCCGTGAGAGTCGATCCTGGAATGGCTCGCTCATAGCAACCGACTCAACGAAGCCATCGAGATCAATCTGGCCATCTCTGAGCAGTGATTCCGCTGTGGTGAGGCGCTCAGTCTCCAGGGGTACGCGGTTCAACAGTTGTCGGTAGGTGGCATCAAGAATCTCCCTCAGTTCCGATTCGCTGGACACCTTTGCAAGTGACGCCTGTGTGGGGAGGCCCCCACGTTTTCTGTAGCCACTGGCATCGCCCAGAGGAAGAGCAGCCTGAAGGCCAGTTGTTGCACGCTTGGAGAACGATGCAGTTGAGAACTGGTTCCTGGATGCCGCATTGCCCGATGTGCGCTGGAGCATGAAAGCTGCCAGCTGTTCCGGGGGCGTGAAGCCGCTGATGTCTGCTGTCCACTTGCCGGCGAAGCGGCTCGGCTGATTCTTGTCTGAGATATTTCTCTTGGTGACGTCGCCTGTGGAGCGGAATGCTTCCCGACGGATCGCTTCGGGCCGAGGTGTCATTGACACATCGACTCTGGACCCGATCGAGGGATCCAATGCCCTGCGTAATCCCGGAGCACGGCGCGTGGTCAGGTCCTTGGGAGTAATGAAGCGTTCATAGGGAACGGTGTCTTCACCGAAGCAGTCTTTGTAGTCCTTGCTGTCGATCAAGGCATCGACCAAACCGTAAAACCCACGGCGAGCTGCGGTGTCGAAGAGAGCATCGATCTCCCAGCGACCGAAGGTGGGTCTGCCCAGAAGTCGACGGTGCATGACTTCGATCGACTTGGCGATGTAAAGGCCTTCCCAGTAGCGACGACGGAAGGCATCCGAGCGAGCCACGCTTCGAATGAAGTCACGGAGGCTGATGTCTCCGTTTTCCAGACGGGCTTCCTGGGAGTTAAGGCGTTCACCGTCGTAGCCGGAATTGCCAAGCACCTGGATGTACACGGCTTTGATCACCGCCTGGGTGGAGGATTCGGTGTTGCGAACACTCGGCTGGCCGCCGCGGCGTGGAAGCGCCGAACCGCCAGTGGAGATCTGCTGGAGTCGAACCACCCTTGGTCCCACCTTGCGCGGGCGACTGCCCCGGAACTGAGGACTGTCCATCTGTCCCGGTTGCGCCATGCCGTTGCTCACCAGCAGGCGGCGGGTGTCATAGCTGAAGGGTGCAGGACGCGTCGTCACCGAAGCGGTGTCTGAAGGGAAGATCGCTCCGTACTGATTGCCGACCGGATCATTGCCGCCCCCGTAAACATGCTGGTCAGCAAGTGGCTGCCGGTACGAGGCATAGAGCGTGACGTACTGAGGTGCTCCCTCAAACGGAGCGCTGAAGCGGAACAGTCGCCGGTTGGACCCCCAGCCAGCGCTCTCCTGAGCCTCTTCACCCAGATCACGCAGATACGGAACAGTTTCCTCCCCGAAGGTCTGTGCGTATTCACTGCTGTTCACAATCACATCAACGAGACCGTTCAGGCCCTGATCGCTGACGATTGAGAAAGCTTTGCGGAATTCCTCAAGAGAACTGATGCCTCGTCCGAGGAAATGGCGGTAGGCCAGCTCCACCACCCTGCTGTTGACAAAAGGTCCGTAAAACTGATTCCGGTATTCCTTGCTTCTGCCCAAGGCGCGGATGAATTCCCGCATCGAAATCTTGCCCTGCACCAGCTGACTGGCTTCTGAGCGGCAGGGATTCTGTGAATAGCCCTTGGCAATGTCACGTTCAAAAACCTGTCTGTAGGCCGCACGGATCACTTCGGATTTTTCCGCACCCGAAAGGCCAGGGCGCATTTCAAAGCGTTGTGATGTTTCCGCAGCAAGGGAGTAGATCGCCGGAAGCTGAAGCCCTTGGCTGACAGGGCTGCCGAGCTTCTGTTTGGTGGAGGGTGTGGCTATGGCCAGCTCCTTCAGGAGCACGTTGAAGCAGTCGATGGTGAGTCGGCGTGCCTCAGGGCTCTCTCGAAGCAGCTCTGCACAGGCTCCTCGCATTTCCTGAAGCGCAACGTTGGTGGCGTTCAGAGAACAGTTTTTGAGAAGGATGTCGCGCAGCCCGCGCGTGTTCACCGCAAGAATGCTTGGGTCTCCGGCCACCAAGGCATAGCCCACATAGCGGAGAAACCAGCCCAGGTCGCGCACCGATTTGCGCATGAAAGCAGGGCCATACTTGGCCACGCTGATGGCGGTGAAGCCGGTGGGCAGAACGACACGTACATCGGCATCGCCGCCTGCGACATCGAAAAGCCGGGTGAAGAAATTGCCGCGCTTGGTGACACCGCTGTCACCCGTGAAGGTGCGCACGGATTGCTCGAAGGCGGCCTGGTCGGCGGCCAGCGGGGCGGCATCGACGGCCTGGGTTCTGGACACCTCGCCTGTGCTGAGCGGCGCCTCGAGGAACGAAAGCGGAGTTCCTCCGACGAAGATCCTGTTGGCCGCGCGGGCCACGATCGCTTCGGCATTGGCGGCAATGATCTTTGACGCTTCCAGGCGGTCATTGCCGCTGCGGAAGAACGTGATCAGCGTGTCGAGTTCGCCCCCATCCGGAAAACGGTCCTGCTGTTCCGCCTGACGAACGCTGGAGAGCGGCAGGGTGTCGAACAGCTGGGGGGAAACCCTTGGGCTGCCGCTGCTGGCGGTCACGGTCATGAACGGGAGCAAGCCGGATTCGGCCACGTTACGGCTCGTCCTAAGGGCTCCTGATCCGGCATGAACAAATGTTTGCAGGGGTTTGTCCTTCAGCCCTTTTCTGATGGCCGCCCTGAAACGATCCAGACCTAAATAATGAGATCGGAAATCGACGTCCCGATGAACCCCCAGCCCTCGGATGCCGCCACTCCTGTTGTGAGTGATTTTTATGACCGTTTCCCATATCCCGGGGATCCACTGCAGGACGGACCGCCTCCGGGTTACAACTGGCGCTGGTGTCTGGAGAGCGTTTTGGCAGCTGTGCATGGCGCAGTGCCCTCAAGTGCCGATGAAACCGCTTCCCCGAAAATTCTCGATGCAGGTTGTGGGACAGGCGTCAGTACTGATTACCTCTGCCATCTCAACCCGGGAGCGGAGGTTCTCGCGGTGGATATCAGTGCCGGAGCGCTCGAGCTTGCTCGCGAACGGCTGAGGAGATCAGGTGCGGCGGATCAAGTCAAGGGGTTGCGCCAGGAGCAGCGCAGCCTTCTTGATCTTCAGGGCGAGGGACCTTTCGACTACATCAATTCCGTGGGTGTACTGCATCACCTGCGCGAGCCGCTTGAGGGCCTGAAGGCCCTGGAGTCGCTTCTGGCAGACACAGGATTGATTCACCTGTTCCTCTACGCCGACGCAGGACGCTGGGAGATTCATCGAACCCAGCGTGCGCTGTCCCGTTTGGGCGCTGGTTGCGGCGCCGAAGGTCTTCGTCTCGGCCGAGAGCTGTTCGAGGTTCTGCCGGAGGGCAACCGCTTGCGTCAGAACCATGAGCAACGCTGGCTGATTGATACCGCAGCGGACGCAAATTTTGCTGACATGTATCTCCACCCCCAGGAGACCAGTTATGACCTCAGTCGCCTGTTCGGCTTGATCGATGCCGCCGGCCTGCAATTCGCCGGCTTCTCGAATCCCGCTGTATGGGATCTGAACCGTCTGCTTGCAGGGGAACTTCTTCAGCGAGCAGAAATGCTTCCACAGCGTGAACAGTGGCTGCTTGTCGAAGACCTCGATCCGGAGATCAGTCATTTCGAGTTCTTCGTGGCAAAACGATCCGTGCGATCCAACGTCTGGGAAGACGATGCTGTTTTGCTCCAGGCCTTCGGCAGACGACAGTCCTGTCTGTGGGGATGGCCTTCATCCAGTCTTCTGGGCCCTGATCTTGAGCCGATAGCGCTCTCCGAATCCGAACTGGCACTGCTGGAAGCGGTTGAACAACGTCCAGAAACCTGTTTGGGTGAGCTGGAATTCGGGCCGGAGACCGCCTCCGTCGCCAGAGGTCTCCTGTCGCGCCGGCTGCTGCTTCTGGAGGCCATCAGAACCTGAGCGTGAGAAAACGCGTGATAGATTCCGCGCGCTTCCTCAGGCATTGTTTGCTGGCTAACGACTCCACCGAATCAACAGCGGCTTCCGTTGCAATCGATTCTGGAATGGGTGATTACGCCAGGCTTCAACAACGTCTGATGCTGGCCACCCTGGCGGTTTCACTGGTTGCGTTCCTCATCGCGCTGGTTGGTTTCGACGTCATGGTTGCCCGCAGCCTGTTGGTGGGTTCATGCGCTGGTGTTCTTTACCTGCGTCTTCTCGCCCGCAGTGTGGCTCGGCTCGGCGGAGGTTCCCGTCAAGTTGGTCGTTTTCAGCTGGTTGTGCCTGTGCTGCTCGTTGTTGCAGCGGCCAAGTTCCCCCAGCTCGAGATCCTTCCAGCTTTCATCGGTTTCCTTCTCTATAAACCCGCCTTGATCCTTCAGACCGTCATCGACGGCTGAATTAGCGCATCCCCTTCTGCATTCAATGGCTTTGCTGCCTTACACACTGCCTTTCGCTGAACTGGAGGTTGGGAACCATCTGTATTGGCAGATCGGTAATCTCAACCTGCACGGCCAGGTTTTTCTGAGTTCCTGGATCCTGATCGGCGCACTCCTTGCTCTCGTCCTTGTTGGGACTCGCAAGCTGGATCGCGACCCAAGGGGTGTGCAGAACCTGCTCGAGTTTCTCTGGGACTATCTGCGTGATCTCGCTCGTGATCAGATCGGAGAAAAATATTATCGAGAGTGGCTGCCCTTCATCGGAACCCTCTTCCTGTTCATTTTTGTGAGCAACTGGGGTGGTGCCCTGATCCCATGGAAAGTTTTTGAACTTCCTGAAGGTGAACTGGGTGCTCCTACGGCAGACATCAACACCACCGTTGCAATGGCTCTGCTCGTCTCTCTCGCCTATTTCTATGCGGGTTTGAGCAAGAAGGGGCTGAGGTTTTTCGAGCTCTATGTAGAGCCGACTCCGATCATGCTTCCCTTCAAGATCATTGAGGAATTCACAAAACCTCTTTCCCTGTCATTCCGTCTTTTCGGAAACATTCTCGCTGATGAACTTGCGGTTGGAGTTCTTGTTTATCTGGTCCCTTTAATCGTTCCCCTGCCTGTGATGCTGCTGGGACTTTTCACCAGCGCGATTCAAGCTCTGATCTTTGCAACGCTTGCAGCCTTCTACATCGGTGAAGGCCTGCACGAACACCATTAGGTGACAAATGCTCGCCGATAAGGCGATCTGCTAAACACTTCTGCGCGTAGGTCCGACGCTCATGACTCGGGCCCGCTCTCTTGCAACAGAGAGTGTCCCTGCGCAGGGGGAACCAATCCCCACTTCATTTGCTCAGCGCTACTGCGCACCCCCCCCCAACCCTCTCAACATGGATTCCATCACTTCCGCAGCTTCCGTCGTTGCTGCTGGCCTCGCTGTTGGCCTTGCGGCTATCGGCCCTGGCATCGGTCAGGGCAGCGCTTCCCAAGGTGCTGTTGAAGGTATTGCCCGCCAGCCTGAAGCTGAAGGCAAGATCCGCGGCACCCTGCTGCTCTCTCTGGCATTCATGGAGTCGCTGACGATCTACGGCCTGGTTGTGGCTCTGGTGCTTCTGTTCGCCAACCCCTTCGCCGGTTGATCCATTTCCAGGGAGCGCCGTCATGCCGATGGCAGCTCCCTGATGTGATTCCTTTCTTCTACAGCTTTTCCTCAGCGCTCCTCTTTCATGACCTGGCTTCTGCTTGCTGAAGCAGCGGTGCCGGAGGGAGGTCTCTTCGACCTCGATGCCACCCTGCCGTTAATGGCAGTTCAGGTGGTTCTCCTGACCTTCCTGCTCAATTCCCTCTTCTTCCGTCCGGTCGGCAAGGTCGTGGAGGACCGTGAGGGCTACATCTCCACAAGCCTTGCCGATGCCAAGCAGAAGCTTGAGCAAGTTCAGCGTCTAGAGGCTGAACTCACTGAACAACTCAAGGGAGCTCGCCAGTCCGCTCAGGCAGCGATTCTCGAGGCTGAGCAGGAGGTCGACAACCTTTACCGCGAGGCGATCGCAACCACCGAGGCAGACGCCAATCGCACGCGAGAGAAGGCTCGCCGTGAGATTGAGGCTCAGCGAGAGCAGGCTCAGTCCCAGCTGATGGGCAAAGTCGATGAGTTCAGCACAAAGATCATTCAACGTCTGCTGGCCGTTTCATGATGTCTTTTGTCAATTTCCTTGCTGCAGAGGGTGGTTTCGCGATCAACCTCAATCCTCTTGAGACAAACCTGATCAATCTGGTCATTGTCATCGGGTTACTTGTCTATTTTCTCAAGGGATTGCTTGGCGGCATTCTTGAGCGGCGGCGTGAATCGATTCTCAAGGAGTTGAATGATGCGGAAGCCCGTCTCAAAACCGCCACCACAGAACTGAGCAAGGCTCAGGCTGATCTCGACTCCGCGAAAGAAAAGGCTGAGAAGATCCGTGCCGACGGCAAAGCCAGGGCACAGGCCATCCGGGCAGATGGCGAGCAACGCACGATCGAGGCGATGGCTGCCCTGAAGCAGGATGCTCTTGCTGACCTCAATGCTGAGGGTGCACGTCTCACCGAGCAGCTACGCCGAGAAGCTGCCCTGGCAGCCATCAACAAAGTGATGGCTGATCTTCCCGGACGTCTCGATTCTGCGGCTCAAGCCCGTCTCATCGATGCCTCCATCAACAATCTGGAGGACGCCTGATGCCCCTGCTTAATACTCTGGCCACCCCTTACGCCGAAGCATTGCTGCAGGTGACCAATGCTCGCAATGAATCGGAAGAGGTGGCTGCCCAGTGCAAAGAGCTCATCGCTCTCTGGGACAGCAGTGATTCACTGCGCGATGCCATGACGTCTCCGGTGCTTGAGCCGACGGCCAAGAAGAAAGCGCTCGAACAGCTCCTGAGCCAGCAGATACAGCCTTCATTGCTGAATCTGCTCAAGGTTTTGGCCGACCGCTACCGACTCACTGCCTTTGATGCCGTCCTGGGTCGGTATCTCGAGCTTTACCGCGAATCCCGCAAGATATCGCTGGCCCATGTGCGCTCGGCCCAGGCCCTGTCCGACTCTCAGAAAGCATCGCTCACCGCCAAGGTCCAGTCCATGGTGGGAAGCGGTTCCGTTGAAATCGACCTCACCATTGATCCCAGCCTGATTGGTGGCTTCGTGATCAATGTGGGCTCCCAGGTCATCGACGCTAGTCTTTCCGGCCAAGTAAGACGACTCGGTCTCTCGCTTGCCAAAGCGGGCTGACCGTTTTTTTCTTCACCCTTCAGATTTTTCTCTTATCCCCCGTCAAAGGGTTTACCAGCCATGGTTTCCATCCGTCCCGACGAGATCAGCGCGATTCTCAAGCAGCAGATCGAGGACTACGACAAGTCTGTTTCTGTCAGCAACGTTGGTTCTGTCCTGCAGGTGGGTGATGGCATCGCCCGCGTCTATGGCCTTCAGGAAGTGATGGCTGGCGAACTCGTTGAATTCGAAGACGGCACCGAAGGCATCGCCCTCAATCTCGAGGATGACAATGTCGGCGCTGTGCTGATGGGTGAAGGCCTTGGAATTCAGGAGGGCAGCACCGTTCGTGCAACAGGGAAGATCGCTTCTGTTCCCGTTGGCGATGCCCTGCTCGGCCGGGTCGTCAATTCCCTTGGAGTTCCTCTGGACGGCAAGGGTGATCTCGCCACCACCGAGACCCGTCTGATCGAGTCCCCCGCTCCAGGCATTATTCAGCGCAAGTCGGTTCACGAGCCGATGCAAACTGGAATCACCGCCATCGACGCGATGATCCCCATCGGTCGCGGCCAGCGTGAGCTGATCATTGGTGACCGCCAGACCGGTAAGTCAGCCATTGCGATCGACACCATCCTGAATCAGGCCGATCAGGATGTGGTTTGCGTCTATGTCGCCATCGGTCAGAAAGCCGCTTCCGTGGCCCAGGTCACCGAGGTTCTGCGTGAGCGTGGAGCACTGGATTACACCGTGATCGTTGCGGCCAACGCCTCCGATCCCGCAGCTCTGCAGTATCTCGCTCCTTACACCGGGGCTTCGATCGCAGAAGCCTTCATGTACAAGGGCAAGGCCACCCTGGTCATCTACGACGACCTTTCCAAGCAGGCCCAGGCCTACCGCCAGATGTCTCTGCTGCTTCGTCGTCCGCCCGGACGTGAGGCCTACCCCGGTGATGTCTTCTACTGCCACAGTCGTCTGCTTGAACGTGCAGCCAAGTTGTCCGACGCCATGGGCAAAGGTTCCATGACGGCCCTGCCGATCATTGAGACCCAGGCTGGTGACGTGTCCGCGTACATCCCCACCAACGTGATTTCGATCACCGACGGTCAGGTGTTCCTCAGTTCCGACCTCTTCAACTCCGGTCTGCGTCCCGCCATCAACGTGGGTATTTCAGTGAGCCGGGTCGGCGGCGCTGCCCAGACCAAGGCCATCAAGAAAATCGCCGGCACCTTGAAGCTGGAATTGGCTCAGTTCGATGAACTGGCTGCGTTCTCTCAGTTCGCTTCCGATCTTGATGCGGCAACGCAGAAACAGCTGGGTCGCGGCAAGCGCCTGCGTGAACTGCTGAAACAACCTCAGTTCAGTCCGCTGATCCTGGCTGAACAGGTCGCCATCGTTTATGCAGGTGTCAAAGGTCTGATCGATGACGTCCCTGTGGATCAAGTGGTTCAGTTCTCCAGGGAACTGCGGGAATACCTGAAGAGCAACAAGCCTGAGTTCATCAAGAAGATTCAGGACGAGAAGGTCCTCAGCCCCGAAGCCGAAACCATGCTCAAGGAGGCCATCTCCGAAGTCACCTCCACCATGTTGGCTTCCGCCAACTGAGGCTCTGAGACATGGCAAATCTGAAGGAGATCCGAGACCGGATCAAGTCTGTCAAAAACACCCGCAAGATCACCGAGGCCATGCGCCTCGTGGCTGCGGCAAAGGTGCGGCGTGCTCAGGAACAGGTTTTGCGCAGTCGACCCTTCGCGGATCGGCTTGCTCGACTGCTTGAAAACCTCCAGGCACGCATGCGTTTCGAAGACGCCGATGCTCCTCTGCTGGAGCAGCGCAACGTCGAGACCATCACGCTTGTGGCTGTCACCGGTGACCGCGGTCTCTGTGGCGGCTACAACGCCAACATCATCAAACGCACCGAGATGCGTTTTGCTGAGCTTCAGGGCAAGGGATACAAGGTTGATCTGGTTCTGATCGGACGTAAAGCCATCAGCTATTTCACCAACCGGAGCTATCCGATTCAGGCCACCTTCACCGGTCTTGAGCAGGTTCCCACCGCCGACGAAGCTGGCTCCATCGCCAATGAGGTTTTTGCAGAGTTTCTCTCCGGGAGCACTGATCGTGTTGAGATCATTTACACGAAGTTCATCAATCTGGTGAGTTGCAATCCGGTTGTTCAGACTCTGCTTCCCCTGGATCCCCAGGGCATCGCTGAGGCTGATGACGAGATCTTCCGTCTCACCACCAAGGATGGAGAGCTCCGCGTTGAATCGGGCGAGGGTCCGGCCAACACCCAGCCTCAGCTGCCTTCGGACATTGTCTTTGAACAGAGTCCGGATCAGTTGCTCAATGCGCTCCTGCCCCTTTATCTGCAGAATCAGCTGCTGAGATCGTTGCAGGAAGCGGCGGCCTCTGAACTGGCAAGCCGAATGACGGCCATGAACAATGCCAGTGACAATGCCAAGGCTCTCGCCAAGACGCTTACCCTTGACTACAACAAGGCGCGTCAGGCGGCCATCACGCAGGAGATTCTTGAGGTTGTGGGCGGCGCCGCAGCAATGGCCTAATCGGCTTTGGCATCATTGCCAATCTGTTTGCGTCCTTCAGCCGGCCATATGGCCGGCTTTTTTGTTTGACGTTGCGAAGGCAGTGACACTGAACTGGTTTCAGGCGACCTCTACGCTTACGAAAGCCCATTGATGGGAGCAATCTAGAAACGATGAGCAACGTCACTCCAGCTGTATATGCCATCACCATTGAGTTGGATGGCCAGCAGTATCATTTCCAGTGCCGCGACAATCAGACCGTTTTGTCCGCTGCGGAAGCGGCAGGAGTGCCAGTGCCCAGCTCCTGCTGCGCAGGCGTCTGCACCACCTGCGCAGCACGCATCCAGGAGGGCGAGGTCCACCAACCCGATGCCATGGGTGTGAAGGAGGATCTTCGTCAAGAGGGCTTCGCTCTTCTCTGTGTCTCCTTTCCGCGTTCTGATCTCGCTGCAACGGCAGGGCAGGAGGATGCTCTGTATGAGGCTCAGTTCGGCCAATACCAGAGCTGAGTTGATGCTTTCGACCTGCCTTCTGCGTTGGATACAGATTGGGCAAGAGTCTTCGGAATCAGGAATGCATTGGCGAAAGTGATCTTTCCTTGCTGTTTGAAAGAAAAATTTCTGGTCAGATGTTAATCCTTTTATTGGCATTCTCCTGAGGTTGGAACACACAAATTCCTGTCGGTATATTGGAGGTCAATTGTTGTATTGACTGAAATCTTTGACCTTTCAATGCTGTTTGATATGGCTCACTTCATGCATTGACTTCAAGCAAATATTCTTGTTCTGCTGTTCGCGAAGCCCGGGAGTCTGAAAATTGAACAAAGTTCCCCTGAAGCTCATGTTCAAGAGGATGTCGCTGATCACTCCAGAATCACTCCCTGTGAAAAGCTTGCGTTCCTGGGTCCTTGAGCAATTGCGTCTGGAGGGTGAGCCCCTGCGCTGGGCAATCACCTCGATCGATCCTTCCCCTGAAGGCTCTTCCACTGCGCTTGAGGTTGAAGCTGTGCTGATCGACGCATGACGCTATCGGTGGCGCCGATGCCCACGCTGATGATTGTGCCCACCGGCATCGGCTGTCAGGTTGGAGGGTTTGCCGGGGATGCCCTGCCGAGTGCCCGACTGCTGGCAGCGGCCAGCGGTTGCCTGATCACCCATCCCAATGTGATCAACGGAGCTTCGCTGTATTGGCGTGATTCACGCATTCATTACGTCGAGGGTTACGGGCTCGACCGTTTTGCTTCCTCTGCCTGGGGTTTGCGTCCCAAGCGCAATCAACGCATCGGCCTGTTGCTGGATGCAGGAATCGAGAGCGATCTGCGGATACGACACCGACAGGTCGCTGAGGGTTGCAGAGCCAGTCTGGGCCTTGATATCAACGCAGTAGTCACAACCGATGCCCCTCTTGTTGTGCACCTTTGCGCAGCTGGTAGCGGCACAAGCTGGGGCACTCTGGATCGTCCCGATGCGCTGCTGAGAGCGGGTGAGCGCCTCAAGGCAGCAGGGTCAACCGCCATCGCTGTGGTTGCCCGGTTCCCCGATGAGTTCACCAGTGAGGTGTTGACGGCATACCGCCACGGCAGAGGCGTGGATGGTCTCGCGGGAGCTGAAGCGGTGATCAGTCACTTGCTGGTTCGCCATCTTCAGATTCCCTGCGCCCATGCTCCAGCACTGGCGCCTCTGCCCCTCGACGCTGACCTTGACCCTCGAGCCGCAGGCGAGGAGCTTGGCCATACCTTTCTGGCCTGTGTGCTGGTGGGACTCAGCAGGGCTCCGGATCTGCTGGATCTTTCCGCCGGGAGTGCGAGCATGCCTGGCGATCTCGTTGCCGACCAGTTGGGTGCCCTTGTGGTGCCCGATGGTGCGCTTGGCGGAGAGGCTGTGTTTGCTTGCCTGGAGCGAAATGTTCCTGTGATCGCGGTTCTCAATCCTGGTGTGTTGTCGGTCAGTGCGGAGGCTCTGGGTGTGGGGCATCAGGTTCTGAAGGCTGCCTCTTATCTGGAAGCAGCCGGGTTGTTGGTTGCTCTGCGCGAGGGCATCGCTATCCCCTCTCTTGGGCGTCCCTTCCCAGCTCTGCGGGAGCTGAATTAATGGCAGTTGGCTTCGCCAAGCCGCCAGTGCGGGCATGTCCCTGTGGCAGCGGCTTGGTGCTGAACCAGTGTTGCGGTCCTCTGCATCGAGGAAGGCTGAAGGCGGTGACAGCGGAACAGTTGATGCGTTCTCGCTACGCCGCGTATGTGCTTGCGGAGGTGGAGTACCTGATCGCAACCCATCCCGACGATGCCCGCACCCCTGTCGAGCGGCGTCGGGAGCTGCGTCTCAGCTGCCGGCAGACCCAGTGGCATGGCCTCACCGTGCTGGACTCTGAGGCCGGTTGCTCTGAGGATCTTGAGGGCACCGTACGTTTCGAGGCCGTCTTCAGCGCCGGTGGGCAACGCCATGTGCTGAAGGAACACTCGCTGTTCCGCAGACGTGATGGCGCAGCAACAGGAGAGTGGCTCTACATCCGCTCACTCGAGTGAACAATCAGCGCAGGCAGGCCATCGGGTGGCGCGGTGGAACCCCCAGAGCTTTGGCGACTCCTGGATGGCAGACCGCACCCTTCACGGTGTTCAGCCCTGAAAGCAACTCGGGACGCTCGGTGACGGCCTCCTCCAGTCCACGGCCTGCGATGCCGAGGATGTAGGGCAGGGTCACGCTCACCAGAGCTTCGGTTGAGGTGAAGGGCACGGCTCCCGGCATGTTGCCAACGCCATAGTGCTGTACTCCATGGATGAACACTGTTGGATCGGTGTGCGTGGTCTCACGGCTCGTGGCCACACACCCTCCCTGGTCAACAGCAACATCGACGATCGCCGATCCAGGCGTCATCTGCTTCACCATCTCCTCATCCACCAATGTCGGTGCCCGACCACCCGGGGTGAGTACAGCGCCGATCAACAGGTCAGCTGTTGGAACCAAGCGCTCCAGAAGTCCACGACTGCTGACCATGCTGGTCAGTCGACCACGACGGTCGGCTTCAAGGCTGCGCAACCGTTCCGGGGACCGGTCCAGAAGCAGAACCTCGGCATCCATCGCCGCTGCGAGTCGCGCTGCATTCCAACCCACCGTGCCGGCTCCCAGCACCACAACGCGAGCTGGACGCACGCCTGTGCATCCACCGATCAAGACACCACGTCCGCCATTGGGGCGTTCCAGAAGCCTGGATCCCACCTGGGCAGCCAGTCGCCCTGCGATCTCGCTCATCGGGGCCAGCAGAGGCAGGCTTCCGTTCTCCAGCTGAACCGTTTCATAGGCCACTCCCGTGGTACCGGCATCCAGTAGTGCCTCTCCCACCTGGCTGTAAGCAGCCAGATGCAGGTAGGTGAACAGCACCATGTCGTCCCGCAGAAGACTGAACTCCACCGGTTGCGGCTCTTTCACTTTCACCACCAGGTGAGCCGCCCAGGCTTCCTCACGTTCCACGAGTCGGGCCCCCGCTGCAGCGAAGGCGTCGTCACTGATGCCTGCTCCTGCGCCTGCTCCGTTCTGGATGCGCACCTCAAGGCCCTGGGTCACCAGTTCGCGGACGGCATCCGGGGTGAGCGCCACGCGTTGTTCGTCGGCTTTGATCTCAGTGGGGACACCGATAGTGGCCATCGGGGCCGTCAGGACGGAATGGGCCATGGGGGACGGAGTCTTGTCTTCAATCTGGCTCAGACAGCCGCGATCGGCAGCCGCCAGCCACTGCCGAAGGCTTGGGCACTCACCTTCAGCAACGGCGCGGCCTGTCTGCGCTTGAACTCAGCTCTGCGGAACAGCCGTTCAATCCGTTGCACCTCCGCAGGGTCATGCCCAGCAGCTGTCAGCTGCTGCCCGCTGAGGCGGTGTTCAATCAGGTCGATCAGCAGGGGGTCGAGCCGGTCGTAGTCCGGGAGTGAGTCGCTGTCTTTCTGGTCTGGACGCAGTTCGGCGCTGGGAGGTTTCTCGAGGATTGCGCTGCCGATCAATGCCCCCTCGGCCGGCAGGGACAGGTCCTTGCGACACTGGCTTGCCTGGCTGCTGTCCAGCCACCGGCACAGTGAAAACACTGTTGATTTATATAGGTCCCCGATCACAGCGAGGCCGCCATTCATATCGCCGTAGAGAGTGCAGTAGCCCACTGCGAGCTCCGATTTGTTGCCGGTGGTGAGCAGCAGCTGACCCTGCTGATTGGCCATGGCCATCAGCAGGGTGCCCCGGATGCGCGACTGCAGATTCTCGGCTGTCACCCCTGAGGGAGCGCTCTCCAGGGCAGGGGTCAATGTCGACTGGAAACTGTCCATCAGGTTCTCGATCGGAACGATGGTGTGGGCGATGTTCAGTCGATCCGCCAGGTTGAGCGCGTCCCTGAGTGAACCCTCCGAGCTCCATGGAGAAGGCATCAGCAGGGTTTGCACCTGATGGGGGCCCAGGGCCGCGGCAGCGATCACAGCCACCAGCGCTGAGTCGATCCCCCCGCTCAGGCCGAGCAGGGCGCTCTGGAATCCACATTTGCCCGCATAGTCCTTGACACCGGTGACCAGGGTGCGAAACAGCGTTTCCATCTCCTGCTGCTCCGTCTCCTGCTGCCCCGACTGGATCCATGGCGTCATGGCCGATGGATGACGTGCCGATGGATGGAGTGCCGCTGGTGGTCTGTCGGCGGCATCCCAGATCTCTGTGGTTTCACGGCAGTCAGGAAGTTCCAGGAGCGGCGTCTCGCAGCGCTCGCTCATCACGAAGCTGGCACCATCAAACACCAGTTCGTCATTGCCTCCCACCTGATTGACGTAGACCACGGGGCAGTCAAGGCGCTGCGCCGCACGAGCGGCCAACTGGCGTCTCAGAGTCGCCTTGCGGCGGCCATAGGGAGAGGCTGAGCAGTTGATGAGCGCATCGATCCTTGCGGGGATCAGATCGGCCACAGGATCAGGTCCCACCAGGCGATGACCATGCAGTTCCTGATCCACCCACAGGTCTTCGCAGATGGTGATTCCCAGTCGCCAGTCGCGGCGTTCGCTGCTCAGTGTGATCTGCCCGGCGCCATGGCTTGGCCTGAAGTAACGCGTCTCATCAAAAACGTCGTAACTGGGTAGCAGTTGCTTCCTGGCCACCACTTGATCCCCGCTCAGCTGCACGAGGGAGATGGCATTGAACAGGCCCGGATGCAGGCTGTCATCTGCCGCATCGGCCACACCAACCAGAAGCGCGATGTCCAAACGCCTGACGGCAAGTCCATCTCGGAGCGCGTCGAGGGCCTGCCGTTGTTGTTGCAGGTGTGTGGGGCTGAACAGCAGATCCCTGGGTGGGTAACCCCAGAGCGAGAGTTCCGGCGTCACCAGCAGCTCCGGTTCGGTTCCGGTGGTCTTGATCAGGCTGTCGAGGGCGTTCAGGATGCGGTTGGCATTGCCCAGCAAGTCGCCCACAACAGGATTCATCTGGGCCAGGGCAATACGCATCGGCACTCAGGGATTGAAGGCATTGAAGCCATAAAGATTGTGCTTCAGCAGCAGCGGCCAGAGACATTCGGGCACCTGCTGACGTTCCTGCCTCTGTTTCAGCTGAGAACTGGCCGCAGCGGGAATGCCAAGGGGCAGCACCCGCGCTGACGCTCCCATCAGACGAAGCGTCGTCAGAGTGACTTGCTGAAGGGGCCATCCATCACGGGGCACAATTCCGAGATTGCAGTGCTTCAGAAAGCGCTGGGCCTCCTTCCATGTTTTGATCTGCGGAGCGAGATCGCTCCCCACCACGAAACAGAGGCGATGGTCGGGCCAGCGTTGGCTGGCCCGTTCCAGTGTGGAGATCGCGAAGGGACTGCTGAGATCCTGGGCCAGTTGCAGCCTGGGATCGGCGATCGCATCAACCAGGGTTCTCAGCAGGTCACAACGCAGCTTCAGATCCGCGTCATGGCGTTTCATCGGGTTGTCACTGGCCCAGGTGGCGACCCGGTCAAACTGGGTCAGCAGCCCTTCCAGCAGCGCTTGATGCCCCACCGTCGGAGGGTCTGCACTGGTCCCGAGCAGTGCGATCTCAGCGGTGGCTGTGTCCGCCATGGTCAGGGCAACAGCGATGGCAGCGGTTGACGGGTCTGCGGCTGGGGCCATTCCTGCATCAGCAGAACGATGCCGTGATCCGTCTGTGCCAGGCGCCGCATCAATGTGGCTGGACCCGGCTGAAGTCGGCGGCCCCGCCCCCGTTCCTCCAGCAGCCAGCGGGCTGTCATCCGTCCGGTGCGGCGTGTCGTGTGCACCGCCAGTGCCGCCTGAGCCAGGGCCACCGGTGCGGCAGGGGCCAGTGTCAGACCAGCAGTGAAGGGTGCCGCCAGCAACAACAGCTGTCGCAATGAGCCCAAGGCGACCTGGAGTCCGAGCTGTGCCCCCCCCAGCAGAGCGTTCTGTCCACTCAGCTGGCGAATCAACTTGCGGGCAGCGGGGCCTCCAAGGGGAAGCCCATACAGAGAGCACAGCTGGCGAACAAGGGCGGCATCGCAGGCGAAACCCCCAGCCAGATCGAGAAGTAGCAGCGGGTTGGCGGCCACTCCGGTGGCTTTGAGAGCGGCGTAGCGCCCGATCAAGCCCTGGGCTTCTTTTCGGCGTCGCTGCAGCCTCCCCGTCTCCAACTGCTGCTGAATCCTCGTGGCCTGCCTGAGGCTGTTGAGCAGCAGCAGGCTCTGGCCATGTTGTTCCAGCAGACGGGTCAGGCCGATCTCCAGTGCTTTCACATCGGCTGGTTGCTCGCGGCTGCGGATGCGGCCATCACTCAGCTGAACAGCCTTGCGCGGCGCCGCCGAGACCGCAAGCGGCGCCTGCAGTCCTGCAGGGAGTCGGTTGTGGATGCTGCGCAGCAGATCCGGCAGCTGATCCGCCGGCCAGCAGTCGCTGCGGTTCAGCACGGTCAGCACCGGCTTGCCCATGGTCTGGAGCGTGTCCAGGGCCTCCAGTTCCACCTGCGTGATGTCGCCGTCCAGCACAAGAAGCACCAGATCGGCATGGAGGGCAACCCTGGCAGCCAGTCGTGCCCGCGCAGGCCCGTCCACTTCATCGATGCCAGGAGTGTCAACCAGTTCGACCGTCCGCAGGCCTGGAACGGGTCTTGGCCAGGCCGCGGCCTGCTGCTGACGTGTGCAGCCGTGGGCGACATCCGTGGCCATCAGTTCCCGGCCCACCAGAGCGTTCACCAGACTGGACTTGCCGACGCCCACGCGGCCGAACACTGAGATCCGCAGCTTGCTTCGCTCAAGGCGATCGAGTTGGCGATCCAGAAGCTGCAGCCCACCTGCCAGAAGTCCCTGTTCCCGCTGGTTGAACTCCAGCCGTTCTCGCCAACCCCGCAGCAGATCTCTGCAGCGCGTCTCTGTGGCGCTCATGACGCTGCCTCGCCGGAGGTTTTCCTCCACCAGCCGGCCAGCACAGCCAGTACAGCCTCCGGGCCAATCACACCAACGAAGCCTCCGAATTCATCCACCACCACGCGTACGCCGCTGGTGTCGCGCTGGAATCCGGTGAGCAGGCGGTCGGCTCGGATCATCTCGGGAACGAACTCCGCCGGCTCACTCAGATCGGCTGGCGTGAGGTGGCCCTTGTTGCGCACCAGGGCGCTCAGCAGCCGATCACGATTGGCAACTCCCAGCACCTTGTCCACTGCATCGCCCAGCACGACCCACCACTGAGCTTCGTTGTCGAGCAGTTCAACGCGCAGCTTTTCGATGTTGCAGGAGCCATCAAGGGTTGGCGCCGCCACCCGCGGTGTCATGAGATCACGGGCGGTCAGATCATTGAGCAGAAAGACCTTGGAGATCATGTCGGCTTCATCGGCTTCGATCTGCCCTTTCTGAGATCCGAGTTTCGCCAGCAGGCGGATTTCCTCCTCATCCGTGCTGATCTCACTCTCCTCCGTGATGGCAGGCAGCAGTCGCTCCAGCAGCAGCACCAGCGGACGCATGATCACGCCGAGCCAGTGCAGAACCGGAGCACTCGCCAGGGAGACGGGCAGTGCCAGTCGGCTTCCAACCGCCTTGGGCAGGATCTCACCAAGCAGGATCACCAGCACCGTGAGGCTCACTGAAAACAGCGCCAGCGCTCCATTGCCTGCGTCCATCTTCTCGGTGAACACCCAGGAGGCGTAGCCACCGAGCATCAGGCTTCCGAAGATGTTGAAGGCATTGTTGGTGATCGCCAGAACGGAGAGGGTCCGGCCCAGGTGCAACCGCAGCTGGGCCAGCCTGCGTGCCCCGGCAACAGGCTTCGGCCGTGCCGCAAGTTCATGCACCCGTACGGGATTCACGGTGAGCAGCGCAGCTTCCACTCCTGAGCAGAGTGCGGATCCGGTCAGCACCACCACCACCAACAGGAGAAGGATCAGCAGGTCGGAGGTCATGCGCGGGCGCTTTGACTGCCATCCTGACGTTTCTCCGGTGTCCTGTCTCTGCCGTGGCTGATCTCGCCCCTGTTTTTGATGCGCAATTGTTCGCAGATCGCCGCGAGCGGTTCATGGCTGAACTGGGTGGGGCCGCGGCGGTGATCCCTGCGGCGATCCTGGTCACTCACCATGCGGATACGGAATGGCCCTTCCGCCAGAACAGTGATTTCTGGTATCTGACCGGTTTCGACGAACCCGATGCCGTGGCCCTGTTCCTGCCACATCGCCCTGAGGGTGAGAGGTTTGTGCTCTTCGTGAATCCGCGTGAGCCAGCTGCTGAGGTCTGGACAGGCAGGCGTTGGGGTTGTGAGGGCGCGGTCGAGCGCTTCGGTGCCGATCTCTCCCATCCGCGTGTGGAGCTTGATGCCCTGCTGCCGCAGTACCTGGAGGGTGCGGAGGGCATCGCCTTCCGCGTCGGTAGTCATCCATCGATCGAACCCCTGGTGTTGCGTTCATGGGGGGCGCAACTGGATCGGGCATCGCGCACCGGCAGTGCCGCACTGGCACTGATCGCGCCCTGCCCGCTGCTGCATCGGATGCGCCTGCGCAAGCAACCAGCTGAACTGGAACGCCTGCGGGAAGCTTGTCGGATTTCAGCCTCGGCCCATGAGCTGGCCAGGGCCGCTGTTCGTCCTGGAATGAACGAGCGAACGATTCAGGCCCTGATCGAGCAGCATTTTCTGGAGCAGGGAGCCCGTGGATCCGCCTACGGCTCGATCGTTGCCGGTGGAGATAACGCCTGTGTTCTGCATTACATCGACAACAGCGCGGTTCTTCAGGACGGAGATCTGCTGCTGATCGATGCCGGCTGTTCGCTTCGCGATTACTACAACGGTGACATCACCCGGACGTTCCCGGTGGGTGGTCGCTTCAGTGGGGAGCAACGCGAGCTTTATTCACTCGTGCTGGCTGCGCAGGAAGCGGCGATTCGCCAGGTCAAGCCCGGCCACACCGCTGAGGACGTTCATGACGCAGCCGTGCATGTTCTGGTCGAGGGACTTGTGGAACTGGGCCTTCTGGTGGGAGAGGTGGATGGTCTGATCGAGCAGGGCAGCTATCGGCATCTCTACATGCACCGAACCGGGCACTGGCTGGGCTTGGACGTTCACGACGTTGGTGCCTATCGGCTCGGTGAGCATCACGTCGAGCTGGAACCGGGCATCGTGCTCACGGTGGAGCCCGGTCTTTACATCAGTGATCGTCTTGCGGTTCCCGAGGGACAGCCGGCGATTGACGAGCGTTGGAAGGGCATCGGCATCCGAATCGAGGACGACGTTGCAGTCAGGGACCTTGCCGCAGTGTCATGTGGTCATGAAGTACTCACTTCAGGAGCTCTGAAAGCAGTCGCTGACATGGAGCGCTGAGAGGACCTGACGCGTCAGCGATCGGATTCTGCGAGACCCTGACGTTCAGCCCATGGGTGGTCCATTGACCATTGAATAGCCGCTTCAGTGCTGGACAGGATCCGATCCGCACCAGCGGATCTCAGCTGCAGCTCATAGGTGTTGCGTTCATCGCTGCCGGGTCGAAGATGCGGAGGTGACACAGCGAGGCTGATCCAATGCCTGTCAGGTCGTTCGGACCTGGCGTTGAGCACGGTCTGCACGTCGGCAACCGTGTCACCCAGGTAAGCGACCACACCCCCGCTGCGATCAGGCAAAAGGCTGTCGCTGAGCTGCACAAGACCGCTGGGGTCAGGCTTGTCAGGGGCATCGCCCATGGCGATCAAAGGAGGATTCACCAGTCCCAGTCGCTGCTGAAGCACGAATCGCGCCGATGGAGGTTCCGCACCACTCACGAACCCCCAACGCCAGCCGTTCCGAACCAGCGCAGTAAAGAAATCTCTGCGCACCAGCAAGGGTTCATCACGGATGTATCCCCTCCAATTCCCTGGATCACCATCGGGATCGGCCCCGAAATAAAAATCACTGAACACATCAATCAGCTCATTTCTGACAGGCAGCGAGTCGCCATGTCGGCGCAGCAGTTCCAGGCTGGCGTCCCAGTCGTTGTTCCAGCGGCCTTCGCCTTTGAGAGCGTCGATGCAGGAGGGAGCCGGCTGCCAGCCGCTGTAGTGCTCCACGGTTGCCTGGAGGGCTCTGCGATAACTTCCAGACACATCACGGATCACTCCGTCGATGTCGAACAGCAGAAGCTGGCTGGTGGATGGCTGCCTTTCCAGGACGGTTGGATTTGACGGCTGGTAGGTTAGTTCTTTGTCATTGATTCTTGAGCGCTGACACCATGACGGTTTCCGAAGGCGCTGCCGTCGACCAAGAGGTCGCCACCGAGGCAGCAGCAGCTGATCAGGCTCCTCAGAGCACAGAGGCTGATCAGCAGCAGGAGCCGAAGGAAGGCCGTCCGGTGATGCGTGGCGGTAGTGCTGCACTGGCTTCAGCCACCATCGACGCTGATGGTGTGCCATCCGGATACACCCCGAAGGCCGATGAGGGACGCTTCCTGCTGAAGATTCTCTGGCTGCCCGACAATGTGGCTCTGGCCGTTGATCAAATTGTTGGTGGTGGCCCCAGCCCGTTGACCGCCTACTTCTTCTGGCCTCGTGAAGATGCCTGGGAAACGCTTAAGAGTGAACTTGAAGGTAAGTCCTGGATCACCGATAACGAACGCGTTGAGGTGTTGAATAAAGCCACAGAGGTCATCAATTACTGGCAGGAAGAGGGCAAGGGCAAGAGCCTGGAAGATGCCAAGCTAAAATTCCCTGATGTGACCTTCTGCGGTACCGCCTGATTCGGTCGGTCATAACTTTTTCAAGCAGGCTGCAAAGGCCTGCTTTTTTAATGTTGAAGCAGCAGTTTTACAAGCGTTCCGAAAAAGTTTTGTCTGCATGAATCATGTTGTGAGAATGCCTGTTTGAATTGCATTAATGATGCGCTCAAATACTTTTAACTATGCTTTTGAACAGTTTGCGGTGGCAGATTGGCCTCTTGCGGGCAGTGCTTTGCGCGCAGGCGAATGCACGATGATTTTTATTCATTCCGGAGCGTAATATTGATCACCGGCGGCAGGCAGTACGGCTGCCTGCGCTTCGAAATAGTCTGTTACAATCTTGGCAAAGATTTGTGATCGGTTGATTTCATTCGCCTCCTCTTTGACTCTCGGTCTGTCTTCTGCGGCTTTGTTGACGTCGCCAGGCGTGGAAGTTTTGAATGTTTTTGGTCAGGACAAATTCAAGAATCAGGGGAAGTCAGTCTTTTATTTGAAAACCGAAAAGAAGAGTCTTCCTGATTCTGGCCAATCATTGAACGACCGCTCGGCGATCGCGCTTTTCGAGCAATACTGTCTGCGTGCTTCTTCAGTGCTTGCTGTTGATTCCTCCGAGGCTTACTCAGGCGAGGTGTCTCTCGCTCCCTCTCATGCATCGTCTTATTCGCCTTCTCGGCTCTGTTCATTTGCTTCCTTCGCCGACTATCTGAGCGAGTTGTCGGCCAAGGCTTATTCCTTGCCTGCATCAGGCGTTTTCACTTCGGGTTTTGGACCACGCTGGTCACGGCACCATTCAGGTATTGATATCGCGAATTACATCGGAACAGCCATTCGTGCTTCACGGTCCGGCCGTGTGGTTTTCTCAGGATTTTTAGGTGCCTATGGGTTGATGATTGAAATTGAACATCCTGATGGCTACAGAACGCGTTATGCGCATTGCAACGAGAGTTTTGTTCAGGTTGGTGACATCGTCGGGAAAAGTGATCTGATTGCGAGGATGGGTAATACAGGCCGCAGCACTGGACCGCATCTTCACTTCGAGATCAGAACCCCCAAGAATGTTGCTCTTGATCCTGCTTCGTACCTGCAGGGACTTGTAATTAATGAGGAAATTGGGGTTTAGTGGCGCATTGAGCCAGTGGTCAATTGCGGTTGAGTTGGCTCAAAAAATAGTGATAGCTATCTGGCCACTCCGTAAACCACTGATAAATTTGTCGAGGCATTGCCTCTAATTGTGCTGATAACTTTTTTCTCCCAGAAGTGAATTAATTCTGGTTGATGGCTGCCTGCGCACGAGCTCTTGCTCGATCAAGGCTTTGCTGGGCTTTCACTTTCTCGGGTGAGGTCGGCTGACCTTCCAGTTTGCTCACGGCTGCGCGTGCAGCCTGCAGTTCTGTTTCAGCAGAACTGCCATCGATTGAGCTACCCATCTCAGCAGAGTTCACCAACACCGTGACGTCGTCAGCTTCCACTTCAGCGAACCCACCCATCAGTGCGATGGATTTCCAGCTTCCGTCCGCACGAACACGAAGTACGCCGACATCAAGTGCCGCCAGAAGTGAAACGTGACCTGGAAGGATGCCCAGCTGTCCGGTGGTGCTTGGGAGGATCACCTCATCAGCAGAACCATCGAACACGCTCTGGTCTGGTGCCAGCACGCGGAGGGTGAGGGACATGGAGATGGAATGTTTGGGTTAAAAGCGTTGAGTGAAGTGAAAATTCAGGGGCATGAATGCCATGCCCCGATCATGATCACTTGGCTTCTTCGGCCATCTTTGCGGCCTTGGCCTTGACCTCATCGATGTTGCCAACGAGATAGAAAGCCTGTTCTGGGAGGTGATCCAGCTCGCCGGCGAGAATCTGATTGAAACCACTGATGGTTTCCTCGAGTTTCACGTATTTGCCGGACATGCCAGTGAAGATCTCAGCTACAAAGAAAGGCTGAGAGAGGAACTTCTCAATTTTGCGGGCACGATCAACGGTGCGGCGATCATCCTCGGAGAGTTCATCGAGACCGAGGATGGCAATGATGTCCTGCAGTTCCTTGTACCGCTGCAGGGTGGACTGAACGCTGCGAGCAGTGCGGTAATGCTCGTCACCCACAACTGCGGGCTGAAGCATGGTGCTGGTGGAGTCGAGGGGGTCAACCGCTGGATAGATGCCCTTGGATGCAAGGCCACGGTTCAGCACTGTGGTGGCATCGAGGTGAGCGAATGTGGTGGCTGGCGCCGGATCAGTCAGGTCGTCAGCAGGAACATAAACCGCCTGGATCGAGGTGATGGAGCCCTCGAGGGTGGAGGTGATTCGTTCCTGAAGTTCACCGACGTCGGTTCCGAGGGTCGGCTGGTAGCCCACAGCTGATGGCATCCGTCCAAGAAGTGCGGAGACTTCAGAGCCTGCTTGCACAAAACGGAAGATGTTGTCGATGAACAGCAGCACATCCTGCTTGTTCACGTCGCGGAAATGCTCAGCCATCGTCAGAGCTGACAGGCCGACACGCATGCGTGCGCCCGGGGGCTCGTTCATCTGGCCGTAGCAGAGCGCCACTTTCGACTTGGAGAGGTCATCGGCGTTGATCACGCCGGAATCCTTGAATTCCTCGTACAGATCATTGCCTTCACGGGTGCGTTCACCCACACCACCGAATACGGAAACACCACCGTGTTCCTTGGCGATGTTGTTGATCAGTTCCTGAATCAGCACGGTCTTGCCGACACCTGCACCACCGAAGAGGCCAACTTTTCCACCCTGGCGATAAGGAGCCAGGAGATCGATCACCTTGATGCCGGTCTCAAAGACCTTCGGTTTGGTCTCAAGTTCAGTCAGCTTCGGTGCCGAGCGGTGAATCGGAGCTGTCGCATCCGACTTCACGGGACCCTGTTCGTCAACAGGCTCGCCCAGAACATTGAAGATGCGACCCAGTGTTCCTTCGCCGACAGGCACTGAAATCGGTGCGCCTGTGTCGATGGCTTCCATGCCACGGACAAGCCCGTCGGTGGCGCTCATGGCCACGGCACGGACCCTGTGATCACCAAGCAGCTGCTGGACCTCAGCAGTCAGAGCGACCGCCTGGCCGGCGGTGTTGGTGGCTTCAATGCGGAGAGCGTTGAGAATTTTGGGCAGCTTGCCGGCGGGGAATTCCACGTCCAGAACCGGGCCAATCACCTGGCGGACAACGCCCTTGGTACCGGCGGAGGCGGGAGCAGCAGCGGCCATAAGTAAGGGGGTGTGGGAGGGGAGCGTCTAGAGCAATCCCGTCCTGAGCGGGGCAACGATACCACCGTCATGTGAAAGGGGGGTGTTGTTCGGTCACCCGCACGCTTGTCCCGTGGCCGAAGTGCAGAACCCGGACATAGGTTGGCACTCGACGACCTTGAGTGCCAGCTCGAGTCGCATCGGCGCTTCGGCGCACTGTCCCTGCTCTGCAAGAACCCATGGCAGCTGTATCTCTCAGCGTCTCAACTGTTAAGCCCCTCGGCGATCGCGTTTTCGTCAAGGTTTCGGAATCGGAGGAGAAAACTTCCGGCGGCATCCTGCTTCCCGACACAGCCAAGGAAAAGCCCCAGGTGGGTGAAGTCGTTCAGGTTGGCCCCGGCAAGCGCAACGACGACGGTTCACGCCAGTCCCCCGAAGTGGGCGTCGGAGACAAGGTCCTCTACAGCAAGTACGCAGGCACCGACATCAAGCTCGGAAGCGATGAATTCGTGCTCCTGTCTGAGAAGGACATCCTTGCCATCGTCAACTGACCGGCCTCCGGCTGCCCCGCGCCTCTGACAGGCCGGCAGTCATTCACTCAACCCTTCCCATTCATTCCCGCCCCCATGGCAAAACGCATCATCTACAATGAGAACGCACGCCGCGCTCTCGAAAAGGGCATCGACATCCTCGCCGAATCCGTTGCTGTCACCCTTGGCCCCAAGGGTCGCAACGTTGTTCTTGAAAAGAAGTTCGGTGCACCTCAGATCATCAATGACGGCGTCACCATCGCCAAGGAGATCGAACTCGAGGACCACATCGAGAACACCGGCGTTGCTCTGATTCGTCAGGCCGCATCCAAGACCAATGACGCAGCAGGTGACGGCACCACCACAGCCACCGTTCTGGCACATGCCATGGTCAAGGCTGGTCTGCGCAATGTTGCCGCCGGTGCCAACGCCATCACTCTGAAAAAGGGCATTGACAAGGCGTCGGATTTTCTGGTCGACAAGATCAAGGAAAATGCCAAGCCGATTGCTGACAGCAATGCCATCGCCCAGGTGGGCACCATCTCCGCCGGCAACGACGAGGAAGTTGGTCGGATGATCGCCGATGCCATGGACAAGGTCGGCAAGGAAGGCGTGATTTCCCTGGAAGAGGGCAAGTCGATGACCACCGAACTGGAGGTCACTGAGGGTATGCGCTTCGACAAGGGGTACATCTCCCCTTATTTCGCCACTGACACGGAGCGAATGGAAGCCGTCCTCGATGAGCCCTACATCCTGCTCACCGACAAAAAAATCGGTCTCGTGCAGGATCTCGTACCCGTCCTCGAGCAGATTGCCCGCACTGGCAAGCCCCTGCTGATCATCGCTGAGGACATTGAGAAGGAAGCTCTTGCCACTCTGGTGGTGAACCGCCTGCGCGGTGTTTTGAATGTGGCTGCCGTCAAGGCCCCCGGTTTCGGTGACCGCCGCAAGGCCATGCTGGAAGACATGGCTGTGCTGACCAATGGTCAGCTGATCACCGAAGACGCCGGTCTGAAGCTTGAGAACGCCAAGATCGAGATGCTGGGCACTGCCCGTCGCGTGACCATCAACAAGGACACCACAACTATCGTGGCCGAAGGCAACGACGTGGCCGTGAAAGCCCGTTGCGAGCAGATCCGGAAGCAGATGGATGAAACCGAGTCCACCTACGACAAGGAGAAGCTTCAGGAGCGACTTGCAAAGCTGGCTGGTGGCGTTGCTGTGGTGAAGGTGGGTGCTGCCACTGAAACCGAGATGAAGGACAAGAAGCTTCGCCTTGAGGATGCCATCAATGCGACCAAGGCTGCTGTTGAAGAAGGCATCGTTCCCGGAGGTGGTACCACCCTTGCTCATCTGGCTCCCACGCTTGAGCAGTGGGCCTCATCCAGCCTGGAGGGTGAAGAGCTGATCGGAGCCAACATCGTTGCGGCTGCTCTGACTGCACCGCTGATGCGCATCGCTGAGAACGCAGGAGTCAACGGCGCGGTAGTCGCTGAAAATGTGAAGGCCAAGACCTTCAATGACGGTTACAACGCTGCCAACGGCGACTATGTCGACATGCTGGCTGCCGGCATTGTGGATCCAGCGAAAGTGACCCGTTCCGGTCTGCAGAACGCTGCCTCAATCGCAGGCATGGTGCTGACCACGGAGTGCATCGTTGCTGATCTTCCCGAGAAGAAGGAAGCTGCACCAGCAGGTGGTGGCATGGGTGGTGGCGACTTCGACTACTGAGTCGCGGCTTTTCCTGCAGTTTCGCTCAGGCGACCCGTCAAACCCCGCTCTTGCGGGGTTTTTTTGTGCTCGTTGCAGGGCCTCTAAGGTCTCTCAACTATTGCCAAGGGCTAACGCCTTGGGTCGAGATCCTGGGGTGTGAGTTGTGTGCTGCTCAGGGCCGGCGGCATTGTGGCTTCTGCTGTAAAAAAAGCACTGATTCAGGCTGCGGCGTCTCTTCGCGGGCATGGTCTGCCATCCTTCGAGAGGTAAGAGGCTGACACTCTGAGGAATAATGTTCCTTAACGCGATGAGGGGGCTTATCCGCGACGCGACGGCTTCCCTGAATGTCCCGAGGGCCTGAGGTCGCTGGACCTGGAAATGTCGGCTCTTTGATTCAGTTCAGCCAGCCGGCACTCAGTATCACAGCCAGTGTGAGAAAGACGGCCAGAGTGGTCCAGGTGATGCGGTTGAGAGTTGCTTCCGCGCTGCTGGCACTTGTAAACGAGGTGCTGCCACTGGCTGCAAGCCCGCCCATGCCATCACCCTTGGGGCTGTGCAGCAGAACGAAGAGAATCAGCAAAAGGCCACTGCTGATCCAAATCCAGGAAAGAACGGTGGTGATCATCTGCAGATTTTATGCCCGAGCCGGTCAGACTGGCTGTGGCAGGCGAGCGCTTGAGGGCACAGGGGTCTCGATTGGTTCAATCAGAGTGCTGCCGGTCATGGCCTCGGGTTTCTGAAGGCCAAGCAGTTGCAGAAGAGTCGGTGCGATATCAGCAAGCCCGCCGTTGTCCCGCAGGCGGATAGCGTTGCCCATGCCATGCAGCTTTCTGCGTTCGCCCTCCACAAGAATCAATGGAACCGGATTGGTGGTATGGGCTGTCCAGGCCTGTCCGTCGTCGCCCTGCATCCGCTCGGCGTTGCCATGGTCTGCGGTGATGATCATCGTTCCGCCCATGCGTCCCACAGCATCTAGAAGCCTTCCGATGCAATGGTCAACGGTTTCGATCGCCTCAGTGGCAGCCTCCATCACGCCGGTATGCCCAACCATGTCGGGGTTGGCGTAGTTGATCACCACCAGGGAGTAGATCCCTTTCTCGATGGCTTCAATGCAGCTCACAGTGAGAGTGTCGGCATTCATGGCCGGGGCCTGGTCGTAAGTGGCCACGCGTGGGGAAGGCACGAGGTGTCGATCTTCCCCCTCGAGCGGCTGCTCAACGCCACCGTTCATGAAATACGTGACGTGGGGATACTTTTCGGTTTCAGCTGTTCTGTACTGGCGCAGTCCTCTTGAGGCCACCACCTGACCCAGCAGGTCATCCAGGGATTCCGGTGGGAAGGCCACTTCCACCGGCAGGCCGGCCTCATACTGCGTGAAGGTGACCACGTCCAGCTGAGGTTGATGGGGGCGTTCGAAATCGGAAAAGTCCGCTCGGGCCAGACACTGAATGATCTGGCGAGCCCGATCGGGTCTGAAGTTGAACATCAGCAAGGCATCGCCATCGTTCAGATAGGTCGGTTGCAGACGTGTCGGTTCCACGAACTCGTCGGTGATACCGCTGTCGTAACTGGCCTGTAGCGCTTCAGCTGCTGACAGAGAGCTCAACGCAACGTCAGGAGAGGTCAGCAGCTCATGGGAGCGGGCTGTGCGCTCCCAGCGCCTATCTCGGTCCATGGCCCAGTAACGACCGCACAGGCTGGCGATTTCACCCACTCCACTGACCTGAATCGCTTTCTCAATCTGTTTCAGATATGTCGGAGCACTTTGGGTCGGTGTATCACGTCCATCGGTGATCGCGTGGATCGCAACGTGTTTCAGACCTTCGTCGGCCGCCCAGTGCAGCAGACCGCACAGATGGTCCACATGGCTGTGCACGCCGCCATCCGAACAGAGCCCAAGTAAGTGAAGCGTGCCGTTGCTCGCTCGAAGCCGTTCAGCCAGTTCACGGAGCTTCGGAACGTCTCTGAGCTGGTTGGCGCGCACCGTGTCGCCGATGCGCACGAGTTCCTGGCGAATGATTCTGCCAGCACCGATGGTGAGATGCCCTACCTCGGAATTGCCCATCTGTCCATCGGGCAATCCCACATAGGAACCGCTCGCCTGAATCAATGTCTGGGGATAGGCGTGTCGAAGAGCGTCAATGACGGGGGTGCGTGCTGCTTGGATGGCGTTGTGATCTGCTTCTGTGCGCTCGCCCCAGCCATCCAGGATCGCAAGGACAACAGGAGCGATGGATCGCTCCTTGCCTGGTCGTCCCGCATGGCGATCAACAACGTTCACTCAGCCCTATCCGTTCTTAAGGTCTTCTCTAGATTCATAAGTTACCCCCGGATCCGGCCCTTGGTGAACTCTTTGGTTCACCAAGGTCAGCTTTTGCGGATCTCAAGGGTGATATCCGACATACAGTCATCAGTCGCATTAAGTCGGTCATGGTGACGCCTGGGAACGGTGAACGGATCGAGATTCTTTCCGCCGAGGATGTCGGCAGAACTCTTTCGCGGCTGGCCTCCCAGGTTCTTGAATGCGTGGGGGATGTTGAGCAGTTGCTGCTGCTGGGGATACCCACCAGGGGTGTTCAGCTTTCAGCGGTACTGGCACGCTTCCTTCAGGAGCAGAGCGGCAAGGTGATTGCTCAGGGAACACTGGATCCCACCTTTCATCGCGATGATCTCGAGCGGGTTGCCATGAGGCCCGTTCAAGCGACCGAGTTGCCTGTGAGTGTCGAAGGACGCGATGTTCTGCTGGTCGATGATGTGATTTTCACCGGCCGCACCGTGCGTGCAGCTCTCGAGGCGATCCAGGCCTGGGGGCGGCCACGCCGCGTGATGCTGCTGGTGATGGTGGACCGCGGTCATCGGGAGTTGCCGATTCAGCCGGATTTCTGTGGTCGGTCCGTTCCCACCAGGCGGACCGAAACCATCGAGCTCAGACTGCTGGATGTGGATGGTGAGGAGGGTGTTTTTCTGCGGAGTGTTCAGGGGCGGAACTGAATCACCTCCCCGTCCAAAAAGCCTTAAAAGCACACGAAAGCCACAAGTTCAGGCCGGCTTGGGCTGGTGGAACCCCCTCTACATGGCGTCAGTGACCTGATCGCATTTCCTCCGCTGCCCTTCCAGCTGAAGGCTTCACCCGGTGTTGGGCGGGCGATTGTGAACAGCCCCTATCAGCTCTCAAGAACCTCTTCGCCAGTCTGCAATTGCCATTGATTCCATTGGGATTGATCTCGTCACGGTCTCTTCGCCTTGCAGAGGCTCTCCGGTCCTTCCTCAACCAGAACACCGCCTAGATCAGCACACCCTGCGATGAAGGCGCTCCATGGGTCCATGCCGCCTGACAGACGCTCTTCCACAGCAGAATTGAGTTGTTCAGGATCGACGGTGTGGGCCGGCAACGCCCCATGGCTGTGATGTTCCTGACGATCGCGCAGATTCTTGATGGCTTCCTCAACCTGTCTGCGGAGAGGCAGGGAATGGGTCTGCCACCAGGGGTGGTCCAGTTGATTGAGAACGCTCAGTGCTTCCCACCACTGTTGTCGTTGCACTTTGTCCTGCAGTCGTTCGTGATCAACCTTGTTGCGGTTCCAGGTTTCGCGCAGGCTGTCGCTGAGCTGTGTACCGGGTCTCTGGCCTTTTTGTTCCAGTGGACTGAGGGTGACGAGGGCCTGTTCGAGATCTCCCGCCCTGAACTGATCCAGTGCCCGCTCGCGCAGGACCTGGCGCCACTTGAGCAATCTTGAACGGTCGCTGCTGCGCTGTTCTTCACTGCCCACATTGGAGTTGACAAGCTGAGCCTGCAGGTTGAGGGCCTGGCTGCTGTCGCCTCGCTCCCAGGCGAGTTCAGCCTGGCGACGACGGCAGACCGCCTGCTCGATGGGCGCCTCCCGGTCCAGCCAACGGAGTGCTGCCAGCTGTTCTCCGTAACGCAGGCAGGACTGAAGATCTCCCCTGGATGCCGCTTCACGCAGTCGACCCGGTAACTGTTGTTCCCACCAGTAGGCAAAAACGCAAAGTCCTGCGACACCACCCAGTGTGGCGATCAGCCAGAACCTCGGGAGATGGCGACGCAGCGCCAAGGGTGGTCAGGAAATCAAGAGCACTCTTTCTATGGATGACATCGCCGATGCACACGGCTTTGTGGACGGCGCGATCACCGCACGCTCCCGAGTGGTCTGCTCTCAAGGCTCTCACCGGTTCGCAGATCCTCTCCCTCCAGGATCAGTTCCGCCTGATCATTGAGGTGGAAACGAAGTTTCAGGCAATCTTCTCCAGGCTGTCCCGGGGGATCCAAAGGGAGCTCACAGGCGGTGTCAGGCCTCCTGGTTACTTCTTCCCATCCATCGGACTTTTCAATGACCTGAGGCAGGCCATTGACCATCACCACCTCATGTCTTGTCTCCCCTCTCGACTCGCCGAGCACCAGCTCGAGCGACTGCTGGTCATGACCGCTGGCGCTCAGGATCAGTTCAAGCGGTTTGCTGGAGGGCCAGGGTTGTCCGGGGAGAAACAGCGGATGCCAGTGGTGGGTGTTGCTGCGCTGGTTCCAGCAGCGCAGTGAGATTCCGCGCTGCAGCAGATCCTGCATGCGAACGCCGGGAGTGAGGCTCAGGGCACCGCAGGCCACTGCCTCCATCGGAGGTGGTGTCAGCAGTGGTGTGGGTGAAAGTTTTTCGGTCAGCCAGTCGCGCAGCTGGGGCAGATGGGCCCCTCCTCCGACCACCACCACCGCGTCAAGTTCCTCGGCCGGGCAGCCGTTGAGTTCCGCATCGCGCAACGTTTTGCTGAGAAGTCCATCAAGAGCGTCAAAGAATCCTCGCTCCAGCAACAGTCGGCTGAATCTGTGTCGATTCATCGAAAGCTTGAGTGGTGCCGCGAGATCCTGACCATTCGCTGTTTCCAGGAGGTTCTCCCGTTGCGGGATCTCGGGATCGCTGAGGCGGCATTTCAGACGTTCCGCCGCATTCAGAAGAGTCATCAGCCCATCACCTTCCTCAGGCAGGCCCTCTGGACAGAGTTCGTCAAGAATCCAGCGATCGAGATCCCTTCCGCCCAGGTTGATGCCCGCTTTCCCGAGAACCTTGGCCTGACGCACCGCCTGGCGGCTGTTGGTGAGGTTCTGGCCGCGGAAGCGAAGCAGCTGGGCCACCGGAGCAGCACGACCCTCACCGCCTTCAAGGGCCACCAGGGACAGATCCAGAGTGCCTCCACCGAGGTCGACCACAAGGAGCTTGGAACCCGCTTCCAGCCCAGCTCCAAGGGCGGCTGCCGTCGGTTCATCGACCATGGCGATCTCTGCGACTTGCATTGGCTCGCAGGCTTTGAGAAGCCAGTCGCGGTAGCCGGAGCCCTGATCCACTGGGGCTGTCAGCACGAGTCGCTCGATCAAAAGACCAGGTGGCATCCGCTTCCAGATTTCAGTCAGAAGCCGCGCCCCTGCCTGCTCCGGGCTGAGCCGTCTCTCAGCACTGTGTGGATCTGATGCGATACCGATCCAGCGTTTGAAGTCACGATGCAGCTGCGGAGCATCCCTTTCGTGCAAGCCGTTCTCAAGCACTTCAAACCCCACCAGTGCTGGCCCCGAGAACGCATCCTCCACCCAGAGGAGCGAGGGAATGGCTCCTGTCTCACGGGTGATTGCATCCAGATCGAGCAGATCCACCTCTGACCGCTGAGCAGACTGGAATGCGACCACCGTGGTGGTGCTTCCCAGATCGATCGCCAGGGTGCCGACGTTGTGAGAAGCGTCGGAAAGATGAAGGTTTTGTTCGGCAGCGAGGGGCTGAACCACCGCTATGGGCAGGTTGTAGTCAGGTCGAGGCTACGGGGAGCAACGATGGATCGCTTAAGAAGGCTTGTCTTTTCCTTCTACAGGGAAGATCCGCAGATCGAGGCAGAGCTGGAACCACTGCGTGACTGCAGGATGTCGCGGAGCTGGGGAAGCATTCGCATCGAGTGTGTGGATGCGCAGCATCTCGAGGAGGTCAGTGGACTTCTGAGTCATTTGCGCAGACCGCTGGTGGCCATGGGGCTTGGGCGTCAGATCGTGCTGAGGGTTCCAGGGCGTCCTCAACGCAGCTACCCCATGCATGTTCCTTTTCACAGTGATCTGCTCACTTAGTATTGGGGATCAATGAATATTGGGCATGCTGTCTGCCGGAGTTGATCACCAGGATCTTGCCAAGCGTGGTGAAAGCCTGATTCGTCAGTCCAGCAATCGCTACCTGACCACTGTTCGGATCGCTTTCCGTGCCAAACAGCGTCGTTTCGACGATTTTGATGGTCTGCTTGAGGAATCCAGTGTCAAGCCGGTTCAGCGCGCCATCGTTGAACTGAGCGACGAGCAGGATCAGCCCGATCTTCTTCCTGGATGATTCAACGGGAGGGCCCGGGTTGGAGATTGTCCAGGGATCCATCCCGCCCTCTGTTCTCAGTTCTGATTGGTGGTGAGCACTGGGCTCTGGAACTCAAGGAGAGTGAAGCCTGCGAGCTGGCTTCACTGATCGCCGATCTGACGGATCAGCATCAATCCATTTGTGATCAGCTCATGGCGGAGGAATCCATCACCGTCGAGCTGGAACGTGGCAGCTGGTGGGCCTGCCTTGAAGGAGATCGATCGCGGTGGTCGCTTCGTGGCATCTGCAGCGGTGACGGTGAAAGGGCTCGAGGCCTGGAGTTCTACTGGCCAGAGCCAGCTGCGCAGGCCATCGCCGAGGCGATGAGAACGCTGTGGGACAGCAGCAATGATCAGAGCAGCTAATCAATGACTCTCCATTGATTTTCCCCCAGTGTTCCCCACGGTGACGGTGATGTTTTCCACAGGGTGCAGGGCGTTTTGTCAGGCATGGCCGGTTTCTGTGGAAAACCCCATTCCCGGGCGTGGTTTTGGTTGACGACTCGCATTTGTGACTCTTTAGTGACCTCTTGAGCAGATCCGTTTCTGGAAACGGTTCTGGTGGCTGAAGTCTCACCGGGAGAGTCATTGGGAATGGCTGTTGAAAGGCTTCTTGACTCAGGCCCGCATCTGTGGAGAACTGGTTGGCATCCGAACCGTTTGAATGCAGTTGGCCGATCAGTTACAGCAGTCACAAGCACCAGCATCAGAGCTTTTGTCCGAGGTGTCTCAGGTTGTTTCTGCGACAGAAGCTGTTCCTGATGAATCGGTAGTGAGCTTTCATTCCGAGCTCCCTCAGCCTCTGCAGCAGGCCATGGTCGCGTTCATTGAGCGCTGCCCGAACTGGGATCAGTACCGTCTTGTTCAGGCCGCGCTGGCTGGCTTCCTGATTCAACACGGAGTCGAGTCGAGAGAAATCACCCGCCTTTATGTAGGCAATATGTTTCGCCGGGAATCACTGACCCAGGGCGTCTGAGTCCGGCAACTTGCCATCAGCAGCAAGGCGCTGAATGGAATACTGAGCAGAAGGCCGAGGAATGCACCCATCAACCCAATCAGGTTGACACCAATCAGCAGGCCAAGCAGGGCTAGAACCTTTAGTCGATTGGTTTGAACCAGTCTTCGACTGTGTTCCATTGCTGCCAGTGGGCGATGCCCGTGATGCACCAGCAGAGGAATCGCCAGGGTTTGACTCAGGGTCCAGAGAATCAGTGCCAGTCCTCCAGCAATCAGGATCACAGCCGAGAAAACTCCGCTTTGCCTGGCCATCAGTGCACCGATGATCTTCAGCGTGTTGAGGCCTCCGATCAGGATCACACTTTCCAGCAATAGCAGTGCAGCTGTTTGCCTGAAAATCCACCGCAGCTGCTGACGCCCCTTGGCAGGTTCAATGCTTTGCGCAGTGTGGATTGAGGGAAGATACTGATCAGCCAGATGCAGCAAGGCCACCAGTGGCACAAGAGTGCTGGGGATGGTCGCAACAAAGACCAAGTCGCTGATGGTTGACTGCCACAGGCCCTCAGCCTGCTGAAGATCCCTTGAGATCACACTCAGTCCAGACACTGTGATCAGCATCAAAGCCGTCAGCCCAACAAACCGCCAGGGAGCCTTGCTGAACCCGATCCAGGCTCTTGGAATGATCGTTGTGAGAGGGAGACGCTCCGTCAGCTGAGGTGCCCTTGATTCACTGGATTGAGCCAAGTCGATCGAGCAGGTCCTGGGCGATACGGTCATCCACAGGGAGTATGGAAAGCCGATTACCGCGTCGCACAACGGCCAGTTCATCCGGCTCGTACAACTGACGCAAGTCCTCAAGACTCAAGATGTTCTTGAATCTGCCTCTGTAGGCCAGACGAACACAGTCCCAGCGCGGTGCCTCCGGCTTGGACCCAGGGTCGTGGTACTTCGATGAAGAATCAAACTGTGTTGGATCCACCAATCCTGTTTCGATCACTTCCATCAGGCCGATGATTCCAGGCGGCTTGCAATTGGAGTGATAGAAGAAAGCCTGATCGCCAACAGCCATCGTGCGCATGAAATTACGCGCCTGATAATTACGAATACCGTCCCACAGAGTTGTCTGCTCCTGCTCAAGATGATGAATCCCATAGACGTCGGGTTCACTTTTCATCAGCCAGTAGGCCACGAGATCTTCAAGATTTTCACCAGCCTAGGTTGATTGATTCGCCGCGATCAGCTCACGGAAGTGATCGCCACGAGCTTCGAAATCGGAATATTGATCAAAGCTGGCGCAAGCCGGTGACAGCAGCAGGCTCGCAGCGCGCTGTTGTCGGGCCAGTTCCAGAGCATTTGGAACAGCCTCATTCAGGCTTCTGTGTGAAATCACGGCACCTGGGTAGGAGGAAGCCTCGATCAGGCCGCGAAGTTCGTCAGCTCCAGCGCCGAACAACACAACAGAGCTGCTTCGTTCCTTCAGCAGCTGCAGCCAGGACTGAGCGTCTCCTTGTTTTGTCTGTCCCCCTGCAAGCAGCACCACCGGATTGGGCACGGACTTCAAACCCACCGCAGCTGCGTCGTAGTTGGTTGCCTTGCTGTCGTTGAAAACCGAAATTCCCTGAACTGTTCCCAGCGATTCGAGTCGATGCGGGACCCCTCCGAAGCAACGTAAAGCCGATTCAATCGCTTCCGGGTCCAAGCCAGCTTCGAGCGCGGCTGCAGTCACCAGAAGCATGTTCTGGCGGTTGTGCTCTCCAGGCATCGCCAGAGCACTGGCGCGGAAGAGTCTTCGCTTCCCTTCGCAGACCCAGCCGTCGTCGCTGACGGTGACGCGTGAGCTTGTGCTGGTTGAGGATTCCCTCCCTGTGCTGACCCAGTTCACCTGGTTCTGTTCCCAGCTGCAGCGAGTTCGGCTGATATCAGGGTCATCGCCATTGAGAATCGCCAGTCGGGAGCGTTCCATCAGTCCACGCTTGATCGCCCTGTAAGCGTCCAGCGATCCATGTCGTTCCAGGTGGTCAGGTGTCAGTGTTGTCCAGATACCGATGCGCGGGGCCACCTCGGTGGCCGCTTCAATCTGATAACTGCTCATCTCCATCACCACCCAGTCCGGTTGAGGGCAGGAGCCATCAAGACATCCCAGGGCCAGCTCCGCAGCGGAATACCCCATATTTCCTGCCATGGGAGCCTCCAACCCGCTGTGGCTGAGCACGTGGTGAAGAAGATGGGTGACGGTGGTCTTCCCATTAGTGCCAGTGATGCCGATCCAAGGCCGTGTCTTCAGGGATTCCCAGGCCAGAGCCATTTCTCCCTTCACGGGAACACCACGCGTTCGCAGCACTTCAAGAGTCGGATGCGTCCAGGAAATTCCAGGACTGATCACCACCTGATCCATGGCATTGAGCCAGGGCTCGAAGCTGGATATCTCCAAGGGCTGTCCGAGTCGGACGTCAATGCCCTGATCTTTCAGTTCCGCTGACTTTCGCTTGCAACTTTCGCGCTCAGACTTTTCGAGAATCACCACGTCTGAACCCTGGGTCTTGAGCAGACGAGCTGCACCGATGCCAGAGCGTCCCAGTCCGATCACGACACTCAGGGACATGCTGTTTGATCTCTGCGCATGAGGGAAATGGGCGATACTGGAATCGAACCAGTGACTCCTACCGTGTCAAGGTAGTGCTCTACCTCTGAGCTAATCGCCCACATTCACCCTCAGGGGATCAGCGGTCACGGTTGAACAGCCCAACCGCTCGCGACTGAAGTTAGCAGTTCACCGTCGCATCATCTCCACTCTCCAGCGATCGCGTTTCGTCAGTTCGAGGTTCAAGACTTCCACACTGCCCCTGTCCTGAAGCTGAAGGCGGTCGCCGATTTTCAGCTCGCGACTCGCCTGGCGGACCGGATGCCAGTTGAGCCGCAGCCTTCCTTCCCGGATCTGACGAATCACCCTGGAGCGAGACAGTCCGAATCCGGCTGAGGCAATAGCGTCAAGGCGGCAGGAAGCTTCCACGCTGGTCAAACGCTTCGGCAGTCTCTGAGCGGGCCACTGCAAGCCGTCGACGCTCACAGCCTCAACGGTCAACGTCACATCGCGAACTTGGCCGGTCAGGCCATTGAGATGGTTGGCCGCCTCCAGGGTGCAGACGGCCTGGGCTCCACGGTCACCACGAAGCCATAGATCGCCGAGACCATCGGCTGTCACGCCAAGATCAAGCAGTGCCCGGCGCATGTCTTCCGGTTCAGCCCGATCGAACAGGAAATTGCCCTCAAGTCTCAATCCGGAAATTGGCGCTGGCTCGGGTTGCAGCTCCTGATCGCTGTGGCTCAGCTGAAGGCGGCAGCGTTCGGTTCCAGGTCTTCCTCCGTCTCTGACCATGCGCAGTTCTGTCAGTGCCTCCAGACGACGGGAGTTCTCCAGTTCAGGGCCGCTCAGGAAGGGGCTCCAGCTCGGTTGCCTGGTGCGCAGCACCTTCTCCACTAGGTCGATCAGCCGATGCATCGACTCCGGCTCAGTGAGTCCATCCAGAAATGGAGCACGGTGAAGATTCACAGTTCGCTCAGACGAACAACCTGCTGCGGGCGCACTTTCTGAACCAGCTGCCAGGGAACTTCAAGACCCGCCTGAGTTTCCAGCAGCAGCAACCAGAACTGCTCGTTATGCCTGTTGCGCAGAATCCTGACCCCGTCCTCGTTGTCAGATGGAACGCTGGCTGCAGCGGCGAAGCTTCCCATCAAGCCTGATCCGAGTCCGAGCAGGCCGCCGATCAGGGCTTCTCCGATATCACCGAAGCGCGCAAAAGTATCAAGGGTGGTGATCTGGGTGAAGGTAACTCCCGCCATGAAGCCGAAGGGCATCAGCCAGCGCGACATGGAACGTTGGCGGCGACTGCGAGCCATGTTCGGATTAAGCAGATCAACACTGTTGAACTGCTCGGCCTCGAGAGCCCCCTCAGTGGTTCCTGATTGTTCAGGGGCCACCAGCACCACGCGCATGAGCGGAGTGCCGGAATCCTGAAGGTCCTGGACCAGAGTCTCGGCGGAGGCGCGTTCTTTGAGCACCAGGACGCAGATGGGCATGGGCGGATCGGTGCGGACTGCCATTCTCCATGGAGGTCCAGGAATGCCGTGGCCCCCCTTGGTGCGGAGGAGGTCAATTTCTCTGCTCAACAGTGATGTTCAGGCCGATCTCTAAACTTCCCAATGGCTTTCTATCCGCCGCTGGATGACCAAAGTTCTCGTTTCAGACCCCATTGATCAGGCGGGGATTGACATCCTCGGGCAGGTGGCCCAGGTGGATCAGCGGACCGGCCTGTCTCAGGACGAGCTCAAGTCGATCATCGGTGACTATGACGCCCTGATGATCCGCTCGGGCACTCAGGTTACTGCGGACGTGATCGAGGCCGCTGACCGTCTGCGCATCATCGGCCGGGCTGGAGTGGGTGTTGACAACGTTGATGTTCCTGCCGCAACCCAGCGAGGTGTGTTGGTCGTGAATTCACCCGAAGGCAACACGATCGCAGCTGCCGAGCATGCTCTCGCCTTGTTGTTGTCCCTGTCCCGCCACGTGCCTCAGGCGCACGCATCGATGCGGGCCGGTGCCTGGGATCGCAAGAAATACGTGGGGAACGAGCTCTATAAGAAAATGCTCGGTGTTGTGGGTCTGGGCAAGATCGGCTCACACGTGGCCAAGGTTGCCAAGGCGATGGGCATGGAGGTGATCGCATTCGATCCGTTCATCTCGGCTGACCGGGCGCAGCAGATGCAGGTGCGACTCACGACTCTGGAGGATCTCTTTCATCAGGCTGACTACATCACCCTGCACATTCCAAGAACGCCCGACACCGAGAATCTCGTCAATGCGGAGCTCCTCCGCTCCATGAAATCGACGGCGAGGATCGTGAACTGCGCCAGGGGAGGCATCGTTGATGAGGCTGCCATCGCAGAAGCCATCGACAACGGTGTGATCGCCGGAGCCGGTCTGGATGTCTTCGCTGCTGAACCTCTGGCTGAGGACTCTCCACTGCGTGCGGTCGAGCGCGGGCTGGTCCTGACGCCACACCTCGGAGCCTCCACCGAGGAAGCTCAGGAGAATGTGGCCACCGATGTGGCTGAGCAGATCCGCGATGTCCTGCTTGGACTCCCCGCGCGCAGTGCCGTGAATATTCCAGGTCTCAGCGCCGAGATCATGGAGCGTCTGAAACCGCATCTGCAACTTGCTGAAACCCTCGGCTTGCTGGTGAGTCAGCTCAGCGGTGGCCAGGTCCAGGAGCTGGAGGTGCGCCTTCAGGGAGAGTTCGCCAGTCACCCATCTCAGCCTCTGGTGGTGGCAGCGCTGAAGGGACTGCTCACAAGCGCCCTCGGAGAACGCATCAACTATGTCAATGCCTCACTCGAAGCCAAGGGGCGCGGGATTCATGTGCTGGAGGTCAAGGACGATGCCAGCCGGGACTTCGCCGGAGGATCCCTTCAGCTCACAACCCGCGGCGGTCAGGGGGGACACAGTGTGACCGGTGCGGTGTTTGCAGACGGTGAGCTGCGTGTCACCACCATTGATGAATTCCCTGTGAATGTGCCGCCGAGTCGACACATGCTGTTCACCCGTCACCGGGACATGCCTGGAATCATTGGTCATCTCGGCTCTCTGCTGGGCGAGCACAATGTGAACATCGCCTCTATGCAGGTGGGCCGCAGGATCGTGCGCGGCGATGCCGTGATGGTGCTTAGTATTGATGACCCTATTCCGCCTGCGCTTCTGGCCACCATCAACGGCATCAACGGGATTCAGGAAGCCCATCCCGTCACGTTGTGATGTGGTGGCGTTTGTCTCTTCCAGTTCAGGCTGAGCTGGAAGAGTCGCTTCTCTGGAAGCTCAATGTTCTCGGGCTTCACAGAGTCGCCTTACAGCACGCACCTGATGCGCCTGATCAATGCACGCTCCTGGTCTGGTTGCCTGCCCATGAATGGCCACAGGATCAGCGATCAGCGCTGTTCAGCAGCCTCATACCCCTCGCGGAGACCTTCGGACTGACTCTGGCTCAGCCGGTGTGGGAGGAACTGGCCGATGAAGACTGGAGTCTCAGCTGGAAACAGCACTGGCAGCCAGACCCAGTTGGTGAAAGGCTGCTGATTCTTCCGGCTTGGCTTGATGTGCCCGAGGAGCAGGCTCACAGGCTTGTTCTCAAGATGGACCCAGGCAGTGCATTCGGAACCGGAAGTCATCCCACAACCAGGCTCTGTCTCGAGGCACTCGAACGGGATCCCCCTCTAGGTCTTCGGGTTGCGGATCTGGGTTGTGGAAGCGGTGTGCTCGGGATTGCCGCACTCGGGCTTGGAGCTCGCCAGGTGCTTTCGGTCGATACCGATTCCCTGGCGGTCACGGCAACGACTGACAATGCGGTTCTGAACGCTTGTTCAGAGAATGAGCTCAGGGTCAGCAAAGGGTCTGTGGCCATGCTGGCGAAGCTGCTTGAGGGGCAGCCCGCTGACCTGCTTCTCTGCAACATCCTGGCCCCGGTGATCGAGGCCCTCGCGCCTCATTTTGAATCGGTTCTTCGCCCTGGTGGGCGGGGGCTCCTCAGTGGCCTGCTGGTCTCACAGGCACCCAGACTCAAGGATGTGCTGGAGAGCCTGGGGTGGGCGGTCAAGCCGATTGCTGACCAGGGTCGATGGGGCCTGCTTGAGATCCGGCGCTAACCTTGATAAGCCAGCCTTATAAATCATTCTGTTTTGATTGGCCTTGCATCGAAACAGGCGCTCAGGCGTATGCCTTGACGTCTAGACCATGTAGAAATGATCGGTCCGGCAAGCTCGTTTGTTACGAGCTTCTGCAAATTCACTCCATCCATGGCTTCTTATAAGGTCACCCTTGTCGCCGAAAGCGAGGGTCTCAACAAGACCATTGAGGTTCCTGACGATCAGTACATTCTCGATGCCGCTGAAGAGCAAGGCATTGACCTGCCTTATTCCTGTCGTGCGGGTGCATGCTCCACCTGTGCCGGCAAGATCACCTCTGGAACCGTTGACCAGTCTGATCAGAGCTTCCTCGACGATGATCAGATCGAGGCCGGATTCGTTCTGACCTGCGTGGCTTACCCCACCTCCGACTGCACAATTAAGACCCATGCCGAAGAGGAGCTCTACTGAGCTCCAGGACCTTTGTTCAGAAGATCTGACAACAGCGTTCTTCGCCACCTCTCCGCAGGGGTGGCTTTTTACTGTCAGTGTGGTGCGACTTGGCTTTTCCGCCGATGACCGCCGTTCCCGCTGCACCGCTGAGACCTGAAGTGGAATGGTTGCTTAAGCATGGATCGGTGCACACCAGTCCTGGAGGCCAGTACAGCTTTCGGGTGATCGGTCCCTGCTGCCGGCTTTATGACCGTGAAGAGCTTCCCTGGCCCTGTTGCAGGCTGGCCTGGCGCAGCAAAGAACCCAGCTGGAGGCGCGTCGGCCGTCGTTTTGTCGCCGATCTTGGATCGCGTCGTTGTCCGTCCTATTCGGTTGAACTGCTCCAACCTGGATCCCGTCCGACAGTCACAGTGCTCACGCTCTTCCCGATGCGTTTCACGGCCGAAATGCAGGAGTGGTGGTACAGCCGTCGCCCCAGATCTCTGGAACCAGGCAATCTTTCACCCTGAAAGCTCTTCCACCGATGAACCAGTGAGATGGATCGATCTGGCTCTGGCCAGATCGATCAGATTGACTTCAGAAATAAATTTTGCCGCCACCCCACTCCTGGCCGAGGACCTTGGGAGCCACGAGGATGTATGCCGACATCAGCTGCAGATCCTCGTCGGTTAGATCACGCATCGCCGGATAGAGATCCCGACTGCGCATGCTGGGGTGAAGATCGGCAATGCTGTATTCGCCGTCATAAGAGGTGGGATCCTGCAGGTAGTCCACCAGAGCGGCGATGTTGTCGCGCGATGGTGTGGCGAGTGCCAGGGTCTCCGGATCCAGTCCAACGTTCTGATTGGTCTTGGTGATGCCGCCGGCATGGCATGTGCCACAGCTGGTGTTGAAGACTTTGCGACCCGCCTTCACCTGTTGTTCGCTGAAGGTCACCGCGGTGCCTTCAGGGTCGGAAGGCACGGTCAGTGTTTCGGCATCCCACTGGGCAGCCTGAGCGGGGGCGCTGATCCACAGGACAGCCAGCACCGGCAGGACAATCAGCAGTCGACTCAGCGACTGTCGCAGGTTGGAGAGAAGAGGAACCATGAAGGACGCCAGGGACTGATGGATACAGCGCACCAAGATCTTGTATCACGCTGAGGTATCAAAGTGACGGTGTTCAGGCTCCACCGATCACGAACTGTTGCAGCATGAAGTCTTGGGCGAGGCGGTCACATCGAGACAGAGAAAGTCCTTGGCCAGGATCGTGTTCGGGAAAATCGCTCTGGCTTCTGCCAGCAGATCGTCTGCCGTCACAGCGTTTCCAGGGGCATAGCGGGGGCTGAGGTGGGTGAGCACAAGCTGGCTGACACCGGCTTCAGCCGCGGTCTGGGCCGCCATCGTGCTGGTGGAGTGCTGACGCTGAAAGGCCATGTCGGCCTCCGCATGGGAAAAGGTGGATTCGTGAATGAGCAGGTCTGCACCCTTCGCCAGAGTCACGGCTGCTTCGCAGAACACGGTGTCCGTGCAGTAGACGATGCTTGTCCCGGCGCGTTCAGGCCCGCACAGTGCTCTGCCGTCAATTAGCCGGCCATCCTCCAAGGTGACAGTCTCGCCCCGCTTGAGCGAGGCATAGACAGGTCCCGGGGGGATCGCCATCTCCCGGGCTTTGTTGATGTCGAAGCGACCCGGCTTCGGTTTTTCCTCAATGCGATACGCATAGGCAGGAACGCGATGGTGCAGTGGTGTGGCTCGCACGGTGAGATCGTTGTCCTCGAAAACGATGCGATCCGCTTCAGCGGCATTGCGGACCTGGTGCACTTCGAGCGGATAGCCGATCCGGGTTGAGCTGGTCCGCAGCACCCCTTCCAGATAGCTTGCAAGCGGATCGGGTCCATAGAGATCCACACCACCACTGCTGCCGCTGAGTCCGAGACTGGCCAGCAGGCCTGGAAGGCCGAAAACGTGGTCACCGTGCATATGTGTGATGAAGATCCTGCGCAGCTGAGACAGCCTCAGATCACTGCGTAGAAACTGATGCTGGGTCCCTTCGCCACAATCAAACAGCCAAAGCTCCGATCGCTGAGCCAGTCGAACGGCCACCGCTGAGACGTTGCGGGCTCTGGTGGGAACTCCAGAACTGGTGCCGAGAAAGGTGACCTGCACGGCATGGTGGGCTCAATGGTCAATCTGCCATGAAGGCCTGGCTGCAGTCCTCCGGGCGGGGCACACTGAGCGACCGTCGGCCTTCTGAGTGTTTCTGCACATCTCCATCGGTCGGGCTGCTGTTGGAGCAGCTCTGATGTTGCCAGTGACAGTGATTGCGCTGGCCGCTGAGCCCAGATCTGCGGTCACCGCCCAGGAGCCGCAGATGCGTGTTTTGGTGGCCGAGGGCTCTGAGCTGATTCTGCGATCCGATGGTGAACAGCCACTGCTCGTTCGTGGTCTCGCCAGCAAGGAACGTCGCCTGCAGCGTCTGCAGGTTCGCTTGCTGAACGGTCACCTGACCCTCGCGGATGGCAGTGCAGCCCGCGACGCCTCGCTTCGCATCAGCACGACTGACCCACGCGGCATCTGGCTCGGGCGCCGCCGTTATCGCGGTGACCTGCTGCTGATGGTCCGCAGCGGCAGGATCCTGGCGATCAACCAGCTGGGTATCGAGACCTACCTCCCCAGCGTGGTCGGCAGTGAGATGCCAGCAAAGTGGCCGCTGGCAGCCCTCCAGGCCCAGGCCGTCGCTGCCCGCACCTATGCCCTCCGTCAACGGGGACGCAAGCCTGATTTCGATGTGAAGGCCACGGTGAGCAGCCAGGTCTATAAGGGAATGGAATCCGAAACTCCCCGTACCCGGGAAGCGGTTGCCACAACGCGCTCGCTGGTTCTGGTGCATGGCGGCCGTTTGATCAATGCTGTTTTTCACAGCAGTTCGGGGGGATCCACTGAGCCCAGTGGAGAGGTTTGGCAAAACCAGCTTCCATACCTCGTGAGCGTTCAGGATCACGACCAGCACAGTCCCGTTCATCGCTGGAACCAGCGTTTCGAGGCCAAAGATCTTCGCCGTCGCTTTGAGGAGACCGGTGGAGTGGAGCGGTTGAGTGTTCTCACCACCAGCTCCACAGGCAGAGTTCGCTCCGCACGGATTCAGGGACCACTTGGATCGCTGGTGCTCTCAGGTCGTCAACTGCGTCAGCGCCTGGGACTGAAAAGCACGATGGTGAGCTTCTCCCTGTTGAAGGGTGATGCTGGAACCGCAGACGAGTCCGTGGATCCTGTGGATCAGGATTCGCAACCGCCGTCTCAGCTGATCGGTCTCTGGCGGGATTCCGCAAGCGGTATCAGTGCACGCGGTCCACTGTCTTCTCCCTCTCTCAGCGCACCCCTGAGCCCTTCGACCAGTCCTGGGAGATCCTCCGGAACCCGCGGCGACGCGATCGTGCTGGAAGCCAGCGGCCAGGGATACGGACACGGTGTGGGCATGAGCCAGTGGGGAGCCCATGGTCTGGCCAGCCAAGGGGCTGATTTCCGTGAAATTCTCCGTCACTACTATCGCGGGGCGACGATCAGGCCGTACCAGCCCTCTGATGACCCATCGGTGGCATTCAGCACCGGTTCGGAGCCAGCCTTGATGGGTTGATCGACGCGTTTGCTGCGTGCCCGAGTTTCTGTCCAGATGCGCGGTGGTGCGCCGCCAGAAGCCGCCTCTGCTGATGGAGGCGATCGTGGATCATGTGGTCGCCCATCTCGCCACGGCCCTTGAAAGGGAGTCTTTCAAGCCGCTGGGAATGGCCACGGGAAGAACCATGGAACCGTTCTACAAGGCTTTGATTCAGCGTCTGGCGAGTTGGCCGACGCCCAGGCTTGAGCAGTTGAAGCGCCGCTGGCTGAGTTTCAACCTTGATGAATACGTGGGTCTGCCGCCCGGAGACAGCCGCAGCTTCGCCGCCTACATGCAAACCCAGCTGGGTTGTCATCTCAACCTGCCTTCCTGTCAGTTGCAGCTGCCGGACGGAACGGCCAGGGATCCTGCAGAGGAGGCCCGACGCTATGGATCCGCGCTGCACAAGGCAGGGGGAATCGGTCTTCAGCTGCTCGGTCTGGGTGGCAATGGTCATGTGGGTTTCAATGAGCCGCCGTCACCAGCCGGCAGTCGCTGCCGCGTGGTGACGTTGCAGCAAGCCACGCGGAATCAGAACGCAGGTGCATTCGGGGGCAACCCTGACAAGGTGCCTGAGCAGGCGATCACCCTCGGTCTTGATGAAATTCTTGCCGCTGATGAGATCCACCTGATCGTGACCGGAGCCGCCAAGGCGGAGATTCTGCGACAAGCTCTGGTTGATCCCTGCCGCGACGACGTGCCCGCAAGCTGGCTGCAGCGCCACTCAAACGTGCATCTCTGGGTCGATGATGCGGCCTGTGCTCACCTCCCGCTGCTGTCTTGAATCGCTGGCAGTTCTGGATCGACCGAGGCGGCACCTTCACCGATCTGGTGGCGCGTCATCCCTCAGGCCAGCTCCTGGTGCGCAAAGTGCTTTCGGAACAGCCGGATGTTCCCGGAGATCCGGCTGTTGCCGCCATGCGCGAGTTGATGGGACTCGCTGCCGAGCAGCGGATTGCTCCTGAATTGATTGAGGAACTGCGGCTGGGCACCACCGTTGCCACCAATGCACTGCTCGAGAGCGCAGGTGAGCCCGTGCTGCTCGTGACCAACCGCGGACTCGCCGACCTCCTGCTGATCGGTGATCAGCATCGCCAGGATCTTTTCGCTCTAGCCATTCCCAAGCCCCCTTCACTGCTGACTGCCGTCGAAGAAGTGGACTGTCGCCTGGACGCGGATGGCCGGGAACTTGAGCCACTGCGGCTCGAGGACGCTTTCATGCAGCGGCTTGTTCGTCATCACGAGGCCGGCATCCGCTGTTGTGCCATCGCTCTGATGCATGCCTGGCGTGATCCAGTGCAAGAAGAGGCTCTGGCGAAGGTGATGCGAACCGTGGGGTTCAGCACGGTGGTCTGCTCGCATGAGGCCAGTCCGCTGCCGCGTCTTGTTCCCAGAGGACAGACCACGCTCGTGGAGGCTGCCGTCAGGCCTGTGCTTTCGGGTTATCTGGCTCAGGTGCAGGCCGCTCTGGGTGATCAGACCCGATTGCGGGTGATGACCTCCAGTGGAGCTCTGCAGCAACCCAGTTCACTGCTCGCCAAAGACACCGTTCTGTCGGGTCCGGCGGGCGGCATGGTCGGAGCTGTTGCCGCTGCACAACAGGCTGGTCTGGGGGCTTCTGCCCTGGTGGGCGTGGATATGGGGGGCACCAGCACGGATGTGTTCTGCCTGCCTTCGGGTGCTGCCGACCGGGAGTGGGAACGCAATGCCGTCACCGAGATCGCTGGATTTCAGCTCACAGCGTTCCGGCTGCCGATCCATACCGTGGCGGCAGGTGGGGGGTCGATCATCTGCGGAGATGGTGGCCGCCTGACGGTGGGGCCACGCTCGGCTGGTGCTGAACCAGGCCCCGCCTGCTATCGACGTGGCGGGCCACTGGCCATCACCGATGCCCACCTGCTTCTCGGTCGACTGCAGGTGGAGGCTTTCCCTGCGGTGTTCGGCCCGAATCGCGATCAACCACCTGATCTGCAGGCGACCAGAAAGGGGTTTCAGGCGCTGATGCAACAACTGGGTCAGGACCCCGAGCAGCTTGCTGAAGGTGCTCTGGATCTCGCCGTCGAGGCTATGGCGGGAGCGATCAGGCAGGTCTCCCTGATGCGTGGACACGACATCCGTGGAGGGGTGTTGATCGCCTATGGCGGAGCTGCAGGGCAGCTGGCCTGTCGACTGGCCGAATCCCTTGGGCTGCTCCAGGTGCTGCTGCATCCTCTGGCTGGAGTGCTGTCGGCCTACGGGCTCGGGCAGGCCCGTCAGCGTCAGCTGCACCAGCGGTCAATCCGCCGTCCCCTGGATGCGGCATTGCTGACTCAGCTGCCAGCCATGGTCAGGGCAGATCTGAATCAGGCGATCCTTGACTTACGGAAGCTCACTGCTGTGTCCCCGGCAGCCCAGGAGCATCAGATCAGGATCGAGCTGCGAGATCCCTCGGCGGAACAGGGGCTGATGCTCTCACTGGCATCAGCTGTTGAGGAGCTGGACCAGCATCAGCTTGAAACCTGCTTTGACGAGGCCCATCGTCGACGGTTCGGCTATGTGCCGCCGCGTCATGTCCCACTGATCGCTGAACGCCTTGAGGTGGAGGTGCTGGATGCAACGGTGCAGAGCGCCCTGCAATCAACGTCCGAAAGTCACGGAGCTTCCGCCACTCCATCGACAACCCCATCAGCCACGGCTCAGCGTGCTCGTGTTCACCTGAAAGAGCAGGGCTGGTGTGAGGTGCCTGTGCTGGAGCGCTGGCAGTTGAAGCGTGATCAGCACCTGTCGGGACCTGCGCTCATCCTGGACCCCACGGCGGGCATTGTTTTGGAGCCCGGTTGGAGGGCCCGGCTGCTGGATGGTGGCATTGTGCTGCTCGAGGCCGGATGCGGGACTGGTGCTGAGAGCTCCCATGTCGGGGGGCATGTCAGTGAAGCGAGTGCAGACGAGAACCCGGACCCGGACCCGGTTGATCTCAGCCTCTTCCATCACCGTTTCATGCAAATCGCCGAGCGCATGGGAGAGCGGCTCCGTCAGACCAGTCGTTCCGTGAACATGCGGGAGCGGCTGGATTTCTCCTGTGCGCTGTTCGATTCCCGGGGGGCGCTTGTCGCCAACGCTCCTCACATTCCCGTGCACCTGGGTTCGATGGGTGATGCGGTCGAGGATCTCCTCGGGCAGATCCGTCGAGGTCAGAGGCCTTCCCTGGCGGCCGGGGACACCGTGATCAGCAACGATCCATTTCATGGCGGCACCCATCTGCCTGACATCACCGCGATCACTCCCTGTTTCGTGGAGGGAGATCCTGAGCCCTTCGCATTTGTGGCCTGTCGTGGTCACCACGCGGATGTGGGTGGTCAGACGCCGGGTTCGATGCCTCCGTTCAGCTCCAGCATTGAGGAGGAAGGCCTGCTGGTGCGCAATCACTGGTTGACCGCCGGGGGAAAGCCTGATCGTTCGGGCTGGAATCAGCGCCTGCAGGGGCTCAGCTCAGCTCCGAGAGACCCCGAGCTGCTCTGGGCAGATCTTCAGGCACAGGCAGCCGCCAATCACCTGGGGGTTGAACTGCTTGATCGGCTGCTGGAGCTTGAAGGTCATCAGCGCGTGCAGCGTTATCTGCAGCATGTTCAGGACCATGCTGCAGACACCGTCAGGCGGCTGATCCGCCGTTTCAAGGACAGGAGCTTCGAGGTTGAGCTCGATAACGGCGCAACGCTCAAGCTGGCTCTCAAGGTCGACCGGGAGCGGCAACAGGCCGTGCTCGATTTCAGTGGCACAAGTGCTCAGGGCAGGCACAACTTCCATGCTCCTCTGGCGGTGACCAAGGCAGCAGTGCTGTATGTGATCCGTTGTCTGGTCGAGGAGCCGATTCCTCTGAATGCAGGATGTTTTCGGCCATTGACCCTGATCGTCCCGAAGGACTCCCTGCTCAACCCCAGCGAACCGGCTGCAGTGGTCGGCGGCAATGTGGAAACCTCGCAGGCTCTCTGCAATCTGTTGTTTGCGTCGCTCGGGGTGATGGCCGCGGCCCAGGGCACGATGAATAACCTCACCTTCGGAGACGGACGTCGGCAGTATTACGAAACGATCGCCGGTGGCGGAGGAGCAGGCAAGGGCTTCGCCGGATCAAGCGGTGTGCAGACGCACATGACCAACTCCAGGCTCACGGACCCTGAGATTCTCGAGCAGAGATTCCCCGTGAGGCTGGAACGGTTCGGCTTCCGCCGCGGCAGTGGTGGAGCCGGTCGCTGGTCTGGTGGGGATGGCTTGGTGAGGGAGTTCAGCTTCCTGGAACCGATGACCGCAGCACTGCTGTCTGGTTCCCGCACGGTGGCTCCTTTCGGTCTGGCCGGTGGAGAGCCGGGCGAAACAGGCAAGGCTCAGTTGATCAGGTCTGATGGAACGGTGCAGGAGCTTGATGGTTGCGTGCAGCTTCAGGTCAGTCCAGGGGATCGGCTGCTGATCGCCACTCCCGGTGGAGGTGGCTTTGATCGGTGCACTCGCTCGGATCATCGCCGAGTTCGAGATTCGCGCTGACACTGCAGATATCGTCGAGATCCTCCAATGCATCAAGCAGCTTCAGGCACTGTCGGGAACTCTCTTCGTTGTCCGGTCTCACCTGGGTGAGCGGGTGCCAGCAGTGCGCCCATTCCGCGACCCCCCAGCCCTGATTGCGGAGTCCTGTCTGCAGGGATTCGAGCGCTGCGAATGGACCATGCACGAGGGCCTCCTCGGCATTCAGAAGCTCGTACCCGTCGGCCTCCAGCGTGAGCAGGGATTCCAGAAGGGACTCCTCATTGATTAACTGGTTCCGGAGGTGCACTTCACTGCGGTGCTCGAAGAGATAGCTCACACAGCCGCTTTCACCCAGGTTGCCGCCATGTTTGTTGAAGGCCAGGCGTACAGCAGCGGCAGTGCGGTTGCGGTTATCGCTCAGTGCCTCCACCAGCACAGCCACACCTCCCGGGCCATAGCCCTCGTAGCGGATTGATTCGAGCTGTTCCGCCTCGCCACTTTTGCCGGAGCCTTTGGCGATGGCTCTCTCGATGTTGCCCGCCGGCACTCCGGCTGCCTTGGCTTTGGCGATCGCCGTGCGCAGCTGGAAATTGCCATCCGGGTCACTGCCAGAGCGGGCAGCCACACTGATTTCACGGCCGATCCGTGTGAACACAGCACCTCGCTTCGCATCCACCACCGCTTTGGTTCGTTTGATCTGGGACCATTTGCTGTGGCCTGCCATCGGATGCTTGGGCGTCCCTCTGCATACAGCAAATTACCGAGATCGGATCGTCAGCCCCGCGCTTCGAACACAACCTTCGGTTTCAACTCACCCTCCGCACCGGGCAGTCCGAGTCCGAGCATGCGCCCCCCCTCACTGAGAACAACCACAGCATCCGCTCTGCCCGCGATGCCGAGGCTGATCCTGCGGCCACAGCTCCAGTCGATCTGTTCATCGGCACTGAGCAGGCGTCTGGGCAGATGAGGCAGGGCCAGTTCGGGACGCATCAAGGTCATGTTGCCTTGACCGCCCACCTCTGGAGCCTCCGGCAGCGGGATCGCCTGGTGGACATGGAAGCCCAGGGCCTGGGTCCGCCGCAGGCTTGCCAGACAACCTCCACATCCGAGTGTTGCACCCAGATCTCGGGCCAGTGAACGGATGTAGGTGCCTGCTGAGCAGTGCACTTCCACGCTCAACCGCTCGCTTGCGGCATCCCAGCCCAGCAGATCCAGCTGATGAATGGTCACCTGCCGTGCCGGAAGGTCCATCACCTCTCCGCGTCGTGCCCTGGCATGGGCCCGCTCTCCATTCACATGCACGGCTGAGACCTGAGGGGGCTGTTGGGCAATGGAGCCGCGAAAACGACTGAGTGCCTGATCAAGTGCCTCCGTGCACAGATCATCGGGCACTGATTCTCTGGACAGTTCCTCGCCTTGCAGATCGTCGGTGCTGGTGGTGACCCCAAGCTGGATCACGCCTCGATACGTCTTTTCACCGGGCAGATAGGGCAACAGCCTTGTTGCCTGGCCGACAGCGATCGGCAACACCCCGGTCACCGCCGGATCCAGAGTGCCGCCATGACCCACCCTGCGGATGCCCAGCACGCGGCGGATGCGAGCGACGCAGGTGTGGGAGGTGAGCCCAGCCGGCTTGTCGATCACGGCGAAGCCAATGGGCGCGTGCAAGGTGCAAGCCATATCCAGCTGTCGACTGTGGCACCCTGCCGTTGGCAGAAGTGGGCACGCACGTAGGTTTGCCCGATCACGTCCTGATGGTTGATGAAGCCACTCAATGCCTCCGCTGGTGTGGATATTCAGGAGTTTCTCGACAGCGGCTTTGCCGTGAAGGACCATCTGGCGTCCTATCTGTCGCTTTCACCGGCGGAGGTTGCCGAGCGTCTGCCACAGAGCAAGGAGGACCTGGCGGCCATGCATCCGGGAGCCTTCGACCCCGAGCGGGCTGCTGATTTCTATGAAGACACCGTTGGCACAGGGCACCTTTTTGAGCTTGCGGCCTGGCATCTCAGCAGCGCCGACTACATCGCCGACACCCTGAGGCTTCAGCAGCAGTTCGCTCACGGCGACGTGCTTGATTTCGGCGGTGGCATCGGCACCCATGCTCTTGCCGCAGCAGGCCTGGAGAGTGTCAAGCATGTCTGGTTTGTGGACCTCAATCCTCAGAATCGTGCGTTTGTGAAGGATCGTGCCACCCGCCTCGGACTTGAGAAGCGCCTGAGCGTTCACCGCGATCTCGACAGTCTCCCCGGACGCCGTTTCGACACGGTGGTCTGTCTTGACGTGCTGGAACATCTCACTGATCCCTCAGCGCAGCTGAGGGAGTTTCACCGCCGACTCACCCCAGAAGGTCGGGCTCTTCTCAACTGGTATTTCTTCAAAGGACATGACGGCGAATATCCCTTTCATTTCGATGATCCTCAGCTTGTGGAGGACTTCTTCCGTTGCCTTCAGAGTCGCTTCCTCGAACTTTTCCATCCATTGCTGATCACGACAAGGGTCTACCGTCCGATCGAGCAGGTTTAGGCAGATCGATCGATGGCGCAGATCGCCGGGCAGGGTCGCTGGCTGCTTCGTTTGATCGTGATCAAGAAGCTGTTGCTGGCAGGCGCTCTCTTCGCCGTCAGCCTGGCCGCTGTGTTCGGGGATCTTCATTACGCCGAGCTCTCCAATTTCGCCGAAAGCTGGGGGAATGCCGATCGTCAATTCCTCGCTTCGCTGGCCTTGAAGGGAACACTGCTGGGGCCGACGCGTCTGATCTCCCTGGCCCTGGTTTCAGGTCTTTATGCCGTTCTGATCCTGGTGGCAGCCTGGGCCACATGGGTTGGTCGCCGATGGGGAGAGTGGTTGCTGGTCGGGGTCCTTTGCCTTGCGCTGCCACTGGAGATTGCCGATGCTCTGCATGAACAAAGCCCCAGAACGTGGATCGTTCTGGGGCTCACCCTGATCGGTCTTGTCCTGACGACCCGAATGGCATTGAGCCCGGGAGGTCAGCAGTGATGGCCTGGAGTTCTCTGCTCAGACGGCCGCTGTAATGTTGATCCGCTTGCGGTTACGAAGGCCGCGGCGGATCGTTTCGAATTTGACAACACCATCGGTCAGTGCGAAGAGGGTGTCGTCCTTGCCGTGACCGACATTGACGCCGGGCAGCACTGAGGTGCCGCGCTGACGAATCAGAATGGAGCCGGCCGTGACGGATTCGCCGCCATAGGCCTTGACGCCCAGACGCTTGGAGTTGGAATCGCGCCCGTTGCGTGTTGAACCTGTGCCTTTCTTATGAGCCATGGGATGAGATGGAAGGGGAGAGAGGACGTTTGCGGGGGTTGATCCGGATGATCAGCTGATGGCCTTGCCACCGATGGAAATCGCCTGAACCATGACCCTGGTCAGCTCCTGACGATGACCATTCTTGCGGCGGGTCTTCTTCTTGGGGCGCATTTTGTAAACGATCACCTTGGGACCGCGGCGGTGGGCCATCACCTTCAGCTCAACGCTGGCATCCTTCACGTAGGGCTTGCCAAGAGTTGTTCCCTTGGAATCCTTCACCAGAAGAACGTTGTCGAGAGTGACTGTTGCGTCGACCTCCGCATTCAACCGGTCGAGATCGTAATAACGATTGGCCTGCAGCCAGAACTGCTGACCGGAGGCCTCGACAATCGCGTAACTGCCGGTCTCTGGAGCGGCGGAGGTTTTGGAGCTGGTTTCGGCCATGTGCTGAAAGACGCGGTCAGGCTCGGACATGCCGATTCAGCCTGAGCCGCAATCGAAAGACAAACAAAGATCTTCGGTCTTCTCACTCCCTTTCGTCAAGATTCAGCTCAGGCCCCTGTCGCAGTGGATGGCTCGTCCGGCACTCACGATTGCTTTGCTGCTCAAGACGAGAGATCTCGTTGAGATCTGCTGCCAGTGGCTGCCTGTGAACCGCTATTCACCCGTTGATCTCGGTGCAGTGGAATCCGGTGAGGGAGTTGTGGAACTGCTCTCTCTCCAGCGGGAGGCGGTGGATGCAGTCGTTATTGAGCGGTGCCTTCTTGATGAAAAGACCCGTGAATCCCTGGGCGTTGAGGGATTGATGTTTCCCGCTGTGGTGGTGGGTGAGTTGATGGGCCGTGTGGATTACCACCCTCAAGAGGTCCACCTGCCGAAAGACCAGCTCGAGCAACTGGGCTACAACGTTGATGCCTCCATCTCGCGCTTTCTGCGCCAGGGCCAGAAGGAAACCAGGCCCGAAGACGGCGCTGAACAGAACGCCATGCCAGCGATGGAAGGCAGTGCCTGGAAACTGTCCAGTCGTCTGCAGGAGCGCCTCGGCTACCTGGGTGTCTTCTACAAGCGAGACCCTTCACGCTTTCTCGCCAATCTGCCTCCAGATGAGCAGCGGGACCTTGTGCAGTCCCTGCAACGCACCTACCGAGATCTTTTGATCAGCTACTTCAAAGATCCGGCTGCCGCCAATCAGGCACTGGAAAGTTTCGTGAACACGGCCTTCTTCGGCGATCTTCCGATCACCCGAGCTGTGGAGATCCACATGAATCTCATTGACGACTTCTGGAAGCAGCTCAGACTTGAGGGACATAAAAACGATTTTCTTCAGGACTATCGCCTCGCTCTGCTCGATGTCATGGCACACCTCTGTGAGATGTATCGACGTTCGATACCTCCCGAGGTCTCTCTGACACCCGCGGCCGGGGAACGTCGCGTTCTCACCGATCCGGAGGTGGCCCCATGAGCCCACGCAAGACTTACATCCTCAAGCTCTACGTGGCCGGCAACACGCCGAACTCGATGAGGGCACTCAAGACTCTGCGCAACATTCTTGAAACGGAGTTCAAGGGCGTTTATGCCCTCAAAGTGATTGATGTTCTCAAAAATCCGCAGCTTGCGGAGGAGGACAAGATCCTCGCCACCCCAACGCTGTCCAAGATCCTCCCTCCTCCTGTCCGGCGGATCATCGGTGATCTTTCCGACCGTGAGCGGGTGCTCATCGGTCTCGACCTCCTCTACGACGAACTCACCGACAACAACCTCACCTCATCGCTGATGGATGCATTGGAAGAGGTGGAGACAGCCGAGTCAGATTCTTAAGCCTGCCCGTGCACACGCAGGTGATGACTCGTTTTTTCCTTACCTTGCAGCCATAAGAGCGTCGTTATGCAGATCTCCAGCTCCAGTGGTTCTCCACAGATGCAGGTTCAGAAGCTTCCGACAGGGATCGAAGGCTTTGATGATGTGTGCCATGGGGGCCTTCCGATCGGTCGGAGCACGCTGATCAGTGGCACATCCGGCACCGGCAAAACGGTCTTTTCTCTGCATTTTCTGCACAACGGCGTTGCCCACTTCGACGAACCGGGCATCTTTGTCACCTTTGAGGAGTCGCCACTCGACATCCTCCGCAATGCCGCCAGCTTCGGTTGGAATCTGCAGGAGATGGTCGAACAGGACAAGCTGTTCATTCTCGATGCCTCCCCCGATCCCGATGGTCAGGATGTGGCCGGCAGTTTCGATCTGTCCGGTCTGATCGAGAGGATCAACTACGCCATTCGCAAATACAAGGCGAAACGGGTGGCGATCGATTCGATCACAGCGGTGTTTCAGCAGTACGACGCTGTGTTTGTGGTTCGACGCGAAATCTTCCGTCTGATTGCTCGCCTCAAGGAAATCGGTGTCACCACCGTGATGACCACGGAGCGCATCGATGAATACGGGCCGATCGCTCGCTACGGCGTTGAAGAGTTCGTCTCCGACAATGTGGTGATTCTGCGCAACGTGCTGGAAGGTGAACGCCGGAGACGCACCGTGGAAATCCTCAAGCTCCGGGGAACCACTCACATGAAGGGAGAGTTCCCCTTCACGATGGGCGCCCATGGGATCAGCATCTTCCCCCTGGGCGCGATGCGGCTCACGCAGAGATCCTCCAATGTCCGGATCAGTTCCGGTGTGCCTCGGCTCGACGAGATGTGCGGTGGAGGATTCTTCAAAGATTCGATCATCCTGGCCACGGGCGCCACGGGCACCGGCAAGACCCTGCTGGTCTCCAAGTTCATTGAGGATGCCTGTCGCAACAAGGAACGCGCCATCCTGTTCGCCTATGAGGAGTCGCGTGCCCAGCTTCTGCGCAACGCCACCAGCTGGGGGATTGATTTCGAACAGATGGAGCAGGACGGACAGCTGAAGATCATCTGTGCCTATCCGGAATCGACGGGCCTGGAGGATCATCTCCAGATCATCAAAACGGAGATCAGTCAGTTCAAGCCCTCACGGATGGCGATTGACTCCCTGTCCGCCCTGGCCCGCGGCGTCAGCCACAACGCCTTCCGACAATTCGTGATCGGTGTGACCGGCTATGCGAAACAGGAGGAGATCGCTGGCTTCTTCACGAACACCTCCGAGGAGTTCATGGGCAGTCATTCGATCACCGATTCGCATATCTCCACCATCACCGACACGATCCTGCTGCTGCAGTACGTGGAGATCCGTGGAGAAATGGCTCGAGCCGTCAATGTGTTCAAAATGCGTGGTTCCTGGCACGACAAGGGAATCCGCGAGTTCGTGATCACCGGCAACGGTCCGCAGATCAAGGATTCCTTCTCGAACTTCGAGAGGATTATTTCCGGCGTACCGCACCGTTTCATGACGGATGAGCGCAGTGAGCTCTCGCGCATTGCCCGTGGAGTGGCAGCCGACGACTGATCAGGTCTCTGCTCTCGGAGTCAACGCCAGCCGTTCGTCCTCACTCTGACGCTCGGCTCTCCACCTCAGCTCTTCGGGATCTTCCTGTGCCAGAGGCAGTTCAAACCAGAAGGTGGTTCCCACATCCAGCTCGCTGGCCATGCAGATCATGCTGCCGTGCTTCTCGAGAATGCCTCGGACGATCGACAGCCCCAGTCCAGTGCCCACCTCAGTGTGCACAGCATTTTCAACCCGATAGAAGCGCTCAAAAATACGCTGCTGGCTTTCCTCACTGATTCCGTAGCCGGTGTCGCACACCTCCACACGGATCTTCGGAAGTGGTGAGCTCAGGATGCAGGTGGGCCCATCGTTGCTGCCGCTGTTTGGGTCCGATGGTGTCATCTGGCAGCTGTCGGGCCAGGTGTAGGCCCTGATCATCAGACGGCCACCGCTGCGGCTGAATTTCAGAGCATTGCCGACCAGATTGTCGAGCACCTGCAGAATCAGGTCCCAATTGCCCAGAACATCGGGAAGCTCGCGGTCGGCTTCGAGGCTCAGCTCAACCTGCTTGTCGCTGGCATTGAGCTGGTAGCTGCGCAGGGTTTGCTCCAGGCCGGGCCTCAGATCAACCGCAGAGAATTGAACGACTCGATTGGACTCCAGCCTGGAGAGATCGAGAACATCGTTCACCAGGCGGGTGAGGCGATCCGTTTCCGAATTGGCAACGCCCAGGAATTCCTTCCGATCCTCTTCGCTGAGCTGATCTCCCATGTCGTGGAGAGTCTCCACGTAACTCTTGATGTTGAACAACGGTGTGCGCAGTTCATGGGAGACGTTGCTGATGAAACGGCTCTGTGCCGCATTCAGCTCCACTTCACGGGTGAGGTCCTGGATGGTGACAGCAATGCCCTTGAGTGTGTCGCCGCTTGGCTCGCGGACGGCCTGGATCACGAAACGCAGAGTCCTCGGTGGGTCTCCGACACTGCTGCGCAGCTCGTTGGTGTCCGTTTCTTTGGAGAACACGGCATCGAGCGGCTCATGCAGTTCAACGGACAGCAGTTCCGGCAGCTCATTGAGAAAATCCTGCCCTTCAAGATTGCGACCTTCCCAGCGGAACAGGCGTCGCGCCGTCGGATTGACCAGAACGATGCGTCCAGCCCCATCGAGCAGAACCGCACCGTCGGCCATGGTGGCGATCAGCGATGCCTGCTTGACCTGAGCTGCCTGCAGTTCCTCGATGTTTGCGGCGTCATAGTCCTGCAGCTGTGAGGCCATGGCGTTGAAGCCGTCGAGAAGTTCCCCCAGTTCGCCACCCATCGGCAGGCCGATGCGAGCCCGGAAGTCACCATCACCGATGGATCGGACACCCCTCAGCAGTTCCTTGACCGGACGCGTGATGGTCAAGGCGTTGAAAACAGCCCCCAGAATCACCAGAACCCAGATGGAGATGAAAACCGCCACCGTCACTTCCCGGGTGAGGGCGGCGCTGGCGAGAGCGGTTTCGTTGGGGTTCACGCCCAGAGCCAGCACGCCGAGGTAGTTGTTGTTCTCCACCAGCGGGACGAACACATCCGTGACCTGGCCCTGGGGAGTCGCGTGCTGGCGGACCAGCGGATTCTGAGTGCGGTTGCGCAGTTCATCAGGCAGTTCCAGACGTCGGCTCAGGCGCAGATCCGCATTGCTTGCGTCATCACTGCCGCTGACGGGAATGCCCAGATAGACAATGCCGTCAGGATCCGCGAAAAAAATGTATCGGAGGCTTCGGCTCGAGCGCCAGAAGGTTTCCGTGACATTGGCGAGTTCGCGGTCACGCCCTTCCGCCACGAGTTCGCTGACATTGCCAGCCAGTAACAGACCCAGGTCCCTTGCATAGCGGGTGTCGTTCATCGCCGTATCGCGCTGAATGCCGTTCAGTGCGAAGAAGGTGATGCCCGTCATCATCAGGCTCACCACAAGGGTGGCCACGGCCAGCAGCTTGGTCTGAAGGCTGAATTCAGCCCACCAGGCCCGAGCCTGCGGCCACAATCCCCTTCTGGTCGTCTGCTCAGCTCCGGCGACTCGCGTTGCCCATTCCGCAGTGGCCTCGTTAGTGGCCTTGTTCTGAGCAGTGGCTGGATCGCTGGCCATTCCGCCGGAGCACATACTCCGAGACTAGGACCGGCGCACTTGATGACCGATGTCGCGCCGGAACTGCATTCCCTTGAAGCACACCAGTTCAAGGGCTTCGTAGGCCCTGGCAAAGGCCAGATCAAAGTCCTCCGCCTGGGCGACCTGCGTCAGCACCCGTCCGCCCGCGGTCAGCACCTGGCCATTTTCCTGTCGACACGTACCGGCATGAAACAGTTGGCGCCGGCTGTCGGAATCCGACCGCAGCTCGATCACATCCCCCTTGCGCGGCGACTCGGGGTAGCCCTCGGCGGCGGCGACGATGCAGGCGCTGCACGTCTGGGACACCGAGAGTTCAGGTGCCTGATCCAGACAGCCGAGGGCACAGGCCTGGAGAACCTGCGCGAGTTCCGGACCGAGCAAAGGCATCAGTGTCTGGCATTCAGGATCACCGAAACGACAGTTGAATTCGATCACCTGAGGACCTTCCTGGGTCAGCATCAGACCGGCATAGATCACGCCTCTGTACTGGATTCCCTGATCCTTCAGGGCCTTCAGGGTTGGTTCGAGCACCAGCTGTCGCACCTGACTGAGCCCGTCTTGATCAAGCAACGGTGCGGGGGCATAGGCGCCCATGCCTCCGGTGTTCGGTCCCCGGTCACCTTCAAGCAGCCGTTTGTGGTCCTGAGCCGGCGGCAAGAGCACCATGCGCTCTCCATCGCACAACGCAAACACCGACACCTCAGGCCCCTGAAGCCGTTCCTCAAGAACAAGTCGTTCACCGGCGGAGCCGAAGCGTCCCGCAAAGGCGTCACGGATCGCTGCTGCGGTCTGTTCGAGGGTTTCGGCCACGGTGACGCCCTTGCCGGCTGCCAAGCCATCGGCTTTCACCACCAGTGGCCGTTGCAGCTGTTCCAGCAGCTCCAGTCCTTCAATGGCGCTTGCCACTGTCCAGTGCCCTGCGGTGGGGATGCCCGCTTCCCGCATCAAAGTCTTGGCCCACGCCTTGCTCGCTTCGAGCTGAGCTCCATCGGCGCCTGGTCCAAACACCGCCAGACCTTCTTCCCGCAGACGATCGGCCACACCGGCGGCCAATGGGGCTTCCGGGCCGATCACCACCAGATCGATCGCCTGCTGCCGACAGGCCTTGATCAGCCCCTCGGCATCCTGTTCCGGGATGGTCAGCGAGCGGCAGTCGTCGAGGTCTTCGGTTCCTCCGTTTCCGGGAGTGATCCAGACCGCTTCAATGCCCGGGCAGCGGCGCAAGGCCCAGGCCAGAGCCTGTTCACGGCCACCACCGCCCACCACGAGCAGATTTCGCAGCGGTGGCAGGGCCTGAGGACGGGAGCTGGAATGGGCCATGGAGGCAAGCGTTACGGGCAGAGGCCCTTAGGTTTGGGCGTCACTCCGCTGTTGTTGGTGGCGGAGAGATCGTTCCATCTTTGTTGAACGCCTTTCGGCCCATGGGCTTATTCACCCTGCCTCTGTCACTTCTCCTGGCGGCGGTGCCAGGAACCGCGGCGTCTGGCACCTCAATGCCGCTGGAATCATCGGCAGTGCCAATGCCTCAGGACGCCTTCGAGACGGTTCTGATGGAGGGAGATATTCCCCAGCTGCATCTGGCCTGCGAGCAGTCCGCCAGCGTCGGAGCCAATGAACGTCTTCAGCTGCTGCGCGATCGGCTCATGCTGATCGCCCCAGCACCGCAGAGCTTTGATGTGGTGATGGCCAATGCCAGAGCTCTGATGTCGTGCAAGGCGCCGGACAGTGCTCAGGTGGTGCTCAGCCGTTACGGCCCCGGTTCGGGGAGTCGCCGCCGGGACTGGTTGCTGCTGTCCTGGCAGGCCGCCAGTGCGGCATTGGATCAGGAGCGGATTGTTCTGGCTCTGATGCGTCTGGCGCAGGGTGACCTCGCCAGACTCGACGCGGAACAACTGGTTGTGGGGGTGGATGGTGAAGGCCTGCCTTCAACGCGCTCGGCCCTTGATCTTCTGGCAGAAGCTCAGATCGCTTCCGGGCAGTCTGAGCAGGCCGTGATCACGTTGCTTGCCGGCCGTACTCCAGGGGTGATCGCAGCACGTCGTCTTGGTCGTGCAGCTGAGCTGCTGGATCTGATGGAGTTCGAACGCAGCACTGCTCTGATTGAAGCGGCCCTTGATCAGGCGGCGACTGAGCAGGCCTGGAATCATGCGGAGGATCTGCTGCGGCTGCAGCTGAGGCAGGAGATTGCCAGGGGCGGAAGTGGTGAGCGTCCCCGGGAACGATTGCGTCGGCTGGCCAGCAGGGTGGACGACCGCTTCACCCTGCTGGAGCTCGATCAGGATCTTCAGGGGGTGTCCCTTGAGACACAACAGCAGCTGCAACAGGAACTGCGCTCTCCACGCGCTCCCGGTGGCCACGCCGCGCTGGGAGAATCATCAGCATCTGAAGCCGGCGCGACCGGCGTCAACGAGCAGCCATGACCATTCCCCACGGCGACCTTCTTTATGAGGGCAAAGCCAAGCGCATCTACGCCGGTTCCAGCGACCAGCAGGTGCTGGTGGAGTTCAAGAACGATGCCACTGCATTCAACGCCCAGAAAAAGGCTCAGCTGGACAACAAGGGTCGTCTCAACTGCCGAATCTCGGCCTGTCTGTTCGAACTGCTGGAGCGGGAGGGAATCCCCACCCACTTCTGCGGAATCGCCGAAGAGACCTGGATGGTTGTTCAGCGAGTCGAGGTGATTCCAGTGGAGGTGGTTCTCCGCAACATCGCCACCGGCTCGCTCTGTCGCGAGACGCCGATTGCCCAGGGCACGGCACTCGAGCCGGCTCTGCTTGACCTTTATTACAAGGATGACGGTCTGGGGGACCCGTTGCTGACGGATGCACGCCTTGCGTTGCTGGGACTTGTCTCGTCTGAGCTGCGAGAGCGGATCGAGCTGTTGGCCAGGAAGGTGAATGACGTGCTGATCCCCTTTTTCGCGAGCATCGGTCTGCAGCTGGTGGATTTCAAGCTGGAGCTGGGGCTGAATGCAGCCGGTGAGCTCCTTGTGGCTGATGAGATCAGTCCTGACACCTGTCGCCTGTGGGACCTCTCATGCACGGATGCTGAAGAGCGCATCCTCGACAAGGATCGATTCCGCAAGGATCTGGGCGGTGTGATTGAGGCCTACGGGGAGGTCTGCAAACGGGTACAAGGGGCCTGCCCGACACCCCGCAACTGCAGTTAAGTTCAGCGACGTTTGTGGCCGGCCCGGCCGACTTCGTCCCCCCCAATGGTCGCTTTCTCCTCCAGCCGAACCAAGAACACTGTTCGGCGAGGTGCTGTGGGATTTGCCCTCGCCCTGCCCTTGATCAGCGGCCTTCCTGCACAAGCGCAGGCTGATCCTGACGGGATCGAGTTCGAAGCGGCTCAGGCCGAGGAGATACAGGTCGAAGCCGAGTCTGAAGCTGTTGATGCTGAGTTGGACGTTGTTGAAACTGAATCCGTTGAAAGTGAATCCGTTGAAGCTGACTCTGTCGATGCAGAGCTAACGGAGGAGCAGGTCGAGGTCGATCAGATTGAGGTCACTCCCGCCCCTGCTGCAGGTCCCGCTGCCGAGCCCATGGACGAGGGGCCGCAACAGCCCCGGGTGTTGATCACTGAGGTGATCATTGAAGGCATTGATGGCCATCCGGAGCAGGAACGGCTTGAGATCGCCGCCTACGACGCCATGAGTGTGCGCCCCGGCAGCCGGGTGACGAGGGATGAGCTGAAACTTGATCTTGATGCGATCTACGCAACCGGATGGTTTTCGGACGTGCGTATCGAGCCGATCAACGGTCCTTTAGGGGTTCAGCTGGCGGTGCAGGTGGTGCCGAATCCAGTGATGACCAAGGTTGTTCTCGAGCCTGAGGACGACACGATTGAGCCCCAGGTGATTGAAGACACCTTCAGTTCCGATTACGGCCGCACGCTCAACCTCAATGAACTGCAGCTGCGCATGAAGGAGCTGCAGAAGTGGTACGCCGATCAGGGGTATTCACTGGCCCGAGTGAGTGGACCCACCAGAGTCAGTCCCGACGGTGTTGTGCAGCTGAAGGTGCTGATCGGCACCGTGGCCGGTGTTGAAGTCAAATTCATCAACAAGGAAGGAGAAGAGACCAACGAAAAAGGCGAGCCGATCAAGGGCAAGACCAAGCCCTGGGTCGTGAGCAGGGAAATCTCCATCAAGCCGGGTGAACCTTTCAATCGCACCCAGCTTGAGAGCGATATCAGGCGCCTGTACGGCACATCGCTGTTCAGTGACGTGAAGGTGACCTTGCAGCCGGTGACCGGTGAACCAGGGTTCATCACCATCGTGCTCGGCATCGTCGAGCAGTCCACCGGCTCACTTTCAGGCGGGCTCGGTTACAGCCAGAGTCAGGGCGTTTTTGGTCAGCTTCAGATTTCAGACAGCAACCTGTTTGGGCGTGCCTGGGACCTGGCACTGAATTTCACCTACGGCCAGTTCGGCGGTCTTGCGAACCTCACGTTCTCAGACCCCTGGATCAAGGGTGACAAGCATCGCACCTCCTTCCGCACCTCCCTGTTCCTGAGCCGGGAAGTTCCACAGGTGTTCCAAAGTCAGAACGACGGCGACATCGTTACGCTTCGCGATTACGTCGACAATGATTCCAAATACGCCTACTCAATCAGCTCCAGAAACAATCCTGCTGACAGCAAGTTTGACAATGTTGATGAGGCAAATGATGAGTTCTCCGATGTCAGCTGGTTTGATTTTCAGGGGGATTCAATTGCACTCGAACGTGTTGGGGGCAATGTGATCTTTGCGCGCCCACTCAACGGCGGAGATCCCTTCAAAAAAGTGCCCTGGCAGGTCTTGGCCGGTCTGAACCTTCAGGCTGTTCGTCCGATCAATTATTCAGGTGCGACAAGGACTTACGGCATCCCCAATCGGAGAATCAAAGATGATCGAATCAACAATGACGAGGTCATCTGCATTGCCTTCAACTGTGCTGACCAGAACACTCTTGCCAGTGTCCGATTTGCAACCACCTACAGCACGTTGAACGACGGCAGGAATCCAACGTCAGGAAATTTCTTCAGCTTCGGCACAGAACAATTTGTCTCAATCGGTGAGAACTCACCAACCTTCAATCGCATCCGCAGCAGTTACACCCACTTTGTACCCGTTAAATGGCTGAAGTTTGCCAAGGGATGTCGACCCAAGGAGGGTGAGCCGGAAAACTGCCCGCAGGCCCTGGCTTTTCAGATCAAGGCCGGAACTGTGATCGGTGACCTTCCTCCCTATGAAGCCTTCTGTCTTGGCGGTTCCAACTCAGTGCGCGGCTGGTTCGACTGTGATCTCGCTGTGGGACGGAGCTTCGGTGAGGCAACCATCGAGTATCGGTTCCCCATTTTCAGCATCTTCCAAGGCGAGGTGTTTATCGATGCAGGTACTGATTTCGGATCCCAGGCCAATGTTCCCGGCAATCCCGGAGAGCTCCTCGACAAACCAGGTTCGGGTGTCTCTCCAGGTGTTGGTGTGATCGTCACCACTCCTGTCGGACCTCTTCGTCTTGAGGTGGCCAGCCAGAATTTCACGGGAGAGTACCGGTTCAATCTGGGTGTCGGCTGGAAGTTCTGATGGTCTCCTGGCCTCACGATTACGACGGTGCCTGGACGCTTGACGGCGCGGCCCGTCGTGGCGGCATCGGGCTCCACAGCGGTCAGCAGGTGTCCGTCACCCTTCAGCCTTCGCAGCAGCCCGGCGTCTGGGTGAGCTGGCCGGCAGACGGTGCGGATCCCCTCAGGCTGATGCCCTCCCAGGTGCGTGACAGCCCGCTCTGCACCACTCTCGAGCTGGGTGAACGACGACTGGCCACAGTCGAACATCTCCTGGCGGCAATTGCCGGCTGCGGTCTCACCCATGTGCATCTCGAGGTTGAGGGCAATGAGGTACCGCTTCTGGATGGTTCCTCACAGGGATGGGTGGAGGCCATCGCCGAGGCTGGTCTCACACCAGCATCAACACCCGCTTGCGCTCGGCCGCAACTCCAGCAGCCGATCACTCTGCACCGCGGCAGCAGTGTGATCACCGCAACGCCCGCTGATCAGTTCATGCTTGTGGGAGTGATTGATTTTCCCCAGCCTGCCATCGGTCGTCAGCAGTGTGCGCTGGCGCTGACTCCGGAGCGCTTTGTTGCCGAGATCGCACCGGCCCGCACCTTCGGCTTCCGTGAGCAGGTGGACCAGCTCCGTGCTGCGGGTCTGATCCAGGGGGGTGCCCTCGACAATGCCCTGGTCTGTGATGGTGACCACTGGTTGAATCCACCACTGCGCTATCCCGATGAACCGGTGCGCCATAAGCTTCTTGACCTGATCGGTGATCTGGCGCTCGTCGGTTTCCCTCGGGCGCAGGTTCTGGTCTACCGCGGCTCTCATGGTCTGCACACTGACCTTGCAGCAGTCCTGGCCGATCGATCCGATGCTCAGCTCTGAACCGATTTGACTTCCTCCTCAGCCACCGCCGCATCCGCAGCTCAGCCTCTGCTCACCGCAGAACAGATCATGGGGCTGCTTCCCCACCGCTATCCCTTCGCGCTTGTGGATCGCGTCCTGGAGCACGTGCCCGGGGAAAAAGCGGTCGCCATCAAAAACATCACTCTCAATGAGCCTCAGTTTCAGGGGCACTTCCCTGGGCGTCCGTTGATGCCCGGAGTGCTGATTGTTGAGGCGATGGCTCAGGTGGGTGGTCTGATCGTCACCCAGATGCCCGACCTGCCCAAGGGGCTGTTCGTGTTCGCCGGCATCGACGGTGTGCGTTTCCGTCGTCCGGTGATCCCCGGAGATCAGTTGCTGATCACCTGCGAGCTGCTGAGTCTCAAGCGCAAGCGCTTCGGAAAGGTGAAGGCTGAGGCCACGGTGGATGGCCAGCTGGTCTGCTCCGGCGAACTCATGTTCTCGCTGGTTGACTGACCATGATGAGTGAACAGCGATCCCCCGCCGTGACTGCTGAGGACTGTCCTCCCCAGATTCACCCGCTTGCGGCGGTCGATTCCCGGGCCGAGCTCGCATCCGGAGTGGTGATCGGCCCGGGGGCCGTTGTGGGACCCGATGTGCGGATTGGTTCACACACCTGGATCGGGCCCCACGCGGTGCTCGATGGTCGACTCATCATCGGAGAGCACAACAAGATCTTTCCGGGGGCCTGCCTCGGCCAGGAGCCCCAGGATCTCAAATACAAGGGTGCCCCCACGGAGGTGGTGATCGGCGATCACAACACCATCCGTGAATGCGTGACGATCAATCGGGCCACCGACGAGGGTGAGCAGACCCGCATCGGCGATCACAACCTGCTGATGGCCTATTGCCATCTGGGCCACAACTGCCTTTTAGGCAACAGCATCGTGATGTCCAACGGCATCCAGGTTGCAGGCCATGTTCTGATCGAAGACCAGGCCGTGATCGGTGGATGCCTTGGCATCCACCAGTTCGTTCACATCGGCGGGATGGCCATGGTCGGCGGCATGACCCGGGTGGACCGGGATGTACCTCCCTACTGCCTTGTTGAGGGCCATCCCGGACGTGTGCGTGGTCTCAATCGTGTGGGTCTGCGTAGGCGGGGGTTAGATCGCAAGGATCAGGGCCAGGAAATCAAGCAGCTGCAGGACATCTGGTCGCTGCTTTACCGCTCGGATCATGTGATTGCGGAAGGGTTGCGGCTGGCCCGTGAACAACCCCTGATGCCCTTGGCCGATCATCTGTGCAGCTTTCTGGAGGGGTCAATCAGTCAGGGGCGGCGGGGTCCCATGCCGGCAGTCGGTGCCCGCTGATGGTGCGCGTGCTGATCAGCACCGGTGAGGTCTCTGGTGATCTTCAGGGAAGTCTCCTGGTGCATGCTCTGCGTCGACAGGCCTGTCTGAGGAGCCTTGATCTTGAAGTGCTGGCTCTCGGGGGACCACGCATGCATGCAGCCGGTGCCGAACTTCTCGCCGATACGGCACCACTGGGTTCGATCGGTCTTCTCGAGCATCTTCCTCAGGTCGTGCCGACACTGAAGCTGCAGTCACGGGTCAACAGGGAACTCAGTGTTCGGCCCCCTGATGCCGTGGTGCTGATTGATTACATGGGCGCCAATGTGCGTCTTGGCAAGCGGTTGCGCCGCAAGTTGCCCCAGGTCCCCATCACCTACTACATCGCCCCCCAGGAATGGGCCTGGCGGATGAATGACAACGGCACGAGCAGCCTTCTGTCCTTCACCGATCGCATCCTCGCGATTTTCCCCGAGGAAGCCTCCTTTTATGCGTCCCATGGCGCTCAGGTCACCTGGGTCGGCCATCCCTTGCTCGATCTTGCTGGTTGTAACCCCAGTCGTGCTGAGGCCTGTCGCCAGCTCGGCCTCGATCCGCAGGGACGCCTGCTGTTGCTGATGCCCGCATCCAGGCCACAGGAGTTGCGCTATCTGATGCCCGTGCTGGCGGAGGTTGCAGCACGGCTGCAGGCTCGTGATCCAACACTCATGGTGATGGTCCCTGCGGGCCTCAGCCGGTTCGAACGTGAACTTCAGGAGGGCCTGAAAGCCGCCGGTGTGCGTGGACGGGTTATTCCAGCTGCCGATGCGGATGCTCTCAAGCCGTCATTGTTCAGTGCGGCGGATCTTGCGCTGGGGAAGTCCGGAACGGTCAATCTTGAACTGGCTCTGCAGGGAGTCCCCCAGGTGGTCGGATACCGGGTGAGCAGGATGACGGCCTGGGTGGCGCGCAATCTGCTGCGCTTCCATGTGGATCACATCTCGCCGGTGAACCTGCTGCTCAATGAGCGGCTCGTGCCCGAGTTTCTACAGGAAGATTTCAATGCCGACCGGTTGGTGGAGCAGGCGATCCCTCTTCTGGAGAGCACTGAGGCACGCCAAACGATGCTGAGTGGCTATGAGCGGTTGCGTCAAACGCTGGGGGAGCCTGGGGTGACCGATCGCGCCGCCGCCGCCATTCTCGATCAGCTGTCTACCTGAGCTCGCCTGTGGTCCGCTTTCTGCTTTCGTTGCTGTTTGGAGCTCTGCTCCTGACTTCACCTGCCTCCGCTGATGCCGGGGAGCAGAAAGCCGTGCTGGCCGGCGGCTGTTTCTGGTGCATGGAGAGTGACCTGGAGAAACTTCCCGGCGTGATTTCTGTTGAAAGCGGCTACAGCGGCGGCAGCGTGTCCCAGCCGACCTACAACCAGGTGAGTTCCGAAACCACCGGTCATCAGGAGGTGGTGGAAGTGCTGTTTGACCCGGCGACGATCAGTTATCCCAAGCTTCTTCAGTCGTACTGGCGCAATGTTGACCCCCTGGACGGTGAAGGTCAGTTCTGCGATCGCGGCGACTCCTACCGACCTGTGATCTTCACGAGCGGAGAACAGCAGAACAGTGATGCTCTCGCCAGTCAGTCAGCGGCGGCCGGCGAGCTGGGTGTGTCTGAATCAGCGCTCAAGGTGGAGATCAAACCGTTGGAGAAGTTCTGGCCCGCCGAGGATTATCACCAGAATTTCGCTGAGCTGAATTCGGTCAAATACAAGTACTACCGCTGGGCCTGCGGAAGGGATAAGCGCCTGGATGCGATCTGGGGGGACAAGGCGCGCAGCAGCGAGTCGTGGGCGAAGTAGGTGTTCGGGCGCCATCGACAAGGATTGATGGCTTAATGACGCGAATCTGAGGAAATTCTGTAGCGATTGATGCGCTCAGATCCAGTCACTCCGCAGTGAAGGTGCGGCTTTTACGCTATCGACGACACAGAATGGACTGCGTACCATTCGAGAACGAATTGTGAAAGGTGTGTATGTATCTGCTGACCATCAAAGACGGTCTCGTGACCCGTCATGTTGGTCCGTACCCTTCTCCGAAGCAGGCATCCGATGATCTTGAGCGGGTGATGGCCAGTTGTTCGGAGCGGGCGCGCTGGCAGATTCATGCGCTGGAAAATCCCCACACGCTCACGATGGTTGCAGCCTCCTGACTGAGTACAGGTTCTGGAAATTCAACCTTTAGATGAGTCAATTCTTGGTGTCTGAACCGGCGGCCCTGCGACCGGGATAACCACGCAGCAGTCCTGATTCGATCATCAGGCCGACCCCCGCGTTGATGACGATCAGGCTGAGAGTTCCGTACCACCACCAGGGACCACTGTCGCTTCCCGCCATCTGAAGGGTTCTGCGGCTCACCGCTTCTCCGAACAGGCAAAGACCTGCGGGTAACAGCAGAACACCCAACTGGGCGCGTACATACCAGCGAAGCGGGCTGGAGGCCATGCAGCTTGATCCGTTAAGGCTGAATTTAGGCCTCGGCGGTTGAGGCCTGTTTCATCACCCAGTTCACCAGCGTGCGAACGCCGTAGCCGGTGGCGCCGGAGGGATTCAGGCCTCGGCCCTTGTCACTCCAGACCGTTCCGGCGATGTCGATGTGGGCCCAGGGAATGCCGGCATCCACAAACTCCTTGAGGAACAGGGCGGCTGTGATCGATCCACCGGGGCGAGGTCCGGTGTTCTTCATGTCGGCCAGCAGCGATTTGAGGCCCTTGCGGTAGGAGCTGTGCATCGGCATGCGCCAGATGCCTTCTCCGGCATCGCTTGCAGCGTTTTCCAGGTCAGTTGAGAGCGCATCATCGGGTGTCCAGAGTCCGGCGATCTCATCCCCGAGGGCGACCACGCAGGCACCGGTGAGTGTTGCCAGATCAACAATGGCGTCCGGCTTGAGCTTGGAGGCGTAGACCAGCGCATCGGCGAGGGTGAGACGTCCCTCCGCATCGGTGTTGTTGATCTCGATCGTGGTGCCGTTGGAGGCCGTGACGATGTCACCGGGGTGAACCGCGGAACCGTTGATCATGTTCTCGCAGGCGGCCACCAGCATGTGCACCTCCACACCTGCAGGGCGCAGCTCGGCAATGCTGCGCATCGCTCCGAACACAGATGCACTTCCGCCCATGTCGAATTTCATCATGTCGATCTGGGCGGCACCGACTTTGAGGTTGTATCCGCCGGAATCAAAGGTGAGTCCTTTGCCCACCAGAACCAGTCGCTTCTTCGCCACGCCGCCTGGGCGATAGGTGAGGTGGATGAACTTGGGATCCATGTCAGATCCCTGGCATACCGAGAGGTAGGAGCCCATGCCCCGCTCCTCGCAGTCGGCTCGCTCAAGCACGGTGAGCTCAAGGCCGTGCTCATGGGCGAGCGCCGCCGCGGTGCGGGCCAGTTCCTCCGGGGTGACGCTGTTGGGAGGTGCCGCCACCAGTTCCCTGGCCAGCTCTACCCCGGCACAGACCGGATGCACTGTTTCCAGCGTCGGGTTTGAGCCCGCTGGCCATTGGCCCAGCAGTTCCAGTTGTTCAGGCTTCTGGCTGGGTTCGGGCTTGCTGCGAAAGCGCAGGTCGCTGTAAAGCGCCAGTCGAACGGCTTCAGCAGCGGCAGTGGCATCACCGCTGGGGTCTTCTGACCCCCAGGGCAGTAGCAGTCCGAGGCTGCCGCCCTGACCCTGCGCCGCACGGGCGGCGGCGGCGGCGGCCATGCGCAGGCTGTCCCGCTCGATGGACCCTGCTTCTCCCAGCCCCAGAAGCACCAGGGTTGTGCAGTCACTGCGCAGTAATTGAAGGCTGGCCAGATCTCCGCTCTTGCCCGTGAATGGCTTCTGCTTCAGCCATTCCGTCAGCTGAATGTTGAAACGCTGCTCCATCGCTACGACCAGGCCCTGGGGGTCGTCCTGAGCAATGCCAATCGCCAGAACCGAACCACTCCAGGCCTCAGGTGTGGCCGGAGAGAGGGAGATTTTCATGGGGTGCCGTTGCCTGAACTGATGCTAGGAGCTGTGCTCAGGCTGCCTGGAACGGTGTGGCCCAGCGGTCACGCGATTCCTTGTTGAACGGTGGCTGCCAGCGGCGGATCAGGGTCTGTTCCAGCGTCCTTCGAGCCCGAGTTGCCCTGGGCACGTCCCCCCAGAATCGAATGCTTGTGCTGCAGGTCAGACCGCAGCTCACGCAAGCCTCCTGATAGGCCGAGAGGTAGGCCTTGCAATCGTGCTCACCCTTCCAACGCCTATCTGCTGCAAGGGTTTCGCCGATGTAGAGCAGAATTGGGTGCTCCAGGCCAGCGGGCCGATCCATCACCCAGTACAGCGCCGCCCCCTGATGGGGGCTTTGCGGCCAGCGCCAGAAACTCAGTGGCAGCGGCTTGAGCGACAGCGGCTGAATCTCGACGGCTGAAAGACTGTTGCTGCCGAAAAGGCTGCCCTGCTCTTCAGCCGGGGGCGCTGCCTCGAAAAGAGGTTTCTGGAAGCTGTGAATGCGCTGCTGCCAGGTCTGCAGCTGCCTGAGGTTCAGCGATAATTCAGCTGGTTCGTTGTCATGACCTGCCGATTCGCACTGGTCGAAAAGATTTCCCTGGCGAGGGGGTGCGGGCATGGAGCTCAGCCCCGTGGAGGCAGGCTGGGGCCTGCGGGTCTGGCACCAAAGCGCACACGTCCGATCAGTGCTTCGACAGCTGACGGGGGCAGGCACAGGCGTTCCTGCAGATCCGCGAGATTCTGAAACGGTTCTCGGCGCCGCTCCGCAATCAGGCGTTGCATCCGCTCTTCCGGCCACAGCAGAGTGCTGGACAGCACCTTGGGGCTGTCGGCATTCAGATCCAGCGGAGCCTGCTCTGGCAACTGGGGCGCGTCCCCATGCCAGCGGAAAATCAGATGGGGTCTCCACTGTTCGCAGAGCAGTTCGGGAAGGTCGAGCAGCTGGGCCAGGTCCTCCAACTGGCTGAACTGCACTCCGCCCTGCTGCAGACGCAGCAGCTGATCCACCATCACCTCGCTGCACCCTGGCAACTGTCGCCACTGTTCTGCCGTGGCCCGGTTCACATCGATGCACCAGCTGGGAGTGACCGATTCTCCTTCTACTTCTGCGGGCCAGCGACCTTCGTTCACACGCGCTGGTTCCCTGGGCAGATCACCCATGGCCTGGAGCACCCTGCGGGCCAGTGGATCGAGCCAGTGCCGGCGAGCCATCGCCGCGTTTCTCCCTTGCAGCCTGGTCAGGACCCTAGGTCCAGCGCGGCGGCCTGGTGGGAACTTGCACCAGCCCCTCACGAAACGCTGTCACAACCGCCATGGTCCGATCCCTTGCCGGCAACTTGCGCAACAGGCTTCCGACATGGCTTTTGACCGTGTCGATCGAGACGACCAGAGCATCGGCGATCTCCTGATTGGTCATGCCCCTGCAGAGGCCACGCAGCACGTCCTCCTCCCGCATCGTCAGTTCCTGGAGAGGGACCTGTTCGCCGCTGCGTCGCAGCCGGCTGTGGTGCAGAACACCACTGATCACCGGATCGAGGTACTGCCCGTCGGTGTCGATGGCGGTGAGTGCGGCAGCCACCGTGCCTGTTCCGGTGGCCTGGGCCGAGCAGATGCCGTGACAGCGCGCATTGATCGCATCCAGAATCGTGCGCGGGATAGGGCGCTGAAGCAGCATCAGCACCTTCAGCTCAGGGTTCTCCTTCCTGGCCTGCCGCACCAGGCTGGTACCGCAGCCGCCCTCCAGGGTGTCAGTGCACAGAAGCAGGTTGGCCGCGCTGCTTCTCATTCTCTGCAGGCAGTCGGTTTCGCTGGTGCAGGCCGCCACCAGAGGGCCCTGGCCTACGAACCAGAGCGTCCAGCTGCTGAGCAACAAATGGTCGCCTGTCGCAATGGCCGTGCGACTGCGCTTGAGCAGGCTGTGGCCCTGGCGGGAGCGTTGCTGAAGAGTTGGGATCCTTTCGCTGAGATCCAAGGAAGGGAGAGGCTCGGGGCCATTGCCGCTGACCAAGATATGTTGATCGGAAACAGAGGGCGTGGATCCGCACTGTTACGGGCCGCTCAAATTGTTCAGAATCACGCCAGTTGATGGGTGGGCCATGGCGTTCTTCGACTCCGAAATCAGGTAGGGGCGAGAAACCCAGTCATGGACTTGATAGTTTAGTTCCATTGAACTATTATTTGAACTGCTTAGGCAGGGGTCTTTCTTGGTTGTCTCAAAGTTGGAACTACCTGCTGACCCCACAGAAGAGCAAATAAAAACACTTCAAACTTATCTAAAATTACAGAAGCAAAAGCAGAAAAGTCAGTACGGGAAACAGGACTATTACCAAGAGCGTATTGAAATTACTAAAGGACTAATCCTCTTCCGACACAAGCAAATGAAGTCGGATGTTTGGTATATGAGATTTTATGTTGGCGATAAAAAGTACAAGACACTCTCCCTTAGGACTTCTGATAAAGAAGTAGCAAGAGGTAGAGCATTAGATAGATGGAGGCAACTGACGAACCATCTTGAGCAGGGTGGCGAAGTCTTTGAGAAGACGACGATGGAATCGTTGGATCAGTACCTTGTCCACTTAGACGAACTGCTTGAGAGTCAGCAATACAAGAAGCACACCATCAATGGTAAAAAGACCAGTCTGAAGAAGTTGAGGTTGTTTCTGGAACCTTATAGAAAACCAAGCGAGATCCCAGCACTTGTCCTGACGGACTACACAAAGTGGCGTCGTACTAAAAATTGGGACAAAAGCAAGCATAGGAACAATCATAATCCTCCTACAGACCAGACAATCAATAAGGAACTTACTGACTTCAAAGGGTTCTTTGATTGGTGTAAGTCTAAGAAAATTTATGTACAGGAATTGAATATTCTTTTAGAAAAATTGATTGGAATAAGTCTAAGGAGAAGAACCCTTCATTTGAAGTTGATGATTGGTTGTCCATCGTTTACTACCTTCGTACTTGGACTAGAAAAACTGAAAACCGAAAAGTCTTCGGGATCTTTTATAGAAAAGTCTTCGCTGAGTTCTTAAAGGTCTTGGCGAACAGCGGACTTAGAAATCATGAGTGTCTTTTGCTTAGATGGTCTGATATTGAACTTAGATCCAAGACGGAGAAGTCTTCTAAAGGTGATCGTGAACGAATCATTGCTCATATACAAGTGTCTCCAGATACGAAGACAGGAAGACGCTTAGTAATTTGTCCTGCTGGTGTGTACTTCAAGCGGATTCGTGATATGTATTGTGCTCAGGAAGGCAAGGCACCTTCAAAGAATGTTTATATTTTTAGAAATATTGGGACAACACATTCAAGAGAAGACCATTTTGTTGGTAGAGCATTGACTGCTGATCACTTTAGAAAGTTATGGTACGAACTATTAGAAGATCTGAGAGTTGATAAAGGTATTGAGTTTGAGAATAAGTACACAATTTATTCTTGCCGAGCGTTCTTTATCAATCAAAGACTGGAACTTGGTATTCCCCCAGCAGTAGTTGCCGATCTTGTTGGACACTCTATGAAGACTATGGAGAAGTTCTACAAGAATGTGAAACTGAAGAACATGGAGTCCGAGTTGGTTGTGATGAGGAAGAAGAAGTTAGAGGACGGAGACTTTCAGACCTTTGACTTGGAGCAGATGCCCCTTCCATAGGACAACATAAGGTTCTGTCATGGAAATAACTTAATAAGATTGGGTTATTTCCAAGAAAACAATAATAGGTGTTTTTGGTGACTGAATAAAAAAGTTGTCGTTGAATAGATTTTATTCTAAGCGCTATTTTATTTTCTTTTTTGTCGGCATTAGATTTCTGCCAATCAGAAAGTTCTCTAGGTGATCGCCAATGAATTCTCTTGAAGCATGTACCGATATGTGCCCTGTATTGTCCCGGTATAATCTTACTGAATCAATATGACTGGGGCAGGTAGAGGAATTGCACAGAAATTCATGTAATCTGTAGACATGAAAGTAAGGATTGCTACGCTCGAGGTTGTTTAGAGTTTGAATTGTATCAGAAGTTTTCTTGTTGTATAACGCTCTTGAAATTTCTGAATAATTTGAACAATTATGCCCGTCTTCCAAGTTAAACCATACCTTTGCATTGCCTGTTGTTCTGCAACGATGGTCAATGCCTGTTCCTAATCTTTTCCATGCTGGTATTGGAGTTGTGTAAATTATATGCGCTTTAAGTCTTCGTCCCAGGGCGGCAATTTCTTTGACGGAATTTGAATTTATTCGTTCAGAAGTTGTGCCGGCGAATATGATATCATCTTTTTTGGCATTCTTTATTATATGATCTTTTCGGATGGCATTGCTTTCTTTGCAAGTTCCTTTCCTATTTTCTTTTAAAAGTAATGGATCAAGATCACAACCTGTTACGACTGACATTGTAATGCCGACTCCGTATTCTTCGCGCAGAGACTCGAATGCAGGTGATAAGTGATGCACATAACTGCTCCCAACCACGAAAATATTTGGTGAGTCTTTAGTGGTTGGCGTTACACTGCAGCGATTGATTATTAATTCACTAATTGAACCTTTATATAGAAAGCAATCTTTTCTCTGTATTGAAGTTCCAGTGATGAAGGGAGTTGTTGGCGTGTGAGGTTCATCAATCCCGGCACAAGTGTTGTATTGAAATGGTTTGCAATCTGTTTTACTGCCAGAATAGAGTTTGCCTCTAAGTGGTAAGTAAAGTGCAATAAGACCGCCCGAGAGAGTAACCAATACCCCTCCACCAACCACTAATGTTTTCCATCGCTTCCCAAACCAGTTGCCTTTACGAAGTGGGTTCTCAATCCATCGATAGGAAGTAACCGCCAGACCAAGCATCAGGACGACCTGGAAGGGCACTGACCACCAGTGGATGCCAATAGTCCACCGACTTATCGAAAGCACCCCCCAGTGCCATAGATAGAGCGAATATGAGATTAGTCCGATATAGACAACCTTGGGATAGGTGAAGACTTTGAATGCTGCTGTCTGTTTTTTCAAGCAGGCGATCAGGATGGATGACAAAGCAACAATTGCAATGGTGGATCCAGATGCCATAGACATCGGTAGATACATCACACCAATCATCAATGCCACCACCAGAAGAGGTGGCACCTTCTCTAAGGACTGCTCAATCGATGCTCGCTTCTGGAATCCAAGAAAAATCAGACATCCTGCTGCCATCTCCCAAAATCTGGATGGCATTAGGAAATATGCTGCTGATTGGTTTGTTGGATAGAGATAAAGAAATCCAATCAGCGATGCAATTGTCAAAATCCCAACGATCAGAAAAAGATTGCGAGCACCATTCTTGGTTTCTCGTCCAAATCCTGAAAACCAAATTAGAAATGGGAATAAAATATAGAACTGCTCCTCAACTCCTAGAGACCATGTATGTGTGAAGACATTTAGTTCTGTAGATGGAGCGAAATAATCTGTCGATTGCTTCAGTAGATATAGATTAGAAAGTCCAAATAATGATGTTAGACCAGTCTTTAAAGAGGTGTCTGGGAATGGATTGAACAAGCAGATCGCAATGCTCGTTATGAGAACAAAAACTGATAGGGCAGGGACTAGTCGTTTGATCCTTCGCTCGTAGAACCCACTAATGAAATCTTTGAAATCTTTGCTTGGTCGACCAAACAGCGATGATGTTATGACATACCCAGATATAACAAAGAAAATATCAACACCTAGGTATCCACCTGGCAGGACATCTTTGTTAAAATGATTGATGATGACTGCAATTACAGCAAATGCTCGTAAACCATCAATCTCAGGTCTGTACCTGTTCTTTGCTGTTGATACGCCTGGGGAATGCATTCTGTCCTGACATTAATATACAATAAATTGTAGCATATGATACGCCTGGCGAATGCATTCTGTCCTGACATTAATATACAATAAATTGTAGCATAGTTTTAATTGTGCCTGGTCCCGCAGTATTGCGACCAATTATTTGCTGATTAGTCAATTTCATCAAGTAATTCTCCCATTACTTCAATCCACTCCTTACAACTAAATTTTCTCCCAGACTGATAGAGACTTCTGAACTTCATGTACGCTTTATTCAAGCCAGCGATGTCTTCGTTAAGTTGTGAATGCTCAATATGCTCAAGACCTTTCCAGTGTTTGTCCAATGAACTTAGTTTGTTGATTTTTTCTTGACGCTTCTGCTTCTTGGTCTTCTGTTTGTTTGATTCTTCAACTCTCTGTTTGAATTGTCTAAGGGTGTTTGAATGTTCCATTGTTAGGTAAGCGGATTCTTGGGATTCTTTGATAGTCGTGTGATGTCCATGCTCATACGATCTTCAATGTATTGTTGGGCGGTGGTGTACTTGAATCTAAAAGCATCAAACTTCTGAAGTTTGTTCAGAAGGTCTTTTACTTTTTGATTTGATGTGAGTGTGTTGTTGAACGCCATATCTTTTTTAGTGTGTTTGTGTATCTGTATTCAAGATCAATAAATGACTGCTGATGTGCTGGGCGGGTACTTCTTCTTTCCACCATTACACTTCATTCGCTGGTAGTCATTGATGAAAAGTCTTTTAGCGTACCCTGATCTTGTAAATGGTAGTTCTTTGACTTGTTTGTTCACCCACTCGTATAACCATTGCTCGTCTTTGGAGAATGTGATTGAGAATTGTTCCTGCTGTTCGTTTTGTAAGTAGTTGTGATTCATGGTTCGTTGTCGTTGTTGGAAAGGTCTGAATATTTGAAGCACAGATGACTGGGTGCTTGATGCTTGAGATGATGCTTCTTGAAGTTCTTGTCTTTGTTCAGGTAGTCAATCTTGTTGATGACTTCCTCCTCACGCTCCATAACTTTTGAATTGATATTGTTTGGGGAGTTGGTAAGTCTGTTTAGTCCCCAGAGTTCACCATTTCTTTTATTGTTGTGAGTAATGTACTCACAGATAAAGCGAGCAATCAACCAATGGTCATAACGATTTGGTTGTGAAAATGTCTTTTGAGAGTGGTGATGATATTTGTATTCAGGGTGCTTCTCAAGCATTTTGTTTGTGATTATTTGTTGATCTTTAGTGTCTCGCTTACAAATCTTCTGTCTAACAATTCTGTCCCAGATTAGTTGGAATCTTTGATTATGAAGACCTCTGGCGAGTAAGTCTGGATCTACTGGTTCCATGATCAGGTGAATGTGGTATTGACCATCAGCATGAGGTTCAATAACAAACCACATTCTTGGGAAGTCTTTGGTTGGTCTGTTGTCCTTCCAGTCTTTGAAGTTTTGATAGAACAGGTGGATGATTCGTTTACGAATCTGTCCAATATCTTTTTCAACTTCGTCGTAGTGTCTTCCCCAGACTTTCTTGGCGTATGTCCAAGTGATGAAGTAGAGATCTTGTTTGAAACTCATTGACTTCAGCATTATCTCTTTGTACGAATCTTTCAGTCTCTTATCAATACCTCTTGTGTTTTGAGTTGAGTTAGGTACATGTTCATTTCTGTGTACATGTAATTGATTCTCTTTTCTCTGTGCATGAACTCTTTTGTGTTCATGTGTTGGATTCTCTTTGTAGTAGTGAATGTGAACATCTCCATGAATATGAACCTCATGGGGATAATTGAATTGTTCATCCATACGGAACTTCGCCCACCGCTCTGGGTAGGAATAGGGGTCAGGTATTTTCAAGACTTACGCTCTTCCGAAAACCAACTCAGGGTATGTCGTACTACGAGGTATTATCTGTCTCTATTTATGGTTGTTATATCGTATTTACATTGTTTCGTCAACAATTAGGCATGAAATCTTCTGTAATTGCTGACTAAGAGCGAATGCTCAGTATGGTTTTCTGAGTAATAAAAAGGTCTGGCGGGCATCTGTGGCGGGCAATTTTTTTATATCGGGCGATACATCACCCTCAAAAGCAGTAGCGCTGGAGGTCGTAAAGGTTCCAAGTTTTTGGAAAGGGGGGGGCTTATATAAGTCTTTGGCGATTCAGTTTGTTGATCCGCTTTGAGTAGAGACTCCAGATGCTGCCTATGCTCTTGAGCGGAGAAACAATGTTTGTCTGCTCTTACTCATCATCCATAATCCGCCTGTACTTCTCAAATGTCTCTTCCCTGTCGCTGTCCAGATATTGCTGTAAAGAGACAATGCTTTTGTGTCCGCTTATGTCTTTGATCTCTCTAATATTCATGCCCCTTTGGAGCATGTGAGTCAAGCGACTCCGCCTGAAACTATGTGTTGATGCTCCGATTACGCCATTCCAGTCAAATGCCTTCCTGAAGTATTGATCAACAGATTGGGTGGACACTGCCTTTTCGCCCTTTTGGTATTGGGTGTTCTTGCTGTCTGTGAAGAACACATAGTCATCTTCCGTGAGTTGGTTGCTGTTGATCCAGTGCTTCAACTCTTCCATCACTCTGGGGTGGACTGGGACTTGTCTTGTCTCCCGTGTCTTTGTTGAACCCTTTTCCAGAGTGATGAGTTGCTTGTTGAAGTTCAGGTTCCTCACTCGGATTGTCGTGATCTCTTTGACCCTGCCTGCTGAGTAGTACATCAACTCCGCCAGCAGTCCGTACTTCAAAGGCAGGTTGGAAGCGATGGTCTCTACCTCTTGCTTTGAGAGGCAAGTGGACTTGCCCGAACGATTCGTCTTGCTCATCTGATTGCTGCTGGAAGGTCTTTGAACCGAGTGGGCGAACTCGTGTCCGTCGCTAGATGGTTCAAGTACCAGTTTACTTGGTGTTTTATGTAAAAGACCAAGTATTAGATCCAGTAATGGCGGGGTTTTTGTCTTGCCTCCCTCAGGTGAACACCCTTGACTGCCTGTTGGTAAAGAAAAGCAACAAGTTTGTTTGACTTATCAGGCATGGATCTGTATATGAACCCAGTTGTTGACCGAACAACGTGAAGTGTGGTCTTTCCCACCTCCCTGTTCTCAGCAATTTGGGCAGAATCCTTCCAACCAACCTTGAACTCAGTTCTGAAACTCCAGTCGTCTCGGTCTTTGAGCACTTATGAGACAGCAAAAGTTCAAATCCTTTGAACTTCTGCCTTCATTGCTTCAAGTCTGACTTGCTGCTTCAGCACTGGTTTTTCTATGACCCTCTCTACTGGAAATCAATATGGCGTTCTTTGACTCCGACATCGTGCAGGAAGAGGCCAAGCGTCTGTTCGGCGACTACCAGCAGTTGATGCAGCTTGGATCCGATTACGGCAAGTTCGATCGCGAGGGCAAAAAGAAGTTCATCGACACGATGGAAGAGCTGATGGAGCGCTACCGCGTGTTCATGAAGCGCTTTGAGTTGTCGGAGGACTTTCAGGCGAAGCTCACGGTGGAGCAGCTGCGCAGCCAGCTGGGCCAGTTCGGGATCACGCCGGAGCAGATGTTCGAGCAGATGCAGGGCACCCTTGAACGCATGAAAAGTCAGCTAGATCAGCCACCCAGCTGAAGCGGCCCGTACGATTCAGCCCGCAATCGCTCCGCCCCCCCATGGCCTCGACACCGTCACTGCCGGTCTGGTTGTCGCGTGGCATGGCTGATCTGTTCCCAGCCGGGGAGGGAGATGACGCCGATCAGTCTCTGGCGGCTCGCCTGAAACAGGCGGAAACCGAAGGCAGCCCCCTGCGCATCAAGCTGGGAATTGATCCCACCGGCAGCAACATCCATCTCGGCCACAGCATCCTGTTCCGCAAGCTGCGGGCTTTCCAGGATGCGGGGCACACGGCGGTGTTGATCATTGGCGACTTCACCGCCCGCATCGGTGATCCCACCGGCAAAAGCGCCACACGGGTGCAGCTCAGCGCTGAAGAGGTTGAGGCCAATGCCGCCACCTACCTGGCACAGCTGGGTCAGGGCCAGCCGAAGCAGACGGCACTGCTCGATTTTGAGACCCCTGGTCGCCTGGAGGTGCGCCGTAACAGCGAATGGCTCGCAGGTCTGGATCTGCCCCAGATCATCGGCCTGCTGGGGACGGGCACCGTGGGCCAGATGCTGGCCAAGGATGACTTCTCCAAGCGCTATGGCAGTGGCACCCCAATTGCCCTGCATGAATTCCTCTACCCCCTGCTGCAGGGATACGACTCCGTGTCGGTGAACGCCGATGTGGAGCTGGGGGGAACCGATCAGAAGTTCAACGTGGCCATGGGCCGCGACCTGCAGCGTCATTTCGACAAGCGTACCCAGTTCGGCCTGCTGCTGCCGATCCTGGTGGGGCTGGATGGTGTTCAGAAGATGAGCAAGAGCCTCGGCAACGTGGTGGGCCTGGATGAGGATCCGCTTTCGATGTACTCCAAGCTGGAGAAGGTCGGCGATGCGGCGATCAACGACTACCTGACGTTGCTGACCGATCTTGATCTGGCGGCATTGCCTGAGAATCCGCGGGAGAAGCAGAAGGCGATGGCTCTGGCTGTGACGGCCAGCCGCCATGGCCTGGAAGCAGCCCAAAAGGCGCAGAGCGATGCGGCCACCCTGGTAAGCAGCGGCGGTGACGCCAGTGCCGATGTGCCCGAGGTCTCTCTTGCGCGGGTGAACTTTCCGGCCAAGGCGTTCTATCTGCTCAGTGCCGTGGGTATCTGTGCCAGCAGCAGCGAGGCCCGGCGTCAGATCAAGGGTGGTGCCGCTCGGCTGGAGGGAGAGAAGATCACCGATCCCAATCAGGAGTTCGCCTCGGCGACGGAACTGGAAGGCAAGGTGCTGCAGCTGGGCAAGAAGACCTTCCGCAGGCTGGTGGGCTGATGGCGATCCATCCCGCCGATCGGATCATTGTGGCTCTCGACGGCATGGCACCGGATCAGGCCCTTGGCTTTGCAGTGCAGGTGGAGGGCTTGCGCTGGGTGAAAGTGGGCCTGGAGCTGTTCGTGCAGGCGGGGCCCGGGATCCTTGGCCAGCTGCGGGAGCAGGGCCTGCGGGTGTTTCTCGATCTCAAATTCCACGACATCCCCGCCACGATGGCTGGTGCCTGCCGGAGGGCAGCGGCGCTGGGGGCTGAATTAATCACCGTGCATGCCTGCGCCGGAAGCGAAGCACTGCAGGCGGCCCAGGCCGCGGCGGCGGAGGGGGCGCAAAGCACGGGATTGACGGTGCCCACCCTGCTGGCGGTGACGGTGCTTACCAGCTGGGAGGAGCAGCGTTTGCAACGTGAACTCGCCATTGTTCAAGGTATTGCCGAGCGTGTGCCGGCGTTGGCGCAGCTGTCGGCAACCGCCGGCATTGGTGGATGTGTCTGCTCACCGCTTGAGGCCGCGGCACTGCGGGAGCAACACCCCGAGCCTTTCGCCCTGGTCACGCCGGGTATTCGCCCGAGGGGCGCTGCTGTTGGGGATCAGGCCAGGGTGATGGGGCCCGCAGAGGCGATTGCAGCGGGGGCAAGCCAGCTGGTGATCGGCAGGCCGATCACTAAGGCCGCGGATCCCTGTGCGGCATTTGCAGCCTGTTGCGTCGAGCTCAGAACCTGAAGCTCAGCCGGCCTCGCAGACCAGGTGCATTCCGCATCAGGAATAGGCCTGTGTTGGCGAGTCATTAATGGAGGCCGATTTGGTTCAGGATGCTGAGGCTTCGGTTGATGACGCAGCACTGAACGCCAAAGTCCGACCGCCATGCATCCACCCATATCTCTGCGCTGGCAGCACTGCCGGATTCGTAAACGCCTCAGTAGCAGTGCGGCTGAGGGCGGTGCCCCGGCCTGGTGGGTGGAACTGGAGTTGGCAGACAACCCCCGAATCAACAACATTCAGTCAGCCATCACGATGCTTTTGAAGTTCACGAACTCGTGAATTCCAAGTTTCCCGAGTTCGCGTCCGAAGCCACTGTCTTTGCAACCCCCGAATGGAACCCTTGGATCACTTTTCACAAAATCGTTAATGGCGATCGAGCCTGCCTGGAGCTGTTGAGAAGCCAGAGCAAGGGCACGACTGCGGTTCGCTGAAAAGATGGCTGCACCGAGTCCGAAACGGCTCATGTTCGCCAGCGCGATGGCTTCCGTTTCATCTTTTGCCCGCACAAGGCTCACCACCGGACCGAACACTTCATCGTCAAAAACAACGCTGCCCGGTTGAACGTTGTCGAGAACAGTGGCCGGGTACCACCAACCGGGTTGATCGGGAATCATCCCTCCTTGGATCAGTTCACATCCCTTTCCAAGACTGGCCTGCACCTGGCGATGGACCTGATCACGGAGATCACGGCGTGCAAGGGGCCCCAGTGAGCACTGTTCATCCATTGGATCGCCGGAATGAACCGACTCCAGCCTCTGCAGCACTGCACTGCGAAAAGCGTCGTACACCGATTCGACGACGATCAACCGTTTGGCAGCAATGCAAACCTGTCCAGAGCAGAGCATCCTGCTCTGGACACATTTTTGTGAGGCGAGTGCGACGTCTGCATCCTCCAAAATGATGTAGGGGGTCCTGTCCGCCAAGTTCGAGAACACATTTTTTGAGATGTCTGCCTGCCAGAGCCGCCACAGCCCGTCCTGCAGCTTCGCTGCCGGTGAGCGTCACACCCCGGACAAGGGGGTTGGCGATGACCTTTTCGGTGTCAGCCGCTCTGATGGCCAGGTTGCAGACCACGTGGTCGGGGAGACCGGCTTGACGCACCAACGTTTCAATGGCCTGACTGCAGCCGGGCACGTTGGAGGCTCCTTTGAGAACCAGGGTGTTTCCAACCATCAAGGCCGGCGCCAGTGCACGGAACACCTGCCAGAACGGAAAGTTCCAGGGCATGACCGCGAAGATCAACCCCAGGGGGCTTGCAATCACATCGGCGCGGGATTGATCAAGTTCTATGCCGTCCTCATGGAGATACTGCTGCCCCATTGCGGCGAAGTGGCGGCAGACCCAGGCACATTTATCGAGCTCAGACCTTGATTCACGCAAGGGCTTTCCCATCTCCTGGGTGATCAGGCAAGCCAGTTGCTCGCGATCCTCTTCGAGCTGCGTGGCAATGGCCAGCAGAGCACTGGCGCGATCCTGGGCTGAGGACTTCTGCCATTTCAAAAAGGCCTGATGGCAGCACAGAATTTTCTCCTGCGTTTCAGCGGGACTTAGTGCTGGATGCCTGGCCAGTTCATTGCCGCTGGCTGGATTGATCGAGACGAATTCAGACTCGCTCATCAGCGGTTTGTGACCTCTGCTCAGCATCCTTGCAATGGTCTGTTCAACTGACAGAGGTTTTTAAATCGATGGGCATCCGACGTGCTGGCCTGCTCTTCCAGGGCGTTCATGTGCTGCTCGGCATCCAGTTGCGCGGCCAGTTCCTGTTGGCGGAAGTGTTGCAGCCGGTGCGTCGCCTCATGCATCAGCGTTCTAATGAGTGTCACATCGCTGCTATGGATGTTGCCGCAGAGGCCGATGCGATTGCGTGCAGGAGCGTAAAAGCCCTCCAGTCCATTCTGGCAGTCATCCAGCAGCAGCACCCGTGTTCGGCCTGCGCTCTCCACCTGGGCGATCAGGGTTAGAAGGGCGATTCAGGCCGCCGCACTCAAGGCTTCTGCCCTACCTGCGGTTCTGTGCCGTTGATCAGTCGCTGGATGTTGCTGCGGTGTCGCCAGAGCACCAGCAACATTGCCACCAGGGCTACCACCAGATTGGCGTTGCTGTCTGAACCGGCGGCCATCAGCAGTGGCAGGCTCACCGCGGCCACCACGCTTGCCAGCGACACGATCCGGCTGATGCTGAACACCGCCATGAACATGCCGAAGCAGGCCAGTCCCACCGGCCAGGCCAGGCCGAGAAACATGCCAAAGCCAGTGGCCACCGCTTTGCCTCCCTTGAACCCGAGCCACACCGGCCAGATGTGGCCGGCGAGGGCCGCAAGACCTGCCAGCACCTGAATCCAGTCGATCAGCGCCGATGTCGGGTTGAGGCTTCTGGCCAGCAGCACCGCTGCAGCTCCTTTGGCCACGTCAACAAAAAACACAGCCAGAGCAGGCCCTTTGCCCACATTGCGCAGCACATTGGTGGCGCCGGTGGAGCCGGAGCCGATCGTGCGCAGGTCAATGCCCTTGCACCATTGGCCGGCCAGGAAGCCGCTTGGAATCGAGCCGAGCAGATAGCCCAGCAGCAGCGTGAGGAGGGGCATCAGAGCAGGTCTTCGTCGTAGTCGTAGGTTTCGCCTGGGCCGGCTGCAAAAGCCAGCCAGAGCGGAAACTGAAGCACGGGGATGTCCACCACCCGTTCCGCTGCGTCGATCAGGATCAGGGGAACTTCACCGCGTTCCTCAAGTCGGTCCGCCCGCTCCACAAGGGCATCTCCACGTTCAAACAGAACGATGCCGCTGCTCGGACCGAAATCCTCCCGACCCAGGCCCAGAGCATCCTGCAGGCCTCGTCTCCAGTCGCCGAGGCGTTCGGGCTGTCCTGCCAAAACCAGGGTCTGGAACTGATCGCCGTAAAGCTCGCCGATGACTGCGATCAGGGCCGCCCCAACCAGCACATTGCGAGGTCGACTGCCGCGACTGGCCTGAGCTCCCCTGCCTCCCTGATTGAAAAACCAGTCTTCAAGCAGAGCAATGTCGCTGTCGTCCAGGCTGCGGCGCAGTTTCCAGGGCTCTGCGTAGAAGTCGGGCTGCTCCAGAAAACGTTTGAGGTTGCTGCGAATCAGCTCCTCATCGGGGCGGAAGGTGTCGGCCAGAGCGGGAGCGCCGCTGGCGTTGGCCATCGCCTGTTCAGCGGCGGCTTCAGCGGCCTGCGCATCCAGTGGTGACGGCTTCACCACCACCGGCTGGGCCACCAGCTCCAACGTTTCCACCGACTGTGCCAGCCCCTGCAGGGCCCCACCCAGATACTCCTGAAACCCTTTGACTCGTCTGGCGATCGCATCGGACTGGCCAGCAAAGCTTGCAGCCATCTCCTGATCCAGCTGCTCCTTGCGCTGTTGGAGAGCTTCGATCTCCTGTTGCAGGTTGTCGCGCCGCGACTGGAGATCGATCAAGGCCAGCCGGATCAGCGTTTCCGGCGCAGGCTCTTGGTCATCACCTGCGGCGATGGATTCCTCACTGGGCGCCGCTGGGGCCTGCGGCGCCTCTTCGAGTGGCAGATCGTTGTCGTCAGGCATGGTCGACTTGTCCTGAACTCATTTCAGCGGATCGCCGGGTTCATGGCCCGAACACAACGTTCTCGTTGCGTTCTCTTGATGATTCTGTGATCTTGCCCAGGCGCTAAGAGGGCGATGTCGCTTGTTCAGGGCTTGGGAGTCTCCAGGGAACCCACCCGCTGTTCCAGCTGCTGGCGCAGCTCAGCGGGCTTGAAGAGAATCGGCAGGAAGTGGATGCTCTTGACTTCGCGGAAATAGAACAGTCCTGGCAGCCAGGGGGCAAACAGACGCCAGCTCTGCCATTCGGCGTAGGGAAACCGGCGCAGCTCCTGTTGTCCTCGCCACACCACAAGCGTGTCAGCGGTGAATTCAAGACGCAGGCTGTAGGTCTGCACCAGCAAAAACACACCGAAGAGTCCCACAACCGCTGTGGGCCATGGGCTCAAGGGCAGGGGCAGCAGGCAGGCACTGAACAGAATGATCAGCAGCGCCAGTCGCGGGCTGGGGCTGATGCTCACAGTGTCTTGCTCTGACCCGGAGGATGTTGCGGTCATGGTTTCAGGAGGAGGCTTCAGCCTCCAAAGAGGATTTGAGTTAAGAGGACGTCCATCAGAGCCACGGTCACCAGGATCATCACCACCGCGCCTGTGGTGCTGGTGCCCACCTCTTTCGGTCCACCCTGGGTGGTCATGCCCCAGCCACAGGCCAGCACGGCGATCTGAACTCCAAAGACCAGAGCCTTCACCAACATGAAGGGGAGGTCATCCGGGACGAGCCAGGTGCGTGCTGAATTCCAGAACACAGCAGGTGGGATCTGATAGATCTCCGTGCTGCTGATCTGGCCTCCCAGGAGCGCCACCGCAAAAAACAACAGGCACTGCACCGGAGCCATCACCACCATGGCGATCAGGCGTGGAACGACCAGATATTCCACGGGGTCAGTGCGCAACATGGTGATGGCGTCGACCTGTTCGGTCACCTTCATGGTTCCCAGCTGGGCCGCGTAGGCGGTGGCCACCTTTCCCGTGAGCAGCGTGGCCGTGAGCAGGGGTGCGATTTCACGAGCCAGGCCAATCGCCAGAACGCCGCCAACCGTGGTGCTGGCCCCCATGTTGCTCAGTTCCTTGGCGACCTGAATGTTGAACACCGTGCCGGCAGCTAGTGCCGTGATCACCACAATCAGAAAACTGCCGGGCCCGGCTTCCTGGAGCTGATCGAGCAGGTCAACGGTGTTGATCCTCCCTTTGGCCGTTGCCGTCACCGCCTGTCCGCCGATGATCAGGCTGCTGCCCAGCCTGTTCAGCCAGCGTGGCGATTTCAACTGAGTTCTGAATCGGAAGGAGGTCATGCGCGTTGCAGATGGGCTCCGCGATCGGGCCAGTTTCGGGTCACCATCAGACCGAGCAGGACCATGCTGGCTGGTATCAGGCCCATGCTCATGCGAATGGCGAGAAGAGCATTCTGGGGCTGTTCGATGAAGCTGAGAGCGCCATCGCAGATTTCGGTGGAGATGTAACCGGTGAGTGAAAGCAGTGCGCCGAACACACTCATGCTGATGCCGATGATCAGCTTCTGGCCAAACACCATCCAGGCCGTATAGAGGCCGGCCGGATGGGTTGGATCGGCATCAATCGCATCCGGCAGCAGCGACCAGGGGATCAGATAGGCGGTGGCTGCTCCCAGGCCCACCAGCATGATCAGGCCAATCAAGGGAATCAGCTCTGCCGTGGTGCCTCCGTTCTGCATGGGCGGGAAGACCATCGAGAGCAGGCAGGCCAGAATCCAGATTCCAGCTCCCCAGCGCAGCGCAACCAGCCTGCCTTTGCGATTGGAGAGCAGGCTCCAGAGTTGCAGGCCGAACAGAGCGCTCAGCTGGAAGGGCAGCAGAATCCAGGTGGAAAGGTCGGGGGGGACTCTCACCACCTGGACCAGCCAGATCAGGGCGACCACCTGCATCAATTGCAGCCCGAACCACAGCAGCAGGTACAGCCCGAGAACCATCAGAAAGCGCGGATTGGAGCGGATCCTCCTGAACTGTTCCAGAGCGGGTTCAGCCTGGTTGCTTGGTCGCTGAGCACGCTTGGCGAAGGGTGCGAGGCCCCAGCAACAGCACAGTGTCGCCAGGGCGGCGATGCTGCCGGTGATCTGCCCCATCCGCAGATAGCCATCGGCGCCGTCGGTCAAAACGATGGAGGCGACAATCAGACCGCTGAGCCCGGCGAGAATCGAGCCCGTGAAACGGGCAGCATTGAGCCTGGTGCGAATCGCCGTGCTGGTGGTCAGCTCCGTGGAAAGTGCCGCATAAGGCAAATTGACGCTGGTGTAGGACGACATCAACAGGACGGCCATCACCACGTAGTAAGTGGTGCGCTGAAAGGTGTTGCCGTCTGGGACCCACCACATCGCCGCGAGCGTGATTCCCAGGGGGAGTGCTGCACCGAGCATCCAGGGAATGCGTGGTCCCCAGCGGCTCTGGGTGTGATCACTCATCCAGCCGATCAATGGATCGTTGATGGCATCCCAGACTTTGATCACCGTGAGCAATGAGCCGGCGATGATCGCCGGAAGCCCGGCGGCACAGGTGAAGAACGGGAACAGGTAAAAGCCAAGCTGCGTCGCAGCCAGTCCTGTGCCTGCATCACCCAGTCCGTAGGCGACCATCAGGCGGCGGCGGGATCCCCCGGGAAGGGTGCTGGAGCTCATCAAGCAGGGAGGGGCAGACGGACCGCCATAATGAATGCGCACAACACCTGCGATCACGCCTCTCAAGGCGTTGGTACAGATGTTTCTGTGCGGGCGTAGTTTAGTGGTAAAACCTCAGCCTTCCAAGCTGATGATGCGGGTTCGATTCCCGCCGCCCGCTTCGATTTCAAGCTTGAGAGAGCTGAGGTTTCGCCGCTCAGACCCTCAGGTCGCTGGTGTACTCGCGAGCCACCATCACCACCAGGCTTCTTGCTTCGAGCGGAACTCCATCAGCACTCCAGGGTTCAGGTGTCTCGGGAAGGTCTTCACCTGCGGGACGTGCTGTGTCGATCAGGCGGTGCCAGGGAGATGCCGGCTTCGGCAGATCGAAGTGCATGCCCTTGTAGTAAGCGTTGAAGCCAGCCCAGAGCACGGCTCCCCGTTTGCCTCGGTGCACGCTCATCGCCAGGCAGTGGGACCAGCTGGCCCAGTCGGGTTTGCCCAGTTGCACACCGTGCCACTGGCGCCACAAGCCATCGGGATCACTGCTGCGGCGATGCGGCTGTTCACTGTGACCAACCGCCGGATTCAACAGTTCGGTCAGCTGTGAGCGCAGTTTCAGCAGTCGCCGCACGAAGGTGAGCAACTCTCCGTCGCAGTGTTCTTTCGACCAGATCATCCAGCTGAGTGGGGTGTCCTGGCACCAGGTGTTGTTGTTGCCTCCCTGGCTGCGACCCACCTCGTCGCCCATCAACAGCATGGGCACGCCGCGTGCAAGCAGCAGTGTGCTCAGCATGTTGCGTTGCTGGCGTTTGCGCAGGGAGTTGATGGCATGGTCACTGCTGGGACCCTCAACGCCGTGGTTCCAGCTGTTGTTGTGATTTTCTCCGTCGCGGTTGTCCTCACCGTTGGCAAGGTTGTGTTTGCTGTTGAAGCTGACCAGATCCATCAGCGTGAAACCGTCGTGGGCCGTGAGCAGATTCACGGAGCGACCCAGACTCGCGGGCCTGCCGTTGTACAGGTCAGGGCTGCTGCGCAGACGCTGTGCCATCGACCAGGTGCTGTCGTCGTCGCCTTTCCAGAAGCTGCGCACGGCATCACGGAAGCGGCCGTTCCAGGTCCCGATGCGCTTGGCTGGGAAATCATTCAGTCGATAAAGACCACCGCAATCCCAGGGTTCGCTGACGAGTTTGAGATCGCTGAGCAGCGGGTCGGCCTCCATCGCCTCAAACAGTGCGGGCTGATCCAACGGCTTCAGTCCTTCGCCCCGGCTCAGCGCAATGCCGAGATCAAAGCGGAAGCCGTCCACACCCAGCTCCACTGCCCAGCAGCGCAGCGATTCCAGGATCAGTTCCCTGCTGAGCGGCTGATGGGCGGCAATGGTGTTGCCGCAGCCACTCACGTCTAGGTAGTCACCTTTGTCGTTCTGGTGGTAGTAAGTGAGATCGGCGAAGCCACGCCAGCTCAGTGTGGGCCCAGCCACATTGCCTTCGGTGGTGTGGTTGTAGACAACATCGAGCAACACCTCCAGGCCGGCGTCGTGACAGGCCGCCACCAGTTCACGCATCTGCGCCCTGGCCTGCAGCGGGTCGTCGCCGCTGATGTATCCCTGATGCGGCGCAAACCAACTCAGCGGGCTGTAACCCCAGACGTTGTCTCGCCCCGGCGGTGCATCCTGCGGATCAAATGCCTGTACGGGGAGCAGTTCGAGCGTGGTGATGCCCAACTGCTTGAGGTAGGGGATCTTGTCGATCACGCCCAGCAGACTCCCCTGTCGATCCTGGGCCACGTTGCTGTCCCTGCGACGGGTGAAGCCGCCCGCATGCAGCTCGTAGATCACGGTCTGTTGCCAGCTGTGCCGTGGCCTGGGGTGGGCATCGAAATCGAAGTGGTCCCGCTCGCAGACCACTCCCTTCAGACAGCAGTCGGTGTTTGGTGACGCACCGGTGGCGGCTTCGCGCTTGTAGACCGACCAGCCCGTGATGGCACGAGCACAGGGGTCCAACAGCACCTTCGCGGGCCTGAATCCATGGCCTCCAGGTGCGAGAGGTCCGAACACCCGGTAGCCATAGCAGCAACCTGCTGTCAGGCCCTCCACCTCCACATGCCAGTAATCGCCGGAACGGTGGTTCCCATCGCTCAGATCAATCAGCTGTTCCGGGCTGCTGGCCTCTGCGGCGGCGAAAATCAGCAGTTCCACGCGGTTGGCCCCTGGGGCTGCCACCGAGAAATTCACGCCATGGGCCGTGATGCTGCTGCCAAGGGGCCAGGGTCTGCCTTGCCGGATCGCGCTCAAAGATCCACTCCCAGGGAGCAGGTGAAGCCTTCAAAGTAGTGACAGCTCCGGTGATGCATCGTGTCTGTGATGACCTCCTCTCTGGAGCCAGGCCGTCCGCCTTTGCAGATCCGGCCTGATCTCTGGGTTTTTCCACCCAACCGAGACTGTCGCGGAGGCTCGTCCTGGTGGCTTGATGTGGATCCTGAGCCCGTTCTGATCGACTGTCCGCCGCTCAGCGAAGCCACGTTTGCAGCCCTGCGGGACCTCTCGCAAGGCCGTTGTGCCCGCATCCTCCTCACCAGTCGTGAGGGGCATGGACGGCTCCGGCGCCTGCAGGAGCGCATGCCATGGCCTGTGCTCGTTCAGGAGCAGGAGGCCTATTTGCTGCCAGGCGTTCAGCAGCTTGAAACGTTCTCCGAAGAGACCGTCACGCGCTCGGGTCTGCGACTGCTCTGGACGCCAGGCCCCACTCCCGGTCATGCGGTTGTGCATGCGCCGGAGCCTGTGAATGTGCTGTTCTGCGGACGTTTGCTCGTGCCATGCGACAAGGATCAACTGGCACCTCTCCAGCATCGGCGCACCTTTCACTGGCCCCGGCAACAGCGCAGTCTGCATCGACTACGACATTGGCTTCCCCCAGAAGCCGCTCCAGAACTGGCTTCTGGAGCGGGGCTGGGTGCTTTGCGTGGTGCCCATCTGGCCCCCTTCCACAGCTGGAATCAGCAGACAGAAGCAGCATTTGACACGCCCTGATCCACACAAGATTCGGTGAAAGCATTGCGGCACGGTGTTTTTCGGTTGCCGCACAGCGATTGTCTCCATACGATTAGCGCGCTCAGGGAAGCCGTGCGGATGTCGACCTCCGCATCGTCGATCCAACCGCTTCCGCCACTTTCCCCCACTCAATGAACAAAGCCGATCTCGTCAACCTGGTTGCCGCCCGCACCGAGCTCACCAAGACCGATGTCTCCCTTGTGGTGGATGCCGCCATCGAAACCATCATTGATTCCGTTGTGGAGGGCAAGAAAGTCTCCATTCTCGGCTTCGGTTCCTTCGAGCCTCGCGAGCGCTCTGCCCGCCAGGGTCTGAACCCCAAGACCGGCGAGAAGATCAAGATTCCCGCCAAGCGCGTTCCTGCCTTCACCGCCGGCAAGATGTTCAAGGACCGCGTTCAGGGCTGATCGTCTCCGGACCTGTTGTTCGGGGTGGTCCTTTGGGGCCACCCTTTCTTGTGTGAATCTTCCTGATCCTCTTCGGGCTGTTTTTGAGCGGGGGCGACAACTGCGTCTGCGCGGCTACAGGGGTCGTTTCGCTCCGACTCCCTCGGGCCCACTGCATCTGGGTAACTTGCGCACGGCCCTGATCTCCTGGCTGCAGGCTCGGCTCAATGAAGGGGAATGGTTGCTTCGGATTGATGACCTCGACACCCCGCGCATCCGGGTCGGTGCAGTTGAGTCAGCTTTAGAGGATCTTCGCTGGCTTGGGCTGCACTGGGATGGTCCGGTGACCATGCAGAGCCAGCGCCTCGCTCTTTACAACGCCTGTCTTTCCGCATTCAGAAATGAACAGCTGCTCTATCCCTGCCGATGCACGCGTCGTCAGCTTGGTGCCGGCCAACACTACCCAGGGACTTGCCGAGAGATGGCCAGGGGCTGGGGCCTGCAGGACGGTCGATTGCCGGCCTGGAGGCTGAGAGTGAATCCTTTGGATGAATCACGCTGCGGCGACTTGGTTCTGCGCCGCTCTGATGGATTCATCGCCTATCACCTTTCAACAGTGGTGGATGAGCTGGCACTGGGAATCACAGAGGTGGTGCGGGGGTCCGATCTGGAGGTGGTGTGCATTGCCCAGCAGGCCGTGATCGCATCGTTGGAGGAGCAATCTCCTGGCTATCGACACACACCGCTGCTCTGTGATGCACAGGGACAGAAGCTCTCCAAACGAGACCATGCAGCAGGGCTGGCACCTCTTCAGGATCAGCAATGGTCGCCGCAGAGGGTGGTGGGATGGCTCGCCGGTTCTCTGGGGCTGGTTGACCAGCACTGCTCTCTGTCGGTCGACGAGCTGTTGCAGGAGATGCGAGCCAGATCAGTGCCGTTGCGCAGTTGCTTCGAAGATCAGGATTCTTAAGGAAGCCTTCGGGATCACGGACGCCCGCAGCTCCCACACTGAAGATGTTTTGACGGCGTGGACATGGCGATCTGCTCGAGCTGCGGTGGCAGTGGCATCAAACGCATCAGCGAGCAGCGCTTCCGCACTTGTCAGGATTGTCTGGGCAGAGGAGTTCTCCAGTCTGTCTCTTCATCCCGGGCAACATCTTTCACCGTCGCTCACTCCCCTGGGGAGAGCATTGAGAAGCCTTCAGAGGTGATCGATAGAGGATTGATCAAGACAGTGGAGACTTCCGCTTCTGCCAGATAAAGAATGTGGCCGCCGCCACGACAGCCAAAAGGGGTACAGCGGTGAACAGCAGAAGCGCGACCGCGGTCCAGTCGGTGTACATCCGATCATCGCTCGAGTGTTTTGATTCTTTCAGTTGATCTCGGTCCCATCTCTTGATCAGCCACTTCTCGAACGACTGGTTCAAGGCATTGATGTTCGCAATCGTTGCTGTTGGAGTCGGCAGCGTTGCAGCGCCGGTGCATGCAGCATCTTTGGATCGGGCGCGTCCGCTTCTGATCGCCTGTTTCCGCAGTGCCCATGCGCCCAGCTGTAATCAAGCTCTTGTGCTCACTGAAGCAATGCAGAGCCGTGCCGCTGATCGCGAGCTCTATCCCTGTCAGACCCTTTTGCTCGGACTGCAGGCGGAAGTGGTGATGGTGCAGCTTGCTGAACAACGTGGTCAGAGAGCCTTTGAGACGCTGCGTGACAGCGAGCGACTTTGTGCAGGCCTTTGATCAGATTTCACCATTCCGTCCAGAATGGGGGGGGTGCATCAGGCGTTTTGCGAGTGTTTCTGGTGAATCTTGCCGCGCTGGTCTCGATCAGCTCAGCACTTTTCAGTTCTGTTCGGGCACAAGTGCGTTTCGACGATTGCCAGCCTGTTGCCGGTGGCGGGATCACCTGTAACACCGTTCCTTACGGAAACACCCGTGCCGATATGGTCGACGGTGAATTTGATTTGATGGATCAGGCCAGTCCTGGATGGGCTGAATACAACCCCTATGAGGGGTACGACGACATGCTCGGGGGCAACCAGACCTGATGGAGGGAGCATCAGGATCTCTGTTGGATTCACCCATCTGGGTTAACCCTATACAGAGAGATCAACGAAGCAGCAACAGCTTGCTCAGGAAGTCATGCATCTGTTGCACAGCCAGATGCAGAATGGCTAGTTCACTGTGGCCTGAACGTTTTCTTGGTTTGAAGCTGTGATCACCATCGGGAATCCAGGAGGGTTGCAACCGTTCTGAGAGTGCGTAGTTCACCATGTCCTCTTTTCTGCCCATCGGATCACGTTCTCCCTGAACAATCAGGTTTGGTGTTTGCAGATTCTGTAAGTGCCCAATGCGTACTTTTTCCGGTTTGCCAAGAGGGTGAAAGGGATAGCCAAGACAGATGCATCCCAGAATTCTGTTATTGCTCCACAGCTCACTCGCCAGCATGCTGGCGATTCTTCCTCCCATGGATTTTCCTCCGATGATCAGTGGTTGGTTGGTGGGTAGAGACTTCACCTGGTTGTCAAAACACTCCAGAAGGATGTCGGCTCTGTTCGGCGGTGTTTTGCGGCCGCTTGTGCGTTGCTTGGTCATGTAGGGAAATTCGAACCGGATCACCTGCCATGCGTTCGCCGCAAGGCCTTCAGCCATCTGCTGCATAAAGGGGCTTCCAATGCCGGCTCCAGCACCATGGGCCAACAGGATGTTGGCCAGCCCAGGGTCAGGACCACACACAAGCGTGTTGTCCATGGTGACTCGTTCTGCATTGGCCAAGTCAAAGCTCGTATGGCCTGAATGTGCAGAGCAGGAGGGATATTGATATTGACCTTCTCCTCTCGGGAAATCACCAAAAATTTCGTAGTTGTCAATTAACTAATATTTTTCTTTAAAAAATGTCGTATTTTTACTGCAGCATGCTGCAGGCCTGAATCATCTGTATCGAAGATTTGTAAAATTACGAGCCAGAAAATGTCTATATGCTGCTGATCTCAATATCAAGATTGGCGTTGCTGTTGCAAATAGTGTGAATGGCTATCAAATCAGACCACTTGCTTGCACCAAATGAGGCTTAAGTGCATTTAAAAGTCACCTGGTTCGCATTGATTTGATCGATAAAAATGACTCGACGACTTTGAAACATTGAATTCAAAATTGTGCATCAATCAATACCTCTTGGGCAATGCTCCTTCTTAATGTGTTTAAAACAAAGTTTTTGCTGTGTTCAATTACAAAATTCTTTTGGTTACATCACCAATAGCTTTTTCTGTGATCAGCACAGCGTTCTGGCTCACCAGATGGGAAATTCTTGTCTGGGGTAAGCAATTTTTTGGAGTTCCCTCAATTCAGAATCGCAAAGAGTGGATTGACAGCCCACTAGCACCCTTTAAAAGGAAAGATGGTGGCTACCCTGTATTCACCGTTAGGACTCTGGCTGTCAATGCGTTGGGTATCCCTACGGTGTTTTTCTTAGGCGCCCTTGCTGCGATGCAGTTCATTCGTAGAGCAACCCTTTATTGACGCATGGACTCATTCGAATTTCTTGAAGAATTTGTTTTTGCTGCTGTTTATTTCTCAGCATTGATTTGGTTTTCAATGTATTTAGTTACAGGTTATATTTATTTAATTGGGTAGCGCGAAGAATTCATCAAGCTAGAAAATTATGCCAGCTCTCAATTCAGAGTGTTTGGTTTAATTAAACAAAAAAGCTCACTTGAGTCAGTTTACTGCAAGGTAGATGCAATATTTTCAATAATATTTTGCTCTTGCAGAGTGTAAATAGCCCTATAAAGGGCAGAGTCTGCGCCTGCCTCCCCGCTATGAATTCGTATCAATGCTTGTCGAATGAGTTCTGCAAGTAGAGCTTGAGTTTGGTCTTCCAATTTCGGCAGAGAACTCTGTGAAAATTCTACTTAGCAACTAGTTTTTGCTTATTCATCTCGGACTCGCTGAGACGATCAATGAGATCAAGGTCAGTTAGATTTTTCCCCTGTCGTTGAGCAATTTGTTGCGTCTCGGCGGGTCATGTTGTCAAAGTGCTGTACTTGCTTGTCTTAAGTTTTTCAATAAAGGGTTTGTGAAATGAATTCCATTGAGCGCATTGCTCGGCAATTGTTTTGCTCACTTGCAGTGATTCTATTCTGCTCGCTGCTGGTTCTCCCCTCGAAAGCTTTTGCGATTTATCCGAGTGGAGGGGGTCTTCCTGATCTTGGTCTTGATCGAAGTCTTCAGGGAAGTGACCAGGCTACAGAGGCTTTCAAGGAAAAATTTCCCTTCTACGAGCGAGATGAGGATGGAAAGCCGATCACCAAGGAATTCGTTAAATACGATCTCGCCAACTACGACTTGTCTGGTCTTGATCTGAGAGGTGCTCTCTTCAGTGTGGCAACACTCAAGCGAGCAGATCTTGAGGGAGCCAATCTTGAAGGAAGTATCGCCTACGCCACACATTTTGAAGAAGCTAATCTCACAAATGTGAATTTCAGAGATGCCGTTTTAACAAAGAGCTTTTTCATGGCAACAACGATTGATGGAGCAGACTTTTCCGGTGCAATTATTGATGCTCCTCAGCGGGAGGAGATGTGCTCAAGAGCTGCTGGCGTCAATCCAGTGACTGGTGTTGAAACGTATGACAGTCTCGATTGTCTGAGTCTGAATATGCGCTCTTCAAAGTCGTAGCTAGTTTCAGATCTCCAATCTTTTGAATAACTGAATTTGTGGATTTGGCTTCGCATAAATTCGTGCGAAGTCAAATTTTATGTTGTGATGAACTGGTACTCAGGCTCCTTTCTGAATGCTTGCTGTTTACTCGGATAGTCTGCCGAGTCGAATCTGTCGTTGGATTACTTTCTGAAGATGTTCCACCTTTCTTTCTAGCTCTTCTACTCGGTCTTGAAGCTCAGCATCATTTTGCTGTTGACTAGCTCTTTTGGTCTGCCTGCCTTCGTTCATCATTTCAGTGTAAGTTAGAGATCTTTGTTGGTCGTTTCTTTTGGTTGATGACATTGTTGATTTGTTTTTTGTGGAAACATAAAACTCTGTGGGCTTATTCAAGCTAAAAGAATAGTGAGCAAGATTCCTGTTAGTACGCCTTTGGCGAAAGTGATCCACAGGATTTGATAATCAGAAAGACCCGTTTTTTGTTGTATTTTGATAATTAATTTCTTGTGAGCACGAACAATACGGTTGCTCATCAAGCGTCTTTGTAGGTAACGCCATCATGAACTTATCCAGTCCACTTGGCAAGCCTCTTTCCCTGACAGCAATTGATCTGTTTGTGACCATACAAAGCTATTGCTTCAGCAGAGATCAATAGTCAAGATTAGAAGCCCTTTTCAGGTGTCTCGAACTCTCTGAACAGAGCTCCTGCTTCTTCAGTGCAATCCTGCCTTATCAGGTCGCGAATTCGAGCTTCCCACCAAGGCCCAACTCTGGCCTCGGCATGTTGGAGAAACACGGGATCAATGAATCCCGGAGTCGCTTCTTCAGATTCTCCGAAGTGGCGTGTTGACAAGGATTCACTCGGTAATGGGAAAAAATTAGTCCATTGCTTAAAGCAAGATGTATTGATCAGATCAAGCTCAAGTAGCGATTGAAATCCCATCTCCTTGCCGTGCTGACGATGGTTATGTCCTTTTCACGGCCTGAGTCCGACTCGCATCGCAGCTGTGAAGCGTCATGTCATGCTGCTGTTGTCGTTCCATGGTTTGTTGTGAAGCGTGTCCCCGGGATCGGTTTTCTGGCGCTGCTCGGAATCAGCTGCGGAAGCCATGCGCTGGCCAATATCAAAGATGAGTTTCAACGAGCTCAGGGCTGTGACTACTTCAAAGCTGATTTTGTCAGTGATGTAGGTGTTTATAAGGATTCGGAGGTACGCTTTTGCATTAGCGATGATCAGCAGGAGCTGATTTATGTCATGGCTATGGGAACATCCTGGGTCGTCCCATTTAATCGACAATATCGCTCCAAAGGTCTTTTGAGTTTCAATACTTTGGAAGAAAATCGCCTTGTTCTCTATCAAAAAAATGGGGGTGTGGTGCAGAGAAAAGTTTTGGGCCGAAGACGATGAGTTTATTGACTCAGCTCTTTTTGTGATTCAAAGGCATCGATTTGCAATCGCGCTAGCTGCTTTCGGATGATTTCGTTCAGCTTCGGTTGTGCTGATCTGTTCGCTCTGCTTCGTCTTCTTTGAACGTTCTGTTGGTTGGCTATTTGACAGTCTTCCTTCCGTTCAGATGGAAAGCTTTTTAAAACGATTGCCATGGCCTACCAAGCTCGAAATTCCCAGGCACCACGACGAAGCTCCATGCCTCCAAAACATCAGGATTCGGCAAATCTGAAAATCGCCTCTGCAACCTCTTTCACCGAAGAATGGCAGCCAAGCGTCTCTCAACTTGAAAACCAGATTAATGTTGCGATTGAAGATATTCGTGTGATTTTGCAGACTCTTCAATCTGAAATCGGAGCCAGTGATCGGTATGTTTTAGGTCTTCTGGATGTAGTTGCTGACGATTATCGAGCACAGTTACCAACCGGAAAGTCCTGAGCGACCTCAGTGCAAGAATCCGCGGGTTAAACCTAGGCAATGACGCGCAAGAGTAGCAATTGATTGACCACTTTGTTCGAAATGTGCTCTTAGCCGCATGTTCCTTCAAATGACCTTTCTGTTTGATTCATGTGTCACTTGTGGTCCTTGCATTAAGCGGATGATGGTTTGTTAGTTCATGTCCACAGGGTCTTTTCAGCATGGTGATGCTCAGTGCGTTAATCGGTGTTTCGCTGATTTTCTGGTTCACTGTGGGGTTCTTCAGCCATGTCAACTGGTTCCAGAACGCCTTCAGGCGCGAGGCTGAGAAGATCGATCGCCAGCAACGTGCCAGCCAGGGTCAAAGTCAGATTTTGGCCAGTTCTGGAAGCCTGACCGCCAAGAAAGGATTCGTTCTCGCTTACTGGGACGATATCAACCAGGCATTTTCCAGAGGTGGATCAGTTCAGGCTGAGCGAAGCCCTCTGATATTCGATATTGCTGCAATTAATCTCGTGGCATTCACCTCTGTTTGTATGCTTGTATTTGTAAGCAGAGGTTTGTTTCACGCTTTGGGATTGATGTGATTTTGCCGTGAATGCATTCAATTAAGCTTTGCTCCCTGCAAACAATCCATATTGCTAGTTGTCAATACGCTTCAGGAGAACATTGCAATTCGTATCTATTTTGATTTCCCGCTTTTGATTATTCCTGATTGCTTCAAACTCGTATAAATCATCATCGATATCTTTGTCGATGATATTGAATCATTGCCCAATTAGTTTTTGCTCGCACTCTGAAATTGGGCGGGGTTTTGCGCTGGCGCATAGCCCCGCCATAGAGAACATCCCAGCTGCCAACAGCAGAATGGCTTCTGGGAGACGTTTTATTGCTACATCGTTGCTGTTAATGGATCTCTAGCAATGGTCTCTTGATTGTGCCGATGCGGTGTCTGCAGGATCGATATTGGATCGCAGCTCATTTTTTTCTGCAATAGCCAGCGCCAACATTCATCCACCCTTCTTTACAGGCTTTTCCGTTAGTGGGTTCAACCTCATAGTAAATCGGTGAAACACAAGTCGTGCCAAGTGTATTGACGTATCCGAGAGGGCACTGGTCGTGTCCCTGGGCTTTTGGGATTTTTTTCTGAGCAAGTGCTGCGGCAGGTGCCACGAGAAGAGCAAGCAGAAGCAGTAGTGATGATCGCATTTGAGCTTCGGGTAATCCCTGGAGCGTGACTGAAGACAGGCTCACCTTAACCGCCAACAATCCAGAGACATCCAGTCCTGTGACAAGTTCTCTGGTTGGGCGACATCAACTTTCAGCCAGAATGCACTGTGGATCGATTGTGCAGGTTCATTGGCTTGCTGACGAGTGTTCTTTGTCTATACAGCGAATAGGCTGAACCAGTCCTTGTATTGCCGAATTAGTCCTGTGGTTTTCTGGAACAAGGCCTCTGTTCTGTGTGTTGTTATTGCCCTGATGAGGTGGTGTGGTTACTGTTGATTCAGTGTAATGTTGCGTCATTTAATCGCGTCGAACATGATTGGAATTGTGATCGGAAATCTCGAACTGGATGTGCTTACGTCCACTGTTTTTGCAATTGCTGCAATTTTTTTTCTTGGAAGTTTTATCTTCGTTTCTAGAACAAATGATATGATCGGTGCTTTAAAATCATTATTGCCTCAAAGAAAGAGTAGAAAGCCTCTTCCAGGGCCTGACGAACCTCTTTGATTGCATGATGATCTAGCTATAAGCTGTTTGCATCACATCACTGTTTTATTGCCCGGTTTTCCCTGGTTTTTGCTGATTGATTGTTTTTAGCTGTTGCCTTCTTGGGCGCTGAACTCCTCGATATCTCTATGGGTTGTTTGTCAACTTTGAGAGGAAAAATTCAGGTGTTTAAGCTGCGATCAGCTCAAGCCAAAGCAGGCCACTGAGAGAAAACGCTGCGATGGCGAGTGAAAGCCAGTGGTTTTTCAGAACGCGTTCCATTGATGTTTGACTTCAGCACTAAAACGCGTTGCTGCTCAGAAAGCAAGTTGTTCAATCCAGCTCAATCAAGCCTGGAAATGGCTGAATTGGTCAGAATGGCCTTTGATGGTCAAGTTGAATGACGCAAGAGATTCCACTCCAGGAACAGGCGAGAAAGTGGTTTCGCAGCCACCTGCTTGGGCGCGAGGTTGAACTTCAGGAGCTTTATGAGTTGCCACAGATTGAACTTGACCTGCTGATGGCTGAAACCGCTGAGATTCGTTCAGACATTGAAAACCGTGCTCGCAGCCATGGCCGCTGGTGTACGGCTGGATACATGCTTCAGCTGGCACGGATTATTGACGCCAGGAGGGCTGAAGCTTGATCAGGGTTAGTTGTTCTGGATTCACTGCGAACTGCGATCCATCACTTTGTTGAGCACAGCTGTCTTGATGCGAGCGCGGTCACGTTCCACGTAGATCGAGGCCCAGTGCTCTTGCTTGTTTTTCTCTTGTATGGCCTTGATCAGATCGCTGAGCTTGTCAACCATCTCATCCACACAGGATTCCGGGCTATCGCCAAAGCTGTCGTGCTCGCTGAGCAACCTGTCGAGCTTTTTGATGAGTCGCGTGGCTCGTGTCATGAATCCGATCAGAAGTGCTCCTGATCATGCCTGCTGGCGATCCAGAGGAGCTCACTTGATCTCAGTTCGCTGATTGTTTGCGACGTGAGTGGCGAATCAGCAGTGTCGTTGTTGATCAGTTAGAAGGAAACTGCTTGATACCCTCGATCCATCCATGGCCAACACCTTGCCCCAGTCCTCCGGATTCGATCCACTCGCCATGGTTGATATGTGGCAAGACATGCGTGCTCTGGTTGAGCAATGGGAATTAAAATATAATTCGACTCCTTCAGATGCCGCTATCGCATTTCAGGAATTCTCATCGGCTCTTGTCGACCAAGGAACGATGAAATGAAGGCTGCATTGAAGACTTTTGGGCTTTTAACTCAAAGACTCAGTTTTGTGCAACGTATTCAGCTCCATGCGCATATTGAATATTAATCGGTTTGTCTGATTGACAGAGAGGACAGTTTTGTCCGGGCCATGCTGGCAAGTGAATTTCGTCGAGAAAAATAAAGTTCTTCACCCCAAGCTCACTTGCACCAACATTTCCACCGTTCACATAAGCGTCGATCCCGATTGGCTTTCCACCGGCTTTTGCAATCGCCTCGTATGTTAAGCGCACCGAAAATCCTGTATTAATAACGTCGTCGACAATTAAAACAGATTTATTTTTTACAATTTCGTCGTAAGCTCTTTTGATCTCAAAGCTCGTGGTGTGGCCTTTCTAATTCACGACTCGTTCGCTGAAAACGCAGCGACTGCCAAGTGCCAAAGCTGTGTATTGGGCGCAAATCACTCCGCCTATGGCTGATCCACAGACCATCTCAGATTTTAATCCATTGTTCTGGATTTCTTTTCCTAGTAATTGGCCATGTTGATAGGCCAATTCAGGTCTGAGATTAATGAGATCTTTCGCTATCCATCCGGAGCCATGGTCTCCCGACGCGTACACAAAATGATCGTTTTCGATCAGTGTGCCACTGGATTCAAGGATTCTTCTTGTTGCTTGTTGTGTCGGTGGGCCAGCCATCGTTAGGGCAGATGAGCATGTCTCAAGGGTGGCCATTTTTTCAGGATCCAACCATTCAGTCCTTCTGATCTTGTTCGTACGCTTATCTGGCTTCAGCGAGAGGTCAGGATCCTGGTTTGTCGATGGTCAGATTGGTTTCGGTTGATAGCAGACCAAGCCCCCCTGCGACAATGAGTATGTGATCTCAGGCACATGTTCTATGCGATACACATACTGAAGTCAGGAGAGGCGTCGAGCACTTCTCCTTTGGTGATAGGTAGACGGAGGCCGCGAAGGCCTCCTTTTTTTGTCCGGCAGCGGCGGTTCGCTCTCGACGTTGACTAATCCTCAAACCCATCCCAACCTTCCTGGCCAATCCCATCCAGTCCATGCAGTACATGGGTCACCTGGGTGGGGTGGACCCAGCGAATAGCGCCGTCGTCGACGTCAGCCACCTGAAACAGTGAGTTCATCCGGGAATGTTGTGCCCATCCCTCACAGAAGATCACCTGTCCAAGCCACCAGTTTTTTTCGATATCAACCCTTTCACTGGCCGGAGTCAACTCCTTGACGATGACAAACTGACCAGGTCGGATGGACAGGAAAGCAGAGGCTGCATCAATGACATTCGAGCTGGGTGGGCCCAGGGGAGGATAAGTCGGCATTGAAGTACGTTTATTCTTTCTCGGGTCTAACCCCCTTTGGTCCCGCAAGAAAAGAGTAAAGACACGCACTCCCAAGGAATCGGTTTTGGTGATTCCCAGTCGATCTGAAGTCTCGTCGTCGACTGAGTGGTCTCGTCAGCCATTGTTCTCTGCCCTGGGATCGCCTAGTCCGGAGCTGCCACTGTCGGGCAGCTCCGGAGTCGCAGTTAGACGACCAATCGAACCTGTCAACGATTGGACCTCCACGCTGACTCACCTTTGCTCAGCTCCCTGCTTCACATGCTTCACGAAGACAGATGAAATGAATCCAGATCACTGAAGTTGTGTAGCTGGGGAAACCGCCAAATCAATTCTCAGGGTCTTGCTGGTTCTTGTCGGTCAAAGCCAGGGCCAAGCCATGGGACGTTTGTGTTGCCTTTTTTGGTTCCGGTTCTGCGAGGTCGTCTCAAAGTGCTGCATTGAACCAGCCGGATCCTTCGCGAAGCAGAGCAGGAACTTCCGGCTCTTTTCTCAGGCAGCTTTGTTGGGGCCTTCTGAAAGCTTGCGATGAGCCTTATCCGCTTTGCGAATGATTTTTTGAGCCTGTTCCCTCGTGAGGCACTCCTCGGCTTTGAGTTTGAGCTTGACCAGCTTGCGGTGTTGTTTGTCTGGATTCATCGATTCACCCCGTTGTCAGGACCTCTGTCCCTCTTCATTGAGAGCTCTAAGCAAGGTTAAAGCGTGGTTAAGCAGTTTCAGACTACAAGCTGTCACTGTGTCAGCGGACTCTGCCCGGCGCTGCCTGATCACTCTGTAAGCGGAGCAGCAGCTGCTCGCAAATGGATGTCATCACCGTCATTTCTGCTGGCAAAGCTCTGAACGGCCCAAGCTTGGTCGCCATCGACCATGTGTTGGGTGTTGATCTGCTGTGGTGTCTATGCGTGGACCATGCTCTGGCTTTCGTCAAAGCGACGATCGACCGATACCGAGACAGATGGTCAATGGGCTGCTGCCAAGCGACAAGACTTGGTCTCATTCAGTGATCGATTCATGTTTTGATCAAAGTTCATCGGACTATGGATCCGATCGGCAGCATCAACTGTCGAGCTGCTCGTTTGCAAAGACCTTGCAATTCATGGTCGTGCTCTGACCTCTCATCGTTGATTACGTTGTGGCGTACGACCTGAGTATTGACTAAGCAATGGGAAGCTGCTAATACCACGGCCTCCGTAGCTTTTGAGTTCACCAGATGTAGCCTTCATGGGTTCTTAATCGTTCGCAGAAGTTCGCGGCAAGAGGCTTTAACATTTGCTGATTATTTCCCCATGACAGTTAATTTGTCTTGGGCAGATCACCTCTGTCTTGGTGAGTGCCATGTTCATACATTTGTGTACATGGAGCTGCGTCGTGTTGTCTCTTCGGTGGTTGCATTCGTTTGTAATTCGCAGATCGAATTATCGAGTGAGCACTAATCTTTAAAGGCTGCAATGATGGCAATTGTAAATGCTTGCCGAAGCAATCGTCACAGCAAGAGCTTTATAAGCGGCCAATATTCATCTAGAAGTAAAAAGGATTCATGGAACTTGCTAACCAAGATCTTTCTGCATATCTGATGATTGGATCACTGGCGGTTTTAGTCTTTGGGGCTCTCCTCTACGGGATTTACGCCGCTTTTGGGGCCGGGTCCCTGCAGTTGACAGATCAGATTGAGGAGCATTCCAGGCTACATAAGCTTGGCATTGCGCATTCTCATCAAGGAAACGGCCGTGCTGTCGCTCGAGGCAGTCACTCGCATTCGAGCCAAGACACAGTTCATTCCTGATTCTTGCTGCTTTTGCCTGTCCTCATCAAAGACTATTCATCTTGACCAATGACGCAGGAGCACCTCGGTTTCTCAGGCTTTCACAGGTCATTGAGATGACCGGTGTTGGAAAAACATTTATTTATACACACATGGAAAAAGGTAGTTTTCCAAAGCAGATACAAATTAGTTCGCGCACAGTGGTTTGGCTGGAAAAAGATATTATTGAGTGGATGAATACGAAGATAAGTCGAGGGTAGTCGCAACGAATTTTTTCTATTCTGAGTGCACTTGCATTTAAAAAATAAGGTTTATTTTTGTAGCTTTTATTAGCCCTAAGCTTGAATAAGCGATCTCATTTCTTGTTGACGGACCTGCATTCGTCTAATCCGGCACTGCAGAGGATGACAGTGCCGGTTGTGCCCTAGACGACCAATCGCATCCTGTCGAGACCGCGATTAGATTTTTAAATTGGCATACAGTTTTCGATATGTCTGCATCAGTTGTGTCCGCCAGTTGGCTGAAATGAAGCGGGTCAATTCGTGATCGCTCTCTTTCGTTCGTAGTCAAGCGCCATCCATAAAATTAATGGGCAAGTTTGTCGCCTTCCTCCAGAATGCTTAAGCAGGCTTCGCTGTTTGGAGATCGGAGATGAATCATCTCCTGATATTCAGGTGCTTCATAAGCTGCTTTGGCTGCTTCAAGAGATGGAAATTCAATCAGAACAGTGAGATGGCCCGGGTCACCTTCCCTGATATCGGTATGGGCATCTCTGATGAACATTTTTGCGCCACACTTCTGAAGATAGGCTTCAGCAGCGGCTGCATAACTCATGAAGCCCTTGGGATCATTGATGGTGCCTGTTGCCAGCCAGTAGCCTTTCGCCATTGATGCATGCTTCGAGTGTGTTGATTCTGGCGATGACTTCCGCTGAATGCCATTCAGGTTGATTCTGTAAGCCTGTCACCTGTCCAAACCCTCTCAGTCTGTGAATAAGCAATGTTGTTGAGTGGCTTTTCAGCACTGTGGTCTTTCCTTGGTTTTCCTCCAAGGGTCGCTTTTGGGTTATCTCTCGACGTCTGACAGGCAGAACGAGAGAAGCAGCAGCAGCGCTACAGCAATCAGCATTAGCCGTCTGAATTCATTTCATCATCTCTGAACCGGAAATACACTGTGAGTAAAAAACCCCAGAACAAGGCCAGAAACGCAATCATCGTCAGAGCGGTGGTGCATTCACCCGTGATTGAACATCATTATGTACGGCAATGAGTATTTATACTGTGTTCCGCGCGACGTTGTGCTCCGGGATTGTCCAGCAGGATGCTTGCTGACTTCATAGCTGTTCTGTGTTCCTTTTCAGGGAGCTGGTGCTTCTTGAGAGACAATATCGATGTAACTATTGAAGTCATTGCATGCAAATATGAGCCCCCATTTGTCTGGCCAAGCTCAAGGAAATTTGCGAACTGATCCAATGGAATCGATCAAAACTTTTATCGTTACCATCAGTTTATTTTTTTATAATCTCAAATGTACTTTGTCTGATCTCTTGGCAGACCATTGAATTGTTAACAACATCATGTTAGTACTCTTATTTTTGACAACCCTTTCGCTCTGAATTAAGGTTTTTTGGGCGAAATGACCAAAGGCTCCGTTGTTCTGTTTTCAATGATGATGGTGTGGTTCTGACGAGTCGCGATTTTTTCCAGAGGCTCGTGGATCACTAATCCTGCTCCGAAGATACAAAGTCCAGTGAAGGCAATAGAAACAGGAAGCACCCAAGTTGCGGGCGATTTTGGATGAGATCGATCCATTAGTTATCCCAAGACACACCCATATTCAAACCTCCGAGCTTGATGTTGAAAATGAAAAATGGTGCTTTCTCATGTAGCAGGCCCTTCAAGGCGCTGGTCCTTGTTCCTGTTGATTGATCAATGATTCTATCGAGCTGCAATGTTGCTCACAATCTAGATCGAGCGAACCGACAACAAGACCAATTGTTTTCTCTGCTCTTCATGAATTGACCGATCTCCTATGGTTTTGCCTCTGGGAATACGCTGCAGTTTGAATGATTTCAAGATTTTAAAACGCTGGTCAATATATTGAAATCTTTAAAGCCAGGAGAGTTTGTCCATAGGGTAAAATAACCTGATTTGTTTCGTTTAAAATGTTGAAATAGCTAATCAAATCCCCATTACTTTTCTGTACAAAGGCCTGTTGCTGGTTTTCTCAATCAGTGCAGTAATCTGAGGATATTCGTTGAGGTCTTCGTTGGGAAAAAACATTTTGATGTAGGCAAGATAAGCTGTCACTGCGCAATCAGCAGCACCCCAAGCATCGCCAACAAGGAAGCCATTTGACAATTGCGTGTTGAGTTGTTTTAGTAACCTGGGGAGAATTTTTGCTTTCTGGTCTGGCACAAAAATTGCAAATGCCAGAGTCGAATTGGCGAAATGAGTCCACTGGCTGATCAGTGCTTTCTCATAGGAAGTTGTCGCTTCTCCACCATGATGTTCGGCAAGGTGAAGCAGAATTGCACCCGACTCAAATAAGGTAAGAGGATCGCCTTGTGAATCAGTGATGGATGAATCACGCATTGCTGGAAGTTTTCCAAACGGGTTGATCGATAGGAAATCAGACTGCATGTTCTGACCTGTACTCAGGTCAATGTTCAAAAGTTCATAAGCAATTTTTTTCTCTTCCATGTACCAACGAGGGATTGATGCTCGTGTATGTGGGCCTCCGTAAATCGTGATTGTCATGGTTGTAGGGCTTTTAATGCCTAGAGTTTAGGATGGCAGATGAGAGCTTGAAAAATCTCAACTCAATGAGTCTGTTTGATGCACCGGCTACTCATGGGAGTTGATGATTCCTGCAGGCATGCCTGATCAGAACTTTCACATGATGGAAGCAGTTCAATTTTAAGATCAATTGATGGCTCGCTTCAAATCACATGAGTCATGCATTGAGGCTTTGTCTGTCAGTCGCTAGTTGTCGAGAGTGATACGAGCCATGCAATGAGCATTAGTCAGCAATGCCAAGTCAAAAAGTATGGAAAAGTGCTTGTGAATCTGCTCTTTGGAGCAATAAAATTAATGATCGCATTGAGTGGGAATATTATAGAAAGCAACATTCTGGTGGTGAAGTGAAAGTTGTCAAGGCAGGTGAATGTAATTTGGTTGAATTTTTCAGGAATTGGTCGCCAAGTGATATTTCAGACCTGGGACTGATCAGATTGAGTGATTTAATCATCAAGTCATTGAGTGATCAACAAATGTATGAATTCAATGTCACAGTTAACCGGGATTTATTGCACAAAGCCAAAGGCCGTATTGCCCGTCGCTTTGAGCCGCGTAACTACGATGAATGACTAAAAATTAGGGTGCTGGATCCTGGGGTTCAGCCGAACCAGTGAACGTTGATTGTTTGTAGTTGCTTTATATCTGCTGTAGTCCCAGCTTGCAGTAAGAGGAACCTGTTCTTTCACCTTTGATTTCGTTAAACTAAAAGCCTTATTACTTATCTTTTGTGTTTGCTGCATCAGAGTCTATGTTGGAATGAGTCGCAATTAAGTGATGTTAATGACCAATGACAAAAATGTTATTCCATAGCCTGATAATTCTTAATAAAGGGACCTTTTGTTTGTCAATTAGATTGTATTGAACAGGATGAATTCTTTGCATCGTTTTTTATAGGCTTTTACTGGCTTTTCAGTCGCTGATGTCATTGTTGGAACATGAACCACAGCGTCCCGAGAGGTTGCAAAGTCAAGGTCAAGGGAAGCCCAGTGAAAGTCAAGGGGCGTTATGGTGATTTGTTCAGTTGTTGATTATGCCCACCGTTATTTTGATTTGACCGGAGTGTAGATTTGTTTGGAGCTGAAGATTTTTGCTTATTTAGGAGGGTGTTGATTGAATAACTTTCAGTTGAAGCCTATGGCTGTGAATCAGTATTCGTTTCTGTGATCTGATATCCAAAAATATTGAGCATCTGATTTCGTAATGTCGCTGCAGTTGTCAATGCTGATAGCAGGCGCTTCTCCTGCGCTGGTCGTTTTTGTATGACATATTCGATATCTTGCATCACCATGTGAATCATGTTCATAGCGAGTATGCATTGAGCATCTTCGCAGTGGTTTTGTTTTGTGTCTGTGTACAGAGCGACCACTTCTTTGATGTAATCAATAAAAACAACTTTCGATGAATCTTCGGCAAATACGGTTTTAGTTTTCCAGCCTAAGCTCTCAACGAGATGACAGCAGCTATTGAGAGCAGAACGTGTTTGGTCATTATCCTGTATCTGTGTCTTGATGAAAAAATAAATGTTTGAGATGCAATACTGGATTCCATAAATAAAACTGTCTTTATGTTCCAAGTCGTTTTGTATTCTGGCCCAGACAATTCGTGCGATTCGGTCGTCAGGAGTCATTATTGCTAGCTGTTTTAATTCAATTGATCGATTTGCCAGCTCTTCGTTTAAGTTATTTTCCATGAGGTCCCAGTCTTGTTGACGAGTTTTCAGTATTGTTGTTTTTTGCCTGAAGCCTATCAAACGGATTGTGGTTTCGCGTATGTTTCGTCTTCGACTGCTGTTCTGTTTTTAAATTCTTTGTTGGCCTCTGTCAGATAGAAAAACCACCGAATGATTGAATCGTTAAAAGTTATCAGCGATTGAAGCTGCTCGATTGAATTTGGACTTGTATATTTAAAATCCATAAATATTTTGTCTGCAATTTTTTGTTGCATTTTGCAGAGTGTACTGATCGAAATCACTCGCATCCAAAAAACAAAAGTTAATGCCTTTATGAAGTATTGTAAATAAGTAGATGTACTCCCTTGTGTGCTTGGCTTTGTTGGGACCTGTTGTTCAGTTAACGATTCGCGACTCCGTCGGCGGTAAAGCTGACAGCCCAGCACGTCATGATTAATTAATAGATAGATGCAGGCTACGTTCGATGGATTTCAGTCATTTATCAGGTCTTGTCTTGGTGGTTGTTGGTGCGGTTCTCTTTGTGACCACAGTCCAGCTCTATAGCTTCTGGGCCAGTGAGGCTGTGCTCGCTGCAGCTGCAAGGAAGTTTGATGAGACAGTCGAAAGCTTCAAGCGTTCAGTACCTTATCTCTTTGTACGGCGTCGTAAGGCTGCATAACAGATACCGCTCTTAACGATGCCTCGTGGCTGAACTGTTGTATTGAGGCCAATACTTTTGCTTATCAGTTCAGCAACAGAAGTCTTTCTTGAGTAACTGACACCAATAAAATCATCAACTCTTCGTTGAGCGCTCCTCCACAACTTCTGTCAGGCGCGTGATCGCAGACGCAAGTACAACCTGAGGGTCAGGTGTTTTGGATTCTGCCACTTGTTCTTTACGCTTCATTTTTTCAACGGCTCTTACAACAATAAAACAGACAAAAGCAATTACAATGAAATTTATAGTTGATATAATGATATCACCGCCTGGCAACTGAGCCACCGACTTTACATTGGCCGCTTCCAAGGACGGTTCCAGTATGTTAGTCATTATTAATTGAACTGTTGAGTTCACAACTTTCCCAAATGCACCTGCGATGATGACAGCAACTGCCAGGTCAACGACATTTCCTTTATTGATAAAAGCTTTGAAATCTGATAAAAACGTGACTGCTCTGCTCATTCCGATTTGATAATCTTCTTTTTCTTAGCTACGGATTTCATCTTCTATCATTCTTGTTATTAAATTTTTATGAGTGCCATTGAGCCCGCTTGGCTATATTAAACTTTCCATTTCAGGTATCATCAATTTGAATTGAATTATTTCAATTTCGTCGAGGCGTTGGTTCGCTTTAACGAGTTGATAATATTTTTTCAGACCATGCAGGCAGATTTCCTGTAAGGCATATTTCCAGGTCAGCTTTAATATTATCTCCTTTAGAGATAATAAACCATTTTTCTTTTGCGTTTACAGGATCATCTTCTAGATACAGGTCTGTCGGGGCGCGGCTCTTGCATCGACCAGTCATCAGTACTGTTTTATCTGCTGTTTCAGTATCTTGAACAAGTAAAATCCTTTCTGCGTTCAGGCCATAAAATTCGTCAGTGACGACATTGTATTGCTGAACAATGGCGTTGGCTGATCGTGGAGACGTTACTACCAAGATGAGCGCCATCACGAACTTAAGGATGTCTTGGTGAATTGAATTGTTTATTTTTCTTCCCAGCTTGATTGGTCTTTTCTCAGGGGGTGTTTTTTGCATGTTTCAACGAAACCTATTGTTCATTTTTTGGCATAGATTTGTTCCAGAAATAGTGCTGTCTCTTCAATTTCCAGCATTAAATCGTCCATTGACATGATCAATGTCCATGCAGCGATTGCTGCATCCTGATCGGTTTTGTATATTGCCATGAGTCTTCTTCTCCATCTTTCTGGTTGCGAATCGTAGTTTGTTTTAAAATCGTTGAAACTTGGTCTCATGGTAATCATCCGTATTCGTAGTGTTTAGCTGCCATTATGCCAAGGCTGCCATTATGGCAAGGCTGTCGAAGATCGGCTTAGTACTTGTTCCTGTAACATTTTGACCTTGATTGCGATTGCTGTAGGCGACCGTTTAATTCCTAGCTTATTCTCTGAAATTATCATGTTGATTTTATTGTCATTTGCGCTCAATAGAGTGAGTTTTATGCTGTACATTTTTACTTGAATAGATATGCCTGAATAGTGATCACTATGCTTTAATTGCTTTGTTGAAGGTTGGTTTGTGTTGTGATATTCAATGACTGTGTAACCAGCAGGATTTCGTTGATAGGTGTCTCAGGTTTGACAAGACTGAATGATCCAGTGGATTTGATGTTCCTCAGCGCTTTCTCTGCGCGCAAGAATCAACATTGGAACTGTCGTCATGCCCTGATTAATCCGATCACGATAGAGACCTACCAGTTGTCTGTAGCGGTTTGCTGACCATCCATAGTGGTTCCTATCTCGGCTTGCCCAGTATGCATGAAGGGCTCGTTGGCAATCTTCCATGCCAAATTCCTGCCAACAACTCTGTTCAGCAAGCAGTGGATCAATTCCTTCTGCTCTGAGTTTTCTGTAGTGGAATAGCTCAGGCGCCTCATCGCGTCCATCCGGTGGGAGTTGTCGTATCAGCTGGCTGAGGCGAATCCTGTCAAGGCGTAGCCAGCAGCGATCTCTCAGAAGCACTGGCAGATCCCAGGACCACCCCCCTGCATTGCGTACATCCAACAGAACATCACGCAATCCGAGTTGTTGAGTTCTGGTGAGCCCTTCCAAAGGTTGTTGGTTAACGATTCCCATCTACTCCACCTTCATCTGGATTCTTACGATGATGTCTGCCCTGGCCTGTTCATTGTGGCCCAGGTCGCACTATCGGTCGCATCATTCGATTCGGGATTGGAGTACCGATCGAGTGAGATTTTCATGATTGGTGTCATCCAGGCTTTGATTGGCTGGTTTATTCACTTTTGATACATGAATGTCTTTTGAATCAATCATCTTTTCTGCGCTGATGCCACCTAGCGAGATCGGCTTGGAGATTATCTGGTTTGCCAGATCTCTGAGCCTGGGTCCCATACCGGCTTTGAATAAGAGCCCCGCAGCTCTTTTTGCGGATCAGCGATGCCAAGGCTTTGATGGCACTGCTCTGCAATTTTGATGGATTCCTGGTGATACTCTTTCCAGGCCACGAGTTTTTGACCGTCCCAGATGGGGGGTAGCCCTGTTGCATCGAACAGATGGTTGAATTCGTCATAATGCGCTTGAAGGTTTTCCGCATTTAAAGTAGTTTTTGAACTAATAGATTGTTGTGAGCTTTTGAAAGGCGCTATTTCCATGCAGCTTTCAAAAGCGGCTGTTAATGTCGTTTGTTCGTTCCACTTTTGATGGCCAAGCTGGACCATCAGGCAGAACATAGCGAAAACAACTATTCCCGCTACGCTGAAGATTGCACGAGCTGCATGGTCTTTTTGCATCATTTCACTTTGGTCCTTGATCAAGTGTCTGAATTTTTTTCTTTATTGTTCAGATGGTTATTGGCTCATTAAATCATGTTTCCGTCGTATTCTTTTTGATCTTTGCAGGCGTTCTGTAAAGTAAACACCTTTTATTTCGTTCTTTTGCTACTCAATTGTTGTTTTTATTGTATTCTGCATTTGTGCGCTGTCAATTGTTGTCAGTGCTTCCACCTGTCAATTTTCCAACCTTGCAACACTGATATCATATGCATTGAATGATTTTGCAGGTTTGAGATAAATATGGTGTATGCTATATTTCCGTTGGTTTTATCTCATCTTCAGTGTTGTATTGACTACAGTATTACCATCAATCATGAGACACAATGCTGACCAACGAGGAAAGAGCCGCATTGCTTGCTGTTGAAAAGGGTATTTTCCCAGATGATCCAGACCTTGGTCGTGTTGATACGAGAAAAGCCTCTATTTCTGGTCAGGCATGGGTAAAGATGCGTCGCGCGCAGATTATGCAGGAAAGTTGATCTTTGCAGATCTTGTCATCATCACTTCGCCAATGAAGACTTGTAATGGTCTTCTGGATCCGTTTTTACGATTATTTTCGTGATTGAGTAGCTAACTCCTTCACTATTCAAAGAGGAGATTTTGGTTGGACTTATCAGTCTTTTTATGCGGTTTTTCTTATTATAGATTTTATTCTGCTTTTGCAACTTGTGTGCTCTTCCCCATCTGCCTGGCCTCTCAGCGTTTGGGGTATGAGCTTGTTGTGTTGAAGCTATCAGGACCCGTTTGTTTCCTTTGAGTCTGTGCGTGCATCCTGCTTCTCTTCTCATGCCGTGATTTCAGTCGATCCGAAGGCTTTTCGTAACACTCCAGCCATCGATCTGAGAAGACTTGATGGATTTGAGGACATCCTCCATTTTCGTGAGTAACTTTTGAGAGAGGACCGAACGAAGATCATGGCATTTGAAGCGAAGGACAAGACAGAGAGGTTCATGGATGCGGCTAAAGAGCGTGCCAGGGCTGCAATGCACGAGACGTCGCCGAAACTCACATCGCTAGAAAAGGGAATGCTCAAGGCACTGAAAAGTCGCCAGAGGCCCGTCAAGCATGAGCAAAAGACCACTGCCCGAGGTTGATGTGCACACAAACTTTCCTATTGGTTTGATTCACTGAGCTTTGCTCATGGTTTTCCCTGCTCAGATGGTTGCGGATCCCCATGCATTTTCGTGAGAAGACCAATTAATATGATTCCTACTGTCGTGTTGCAGTGGATAGTCTCTTTAGAGGTAGTTGGTAGTGTTTTTTAATCACAAAAGCTTAAATCGAAATTTCTATAACAATATTGAGCGATCAAGTGCTTGATTATATTGCGAATTTTATTTGGAACAATTCAAGGAATCTGATCAGTCATTTCACTTCGCTTATGTGAAGCTTTTGGGTCGTATCCATGATTAATCGGTGTTTTTCTGTTTACTTCTTATTTATGAATGGTGTTGCTTTAGTGCAATGCTACCTTGCGATGAATTAAGAGCAGATCAGCAACATTCAGCTTTTCCATTTCTTCAATTAGCTGTTCATACGGTATTGAATAGTTTTTCAAGACAGGACGATGACGGTCAAGCATTGAGCATGAACACAAAAGTTAATAAATTGTAGCCCGACTGTGACGGTTTGTAAATGCTCAAATGATGCGCTGCTGGGGTGCGTCGTCTTTCTTCCTTTGTGTACCAGCAGAGCGCATGTTTGACAGTAACTAAGCGACTTATCTCCAATCACGGCCAATCAGTCGGAGTTCTGTTGTGATTGTCTTGAGGGAGTGTCTTCAAAGTTCCAAGGCTTGTCTTGTGCGATCACAGACCCCGTAAGTCAGGTGTGGACATATATCTTTTGGGTCTCTCTGTATTGCCAAAATCCAAAACACCATCATCCCCAGTCGTGCTTTGACACGACTGTTTTCAAATGATGCCTTGGAACGGTCATCATTGATTGGTTCAAGGAGAGACAGAATGAATTTTTATTGGTGGTCAATTCTTATCACAAGTGTGAAAAGCTCGATGTGTCCGATAGATGCTGCTGCAGCAGCATTTCTTTTGTACTTAGACAAAATGCTTGCATGCGTGAATCTGATGCAGGGAAAGCATCGGTCCTTGATAACTTTTAATCATTGGCACTGAGGTTGGCAAGCGTTGTGTTTTCTTTTGTGTTCCCAAATTTAAAATTGTTGGATGATTCTTGACATTCCAGCTTTTTTAACAGCATCATCATTCTCAATGTTCTACATCTATTAGCTCAGTTCCAGAGTTGAAGTGTCAATCCTCTTTATTCCAGTGGTTATCGCTCTTCACTGTCATGGGCAGGAACCAGATTTCTGATTGACGTGATCCCCCAACGCTCGGAGAGAACGGAAATGACACCATCTGCCGCTTGATTCAAGACATTCTCCAGTTGTTGATTGTGCTGTTCACTGGTTTCGCATCCAAATGCGCTGTCTTTTCTGAGATCTGCGTTGCTCACCCATTCCATACGTGCACGTTCTTCTTCGGTGCAATTTGCTCGGATCCACATCACAGCAAAAGCGATTAGCGATTCCCTCGCTGCGGCTGCACTTTTGTAAAGATCGGATTCCATCAATAATTGTCCTATCTCAATTGTTAAACCCAACTTAAGCCGTCTTTCAGCTTGGAATCTGATCAGATGATTCCAGGCTCTGTCGCATGGTCAATGCTGGGTTCAAGTGTCTTGCGGTGATTGCGTTGGTACGGGGTGCTTGATGGTATGAACTCTTGGACTGGACTGGTCTGGTCGTGTCTTGTCTGGTTAGGTGGCAGAATTACTAGTAGAGAGAAGTCGCGCAGGCAGCAGCCAGTGCAGCAGCAGCCTGATATTGACCATCAGTTGTCTATAGCCCAAATGGACGTATGCCTGAGAGACTGATAACGTCAATAATGAGCTGATTAGAATTTTTCCATGTTTTATCAATCAATTCCTTGCTTAGTTGTTTAGCCCGTGCTTTTTCCCAGAAGTTATTTGATGCGTGCCAAAAGCCGTCCATCAATGAGCCATGCATTATTCATAGCTTTGCTTTCATTGGTTGTCGAGGGTTGCAGCTATTCATCTAAGACGATGGCGATAAAAGCTTGTGGTGACTGGAAAGCTAGACAAAACAAAGTTATAATCAGCAGTTATCGTGATGAACAACCATTAACCCCTGTGGATCGGCGAAAGGAGTTAAAGCATATTTTACGTATGGCAGAAGCAGAAGATTTAAGTGCTTATAGAGATGCTGAACAATTTCGTGCCGAGACAATAGAATTTCATCAAGATTTTTATAAAGACTTGGAAAAGGAGGATACAGAGGGTCGTGAAATGATTGATCACAAGGTCACTGCTCGTTGGTGTAGTGATGACAAAGATTCCAAGCAAATTCTCGGCTTTGAAAATAAAGCAGTCATCAGCAAAGCCTGGCAGAACAAGCAAGGAGCAAAAGGAAAAGGAGATTTGGTTAAGCGTTTCAGGTATTGATTAATGCCAAACATCAATGGGTCTATGTGCCGAAATCAATACGTTGTTGATCTTTGATTGGCTGATTTATTTATCTCTCATGGTTTACTATTTTTGGCTTTGATTTGAATGGTCAAGATTGCAATTAAACAACCTACCATCAGTCCCGTCGTGTTAGCAATCAAGTCCACCCATTCTCCGTGCCGATTGACAAGAGGTTGTATGAGCTCAATCATCCCTCCATAAATTGCGAAAAATATAAGAATATTCTGCCAACCTTTTGGTCTTTTCAGCGATGTTGGGTAAGCGAGAATGGCATAGGCAACAAGATGATGTGTTTTATCCGAACCAGGCATCTCGGGAAGTTCATTTAATGGAATTAATGAAAGAACTGTTATTCCACCAAGGGTTATTAAGCTGATGATCAGCCAGTGTTTTTCAGTGGTTCGTAGCACTAATTGCCTCCATTGTTGCTGGGATCTCAACTTATTGATTTAAAGCCTTAGTCTCTGGCATTGCTTCAATTTGTTCAGAGGGACTTGTTTTCATTCCCTGAGCGATCGCAAGCAGTCCTGCAAGAATCCCGCCACTCAGAGCAATCATCAAAAGTCTGTTGGTGGTCATGGCTGGCTTCCGATTATTGAGCATAACCGGTTCTTGGTAGTCTTTACTGATCGTTCTGATCCTTATGAATCAGTTGTTCAATGAGCTTGCCCGAGTAGCAGGCCTTGCAATTTGTCTGCAGTTGTATGGCCTCGTCCACACACTTGCTGCAAACTATGGCACTGATGAAAACAAGGCCAAGAAGATTGAGAGAGATGGTTTTTTCTCAAGTCACACTTGGAAGGTTGCATTAGGCGGTGCTGTGTTCTTCTGGGTTTTGATATTCAACTGGGGCAAAACTTGTCTGAAAACCTAGCTGGTTGCTCAGGCCCTGCCTGATGTACCCTCTTTGGAGGTATTTTTCGTAAGTTTAACAGCATCAATAATTTTTCAGAAGATTATCCGATTGTCAAATGTTTTCTTAACGACTTGTCACCGAGTGATCTAAAACGATTCGATTCTCAAAGTGCTCTTTATTGCTTTACCTGAGTTGATTGTCGTAAAAACGTTAACGATTCACAATACTATTCTTCTCTATTAAAGTCGGTGAAGTGCAGTCATGCCAGTTAGGTTTGTCAGTATTTTCTTTTAGTTCCTAGGAATAAGATGGTTAGCGCTTGTTCTTGATCGGGGGATTTCCCTGAGCTTGCTCGTTGTGACTTCATAGTTCACCGATGCTGCCCCCGTTTTCCGTGGGGTTGGTCAGAATTGGTTGACTCCATTTATCCGAATGTCCTTTAACAACCCGCATCCAGATGACATTACGCAGCAGTTGCTGCGATCTGTGAGTTTCCTGCTGGTCCTCAGTGTTGCGGGAGTTATAGCTTTGCTTATGGTTAAACCGTCTTCCTACTGGCATGGAGCAACCGGGGAATCGAATCAAGCTCCATTGCCTTGTATTAAGGATCCATCGATGGAGATGTGATCACCGCCAGCTCCTCAGGTTGTTTGATCTCAAGCTCTGCAGGTTTTTCTTAGAACCCCACAGGTGAGAATTGGATTCACCGATAATTTTGTGTGTCTTATGGCCCTTTCAGTGGTGGCACCGATGGGATGAATTCAGTTCCGCTCACGGATTTGTTGTTAGGGTCCTGCACCTTCTATCACTATCAAAGCTTTGCCATATCTTTACTCTTTTACCCATGGTGTTGATGAGGTTCTTGTCGTACAACAACGTTCTGGATTGTAATCAGAATCAATAGTAGTTGGAAACTGCCAATGAATGCTTCTCTTTGTTGGCAATGAGAGATTAAGATCATTAAGTCGTGCTTTTGCTTGAGTGACTCAATCCTTTTCTCAGTGCAAATAATGTCATGTGAAGTGTGTTGGCGAAGTCTTGATCCGCAAAATGATTCTTAGATCTTGTCCCGTAACCACCTCAGTTGTCAGGGCACCAACGTCTAGACAGTCTCTTCAAAACTGTAGCCGACTTCAGCACTCGGTTTAAATCTGGCAAATTCAATAAAGTGTCCATGCAGTTGTATCCATGAGGTAATTCACTCAGTTTGTACAGTTGCTGATTGTTTTATTCATTTTCCGTTCTCAGAGCGAAGCCGACACCACGGATGGTCTGAATGACCCGTTCTGCTTTAACTTCTTCAAGTTTTTTGCGTAGATAACGTACATAGACATCGACAACATTCTCGTCACCGAAGTAATCGTTTCCCCAGACGTTCTGAATCAGCTGAGACCGGCTGAGCGCTTGCCGTGGGTTGCGAATAAAGCACTCCAAAAGATCAAATTCTCTTACTGTCAGGTTCATTTTCACCCCTGCATATTCGCAGGATCGTTCTGGTCCATTGAGATGCAGATCTCCAAAATTCAGCTGATCCGGACTTTTTGAGTTGCTTCGTCTCAGCAGTGCTTTGACTCTGGCCAGGACCTCTCGAATGTTGAACGGTTTGGCGATAAAGTCGTCTGCTCCGGCTTCCAAGGCAGCAATGCGATCATCCATTTCATCACGGGCCGTGATCATGATCACCGGTAGTTGATTACCTGTTTCCCTTAGCCTGCGGCACACATCCAGTCCTGTAATGATGGGCATATTCCAGTCAAGCAGTGCTATTGCCGGTGTTGATTCTCTGATTTGAGCCAATGCCTTGCCGCCATCGCTGCAGCCGATGGTTTTAAACCCCTCCGCCTGTAGTTCCATCTCGAGAAGCATCAAAATATTGGCCTCATCGTCGGCAATGAGAATTACATTGTTTTCCATTGATTTTTAAGCTTCTCTCATCGCTATTATGAATCCATTGATGATGAAAAGTCTTTTTATTTAATAAAGAGATCGTCTTGGATCTTTTTGATGATGCTATTTTAAAATTAGTCAATAGATTGTCGGCGAATCCGTTTGGTAAAAACTTTACTTGCTTTTGTCTTTTTATGGTCTTGCTTGCTTGGTTGTAATCGCGGCAGGAATGTTGCTGGTAACAGCACTGAAGTTCCAGCGGCGTTATCGGCGGATGTTCGGATCACAGAAGAGCCTTATTATGCTCAAGACATAATGAATGAAAAAATGGATATTTTAATTGCTTACCTCGAGCAAAGTACGGGATTGAAAATAGATTATGTCCCCGCCATTAACTACGCTCACTCTCATGAACTTCTTCTGTCTGGAAAAGTTGACCTTTTATGGGCAGGTTCTTTAGGCGCATCGAAGGTATTGGATGCTAATGATAAAGCTCAGCCTATTGCCACTGAAGTGAAGTCTTTTATTAATGTATTGCTTGTTGATCGTAAGCTCATCAAAAACGTTAAGAATACGCTTGCGAGTGAAAGGCCTCTGCAGGTTTTAAAGGGCAGGCACGTTGTTTTTGGCTCAAACTATTCAGGGTCTTCTTTCTTGACGCCACTCATCGAAATGAAAAATCAAGGTGTCGATATAAATGATTTAAAAGGTTGTATGCATGAACCAAAGCATGGTCATCGTGCGATGTTTATTGCTGATAACGATAAACAAGACTTTGCTTTTGTTCCTGGCTCAGAAGGCAATCCTCTCAAATTTGTTCCTGATCAAGCGCGATCAGAAGTTATGGTTGGCTGGGTCAGTGAAATAAAAAGAAATTACTTCATCATTGCTTCGCCTCAATCAATTTTGCATTCAAATAATATTCTGAAAATTCAAGACGCACTTCTTGCTTTAGATCAATCATCAAGTGCGCATGAGGAGATTCTCAACCAACTCGGTGTTACTGGGTTTGAGTTGCCAAATCCCGAGACGGATCTTGATAATCTGAATGAAATCACACGGTTTTCCGCTGTTTTGGGTGACGCGACACGTTGCAAAAAAAACGAAAAGGAATAGAAGGATAATTTTTGGCCATTTCCCTTTCCACTGGGTTTTCACCAGAAAATCACCAGAATCATCTTGACTTCAAAGTTTAATATGTCAGTACAGCAGGGCTAGCAATGAATCCTTTTAATCGTGATCCTCGATCATCTCCACCCTCTAAACGACGCTGGTCAATTGCTCGTAGGTTTTTTATAACTTCATTTGTGTTGATCGTTGCTCAATCAGGGATTAGCCTGGCAATATCTGGGGCATTATGGGAGAATTTTACTTCACGATTTTTAGGTTCAGTACTCTCCCGTCAGATTTTAAGTCCTCTGAATCTTGTTGATAATAAACTAGATTTGCTCTCCGCCCAAGAGGCTATGGAGTGTTGTACAAAAGACGATTATCGTAATTTCTTGGCCGGAATAAACCTGGCTGATGGTAAAGCAGTGATGATTTCCGGCAGTGCAGGGCTTGTTGCTGGTAAGGGAGCTCAAGCGCTTTACGACTCCGGACGTTTACGTGAGTTTGCGCGTCTTGCCACCGAAAGCCAAAACCGTTTTGCCCTTGTTGATTTTCGCAGCGATGATGCAGTTGCAGTGAAGTCAGTGAACTTGTCTGGCGGATCAGAGACCGGTTCCCTTATTTATATCAGACCCATCTACAGCATGTCTTTGTTCAATGCACTGAGTAGAGCAAGGCTTATTTCAGAAATAGTGTTAATGCTCTCTCTGGTGGTTCTGCTCGCTGTTGCCCTTACTTATATTCTCAGGCCTCTCCGCTCAGTCCGTTCCCGGATATCCAAGGTGCAACTCAACAATCTTGATACTGCACTTATTCCCTTGGATGGACAACCTCTTGAACTTCAGCCGATTTTAATGGAGTTCAATCGTATGGTTTCACGTTTAGAGATTTCTGCTCAGAATCAAAAACAATTTGCTTCCACAATATCGCATGAATTCAGAACTCCGCTTACGGTAATTTCAGGCTTTATTCAGTCTGTTCTGAATCGAGCCGATAATCTTGATGTCAATTATCGAGAGTCTTTGTTGATTGCTGACAAGGAAGCTTTCAGACTCAACCGAATGCTGAGTGACCTTCTGGACCTGAGCCGCGCGGATAATAATCAACTCAAAGTTTTGCGTGAACCTTTTGATTGTCTTCTGAGCTGTCATGAGGCCATACGGCTCACACAATTTGCTTTTCCAGATAATCGCATCATATTCAGCGACGCTTCTCATGTGGATCCCCTCATGGCTATTGGTGACCCTGACTGTCTCGTTAAATGTTTAGAAAATTTGATTGGGAATGCAGTGAAGTATTCTGAAAAATCGAGCACCATTAATGTTCATATTAATGGTGATGATCGTTGTATTTATTTCAATGTTCAGGATCATGGGCAGGGAATTCCCCTGGATCAATGTGATCTTATTTTCGAACGTTTCCAGCGTGCTGAAGGTGTTTCTTTACGCAGAGGTGACAGCAGTTCAGGGTTGGGGCTTTCCATTGTCAAAATGTTGATGGAAAGTATGGGTGGTAGCGTGGGGGTGCAATCAGAAGTCGGTGTAGGCAGTTGTTTCACCCTCACTCTGCAGCGCTCTGATGTCTAGTCGGTTGTGCACTAATCTGTCTCCTTCCTGCAAAATAGATGAAATGATAAATGGTTAACCACCTTAATACTGGATTCATTCCTGTTGCCACTTTTTCTTAACTCTTATTCTGGTTTGATCTTTATCCTTGCAGCTTCTCATATCCACGTCGACCGTCTTTTTGTCTGATCTGTTTTATTGAATACCTATGACTCAACGCCGTGTAACAGTTGCTTGGTGCTTGTTTATAGCTGCTACGTGTTGCCATGATCCATCACTTAGTGCGGCTCGTTGAATGCGATTGCTGATGGATCCATGCTGGATTCGTGGCGCGTTCATGGAATGTTGGCTAATTCCGGGCTAGGCGTTGTTGGTTTCCAATGATTCTGGTTATGGCGTCCACCGGTATGTTTGGCCGCCCTGTTGTGGAAGGCTTAGCCAATCGCGGCATGCCAGTCAGGGCGACAGGGCGTTCTGAGGCGGCGTTGACCTCATTGAACGCACCCGGGGCTGAATGTGTGGTCGCCGACATGGATGACCCATCCACACTGGCCAAATTGATGAGCGGTGTTGACAAGGTCTTGATCAACGCGCCCATGGATGACAGAAAAGAACAACGAGAGTGCAATGTCATCGAGGCGATGATCCGTTCGGGCTCAGAAGCAACGATTGTGCTTTTGACCGGAGGTGTACAGCATGATGACGCCCTTGGTCAGGCTGGTAAAGCGACGGAACGATTCATGCGGTCCTCGGGGCTTCCTTGGACCATTGTTGGTCCCCAGACCGTAATGGAAACCAATTTCAAACCGTTCCGGGAATTGATTCAATCCGAAAGCATGTTGATCTCATGTGTTGGGTCGGCGAAGGTTGGTTTTGTTGCATTGGACGACGTAACCGATGCCTTCGTCTCGGTTTTGTCATCTTCAACTGATGATCATGTTGGCTGTGAATACGTGATTACCGGACCTGAAGCGGTGTCTTTCAATGATGTTGCATGTGCCGCCTCCGATGCTCTGAACCGGTGCATTACGTACCAAGACATGCCAAGGGATGCATTTCGCGCCTTGATGATTTCAGAGGCTGGTTATTCGGAGGCTGTCGTGGATATTGAAGTGATGTGTCATCTTGATGCTTTCCGTGCAGGTAAGGCTGCCAGAGTCACTTCAGACTTCAAAAAATTGACTGGAAAGGATTCAAAATCAATCTGTCAATGGTGGATCGAGAATTCTGCTTTCTTTCTTGGTGCCCCTTGAATGTCTCATAAATTCTGTTCGCATTCATGTCTACTTTTTTCAGCTGAGCTGCATTGTCGGATTTGATTGATCCTGTTTTTACATCTGTTGTTGTTTGCTTTCAACGGTTTACTTGCTTTCAGCTCTTCAATGACAGTTTCGCTATATCTGTTGTGAGGTTGAGATTTGCCTCTGCTTTTTATTCTGATGTTGGTTGAATCGCTGCTTTGATGACATTTGTTTTGGCCATGTTTAACGTTGTTTTGTTGGTTGCCGTTTCATTGCTTGATCACTAGTGTTGCAGCATTTCCATGTCACGAAATTCATTTCATAATTTAGTTAACGGTTCCTTTTCAACAGATCATGCGCATTGCTATCAGCGGATCTCATTCTCTTGGTAAGAGCACACTTGTCTGGGACTGGGTCAGGACACATTCGCGCTACACCCGTGAAGAGGAGCCGTTTCGGGCACTTGATGGGGAGATGTATGACATCCGATTTCGTCAGGAAAGTAACCGCTTACACAATGGAATCTAGATGTATTACAACGCCAGTCGTATCAATCTTTATTCATCGGCCCGAGACTGTGTGATTTTCGACCGTGCTCCGGTGGACTATCTGGCTTATTCGCAATATACCGCCGATAAGAAAACAACGGATATCGATGATCCATTTGTAACTGCCATGGTTCCACGAGTCAGGGAAACTTTACAGAGGCTTGATCTTGTGGCTTTTGTGCCAATGACTGATCGTTGGCCGGTGGATATGGAGGATGACGGTATCAGACCTGTTAATCTTCCTTACCGTGCCGAAGTCGATGCGATTTTCAAACAGATTTACCGCGACAAGCGCTTTTCTGTCATGCCGGATACCAATCAACCAACATTGATTGAAGTCTGGGGCTCACGTGAGGAGCGGATCAATCAACTTGAACAGGCCATCAAGTCATGCATCCGCCGATTGCGTCTGCAATCTCGAATGGTGCTGCTGCGGATCTTTATTCCTCACTGATTCCTGACCCACCAATGAGCAGTCAATGGCTGAAAGAGATCAGAACGCGCTGGGGTAATCCCAATCACCCCAGTCTCGATTGTTTCCCTGAAGAGACGATCCACTCCATTGATTTGCCATCGCTTGAAAGGCTCAATGTGGTGAATGTAAGTCTGTTGGTTCCATCCAATTCAACAGAGGATGTTGTTGTTTATCTGCACGGCGGAGGTTGGATTGCGCCTATGGCAGGAAAGTACCTCGGATGGGCGAAAGCACTGGCGTTCAACAGCAGGCGTTCGGTTTATGCCGTTCATTACAGGTTGGCACCTGAGAATCCCTTCCCAGCAGCGTTATTTGACTGTCTGGGTGTGCTCGAAGAGGTGTTTAAGCGCCATTCAGGCAATGTTTGCATTGTTGGCGATTCTGCTGGTTCCAACCTTGCGGCTGCCTGTGATCAATGGAGACGCAGGCGGTAAGAGCGTCGAACCGACAAGATTCTGCTCATCTGTGGTGTTCTCGATCTAGAGCTCGAAGCACATCGGTCCATGATTGATTTAGGCATTGGGCACCCTTACAACGGGTTGGAACTGCTTGCTTTCCAGAGAGCGCTCTATGCCCCTGACCGTTCCTACTGGACCAATGCTTTGGCCAGCCCGGCGCATGGTTCATTCAATGACCTGCCACCCACACTGGTGATCGTGGGTGAACATGACCCTCTCAGGGATGACGGTCTTGATTACGCCCGCAAGGCCAGAAGTGAAGGGGCTGATATCAAGACACACGTCGGCAAGTGGATGCCACATGGGTTCGTGATGCAGCAACATTTGGTCCCCGAAGCCTCTGCAGAGGCTGAGAAGCAAATACTGGCTTTCCTGGCTGGATAAACCATTCACAAACACCCGATGGCTCGATGATTCAGTTTTCGAAATTTTCATAGCGGCTGTTATGGGTCAGTCTGACCCACAGTCTCCTGTACCTCGATTCAGCGTATTTTTGATGGTTCGTGGACATGATCTGTGCATCGACCGAATTGTTTCTTTCGGGTCTATCGAAATCAACTGGTCTTGCCTAATTCCGGTCTGCATTTGCCCCTGCTTCTTATTCTCAGGACAATGGTTCTAACTGTTCGGATAACCACTAGCGAAATGATTCTGTGGAGGTTGTAGACCGAATGAGTTGTTAAGGCGAATGTGGAAATGACTGAAGCTCTGCTGTTGTGTGACTGTTCTCTCTGTATGTGCAGTGTTGAAGAATCCCGTTCAATCAGGCTCGGCGGGCAGCATTTCTGTTCTGAGGCTTGTGCCAAGGGCCACCCCAGCATGGAGCCTTGTCATGGTGCGCAGGATGGCTGTCACTGCGGGACTGGAGAGTTGGCACACTTATTTGCCGCTAACCATTAGCTCTGTCTCAACGCGTGGTGGCTACCGGAACAACTGAGATCTGCTTTTCGTGTTCTTTCAAAGAAATGGTCCTGAAAGCGCATTTTCCAGCATGTCTGAGCCGTTTCTAACGAATCGTGGTGCTGCAAAGACTGATCTGGTTCCACCTGAAGTCACCATGGCTTCAACAAAGCCTCAGGCACGACCAGGGATCGACTGCGCGCAGAGTCACGAGGAGTTGCGCCAATTTGAACTCGCTGATCACCTGCTGGGTCAGAGCAGGGGTGCTCACCAGAAGTAATTTCTTCCAGGTAGGCGTCATCCTGAAGGGTGTGTGATGGTACGGAGTTGATGTCTCTGTTTGAAGAGCAGTGGCAGACCTACAGAACTGTCCTCGAACACGATTCGATGGAGCACAGAGCGATCGCAGAGGCCACCGCTGCCATGCTCGGGGCTTGGTTCGATCAACGTGGGGATCAGTCTCCAAGCGTTGCTCTGGTGGATTTGGGCTGTGGGGATCTGGCCCGCCTCTCGCCTTTGTTCCGATCCTTGCCGCTGAGTTCTTACACAGGAGTTGACCTTGCTGCCTCCGTGCTCGCTCTCGCTGAACGTCAGATGGGCCATGTCCGGTTCCCCTGCCACTGGGTTTGTGGAAATCTGCTCCAATGGGCAGAGGAGGATGTCGGCAGATCGGTGGATCTGATTCACTCGGCCTTCGCCATTCATCACCTCAGTGACTCTGAAAAAGTTCGTTTTCTGAACGGGGCCCGCCGGCGTATTGCCCACGATGGGCTGCTGGTTTGGACGGACGTGTTCCAGGAGGAGCATGAGTCGCGAGCTCGTTATCTGGAGCGCTACGTCGCGCGGGTTCTTCAGTGGCCAGGTCTCACGGGCGTGCAGCGTGATGCCGTTATTGATCATCTGCAGCGTTGTGACTGGCCGGCACGATGTGGGTGGGTTGAGTCCGTTGCATCTGACAGTGGCTGGTCGTTGACCTGGGGTTGGCGCGGGCAGCACCAGGCAGAAGCCCTTGCCCTGCTTCGGCCATGCATTTGAAAAAAGCTCTGGAGGGCTGCCACTCCGTCACGGCACAGAAGCGTCAGAAAGGGGCTTTTTGTTGTGGCGCTACTGATTGCCATCCCTCGAAGTGGTTCTGATTCACTCAGATGGGTGATGCCAATGGTCCCCAGACTGTCCTATAGAGAAATGAGATACGAGGATTGTTGATGGTCAACACAACCCCTACCTGTGCATGCGAGCCCTGTGGATGCACCGTTTCACCTCAGACAGCTGTTGAAAAGGATGGCAAGTTGTTCTGTTCACAACCCTGTGCTGATGGCCATGCAGGTGGAGAACAGTGTTGCACCAGTTGTGAGTGCTGTTGAGGGCTGATTTAGGCAGGACATCAAAAAGCCCTGCTCTATAAAGCAGGGCTTTTTGATGTCTTGTCTGTCTCTCATCAGCACTGGCTTCCATGGGCGTCATCACCATCCAGTAACAGGTTCATCCAGTGTGTGAATCTCCCGCTGGTTCGAACATCCACCCTTTGCTACAGATTTCTGACAGTCAACCTGCGATGGATGCCCCTCCAATCTCTGTCTGGCTGTTTCATCCTGTTCTGAGAGTTAAGACGGCCTCAATCTGTGTTCTTTGCTATGTGGTTGGTTGAACATTAGTCAATCAGCAAATGAATCGTTTTGCCATCGGACTTTTGGCGTTGGGCACCTTAAGCGGATCAACATCGTTTGCTCACAACTATGAAGGTGGTATTACCGCCGATCCAATCACGATTCAGAATCAATCCACTGATGTTCTCGGTAATCCCTTCGATTATGCTGAGGGAACACCCAGTGTCAAACCTCTGAATGTCACCCTTTGGCCAGGAGAGGAGACCAACTGGCATCAACATAATGTGCCTTTGTGGGTGTATGTGACAGAAGGATCATTTGTTGTTGATTATGGATCCAAAGGGGAAAAACATTCAGCAAAGGCATGAGCTATCTAGAGCCAATGAATTGGTGTCATAAGGGCATTAATGGCACTAAACAATCGAGGGCAATCATTGTTTATATGGGTCAGGTTGGCATCGAAGATCACACTGACTGCAAGCGCCAGTAGGTCAGCTTCAAATGCAATAAATTAGCTTGATTGGACTTCTGAGCCAGATCTATGCACTCATGGTCCCAGAACCGGGGCCATGGCCAATTCCAACGCCAAATGTGGATGGGGTGAAGCAATCGGGCAGTAGTTTGTGGAACACTTTTGCGCCTGGTATTTTTTGGATGGATGGCAACTCAATCGGTTATGTAGCTGCGGCTCTCACCGCATCGAGCTTCTTTCCGCAGGCAATCAAAACGCTGCGTACGGATGACACATGCTCCATTTCCCTGTCGATGTACAGCCTGTTCACGAGCGGGATCGCTATCTGGGGAGTGTTTGGTCTGGTCACAGGCAATGGGCCGTTGATTCTTGCCAATGGCATCACTCTGATTCCTGCATCGTTTGTGCTGCAGAAAAAGATCCGCCATCGCCTGCTCAGAGGTGAGCATTAACACTCCACCATCTGGATTGGGTCAGCCCGCACAATCAACAGGAGGAGGGCAATCGACCGGTCAGCTGGCAATCGAAGATATACCGATTTTGATGTGGATATTTGGTTGCTCGATGGGTTGAGTCGTGTCTGTTTACTGGAGTTGTTCCATTGTAGAGAAGGCAGGTCATCCTTTCCGCGTAGTGACGATGTGCCCTTTCCGTTGCCATGCTTAATGGGTGTCAAATACTTTGAGCGATGTCGGCACTGAGCTTTCAGGACGTAGTTCGAATGCAAATTCCTGGTGTTGATGCGTTTGATACAGACGATCTCGATTAATTGATCCAAATTCTTTCCATGGAGTACTCAATCAACACACAGGATGAGTTGATGAGAAGGTTTGTTTGCGTAAAGCAATTGATCTGGACTGATGAGGACAACACGCAGATTGATGGCTGCGAATCATTTGAGTTCAATGAGCTGCTGATCTACATCAAAGAAATTGATATTTCCTGATCAATTATAATTCGATTTTAATTAAGTTCTTGTGGAAAGGTAGGAAGAGCCGGTCTGTCCTCATTAGCAAGTCAAGCGACGAATTACCGCTTGACTTGCTAATAAGTTTCTCAAGCAAAAATAATTTGCCTTGACTGAAGAAATGTTTGACTTAGCTGTCTCTGGTTGTTGAGTCGTTTGACTCAACATCAACGTCTAATGTGTCTACATCTACGTCGACATCTTTTTTGCTCAACTCGCAGTCATCAAACTCATAACCTTCGAGTTCGCCTGATGAACTCTTTGCTGCTTGATAGATTTGACATGTAGCTAAGTCTACGCCAGATGATTTGGCTTTTTCGACAATATTGGCAGGAATCGAGTCAAGATCCACTTCCTCCTCGATTTTTACGATTGAACCTGAATCCTTCTCAATATCCACTTCAACTGTTTTTTCTCCATTTGAATAAACAATCTCAGCAATGGCAGGTGTGCCTGAGATGTGCACTTCGCCACTAGGTTCGTACCCTGAGAAACCATTTTCTTCTAATGCTTTTTTTGCAGAATCATAAACATTTGATGATAGCCCTGTGCTCGTTGGAGTTTTTCCAGTCGATTGCGAGCATGAAACACTCAAGCCACTTGCGGCGCAAATCACGATCGCCAGAGCAATTCGCTGAGGATTGATCATCTAAGTTGGAATGAACTATCAGAAAGGTAGGTGAAATAATGACGAAATAAGCATTGTTTGGTTTTGCTTAAGCCATGGCTGTTAAAACATTGCGAAAATACTTCATGTAAGTTGGTTAAATATTGTTGAATGATTTGCATGTCTTTTTTCAAGGATTGGACTTCTCTGTAGAAATGGCATGATTGTTCATCTTCTCGCGGTCTTGATGGCTGTTTGTGTTCCTGTTTGGTTGGCTGTCCTGTTGGTATGAAAAACAAATGATCCCCGCTGACTTAATGCGGATCTATAAAATCACATTCTCTAAAACTGCGACAACTCCGAACGACGTTTCAATCAGCGTGTTGTTTCCGTTGATTCTTGTGGAAAAAGTATCTAAATTGCTGAGGTCTAGAGAGTCGACTGCAGGATTAAAGTCTTTAATCGTCATCAACCCTTGATCAGATGGCTTGAAGACATCTGCGCCAAGATCGCCATAGAAGTTCCCATTTGCCCCAGGATTATTGATAAGTAAATCATTGTCTTTGCCTCCTCTAAGGACGCCTGATGGTGAAGCATCGTTAATGATCGTGTCATCACCTTTATTGCCATTGATGGAGGTGAATTTCCCTGAAAAGTTGGTGATCAGATCGGCATTGGCACCACCTAATATTGTTTCTGCCTCTCCGTCTTGAATGTTGATGATGTCGCTCCCAAGATTTCCGTTGATGTTCTCGAATGTTCCACCTCTTAAGTTGATGGTATCGGAGTCTTGACCACCCAGGACAATTCCCTTTCCACCCAAAAGGTTGATGAGATCATTGCCTTTGTTTCCGTTGGTGTTAATAAATTCTCCTTCAATATATTGAATGGTGTCATCATCGGATCCGGCTAGCAAGTTGCCGCTGCCACCCTGAATTTCAATGAAATCTTGACCAGCATTGGTGTTCACGTCATTCAGCAGCCCGCTGTTGAGGAATAAAGTATCGTTCCCGTCAAAAAGTCTGGCGATCAATGAGCCGCCATTATCGGATCCATTGATGATATCGTATCCGCTCAGCAGGCTTAAACCAAGCGCTCTCAAGGCCGTCTGATCATCTATCAAGGAAATAACATCTTCGATATTGACCTGAATGTCTTTGATTTCAAGGTTCCAATAACTGTCGTCTGTTTTTAGCTGCACTCGTGTAACTGTCCCGCTGATTTCGCCGTTGAGTGTTGGGATAAACAGGCCAGATGCGCTAATACTTGTGGGGATGTAAACACCATTGTCATTAATATCTAATTCAATATCAACGTTGACTTCGAAGGGTGAGATACTTGTGATCCTTGCGTTTTTGGACCTTGGCGGATCGGAAATGATTTTGTCAAGGTTGAGAATGCCATATCCAATAATGTTGATAATGGCCATGTGAAATTTTGATCTCAGTCTCATCCATTGAAACACCGTTTCGCGGGGTTTCAACAGGGGTCTGTCTGTGAATCCATGCTATTGGTGAAAGGGTTTGCATCTTGATTCCTTGATAGTTCTTTTTTCTAGTTCAACAGTCTTGGCTGCTTGAAGTGTTTAGCTGGTCATCGGCAAGATTTGCAAAGGTTTGGTGAGAATTCATTAATGTGGATGCTCCTTGGATGTGGTCTTCCGTGACGACAGCTCTTGTCTAAATGTTGACTGCGTCTGTGTTTTTTCCCCTGTCTGGTGTCGCTGTGCACGGCCTTGGGTCCGGAGGGTGGGATATTGCGCTTCTTTCGAGAGCACTCTTTGGTCTTCCGTTTGCAATATTCATATTTTTGTCAGGACCAAAAGCTGAATGCCATTGGAACAGTTTTGCCATCCTTTTGCGAAGCACGTCGGCTGTAATATTTTTGGCAATGCTTTATTTTATCCTGGAACTTTATTCGCCTGGAGAGTCTTTCACGCTCGCCAGCATGAGACCCCTATGGGTGGCTGGACTGAGTATGGCTTTTGGCCTTGGCAGCGTTCGTTTTGTTTTTTGGCCACTTTCACTCATTGGAATCGTTGGAATTGCCTTGATGGAAGGTTCTCGTATCAGTGCTGGTCTTGGATTCGTGATGCTTGCTTTGATCATTGGATTCCTGGGTGGTTTGTCGACATTGGCAATCGATTATTGCCGAGGCCAGTCGGCAAGTTTTATGACTCTTCATCTCACGATGACGATGTTGATTATTGCTGTTGTGAGTGTTGTGATTAATGGTTACGTTGAGGACATTCCGTCTTGATGCAGAGTAAACGTGATTTATTTTTATATGCTGTCGCCGGACTTGGCGGAACTGTTTATCAGATCTTTTCAGTTTTAACGTTGAAGCGTGTCGGCTCAATTGCTGGTTCTGTTATTGCGCTGATGTCTGCGTTGTTTGCATGGATGCTGGGCCACCTGATATGGAATGTGCCATCTATTGCTCTGAGTGTTTTAGGTATTCTCCTTGCGCTCTCATCCTGTGTCTATATGGTTTTAGGTGGTTCTCTTACATGTAAAACGTCTTGATAGTGATGATTTTCAGGCATTGATGATTTCGTTACTTCTCACGTGACCCGAGTTTCAGCGTTGTTGATCCTCCGCGGTGATCTAAGCCAGCAACTGTTGACGCGTAATCAATAATCGATTTTTTTGTGAGTTAGTTTCCTGACGGTCTCATGACCAGGCGGAGCCGAACAAACTTCATATCCCTCATCAAGAGGCTTTCCCGAGCACTTGGTCTCCTTTTCTCGTTCATCTTCTTCGTGCCAGTTTTCTTCGCGCGATGGCCAGGGTGGGTGTATCGAGCGACTGCTTCAAAGGCGACAGCTCTCTCTCAGTCCAGCATCGGACGCTGCAGCCGGTAGCCGAGGGTCTTGAGTCTGTCGTTGCGGATGCGCCGTCCGTTCCCGGAGACTGGCGCGAGACCGCCGCTCCAGCGCACAGGGTCGAGTTGTTGGCGCTTCAGGCTGCGCTCCACAAGATCGCGAACGCGGATTGGTTCGTCGTTCACCACATTCACAATGCCGCTCCAAGCACCATCCATGGCAGCGATCACGGCACCTGCTGCGTCATGCACGTGGATCCAGTTGCTGAATGAACGACCGTCTCCAGTGCGCTCCTTACCGGCGAGCCCTTTTAGCCGATCATCCAGCTCACGTCCTGGCCCATACAGGGCGGCAAGTCTGAGGATGCACACCCGCCGTTTGCCGTCTTCCATGTCGGAGAGCAGACCTTCGCTCTCAAGCAAGACCGCACCATGCTCAGTTCCGGCAGCAGGAGTTGTTGATTCATCAACCCAGTCACCGTCGGCGTCGCCATACACCGAACAGCTGCCTGTGTAGATGATCTGGCGCAGGTGGGGTAGCTCAGTTAACAGGGATCTCAGGCAGCGGAAACTATCAACGAATGTCTGGCGATAGCCATCAGCATTCACTTGACGGTTACCTCTGGGGGCAAAACAGAACAACGCCGTGTGGGTTTGTTGTAATGCCGCCAGCAGTTGTGCAGGGTCAGTGGCTTCACAGAGCAACAGCTGATCGGCGAGTGCGGTCAGCTCTGCATGCCGTTCGATCACGGTGGTGGTCAAGGTCAGTGGGAGTGTCGGTCGGCGCGGTTGCAGCTGACGTGCCACGACCTCGCCGAGGTATCCGCAACCAACGATTGTCAGCCCCATAGTCTGATCGAGGATGGTGATGAATTTAGTGAGTCTGGTCGTGTGGAAGCTGATGTAGACCCGCGGCCATGGACACAGTTTCGGCATCCAGATGATGCTTAACAATCAATATTGTTCAGCCAACATTGTTCAGCGGTCAGCCAGTTGCGCACAGGATGCTGCACCATAACGACATTTCGTCAATTGTATCGGTACAAATTCAGATACTGCTGACTGCAATATCTTAGCAGTAGATCCATTCTTTTTAACTGGATTAGACGGGTGAATTCTGCTTGAAACAATGACTTTTATCTTGCATGCTCGATTCAATCATTGAATCTGATTCGATGTCATATTCGTAAAGTCTCAAATCAGCATTTCATCATGTTGACTCGGTTTTATCTATATCTGAACAACCAGACTCAATTGTGCAGGGATTTGCTGTTAAGGCATTGTCCATACCAGGCGTCAGGATCAAATCCACTTGATGGATAGATAGTTATCGAGAACAGTCGCTCATCCCCATGAATCTGAATTTCGTAGTCCTTCTTCAACCTGCCATTTCTGAACTTGGAAGTCAGTGTTTTCCCATAGATTTTAATATCAATTGGCTCCTTCCCAGCAGATAACTGTTCAGTGTCGATATCCACCTCTGTAAGGGTCGACGCATCAAGATCCAATTTGTATTGAATACGCACTGGATGATTCATTGGGAAGCCTGTTGCTGCACCAGAACCCTGTGTTCTTTTGCCATTGCATTCGAAGTAAAAGACATTTGATCGATGACTCTCCTCCTGCCCCTTCAGAGGCAGTGGCGCGATGGTTACAGCAGAGGCCAGTAATCCAATGGAGAATCGGCGAAGCATGGATCAGGCATCAGTTCGCGCATGATGCCGGCTCTTGCCTGGTTGCGCCCGTTGCGGCAGCAGCCCTTTTCGTTGATGGCCAGGACTAGTGAATTGGTTTTATGCGTGTGTCGATTGGCCACGGGGGTGTACAGCTCACCTGAAACAGAGAAGCCGGTCTTCCAAGATGTTGCTTCAGAGATAACGGTGATCGTCAGACAAGACTTTCTGACTTGAGGGTAATACGACAAGGTCTTGTGGATAGGTCAGATCAACCACTGCGAAGGTCCAACCTGTGAACTGGGCAATTCTTCAGTTTATTTTTTTGATGATTGAATCTTTTGCAGAACTATCATCCTTACTTTCCTCAAGATAGACAAGCCAAATACCACCATTTGATCTGATTCTTCCAACCGTGTATCCATCTTCTTCGGAGATATAGATTGAATCCTTTTTTCCGATCACACCATTGATCAATTCCTTTTGCCCATCTGGAAACCAAGAGCCCCTTTTATAGCCAGTAAAGGCATTGCCTTGCGTCAGTAATCTCAAATTTAATATCCTTGGTAACAGGCTTCCCCATTTCAAACCCATTTTGTTGACCACTCCACTTACCAATCAACTTGCTGGTATCAGCGTGCTCACGATGCCCTTACCCTGCACAGCCTGAAGCTAAAAGAGTTAAGGATGAAACCAGTGCAATACGTGTAAAATAATCTTTTGATCATCAGCGCAAGAACCTTCGACGCCCAACTGTGTGTACAGCCAGGGCATTCACAACCTCTCCAGATCCTGATGTTGATTTCGGGGTGATCAGGTGGGTCAATGCTGATCTTGTGACTCATACCCTGACGATGCAGACGGTCCAATAAAAAACCATTTCAAGCGGGGTCTGAGAACACAATTGTGTCAGTGAGTTCTCAGACTCCGTAGAACCCTTGCGTCTTGTTCATGACTTGAGAGGAAGCATCACCTGAGACCATGTCCAGTAGCTGGCCAATGTTGAGGTTAGTGCCGACGTAGACCGCTTCCAGGAAGCCGTTTGCAAAGATGCCAAGAGCGGATTGGCTGTGAGCTGATGCCTGATCAATGGTGATCTGGCTGGTATCTACACCCAGGATTTTGATCTGATCAAAAGCATCCAGCTCAGTGATGATGTCGGCCTTTTCGCCATTGGGATTGTTGCCGGATTTTCCATACCAATAGTTTTCAAGAAACTGATCGGACTTAATCACAAGTAAGTCCTGTTCGTCGTCGTTGTTCTCAAGATAAGTGTTCCAGCCGAAGTCACCCCATAGCTCGTCGCTGCCGGTTCCACCGGTAATCACATCACGACCGTTGCCGCCGCGGACGCTGTCATTTCCAGCGCCTGCATCAATGACATCCCATCCTGATAGGCCGAAAATACTGTTTGCGCCATCACCTCCCGTCAGCAATGAGCTCGTGATCACCACTTCTTGTGAAGCGGGTAATACATCCGCAATGAAATCGAGAGGAGTGCCTGCGATTTCTGGCAGGTTGCTGATGACGGTTGCATTAACTGGTAGCTCACGGCTCCAGCCAGGGACGTCAACAAACAATGTTTCGATGGCTGTTTCAATGATTTCAGCGACGGCAGCAGCTACAGCAGGTTGTGTTGAGAGGAGTATTGAATAAAATTTTGATGATGCATCGGGCGCAATATCTGAGTAAGCCTCAGAAATCGATTCCACTGAGCTATTGAAGCCGGATATGATCTAGAACATAGTATTTATTTAGATATTTTTAAGCAATGATTTATGAATTTTAGGGCCATAATCGCCCGCGTCAAGGGGGGCTTGCCTCGTGTGTTTGTTTTTTATTTCCCATTCCGGCTTTGTATCCAGGTGCATATCTCGGGTCATACCATTTATAGTTTTAAAAAACTTCTCCCAACTCCTAAGTCAACAGCCGGACTTGTTCTTCTGACAGATGTAGGGGATGAGTAGTAACTCATATATATGAAAAAGTCGCAATCCACTATTGTTGAGATGGCCCAATCCAGTATCTCTTAAGCGGGTGATCTCATGCTCTCGTTTCCTTTCGGTTATCCGAGAATTAGGTCCCAGTGGCAGGTCATCATTTGGTCAGCTTCTCTTTCGCTGAGCAGCATCACCGTGGTCAACGTTTGAAGGGGCATTGCTTGGGTGCAATTGCTTGAAGTATTCCCCGTTGCAATCAAAAACCCCGCCCGTGGAGGGGTGTGATTGTTATGAGTTGTTTTGTCGGCAGGAGGTCATCCCTCCGATGTATCCACCATCGCTAAACTGAACAGAATTCACCTCACCCGTTCAGTCCATTTTCTAGGCACTTGGTTCATCCATCTGGGTCAAAGACTGTGGCCTCAGAAGCTTGATGCCTATGGAATCTGTCCATGAGTCTGAAGCTCTTCAGTAAAACCAAAGGCCAGTGTGCTGGTTAGTCGGTCAGGAAATAGGATGCCATCTAAGTGATCATTTTCATGCTGAATCACTCGTGCATGAAATCCATGCAATTCTTCCTGATGGGAAGCCCCATTTTGATTTTGATATTGCAGATGAATGCATTTGTAACGCTCCACCTGACCGCGCAATCCAGGAACGCTTAGGCATCCCTCCCAGCCAGCTATCGATTCTTGACCAATCGATTTGATCACAGGGTTGATCAGTACATGCTCGGGTATTGGCGGAGCATCGGGATAACGAGGGTTATGCCCCATCCCAACCACAAAAATCCTCCATGGCTCATGGATCTGTGGTGCCGCTAGCCCTGCACCAGAACATGCCGATTTGGTATCAAATAGATCGTCGATCAGCATCTGTAAGCGTCGACTGCCAAACCAATCATCTGGGATCTCAGCCGCACGTTGACGTAAAGACGGATGACCTATGCGCAGAACACTTCGAACACTCATCGATCAATCATGCCGCTAAAGATCTTTTGCTCGTTCCGGTGTCAGCTCAGAGCAACCACCAACCAAGAAGAATGCCGATGATGAGACCTTTGACCCAAACCAGTGCTGCCATCTGGTAATTCGATAAGCCCAACCTTTTTTGAATCCAATTGAACGCCTGCTCATCAGCGAAGAAAACAGCACGGATTGGATGAATTAGCCAACCCATTACAAAGAGACGTTTCTGACGTAGAGGATGCTGCACTGACATCGCTTAATCAAGTCGTTATGGCGGCGAGCAAACTGGTCGAGGGTATCCGCCCAGGTCGAGCCGCTGATTGGCTGGTGGTCTTCAATGAAAGGAGTTGGTGCTGTTGAGCCTGTGAGTCAGCTCGATTTCGAGTCTGAGTATGGACGCCAATACCGCACCTCAATCCAACACTCCATACCAGGTCATGCAACTCTTCTTGAGATCGGTGCAGCTGCAATTGGTGATGCGGCTCCTGCAGCCAGGGGAATTCTTGTCGTAGGGCCTGGGCCGGGAGATGAGCTGCCCCAGCTGCTAGATGCCTGTCCGGAGGCTGAATTTGTTGTGCTTGAGCCAAGTGCCCAGATGTTGCAGACCAGTCTTGACACCTTGAGAGGCCACAGTGGTTTTGAACGCTGTCAGTGGGTGCCAAAGACCCTGGAAGAAGCCGTTAGCTCGGGTCTGCTGCATGGGGATTTTGATGGCGTCATCAGCCATAACGTTCTGCATCTGATGGCTGCAGATCACCAGGACCTAATGATTCAGAAACTTGTAGCGCAGTTACTCCCCGGAGGCGTGCTGCTCATCAGCAGTTACAGCGAAGCTGGGGAACCTGAGATCTGCGACACGATCTTCAGCATCGCTTCAAGACGACTCCTCGATCGTGGACTGCCCGCTGAGATGGTGGATAGATTTCTCACTTCAAGGAACACTGCTGTTTTCTCTCTGGATGCAGGACGGTTAGAAACCATTCTCTTGGGCCTTAATTGCCAGGCTCCAATCCAGCTTTATCAGGGCCTGTTTGCACGGTTGTGGGTCACTAGGCGGATTTCATTTTGATGATCTTGTGGGGATCTGTAGTGCCGCTGAACAATCGCTGGTTTTCTCCGAACCAGCAGACATGAAGATCAGCTCAGAAATGCCTGCTGATGCCCAGTGGCGCAGGCTGTCGCCAAGCGATCTGAGCTAGTGGATTGAAAAGAAAATGAGGATTCTGCAGATAGGAACGATTGCAGTGCTTGCCCTTGTAACTGTTGTCGCGGTGGGGGTTAATCAAAGCAAACTGCCAGGGAGCGATCGACCAGCCGAAAGCAAGGGTCAACTGGAACGTCTGCGAGAGGAGCACTTCAAAGACGTTGTTCCATTGAGGAAATAATGGACAACGCCGTGCTTTGACGACACGAGCTGACTGCTCACGCCGATAGCGTCCCGCAGATCTGCAAGAGGGACAAAAACGCTGTGCAGGATGCTGTGTCTAAGACGGTCCCAAAAAAGTGAGAGCTCTCCTACTGCTGACGTTGCTGCCGCTCTTGCCAGCAAATGCCGAACAACCAAACATCAAGTGCCCGGGGAACAATACCCCCGAAATGAGGTGGTGCGCCTCCAAAAAGCTGCAAGAGTCCAATTCAGCACTTGAGAAGAAACTTCCACGAGCGGTTCTGATGGAATGGCAAAGGGCAACCAAAGTCGTTTGCGCTGCTGCAAAAAAGCCTTACTTGCAAGGAACCATCTACCCGCAACTGGTTGTTGGTTGTGATGACCATCTCAACAGGGCTCTATTGAAAGAGTTCAAAGGTCTCGGCGACTGAGGCTGTGAGCATTGATTGAAGCCAATGCGCGTAGTCAATCTCTGGTCTTGCCCGAAGCTTTGTGGAAGTCATGGAGATCTCCGATTAAAGGCCAATGGTGTGAAGCAAGCCCTCGCCGCTGATCAGCTCCGTTGCGATCGCTGCAATGAAGCCGAGCATGGCCAGTCGACCGTTGAGCTTCTCAGCGCGCTCATGGAATCCCCAGCCGGCATCAGGTGCGGCGATTTCCATCGGTGGTTCCATGGCGTAGACGTTGTCATGCCCTTCCAGATCGTGTGTGACCAAACCTGTGGGTGCTTGAAGTGTGGTTGCTGTCATGGGTGTCTCCGAGTGGTACCTGCTTGGTCTATGCCCGCTGGATCACGCATGGAAGTGGGCCAACCGTCCCTGGAAGTTCGGTTTCAGGACCTTTTCTGACGGGTTCCACGGGAGCAGATTCACCGGCGGCTAACCCGGTTCTATCCAGGTGCTCAGACAGCAAAAACCCCGCATTGGGCGGGGGTGACCGGAGTGAGTTGTTTTGTCGGGAGATCGATAGCGACTCCTAAACGCCCCCTGCTTTTCCCTTCAAGGGTTTTGTATAGCTCTCAGCCGCTTTGCAATGGCATCAGGCTTCCCGACAACTCATAGAATTCAGAATCTGAACTGGACTCCGATTCCAGGCTGCCGATAGCCATACCCATAGCCGTAGCGATATCCATAGGGGGCAATGACACGGGGGTAGCGGTTATACACCCTGCGAGCGCGACGCCAGTCGCGGTTGTATGCCCTTTGATAATGATTGAAGTCCCGTATATCGCGACGAATCTGACGGCGGATTCTTCTCTCCTGATGATGATGATTAGCTTCTGCAGCAGGAGCTAATACACCAGTTGTGGCGCCAATCAGTCCAGCGCAGAGAACAGCTGTTGTGACTTTGTTGAACTTACGGAAGGTTGTCATGGTTTTAAGGAGTGAATGTTTGGGGGTGCTGCCCCCCTCGACTCCTTCAAGATCACAGCTCTTCTGGTGAGCCCCACTACACAGCTCTGGTGCAGAACCCACGAAGTTCTGGTGAGCTTCTGGTGAATGGCTCAGAACTGGCTGCCTGACTGGCATTAGCTCGCTCGGAAGCTATTGAGGCCAAGGCTCCAGGGCAATAAAACCCCGACCTTGGCGGGGCTGATTGGACTGAAGGGTTATCAGGAACAGAGATTCGAAGAGGTTTAAAGGTTTTATTGGTTCAAATAAGTAGAAGCATCAGCATTGCTGCAGCTTCCATTGAGTGACATTTTAATATTATATGTCTTGCTGCTTTTCAATATATTGCTCCCTCCGTTGCCTGATATTTTTCCTGGTGGATTGAACTTTAACTTCATCGCCACGAATCCACCGCTTTTGTCATTGGCGTTATACGTGATTTGTCCTTTGCTTGTTTCAACGCTGACAGCCTGGTCGCGATATGGTGCGAAAAGCTATCTTTGTTTTTAATAGGACTGTTTTTGCTATCAATCTTATAAACCTTTGTGTCACTCTCAGGGAATGAGTCAAGTGCGTCTGATGTTTCAGGGTCAATCACTTTTGCGAGCAATTTGGCATCACATTTCACATAAACAAAGTCACCAGCAACGACAGGGTTTGCGTAAAGGAAGAGGGCCCCAAGGAGTGGAAGATATTTCATGACTACAAGCTAGAAGCGTATCCGAACCACAACATATCCGTAATGCATCACAAGCGCCATCAGGTGGTTTTCCAAGTGCAGAATTCCCTAGCTTGGGGCACTCACAGAAATGCATGCAAAATCACGCGCTGTGGAGCATGGGTGGTTTGAGTTGTTTTGTCGGGAGATTGATCAGTACTACCAAACAGCCCTGCTTTTCCCTTCAAGGGTTTTGTATAGCTTTCTGCTACCTCATAATGGCTTCAGGCTTCTCCGCAGATGATCGGCGGCAAGCGACCTTGACCTTTTTCTCCCATTGATTGAGGGAAGACATCGTGCCAAGAGCTTTTTGAGCCATCTGCTGTTATGAATCGATAATTACATTATTGATAATCAGCGTCTGCTTTTAGCTGTGGACCGCCGAAAGCTTTGTCGATGAACATACGGTATGGCCAGTTGCCACCAAGTGGTTAAGCATAGTGAGTTTCATTATCTACATCTGTTCCTTCATTAACCCAAACATTCCTGGCTTCAGCAGGAACTGGTATTAAAAATGAACGACCGATAAGAGCAGCGATAGTAGTAATATTTGAAAGTTTCATTTGTTAGTTGTGGATAGAGAAGGTCATCCCTCCGATGTATTCATAAGTGCTGAACTGACTAGAATCCACATCACCCATTCAGGTGATCTTGCAGGTCCCTAATACTCTCGTTGGGGTATCACTCAGCTTTTTCCCTTTAGCCATTGGTTACGGCGTTGTCTTGGGCTTGCCCATTGCGTCGTAGATCTGTCCTTTCCAGATTGTTCAGTAAGGCGTATTACGACGAGGAAATCGATCGTTCAGCTGCCTGTGCTGGTGTCAGGGCTTGCCCGTGATCCATCAGCAGGTCACGCAGTCTTTGGGCTTGCGAATAGATCAAGTGAAACCACTTGGACTGTGGGAGCCGGTGTGCGTCGAATTCAGGGTGCAGGATTAGCTCAATCCAAACAGGAGTAAGTCTGTTTGATTGCTCGAGGAGTGGATTTTGTTGATCTCTGCTTGGGTTGGATGAAATCCAAGCCCATCGCCTTGGCAAAGATTTGCAGCGGTTCTACCTGAGATCCAGATCGCGCCGTTGAGCATCTGAATCCAGGCTTGTGGATAGGCGAGTTCTGGAAGTTGGATGCTTTCGCCTTGGGCAAGCCGTAGGCGCCAGAGCTGAATCGGTCGCGCAATCGCCATGGCTTCGCTGTTGTTTGGATCCAGCACTGGGATCCATTCCTGATCGGTTAGGACAATCTTTCTTTGCTCATAGGCGGGATCGAGTCCTTGTTGGCTGGGTTCGATCCAGATCTGCAGCAACCGGCAGGGTTGGTCGCTTTGATTGATTTCGCTATGCATGATTCCGGTTCCGGCGCTCATGCGCTGCACATCTCCAGCCTGAATGACGCCATGGTTTCCGGCCGAATCCTGGTGTTGGAGTTCTCCCTCGATCATCACCGTGATGATCTCCATGTCGCGATGGGAATGCATGCCAAATCCACGACCGGCAGAAATCGTGTCGTCATTGATGACGCGTAGAGGCCCGAAGCTCATCCAGCTGGGATCGTGATGACCCGCGAAGGAAAAGCTATGCCATGACTCGAGCCAGTCAAGAACGCTGTGAAAGCGTTCTTGGGCTGGACGGAACACCAGTGCTGCATTGCTGCTGTTGAGATGGCTTTCATCGCTGTGCTGGGTACAGGAGGCTGCATTGGTCGCTAGTGACATCACTCTGTGCGATGCAGTTTTTGTATTGCTGCGAGTTGTTGTGGGCCATAGCAGCAATTGCAGCGGCAGAGACCAGTGCCAACAGAGTGGCGACAGCGATGCCACCAGCCCAAGAGCCTTTGTTTTTGGCTGGTTTGTCCATAAATCAATTCCTCCGAGCACAACTTCACCCCGATTGATCGGGGACACATCACCCAAAAGAGCCAAAGTTGTCTTGTGGTGTCGGTCCAGGTGGTGAGCCCGTTTGACCTGGGTCAAAGATCGAAAACGGTTGGTTTGAGGGAATTTGATGATTTCTTGCTTCGGAGAGTGGAGCCAGCCAGAACAGAAGCAGCTGGATTGGCTCGATGGTTCCAGGCACTGATCCGCGGAACACAGGTGATCAAATCACCGTTGTGATCACAGCAGTTGGAGTCATTGGTGGTCTGGGCTGCTTGGCGGTGGTGATCGTTGGCGGCTTCATCACTGCAGATGCAGCCAGGGACGGGATCAAGCAAGTTCCCATTGAGTCACCGATACCGATCGAGGCTCCCCAATCTCCGTAACTGCTATTGCGCTGGTGTGAACGGGTTTGCTGATTTGTGGATTGCCGTTCACCAGCTGCCCGGTTTGATCCGGGTCATCGGGCTTTGGGCATGGATCGCGCTCAAAATCTCACTGCACTGGCAGCCATCGCAGTGACCAGAAATTCTGTGGGAGAGGCCCAGTGGCAAAAGATGGTCAACTCCAGGCGGGTTGCATACCTGTATCGGATCGTCGAATGCATGCTCACTGAAGAGGTCGCGAAGCTTCCAGACACCTATTCGCCGAACCCGGTTTAATCCGGGTGGTGAATCCCCATCACTGATTCCAACGGTGCCATTGGTGGGGCGCATGACTGATGACATAGTCCAATCCCTCGATTTGAGCGACCTCCTGAGGTCCCTGCTCGATCAACAGAGTTTTGGCATTCGTGACAGCACCAATGCCCAGCGTCAGGAAAAGGGCGTAGGTGAAGAGAGCCTTAACAGACATGGCTTTAAGGAGTGGCTGTTTGGGAGTGCTGTCTCCTCGACTCCTTCAAGCTCACAGCCCTTCTGGTGAACCCCACTGCACAGTCCTGGTGCAGAACCCACGAAGTTCTGGTGAGACTGTGGTGAATGGCTTAGAACTGGCTGCCTGGCATTAGCTCGCCCGGAAGCTATTGACGCCAAGGCTTCAGGACAGCAAAAACCCCGCACTGGGCGGGGCTGTTTGATGGAGTTGGCAGGTTGAGCTTTGAGCTGAATGAACAGAGGGTGGATCAGCCTTCAAGCTTGGCGGGCTCGGCCTCGCCTTCTCTCAGTTCAGCGTCGATGATCATCACGGCAGCAGGGTTGCCTGCAGCGAACCTGACGCGACCCAGCAGATAGGCGGCTTCGTGTTCGGAGATGCGCTGGCCGTCAACGACGGGATCGAGGAACACGGTGGTGCGCTTGTCGTCATCCTGTTCAGCGGTGCCGTAGAGCTGCAGCACCGAGGCGGTGACATCAGCTTCCATGCGGAAGACGTTGGCGATCACCTGCTCCACATCGGTCCACTGCTGACGCGGTGGCTCGATGGTGTCGAGCACAGGGCGTTGACCTCTGCTGATCAGATAGTCGGCGAACTTGGCGGCATGCTGCTCCTCTTGCTTGGCCTCATCACGCAGGTGCTCGGCAAAGCCGGTCAGCTCGCGTTCAGCGAACCAGATGGCAGCAGCGAAATAGTCAGCAGCTGACTGACGCTCAAGGTTGAGATGGGCTTCCATCAGATCGAGCAGTTCAGCGGACATGGGCTCGGCCATGGCGCGGCCTGCAGGACCGGTGGGGACAGTGATGGGGGCTTGGATTTGTGAAGCTGTCATGTCTCTTCCTCTGGGAGGGATGAATCAGTTCTAGATCACAAGAGAGCGAAAGATAGGCGTAAAAACCGAACATTGGCGGATCAAAATACGCTCTTGGGAGTCACATTCAAAAGCTGCAAATATGTTTTTGAGAATCACACTCAGCAGAGCAAATCTGCTGCTGAGAATCAGTTTCGACTGTGTGTGGGTTATTGAATGAAACCACGCAGCGCTAAGCCCCTTAGTCCGGTGACTGCGAGATCAAGCCCGGCCGCTGAAACGCATCTAGGGTCCGTGCCCATGGGGTAACACCCAATGCCTGCTCAGCAGTCCACCACCCAGGCCGATGCACGTTGCTGGGTGTGGTTCAAAGGTGGTCTCAATGAAGGTGCTCACTGGCGGGCTGGTTGGTAGGGGCACCATCGGTGCTCGGTGGTGTCCGGATCGAAAAAGCTGATTACGTGCCCTGTCGTGTCGCTGATTGGCGCGTCACCTTCCACGAACCGGCAGAGATGAAGGCAGGCCCAGAGATACCTGCTGATGCGCAGTGGGGGGCTGGTGCCCGTCGATCCGAAGTAATCCCGATGGACTTCAAATCATTGAGGCACGGCTGATGAATTTTCTGAAAACCATCCTGAAAGCCATTGGGCTATTCCTGCTGATCGTCGTTCTGTGGTGCGGAAGCGTCTTGGGTGCGGTGTATTTGGTCGAACGGCATCGCATGCAGGATCAAGATTGCTGGAACGAAATGGCCTGGATGGGTGATATATCCAGGATCAATCCGAGTGAGATTGCATCATCAGCAAGGTACGTTTGATCTGACCCGGCTCGAACCGGTTGTCCGTCAAAGCTCTTCTCCATGACGACTTGAATCCTTGTTCTGATAAGCCGCCAACGCCAGCGAGCTGATGACTGTCAACAGTTCAATGACATGAGCCCAATCGCTGTCCCACCACATAGCTCTGCCTCAGAGTTGTTCTGTATCTATAAGAAGTCAGTGGCGCAGTTGTCACCAGAGGGGAGAACCGAATGAATTTTCTGAAAACGATGGGGCAATTCCTGCTCATCGTCGTTTTGTGGTGCGGCAGCGTCCTGGGTGTCCTGTACTTGATCGAACGGGATCGCATGCAGGAGTCAGGCTTGCTGGGAAGCCCTGAGCAATGTCAGAAAGCACCAAAGACTGCAGCACGTCGAGCAGTGAGACGACAGTGATCACTTCTGTTCCCAGAGCAGGCACAGCTGGGGGTTGGCGCCAACCGATCCACGGTGAGTCATTCCATTTTTTACAAGTGCATTCAGTGCCGCAACAAGCACGACGACTTGCCCGGTTCCCTTCCTCACCGGCAAGTCGTCGTGCGATCACTCGCGCTTTAAACGGTGTCGCATTGAGATGTTGGGCTTTCGGCGGATGTTCTTTGGTGTTGCTGCCGACCTGATTGCCGCACTCGTGGCGTTTGCAACCGTGGCAGTCCTCTTGCGTAAGGCGTCTTACGCCAGTTCAGCCATGGGGTTTGAAGCATCCCTCCACCGCTTTGACCCATGCCTGATATTCCTGGCTTTCCCGCTGTTCACGCTCTTCCTTGGTTTCGGGCGGTGTGATTTCTGCCTCTTCCACCCATTTCGGTTTCGCGAATCGATTCATTCGGCTATTCCTCTCAGCACAACTTCACCCCCCGGATTGATCCGGGACACATCACCCATCTGGGCTATTTCTGTCAGCCGAGCCTCAGTGAACTGCTGTCAGCAGGGTTCCATGCGAGAGGGCTTCGTGAGATTTCTAGGCTACGTATAAACGCACGCTAAGCCGTGCCTCGAGGGTCGGTCGTCCCCCTGTTGGAAGGCTTTCACGAGGCATAGAACAGAAGTGTTCCAACCCGGTATTGACCATGACAACAGATCTCATCCAGTGCAAATGCAACACCGGCTGTCAGTGCAGAGTCGAGCCTGCAAAAGCCGTGATGCGCGACGGCAAAGCCTTCTGCTGTGAGCCATGCGCCGATGGTCGTGGCTGTGGTTGCCGTTGATGGCCTGACTCCTCACAACACAAAGCCCTGCTCTTTGAGTGGGGCTCTTTTTTGCGCCGTCGATTTCTAAGCCTTCCGTTTCTTTCTGCCCCCCAGCGGAACCAGCCGCTGCTCCAGAGCCTCCAGTCGATCAGTCACGGATACCAGCGTGATAAATGAATAAAATTTCCAAAATGACATTATCTTCTTGATTTTTTGAGCCTACGCTGATCAGTCATCAGGCGCCATAAAAGCAATAAATGTTGCGGGAATAAATGTCAAAAATTCGATACCTAAAACTTGAGGCAGGAGCCACGTGACATTCGCAAATTTGAGTAGGCCGATCAGTAATCCCGCAGAGACAGCACCTCCAGGGATTGCTGCAAGTAGGGAGATTATGTATAGCCCTCCCATCAACTTGTGCAGATTAGTAACCTTGCGATCAGGCCTTTCTCTAGGGGCTTCAGTCATGCAGAGTTCCCTCAAGTCGACTGGTTTCGTAATTTGATGTTCAATGGAAAAGCAGAATCTCGCATCCCCCATTTGGGTGATCCAGGCTTGCTTATTTCTTTGACAAGCTGCTCAAAGTCAATGTCAGATTCTGCTTAAGTCTTGGCTAACGACATGGATGTCTCCGTTTAGAGGCAAATGCCAAGTGCTGTCAAAAGTCCTTGATGCAGCAGTGCTTCGGTGCCCAAAAGAGCAATAAAGCCGAGCATCGCCAGCCTTCCATTCAGTAGTTCAGCTTTCGCCATGTGCTCACGGCGCATCTGAGCGGCGGCAAGGTTCTGCCAATAACGCTCATCAGCCAGAAGGGTTGCAGTTGTCATGGGTGTCTCCGATTGGGACCTGCTCGGTCTATGCCCGCTGGATCACGCATGGAAGAGGGTCAACCGTCCTTCGAGGTTCGGTTTCAGGACCTTTTCGGACGGCTTCTACGTGAGCAAATTCACCGGCGGCCAACCCGATTACTTCCTGGTGGTCCGACAGCAGAAACCCCGCATTGGGCGGGGCTAGCTGGGTAGACCGAACTCAGAAAACATTGTTGTTCTGGGGCTCATTAAGTGTCATAGCTTCAAGGGGTCCAGTCCTCACCGGTTGATCCATTCCTGAAGGATCTGTGTCTGCCGCAGGTTTGATACCCCCAGCCCTGCATTGCAGTCAGTCTCGCCCGCCCTAGTGGCGATTGGCTGAAAAGCCGTGTTGTGATTGACGCCCCCTGATGGATTCGAACCATCGACCGACTGCTTAGAAGGCAAAAAATTCTCCAGTCGTACCAAGGGATTTCAAGGCTATGACTGGGTTTTAGGGAGCAGAGGTCGACCTGGGATGTCCTCGAAAGGGACGAGAGTGGTCCCGCTGTGACTAGGCGGGACCACTTTTTTCAGGATCGACCGACTGCCTTGTCAGCAGTCGGTCTTTGCCCTGCAGTGAACTCCATCTCCTGCCTCCACAGTTCGAGAATCAGTTCTCGGTTCAGCAGAAAGAAGCCGGCACCCATCAAGCCAATTGCTTCCGCCAAGTCGTGCTCGGCCATGCAGGCGCAGCAACGAGCAATCGACAGGTGATCAGCCCACATCTGCAACAGTTCAAACCCTGATCAATTTGCAGGAGTCACGGCGCTGCTGCCAGTCCTTTCAGACTCTGCTGATGCCAAATAAGGACAGACCACTTGTTGACCGCCATCCACCGAAGAACGGTGTCGGCTGGTTGATGAATGACCAGGAAGGCAAGGTCTGCAGCTTCAGCAATGCCAATCCGACAGCCCATGCTCAGTGGGTTGTTGTCGAGACCAGACTGCTACGCGGCATTGGTCAGCCGGTCATCGGACGCATGCTCAGGCACAACGCCATCGAAGCCTGGGAAACCATGCAGAAGTCAGGTGGGTGGAAGCATTGCCCGCTGCAGGGTTTACTTACCGGAAGTATTCGTTGCAAAGCATCTTGTGCGATGCCCCCTTTCGATAAGGGGATTACCAAAAATGCTTCGTGCATCTCATATTTCGTGGCTTCTGGCGAGTCGCCTTCAGAGACAGTCGATGGGACTGACTGTTCTGGCTCGGACAAGGCTTATATTCCACCACTGCAACCCGAAATCGCCACGCTTGCGAATATTGCAGCCATAAGAGGTATCGCTTTTACAGTTTTAAGTCACCTGTACTCATCCTCGTAGGCTCAGAACGAAAACACATCACTGATCCGAGTGGGTACATACAGCATCAAAATTGCAGCCTATCTTGTCAGCAAGTTGCTCGTTGCCAGCTGCTTAACATCAGCTCTTGTCGACTTGGCGACCAAATAAGAGCCTGAGAATCTTTGCCCAAACCAAAGAAGCAGGAGTAATCACGAGTCCTCTCTTTGATTTTGAGAAGTGCCCACTCTCCATGCCCAAAGAGTCGAAAGAGCAGAACCGAAAGCCATTACGATCAATAGCAGCTGTGCAGTACTCACTACAGATATCAGAGCGAAGTGGTTCGTTTTTAGCCAAAAAACCTTTACTGGCGCTTTCAATACCTTTCATAGAAGAAAAAACCTGTTGCACATATAGTTGCATCCACTCAATTTACTAGCGATAGATAGGACGGCTCTCTTTGAGAGTACTCAGTAGGTTGTTGTGGAATCAGGCCAATTCGTGTTGGTGATGATACGAATGCAGCCGAACTCAAAAGACACTCGTCTGTCGCTCCTTAAGGGGCTCCTGCCAGGGATGTTTCATAATTACATCTATGGTCAACATTGCCCGTAAAGGCTGAATTCTCTCAACCTTCCATCTATTTAGGTCTTATTTTTAAAGTCGACTATCTGCCGATGCCTAGCCCAGAACTCGCCAGCGTCATCAAGCACCTTGAGGCCATTGCCGCTGAAGCAAGTGCCGTTGTTGATATCGAAGACAGTCGGCACCTGCTTAATCGACTTGGTGAACTGCACCCTTCACAGCGTGAGTTTGAAGCCGAGGTGCTCCCGACTCGTGTTGAAGACGTGCCCTGCGAATGGCTGCTTGCCTCCGGCGCTGACCCGAAGCGACGGCTCCTCTACATCCACGGCGGCGGCTGGACTTCTGGCAGTCTTGACTCACACCGTCCACTCTCAGCGCGCCTCTCGGCCACAACGGGCTGTGCCGTTCTCTCCATTGCGTACCGCCTCGCTCCAGAGCATCCTTACCCTGCGGGCCTCGACGACTGCCTCATCTGCTACGGCTGGCTTCGCGAGAATGGACCAGGCGGCGCAAGCTCGGCGCGGAGCATGTTTGTGGCGGGTGACTCAGCTGGCGGTAACCTCACACTCTCTCTTCTGCTGGCAATAAAGCAGCGCGGATTGCCGCTCCCAAATGCCGCGGTCATGATCTCACCCGCAACCGACTTTCTTGCAACGGGCAACTCCCATCGCACACGAGCCGCTCGCGACCCGATCCTCAGAATGGGCCCCGACGGGATGAGAAGGGCTGCTGACATCTATTTGCAAGGCAACAGCAAACTTGAAGATCCGCTGGTCTCGCCGCTTTACGGCGACTTTGCAGGCCTTCCACCTCTGCTATTTCAAGTTGGCGACGCAGAAGTTCTTCTTGACGACTCGATACAAGCCGTTGAGAAGGCCCGTGTGGCGGGTATCGACGTCACACTTTGCGTATATCCCGACATGCCCCATGTCTGGCATATATTCGCTCCGTACCTCCCAGAGGCCACTACAGCAATTGAGGAGATCGGCACTTTCGTGAAAAGGCATGGTTAACGGAGCTGTCCTGAGCCAGTGGCCAGTTGTTGAACTGCATTGGTCAATGGATTTCTGAAAGTTTGCTCTCAATGTCTTGCCGCAAGCCTTCAATCCAACGTGGATGCGGCTACCACTAGTCAACTGGAATTTGATCAGTTATTGCTCAGGTTCCAGTCGGCGATTTTTACTGATACGCCAACCACACATCAGCGACTGTTTTCAGATTGGGATTGCACCTCGCCAAGCGAAATCTCCAATTGATTCACTACAGATAATCTGGTCAAAGTTCTCTTTGACTTCACTAGTTATGACTAAACGTAAGCGTATATCCAACCACGATCTCGGCTTAGTGGATTAGGTCAGAAGACTGTTGGGCGCCCCTGAGCACCGTCGACTGGAATGTGGGCCCCATTAATCCAGTTGGCTTTGGGTGAGGAGAGGAAGACGATGACGTCGGCGACTTCTCCGGCCTTGCCAAGCCGCCCCGCAGGAAACTCCCTATTTACGAAGGCAGCATACTCTTCGGGATTTTGATTCCTGAAACGTTCCCATATTCCTCCTGGGAAGTCGATCGATCCAGGAGATAAAGTGTTTATGCGCACATTCTGTGAAGAAAGCTCCCAAGCCAAAGAACCTGATAGGAAAATTTCAGCTGCCTTGGTCGCCCCATAAATAACTTTTTCTGGCGCCGGTCTCCAACCTGATATGGACGCAATCGTGACGACGCTGCCGCCCCCTCGCTTGCGAAAGTATGGCAACGACGCTCGAGTCGCCCTCACTGAGTGGAAGAGATTCAGGTCGAAGGTTTTCACCCAGTCATCGTCAGAGGCTTCAGCGAATGTGCTGTTAGTTGAGCCACCAACATTATTTACGAGCATATCCACTCCTCCAAGCGCTTCGGCTGCCTCAGCAACGAATCGAGCAGCCTCGCCCGCGATCGACATGTCGGCCACTACACCGAAAACCAACACACCTAAAGCCTTGAGATCTCCGAGCGTTTTATGAAGCCCCTCTTCACCGCGAGCAAAGATCGCCACTCTGCATCCCTCGGAACCAAAACGTAATGCAGTTGCACGACCGATACCGCGGCTTCCACCTGTAACGAGCGCCACCTTCCCTTTTAATTCAAGGTCCATGATCCCCAGGTTTTCAACCGTTTACGAAATAACGCTCAAGCACACGAGGGTCTGGGTCCATCCCGAGACCTTCGCCATCTGGAATACAAAACATACCGTCCTCAGGGAGGGGCATGTCTGCATAAATCCAGCACTCAGGCTGAACATATAGATACTCCACAAACCTTGTGCTCTCAACGGCTCCAGCCAGTTGAAGAGTTGCTAGAAATCCTGGACCGAAGTATGGAGAGTGAGGAGTAAAAGGAAGTCCTAGTGACCCGCCATGGTTTTTCAGGATCTTCAGAACTTCGCTTACACCACCCACCTTAGTCACACTGGGTTGCAAGAAATCTGATGCTCCAGCGAGACAGATTTGTTCAAAAGCAAAGGCCGTGCATGCGTTTTCTCCTGTAGAAATCCTGATACCGGTGTCTCGTAGAAGCGCGAGGGCCCGCACGTTTTCGGGGGGAAAGATCGGTTCCTCAAGCCACTTCACATTCAGATTCAGCAGCTCTGGGATTGCTTCCTGGCATTGAACCTCGTTCCAGTTGCAATTCACATCCACCATTAGACCATTGTCTTGACCTAATAATTCAGCTCCTCGACGAATCACGGGCAAAGCAACTTCATGCAACTTGAAATCATTGAAGCCAATATTTAAAACATGCTCACAAGTTGCAGCAACAAGATCAATATTTCCGTAGCGAATGAGGCTGGCATAAGAGGGAATGGTCTCTCTGCAGCGACCACCCAACAGCTGGGCCAGATTCATCGACTCTGTCTTGGCTTTTAGATCCCAAAGCGCTATATCAATGCCTGAGAGAGCGAACATCGACACACCGCTGCGCCCCTGAAGAATCAGCTTGTGCTGGGTACTTTCTCCGAAGAGGATTGGATCGGGCAAATCCTGGCCAATGAGCAATGGGGCGATAGATTCTCTAATAAACGCTGCTACCGATCGGCTGCAGGAATAACTGAAAGCCTCGCCCCAGCCGATAAGGCCCTGATCAGTTTCAATCCTTACAAGACAGAACTCAAGTTCTGTCCAAGCCGTTGGCATGATGCCTTCACCTGAGCCGGCAGATTCAAAAGGAATAGAGAGCAAGATAGCTCTGACATCCTTGATTTTTATTGTCAATTGCCAAAAGCACCTGAATCATCTATAGCAATTAAACATTAGTTCGAGAAGCCCGTCCCGCTGGGCAATATGAGTGGCCCAGCAAAGCTCACAATAATTACAGCAAGCAGGTATACAAAATAAGAATTTATCCCAACAGAGAGCGATTCGTTTATTGGACTAGTTGATTCAGCATTCATCAGGTTATTCAGCTTCATTCGCTTGAATGAAGATGCTGACCTGCCTCAACTGTTTGTGCTCTTTATGCCATCGTCCCAAGCAAAAGTCAGCTTGGTTTTATCGCAGGTGGATCAAGAGGTTCGCTGACTGCGAACAGTGCTCAGGCTCATGTGATGTTGCTGAGTGTGGTTCCAATCAATTTCAGTGGGTCAGCAGACAGCTTGACGCGCTGTTGCTCCTCCAATGTAGTGTTAGCTGGAGCGCTGGTTTCATTAATGGCCAGCCTCAAGGTAAGTGTTCCAGTCGCAGTCATAAGTAGCAAGCGTGGCTAACAGATGTGGCCTTTGTCGGTCCGGTGCATGGGGCTTTATTACTTAAAGGATTAGTGTTGATTTTTCAAGAGGGAAGCGTTTCCCACCGATGTATTTCATCCTGAAAAGGGGAGTTCTTCAGTAAAGAAGTAAGTCCAAGCTCAGATCTCCATTCAGCTAAAGGTCGCTCCCATCCCTCTTCCCAGCGGCACCCTTCCAGGAAGACCCCAGCGAGACCGACTTGAGTGCCAAAGTTAATAGCCTCCCAGATCATACGATGTTCATCGGGATAGAAGAAACTGTGAGTCATGAAAGCGGAGATAGCCGCGACGACTGCCGGTTGACGTTGTGAAACAGCGATATAGCTTTGCACAGCTGCTTCCCCAGCTACCGAAGTGTCAACACCAAGAGCTAAATGGAAAATGTCATGAAATTTTCTAAGCCTGCGGGATAAATAATCTTCCTTTTCATTGGTCTCTACAACCTTTCTAAGGTTTTTATTTACTGGTGGTAACGGATCAATTTCGAGCTGACTAAACATTAGCTGAGTGCAGTTTCCCAGGCTTCCAACTGGCATCGCACGCATAGCGTCAAATGATGGCCATGGAATGTCAAACTGCTCATCGACAAGAGGCTTAATCTTGGGATGATTTAAAAAGGCCTTGAGCCATTCTTTCTGCAGATCCCATTTGAAAATTGGTGAAAAGTGTCTGCTGTGTTTGAAACCATGCTCAGGATCCCTGGCTAACTGAAGAATGCCTAAGGCTAAATCGAGGGCGTCTTCTTTTAGTTCAGTTCGAGAAGCCATGTCGTGAATTTCTGAGGCATTTTTGGTCTAGACCTGCTGAGTATCTAAGTCACTACTCAAAACCGAACAAAGGAGGTCGGTTTATCAGCCAAAGCATCAGATGTGAAATGCATTTCCATCAAGCAGATCTGAGGGTCTCACACGACGAGTCACCACCTGATCTCAGGGACTCGAGGAGAGGCATGGACTGCAGGAGTACGACCTCATGTTTGACCTGCTCAGGAGTTCAATTCGCTGCTCCTGCAGCAGTAGTGCAGCCCGCAGCCTCAAGAGCAGCAGCTGGTCATGGCCGGTGAATTCGCTCCCATGGATCCCGTCCGAAAAGGTCCTAAAACCGAACCTTTAAGGACGGCTGTCCCATCTTCCAAGCGGAATCGAGGCGGAATAGACCGAAAAAGTCCCATCAGGGCACAAATCAATGACAACCTTTTCTGACTACATCGACAACATAACCGCACTTGAAGCCATAGAATTCTACGAAAGAGAAAATCATATCCTGCTGCAGGAATGCGGGGATATCAATTTTTATCGGCGCAAAGAACTCTCCATGATCACTTCACGCAGAAAGAGAAAATTAATTCTAGACGTGCACTGGTTGAATCTCTGCTTAGAGCTTAAAGCACTCTGAACAGCAACTAACATCATCGAAGCCTGGGAAACGATGCAGAAGTCAGGCGGGTGGAAACGCTGTCAGCCCAGGTGGTGACTCAGTTTGATTCTGGCCAGAGATCGAAAACGGTTGGTTTGAGGGAATTTGATGATTTCTTGCTTCGCGGACCAGCACCTGCCAGAACAGAAGCAGCTGGATTGACTCAATGGTTCCAAGCACTGATCCACGGAACACAGGTGATCAAATCACCGCTGTGATCACAGCAGTTGGAGTCATTGGTGGTCTGGGTTGCTTGGTGGTGGTGATCGTTGGCGGCTTCATCACGGCAGGAGCAGCCAAAGACGGAATCAAGCAAGTTCCCATTCAGTCACCGATACCGATCGAGGCTCCCCAAGCTCCGTAACTCAGCTTTCACTGATCTCCGCTCCATTTGATCGGGGTGTCAATAGCTGGGAATATCCCGTTTCGCGTGTTCGGTCCCTTGGCGGATTTCACCGTCACGAGTAGACCAGCTGGCTGGCGATGGTTTCCTCACCGTCAAACGAACAGCAATGTCAACTGAAATCCGCAACTGGGATGTCGTCGCCAAAGCGATGGAAACAGCTGGAGCTACATCGAGTCAGATGTATATCCGCGCCAAAGCATTGGCAGCAGGAAAGCTCGACCCAATGCCCACCAGCTCCCCTGAAGCTCTTTACAGCATTTCAGCTGTAGCTGGCTGATCACAGCAAATCAAAGCCTCACAAATGTGAGGTTTAATCAATAAAAAAACCCCGCACTGGGCGGGGCTGTTGGATGGAGTTGGCAGGTTGAACTTTGAGCTGAATGAACAGAGGGTGGATCAGCCTTCAAGCTTGGCGGGCTCGGCTTCGTCTTCCCTGAGTTCAGCGTCGATGATCATCACGGCAGCAGGGTTGCCTGCAGCGAACTTGACGCGGCCCAGCAGATAAGCGGCCTCGTGCTCAGAGAGACGCTGGCCGTCAACGATGGGATCAAGGAAGACGGTGGTGCGGCGATCAATGTCTTTTTCCGCAGTGTTGTAGAGCTGCAGCACCGAGGCGGTGACATCAGCTTCCATGCGGAAGACGTTGGCAATCACCTGCTCGACGCCAGTCCACTGCTGGCGGGGTGGCTCGATGGTGTCGAGCACAGGGCGCTGACCTCTGCTGATCAGATAGTCAGCGAACTTGGCGGCATGCTGCTCCTCTTGTTTGGCCTCATCACGGAGATGCTCGGCAAAGCCGGTCAGCTCACGCTCAGCAAACCAGACAGCAGCAGCGAAGTAATCAGCAGCTGACTGACGCTCGAGGTTGAGATGGGCTTCCATCAGGTCGAGCATTTCGGCTGACATCGGCTCAGCCATGGCACGGCCTGCGGGACCGGTGGGGACAGTGATGGGGGCTTGGATTTGTGAAGCTGTCATGTCTCTTCCTCTGGGAGGGATGAACCAGTTCTACATCACAAAACAGCAAAAGATATGCGTAAAAACCGAACATTAGCGGATCAAAATATGCTTTTGAGAATCACATTCAAGAACTGCAGATATGTTTTTGAGAATCACAATCAGGAGTGCAAGTCTGCCGCTGAGAATCAGTTTCGATAAGTCAACGCTAAGTGTTCGGTAAGCCGCCAAAGAAACGATGCCCTGAATGCAATAGACCTGACGAGTTGTTACCAAGAGTTGTGTGATGACTGCAGTTTTACTTTTATGCGACTGCTCGCTTTGCAAGCGCAGCGTTGAAGAATCGAGGTCAATTAGGATTGGCGGGCAGCATTTCTGCTCTGAGTCCTGTGCCAAGGGGCATCCCAACATGGAGCCATGTGATGGCGAGCGGGATGGCTGTAACTGCGGAATTGCAGAGTTGGAGCTGCTTTTGGCGGCTACTGATTAGTTCAGTAACCGCTGGATCAGATCGCAGCAATGAAGACAAGCGATCTCGTTCTCATGCGGGAAGTGGTGCTGAGCCTCTGAAGCCCCGCTAGCAGCAGCTGGTGTTGAGGTTTCGCCAACGTGGCGTCATGCCAAACAAGGACAGACCGCTTGTTGACCTCCATCCACCGAAGAACGGTGTCGGCTGGTTGATGAACACTCAGGAACAGAAGGTCTGCCGCTTCCAGAACGACATGCCAACGCAGCACGCTCAGTGGGTCGTTGTTGAAACCAGACCATTACGCGGCAGTGGTCAGCCGGTGATCAGACGCATGCTCAGGCACAACGCCATCGAGGCATGGGAGACCATGCTGAAGTCAGGTGGCTGGAAGCGGTGCCCACCTAAGTGGTGACCCCGTTTGATCCGGTTTGGATCAAGGCTTGTAGAACTCGCAAAAATCATCGAGTGATTCGGCAGCATTCAGGTGGTGCTGTTTTTTAAGGGGATCCCCTTCGATTGGTGAGGGGTAGTTTTTTTCAATTCCAAGTGCTTTCCATGCCTGCTTCGCTTGCTCGATGAAAGCCTCGTTTTCGTATCTAGCAACGGACCATTGAGCGCAAATCTCCCCCTTTCGAGCCGCCTCTGACTGGCAGCTCGCCATCAGCAGGGAGCCAACAGCAACGGCGGCGATGGGTGCAAAGCGTTTCATTCGTCCATCATCGCTGTACGGGATGGTGCAGTTAGCAATGGTCGCTGCTTACATCATCGCCCGCGGTGCAGTCTCTGTATTTCTGTTAGTCGTAGGACACAGCAGCAATTGCAGCGGCTGAGACCAGTGCCAACAGAGTGGCGACAGCGATGCCACCAGCCCAAGAGTCTGTGTTTTTAGTTGGTTTGTCCATCGAGAATTTCCAACTAAAACCAACCTCTCCTGAATCATTCCGCTCCACATCCCCAATCGGGTGAACACAGCGTATCCACGTCCCTATGAATCCGTTTCATGGGAGGGACGCCAACAATCGATAAGAGGCAACGCTAATAGACATTCAACTAAACGATTTTGGTGGTCATTCATAGAAAACACGCATGTTTCTCTCACCAAGCACAACTCAGCCTTCAATAAGGTCACTCAATCGTTTGATTTCCTTATGTTTAAGCGACTGTTAGTCACCCTGTTTGGCCTGGCAATTACTTCGCCCACCAAAGCCAACCAGCTCGTTTAAGAGACGGATGGCACCGATTGCGTTTGATTCACATCCAGCGGCGGCTGCATCAGTTGCCATCTGCTCAACCATCAAGACTTAGCTGGCAAGCTTGTCAACGAAATCGATGTTGCTTAGGTCAGTCTGAACGACGTCCCTCGATTTGTGAAGATATCCGGATGCCTGAAGAAAGCCCCCATGCATCGGTCAAAAGATACATGGACTGATTTTGAGATAAACCCTTAAGCAATCAGCGTTACCAGCTTGGATGACCTATTAAAAGATCAAAATTGATGAATAGCTTGCACTGAAAATGCAAATCAATAGCTCTACCTTAAGTTGAAATAAGCCACTTTGGAACTGTAAGCCTTTCTTCGATTGCTATGCATCTAATTGCAAAAATCAATACCATGCAAAAAAGGCCGCTATACAAGCTATATCCGGGGGCGTAATTAAGAATGAAAGCATAGGCAACACAGCCTATCAAAATTGGTATGGCATATAATTCTTTTGATAGCAATAAATTAGATCTGCCTGCCATGACGTCTCTCATTATTCCTCCGCCAATAGCAGTTATAACGCCCAAAATGATTGGCCCCAAGGGAGTTCCATAATCTAAATTCCATACCTTTTCAAAGGCTTGAATAGCAAATACGGAAATGCCTACGGCATCCATATATAAAAGCAACTTATTGACTCTTTTTCGAATAAATATTTTTTTCCAGAAAAAGGCTATTACGGCGCACAGTATTGGGACCCAAATATAGAATTGACTTGTTGCCCAAAAGACAGGCTGGTTGATAATTACATCGCGAATCGTACCTCCGCCAACAGCTGTGACCAATGCAAAAACACACGCACTCAGCAAGTCAATCCTTTTTTCAGTACCAGCGAGAACAGCTGTAATCGCAAATGCAATAGTTCCTAGAAATTCTAATAAAATCGATGTTTGCTGCATAATTTGTTTATGTGAACGGGGCGTTGGATGATGGCTTCAATGCAGTGTTTAATTTGGGATGGGTGGGTTATTAGTTGAAGCTATGCTTTCCACAACTCACCTATATCGACTGCAGTCCAATCTATAAAATAGCTTGGTACTGGTATTTTCATCCATACCTTACGCTTTGCAATGTCGAAGACAGCCTGATAGTTTGTCAGGTCAACATCTTGCACTGTTGGCTTTGTTGGACCGCCGTTTTCATTAAAAGTGCCATCTTTATTAAAGAGAGTTAAATCAAAAATATTCCTCAATACTTGGTCATTAATCTTGCCTTTGTTTTTGTCAAGATGATATTTAATGTTTTTGTATCGCTTAAGAGAGTTGCTTAGTGTCTCTCTCACGCCTATTCCCCAATCAGGACTTAAAAAGGTATTCACTACGGCAATTGAGTCTCCATTTTCTGTTCGATATCGATTTCCTCCTAAAGATGACCGCTCAACAGAGGCTGCTCTTTTTTCGTCAGCAACAGTCATAATATGCGATACGCTTGCAACTGTTCCATTGACTTTTGCCAACAAGGTATCCAAAGAATCTGATTCGGAAATTAAATCTACAGTTACACCTAGTGTTGAAGGTCTGTTAATTGCGATTATCTGACCTCCCATGCTCGTACCATCGTGAAGATCAAAATAGACTCCATTTTCATTAATCGAAGTCCAGGCCGCAATCATTCCTGGCCAAGCAACTGATGCAGATTTAAAGTCACCTCCTTCTGGTTTTTTAACTAAAAGGGTAATCGGCAAAGGCAAAAAACTTTCAGCCCAATCCATATTCCGAGAAGTATACATATTCCCGTCTACAGAATCATTTCCCCAAGCCAAGCCTGAGGAGCATCCTGAAAAAGAGTGTAATTTTGACTCATACATTCCATACTCCATATATTGATCTAACAGGCAAATATTCTCTATTGAGATTCCTGACCCTTTCGCCATGCCATGGTAAAAATTTTTATTTCGATTTGACGCATATGAATACCCCCTATTGAACCAAGCCTTGAGATCTTCGTCTGTGATGCTTCCCTTCTTCCGACCTGGTTCTATTAATGTATCCCATGATTTTTTTATATAATCTTTCATCAGCTCACCGTATTGATAACCCATCTCTTGATCGCTGCCTGATACCTGGACGACCAAAAATCCGTTGATGTTGTATAGCTTTCCTTCTGATGAAGTGGCTATAATCTTTAGTTTTTCGTTTTCCATGGGTTCTTTAACGCCGCTAAATTAAATTAGCAATTCTGCAAAATTCGTCAAGTTTATTATGTTTTAGGGATTAATCTCTGCAAGTCATATTTGCGAACTAGTGGCTCTTCCCTGCCCTGAAGCCAACTAGCTCGATTAGCAGCCGAATTGTCCCAATCGCATTGTTCTCCCTGCCTGCGTTGGTTGTCACGCTGGATGATCAATGCCCTCTGCTTTTTCCAATCGGCAGAAACGATTTTCTGCTTGGCTTTTGGTGGCAGCTTCTGATAAGTGGGTTTCGTTGCGTCTAGCAAGCTTTGCCGAAAGTCCGAAATGTCCTGCCGCAGATCACACTTGCAGGCACAGTTTTCGCCAAAAGTGACCACGCGTGGTCACCTAGTCACGGACGCGCTGCAACTCTCTGCAGGACTCTGCATTTCTGTTCGCTTTTCGGCTGACTGAATGACATCAGCCATCTGCAAATGCTTGCTGGTCTGCGCCAGATGGGCCAGCGCCAGCCTGAATGCCAACGCGACCGATTCCGGATCCTTCGTTTGCATCAACTCAAGCCATGGCCCCTCCATTTGCTCCAGATCCGCCAAGGCTTTAAGAGCAATGAGCTCAACGCAGTGAATCTGGTCTGAAGGCATGGGCAGCATCCGCGCAAATCAGGTCCCAGTCTGCTGAGGACTGTCAAATCAGCTGCCGTGTCTCGGAGCATTTCGCCATGGGGTCGGGATGCCAAGCGTTGTCATCGGCGCAAAGCAAAGCTGGTAGTCAGTTCAGTCAAGATGCTGTGCGGAAAGCGCTGATTGACCACCTTGCCCCAACTGATTGAGCTGGCTAAAGCGAAAACAAGAAATCGCCCGTCCATGAAGAAGGCACTTTTTACCTTGCTGCCTCTAGCCATTGCATCAGTACCACCAGCAGCAATAGCTCAGAAGGAAATTCCCAAAGCTCCTGGTCATGAGCAATGTCCCCTTGGTTACGTCAACACACTCGGTACCACTTGTGTTTCGCCTATCTATTACGAGGTGGCACCCACATATGGCAAAGCTTGCAAGTCGGGATGGATGAATATCGGCGCTGGTTACTGCAAGAAAAAGACTCTTGGAATTTTCTAAGCAGGTCAACGTGGCGTCATGCCGAAAAAGGACAGACCACTTGTCGATAGGCACGCGCCAAAGAATGGCGTCGGCTGGTTGATGAACGACCAGGAAGGCAAGGTCTGCCGCTTCAAAAACGACATGCCGACGCAGCACGCTCAGTGGGTTGTCGTCGAGACCAGACCGCTGCGGGGTGGTGGTGAGCCAGTCATCAGAAGGATGCTCAGGCACAATGCAATTGAGGCATGGGAAACGATGCAGAAATCAGGGGGCTGGAAGCGTTGCCCACCGAGGTGGTGTTCATCTCGACATCGCTGATCACCACCAACGGATAACGCGACCAACGGACGGACGGCCCGGCTCACTGGGCACCGTCACCACCGACAGCCGCTGCAGATCTCGCCGGTAATCAAAGCGGCAGAAGCCAGCACCCGTGGCGGAACAGGTCGAAAGGCTTTCGAGCGGTACAGAGGCCAAGCGCCGCTCCTCCGGCGTTGGCGTTTTTTGCGGCGCAGGACGCCAGCCATTGGCGATCAGGTGGCGGTTCGCCTCCAAGATGGTTTGGCTATCACTGAGCTTCCGCTCATGCTTGAGGGTTTTGGCAGCGGTGTGGGCAGGTGCCGCTTCGGCTTGTTTCGGCAAAACCGCTTCAGTTGTGAAAAACGCCGCCGCACCCAGAAGACCGCCAACAGCAGAACCGATAACAACACGCCCGAAACCTTCCATTGACTGATTGCTCCTGTTGGCACAGTCGCCGAAAGGCTGGTGAAGGCGCATCCCCCACACGAGCGAATTCACTGTCCAGCTAGACCCGGAGAGCACATTCAACAAAAGCCGTTACGCATATTCGCCTTACATTCCGCAATGAACCGCTTAACATTTGTTCATCAGCAGAAAGCTCATGTTCGGCACCTCTGATCTCCTAGTTCCGATCCTCAGTTTCGGAGCTGCTTGCTTCACGCTCAGCCTCCTCAAAGCAGCTCGCCCCGCTCAGTAATTGGATGACTGTCCAAGTTGATGGACAGCTCGGATTAAAACTCTGAGAGAGTTTTTGCTCTGTAGCGGAAAAAGACCATCGACAGCTTTGTAATTCTGTCCATCAGCGGTGTTTTCCTGATGCTGATGGCGATCAGTTCGAAGCTCTACAGCCGCCAGCTGAAGGCTGAAACTTACCGCACGGCGGTATCACTGTGCTCACGTTCTGCAGGTGTGGCCACCCGGAGTGCGGCTCCCCGGTTCCAACAGGGCCACCATCAATAATTTGCCTGAACCGGGTGGCAGGCATGACGACTTACCCGGCGGTCTTCCAATGCCGGATTCGTCGTCGCGTGATCGCTAGTTCTCAGGGAGCGATCACATCCTGATGTTGATCATTGCGGCAGCGTCGTTTGGTGTTGTCGTTGACCTGATTGCCCTCTTGGTGTTGCTTGCGGACATCCACTCGACTTTTGATCCTGTTCACACACGTGGCTGACATGACGATCTGCCCGGCGGTGGTGGCGGTGTCACCGGGCTCGTCGTCACGCAGCTTCCCCTCACAAAGAGCCGCGCCGTGATGTTGGCTGTCTCACCAGTCCTGTTGTGGTCTCGATTGCTCTGACTTGATCAACATTTGATCCCGACCGATCGGGGAAAATCACTTCTGCTCGTAAAGCTCTATCCAGTCGACAGCATCAGCGCCGCCATCAATGAGCTGCCTGCTTTGTTGCCGTGCCGCCTTGTTTTCAGCCTGGGTGTGCAGTGATTCGTTGGCGGCTTCATCACTGCAGATGCAGCCAAAGACGAAATCAAGCAAGTTCCCATTGAGTCGCTGATACCGATCGAGGCTCCCCAAGCTCCGTAACGCCAATTACGACGACAACCGAAGGGGCCGCCGCTGGCCCTTTTCGGGTTTGCGTTTCTCCTGCTCAGCGAGCAGTCTCCGCATCACATCAACTTCCCAGCCCTAGCCGCTGCGGGTTGGCTTTTCAGATTGATCAGTCATCGGCTGGCACCCTTGGACTGCTTGCTGATCTTGGTGAACTCGGCCTCGGCGCGCCGTTGATTATCTAAAGAGTTGATCATTAGTTACTTGTGGGAGCGCGGTCGCTTTTAGATCAGTTCTTTCTTTCTTCCCCAAATTAGGGTCGCGTGAACATTGCGTTCCTACTTATACCTAGGCACTTGATTACATTATTGTTGTCAGAGTGTGCAAGGACAAAGCCAATATTACTTTCTCCAGGTTTGCTGTGGTCTCCGGCATAATCCACCTCCCACCTTCCACCTAACTTGTCAGTGACCATGAATGAATAAGTTCCATGCCCAGGCTTATCCCAGACGTATGACATTCGTGGGCTGTCATCCCATATCAGAGTGAAATCACCGTCACTTTGATTGGTGTAATGGACCTCGGTCCACTTGCCCCCGTTGTATTGGCAGCGAATGCGCCGATTGATGACCTCAGCCTTTACGGCCATGGCTCCGAGGGTTAGGGCTGCAGAGATAAGTGTGGTGCGGATCATTGCCTCGTTCCGAGGCATTTGATGGTGTTCCCGTTATCACGATTATCAAGGGTGAAACCGCCGGGGCCATGATTGGTGTAATCCCACCTTCCGCCAAGCATATCTTTGACATTAAAGTGTCCATCTTGTGCATCTGGATTTTGCCATCTGTACGTCATGCGGGGACCGTCGTCCCATTCGAGAGTGAATGTATTGTTTCTACCCAGGTTGTCGATGTAATGGACCTGGGTCCACTTACCACCATTGTATTGACAAGGTATTAATAGTCTCTCTCCAGCTACTACTGGTGAAACCACACTGCAAAGTGCAAGTGCTGCTGCGGTGAATGTGGTGCGGATCATTGTTGTTGTTGTTTGAGTGTCCTTTGCTCCTCTCTAGCCAGCAGCTTGGCTTTCAGCTTTGGGACGTCACCGGTAACCACAAGCACTGACAACTCATGTCATTCGCCTGGGCCGCGGATCTGCAAGTTGGCCCTGAGATCCCAGAAAACGCCGTGTGGAAGCTCACGCCAACGGAAAGGTTTAAGGTTCACCGAAAATAGTTAGCCAATACCTTGATCGTCATGGCCAATGAGGCTTTAATTCCAATTTCTGAGAGTCTCTTTGCGCAAGTCGCGCAACAAGACTGTCTTCAGAACGCCAAACAGTCAGGTGGCTATTAATGGACTCTCAACCTTCATCTTGTGACAATTAGATCACTCCAGCTATCTTCAGAAATGCATATATCAACACAGTCTAACCAAGTAAAAAGTTTATCCCATATCCAACTCTTTAACCGCGGCAAATATTTTTTGGATTTCACCCTTAATGTTTATGTCTTGAAAGCGTCATCTCCCACATTTGCTGAATAAAGTATTTGTTTGTACAATTCCCGTGCGAATTGCACAACATCCTGAAGTGTTTGTGAGATCATTAATTCAAGACAAACTGGTCTAGACTCTTTCACCGAGTGCGTCTTAGAATACTTTCATAACATCTACCATGGATCTGCATTGCTTTTTGAAGTCATGAGATTTGTCTTTTGAGTTTCATGTTTTCATTAAGTTTTTTATTTTTGTAAATGGCCCATCTACTTCAACGTGAATTCTCAATATCATATTCGTATCAAACCAGAGATTCAATTAATGCGAACTCAGTTCCTTGATCAATTACGCACTATCCTCATGTTGCTAGTGATTTTGCATCACTCAATGGTTACTTATGCAAAAAACACCTGTTGTTGGTTCATCCAACAGAACTCAATTGGCCCCCCGATTTCAGATCTATTAGGTCTAGTAGTTAGCTTTAATCAGTCATTCTTTATGGGAATGTTCTTTCTTATTTCGGGTTATTTTGTACCAATTTCTGTCGAAAAGAAAGGCTCTTTGAAGTTCATGAAAGACAGAATGCGGCGGCTCGGCATACCCTTACTGGTCACATGGTTTATTCTTTCACCCCTCATCATAGCAATCTCTGAGTCTTCGCGGGGGGAGAGGATAGGTGATACATTTGCTAAATTTTTTAGCTTGGACGGTTTTTATCTGATTTCTGGACCAATGTGGTTCGTAATTACTCTTATGGTTTTTAATGTTGCTTATTTAATTTGGAAAAAATGCAGTAATTATCATTTTATTAGAAATTCTCAACGACAGCTACCTGGGACGAGTCATTTGGCTGCTGTTGCCATAGGTGCCGCTATAAGTAGTCTGATTGTTGCTTATTTTGCACCACTTGGTGTGCCGATCTCAGGATCTAAATTCTTGCTTCGAATTGGCCTAGGCTATTGGATTGGTAATCTTAGCTTTCTACCTGCCTATATTATTCTTTTTGCTATAGGATGTGTTTCTGCCGAAGGATGTTGGTTAGAGAGAGTCCCGGCTGATAAGGCAAAAACCTGGGGACTGATTGGACTTGTTGCAGCAACAATCTGGGTGGTCTGCTATGCCTCTCAGATGGTGGACAAAACAGGAGATAGCTCTACGTTTTTAGAACTTTATGGTAAAACAATATACCTTATTATTTCTCCGTTTGTTGCTTGGGGGGTGATTTCCTGGCTTCTTTGGTGGTTTAGAACTCATGTCATTCCATTCGGCAAGCAGATTGCAGATTCTGGCAATGATTCTTACGGAGCATATATTCTTCATCCAATTATTCTTGTGAGTCTGACTTACTTATTTACTTTGACTAAGCTCCCTGCAGTAATTAGTTTAACACTTCTCATTATCGCTGGAAGTATCCTGTCTTTCATGTTGGCTCATTTTCTACGGGCCCTTCCAATCAGTCGTGGAATTCTCTAGATATTCAGCAGGTGGCATTCATATCAATCATTGTTCAATGGGCGCAGCCAACAACATCTCAAGCCGAAAGCAATCGCCAATTAAGCAACTAAAAATAATTGGATTCATTGATATAGGTTGCTCCATACACTTTTCCCAAGGCATCAGTTACGAACACTTTGCTTCGTGAAAAATCTGTAGCTTCCGGCAGAGGCATTGTGTGATCATTCTTCTCCACAACAGTTGACACCTCTTCACCCGCGCCAACCCTCACTGGAGCCCCCCGGTGACCATCAAAGAATCGCTCTCCGCAGATTTTTCCCGCAAAAACGACTCTGACTTTACTGATTGTCATGGGTTTTCTGCTGTTGTTTTGAACAGTTACCCTCAGAAAAGCCTGACTTCCCCAGCGTCGCCCCGGATTGAAATTAAACCTGGAAATAACTCGTAATCTGTGTCGGTCACGACCGGATACATACCAGCTGAACGCAAGACAAAGAGCAGTAAAAGCCAGAGCAAAAAGGGCAATCCAGAGAAATTGCTCTGTTCGCAAATCAATCAGCTGACGGCTGAACTAAATCTATTCAATTCTCGTAACAGGCTGGGCTCGCTCCGACACGCTGCACTGCATGAATTGGTGTGCACAGCCCAGGCCACGAAAAGAGTGAAGCCTGGGAGACCATGCAGAAGTCAGGCGGGTGCAAGCGTTGCCCGCCCAGGTGGTGACCCGTTTGATCCGGGCTAGAGATCAATCAATGAGGCATGGCTTGTTTTTGCTCGGGTAGAGGTTCCACAAGGTCGAATCACATCTGATCAATGCGATGAAACCCACGAGCACCGCCAACGCAGCTAGCGCAGAGGGGATTAGCAGAAGAGTTGCAGTGCGCTGCTTCATCAATTTCCAGCGATCAAAGTCGGACCCGAGGATTCTGTCCCAGTTTGATCCGGGTGGTCAGACAGCAAAAACCCCGCTCGTGGTGGGGTTAGCTGGGTAAACCGAACTCAGAAAACATTTTTGTTCTGGGTCTCATTGAATGTCACAGCATCAAAGAGACCATCGGCAACGAGTCTATCCATTCCTGATTCATCAAGTTTGATGGCTTCAGTTAGAGATGCTTCTTTTGAATTTCTTTCAACGTAATGAGAGAACTTTTTCATACAGCTCTGGAGGAGTGATGTTGGGTTGCAAATCGCCACGCGCATCCAACATTTCAAGATTTGGATAATTCCCGAGGAATTGCGCTGGTACACGATCGCCAAGCAGCAACGCCACCGAAGCACTGCCATGGTCTGTTCCACGATACCCATTCTCCTTCAATCGTCGACCGAACTCACTAACTGCCAAAATTGTGACATCAGGTCGGTTTGTTAGTTGTTGTAAACCCGCTTCAAAAGCTGTTAGTCCAGCAGCAAGCTGACTCAGTTGCCTGTTGTGCCGATTTTTCTGATTGGCGTGTGTGTCGTAACCCTTGTGGGCCAAGGTTAGTACCGGTGGACAAACACCACTTCCGATCAATTGTAGAGCTAGCTTCACCTGCTGCCCAAGGCTACTTCGTGGCAAATCCAATCCAACGGGTAGCGATGGTAGAGCTTGCTTTAGACGGTCTAATTCTTGGGCGCCTGCTAATTCCAATTCGATTAATCTTTTAAGGACAGGGCTTGTTGTGGTGTTAATGAGATTATTCATCTGTCTAAATCTGGAATTACCACGCATCTGTGCAGGCCCCAGCTGTAACGCTAGAAGCGATCCACCTTCGATAGGTGTGATGCTTGAAGGGTCCAAGGCTACAAGTGAATTGAATTTGGCCCGATGGGCATAAGCGCGCGCCAACCAACCAGTCCCTTCACCGGAGTTAGTGCCTGTAGCCCACTGATCTTGCGCCTTGAAGTGGCTCCGCTGTGGTTGTGCCCAACCCACCCCTAATGCAAACGCAAGCCGCTTTTCCTTCCAAAGTTTTGCCAGCGGGGCTAGTGCGGGATGAAGAGCAAGGCCTCGATCAAGTTCGATTGCTTCAGACCCAAGCGCCAGATTAGGACGGGCACGGCGATAAATAGGATCATCAATCGGCGCCAGTGTGTTGAGTCCATCGTTACCACCTTGCAGTTGCAAGAGCAACAAGATGTGATTGTGTTGATTCTGAGCGGTGTCGAGATTACTTCCAAAGCATCTTGGAACTGTTATCGCTGCTGCTGCTGATGTTGCAATACCGCTGAGAAAAGTGCGGCGGCTGATATTTGTGTATGACATTATCGTAGTACTGGCGAAAGTCCTATCTGCCATGAAGGATCAGCAAAAAGATCTCCAACAGTTTCTCGCGTAGCAGTGGTTGGTAGCTGAAGGCTGAGCGGAGGGAAGCTTGTATTGGAGACTTGAAGTGTTGAGGGCAGTTGACTGCTATCCCAAATTTCCTCATCAGCAAGCAACTTCTGAAGAGTAAGTCGTCGTGCCTGAAGCCAACGCAGCTTAAGCCATTCTTCATTTACAGGCCAACCCTTCACCGAAGGAGGCGCAAACAGTTCTTGGCCCATGGATTTCAGTCCACGTAGGGAGATTTCAACAGCATCGGGATGGTCACTTCCAAGAAGCTGCAGACTTCGCACTACCAATTCAATTGGATCTAGTAATCTCAATCCATCACTGCGGCTATTTAGTGCTTCTGGTGACTCTTGCAATTGAGTCATTAGCCAAGGAATTGAAAGTTGTTTCTTGAGCCATGTATTTGAAAGCTCTTCTAAGCGATTTTGCGAAGGCACTACTCCTGTGCAGCTCCTCCAGACTCGTTTGACTACGTGACGGGCAGTTGAAGGTTGCTGGCCAAGCCAGGAGGCAAGGCTAATTGCATCAAAAGATTCCGTTCTTCCAAGAATTGTGTGCGGCCCTGGATCATGATGTCTTGGCACCATCTCAATTCTTCCTCCATCCTTGAGGCGATAGCCTGTAAGAGCGCGTGCAGCTTCCTGCACGTCTGACTCGCTGTAGTTACCAATACCCAGGGAGAACAGCTCTAAAAGCTCTCTTGCAAGATTCTCATTTGGTTTACGCCAATGATTTGCAAGGCCATTGAGCGAGATCTGTAAAGCAGGGTCCAGCAACATCGCCTGCAAAAGATCGACATAACTGTTTCTAAGCTGAGCTTGGATTGTGGAGATTGTCTTGTACAAAAGCGCTGTGCGATTCCCAAGCTGTCTCCAGCTGATAGGAAATATGCCTAGCCAAAGTTGAACTTGCCAAGCTTCGCGGCCTGGTGTGTCTGGATTCAGTAGCTCCTGAATCCAATATCTCTGTAGTTTTTTTCCTTTCCTTGCCACGGCAATTACTCCTTTCCCGACGCGGTAACTCTTTGCAATCAGTTGGCGAGATATCCAAGGATTTGGATTTTATAGATGCTTTACTATACAATGAAAGTCTTGAAAATAGCAAATTGTCTCAGTCAGATCTTGTCACAGTTTTTTTGTGGGCAGATTCGATGCTGTCGAGGTTTGATGTTGTGGGTAGCGTTTGTAAAAGTGCTTCGAAAAAGAAGATTTGCTTACGACAAGGTGGTCGCTTCGCTTGAGAGTACCCTTATTCCCTGTTTTGGCGAAGGTGAGGCATTGTTTTGAAATTAATGAGGACTAGCGCTTGCTCTTGGGATGATTGTTAGCTCCATGTGTATGACTTGTGATCTTAGTAATTTGGCGGCCATTGACGACACTGGATGCTTGCCTATTCAGTTTTAAAGCATTAATTCGTTTTTAATATTGCAAGTTGCCTTGACACTTCGCTTTGCGGGGTTGGCTGGATAAACCGAACTTAGAAAACATGTTGTTCTGGGTCTCATTAAGTGTCGTAGCTTCAAAGGGACCAGCCTCCACCGGTTGATCCATTCCTGAAGGATCTGCGCCTGCTGCAGGTTTGATGCCCTCAGTCCTGCATTGCAGTCAGTCTCGCCCGGCCTAGTGGTGATTGGCTGAAAAGCCGTGTTGTGATTGACGCCCCCTGATGGATTCGAACCATCGACCGACTGCTTAGAAGGCAGTAATCGAGCCCAGTGCTGAAGGCCGTTTTTGAGTCAGGGACTGCTTCCTCGTTGATCTGTGCCTGCGTCCGCAATCCCCTGCAAGCGCGTTTTGACGCAAAAGTGAGAGCACTGCTCTCATTAATTTGCAATCGGTCTTCATGCCTCTGCAGGCCTTTGCAGGCCCTGATGACCGGCTGCTTTCGAAGCAGTTGCTCCCTCCTCGATATTCAGCCGATCGAGCACCATCGCGCTGAGAAGTCGCTTGCTCGTCGAGGCCATGTGGGCCAGCAGCAGGCGCAGCAACAACGCGACCCCTTCTGGATCACTCGACTCCATGCTCGATTGCCACGATCCCTCCAGTTGATCCAGATCCGCTAGGGCCTTGAGGGCTACAAGCTCAACGCAGTGAATCTTGTCTGAAGGCATGGTCTAGTTATGCGCGAGCGTGGGCTTTTTTCTCTTGTTTAGCCTCTTGTAAAATCTTTATCCCACCCCTCACGATCACGGCGGAGATAATTGCGCCCACAATCAGATCGGGGAATCTATTCCCAACTACCCAAACTAGGAATCCAGACAAGATAACGCCTAAATTAGCGATGACATCGTTTGTGGAGAAGATCCATGATGCGCGCATGTGTACACCTGAATTACGATGGCCTGATATAAGCATTAGACAGTAAATGTTAGCGACGAGAGCTACAACGCCTAATCCTATAATCCGAAGGCTGTCCGGTTCGCTTCCTAATAAAAGTCGACGCAGTACTTCTAGCAACACACCAGTACCAAGAGTTATCTGTAGTAATCCGCTGAGACGAGCAGATTTAATTTGTTTTTTGAATCCTCTTCCCACGGCATACAACGATAATCCATAAACTGCGGCATCGGCGAGCATGTCGAGAGAATCAGAAATGAGGCCGGTAGATTCTGCTAACCAGCCCATTACAAATTCTACTAGGAACATAACGACGTTAATTACTAGCAAGAATATGAGCGTCTTTCGCTCTAGCTTTTCAACTTGTTCCGTGCCGCATCCGCAATTAGACATGATTTTCTTTATTGCATGGTGCTTGTCGCATAATACCCGGTTCACGCTCCGATTTGGTGACTCGAAGCGGCGGAAATCGATCGCGGTGCAGCCGATTGTTATACGAGATCCCAAGTGACAAGACCTGTCTGTACCCCTCTAAGCCCTCCAGATCAGCGAACCCCCTGCAGACACGTCTGTTCTGATTTCGGGCTGGTGGTTTCTGGCACGAAAAACTGATTGGAGGTCCCAGTTTGCCCAGCAGCAGTAAGGTGATTGCACCATCATTATGTCTTCCCAAACAAATAAGAATGGAAACCTTAAAGGGAATTCTAAATCGAGAAATATGTGTGTTATGACCTCAATAGATAAGCAAAGAACGCCGATATTATTTCAAGTCATTTAATCAAAAAAGCGTCTGTGTTCAAACCCCATATCGAATTCACAGATTCTTTTCAGCAATCTTTAATTCAAGTTTTTTGATGGAGGTCTATCGGTATTGAGCTAAAAGCAGAACCACACCTTGCAAAGATACTTTAAGAGGTGCTTGAAAGATTGCCAGGAGAGTTGGATGATTTAAGCAATTAATTTTAACCATGGTGCTCAATCAATTCCATGAATTTTTTAATATCAGGAACTGTTTCCATGGGCTTATTTTTTTATGCGATCCCGGCTTTTTCTTTTGTAGAATTCACTCAACCTCGAAGCTCGTTTTATCTGTCTAAAGCAAGGAACAGTATAAGCTTTAAAAATAACTGCTCATCACCAATTAGAGTGGCCATTCACTATCTAAGTCCAGCAGGGCAATGGAGAACAAAAGCATGGTATTCATTTAAGCCTGGAGAGCTTGCTCGTCTGAATAATATCGAAAGCAAAAATAGATACTTTTATTACTATGCAGAAGTAACCGATGGAACAGGCATCAGCTGGCAAGGCAAAGACTTGAGTAAAAAAGTTGGTGACAAAAGTTACAATATGAGAAAGATTGATATTGGGCCTAAAATAGTAAATTGGACTCAAGCACTTTCATGTCCGAAAAGTTCGGAGAAATCGTTAGAGGAAATAAACAGCAAGATTCTATTACTAGAAAGTGAGGTTCAAGCAGCTAAAAGGGCTTTGAAACCAGACGGGATGTTCCTTGTTCCTATGGAACTAAGCGTGGAATGCGCTCTAACAGCTGATCTTGTCTTGAGTCAATACAAGCAAATTTCTTTGTATAAAAAGAAGTTTAAAGAAAAACCTTATCCGAGACCAGCTGTGGGGAATAATTGTGAAAAAGATAAGGCGCTTTCTCGACAACAGGAGAGATTAAGAGCCTTATACAAGGAAAGGGATAGAAATTTAAGATGAAAGAATTATCTACTATCGCTGAGACTCTTCCTTTGATTGCAAGCGGTGACACCCCAAGAGTGTCAACCACAAATAATGAAATCAGAGAATTAGAGCAAAAAATACAAGCCCAAGTTGAATCTATATCTTTAGAACAGTCAAGCGCTGCCAAGCCTATTTGGTCAGCAAAAAATGCTATGACTGTTAGCTCAATGATTTTATTATATAGCCTTATTGTCTTAGCATTGGCAACATACCTTATAAGGCTAGGTAAATCTTCAGCGTCAGTACTTAGGATCTTTGGTACTGTTTTAATTATTTCATCTTCAATCTTCCTAATTGTGGCGGGATATTCCAATCAACAGATTGCTCCAGCAATGGGTTTGCTTGGCACCGTAGCAGGGTATCTTTTAGGTACAGACAAAGAGCCTAAAAAGCCTGGGACTGATTAACACGTTTAAATCTTTTTAGGTGAGTGAATAGATTGAAATAAGATCGCTCATCATCGGGGTGAATTGGTACTGTTGATTCGAGCAATGCAGGGGAAAGGCAAACTTAGGGGGTTGCATTTTGGGGGACTCAATTTCACAATTAATTGGTGCACAACATCACATTAGCAGGGCGCCGAAAGCCCTGCAGGTCCCTGTTAGCTCCCCTTCAATGTCCCATCACCTGACTTGAATTTTGTACTTAGCGAGGAATGGGCGCAGCCCCTCTATTGTATATATAAAAGCATTATTAGAAATATGAGAAGGCAAATTCTCTCTACATTTATCTCTGATAAGTTATTGTGTCACAGGCATGTTTAAGGGGGCTGAGCATCGAAAGGAACTGCCCCTTGCAAGGGAGATAAAACTCACATTCGGAGACTGCATTTTTCCAGCTATAGCTGAAGTGTTGTATTGAGAAAGCACCCTAGGCATCCACGAAAAAGGCTGAAAGTGGTCCTGCTTTAGACAGGAACCAATTTGCAGACGAGTATTTCCCTGCCGCAAAAGTGCACACTCCAGCGCATCGGCCTCAACATCCAGCCGATCGAGCACCATCGCTCCCAGCAGCCGCTTGCTCGTCGAGGCCATGTGGGCCAGCAACAAACGCAGCATGACCGCTGCTCCCTCTGGGTCATTGCCGGCGATCAGTTCCACCCAGGGACCCTCAAGCCGTTCCAGATCAGCCAACCCCTGCAGACATGTCATCTCAACGCAGGTCGTGGTGATCTTTGGCATGAGCGGCTGATGTCAGGTTTCAGTTTGGCGATTAGCGTCCGTGCTTATTGGGAGCCCGTGTGGCAGCCAAGCAATCCACCACCCAGCCGAACTGTCGGTGCTGGGTTTGGTTCCGCGGAGGGCTTGGTGTCGAGTCGTTCTGGGTGAGCGGGTTCTACGGAGCGCCTTCAGTCCTGGGCGGTGTCCGCATCGAACGTTCTGACTACGTGCCGTGCAGGGTGGCCGACTGGCGGGTGACTTTCAAAGAGCCAGAGGATCTGCAGGTTGGCCCTGAGATCCCAGAAAACGCAGTGTGGAAGCTCACGCCAACAGATCCAAACTGACTTTCCCAACTGCGGGATGGTCGCAGGCATAAAAAAAGCGCCCCCGCAGGGACGCTCTGAATCAAGCCTCTATGGCTTTCTGGATTCGCTTCCGGTGGTCGCAGATCCACCGTGATGGGTTTTTGCTGGTGTTGCCGAGATGGCGACCCAGCTTTGATCCGCTGCCGTGTTCGGCAATGGCCGATTCCATTGCATCCAGACGGTTCAGCACCATTGCCGACACTCCCGAAGGGAATTAATCGCTCGGTTTTAAATCCCCCGATTGGGGGATGTGTGTTCAAGTGCGTGCATAGAGGATCTTTGGCTCAGAGAGACAGCTCTCTTCCCGCACTTACAACGCATGAAACTTCTTCCCTTTTTCGCAGGTGCTGCCTTAGTCGGTTCTTCATTTATTTTTCCTAATGCTGTTGAGGCATATCCAAGACCTCAGTACGGAAGTTGCCGCTATGGCTATTCGAGCGAAGGGGATTTCTGCGTACCCAATGACGCATCACAAGTTCAGACTGGCAGCTACTACCCAAGACCTCAGTACGGAAGTTGCCGCTATGGCTGGCAAAGTGAGGGGGACTACTGCGTTAAGTAAACGCAAATAATTGCTGTTGACCAGGAGCGGGTCGCTTTCTGACTGTTCCACCAACCAAGCCATCAGCTGTTGATGCTCTACTTCCAGACCATCAGCCCGCTCCTGCCAGTCACGGTCTGCTTTTTCGGCAAAAGCTGCAAGATCTTCCATCAGCGCAGCCGGGACATCGCTTGCGTCAGCAGCACCAACGTGTCCTGAAGTGGAATGCAAACCGGGGCATCAAGCCCCGTTTGCTCTGGCATTGCCTCCAGTTGTTCCCGCACTCGGGACAGTGAACGCAACATCGCCGATGACCGCAAACGCGGTTCCTCATCCAGTGTTTGCAACAGGTTGGTGATTTCGTTCACGCATTGGTTGCGGCCACTGAACGCATCCCACGCAGTTGCGTCATTAGAAAAGCCGATGCCCCCATCGGCGGAATCGTCGGGCGCCCGTTCAACCCCGCCCCCAAAGGCTGGTGCTGGTGGATCCACCGACGACTGATCTGTGACAGGGGCACAGCAAACAGAAACGCATGTTCGCTCGTGTTCGATCTCTGCAGGTGTTGGCTCTGCCTTGATAGCAGCCACCAATCGATCGATTTTGCGCCCGATGCGTTCGCCGCATTCGCCTTTTGCTTTGCGGCTGTAAGTCTTTGGTGGCGTTGCTGTTGCAGGTTCCATAGGAGTTGCATCAAGGGATCGTTCCAGTCGTCTGCGGTGCAGCTGTATTGGTGCTGGCTTTGGTGCAGCCCTGACCCGCTGGCGGGTGGCTTCCTGTTCCTGCCTGCGTTGGTTGTCGGCTTCGATGATCAGTGCCTTCTGCTTTTCCCAGTCGGCGGAAACAATCTCGTGTTTGCCCTTCGGTGGCAGCTTCTGATGGATGGGTTTGGTTGCGTCCAGCAGGCGTTGCCGAAAATCCGCAATGTCGTGCTGCATTTGGTTTTGGAGGCAGCGGATCATTGACAGCAGGACCGTTTCAGCAATGCCGTCACGGTGCAGTCCGTGGTTGTCGGTCAGCCCGAGTTCATGCCTGCAAATCAGAAATTCGGCAGCTTCCTCACAACCTGCGACTTCAAGAATCCACCTGATGTGTTGTTTCAGTGGAACCTTGGTTTTCTCGTGGAAATGCACCGCGATTGCGTCAAAAGGGGCGGCGCTTTCGCGCTGTCCCCTCATGCGCACTTCCGCTTGAAACGGCTTTCTGCCATGGGGTCAGCCTCTGAAGAACACTCCTGCCATGCGGGCATCAGCCTCACGTTTTTGATCAATCCGCCGCTGAAATTCAGCTGTTTCTTTTGCAGATTTCACCCTTGCTTCAGCAGCGGCTTGCGCTTGGGCGTTTTGACGATTTACAGCCTCGTCACCATCCCTGGCACGGCGCATCTTGTCGGCTTGAGCATCAAGCCATGCCAGTTGTTTCTCAACGGCTGATGACTGTTCACGCTGTCTGTTGACAACAAATTCAGGATCATGCAGCCACATATCACTTTTGGCGGCATCGCTTAATTCACCACCAGCGTGAACCTCAGACAACGTCGCGACTGACAGACTGCCGCCTGCATCAATACGCCATTTGGCTGCTTGTGCAGGATAATGTCTGACATTAACTGACATAGCCGTGAGGAGTGGTGCCGTCACGTGTGGATTATGCGCTGAGATTAGGCAGTTAAAAAGTTAATCTGCTCTGCTTTTTCCTCCTCCTCTTGGTCAAATACGAATCAGCCTTTTTTATTTTGTTGTGGATGCTATGTCATTCATTTGCTTCTAGTCGCATCTATTAGAGCAGCCCTTAAAGGCCGTCCTTCTGGTTCTGGTGATTGTTTTGGTGTTAATCAACATCCTGAGAATCCTCAGATCTGAGTTTGTCTAAAGATTCTCAGTGGATTGCGAAGATGGCTACGGGTTGGAACTGGCTCTGGGGTTAATTGCAGTTCATGTCCCATGTGTCAAGTGCCCCCTGCGTGACCTGTATCGACGACGGAAAGGCGTTCGACATCAGCCGGTTGCGTGATGATCGCCAACGCCAGCAGGGTTAGCGATGCAGGCATCGCGAGCTTGATCCAGTCAGCTTTCGTCATTGATCTGAGGATTTAATCTCCCAGATTACGATTGTGACGGTGGATCTCCTTCCAAAAGTCCGTCTGAGCTTGCAGCAGTGGAGTCATTCTTTCTCTCTGACAGTTCTGACACTCACTTGTCTTCTGCCCCGCCCTTAAAGCTCTCCCAGCGTATCGAGGGTCGAGTTCCACTAAAGCTCCACAGAACTTGCATGGCAGATGAGTTTGATACTTTGACATTCACCTCCTTCTCTTTATTAGCTGCAACTTTAGCAGGAATTCTGAATGATAGAACCCCCATTGTTTAATTTTATGGATTACTCAAATGTGATTGAACTTAATCGTGCTGTTACGACACCTGGCTTAATTCTTGATATTGAGATACTCCTTGATCACCACAACATTTCTAATCCAATATGGCTAGATATTCAAACGAAACTAACTCCAGAGTTGATCGCTCTGCCGCTGAACGACTACAGGAAAAGCTTTATATGGCTGCAGAAGCAGCTTTAGACCAAGCCATCGAATCTGGCGTTATCCCTGCAGCGTTGCTTTCATCTACTCAATCCATACTCAGAGACACCGGCATTAACCCTGATCTGACCGATAAAGCGGCTCTGACAGACCTTGATGACTTCTCTGATGTTGCTAGTCCTACGTGGCTATCGACGTTAAATAGGGATCTAGGGCTGTAAGGCTCTGTACGGTCTCTTATGCTCTGAGGCAGGCAACCCTAGTGATGTAGCCCAGAGGCTCCCTAAGGAAACTCTGGATAAACGGGGGTCCAGCGGCGGCAGTGAGCACGGAAGAGTGCCTTGGACCGTGCATTGCTTTTGAGACCATTTTTTGATGACTTCTGGCCTCGTATTCATCCAGTTTGGGCTGGTTCTTGAGGCTGAATCGCGCCTTTCAGCCATACCAATCCCCTGGTCAGGCTGTTGCGAGCAATTGCCGTCAGGCCTGATACAAGTTCGACAGCGCTGCCAGCACGTGGATCTTGCAGCGGTTCCAGTGGCTCCGCCACGCTCGGCCTTTGGCCTCGGTAGGGCCAGGCCACGCAGCCGGGTCTTCTGAAAGCCGAACTGGCGCTTGATCACACGGAACGGATGCTCCACCTTGGCGCGGATATGAGCCTTTGCGGTCTCGATCAGGTCATCCACATGTCCCTCGGGTGTATCCGGTAAGACACGACGCTTTCCTGGGCGCATGGCAACGCGGAAGCCGATGCCCCGGCCTTGCATCTCGGGTCGCTTTTCAATCCCCTGGTAGCCGGCATCTGCATAGACCACTGTCTCCTCACCGTGCAGCAGCTCAGCGGCTGGGGTGAGGTCATGCACATTGGCCGCCGTGGTTTCCACTGAGTGGATCAGGCCGTTCTCGCTGTCGACCCCGACATGCACTTTCATGCCGTAGTACCACTGGTTGCCTTTCTTGGTCTGGTGCATCTCAGGATCCCGTTCCCGCTTCTCATTCTTCGTGGTGCTTGGTGCCGCGATGATGGTGGCATCGATGATCGTGCCCTGCTTCATGGCCATCCCGTTGGCCTTGAGGTGCGCCTTCACGGCTTCAAAAATCTGCTCACCGAGTTCGTTCTCCTCCAGCAAATGCCGGAACGCCAGGATCGTGGTCTCATCCGGGATCCGATCGGTGATCAAGGCGATGCCGGCAAAGCGGCGCATCGTCGCCACCTCGATGAGTGCATCCTCCATTGCCGGATCGCTCAGGTCATACCACTGCTGCAGCAAATGGATCCGCAGCATGGTCTCCAGTGGATAGGGCGGGCGCCCCCTCCCTTGCTGCTGGTCTTGGGGTAAGTGGGCTCAATCAGATCGATCAGTGCACTCCAAGGCACCACCGCCTCCATCTCAGCCAGAAATCGCTCGCGCTTGGTTCGCTTCTTGGCGGTGGTCTGCTCGTAATCACCGAATCCAAACTGCTTACCGCCCATAAAGACTGTCCACGCCTGTGATCACACGGCCATTTTCGCGCAGGGTGGCGGGGTTTTCCAGAGTCTCCCTAGTCTTCTTGAGTCTCAGGCAATTTTAATGCACTTTTAAGTGAGACTTCATATTACCTTCACCAAATAATAGTGTTGCTTTTGTGTGTTTGATTAACTTTAATTATTCAAACCTTTAATTGACTTATGTCGACTGACACTCAAATACTTGTTCCTGATGCAGATGCACTTATCCAAGAGTTCCTTGGTGCGACAAAAGGAAAGCTAGACGATCATGCAATTGAATCTACTGTTTCACACTTTAAGCAGTTGGGGGCGGCAGCTTCTCCTTATCCAGCGAAGGGTGGTCTTACTTCCTTGGTTTTTTATATCCAGTGCAAATGTAGCTTAACTGAACCCAATGGCAATCAGTGGAATTTTTCGGGTGATGCTGGGGGGTTTGCCTCTCCTGGCGGTGGTGCATTATTTGGATATGTATATCCAACAGATAATTTGTCAGAACTTGTACAAAATACAGTAAGTTTTATGCTTATTCCAGCCCCAGCTTACACATCATTCGTATTTTTTGACTCGCACAGTAAAAATCTTGGGAGCTTCCAATCAGTTAATGCCTCTACTATTGTCGGGACTCCTTTTGGAGGTTCCGGAAAATGGGAAAGAAAATAAAAGAATCGATTAATAATACTTGATATCGCTTCAATTATCGGCTCTGCATTAAGCGGGGCCGATTTAATGAATTGTGTTGGGATTGAAATTCTAATTTTTTAATTGATTATTAAATTTCTGGATTATTTATTAGGTGAAATAGGCCTATATGGGTTTTCGTAAGCTAATATTCGCGGTGCAAATCCACGACCTGTCTTTTGTTATGAAATTCAGCAGCTGCAGCTTGAAGCAAACTCGCAGTGCTGCCTTTTTTTGACATCGGGTTTTCTGCCCTGATCTTTGATGCGTCAACCCCTGCGATTCGGCAGCAATCGTTGAGGATTTTGATTTCTTCTGGAGTCATTTAATGCGGGCTGCAATGTCCCAAATTGACTCCCTAATTTTAGCGAATGCGTTTTATCTATCTCTGCTCAACTGCGCTCAATCGTGCCAGGTATGGCGACGAAGTCGTCACCTACCAAGTCCCCGGCGGTCGAGCAAAGGCTGGGCTTGCTGCAAATAGAAGTGAAAGCAATAAGAGTCGTTTTTTCATTGATTCAATAGCGGAAGTGTTTGACTACTCTTCGTGGCTTTCCATCCTTGCTTTCAGAGCCTAAGACTTGATTCGTCTTTTGTTCGTTACTGCAGCTATAGCTTCCATACAATCTTGCCTTGTTGTAATACTCTTGATTTGATAAGAGGAACTCTTGCTCTCTCTGATCGTACTTCTGTCGAATTGCAGCTCTATCATTCTCCTCTTGTAGCACTTGTCGTTTTGCTTGCAATAACGTTTCAGGCTTTAAAGGATCAATTACAACAGGCTTTTGCTTATTAGTTCTTTTGCTTAGTGATTCCAGCTCATCCTTTTTTTGTTTCTCAAAGTCTGGCCTGACTGGTGGTTTCTCTTCCATTTTAGAAAGTGATACCTGCCAATTCTTTTCTTCCCACTCCTTACAAGCAACTACAGCTTGCTCCATCGACTGATACTTGCATCCTGCCAAGGTCAATGCCAGAGCTAAGAACAGCAGGCTTTTCATTGCTTCTTTCGCTTGTCGGCTAACCCAATGAGCTTGAATTCATCCACCTCCTCAGGACTAAGAGATTTAATGTGTTTCTCGAATACTTCAGTTGAGATAGACTCGAACATTTCGCAGAACCTTTGACTGCTGCAAGTAAGCCTGCCGAACTTTGCCTCTACCTCGTCGATAGTATAGTAAATGGCAGCAATTTCTTTCCAGGCTTTTTCTCTTATAGCCTTGATCAACTTGTTGAAGTCATCTCCTGCTAAGTCCTTTTCTGTGAGTCCATTCTCAAGCCAGCATTTGAGCATCACCCAAAAACCTAGCCAGTCGTGTCCAACAAATTTTTTACATCTTTTCAGAGCCCTTTGCATTTGTGGATCTATCGCACCTGGCTTGGTCATTGCATTAGAAGCAACATCGCCTGTAGCTGAATAGAACTCATCACGCTCCCAAAGGCTTTGTATTTCGAATGCCATAGTTTGTGCAGTTAGAGCAGAGAAGGTCTTCCCTCCTGGACCTCTTCACCATCTCTGGAATCAATCAAATTCACATCCCCCGTTCTGGTAGTTCTTGCAGTGATTTCAGGGGTGTTTATCCCCCATTTGGTTAGTCCGTTGGTATTTCATCAACGCCAACAGTCCAAAACACTGGTGCCGCAACCTTCCTTGCCTTGCCGTCACGTTCATTGCTGACGCCTTTCAAGGCCGCGGCATTGGGCCACAGTCGTGCTTCGCCGTCAATCACTTCCAGCACTTCATTCGGGCGCACCAAACGCATCACAGCACCTTCAACCGGCGCGCAAAAACTCACAGGGCGCACCATTCGCCTGATCGTTACCTTCACCCATTGCGGCAGCACTTCAGACACAACACCATCGATCTCCAATGTCTCGCCGTCGTCATCACATAACGCCAAACCGAATTCAGCACGCGTCACACTTCCTGCCAGCCTGACAACATCACCCGCCTGCAATTTCATTGGCTACTCAGTAAGTATTTTTTTGGAATTAATGGTTGGCAATCGGGGTTTTTTGTTGTCACAAGAAGGCCAATTATGGTCGCATATTTTTTCCCACCGCCAAGGTTGGGTTTTGAAGGTCGCGTAGCCCATCTGTCCATCATGTCTGATATCAGCGAGGTTGATGTTTTTGTCTTTAATACTCCAGCATTTGTGAGAGCACACAGTGCTTGGATCCAGCCTATGGCGCGCCCCTTGTTTAAAATCTTTGCCTCTAGTTCGGGCTTTGGAAGCTGGCTTTTTGCTGCATTAAAGCCACCGTCAAATGCTAATAAACCAACAAACAGCGCAGCGGTCGCGATGATTCTTTTCATGGGATCAACGTAAGTCTCAGGCCCGTAATCCCGCATCCCCCATCCGAGCGAAAGCGTCATTTCCACATCAGTGGGTGGGGTGCACCCTTGCTTCCTGTTTTCCACTTGGCACGCCACCACTGCACGCCATACCTGACCGCATCCAGGCTGTGATTCGCGCAACCATCAGCAATGCGTTCAACGTCCCGCGGATGCCTAGGCAGCGTTGGCCATGTCGCCATCAACCCCTGGCACGCTTGCGTCCACATCAGCCATGGCGTCTCCGGGTCGCGCCCTGATGCCTGCAACATCGTTCTGACCAATGCCAGCCCGTTGGCCTCCCGTGCGTTCATCTTTCCCGCACGCACCAATGGACACCCAGCAGCCTTGAAGTCACCAGCAGTTGAACCCCTGTCGCTGCCAGTGGCGCTGAAAACAGCATCGTCAGCCACAACCCGCGTGGTGCCTGGCCGCAGCCCCCACCTGGCCAGCCATTCAATGATTCCCGCCGCCTGCTCAGCATTCGACAGATAAGTGCCGCGGGTCCAGTCCCTTTGGCCACCAGCAGTGGAACTCGCCACATAAAACTCATCCAGCAGCCAGATTGAACCTTTGGGCGCACCCTCTGGGTCAGGCAGGCACAGGTAGGCCACGGTCGGTGCACTGCAGCCCCAGTCCATGCAGACGAATGCACGCTTCAGGTCTTGCTGTGGGATGCCTCCAGGTCGCACATCACGCAGGCTGCGCCGCACACCAAAGCTCGATCCGAAGAATGCGCCGGCGATGTCAACATCCAGCCGGCCATGCAGCCAGGCATCCAAAAGTGCAGGTTCATCAGCCGCTGCAACCTTGATGTTCCGGATGTATTGATCCAGGTCCAGGTGCTGATTCGAGCTAGCCGTGAAGCTCGCAAAGATCGTGTATTTGCCCAGGTCTTCGCTCCAAAAGCGACTGGCCTTGCCTGGCTCCGGATAACCCGCAGGAATCCCATATCTCGCTTGCAGCCATGGGTGCGCAGGACCGCCAGGGTTGCCCAACAGGATGGTCCTTGTCGGCACTCCAGCAGGGCCTCTCAACGTGGCCGCTGCCATGTCGATAAAGCTCGAGTCGAAGTGGTTGCCCACCTCGTCGTGCATCGCGCAGATGAACGATCGACCCTGCAGCCTTGCCAGTGCCTTCACTTGCTCAGCTGGGCCTGCACCGGTGTAAGCAAGCTCGATCTTTCCGTAGGGCATGTCCTTGCCGCCCAGGCGGAATGTCATGTCTCCGCTGCTGTAGCTCGTGCCTGGAAAAGCCACGGTCAGATAACGCCAAAGCAGGCCCTGCAGCTCAGTGAGCCCCTGGAATGTGGTCCTGGTGATGAGGCAGCTGTATTTGCTTTTGAAGTGGGCAGCGTCCCTGGCCACCACCAGTGCGATTCCCCAACTTTTGCCCGTGCCTCGAGCGCTGATCACGCACAGGTCGTCGGACCATGGCGCATCGAGCATCAACTGCTGCGTGAGCGTCGGTTCGCGGATCTCAGGACCGGTGGCCGCGGGTGCTGCAGTGGTGGTCATGCACTCACCTCAGCTGGACTGGTGGCGCGTGCCTTCATCTGCTGAAAGGCCTCATTCACAGCCTCTTCAAGGGCAGCAGCTTCAACGTGCTCGATGCCCAGCTCGAACAGAGCAGCCAATGCAAGACGCTGCAGCTTCAGATCACTGACGCTTCCACCCTGGGCCTGGATGGCCACCTGCAACATGGCCGCGGCGATGGGTACGAGGTTGTCAAAGGGCAGCGGTTCATCAAATGGCGTCAGCAGGTCGGCAAGTTGCTGGTGATCACGATCAGGACCGGAAAACATCATCAGAAAAGCTCCGTTTAAGAGGCGTTTGCCCCGGTGATCTGCTTAGTAAGCAGGTGGTCATCAAGTCCCTGACTGGGGTTGTCAAGGGCACCCTCTGAAGTGGGACCACTAGCGGGACCACTAGCGGGACCACTTGGCGTCACATCGACCGTTTCCCCTGAGCTCCAGCGATCGGTGAATGACGCACCATCTGCCGGTGCACTCAGCTGGATCACGGTGGCCTGCTGATTCACCTCGTTCGCTCGATCGGTGATTCCCAAGAATTGAGCCCATCTGTCAGCAGAGCGGGCCAATGCCTCCGCAGTGCGGGGGTCGATGCCCTTAGTGCGGCGGATCTCTTTTGAACCATCGCTGCGTTCGATCGTTTGAATGCGACCTTCATCGGCTTGGCGTTGGATTTCACCAGCGAGGTGTCCAAGCGTGTTGTTGAACAGCTGATCAATTTCAATCCGGCGATCATCCAGATCAATGCCGCGTTCTTTAACCAGTTCTTTCCCGCGACCGATTGCGAGATGAACAGTTTGCGTGGATTTGATTGAGAACTCGTTTTGAATCGTGCGGACAGAGTTGCCAGCCATGTGCGACTGATAAATGGCGATGTCTCTGACTTCTCTAGCCTCAGATTTCCTCTGACGGGATCGAGGCTGTTTGCTAACTGTTTGACCCATACATCACATTATGCCGGGACTGATTAGGGCAAGTGTCCCAATGTCCCAATCTGTTTTTCAACTTTCTCTTTTACCTATAAATACAGCTAAATAACTAAAAAATATAATTTCCTTTTTTATATTGGGACATTGGGACGTTTTACTGAGATACGTTTTGTGGCAGTGCTTTCAGGCGTCCCAATCTAGTGTCCCAATCTCCCCCCAAAAGCCTGGAAATGTCCCAATGTTGGGCGAGTGCATTGGTGCCAAGGAGCTGAAAATGTCCCAATGTCGGGCTGAAATGTCCCAATCTGTCCCAATCTCATGGGACGTTGGCTTTGCGCCAATATCGACCTTTTTTGCCGTTATATCGTGATGGTTCACGGTCTTTGATCCAGCCTCCGATTTGCTCCATGGCCTTGGGCAATTCGATTTGCTGATTCCTATCGGGAGCGCGATCGATTGGAATGATTCCAGCACCACGCAGGATGTCATTGGTGTGATGTGGCCCTGCTTGATTGATGGGCTGATCAAGCCAGGTTGCGATGGAATGCGTCCACGGATGTTCATCCTCAGCAAGCTCCAGATTCAGCCTGCTAGCGGCTGCCGCAGCATCTGCATCGAGGAAACATGGTTCCCCTGCGCGATAGGCCAGAACGGCAGCCTTCCAGATGCGATCGCGATCACGGCGCACCTTGTCGATGTCGATGCGTTCACCGGCATCGAATGACTGCGGGCATCGGATAACTAGGAATCTGCGGCGGAGTGCAGCATCGCCGCGAAGGAAGGGGCCGTTAACGGTGCCGACCATGATCCCGGCACGATCCTGCTTTTCGGTGCCTTTGCCGAAGGGAACGCGCAGATCATCACGTCTGGTGGTGATGAGGTTTTTGAGCTGCCCGACAGCTTTCTTTCCAGCGATGTAGTCGAGCTCAGCCTGTTCATAGATCCATGCCCCATGAAGGATGAGCAGGAAGTCCTTTTCCTGTTCGGCATCACTGCTGGAGTGCCAGTCAGGGGAGGCCAGAACGATCCAGAACTCTGACTTGTAGATGCCGCCATCACCATCGAGAGTCACGACAGTGTCGAACTTGCAGCCGGGTTCGAAACGGCGTTTCACCGCACCGATCAAGCCAACCCTCAGGTAGCGATCAAACAGCGGTTCAGTGGTGCCGAGATAGGTGCTGCTGAGCTTGTCGATGTCAGCTGGCTCGATGTTGGGATCGGCCGCGACGACATTCAGATAATCCTGAATTGGATCGAACCGATTGGCGCAGGCCAGGGCATAGACGGCATCGATGCAGGATGCCTTTTGGATCTTCCAGCCAGCCTGTTGCGCCTTGCCGTAAAGGCGTTCCATCTCAGGTTCAGGGATGGGATGGCCACCGGCTTCAACCAGGCGAGTGACGGTGTTGAACCGCAGGAACCGATTGGGGAGTTTTCCCTGAAGAGAAGTCAGTGCATCACCGGTGCAGAGAATGGTGCGCACCTTTTTGCCTTCATCAGTGAGCGCCCAACCGGCCCCCCACTGATCGATTAGTGCAACGTCGCCGGGGGTGTCGCTGTCGTCGTCGATGGCGATGGTGGCCACCGGTGCAGCGTCTGATTTGGTCGGGCTGGTTTGCTCCCTCCATGGGCAGATCCATGGGTTGCTGGGATCGGCGGGATCCTCCGCTGCAATGGTGAAAACGGTCCAGATTTTGCTGCGCTTGCCGGCTGCAGGTGGATCAGCTTCCAAGGATGCTGCGACCTTGTCGATCTCCCAGTCGCTGTCTTGTGACCAGTCAGCTTGTGCTGCCAGATCGCAGGCTTGCTCACTGCCGAATTCATGCACGAGCGCCGCAAGGATACGCATGGCGGTGGGATACCCACCAGTGCCTTGCTTCCCGCGTTCAGGGCAATGCTGAAGGGCGTCGATCACAACGGCATAACGCTGCGCTGCGGTCATGTCTTTGTAGTGAGTGCCATCACCGGCCGCGGCAGTTTGCACCCTGTTTCGACGTGATGGTGCCGCAGTGGTGCTGGGCTGAATGTTGAACCGTGCTTCTGCAGCGGTGAAGTATTCCTCGAGCTCAGCGAGGCTGAACTGCTCGGCGGTGGAATGGCGAATTTCGGCACGATTGCCGGTCTTCGGATGAATGGCGCCGGCGACCCGCATCACTTGGCATGGGTCATCCAGTGAGGTGTCGGCATCACCGCCTGGATGGGCGGCTTGCATGATCGCCGCGAGTCTCCGCTGAGCAATGGTGAACTGCTCAGGGGTGATGGCCTGCTGCAGTGGCCAGTAATGGTGAATCGACTTGTTTCCGGAGAAAACGGACAGGCCTGGTTCAGGCATGACGCCCTGCCAGGAGACCATCTGTTCGTCGAGTGATGCGCCGCTGTCGTCTTCGGTGAAAAGAGCAACTGCGGATGTGATGTCAGCCTTTTTGCCGCCACCAGGGTTCACGACGAATCCCAGCGCCATCTCCGGCCGTTTCTCCAGCAGTTCATCAACCGCCTTGCTGATGGGCTTCCCGTTTTTCAGAAAGTCCTTGCCGAAGCCTTTGCACCAAGCGCGGAAGAGGATTGGCGATTCATCCGGATCAAGACCCAGAAAATCCAGGTGTTCCTGAACTGCTTCCCAATCAGTGGTCACAGCTGCACCTCCGGATCAGCAATGACATGAACGGCACGCTGTGCCCGTGTAGCAGCGGTGTACCAAAGACGGCGGCGTTCGTTGGCTCCACCGGCTGCACGATCTAAATCGCGACCTTGGATGAATACGTTGCGGAATTGAGAACCCTGGGCCTTATGGCAGGTCAGGCACCAATAAGGCTGTAACTGCGCGAAGGAATCATTCAGATCCCAGAAATCATCCCAAGCGTGTTGGCCGGAGCCACGCTGCATATTTTCAAAGGCCTGCTCCCTTAATTGCTTGAGGAACACCTGCATCCGACCTTCATGGGTGGGATCAATCGCCCTGATTTTTCTGGGTGGTTCACCGTCATCGGTTTGGGTGATCAGCTCCCAGCTGAGGAATGGCTTGCCATCGGCGCAGGCTGGATGGAGAAATTCGACAGGTGTGGCCTGACGAATCAAAAGCTCACGGCTCGAGCCATAGATCAGTTCGGTGTGATCATCAGGAGCCTTGACCCCTGAGTGAGTGACAACACGTTCCCCAACGAGGAACGGAGCAGCCTTGCGGCCATAAACATGACGACGAATGCCGGCATTGAGCCGATTCACCTCATCGTTGGTCCAGGCAATGACGCGAAACGCATCAGGATCATCTTTCTCGTGATGTTCGGCTGCCATCTCGAGGAAGGCATGTTGCCATTCCTTTTTGTCGGCGTAGGTGAAGATCGAGCTGGAGTCACCAATGATTGATTTGGTGAATGGGATTCTCCATTTGCTGCCGGTGGTTTGCCTGATGGCGGTAGCTGCATCAAGCACTGCACCGTCGTGGCGCATCACTTTGGTGAGATCAAACCGCGGAGTGCAGCGCAATGCAGGTGAAACCCTGCCGAATTTGACGGGAGAGAGCTGGGCTTGATCACCAATGAAAATGATCTTGGTCCAGAAATCAGCTGCCTCCTCGATGTACTTGAGCAGCTTGGGGTGCATCATCGATGCTTCATCCGCTAGCCAGATGTCGTTTTCATCCAGGCGCGGCTTGGAGCCAGGCTGCGGAACAAAATCAACCTCGTCTTTGGTTTTCTTTTCACGCAACCCAAGCAGCGAAGCAAAGGTTGCGGTTTCAGATTTGTTGACCTTGCAGGCATCTGCCAAAACTTGGCAGGCCTTATGGGTTGGAGCGCAAAGTCCAACCGTGTAACCAGCATTGATCAACGATTCACGGATCAACCGTGAAGTTGTGGATTTGCCGGATCCTGCGGGGCCATTGAACGAAGCGAATGTTCCACCACCTGATTGGCGGCAAAAAGCCGCGATGCCACTGATGGCGGATTGCTGTTCAGAAGTGGCTTGAAATCCAACCGGCTTGGACGCTTGCAGGCAGAGCTCGTCTGCAGCGTCACGGAGAGTTTCAGCCTGGATTTGCTCGATGCGAGCAGCATCCTGCTGATGTTGCAGGAATTCAGAAATTGACGACGCATTAACGCCGTCAGGGCCGATGCCCTTAGATTGAGATTGCTTCAAGGTTTAACCTTTAGACGGGTTTGCTTTGAGGGCAGGGATCCAGCCGGTGCTTTTCCGGGCGTGGCTGAATCCCCCTGTGATCAGTTGTTGGCCAGTTCAAATTCGCCAGCGGCGATCAGAACGATTTGGCGAAGAGCTTCAGCGTGAGAACGCAGGCCGTTAGTGCGGCGATAGTTTTCGAGGAACTCTTTTGTTCCGGCGTGAAACTTGGTGCTGATCAACTCCCTATCGACGACCGGACAGTGCTTGTCGATGGTGGAAGAGGTCATGATTCGATGGGCAATGAATGCAACAAAGTCACCCTAAGAGTTAAAAAGTGACTCGCAATTACTCTGTTTTGAGTGATCCTTTCGGAGGGCGGTGTAGGGCGCCCCGGTGAGTCAATAGATCAGAACTCTTAATCATTCTTGCTGAATCTAGTCTTGGTCAAGCAACAAAAAAGCCCCCGTGATTGGGGGCTGATAAGTCGATTACTGCAAGGAAATCATCCTTGCTCACGCTCTTGCAAAGTTCGGCTGTATTGATCAGCCAGCATTCTGCATTCTTGAACTTGCCCGCGATAATGATCACCGCGAGATTCAAAGTAACCAGCGCGAAGTAGCTCCCACCGTGCAGCGTCGTAGAGCTCAGCGGTGTCGAGTGTGCGACGTGGCATTAGCCCGCCTCCAGAACACGGCGTTGACCATCAGTGAGCTCAGAGCTCTGGCGGTAACTCCACCCAGATGCGGCGCAGTAGGCAATGGCAGCAGCCACTGACCGGCAGTTGCCGACGTACTGATCCGATTCTCCAAACAGGTGACCCTCGGGACTGATCGTGAGCACCGCGGTGGACTTGGCCACCTTCGGTTTGCGTTTGGTTGTCGCCTTGGGTTCCGCCAGTGTCTCCACAGCCATGGGCTGCAGCAGGTCACGGGCAGCGTTCACCTTGATGATCTTTTCGTCGGTGCCGCCGTTGTCAGGATGCGCAGCTTTCGCCGCTTCCCTCCAGGCGGATTGGAGCATTTCCAAAGTGAACTCACCTTTCGGTGGAATCCCCAAGACCTTGCGGGCCTGAGGCTTGGTGAGCTTTGTCATGCAGCCCTCCGCTCGATGTTGTGAGCTCGGATTGCTTCGAGCAGCTGCACCTTTCGTGCATGAGCCCGCCACTTAGCGGTCCCGATCTTGAGATCGCGGGCGTGCTTCAACAGCTCCATCCTGGTGAGTTTCAGGCTGGGCTTTTTCGGACCGAAGGTGGTCCGCACCAAAGGTGTTGATGGTGCTGGGGCAGAGGCCTTGGATTGACCGATAGCTGCTGCCAGCTGCAGCAACAGGCTGAGACTGGCCAGGCCGAAGGCGACCTGGCAGAGCGTGGGAGTGGTGATCATGGTTTGATCCCTCCTGCCCAGAGGCATTCCCTCGCCACGCTGGTGAAGCCGTGCCAGAAGGCCATTAGGTGGTCCTGCTCCCAGTTGTCACTGGTGAAGTGGTGATGCCTGGAGAGCTCTTCACAGCCGCTGCCAAGGAAGGCAGCTTGTGCGGCGTCACCGATGGAGAAATCAGGATCCCCCCAATCAGCACCGCTGGCGCGGTTGTCATCCACCAGTCCGTCATTCAGTCGCCCATCGGCAACCATCACGGCAGCAGCGCGACAACCGTCGAGGCGCGACATGGCCACGCTGATCACATCGGAGGTTTTCATGACTTCACCTCCTTTGCCTTTGGGTGAGCTGCGGCACGCAGTTCCTGGATGCGGTTCAAGCCGAGCGCAACCCTTTCGGTTTCATCGTCCAGGAACTTATCGACGAGCACTTGGAAGTCACGGACGGTCAGACCATCCAGCAGGTGCTGGCAGTCCTTCCAAACGCGGTGTTCCGTTGTGCCATCCAGCTGCGTGCATTGCTCGGGCGGACTGTCGTCGTTCCAGATTTCGTCGTAAAGAACGTCTCCGACCAACTTCAGGAGTTCAGGACTGACGGGCTTCGGGGCGGTCATGACTCAGCCCCCGCGGTGAGTGCAGCAGCGGCAAGTTGACTCAGCCCCAGATAGGTGGCCGCGGCGATTGTGCGTGTGTTTGGGTCGCCTTCCAGCAAGGCGGCCAGCTCGTTGATTCCCTTGGCCGTATGGACGATGGCACTGTGAAACTCAATTGGCCCCTTTGCCTCCTTGCAGGCTTGAGCCAGTGGTTGCTTGTTCAGCGGCGAGGTGCTGTTGATGTCGTAGGTGGAGCTCATTGCTGAACCTCCACAGAATTGACCTCGGCGCTGATGCTGTTCAGGTCGTGATCGAGCTTCAGCTCAAGCGGTTTGAGCTCAACTTCGATGCCCATCCGTTTCGGAAGGCTTTCGATCAACAGCTCAGTGATCTCGCCTTCGACGCTTTCAAAAGCGGTCTGCAGAGCCATTTCTGCCTCATCAGTCCACTTTTCACCGGGATCGACGTAATCCTTCCCGATGGCTTTGGCGTCCTTGGAAGAAAGTTCGACGCGATAGGTCGCCTCAGTGGAAACCTGGATTGCGATGGTGAAACTCATGCCTCACCTCCATCGTCCAAGCGACTGCGGTTGATCTTTGTGGCTTCAGTCCAAGCGCGGACCGCTAATTCTTGATCCCAGACAACCTGCGGGCTGGTGGGTGATTTGCGGCGGTAGTGAACACCCAGCTTGAAAATCTGAGTGTCGGGATGAATGGACTTGTCGTTGTAGTCCTCGCGGCGACGATGAAGCGTCTTGGCGTCGTTGACACCAAGCGCCTGCATCACCTCCCGCGTTGAAGCGGTAAAAGACATGGGCTCGAACTAAGGGGTTAGTTCGATGCAGAAGAAAATGCGTATGCGGCAAAGAGTTTGCGTAGAACGCGGCGGAATTTGATCCAGCCGTTGTCTTTCAAACCTTGCTCTTTCCAGTGTCGCCAGTTGACACTCTGCATCTGCCGTTCGATTTCAGCAGCTTCCTTCAGTTTTTCGGAATAAGGCTCCAGCACGGCTTGCACCGGCTTTGAACTGAAGTGAACCGATCCATCGGGCAGAACAGTGCATCCCTTCTGGAAGGCACGGACAAGTTTTCCCGTCGGCAGTGTGCCTTTAGGGGTTTGAACTTTGATCACTGTTCCATTGCGGAACTTGACCTTCAGTAATTCACTTGTCCGAAGACGTGCCATTGCACTTCTCTGCATCGAGAACAAGGACCGCTCCGGACAAGCCTTACGACTGTCGCGCTCATCCACTGGCGAAGGTGGACGGTGGGGGCTGTAACAGCGTCTTCCCATTTCCAAGCGCACCTTAACCATCCCTGACCGCCCTTGACAACCCTTAAGCGGGGAAATTGCCGTTTTTGGTTGATGCAAACTCCGTATACGGTGAATTTGACAGCATCAGATAGGCGCTTCGTATACGGGGTCTAAGTGAGAAATAGGCTCAGCTCGCAGAGCTTCTGCAGCTGTCACAAGTCGGTTGCATCAGCCGCCCCCAGGATTCGATCGAAAAGCTCTGCCGTTGTTTCCTCGGTTGCTGTCACGTAGTGCGCGGAATGGGTCTTGTCGCTGTGACCCATGGCCAGTGCCATTGATGCCCCTGGAATGCCGCGGAGGTGTCCACGGGTCGAATAGGTGTTCCGGAATGAATAGGGCCGCAGCCATTTGCCCTGCTCTTCAAAGGCCTTTGCCATTTCCTTCCAGAGCTTCAGTCGCCCCAGGTACTGCGCCACTGCCGCGCCACGTTCCTTCAGTGGTGGGAATGGCATCAGGCCAGCATCAATCTGTGCTGCCAAGTCCCCTGCGGGGTAGTCCTCACCATCAGGACCCTGAAGCGGGATGGCCTGGAGCCAGCGTGGTTTGGTTTCAGTCTTGGTGGTGCGGCCGCCAGCAGCCTTCCTGTAGCTGCACCAGAGCTGGAGCTTGCCGGTGGTGGGGTTCACCTTTGGCGTCAGGTGCATCAACTCCTCAGGCCTCAACCCATAGACGGCCATCACCAGCAGGACGTTGCGCCAGGTTTCTGTGGGTGCAGCATCCAGCAGCTCAAGGATCTGAATGTCGCTGAGGATCGCAACCTCGCGTTCATCCTTCGCTTTGCCATTGCCGGCCAGCATCAGCTTTTGGTGCTGGGGAATGATCCACTCACCACTCAAGCCCTCATGCGCCACCGCATAGGTGAGCATCCGGGTGACGGCCCCGACGCATTGCTGCCTGGCGCGTGGTTTGTCGCTCCAGCCGCCGGTGGTGATCGTGGCGTCGATCAGTTTGTAGGGAGTTGCAGGTGACTTGGGACTGGCCAGCAGCTTCACCGCCTGGTCGCAATAGGTGCGCTCCAGAACCATGGTCTTGTCGCTGACCTGTTTGCCGTTTTGCTGCCGATCTCGGTAGTGGGCCGCGGCGATCGCCTGCCAGTTGATTCCGCTGATGGTGGAGGGAACTCCTAAAGCAGGTTCCTCATCGGCATCTTCTGGGTGGAGCTCGGACCAGGCCTCCGCCAGGGACTTCGGCGGGTCGCTTTGAGTCGCTTGGTAGAGGCTGGCCAGGGTGTCGGTCACGGGACCGATGCAGCCCACCTCCCACGCGATCGGGAGTGTCTTTGTCCATGACGCAGCCGCGCCACCGGCTCCAGCGCGAACACGAAGCTTCACCTTCCCTCGGTGCTCGCTGACTGACCAGCCTCGAGGAACGCCTGAATTTTTGATGGATTCCTTGAGGACGGGGCGGAAGTCAAGCGCCATGAGTTACTGCTTAGCGGGACCATTCCCAGAATCATGACACAGAAAGTGGTCCCGTAGTGGTCCCGCCAATAAAAAACCCGCCGAGTGGCGGGCAGGGATGGCTGAGAAGCCTTGGTGTGACTGACGCCCCCTGATGGATTCGAACCATCGACCGACTGCTTAGAAGGCAGTTGCTCTATCCAGCTGAGCTAAGGGAGCAATGGCGCCATTGTTGCAGCCAATCCTCCTTGCAGCGCTTAAAGTTGGCGGCTGCGTAAATCCTGCGATGGCACCCAGCCGGCTTACCGACAGTCAGAAGCAGGAGCTTTTGGCTCGTTACCGCGCCGGCGAGTCCAGTTCGGCTTTGGCTGCTTTCTACGCCATCAGCCCGAACACCGTCAGCCGCACGGTTCGCACCCTTCTCAGTCAGGAGGATTACGACGCACTCAAGTCAGCGCGTGCCCGTTCCGGTTCTGTGCCGTCATCACCTGAGTCCTCTGTTGCTGGGGATGCCTCCAGCGCAAGTCGTTCCGGCACTGAAAGCGCTCCCGTCAGCACCGACGCTCAGCCGGTCGAGGACGAAGGACCTTCGAACCTGGCTCTTGAAGATGCCGATGACTTCGGTGATGACGACGCTGATGAGGTGAGCGATGACGACGGCTTTGACGGTTCAGCGGACAATGTGTTCCAGGAAATCGCTGTTCTGCCCGTTGATCTGCCGCAGGTGAGCCGTGAGCAGGTCAGCTGCCTTCCCTTCGCTTCCGGTGTCCTCCCCGACAGCGTCTACATGCTCGTCGACAAAACGGTTGAACTGGATCCAAAACCGCTCAGTGAGTTCCCTGAACTCGGTGTTCTCAATCCGGAGGAGCTCACACGTCAGGCACTGAGTCTTTACTCCAGTCCCCGTTCTGCCAAGCGCCAGTGCGGCCGCAGCCAGCGTGTGATCAAGGTTCCCGACACCCAGGTGTTTGAGCGCACATCACGGCATCTGCTCGCCAGGGGAATCACGCGCCTCGTGCTCGAAGGCGCCTTGTATTCACTCGACAGCTGATTCACCGTTGGGACTGTGGCATCAGCACCGCCGCGAGGCTACCGCCGCTGATCACCCCCAGCACCGTGCTGACGCCAACAATGAACCCTGCAGGAAGAGGGGCTGTTCTGCCCACACCCAGGTTCAGCCTGTAGCGGTCGCTGAGGTTCTGCGCTCCAAGGCAAAGCACCACCAGCAAGGCTGAACCAGCTCCAAGGGTGATCAACAGCAACCTGAGGCGCAGCAACATGCCGCGAATTCCTTGAATCTTCCCTCAGTCTGCCTGGTTCTGCTGTGCATGCAGCAGTGCGTAGAGCTCACGTCGTGATCGGCCGGCGATCCTGGCCAGATCCTTGGCCGCATCGGCCGGTTTCATGCCCTGTTCGATTCGTGCTGACAGTTGCTCAAGGCACTGCTCATCACTCAGGCAGGTCTGCTCCTGCTCGGATGCACCGCCCAGCACCAGGGTGAACTCACCCTGAGGGGAATGCCTCTGAAAATGCTCCAGGGCCGCAATCACCGTGGGGCCTATCTGTTGTTCATGACGCTTGGTCAGTTCGCGGGTCACCTGCAGGGCTCGCTGATCACCGCAGAGTTGCTGGAGCTCTTCCAGCAGTTTCACCAGTCTGTGCGGAGCCTCATAAAGCACCGTGGTGCGTTGTTCCTCAACCACCGCTGTCAGTCGTTCGCGGCGTTCGCGCCCCTTGGTCGGCAGAAATCCTTCAAAACAAAAGCGGCCGCTGGGAAGGCCACTGCTGACCAGTGCCGTGGTGGCTGCGCACGGCCCTGGGATGCAGATCACGGCATGGCCTGCCTGACGTGCGGCAGCCACCAGATCTTCGCCTGGATCGCTGATGCCCGGCAGCCCTGCATCACTGATCACGGCGATGCTGTGGCCATTGCCGAGTTCCTCCAGAAACTGAGGAATCCTTCCCTGGGTGTTGTGTTGATGAAAGCTGCAGCGACGCGCTGTGGAGCCAAGGGCTGTGAGTAACTGGCCGCTGTGGCGGGTGTCTTCGCAGGCGATGGTGTCCACGGCGATCAGCAGGGCCCGTGCCCGCGGAGAAAGATCGCCCAGATGGCCGATCGGTGTGCCCACCAGATAGAGAACACCACCTTCCGGTTCGGCGCGTTGCTTCACAATGGCTCCGCCAAGACCTTCTCCATGATGCCGACTTCGATGAGCCTGCCTGCCGGCATAAGTCAGGACCGCCTTCTTGAAGCCTTGCGTCCTCTGTGCTGGGGAGCCGCAGACATTCTGCGGGCCTATGCCCGCGGGGAGCAGCCGCCCCATGGCTTTTCCCGTGCTCTCAGTGTTGACGATGGTGGAGAGGGACCGGTGTCTGCAGCGGATCTGGCCGTGAATCACTGGCTTCTGGATGGTCTGCGTTCAGCATTCCCCGATGCAGGCTGGACCTTGCTCAGTGAGGAGACAGCCAAGGAACAGCTCACCGCAGGCGAACCGTTGCCGGCCGAATGGCTGTGGATTCTTGATCCTCTCGATGGCACCAAGGACTTCCTGCAAGGCACTGGTGAATATGCGGTCCATCTGGCGCTGGTGAGGGGGCAGCGTCCGGTGCTGGGTGTGGTGTTGCTTCCCGAGGCTGATGAACTCTGGTTCGGCCTGGTGGGTGATGGCAGCTGGTGTGAAAACCGCACCGGCACTCGCAGCCCCGTGGGTTTCAGCCACCGCTCCGCTGAGGGCGAACTGATCATGGTGGCGAGCCGCAGTCATCGCGATGATCGCCTGGAGCGGCTGATCGCCGCTCTCCCCCTCGCCGGCTCCAAGGCTGTCGGCAGTGTGGGATGCAAGGTGGCCACCATCCTTCGGGGGGAGACTGATCTCTACATCTCGCTATCAGGCAAGAGTGCCCCGAAAGACTGGGATATGGCGGCTCCAGAAGCCGTGTTGCTGGCAGCTGGTGGTGCTTTCACCCATGCGGACGGTCGTCCACTCACGTACAACACAGGCGATGTGCGTCAGGCCGGTTGTCTGATTGCCAGCCATGGAAAAGCCCATGCCGATCTCGAACGGAGAGCGGCACAGGCCATGGAGACAATCGATCCTGGTTTTCAGGTCTGAGGCGACCCCTCAGGAGAGGGGCGCAACGGGTGTGGGAGCAGGTTCGGGCTCAGCGTCTTCGCCGTTCTGAGGCACACCGCGCAGCGTCAGGTTGATGCGGCCGCGGTTGTCGATTTCGCGGACGCGAACGGTGACCTCATCGCCCACCTTCACCACGTCTTCCACCTTCTCGACACGAGCCTCTGAAAGCTGGGAGATGTGGATCATGCCCTCCTTGCCAGGCAGGATCTCCACGAAGGCGCCGATCGGAATGATCCGGGTGATGGAGCCACTGAACACCTCGCCTTCGTTCACCTTGCGGGTCAGCCCTTCGATGATTTTCTGAGCTTCATCAGCCGCCGCCCCGTCATGGGAGGCAATGGTGACGATGCCGCTGTCCTCGATGTCGATCTTGGTGTTGGTGCGTTCGGTGATCCCCTTGATGGTGCGTCCACCAGGGCCGATCACCGTGCCGATCAGTTCCGGATCAATTCGGAAGCTGAGCAGGCGAGGGGCATGGGGGGACATGCCATCGCGTGGGGTGTCAATCGCCTCGAGCATCTTCTCGAGGATGTGGAGACGGGCAGGACGTGCCTGATTGATTGCTTCTGCGACCGTGTTGATCGCCAGGCCGGTGATCTTCATGTCCATCTGCAAGGCAGTGATCCCCTTGTCCGTGCCCGCCACCTTGAAGTCCATGTCGCCGAGGAAGTCCTCGATGCCCTGGATGTCGGTGAGGATGCGGACCTCCTTGCCCTCCTTGATCAGACCCATGGCGGCACCGCTGACGGGTGCTTTCAGAGGCACGCCCGCATCCATCAGGGCCAGGGTGCTGCCGCACACCGAACCCATTGAGGTGGAGCCGTTGGAACTGAGAACCTCGCTCACCACCCTCACCACATAAGGGAAGGTGTCCTTCGCAGGCAGCACGGGCAGGATGGCGCGCTCCGCCAGCGCACCGTGCCCGATTTCGCGCCGACCGGGGGAGCGCATCGGCTTGGTCTCACCCACCGAGTAGGGAGGGAAGTTGTAGTGGTGAAGGTAGGTCTTCTCGGTGTTGGGGTTGAGGTCGTCCATCTCCTGGGCATCACTCGGTGTGCCAAGGGTTGCGGTCGACAGCACCTGAGTGAGACCGCGCTGGAACAGACCGGAACCATGCACCCGCTTGGGCAGAACACCGGCGGCTGCACTGATCGGACGCACCTGATCCAGGCTTCTTCCGTCGACCCTCTTGCCGTCCTTCACTATCTGCTGACGCATCAGCTTCTTGGTCAGGGCTTTGAAGCTGGTCGGCAGTGCTTTGCCGTTCCCTGAAACAAGCTGGCGCACCGGGTCGCTCTCTTTGAGGCCCTCGATGGTTTCAGCGGTTTGCTCACGGATGGCATCGAGCTTTTCGTCGCGCTCGGCCTTGCTCTGGTCGAAGTGGCTGAGCACTTCACCAATCGATTTGCTGCAAGCCTTCTCCAGATACACTGGAAGCGTTGTGTCTTCGCTGGGAGCCTCCGGTTTCACCTGCTCAATTCCAGCCTCCTTGAGGATGGTTTCCTGTGCCTTGATCAGTTCACAGACCGCTTCGTATCCGAAGTCGATCGCTTCAATCACATCGCCTTCCGGCAGCTGATTGGCGCCAGCCTCAACCATCACCACACCTTCAGGTGTGCCGGCCACGACCAGATCGAGGTCTCCGCGTTCGATCTCACGGAAGCTGGGGTTGAGCACGAAGTCATCACCCAGCAGGCCAACCCGCACCGCGGCCATCGGCCCCTGGAAAGGAATGCCAGCAAGCAGGGTTGCCATGGAAGCGCCTGTCACCGACAAGACATCCGCAGGGACACGTTCGTCGAGAGACATGCAGGTGGCCACGATCTGGATGTCGTCTCTCATCCAGCTGGGAAAGAGAGGCCGCATCGGCCTGTCGATCAGGCGGCAGATCAGTGTGGCGCGCTCGGGAGGTCTCCCCTCACGGCGCATGAAACTTCCCGGAATGCGCCCTGCTGCGTAGAGACGCTCTTCGTAGTCGCAGATGAGAGGAAGGAAATCGATGCCTTCCCGTCCTTTGGACTGGGTGGCTGTGACCAGTACCGAAGTGTCACCGCATTCGATCATCACCGAGCCACCGGCCTGTGGGGCGTACCGCCCCGTGGTCAACCGAATCTCCCGACCGTCAAAGGAGATCGACTGTGTCTGACCTTGCACTGTTGTTTATGTCTTTCTATCAAGGTTGATTCTGGCACTTCACAGGATTGGAACGTCAATCCCACTGAATCCAATTTGATTCGGCCTGTGACATCCATCAAAAAAGGAGGTGTTCAAACACCTCCTTGACTGCATCACTTTTGATTCGGGACTCGGTGAATCACCAGCTTGATTTCACGACGCCGGGAAGTTCACCCTTGTGGGCACGCTCGCGAAGCTGATTACGGCAGAGACCGAAGTCGCGATAGACCCCTCTGGGCTTGCCTGTGGCCCAGCAGCGGTTACGCATGCGGGTAGGCGCACTGTTGCGGGGCAATGCCTGGATCTTGCGGTGGATCTCGAGGCGCTTCATGGGGTCTTCCGCTGCATTGAAGGCGGCCATCAGGGCATTGCGCTTGGCTGAGAAGCGCTCAACCATCTTCTTGCGCTTCGCGTCACGGGCGATCATCGACTTCTTGGCCATGCAGCGGTTGAAAAGGAGCAGTTCAATCAGCAACCATACAGTTTCACTGGCCGATCAATTGACGCACCACGGGGAGCTGGCTGGTGTCACGCACGATCAGCAGCACACTGAGGCCCAGCACCAACAGCAGACTGGACTGCATCACAGCCAGCTGAAACCGTTCCGGCAGCGGACGTCCGCGCAGCCCCTCAAGCAGCAGAAACACCAGCTGTCCGCCATCGAGCAGGGGCAGCGGCAGGGCGTTGAGGACTGCCAGATTGATGGAGATCAAGGCCAGAAAAAGGGCGAGACCCGAGCCTCCCTGACTCGAGAGTTGCGCGCCCATCTCCACAATCTTCACAGGGCCTGAAACCTGCTGGGCGGTGGCGCCGAAATTGGTGAACAATCCCGCGTAGCCGGAGACCGTTCTGCTGAACAGTCCGCTGAACTGCTGGCTCGACACACTGACTGCCTCCAGCGGCGAGCGCACAGGACGGGTGGAGCCGCTGACCACCTCCTGAAGTTGAGCGCCGATACGACCCACACCCTGTTGATCGGCAGGTGTGAGCTGAAGCGGCGTCAGCACACCATCACGAATCACCTGAAGTGTGAGTGGCTGGCCGGGGCTGTTGCGGATGGGATCAACCGCAGCCTGCACGGCGGGCTCGCCACGGCCAAGATCCACCGCATCGATCGACAGAATGCGATCGCCGGGTTTGAGCCCCGACAGAGCTGCCGGTTCCCCTCCCTGCACGCTCATCACCATCACACCAGGTCCTGGCTCCCCGGGAACTCCGGTGGTGGCTGTGTGCCCGACAAGAACCAACCAGGCCAGCAGCAGATTGGCCAGCACGCCAGCGCTGATCACGAGCATCTGCTGGGGAATCGGTCTGTTGCGCAGCAGATCCGGATCGTCTTTGGGAATGTCGCTTTCGTCGTCGTCTTCGGGGAATGAAACGAATCCACCGAGAGGCAGTGCCCGCAGCGCGTAGGTCACGCCACCCTGCTCGGTTTTGAGCAGAGCAGGCCCAAATCCCACTGAAAAACCGTTGACACGAATGCCCTGGAGTCGGGCCGCGAAGAAATGCCCGGCTTCATGAATGACGATCAGCAGCCCCAGAGCCAGCAGTGAGGCCAGAACGTTCATGGAAACCGTTTCAATCCGTTCATTCTGGCTGGATTCTGTCTCCACCGAAGTAAGGCACCAGCGCCTGGGGCAGCAACACACTGCCGTCCGACTGCTGACCGTTTTCCAGCAATGCCGCCATGGTGCGGCCGATCGCCAGACCGCTGCCGTTCAGCGTGTGAACCAACTTGGTCACTTTCCCTTCCTTGGTTCGGATTGAGGAGCGTCGCGCCTGGAAATCACCGCAGACGCTGCAGCTGGAAATCTCTCTGTACGCTCCGGCTCCTGCGAGCCAGACCTCCAGGTCGTAAGTGCGTGAAGCCGAGAATCCCAGATCACCTGTGCAGAGTTCGAGCACCCGGTAGGGGAGTTCAAGGGCCTGAAGCACCGCTTCAGCATCAGCTGTGATCTGCTCGTGAGCTTCAGCGGAGTGGTCAGGGTGCACGAACCAGTACAACTCGACTTTGTTGAACTGGTGCAACCGAATCAGGCCACGGGTGTCTCTGCCATAGCTTCCAGCTTCCCTGCGGAAGCATGGGCTGTAAGCCACATACTTCAGAGGAAGCTGATCGATCGGAATGATTTCATCGCGATGCAGCGAGGTGACAGGAACTTCCGCGGTGGGCGTCAGCCAGAGATCGTCGTCTGCGCAACGGAAGCTCTCCTCGGCAAATTTCGGGAGCTGACCTGATCCGGTGAGACTGGCACTGTTCACCAGCACCGGTGGCAGCACCTCCTGATATCCCTTGTTGCCGTGCAGATCGAGCATGAAGTTGACCAGAGCTCGCTCCAGTCGTGCGGCCTGTCCAAACAAAGTCACAAACCGGCTCTGCGCTATGCGCACTGAGCGTTCGCTGTCCAGGAGGCCGAGACGGTCTGCGATCGCCCAGTGTTCTTCGAGACCTTCCTGTTGCCGCGGGACGCCCCAGCTGCGCAATTCGATGTTCTCGGTTTCATCCCTGCCATCAGGACTGTCCGCAGAAGGCAGGTTCGGAAAGGTGAGCAGCTCTGTCTTCAACCTGGAGGACAGTTCCTTTTCCTCGTCCTCGAGGACGGACACCTTCTGCTTGATGGAATTGCCCTGTTGACGCAGTTCAGAGACCTCGGCCCCTTTCGGGTCAGCTCCGGCTTTGATCTTCTGGCCCACGTCCTTGCCGATGCGGTTGCCCTCCGCCTGAAGGGTGCTGCGCCGCTGTTCAAGATCCCTTTGATGCTGAGCGATCTGTTGAAGGGGGCTGAGATCGACATTCAGGCCTCTGCGTCCCAGCTGTGTGGCAATCAGCTCAGGGTTATCTCGCACCAGACGCTGATCGAGCACAGGGATTCGAATGATCGCGCCGGCAGCCTAGGCGTCCGCTGTCAGAGCTCTGTCCTGCCTCAGAAAACCTGGCCCACCATCACTGCAGCCACAGCTGAGAACAAAGTGATTCCCAAGGCTGTGACAGGGTTCTGACCCTGAGCGACGGCCACCGTGGTGATCACCCCGGCTCCAAGGCAGGCTGCTGCCAACTGGGTGGTGATATCGGAGGTACGGTTCAAGTCCGGTGTTTCGGGAGTTCCTGGAACCTACGGAGGCTGACTGGGGCTGTCTCGGGTTGAGGGGATGGATTGTTACGCCGCGTCAGGGTTCGTTACGGCCCGCAATGATGCTGGCCTGGCCCGCCCGGCACTGGCCCATTGCTTGAGGCTCTCCATCTGTTCCCTTGCCGTGCGTGAAAGCGGTACAAGCTGTGAAGCCGCCAGGATCATGTCGCTTTCAGTGAGTTCACGGATTTCGGCGAACGCCAGGTGCATCGCCTCAATCACCACCTGCTCCAACTCGGCGCCGGAGTAGCCGTCCGTGCGATCGACCACCGTTGACAGCGGCAGATTGAGGCCGGGGCGGCGGCGTTGCAGGTGAAGGCTGAGGATGCTCAGACGTTCATCCCTGGAAGGCAGATCCAGCAGGAAAATCTCATCGAAACGGCCCTTGCGCAGAAGTTCCGCCGGTAAACGCTCCACGCCGTTCGCCGTCGCCACCACAAACACGGCAGAGCGTTTCTCTGCCATCCAGGTGAGAACGGTGGCCAGAACCCGCTGACTGGTGCCGCCGTCACTGCGGCTGTCATTGCCGAAGCCTTTGTCGATCTCATCAATCCAGAGAACGCAGGGTGCCATCGCTTCCGCCCGCTGAATCATGTCGCGGGTTCTGGCTTCGCTGGCTCCAACCAGCCCGGAGAAGAGGCGTCCCACATCAAGTCGCAACAGAGGCATCGACCAGCTGTGGGCAATGGCTCTGGCGGTCAGTGATTTGCCGGTGCCCTGCGGACCCACGAGCAGTACTCCTCTCGGGAGAGGAAGTCCGAAACGGCGTGCATCGTCATTGAAGGCTCGGTGTCGCTGGTCAAGCCAGTGCTTGAGGGTTTCGAGCCCGCCGATGTCGCCAGGTGTCGCATCCGTCCGGCAGAACTCCAGCACTTCACTGCGGGCAAGGGACAGTCGTTTCTCCTCCAGCACATCCACAAGGTCCTCGCGGCTCAGCGATCCACGTTGTGCGAGCGCCTTAGCAGCCACATGCCTCACCCTGGCTTCACTGAGACCACAGCAGGCATGGGTGAGTTCCTCGAGCACATCAGCCTCCAGAGCTCGACCGCTTGCCCTGGCGATGTTGGCGAGCAGTGTTCTGAGCTCCTGCTCCTGGGGCAAGGGCAGGTCCATCAGCGTGAGGGCCTCGTCAAGGTCCGCCGGTGGTGTCCACTGCCCGCAGGTCACGATCAGGGTGTGTGGTGTGGTTCGCAGCTGGCTGGCAAGGTTGCGAAGCATGCGGGCAATGCCCGGGTCCTCGCAGAACCGGTGCACATCCTTGAGCAGCAGAAGGGTCGGACTGGACGGGGAGCGTTCCTGCAGCCACTGCAGCACCGCCATGGGCTGACGGGCACCCAGCTGTTCCTGGCCAAGAGCACCGCTGAGGCCGCCCACGAAATCCCAGCAGGTCAGGGTGCGATCGGGCAGTCGCTCCGAGGTCTGACGCAGCAGCGTTTCAACGCGCTCCTCCTCATGGCTGCGGATCCAGATCAACGGTGTGCCTGATCGGATCAGCAGATCCAGCTGTGCGATCCAGTTGTCAGTCATGGTGTGTCCCGTTGCGTTGCATCGACGACTGCAGATCCTTCAGGGCCTGCCAGCGAGGGTCAGGGCTTTTCTCTCCGTGGGATGCAGCACCATCTGCTGGTTGTTGCGGCATCCCAGGACAATGCTCCCCACAGCGATTGACGACTGACATCTGCAGACTCAGCTGTTCGTAAATCCAGCGTTCCGGTTCGAAGTCACCACGTGGGTCCAGGCACTCCATCAGCCCCTCGGGTGAGGTCGGATCAAGACCTGTCTGGGCGAGATGATCATCGCTGGGTTCCGTGCCAAGCCAGATCAGTTCCCTGGAGACAGCGCTGAGCTGTTGGTTGAAGTGACCGAGGCAGCGGTCGCAGCGGAGGCAGATGATGGTCTGCACAGACCCTTCAACCTCCAGGAGATTGCCGAGATGTTCAGCCCTGATGGTGCCTCGCACAGGGGTGAGGCTTGGCATCTCGTCGAGTTGACCCTCCACTGACCAGACCCTGGGGCTTCCCAGAGCTTGTAGCTCCCTGAGCGGTACCGGCTCAAGGCCGGGAATCATTTGTTGCCGCCCTTTGGCTCGAAAGGCAAACGGCTTCCAGCAACTCCACCGGCTGCAGCTGGTTCGGGTTGCTGCTTGAGCTGTTCGTCCAGGATGGCCTGCAGATTGTCAGGCAGAGCCTCACGAGTCAGCAGGAAGGTCTGCACGGCCTGGAAGATGTTGGCGATCACCATGTAGAGCAGAACGCCGGCTGGCAGTGGGAAGAACAGGAACATTCCTGTGATCATCACCGGGGTGATTTTGTTGGCAGTGGACTGCTGAGGATTGGCGGGCATGCCCATGCCCGACAGCAGCTGGGAGATGAACAGGCTCAGTCCGAAGGAGCCAACAAGGATCGCGATGTCCCAGTTGACAGCCCCGTCGGTGTAGAAGCCCACCTGGCCGAGAGCCTTGATGAACAGGAAGCCACTGCGGGCTGCCAGGCCTGGGATCTTTCCTTCAACGGTGGCATCACCGGGAGCGAGCGCTGTGATCTCTCCTGTTTCCGAGACGGAAACAATCGATTCGCCTTTGGTGACCGTCCAGGCTGGCAGGAAGGAGCGTCCGTTCTCAACATCGTCGAGAACGTCTGTGAAGGGCTCCCCGCTCTTGGTCTGGAGCTGGATCTGAACGTTCTCACCGGTACCGATCTTGGTTCCACCGGGGAGGCTTGCGATCACTGGAACGTGATCGGTTTCCGTCACAAAAATCGAGTGACTCGCCGTCGTGAACGGTTTGGGCTCAACCGCCGCGATCTGTTCCGCTGGCAGCACCTTGAGATTGAGGGTGTAAGGAACGTCCGCGAACGGTGACCCACGCAGGGTGGCGAACAACGCAAACAGAATCGGCATCTGCACCAGCAGCGGCAGGCACCCGGCCAGGGGGCTGCCGAACTCCTTCATCAACTTGCCGAGTTCTTCCTGCTGCTTCTGAGGGTTGCTGGCATAGCGGGACTTGATTTCAGCCTGCCGCTTCTGCATCACGGGCTGGGCAATACGCATGCGCCGTGCACTGCGGATCGATCCTGCGCTGAGCGGGAACAGAGCCAGGCGAATCACCACCGTGAGAGCCACGATCGCGAGGCCATAGCTGGGCACCAATCCGTAGAAGAAATCCAGGATCGGCAGCAGCAGATTGTCGGAGATGTAACCGATCACGATGGCGTTCCGATGGGCGGTGAAGGGTGATGCCAGTGTGCAACAGCGTCGATGCCGTTGCGCGACTGTGCAGGATCAGGCAGCAAAGCCTTTGTTAGGAATGCTCTCACTGCTGGAACCGGCGGATTCGCTCCTGCCTGAGATGCGTTCCTGGATGTAGGCCTCAACCTCCCGGAAGCGAGGCATTGAACGAAGCTCAAGTCGTGAGCCATCCGTGAGCACGAGCACCATGTCGCCCCAGGCGCCAAAGCCGCGGGGAACACAGCGCACCTCACGGATCTGGCTGTAGACCACCTGGCTGCGGTCCTTGCCCATCCAGCCACCACTCACGGACACTCGCCGGCTGGTGATGCGGAATCGCAGCCAGAGAGCCCGCACGATGGCGCCCACCGTGAATGGCAGAGCGATCAGGGTGAAACCCAGAAGGATGTTGAAGATGAGATCACCCTTCGCAGGACCTCCTTCGTAAAAAATGTCTTCCTTGATGGAGCTGGTCATGGCTTCAGGCCCGCCTGTTCGAGCAATCTGTCGCATTCTTCCAGCAAGCCGTGATCCTCTGTGGCCGCTCCGGGCTTCAAACTGATCAGAAGCCAGACAGAGGCATGTTCCGGAGCATGTCCAAATCTTGCGCGCAGATGATCATGCAGGCGTCGCCGCAATCGATTCCTGATCACGGCGCGCTTGCTGACCTTGCTGCTGATCACCACAGCCACCCTGCAGGTCGGCGATGCGAATGGGACATTCGACTGACGCGCAGCTGTCTGACGGCGGAGCAGGCCATGGCTGGCAGAAGCCCTGCGCAGCACCATCAGGGTGCCGTGAAAGCGCTTGCCTCTCCGGTGCAGGTGATCAAAGCAGCGATGGCCACGCAGACGCATGGATGCCGGCAGGACCATCGCTGGAACATGCGGGAATCAAACGGACAGGCGTGAACGGCCGCGCTTGCGGCGGCTACGGATCACGCGACGACCAGTGTGTGTCCGCATGCGCACTCTGAAACCTGAAACACGTCTGCGCTTACGGCTTGTGCCTCCAAGAGTTCGCTTCGTCATGGGTTTTTTACGGCGTCCGGCCTTTCGTCAAGGAGGGACTTTATCAGTCAGGGTCAGTCGATATCCACAAGCCAGCTGCCGAGGTAGCCGGACACAGGAACGTCCCCCGGGGCCTGCGCAAGAGCATTGAACTGGAACATTCCGCCCTGGCTCGGGTTGAACACATTCATCACCACGGCATAGGTTCCGCCGGTCGGGATCGGAGTGTCGGGGAAGACCTCGATGGCTGTCTGTTTCTCGTTCACCTCGAAGACCGCAGGCAGCACTTCCTTGCACTTGCTTCTTGAGAGCATTCCTCCCATCGACATCCTGCAGAGTGTCAGTGCCTCTGGACGGATGCGAGCGTTGAAATAGCTGGGAACCGTGATGCTCAGCTTGAGGATCGCGGTTTTGCGATCTTTTTTGCGCAGCATGAAGAAGTATTCCGAACGCTCACGGCGGCGCTGACTGGACTGGACAAAGTAGAGCTTGCGATATCCAGTTCCTGAATCCCATCGGAATTCCAGCAGGGAAGGGGTGTTCTGAGCAACGGCATGGGGTGCAGAAAGGGGCAGCAGAGCCGCTCCGCCGAGGACACCGCAACCGATCAGAGCTGCCAGTCCTGCGCGGCGTCTGGAGGTGGGAGAACAATGTCGTTTCATCGTGTTTCGATAGCGGTCGGCGCGAATGCCGTAGTTCGTGAATGAATTGTCCTGAGAATCTTGCGAACGCAGGTGCTTCGGGGGTCGGCCCCTGATCTGTCAGTTGTGACCAGATCGGTCCGGGCGCAATCGTGATGCTCCCCGCAGGTAGGGATGGTGAAGCGACCTGTCGGAAGGAATCCAGGCGTGAGCCAGCAGACGGATACAACGGGCAAGATCCCCTTGGACGGCCATCTGCTGAACATCCAACAGGGCCACGTCTTCCCAGCCCGATCGGCGGCGTGCCGTCGCTGCTGGAAAGCTGGCATCCAGATCGGCGGTCACGGAGAACGTCACGGAGACCAGCTGGTCTGGATCGAGTGCGTTCATGTCCATCAGAACGTCCACCAGTTCGGCGACAGCCTCATGGATGGCGTGAGCGCTGTTTTCAGCACAGGTTGTGGCTCCGCGCAGGCCCCGCAGCAGCCGAGGTGCCGTCATGGTCTGTGCATCCAGAGGGGCTGGCCGCTCAGCTCCAGTTCCGTGGTCAGCAACTGATCGAGTCTCAGTAAGAGGCTTGATCCAGGAAGACCTTGCAGCAGGCGCTTGCGAGGTTTGCCCAGGGTCACCGGTCGGCAGCGCTCTTCATCAAGCTCGGCCAGACGGGCTGCCACCAACCGAGCCTGTTCCTCGTCTCCCAGCTCATCCACGAGCCCCAGGTCCTTGGCCTGCGCTCCACTGAACACACGCCCATCTGCGAAGGTTCGCACCGTGTCCCTGTCCAGACCACGGCCTTCGGCCACCGCTCCAACAAACTGGTCGTAACTGCTGTCGATCAGGCTCTGCAGCAGCTCACGCTCCTCAGGACTGAGAGCCCGGTCAGGGGACAGAATGTCCTTGAAGGCTCCGCTCTTGACCGTCTCGAATCGGACGCCGACCTTCGCCAGCAGCTCGGACAGGTTGTTGCCTCGCAGAATCACCCCGATCGAGCCGGTGATGGTGCCGGGATTGGCCACGATCGAATCGGCTGCCACGCCCACATAAACACCTCCGGACGCGGAGATGTTGCCGAAGCTGGCCACCACCTTGCAGCCTTTTTCGCGCAGACGCAGGAGGGCTGCATGGATCTCCTGGCTGTCGCCGACCGTTCCTCCCGGACTGTCGATGCGCAGCAGGAGTGCCGGGAACTCCCGTTCCTGCACGTCGCGAAGAGCCTTCAGCACCCTGCGTCGCGTCGAGCTGCTGATCGCCCCCTCAATCACGATGCGCGCCATGCGGCGTTTGGACTTACGGCGCCAAAGCCACCCCATGATCCTCTGTTCAACTCGCCGGATCTTAAAAAGGACCCTGTCTGCGTATTTCGATGTCGACGTTGCAGCGCTGGTTGCTGATGGTGCTGCCCTTCGCCCTGTGGGGCACCGCCATGGCGGCAATGGCCCCTCTGGTGCGTTCTGGCGGTGCTCCTCTGGTGGCCTGTCTGCGGCTGCTTCCGGCGGGCATCGTGCTGCTTGTCGCTGTTCCCTACCTCGGCAGACCACTGAAGATTGATTCGGCAGATCGCACTTGGTTCCTGCTGTTCATGCTCGTGGATGCGTTTCTTTTTCAGTTTTTTCTGGCCAAGGGCCTGCAGGGCACCGGTGCCGGGCTTGGATCGGTGCTGATCGACTCGCAGCCGCTGATCGTGGCTCTGCTGGCGCGCTGGCTGTTCGCGGAATCGATCAATCCGATCGGCTGGATCGGACTTGTGGTCGGACTCGCCGGGATTGTCTGTCTTGGGGTGCCCGCACCTCTTCTTCAGCACTGGTGGCTGCAGGCTGATCTGTCCGAGCTGCAGGCGGGCTGGCAGGAGGGGACTGGCTGGATGCTTCTGGCGGCGCTGGCGATGGCTCTGGGCACCGTGCTGTGCCGTTTCGCCTGTAAGAACAGTGATCCGGTGGCAGTGACCGGGTGGCACATGGTGCTGGGGGGATTGCCTCTCCTCGCCTGGCACGGGCTGGATCCCAGCACGGCGTTGATTCCTCCCTGGACAGCTTCAGAGTGGGTTCAGATGGCCTACGCCTCGTTGCTGGGCAGCGCTCTGGCCTATTCCATTTTTTTCTGGTTCGCCAACAGGGAAGACCTCACCGGTTTCAGCACACTCGGTTTCCTCACACCGGTGTTCGCGCTGGCCTCCGGAGGAGTGTTACTCGGGGAACGCCTCGACACCCTGCAATGGCTGGCGGTCTTGCTGGTGATGATGTCGGTGGTGCTGGTGAGCCAGAGACAGCGACTCTGGGAGCCCTGGCTTTCGGCCACTGTCAGCCCTTCCGGGGATCTCAACGCATGAGCGATCGTCCTCTGACCCTGGTGCTGGTGAGCACGCCCGTGGGACAGCTCGGCAGCGGCAGGGGTGGTGGTGTGGAACTCACGCTTGCGTCGCTGGTGCAGGGCCTGGTGCAGCGTGGTCTCCATCTGCATCTCGTTGCTCCCGATGGCTCCTGTTCACCGGTGCAGAGCGCACAGGTGACTCTCCATACGGTCCCAGGGGTGGATCAACCGAGTTGGCAACATGCCGAGCGGGATTCTCCGATGCGGATTCCCCAGGATGCTGTGCTGCCCCGGCTCTGGACTTGCGCGCTGGAGCTGGCCAGCGATGCCGATGCCCTGATCAATTTCGGATACGACTGGCTGCCGATGTGGCTTACGCCTCATGTTGAGAGCAGGATCTTTCATCTGGTGAGCATGGGATCCGTCTCCGCGGTGATGGATGGTGCGGTGGCTGATCTCGCGCGCTGGGATCAGCGCCGCCTCGCCTTTCACACCCGCCGTCAGGCCAGTGACTTCGATCTGGTCGAACCTCCTGAGGTGGTGGGAAACGGTTTTGATCTCTCCCGCTACGAGCTGAAGCTCGGAACGGATGGTCCCCTGGGCTGGGCCGGTCGGGTGGCTCCCGAAAAGGGGCTGGAGGATGCGGCAGCGGTTGCCGCCCGGCTGGGCGAGACGCTGAGGGTCTGGGGCCTCGTCGAAGACAATGCCTATGCGAGGCGTATCGAGAGTGCCGTTCCCGCTGGAACGATCGAATGGTGCGGCTTCAAGCCGACCAGCGAGCTGCAGAGAGAGCTCGGCGGTTGCAGGGCATTGCTCAACACGCCGAAGTGGAATGAGGCCTACGGCAATGTTGTGGTGGAGGCACTGGCCTGTGGGGTTCCGGTGATCGCCTACGACCGTGGAGGCCCAGGAGAGATCATCCAGAACGGCGAAACCGGCTGGCTGGTTCCCCCGGATGACCGCGATGCCCTCGAGCAGGCAACCCTGCGAGCGTCGTCGATCGACCGTCAGGCCTGTCGTGGCTGGGTGGAGCGCTGCGCCAGTCAGGAGGGACTCGCCGCACGGGTCGAGGCCTGGATCCGCAGGGGGCTGACTCCAGTGGATGGCACCATCTCCTGATGACAGCGGACTCATCAGACCCGATTGCTTCAGTTGTTCGTCCAACCGTTCGACAGCGACGGCGAGGAATGCTGCTCATCCTGGTGCTCGCCGTTGTGATCTTCTGCTGGCAGCTCGGAAACACGGGGCTCGTCGATGAAACGCCACCTTTGTTCGCGGCTTCAGGCCGTGCCATGGCGGAGACCGGCGACTGGCTCACACCACGGGTCAACGGGTTGCCTCGGTACGACAAACCACCACTGGTGTACTGGCTGATGGGTCTGGGCTATGCCCTGCCAGCAGGAACGGTCTGGGACCCGCTCGGCACCTGGGCCGCCCGTCTGCCCTCGGCTCTGGCTTCGGTGCTGACCATGCTCGCTCTCGGCGACACGCTGCTGCGCTTCCCGCTGCGGGGCGATTCACATCCCTGCCGGACGGCGATCGCCGCAGCGCTGGCTTTCGCGCTGTCCCCCCTGGTGCTGATCTGGAGCAGAACCGCTGTCAGTGATTCGCTGCTCACAGGAACGCTCGCTCTCAGCCTGCTGTGTCAGTGGCGCTGTTACGCCAGTGGATCGGGACGACGTTGGTGGCTGGCCTGGATCGTGCTGGCCTTTGCCGTGCTGACCAAAGGTCCTGTGGCGGTTGTGCTCACAGGGATCACCCTGGTGCTGTTCGCTGTGATTCGCAGAGATCTGGCAGGCCTCTGGCGTTCTCTGAGGCCTGTTCAGGGTCTGCTGATCACGGCTCTGATCAGTCTTCCCTGGTATGCAGCCGAATTGCTGGTGGAGGGACAGCCCTTCTGGGACAGTTTCTTCGGCTATCACAACCTTCAACGCCTCACCAGCGTTGTGAACGACCACCTTCAGCCCTGGTGGTTTTTTGGACCTGTGCTGGTGGTGGCGTCATTTCCATTCACCCCGCTGCTTCTTCTTGGTCTGGGGAGGGTGATCACTGATTTCGCAGGAGATGCTTCCTCGCGGCTCATGCCATCCGGAGAGAGCCTTGGCCAATTCGCCGGCTGCTGGTTGTTGGCCGTGTTCCTGTTGTTCACCGCAGCGGCGACCAAGTTGCCCAGCTACTGGCTTCCAGCCACTCCGGCTGCCGCCTTGCTGATCGCCTTGACAGCTCATCCCCCGTCGCTTCAGCGATGCAAGTGGCCCTTGATTGCCTGGTGTTCGACCGCTCTTTGCACAGCGATCCTGGCGGCGGGGCTGCTGGCCTCGCCCCTCTGGATCCCTTTGATTCAGGATCCGGAGATGCCCACACTGCCGGCTGAGCTGATGGCCAGTGGGCTGGTGATCAGGGCGGCCGCGTGTTTCATTCTCGCCGTCGTGCTTGGGACCTGGAGTTTTTGGCGCCCTGTGTCCGGACGACTGCTGATCTGGCAGGGACCGATGGTGCTGTTTCAGATCATTGCCCTTGTGCCGATGATCCAGCTTGGAGATCGAGTCCGGCAGCTACCGGTCCGGCAGCTCGCCAAGCAGGTTGTTGAACGGCGTCGTCCAGGGGAGCCACTGGCGATGATCGGCGTGTTGAAACCTTCGCTTCACTTCTACACAAACCAGGTGGTGGTCTATGAAGGCCAGTCGAGGGCAGCTCTCGCCAATCTCGCTGATCGCCTCAGTCATGAGCAGCGACAAGGCTTCAAGGGCTTGCCTCGCACGGAGGTCGGCGCATCGCCCTCCGTGCTGGTCGTGATCAACCGGGGGACGGCAGCAAGACAGCACTGGCAGGGTCTCAATCCGCAGAAACTGGGGAGCGCTGGGATCTACGAGTTGTGGCGGCTGGATCGATCCCGACTTGACCAGCGTGCATCGGATCTGCTCGATGACGGCGTCTCTCTCACCTGGAAGAAGCCACGGCCAGAGCGTTACTGAATCCGATCATCCTGCGCCGACAACTCGCTCAGCTGGATGCGACGGCAGAAGCTGCAATGCCCCCACTGCGCCATCTCTCCGAGGGGCGACGGCGTTCCGCAACGCGGGCATGCATCGATGCCGTGCACATCGATGCGACTGGGGTGTCGCTTCCAGTCTTCGAGCGGGTCTCCTGCCGGTGAGCGCCCTGCTGGATGGTGTTGCTGAATCCGCAGATCACGAACAGGGTGGTCGGCTGCACGGATGGCAGCGAGCAGCTGAGGCTTGCTGTAAAGCAGGGCCTGTCGCCACTGCGGGTGGCTGGCTCCAACGATCAGCGTCCCGCTCCTGAGCGCCAGCGGCTGACAATGGCTGGAGAGCGGATCGCCTGCCAGTTTCGGCCAGTCCTGCCAAAGAGCTGCCAGTGACCCCTCTCGTCGCCATTGGTTTTTGAGTGCTTCCAGGCAGCCGCTGATTGGCTGAACGGGTGCCGGTTCCGGTGGCATCAGCAGCTCACCGTTCCCAAAGCGGCGGCGCTGAGATTTCGGGGCCCGAACCATGCCAATTGCCGATTTGGTTTGACCTTAGGCAAGAGCCATTGATTTGCTGGCTACCCTCAAATCGCTACCGCCCCGATCCATGGGTTTCTTCGACCGGCTCAGCCGACTGCTGCGCGCCAACGTCAACGATCTCGTGAGCAAGGCCGAGGATCCCGTGAAGATTCTCGACCAGTCCGTGGCGGACATGCAGGAGGATCTGGTCAAGCTGCGCCAGGCGGTCGCCTTGGCGATCGCCAGTCAGAAGCGTCTTCGCAATCAGGCCGAGCAAGCGGAAACCCAGGCGCGCACCTGGTATGAACGCGCGGAGCTCGCTCTCAAGAAGAACGAAGAGGACCTGGCCCGGGAAGCCCTCACCCGGCGAAAAACATTTCAGGAGACCTCAGCAACCCTGGCCAAGCAGGTGCAGGGTCAGGACGCTCAGGTGGAGACCCTGAAGAAGAGTCTTGTGGCACTCGAGGGCAAAATCGCCGAGGCCCGAACCAAGAAGGACATGCTCAAAGCCAGGGCCCAGGCGGCCAAGGCCCAGGAGCAGCTTCAGAGTGCCGTTGGGAACATGGGCAGCAATTCCGCCATGGCTGCCTTTGAGCGCATGGAGGACAAGGTTCAGGCGATGGAAGCCAGCAGCCAGGCCGCGGCTGAGCTGGCAGGCGCTGATCTGGAGAGCCAGTTCGCCGCTCTCGAAGGCGGCAGTGATGTGGATGATGATCTCGCTGCTCTTCGACAGCAACTGGCCGGTGGACCAGAAGCCGTTGCGCTCCCAGCAGCTGATCAAGGCAAATCCGAAGCCGTGCAGCCTGTGAATGTGTCTGAGGTTGACAACGATCTCGAGGAGCTCCGCCGATCCATCGACAAGATCTGATCACTCAGGATTGATCAGCAGTTCTCAATCGCCGATGTCCAGGATGATCACCTCTGATCGCCTCGCAAGGCTCGGCAGCGGAGTCTTTGATCGCAATGACCGGCGTAAATCGGCCTACGCCTCAAGCGAACGTCAGAACCATCAGCCTCTGATCGATCTGTCACTGGGATCCACTGATCTGTCGCCACCAGTGGCTGCCGTGGAAGCCATGGCCGAGGTGCTTCAGCATCCCTCCAGCGCGTCCTACTGCCTGCATGCAGGCACGCAACCGTTCAGGAATGCTGCTGCCGCTTGGTGTCAGCAACGATTCGGCATCCAGGTGGATGCCGAGACCGAGGTGCTTCTGCTGGTGGGATCGCAGGAAGGGACAGCCCATCTGCCTCTTGCGATTCTTGATCCCGGGGACTCCGCTCTGATCCTTGATCCCTCCTACCCCTCCCACCGGGGTGGACTTGAACTGGCCGATGCTCACATTCATACCCTTCCGTTGACTGCTGAACGGGACTGGGCTCCGGATTTTGATGTGCTCTCCTCTGATCAGTGGCAGCAGTTGCGTCTGATGGTGCTCGGGTTTCCTCATAACCCCACCGCCTGCACTGGAGAGCAGGCCTGGCTTGATGAGGCGATGGACCTTTCGGTCCAACACGATCTGGTGCTGGCCCATGACAACCCCTACGTGGATCTTGCACTGGAGGGTGATGCCCCGTCACTGTTGCGCTGCCCCCAGTGGCGTGAGCGGGGAATCGAATTCTTTTCCCTGTCCAAGGGGTGGTGTCTCGGGGGGTTCCGACTGGCGTTTGCGGTGGGTGCAGCTCCGTTGATCCATGCACTGCGCCAGCTGAAAGGTGTCGTTGATTTCAATCAGTGTCAGGCCCTTCAGAAGGGCGCGATTGTGGCGCTGGATCAACATGCCGATTGGCCTTCACGTCTCCTGCCCGTCTACCGCCAGCGTCGCGACCGCATGCGGCAGGCCCTGACTGCTCTCGGCTGGGACGTTCCCGAGCCATCCATGGCTCTCTACCTCTGGATGCCCGTTCCCGGATGGGCGGCCGACAGGGGCTGGAGCGATGAACAGCTTGCCGCTGAGTTGCTGGAGCACTGCGGTGTGGCACTGACCCCTGGTTCCGGCTTCGGCGATTCGGGCAGTGGCTGGTTGCGTCTGGCTCTTGTCCGCCCGGTCGAGGACCTTGAGAATGCCGTGACTCGCCTCCATCCCTGGTGGGATCGGCACCATTGAAGTTCGCGCATGTCGGCCGGGGGCGGTTGCTGCATGATCTCCGCCGTCATGGGCACCAGTCCTGGCGGCTGAAGAAGCTGGTTGTCTGTGCAAGCACCGAGACCGAGCTGTCTCAGTGGCTGCTGCAAAGGCCCTGGCGTGGCCACCAGTCTCGCGCTCGCGCTGTGCTGGCTGACCACCAGACCCAGGGTCATGGCCAGTACGGACGTCGTTGGATATCACCCGTCGGAGGCGTCTGGCTGAGTGCGGCCCTGCCCTGGCCCCAGCACGACTGCTCGACGGGGTTGTTCGGTCTCACCGTGGCTCTCGCCCTGGCGGAGCAGCTGGAGTCCAGCGGCCTTCAGGTGGCCATCAAATGGCCCAATGATCTGATGGTTGATTCACGCAAGCTGGCCGGCGTGCTTCCCACCCTGATCTTCCGAGGACGTCGTGTCCGCCTCGCCCGGATCGGGATTGGACTCAATGTGAACAATCCGGTGCCCCCCGGCGCGATCTCCCTGCGCCAGTGCCTTCCTTCGGGGCGATGCAGGCTGAGGGTCTGGCAAGGCGCTGTGCTTCGGGCACTGGATCGTGCCTGTGAGTTGGCGCTCATGCCCAGCACGGTGGTCGCTGAGGCCGAACAGCGCCTCTGGACTGCATCGGTACCCGATCCCGGCACAGGAGAGGCCTGGCGAGTGCAAGGCCTCGGGATCGACGGACGCCTGCTCCTGGAGCAGGGGGCCCGGAGGACCAGCTGGACGCGTTGGACGGACAGTCCTGATCAGGATCTCTAAAGTCTCGCCTGATGAGACCGTTTTGATCCGTTGGTTCTGCGTTGGCTTGCTGCATCGGTTCTGCTGTCCATTCCTGCCCCGCAGGCCCCGCTGGATCCTTCCGCGCTCGAACCGCAGCCGCCGCTGGCCCCATCTGCGCTCAAGCCGCAGGCCCCGCTGCCTCCCTCCGAGCTCAAGCCGCAGGCACCACTGGCACCTTCAGAGCTCAAGCCGCAGGCGCCGCTCACCTTTGACCGTTCGCTGGAGTCTCTGGAGAGAAACCGTGTCATCACTCCGCGGGAACGTCGTCAGCTTGAAACCGGCGAACAGGCCAGGCCTGTGGATGTTCCGGTGTTTCAGCAGGCCTGTCAGAGCGGTGCGCTCTCGCAGCAGGAATGCAGCAGTGGAGTGGCAGTGCGCCGGCGTGGGTCCCGTCTACGACCGCGCGTTGTCCTGAAAGGCCGTGATGAAACGCTCACGGGGTTATCCCGCCGCGGTGCTGACGGCACACCGCTACCTCCGATCTCAGTGCCGGTGAAGGCCCTGCTTGCAGGTTCCTCCTCTGCGTTTCGTCTGGAGAAGGTGTTTGCAGTGTCGCCCCGCCCCGCCTCGGTCGCCGGCAACGGAGACCGCAGGCTGCTGTTTCCAGTCATGGGTTCAGCGATCACCACGAGTGAGTTCGGCTGGCGGATTCATCCGATCATCGGCAGATGGCTGATGCATGCAGGCAAGGACTTCGCTGCCCCGGAGGGGACTCCCGTTGTTGCTGCTCTTTCAGGAACAGTCCTGAGCAGTGGTCTTGCGGGTGGTTACGGCATCGCTGTGGAGCTGGATCATGATCAGCCCAAACGCCGGACCCTCTATGGACATCTTTCAGAGATCTACGTCAAGTCCGGCCAGAAAGTCCGCCAGGGGGAGGTGATCGGTCGCGTCGGAAGCACAGGTCTCAGCACCGGACCTCATCTTCACTTTGAACTGCGCAGGCCCCAGGCCGGTGGCTGGGTGGCAGTCGATCCAGGGGATATGGATCTCAATCCACTCACTGCTTCCGGTGCAGATGCCGTATCGCTGCTGGTGGGACAGCTGATGACCAGCCTTGAGCGTTCCAAGGACTCATGATGTCTGCTCCTGACGCTCCTCCCGCAGGATGAAACCGACTCCTCTCACGGTGTGGATCAAAGCAGGTCGGTCAGTCGATTCGACCTTCTGGCGCAGATAACGGATGTAGACATCGAGAAGATTGTCATCGCCGTAGAAGTTCTCGCCCCAGACTCCGCGCATGATCTCGGCGCGCTCGAGCACTTTCCCCTGACCCCGCATCAGGAAGTTGAGCAACTCATATTCCTTCACAGACAGCTGAATCATCTGGCCTGAGCGACTCACATCCCTGGTGCTGGTGTTCATCACCAGGTCTCCAACCTGGAGCATTTCAGGATGCTGTCCTTCGCCAGTCGCAGCGGAGAAGGTGCTGGCACGTCTCTGCATGGCCCGCAGACGTGCCATCAATTCCTCGATCGAAAAGGGTTTGACCAGGTAGTCATCCACACCGGCATCAAGGGCCGTCACCCGATCAGCAACATCGTCGTGACCGGTGAGCATCAGGATTGGTGTGGTGATGGAGCTGCTGCGGATTCGCTGGCAGATATCCACACCACTGAAATCGGGAAGATTCCAGTCCAGAACGATCAGGTCCGGGGATGGCTCAGTGCGTGCCTGGATCAGGCCAGCGGCCCCATCGGCGGCCACATCCACCTCATACCCCTCGACCTCCAGTTCCATCTTCAGGAGCTCCGTGAGGCGTGCCTCGTCATCCACGAGCAGGAGCCTGGTCTTCGGAGTAGCTGAGGAGACCATGCAATCCAGTGCACCCTTCATTCAGCCTAATCGGCCTGCTCAGGTCGGTCGGGACTGCTGAGCATGTCCATCCCAGCGTTCAACACGGCCGTCACGGAAATGTGCCACTCGTTCAGCACGGGCAGCCACATCGTCTTCATGGGTCACCAGCACCAGAGTGATCCCCTGGTCGTGGAGGGCATCGAACAGATTGAGCACGTCGTCTGTCGTGCGTGAATCGAGTGCGCCGGTTGGTTCATCAGCCAGGAGAAGTGCAGGCTGGTTGATGATGGCTCTTGCGATGGCGACTCTCTGCTGCTGACCTCCTGAAAGCTGATTCGGCTTGTTCTGCATTCTTTCCCCAAGACCCACTCGATCCAGCGCTTCTCTCGCCTTGTCCCGCCTCTGCTGGGGAGAGAGGCCTGCATAGATCATCGGCAGCATCACATTTTCAAGAGCTGTCGCGTGGGGCAAAAGATGGAATTGCTGAAACACGAACCCCAATTGCTGATTGCGCAGATCCGCCAGCGCATCGTCATCAAGATCCTCAACCGCATTCCCATTCAGGTGATAAGAGCCGTTGCTGGGTCGGTCGAGGCAGCCAAGAATGTTCATCGCTGTGCTTTTGCCCGAGCCGCTTGCACCCATCACGGCAAGGTAATCGCCTTTACGAACAGTCAGATCCAGTTGATCGAGTGCCCTGACCAGACCCGCACCGGTTCCGTAGACCTTGTCGACTCCGCGCAGCTCCGCGACGGCGGAGCGTTCACCTTTCGCACCCTCAGCCAAGGGTGGCTCCGGAGGCATCGGCGATGGCCTGCTGCAGGATCGGGGTCCCAGCCACCGCGTCGCTGGCCCATTGGAAGAGGGGGTTGGAGAGAATGCCACCAACCGCTGTAACGACCACGCAGGTCACCAGAGCCACCCGCAGTGGCGGCAGCCCCAGAGTGTTCCACTGGATCGGTGGATAGGCCTTCACCGCATCGGAGGCTTCCTGTGGCTCCTTGACCACCATCATCTTGATCACGCCGATGTAGTAGTAGATCGACACCACCGAGGTGATCAGTCCGACCACAACAAGCAGGTACTGGTGATCAGCCCAGCCAGCGAAGAAGAGATAGATCTTCCCGAAGAACCCGAGCATCGGTGGGATGCCTCCGAGCGACAGCAGGCAGAGACTGAGCCCGAGTGTGATCAGGGGATCCTTCTGGTAGAGACCGGCGTAATCGGAGATGCGATCACTGCCGGTGCGAATGGAGAACAGGATGATGCAGGCAAAGGCCCCCAGATTCATGAACAGGTAGGCGGCCATGTACAGGACCATGGCTGCGAAACCGTCTTCAGTACCGCAGACCAGACCGATCATCACGAAACCGGCCTGACCGATGGAGCTGTAGGCCAGCATCCGTTTCATCGAGGTCTGGGCGAGCGCAACGACGTTGCCGAGGCTCATGCTGAGCACCGCCAGCACGGTGAACAGCAGTTTCCACTGCGTGTCGAAGCTGCCGAAACAGCCGACCAGAATCCGCAGGGCCAACGCAAAGCCGGCGGCCTTCGAACCGACTGAAAGAAAGGCGACCACCGGAGTCGGAGATCCTTCGTAGACATCCGGTGTCCACTGGTGGAAGGGAACTGCGGCGATCTTGAAGGCCACGGTTGCCAGAACGAACACCAGCGCGAGAGCGGCGAGGGGAGTGGGACTGGTCAGCAGTGACTGTCCGATCGCTTCCAGGCTGGTGGAGCCGCTGAGTCCATAGAGGAGCGAGGAGCCATAGAGAAAGACTGCAGCTGCAGCGGAGCCCACAAGCAGATATTTCAGAGCGGCTTCCGAACTGCGCGCATCCCGTTTCATGTAGCCCGAGAGCAGATAACTCGCGACTGAAAGGGTTTCCAGAGAGACAAAGATGCTCACCAGATCGGTTGCACCGCAGAGAAGCATGCCTCCAAGTGTTGCTGCCAGAAGAATCGCAGCGTATTCACCCACAGGGGTTCCACCCTGTTCGGCGTACCTCCAGCTGATCAGCAGGGACAACAGCGTTGAACAGGCCACCACGGCTCTGAAGGCAATCGCCAGGTGATCGGAAAGAAATGCGCCGAGGAAGGAGGGCTCAAGCGGAGCGTTCCACTGCAATGCGAGCAGCAACAGGGCTGTGCCCAGGCCCGCGTAACAGATGGGAGGAACCCAGCGCACAGCGACTTTTTCGCCGGCCAGATCCACCAGAAGGGTGGCCAGCATCGCCAGCAGTACCGCGCCTTCCGGGGCGATGGCACCGGCGTTCAGGGCCAGATTGAGCAAATCACCCGGCGCTGCCAGTGGCTGGGTGTCGAGGAGCAAGGCACCCATCTCGGGCATGGCGCGCGCAGGGCGGAGCGGTTCGGGCGACTGTAGCCGCGCTTCCGTTCATCCTTGTGGCATCCACCGTATTCGCTGCAATCGGAGCGGCGGTGCGATAAAGAAGGGAACGGTTATCTGCCCTCCTTTGGCGCACACCCTGGTCATCGTTGAGAGCCCCACCAAGGCCCGCACCATCCGTGGATTCCTTCCCAAGGACTTCCGGGTGGAGGCGTCCATGGGGCATGTGCGTGATCTCCCCAACAACGCCAGTGAGATTCCAGCGGCGCAAAAAGGCCAGAAATGGGCCAACCTCGGCGTCAACACCGAGTCGGATTTCGAGCCCCTCTATGTGGTGCCGAAGGACAAGAAAAAAACGGTGAAGGAGCTGAAGGACGCTCTTAAAGGTGCGGATCAGCTTCTGCTGGCGACTGATGAAGACCGGGAAGGCGAAAGCATCAGCTGGCACTTGCTGCAGCTGCTTGCGCCAAAGGTTCCGGTGAAAAGAATGGTGTTCCATGAGATCACCAAGGAGGCGATAGGGCGCGCTCTCGACCAGACCCGTGAGTTGGATATGGAACTGGTCCATGCCCAGGAAACACGGCGCATCCTTGATCGTCTGGTTGGATACACCCTCTCGCCTTTGCTGTGGAAGAAGGTGGCCTGGGGGCTGTCAGCGGGTCGCGTTCAGTCCGTGGCGGTCCGGCTGCTGGTGCAACGGGAACGCGCCCGTCGGGCATTCCGCAGCGGCAGCTACTGGGATCTCAAGGCCAGTCTTGAACAGAGCGGCAGTGGTTTCGACGCCAAGCTCACCCATCTTGCGGGGCAGCGCATTGCCACCGGCAATGATTTTGATGAAAACACAGGAGAGCTCAAGGCGGGCAGCAAGGTCCGCCTTCTCAGCGAAAGTGATGCCCAGGCACTCTCCGAAATGGTCAAGTCAGTGGCCTGGAGTGTCACCTCCGTGGAGGAAAAACCCACGGTGCGACGGCCTGTTCCACCATTCACAACCAGCACACTTCAGCAGGAGTCAAACCGCAAGCTTCGTCTCTCCGCGAGAGAAACAATGCGCTGCGCGCAGGGTCTCTATGAGCGCGGTTTCATCACCTACATGCGCACCGATTCGGTGCATCTCTCCGATCAGGCGATCAGCGCAGCCCGCAGCTGTGTGGAATCGCGATACGGCAAGGAGTATCTGAGCAAGGGGGCCAGGCAGTTCAGCACCAAGGCTCGAAACGCACAGGAGGCTCACGAAGCGATTCGTCCTGCCGGCGAGAGTTTTCGTGCGCCCCAGGAGACCGGTCTTGATGGCCGGGACCTCGCCCTGTACGAACTGATCTGGAAGCGCACCGTCGCGAGTCAGATGGCAGAAGCCCGGCTCACCATGCTGTCCATCGATCTGAGCGCTGCTGATGCAGTGTTCCGAGCCAATGGAAAGCGCATTGATTTTCCCGGTTTCTTCCGTGCCTATGTGGAGGGCAGTGATGATCCTGATGCGGCCCTGGAAGGCCAGGAAGTGTTGTTGCCCGGCCTCAAGCAGGGGGATTCTCCCAGCCTGAAAGATGTTGAGGCGCTCGGCCACCAAACCCAGCCTCCGGCTCGGTTTTCGGAAGCTTCTCTGGTCAAGATGCTCGAGAAGGAGGGGATCGGCAGGCCCTCCACCTATGCCTCGATCATCGGAACGATCGTGGATCGCGGCTATGCCGCGCTCCAGAACAATTCACTCACGCCAAGTTTCACCGCTTTCGCGGTCACAGCGTTGCTTGAAGAGCACTTCCCTGATCTTGTGGACACCTCCTTCACCGCAAGGATGGAGAACACCCTTGATGAGATCTCTCACGGCAAGGTGCAGTGGCTTCCCTATCTCGAGAGCTTCTACAAGGGCAATGAGGGACTGGAGTCTCAGGTGCATCTGCGGGAGGGTGATATCGACCCCGGCGCATCGCGCACGATCGATCTTGAGGGACTTCCCTGTGTGGTCAGGATCGGTCGCTTCGGTGCCTATCTCGAAGCGAAACGTGTCGGAGACGACGGTGAGGAGGAGTTGATCAAGGCCACCCTGCCTCGCGAGATCACTCCTGCTGATCTCGACCATGATCAGGCAGAGCTCATCCTCAAGCAGAAGGCTGATGGGCCTGAGGCTTTGGGTGAGGATCCGGAAACCGGCGATCTCGTTTATCTGCTGTTCGGTCAATACGGGCCCTATGTGCAGCGCGGGCAGGTGAGCGATGAGAACCCCAAGCCCAAGCGCGCGTCGCTCCCCAAGGGGGTGAAGCCTGAGGATCTCAGCCTCGACGACGCTCTTGGACTGCTGCGATTGCCCAGACTGCTTGGAGAACACCCTGACGGTGGCAGGGTCCAGGCAGGCCTGGGTCGTTTCGGCCCCTATGTGGTCTGGGACAAGGGAAAGAGCGAAAAGGATTACCGCTCGCTGAAGGGTGAGGACGATGTTCTTGCCGTTGGGCTTTCCCGTGCGCTTGAGCTGCTGGCCATGCCCAAACGTGGCAGAGGTGGTCGCACGGCACTCAAGGATCTCGGCAAGCCGGAAGGCAGTGACGAGACCGTGCAGGTCTACGACGGCCCCTACGGCCTGTATGTCAAGCAGGGCAAGATCAATGCCTCTCTTCCCGAAGGCAAGGGAGCGGATGACATCACCCTTGAGCAGGCGGTGGAGCTGCTGGAGGCCAAGGCAGCCACCAAGAAGGGTGGCCGCAAGGCTTCCAGCACCAAGAAACCTGCTGCAAAAAAAGCCGCAGCCAAGAAGCCTGCGGCGAAGAAACCTCCCGCCACAACGAAGTCAGGCCGTCTGCGTGCCAGTGCCGTTCGTGTGATTCGCCCGGCCGACTCCTGATGAGCACCAGGCTGTTTGTCCTGTCGCTTGTGCCTTTGATGCTGCTGCAGGCCTGTGACGGCACGACCTTCGGCCAGCGGTTGTCTGAAAGCTTTGATGCTCAGTCAGGCACTCAGACAGGGGCTCAGTCCGAGGCGGCCAGCAAAACTTTCAGCCAGCCAGATCAAGATGACGCCGGATCAGGCGGCAGGGATGTTGCTGACAAGAACACACAGCCGGCCAGTTCGATCAACAGCGATCAGGCGGGAACGAAAGACAAGGCGGGGATCAATCAAAACGAGAAGTCAACTGAGGACTCTCGCCAAGAGCGACCGGAGCTGTCCTCCACCAAGGGCAATGGCATGGATCGCGCCACCGCCACCGATGCCAATTCCGATTCCGCTGCGACGAAGGCTGCTCCTGAGCGCACATTGCCCTATCGCATCATGATTCGCCTCTCCGCAGCTGATCCAGCTGCTCCCGCTGAGGGAGTCACGGAAGCTCTGCGGCGTGCTGGTATTGGTTTTGAGGTGGAGACCATCGAAAAGCTGCCCGTGCGCGACCTGAATCAGTCGTCCAACCCCGCGCCGAAGCCTGCCTCCTGATGCGACCTGCTCTCAGCCATCGCCAGGCGTTGCGAATGATGGAATCCTCGTATCTGGCGGCTGCGGCTGCATTGATCTGGCTTGCTCTGTATTACCTACCGGTTGGTGGAGCGCTGTTCCGCCTGGCCCTGCCCCTGCCACTTGCCCTGCTGGCGGTCCGGCGAGGTGCCCGAGCGGGGGTCGAGGGTCTGGCGGTAGCGATTCTTCTGCTCATCGCCTTGATGGGTCCCGTCCGCGGACCCCTGATGTTGTTTCCCTACGGACTGCTCTCCGTCTGGCTCGGCTGGTGCTGGGTCCACCGCTGCAGCTGGTGGCTGAGCTGGGGGATTGGCCTGCTGATCGGTGCTGCCGGTTTCCTCGTGCGGGTTGTTGCTCTTTCGCTGTTGGTGGGTGAAAACCTCTGGGTGGTCATCACCCGCGCCGGTGCGGGACTACTCGACAGGTTGCTGGAACTGCTGCAGTTGCCACTCGCCCCAGATCTGCTGCTGGTTCAGTCGATGGCTCTCGCTCTCGTGCTCATCCAGCAGCTGGTGTACGTCCTCGCTCTCCACGCCCTGGCCTACTGGATTTTCCCCCGACTTCAGGCCCCCGTTCCTGACCCTCCCCCGCTGCTGCATGGACTGGTCGCCCTCGACCCCCTCTGACCTTCCGGTTGGTGTGCGTCGTCTCACAGGGTCGGCCACTACGGCTGACGCAAGCCGGTTTACAGCCATCTGGTCTGAGTTCGCCAAGCCTTTGCCGGACCTGCTTCTGGTTCTTGCGTCGACAAGGACAGCCGAGCAACAGGGAATCTCCGCCGCTGGGTGTACGCCAGAAGCTCGCCGCACAACGGCTCTGGCCGATGCGGAACTGCTGCTGACGGGGCCATCAGTACCGCCATGCTGGTCACTGCCACCTCTTCCGGCTGGCGTCTCACCCGCCCTGATCAGCTGGGTGGTCTGCCAGCAGCTTGGTCTCGATCCGCAGGTCGCTGCTCTCGGCCTGCCCGTTCCGCCTCACTTCCCCCATCTCCGCTTTGAAGATCCATGTGCCGGCCCCTCGGAGTGCGTCTCCAGCGGCTGTGCCATGCAGCTCGAACGGGTGCAGCAACTGGTGCATCGCGGTCGTCGTCTCGGGCGAGGACTGCGACGGCCGCTGGTGCTGGCGGAATCTGTTCCAGGCGGGACCACCACAGCCCTGGCTGTCCTGACAGGGCTGGGACTGCCTGTTCAGGCACTGGTCAGTGGCAGTGCCCTGCATCCACCCATGGCGCTCAAGCAGCGGCTGGTCAGCGAGGGGCTGTCTCGGCTTCCCTGCCGCCGTCACCTCGACGCACAGGCATTGCTTGCAGCAGTGGGTGATCCCTTTCAGGCCCTCTCCACAGGCATCTTGATCGGGGTGCTCGAGGCTGATCAGCCCGTTCTGCTGGCCGGTGGCAGTCAGATGGCTGCGGTGCTTGCATTGGCTCTTCATGCTCTTACAGCGGACCGTCGTCAGCAGCTCTGCGATCGGGTTCTGATCGGCACAACTGCATGGCTTGCCGCGGAACGGCTGCAGGCTGCAACGCCTGCCTCTTCCCTGGTGACGCTGCTCAGCAATCTGGAGCAGCATTACTCGGTCTCACTGCAGGCCTATGCCGCTGGTCTGCGCTTCTCCTCCAGTCGTCATTCCCGTCTGCGCGACTTCGAGCAGGGCCATGTGAAGGAAGGAGTAGGGGCTGGTGGACTGGCCCTGCTGGCTCAATGGCGAGGTGTTTCCGTCGACACACTGGTGCACTCCTGTGACCGGGCCTTCGATCAGTTGCTGGCGACAGACGACAAGGACACTGTCGCCCCGTAGGTTCGGATCATGAAGCCAGTTGTTCCGGCGCCATTGCTGAACCGTCGTCGGTTTCTCCGATTCGTCGCTGTGACAGCAGCGCTTGGGCTCAGCGGCTGCCGTCGGGGTGGTGCGGTTCCCACTCTGCGCTCTATGCCGGAGGTCCTGCCGGCTCTCTGGCGTCGCGATCTGCCGGCACCCTGGCGTTTCACCGCGCTCTCTGGAGCAACTCCCCTGAAGAGTCCCTGGCCACCTCCAACGGACCTGCTGGCGCTGAATGATGGCTGGCTGTCAGTGATCAGCCCCGATCGTTTGCAGGCGATCGCCGCGGACGCCCTTCTGGCGAGGATGGGTTCCTCGGGAGAACGCTTCCTCAACGAGATGCCTTCGGTTTGGAGGAGCCTGCTGTTGCCGGTGGCGTTCAGTCCCTGGGTGATGGTGTTTCGGCGTGAGGGGAAGAACGCACCCGCTCCTGATGCCGGCTGGGATGCCTTGCTCGACCCGGCAGTCAAGGGCAAGCTGCTGCTGCCATCCAGCCCGAGGCTGCTGTGTTCAATCGCCCAGAGAATGGGTGATGGCGACTCCTTGCGGCGCCTGCGTCAGGCGGCCATCAGTTTTGATGACCGCTTCGGCATGAACTGGCTTCTGCAGGGTGATGCCAGGGTGGCCGTACTGCCTCTGCAACGCTGCATGGCGAGCCTTCAGCGTGATCCCAGACTCATCGCTGTGTTGCCGGAGCAGGGTTCGCCGCTGCACTGGACGCTGCTGGTTCGGCCTTCCCAGACCGCTGAACCCATCCCGCAGGACTGGGTGCTGAAAGCGTGGAAGCAACCGTTGCTGTCTCGGTTGTTGGCACAGGGTTGGATTCCGCCGCTGCCCAGGGACGAGCTCATCTCCGCAGAGACAAGGATCCCTCAACGGCTTCGCTCCCTGGTGCTCCCTCAGGAATCGCTCTGGCAGCGAAGTTGGACGCTGCCTCCGCCTGACCCTGCCGAGGTGCAACGTCTGCAGAAGCTCTGGGAAGCATCAGCCCCATAGCCGCCGGCGTGGAGCAGCTGCCAGAAGCCGATGCGTCTCCGCCAGCAGATCAGGAATCGGTAGCTGGTGCGGGCATCGCGGCAGGCAGTCACCGCAGCGGTCGCACTGGCTTGCATCAACCGTCTCCCACCAGTGACCGGCCCGCCCGATCAGGTTGTAGCGCTCCCCTGCGAATTCCATCAGGTCATGACCATGGGCAAGATTGCGCAACCTCAGAAGCTCTGGGATGGGTACATCGTTTGGACAGGGCAGGCAGGCACGGCACTGACCGCACAGCTCATGTCCCAGCCGACTCCCGCGCTGCTGCTCAAGATGAGCGAGTGCCCTCTTCTCCTCCGGATCCAGCGGACCGTCACTGGCAGCCAGCGACCGAGCCAGTTTGAGGTCGGCTGCGTTCCTGGCGCCCACAGTGAGTGTGCTGATGCCCGCCGCCAGCAGAAAGCGATAGGCCAGCTGCAGTGGCTGGAAGGGAGTGCAGTCAGTCTTCAGCTGCTCACTCGGTGCCTGGAGACGACCACCTTTGTCTGCCGGTGAAATCGCCAGCACGCCCATGGATCGATCGAGGGCCAGCTGTGCCAGCGGCATGCGTGTTGGGTCCAGGAGATGCAGATGCAGGCAACAGAACCTGAAGCGGTCACTGGCGATTGCACGCTCGATCAAGTCATACGAGCCATGGCTGCTGAAGCCAACCTGGCGGACCCTGCCGCTTGTGAGGGCCCAGTCGATCAGCCGGGCTCCCTCTCCCTGGAGCACCCAGTCGAGATGGCTGTCCAGGTTCAGGCCATGTATGGCCAGGTTATCCAGCGTGTCGATTCCGAGCCTGTCCAGGCTGGCTTCCAGAGCTCTGGTTCCCGAAAGAAAACTCTGCCCGGGAAGCAGCTTGCTGGTGATCACCCAGCCACCGCCGGAGGGAGCAGCTCCTTCCCTGTTGAGCTGTGCCAGGGCCTTGCCCAGAAAGGCTTCAGCGGGCCCATAGGCCGGGGCTGTCTCGAGATGGTTGATGCCAGCAGCCAGGGCTGCACGCAACACCTGCAGCATCTGGTCGGGAGCCTGCAGGGCGCGCATGGTGCCGAGTGTGAACAGGCTCACATCGGCTCCGTCGCCGAATGGGCGACGCAGAACAGGTCGGGGCAGTGTGCTGCTCAAGGGGCAGGAGGGTCGCCCTGGGAGTCCCTCGGATCTCCCGGTTGCCGTGATTCAAGATGTCGTCCAAGGGCTGCGGGACTGATCCCGTCGAGAAAGCGTCGGAATTCATCACGGTCCTCCGCATCCGCTTCAGCGTCCACTGCGATCGAGGCTTCCGCGACGACCTCCTCGAGCATCCAGATGCTGCTGCCGGTGCGAATGGCCAGTGCGATGGCATCACTGGGGCGTGCATCGATCTCCAGGCGGTTGTCATCCGGACAGACAGCAGGATCAGGCTCATCCGTTTCGGCCGCCGCGGTGTCGTGGTCGCTGTCGCACAGGCGCAGCACGGCTCTGAAGGTGCTGTCTTCGATCGCGTGAATGATCACACGCTCCAGCTTCAAACCACCTGCGTCGAGCAAGGAAGCCATCAGGTCATGGCTGAGGGGCCTGGGCTGAGGCGTGTCACTGAGGCCGGCCATGATGTTGTGCGCCTGTGCCTGGTCGATCCAGATCGGCACCTGACGGCTGCGGGAGGGATCACGCAGCAGCACGATCGGACTGCGGCTGCTGGCATCAAGGGCGATTCCCGCCACGCTCATCTCGATCAAGTACGGCTCCGCCGCTGTCTCGATTATGACCAGTGCAGAGGGGATGGAGATGGGCGATGTTCACGGGGTTGGTCCAGGCGGTGGGTCAGGTCGAACGACGTGGCCGCGCTCTGCTGGTCGACGGCTGCAGTGCTTTTGCTCCCCTGCAGCTTGGTGACAGCGTCGCGGTGGACGGGGTTTGTCTCACGGTGGCGTCACTTGTGGGAGACGGTTTTCTTGCCGATGTGAGTGAGGAGACGCTTCAGCGCACCACTCTCGGAGGGAAGGCCGCAGGAGGAGGATCTGTGAATCTCGAACCAGCTCTGCGTCTCTCTGATCGTCTGGGAGGGCATCTTGTCAGCGGCCATGTGGACGGTATCGGTGAAGTGGTCGCTGTGGAGTCTCTGCCCCAGTCATGGCATCTGGAACTGCGCTGGCGGGATGCGGACTTCGGTCGCTACATCTGTGACAAAGCCAGTGTCGCGGTGAATGGCATCAGCCTCACGGTGGCGGGTTGTGCTGATGAAGGAGCACGCTTCTGGCTCGCCGTGATTCCGCACACGTGGTCGGTCACCGCCCTTCGTGATCTGCAGGTTGGCGATGAGGTGAATCTCGAAATCGATCTGCTGGCTCGCTACACCGAGAGGTTGATCAGTGCCGGGGGGGGCGAGAGCGAAGCACCGCCGATCAGCGCTGCCTGGCTCGCGGAGCACGGATGGAGCTGACCCTCAGGCACGAACCACGGCGGGATTCGTGAGGTCCCAATACCTTTCGGATGTTGTTCACTCTGAACTGTTCATGAATTCCGAGGACCGCTCCGAATCCCTGGGCACCTTCAAAGCCTTCTCGATCGCAGAGGGCATTCTTCTGATTGTTCTCGGCGTCCTGGCCCTGATCTTCCCAGTACTCGCGTCGTTCTGGACCACAGGTGTGATTGCCGTTCTGTTTCTCGTCGGTGGTGTGGTCGGCTGGGTCAGCAACCTTGCGCGTTCCGGCCGGATGGGTCGCTGGATCTGCTTCTGGCGTCTTGTGGTGTCCACGTTGTTCATCGTTGCCGGCGGCTCGATGATCAGTAACTTCCGTGATCCCGGTGACGCCGCAGAGCAAGTTGCTGCGTTTGCCTTGGCCATCGGCATCGTTTTTCTCGTGGAGGGCGTCGTGGCCTTCTTCAACGGACTGGCCAACAGCGGTCAGCCCGGGGCTGGATGGGCCATCGCCAACGGAGTCATCACCTTCATCCTCGGCCTGCTGATCGTCACCCTGAAGTTCTGGGGCCTGCTCTGGGTGCTCGGAACCCTGGTCGGCATCAGTTTCCTGTTCAGCGGAATCGAGCTGATTGCGTTCAGCTCCAGCATCGATGACGGTCAGGATCCCCCTGCTGTCGCTTGAACAACACAGGCTGAAACAAGCCTGAAGCAACAAACCCAAGGAGCAGCTGATCGCTGTCTCCTTGGGTCAAGGTCATGGCTGAACGAACTGCGTGATCGATGCCCTGACAAAAAAGTCAGGGATTTTTAGTCAGCTGGATTCGGCACGCGGCAGAAGCGTGATCGTGCCGGAATCCCTGTTCAGTTCAATCCTGAATTCCTGGCCTGGAACAAGATCAAGGCGTTTGGTGTAGGCATGACCAATCAGCAGATTGCCGTTGCCGTGAACACGAGTGCGGAACTCTGCCTGCCGTCCTCGGCTGCCGCCGCCTGAACCGCCATTGCTGGAGGGAAGTTTGTATCCCTTGGCTTCCACAAGGGCTCTGTAGAAACTTTTGCGCATCAGACGGCCACTCGGACCGACATAACCGCAGCCCCGTGCAATTTCATCTTCCGGGCGGTTGCTGAGAGCCCGCGCCTTGTTCAGTAATTCCTCTCCAACCAGCATGTCTATCGGAAAAGACACAACAATTCTGACTCCAGACTGCAACCCGGGCAAGGATTCCATCGAAGTTCTGTCACTTGATTCGATCTCGATGCTCGTCAGATCAGGTACAGAATCACAAACAGAATGACCCAGATTCCATCCACGAAATGCCAGTAGAGCTCGGCTGCCTCGAGTGGAAAATGATTGCTGGCCGTGACACGACCTGAAGGTGAGCGGCATTGCCACCACACAATCAGGATCATCAGTGTCCCCAGGGTCACGTGCAGCCCGTGGAATCCGGTGAGGGCATAAAAAGTGCTGGCGTAGAGATTGTCGGTGAGCCCGAAGGGCAGAGTGAAGTATTCGACCATCTGACTGGCGAGAAAGCCAAGCCCGAGAAAGGCGGTCAGCATCAGCCAGAGGCGGCAGCGCTCGTTGTTCTGTCTGCGCAGGTTCACGCCGGCGCGGTGAAAGGTTGCACTGCTCACCAGCAGCAGGATGGTGTTGAGCGTTGGGAGCGGCAGTTCAAGCTCGTAGATCGCACCTGGCATCAACGGATTCACAGCCCTGAAAGTGAGATAGGCGGCGAAGAATCCGGCGAACGTCATGGCGTCAGCCACGAGGAAGGTGGCCAGACCGAACATGCGGTGGTCCGGATGTTCAGCTCCGTGATCTGCAACGTGGTCATCCAGATGGTCGAACTGAGCGTTGGGAGGAGTGAGTGATGTCATTGACCACCTCTCCAGAGATCACTGCCGCTGGCGGAGTTCAGATCAATCTCGTTGGCGGGGGTGCCATAGCCGTAGGGATGGGTCACAAGAGGGGGTTCGCCTTTCCAGTTCTCAACCGGTGGTGGTGATGAGGTCAACCATTCGGGAGTGAGTGCCCGCCACGGGTTGTCTCCTGCGATGGCGCCATAGAAAGCACTCGCTATCACATTCCAGAGGAATGGAAGGGTGCTGATGGCCATCAGCAGCGCTCCTGCGCTGCTGATCTGATTGACAAGCTGAAACTGTGGGTCGTATTCGGCAACCCGTCTTGGCATGCCGTTCAGGCCGAGCCAGTGCTGAGGAGCAAAGCAAAGGTTGAAGCCAACGAAGGTCAGCAGGAAATGCAAACGGCCGAGATGCTCATCAAGCATGCGCCCGGTGATCTTGGGGTACCAGTGATAGATCGATGCAAAAATCACAAACACCGAACCTCCGTAGACGATGTAGTGAAAGTGGGCAACAACGAAGTAGGTGTCATGAACGTGAACGTCAAAAGGCACCTGTGCGAGGGCGACGCCAGTGATTCCGCCAAGCACGAAGTTCACAATGAAGCCGCAGGAAAAGAGCACAGCACTGTTGAGACTGATACGTCCGCCCCAAAGCGTTGCCAGCCAGTTGAAGAATTTGATTCCAGTGGGCACGGCAATGAATGCCGTTGCGATGGTGAAGAAAAGACGCATCCAGGGCGGAGTGCCACTCGTGAACATGTGGTGAGCCCACACCACCAGCCCCAGGCCGACGATGGCCATAATTGAATACACCATGGTGGTGTAACCAAACAGGGGTTTGCGGCAGTGAACCGGAAGGATCTCACTCACCAGGCCAAAGGCAGGCAGCACCATGATGTAAACCGCGGGATGGGAATAAAACCAGAAAAGATGCTGGTAAACGACAACATTTCCGCCCATTCCAGGATTGAAAAAACCAGTGTGAGCAACGATGTCGAAGCTCAGCATGATCAGGGTGCCCGCGAGAACCGGAGTGGAGAGCACCACAAGAATGCTGGTGCCAAGCATCGCCCAGCAGTACATCGGAAGCTGCATCAGCTTCAGTCCCGGGCGACGGAGCTTGAGAATCGTTGCGATGAAATTAATGCCACCGAAGATTGAACTTCCACCGAGAAGAAGAACACTCAGGATCCAGATGATCTGACCGGTTGCAGGTGTTGTGATGCTGAGAGGCGGATACGCTGTCCAGCCTGACTGGGCAGCACCTGTGATGAAATAACTGCTGATCAGCATCAATCCAGCTGGAGGAATGAGCCAAAAAGCAACCGCATTCAGCCTGGGATAAGCCATGTCCCTGGCGCCCACATAGAAGGGAATCAGATAATTGCCGAAAGCCCCATTGACCACGGGAACGATCCAGAGAAAGATCATCACTGTTCCGTGCAGTGTGAGGATCTGGTTGTAGACATCTCTGGCCATGAAATCTGAAACCGGACTCAACAGTTCGGTTCTGATCGCGCCTGCCATGGCTCCGCCGATCAGATAAAAGGCAAATCCGCAGACGAGATACTGGATGCCGATCACCTTGTGGTCAACGCTGAAACTCAGGTAGCGGAGCCACCCCTCCGGTTGCAGAGACGGTGAAGTCGGCGCTGTTTTCTGGGGAGCGGTGATCGTCATGCTTCGGCTGCTGGGATCTTTCGGTTGGACTGGAGCCAGCTATCGAAGTCATCGGCGCTGTCAACCACGACACTCGAGCGCATGCCTCCGTGATATGGGCCGCAGAGCTCTGCGCATACGATCGAATAGTTGCCCGTTCGTGTCGGGGTGAAGTCGAGGACAGTCGGCTGCCCGGGAATGACGTCCTGCTTCAGGCGGAATTCCGGAATCCAGAATGCATGGATCACGTCTTTGGCCTCCATTTTCAGTGAAACCGGCCGGTCAACGGGGACATGCATTTCTCCGGAGATGATGTCGCCGTCGGGGTAATGAAAGAGAAAAGCGAACTGCATCGCTGTGACCTCGATGGGTAATGGCGCGATGCCCACTGTTGTTGCCGTCTGGGAGTCCTGTGTTGAACCAATGCCACCCCAGATGCGTTGATCGACCATCGTCTCCGAGCCGTGATCGCCATGGCCAAGAGGCACCATTCCTCCCATGCGTTCGTAGATGTCGTAGCTGTACAGCCCTACGAACAGAACCACGATGGCAGGGACTGCTGTCCAGAACACTTCAAGAGGAAGATTGCCCTCCAGAGCCAGTCCATCGCCGAGCTGTCCTGGCCGACGACGGAAACGGACAAGACTGAACACAATCAGACCGACTATCCCCACAAAAAGGATTGTGCCGATGCTGAACAAAACACGAAACAACTCGTCGTAAATGGGGGCATTAGCGCTTGCGTCAACAGGCAGCAGGTTGATGTTCTGGCCGATCCATAACCCCCCGAGCACGAGGAGCATTCCCAGAACCAGGGTCAGAATTGCTGAGGGGATGGGCACCCCGAACCTCAACTTATGTCTCTTCAGGCTATGGAGGTTGATAACAATCACCACGTGTTGATTGTTAAGCAAGCCTGAAAATCCTTCGGGTTTTCTGAGTTCAAGGGTGCTCTTGTCAGCAAAGTCGCATCAAGTCTGAAAATTATGATGTTGCAGTCAGCTACACATCGTGCCGTTCTGATTCAGAGAGCTACGTTCCGTGGATAACCATCTCCATTAAGGAGTTTGTGTTGACTGCATCGTCGTTAATTCCGGTTCGTCTACGCCTAGCGCAGTTGGCTGCCCATCTTGTGGTGGCACTTGTGGTTCTGGTGGTGATCGGCGGAGCGACGAGGGTCATGCAGGCGGGTCTCGCCTGTCCAGACTGGCCTCTCTGTTACGGCTCGCTGCTGCCTGGACGTCAGATGAACGTTCAGGTCTTCCTTGAGTGGTTTCACCGTCTCGATGCCTTTGTGGTCGGCGTGGCACTGCTGGTGCAGATGGTTGTCGTCTGGTGGTATCGCCGAGAGCTGCCCGGATGGTTGCTGCCGCTCAGTGTGCTGCTGGTGCTGATGGTCGCCATGCAGGGAGGTCTGGGCGCGCTCACGGTGTTGAAGCTGTTGCCCTCCGCGGTGGTCACGTCTCATCTGGCTCTGGCTCTCATGCTGGTAATCACCGTCAGTGGTCTCACCCAGGTCCTTCTGGCCCCCTCCGGGTCCGAGGCTGCCCCCCGCTGGTGGATTGTGCTCGGCTCACTGAGTGTGCTGGCTGTTTCAGCGCAGTGTCTGCTGGGTGCAGGAATGGCCACGTCCTGGGCGTCTCAGCGCTGTCTTGATGCAGGTCAGGCCTGTCAATGGCTTCACTGGCATCGTGTCTCAGCAACGCCGGCAGCTCTTTCTGTGCTGCTGTTCGTGCTGGTTGCTCTGCTGGGTGGGCGCTGGGGCCGACAACAGTGGCCGCTGCTGTTGATGGCTCCTCTGCTTGTTGTCACGCAGATCGGCCTTGGTGTGACGACGTTGCGTCTGGGTCTATCGCAGCCCGCAGTGACCGTTGCTCATCAGCTGGTGGCCTGCCTGCTGGTCGCGGTTCTGGCAGGTCTGACCTGCAGGCGTCAACCTCCTGCATCCGATCCGCTCCCCGTCGTTGTCGACTCTTCCGCCTTGGAGGCGTGTCATGGCTAGTTCCAGCACAGCTGCATCCTCGGCTCCGCTCACGCGCGAGCAGATCGTTCCTTCACGCAAGCGCATCAAGCTTCCTCCCTGGCTTGAAGTGGCGAAGCCGCGCCTGATCCCACTGCTGCTGGCGACCACACTCGGCGGTATGGCTCTGACCGAGGGCTGGCCGCTGTCCTCTCCAAGGCTGGCCTGCACGCTTGGCGGTGGAGCTCTTGCCGCCGCCGCCGCAGGAGTTCTCAACTGCCTCTGGGAGCAGGAACTCGATGGCCGCATGCAACGCACAAGTGGGCGTGCTCTGCCCTCGGGTCGGCTCTCGCCAACAGCCGCTTTCACCGGCGCAGTTTCCTGCACCCTGGCCGCGGCAATGCTGCTTGTCAGCGGTGTGAACTGTCTCGCCGCAGGCCTGTCGCTGCTCGGACTCTGCAGCTATGTCCTGCTGTACACGGCATTGCTCAAGCCACGAACATCGCAGAATATCGTGATCGGCGGTGTCGCCGGCGCCATCCCTCCACTGGTGGGTGCAGCAGCTGCAACCGGTCATGTGGGGCTGGGGGGTTGGTGGCTTTTTGCGCTCGTAATGGTCTGGACGCCCGCGCATTTCTGGGCTCTTGCCCTGCTTCTGCGAGATGACTACCGGGAAGTAGGCATTCCCATGCTGCCTGTGGTGGAGGGGTCGGTCGTTACCGCTCGAGCCATCCGCCGTTATGGCTGGGCCACAGTTCTGGTCAGCATGTTCGGGATCTGGGCGCTGCCGGAGGGAGGGCTTTTCTATGGCCTGCTGTTGCTGCCCTTCAACGGGCGACTGCTTCAGATGGTCGGCAGACTCGCTGAAGAGCCTGACAGCATCGATCGCGCCAAAGGTCTGTTTCGCTGGTCGATTCTCTATCTCTTCGGGATCTGCCTGTTGCTGATCATCAGCCGATTCTCCGCTGCTTCCCTGTTCGACCTTCAACTCAGGGAGTGGCTGATGACTGTCGCCGCAGGCTTCTCTGGGATTGCTTCCTAGATTTCAAACGATCGTTTCCGTAGGCGGGATGTCACTGCTTGAGCTGGATCAACTGGAAAAGTCCTATGGAGCCGTTTCTGCTCTGAACGGACTCAGCCTGTCTGTTCCCTCAGGCTGTCTCTACGGATTGCTTGGACCAAATGGAGCAGGCAAGACCACAGCACTGCGCATTCTGGCCACGCTGCTTGCTCCAGATCGAGGACGTGTCGTCGTTGCAGGGGTGGATGCGCTTCAGGAACCAAGAACGGTTCGTCAGCTGATGGGGTATGTGGCTCAGGAGGTGGCGATCGACAAAATTCTCACGGGTCGAGAGCTTCTCGCACTTCAAGGCGATCTCTACCATCTGCAGCGACAGCACCGGAACCGTCGAATCGATCAGTTGGTGGATCGGATGTCGATGGGTGACTGGATCGATCGTCGCTGCGGCACGTATTCCGGTGGAATGCGAAGGCGTCTGGATCTTGCTTCCGGACTGCTGCACCAACCGCAGCTGCTTGTTCTGGATGAGCCAACGGTCGGGCTCGACATCGAAAGTCGCGCTGTGATCTGGGAGGTGCTTCGTGACCTTCGTGATCAGGGAACCACAATTCTGCTGAGCAGTCATTACCTCGAGGAAGTGGAGGCTCTTGCTGATCGGATGGCGATCATCGATGCCGGACAGGTGATTGCAGAGGGTGCTCCGGAAGCCCTGAAGCAGCAGCTTGGCGGCGATCGTGTGACCCTGAGAGTGCGCGAATTCAGCGACCAGCCGGAAGCGGAACGGGTACGCCAGCTTCTTGAAGTGGTGGACGGTGTGAGGCGGATTGTGATCAACCGCGCGCAGGGCTATTCACTCAATCTCGTTGTTGATGGAGAGCATGTTCTTGCAACGCTGAAGCAACGACTTGCGGTTGAGAATCTTGATGTCTTCTCCCTGTCACAAAGCCGCCCCAGTCTCGATGATGTGTATCTGCAGGCCACGGGCCGCACCCTGATGGATGCAGAGCTTGCTGTGGCAGGCCAGCGCGATCCCAAGCAGGAGCGACGACAGTCGATGCGATGAAGCCTCTCCTGATGTTCATTCAGTTTCCGTCTTGCCAATGACCAGCCCTGCCCTCAGCACAAGCTCCTCCAGCTCCGACAACGGCTCTGCCATAGCCGAGCTTCTGCAGGAAACATTCGCGCTCACGCGACGTCTCTTCCTTCAGCTGCAACGGCGTCCCTCAACTTTGGTCGCCGGTGTGCTGCAGCCATTGATCTGGCTGGTGCTGTTCGGTGCTCTTTTCTCACGTGCACCGGAGGGTCTGCTGCCTGGAGGCATGAGCTACGGACGGTTTCTGGGAGCCGGTGTCATTGTGTTCACCGCATTCAGTGCTGCTCTCAATGCAGGTCTGCCGGTGATGTTCGACCGTGAATTCGGTTTCCTGAACCGTCTGCTGGTGGCTCCGCTGCGCAGTCGCAGTTCGATTGTTCTGGCCTCGGTGATCTACATCACAACGCTGAGTCTTGTGCAGAGCCTGGCGATCATGCTCACCGCATCTCTGCTTGGTTATGGCTGGCCAGGCGCAGCTGGACTGCTGCTGGTGATGGTCACGCTGCTGCTGCTGGTGTTTGCGGTCACGGCCCTCAGCCTCGGGCTGGCGTTTGCCCTTCCAGGTCACATTGAACTCATTGCGGTGATTTTTGTGGCCAACCTTCCTCTGCTGTTTGCGAGCACGGCGCTGGCCCCTCTGAGCTTCATGCCTCCATGGCTGGGCTGGCTTGCAGCGTTAAATCCCCTTACCTTCGCGATTGAACCCATTCGTGCCGCTTATGCCGGCCCGCTTGATCTGTCATCGGTTCTGCTGGAAGCGCCCTACGGCTCTGTCACCGGTACCACCTGTCTTCTGGTGTTGTCGCTGCTGACGGCCGCGTTGTTCGTGCTGATCCGCCCTCTGCTCAACCGCAAGCTTGCCTGATTCCGTGAACCATTCCCCGTACCAGCATCAGGACCCTCTCCAGATCAGCCTGCAGCACCTGATCGAACAGGCCTTGCGACAGAACGATCAAGTGCTGCTGGCCCGACTTCAGCTGCAGTGGGTGCATCGCTTCGGTGTTGACTCCCTGCCGGTGGATTCTGAAGAACCTTCGTTGATGTCCACCGCTGATTCATCGGCTGAGATGGCCCCGATCGATCGCTCTGAACCGGTTGAACACGAAGATGCCCAACCCACAGCAGCTTCATCTGTGGATTCTGAAAAGTCTGACCAGGGGTTGACCCATTTCAGCTCCATGCTGAAAAACTGTCTTGACGATGTGAGTCGTGCTGTCGATTCTGGGATCAGTTCAGAGACACCGCCCCCGAATCTTCGTCCGGTTCCTGCTGCCGGGCCGCAGCGACTGCGGCGCTGGCTTTTGCCCGTCAGCCGGCATGATCTGCCCAAGGCGTCCTGAGGCGTCATGGTTGTCGCCTCCAGCCAGCGTGTCTGCCGGGATCATCTCGAGGGCGGTCTCATCGTTTCGGTTCAGGCTCCAGAGGGGTCTCCGATGCGTCATCCCGATGTGATCGCCGCCATGGCGGAGGCGAGTCTTCGCAACGGTGCCATCGGAGTCAGGCTGGAGAGTCCTGAACACATTGGAGCCGTTCGGGAACGTTGTCCCGATGCTCTCATCATTGGTCTGTGGAAACGCACCTTCCCAGACAGCTCCGTCTACATCACGCCTCGATGGGAGGAGATCAGGTCGGTCTGGGCAGCCGGTGCCGATGTCATTGCGCTGGATGCAACATCGCGTGATCGACCCTCTGGGCAAGAGCTTGGGCCGCTGATCAGGCAGGCGAAAACGGAGCTCGGCGCAGTGCTGATGGCGGACATTGACAGCGTTGAAAACGGTCTGAAGGCCGCGGCTCTTGGCTGCGATTGGGTGGGTACGACCCTGTTTGGATACACGGAGGAGACCGCTCAGCTCTCTCCGCCTGCCATGGATCTCCTGCATCCATTGAGGCGGCAACTGCCGCCCTCCACGCTGCTGGTGTGTGAAGGCGGCATCGCTTCGGCGATGTCTGCCGCTGATGCTCTCAACGGGGGGGCGGATGCAGTGGTTGTAGGAACTGCGATCACAGGAGTTGATCTCCAGGTGGCAGCTTATTCCAGGCACCTAAAAAGGCAGACTGGCTGAGTCCCGCGAGACTCATGCCATGCTGCGCCTGATTTGCCTCCCGGCGATGGTCGGCGGAATGGTCCTGGCTCTACCGGTTGCAGGTCTGCCGATGGGTGAGCTTCAGGCTCTGAACAGGGAGCTTGGGCATCTCTGCAGCAAGCCCCCACGCGAAGCTCTGGCGGTCTGTCGGATACACGCCCGCCTGGTTCAGGCCCTCTGAGCAGGCCCAGGCGAGCAGGTACAGACCGCTGGGTTCACATCATTCCGGGCATTCCCATGCCACCCATGCCGCCCATACCACCCATGCCGCCCATGGGATCCCCGCCAGGTGCTGCAGGAGCAGGCGGTTCAGGTTTGTCGGCCACAACCACTTCGGTGGTGATCAACAGTGACGCAATTGAAACCGCGTCCTGCAATCCAAGGCGCACCACCTTGGCGGCATCAAGGATGCCTGCCTGCAGAAGGTCCTCGTAATTGCCGGTCACGGCATTGAATCCCTTGCCGGAGCGTTGCACCTGCTCCACAACAATGTCCCCGTTGGCTCCGGCATTGATGGCGATCTGCTTGAGGGGAGCACTCAGTGCGCGCTGGACAATCTCCACGCCAGTGCGCTGATCTCCCTGCAGCTGAGCGGCAACGGAGTCAAGTGTTCCTGCCAATTGGAGCAATGTGGATCCACCGCCGGCAACGATTCCTTCCTCAACGGCTGCCCGAGTCGCATTCAGGGCATCCTCGATGCGCAACTTGCGGTTTTTGAGCTCGGTTTCGGTGGGTGCTCCCACCTTGATCACCGCAACGCCACCTGCGAGTTTGGCAATGCGTTCGGAGAGCTTTTCCCGGTCGTACTCCGACTCGGTGTTGTCGAGCTCACGGCGGATCGAGGCCACACGCTCGGCAACTGCGTCCCGGCTTTCCTCCCCGGCCACAATCGTGGTGCTGTCCTTGCTGATCGTGATCCTGCGGGCACGCCCGAGATCGGCAAGTGTGACCTTTTCGAGAGTCATGGCCCGGTCCTCGCTGATCACCGTGCCGCCTGTGAGGATGGCGATGTCCGCCAGGGCGGCCTTGCGGCGTTCACCGAATGACGGGGCGCGGACCGCGGCGACCTGCAGCACTCCGCGGTTCTTGTTCACCACCAGCGTGGCCAAGGCTTCCCCATCCACTTCCTCGGCCAGCACCACCAGGGGAGAACCCGACTGCTGAACGGCTTCGAGCACCGGTACGAGATCGGCCACGGCGCTCACCTTGCGGTCAGTCAGCAGCAACAAGGCGTTGTCAAATTCGCAGATCTGGCGATCGCCATCAGTGACGAAGTAAGGGGAGCTGTAGCCACGGTCAAAGGCCATGCCTTCGGTGACATCCAGTTCAGTGGCCAGCGATTTCGATTCTTCGACGGTGATCACACCGTCGACACTGACCTTGTCCATGGCTTCTTTCACCATCTGCCCCACTTCTTCATCGCCGCCGGCGCTGACCGTGGCCACCTGACGGATGGCATCTCCACTGACGGCCTGGCTCCGCTCTGACAGGCCTTTGACCACGTGTTCAACCGCGGCTTCCATGCCCCGGCGTAATTCGATCGGGCTTGCTCCGGCTGCCGTGTTGCGAAGCCCCTCCTCAACCATGGCCTGGGCCAGAACGGTTGCTGTGGTGGTGCCGTCTCCAGCCTTGTCCTTGGTTTTGGACGCCACCTGCTGGATCAATTTGGCGCCGATGTTTTCGAAGGGATCCTCGAGCTCAATCTCCTTGGCGATCGTGTCGCCATCGTTGATGATGTCGGGTGCTCCGAATGCCTTTTCAAGCACCACATTGCGACCGCGCGGGCCGATCGTGACGCGCACGGCATCGGCTAGAGCATTCATGCCCCGCTCCAACGAAGAGCGGGATTCATCCGAAAAACTGAGAAGCTTGGCCATGATCGACACTTACCCGCTGGTCAATGTCCCACAACGACAGGACGTCTGACTCGCTATCGGAAGTGGGGAAAGCCGAATCATCCGGAGTTGGTGCCTGCCGGAGGCGACCGCTCTCGTTAACTTTGATCCATGGCCAATTCAGGGGCGCTGTTCTTCGTGTTGCTGGCCGGTCTGGCCGGGATCATGGCTCTTGTCTACGTGCCGTTGCGCATTTTTCTGACGGCGACAGAACGCAGCCGCAGGTTCAGATTGCTGCAGCGCATCCGCAGACTCAGAGATGAGCTGGGGCAACCTCTGGAGCCCTGATACGGAAGTCCTGCGCGGACTCGGATCAGCCCATCACCATGCCGCCGTCAACCTGCAGAACCTGGCCGGTGATGTAGGCAGCAGCAGGGTCAGCTGCCAGAAACCGCACAGCCCCGGCGACCTGATCCGGAGTGCCGAAACGACCCAGTGGAATGGCCGCGAGGATTCCCTCCGCATCAAGATCCTTGGTCATGTCAGTGGCGATGAAGCCAGGGGCCACTGCATTCACGGTGATGCCGCGGCTGGCCATCTCCTTGGCGGCGCTTCTGGTGAATCCCACGACTCCCGCCTTGGCGGCGGCGTAATTGGACTGCCCGGCGTTGCCCATCAGCCCAACGACAGATGTGATGTTGATGATGCGTCCGCTTTTCTGCTTGAGCATCGGGCGGGCCACGGCTCTTGTGCAGAGGAAGACGCCACTCAGGTTCAGATTGATCACCGCCTGCCAATCGTCGGTCTTCATGCGCATCAGCAGTCCATCGCGGGTGATGCCGGCGTTGTTGACCAGCACATCGATTCTTCCGCTTCGCTCGATCACTGTCTTGATCAGACCGTTCACGGCCTCCTCGTCGGCCACATTGGCCTGAAGGGCGTAGGCCTTGCCTCCGGAATCCTTGATTTCAGCCACCACGGCATCGGCCGCATCAGGAGAGCTCGAGTAGTTGACGACCACTTCAGCACCGGCGTCGGCTAGGCCGAGTGCAACGGCCCGGCCGATTCCGCGGCTGGCGCCGGTCACCAGAGCGATCTGGCCATCAAGGGTGTGAGTGGTGCTCATGCAAGGACCTGTGACCGACTGATCGTACGGACCTGCAAGACCAGCGTTCATTCATTCGACTGCATGCCGCGCATGGTTTCCACGGCGTCAATGGCGTCGCCAAGAATCTGTCGAAGGTCCTGCAGTTGCTGCTTGCTGCCCATCACAACCAGCATCTGGCCGGGGGCCAGGGTGACCTCTCCGTTGGGATTCGCCGACAAGGTGTTGTTGTCCCGAATGGCAAGCACCATGGCTCCGGTGCGTCGCGCCAGGTCAAGGTCCTGCAGGGTCCGATGGGCGATCTGGCTCATCAGCAAAGGATCCTCACTGAGCCGGAATTCCTCGATCTCGCAGTCGGATCCCGCCAGCAGATCCGTGAAGTCGACCGCCAGCGGTCGCAGGGCCGTCGTCGCCATGAGGCGACCACCGGCCACGTAAGGGCTCACCACAGCACTTGCGCCAGCCAGTTCAAGCTTCGCCGCAGCCTCATCGCTGTCCGCACGGGCGATGAGGCGACATCGTTTCTCCAGCCCCCTGGCGCTCAGAACCACGTAAAGGTTGGCCGCATTGCTGGGCAGTGCGGTCACCAGACTGCGGCAGCGATCAAGCCCGGCCTCGATCAGCGTTTCGTCAAGAGTGGCGTCGGCCTGGAGCACCTTCAGTCCACGGTCTTCAGCGGCCTGTTTGCGCATGGGGTCAAGTTCAACCACCAGCACCGGTGCTTTCTCGAGCAGCAGCTGTTCACCGATCTCGCGGCCGATCCTGCCGTAGCCGCAGAGAATGACATGGTCTTGCATGCGCCGCAGCATCCGGCGAAACCTCAGCTCCCGCATCTGGCGGAAGTACCCGGATTCTGACAAGCCAAGCACGCGCTGAATCAACAGCTGAACAACCAGCAGTCCTCCGGCAATGATCAGGACCGTAACCAACCGCCCCGGCTGAGACAGAGGCTCCACCTCTCCGTAGCCAATGGTGCTGATCGTGATCAGCACCATCCACAGGCAGTCCCCCCAATCCCATCCTTCGGTGATCCGGTAACCGAGGGCACCGCCGAAGACCAGCAGCGTCAGTGCCAGTCCAGGCAGCAACCAGGGTCGTGCAAGGTGTCGGAGCTGACGTGGACGACCGCTGAGCAGAACCTGTTGCCTGCTCAGCCGGGGGCGCGTCATCAGAAGCCGAGAGCCTGCATCACATCGGAGACCGACAGAGCAGTCAGATCCTCTCTGTCGAGCCTGCGAATCATGTCTCTCTGGGGCAACTGGTCTGCTTCGGCGCCCATGGCGACCAGAGGCAGGCCGCAGTAGGTGGCGATCAACTGAGTGAGGGTGCAACTGCTGAGCACCACATCGGCACAGGCCACGGCAGCGGCACGCTCGACCACGGGCATTTCGGTCGGCAGAACCAGGCTTCGCAACTGAGGCAACTTGCCACGGATGGTTTGCGGGAGCGATGTCCAGCGTTCTTCAGGCCAGTCACCAGGAAAGGCTCCAGGTGCAAGCAGCAGCAGAGGGCCATCCCCTGCGGGCTGGGCGCTGCGCGCTTTCTCCATGGCCTCCGCAGGCAGGCTGAGGCGGAAGGCATCGGCATTCAGTGAAACCCCCATCGGGGAGAGAAAGGCCTCAAGTGTCTGCGGCGTCCAGCCCGCTCCCACCGTGGCGGAGGCCGTGCTGGCAAAGCCTTCCGTGGCCACCCGCATCGGGATATGGCTCATTGACAGCATCAAATTCACCTGCCTTCCTGTGGCGAAATTGAGGCAGGCCTGGAAGTCAGGTTCCCTCACCAAACCCAGAAGGTTGGCCCAATCCGAAAGATTGGGAGTGGCATCGAACGGGAAGGGAATCACTTTCTGCACCGCGGGAAGCATCGACCACAACCCGCGATGGGATGGATCACAGGCCACCTGGAGGCTGGCTTCGAGCTGATCAGCGGCAGCTGCGAGAGCGGGCAGACGCTCGAGCTGCTGCTGAAGGCTTCCGGGGCTTAGAGCGAGAACGCGCATGAACCAGCGGCACAATCGGTGCGAGCTGATTGTATGGAGGCCGTTTCAGACTGCTGGCAGCAGGAGTCGCTTGTGCATCTGTTGATTGTCGCAGCGGGAAGCGGGCGGCGTATGGGAGCTGATCGCAACAAACTGCTGCTCAAGCTGCGGGGCAGGCCGCTGCTTGCCTGGACCCTGGAGTCGGCTTTCGCGGCTGAAGCCATCGGTTGGATCGGCGTTGTGGGTCAGCATGTTGATCACAGTGAGATCTCTGCCCTCCTGCAGGGGGCTCCCAAGCCCGTTGCCTGGATCGAGGGTGGCAGAACACGTCAGGAATCGGTCGAGCGCGGGTTGGAGGCACTCCCCAGTGATGCGGAGCATGTGCTGATTCATGACGGAGCCCGTTGCCTGGTTGAACCCAGCCTGTTCAACCACTGCACCGAGGTGGTTCGTGGTGGTGACGCAGTGATTGCTGCGACGCCGGTCACCGACACGATCAAGCGTGTTGACGAGGGGGGCATGATCACTGAAACACCTGAAAGGGCCCAGCTCTGGGCAGCGCAGACGCCCCAGGGTTTTGCTGTTGCCGCTCTGCGCGAAGGCCATGCCCAGGCCAGGGCTCATGGCTGGTCGGTGACCGACGATGCTTCTCTGTTTGAACGTCTGGGCTGGCCGGTCAGGGTGCTGGATGCAGGCCCTGCCAACATCAAGGTCACCACGCCGTTCGATCTCACCGTGGCTGAAGCTGTGCTCGCTCAGCGATGACAAGGCAGCTCCAGACTCAACGTGCCGCTGTCGCCATTCAGCTGAGCGGGAACGCCCATCGGCAGAGCGGCATTGCCACCGTTTCCATGGCCAACGGGTAGATCCGCAACCACCGGACAACCCAGATCCCGAGTGCGTTCCCGCAGGACCTGCTCAAGGCTGAAACCGGCAGCCTGATCGTTGTTCTCAGCCTCCTCGCAACCGCTGAAGCGACCGAATCCAAGGCCCGCAAGATTCTGAAGTGCGCCCAGAAGACGCCAGTGGGTGAGCATTCGATCAAGTCGGTACGGAGCTTCACCCACGTCTTCGATCACCAGGATCGCGCCGCGCAGATCGGGTAGGTGATGGCTGCCGAGCAGGTGTGATGCCACTGTGAGATTCACCGCGATCAGTGGACCGGTCACCGTGCCGCCGGCCCAGCAGGTCCCCTCAAGGGATGCAACAGGATGTCCGAACAGCAGATCGTGAAGACGCTGCTGGCTCCATTCAGGCTCTCCAGCCAGCGTTGTGACCAGAGGACCATGGATGCCGCCTCCGAGGCCTTGTGCCATTCGGCTGCAGAGCAGGGCGGTGACATCGGAGAAGCCAAGAAGCCAGCCCTCCTTCCAGGCGATGGTCTGTTCAAGAAGACGTGCCGCTCCCCATCCACCCCGGGCACAGGCCAGCAGGGAACACGCATCGTCAGCGGACAGATCACTGACGCGTTCGCTGTCACGACCTGCCAGGTAACCCCAGCGACGTTCCATGCAGGCCGGGATGTTCACGCTCAGCCCCCAAGACTCGAGCACGGCAATTCCAGCGAGCAGGCTGGCCTGATCGCAGATCGCAGAGCTCGGTGCGGCAATGCTGACCCTGTCGCCCGACTGCAGGGGACGAGGCAGTGTCCATAGCTGGTCGGAATGCTGCATCAGCCCAGACGTGAAAGCACCAGGCCGATCAGCAGCAACATACCGATCTGGACCTGACGTGCGAAATGGTTGGCATAGACGGCTGCAGGCTGCTGTTCACCAGCTCTCAGGGTGTGCGTGGAGCGCCACAGTCCAATGGTGGCAATCACCCAGAAGGGCCAGAAAAACACTCCCACATCAGCCGCAGCCGCAGCCACGGCGAGGGATGTCGAGGTGAGCCCATATCCAGAGCGAACGGTCCTGATGGCATTGCGTCCAAGCGTCAGTGCGCTGCTCCGCAAGCCGAGCCGCGCATCATCCGGACGGTCGGCCATTGCATAGACCGTGTCAAAGCTGAAGGTCCAGCACACCGTGGCGAACCAGCATCCGATCAAAGGTGTCGACGGCGCGATGCTTCCCGTGAAGGCCGCCCAGGGGATCAACACCGCAAAACCCCAGCAGATCGCCAGAAGTGCCTGAGGGAAAGGGAACCAGCGCTTTGCGGATGGGTAGATCAGGATGGGAGGAAGAGCAAGAACTGCCAGTTGCAGACACAGCAGCATCTGGGACGAGAGGCTGAGAACGACGACCAGGGCCAGAGCCAGAAGCAGCACCAGCCCGGCAGTCGCCTGGGTTCTGTTGAGTTCACCGCTGGCGAGGGGACGTTGACGCGTGCGTTCCACCTCGCTGTCGATGTTCCGGTCCCAGAGATCGTTGGCGATGCAGCCGGCTCCGCTCACAGCCAGTCCGCCGACCAGAATCTGCAGCACAAGTGCTGCAGAAGGAGGTGCATCCGGGGCGAGCCATAGACTCCACCCGGCCGGCACCAGAAGGATCAGGCGACCGGTCGGTTTGTTCCATCGCAGCAGTGCCACCCAGGGCGACATGACGCGAGAGAAGGTCGTGCCAGTCACAGTTCGCAGAACCTGAAGCTTGGATTTTCGGAACCATAATCAGCCGCGACCAGGCCCGGAGCGCCGATGGCAGAGTGGGCCCGTTTCCATCACGGTGCGCCATGTCAGGTGCCGAGCTTTCCCCAGCGAACGCGGTGGATGACAGCAATCAAGCTGCAGAGACGCCATCGAACACTGATTCGCGTGGGGCGAGAAAAGTCAGAACCGTGGCCGCGATCGATGTGGGCACCAATTCCACGCACATGCTCGTGGCTTCGGTGGATGTGGCCCTGGCGACCTTCAGCATTGATCTGGCGGAGAAGTCCAGTACCCGTCTCGGGGAGAGGGACCCTGACACGGGTGAGCTGACACCTGAAGCGATGGCCAGAGGGTTGGAAAGCCTTCGCCGTTTCCGCGAGCTTGCAATCAGCCATCAGGTTGAGCAGATCGTTGTCGCAGCGACCAGTGCCGTGCGAGAAGCCCCAAACGGCAGGGATTTTCTGCAAACAGTCAAAGACGAACTCGACCTGGATGTGGATCTGGTCAGTGGTCCGGAGGAGGCACGACTGATCTATCTGGGTGTGTTGTCAGGCATGTCCTTCGGGGATCGTCCCCATCTGGTGCTGGATATCGGCGGAGGTTCAACGGAGCTGATCCTTGCTGATGGCAGGGATGCCCGAGCCCTCACCAGCACACGCGTGGGTGCCGTGAGATTGCAGCGGGATTTCGTCAAGGATGATCCGATCCCTCCCCAGCGCCGCTCATTTCTGCAGGCTTTCATCCAGGGCTCGCTGGAACCGGCGGTTGACAAGGTGCATCGACGGATCAAGCCGGGCGAGACACCAGTGCTTGTCGCGACAAGCGGTACGGCGATGGCCATCGGTGCGCTGGCGGCTAGCGACGACGATCGCCCGCCACTGAAGCTCCATGGCTACAGGGTTTCCAGGCAGCGTCTCAACCGTGTCGTCGACCGTCTGGCTGTGATGACACCGGAGCAGCGCCGTGCCCTAGCGCCCATCAACGATCGGCGTGCGGAAATCATCGTGCCTGGCTCGCTGATCCTGCAAACCACCATGCAGATGCTTGGCGTCGATGAGTTGGTTTTAAGCGAAAGGGCCCTGCGTGAAGGGCTGATTGTCGATTGGATGCTGCGCCATGGCCTTCTGGAAGATCGCTTCAGTTTTCAGAGCAGCATCCGCCAGCGAACCGTGATCCATCAGGTGCAGCGTTTTGCGGTCAATCAGGTCCGTGCCGAGCGGGTTGCCAACCACGCACTCAATCTTTACGACAGCACTCACAAGACCTTGCACCGTGATGACGGATCCGGCCGGGATCTGCTCTGGGCCGCCGCCATGCTCCATGCCTGCGGGCAGCACATCAATCTGAGCGCCTACCACAAGCATTCCTGGTATCTCATCCGCCATGGCGAGCTGCTGGGTTATTCCGAATCCGAACATCTGATGATCGCGGCCATCGCCCGTTACCACCGTCGCAGTCTTCCCAAGAAGCGTCATGAGTCCTGGCAAGCGCTTCAGACCCGTGACAACAGAAGGACCGTGTCAGAGATGGCGTTGTTGCTGCGTCTTGCCGCAGCACTGGATCGTCGGCCCGATCCGGTTGTTCAGAAGCTGAAAGCCAGGGTCAAGGGCAGTGTTCTGATTCTTGAGCTGGTGCCGGAGCGTCTGAATCAGAACCTGAGCCTTGAACAGTGGAGTCTTGAGAGCTGCTCAGCACTGGTGAGTGATGTGACCGGACTGAATCTCAAGGTTAGAGTTCACGACTGAGTTTGTACCAGCGCACCTGATCAATAGGTCCGAGTGCTCTGGGTGACTCGCCTCCATGACTGATCAAGATGAGATCTGGGCGTCCGGCATAGATCTCAAGATCAGATTCAGGAGGAAGGGATTTGTCGTCAGAAAGGGTTCCCTCGTAAATGATCTTGCCTTCGCCGTTTCGGATTGAGAGCCAGCTGGGTTCTCTGCTGCTGATGGAAATCGACTCAGCGGTTTTCTGTTCAAACTGCACGGGCTGAGCGTCTCGCGCTGTGGACTGCTTCAACTCCGTTGCAGCCGTGATGGGAGTGGGTTCGATGGAGCTACGCTGACTGGCTACCACAATGGCTCCACCTGTGACCGCGCCGACCGCCAGGGCAGCCATGGCCAGACGCTTCCAGGGCTTCACAGAACGTTCCGTCTGTTCAGAACCGGTTGCAGCCGCTTTGCCGGAAATGGAACTCCCTGTGGTCTTGACAGTCTCCGGAGCAGGAAGAACGACCTGGAGCCTGCTGACAAGAGAGTCGCCATCGAGGCCGAGTTTTGAGGCGACCCTGCGGGTCATCGCTTTGATGAACACCGGTTCCGGAAGCTTCTCAAGATCGCCATTCTCGAGAGCCTGAAGTTGTTCACTGCCCATTTTCAGAGACTGGGCCAGTTGATCGCAGCTCAGATCCTGTCTGACGCGGGCCTCACGGAGCAGTTCACCGATCTCCTGCAGAGTTGAAACGGTTGCTTCATCCTTTACCTGCTCGGAATCCGACAACCACATCCGACCCTTTGTGAAACAGCTGGAGTGAAATTAGGCATGATCTGCACTTCTGTCAGTGCCACGAGGCACACAGAGAGGGTTGCCACATCGGAATTCGTCATTTTCTATCCCCGGGCATGACTGACCCATGCCTTCACCTTGGCGGTCTGGTTTCCAGCGATCGTGAAGGAGTCAACGCCGAAGGATGAAACCGAGCAGGATCACGCAGCTCCTTCTGGCTGCTCTGGTTGTGACGCAGGTTCCCAACCTCGTCGGCTTCATTGAGGCCATGAGCCGCTACGAGTCGCAGGAATCAGCCTTGCAGGCCTGCACACGATGGGCCGACTCCGCAGGTCGGTACACCGTTCGCAGAACAGGTCTGTGGACCACTCATGGGCAAGCTCCGGTGAGATCCTGCAAAAAAGAGGGTGATCAATACGTTGGCTACGAGTTACCGATGACGAGTGCTTCGAAAGTCAGCGATAACCCTGCAGATCCCAAAGGTTTTGACGCAGGGGACATTCCAGAGCCCGAGGACTCAGGCAAGCGATGGCGCTACAGACGTCAACGCTGGTCACTGGTGATCCCTCTCTGAACCATGGACCCTGAAGTTCGCAATCTGGTGATTGCACAGCTGTTTGTGATTGTGATTCCCGTCGGTGCTTTGTTCGCTACCTGGCTCTGGATACTTACACTCCGCCGACGCTGAACAGAATTTCTGGTTGAAACATCAAGCAATGCCGATCATCGGTGCCAGCCATTCAGCGTGAATTGCTGAAAGTGCTGTCATGTTGAACGCATGAACCGATGGATTTGTCTTATCAGCAATCCAGAGCAGAGCAAATGGAGCATTGAGGGCAATCTGCATGCGCCATCGCCAGGTGATGATTGCCCAGATTCTCTGTAGAACCGGATTTTTCATTCGAAGCATCGAACGTCTCCAGAAACGCAGCGATCCTGGCGTATCAACTCACGGAATTGCGGATTGGTCTAAGGCGCCGTGTCAAGCAGCGTAGTTCTGTCAAAAAAAAGGAGGGTCCCACCCCTCCTGGCTTCGACGCATCTCCGGTGATGACCCGAAGACAGACAGATAATGCACGAAACTTTGCAAAACATCCGTAGTGGTCAACACCCCGAAGATTCAGGGAACCAACTCTTCAGAGATTGAGAGTGTGAGATCAGCATGGGGAGCTCTCAGCTCAATCATCGATTGATACTCCGTTGACTCATAGGCTGATACTGCTGACTCGATTGAAGGGAACTCAATGATCACCATCACGGAGCCAGGGGAGCCTTCTCGGACATCGCACTGAACATCGCGCACCAGAAATCTCGCCCCGACTGTGGGCAGCCATTCAGTGAGTCGGCTGATGTAGGGGACCATGGCCAGTGGTGTATGAATCGTTCCAGTGCTGATCCAATAACCCTTTGCCATGACGAAAGAAGTACGGTGCACCGAATGTATTCGAACAGTCCTGCATAAAGGCCTCGAAAGACTCTATAAACCTTTCAATGCCTCTATCAGCTGAAACCTTTGAATGTTCAAGTCGCAAGCTCTATTCGAGCGAGATTAAAGCCTTTATTTGCCGATTAATCCTTTGATTTGATGGCCTTATGTGATGCTCATGTGAGCTTTCAGAGCTGCTTGTGAATCAACTGAAAGCCCTGCAACGCAGGGCTTTGTCATGCATGGGCGATACTGGATTCGAACCAGTGACCCCTTCCGTGTGAAGGAAGTGCGCTACCACTGTGCTAATCGCCCGATTTGGTCATCTTAAAACACCACCAGCCCGGATTTTCAGTGCCTGGGCCTGAACAAGTGGTCATGATCCGGTGAATAGAGTTTTGACCGACGACTGCTTGAACGCAAAGCAGGACTGATCACATACAGCGTGGTGCGAATCAAATTGCGATCGTGGGTGATCCTCGCCATCTGATCGAGAGGGACCAGGTCCAGTGATTCATCAGGCCAGCTGACCCGGTATCCGATCGCGACCGGCGTGTCAGCTGGGTAATGCTCAAGCAGCGTGGCCTGAACCTCGTCCACATGGCGGGCACTGAGGTAAAGACACAGCGAAGCCTGCAGACAGGCGAGTTTCCCCAGTTCCTCTCGTTCGGGAACACCGGTTCGGCCTCCGCTGCGACTCAGCACGATGGTCTGCACAAGGCCTGGGATGGTCAGTTCCGCCCTCAGAGCCGAGGCGGTTGCCTGATAGGCGCTGATGCCAGGAACCACTTCCACTTCGATTCCGGCATCAGCAAGTCCGCAGACTTGCTCGCTGAGAGCTCCATAGAGACAGGGGTCGCCATCGTGAAGGCGCACCACGTTTTTTCCACGGCTGGCGCGCTCGACCATCACTGGAAGAACCTGTTCCAGCGTGAGCGAGCTGGTCCTGATCCGTTCACACCCAGCAGGCGCAAGATCCGCGATCAGGGGTGACACCAGCGAATCAGTCCAGATCAGAACTTCAGCATTGACAATGCGGTTCTCAGCACGGCGTGTCAGCAGATCAGGTGCTCCCGGGCCGGCACCCACGATCGAGATTTTGCTCATGAGGGGTCTGTCTGTTTCAGTCCTGGATCAGGAAGAGGCGTCTTTCGTCCATACAGCCAGAACAATCCAAAGCCTGCGATGGCCATCAGGCTGAGGCTCATCAGCTGTGCAATGCGCAGGCCGCCGTCACAGAACGGAGGTTGGCCGCCAAGGCAGAGCGGATCGATTCTCAGAGCTTCGATCCAGATACGACCAAGGCTGTAGCTGAGTAGATAGATGCAGCTGAGAGCTCCAGAAGGCAGGGAGATCTTTCGTTGGCGGCCCAGCCGGAAAAGCGTCATTAACAACACAAAAATTGCGATGTTCCAGAGGGATTCATAGAGAAATGTGGGGTGGAAGAACTCAGCAGTTTTGAACACACCTGGTCTGTTTCCTTCTGGAATAAAAAGTTTCCAAGGCAGATTGGTGGGGACTCCAAATGCCTCCGAATTGAAAAAGTTCCCCCAGCGGCCAATCGCCTGACCCAGCACCACTGAGGGCACCAACACATCCAGAAGATCCCAGAATGACACCCGGCGCCAACGGCAGAACACAATCACTGCCAGCGAGCCCCCCAGGAGTGCTCCATGGATAGCGATTCCTCCCTTCCAGATCGCGAGCGCATCCCACCATGAGCGCTGGTAAGACTCCCATTCGAATGCGACGTAGTAAGTCCTCGCTCCAACCACCGCCGCCAGCACAAGGATCGGTAGCAAATCACTGATCAGATTGGCATCGAGGCCGCGTTGCCGTGCCAGCCAGCTGGAGAGATTGAGTCCAATCAGGACGGCGATCGCAATCAGCAGTCCATACCACCTCAGCACGAAAGGCCCGAGCTGAAACAGCTCGGGCCCTGGGGAGGAGAAAATTCCAGGGATCAACACTGAGCTCAGACACCCTCAGCGGCTTGTACCTTCTCAATCTGCTTCTTCTTCAGGACCAACATGATTTGGGCCAGTGAAACAGCTGCGAAGAACGCCAGCAGTCCATAAATGCGCACTGGGTTCTGCAGCACGACCTCAGCATCAACCTGTCCGAAACCACCAACATTCGGATCATCGGTCAAGGGAGCCCCGGCTTCGATCGCATCACCGACTCCGACAATCAGAGCGGGGCCTACGGGAATGGTTTCAGTGGCGGTTTCGCCGTCAGCAGCTGCGATGGTGATCACTCTGGCTCCGTTGTCGCCGTCTTCAACGGCTGAAACGGTTCCGCTGGCTGGTGATGTGAAAACGGTGTTGTTGCTCTTTTCTCCGGTCGGATAGACCTGACCTCGACCTCGATTGCCACCTACGAAGATCTGGTACTTGCCGAAATGGATGTTGCTGTCGGTGGCAGGATCCGGGGAGAGGACAGGGAAAACGATCTCCTGATGCTGATCGCCTGGAATCGGTCCAACGAGAAGAATGTTGGGTTGATCGTCGCTGTACTGCGTGAAATAAACGCCCTCGGTTTCCTCTTTGATCTCGTCGGTCCAGCGTTCCTGTGGGGCCAGGGTGAAGCCATCCGGCAGCTGGATCACGGCTCCGACCTGTAAGCCGACATCACTTCCATCGGCACCGATCTCCTGGATCCCCTGTTCGTAGGGGATTTTCACTGCTGCCTTGAAAACCGTGTCAGGAAGAACGGATTGGGGCACCTCTGCTTGGGTGATTTTCTTGGCCAGGTGGCAGTTGGCGCAGACGATCTTGCCTGTGGCTTCTCTTGGAGAGGCGTAGTTCTGCTGAGCCCAGAAGGGGTAAGCCCAGCTGCTGGAGGGAGCTGTGAAGATGGCTGTGCCCAGGATCAGGGCTGAGAAGACTGAAAAAAGAATGCGTCGCATCGGAGGCGTGTTTCTCGAGAGAGCGGTGGGAAAAAAGTTGTTGATCAGCCCCACCAGGGCTTCTCACCCGTGCGGAAGTCGGTTTCGGTCCACTGGCTCACGAAAACGTTGTCGTCTTCAACGCTCACGTTGGCCAGCGCAAGAGAGAGAGGTGCAGGCCCCCTCACCACCTTGCCGGTGGCGTCGTACTGACTTCCATGACAGGGGCACATGAACTTGTTGGCTCCACTGTTCCAGGGCACAACACAACCCAGGTGGGTGCAGATGGCGTTGATGCCGTAGCTGCCGATGGCATCTTCACCTTCAACAATCAGGTAGGTGGGGTCTCCCTTCAGTCCCTGAACAAGGCTGCGATCGCCTGTGGAATGGTCGCTGAGCCAGCCGGTGAGTGTCACAGGGTTGCCGAGTTCATCCTTGGCACTGGTGCCACCACCGCTGCCTGCGGCACGTGGTGGGATGAAGTAATTCACCACCGGATAGAGGGCTCCGAGGGCGACGCCGGTCACTGATCCGAATGTCAACAGGTTCATGAACTGCCTGCGGCCCATTCCGGGCACATCAGCGGCTGGCATCTGAGTCATGGCTGACGTTCGTTGGGCACTGGATGGGGCCCATTATGGGCGCTAATGGCCATGTCACACTTTGCGGAGACTGGATTTTCATTGATGTTCAAGGTCTTCGTCAGTGCTTGCTGATCACTCTTCCGCGAGGGGGTCGCGCCCTCTGGGTGTCGATGAAGTCATCGACCTGCTCCGCACTCGCTGGCAAGCCAGTTATGACCTGCAGCTGGTGACCAGGCGCAGGCGAATGTATTTCCAGGTGATGTGGGCCTACCTCGAGCAACAGTCCTTCCCTCTGGATGAGCCTGACTACCGTGCTCATCTCGCGGAGGTCCTGGAAATCGTCAACAGACTGGGGGAAGCAGAGACGGTTCGGGAGTGGTTGCTCACGACCCGGGACAAGCCAAGACTTGGTAAAGCGCTCAGTCTGCAGCTGCAGGGGGAGGGGACTCTTGAGGAGTTTCTGATCTGAATCTCTGTATGCCTGCAACAAGCAAAACACCGATCAGATAGAGCGCAGTGATCGCTCCAGCCAGGAGCAACATCGTGACCGGGTCTGTGGAGGGCGTCAGCACTGCACCAGCCAGGGCCGACACCAGCACGACCCAACGCCAAGCACTGAGCATGCGTTGCCAGCTGACCAGTCCGAAGACCCCCAGAAGAAGTTGCAGTACCGGAAGCTGAAAGGCCAGACCGGTCGACAGCATGAGCAACAGAACGAAGTCGAGGTAGCGCTCAATCGACCAGAGCGGCTCCACGACATCGGCGCCGTAACTGACCAGAAAATTCAGGGCTGCAGGAACCAGTGCCCACCAGGCAAAGCCAAGTCCGGCCAGAAACAGCACGGCTGATCCCGCCACGGAGGGTGCAATCAGACGGCGTTCTCCGCGGGTCAGGCCTGGGAGAACGAAAGCGAGCCCTTCGTAAAGGACGTAAGGAAGTGCCAGCGTGAGTCCTGCGTAGCCGGCAACCTTGAAGGACACGAACAAAAATTCGCCTGGAGCAAGTTGCAGGAAGCGGATCGAACCGGCGGGCTCCTCAAGAATTCTGACCAGTGGGCGCACGGCCAGAAGACAGGCCAGGGCACAGACAACCACTGCAACAAGACTGCGCAGCACCCTCTGACGCAGTTCCTCCAGATGATCGACCAGAGGCATTTCCACGTCGTTGGGAGGACCGTCCTGAACCCCGATCCGTATCGGCGGCGGCGGTGACAGCTTCGGTGACTCTTCAGGCGTGATCGGCGTCAGAGGTCAGTGTGCAGTTGACTCAATTCAGGCTAGGGGGTTTCGAGCCTCAAGGTTTCTGCAGGCGCGGTCCGGTTCCGCCCAGACCAGCTGGGCCTGTCGGTGTCTCACGGTCCCTGGCGCAGTTCCAGGGATTCTCTGGAGATGTTCCACTCCTGTCATCACAACCGGCACAAGCCGATTTCCCTTCGCCCGGCTGAACCAGGCCGCAAGGTCTGCCGCAAGCTGCAGATCCTGTTCCGAAGCAGCTGCTGCCGAGGCTTTCAGCACCACATGGCTTCCCGGACACTCCTGTGCGTGAAACCATAGATCTCCTGCACGAGCCTGCCGAAGGCTGATCCACTCGTTCTGGCGATGATTGCGGCCGATCTGAATCAGCAATCCGTCCTGAGTGAGGAGCTCCAGCGGCTGTGGCTGTCCCTGGGGTGGACCACTGCGGCGGCGTCGACGGCGAGGGGTCAGCAGGTCCTCGAGTTCAACTCTCAATTCACGCAGCTGTCGGATGCGATCGTCGGAATCGTCCCAGTCAGCCTGCATCAGGTCCGTCAGAAAGTTTTCGCTGCCGTCAATCAGCGCCAGCCGTTGATCGTGATGATCCAGTCGCTCTTCGATCGAGGGAATCGAACGTCGCAGCCGTCTGGCACGCTGATAAAGCTTCTGGGCCCGTTCAATACTTTCTCTTTCAGGAGCGGCCTGACAGAGAATGGCATCAGCCTGATGTTGCAGATCATCGGCGCCAGCAGTGGCGTCCAGTCGCTCGACCTGCTCGAGGCGCTGTGCCTGTTCTTTCTGTCGGCTCTGTTCCAGAAGCTGTTGAAGTTCCAGGCTCTCTCTGAGCAGCTTTCGCTGGTTGAGATGATTGCGGTAGTACAGCCCTAAACGCAGGCTGAGTGATTCGCTTTCACTGGCTGATTCGCTGGCTGAGTCGGGAGGTTCATTCCAGACGCGGTAGCCGCCGGCTTCATCCAGATGCAAGTTGAAATCCCCACAGCTGAGCTTGTTCAGCCATCGGGTCCAGCGCGCATGCAGCAGCAGCCATTGTTTCTGGCTGATTTCTGCGATGGGAGTGCTGGCTGAAAGCGCTGGTGTCCCCTCATCGGTCGAGGGAATGTTGATGAGCTGCCTTGTCAGGGAGGGGCTGATGCCCTGATAGGTATCGCGCAGTGCCTGACCCAGGCCGAGCGGGACCAGAGTGAGCCTGCGCTGCCATTGATCGAACGGTTCCTCAAGGCTTGGTGGCAGGTTCTGAAGCGACGGCGGCGGGATGTAGGGATCCCCACTGCTCAGAGGCCTGACGCGTGACTGGTGCTGCCTGACCTGTCTGGCAATGGCGGTGATCCGCTGCTGCTCGTCAAGCAAAAGCACATTGCTGTGACGACCCATCAGCTCCAGAACCAAGGTGCGCACACTTGTCTCCCCTGGGCGTGGAGCGAAATGAAACAGCACAACCCGCTCAAAGTCCTGCTGTTCCAGTTGCACCAGAGCCAGTTGCCTCAGGCCGTGCTGAACCTGCTGAGCCAGGGTGCTGCCACTTCCTTCACGGCAGGGAGGCGGAATCCTGACCAGCCTTGCGGCGTCTGCTTGCCAGCTGAGTTCCAGCCAGATCATTCCTGTGAGGGTTCTAAATCCCAGCTGCAGGCTGTGCTGATTGGGTTGTTGCGCTTTTTCAAAGCGACTTGGAATGATCTGTGTCCGCAGATCACCCAGCACCGCCCGAAGGCTGGTGAGGTCCATCACCTGAAGCGTGCTCTTCGCCATCGCTAGCCGGTGGTCTTTCGACAGGGGATGCCTTCCTACCCTGCTGCCTGACCACACACAAGCCATGGCAACGACCGATCGCCGCGCCAGGCTCACTTTGCTGACAGGCCCAAGCGGCGTCGGCAAGGGGACGCTGGTGACACGACTGCTTGAGCATCATCCGCAGCTCTGGCTTTCTGTATCCGCCACCACGAGGCCTCCACGCCAGGGTGAACGTGACGGTGTTCATTACTTCTTCCACGCCCGGGAGTCGTTTGACCAGCTGGTCAAGCAGGGCGGATTGCTGGAGTGGGCTGAATTCGCCGGCAACTGTTATGGAACTCCCAAACAACCCGTCATGGAAAGGCTGTTGGCAGGCACTCCCGTTCTGCTTGAAATTGAACTCGAGGGTGCCCGTCAGGTGCGTCGCAGTTTCCCTGAGGCTTTTCAGATCTTTCTTGCACCTCCGAGCTTCGGAGTGCTGGAACAGCGAATTCGCGGTCGCGGCACTGAAGCCGAGGCCGCGATTGTCAGTCGTCTGAAGCGAGCAAAAACTGAACTCGAAGCTCAGAAGGAATTTGATGCCGTCGTCATCAATGATGACCTCGAAACAGCACTATGTGATCTTGAGCGGTTGATGGGGCTTGACAACGCCTGATCAATCAGAGCGGGTGGAACAGCAGGTCAGGGAAGAATCTGTTCCACTCGATCAGGATGCCTGCGGTCAGAGTGAACCAGATGGCGGCAACCACGGGTGCGGTGGATAGAAATTTTTTCATCGTTGAACGATCGGTGAGAAGAGTTTTTGGTGTCAGCGTGGTGAAACTGTGATTTTCGAATCGCTTTCAGTCAGCTTGCCACTGTTGAACTCAGCGATGGCTGCCACGGGCCATGTGGCGGCTTTCACCACGGAATTCAGAGCCAGTTTCATGTCCAGCTGAATCTCAAGCATGTTCTGATCCTTCTTGCCGCGGATAGCTTTGAGGTACTCGCGTCCAGCCCAGCCGATGGTGCCGGTGATGTAGAGGAACATCAGGCCTGGAAGGACGAAATCACCAGCATGATTCCAGCGCCCGTCAACGATCAGATGAGGGAGGCCGTCTTCACCGCAGGAAGCCTTGCTGTACATCTTGAAGCGGGCGACGGCCTGTGGCGTTGAGGCTGCACTGGCACGCTGCTGGAAGCGCGCACTTTCGGAACAGGGTGTCAGTCCTGCCACATCAGCTCTGGCGACCGGTGCGAAACCGAACACCAGCAGGGCCGAAAGCGCGAGGGCGAAGAAACGACGCATCGGAACGGTGCCTGTTGAACCTGCCTCGGGAAGGCAGGATGTATCAAATGGACAGTAGTGGAAGCTGTTGACCTGCATGGCCAAGGTCCTAGCCCTCGAAACAAGTTGTGACGAGTCTGCCGCAGCGGTTGTGGAGCAGAGCGACTGTCGGCTGCGGGTGCTGGCGCACCGGATTGCTTCCCAGATCGAGGAGCATGCCCAGTGGGGTGGTGTGGTGCCGGAGATCGCTTCACGCAGGCATGTGGAAGCCCTGCCTCACCTGATCGATCAGGCGCTCGATGACGCCGGCCTGTCGATCCGTGAACTCGATGCTGTGGCTGCCACCGTCACCCCTGGTCTGGTGGGAGCACTGATGGTGGGTTCGATGACGGGGCGCACTTTGGCGGCACTTCACAGCCGACCGTTCATCGCCGTTCATCATCTTGAAGCCCATCTAGCTTCGGTTCGGTTGGCACTGTCCCCTCCAGAGCCGCCCTATCTCGTTCTGCTGGTCAGCGGCGGGCACACTGAACTGATCCGTGTCGATGCAACAGGAGCGCTGGAGCGTCTTGGGCGCAGTCATGACGATGCCGCCGGTGAGGCCTTTGACAAGGTGGCCCGTCTGCTGGGACTTGAGTATCCAGGAGGTCCCGCGATCCAGGCCGCGGCTGCTGGGGGTGATGTGGCTCGTTTCACCTTGCCGAAAGGTCGTGTCTCGAAACCCGGAGGGGGGTTCTACCCCTACGACTTCTCTTTCAGTGGTCTGAAAACGGCGATGCTTCGTCAGGTGGAGGCGTGCGGGAGCTGGGATGAGCCATTGCCTGTGGCTGATCTGGCCGCCAGCTTCCAGCAGATCGTTGTGGATGTGCTGGTTGATCGCAGCCTTCGATGCTGCAACGATCTAGACCTCTCGACACTGGTGATGGTGGGCGGCGTGGCTGCCAATCAACGCTTGCGTGACTGCATGCATGTAAAAGGTGTTGAACAGGGGGTAGAGGTGCACCTGGCACCACTCAGCTATTGCACCGACAACGCAGCGATGGTGGCTGCAGCCGCGCTTGGACGTCTGAAATCAGAGGCCATCTCCAGTTCCCTGGCTCTTGGCGTTTCAGCACGCTGGGCTCTCGAAAACTGCGCGCCTCTGTATCAATCGAATCCGCCTTTCTGAGCTGCAGTGCATAGGGTGTCGCGACATGCAACAGGGTGATGTCGACCAAGGCTGAGACGCGACAGCAGAGCAACGTTGAAGAGGTCGGTTCCGGTGAGCTGAACGCCTGGCGCAGGGGATTCACCCCTCAGGCTGAAATCTGGAACGGCAGGCTCGCAATGCTTGGTTTGTCTGTCTCACTCGGGATTCTGTTCGTGATCAGGGTGTCCGCAGCCAGTGCCCCAGCCGCCTGAGGACCGGGGCGTCACACTGCACCCCTTCCCCGCAGGGCCTGATCGAGTTCGTTCGGCCTCGGACTCGCAGCCAGTGCATCGCTCGCTTCGATGCGATTGTTCTCCAGCAGTTTCAACAACGATTGATTGGTGGTGATCATTCCATCGAACCCGCTTCGCTCCATGATTTCCTCCACCTCATCCAGGGCTCCCCGCTGGATGTAGTCCTTGTATGCCTCACTGTTGATCAGGATGTCGTGATAGGCGGCACGCTTGCCATCAGTGGTTCGGATCAATCCCTGGGAGATCACCCCCAGCAATGATTCAGAAAGGGAGCGGCGAACGCTGTCCTGGTCTTCAGGAGCAAACAAGCCAAGCACTCGTTCGACAGTCTTCACAGCTGAATTGGTGTGCAATGTTCCGAACACCAGATGTCCTGTCTGGGAAGCCTCCAGTGCGGTACTCAGCGTTTCTCTGTCGCGAATTTCACCCACGAGGATCACGTCGGGATCCTCTCGAAGTGCCGCCTTCAGAGCATTGTGGAATTTCAGGGTGTGAATTCCCAACTCCCGATGACGGATCAGTGACTGCTGGCTGGAGTGAACAAATTCAACCGGATCCTCGATGGTGAGGATATGGCGTTTCTGATGACGATTGATCCAGTCGATCATCGCGGCGAGAGTGGTGCTCTTTCCGGAACCGGTCGGTCCAGTCACCAGTACCAGTCCCTTCGGCTTTGAGGACAGATCCTGGAGAACCTTCGGCAGCTGCAGCTGCTCGAGCGTGAGAATCGTCTGCGGGATCAGTCGCAGCACCATCGCAGGGCCCCGCAGGGAGTCGAGAAGGTTGATGCGTACACGAACGAATGGGAACGCATGGGACCCGTCAAATTCCTTGCTCCTATTGAAATCATCGATCTGCTGCGGAGAGAGGATTTCCTGGAGCCATCCCTGAAAAACTTGATGGGTGGATAGCGGCCAATCGGTTGACAGCATCTCGCCGCGGTCTCTGTATCTGGGTGCTTCTCCGACTCCGAGATGGACATCGGAATGTCCCTGCTCATGGGCGATGCGCACGATTTGTTCCAGACTCGGCGTCCGCTCAGGCAGCGAGCTGATCGGCTCCTCAACCCTTGCGGCATGGCGAACCGGAGTCAGTGTTCCCGAGGGAAAGCCTGGTGGAAAGATCGGTTGACTCACGCTGTTCGCTCTCCTCTTGCCTCAGCTTCGCCAATGCTGGGCACCGGCAGGTGAAGGCTTGCTGGGAGGTTTGTGAAAGCCGCTTAAGATTCCGCCACCAACCCAGGGTTTATGGCTGGCATGCCCCGCGTCACCATTGTTCTTGGCACCCGTCCGGAAGCCATCAAGCTTGCCCCCGTCATCCAGGAATTCCAGGGATGTCAGGCCCTTGAGACAAGGGTTGTTCTGACCGGACAGCACCGTGAGATGGTCACCCAGGTGATGGATCTGTTTGGTCTTAAAGCCGATCATGATCTTGATCTGATGGCCCCTCGTCAGACGCTGACCCACGTCACCTGTGCAGCTCTGCAGGGGCTGAGGGATGACTTCCAGGCTTTTCCTCCGGGACTGGTGCTGGTTCAAGGAGACACCACAACGGCCTTCGCCGCTGCTCTGGCGGCGTTTTACGAGCAGATCCCCGTCGGTCATGTGGAGGCTGGTCTGCGCACGGACAATCTTCTCGATCCGTTCCCGGAAGAAGCCAACAGGCGCCTGATCTCCCAGGTCTCCCAGTTGCATTTCGCTCCCACCGAGCGCTCGGAAGCCAATCTGAACGCTTCCGGTGTGGTCGGTCGTGTGATGGTCACCGGTAACACGGTCATCGATGCTCTTCTGCGCATGGCTGAGCAGGTCCCCGCTCTTTCTGATCTGCCCATCGACTGGTTGAACCAGCGTGTGATTCTCGCCACGGTCCATCGGCGGGAGAACTGGGGGGAACGGCTGAACAGCATTGCGGCGGGCATGCTTGAGGTGCTGGACACTCATCCAGACACCGTTCTGCTGCTGCCTCTGCATCGCAATCCCACGGTTCGGGAGCCTCTCCGTGCTTTGCTCGGTGACCACCCGAGGGTCGTGCTCAGCGAACCCCTTGACTATGACCGGCTTGTTGCGGCGATGAAAGGGTGCACCCTGTTGCTCACCGACTCCGGTGGTCTTCAGGAGGAAGCTCCCGCTCTCGGGAAGCCGGTCCTGGTTCTGCGCCGTACAACGGAACGCCCCGAGGCGGTTGACTCCGGAACTGCGCGGTTGGTCGGAACAGACTCTGACGCAATCGTCAGAGAGTGTTCACACCTCCTCGATGATCCGAGGGCTTATGACCAGATGGCCAGGGCCGTCAACCCGTTCGGAGATGGTCGAGCCAGCGGCAGGATCCTTGAAGCTTCACTCGCCTTGCTCAACGGCTGATGCCGTTTTCAGTCCCTGCGGCCGTTACCGCTGGCTCCTGCACCGTCCAATTCCCCTCTCTCCACTGGATGGACCATCGAGGTTGCTCCTGTTTGTAGGCCTCAATCCTTCCCTGGCCGATGGGTCTCGTGACGACCCAACACTCAAGCGATTGAGGAACTTCGCTCGGGACTGGGGCTATCACCAGCTGGTGGTTCTCAATCTGTTCGGGAGGGTCACACCGTCACCGGGTGGCTTGCGACACTGCGCAGATCCTGTCGGCCGGGAAACCGACCGTGTGCTGATCAGCTGGTTTGAAAGATGGTCCCGATCACCTGCATGGGACCTCTGGCTTGGCTGGGGTGAGGCGGGTTCTCTGCATCACAGAGACAAGCAGGTGGTGATGATGCTCACCCAAGTTCTGGCTTCTCGGTCTCAGGGGGCTCCTCCCCTGGTAATCGGCACGACCCGCAGCGGTCAGCCTCGCCACCCGCTTTATGTCGCAGGAGGGATCCCTCTTTCCCCCTGGGCCTGTACGGTTCGCAGATGACACGTACCCCTCGCCGCTACCAGATTTCGCTTCACCTTTCAGGAGGTCAGACAGAGGTGGTGCATTTCCCCACTCTTGAGACATTTCAGGATTGGTATCAAGGACTGGTCAGCGGTGGGAGCGGTCAGGCCTTTGTGAATATCCCGCTCGGTGATCTCGAAGGTGAATATCTGGTGATCCGCCCCGAAGCGGTGATCGGCGTGCGTGTGGAACCGCAATTCGCATGCATCGATGACGCCTGAGAGGCTTGGACTGCTCTGGGGCATCACGGTGTTTGCCGGTGCAGGTGCTCGATTGCTCGCAGCCCTCTCGGGACTGCCTGGAGTGGTGCTTTTGCTGTTGTCAGGACTGTTGATCGGGCGATCCGGTCTCGGCCTTGTGGAGCCTCTGGATCTGGGTGAAGGCCTTGAGACCACTGTTGGACTGCTGGTCAGTCTCGTTCTGTTTGATGGCGGTCTGAATCTGCGTCTGCCGGGCGACACCATCAAGGCGACCGTGCTGAGAATTTCCCTGCTGCGTCTGCTGCTGTCTCTGGGAGCAGGCATTCTTGCGGCTCACTGGCTCGCCGGCCTGGGATGGTCCGTGGCTGCGGTCTACAGCGCCATCGTTCTGGGAACGGGGCCCACGGTTGTGACGCCGATCGTGCAGCAGATTCGTCTGGCTCCTCCTCTTGGGGACGTACTCGAAGCGGAGGGACTGGTGCTCGAGCCCGTGGGAGCCGTTCTTGCACTCCTGCTGCTTGAGTTGCTGCTTGGCGATCTCTACGGTTGGAGGGGCCTGGCGATTGGGCTGCTGTCTCGCCTCGGTGGTGGGGTGCTGATCGGCATCGTTGTTGGATGGCTGCTTGCCGAGCTGTTGAGACGTTTGCCCTCAGAGCATGCCGTGGGCTTGCGGCTGCAGCTGACTCTGGGTGTTCTGTTCCTCATGTTCGCCATCTGCGAATGGCTGCTACCTGAATCCGGTCTGCCGGCATCGGTTGCTGCAGGCGTTGTGGTGGGTCGTCGCCCATCAACGCAGGCGGCTGAGCTCGATGAGCTCATTCGCGAACTGGCCAGATTGGCGATCACGATGCTCTTCCCGCTGCTGGCGGCTGATGTGTCCTGGGCTGAACTCAGTCCACTCGGATGGGGTGGTGTCAGCTGTGTTTTGGTGCTGATGCTGCTGGTGCGCCCGGCCGCAGTTGGTGTCGCCACCATCGGATTGCCACTTGACTGGCGCCAACGCCTATTCATGGGATGGCTGGCTCCCAGGGGAATTGTCACGGCTGCCGTGGCCTCTCTTTTCTCGATTCGCCTTGAACAGGCAGGGATTCTCGGAGCAGGACGACTTCAGGGCCTGGTGTTTCTCACAATTCTGATGACTGTGGGCATTCAGGGACTGACGGCACAGCCACTGGCACGGGTTTTGGGGCTGATTCAATCAGAGCCGGAAGAGTCAGGGGAGGCAGCGCTTCAAACGGGGCAGATCCTGTCCGACCCTGGCCAGCAATGACCAGGTCGTGATCAGATCCGGTCCCTGCAGACGGCCCAGCAGGGCGGCACGCAATGATTTCATCAACACGCCCTTTTTCACACCTGCCTTGTTCGCTGCATCGGCCAGCAGTGCTTGTGCCGTCGCGGTTTCAATGCCAGTCCATGGATCACTCTCGAGCGATTTCACAAGCTGAGCAATCGCGTCCCTGGCTCCATCCAGCTCAAGTTGCTTGAGACCATCGCTCTCAAGCTCAGGGCAAACAAAAAAGGGTTGTGCCTGGTCAATGCCGTCCTTCAGCAGAGTCAGAGAGGGCCCCAGCAGTTCGCACAAGGCAACGCCCCAGCTTTGATCCTCTGGAAGGCTCCATCCCTGCTGGCGCCAGAGCGGTGAGAGGTCGTCCAGCAATTGCTGGGGTGTGAGGCCATGCAGAACCTGTGCATTGAGCCAGTTGAGCTTGTCCCAGTCGAAACGTGCGCCGGCCTTGTTCACCCGATCGAAGCTGAACACCTCGGCTGCCTGCGTGAGGGTGAAGCGCTCCTCCATGCCTTCGGGAACCGACCAGCCCAGCAGGGTCATGTAGTTGGCGATCGCCTCCGCGGTGTACCCCATGGACTGGAAATCATTGATTGATGTGACGCCGTCCCGCTTGGAGAGTTTGCGACCTTCGGCATTGAGGATCAGAGGTGTATGGGCAAAGACCGGCACGGCCAGTTCAAGCGCCTTGTAGAGGAGAAGCTGCTTGGCCGTGTTGGCGATGTGATCCTCGCCACGGATGACATGAGTGATCGCCATGGCAGCGTCATCGACGACCACGACAAGGTTGTAGAGAGGGTCTCCGATTCGGTCCGCTGGAGCACGTCGTGCGATGACCATGTCACCGCCGAGATCGGCTCCGCGCCATTGCATCGGTCCACGAACAAGGTCACGCCACTGGATCACTGCATCGTCATCAATCCGGAAGCGGATCACCGCCTCACGGCCTTCGGCCTGGAAGGACGCTTCCTGTTCCGCTGTGAGATTTCTGTGCCGGTTGTCGTAGCGAGGTGCTTGGTTCTGTGCTTTCTGAACCTCACGCATGGACGTGAGTTCCTCTTCGCTGGCGTAACAGCGGTAAGCAAGGCCGCTGTCAAGCAGCGTCTGGATGGCTGAACGGTGCTCTTCGACCCGCTCGCTCTGAATTGTGGGTTCTTCGTCCCAGTCAATTCCAAGCCATGAGAGACCATCAAGAATGTTGGAGGTGAATTCCGACTTGGAGCGCTCCTTGTCAGTGTCCTCAATCCGCAGCAGAAACTGACCTCCCTCATGACGGGCATACAGCCAGTTGAAGACAGCTGTTCGTGCCGTCCCGATATGGAGTGTGCCCGTTGGACTTGGGGCCAGACGAACACGCACCATGGTGTGGCTCGGGATGAAGAACGGGACCGACGGGATTCGAACCCGCAACTTCCGCCGTGACAGGGCGGTGCTCTAACCGGTTGAACTACGGTCCCAGATCGGATTCAGATCGACGGTGCTCGTCCGTTGGAATCGGATCTGCGTCACTCTCGCGACTCCGAAAGTATCGACTGTTGCCCTGCCCTCCGTCAATACGCGCGATCAACGGGTTCAGAATCCTTTCGCTCCAGAAGGGGCCACAACTTGTTTCCCATGGGTCCTGGCCACGGGTGAGCGCCTGAGATCTGCGTGCATTGAATCGAAGATTCACTTCTCGATCAGCAGAGGTTGAAAGCCCCTGCTGCATGTTGAATTGAGCGGAAACCGCAGACTTTTGAGTGCTTCAGAGCGTGCCAACCGTTCTGATCAGACTTGCGGCACTGAACAGAGACTAAAAACGATCCCCCGGTGGCAGCATTCGGGGAGACATAAAAAACCGGTGACCTCAGCCACCGGTCTGGATAACTCGTGAAGGGATTAAACCCACGGAATTCAGGGACGGAAACCTGCAGGTTCAATTAGACGAACCTGATTGCCACGTGCAGTGAACTCGCGACCCTGGTCGCTCTGCACGACTACACGGCCACCGGATTTGACGCGAATGACCCGGGCGCGAACCCAGCCGAGGGCGGCTGATTCGAGGACCTTGACCACATCACCAGGTTGAAGATCCAACTCCATGCTCGAAACTAGGAAACTGCAGAAGGGGGCATCGGACGCGCCGTGGAGGACTTGAACCCCCGACATCAGGTTTTGGAGACCTGCGTTCTACCAACTGAACTAACGGCGCAAGGCGATGTACCCCCGACCATCACAAAGGCGATGGCATTGGATTGAACGAGGCCTGAGCCTCAGCGATCGAAGCGCTGCTTGACGCGGGTGGCCTTGCCCACCCGTTCCCGCAGATAAAAAAGCTTCGCCCTACGTACCTTACCTCGGCGTTCCACCTTGATGGAGGCAACTTGAGGGCTATGCAGCATAAAAACTCTTTCCACGCCGATGCCCTGAAAAATTCTACGGACCGTGATGGTCTGATTGATTCCGCCGTGACGCTTGGCGATCACCACTCCTTCATAGGGCTGCACCCGTTCCTTGTTGCCTTCGCTGATGCGGACGCCGACCCGAACAGTGTCACCGACGTAGATATCAGGAAGGTTGGTTTTCTGTTGCGCCTGCTCAAACTCTCTGATCAGATCAGAAGGGTTGAGGCGTTCAGCCTTGGCAGCTGGAGCAGCAGTCTTCTTGGACTCTTTCTCAGTGTCTGTGACAACCGTATCCGCGCCGTCATTCGCAGATGTGTCTTTCTGATCCGCTGCCATCCCTGCTCCGGGTAATCACGCCAAACAACCACCTTAACCTGCCGACCCACCGTCGACTGAGCGTTTCTTCCAAGCGTTTCGCCAGGACTGCACCATCATTCCCCCGCCGGTGATCAACATCCAGAGAACGCCCATTGCGTTGAGAACCACCACCACCGGCTCAAGCTGCGGCCCCAGCCATTCGCCTTCGTGCAGGCTCATCAGCCAATGGGCGCTGTCCCGACTCACACCGAACCAGTCCCGTGCCACCCGGTAGCTCAGGCCCGTGACGACCGTGGTCATCAGCGGCAGGAGAACCAGAGGCGCCACCCTGCTGTGCCAGCGCCGCAGTCGTGCCATCCAGAGAGCCACCGGCATTAGCTCGTCACCATTGATAGCGTGACAGGAGGACGTCGGGACTGCCCGAAGGATTCACCGATGAACTTGTTCGCTGATCTGCTTGCCTCGACCAAAACCGGCAGCGTGACCGCCACCGGCCCTCGCATTCAGCAGCGTCGTGGGGTTGAGATCAAATCGGCGAGAGAGCTGAAAATCATGGCCAAGGCCAGTCGGATCGTGGCAACAGTGCTGCGGGAGATCATGGAGATGGTCGAACCCGGTCAGACCACCGCCGATCTTGATGCCCATGCCGAGCGGCGCATCAGGGAAATGGGGGCGACTCCAAGCTTCAAGGGTTACCACGGCTTTCCCGCCAGCATCTGCTCGAGCATCAATGATGAGGTGGTGCACGGCATCCCCAACAATAAAAAGGTGATACGCGCGGGGGATCTGCTCAAGGTGGACACAGGGGCTTTTTACGAGGGTTATCACGGGGACAGTTGCGTCACCATCTGTGTTGGTGAAGTGACCGATGAGGCCTCGAACCTCAGCAGAGTTGCCCAGGAGTCCCTGATGGCAGGGCTGGCTCAGATTCGCTCCGGCAACACGCTGCTGGACATTGCCGGTGCCGTCGAGGACCGCGTCCATCAAGGAGGTTTCAGCGTCGTTGAGGACTACACGGGACATGGTGTCGGCCGCAATCTTCACGAGGAGCCCTCCGTGTTCAACTTCCGAACGGATGCTCTGCCGAACGTCAAGCTGCGCCCAGGCATGACACTTGCTGTTGAGCCGATCCTCAATGCAGGGAGCAAGGCCTGCCGCACGCTCCGGGACCGATGGACAGTGGTCACCCGCGACGGCAGCCTCTCCGCTCAGTGGGAGCACACAATTGTAGTGACCTCCGACGGATGCGAGATCCTCACTGACCGTGGCGATTAGTCCACAAAACTCTGTTGTAGGTCAGCCGTCCAAGCTCAATCAGTGGCATCAGCAGCAGAGTGAGTGGATTGGGAGACACGATGACCAGTGGCAGGCCCAGCTCTGCTTGCCAGAGGATCTGTTCTGCCACGAAATCAGCTGACATCACACCGATTGGATTGAGATCCGAACGAAATGGACCGAGCACCAGCTTGCGCAGTTTCGGAAGTCCGTTCCGCTGCTGACGCGGCGCACTCCAGCGCAGGCTCACGAGCTGGCCGATCAAGCGCTTGCTCAATTCATAAGCAGGGCTCAGTGCCGGTTGAATCTCGGCTTCCGATGTGTTCACCCACAGCTCCGGTGGACGTGACTGTTGTGGAAGGTCTCTCTCCACCTGCTCAAAGCGCTGCAGAAGCCTCCACTGGCTGAGAGCGTTGATCTCGAGGGCCATGTTCAGGCTCTCTGGACACTGATCTCCTCCAGGGTTGATGCCGTGGTTGAGCACGAGCACATCGAGATGACTCAGCGTGGAATCCAGTTTCTCCTCCTGTCCGCAGCTCCAGCAGATCCACTCCTGGGGCCCGCTCTGGCTGTTCTGTTCCGTTGGCTTTGGGCGGTGACTCAGGGCGACAACCCAGGCGCCCTTCTCTCTCAAGCGGCGCGTCAAGGCACGGCCCAGGGCTCCACCTGCACCTGTGATTCCCACTCTTCGTCCCACCCAGCTCCCTGCGACGGAGGTTGGGGCAGAAGTCCTTGGCACTGGCTGGGCCATGGCAGTGAACTGGTGCATCCTTGGAACAGCTCGACGGTATGACCTTGTCCAGTCCGTCCGGTGACGCTCAACAGGCGCTGTTCGCTGCATACTGCGGCGGGCTTCGTCGAGAGCAGGCGTTGCGAGATGCTCTTGATCAGCTTCCGCTGGGCCTGTTTGAAGGTGAGCGTTCCCGCGGTGATGCTCTTCCCCACCGGTACGTGCTGAGCTGGAGCCCGGCCAGTGCTCCGTTACAGGTGTGTCGCTGTGAGTTGCATTTTCAGGAACAGTCCCGGCAACGTTATTCGTTCGAATGCCCGGCGCATCAACTGCTGGACTGGTTGATGCAGGCTTCGGAGGAAGGTCGCAAGGACCTGCCAGACAGCTTCTGGCGGTGGTTATTGCTTGATCGGATTGGGGAGGATCGCTCCCCTTAAATTGAGGGCATCAACCTCAGACCTTCCGGATGGGCTCAACGCTGCTGATCGGATCCTGTGAACCCTTCAGCGGTAAGTCCGCCCTGGTGCTGGGGATCGCAAGACATCTGCGCTCGGAAGGCATTCGGGTCCTTTTCGGCAAACCGCTTGCCACAAGCCTGGACTGGGAGTCCGATCAAGGAGTTCTGCCTTCACCGTTGATCGATGACGATGTCCGTTTTGTTGGAGAGACTCTCGGTCTGCCCCATCAGGACCTCATCCCCTCTCTCCATCTCCTGTCTCCCGAGACTGCACAGCAACGTCTTGCCAAGGGAACCTTGGCAGCCGGGGAGGGTCTCGAGCACCTCAGGACCAGTCTTGAACAGTCAGAGAACAGTGTCACCCTGCTGGAAGCCGCCGGTAATCTCCATGAGGGTCTGCTCTACGGGCTGAGTCTGGTGCAACTGGCCCGCGATCTCGATGCACCGGTAGTGCTCGTGCACCTCTGGGAAGACAGTCGCAGCGTCGATGCGTTGCTGGCCGCCAGTCAACAGCTGGGTGATCGACTGCGTGGAGTGGTGCTGAACGCCGTCACTCCCGATGATGTGGAAAATCTGGAACGTGATGTCGTGCCGTCACTCCTTGCGCTCGGCATCAGGGTGTTCGGTGTGATGCCTCGTTCCCCGCTGCTGCGCAGTGTCACGGTGGGTGAACTCGTGCGTCGGCTCGATGCAAGGGTGATCTGCTGCAGAGAGAAGCTTGACCTGCTGGTCGAGACGCTCAGCATCGGGGCGATGAACGTGAACTCAGCAATGGAGTTCTTCCGCAGGCGCCGCAACATGGCGGTTGTCACAGGAGCCGACCGCACCGATATCCAGCTGGCTGCCCTTGAGGCATCCACTCAATGTCTGATTTTGACGGGCGCGGGAGATCCACTCCCTCAGCTGATCAGTCGAGCGGATGAACTGGAGGTGCCATTGCTCAAGGTCGAGCAGGACACGCTCGGCACCGTTGAAGTGATCGAACAGGCGTTCGGTCATGTGCGTCTGCACGAAGCGGTGAAAGCGACTTATGCCTTCCGGCTTGTGGAGGAACACTGCCGGCTTGCAGACCTGCTCAGCGCCGTGGGACTTGAGCACCTCGCGATCGGCTCAAAGTGATGGTCCCGACAGGGTTCACCGCTGCTAGCGTCTGGTAAAGCCCGCAGGTAGTCATTGAGCCGATCTCTTGATCTTCCTGCAATCGACAGGGTTGACACCCTCGCTCAGGAATTGGCCTTGCTCCAGGACAAGGGAGCTCGGAGAATTGCCATTCTCGGCAGCCGCCATGTTCCTGTGGTCGCGATCCATCTGATCGAGCTGATTGCCCGGTCGCTCGCTCAGGAAGGTCACTCTCTGGTGACATCAGGAGCGCAGGGAGTCAATGCAGCCGTGATTCGAGGCGTTCTGGCTGTGGATGCCTCCAAGCTCACGGTCCTTCTGCCGCAGAGTCTCAGTCGCCAAGGGCCTGAGATCCGTGATCAGCTTGAAAGTGTTCTGCATCTGATCGAGAAGCCTGAACATGATGATCTGCCTCTGCCGATGGCCAGCAGTCTCTGCAATCAGGACATCATCAGCCGTTGTGACCAGCTGATCTGTCTGGCTTTCCATGACAGCGAGACACTGCTGTCGAGCTGCCGGAACGCCGAGGACATGGGGAAGGTCGTCAGCCTGCTGTTCTTCGACTGACGCTCAGGGCGTCGGGGGAGTCGGCAGAACCTGAAGTCTGGTGCCCTCCCGGTTGATCACGAGCACATAATCTCCTGCCTGAAGCGGGGTCTCCACATCCAGAGAGCTGGCGGCCCAGCTTTGTCCATGCCAGCGGACCCTGCCTTCTCCCCCAGGTTCAATCGTCACCAGCACCTCTGCGGTGTCCTCCTTCAACCGCCGATGCCCGGGTCTTGGGTTGCGCCTCGCAGACCAGCGGCTCAGCCAGAGTGTTCCCAGCACCGTGATGAGGCTGAAGAGGATGATCTGAATCCAGGCCGGGAGCGGCAGCAGGGCCGTCAGCACGGACAAGGCAAGACCGGCGAAGACAGCGAACATCAGGCCATCGAAACTCGGCTGCACCAGCTCCACGACCAGCAGTGCTCCCGCCACGAGCAACCAGATCAAAGGACTCCAAAGGGGTGGCATGTCTGGTGGGTTGTTCGCCTTACTTTGGGGACTAACGTCTCCGCAGACATCCATTTGTCATGGAAGCGCTGCTGAGCCTGCCTGCACTGATCCTGATCGCACTGCTCGGCAGTGGCAGTGTCAAGGTCACCAGCGGCGGCAGATCGCGACTGGTCGAGCGACTCGGTAAATATGACCGTGAGCTGCAGCCTGGGCTCTCCATTGTGATTCCCGTTGTCGAACGGGTGGTGAGTCACGAGTCCCTCAAGGAACGGGTTCTGGATATTCCCCCTCAGCTCTGCATCACGCGGGACAACGTTTCTATCGAGGTCGACGCTGTCGTGTACTGGCAGTTGCTGGAGCATTCCCAGGCTTACTACGCCGTGGACAATCTGCAGGCGGCGATGGTGAATCTGGTACTGACCCAGATTCGTGCCGAGATGGGCAAGCTTGATCTCGATCAGACCTTCACCACTCGCAGCGAGGTCAACGAGCTTCTACTCAAGGAGCTTGATGAGGCCACTGATCCATGGGGTGTGAAAGTGACCAGAGTTGAAATGCGTGACATCAATCCGTCACCTGGGGTCAAACAGGCCATGGAGGCTCAGATGACCGCCGAGCGGGAAAAGCGCGCCGCGATTCTCCGCTCCGAGGGCGAAAAGGAAGCTCAGTTGAATGAGGCACGTGGCCGTGCGGAGGCTCTCGTTCTCGACGCCCGTGCTCAGAAGGAAGCGATCCTGCTTGAAGCCGAAGCCCAGGCCCAGCAGCAGGGTGTGATGGCTGAAGCGAAGTCTGAAGCGGCCCGGGTCATGGCCAGGGCTCTTTCCGAGAGCCCCGAGGCTGAAGAGGCCGTCCGGCTGATGCTGGCTGAGAACTGGATGGCCATGGGACAGCGCATGGCTGATTCGCCCGCCGGCAGCGTGCTGATGGTGGATCCCCAGTCACCCGCCTCACTGCTGGCTGCTCTGAAGCAATTCCAGCAAGGCAAGGGCTAGGACGCCAGCAGAGCTTTCACTCCCTCGATGTAGAGGATGCCTGTACACAGCAAAGCACCTGCCCAGCACAGTCCTCTCAATGGAGGAACATTGGCCACATAGGCCGGCAGATAAATCAGTCGCAGCACCGGCTGGAGCAGCGCAGCAGGAACGGCAAGGCCCTGAAGCCCTCCGACCTGGAGCGCGGTGATCAGGGCCAGGAGTGCCGCTGGAGCATGCAATGTGAAGGCTTCAAAGCTGTTCTGATGAGCCCAGCTGGCCCGTTTCCCCCAGTCGGGAAGCCGGTCGAACATGGCTCTAGGAGCTTTCATGTCGGCCAGGGTGAAGTCCGCCTGTGAGCGGGCAGCTCCCAGGGGAATCACGCTTGCGATCACCACCGCACCCGAGAACGCAAGCGACAGGGCGAATGGTGCTGCTGGTGTACCTGTCAGCAGGTCATTGATGAACACAATCAATCAAATCGCGGTTGAAACAATACTGATCGACTGTTGTTCGCTGCGATCAATCCCGCTGCATCATCGAGTCTTTTGCAGTTCTCTTCTTCGTCCTGTCCTGAGGCTGTGTCTGGCATGGATTTGCTGATTGCAGCGCAGATATTCATCGCCATTGATTGGTCGTTAGATCTCAGGTTGAGAGCAGCTCCATGAGCATTGCTACCCTTCAGCCACCGATATCTGATCAATGGCGTCGTATTCATTTGATGTGGTCTCTGACTTTGATCGTCAGGAGCTGGTGAATACGCTTGATCAGGTGCGGAGGGACGTTTCCCAGCGCTATGACCTCAAGGATTCCGGCACGGAGATTGTCCTTGAAGACTCTGCTGTTGTGATCACAACGGCCAGTGATATGACACTTCAGGCTGTCGAAGATATTCTGCGAGCCAAAGCCACAAAGAGAAATCTGTCCTTGAAGATCTTCGATTTTCAGCCGGCGGAAACAGTGGGTGGTAACCGCGTTCAACAGACGGTGCAGCTGAAGAAGGGACTCAGTCAGGAACTTGCAAAGAAAATGAGCAAAATTGTTCGAGACGAGCTCAAGAAAGTCACCGTGGCAATTCAGGGAGACAGTTTACGAGTGACAGGTAAGAGCAAGGATGATCTCCAGCAAGTGATTCAGTTGTTACGTTCAAAAGAAGATGAACTGGATATCCCTTTGCAGTTTGAGAATTATCGCTGACTCTCAGAGATTCAGATTGATCTGGATTCCACCGGCCCAGATCCCTTGCGACTGTCCTTTCCCGCCTGGATTGATAATCCATTGCATAACAGGTTGGATTTGAAGTTCGTCTGATAAATAGAAGGAGTAATTCAATTCCACCATTCCTTCGTAGTCCAGGCCTGGATTGATGGTTGGACTGAAGCTTGTTCGTCCAAATCCAAATGCAACCACATCTAAGGGTCTGCCTGGAATGATTCCCTGGCTCAACCAGCCACCTCCAACAAAGGATGGATACGGATTATTGCCAGGGTCAAAGCTGACCGTGCCAGCGGCCCAGAGACGATTATCCAGCCCAATTGCAACATTCGTTGGCCATGTGAAAGATCCATAAATTCCTCGATTCGTTCCTTCTCCCAAGTCGATTCCGTTGTCAATGAGCAGACGCGTTGATGACAAATAACCCCCGATTTGAACCTCAGGCTGTGGTAGTTGTCTGGCAATATTTTTTTTGGATTTTGGAATGATGATGTCTTCTTTGAGATCAGTTCTTGACAAGAGTGGATTGCTCTTCCATTGAAGGGCTTGAACGCCTCCCTCTACATCAGGAATTCCAGGATCGACGCCAAGGCTTGACGCGATGTTTTTCTGAGGATTCAGGTAGAAATATCCGTATTCCAGGGAGCCGAGAGACTCTGAACTCGCCTGAAGCTTCACACCCGGGGCAACGAAGGGATTGATCGGTACTCCCACAATCAGCAGGTTGAAAGTGTTGTTGAGCACTGAGCTGATGTAGCTGTTCATCGCGGGTGCAGACAGAAAGCCTGGCTCCCCGGGCGAAACCGGACTCAGCGATAACAATCCAAGTTCCGCTTGCCACCAACTTTCCCCCTGGTTTCTGATCATTGAGACTTCAGTGATCCAGGTACCTACAGGGTTCGCAGGGCGAATGCCGCTCCCAGCTCGCTGTTCAGGTTGGAATCGCCGGCATTGTTTGTCAGCTGCAGGTTGAGCTGCCAGTGGTCCAGTTCGTTCCAGTCCTTCCGGTTCTTTGCGAAACCGCTGCTCATGGAAAGGTCGAGCACCACAGTTTGATACCAGCTCGCCGCTGAAGGATGGGCCCCACCGGTGATACCGGTCATCGGCTCAGAGGTGTAGTCAATGCTGAGGTCAAGCCACTCGGGAAGATCAAGCCGCGTGTTGAGTGGTCCACTGCGGCCTGGAGCTCCCAGGAGTGATGAAGAGACCAAAGCAAGCCCTACCAAAAGCCCTCTGAGCTGCCCCCCCAGGCCGGTGGCTTGATGCGGCATGGGGTTCATTTCATGACCTTCCCTGGATCAGGCGACTGCAGCGAAACTTTCGCGGAATGCCTGAATCGTGGCCTCGATGTCTGCGTCCGAGTGAGCCAGTGAGGTGAAACCGGCCTCGAAGGCAGACGGCGCCAGATAAACGCCTCTCTCCAGCATGGCCCGGTGCAGTCTGCCGAAACGATCAGCATCCGTTGCCTTCGCCTCTTCAAAGTTGCGCACAGGCCCCTCACACAGGAAGAAACCGAACATGGCGCTGACACTTCCCGCCGTGATGGACAGACCAGCAGCCGTTGCTGCCTCCTTGATGCCAGCGACCAGTTTTTCAGTGGTTGCGGTGAGTTTGTCGTAGCTGCCAGGCTGTTTCAGGAGCTCAAGAGTCTTGATGCCCGCCGTCATGGCGAGGGGATTTCCGCTCAGAGTGCCGGCCTGGTACATGGGACCGGCAGGAGCCACCATCTCCATGATTTCCCGTCGACCTCCGTAGGCCCCCACAGGCAGCCCTCCGCCGATCACCTTGCCCATGGTGGTGAGATCAGGGGTGACACCGAAATGCGCCTGGGCGCCGCCGTAACTGATACGGAAGCCCGTCATCACTTCGTCGAAGACGAGCAAAGCTCCGTTCTCTTTGGTGAGTTCGCGCAAACCCTCGAGGAACCCAGGCTCAGGCTGGATGAATCCTGCGTTGCCAACGATGGGTTCAAGAATGACACCTGAAATGGCATCGGGGTTCTCAGCAAACAGCTGCTTGACCGCTTCGAGATCGTTGTAGGGCGCGGTGAGCGTGTTCGCGGTGGTGCTGCGTGGAACACCAGGTGAGTCAGGCAGCCCAAGAGTGGCCACACCCGACCCGGCCTTGACCAGGAACATGTCGGCATGGCCGTGGTAGCAACCTTCGAATTTGATGACCTTGTCGCGACCGGTGAAAGCGCGCATCAGTCTCAACACCGCCATGCAGGCTTCGGTGCCGCTGTTCACGAAGCGAACCATCTCCACACTGGGAACGGCGTCGATCACCATCTCCGCCAACGTGTTTTCGAGTGCGCAGGGGGCTCCGAAGCTGGTGCCCTTCTCAATTGTTTCCTGCAGCGCACTGATCACTTCGGGATGGGCATGACCACAGATCGCGGGCCCCCAGCTGCCGATGTAGTCGATGTATTTGTTGTCATCAACGTCCCAGGCGTAGGGGCCCTTGACGCGATCGAAAACGATCGGCTGGCCACCCACAGATTTGAATGCACGCACTGGGGAGCTCACGCCACCAGGCATCAGAGCCTGGGCGGCACTGAACAGCTCCTGGGAGCGACTGGTGTTGAAGCTTGGTGCTGTCACGGGGGCGGAGGCCAAGGGGCCGATGCAAACCGTGCCACATCCTGACCCAAGAACGTGCCAAAACGGCCGATCTGTGTACGAAGCAGGGATTCCGGAACTTGTGATACATGTCAGAGCATCGTGTTTCCGGGCCTGATCATTTCGCGCCTGAACAGCGTCTGAGCTTGATCTGAGGCATTTCCAGGCCGCACGCGGTGTTGGCTGCCGCATTCAGGAATGGCTTGTTTAAGACTGTGACGGATCGACCTTGAACGCAACTTCATCGTCGTTTCCGGTCAGAGCAACCGCCTTGGACTGAACCATTTCCGTTTTGATTTTTGGGCTCAATCAGCGACGAAGCTCCCGTCATCGTCACCGGATTCGTCCTCCAGCTCCCAGGAGAGATCAACGATCACAGGTGCATGGTCGCTGGGTTGTTCGCGGTCGCGCTCGCGTTTGTCGATCTTGCAGCTGAGTGCCAGCTCCTGAAGATCGGAACTCAGATAAATGTGATCAATCCTCCATCCGCTGTCTCGATTCCATGCGCCGCTTCGGTAGTCCCACCAGCTCCAGTGGCCGCTGCCCGATTCGAACAGCCGGAAAGCGTCCTTGAGATCATCCCCGAGCGCTTGAGACAAGGCGTCGCGTTCGGCATCGGAAGCCATGATCCCACCGCTGAGCCGGTCCGGGTCATGCAGGTCTCTGGCCTCCGGTCCGATGTTGAAATCCCCCACAACGCATAGAGGCTCATCCCGTAACTGAGTCGCTCTCAGATACCTCTCGAGGCAGGAAAGCCACTGGAGTTTGTATGCGTACTTCTCGGATTTGAGGCTGGAACCGTTCGGTACATAGAGGTTGATAACCCTGATCCCATCCACCAGCGCACTGATCACTCTTTTCTGTTGGCTCAGCTCTTCGGTCTGCAGATCGGCAGTCAGTTCTCCGGTGAACCCCAGGCGAACGTCTTCCAGTGAATGCCGGCTGACCAGAGCCACGCCGTTGTACGACTTCTGCCCATGGAAGCTGACGTTGTACCCCTTTGCGCGAAAAGACTCCGATGGAAAGAGCGGATCATCGACTTTGGTCTCCTGCAAGGCCAGCAGATCCACATCGCTGTTCTCCAGCCAGCGAAGGACATGATCCAGTCGAGTGCGAATCGAATTGACATTCCAGCTCGCGATCTGCACGGAAGCCCTGCTGCATCTCTTTGGAGACCCTTAGCATCCACCGGTACCGAGGATCTGATCCCATGCAATCGCTCCGCGTGACCTCCGGTCTTGTGATCGCCGTCAGCAGCGCTTTGCTTCCGGTTTCTCCCGCTGCCTATTCCCAGACCACGCTGTCGCAGCCGAGTGGGATTGAGCGCAATGCAGATCGTGACATCTACAACACACTCCCGGGGGAATCCAAAAAGAAGGGTTCCGTGCTCGATGTCACGAATCCGATGGAGCTGATGAGGAACCTGCGTCAGGCCTCATCGATGAACGATGCCACTGACCCTTCCGATGCCATTGACGAGGCGCTCAGGGAGTTGTCGCAGCCTTGAGAGCTCGGCTTGCCGGTTTGTTCCGTGCAGCTTCAAGCGCCCAGCGACGTTCAAGCGTCTTCAGTTCCGCTGCTGACGTCGCGGGATTTCTGTTCAGTTTGATGGCCTTGCGCAGCAAAGCGATGGCAGCATCCCCCTCACCCTGATCCCGTTTGAGAAGGGCGAATGCCAGAAATGGTTCTGGTCGTTGCGAATGGGTTTTGATCAGATCTCGGTAGCGATCCGAAGCGGCTTCCGAGTCACCTGACATGCGGCGCAGATCAGCCATCAGCAGTCCCAGTCCAAGCCGACGTTCAGCGGTTGCGGATTCGAATTGTCCGTTCAGATGTTTGATCAGCTCTTCCTCCCGGTCGGCTTCCAGAGCGAGCAGAGCCGATAAAGTCACCACCTCGAGTCGATCGGGATGCAGGCGCTGCAGAGGTCTCAAGGTGCGAACGGCTGCTTCGCGATCTCCGTTGTCGTGCTGTGCGCGAGCCAGCAGCAGTGACCAGCGCCAGTCGCCGGGGTGGTTCCTGACCTGGCTTCTGAGAATCTCCAGAGTGGATGGCTCGGAAGGGGACGAGTCTTCGCGGATGGTCGCCTGAGGTTCAGTTGCAGGCCAAAAGTTGATCACCATCCAACCCGCAAACACACACAGGCCAGTAACAGCGCCCAGCCTTGCCAGAGTTTCCGTCGTTTGACGCCAGTAGCCCGCCACCGTGCCGTGGGAACGCTCGCCCAGTCTGAGGCTCCTTGTCGAAGCTGGCTAGAGTTGCTGCGGGCCAGTGGATGCCCCTAAAGCTGATGCGCGACCATCCCATTCCCGCGGTCACCGAGCCGCTGCAGTACCGGGCGATCGGCGTCGTGCGCGGAATTTTCCGCCCGGAATCCGAAGAACAAACCACCCGCGGCCATTTGCTTGATGCCGATGGACAGGAGATTGATGCCGTTGTTCTGGGCCGAATGCTCACGTTGATGCGTCGTCATCTCGACATGGGCAAACCCCACCTCTGGGTGGTTTACCCGCGATGCAGGGAGGCTGGTCAGCTGCATCTTCAGATCGCTGGAATCTGGGAGCCCAGCACCCTTTCAGCTTCCGATCCGGAGACCGATTCCGGTGATCCATCCATCGATGCGTTGCCTGAGGGTGACGATTACTTCTCGATCAGAGGCGAGCTCATCTACACAAAGCCCGAGGCTTCGGAGGTTGTCATCAAGGTGCGTCAGCAGCCGCGTGCTGATGGCTTCCGTCCCTTGCCGTTCAAGTTGCAGCTCAGTGGTGATGTCGAGCTTGCGCACCTGCGCCATTTCGTCAGCCTCGACGTGCGTCGTCAGGGACAGTTGCTTCAAGTCGAGTCCGTTGATGTGATCGCACCGATGCCCACCCGTGGCGGCAAGGGCCGCGGTGGCGCGTCCCGTCGTCCTGCAGAACGCAGTCGACCCGCTCGCAGTTCATGAACCCATCTCCCGTTTCCAGCACCACCGCCGGGCTTGCAGTCGCCGGATGCACAGGACTCGCGGTCTTCGGTCCGCTTGTGGGCCTGTCGCCTGCCTGGATCGCTCTGATTGTCGGTGGTGGGCTACTGGGACTCACCCTCGATGCTTCCCAGCTGGAGGGGATGGGAGGGCATCTTCTTGCTGAAGCCCTTCCCGGAGGCAGGACACGCCTGCGTCGGGTGGCGCGCCATGAAGCTGGCCACTGGCTTGTTGCCCGCGAAGAGGAGATGAAGGTGCGGCGCGTTCTGGTTGGAACCCGTCCCTGTCTGGAGGCAGGCCTGCGCAGCAATGGAGCCACCGAATTCGAACTCCCTGATCAGGTCCGCTTACCCCTGGAGGATCTGCGTCGCTGGAGCAGGGTTCTCCAGGCCGGGATGGTGGCTGAGACACTGCTGGAGGGATCCGCTCGTGGCGGGGCTGATGACCGTGCCCTGCTCGGCAGGATCTGGGGTCTTTCAGGCCAGGATGTCGCCACTGCGCAACGGGAGCAGCGTCGTGCCCGCCGTGAGGTGGAGCAGCTTCTCAGAAAACGTCTGGATGATCTCGATGTCATCGCTGAAAGACTGCTGGAGGGTCTCGATCCGGAGGTGAAATGACCTCAGGGATCGATGCCACCTACGTGGTGGACTGTCCAACGGGGCTGGCAGGAGACATGTTGCTGGCGGCTTTCCTTGATCTGGGTGTTCCAACTGAGGTGGTTCATGCCCCTCTGAGGGAGCTTGGTTTCGAAAACGCCTATGTACTGCGAGTCGAGGAAGCGCAAAACGGCGGTTTGCGCGGACTCAGACTCGATGTTGAAGGCCGGGATCAGCAGCCACCGCATCGACGCTGGGGCGAGTTGCGTCGGATCATCGAGGCTGCCGTGCTTCCTCCATCACTGCAGGACAGGGTGTTGTCGGTGTTTTCCGCGCTCGCTGACGCCGAAGCGGCCGTTCACGGCATTCCAGCTGACCACGTGCATTTCCACGAAGTCGGAGCCATGGACAGCCTCGTTGATGTGGTTGGGGTCTGCGCCGCCGTGGAGCATCTCAATCCAAGGTCCTTCTGGTGTGTTCCTCCTCCCGCAGGACGAGGTGCGGTGGCCACGGCTCACGGACTGCTGCCGGTCCCCGCCCCAGCGGTGCTTGAGCTGGCGCGACGTCATTCTGTTGAACTTCGCTGGGGCGGGGACTGGCCGGAAGCTGAGCTGACAACCCCGACGGGGCTGGCTTTGATGGCTGTGCTTGCAGACGGGTTCGGATGGCCTGAACAGCTGGCTCCCGACGCGGTGGGAACCGGCCTCGGCCATCGTCAGCTTGACCGCCCCAATCTGCTCCGCCTCATCCGCCAGCGTCCACAGGGCCCTGATGCATCCAATCAGCCTCGTTGGCAGGACCTGATCGTTCAGGAGGCTTGGATTGATGATGTTTCAGCTGAAGCCATGGCGTGGTTGATACAGCAGCTGCGCGATGCGGGTGCTCTCGATGTGGCCTGTTCCTCGCTGCAGATGAAGAAGGGTCGTCCAGGAACCGCCTTGACGGCTCTTGTACTGCCTGAGCGAGCGGCGGACCTGCGCCGGATCTGGTGGAAGGACAGTCCAACCCTGGGACTGCGCGAGCGGCGTCAGGGGCGCTGGGTGCTGCCGCGGCGTCGAGGATCGCTCTCCACTCCGTGGGGTGAGCTTGCTGCAAAGCAGACTTTGAAGCCGGATGGAACCAGGACTGTGAAGCCCGAGAGGGATGCTCTCCATGAACTCGCACACCGAGCAGGCCTTTCTCCTGAGATGCTCTGGCAGAAGCTTTCTCAGGAAGCACTTCAGTTCGATTCCCAGCAGGAGTGGACATGTTGAAGCGTTTCCGGTCCCTGCTCTCGGCAAAGCTTCCCGCAGGCGTGAGGTTTCCCGGCGGCGTGAAGCTGTGGATCACCCTGCTCACGCTGGGATTTGTCGTCTGGGCGCTGGCCGGCCACGCAGCGGGACTGCGATCCCTTTCAATCACAGCTCAAGGCTGGTGGTGGCTTGTGCTTGCTCTCGGCCTCAGTTGGCTGAGCCTGCTTGTCAATGCAGGCGCCTGGCAGGTGCTGGTGAGCTGGCTGGGACATGGCACGGGCTCAACACCTCTGGTGCCTCTGTACCTCAGCAGCAATCTGCTCAAGTACCTGCCAGGCGGCGTGTGGCATTTCATCCAACGTGTGCGGGTCCTGGGCCCTTCCATCGGCACGGGGCCCGCACTGGTCTCCGTTTTGATGGAGCCCATGTTGATGGTGGTGGCGGCCCTGCTCTGGGTGCCCTTCGGTGGCTGGCAGAGCGGTCTGGCTTTGCTGACTCCGCTGCCTGCTCTGCTGTTACTGCCTCGCTGGAGAGAGCCCTTGCTCAGCCGGCTGGAACGCAGCCGTTTAAGGCAACTCAACCGGTCAGATCCCGATCTTGCCTCCTTGCCTCCGCTGGAACAGCTGGGAAGCGGCCGCAAGGACTACCCCTTGCTTCCTCTCCTGGCCGAGCTGGTGTTCATCACTTCCCGCTTCTCGGGGTTCTGGTGCTGCATTCAGGTGTTCGGTCTGACACCAGTGCTTCCGATCGGCAGCTGGATGTCAGCCTTCGCTCTGGCCTGGGCCACAGGGCTTGTTGTTCCTGCTGCGCCCGGTGGACTGGGTGTCTTTGAAGCGGTGCTGCTGCTGCGCCTGAGTTCATCCGTTCCGGAGCCAGCACTTCTGGCTGTGGCACTCAGTTATCGACTCGTGGTGACTCTCGCTGATCTGATGGCCGCGACAGGTGTCAAAGCGGACCGCATGATCGCTGTTCGTTTGCATCAGCTGAGCGATTCGCCGCAGTCTTCGTCGAGTTCTTCCAGTTGAACGGTGCAGTGTTCGATGCCCTTTCGTTGCATGGCCTGTCTCACCTCGCTCAGGAGCTGCGGATCCTGTTGGCTCACTTCTTTGGGCCTTTGGAGATGAACTGTGAGGGCCACGCGCGTTCCGCCGATGGACCAGATGTGCAGGTGATGGACTCCCTGAACGCCAGGCATGGTTTGCAGAGCCTCCAGAACGGCTGCGGGATCAATGCGATGGGGAGTTTCGTCCATCAGCTCGGCCAGACCATCACGCAGCAGCATGATTCCGAGCCATCCGACGCTCAGGCCGACTCCAAGCCCTGTGAGTGGATCCAGCCACGTCCAGCCGGTGATGCCGGACACAAGCGCACTCACCAGCACCGCCGCAGAAACGGCTGCATCTCCGAGCAGGTGAAGAGCGGCTGCTCGGCGGTTGAGATCACCATGATGATCTGATCCGAACAGCTGGGCGGAGAGCAGGTTCACGACAAGGCCAGCGCCTGCGGCGATGGCAACCGGCCATGCCACCACCAGCTCCGGTTGTCGGAATCGTTGCAGCGACTCCACGCAGACGACGGCGGAAGCCATCAGGATCAGAACGGCGTTGGCGACGGCTGCCAGCTGGGTGGAGCGTCCAAAGCCGTAACTGAACCGCCCCTTGGCAGGTCTTTGGCTCAGGCTCTCCGCTCCCCAGCCCATCAGGAGTCCCGCCACATCACCGACGTTGTGGAGGGCATCGCCGATCAATGCGATCGATCCGAAGGCAATCCCCACAGCGATCTGCAAACCGCTCAAAGAGGCATTGAGCAGAACCGTCCAGCGGAATGCCTGCCGACTGTGGCTGTGGTGGTGATGATGTTCCAGTTGCTCACGGCACCTAACGACATGATGGTCATAGCTCTGTCGGCTTTGCCATCGCCAGCCCGGGCACTTCCTTGCCCTCTGGCAGCTGGCTGGGAGTTGCTTCACAACGTTGAACTCCCATCCAAAGGGTTGGATGGCGATCGTGTTGGTGGCTTCTCTGCTTTGGCCTATCAACGGAAGCAGGACCGTCTCTGGTTGCTGAGCGATGCAACCACGGGTTACCTGGTGTCGTTCACTGGCCTGAGCCATCTCCTGAAAGGGGAGCAGGCATCGCTGCAGGGTGGGCGACGTCTGCTGTTGAGGGGGCGAGAGGGCTCACCTCTGATGGCGGGCTTTGACGGAGAGGGGCTGGTGCTTGACGGCAATCAGATCTGGATCGTCAGCGAGGGGCGACGAAGCCCTGAGAGAAGGGCAAGACTGCAGCGTTACAACCTCTTGAACGGACGCCTGCAGCAGGAGGTACCCCTTTTGGCCGACTGGCAGGAGAGGGAGGGTCAGGGGCTTGCCGCCAACAAGGGACCCGAAGCACTCACGCAGAGGGCATCCGGTGATCTGCTGATGGCAGCTGAGGCGCCGCTGATTCAGGACAAGGCTCAGAAGGGAAAGGACTGGGTGCGTTTCGCTCGCCTCGGTTCCGGTTCGCAGCCCGGTTCGCAGCATCGACTTGAACCGCTGGGGGGATTCGAAATCGGACCAGCAGGTGCAGCCGTCAGTCGGAAGCTGGGCTTGAGTGAACTGCTGGCGATGGAAAATGACGCAACTGTTCTCGCTCTGCTGCGCGGTTTTTCATGGCCGGCTGGGTGGACTGCCCATTTGCAGATTCTGCGACTTCCAGCGAGGGAGTTGCCTAAAGCTCCGCCGATACAAGCATGGCAAAGCTGGGATCTGTTGGCGAGTGGTCTGCCATCAGCCAACTGGGAGGGAATGGCCTGGGGGCCGGTGATGAAAGACGGTCGAATTCCACTTGTGCTGGTGAGTGACGATGGTTTTCACCCTTTACAGAGCAGCTGGCTGTCCGTGCTGGCTCCTCGGCGTGGGCAGGACTGTGTGCCCAGTCGTTTCGCTTTCTGATCTCGACCTCTACTCCGTGTCCCGATCCAATCGGGGCACCAGAGCTGATGAAGCGATCAGACCCAGGACCAGGATCATCAGGGACGGCCAGACCGCAGCGGCGAGTCGCTCATCACCTGCGTACTGAAACACCCGCACGGCAAGCGTGTCGAAATCGAAAGGCCTTAGTGCGAATGTGAGCGGAAGCTCCTTCACGGTGTCCACGAACACCAGCAGGCTGCCAACAAGGATTGGGCCTCGCAGAAGCGGCAGATGAACCCGTCTGAGCACGGCCGGCCAACGCAAGCCCAGCCCTGTTGCTGCTTCGTCAAGGCTGGGGGAGAGTCGCTCCAGAGCTGCATCAATCCCTCCTTTGTTGACCGCGAGGAATCGGTCGCTGTATCCCCAGAGCAGAAGCAGTATCGGAGACAGTTGCCAGGGTGCGCCGACGACCAGCAGAGCCAGCGCCAGCACTGCGCCTGGAATGGCGTAGCCCATGCCCGCTAGAAACGTCACACCTCTGAGCCATCTGGCAGGACTCCAGCGCTTGGCAATGGCCAGCAACATGGCCGCCAGACCTGCCAGCAGTGTCGCTGCCAGCGCTAGACCCAGAGTGCGCAGGGTGAGCAGCAGCAATTCGGGTGTCAGACCTGTGGCCAGCTGCTGCCAGTTCATTCCGCCCCACAACAGAGGAATGCCAAGGGTGATCAGGGGAGGTACCGCTCCCAGCACCTGGGCTGCAAAGGCTCGTCCGCCGCTCAGCATCCACGCAGGAGATTCTCCTCCTGCCACGCCTTCTGACCAGCGGCGGCTGCGGCTGCGCAGTCTGCGTTCGCCGAACAGAAGGACCATCACGATGCCGAGTGTGATCAGCGCAAGACCCACGGCACCGGTGGGATTGCCTTCGATTCTCCAGGCCTCGATGATTCCAGCCGAAAGACTGGGAATGTTGAGCAGTTGCACAGCGCCGTATTCATTCAAAACCTCCATGCCCATGAGGGCAATGCCTGCTCCGATCGCCGGCAGGGCCATGGGCAGTGCGATCCGGCGGAAACTGTTCCAGGGACCGACTCCCAGCGAGCGGCAGGCTTCCAGTTGTCGGCGTCCGCAGATGGTGAAGCTTTCGGCGCTGAGCAGGAAGACATAGGGGTAGGTGGTCAGCGCCATCACGACGATTCCCCATCCCATCCCGCTGATGGTGATTCCCTCGAGACTGCCGATATCCACAAGGGTTGCCGCTAGCAGATACGACGGATTGGCCAGTGGCAGCAGCTGGGCGATCCGCAGCCAGCGGCGGCCTGGGAAACGGCAGTTCGCCAGCAGCCAACCGTTGGCGGTGCCGATCACACCTCCCAACAGGCTGGTGCCAAGGAGTAGCACCACCGTGCCGCGGATCTGAATCAGACCATCCGGCCTGAGGCTGGCATTGCCGTTGCTCACTCCATTGAGTCCCTCGCCCAGCAGGCCGATGACCGGAAGCAGAGCTAGGAAGGCAATGGCCACGGCTCCTGCCACCAGCCAAAAGCGGCCTGACAGCAAGCTGCGCATACGAGTGAGCACCCCTTGCCGAAGAGGATCTGCTATGGAGGAACTGTCACTATTCACGCTTGAATCACTTGCTAGGACTGGTGTTCAGGAGCAGACCTGGCTTCTGGTTCTGTTTGCTGGAGCCAGTGGGTGTGGTGCTCTCCAGGCAGAAGGAATCCATTGGATTGCTGCAGGAAGGCCGGAAAAAACACACTTGAAGCCGATCTTGAGAAGCGTATTCAATAACCTCAATGCCTGCATCAAAAAACCCTCACGCCAGGTGAGGGTTGTGAAAGTGACAGCAAATACAAGCCGCTGTTAACGATCGTTGCTCCGAATAGGGATGGGAACGAGGGCAGGCTCCATCAATCCTCCACCACCGTTGTCGTCATCGGAGTCGAGCAGCAGCCAGTAGGCGAGTGCCAGGACCATTACCAGTCCACCTGCCGCGAGAACTTCAACCATGCCCTCTCCTCATTGCTTGCCACCCTAATCAAGTTTGCTGAATACGGGGCAACTTCCCTCCCACTTAACGATCACCAGCGACGAAAACGCAGTCCTGAAGCTGCTGCCTCAGGGCGTCATGGTCGAGTCCACGGCCGATCAGCACCAATTGGTTCTTGCGGGTTCCGCTCCAGTCGCTGTCATCGATGGAGAAGCGTTTGCCAGCCAGATGAAACACATGGCGGCGCTCGCTTTCCTTGAACCAGAGAATTCCCTTGGCCCGGAAAACACTTTCAGGCAGCTGGTTGTCGAGAAAATTCTGAAACGCTCTCAGATCAAAGGGATCACTGCTTGAGAAGGACAGTGACGTGAAGCCTTCAATGGCCAGGTCATCAGCGGACCCGTGGTCGTGGTCATGGTCGTGGTGGCTGTGCCCGTGGTCATGGCTGTGTCCGTGGTCATGGCTGTGCTCATGGTCATGGCCTTCTTTCACCACTCGGTCGGATTCGAACAGACCCACGCTCAACAGCAGCGGCAGCGGCACATCTCCCTTCACCGAGTGAAGGATTCGTGCATCCTTCTTAACGTCGCGCAGCTGTTGCTCGACATCCTTCACTCGTCCCTCATCGACGAGATCGGTCTTGTTGAGCATGAGGATGTCGCCGTAGATCACCTGCGATCGACCGACTTCGCTGGCAATGGCCTCCGCCCCGAAGTTCTCGGCATCAATCAGGGTGATGATCGAGTCGAGTCTCGTCAAATCACGCAGCTCGCTGCCCAGAAATGTCATCGCGACGGGAAGCGGATCAGCCAGCCCCGTGGTTTCCACCACGAGATATTCCACAGGCTTGGGTCTTTTGAGAATGCGGTCGACGGCTTCAAGCAGCTCGCCGTTGATCGAGCAGCAGATGCACCCGTTGCTCAGTTCGACCATGTCCTCGTTGGTGCTTACCACCAACTCGTTGTCGATCCCGATCTCTCCGAATTCGTTGACCAAAACAGCTGTCTTAAGCCCTTCCTGATTGCTCAGGATGTGATTCAACAGCGTGGTTTTCCCTGCTCCGAGAAAGCCAGTGAGAATCGTCACCGGCACTGCGGCTCGCTTCACGCTGGTGGTCATAGACGGTTTTCTTCTCTAGTTCCACTCTGACAGCGGCTCACTGCAGGGCGTCAATGGAACGCGCCAGCTCAACATCCAGATTGCTGATGCCTCCCAGGTCGTGCGTCGTCAGTTCGATCGTCACCCGGTTGTAGACGTTGCTCCAGTTGGGATGGTGCTGTTTCGTTTCCGCCAACAGCGCAACCCTGGTCATGAAGGCGAATGCCTCGCTGAAGTCGCTGAATTGCCACTGGCGTTTGATCCGCTCATCTCCCACCTGCCACTGCGCCAGCGTGGCGCGAAGGTTGTCGCGTTCCTGAAGGCTGAGCAGTGCTGCCATGGACCATCTCTTCTGAACTTCAGCTTTAGCCTGGAACGTGAGCAGCGGTTTCGGTCAACAGATGATCAACAGAATGGTCTGGCTTCCGCTGATTGCTGTTCCGATGCTCAGCGTTTCGCCTTCCCCGGCGATCGCTCAGCGCGTCGTCAAGAAGCTCACTGCGGAGTGCCCGATGGGCTACACGGATCTGTCAAACGGTAAGTGCAGCGCTCTTGGGCTGATGAGTTATACACTCCGCCCGGCAATGGATGCGAACTGTCCGTCCGGTTGGAATCCCATGGGCGGTGGCTATTGCCGCAAAGACTGAACCAATCGCCAGTTTTTGCGAGACAATGCGTTGATTGTGCGGTCAGCTTGCGATGGAGGTCTTGATTGATGACAGACGTCGACTATCTGGTCATTCGCTTTCATGAGCTGTTCAGGCGTCAGGAAGCCCGTCGCCAGTTGAAACGGCTCACGCATGAACAACAGGAGGAACAGAAAAGCTCCTCTGAAGACGAGACGGCGAGGAACTGAAATGAGTGGGCTGTTGATTTCAACCACGCCCTCGGACCATCATTTCAATTAGAACAACTTCTCTGCGGACCTTGGGAGATCATGAGACTCCTGTATTTCGCAGCAGTCTTCGCAACCGCCTCCTGGCTGATTGCACTGCTGTGGCGAAAACTTGTCGCTGTCAGGCAGGTCAATGTCATCGTTGAATCACCTGAACGAACAGCCCAGGTCAATGCTCTCGAGAGGGCTTTGCGCGCCGAGGGTGGGGAGCATGATTCCACTGCAAGCGATGATCAGGAACAGGCGTGAAGGCTGATTGATTTCAGTCATGTCAAGCGCTGATCAGAGCCCATGGATCTGTTTCCGGATCTTGAAGCTGGTTAAGGTCTTTTCAGATCGATGAAGCCAATGGCTGCCGGGACAACGGCTTGGGATCGTCTTGGCTCACACCTGCACGAAACCCAGGTTATGGAGTCCATAACCAGGACTCTTTACTGGGATCAGAACACCCGGATGCCGAGCGGTGGAGCGGCCTGGAGGGGAGAACAACTGGCATTGCTGGCTCGCCAGCTTCATTCCCGCCAGAGTTCCGAGCACTATGCGGAGCTGATCGCGGATGCCCGCGAGGAGTGGCGAATCGGCGCCAACGATGTTGATTGCCCTGAAGCCATCAGTGGTCAGGGCCGCAATCTGGATCTGCTTGAGCAGGATCTGCAGCGGCAGCAAGCACTGGATCCTGATCTTGTCAGTGCTCTCGCCACAGCCAAATCCCAGGGTTACGACCTCTGGCAACAGGCCCGCAGCAGTTCCGATTTCCCCTTGTTCGCTCCGGCTCTGCGCCGGATGGTGGAGTTGCGACAGGAACAGGCCCGTCAGCTGGCAGAACCGCGAAGTTGCTGGGAAACCCTCGCGCAGCCATTTGAGCCTGACCTCACGCTGGAGAGGCTTCAGGATCTTTTCGCGCCGCTGCGCAGGCGTTTGCCTGAGCTACTAGAGCAACTCAAGGGCAGTTCCAGGCCGTCGTCTCTCGGCTGGGATCTGCCCGCGTCGACTCAGCAGCAGCTCTGTGATCAGCTTCTCAGTGACTGGGGCAGGGACAAGGGAATCACCTGTGTGGCGGCTTCGCCACACCCCTTCTCGATCACGTTGGGTCCTCGCGACTTCCGCATCACCACGCGTGTGGTGGCTGGCCAGCCCCTTTCATGTTTTCTGGCAACAGCCCATGAATGGGGCCACTCGCTTTATGAGCAAGGATTGCCGACCACAACGCATCAATGGTTCGCCTGGCCTCTCGGCCAGGCCACGTCGATGGCCGTGCATGAAAGTCAGTCGCTGTTCTGGGAGAACCGGGTGGCCCGCAGTGAACCCTTCTCGGAACTCTGGTGGGAGCGCTTTGCCGCTGCGGGTGCACCGCTTGAGTCGGCGGTGGATCTCTGGAAAGCGATGAATCCGGTTGCCCCTGGATGCAATCGCGTGGAGGCTGATGAACTCAGCTACGGGCTTCACATTCTTGTGCGAACGGATCTTGAGCTGGCTCTGCTGGAGCAGGGCCTGCCGGTGGAGGATCTCCCGAGCGAATGGAACCGTCGCTACCGCGATTTGCTGGGAGTCACTCCCGTCGACGATGCCCAGGGCTGCCTTCAGGATGTGCACTGGAGCGAAGGTTTGTTTGGTTATTTTCCCTCCTATCTGCTCGGGCACCTCGTCAGCGCGCAGTTGAGCGAGGCGATGGCAGCGTCCATCGGTTCTCCCGAAGAGCATGTCCGCCGTGGTGATCTCAGCGTCATGCTCGGTTGGCTGAGGTCCAACGTTCATCCAATCGGGCGTTCCCTCAATGCCGAACAGCTTGTCGAGCAGGTGTCCGGTCGACCTCTCTCCAGTGATCCGTTCCTGAACTACCTCGAGGCCAAGCTGGAGCGGTTGTTCCTTGCGAGCGCCTGAAGCTCCCTGAGACGTGCCTCGTAATATCACCGCTTCGAATGTCGTCTTCCATGGCCAACCTCGACCAGGCTCCAAGCCGCAGCATGCCCAACCTGCTGCATGTGCTGCCGGCCTTCGCTGATGAATCCGAGTTGCGTCTGAACACAATCATTGAGCTCAACTCGAACACGATCAACAAGTACGAGCTGATCACCGAGACCGGTCACCTGAAGCTCGATCGGGTTGGTTATTCCTCGCTGGCCTATCCCTTCGCCTACGGCTGCATTCCCCGGACCTGGGATGAAGATGGCGATCCACTCGACATCGAGATCGTGAATGTCACTGAGCCTCTGGTTCCAGGTTCGATCGTTGAAGCACGCATCATCGGCATCATGACCTTTGATGATGGTGGTGAGGTTGATGACAAGGTCATCGCGGTGCTGGCCGATGACAAGCGCATGGATCACATCAAGAGCTTTGAGGACCTGGGTGATCACTGGAAAAAAGAAACCACCTATTACTGGGAGCACTACAAGGATCTGAAGAAGCCAGGAACCTGCAGCGTGAACGGATTCTTCGGAACAGACAAAGCCATCGAGATCATCAAGACCTGTGAGGCTCGTTATCAGGCTGAGATCGATCCCAAGCTTGTGGATTGATCCACTTGTTGATACGCGTTCAACGTGATGATGCTGCCCACCCATCCCCGCATCAGCAAGGTGCTGATGCAGGTCACCTGGCTTGTTGGTGGCATCGGCCTCTTCTTTGGATTGAATGCCCTGTCTAACGGCCAGATTGCTTCTGCGGTTCAGTGGGTAGCGCTCTGGTCAGTCGGTGGCGTGGGGCTGTTGTCATTCGTCCGCCATGCCGTGTTTCATCGCAGCGATGCGGTGCGGATGGACTGGGATCTCGGCAAGCGCAATGACTTCCAGATTGAGGTTGGATTCGCCAATCTTGCCTGGGGGGTGGTGGCGGTTGTCGCCTCCTTGCTGAACTGGGGAATCATGGTGCTGGGATGTCTCATCCTTGTCTTCGGCATTTACATGGTGCAGGCCGCGGTGTTGCATCTGCTGGAGTCAGCCCGAAACCCCAAGCGACCTTGGACTGCAAGCCAGTTCGTCAATGTTGCCTTTGCTGTTGTTCTGCTCTGGTTCGCCTTTGCGGTGTTGTCCTGAACCGGCAATTCAGGGTTTCAGGAGAATCGGTCCTTCGGATGCCGGAATGCTGTATCGGACCCTGAGGTCAGTGACCTGTTGATCGGCAACATCCCAGAAGTCAAGGTCCTGAATCAGGTTGATGTTGCAGGCCAGCCCCTTTTCATATCCAGCCATGGCCGCATCAGGTATGAACTGGCCGGTTTCCGGTGTGATCAGGCCCGTGGTGGTGCTGAAGGATTTGCCGAGATGGAAATCGAGCATCACCTCAAGCAGTGATTCAAAGCCGAATCCATCAGTGAATAAACCGGCCTGAAAGGCGGCCACATTCATTTCTCCCTGTGTGTCGGTGTTGAAGCCGCCCAGGATGTGACAGCAGTCATGGTTAACCAGCAGTTCTGACGTGCTCTTGTGTTCGCCGGGAAGGGCCCACTGACGGTCGCGATACCAGTGGAAGAAGCTGTGGCCAAGGCTGTTTTCTGGGAACGATTCCAAAGACTGATAACGCCGCGCCACAGCGGGGTCGCCGATGGCCTGATGAAGAGCGCTGATCACCCCTCGAATGAATTTGGACGGCGTATCCAGCATCAGGAACTCACCCATGCTGCGTCGTCCGTAATTCAGCAGCAATCGCCTGAGGTGATTGTCCCTGACCTGGTGGAGATCGTTCAGAGTCTCTGGACTGACATGCAGGCAAGCGGCGAAGTCATCCACAACTCCCACCATGCGTGGATCGACTGACATGTCCACGTAAGGAATCAGCACCAGGATCTGAATCAGCTGGTCACGCTTGCTTCCAGGGCTGAGCCGATCGGGACAGGCCGCTGGGGCAATGATTTCCAGTTCCTTCAGGTCGATCTGAGAATGCAGAACGTGGTTCTGGATCGCCTCCATCATCTCCAAGGTGATTGGCGCCAGCGGTAACGCTCCTCCAGCTGTTCCCACGGTCTTGATGGCCTGAAGCACGAGACGTGCCTCATCCGCGTTCCACTCAAGTTGCTCTGGCATCGAAGAATCGAGGGATCTTTCCCTTTCAGCAAAGACGCGGAAACACCCAGGCGGCTGGTTGAACGCTTTTCTTCAGAAAGTCCTCCATTGGTGTGCGGTTTTTTATCCGGCGGATGGATAGCTTGAGACCAGTGAGTCTTGGCTGTCCGGGAATGCGTCTCAAGTGCGTCAATCGTTTCGCTCCTGCGGTGTTCGGCGCCGCTGCCCTTGCTTCGGCTGCATGGTGTCCAGTGGCTGCTTCGCCTCAGCTGCAGGTCCCTTCGTCTCTGATTGCCTCAGCGAGAGCGAGTTCTGAGAATACTGAGACCACTATTCATCTTGATCTCAAACAGCGACGCATCAGTGTGATCCGGGCTGGTCAGTCCATAGGACGCTGGCCGGTCGCGATTGGCGATCCCAAGACCCCAACACCGACAGGTGTCTTTCGTGTCGAGACCAAGCTCGTCAACCCTCAGTACGAAAGTACGAAGTCCGGTCGGGTCCACCCGGTCACCGGGCCTGCTAGCCCGCTTGGTCATCGCTGGATCGGCTTTTTGCAGCAGGGCCCCAACCAATTCGGCATTCATGGAACGCCCTGGCCGCACTGGGTGAAAATCCGAGCGGCCGTGTCCAACGGTTGTGTACGCATGCTCAATGCACACGTTCAGAAGCTCTATGAGCTCGTTGAGGTCGGCACTCCGGTGAGGATCACCCAGTGAGTGCTTGTGCTGTGATCAGCAATGACACAGTCAGGCCTCGGGACGAACCGAAGCGAAGATCTCCTGGAGAATTTCACCTGCACCTTGAGATTTCAAGTCGGCGGCGAGCTTCAGTCCCACATCCTCAGGATTACCGAGAGGCCCGCGGCGTTCATCACGGATCAGTCGCTTGCCATCCAAGCTGGCCACCATGCCTGTGAGAACAAGCTCATGGTCGTCGATACGGCTGTTAACGCCGATGGGCACCTGGCAGCCGCCTTCGAGCTCCCGCAGGAAGGCTCGTTCAGCCAGGCACCGGCCGGCTGTTGGGGCATGCTCGAGCACCTGAATGATGTCGAGAACATCCTGATTGTCGGTGACGCATTCGATGCCGAGAGCTCCCTGTCCAACGGCATGAAGCGAGATGTGACCAGGAATGATCTGGTGGATCCGATCTCCGAATCCAAGTCGACCGAGGCCTGCCGCTGCGAGGATCAGGCAGTCATACTCTCCTGAATCCAGTTTTTCCAGTCGGGTGATGACGTTGCCCCGAACGTCCTTGAACTGAAGGTGAGGGAAGTGGTAGCGAAGTTGAGCGAGTCTGCGCAGCGAGCTCGTGCCGACGATGGAGCCTTCCGGAAGTGTTTCCAGTGTGTAATCGGCATTTTTGCTGTTGACCACCAGGGCATCCGCAGGATCCTCCCGCTCGGTGATGCAACCCAGCATCAGGCCATCGGGCAGGTTGGTCGGCAGATCTTTCAGGGAGTGCACTGCGATCTCCGCTCGACCCACCAGCATCTGGGCCTCCAGTTCCTTTGTGAACAGCCCCTTGTCACCGATTTTGGCCAGGGCCACATCCAGAATCTTGTCCCCCTGAGTGGCCATGGCCTCCACTGAAATCGCCAGGCCCGGGTGTGCTTTTTCCAGTTCGGCTTTCACCCAGTTGGTCTGCACCATGGCCAGCTGGCTGCGGCGGGAGGCGATGCGCAGTTGCTCGAGAGCCATGGGCACGTTGAAACAGCCATTCAGCCTACGGAGTCGAAGGTCCGGTTCTGCTCAACATTTCACAGAATTCAGCTAGATAGATCAGGCTCTGCATCAGCAAGACGGCCCACTCTTCAGGACGAACAGCTTTACGATCTTTGCGTTCTCAGGAGTCGCAATGCCTGGTCCTGTGGTCAACGGGGTGAAGGTGAGTCATCCATCCGCCGGCTCTTCTTTCTCTCAGGTGGACGAATCAGCTCCCTTCCTGCCTTTGTTGAGCGAAGGATCCATCCGTCTTGTTCTGCTCACCAGCGGTGTGATGCTGGTCGCCCGTCTCAGACAGACAACCGATTCCGATGGTGACCGCGCTTATCAGTTGATCAGGCCCCTGCGGCTTGAAAAGCAGGATGACTCAGGACCCTGGTCTCTGCATTCCTACCTGGAGGGATTAACTCCCCAGCGCAATGTTGTGATGCTCAAGGCTGCAGTCGCAGCTTTACTTGAGCCTGAAGCTCGCATTCTTCAGGCCTACACGCGTTCCACCAATCAGGAATGTCCTCCATCGGAAACGCCCGTTGAGCGTTTGAAGAAGGCATTTCAGGAGTTCACCGACAGCATTGAGTCACGCTGAATGGCTCAGACCCCAAAACAAGTTCCATAAAAAGAAGCTATCGGCCCGATTTTTATTGATCTGCAAGCTGAGTGATTCAATGACTTGATGTCATTATCACCCTTTTGACAGTCAGAGGTTTAATAAACACACCCTTCCATCAATCGCGGTTGATAAATAATGCCCTTAATGGGTCCCATATCCCATCGATAGGCTGCAAACTCCATGCCCACTCCACCCAACAGGGCGTTGCAAACACAACTGTATGTCTATCGAATCCCACCTCTTAGTCCTTTAGACTTAAATTTTTTAGCCATTGATGGCGATGCTCTAGTGCCTTTTCTTACCGTTACTTTTTGGTCTTCTGATAACACTAAAGACCATAAGGAAACAAGAACATGGTCTCATTTGTTCTCTTGAGGTGTATGGCGGAATGATCAAGCCATTCAGTACTAACTCGAAGCTTGCGGATTGGATTCCTTCTCCCCAGCAGATCGAAACCATCAAGGAAGCACATCGTCTGCTTGGTTTGGTGTCTGAAGAAGAGGGAGACGCCACCAATCGACTGAGAATCAACACTTTGAATGTCTATTCGCGCCTCCATCCAGAGGTGACTGACCCTCAGCAGTTGATCAACGATGCTTTCAAGTTTCTGGCGCAGCAAATTGATCGTCGACGCAATTGTCAAGAGTAAATGTCCAACAGCCTTGCTGAGCCATGGTGGCCAGCCAAGACAAAGATCCAGAGCTGATCAACAACCCTGTGATCCTTGGGCTTACTGATCAGAAAACAAGACTCTGGTGGTATGGATGCTTTGATTTCAGTTCTCGTAGCTCTTTCATCATTGCAGCTTCCTGTCTCTTCATTGCTGAAGACTTTGCCTTTTTGGTAAGGACATGACGCTGAATATCGGTCATACTCTCCCATCCTTTCAGGCGAATGTATTCGTCTCGCCAGAGGGTTTTCATGTCGCCCTTGCGCTTTCGAGGTGGATAGTTCTTTTCGATGTATTTTCCTACATTAAGTATGCATATGTATCCAAGAAAGAGGCCCTGAGGGATACCCTTATCCACGAGATAGTAACTGAAGCCCGCCCCTGCGAGGGAGACAAAGACCCAGAACTGTGCTTTCTTCGTTGGTCTCATTCGTGTCCTGCTAGGCGTTAGTCCTTTTAATCATGAACCTCCTGAAACGGCTCTGCTGAAACAGTTGATGCATCTGCAAGCTCACCACGGCTGCAAAAGCCCATCAAAATCCCATCCCCAATGCGGGCAGGGCAATGGTTGCTCTAAGCAACAGCCAAATCAATTCTCGCTGTTTCCCTCGCCACCGACAGGCTTCAGACGGATGTCCTTGAGAAGAGGGTAGTGGTTCATTCCCATTCTTCTTCAAATACTTACGGCACCCCTCTACAGACACATAGTGCTTAATGGTGGTTGTTCAAAAGTTCAGGTCACCATTCGCCGCCTGAGAACAAATCAGGTCGCCTGATTTGACTGGAAATTGTTGGAATGGACTATAACGCTGCTCCGTCAATTGATCTCATGTTGACATTGACCATCGACTACCGATCCAGTTTAATAAGTCAATGAACAGACCCACTGAGATTCAACAGGAGAGATTGAGAGAGTCAAATCAATAAAAAAGACCCGGACGTCTATCGGATCTTCAGTGGGTGTGAGGAGTTGGAATCTCTGTGAGGAGAACCAACTTCCTCAGGTCTAGCCAGCGCTAGCGCTGTTCACTGCACTGGTCACAACTAGACAACTCTTAGATCAGTCTTTGTCGGTCAGCTACTGAGTGATTTCCAAAGCAGGTCATCAGAGCCTCTTCCCATCCAAAGCGGTTGTTGATGGGGCAGGCAGGGAAATGTTGGTTTCTGTCAGCCAGCATTTTCATCATGGTTTCTTCTGTGAACTCATGACCCTTGTCCAGGGCCAGGTTCACCGTGTGCATTGGCGGGGTTGCAGTTGTCATGGGTGTCTCCGATTGGGACCTTCTCGGTCTATCTCCAGTTGATGCGGTTTTGGAGGGGGGAAGAAGGTTCGGTTTCGGGGCCTTTTCGGACGGGTTCTACGAGAGCAAATTCACTTGGTTGCACACGAGCGCCAAGTCCTGAGAATTCAACAGTGAGGAACAACACTCGCGGGGTTGCAACAAAGCAACAGTCCCAAAGGAGTCTTCGGAACCTCTGCCTCAGGCAGAGGTTTTTTTGTCTGCCCTGTGCTCTTGGTGGGGCTGGCAAGCGCAGTCAGGCCAAGCCCGGCATCATGCGCGGACTGACGCCACGCCAATGCTCCGCCGTCTCTCGATTGGTTTGCTTGCGTCTGCTGTTGCCATCGCCCCGCTGCCTTTGAAGGCACAGGACGGCAAGGCTGAGGATCTCGGCGATGTGATGAGCATCAGCCTCGAGGGTCTGGTCAAACCCAACTTTGGCTTCCAGGGCGCATTGCAGGGTGCTGGAACACCGAACCAGGCAGGAATCGGCGGGTTCCTGCCACTGTCGGTTGGCGACAACAGCGTCTGGTTTGTTGATGCCCTGATCAACGCCAATTTCGCGACCGTGAGGGTGACAGCAGCATCATCAACACCGATGTGGCTGGCACCACTGTCAGCACCTCAACGCGTATTGGCTATCGCTGGCTCAATGCTGATCGCAGTTGGATGTTCGGACTGAATGGTGGTTATGACAGCCGCCCCATGAATACAGGTGGAGCCGATACCGGAATCAATGTCAGCGGTACAGAGAAGAGTGCTTTCTTCCAGCAGGTTGCAGTCAATGCAGAAGCTGTTGCTAATGACTGGAACTTCAATGCCTATGCCTTGTTACCCGTTGGCGACACGGAACAAGATCTCAACGTCTTCTACCAAGGCGGAGCACTCAACACCTATGGACTGGATGTTGGCTATTTCATCACGCCTGAACTGAATGCTTCTGTTGGTTACTACTACCAAAATGGTGATCTAGGAACAGCTGATGGTTCAGGTGTGCTTGGACGCATGGCCTATGAAATCAGCAGGGGTTTAACCGTAAGGATAAACATCTCCTATGACGAAGCCTTTGAAACCAGAGTTTCAGCAGACCTTGAAGTTCGCTTTGGTGGTGCGAATACAACAGCGCAGCGACAAGAAGTTCAACAACTACCTGTTATCAATGCTCTGACATCAAGAGCAAGTTATCGCGACGTGAGGGTGCACGATGTAGGGACTGGAGGATTTGGGTCAGTTGAGGGCGGTGGTAGCGACGGGAAAGAGAAAAAGGTTGGATTCATAAGATCTATGGCAAGCTGACTATTCCGATCACTATTAATGACCAAAGAGATGAATTACTTACGACCCGCAGTTCAGTGAGTCAAAGAGCCCGTCAATTGTGTGAAGGATATGCCCCGCTGTGTCACCACCGATCCACCCGATTGCATCGTCGTTGATGTCTGCAACGTGAAAAAGTAAGTGAATGTTTGGGTTCCTGTCTCCACAAACGTGATCATAGGATCCTTTGACGCTGACCGCTCAGCCGACGGCGTTCGTCTCGACTAATCCAGAGCAGAAGAATAACGAGCAAAGGAGTCAGGAGATCGGTGTACAGCACGGCACCGGCATTGGAAGCAGCGTTTTTCTTAAACACCACAAGGGAAACCACATGACCAACCCCGTCAGCGAAGAGCCAGCTGGCAAAAGCCACCATGCTCGCCAGAAGGTAATCACGTTTGCGATACAGGAAGCTGCTGTAACCCAGAATGCCGATCATGAGATTGGCGTAAGCCACTTCGTACTGAAAAGGACTATTGGGCCAGCCAATCTGTTCTGCTGAGAATGTTCCGAAGACAAGATGCATGATGAATCCATAGACGCCACCAAAGCCAAGAACCCAGAACGCAATCCAAAGTAAAGAGGCTTCCGACCAACGGCTGAGCGTCCATTGCTGCCGTGTCTGCAAAGCGCCCAGCAACAACGCCAAAAGTAAAGTCCAAACTCCGTAATCGGCCTCGAGAAAATGCATCAATGTCGTCATCGACTCCAACCAATCACCGATACCAAGATGACCACTGTTGCCCCAAGTGACCAGATCATCCATTGATGGCTGGTACGGGCGCACTGCTCGGGCTGAGTGCGTTTTGAGGCTTCTTCAGGCTGATAATTGCTGAAATGTCTCAGTATCCAGGCCAATATTCAGACACTGAAAAGCCCCAGAATTCCTATGTGGCCAGGGATCCTGGGGCGATGCGAATCGAGTGGCTGATTATTTGATGTATTCCTTGAGCACTCCGTTGCGATTGGGATGCCGCAGCTTGCGTAATGCCTTGGCTTCGATCTGACGGATTCTTTCTCGGGTCACATCAAAAATCTGTCCGATTTCCTCGAGTGTCTTCATGCGTCCGTCATCAAGGCCGTAGCGAAGGCGGAGCACGTCGCGCTCCCTCGGGCTGAGGGTGGCCAGCACCCCTTCCAGATCCTCCCTCAGGAGATTCTTGGCAACGTCCTGTTCGGGATTCTCGATGTCTGCTTCGATGAAGTCGCCGAGGCGTGAATCCTCCTCTTTGCCGATGGGTGTCTCAAGGGAGATGGGAAGCTGAGCGCTCTTGGCAATGAATCGCAGCTTTTCAATGGTCATTTCCATTGATTCGGCGATCTCTTCCTCCGTTGGTTTGCGGCCGAACTCCTGGCTGAGCACTTTGGTGGTTTTCTTGATGCGCGAGATGGTTTCGTAAAGGTGCACCGGGAGGCGAATCGTTCGACTCTGATCAGCGATGGCCCGTGTGATCGCCTGGCGAATCCACCAGGTCGCGTAGGTGGAGAATTTGTAGCCCTTCTCGTGATCGAATTTCTCCGCGGCACGGATCAGGCCAAGACTGCCTTCCTGAATCAGGTCCTGGAAGCTGAGACCTCGATTCATGTATTTCTTGGCAATCGACACCACGAGACGGAGATTCGACTGAACCATTTTTTCCTTGGCTCGGCGGCCGAGCATCAGCCGGCGGCGGAAACGGATCAGAGGCATCTCGACCAGCGCCGCCCACTCCTTGTTGTCGGGTTCGCGTCCGTTGTCACTCTCGAACTGGGCAGCGAGCTCTTCAAGGTAGAGAAGATCGGCGATCTTCCTGGCCAGTTCGATCTCTTCGTCTGGACGCAGCAGCCGGATCCTGCCGATCTCCTGCAGATAAACCCGAATGGAATCCTCTGTGTAGACCCCTTTAGGCCCAACCTTGATGCTTGCCAGCACCTTGGCCTTGGCGTCTGCTTTGGCTTTCTCTTCCTTGCTTGCCGCAGAGTTTCCGGAGGCTTTGGCCAGCAACTGATCGGCGGCCGCATCGAGATCAGCGGGTTTGGCAGCGGCCGAGGTCTTGGCTCGGGTCGCCTTGGCGGGGGTTTTCGCGCTCTTGGTTGTTTTGGTGCTCTTGGTTGTGCTGCTTTTGCTGGCCGGTTTCGATTTCGCTGCGGTCTTCGTGGTTGAGGCTTTGGCTGTTGAAGACTTCGCGGCTGAGGTTGTTGACTCCGGTTTGCCCTTCTTGCTCATGCCTTTGGGAAGTCCCTTCGAATCCGCCAGCATCACGATGGATGGAGCCGCCTTCGATGCCGCCGCTTTGGGAGAGGCAGTCTTGGGCGACGCGGCCTTGGGCTGAGCTGACTTGCTCGCAGCAGGACTCATGGGGATAGGGATGGTGAGGGTGTTCGGAACTAACGCAGTCAACTGAAACGCAAACAGGCTCAACCTGCAGGCGCATCACAATGATCAGATCTCCCCTGACAAAGGGGTTGGAAACTGATGACGGTGATTGTGAATCGATTGATGGGCTGTGGTCAGGGGCAGGGCTGTCAGGGGCGTTCGCAGACCGGTCGGCCGTCGGGATAATCCCTGGCTCGAGCTTCGAGTCTTCCCACTGGACGGAACTCTGCTCTGTTCCGACAACAGCTGATGAGCTGTCCAACATCTGTATCTTAAGAAAAACATGTGATGTCGGCAACCCCCGTCGATCAATCCACCAGTCCTTCTGCAGCGCAGTCGGTTTCAGAAGTCGATGTCTGGCTGGAGGCCGGTCGAGACGGGCGTACGTTCAGTTATTGCGACAGTCGCAGTCTCGGAGTGGGACTGGGGGATCTGGTGGCGGTCCGTCTGCGCGGCCGTCGATTGCAGGGGCTGGTCACGGGCTGTCGGCCGATCGAAGCAGGGGCGAATGCTGCTGACTGCAGGGTTGCTCGGCTCAACCCCGTCGAAGAGCTGGTGCAGCGCGCCGCCGTTGATCCATCCTGGCGGTCATGGCTGGATGCCATGGCGGCCCGTTGCCATACCAGTTCCTTTCGCATGCTCAAGGCGGCGTTGCCGCCGGGATGGCTGGGGCAGCGACCTTGTGCGGGTCCGGTTTCGCGCCAGTTGTGGTGGGTGGAGCGGTGTGAACCTGCTGATCCCCCCTCAACCCTGAAGGCTGCCAGGCAGCTTGAACTGCTTGCGGAGCTGGATCGCAGGGGCGGTGGCGCCTGGCAGCGCGATCTTCTCGCGCAGGGCTTTCCATCGGGAATGGTCAAGAGCCTGGAAAGCAAGGGCCTGATTCGCCGGCAACGGAAATCAGAGGCAGGCCCCGGTGGATCAGACAGGACATCAGCCTGCGTTGCAGAGCTGGAGTCACCGCGCCCGCTCACGGATGAGCAGCGATCTGTGGTGGATCGCTTTCGATCACTCCCCGAAGGTGGAGGTCTATTGCTGTGGGGCATCACCGGCTCCGGCAAGACCGAGGTCTATCTGCAGCTGGCAGCTGCAGAGCTGGTAGCCGGTCGCCACGCTCTGTTGCTCACTCCGGAGATCGGGCTCATTCCCCAGCTCGTGGATCGTTGCCGTGAGCGATTCGGAGATCAGGTTCTTGAGTATCACAGCGGCTGCACCGCCCGCGAGCGTGTTCGTGCCTGGCGGCATTGCCTCGAAAGCGACGATCCGCTTGTTGTGGTGGGCACGCGCTCCGCTGTGTTTCTGCCTCTGCGACCGCTCGGTCTGGTTGTTCTTGATGAGGAGCATGACAACTCCTACAAACAGGACTCACCCATGCCCTGCTACCACGCAAGGGTCATGGCAACCGAGCGGGTCAGGCTGCAGGGGGGCCGTCTCCTGCTGGGAAGCGCCACACCATCGCTGGAGAGCTGGAGCCTTGTGCGGCCAGAAGGACCTCTGGTTCTCGCCCGGCTGAGATCACGGATCTCGAGCCAGCCGCTGCCGCCGGTCCGGATCATCGACATGCGCCATGAGCTGGCCGAGGGCAACAAACGACTGATCAGTCGCGCACTGATGGATCGTCTTGCACAGCTGCCGGCAAAGGGTGAACAGGCGGTCGTGCTGGTGCCGAGACGCGGATACAGTACGTTTCTGAGCTGTCGCAGCTGTGGAGAGGTGGTGATGTGCCCCCATTGCGATGTTCCGCTCACCGTTCACGGCAACCGCGGCTCACAGCAGTGGCTGCGTTGTCACTGGTGTGATCATCGAGCGGCCATCACACCCTCATGCACGTCATGCGGTTCCCTGGCGTTCAAGCCTTTTGGAGCAGGGACCCAGAGAGTGCTGGAGCGGCTGGGAGAGGAACTCGGTGATCTGCGCCTGCTGCGCTTCGACCGGGACACCACCGGAGGACGGGATGGCCACCGCAGGCTTCTGGCCCAGTTCGCCGATGGTGAAGCCGACGTACTTGTCGGCACCCAGATGCTCGCCAAGGGAATGGACCTGCCGCGAGTGACACTGGCAGCTGTGCTGGCCGCCGATGGCCTGCTGCATCGGCCTGATCTGAGAGCCGGAGAGCAGTGCCTGCAGCTTCTGCTGCAACTCGCGGGTCGAGCGGGGAGGGCGGAGAAACCCGGGGAGGTGCTGGTCCAGACCTACAGCCCCGACCATCCGGTGATTCGTCATCTCGTTGATGGTCGTTACGAACGCTTCCTGGAGGAGGAATCGGCTCTGCGTCGTCAGGCAGGTCTGGTGCCTTTCGCGCGGGCCTGTCTGCTGCGTCTTTCGGGTGAGTCCGCAACTGATACGGCGACTGCCGGAACCCTGCTGGCTGAAAGGATTCGCGCCGGCTGCACCGCTGCAGGCTGGCAGTTGCTGGGTCCTGCTCCAGCACCCGTGGCGCGGGTGGCGGGTCGCAGCCGCTGGCAGTTGCTTCTGCATGGTCCCAGGGAGAGTGAAATTCCCCTGCCTTCCGGAACAGGACTCTGGGAAGGTCTCCCCAAAGATGTTTCCCTCGCCGTTGATCCGGATCCTTTGCAGCTCTGAATCAGGAGGGCAGCTCGGGGTAGCCGAAGCCGAGTCGAAGCCGCACGGACTGCAGCAGAAAACTCAGCAGCAGCAGCAGAGCGATCAGCACACTGCCAAGGCCAAGAGGACTCCACTGCCAGCGCCGGATCTGCAGCTGGTTGATGCTTCCGCTTTCTAGGCTCCAGAGCAGTCTGTTTCCCTCCAGCCGACCCGTTGTGGGTGTGCTGTTCACCTGTCGGAGATCTTGCACAGGGGTGATGGTGACCTGGAGATCACCGGCTGGAAATCGCTCAAGGGGAGAGAGGTCCAGGCTCAGGTTCAGTTGCTGCTGCACCCCGATCAGCCAGTTCCTCTCCACGACCGACAGTTCCGGAGCGGGCAGGCTCAGTCCGGCGCTGCGTCCCGCCAGCTCCACACTGCTGCGCAACAGCGTGGCGGCCCGGTCAGCTCCAACAGGCGGACTGCTCAGGTTCAGCGCACCTTCTCGGCTCTGATGCACCGACCAGCCGAGACCCGCCTGACGCAGTGACTTCGCGAAGTTCTGCTGCCATGGGAGGCTGTTGCCGCTGAGGCTGTTGATCCGCCAGCTCATCGACAGGCGATCCGGACCTGCCAGATCAATCTCGGCAGTCATGCGCACACAGCCACTGAGCAGCAGGGTCAGTCCGAGCAGAACTGCCAGCACCAGCGAGGCAAATCCAGCTGATGGTGCCGGGGTGGGACCTGTCGGGGGTGGTGGTGGCGGACTGGGGCCACGTCTGCGGCGGCCGGTCACGGTTCCTTTCCCCACCCGGGGAGCCATGTCGAGAGTGGGCAGCTGCATCGACCAGCGCGCCGGACGTTCGAGGCTCGGAGCCTCAAGCACACTCAGCAGCTGACGGGCACGGTTGCGCAGGTCAGGGTCCTTGCAGCGTGTCAGCAGCCGACATGTGGCAATGGCCTTGCGCTCTTCGCCCTGTCCCATCCATGCCGTCACCATCACCATCCGGATGGCCGCCCCCTCGGGCTCCGTGATCGGGCTGGCTTCGGCGAGGGGTTCCAGAAGGCGCAGGCACAGGCCGTAATCACCACGCTCAAGTGCCCGCTCAGCTGCCGATAGCCCGGTGCTCATGCCTCAGCTGCGTCCCACCACCATGGTGCCGATTCCCGCATCGGTGAACACCTCCAGAAGAAGAGCATGGGGGACACGCCCATCCACGATGTGGGCAGCGGAGACTCCCTGGGCAAGAGCCCTGATGCAGCATTCGGTCTTGGGTGTCATGCCACCGGCCACAACACCGTCATGAATCAGCTGTCTGGCCTCTGAAAGTTTGAGCTGACGGATAAGTGATTGTGGATCATCGCGGTTGCGAAGGATGCCGGGGGTATCGGTCAGCAGGATCAGCTTCTCAGCTTCGAGAGAGGCCGCAACCTCGCCGGCAACGGTGTCGGCGTTGATGTTGTGGGCCACGCCGTCGAGATTGGCGGCCACGCTGGAGATCACCGGCACATAACCTCGCTCCAGCAGAGGTTCGAGCACGTCGGGATTGACGCGTGCCACATCACCGACCATCCCGTGGCTGCCATCACCCCAGGCGCGGGCCTCCACCAGACTGCCATCGCTGCCACTGAGGCCGACCGCTCTAGCGCCAAGCCGGTTGAGTCCGTTGACGATCTGCTTGTTGACCCGGCCGACCAGAACCATTTCCACGACGTCCATCGTCTCGGCGTCAGTGACGCGAAGACCGTCCCGGAATTCTGGAGCGATGGCAAGTCGCTTCAACCAGTGATTGATCTCAGGACCCCCGCCATGCACCACAACGGGCTGAACCCCGACACTGCAGAGCAACGCCAGATCTCTGAACACAGCTGTTTGCAGTTCGGCATGGGCCATGGCCGCACCGCCGTACTTGACCACGATCCTGCGGCCGGCGAACCGCTGGATATAGGGAAGAGCCTCACTCAGAACGGAGACCCTGAGGGCATCATCCATTCACCGTTTCTCCGGAATCACTCTGTTCGCCAGAGGCGGTAACGCCCACCGGCAGAAGAAACAGATCCAGGCGGTCTCCTTTCAGAGGAGTGATTGTGGCTTCGAATCCCTTGGCGAAAAATCGACTGAGTCGGCCTTTCTTCTCCTGCCAGAGCTGGATGGGAACGGCCTCACAGGCGAACCTCAGTCGCAGGCCGTAGTGGCCACTGGGGCAGATCTCCTCAATCTCCAGAAGCTGTGGGGGGTTGTCCTCATCCCAAAGCTTGAGCGATTCCAGAGAACTTTCCAGATGGGCTTTTTGGCCGTAGCGCCAACGGGTGACATCGCCGAGAAGCTTTCCAAGTTCAGGGGTGGCAGCCTCACGTTCTCCCTTCAGCTTTGCTTTAGGTGTCACACGCCGAGTCGGTGGCAGTTCCGATGATTTGAGGGCCAGACCGCCCAGCAGAATCGGAATGCCGTAAAAAATTGTCGGCAGGCTCAGGTTGGCGGCGCCGGTTCCATAGGCCACAGCACCAACCACGGTGAGCACTCCGCCGGCGATGGTGACCAGGCTTCCTGGCGAGAGCAGATCGTTCATGCGGCATTGGAAGTGGCGCCATTCTGACCGTGCGGGGTTCAGGATGGATGAACCTGCGGCCGCAGTTGATGGACAGCACCCGATCGCAAGACCTGGACCAGAGTTCAATGGAGGATTCAACAGCCCTGATCCAGCAGCTTGAGCAGGACAGGGCCTGGTTGCTGGAACAGATCGACCGGGGTCGATGGCAGGAATTCCGCCTGGATCTGGCGGCACTCGAGAGGGAGCTCGGGCAGCTGCTTCAGCGTGCCTCCGAGCATTTCAGTGACGGCGACGATCGGCCCTGAGAGGATCGGCGCTGAAAGGTGTTTCCGCGGCTCAGAAGGGGATGTCGTCAGTGTCCGGTACCAGAGGCGAGGTGTTCCACTGCGCTGCAGGCTCCTTCGCAGGGGAGGGTGCCGCAGCGGCGGCAGCTGGCGCCTGCTTAGCGGGGGAGGGCATCTGAGCTGCGGCGGCATCGCTTCCCCCCACAGGGTGGAGCCGGGCAAGGGTGAATTCGGCCCGCTTCTCCTTGGTGCCATCCTGACGGGGCACCGTGTTCATCCTCAGCCTGCCTTCGATCAGCAGCCGCTGACCCACCTGCACCCGATTCTGGAGGTCCTGGGCAAGATTGCCCCATCCGACCACTTTCAGCTGGCCTCTTGGGTCATCCGGGCGCAACGCATCAAAACCCACCTCCATCTCCGCGATCGGTGTCTGGTTGTCCTGGGTGTAACGCAAGGTGGGAGCCTGAAGAACATCCACCTCAATTACGCAGTGATTCATCCTCGGCCTGGTCGGTGAGCGCCATCCTGATGCACCGCTGGCGTAATCGCCTGACTCATGTGCTGATCTTCGCCGGTACAGGTGAAGGCCCTTCCATCGCACTGGCGCTGCTGGAGGCAGGTCATCGCGTCAGCGTCAGCGTTGTCAGTGCAGCTGCATCGAGGGCCTATGAGGGTATGCCGCTGGATGCACTGCAGGTGGGTCCTTTCCCGTCCCCGGAGTCAATCAGTGATTACCTGGCGGCTCGGGCGGTATCGCATGTGGTGGATGCGACGCATCCCTTTGCGATGACAATCAGCACCGAGCTCCGTTCGGCCTGCTTCGGCAGCAATCTGCCGCTGATGCGATTCGAGCGTCCTGACCACGCGGTGTTTGAAGGTTCAGTTCTGGAAACGGTGGGTGATCTCGCCGGATGTGCACTGTCAGGCCATCGTCTGCTTCTCGCTGTTGGGGCGCGGCAGCTGGCCGCCGCCGCCACCGCTGCCAGGCTCGCCGGAGCTCGGGTTCACGCCCGGGTGCTTCCCACTCCTGAAGCCATTCGTCTTGCCGGCCTCGCGGGCTTGTGTGGGGAGCAGCTGGCTGTGTTGAGACCAGCCAGTGGAGAACGCACCGGTGGCTTGGAGGCCGCCCTCTGTCGTCGCTGGCAGATCACCGATGTGCTCTGTCGGCAGTCGGGTGGATCTGCAGATCAAGTCTGGAGTGAGCTGTCCAGTACAGGTTCTGTCAGGCTCTGGAAGCTGAAACGCCCCAACCCGATGCCCAACGTTGAGGTGGTTCATAGCGTGAACCAGTTGTGTCGACGGCTTGATGCCCATGTCAACGGACCTGAGCCTGGTGCTCACCACGGAGGCTGATCAGTCCAAGGCAGAGGCCCTTGCTGAGCAATTGATCACGGGGCGGTTGGCGGCCTGCGTCACCTTGATGCCCGTGCAGTCCTGTTATCGCTGGCAGGGGGAGATCGAGCGTTCGCAGGAAGTGCAGCTGATCATCAAGACGAGCCCTCAGCGCCTGGAGCAGCTTCTTGCTTCTCTCGAAGCCATTCACAGCTACGACACTCCCGAAATCCTCCACCTGGCAGCTCGGGCGGGAGCTGCCTACGGGGCGTGGGCGCTGGATGCCCTCAGTTCAGATGACTCTTCATCAGATCCGGCAGAGAGACCTGGGAGCGAGCACCAAGCTGGGTGACGATCTGACCGGCGCAAAGAGCTCCCAGCTGTCCGCAGCGCTCCAGAGAATCGCCCTGGGTGAAGGCATGCAGAAATCCTCCGGCGTAAAGATCACCGGCACCGGTGGTGTCAACCAGTTCGCCGAGCCCATAGATGCCGATGTCCCAGCGCTGATCGCCGCTGAGCACGACCGATCCATCGCTTCCGCGGGTGACCGCCGTCACTGAGCAACAACCGCGTACCTTCTCGATGGCGGTGTCGAAGTCTTCTGTTTCATAGAGGGATTTGATCTCCACTTCGTTGGCGAACAGCACATCGACATGACCGTTCACCAGCTCAAGAAAGCTCTCTCTGTGGCGATCCACACAGAAGCCATCGGAGAGGGACAGAGCGACCTTTCCGCCGGCGGCACGACAAGCCTCCGCGGCCGCGATGAAGGCCCGCTTGGCTGCCGGGCTGTCCCAGAGATACCCCTCGAGATAGAGCACTTTCGTCTCCTTCACCATCGAGAGGTCGAGATCCTCCGGTTCAAGCTGCGTTGAGGCTCCGAGGAAGGTGCACATCGTGCGCTCTGCGTCCGGCGTCACGTAGATGAGACAGCGTGCGGTGGTGGCGCCAGTGGTTGCGGAGGGTGTCTCAAACCGAGTGCCCACTGCACGAATGTCGTGACTGAAGATCGATCCAAGCTGGTCATCACGCACCCGACCGATGAACCCTGTTCGCCCACCAAGCTGAGCGATGCCGACCATGGTGTTGGCGACTGATCCGCCGGAGGTTTCCAGTCCAGGACCACTGGATGTGTAAAGCGCTTCCGCCTGCTGTTCATCGATCAGGCACATCCCCCCTTTCTGCAGACCGTGCTCACTGAGAAAACCGTCCTTGGTCTGCACCAACACATCCACAATGGCGTTGCCGATTCCGACGACATCCAGGGAGGCGTTGGGCTGGAAACGGGAGGAAGCGGCCATGAACAAGGTGCATCGACTGCGGCAGTCTTACGCCCTGACGGGCTCTGCCGTTATCAGGCGCTGAGAAGTGCCCGTTTTGGACCGTGAATCGGATCCTCAACAACAATGGTCTGATCGCGACCTGCGCCCAGTGAGACGATGGCGATCGGGACCTCCATCAGATCGGCCAGGAAGCGCAGGTAGGCCATGGCTTTCTCAGGGAGGTCCTCAAGCGTGCGGCATTCAGCGGTGGAACACTGCCAGCCCGGGAGTGTCTCGAAAATCGGTTGACAGCGTGCGAAGGCCTCTGCACAGGAGGGGAAGTGTTCGATTCTTTCCCCATCAAGTGCATAGGCCACACAAACCTGAAGTTCGTCGAGTTCGTCCAGCACGTCGAGTTTGGTCACGGCCAGGCAATCAAGACCGTTGACACCGACTGCGTAACGTCCGATCACACCGTCGAACCAGCCGCAGCGGCGGCGGCGGCCGGTGGTGGTGCCGAACTCTCCACCCCGGTCGCAGAGATGATCATTGAGGCTGCCGTCGAGTTCGGTGGGAAACGGCCCTTCTCCAACTCTGGTGGTGTAGGCCTTGGCCACGCCGATCACCCGGTCGATCAGGGTCGGGCCCACGCCAGCCCCGATGCAGGCACCACCGGAGACGGGGTTGGAGGACGTGACGTAGGGATAGGTGCCATGGTCCAGGTCGAGCAGTGTGCCCTGAGCGCCCTCGAACAGGATGTTTTGACGAGCGCGTGCGGCCTGGTGAATCTCCCGGGTGCAGTCCACCACATGGGGGGCCAGCCGTTTGCCATAGGCCAGATATTCACTGATCACCGCTTCTGAGTCGAGCGGCTCCACGCCGTATATGGTCTGCAGAAGCTGATTCTTTTCGTTCAGTGGGCCTTCAAGGCGATCGCGCAGTCTCGCCTCGTCGAGAATGTCGATGACGCGGATTCCGCTGCGCTGGGATTTGTCCGCGTAGGTCGGACCAATGCCCCGGCCCGTGGTGCCGATGCGCCGATCGCCTCGCTGCTTTTCCATCGCCTGATCGAGCAGGCGGTGGTAGGGCATGGTCACGTGCGCTGTTGAGGAGAGCTTCAGCCCGGCAATGTCGATTCCGTTCTCGATCAGCATGTCGAGCTCGCCGAGCATCACCTTGGGATCAACCACCGTGCCGGAGCCGATCAGGCAAACGGTGTCGGGATAGAGAATTCCAGAGGGGATCAAGTGGAGCTTGAGAACCTGATCGTCCACAACGATGGTGTGGCCTGCGTTGACGCCGCCCTGATAGCGGACGACGACATCGGCGGAACGGCTGAGGAGATCTGTGATCTTTCCTTTCCCTTCGTCACCCCACTGCGCACCGATGACGACAACATTGGCCAAAGACACTGCGGCCCGAAGCCGCCATTCTGCACAATCCGGAACTCTCTCAGATCCACCTGCCTGAGGTCAAAGAGAGTTGCGAAATTGTGATTGGAACCTGAAAAGCCTGGCGGGGTCTGATGCTCAGGTGCCACGAAGAGCGGCTTTCTCGGCTTTGCTCAGCTCTTTTTCAACGCGAGTGCGCAGTGCTTCAGGCACCGGCCGATTGGTGTAGGTGTTGTAGTGACCCTGCAGAGAATTCAAGGCTGTCTGCATGGTGGTGAAGGAGCTGAGACCATTCACCTGGGGCCTGGGCCGATACCTCGACATGTAGTCATTGATGAGGTCGTGGGCTTCCTGTTCCGAGGTCTGGAGACCTTCCGCATCTGAAGGCAGTGAAAGCGTGGTCTGAAGAGAGTGAACGACTGCCACTGTGTCTTCGATGTAGTCACCGGTCAGGGTTGAAACGGTGTCGCCGCAAGCGGTGAGCAACAGGGAGAGACCAAGGCAGAGGGCCAGGGTGAATCCCCTGAGTTGTCGGCTGAGGCGTTGCAGCGCTATTCGCATGGCAGGAAAAGTTTGAGGAACTTTAAGGCGGAGCAGACTTCGATCAGGTGCCCCCCTGGACGGCCACGAGCACGGAGTTCAGCGCTTCTTGATGCGACATGGTGCTGTTGGACCGGCTGGAACGCTCCACCACTTCGACCCGTCCGGCTTCGGCTTCGCGACCGACAACGATTCTCCAGGGGATTCCGATCAGATCGGCATCTTTGAATTTGACTCCGGCACGCTCGCTTCGGTCATCCAGGAGGGCATCAACTCCTGCGGATTGCAGTGATCCGTAAAGAGACTCTCCCAAGTCCAGCTGTGTCGAGTCCTGCACATTCGCGATAACCACGATCACCTGGAAGGGCGCAATGTTCACTGGCCAGCAGATTCCCGCTTCATCGTGATGCTGTTCCACTGCTGCCTGGGCAAGGCGAGAGATGCCGATGCCGTAGCAGCCCATCAGCAGCGACGCCTGCTTGCCGTCCTTGTCGGTGAAGCGGGCCTCCAGAGCGTCGGAGTATTTGCTGCCGAGCTGGAAGATGTGACCCACCTCGATGCCTCTCCTCTCCTCAAGGATCTGTTCCTGGTTGTGGAGGGAGCGATCACCGGCCTTGGCATTGCGCAGATCAGCTTCGATCTGAGCGGGCATCGAGCTCCACGTCGCTCCCCAGCGATGCTGGTCGGCGCTGTTGGCGCCACAGACGAAGCGGTCAAGATTGAGGGCGGTTGGATCCGCCAGGCGGACAAACCGTTTTTCCCAGCTTCGAACATCCTGCAGTGAGCAGTCTTCAAGATCAGGGCCGATGGAGCCGAAGGGCAGCGGAGAGAGCCCCTGCTGCCGGAGCTGCTCTGGGTTGATTGGTGCAATCTCCAGTGCGGGGGACCCCATGCGCTGGGTCACGGCATTGGTCAATTTGACGTCGTTCAGCTCCTGGTCCCCTCGCAGGCTGACCAGCAGCGGTTGCTTTCGGCCATCGTCGAGGCGGGCCAGCAGCACCAGCACCTTGACGGTCTGAGATGGGGAGAGGCCGTTGGCAGCGCAGAGATCCTCAATCGTTGCCTGACCTGGCGTGTCAAGGTTTCGTTCCTCGCCCGGAGGCAGTGTCTCTGCAACTGATGGAAGCGACACCGCTTTCTCCTGATTGGCGGCATAGCTCCCATCCGGCGTGGAGAGAATCAGGTCTTCGCCCGCATTCGCCATCACCATGAATTCCTGGGATGCGGCTCCTCCGATGGCGCCGCTGTCGGCATCCACTGCAACGGCGTTCAGACCGCAGCGCTTGAAGATGCGGGCATAGGCCCCGGCCATCAGTGCATAGGTCTTCTCTAGATCCTTTTCATCAGCGTGAAAGGAGTAGGCGTCCTTCATGATGAATTCCCGACTGCGCATCAGACCGAAGCGGGGCCTGATCTCGTCGCGGAATTTGGTCTGTATCTGATAAAGCGTGACCGGAAGCTGTTTATAGGAGCGCAGCAGATCGCCGGCCAGCACGGTGACGATTTCTTCGTGAGTTGGGCCAAGGCCCACCTGCCGGCCCTGGCGATCCTCCAGATGAAACATGATTCCCTCGCCGGCTGTATAGCCCTGCCAGCGACCGCTGCGTTCCCATGGTTCCGCGGGTTGAAGCTGAGGAAGCAGCGTCTCGAGTGCACCGAGGCTGTCAAGCTCGTCACGAACGATGGTGTTGATCTTGCTCAGCACGCGCCACATCAAGGGGAGGTAGGCGTAGAGGCCAGGCCCAACACGTCTGATGTAACCACCGCGAACAAGTAATTGATGAGATGGAATCTCAGCGTCTGCGGGAACGTTCCTTAACGTCACCAGCGACAGGCGGGAGACGCGCATGACGGCAATAAATAGGTGGGGTCAGGAAGCTATCACCGCCAAGAAAACGGTCGATCCGGGAACTGTCACTTTTGCTGTGATCGATGCTGGCGTCCTGAGTCTCAGCTGCTATGTTCAGCAAATTCCAAGCTGTCCCAGGGCTGTCTCATGTTTCCTCGGCCGATAGAAGTTTCAGTGCCGGCCGTAAGCGAATCCTCGGATTTTCGGAGTGATGCTGCATCTGTACTTTCGCAGTCAGAAGCGCTTGTTGGAATCGATGATGTTCAGAAGTCGTTGAATCGATCTCGTGCATCCGTATATCGCTACACCAATACTGATCCGCGCAACCTCAACCGAGTTTTCAACCCTCGTAAACTCAATCCTGAATACAGGAGCGATCAAAAAGATCCCCTTCTTTTTCATCCCAACGAGGTAGCTCGTTTCGCCAAGGACGTGCTGAGGATCAAGGAGGTCACCGTTGAGGTCCTCAATTCGCCTTCCACAGCCACCCAGCAAGTACTTGGAGCGATCCTTGATGAGTTGCGTTTAATCCGATCCCGTCTTGACGGTCTTCCCGAAGCTCCTTCGGATCTGGCGTCGCGCCGCGATCGTCAGGATCGCCCCGCTGCATAAGACTTGCATTGGTGTCACAATGAATGTGAGTCATCGAGTCCTCGATTCATGACTCAATCTCCCTTCAGAACGCCCATGAGATGTTCTGAATCGGCCTCTGCCTCCGGGCGGAAAGCCTGGGATGTCCCCGACCACCACTGAATGGATCCTGAGCCTGCCCCCAAGCCCCCTGTGTCTGCAGCACAGTTCGTGGCTATCCCTGCTCTTGCTGTTTTCGGATTCACCCTTGCCATCACTGGGCTGGGTATTCCATTGGCCGCTGTGCTGACCGATCGTCCCACCAATCCCTCCGTCGCCGCCAAGGAGCGTCATGGATCTCAGGGCTCTTACCCCGTCTCCATCTCCAGGACTGGTCAATCTGATCGTTGAGATTCCAGCTGGCAGCAGCAACAAATATGAGTATTTCGCTGGTGCGGGGGTGATGGCTCTTGACCGCGTTCTCCATTCCGCGGTCAGATATCCGTTTGATTACGGCTTCATTCCGAACACGCTTGCGGAGGATGGCTCACCGCTCGATGCGATGGTGATCATGGCTGAACCAACCTTCGCTGGATGTCTGATTCAGGCACGACCGATTGGTGTCCTCGATATGCACGACATGGGCCACTACGACGGCAAGATCCTCTGTGTGCCTGTGGCAGATCCACGTCAGCAGACGATTCAGAGCATTCATCAGATCGCTCACAATCAGCTGGAGGACGTTGCTGAATTTTTCCGCACCTACAAAAACATGGAAGGTCGTGTGACGGAAATCGGCGGATGGCGTGACGTGGATGCGGTTCAGCCGCTGCTGGACAGGTGTGTCACGGCCGCTTCCTCCTGATCGGGCATTCGCTTGGTCGACACCGTTTTCAGCACGGCTTCCGAATGGAATCCTCATCTGAAACTTCGAAGCTTGTAAATTAAGCGACATTCACGTGTGATCGATCCGTGCCCACCATCCGTTTTGAGCAGGAAGGCCAACAGGTCAGTTGCATCGAAGGCGCCAATCTGCGCAAAGCGGCTCTGTCTGCAGGGGTCAATCCATACAAGGGTCTCAACAACCTCAACAACTGCGGCGGGGTCGGTCAGTGTGGGACCTGCGTCATTGAGGTACTCGAGGGTTCCCAGAATCTCTCCCCACTCAGTGATGTTGAGGAGGTTTACCTCTCCGATCGACCTGCGAACTACCGCCTCAGCTGCCGAACCACGGTCAATGGAGATGTGACAATCCGTACCCGCCCCGACGATGGGGTAGGTCAGGGCTCCAACAGCCTCATCGGCGCCGTCAAGAATCTTCTTGCCCGTTGACGGTGGCTGTTCTTACGGTCTTCGGTTATTCACGCTGCAACACCTGTCGAAAAGCCTTGTCATGGCTCCATGATCAGGGTTTGGATTCCGAAGTGCTCGATATCACGGTTACCCCTCCATCAGCTGAACTCCTGCGCAAGGCGTACGAACAGTTCGGTCAGGTCAAACCCCTCTTCAACACCAGTGGTCAGAGCTACAGAGCCCTTGGAGCTGATGCGGTCAAAGCGATGACCATCGAACAGGCACTGCAGGCACTGGCAGCTGATGGGAAGCTCATCAAGCGTCCTTTTGTCCGTTGCCCTGACGGTCAATTTCTTGTGGGCTTCAGGCCCGAGGTCTGGTCTGAGGTTCTTCTGAATTGAAGTTCAATCCATCCAGCTCCGTGATCAACTCGTCGACATTCCTCTGCAGCCTCAGCTGATTCATGCTGCTTCTCTTGAGATCCTCGAGAAATGCAGACACGAGTATCTGGCTGCGTTCCAGCACCGGTCCTTGCTCGAGTGTTCTGGCCAGTTCTTCCCAGAAACGGTCCACGGTTTGGACCCCGAGATCAACAAGCATCGGATCTTTCTGAGCCAGACGATCTCCAGCGCTGCGGGAAAGGTTCAGAAGTGAATCAACGAGTCCGGCGGAAAGTTGCTGACTGAGCTCAGCTTCAGCTTTACCGATTCCAGGTAGGGACCGGAGTGACGCCGGGACCGCCGTTTCCTCGAGATTGCGTCTCAGGGCATGGCTCACCAGTGCCACAAGCTGGGGGCGCATGCCAGGTCCAACCTGAGTTAGCACCAACGGAAGCCAGAGACGAAGCAGTTCTGAGAGTTCCTGTTCGCCATCGGATTCGATGCTCTGATGACTGCACAGACGACGGATCTTTTCCGGCCAGTGGGGTGAGCGAACTGCATCCTGGGCGGTATCGAGGATCCGCAGCGTGATCACCTCGAAAAGCTCAAGCGCGAGAACAGCGACGACACCGCGGCTGACCGCTGCCCTGAGGGGCTCAAGCTGAATCATGCGTGCGCTGGACAGCCGCTCGGTGACCGGCAGAACCCGCAGCAGTCTCCAGAACGGAATCAGCAGCGGCACATCAATCCATCGACGCAGCAGTGCGTCTCTCCAGGCAATGCCCGGATAGCGCTGCTTCAGCCTGATGGCACGCAGCATGATGTCGAGGACGAAGAGGATCTGGAAGGGGAGATCGATCCTCCATGACAGATCGACCGGCTGCCCGTTTTCATCCGTGCCGCGCCAGTAATTGGTGGCAGCCAGGGGAAGAATGCTCTTGCGCCAGAACCGTTGTTCCTCCGGCCATCGTTCATCCGAGAGATAGCTGTCTCCAAGCAGATGGGCTGCGGACTGCTTGGCTGAATCCATCCCTGCTCTCGCTCTCAGTCGACTCTTGAGTTTCTCCAGGGTTCCGGTTTTGTCTGAACTGACAAAAGGGTTTTCATCAATCAGCTGGCTGTTGCGCACCACCATTTCCAGCCGCAGCTGTTTTGCAGCAGGGCTGTTGATTCCGCTTGACGCGGCGGTGGTTTCCAGCTGCTGGAAATGTCGTACGTAGGCCTCGGTGTCCCGATGGGGCTCAATTCCCTTCACCGGGTCATAGAGGGGTGTGATGTCGGGCAGCCATGGCAGTGGAACCGCAAGGCTGATGGAGGGCAGAGGAAAGAGTGTGCGCTGCAGCCAGAAGTTGCGCAGCGGCACATAGGTCACATCGAAGACGACCCAGGCCAGATTGAGTGCGGCGATTCCCGCGATCACCCGATCCCAGCCAAGCCAGAAGCGATGGCTCGCGGAGGGTTTCACACCTAACCACCGGGGCCTGACCATGGGTGTGAGCGTTCTGTCCTGAGGCTAGGTGGCCGTCGCCAACAGGCCTATCTTGGGTGACCAAAGGCCAGCAAGGTTTCCGTTGCCAGACGCCCCACACGACGCTTCGCCATCACAAGCTGACACTCAATCGGATGCGTCTTCGTCCTCCAATAAGCCCAAGAATCAAAAAGGACATCCGTTCTGGGATTTCTGGGGACCGGTGATCTTCACTCTGGCCCTTTATCTGGGGATTCGTCATTACGTGGCGGAGGCGCGCTTCATTCCATCGGGTTCGATGCTCCCAGGTCTGCAGATTCAGGATCGCCTGCTCGTTGAGAAACTCTCCTACGCAACGCGAGGCCCCAGGCGTGGAGAGATTGTGGTGTTCAACTCTCCGCATGCTTTTGATCCGGCACTGAAAACCGCTGGTTCACCCCCAACGTTCCGCTGCGCTCTGGCCAATTTTCCGCTGCTGGGCCTGATTCCAGGTATCGGCCATCCTGCCTGTGACGCCTACATCAAACGGGTTGTCGCTGTCGGAGGAGACCAGGTCTCAGTCAACCCGCGGGGTGAGCTGCGCGTGAATGGAGATCGTGTGCAAGAGCCCTACGTGACCAAGTACTGCCCTGTTGATGAACAGGGAATGAGTCTCTGCCGAACGCTCAATGTCACGGTGCCGGAAGGTCATGTTCTGGCGCTCGGCGACAACCGCAGCAACAGCTGGGATGGACGTTACTGGCCAGGCGGTCCTTTTCTGCCTGAGGATCAGATCATCGGACGCGCTCTCTGGAGGTTCTGGCCGCTCAATCGTCTGGGTTCGCTGGGGTCCTGAGTCCGCATTGCAGCACGCGTCCATCAAGAGGACGGCCGAGGCAGGGTTGATTGGCTGCCTTTGAAGACCATGGATCCGATCGCGTGGGTGTCCAGACCTCATCCGGATCGAACAGAAGCCAGCGATTGCTGCCCGGAATCAGACGCTCCTCGGAGATCCCGAGCATTCTGGAGGGTCCGAAACTGAGCACGTCCCAGAGACGTTCAGGTGTCCAGCCGCTTGAAACAACAAGCGCTTTCCAGAGGGAGGGAAGCACGTGCTGGTGACCGGCAATCCCTCGTTGGCGTTGATCAGGAGGCAGCAGGCTCTCTTCATCGTCAAGCGGTGATGCGTGCACAGCGATCGCCTGGATCAGGCCCTCGCTCAGTCCTTCGATCAGCGCATCACGGTCTTTGCTGTTACCCAGAGACGGTGAGACGAACCATGAGGCTGCCGTTGCCGCACTTGAACTGCTGCTGGTCACAATGTGCCACCAGCTCACGGTTGCGGCAGGAGGTGACGCCGACCGCCGAAGCAGATCAATCCCTGCGGCAGTGGAAAGACCCATTAAGATCAGCTTGCGCTGTGGGTGCTCCAGCTGAAGCTGAGCGAGCTGACTGAGGGGCAGCGTTTCGCTGCTCAGAGGATCGTTGGGCCAGCCTGCTCTCAGTGCTTCGGGTCCTTCCCGAAGCAGTCCCTCACCCCGCAGAACGGCATCAAGGGGTGGGATCAGAACGGGTGATGCACCCGATTCACCCAGGGTCAGGGCGCGGTCGAGCAAAGGGACAGGCGGCAGGCTGGTTCCATCGGAGAGTCCAATAGCCCCTGCTTCGATCAGGTCGGCATGGGGAGTCAGTTGCTCCCCCTTCCCTCCCTGGCTGAATCCCCCCCAGAGATGGACAGCCACATCACAGCCGTCCGGCCGAAATCCTTGAAGCTGATCAGGCAGTTCACGGCGGTTCCCCGACGCCTCAGGCAGCAGGGCAATCTGTCCATAACCGCCTGCAGCGGCCGATCTCACAAGGCTCTGCAGAGTTTCGCCCTGGCTCTGGAAAGGCTCAGGTAAAAGGGAATGACTGTCGACCAGGCATGGAGCGAGAAGTTGATGCCCTGCTGCCAGGGGGGCGATGCCCGCTGACCGAGCCGTTTCGCGGGCCTGATCTCCCAGTGCCTCAAGACATCCGTCTTTCAGCAGGGCAGCGCCCTGTTCCTGCAGCGGCTGGTCGGGCCCGACCAGCACCCTCACCGGGTCCAGCAGGATCATCTCGGTCATCGGTCTCAGTGTCAGAGCGCTCCTGCCGCCGTGCGATCGAGCACACCGCCGAGGTGGGAGGTGAGATTCAGGCAGGCGACCACTGCAGGCTGGCCCTGTTCGGGTGGCATGTCGACCACCGTGACACCTCCGTTGCCCTGTTTCACAGCCCAGATATCAGCAGGGCTCAGGCCGAGAAGGTGACAGAGGATTGTTTTATTGACAGCGTCATGGGCCACCACGAGGGCGGTTTCCGTGGCATCGAGGCTTGATGCAATGGCATTCCAGCTGTCAACGGAGCGATTCCAGACGTCCTGGATTGTCTCCCCTTCAGGCATCTGCACCGTGTCAGGGGAGCGTTTCCACTCTTCAAGCAGATCTCCCCAATCCGCGCTGATCTCCGATTCAAGCTTGCCTTCCCAGAGTCCATGACCGATTTCCATCAGGCCGTCCGTGAGCGTGATGGAGATTCCCGGGTGGGATTTCAGAATGCCCTCAGCTGTCTGGCGGGGGCGTGACATTGAACTGCTGAAGGCCTTTTGCAACGGCACGTTCTGCAGAAAGCCCCTCGCAGCCTCAGCCTGCGCATGCCCGTTGCTGTTGAGGGGGATGTCGATCTGTCCCTGGAAGCGACCTTCCCTGTTCCAGTTTGTCTCGCCGTGTCGCACCAGGAGGAGTCGTGACCCTTCCCCTTTGGCTGGAAGTGGTGGGTCAAGGTGAGTAGTGCTGTTCAGACACTCGATCTGCACCTGGTAACCGTTGTCACGGGGGCTGAGATTGAAAACCGACAGTGAAGCGTTGTCGAGGCGGAGTCGGCGGAAGCCACGTTCCGGTTCTCCCAGCAGGGTCACGATCAGGCAACGCAGGATGGCGTTGTGTCCCACCAGCAGCACGGTGTCCTCGCTGTTGGCGGGATGCCGACTGAGCAGTTCGTTCAGGAAGTGGCGGGCCTGCTGGAGCAACTCCTCATAAGGGCGATAACGGCTCCCGTCCTTCCTGATCAGCTCCAGAGTTTCCGGTGTCTTTTTCCATGTGGCGAATTCATCCGGAAAGCGTTCCGATCGTTCGGCCGCCGTCAGTCCGCTCCAGGGCTCGAGATCAATCTCCAGGAGGCCGTCATCGAAGGTTGGTTCAAGTCCGTCGACCCTGGTCTCGAGGATTACCGCCGCTGTGGATGCAGCTCGCTTCAGCGGAGAGCTGTAAACCGCCTTGATGGGCACATCGGTCAAAGCCTGACCGAGCCGGCGAGCCTGAGCCTGTCCTGAGGCAGTGAGTGTGGAGAGATCGTCACGCCCCTGAATCCTCCGCTCCACATTGAAGCTGCTAAGACCGTGGCGAACGAGAAGAAGACGCAGGGGCACCGGTTCTTGCTGAGAGAGCGCCGCCATCGTATGAGTGTGACCAGAGAGGCACTTCATCGGCTGCGGCACGCGCTACCGACGAGAATCCGTCGAAGTTGCCCGATCCGTGTGACCAGCCCACCCTCCGGACGTTCAACGGCGGCCCCGTCCTGGAAGGTGCTGCTTTCCCTTCTGTCGCTGGTGCTGGCCACCACGGTCTGGGCTTTCGGCCTGGTGGACAGTTTTTCCAAACCCACTGTCGCGCCTGCGTTGTCGCTGGAGCAACAGGAGCTGACCTTGCTGGCAGAACCTCAGATTCCCGCTCCTCTGAGAACGCTTCTGATTGGCGCGGATGCCTCTGATTCCCTGTTGAGCAGCCTGCGCCAAATTCCCCTGGAACGGCTCGATGATCGACAGAAGATTCTATTCACTGCCCTGGAGACGGACGCGGAGCATCGGCGCAGCCTCCAGCAGGTGGAGCTCGAATCCAGTGATCTTCTTCAGCTTCAGAAAGCTCTTGCGGAAGTCGAGACTCGCCATGTCTCGGCGGAAGAGCGTTCCAGGCTTCTGCTCCTGACTTCTGACCCTCTGATCCGTCGACTCGCCTGTGAGGCCCTCGGTGGCGAAGAGAAGAGCTGTCTCGATCAGACCTCAGCCAGAAACGCCGCTCGCCGTCTGGTGATCAGTGAGCTTCTTCCTCTGCTGGCCCTGTTGATCGGTGGACTGTTGCTGGTGCGCCATCTCTGGCAGTTGCTGCGACGACGACTGCCGTCGTGGCCGACTTTGACGGCACCTCCTCTTGGGATTCTTGACATGGTGCTGCTTGTGGCGGGCGGTTTCGTGGTGCTCGGGGAGGTGTTGATGCCATTGCTGGTGATCCCGATGTCCTCCGTCTTGACGCGTGGTCTGTCGGAACCTCTGACTCAGGGAATCAATGTGTTTCTCGGGTATGTGGCCCTGGCGGCACCGCCACTGCTGATCCTGCGGCAACAGCTGGGGCAGCTGGACCAGGCACTCACGCCATCGCAAGGGTGGCTGCAGTGGCGCCTCAAGCCCGTTGGCAGTGCGCTGTTGCAGGGGGCCAGAGGCTGGCTGATGGTTCTGCCTCCCGTTGTTCTCTGTGGCTGGTTGATTGCGCGTCTGATCGGAGATCAGGGGGGCAGTAACCCACTGCTTGAAATCGTTCTCAACAGCCAGGATCCCGTCGCCCTGACGCTGCTGTCTCTCACAGCTGTGGTTCTGGCACCTCTGTTTGAGGAGACCATTTTCCGTGGAGTGCTGCTGCCGGTGCTTGGCCAGTCCCTCGGTCGATCAGGGGGTGTGCTGGTGAGCGCTCTGGTGTTCGCTGTGGCTCATCTCAGCATTGGAGAACTGGCTCCCTTGCTTGTGCTCGGCATCGGTTTAGGTCTGCTGCGTCTCAGCACAGGACGTCTGCTCCCCTGCGTGTTGATGCATTCACTCTGGAACGGTGTGACCTTCCTGAACCTGGTGTTGCTGGGCGGTTGATTCAATCTTCAGTCCTGGTCAAGGTTTCAGGCTTGCGATGTCCTCCCTCAGGTGGTTCACTGGCGCATTGATGAGCCTTGTCCGTGGTCGCGGTTCCGCAGTCACAACAGTCTTCCGCACAACGTCAGGCCTCCAGCGGTCCGTTCGAGGTCATTCAGGGGTCTCTCTCCGCACGTCGCGTTGCACGCAAATCCCCACTCCTGGCGGGACTGCATCGCATGGCAGACGGCAGCCTGGTTGGGGTCTTCGCGGCAGTGCTCGTGCTCAGCGGGCTCACGCTGCACTGGCAGCATCGCTGGACACTGGCCTTCCGTCAGCTTGAAATGACGCGGGAGCTGGGCCATCGTCTGACCGAATCCACGGCCATGTTCGAGCGACATCTGCTGGAGCGCTCTCAGACTCCAAAGCAGATGGTTCCCACCACGGTGGCGAATCTGGTGTATCTCGAGCGTCCTTCAACGGCTTCAACCAAGCCAGGGATCGACCACCTGGCCATGCTCGGTTCGCTGATGGAACGCACCATCCACCACGGCTACTGATTCATGGGCCGTTCCGACAAGCCCTCCCGGCCAGCCAGCCGACAGCGAAGACGGGTTGTCCCTCTTGAGCCAGTCCCGGCAGGTCGCATGCGCTCCGTGTTCGCCCTTCTGTGTCTGGGGCTTGTCAGCCTGATGGGGCGAATGGCCTGGCTGCAGTTGTTTCAGGCCAGTGAACTGGAAGCGCGTGCCCGATCTGTTCAGACCCAGCGCACCAAGCCTCTGGGAACGCGTCGACCGATTGTTGATCGCACCGGTCGTCTTGTCGCTCTCGACGAAGAGCGCTACAGGGTCTGGCTGCATCCCCGCTATTTCAATCTTCCAGGTGATGCCCCCACTCTGATTCGCCCTCCTGCCGATGTTGCGGCACGCCTGGCTCCTTTGCTGGCACTCACACAGGCGGAGATTCTTCAACGAATCGGCAATCGACCCTCCGGGATCAAACTGATCGAGGGACTGGATCCCGAGACGGCTTCGACGATCCGAGCAGCAGGCATCTCTGGTGTTGACCTTGAGTCCTACCCCCACCGCGTCTATCCCCAGGGCGACCTGTTCGCCAATGTGGTCGGATTCCTCAACCAGGATCGAGAACCTCAGGCAGGTCTTGAACAAAGCCGACATGACGACCTGCAACGCCATGAGCAGGCCCGAAGTCTGCGGCGCGGAGCTGATGGGACCCCGCTCCCCGACAATCTTGATGCCGGTGTCTTCTTCGGAGACGATCTGCGACTTCAGCTCACACTCGATGCGCGCCTCCAGGCTGTGGCAGCCGAGGCTCTCACCGCTCAGATCAAAACCTGGAAAGCTCAGAAAGGGGTTGCCATCGTCATGGATGTCACCAACGGTGAGCTCCTGGCACTGGCATCCGTGCCCACCTATGACCCCAACAGTTACTGGAGTTTTCCGGCAGGTCGTTTCAGGGAATGGTCTGTTCAGGATCTCTATGAACCAGGCTCCACGTTCAAGCCCATCAATCTCGCGCTGGCTCTTCAGGAGAATGCAATTCAGTCTGCAGGCCGCGTTCAGGACAGCGGGTCCGTCACGATCGGCGGATGGCCGATCAACAATCACGACAAGCGAGCGAACGGTCTGATTGACTTCGCCACGGTCCTGCAGGTGTCCAGCAACGTGGGCATGGTCCAGGCCATGCGCAATCTGCCCTCCTCGACCTACTGGGACTGGTTGAGCCGACTCGGTCTCGACGCACGGCCCGACACCGACCTGCCAGGAGCCGTTGCCGGTCAGCTCAAGACCAAGGAGCAGTTCACGACCCAGCCGATTGAGCCTGCTACAGCCTCCTTCGGACAGGGGTTTTCCCTGACTCCCCTGAAGCTTGTGCAGCTGCACGCCCTGCTTGCCAATGGTGGCCGTCTGGTCAGTCCCCACATCACCAGGGGGCTCAGAGCTGGTGATGCACTGGCGCCCCCCGGATCACGTCAGGGCAAGCCTCTGCTGAAGCCCGAGGTCACCCGAACCGTGATGGCCTGGATGGAATCCGTGGTTGAAAAAGGCAGCGGCAAGGGAGTGAAAACGCCGGGATATCGCATCGGCGGCAAGACGGGCACTGCTCAGAAGGCCCTCAACGGTGTTTACGTTCCCGGTGCTCTGATCTGCAGCTTTGTGGCAACGCTTCCCGTTGACGACCCGCGCTATGTCGTGCTGGTGGTGGTGGATGAGCCCAAGGGAGACAATGCCTACGGCTCAACTGTGGCTCTGCCTGTTGCCAAATCAATCATCGACGGTCTGCTGGTGATTGAAAAGATTCCTCCGAGCACGGCTCGCACACCCGCTACGGCTCAGCCTGGTTGAACCCTGACGAAGAGGAGAATCCGCAGGACTTTACGCGGGATGTCAGCTCAGGAAACGCCGCTACGTTACGAACAACAAGCCTTTAGAGACATGGCCTCCCTCCTCGAGCAGCTCTCTGCGATGACCGTCGTCGTGGCGGATACCGGCGATCTTGAAGCGATCCGCAAATTCACGCCACGGGATGCCACCACCAATCCGTCCCTGATCCTCGCTGCAGCTCAGATTCCCGCTTATCAGAGTCTGATCGACGAGGCACTCCGTTCTTCCCGTCGTCTGATCGGCGACAGCGCGCCCGTTGAGACAGTGGTGCGGGAAGCTCTTGATGAGATCAGCGTGATCTTCGGCAAGGAGATTCTCAAGATCGTTCCCCGCCGCGTCTCGACGGAGGTGGATGCACGTCTGAGTTATGACACCGATGCCACCATTGAAAAAGGGCGCAAACTGATCCGTCTCTACAACGACGCCGGCATCAGCAATGATCGTGTCCTGATCAAGATCGCTTCCACATGGGAGGGCATCAAGGCGGCGGAAGTTCTGGAGAAGGAAGGAATTCACTGCAACCTCACCCTTCTGTTCGGCTTTGGTCAGGCGGCTGCCTGTGCGGAGGCCGGCGTCACACTGGTCTCTCCGTTTGTCGGTCGAATTCTCGACTGGTACAAGGCTGACACCGGCCGCGATTCCTACCCCGGTCCTGAAGATCCCGGAGTCCTGTCGGTCACCAGGATTTTCAATTATTTCAAGGCCTATGGCTACAAAACCGAGGTGATGGGTGCCAGTTTCCGAAACATCGACGAGATCACCGAGCTTGCCGGTTGTGATCTGCTCACCATCTCACCCAAACTCCTCGATCAGCTGCGTGCCAGCGACGCCAGGCTCGATCGCAAGCTCGATGGTGCCAACCCCACGAACAGCGAGGCCAAGATTCAGGTCGACCGGACCACATTCGATTCCATGATGGCTTCTGACCGCATGGCCACCGACAAGCTCGGTGAAGGCATCAAGGGATTCAGCAAGGCGATCGAAACCCTCGAAAGCATGCTGGCTCATCGACTGGCGGAAATCGAGGGAGGACAGGCCTTCGGTCATGCCGTGCAGGAGATCTTCATGCTCAACGACATGAACGGCGACGGTTGCATCACCAGGGATGAGTGGCTTGGCAGCGATGCCGTTTTCGATGCCCTTGATCTTGATCATGACGGCCGGCTCACCCAGGAGGAGGTGCGGCGTGGTTTCGGATCAGCTCTGTCCCTTACGACGGCCTGATCCTCTGCTCCGTTCTGCCCCCAGTCGCCTGTGAATGCTCTTGACACCATGCGTGCCCTCGCTCGCAAGAGTGAGGTGCACGGCGTCAATGCCGGTGACGTCATCTTCAAGGCTGATGACCCGGGTGCGTCGATGTTCGGCGTGCTCGAGGGCACGGTCCGACTGTCCTGGACCAATGAGAACGGTCAGGAGGGCTATGAACTGATCGAGGCCGGTCACGTTTTCGGTGCCGGTGCGCTGGTGATGGAAGGCCATCGAAGGCTGGGTACGGCACAGGCCCAGAGCGATTGCCGCCTGATCGAGATGAACCGCGAGAAATTCCTGTTTGCCGTTCAGGAGTCACCCATGTTCGCCATCGAGCTGCTGGCCTCGGTTGATGCGCGTTTGCGTGATCTGAAGATCAAAACCCAACCATGATCCGGATCTGATTAGTTTCGTCAGTGTCCTGTGGGGCCGTTCCGCGTTCGATGGCGATGCAGCTGGTCTGGTTCAAGCGGGATCTGAGGCTGGAGGACCACAGGCCACTGGTCGAGGCACTGTCTCTCGGTGACGTGCTCCCTCTCTACATCGTTGAACCTGAATTCTGGCTTCAGCAGGACGCTTCAGGTCGTCAGTGGGAATTCTGTCGGGAGGCACTTCTCGATCTCCGGCAGGCGATGTCTGTTTTGGGACAGCCTCTGGTCATCCGTTGCGGGGATGCGGTGGCGGTGCTTGAGCGTGCCAGGCGACAGCTTGGTGTGACCGGCCTCTGGAGTCATGAAGAAACCGGAAATGACTGGACCTATGCCAGAGACAGGCGGGTGGCTGCGTGGGCAAGACAGCAGAGCATTCCCTGGAGAGAGATTCCGCAATTCGGTGTGATCCGACCGCTGCGGAGTCGCAAGGGTTGGGCTCAGCGATGGGAGGCGCGGATGGCGGAATCGATCACTCCCGCTCCGAGCCGTCTTGTGCCGCTCCATGGGCTCTCGGCTGGTGAACCACCGACGTCCGCTGAACTGGGACTCGATCCGGACCCCTGTCCCCATCGTCAGCAGGGAGGCCGCCAAGCCGGTCTCGATGAGCTCGAGCACTTCCTGCAGCATCGAGTGGAGCATTACTGCCGATCCATCTCCAGTCCCAACAAGGCGTTCACGGGTTGTTCCAGGCTGTCCGCTTATCTCACCTGGGGCTGCCTGTCCATGCGCGAGGTTCTGCAGCGCAGCAGGGTTATGCAGGGACGCGGTGTCCTCAGCTTTGGCTCGAGGCTTCACTGGCACTGCCATTTCATCCAGAAACTCGAGGATCAGCCATCGATTGAGTGGCAGGACTTTCACCCTTTCATGCGTGACCTGCGAGATGCCGATGCCGATCGTCTGATCGCCTGGGCTGAGGGGAAGACAGGTGTTCCATTCGTCGATGCCTGCATGCGAGCCCTCAGGGCGCATGGATGGATCAACTTCAGGATGCGGGCGATGTTGATGTCGTTCGCGAGCTACAACCTCTGGCTGCCCTGGAGAGACAGCGGTCTGCATCTGGCGCGGCAATTTGTGGATTACGAACCTGGGATTCACTGGAGTCAGTGCCAGATGCAGTCGGGCAGCACCTCCATCAACACCATCCGGATCTACAACCCGATCAAGCAGGGACGCGACCACGATCCGGACGGAGTCTTCATCCGTCGCTGGTGCCCGGAACTGGCGGATGTGCCTGCGGTGCATCTGCATGAACCCTGGGCCTTCAATGGTGTGAACCCGATCGTTGATTGTGCTGATTCGGCCAGACAGGCCAAGGAGATGATCTTTGCGATCAGACGTTTAGCGGGATTTGATCGCCATGCCGATGCCATTCAGAGGAGACACGGGTCAAGGCGTGCCGGCCTGCCCGCATCATCCCGGCGACGATCGCGTGGCCGCGTGATTGATCCATCCATGCAGCAGCTGGCCCTCGATCTCTAGCTGCGCTGCAGCAGCAACCGGCGAATCACGCGCTGGGCGATATCGCCGTAGCCCATCTCTCCGGAAAGGATCTGGGCGATTCGTCTGGGCGCGGTGGGCCGCTTGATACCCAGCTGATAGCCCACGCCCGGGAATCGGTAGAACACCTGTGCAATCCGGCGCCCCCAGGCCATCGAGTCTCCCCAGCGCTGTCGCATCTCCCTTGAGTAGCCCTGAAGGGAGCGCTCCTCGCCACTGAGCCAGCGGTCGAGGTGTTTGGCTGCTTCGCAGCCGCTCATCAGAGCCGGCCGCAAGCCCTCCGCAAGAAAGGGATCGCAGAGGGAGGCGGCATCACCGACCGCCACCACCCCGTCGGAATGCAGTGGGCTGTGACCGTTCCAGACCCTCAGGCTGGCCTGCTGCCTGAGACCTGCATCCGCTGCAAAGCCGAGGTCCGGCAGCAGTGCACTGAGGATCGTCTCTGCATCAGTGACGTCTCTGCCGATGAAGGTGCCCACACCCACATTGATGCCATCTGCCATAGGGAAAGCCCAGGCAAAACCATGGTGCACCAGGCCGAACTCAAACCGCGCCGTTCCAGGCGTGAGTGCTCCCAGTCCCTCAAGGCGAACCGACAGGGTGCTCGCCATGTGCAGGGAGCGCGGACCGATGCCGACCTGCTGCGGCCAGGGAGACCCTGAACCATCGGCGATCACAACGGCTCTGGCCTGGATGGTTTCGCCACGATCTTCCTTCAGAATCCATCCCTCACCGCTGCGTTGCATGTCTGTGACGCGACTAGGCCGCAGAACGTCGGCGCCGGCATGCATCGCCTGCTCAAGCAGCAATGAATCCAGCTGCTCACGCCTGACAATCCAGAATGGTGCCTCCCCAGGTAGATCCGCGACAACCGGATCCTCGAGACACCAGCTGAAGTCAACCCGACGGATCACATCATCAACCGCTGGACTCAGGTCGAAAGGGAACCAGTTCTGCACGGAGGACGCCATGCCTCCCCCGCAGGGCTTGATCCTTGCCCCGGTCTCTGCCTCGAGAACGGTGACTGAATGCCCGGCGCTAGCAAGGTGAAAAGCTGCTGAAGTGCCGGCAGCTCCGGCACCGATCACGGCAACGTCAGTATCGATCACACCTTGAGGATGTCGGCCTCCTTGTCGGCCAGATGCTTCTCGAGCAGCGTGATGAATTTCTCGAGTGTTTTCTGGATGCTCTCCTGTTCGTCACGACTCTGATCTTCGGAGAACTCGCCCTCCTTCTCCTGTTTCTTGATCTTGTCGATGGCATCACGGCGGATGTTCCGCAGCGCGACCTTGCCTTCTTCGGCGTATTTGGAGGCGAGCTTGCAGAATTCCTTGCGACGCTCCTCCGTGAGTGGCGGCACATTGATGCGGATGATCTTGCCGTCGTTGTTGGGGGTGAAGCCCAGTTCACTCATGGCGATCGCCTTTTCGATTCCCGCAAGAGCGCTGATGTCGAAGGGCTGGATCTGGATGGTCTGTGAGTCGGGTGTGGTGAGGGTCGCCAGAGATTTCAGCGGAGTGTCGGCGCCGTAGTACTCAACGGAGATGCGATCGAGCAACGACGCGTTGGCCCGTCCCGTTCGGATGGTGTTGAACATGCGCTGGGTGGATTCCACCGACTTCTGCATGCTCGCTTCGAGGTCTTGCTTCGACATAACGGTTGTCAGTTGTTGATCCGGGAGCCAATCGGCTCTCCAGCGACGGCTTTGCCGATGTTGCCAGGTTCAAACAGATTGAAAACAACAATTGGGATGTTGTTGTCTTTGCATAGGGCAATGGCAGTGCTGTCCATCACGGCAAGTTCACCGCTGAGAACCTGCTGATACGTGAGGTGTTCGTGTTTTACGGCATCGGCATGTTTGGCGGGATCCTTGTCGTAGACACCATCCACCTTGGTGGCCTTGAAGACCACATCCGCGTTGATCTCGGCTGCCCTCAGGGCTGCGGTGGTGTCGGTGGTGAAGAAGGGATTGCCGCAACCGGCGCCAAAGACCACCACACGGCCTTTTTCAAGATGGCGGATCGCCTTGCGACGGATGTAGGGCTCCGCGACTTCCTGCATGGCAATGGCGGTCTGCACACGGGTCGGGACACCCGCGCGTTCAAGTCCGTCCTGGAGTGTGATCGCGTTCATCACGGTGGCCAGCATGCCCACGTAATCGGCGGTGGCGCGATCCATTCCTGCTGCTGAGCCTTTCAGGCCCCGGAAGATGTTCCCGCCGCCCACGACAATCGCCAGCTGGGTGCCGCCAGCGATCACCTTGGCAACGTCTTCAGCAATGGACTGAACAATGGCGGGATCAATTCCATAGCCCTGGTCTCCCATCAGCGCCTCTCCGCTGAGTTTCAGGAGTGCACGCGCGTAGGCCATTCATCCACCTGATCCAGCTGACAGTAGCAAGCAGGATTGGACTCTCTTGCCACTGGCGCGGCCGCGGTGGAACCGCTTGGATTGTTCAACGTCAAAGCCCCCATGTCCGAAGAGATCGGTGGACGCAGTTCGGTGATGGCACGCCTCACCCTTTCCGCCCTGGACCGTGCCAGTCAGGATCCGTCCTGCTGGCGCGATCCTGTTGTTCATCGTGCTCTGCTGGTCAGCGGTTTAACGGTTCTGACCGCTGCCTCCGGCCTGATCAGACGTGATCTGACCCAAGATTGATAGTCAGTATTCAATGCCTGCCTGAGCCTTGACACCCTGTTCCCTGAATGGGTGTTTGCTCAAGGTCATTTCCGTCACCAGATCGGCAGCTTCGATCAATGGTTTCGGTGCCCCGCGGCCGGTGACGGCCACATGACAGAGCTCAGGCCTCTCCCTTAGCCCAGCGATGACTGTCTCGGGGTCGATGTAGCCCAGTTTGATGGCCACGTTGAGCTCATCAAGCAGAACCAGCTTGATCCGGTGGTCTCGCAGATGGCCGAGGGCGGTTCGCCAGGCTTCCGTCACCAGTTGCTGATCACGCTGCCGGTCCTGGGTCTCCCAGGTGAATCCCTCCCCCAGTGCATGCCAGGAGATCTGCTCGCCGAAGGCTTTGAGCGCCCTGGCTTCACCCGGTTCCCAACCGCCTTTGATGAACTGCACAACGGCCACGCGTTCACCATGGCCGAGGGTGCGCAGCACTAGTCCCAGGCCCGCCGTGGTCTTGCCCTTGCCGTGCCCGGTGAACACCAGGATCAGTCCTTTCTCCTTGTTGCGCTCCTCGACGCGCTGACGCTGAACCTCCTGGCGTCGTTCCATCCGCTTTCGGTAGCCGGCATCGTCCTGCTCCGGAGCAAGATTGCCTCCCATGCCCAGTTCCGCCGCCGTCTGATCGAGATTGCTGTTGCTCATGAAGAAGCTGTGTCGCTGCTGGGCTTAGCGGCGGTGATCCGCTGCAGGGCCCGACCTGCCAACAACTCCTGCCTCACGGCTGTGAAACCGAGCTGATGCAGTTGAGAGGGGAGGTCGTCCTCCAGCATGGCCGTGGCCGTATCGGTTTCAAATAAAGCGCAGAACAACTGCTGGGGCAGACGCAGCCATGGGCCTGCTGGGTGCAGGTCCACAAGCACCAGCCAGCCTCCCGGCTTCAGCAGACGCAGGCTTTGGCGCAGCACCTGTGCACGCTCTTGGCGCGGAAATTCATGCAGCGCCACGCTCAGCTGAACGGCAAGAAAGCTTTCATCCTTCAGCGGCGGGTTCTCCGCCAGTCCCTCAACCCGCTTGAGGTCTGGATGCCGTCGAGCGGCCAGTGAGAGTGCCAGTGGAGACAGATCAAGCCCTGTGACACTGAATCCAGCCGCCAGCCAGGGGGCTGCGGCTTCGCCGCTCCCACAGCAGAGATCCAGCACCGGCCCGCCGGGTTCCAGCCTGGATTGAAGCGCCTCCAGTCCCAGGCCTCGCAGACGCTCCACACCTCCGACACTCAGGGATGAAATTGCCGTGACCGTGTCATAGATCCAGCGATGGCGGTAGGCGAGGGGCCGCAGAAACGACGTCATCAGGATCAGTGGAGGGAGAGATGCGGGCTTGGTTCAAGAAATGCATCCTGACGCTCGAGCGCAATCCTGCGGGACCGAATGAGCAAAAGCAGCTTGGCAGGCAGCAACGAATGCATCCGGGCGTTACGCCCTTGGTCTGCCTTTTCAGCTGGACATTTCACTGGGATCGCCTGTTAAGCACCAGCGCCGCCTGCCCCAGCCCGGTTCCGCTCATGAGGCCTGCTGACGCGCCAGGGCCGCATCGACAGCCTGTTGCTGATCGCGGCGGGTGATCCAGTGGTGATAGGTCCGGGTGTGAATGGCCACGGAATGGCCCATCATCCTTGCTGAAACCGTGTCAGGAAGGCCGATGTGGATGGTTCTCACCGCCCAGGCATGGCGAAGGTCATAAGGGGTGAGAGGAAGCTCGTAGCGGCGAAACTGCTCGGTGACCCGTCGTCCCACCTGCTGCAGGGTCGTTGTTCTCAGATCGGTGTTGATCAACGGCAGTGCATGCCGCTCAAGTCCATGTTGCAGAAGATCGAAGCGTTCAACCCACTCAGGGTTGAACGGCCACACCTGGTGCTCCCCTGTTTTTGTGGTGGGCAGAACGCGGATCACACGATCTCCCTGGGAACTCAGAGAGGACAGGTCGCTGAAGAACACTTCATGGTTGCGAAGGCCATAGGTCGCCATCAGGCCATAGGCAAGTCGCCAGCGCGGGTTGGGAATGCGCAGGATGCTCTCCAGAATCTGCTGATCACTCGGCAGCTGACGGAACCTGGCTCGATGCAGGCCATAACCAGCTGCCTCCGCTCGCCAGTTTTCAGGTAGTTCCAGTTCCAGATGTCTGGCCAGGCTGCCGAGGGCTGTGCCGCATTGCTGCCGACTGCGGCTTCCATCCGGATAGCTGTGCAGGGTTTGAAGCAGCAGCTCGGTGGTGATTGGGCCCGTTTGTTCCCCGGAGAGTGTGCGCAGTCGACGCAGATAGGGGTTGTAGGCCCCAGCCCACGTGGTTCGACTGCCGGAAGTGGAGCGGCGGCGCCTTGGATCGGCAAAAAAGGCTTGCTCGAAGCTTTTCAGTTGCTGGTCGAGCAGGGCGCGATCTCGACCTGCTGTGGGGGCTGTGCTCGTTGTCTCCGCTGGAGTCTTGATCCACTGCTCCCATCGGAACTGATCGCGTCTGAGCTGGGTATCGATCAACCGCGCGATCTGCTCGGCTTCACGCAATCCATCCCTGTCGTTTTGAAGGCCCAGGCTGAGCCTTTGCACCGATCGCAGATCAGGCTTTTTGCGACCAGGCAATGTTCCGCGCAGATTTAACCGGCAACCGCGACATTCGATACGCAGGCCGATGCCGATCGACGCCAGAGAAGCATTCGCATTTCGCCTGATCTGGTCCAACTCTTCGCTGCGATTCATCCTTTCGCTCAGGACAGCGCCAAGATGCCGTTAATGCGGGTTACTCTCAACCCCTGCAATCGTTTCCAGACATGGCTCGGGTCGGTGTCGTACTGCTCAATCTGGGTGGCCCTGAGCGGATTCAGGACGTAGGTCCCTTTCTTTTTAATCTCTTCGCTGATCCGGAGATCATCCGGCTGCCGATCCCCGCGCTTCAGAAGCCACTCGCATGGCTGATCAGCACACTGCGCAGCGGCAAGTCACAGAGTGCCTATCGCTCCATCGGAGGCGGCTCTCCCCTGCGGCGAATCACTGAACAGCAGGCAAGGGAGCTGCAGAGCCTTCTGCGTCAGCGAGGCATCGACGCAACCAGCTACGTGGCGATGCGCTACTGGCATCCCTTCACCGAGTCCGCAGTCGCAGACATCAAGGCTGACGGGATGGATGAGGTGGTGGTGCTGCCCCTTTATCCACACTTCTCCATCAGCACCAGTGGCTCAAGTTTCCGGGAGCTGCAGAGGCTTCGCCAGGGAGACGGCGTCTTCGAGAAGCTGCCGATCCGCTGCATCCGGAGCTGGTTTGATCACCCCGGCTACGTCACGGCGATGGCCGAGCTGATCGCTGAAGAGGTCCGCAACAGCGACGACCCCCATCAGGCCCACGTGTTCTTCAGTGCCCACGGTGTTCCGAAGAGCTACGTGGAGGAAGCGGGCGACCCTTACCAACAGGAGATCGAGGCCTGCACGGGCCTGATCATGAAGAAGCTTGAGGAGCTCATGGGGCATGGCAATCCCCACACCCTCGCCTACCAGAGCCGTGTGGGTCCCGTGGAGTGGCTCAAGCCCTACACCGAGGAAGCTCTGGAGGAACTCGGCGAGGCCAAGATCAACGATCTGGTTGTGGTGCCGATCAGCTTCGTCAGCGAGCACATCGAAACGCTCGAGGAGATCGACATCGAGTACAGGGAGCTAGCCACCGAAGCAGGTGTTGTGAATTTCAGACGTGTGCGGGCTCTCGACACCTATCCACCCTTCATCGAGGGACTGGCTGATCTTGTGGTCACCAGCCTTGAAGGACCTGAGGTGAGCCTCGACGCCGCAGCGGAGCTCCCCAACACGGTGAAGCTCTATCCCCAGGAAAAATGGGAGTGGGGCTGGAGCAACAGTTCCGAGGTCTGGAACGGTCGGCTGGCCATGCTCGGCTTCTCAGCCTTCCTCCTGGAGATCATCAGCGGCCAGGGTCCTCTGCATGCTCTCGGACTGCTTTAAGGAGGCGGCAGCAACCCGACAGGTCGGCCCTTAATCTTGAGGGTCAGTCCCCCGTGAAAACACAGTGACGCTGATCTCCGCTCCCACGGCCGACGCAGCGTCAAGCAGTGATGGAAGCCGTCGGATGAGCGGAGCCCAGGCCCTGATGGACGCGTTGCGGCTTCATGGAGTCGACACGATTTTCGGTTATCCGGGTGGGGCCATTCTTCCGATCTACGACGCCCTGCATGTGGCGGAAAGCGAGGGCTGGTTGCGTCACTTCCTGGTGCGTCATGAACAGGGCGGAACCCATGCGGCCGATGCCTACGCCCGTGCGACCGGCAAAGTGGGTGTGTGCTTCGGCACGTCCGGTCCCGGTGCCACCAATCTGGTGACGGGAATCGCCACCGCCCAGATGGATTCGGTGCCAATGGTGGTGATCACCGGTCAGGTGCCGAGGACGGCGATCGGAACCGATGCCTTCCAGGAAACGGACATCTTCGGCATCACCCTGCCGATCGTGAAACATTCATGGGTTGTGCGAAACCCCGCAGATCTGGCTTCTGTGGTCGCTCAGGCCTTTCATATCGCCGCTTCGGGTCGGCCTGGTCCCGTTTTGATCGATATCCCCAAGGATGTTGGCCAGGAGGAGTTTGATTACATCCCGGTTGAACCTGGATCGGTGATTCCTGCAGGGTTCGGTTCCACACCATTGCCTGATCTCCAGGCGATCCAGGCAGCACTCGATCTGATCGACGAAGCTGAGCGCCCGCTTCTGTATGTGGGGGGCGGTGCGATCGCATCGTCCGCTCATGACAGCATCGCCGTGCTTGCAGAGCGGTACAGGATTCCCGTCACCACAACGCTGATGGGCAAAGGCGCTTTTGATGAGAACCACCCGTTGGCGCTGGGCATGCTGGGGATGCACGGCACGGCCTACGCCAACTTTGCCGTGACCGACTGCGACCTTCTGATCGCAGTCGGGGCTCGCTTTGACGATCGGGTGACCGGAAAGCTCGACACCTTTGCCCCGCGTGCACGGGTGATCCATTTCGAGATCGATCCGGCTGAGATCGGAAAGAACCGACGTCCGGATGTTGCTGTTCTCGGAGATGTGGGGACCAGTCTTGCCGCAATGGTCGATCTGAGTCTGCGCCGTTCTTCCGAACCACAGACAAGCGCCTGGCTCGAGACGATCCGGGAATGGAAACAGCGTTATCCCCTTGCCATTCCGCCTCAGGAAGGACCCATCTATCCCCAGGAAGTTCTGATGGCTGTCCGCGATCTGGCTCCTGGGGCCATCGTCACCACCGATGTGGGTCAGCATCAGATGTGGGCTGCCCAGTATCTGCGCAATGGTCCACGCGGCTGGATCAGCAGCGCCGGACTGGGAACCATGGGTTTCGGAATGCCTGCCGCACTGGGTGCCCAGGTCGCCTGCCCTGATCGTCAGGTCGTCTGCATCGCCGGTGATGCCAGTGTGCTGATGAATATCCAGGAGCTGGGCACCCTCGCGCAATACAAGCTCCCGGTGAAGGTGGTGATTGTGAACAATCACTGGCAGGGCATGGTCCGTCAGTGGCAGGAGAGTTTCTACGAGGAGCGTTATTCCGCCTCGGACATGCTCGGTGGCATGCCGGATTTCGAAGCCCTGGCCAAAGCTTTTGGGGTTGAGGGTGTCAAGATCCTCGAGCGCAACGATCTGCATACCCGACTGACCGAGGCGTTCGCTTCTCCGCATCCAACCTTGGTGGATGTGCATGTCCGCCGTGGAGAGAACTGCTACCCGATGGTTCCTCCCGGTTGCAGCAACGCTCAGATGGTTGGCCTTCCGGCCCATCCAGAGCTTGCTTTTCAGGACTCTGGCAATGCTTCCCCCAACCCTGCAGGCCAGTGAGAGACAGCATCTTCATCTCTTTGATCCTCAGCCTGACGCTGCTGCTGGTTCTGCCGCACCAGGCTTTCGCCGCAGAGGTTCTGCAGGTGCGCTCGGCAACTCTTCTGCAGGTTGGGGATCGCAATCGCAATTACAGCGTGCAGCTGGCCTGTGTGCAGGTTGAACCTGAGGATGAACAGCGAGCGCAGGACTGGATACGCCATGCGGTTCCCCGCCGCCGACGGGTGAACCTGCGGCCTGAGGGCAGTGCCGATGGTGTTCTGCTGGCGAGGGTCACCCCGATCGGAGATGACCTCGACCTCGGCTCTGCTCTGGTGAGCGAAGGGCTTGCTCAGGTCACTTGTCCAGCAGCCTGAGATGGCACGCAACCGCATCGCCTCGGGGATTGTCATGGTGCCCTGCGTGCTGCTTGGTTCTGCGTTTCTGAGCACGGCCATCTGGGGAGAGGCGGCGTCGGACAATCGCTCTCTCGCCATCTGCATCGGCAGTCTGCTGCTGATCGCCGGTCTGCTTTCACTGGCGATTCCCTCGGGCAGCCCAGAGCCGGAGCCAGAGGCCGATGAATCCGGGGAATCACATTGAACGGTTTCTCCACGGGCCAACTGTCATGGTCCGGGTCATCGACGCGGACCCGGAATTCGGCCTCTTGGAACGCGCTTGTGGCGATGGAAGTTGAGCAATGTCGGGCCGGTAAGGTTGTAGGAAGGGCCAGGAACGGAGTGAGCTCGTGCTGCGGCTAAGCGAGCTTCGACTGGAACTCGACCATACCGAGAGTGATCTCGAACAGGCTGTTCTTCGTTGTCTGCGAGTCCCCCGGGAGCAGCTCATCTCCCAGCAGTTGGTGAAGCAGAGCATTGACGCTCGCCGTCGGGACCGAATCCGGATCATCTACAGCGTTGATGTGCAGGTGCGAGGGGAAAAAGCGCTGCTGCGTCGACGCTCGGCCGACCGGCGCATTCGTCGCAGTCCGGATGAGTCTTATCACTACGTAGGCCGCTCTCCCTCCACTCCATCGGATGCCTCGGGGGGGCGGCCCGTGGTTGTCGGTGCAGGACCCTGTGGCTACTTCGCAGCACTTCTGCTTGCACAGATGGGATTTCGCCCACTGTTGCTGGAGCGGGGACAGGCTGTGAAGCAGCGAAGCCGCGACACATTTGGTTTCTGGCGTCGTCAATCGGCGTTCAAGTCTGAATCCAATGTGCAGTTCGGCGAAGGGGGGGCCGGCACCTTCTCCGATGGGAAGCTCTACAGCCAGGTCAGCGATCCCGTTCACTACGGCCGGAAAGTGCTGGAGGAGCTGGTGAAATGTGGCGCCAATCGCGACATCCTCACCCGTCATCGTCCCCATATCGGCACCTTCAAGCTGGCGACAGTGGTCAGAGGTTTGCGCGCTCAGATTGAGAATCTCGGCGGTGAAGTCCGCTTCGATGCCCGGGTTGAACAGCTTCTGCTCGAGCCCGCGGAAGTCAGTCACGGCAAGCCGATGCGGGTCACCGGTCTGCAACTGTCTGATGGGAGTCGTCTTGACTGCAGTCAGGTGGTTCTGGCCCCTGGCCATTCGGCGAGGGACACTTTCGCGATGCTGGATCGTGCCGGTGTCGCCATGGAGCGGAAACCCTTCGCGATCGGTCTACGGATTGAGCACCCGCAGTCGCTGATCGACAACGCCCGCTGGGGAGAGGCCGCTGGCCACCCTTTGCTCGGGGCCGCCGAATACAAGCTGGTGCACCACGCAGCCAACGGCCGCTGCGTCTACAGCTTCTGCATGTGTCCTGGCGGATTTGTGGTGGGTGCGACCTCTGAGCCGGGGCGTGTTGTCACCAATGGCATGAGCCAGCATTCCCGCAACGAACGCAATGCCAACAGCGGGCTGGTGGTGCCTGTTTCGGATGCAGACCTGGAGGCTCATGAGCGCTGGCCTGGGGATCCACTCGCTGGCCTGGCGTTTCAGCGTGAGCTCGAATCTCTCGCTTTCCGCCTCGGCGGTGAGGACTACAGCGCACCGGTGCAGCGACAAGAGGACTTCATGGCCGGGAGGCCCTCCACCTGCCTTGGAACGGTCAGTCCCTCCTACCAACCTGGTGTTCGACCTTCAGACCTTGCCGACCTTCTGCCGGCTCCGATGGTGGAAGCCCTGAGGGAAGCTCTTCCCGCCTTCAGCAAGAAGATCTCCGGTTATGACCATCCCGATGCGGTGCTGACTGGGGTGGAAACACGCACCTCCTCGCCGTTGCGGATCACCAGGGATGACAGCCTGGAATCAAACAATGTGCTGGGGCTTACTCCCGCCGGAGAGGGTGCCGGTTATGCCGGAGGCATCCTTTCTGCCGCCATCGACGGCATCCGCGCGGCTGAAGCAGTGGCACTGCGTCTGCTCGCGCAGAGCTCGAGCTGAGGCGGAACCCATTCAGATCTCAGCCTGCCCCACGATTCCGCTCCACTGAACCGCCTTCACCTGATCACGTCGCCAGGAGTGAAACAGGCTGGGTTCAGCCATGGTGCAGAGAGGACATGCGCTGATCCTGGTGCCGTCAATCCCTTCCGCTTTCAGTTGCTGCACGGCGGCTTGTCGGATATCCAGTCGGCAACGCCCCTTCTCGGCATCTGGCCGGATCACGGCTTGTCTCTGCAGCTCCTTCAGTGAGCTGGGATCGGTTCCCAGTGCTTCGCCCACCTGAAGGGCCACTGATTCCTCCACCTGATAGCGCTCTCCACTCACAGCTGGTCCAAGGGCAACGATCAACTGGTCCCTGATGGCCCCTCGTTGCTCAAGCCTGGCGATGGCCGCGGGCAGGATGCGGCTGGCAACGCCGCGCCAGCCCGCATGGCAAGCGGCGACGTGGCCGCTTTTGGGATCTGCCAGCAGTACGGGAGTGCAGTCTGCTCCGCAAACCCAGAGGCTCTGGCCACCCCTGTCGCTCACCAGGCCGTCGCCATCCGGCCACGGCGCTGCACAGGCGGAGGAGGCCTCAAGCACGACGCTCCCGTGGACCTGCTGCGGGCGATGCACTGAGACACCGCATGACAGGTACCCAGCCAGCTCGTCGGGACCACGACCTTGCCAGCGGCGCGTGAAGAATCCATGTTCAAAGCCTGCATCGTGCAGCTGATCGGCTGAGAGGTAATACCCTCCGTAACATCCCACCCAGGTCCATCCCGGCAGCGTGTTGAAGCGGCTGTCGGGCTCTGACAGAGGATCCTTTGCCCCAACCCCTTGGTCGGCTGCCTCGGCGGAACTCACGGTTGCGGCTGATCTCTCAGCATCCAGAAACCTTCGAACCTCTCACTGTCGGGAGCGCTCTGCACAGCAATGAACTGAAGACCATGCAGATTCATGCGCGACGCTTCCAGTGCGGCTGAAATCTGTTCGGCTTCCTGCTGGCTCAGGTCACTCACGAGCCAGCAGTCGTCCTGACCAGCATCGAGGATCAACTGACTGGAACTCACGCGCAGCCGAACGGGTTCCAGTCCTCCCAGCCAACCGGCCAGGGCCAGGGCTCTGGTGCGACTGAACAGACGCAGTCCTGGAACTTCCAGCTTCGCCTCAAGAGAGGGTGGCACAGGGATCAGGCCGTTGAATCCGAGGGGCCACTCACTCGCCTCCTTCAGGCTGCCGACCGGAAGTCCTGCCCAGGTCCAGGCGTCGCCTCGGACAGCTTCCGGCAATGGTAGAGGCGGCGTTTCAACAGGAGAGGGAGGCAAGGCAAGGGGACCAGCCATGAAACCCTCTTCTTCGGGGTACACCGTCCGCTCACGTTCATCAAGCCAGTCGAGCAGTGCGTAGGTGCGCCTGCTCGATACCACTTCCAGCAGCAGCTCTGCGGCCGCACGCTGCACCATGGTTTTCATGGCACTGCGCCAGGCGCGCAGTCTCTGCGGTGGCTTCCAACCCTGGTCTTCAGCCTCTGCCAGTGCTTCGCGCAGGGCCGCGGCCAGCCAGGTGGAATTGACTTCGCTCGCAGGGCAGATCTTCGCGAAACGGAAGCATCCGTCGGCGTTGATCTCCGGGGTACTGATGATCAGAAGCTCCCAGCGCTTCTTGCCATCCTTTTCCAGGATGGGCCTTGAATAGAAATCGAGCTCCCAGTCGGCCTGACGCTGGGTCCGCAACTGGGGGCCGGCGTCACCGGCAGACATGGAAGCTGTGATCATCCAGCTGACTGTTCCTGCTGCCTGAGGACGTTACGGGCTCTGTTGGCTCGATCGGCAGCCTCAGCCATGACGGTGTCCTTGTCCACGAGAAGTTCTCCAGGCTGCCCTTCCAGCAAGGCGGTGTTGAGTCCGATCCGGCCCCGACCCGGGTCAAGTTCGGTGATCAGGGCTTTCACGGTTTCGCCCTGTCCGAAGACTTCCCGCATTGAGCGAAGACTGCCGCCGGTGATCACCGATTGATGCAGCAGTCCGCTGACGCCTCCCAGATCGATGAACAGTCCATAGGGCTTGATGGACGCCACCTGACCCTCCACCAGCTGCCCCACCTCAAGCTCGGAGAAACGGGCTGCCGTTGCTGCACGCTTCTCGGAGAGGACCAGTTTGCGGGTCTCGGAGTTGACCTCCAGAAAGGCGACGCCAAGTGTTTTGCCAACCAGTGCTTCGTGGTTTTCGCCCTCCTGCAGCTGAGATCGGGGGATGAAACCCCTCAGACCCTCCAGGTCGCAGGTGACACCACCTCGATTGAAACCAGTGATCTTGACCTGAACCACCTTGCCCTCCTTGGCGAGCTGCTTGACCTTGTCCCAGCTTTTGCGAAGGGCCAGGGCACGGCAGCTGATGGTGACCATGCCGTCGGCATTCTGCTCACGGGTGACGAGCACCTCAACCTCGAGACCCTTGGGGAAGCGTTCCTTCAGGTTGGTGATCACCCCCAGCCCGCATTCGCTTTTGGGCATGAAGCCCGGAGCCTTGCCGCCGATGTCCACGTAGACACCATCGCTTTCCATGCCGATCACGGTGCCGGTGACCACCTCCCCCGTCGTGCCAACCGGCTCGTTGGCATCGAGAGCTGCAAGGAAGGCATCCTCATCGAAATCAAAATCGTCAACGCTGCGGCTCGCTACAGCTGACGCGTCGCTGGGCGCAGTGTTCAGCCTGCGACCAGAATCAGATGGCCCGAGCAGGTCGGCCATTGTCATCCCGGCCAGATCATCGTCATCCGTATCCCTCGATGGGGTGGACGACTGGAGTGGCGCTCTCGGAGCTGAAGGGGGATTCGGAGCGAATGACGGCCCACCCTCCGCCGCCAGTGCGGCCTGCTCGAGCTGAGCAGCGTGTTCTACCGCTGCATTGGCTGCCGCTCGCGCGTCCTCGGCTTCCTTGCGCAGCCGATCCTGCTCCTCCCGCTTGCTGATGTGCATCACCTGAAGCGGTTTCCGTGGTGGCTGCGCAGAAGTTGCAGCAGCTTTGCCACCATCAAGTCTTGAATTCTGACGTTCTGTTCCGGCCATGGGACCCATCGTCCTTGGCAAGACAGTCTGACAGCAGGAGGTTGATTCAGGATGAGCGGCGACGGTGGACAAAACCTCAGGCGTCTGGAATGCATGCGCTGGCCCGAAGCTGCTCAGGCTCTGGGACGGAACGGTTCAACCCTTGTCTGGCCCTTCGGAGCTTTCGAGCAGCACGGCCCGCAGCTTCCCCTGCTCACCGATGCTCTTTTTGCCGAGAGGATTCTTGATCACGTTCTGGAGGGACTGCCGGAATCTCTGCCGATCTGGGCGCTGCCGATACAGAAGATCGGTCTTTCACCAGAACACCGCGGCTTTCCAGGAACCCTGAGCCTCAGCGCTGAACTCCTGATTCGCCTTGTGAAGGAAGTGGGCAAGCAGCTCGCGGATCAGGGTGTGCAGCGTCTCGTGTTGTTCAACGCCCACGGAGGACAGATCGGTCTGCTGCAGACCGCTGCCCGCGCACTTGCAGCGGAAACGCCGTCCATGGCCGTTCTTCCCTGTTTTCTCTGGAGTGGTGTCGCAGGACTCGAGTCCCTCGTTCCTGCTGATGAGCTTGCGCATGGATTGCATGCAGGACTTGCCGAAACGAGTCTGATGCTGGCGCTTGAGCCATCGCTGGTTGGCGAACAGAGGCCTCTGGATGGAGATCATGTCAGCGATGGGGCGGCCGCCACTCCCCCTGAAGGCTGGAGTCTTGAAGGTCCTGCTCCTCTCGCCTGGTTCACCGCCGACCTCAGCCGCTCCGGTGTTGTCGGGGATAGCCGAGGCGCGGACCCGAGGCTTGGAAGCCAGTTGGAGACTGCGCTTGTGGCCCATTGGGATCGACTCTTTACAAGCCTGATGGCGTCCAGTTGGCCGCCTTGTGGAGATCAGCGGCGTATCTGAACTCCATCAACCGAACATCCAATTTCGGCAACACTGGTTACACTCAACCGCGTTGAACGTTACGGAAAGATTTATGTCGACTCCCGTCAGCACCGAGGTCGCCGTCCTTGACGAGCGGGATGCATCGGCAGAGCAATTGCCTGATTTCACGACTGAGGCCTACAAGGACGCCTACAGCCGCATCAATGCGATCGTGATTGAAGGGGAGCAGGAGGCCTACGACAACTACATGGCCCTGGGAACATTGATCCCAGAAAACAAAGACGAGCTCGCCAAGCTGGCGAAGATGGAAATGAAGCACATGAAAGGCTTCACCTCTTGCGGCCGTAATCTTGGTGTGACAGCAGACATGCCGTTTGCAAAAGAGTTCTTTGGGCCCCTTCATCAGAACTTTCAGAAAGCTCTCAAGGAAGACAAGGTCGTCACCTGTTTACTGATTCAGGCACTCCTGATTGAAGCTTTTGCTATTTCCGCCTATCACATTTATATTCCAGTTGCTGATCCCTTCGCTCGCAAGATTACTGAGGGTGTTGTCAAGGATGAATATCTTCATCTCAACTACGGAGAGATCTGGTTGAAGAATAATTTTGAGGCAAGTAAGGAAGAGCTTTTTGCTGCTAATAAGCAGAATCTTCCACTCATTCGTTCCATGCTCGACCAGGTTGCCTCTGATGCAGCCACTCTTCATATGGAGAAGGAAGATTTGATCGAGGATTTTCTGATCGGCTACCAGGAAGCCCTCAGCGAGATCGGCTTCAACATGCGTGAAATTGCTCGTATGGCCGCAGCTGCTCTCTGAGCCCTGGCAGACAAGAGCCTTTTAAATCCTGTTTGTAAGATTCAGGTCCGGTTCAATCACAGGCACGTTTTCCTTTAAGACTGCCTTCATGGGAGCATGATCGACAACCCTTGCCAGGGTGAGTCCCAGTTCTATGCGTACACGTACGACCGTCGGCAGTACATGTTTGGTCTGATCGGGCATTCCACCAGCTTTGATGCAGCGAGGCGCAAAGCTTCAGATCTCGGTTTCGATCACATCGCCGGGGGAGATCTTGATGTCTGGTGCAGTGCGCCCCCACAGCTCGTGGAAAACGTCGAGGTCACCAGCGCCACCGGCAAGACCATCTCCGGTGCCTACATCGATTCCTGCTTTGTGCCTGAAATGCTGAGCCGCTTCAAGACGGCGAGGCGCAAAGTGCTCAATGCCATGGAGCTCGCCCAGAAGAAAGGCATCAACATCACAGCCCTCGGTGGTTTCACCTCGATCATTTTCGAGAATTTCAACCTGCTCCAGCATCAGCATGTGCGCAGCACAACCCTGGAGTGGGAGCGGTTCACCACGGGCAACACCCATACGGCCTGGGTCATCAGTCGCCAGGTTGAAAACAACGCTCCACTTCTGGGTATTGATCTCACCAAGGCCAAGGTCGCCGTGGTGGGTGCCACCGGCGACATCGGCAGCGCTGTGTGCCGCTGGCTTTCCAGTCGAACAGGTGTTGCTGAGCTGCTGCTGGTTGCACGTCAGCAGCAGCCACTCAAGGATCTGCAGGCCGAACTGGGAGGCGGAAGAGTGCTCACACTCGATGAAGCGCTCGCTGAGGCTGATGTCGTGGTCTGGGTTGCGAGCATGCCGCGCACGCTCGAAATCGATTCAGCTTCGCTGCGGAAACCCTGTCTGATGATCGATGGCGGCTATCCAAAGAATCTCGATGCCAAAGTCGCCAGTGAAGGTGTTCATGTTCTGAAGGGAGGAATCGTTGAGTTCGGCAGTGACATCGGCTGGACGATGATGGAGATCGCTGAGATGGAAAAACCGCAGCGACAGATGTTTGCCTGTTTCGCTGAAGCGATGTTGCTTGAATTCGAAGGGTGTCACACCAATTTCAGCTGGGGGCGTAACAACATCACCCTGGAGAAGATGGATTTCATCGGCGCCGCATCGGTTCGCCATGGATTCTCCACGCTCAATCTTCAAGGACAGCCTCAGGCTGTCGTTGTCTGAAGTCTTTTTCCCCTTCCTCCATGGCACCCCGCCCTCTGCTTGATTTCGAGAAACCGCTGGTGGAGCTCGAACAGCAGATCGAGCAGATCCGCCAGCTCGCCAGAGACTCGGAGGTGGATGTCAGTCAGCAGCTTCTTCAGCTTGAAACCCTGGCGGCGCGACGACGTGATGAGATCTTTCGCTCCTTAACCCCTGCTCAGAAAATTCAGGTCGCTCGTCACCCCCATCGGCCCAGCACCCTGGATTTCATCCAGATGTTCTGCGATGACTGGGTTGAGTTGCATGGTGATCGTCGTGGCAGTGATGACCAGGCTCTGATTGGTGGGCTTGGACGACTTGGAGATCGCTCGGTCCTTCTGGTCGGCCATCAGAAGGGGCGCGATACCAAGGAGAACGTGGCACGGAATTTCGGCATGGCGACCCCAGGTGGCTACCGCAAGGCTCTGCGCCTGATGGAGCATGCCGATCGTTTCCGTCTCCCGATTCTGGCCTTCATCGACACTCCCGGTGCCTATGCCGGTCTTCTGGCGGAGGAGCAAGGTCAGGGTGAGGCGATTGCCGTGAACCTGCGTGAGATGTTCAGCCTGCGGGTTCCCATCGTCGCAACGGTGATCGGTGAGGGTGGCTCCGGGGGCGCACTCGGTATCGGAGTCGCCGATCGATTGCTCATGTTTGAGCACAGCGTCTACACCGTGGCCAGCCCTGAAGCCTGTGCCTCGATTCTCTGGCGTGATGCGGCGAAGGCCTCCGAAGCTGCTGCCGCATTGCGAATCACCGGCAAAGATCTGCTCAGTCTCGGCGTGGTGGATGAAGTCCTGCCTGAACCGGCCGGTGGCAACAACTGGGCTCCCCTCGAAGCCGGTGAGACGCTCAAGGCCGCCTTGAATCGCCATCTCGACGACCTGCTGGCTCTGTCTGTCGGGGATCTGAAAGATCAGCGCTACTTGAAATTCAGGGCTATGGGGCGTTTCCTCGACGCCACCTCGCCGGAAGACGGATTTGCTGCCTAGGGTGCTTCTGATTGCACGGATTTCTTGCCTTCCGTTCTGATCACCGGTGCATCACGTGGAATTGGTCATGCTGCTGCCAAGGCTTTTGCCGAGGCTGGCTGGGATCTGCTTCTCGTGTCCCGTAGCGAGGCTGCTCTGCAGTCTCTCCAGTCGGAACTGAGTGCTGGTGGTGTTCGAGTTGCTTATCAAGCGATCGATCTCACCGACTCGGCTGCCATTGCTCCCGGTATCAATGATTTGCTGAACCAGGGGCTTCGCCCCTCGGTTCTTATCAATAACGCGGGTGCTGCATGGACCGGGGATTTGCTTGGAATGCCTCTGGAGCGCTGGGACTGGTTGATTCAACTCAATCTCACCAGTGTCTTCCAGGTTTGTTCCGCCGTCGTCCCTGCCATGAGGCCAGCGGGAGGATTGGTGATCAACGTGAGCAGCCATGCGGCCAGAAACGCTTTTCCCGGCTGGGGAGCGTATTGCACCGTCAAAGCTGCTCTGGCGAGTTTCACTCGTTGCCTGGGTGAGGAAGAACGTGCTCATGGCATTCGTGCCTGCACGCTCACGCTCGGTGCGGTCGATACCTCCCTCTGGGACTCCCCGACCGTCGACAGTGACTTCGACCGACGTGCCATGCTGCCCGTCAATCAGGCCGCTGCTGCCCTTCTTCACTTGGCCCAGCAACCTGCAACTCAGGTTGTTGAGGATTTAACCCTCATGCCAGCTACAGGCGCTTTCTGAATTCTGAAAGAGATGACTTCTACACTTCCTACTTCCACTAACGGAACCAGTTCTGCAGCGCTGAGTGAGCTGAGCTCGCATGCAGCGCTCAGTCATAACCGCGGTCAGTTCGCTATTACTGACGCCAAGATTTCCGATGTGATTCGCGAGCGTCTGCGTTCGCAAGGTGCTTCATTCCTTGCGAACGACAACATCGCCGACCATATTCTCCCCGGTGAACTGGAAGACCTCCAGATGGAAGTGGCGGATCGTTTCCGCGATCTTCTGCACAGCCTTGTGATTGATATCGAGAACGACCACAACACCGAAGAGACGGCGGAACGTGTCGCCAAGATGTATATCCAGGAGGTCTTCAAGGGTCGTTATCACCAACAGCCCAAGGTCGCAAGCTTTCCCAATGTGAAGCAGCTCGACGAGATCTACACCGTTGGCCCACTTACGGTGCGATCCGCCTGTTCCCATCATTTCGTGCCCATCATGGGCAACTGCTGGGTCGGGATCAAGCCAGGTGCCAGGGTGATTGGTCTCTCCAAGTTCACCCGCGTCGCGGACTGGGTGTTTTCAAGACCTCACATCCAGGAGGAGGCAGTGATGATCCTTGCCGACGAAATCGAGAAACTCTGTGAGCCCAAGGGCCTCGGGATCATCATCAAGGCACAGCACTACTGCATGAAATGGCGTGGTGTGAAAGAGCCCCAAACCAGCATGGTCAACTCCGTTGTCCGGGGTGACTTCCGTCATGATCCCAGCCTCAAGCAGGAATTCTTCGAGCTCGTGCGCCAGCAGGAAGCGCTGCTGAGTAACTGATCTGATCCGGTCGCCTCTTGGTCGAGGATTGGGGTGCCCCAAACAGCACCCCTGGCATTCAATCGCTGATCGGACCGATCACGTTGCTGCTGATCCTTCTGATGTTGCCATCGCGGTTGCGCACCACGAGCACCGCCATGAGCTCGTTCCGTTGATCCTTAGGGCCAATTCGGTAATTACGCCCGGATCCTGATTCCACCAGGGTCCAGTTCCCCTGTTCACTGCGGCGATACCAGTGGACGTCGAGCTCTTCAACATCAGCACTCCGGGGATTCAGTTTCGTCTTCAGTAACGCGCCTTCCCTGGCCTCTCCAACCAGTGCGAAACGTTTCAGCCCTTCGATGGTCTGCTCGAGATGACCTTCCTGTTGAAGCCCCCGGTCGATCTGTCCGTCAAGCACCTGAATCTGTTGCTCAGGGCTGGCCGTCAGACCTGGCACGCATTGAAGACTGCCATTCTCCAGTCGACATCCCGGCAGCATGCCCTGTGCTGAAGCCCCGAACGGAGCTGCCGCCACGAGGGTGAGGCAAATTGACAGGGCCCGGAACATGGCTGCTGATAAGGGGTGACACAACCTATCTCCGGTTACCCGAACTGGCCCTGACCGCTTCGACGAGTTCTTCGACACGGCTGAGATCCTTCACCCCCGGACTGTGCTCCAGCCGGCTTGAGGCATCCAGACCAAAGGGGCTCACCTGATCCAGCAGTGCTGGGACCCACTCAGCACTGATTCCTCCAGCAAGCCACCAGGGAAGATCGCTGCAGATCCGTGTCTCCAGCCGCTCAAGCCAGGCAAGATCGAGGCGATGCCCCGTTCCTCCCAACTGTTTCGGGCTCCAGGCATCCAGAAGCAGGGCATCCACGCTGGCGGCATAGGCGTCGATGCCGTTGAGATCCTCCTCCCCACGCAATCGCAGGGCTTTCCACCATTTGATGCCGGGATACAACCGACGTAGCTCTGCGCATCGCCGAGGCGATTCCTCCCCGTGCAGCTGCACAACCGAGGGCTGTCCCTCCCCCGACAGTGCCGCTGCCAGAAGTCCATCATCTGGGTCTGCAACAACCCAGACGCGTTTGGTCAGAGGATGCTCGTGATCCAGCCTCGCGAAGATTGCCCTGCGTTGACCGGACTCGACGAATCGTGGAGTGGCCGGCACTCCGATGACGCCGATCGCATCCACTCCCATGGCAGCGATCTCACAGGCCTGGTCGCAATCGGTCAGGCCGCAGATCTTGAGGGACAGGCCCCGATCGACCATGGTGGATCTGAATGAGGTGTCCTTTCTAGGATTGCTTCAACACTGCCGGCCAGCCCGCCGGAAAAACATTTGGGTGACGGCTGGCAACTGATGCGTATCGGCGGGATCCCTCTGAAGGTTCATCCCAGTTGGTTCATCATTCTGGTGCTGTTCACCATGGCCTTTCAGCAGCAGGTCGCCAAACTGCCTGCGGCGGCCGGTGCGGTCTGGGTCAGCTGGTCAATGGGGCTTCTCACCGCTCTGCTGCTGTTCGTGTCCGTGCTGCTGCATGAGCTCGGCCATTCCCTCGTGGCTCTGCGCGAGGGAGTGAAGGTGAGCAGCATCACCTTGTTCCTGATGGGCGGAGTCGCTCGGGTGGAACGTGAATGCTCCACGGCGATGGGCTCGCTGAGGGTGGCTGCGGCGGGGCCTGCTGTGAGTCTGATTCTTGGAGCTTTGCTGCTGTTCAGTGTTCATTCCGCTGAACATGTCAGCCCCCTCCTGGGAAATCTGGTGGCTCAGCTGGGAGGCCTCAATCTTGTTCTGGCGCTGTTCAATCTGTTGCCGGGTTTGCCGCTGGATGGCGGCTTGATTCTCAAATCCATTGTCTGGCAATGGACTGGCAGTCAACGTCGGGGCATTCAGGTGGCGACCGCCAGTGGTCGGTTCCTGTCACTCCTCGCCGTGATGATCGGTTTCTGGTTGCTGCTCAGGGGAGGAGGATTCACCGGTCTTTGGCTGGTGCTTCTCGGTTGGTTCGGCATGAGCGCGTCCCGCAGTCAGACCCAGACCCTGGCTCTGCAACAGGTGCTCAAGAGAGAAACGGTCGGACCGGCGACGGCCCGTCGATTCCGCGTGGTGGAGGCGGATCAGACTCTGCGCAGTCTCAGCAAGCTGCGTCTGGGAACGGCAGACAGTGGCGAGCCCTGTCTTCCGGACTGGGTGCTTGTCTGTCGAGGCGGTCGATGGATTGGCTTCATCACGGATCAGCCGCTCAAGGACCTTCCTGTTCAGCAATGGGATCGCCAGACCATTGGAGATCATCTTCAGCCGCTGGAGCGCCTTCCTTCGATTCAGCAGTCCGCACCTCTCTGGGAAGCGGTTCTCGCTCTGGAAGATTCTGGGCAGGGGCGTCTGCTGGTGCTAGGCCCCGCCGGTCTGCCTGACGGAACCCTCGATCGCTGTGACCTGGGTGAGGCCGTTCTCAGGGGCTTGTCCGTGAAACTGCCGGAGGCCATGCTCACGGCGGCTCGCCGCGCCAACACCTATCCGTTCGGAATGCCCCTGGCCCAGGTGGTGAAGAGCATGCGTGCTTCTGGGTTGCTTGATGATCAAAGCGCTGAAGCGCCGAGTCGATAACCCTCAGCCCTTTGCTGCATCAAGGTGCGTTCTTCGCTGCTCAGGGGCTGATCAGTCCAGTCGTGATTGGATAGCCCTTCGCCGAAACTGCGGATGAGCGCCCTTTCCACTGCCGAAACATCAGGCGTTTCCGGCGTCCATTGCGGTGGCTCGTTCCCGAACACCGCAGCCCAGAGATCCGCCGGTGGGTTCAGGGGGATTTCACCGTGCTGAAGCAGATGACCACGCTGCCAGAACTGAGCACTGCCGATGCGCTTGGTTCCTTGTGGATCCACCAGGTCGGCCGCTGTGGAACGGGCGAAGCAGTTGATTGCGCCTGGCTCCGCAGCGGAGTTGCCCGGATTGAGACTGACGCCAAGTTCGGCGAAGCCAGCCATCAGCCAGCGGTTCACCTGCAGGTAGGCCTCCCGTTTCTGCCGAGGTGCCTCTGGCCACACGAGTGCGTAGGTCAGCCCACCGGCGTGGAGTACGGCCCCGCCACCACTGGGGCGGCTCAGCAGATCCAGCTGTCCTGTTCTGGCAAGGCTCAGCCAGGTGTCTGGAATCTCCCGCTGATGTTTGCCCAGGGATAGGGAAGGCCTTTCCCAGAGGTAGAAGCGCAAGACGGGTTGTTTCCGTCCCTCGGTCCAGCACTGCTCCAGCAGCAGGGCGTCCAAGGCCATCTGTTCGGCGCCGCTGAGAGTGAGGTTGTTCAGGAGACGACCCTGGCGTGAAGGCCTGGACCGGCAGGATGCATGCAGCGTCATGGCAACGATGACTTTGTCAGGTGTGCTGCTGGCCGTGCCTTTGGGGCTCCTGGCAGGAGCTCTGGCCGGTCTGCTGGGAATCGGAGGTGGTCTGATCTTCGCGCCTCTGCTGCTCTGGATGGGCCTCAGTCCTCACCAAGCTTTAGCGACAAGCACTTTTGCCATCGTGCCCACGGCGATCGGCGGCAGTTACACCCATTGGCGCGCGCGGGCACTTCAGCTCAGGCCAGGCCTGTCGATCGGCCTGACGGCCTTTGCCACCGCACTGGTGTTCAGTCGTCTGGGTCGACTCGCCGCAGGCTGGCAGCTGCTGACGCTTCAGGCGTTGCTTTACCTGCTGTTGGCGCTCACGATTCGTGGTGATCGCGATGACCATGGGCCTGAATCGGATGGGCCTCCGCCGCTGAAAGGTCTTGCTGCGGTGGGAGGCGTCGCCGGCTTGGCAGGGGGGATGCTTGGACTAGGCGGTGGTCTGCTGATGGTTCCTTTGATGGTGAACGGCCTTTCGCTGCCGATTCGACAGGCGATTCGTCTCAGCACCCTTGCGGTGGCCTGCTCAGCCAGCGCCGCTTCACTGCAGTTTCTGCATGAAGGGCGCGGTCAGTGGACGCTGGGTTTCGTTCTCGGTGCCGTTGCCGCGTTGTCAGCCCGGTGGACTGCGGCCCGGCTGGATCGCGTCAACACAGGAACACTCGCCTGGCTGCTGAGGCTGCTGTCGCTGTTGCTGGCCTTCGACAGCGGCAGAAGGGCTGTTCAGCTGGCCATGCAGCTGGGTTGACCGTCTGGGATCAGTTCAAAACGCTCAGTGTCTTGAGCTCGACCTCCTGCATCCAGGCCGAGAGAGCCAGCAGCGAGGAACGATCCGGCAGACAGAGGCAGCCGCTGCCGGGATTGCAGTGGTGAATCCCCAGTCCGCTGCGGCTCGTGTCAAAAAGAGGAGAGAGCGTTATCCAGATGTCGTTGCCCCAGGGTTCCGGAGGGCCCAGCCTGTAGTCGCCCTGCGGAAGGGGCGCTCCGTTGCCGGGAGACCAGCGACGATCACGGTTCTGGCTGCTGGGGGTTCCGCTCACAGCACTCCACCTTGCCAGCACCGTTCCGCCCTCGTGAAGTTCGAGAAGCCACTGACGCTGTCCGTCCGTTCGTTGAACGTCTGTGCGGCGTGCCCTGAGTTGAACCGCCTTCCCCTGCAGGCTGGTGAGCAAGGTTCTGCTGGGCCCAGACTGGCCTGGTGGCAAGGGCTCCGGGGCCGATTGAACCCGTACTGCTTCGGGGAGATGCCCCCGTGGGCCTGACTCCACCTCGGATCCGCAGCCTCCGGAACAGAGGGTCATCGCCAGAAGAGATACTCCGGCCCAGCGGCGCATGATGCATTTCATGGCGTCTGATCGAGCAGCTCCCAGAACCCCCCATCCAGCTCGAAACCAAGGCTGGCCGCCATCAGACTGAGGTTGCCGCGCTGACCTCCGGAAACGTCCGACGAACTGCCCAGCCGGTTGAGCAGCATGAGTCGATGGGTGATCCACAACTCAAGGGCCTGAGGATCGAAGCGGATGCCTTCGCTGGGGCTGAAATCGTGGGGAACCAGCATGGCCACATGCTGGGCCAGACTCCCACCGGACCGATCCAGCAACAGAGGAAGCCAGGGGTAGTGGGCGTCTGCTCGCAGAGCCCACAGACGAGGCTCCGGGCATTCGCTCAGTTCCCTTGGGTCATCGACCTCGCGTGGCCACTCGTAGCGCAGTTCCAGCACAGCGCCGGCATCGAGCAGAACATGAAGAGGCCGTTCGATCCAGGCTGAGAGAGCCTGCAGGTTCAGTGTCCTGATCGCTTCTGCATCGATGGTCACCAGGGAATCAGGACTCAAGGCTTCCATGCGGGTGTGACAGGCCTTTGCGAATGATGGCGCCCTGAGGCCTGCGCAGGAAAGAATGCAATGGTTTCAAGCTTCCGTCATGGTCAGCACCCTTACCCAGACCGAAATCTTCATCGCTCTCGTGGTGGCTGCCCATGCCGGCGTGCTGGCGATCCGCCTCTGTGTGAGCCTCTATCGCGCCTGAACTTCACCTGGCCTCTTGGCACGAGCGGTGTGCCGCGTTACAAGCGAACATGCAGAAACCCGTTCCATCAGCACCAGATGCCGCTTCGCTGGCGGCTCTGCTTCAGCAACAGAACGACAGACGGGAACTGCTGTGCAGCGCCCTGGCGCTTGCCGTGAAGTCTGGTCTGATCTTTCTCGGGGTGGTAAGTGTCGTGCGTTTGTCGATGGCTTATCAGGAGCGGCTCGACCGACATGGAGAGCTGGCGGCTGTTGTTGATGTGGAAGCCACCAAGTTGAGGGGATTGCAGAATCGTTTTGACAGCCTGTTCACCCTCGGAGGGGATGAACGCCTGATGGATGAACAGGAGCAGTGGATTGCGCCGAACCGTTTGAGGGTGATCTGGCGCTGAATCAGCTTGTGTCTGTGCTGACAGCTGCCCGCAGAGATTCATGACCGCGGGCGGTGTTGTGTTGGCCTGAAAGGCAGACTGAGCGATCTGCACCGTTTTCCTGATGCCCGTTCCAGGCACTGTCCTGATCACCGGAACCACATCCGGGGTCGGCCTGAATGCCGCACGCGCTCTCGTTCAACAGGGCTGGACTGTGATCACTGCCAACCGTTCTCCGCAGCGTGCCGCGGCCGCCGCCGATGAGCTGGGTCTGCCCGCAGAGCGGTTGAAGCATGTGCTGATGGATCTCGGTGACCTGGACAGTGTCCGACAGGCTGTGGAGGGAATGCCGGACCGGATCGACTGCCTGGTCTGCAATGCCGCTGTTTACAAGCCCAAGCTGAAACGACCGGAGCGCTCACCTCAGGGTTATGAAATCTCGATGGCCACCAATCACTTCGGCCATTTTCTGCTGGTTCAGTTGCTGATGCGTCGTCTGAAGGCTTCAACCCACCCTTCGCGCCGTGTGGTGATCCTTGGCACGGTTACAGCGAATTCCAAGGAGCTCGGAGGCAAGATACCGATTCCAGCTCCAGCCGATCTGGGTGATCTCTCCGGTTTTGAGGCCGGTTTCATGGAGCCCGTTTCGATGGCCAGTGGCCAACCCTTCAAGCCTGGAAAGGCTTACAAGGACAGCAAGCTCTGCAACATGATCACCACGCAGGAACTGCACAGGCGCTACAGCACCGAGACCGGCATCAGTTTCACGTCGCTCTATCCAGGGTGTGTTGCCGACACGCCGCTCTTTCGCAACACCCCCAGGCTTTTCAGAAAAATCTTCCCTTGGTTTCAGAAGAACATCACCGGCGGCTATGTCTCCCAGTCGCTGGCGGGTGAGCGTGTTGCCAAGGTCGTTGCCGATCCGGATTTCGCAGAATCCGGGGTGCACTGGAGCTGGGGCAATCGTCAGAAGAGAAACGGACAGCAGTTCAGCCAGGATCTGTCCGACAAGGTGACCGATCCCCAGACCGCCAGCAGGGTCTGGGAGCTGTCGATGCAGTTGGTGGGGCTGAGCGCCAGAACCTAGGCCTCAATCAAATCCAAGCAGGTCGAAGATTTCCCGATCCTTCAACGAGACGGCCTCAAGAGGTTCGACCTTGTCGAGCATGTTCTGCGCAAGATTCAGATACTCCTGACGGACAGCCTTCACCGCCTCATCGTCGTCGTCCATTTCAAAAATGGTGCACTTCTTCAGGCGGGAGCGGCGAATGGCATCAACATCCCTGAAGTGAGCCATGGTTCGCAGACCCGTGCGCTCATTGAACTTGTCGATCTGATCGGTGTCTGCGGATCGGTTGGCGACAACGCCTCCGAGCCGCACTTTGTAGTTCTTTGCCTTCGCCTGGATCGCCTGGACGATCCTGTTCATCGCAAAGATCGAATCAAAATCGTTGGCTGTCACGATCAGGCAGTAGTTCGCATGCTGCAGGGGCGCAGCGAATCCTCCGCAGACCACATCCCCGAGCACATCGAATATCACCACATCGGTGTCCTCCAGCAGGTGATGCTCCTTGAGCAGCTTCACGGTCTGGCCTGTCACGTAACCCCCGCAGCCGGTGCCGGCTGGGGGGCCTCCGCTTTCAACGCACTGCACGCCGTTGAAGCCTGTGAACACAAAATCCTCCGGTCGCAGCTCCTCGCTGTGAAAGTCCACCTCCTCAAGGATGTCGATCACCGTGGGCACCATCTTGTGGGTGAGGGTGAAGGTGCTGTCGTGTTTCGGGTCGCAGCCGATCTGCAGAACCCGTTTACCCAGCTTCGAGAAAGCGGCTGACAGATTCGAGGATGTGGTGGATTTGCCGATCCCGCCTTTGCCGTAGACGGCGATCACCAGGGTCTCCTCCTGGATGTTCAGCGACGGGTCCTGAAGGACCTGCACACTGCCTTCTCCGTCAGCTGGGCGCGTCAGGGTCGTGGTCATGCAGGACCTTTGCAAAAGGGATCAATCTCATTCAACAGCAACACATGCACCCCAGCTGATATTCACCAAGAAATAAAAGATCCTTCGTTTCAGAAATGCTTGACCCTTGTATTTTCTTTGTATTGATTAAAAGAAATGAGTGAATTTGCTCATGCCTTGTAGTGGGCTTTTGCGTCATAGAGCGTTTCGCTGCTGATCTCCAGGCGCCCCTCCTGACGTGCGTAAGTTTCCGTGTTTCGGCGTACCTTGCCGCGCACAAAGAAAGGAATTTTCTTCAACTCAGCTTCACCATCGGCGGTCCACACCGGGCCCCTTTCCTCAGCACTCACCTCAGCGGTCGGGCTGGGTTCTTCAGCTGCCTGGTCCTTGCCGCCGGGGTGACCCAGGTGGCTCTGGTGCCCATCCACAAACTCAAAGTCATGGCGGAACATGCCGATCAGATGTTCCTCCAGCCCCATCATCAGCGGATGCACCCAGGCATCGAAAATCACATTGGCGCCTTCCCATCCCATCTGAGGGCTGTTGCGAGCCGGAACGTCCTGCACATGCATCGGTGTGCTGATCACGGCGCAGGGGATTCCCAGGCGCTTTGCGCTGTGTCGTTCCATCTGGGTTCCAAGCACCAGCTCGGGGGCTGCTTCGGCCATGGCCGCCTCCACCTCCAGATAGTCATCGCTGATCAGTGCTTCAAGGCCAAGCTCCTTGGCAGCCGTTCGGACCGATCGCGCCATCTCGCGGCTGTAGGTGCCAAGGCCAACCACTTTGAATCCAAGCTCCTCACTGCAGATCCGGGCTGCCGCCAGGGCGTGACTGCCGTCGCCAAAAATGAACACCCGCTTGCCCGTGAGGTAGGTGGAATCCACCGATTCCGAATACCAGGGCAGCCTTGAGCAGCGATACCCCTCCTCGTTCGTTGGCGGGTCCATGCCCAGCAGCGTGTGCAGTTCCACCAGGAAGTGGTGGGTGGCCCCGACGCCGATCGGCACTGTGCGTGTGAAGGGCATGCCGAAATTCCGTTCCAGCCAGCTGCAGCTCGATTCAGCGATCTCCGGATAGAGGCAAACATTCAGATCTGCCTGCGGGATTCGCTGGATATCACTGACCTCCGCTCCCAGCGGGGCGACCACCCCGACATCGATTCCGTGCACGGTCAGCAGTCTCTGAATTTCGAGCACGTCATCACGGCATCGAAATCCCAGCAGGGACGGACCGATCAGATTGACCCGAGGTCGACGGCCGACGGCCATCCAGGCTTTGGGGTCATGCTGCGGCTGCTCAGGCACCTGGGGCTTCAGCAGATTGCGCACGAGCTGGTAGAGGGTTTCCGCTGCTCCCCAGTTCTCCTTTTTGCTGTATGCGGGCAGTTCCAGGGTCACCACAGGCATGCTCAGTCCCATGCCCTGAGCCAGGGCACCCGGTTGATCCTGAATCAGTTCAGCGGTGCAGCTTTCGCCAACCAAAAGGGCATCCGGACGAAAGCGTTCCGCGGCTTCACGCACAGTGCGCTTCACCAGTTCCGCGGTGTCGCCTCCCAGGTCGCGTGCCTGAAAGGTGGTGTAGGTCACCGGTGGGCGCTGCCCCCGCCGTTCGATCATCGTGAACAGCAGGTCTGCGTAGGTGTCACCTTGAGGCGCATGCAGCACATAGTGCACGCCGCGCATCGAGGCGGCGATGCGCATGGCCCCCACATGGGGTGGTCCTTCGTATGTCCAGAGCGTCAGTTGCATGGGAATCAGGCGTGGATGGAAGGATGCGAGGTCTGTGGATGCAGTGCTGGATGAATCAGCTGCCTCCTGCGCAATGGTCGTGAGAACAATTCGGCCAGATCTCCGGCTTGATCGATGCCGTGGATGGGGCTGAACACGAGTTCGATCGACCATTTGGTGGTGATGCCTTCCGCTTCCAAGGGGTTGGCCAGTCCCATCCCGCACACCACGAGATCCGGATGCTGGTCGCGAACACGGTCCAGCTGCTGCTCCACGTGCTGACCCTCCGTCACCTCGGTGCCCTCCGGCAGCAGTTCCAGTTCCAGCGCCATCTGTTCGCGGTTCAGATAGGGCGTACCAACCTCCACTAGTTCCATTCCGCATTCGCGTTGCAGAAAGCGTGCAAGGGGGATTTCCAGCTGCGATTCCGGCAGCAGCACGATGCGTTTCCCTGCCAGTTCCGCCCTGTGGGGCTCAAGCGCCATGCGTGCTCTCTCTTCCAGAGGGTTCAGCACGGCAGCAACCCGATCTCCAGGCAGGTTGAAATCCCTGCAGGCTGTCTCCATCCAGCGGCGACTTCCCTCCGCTCCGAGCGGGAACGGTGAATGCAGCACCCTGGCGCCCCGTTCCTTGAGCAAGCGTGCGGTGTTGCTGAGAAAGGGCTGGGTGAGCAGCACGGTGGTGCCCGGTCCGACACCCGGCAGTTCCGTGGACTGTCTTGGTGGAAGGCTGCACACCGTCTCGATTCCGAGACGGGCGAAGAGGTGAATCAGCCGGTCTTCGACCGCATCAGCCAGGGTTCCCGCAAGCAGAAGCTGGCGCTTGTCGGTGCTGGGCAGGAAGGGCACCAGGGCCGACAGGGCTCCGTCCTCCCCTTCGGTGAATGTGGTTTCAATTCCACTACCGGAGTAGTTCACCACACGAACCCTGCCCTGCAATTCCTCGTTGAGGCGTTCGGAGGCGCGAGCAAGATCGAGCTTGATCACCTCGCTTGGGCAGGACCCCACGAGGAAAAGTGTGCGGATCTCGGGGCGTCGAGCCAGCAACTCGCGGGCCACACGGTCCAGTTCGTCGTGGGCATCGGCCAGGCCTGCCAGGTCCCGTTCATTGAGGATGGCCGTGCCGAATCTGGGCTCGGCAAAGATCATCACGCCCGCTGCGCTCTGGATGAGATGGGCGCAGGTGCGCGACCCCACCACCAGAAAAAAGGCATCGGGCATGCGTCGATGCAGCCAGACGATCGATGTAAGCCCACAGAACACCTCCCGGGGTCCAGATTCCTTCCGCAGATTGGCGCCCATCGGGATTCCTGATCTGTCCTTCCCTTCACCATGACTCCAGATCGACTCAACAGTGCAAGTGTCTGAAACTCTTCGGGATCATTGCGGCCTGCTCTGGGGCATCTCGGTACATTTCGGCTAGTTCTTTCCCGGCAATGTCCTCTCTGCGTGTTCTACCTGCCGCTCTTGCGCTGAGCCTGGCGCTTGTGGCCTGCCAGTCGGCCGAGAAGAAAGCTGACAACGATGAGGTGAAGGTCGTCAAAGGTGTCGAAGCCGTCTGTGCGGCTCAGGCTGATGTTGATGCCGCCATGGAGCAGGTCAATGGTCTCACTCCTGACTCCACCGTGGCGGATGCTCAACAGGCGGGAGACAAGCTCAAAGGTGCTCTCTCTGCTCTCAACAAAGCTGAGGGTCAGCTTGAAAAGGCCGAGGTCAAGGAGTATCGAGATCAGGTGGATCTCTTCCGTAAAGCCGTTGATGAAGTCAGCAAGAACAAGGAACTAACCCTGGCCGAAGCGGCAGAGCAACTGAAGGGCAAGGCGGCTCCTCTGCTCGCGGCGCGAGCACAACTGGCATCCACAACAGTCTGCGTCGATGCTGTCGATGACAGCTCCGATGTCAAGACGGATGAGAAGCCGAAGTCCTGATCAGGGTTGTCCAGAGACGAACTCAGAGACGTAATCAGAGACGGCGGCGGAAGCGATCATCAGCAAAGCTGCCGCTGCCTCGTCCATCGGAGTCGTCCATGCGGCTCAGGCGCCAGACGTTGCGACTCACACGACGAGCTGTCAGGCCTCCCCTTTCAACAGATTCCGTTCCGGGGCGAGCCCCGAGCAGATAGGTGACTTCAGTCGTTGTTAAGGGAGCTCCGCTATCCACTGCAAGGGCGGTGAGCTCCAGTCTCTGACGAAGCTTCCGAACCATGCCGGCATGACTGCTGTCATCAGTGTCCAGCCAGGGCATCTCGGCCTGGCCTTCGCCGGCAAGACGCTGCATCAGGCTGTAGCTGACCAGACCCAGGGCCTGCTCGGCATTGAGTTCAGTGGAAAGCTGGCCAGGTTCCTCTGATTTTCGACGGGCGGAAGCCATGGCTCACAGGGCGAATGGCCCGAAGTTATCGGCTGTGTGGGGCTGTGCAAGCACCTGCGCGCTGTTTGACGATCGGCATCCGGTAAGATCCGCGCTATGAATCGTCTCGCCGGCTTCGACGCCAGAGAGCGGCGGGTTGGCGGAAGCGCTCTCGTCACTGGCACGGAGGTGAACCCCTCTGTCGGCGGAGCGAGCTGCGTCGTTACAACTGACTCGGAGTCTTCTCGGCTCAGTCGGAAAAACAGTCTCGTGCAGTCAATCGAGCTGCGCACCCATGTCTTCATCGATTCACTGCAGCCACAGTTGGCCGCTTATATGGGAACGGTGAGTCAGGGGTTTTTGCCGATTCCAGGGGATGCCTGTCTGTGGATGGAGGTTTCGCCGGGCATGGCCGTGCATCGAGTCACAGATATCGCTCTGAAAGCGAGCAATGTGCGACTGGGTCAGATGGTGGTGGAAAGAGCCTTCGGCTCCATGGCGCTTTATCACCGCGACCAGAGCACGGTGCTCCATTCCGGTGATGTGGTTCTGGAGGCCATCGGCAGCTCTGTTGACCAGCGAACCCCCGCTGAGGTGAGCTGGACCGAAGTGATTCGTGCGATCACTCCAGATCATGCTGTCCTGATCAACCGTCAGAACCGGCGTGGCTCGATGATCGAGGCGGGAATGAGCATGTTCATTCTGGAAACAGAGCCTGCGGGTTATGTGCTGATTGCCGCCAATGAAGCGGAGAAGTCTTCCAACATCACGCTGGTCGATGTCAAGGCCGTGGGAGCCTTTGGTCGCCTCACGCTTGCGGGGCGGGAAGGCGATGTTGAGGAGGCCGCAGCTGCCGCTATGCGTGCGATTGATCTGGTGAATCGACGCGCCGCGCGGAGCTGAGCATTCAGTCTAGTGCCAGTCTTCTGCGCAGGCCTGGAGCCAGAGCGCGGGCGGCCTTGCCTCGGCTTCCAAGTTTGGCCAGCTGTGAGCTGTTCAGTTCTCCATAGCTGCAGCCGGCCTCACGCACCCAGAACAGCGATTCAATCCCGCCTCCCGGATAGGCCGGTGCAGACAGAAGCTCACCCCAGCAGATTCCCTCCGCCTGTTCATCACAGACACCATCGGGTGAACAGAGCACCATGGCGCTTCTGAAGAGGGCGCTTCGATAAGGAACACCCGCCATGGCCTCCATGAGCTTCGAGAGTTTGGCTTCGTTGCTGGAAGCAAGCCGTGCCGTGTACAACCCGGGGGCTCCATTGAGAGCGTCCACTTCAAGCCCGGAATCGTCCGCCAGAGCCCAGCAACCGGTTCTGGCCGCGGCGGCACTGGCCTTCAACCGCGCATTCTCCAGATAGGTGCTGCCGGTCTCCTCGACATCCAGATCAGCCGGTTGACGCTGCACGACCACGGCGATCGGCCCGAGCATCGACTCAATCTCAGCAACCTTGTGAGGATTGCCGCTGGCGATGATCAGGGTGCGCAAAGCGCGGCTCCGGATGGGGAGCACCATTGTGTGTGATCAGGTGTAAGTCTTCTGAACTTCTGTCGTCAGTGGAGACCTGAACAGGTTGAACATCCCACCCGGAAAGCCCGGTTTTCAGGTATCCGCGGATAACGCTATGGGTCTTTTCCGGTTTGGCCACCGCATGTGTGGGCGTGCTGACCGCTGAGCGCACAGTTCTTTGGATCAGTCCCTGACAGGGTGATCAGCAGCGCTTATCAGGTTCACTACGGACAGTGATCCAGAGAAAGCGCATTAGCCCTTGACGGGTCGACCTCTGGCAGAGCAATCTCACCGGCGAACATCCCCCCCTATTCCCGGTAGGTAATGGCTAACGAAACCATGGGCATCGCTCTCGGCATGATCGAGACACGCGGCCTCGTTCCTGCGATCGAAGCGGCTGACGCCATGACCAAGGCCGCCGAAGTGCGTCTGATCGGTCGTGAGTTCGTCGGTGGCGGTTACGTCACCGTTCTGGTGCGCGGCGAAACCGGTGCTGTGAACGCTGCTGTGCGTGCTGGCGCCGATGCCTGTGAGCGCGTTGGCGACGGCCTCGTGGCTGCTCACATCATTGCCCGCCCCCACCGCGAAGTTGAGCCTGCACTCGGCAACGGCAACTTCCTCGGTCAGAAGGACTGAGATCGTCTGAACCTTTGAAATTTTGAGGTTTCAACGACTCACCCGCCTTCAACGACCTAACGGAGTTATCTCATGAGCAAGAAGTACGACGCCGGGGTAAAGGAGTACAGAGACACTTACTGGACTCCTGATTACGTTCCCCTAGACACCGACCTGCTGGCCTGCTTCAAGTGCACCGGCCAGGAAGGTGTGCCCAAGGAAGAAGTCGCCGCTGCTGTGGCTGCCGAATCCTCCACCGGCACCTGGTCCACCGTGTGGTCCGAGCTCCTCACCGATCTCGAGTTCTACAAGGGCCGCTGCTATCGCATCGAAGATGTTCCTGGTGACAAGGAATCCTTCTATGCCTTCATCGCCTATCCCCTCGACCTGTTCGAGGAAGGCTCCATCACCAACGTTCTGACCTCTCTGGTCGGCAACGTGTTCGGTTTCAAGGCCCTTCGCCACCTGCGTCTGGAGGACATCCGCTTCCCGATCGCATTCATCAAGAGCTGCTACGGCCCCCCGAACGGTATCTGCGTCGAGCGCGACCGGATGAACAAGTACGGGCGTCCTCTGCTGGGCTGCACGATCAAGCCGAAACTCGGCCTGAGCGGCAAGAACTATGGCCGTGTGGTCTACGAGTGCCTGCGCGGTGGTCTGGACTTCACCAAGGACGACGAGAACATCAACTCCCAGCCCTTCCAGCGCTGGCAGAACCGCTTCGAATTCGTTGCGGAAGCCATCAAGCTGTCCGAGCAGGAGACCGGTGAGCGCAAGGGTCACTATCTGAACGTGACCGCCAACACTCCCGAGGAGATGTACGAGCGCGCCGAGTTCGCCAAGGAACTCGGAATGCCGATCATCATGCACGACTTCATCACCGGTGGCTTCACTGCCAACACCGGTCTGTCGAAGTGGTGCCGCAAGAACGGCATGCTGCTTCACATCCACCGCGCCATGCACGCGGTGATTGATCGTCATCCCAAGCACGGCATCCACTTCCGCGTTCTCGCAAAGTGTCTGCGTCTGTCCGGTGGTGACCAGCTTCACACCGGCACCGTGGTCGGCAAGCTTGAAGGTGATCGTCAGACCACCCTCGGCTACATCGACCAGCTGCGCGAATCCTTCGTTCCTGAAGATCGCAGCCGCGGCAACTTCTTCGATCAGGACTGGGGTTCCATGCCTGGTGTGTTCGCCGTTGCTTCCGGTGGTATCCACGTCTGGCACATGCCCGCACTGGTGGCGATCTTCGGTGACGACTCCGTTCTGCAGTTCGGTGGTGGTACCCACGGTCACCCCTGGGGCTCCGCTGCAGGTGCTGCTGCCAACCGCGTGGCTCTCGAAGCCTGCGTCAAGGCACGTAATGCCGGTCGCGAGATCGAGAAGGAAAGCCGCGACATCCTCCTGGAAGCAGGCAAGCACAGCCCTGAGCTGGCCATAGCCCTCGAGACCTGGAAGGAGATCAAGTTCGAGTTCGACACCGTCGACAAGCTCGACGTTCAGAGCTGATCACAACCCCGGCCGGTTTCAGCGACCGGCCACACCTTTTACTTACACCCAGGATCCCCATGCCTTTCCAGAGCACCGTGGGTGACTACAAAACAGTCGCCACCCTGGAGACCTTCGGCTTTCTTCCGCCGATGACCCAGGACGAGATCTACGACCAGATCGCCTACATCATCGCCCAGGGCTGGAGCCCGCTCATCGAGCATGTCCATCCCAGCAACTCCATGGCCACCTACTGGTCCTATTGGAAGCTTCCCTTCTTCGGCGAGAAGGATCTCAATGTTGTCGTGAGTGAGCTCGAGGCCTGCCATCGCGCCTACCCCGACCACCACGTGCGCATCGTCGGTTACGACGCCTACACCCAGAGCCAGGGTGCCTGCTTCGTGGTTTTCGAAGGACGCTGATCCTTCGAACCCTTGGTTCCGAGCCCTGATTTCTGTTCAGGGCTCCAGTTTTTAACGGGGGCAGCGCCCCCTGCTCTTTGACGACTTCACCGGGCGGACATGGCAAGACTTTCCAGTCGAGAACTCGCACTTGAGCGCCGCAGAGCGCTGACCACCTCGGGGAAGAAAGCGTCCGCTGCCCTCGGTGGAAACAATCGGATCAGGTCGGCCAGTGATGCCCGTCCAACTCGCACCGATGCCACAAACGCGGTTCAGCCAGCGACCTCAGCTCCTGTGGCCGGCGTTGCGCAATCCCCGGTCTCGCTGACCCGAACCGCGGCTCCCTCACGCAGCCCCCAAGGGAAAGCGCAGCGTCATCCCAGCCGCGAACTGGTCCTCTCCCGTCGTGAAGCACTTTCCCGTCGAGGCAAGTCTGCGTCTACCAGTCGGGATCGCAACCGTGCTGATGTAGCTCGAGAAGCTTCCGTCGCTGCACCGGTTGCTGCTCCTGAAAAAGTCGAACGTCCCTCCGTCACTGTCGAGCTGACTCCTCGCTCCGGTGCAGGCCGATCCGGTCTCGAGCGACGCAAAACCACTCCCAAGAGGCGCTCGATCGACAATCCCAGCCGAGCCCTGGTGCTGGCGCGTCGTGAAGCCATGTCGAAACATGGCAAAACCGCAGGCAAGCAGCCCACCAGTGCTGCTGCGGTTGCGCGTCAGGTCAACCCCGATCTCTCCAGCCGTGAGATTGCTCAACAGGTGCGCGAGCTGCGGGCCAAAGCCGGTGCCATCAGCAAGCAGAACGCCGGTGTCACCCGCCCGTGCGGCCCTAATCGCCATGGCGCCAAGCAGGCCGCTGCTGCTGATGCGCACTGGAAAGTTGGCGAAAGCACCACAACCACCGGTCAGACCGTGACCGGCACGCAGGCCAACCGCTCGGTCAAGACCACGGGCAATGAAGCCAGCACCTGCCGCTCGATCACCGGCACCGAGTACCTCGGCGCCGAAGTCTTCCAGACCTTCTGTCAGCAAGCCCCCGAGCCCACCACGCCCGCCAAGGTGCGCGTCACTGCGACAAGTCACGGCAATCGTGTGACCGGCAACGAAGTCGGTCGGTCGGGCAAGGTCACCGGTGATGAGCCTGGTACCTGCAAGAGCGTGACCGGTACGGAATACATTTCCGCCAATCAGGCTGCAGCCTATTGCGGCGGATCCAATCCATCACCGCGCAAGGTCGGCCACAGCCTCACTCTTGAAGGCCGCCCGGTGAGTGGTGTCATCGTGGGCCGCTCCGCCAGTGTCACCGGCGACGAAGCAGGTGCCAATCGAAGTCTCACCGGTGATCAGTATCTCGGTTCCGACCCTCTTCCCGATGGTCGACCTGCTGCGAAGGTCGGTCTGTCAGCCACCCTTTCAGGCACGGGAGTGACCGGCACCCTGGTCGGTCGTTCCTCACAAGTCACAGGAGATGAGTTCGGATCCTGTCACCGCGTCACCGGTGACCAGTACATCAGCTCCGAACAGGTCAACAGCTTCTGCGGAGGGAAACCTGATCCCGAGGCGGCCAAGGTCGGTTTCAGCATCACCAACCGCAATCAGGTCGTCAGCGGCACCCGCACTGGACGTTCCGAGCACGTGACCGGTGATGAGCCCGGCAGCTGTCAGGCCGTGACCGGCACCCCTTATGCAGGCCTGGAGCAGGCGGGTCAGCATTGCGGAACGACTGCAGTCCAGGCGATCAGAGAACGTACTCCCGTTCGTCCCGGGACACCTTCCGCCGCCATGACCGGTATTCAGCCCGGAGTGGGCGGAGTGATGACAGGTGACAAGCGTGGTGCCTGTGAAGCGGTGACCGGAACTCCCTATGTGGGTGCGGATCAACTTGCCGCAGCTTGTGGTGCCGAGGCTCCAGCCGGTACCGACACGCACGGTCAGTCGCCGGAAGGTGCCGCCTGGACCCGTTTCAGTGTGATGTCACCAGCCCGCGCGGCTCAACAGCAGCGTGATGCACAGGGTTCCGTCACCGGAACCTCCTATGAACAGGGCAATCGCATCACCGGCCCTTTCGATATGGCCGGCGGCAAGGTCACCGGCACTGAACAGTTCCGTTTTGACAACCGCGATTTTCAGCGCCGACACTTCCAGCCCACCGTGGCCGTTGTCAGTGAGCCGGCTGATGAGCCGACCTCCCGCGTGACGGGTGAGGGTTCATCCACCAAGGTCACAGGTGACGACTGGGATCGTGGCGAGCATGTCACCGGTACAGAGGGTGCATCAGCACGCCGCCGCAACCCCACCCGACCCGGTCCAATGGGGGCCATGGCTCCCTTCGAGCGCAAGCGCAATGAGCAGGCCGAGTGGCCCGTCTGTCGTGTGACCGGCTCCCACGGCAACACCGATAAAGGTTCTCTGATCACCGTCTCCGGCGGCGCAAGGGGCTGATTCGCAGATGGTTCGCTCCATGCCTTCCCGTGGCGGGCGACCTCTTGCGCCCACGGCTCCCACGCGGCGTCAGGTCCAGGCATCACTCGCCAGGGACATCGCCGGCTCTGAATCCATAGGGGAGGCAAGCCCGTCCACCGGCAGCACAGCGCGACAGTCGGCGCTTGAGCGGCGCCAGGCTCTGACTGTCTCCGGCAAGGCCGCTCTGCTCAAGTCAGGTTCCGTATCCGGTGGCCGCATCCGTTCCCATGCTGACCGGCGCCGTCCCACTCCCCAGCAGCCCGGCCGGATGAAGCGTGGCGAATCCCGGACGTCCGTGGTCGTCAATCTCAGCAGAACTTCCCTCCCCTGGTCGGTGGACTCCCATCCTCTGACCGACCAGTCGGAGAACGAACGGCTCAAGGCCTACGAGCTGGAGGTGAAGGGCCGTTTTGACCGGATTGTGCCTCTGCTGAAGCAGGTGTCTGCCCTGCAGCACGAACCCGACTTTCTGGCTCAGGCTCAGCGCCTCGCCCGCGCGGAACTCGGCTTCGACCTTCCGGATCACATTCTTGAGAAGTCGTGGGTGAGACCTCTCGACATGCGCGCACTGTTTGCGTGGTGCGTTTTTCAGTCGCATCAGCTGTTCAGTGAACGTTTCTTCCAGGACGACCCCCTGGAAGCCGCTTCAGGCAGCCGAGCTTCGGAGGAATTCAATGCGTTCCTTCTCGACTGTGGTTTTCATCTGCTGGACGTCACACCCTGCGCAGATGGTCGTCTTGCGCACACGATCGCCTATGCGCTGAGAATTCCTTTCAGTGCTGTACGCCGCCGCTCCCATGCAGGAGCGATGTTTGATGTCGAGAACACGGTCAATCGCTGGATCAAGACCGAACATCGCCGTTTCCGGGAGCAGCTGCCCAATGAGGCTCAGGCTCCGACCAGGTATCTGAAAGTGGTGGCCTATCACTTCAGCTCGCTCGATCCATCACACCAGGGTTGTGCAGCCCATGGCAGTGATGATGCGCTGGCTGCTGCTTCAGGACTTCAGCGTCTGCATGACTTCCGTGAAGCCGTTGAAAACAGCTTCTGCTGTGGTGCGTCTGTTGATCTGCTTCTGATCGGTCTAGACACCGACACCGATGCCATACGTGTTCATGTTCCTGATCAGAACGGTGAGATCCGACTCGATCAGTGGCTCTGTGCCAGATCGCTTTACGAAAGCACCGCTCCGCTCACGGTGCAGCAGGCCAGGGATGCTGTTCAGGCGGCTGTTCAGACCCATGTGTCATCCGCTCCCGATGAAGGCATGGTGCGTTTCATTACTCGATTGCTTGTCAGCAACATCTCCCAGCAGGACTACGTTCGATCGCTTCATCACGGCGCTTATCCCGACGCCGGCCATGCTGAGCGCTTCATCGGTGTCGGTATCGGTTTCAAGGAGGTGCATCTGCGCAACCTCACCTATTTCGCTCACCTCGACACCGTTGAACAAGGAGCTCCTGATCTTGATGTCGGTGTGAAAATCTTCAAGGGACTCAATGTCTCCCGCGATCTGCCGATTCCGGTTGTGGTGCGTTTCGATTATTCGGGCAAGGTGCCCGGTGCGCGTGAGCGTGCCATCGCCGATTGCCAGCGCATTCAGAAGGCCATCGATGAGCGTTATTCAGCGCTCGTCAACGAAGGTCTGCTCCACACGCTTCTCACGATCCGCGACCGTGACCAGCCGCTCCCTGCGGTGGCGGTAGGTTCCACACTCGATCCCGTCCAGCAGGAGGCTCACTGACCATGCTGATTGTCAAGGTCCTGAAGCCCCTGGTTTCAACCAACCGGATTCCGGATTTCGAGCACAAACACCTCCAGGTGGTTCTGGATGGCAGCACCAAGAAAGTGGCCGTGGATGCAGTCGGAGCAAAGCCAGGCGACTGGGTGATCTGCGTCAGCAGTTCCGCTGCCCGCGAAGCTGCCGGAAGCAAGTCCTACCCCAGTGATCTCACCATCGTGGGAATCATCGACCACTGGGATCCGGATCCACCCAAACCCCCGTCGGCAGCCCCTTCCGCCCCTGCACCTTCCAAGCCCTCACCCTCTCTCAAGCCAGGAGAGAAACCCTGATGGAGATCATGCAGGTGATGGGGACACTGGTCTGCTCTTACCGCCTGGCCGGGTTGGATCACATGCACCTGCGCATTCTCAGGAACAACAAGGGCAAGCAGCTGGTTGCCGTTGACCCTGTCGGAGCCAGGGAGGGCAACTGGGTCTTCACCTCCAGTGGCTCCGCTGCCCGTTTTGCATGCCCCAACAGCTCAGTGCTCACGGATCTGACCATCGGTGGAATCATCGATCACTGGATGCCGGATGGATAACTGATCGCGACCCCTCCCTCCCTCCATTCCATCCACCTGAAACCTTCACCATGGCCTCTCCAGTTTCCCGTCGTCGCTCTTCCGCAGCCGCTGCTGCAGTTTCGACCACATCAACGACGGCCAAGGCCTCAGCTGGGGCAGCAACCAGTTCTGCGTCAAAAGCGGTTTCCTCGACGGCTGAGACCGAAGCCTCTTCAACCACAGTGGATGTGACTCCGGTCGCGAGCAGCCGCTCCACAACCACCCGTCGCAGCACCACCGCAAGGTCGGGCTCCAGCCGTGCCGTGTCGGCACGGAGCGGCAGCCGCCGCAGCGCCTCATCGTCTTCCGGCTCATCAGGTTCAGGTCGCGCCTCCAAGTCGATCGCAGCTGCTCCGGAGCCTTCTGTGCAGGGAATTGCTCTCGGCATGATCGAAACCCGCGGCATGGTGCCGGCCATCGAAGCCGCCGACGCCATGACGAAGGCTGCCGAAGTGCAGCTGATCAGCCGTGAATATGTGGGCGGTGGCTACGTCACAGTGATGGTTCGTGGTGAGACCGGTGCTGTGAACGCCGCCGTGCGTGCAGGTGCCGATGCCTGCGAACGCGTTGGTGACGGCCTTGTGGCTGCCCACATCATTGCCCGTCCCCATCAGGAAGTTGAGCCGGCGCTTCTGCCGACCAATGTGCGAAGGCGTAGTTGATCAATAACGTTCCTCTGCATCATTTCGGACTAGATTCGCCGGCCAACCCGCACCTCAACGGCCGTTCAGGTCTCGTTGCTTTTGACTCCAGCTCTTTCGCTGCCTCTTCAGACCGCCTGGTTGATTCCTCTTTATGGATTCGCAGGAATGCTGGTGTCCCTTCCCTGGGCCTTCGGATGGTTCCGCAGGGACGCCCATCGTCCACCGGCGTATCTGAACATCCTGCTGACCCTGCTGGCCGTGGTCCACGGCAGCCTTGTGCTGAGGGATGTGATGGCCAATGGTCCGGCCGTGATCGGCATGCCATGGCTGTCTGTGGGTGATCTCAATCTTGAGATCAGTTTCAGTCTTTCGCTCACCAACGTTTCCGCTCTCGAGCTGATCACTGGTCTGAGCCTTCTCTCCCAGATTTATTCGCTGGGCTACCTCGACAAGGAATGGGCGCTGGCCCGCTTCTTTGCTCTGCTCGGTTTCTTCGAAGGTGCCATGTCGGGAGTTGTGCTGAGCGATTCGTTGTTTCAGAGCTATTTCCTTCTGGAGATGCTCACCCTGTCCACCTATCTGCTTGTGGGTTTCTGGTATGCCCAGCCGCTGGTGGTCACCGCAGCCCGCGACGCGTTTCTGACCAAACGCGTCGGTGACGTGATGCTGCTGATGAGTGTGGTGGCCCTAACGGCCTGGTCAGGAGTCACTGGCTTTGACGATCTGTACAGCTGGTCGGCTCAGGACACCCTGACGCCACTGGCTGCAACACTCCTCGGTCTTGGACTGGTTGCCGGACCCACAGGCAAGTGCGCCCAGTTTCCGATGCACCTCTGGCTTGATGAGGCCATGGAGGGTCCCAATCCTGCCTCGATTCTGCGCAACTCCGTTGTGGTGACCTGCGGTGCCATTGTGCTGCTGAAGGTCATGCCTCTTCTGCAGCACGCGCCGGTCACCCTCGTGGTGCTTCAGGTGATCGGCACCATCAGCGCCATCGGCGGTTCCCTGGTGTCCATCGCCCAGGTCGATATCAAGCGCACGCTGTCGTATTCCACAACGGCCTATCTCGGTCTTGTGTTCATCGCTATTTCTCTGCAGGTGCCCGTGCTGGCACTGCTGTTGCTCTACGCCCACGCCGTCTCGAAGGCTCTCCTGTCGATGAGTGTTGGAGGTGTGATCGCCTCGACCAACTGTCAGGACATCACCGAGCTCGGTGGTCTCGGCAGTCGCATGCCCGCCACCACCGGATCCTTTCTGGTCGGCGGAGCCGGTCTGGTCGGATTGCTTCCACTCGGAGGATTCCTCTGCCTGGCACAGGCTGTCGAGCTGGTCGGTGCCAGGGCGGTGGTGTTCGTGCCGGTGTTCCTGATCACCAATGCCCTCACAGCGTTGAACCTCACCCGGGTGTTCCGACAGGTGTTCCTTGGTCCGTCGCTGGCCAAGACCCGACGGGCGGCCGAGATCAACTGGCAGATGGCGCTTCCGATGGTGGCTCTCACTGTGATCGTGGTGCTGACTCCGTTTCTTCTGATCCGTCTGGAATCGCTCGACGGTCTCCTCGCCTTCCCCTTCTGGGCCGCTGCTCTGGTGGTGTCCAGTGGTGCCGCCGGGTTGATTGCCGGGGCTCTCGTTCCCCTCAACAAGGCCTGGTCACGATCTCTCAATCCGATTCTTCGCTGGTTCCAGGATCTGCTCGCCTACGACTTCTACACCGAGCGCTTCTACCGGGTCACCATTGTCAATGTGGTGGCCACCTTCTCGCAGCTCGCCGGCTGGTTTGACCGCAATGTCGTTGATGGAGTGCTGCATGGTCTGGCACGCTTCTCCCTGTCGAGTGCCGAAGGCCTGAAGCTCAGCATCAGCGGTCAGACCCAGTCGTATGTGCTCACGGTGATCGGCGCCATCGTGTTGCTGCTCATGTCTCTGAGCTGGGTTCTGCAGTGAGGTCATCATGCTGACGATTCTTCTTCTGATCCCCTTCCTCGGCGCACTGTTGATCAGTGTTCTACCTGGTGCCGAAACGGCCAGCCGCAGCCGCACATTCACGCTGGTCACTCTCGCCCTGCAGAGTCTGCTCAGCTTCGGCCTGCTGATTCCCTTCTCAGCGGTCGAGCCTGGACAGCAACTGGTGGAGATTCTCCCCTGGCTGCCTCAGGTTGGTCTCGAATTCAGTCTCGGTGTTGACGGTCTTTCGCTCCCGCTTGTGCTCATGAACGGGGTGCTCTGTCTTGTGGCAGCAGCAGCATCGCGTTCGGTCGAAAACCGTCCTCGCGTTTATTTCGCTCTTCTGCTGGTCATCAGCGGTGCGGTGAATGGTGCTTTCCTCGCTCAGAATCTCCTGCTCTTCTTCCTGTTCTATGAACTGGAGCTGATTCCTCTCTGGCTGCTCATCGCGATCTGGGGTGGCGCCAACAGGGCCTATGCCTCAACCAAGTTTCTGATCGTCACAGCCGTGTCAGGCGTTCTGATCCTGGCGGCCTTTCTTGGCATCGCCCTGGTCACAGGGAGCGTTGATTTCGGAATCCGGCCGATCCTCACCACACAGATGGGGCTGACCAGTCAGCTTGTGCTGATGAGCTGTCTGCTGATCGGCTTCGGAATCAAGATCCCTCTCTTCCCTTTCCATACCTGGCTTCCGGATGCTCACACCGAGGCTTCCACGCCTGTTTCGGTGCTGCTGGCCGGTGTTTTGCTGAAGCTGGGCACCTACGGCCTTCTGCGTTTCTGCCTCGGCCTTTTCCCGGAGGCATGGTCCGTGGCTGCCCCCTGGCTGGCCGGCTGGGCAGCTGTTTCAGTGCTGTACGGATCCCTGGCGGCCATCGCGCAGACCGACATGAAGCGGATGGTGGCCTACAGCTCGGTGGGTCACATGGGCTATGTGCTGCTCGCCGCCGCTGCGGCCACTCCCCTCGCGCTGATTGGTGCTCTGTTCCAGATGGTCAGTCACGGCCTGATCTCAGCTGTTCTTTTCCTTGCGGTTGGCGTTGTGTACGAGCGCACAGGCACCCGTGACCTCAACGTGTTGCGGGGGCTGTTGAATCCTCAGCGTGGCCTGCCTCTGACCGGCACCTTGATGATCATCGGTGTGATGGCCAGTGCAGGAATCCCAGGCATGGCTGGTTTCATCTCCGAGTTCCTCGTTTTCAAGGGAAGTTTCGAGATGTTCCCTGTGGCGACTCTTCTCTCGATGGTCGGCTCAGGCCTCACAGCTGTCTATTTCCTGCTGCTGGTCAACCGTGCGTTCTTCGGTCGTCTTGCGGTGGCTTCCGGCGCCAATCAGAATCCGAGAATCCTGAATCAGGTGCCCTTCGCCCAGCAGATCCCTGCTCTGTCGATGTCTCTGCTGATCCTTCTGCTTGGTGTTGTTCCCAATCTTCTCGTGGGCCTCAGCCAGCCAGCCACCGCCCAGCTCAGCGAACTCGCCACACTGGTCCAGCCTGGAGGGCTCTCATGACCACCACTGCCAGACCTCAAGCGACCGAACCCACGCTCCCGGATCAGGAAGAGCTGATCAGGCGTCTGCTGTCGGACACCCCTCTGCTGGCTGACACCCCAGACCATCTGCTGCAGGTGGTGAATGTGCTGGAAAGTTATGGCCTTGTGCTGGATGCCTACAGCTGCAACCTCGTGCATCAGGGAAAGACGCAACTTCTCAATCCGTTCCCGGTGTTCCGCTTCTTCCACGAGGGATTCACTCCTAAGCGCTTCTGGGAGCACCTGATGGGTGACCGGATCAACTTCGAATATGCCGAGTACTGCCAGAAAGCGATGTTCTGGCACGGAACTGGAGGGATGGATGCCTATTTCGATTCAGAGCCTTTTGAAGACGTGTGTCGCCGCGTGATCGCCCTGCGCTCCAGGCGGGATCCTCTTCTGCGTCTGGTGAATGGTCTCTATCCGGGCTTCGCACCTGAAGCGATCAGATCGATGACGACGATCTATGCGCTGGGTCTGTTCTGGCGGGTGATGAGTGACATCTTCATTGACCTGGCACGCCGTTATCGCATCGGAGAAGTGGCCTGCGTGCTGGATGTGGTTCATCACATCCGTGATGGTCTGGTCACGGCCGCAGGAAATCCCATCACCTACGAGGTGATGGTGGGTGGTGAGTCCGTATGGGTTCTCCCCCCGGAAGCAGGTCTCACCTTTCTGGTTGATGTCGCCGTGCCTTATGTGGAGGCGGTGTTCTTTCGAGGCATGCCGTTTCTCGGAACGGTGTCTTACAACGCCCAGGCCCGTCAGATCGCAGCGGACCAGAGTCTGTTCAAGTACGGAGCTCTCTACGCGGATCCTTTGCCGAGCATGGGAGCTGGGATCCCCCCGAGCCTCTGCATGTCGGACATGTACAGGAATCTTCCCGAGGAGCTCAGCCGCTGGTATGACCGTCACGGTCGTGGACAGGCAGATGCCCATGTTCAGATCTGCATCAGCTTCCAGAAGTCGATGTTCTGTGTCACCAATGCAGCCATCGCCGGCACAATGCCCAATCCTCTCGACACCAAGGATCCCGAGCAGCAGGCGGCCAACCGTGCCTACGCGTCGGCCTGGTCGGAACGTCTGATGGGCTGTCAGAGGGGAGCCCTCCTTTAGGTTTCGGAGAGGCCACGAGGTTGTTGATGGAAGCCTGGAATGAACGCAAGCGACCGGTCTGTCTGGAGAAGCGATTCGAGTTCGACAGTTACAGCACCACCCGTGATTTCCTGGATCGGCTTGGTGAGTTCAGTGAACTGAACAAGCGCTATCCCGATATCAGCTTTGGGAAAACCTATGTGAACATCACTTTGCGCCCTGATGAGGACGCGGAAGATGCGAGCCTGAGCGATTCAGATCACGCCTTCGCCGCGGCAATTGATGGACTCATCGATTGATCTGGAATCCAGTTTCATTGCTTCGGGAGTCGGTGAGGTCCTCGACCATCTGGACACCGAGCTGATCGGTCTGCGGCCCGTCAAAACCAGAATTCGTGAGATCGCGGCTTTGCTGCTGGTGGATCAGGCTCGACAGTCCCTGGATCTGGTGAGCAGGGCCCCGAGCCTGCACATGTCGTTCACAGGTCAGCCAGGAACCGGAAAAACAACGGTTGCGCAGAAGATGTCGCAGATCCTGCATCGGCTTGGTTATCTACGAAAAGGGCATGTGATAACGGTCACCAGGGATGACCTGGTTGGTCAGTATGTGGGGCATACGGCACCGAAAACAAAAGAGATGATCAAGCGCGCTCAGGGAGGCGTTCTGTTCATCGACGAGGCCTATTACCTCTACAAACCGGGAAATGAACGAGATTACGGCGCTGAAGCGATTGAGATTCTTCTGCAGGAGATGGAGAGTCAGCGCAATGATCTTGTGGTGATCTTTGCCGGTTACAAAGACCGGATGACAGCTTTTTATCAATCCAATCCAGGCCTGTCCTCAAGGGTTGCTCACCACATCGATTTCCCTGATTACAGCCAGGGTGAATTGATGGCGATTGCGCAACTGTTGCTGGAACAACAGCAGTATCGATTCAGCGATGCCGCGCTGGAAGCCTTTGGGAGCTACATCAGCAGGCGGCGTCAATTGCCCTTCTTCGCCAATGCCCGCTCAATCCGCAATGCCATTGATCGTCTGCGACTGCGGCATGCCAATCGCCTGTTCTCGCGGCGCGATCAACCTCTCAGCCGTGAAGCCCTGATCACCATCGAAGCAGCCGATGTCTACTCCAGTCGTGTTTTCCAGGGTGAAGTGGAGGGAGCCGACCCTTCCAGGCCACTGACCGGCGCAGCAGACTGATCACTCCACAGCAGGGCTGAGCAAGACAATGCTCACCCAGGACTCGGCTGTTCCAGGTCGCGTCGAATCAGCGCCATCAGGTAGGAGGGCGCTTTATAGCGCCCTGGCAGGCAACGGTTCAGGGTCTCAAGATGGCCCCAGCACACCGTTTTTTCGATGTCCTTCACCTCGCGTCCTTCCTTGAGGAGTCGCCGTAACGCCTTGCAGTAAAGGGGATAGCCCGCTTCCAGTTCGCCGATGGTCAGCTTGGCCTGGGCCATGAAGGTCGCTCGGTGCATCTCTTAACTTATGAAACCGTCGGAACGCTTCATCCAAGCCAGGCGACGCAGTCGATCTCGACCTTGGAGCCCTTAGGCAGTGCTGCCACCTGCACACAGGCTCTGGCAGGGCTTACGCCGCTGCCGAACATCTCTGCATAGATCGTATTAACCGTCTGAAAGTCCGCGAGATCGACCAGATACACCGTTGTGCGGACCACCTTGGCGGCCTCGGTCCCCGCAGCGCTCAACACGGCGTTGAGATTGCGCAGCACCTGTCGTGTTTCCGCCTCCACATCCCCACCTCCCACCATCTCACCGGTGGCAGGGTCCAGAGGGATCTGCCCCGAGCAGTAAAGCCATCCACCGGCTTGTACGGCCTGGTTGTAGGGCCCCACCGGGGCGGGTGCATCAGTGGTGGTGATGGCCTGATGGGTGGTGGTCGTCATAAATGTGGATCACAATGGGGCTGCATTTTCGCGCCCCGTGTCGATGGAGTCCTTACCGGTCGAGATCGATGGTCTCTGGCACAGCTATGGCTCCTCCGGGGCGGAGTGGACTCTTCAGGACATCAATCTCGGCCTGGGGGCTGGCGAACTTGTGGGGTTGCTGGGACCTTCCGGTTGTGGCAAGACCACTCTCCTGAGGCTGATCGCCGGGTTCGAGACTCCGGTTCGCGGCAGCATCCGTCTGCACGGCCGCGAGGTGGCCAGTCCCCAGCGCTCGCTGGCTGCAGAACGCCGTGGCGTGGGCATGGTGTTTCAGGACTACGCCCTGTTTCCGCATCTCAACGCCTGGGACAACACCTGTTTCGGTCTTCGCCGCGGGCAGGACACAGCCCGGGCGACCTGGCTTCTTGATCTGCTTGGACTGGACCAGCTGAAAGAGCGTTATCCCCACGAGCTCTCAGGTGGTCAGCGTCAACGTCTTGCTCTGGCCAGAGCCCTGGCACCGGCGCCGTCGGTGGTGCTGCTTGATGAGCCCTTCTCGAATCTTGATGTGGAGGTTCGCCTGCGCCTTCGCAGTGAACTTCCATCTGTTCTCAGTGCCTGCAACGCCAGCGGAGTTCTGGTGACCCATGACCCCGAGGAGGCGCTGGCGATCTGCAGTCGAGTGGCTGTGCTGCGTGACGGCTGTCTGCATCAGTGCGCCAGCCCGAAAGACATGGTGAAATCTCCGGCCACTCCTTTTGTGGGCAGCTTTGTTCTCCAGCGCAATGTTCTGCCGGTATGGAATGACGCCAGCGAGGGTTGCCTGCGCTGTCCTCTGGGTGATCTCGAGAGACCTGGTGATCTCCAGGCCGATTCTCTGCCTGAAGAGGCAACGGTTCTGGTTGCTCCTGAAGCCATCACGCTGCTGGAGGATTCCAGTGGTGAGGATCAGATCGTGGGACGGGAGTTTCTCGGCCACAGCTGGATGTACAGGGTGAAGAGCGGGGATCGGCAGCTGAGGCTGCTGAGACCGCTTTCCGAGGACTTTCAGCGCGGCCAGAGCTGTCGTTTGCGTCTCCAGCCAGGCTCATCAGTGCTGCTGCATCCTCTGCGACGATCCCTGCTGAGCCGTGCCAGCTGAGCTGTTGGAACTGCGCCGACTCAACCAGGCTTGTCCAGCTCAGCCACGCCAGCTGTCCTTATGGAGTCTCAGTTCACGCAGTTCCTGGGCTGTACTCGCTCTCAGGAAGAGATTGGTGCTGCGCTCCTCGCCCATGGTGCTGGGAAGGGAAAGTTCTCCCTGGCTGCGAAGCTCTCGGACAGAGCTCAGGCGTTCGGCAATGGCCTCATCATCGGGCCTCACGGCATGGGCCCAGCGCAGGTTGCTTTCGGTGTATTCATGGGCGCAATAGACGATGGTCTCGTCCGGCAGCGCCCGCAGGCGCGTGAGGGCCAGGTGCATGTCCTCGGCTGATCCTTCCATCAGTCGTCCGCAGCCACCTCCGAACAGGGTGTCACCGCAGAACAGTGCAGGCGTCGGATCATCCGGGGTGCAACCCTCGGGGAGCAAGTAGGCCAGATGCGCCCTTGTATGGGCTTTCACGTCGATCACGCTGACGGTCTGTCCCAGCAGTTCGAGCCGCATGTCCGGATCCACCGAAACCGTCTGGAAAGGAATCCGCTCGCGGTCAGCGGCGGCTGCGATCACGGCAGCTGAGGGCCATTGGTGCAAAAGCTCCGGCGTGCCGCCGATGTGGTCTGCGTGGTGGTGGGTCTGCAGAACGGCCTTGAGTTCCAGCCCGTGACCCACCAGCCATTGCCGCACTGGTTCAGCGACGGCGGGATCGACCACCACCGCCTCGTGCCCCCGTGTCCAGATCCAGACAATGTTGTCCTGCAGCAACGGCAGTGGCTTGATTCCTTCGCTCTGACATGGGTGGCCCATCGTTAAAGTTTTGGGCAATGCAGGCTTCCATGATCACCGTTGCACTTGCCAAGGGAGCTCTGCTGAGGGAGTCCGTTGAACGGTTCAGGCTTGCAGGTCTTGATTTTTCGGCGGTGCTTGATCCCGACAACCGACAGCTGATGGTGCCTTCGGTCTGTGGTCAGGCCCGAGCTCTGCTGGTCCGAAACGGTGATGTGCCGGTGTACGTGGCTTATGGGCAGGCCCAGCTCGGGGTGGTCGGTTACGACGTGCTGCGAGAACACCAGATGCCTGTGGCTCATCTGGTGGACCTCGGTTTCGGTGGCTGTCGCATGTCTGTTGCCGTGAAGTCCAGCAGCGGATACCAGAGAGCCACCGACCTGCCGCCGCACTGCCGGGTGGCCAGCAAATTCACGCGCTGCGCCCGACAGTATTTCGATTCAATCGATCTGCCTGTCGAGCTTGTGCATCTCACCGGATCGGTGGAACTCGGTCCGATCACCGGAATCGCTGAAGCGATTGTGGACCTTGTGGCCACAGGTCGAACACTCCGGGACAACGGTCTGGTGGCCATCGAAGACCTCTTTCTCACCACTGCCCGACTGGTGGGGCACCCCCTCTCCCTGCGTCTGGACCAGGGAGAGCTGCAACAGGTCATTGAGGCGATGGACGCTCCCAGTCGGGAGATGGTGAGCACGACCTGATGGCCGGTTCCGATCTGCAGCGCATCAGCCGGCTGGGGCGCTACCTGGGACGCGACCGTCGTCGCCTGCTGCTCTCCTTGATTCTGTTGATTCCGGTGGCGCTCGCCGGAGCGATTCAGCCGTTGCTTGTTGGTCAGGCCATTTCGGTTCTGCGCACCGTGTCCGGGGCCACCAATGAGGCGGTTGCACCGATTCTCCAACCTCTCGAGAGCACGTTGGCTTTGCGTCTGATCATTGCTGCTCTACTGATTTCCGTGCTGGTGCGTCTGGCACTAGGTGGAGTGCAGAAGTACTACATCGAGTCGGTTGGTCAACGACTCACGGCCAGAATTCGCCGTGATCTTTTCTCCCATGCGATGGATCTCTCCCTGCGGTTCCATGACCGCATGCCTGTGGGCAAGTTGCTCACCCGACTCACCAGTGATGTTGATGCGTTGGCTGAGGTGTTCGGCAGCGGTGCTGTAGGGGTTCTGGGCGATCTGGTGACGCTCACCGTGATCGCGGGGTTCATGCTGCTAATTGAGTGGAGACTTGGACTTCTGCTTCTCGTTTCCCAGGTTCCCGTGACCCTGGTCGTTCTCTGGTTGCAGGGGCGATATCGCAGAGCGAACTATCGGGTGCGTGAGGAGCTGTCACAGCTGAATGCAGATTTTCAGGAAAACCTGCAGGGTCTGGACGTCGTTCAGATGTTTCGTCGTGAGGCCTTCAATGGAGCTCGTTTTCAACGAACCGGCCTGGCTTACCGAGAAGCGGTGAATGGAACGATACTTTTTGACAGCAGCATCTCCGCATTCCTGGAGTGGGTCTCACTCGGAGCGGTGGCGGTCGTACTGGCCCTGGGGGGCTGGATGGTCACCTCCGGGGCAATGGGGCTCGGCACTCTCACGACGTTCATCCTCTATTCGCAGCGTTTGTTTGACCCACTGCGACAGATGGCCGAGCGATTCACTCAGATTCAGGGTGGTCTGACCGCTGTCGAGCGAATCGGCGAACTGCTGGAAGAACCACTCGAAATTCGCGATCACACCCTCGCGGTCCCCGCATCAGCAGCAGAGTCAACGGCTGAAAACATTCCTGCTCCGCTTCAGGTCATGCCGTCGCCTCGTGGCGAAGTGGTGTTCGAAAGGGTCCATTTCTCCTATCGACCGGATGAACCGATCCTTCAGGATCTGAGCTTCCGACTTGCTCCGGGTGAACACGTGGCGCTGGTGGGTCCCACCGGCTCGGGCAAGACCACAGTGATCCGGTTGCTGTGCAGGCTCTATGAACCTCAGCAAGGCCGCATTCTTCTTGATGGACGTGACATCCGCACTCTCTCGCTGCCTGATCTGCGCCGCCAGCTTGGAGTGGTGCTGCAGGACACGTTCCTGTTCAGTGGCAGCGTTGGCGACAACCTGCGTCTTGACCGGGACATCGATGACAACCAGCTCAAGGATGTCTGCAGGGACCTGGGCCTCAGCTCATTGCTCGGCAGACTCCCTCAGGGGCTGGACACGGAGCTGCGTGAGCGTGGTGGAAACCTCAGCTCCGGAGAGCGCCAGCTGCTCGCCGTTGCACGCGTGGCGATCCGCAATCCCAATGTGCTTGTGATGGACGAGGCGACCGCATTCATGGATCCTTCCACGGAAGCAACCCTGCAGAGGGATCTTGACCATCTGCTGGAACGTCGCACCGCCATCGTGATCGCCCATCGTCTCGCCACCGTTGAAGCCGCAGATCGGATCCTCGTTCTCCGACGTGGTCGTTTGATCGAGCAGGGAACCCATCTGCAGCTGAGGGCGCAGGGAGGTCTTTACGCCGAACTCGCCGAACTTCAGGAGCGAGGGCTGGCAAGGCTCTGATCCTGAACCCAGCCGTGAACAATGTCTCTGAGAACGTCGGGCCTCTCCCGCATCGGCAGATGACCACAGCCAGCGATCTGGCGGTAGTCATGACCGGGGCTGTAGGCCGCAAGATGGCGCACATAGCCAGGTTCCATCACCTGATCGTTGTCACCGCTGATCCAGAGGCTGTCGACACCCAGATCCGAAACCAATCCAGGCAGCTCCCGAACAGCACCACGACTGGTGCTGTTCACCAGCAGTCCGCGGGCGGCCCGTCGCTCTGCCTTGAACGGGCCCAGCGTTCCTATGGGAGCTGGCAGCTGACCGAGAGCATCTGGACGCAGCTCCAGAATCAGGCGTCCGAAGCTGCGCAGTCGGCGAAAGGGCCGCGGCTGATAGATCCCTCCTCCCGCCGCCAGCAGAACGACGCCCGTCAGCCCAGGTTGTTTCCGCTGACGCAGATGCGCTTCGGCATGCAGCACCACGCTGCCGCCGAGGGAATGCCCCAGCAGTATGAATGGCCGTCCCTGCGCCTGCTGAACGGCACCCTGCGCCAGCCAGCGGCCGTAAGCCGACAGGTTGGGAAGCATGCCTGAGGGGCGCTCCGCGTCACCGAAGCCAGGAAGATCAGGGCACCAGAGCTCGATATCAGGGTGGCTCTCTCTCCAGCAGGTGGCGAAAGGCGACCAGACCTGCCTGCTCAAAAGCCAGCCGTGAACAGCAATCAGCAGTTGAGTTGCAGGCATCGACGCAGAACTTGCCCACCCACCTTGCCGCTCTTCGCGCCTTCCGTGCGCCAGGATCGTGACACTGCAGCATCGTCAGTGATCGACGACCCTTCGCTTACGCCAGAGACACTGCAAGTGATGTACGGCGATCAGGCGAAGCTGTGTGCGACCCCTGCGAGCCAGCTCACGCTGGTGTTCAGCCAGCATCGCCCGTTTGATCTGGTGGAACTGGAGCAGCTGCTTGAGGCGGTGGGCTGGAGCAGGCGACCTGTACGACGGGTTCGCAAGGCTCTCGACAACAGCCTGATCAGGGTCGGTCTCTGGCGCCACGATGCCCGGATTCCCCGTCTCGTGGGCTTCGCGCGCTGCACCGGTGATGGAGTGCTCGAAGCGACCATCTGGGATGTGGCGGTTCACCCCCTCTATCAGGGTTCCGGTCTGGGCAGTCAGCTGATGGATTACATCCTCGATGCTCTGCGTGCCCTTGGCACCGAACGGGCAACCTTGTTCGCCGATCCGGGGGTTCTGCCCTTCTACAAACGTCTGGGCTGGGACCTTGAGCCCAATGGTCACCGCTGCGGTTTCTGGTACGCGAACTGAGTTCCGTAGTAATCAGCGGCGAGCCTCTCCGGGGACTCACCCTGCTTCCAGCGTCTGCGCAGCCGAGCATTGCGCCAGCTGCGACGGAGGACTCCCTCCTCCTGCCAGCGACGGCCATCGGTGGTCAGGGGCAGACCGATCCGCCTGAGATCAGCAACGCGGCCCAGGCGCTCGACCAGATCCAGATCCTCCATCAGCGGCAGCTCGGCAAAGCCGCCGCAATGCTCGTAGAGATTGCGATGCAGGAACAGTCCCTGGTCACCGTATGGGCGTTGCAACATGCGGCTGCGCAGGCCCACAACCCCTTCAAGCAGCCTCCTCGCCGGAGTGGACGGGCTGATCTGCAGATCGAAGTACCAGGCGGATCTCTCGGTCGAGGAATGCTGCAGCAGTGTGCTCAACACCCCCGACCATTGCGCTGACAACCGGCTGTCGGCATGCAGGAACAGCAGCCAGTCAGTCTGTGCCTGCGCTGCGGCGGCGCGAAGTTGACGGCCGCGGCCAGGCTCTTGAACGTTGATCAACTGAGACCCTGTCAGGTGGGCGATCCTGACCGTGGCATCACTGCTCCCTCCATCGGCAAGCAGGATCTCCAGTCGGAGCCCGCCGTGCTGCAGGTCCGCCAGCAGCAGCGGCAGCCGAGTTGCCTCATTCAGGCAAGGAATCACCACGCTCAGCTCCGCTGGTCTGTTCATGCCAGCCATTTCTCAAGATCCTCGAGATGGTCGATGTCATTGCGCATCTCGAGCTCAGCGGGGGCCAGTCCGTGCTCGTGGGCTCTCTGGGATGTGAGGCGCAAGACCTGATCGCTTCCCCACGGGATCGAATGAAAGGGCCAGCGGGGGACTCCCGGCAGCGTTGCCGACAGGCCCAGCAGCCAGTAACCACCATCGCGTGATGGCCCGATCACCAGCGGTGAGTTGTGCAGAAACTCGACGGCTCTGATCAGGTCTCGCGGAGCCAGGTCGGGAAGATCCGTGCCGATCAGAATCACAGGAGCTCCAGGATGACTGCGACGTGCCTGAAGCACCTCCCTGCGCATCCGGTTGCCAAGGTCTCCGCGGCCCTGTGCGCTGATGCTGGCCTCGGGAACGGAGCTCAGCCAGCGGCGCCAGGCGCGCGGTCCGGCACCGCTGATGGCGACGTGAAGCTTCAGCGTTCCAGCCCTGGCGAGACCTTGAGCCACAGTCAGGGTGTGACTGATCAGTCTGGCCTGAATCGCTGCCGCGCTCGACTCACCCAGTTTGTGTGCGAGGCGACGTTTGCACCGCCCGCTGGCAGGCCAGCGGGTCATCACGATCAGGATGGGCTCGCTCATCGGATCTGCCCCGGAGGATCACTGCTGCCGCGGAAGTTCCTCGGGTTTCACCATCAGCTCGATGCTGTCGCCATCGCGTTCCACAACGATCGGCATGGCCTCGCCGACGCGGCCCCGGTCGACCGCCAGCTGCACCTGGGAAGGGTCCTGAACCTTGGTGCCGTTCACTTCACGGATCAGATCGCAGGGGCGGATTCCTCCTGAGGAGGCAGGACTGTTCTCCACCACTTCGATCACCACCACACCGTTCAATTCAGGCACCTGGCAGAGATTGCTGTTGGCTGCGGCATTGATCTCCTTGGCGAGCTGGGGCGTCAGGCTCTGGAGCCGGACCCCGATGAAGGGGTGAGACGCCTGTCCGGTGCTGATGATCTGCTGGGCGATCCGCTTGGCCAGATTGATCGGGATGGCAAAACTGAGGCCGGCTCCCGGGGCCTTCTTGATGGCGGTGTTGATGCCGATCACCTGGCCGGCTGCGTTGATCAGCGGCCCGCCGCTGTTGCCTGGATTCACGGCTGCATCAGTCTGGATGTAGGGCACTCTCTGCCCCTCTCCGATCGCATTGGTGCGATCCACGGCACTGATGATCCCCGCAGTCACCGTGTTGTTGAGGCCAAGGGGATTACCGATCGCGATGGCCCATTCCCCTGGCTTGAGAGCATTGGAATTTCCAAGGGGCGCGACCGGTAGTTTGTCGGCCACCACGCGCACCACAGCGATATCCGTGAGTGGGTCGCTCCCCAGAACGCGGCCACTGAAGCTGCGGCCGTCCGGCAGCGTCACCGAGACCTGGTCCGCACCCTCGACAACGTGTGCGTTCGTGAAGATCAGGCCATCGGAGCGGGTGATGAATCCGGATCCCTGTCCCGCCTGCTGCTGAATCGGAGCTCTGCCGCCGAACAGATTGCCCAGCGGATTGACCACACGTTTCACCGTGTCGATCCGCACCACGGAGGGCCCGACTCTGTCCACAGCCTGGACAATGATGTTTTTCCCCGGTTGAAGGGGGGCTGAGCGGGGGCCATCGCTCACTTCCGGCAGGGGGTCGCTGGCAGGTGGCTGATCCAGTCCGATGCGCTGCTTCCAGGTGGATCCGCAGCCGCTGAGGCTGGAGCCGATCAGGCCGACGCCGATGAGCGTGAGTGCTCGCTGCAGGGGACGCTGGATGGCGGAGGCCATGAAGAGGTGTGATGTCGTCAGCACCTCATTAAAGACGGACCGATCCGGCCTGGGGTGCGTAGATTCAGCCACCGTGATTCGGAGGGTGCAGTGCTGACGGGCAGTGAGCTGTGGAGCAAGGTTCAGCAGGCCCTTCAGAGCAACCTCAGCAAGCCGACTTTCGAGACCTGGATTCGCCCTGCCCAGTGCAGCGGATTCCGGGAAGGAACCCTCACATTGCTGGCTCCCAACAGTTTCGCCAGCAACTGGCTGCGCAAGAACTACGCGAGCACCATCGCGGATGTGGCGGCTGAAATCGTCGGTCAGCCTGTGATGGTGTCTGTTCTGGCGCGTGATGGCGAAGACCCCCAGCCAGGTTCGCCAGGCGCAGGCGTCACGCCGGCAGCCACAACCGCTGCGGTGCCGGCTTCATTGGCGCCACCCACCCCAGCCACAAGGGCGCCCCGTCGTCTGCCGGGGCTGAACATGCGTTACGTGTTCAACCGCTTCGTTGTGGGGCCCAACAGCCGCATGGCCCATGCCGCTGCACTCGCTGTGGCTGAGGCCCCGGGCCGAGAATTCAATCCGCTGTTCATCTGCGGAGGTGTGGGCCTCGGCAAAACCCATCTCATGCAGGCCATCGGCCATTACCGCCTTGAGATCGATCCAGACGCCAAGGTGTTCTACGTCTCCACCGAGACCTTCACCAACGATCTGATCGGTGCCATCCGCAAGGACGGCATGCAGGCCTTCCGTGACCGCTACAGGGCCGCCGATCTCATCCTTGTGGACGACATTCAGTTCATCGAAGGTAAGGAATACACCCAGGAAGAGTTCTTCCACACCTTCAACGCGCTGCACGAGGCAGGTCGGCAGATCGTGATCGCCAGTGACAGGCCCCCCAGCCAGATTCCAAGACTGCAGGAACGCCTGATCTCGCGCTTCTCGATGGGACTGATCGCTGACATCCAGGCACCTGACCTTGAGACACGCATGGCGATTCTTCAGAAAAAGGCAGAACAGGAGCGTGTCTCCCTGCCCAGGGATCTGATCCAGTACATCTCCGGTCGTTTCACCTCCAACATCCGTGAGCTTGAGGGTGCGCTGACGAGGGCGGTCGCCTTCTCCTCGATCACCGGGATGCCGATGACCGTTGAATCGGTCGCTCCGATGCTGGATCCCAGCGGTCAGGGTGTTGAGGTCACACCTCAACAGGTGATCGAGAAGGTTTCGGAGGTCTTCGGGGTGACCGCGGATGACATGCGCAGCAGCAGCCGTCGCCGGGCGGTCAGCCAGGCCAGGCAGGTGGGGATGTTCCTGATGCGTCAGGGCACGGGGCTCAGCCTGCCGCGAATCGGTGAGGCGTTCGGAGGAAAGGATCACACCACGGTGATGTATGCCATCGAGCAGGTGGAGAAGAGGCTCGGCACTGATCCACAACTGGCCAGTCAGGTGCGGAGGGTGCGTGATCTGCTGCAGATCGATTCACGCCGCAAGCGCTAAGCCTTTCCTGCTGATACGTCATGAGGATTCAGAAATTTTCGCTGAGCTTTAAGCGATCACCCGCATGAGGCCGATGCGCTCCAGCGAGCCTGCATTGCTTTCCGGAAAGGGTTGTTGCCGTGGCGTTGTGGTATTGACTGTCTGCGCAGGAGCTGGTCAACAGCCAGGTGCATGGAGCGGTGGTCGCAAACCGCTCCATGCACCTGGCTGTCAGAGGTGGGCCTCCTCAAGATCACCCAACAGCACCGCATGTGCATCACTCATTCGGGTGAAAGATACAGGTCGAAGACAACCTGATCGGGTGATGTGGCTTCCAATCAGTTCCGCAATGGTGGATACAGGGAGGAATGACCTTTTCTATTCACATCAAACCAATGACACTCCTTTCGACGAATAAAGGCTGGCAGTCTTTTTTGAAGCGAACTGTTGCTCATGGTTGCTTTGCTGACTGTCAAGCAAGCAAAAGGGAAATCAATGCTCAAAGAGCATATGAAGCTCGCGCTATGAATCGTTTGAATCAGATCCAACCTCAATATTGCACCACCAACTTGGTTGATCACTCTGCATTTACGAACTGCTTCTGATCTGATTGTCGGGAAGCCTGAAGCCATTGCGAGGTGGCTGAAAGCAATACAAAACCCTTGAAGGGAAAAGCAGGGGGCATTGAGTGGACGCTATCGATCTCCCGACAGAACAACCATACAAACAAGATAAATCTGAATGAGTGAATCAATGTCAGGGACAACTGCAAAAGCCCATTTGCTTGAACGATTGCTCGAACCCTTGAAAGGTTGCAGCGGGCTCTACAACTACAAGCAGGACCTTATGAAGAAGATCATGGCGATGCCGGATCTGACCGTAAGGGAGCATCTCGATTATCATGAGCGCTGCAACGTTCAGAACTAATCCATAAACCCTGCCAGGTGCGGGGTTTGCGTGTGATGCCGCGGTTGGTTCCATTCGTTTCGGCTCAGCGATGGTGATGCATCAGAGGAACGGCCTTCGCTAAACAGATTAAGCGAATGAAACTTATAGTCTTTGCTGCTAACGCTGTTGTGATTTTGGGTGGGGAATGCTCGATTTTCAATGCAATTTATTGAATGATTTTGTCTGCTAAAGCATCATCAAAATAGACCCGCACCTTGTTAAACATTTTGCCGTCAAACTCCAATATCCAGGCGTATTGGTTGTTGTAAGGTTGCCCGCTCTTGGCAATAGCCTTTGAGGTCATTTCCAGCACAACGAACGAGCCATCAATGATGACATTATGTACTTTCCATTGAATGCCACCATCCAAAGAGGACTTTAATCTTGAGATCGCTGTATCAACAAAGTGATCCCTGGATGTATAAAGACCAGCAAGGATGCTTGATCCTGTGATTACCCATTCGACATTCTCCGCTATGAAATTGGCCAGGAATTGATCAATGGCGCCGGTCTCCAATAGATGGATGGCATTGTTAATGTAATTGCGAGTGATCTGCATGGGGAGATTTCTATTGTTTAACTTGTTTTGGAATATGCCTCGTTGAAGCGATTGGGATGGATGCTGTTCGAGAGAGATTCAACAGCCATCTTGGACTGAGGCATGACCTCGGGCAATGAAAGGGCCGCATAAGAAAGAGTTCGCAGCTTGTCGTGGTGTTGCTGTGATGGCAAAAGGTTTCCAAGAAAATATTTTTGTCTGAATTTCATTCACTGGCTAGTCGCACAAAGTGCGGTGTGTTTTATTGAATGATTCAAGTCGTCACCTGTTTAAAAGCAGTAATCAATTTGACTTCTGTGTATTGATCTCATGAAATTTTCCGTGTTGGATAAGTGTTGGATAAAAACGGCAAACCGGCACCATCATCCTCCAGGAAATCAGGAGTAAGTCGGTCATGGTGCGGCATTCAAAGCAGTGTCAGTCGTTGTTGATGAGCTTCGCTCTGGTGGGTTTTTAATCTCCGCATTTCCGCCGTTGCGGTTGACATCAGCACAGCTGCGCTTGGTGTTGAAGTCATCAATCCATGAGCAACGCGGGGATTTCCGGATCGTCACCATTCTGAGCAGCTGCAGGGACCCGTTCTCTGATGCTTTCAGCGCCCGCCGGTCCAGCCGGCCAGATGAGCCGCAGCCTGTGACTGCGACAGTCGCCGGGATGCCGGCAGTGCAGGATCCAGCTGGGACGAACTGAACGGAGGCAGCGGGCGCGTACGCAGCCATGCTCCCCAGCGAAATTCGTGATATGGAATCAGACGCTGTGGCTTGATCAATCCCTCCTTCTTGAGTTTCCAGACGAGGCTGCGGTAGGGATCGTCTTCAAGATCAAGCAAGGACTGGGGCAGTTTGGAGGGTTCCCAGGGACCGTTACCGCGACCGTCATGAAGATAAAGCCACCCCCGTTGCTGCAGGGCCAGGAGGGCGGCATCGCGGCTTTCGCTGTCAAGCTCAGCGATGACGTAGCCGTAGGTGGTGACCTTGGGATCCATTTCCAGCAAAGCCCTCAGGCGGTGGTGTCGATCCACCATCCAGAGCCCTCCGAGGCGGTTGCGCACCATGGGAACCGGCTTGCCGCGCAGGTACTCGAGACGCTCCCTTCTGCTTTCATTGCTGAAGTCCCGCTGACGGCTCCGGACTTCAGCGAGCCCAACGCACATCTGCGTGGGCTGGAGATCACAAACCCTGACTTCGATCAGACTCTGATCATCGTCATGATCTGGAATCCGGTCATAGCGAGGCAGATGCACACCCGACTCCAGGTCTCGACGGATTCAACACTATGCGGATCTCGGTGTGTGTTTGGTTCGCTGATTGTTTGGTTCGCTGATATGGATCGCCCCTCGTGATGAGTCTGAAACCGGACCCATCAGAATGGTGGTTAGTTGAAAAGCAGCTGCGGTGGACCAGTCGTTTGATCTTGTGGTGCTCGGTGCCGGTTCCGGAGGCCTGGCGGCCGCCAAGCGGGCTGCGCGTCATGGTGCGCGCGTTGCCATCGTGGAAGGTGATCGGGTTGGTGGCACCTGCGTAATCAGAGGGTGCGTCCCCAAGAAACTGCTGGTTTACGGATCTCAGATGGCCGGGCAGATGGAGGAGGCCTCCAGTTATGGAGTCTTTCCCTCCGATGTCCGGATTGATTCAGCACAGTTGCTGAGCAACGTGCGTGCTGAGGTGGATCGCCTCAATGCCATGCACATCGAATTCCTGGCGAAGGCCGGAGTGGCGTTGATCAAGGGATGGGGACGGTTCGAAGATGACCATCACATTCTTGTCTCGGCGGAACCGGGTGGTGCACCGTTGGAGCGTCTGTATGCCGAAAGAATCATGGTCGGTGTCGGCGGCCGCCCTCAGCGACCCCATATCCCGGGTGCCGAGCTCGGCTGGGTCAGCGATGACATGTTCCTGCTGGAGCGTTTTCCGGAGCGCATGGTTGTGGTGGGTGCCGGCTTCATCGCCTGCGAATTCGCAGGAATTCTCAGTGGTCTCGGTGTTGAGGTGACCCAGCTGGTGCGCCGTGATCACCTGTTGCGAGGCTTTGATGCCGAACTGGCAGGTGTCGTGCAGGAAGGTATGGCTGACAAAGGAGTGGATGTGCAGTTCTCCAACGGCCCTGAAGCCATCGAGGGAACGCCGGGTGATCTGGTTGTGCGAACCCATCGAGGGGATCGAATTGCCTGCGGCGGGGTGCTGCTGGCCACTGGACGTCGGCCTTTCCTGCAGGGTCTCAACCTTGAAGCTGCCGGAGTCACTGTTCAGGGCAACCGCATTCCCGTGGATGCCGACCAATGCACCAATGTGCCTCACGTGTTTGCTGTTGGCGATGTGACCGATCGCATCTGCCTCACGCCTGTGGCCATTGATGAGGGTCGTGCTTTCGCGGACAGCGTCTATGGAGATCGTCCTCGGCAGGTCGATCATGCCCTGGTGGCCAGTGCTGTGTTCAGTCAGCCTGAGCTGGCAACGGTTGGATTGTCGGAAGAGGACGCCATCGCTCAGCACGGAGCCGATGGCGTGGTGATTCACAGAGCACGGTTCCGTTCCATGGCGCAGGCACTGCCCAAGCGCGGCACCCGCTGTCTGCTCAAGCTGGTGCTCGAGGCGGGAACCGAACGGGTGCTCGGATGCCATATGGTCGGGGAGCATGCCGCCGAGATCATTCAAATGGCTGCGATCGCTGTCGGGATGGGGGCCACCAAGGCCGATTTCGATCGCACCATGGCTCTGCACCCCACGGTGTCAGAGGAATTCGTCACGATGACCTGACAGCTGCGTCAGCGTTGTGCTCTTCCGATCAGGCCTCGAGTCTCTTATGGAGTGTCTCCGCCATGCGCAGTGCCAGGGCGATGGTGGTCAGACCGGGTCCCACGCTCGGGCAGCTGGGGAAAACGCTGCTGTCGGCGATGTAGACGTTGTCAAGGTCATGGCACTGTCCCGTTGAATCCACCACGGATGCGGAGGGATCCTCTCCCATGCGACAGGTTCCGCAGGCAAAGCCCACCACACTCAGAGGAGCTTCGCCGCGGGGATGCACAGGCTCCGATGTCACCACCTTGATGGCGGGATCGGCCTCGACGGATTTGATGGTGTCGATCCACCTATAAACCAGTCGGTCGTGGGCTTCACGGTTGTTGTGAAGGTAGTTGATGCGAATCTGCTCCTTGTTCAGCCACACTCTGTTGTCCTGCTCGGGAAGCACTTCTGTCATGGCCCACCAGGCCACGGTGCGGGAAGCAAGTCGCTTGATGCCGAAATTAGGGATGAGCTTGCTGACAAGGGACAGGACCGGTGGGGATTCGGCGAACAGTGCGTCCTGCAGCACTCCTCCAGCAGCCTGAATGTGACCTAAGGGAAAGGTCACGTTTTTGTCTCCCCAGTAATAGTCGTTCACCCCATAGGAACGTGGATAGCGGCCGCTGTTGGGTGCCGCGGAACGTTGCAGGATTGAGGTGATCTGAACGTTCATCAGATTTCTGCCCACCTGGTCTGACGAGTTGCTGAGACCGCCTGGATGACGTTCATTGCCGGATCTCAGCAGAATCGCCGGAGTGTTGATCGCACCGGCTGCAAGCACAACCAGATCTGAGGAGAACAACCAGATTTCGCCTTCCACATCCGCCTCCACCCTCTTCACTTCCCGTCCGCTCGGACTGACATGCAGCCTCAGGGCTTTCGCTTTGTGGCGGATTTCCAGATTGGCGCTGTCGGCATGCGCGAGTCCGCAGAGCTCGGCATCTCCGACTGGGTCACCGTCATTGTCCGACCAGCTGAGAGGAAGGTCGTAGGGCTGACAACCGTGGCGTTCCAGTCCTTCCCGCAGTTCTTCGAGGAATGGCATCACCGCGCGGGGTGAATGGTCAAAGCCTTTGGTTCGTGATGGCTCAGTGGGATCGACACCAGCTTTGCCATGAACTCGATACAACGTCTCAGCCTGGTCGTAGTAAGGAGCCAGATGCGTGTAATCGAATGGCCATGACGGCGACACCCCCTCCTGCAACGGCAGGTCGGTGAAATCCTTTTCGCGCATGCGCTCGAGCACCGCTCCCCAGATTTTGGTGTTTCCGCCCACGGCATAGAACGTCTGCGGTGAGAAGGGATCACCATCGGGACCGAACCACTGTTCATCCTTCACACGAGGACGGCTCTGCCAACCGGCTTCCACAGCTTCACCTCGCTCGAGCAGAAGCACACTGTGTCCCTTGCTGCTGAGGCAACCTGCCAGGGTGCCGCCTCCAGCACCACTTCCGATGATGATGATGTCGTAGTGGCGGTCGTCGATGATCATGGATGACTCATGTCGTTGAGAACTGCGTGATGCAGACGGCGATCAGCTAGTGCGCTGCCACACATAAATCAGCACGTAGAGAATGATCCAGATGACATCCACGAAGTGCCAGAACAGGCTCACGGCGGTGACACCCATCTCACCCTTGGCGTAGTTGTTCGGGCGGAACGAACGCGCCAGCATCAGTCCCATCAGCAGGATTCCCGTGATCACATGCAGGCCGTGAAAACCGGTCAGCAGATAAAACGTTCCACCGAACACTCCGCTGCTCAGGCTGAAACTCAGCTCAGACCACTCAACGTATTGTCCATACACGAAGTAGCTGCCCATGGCCATTGTGAGCAGCCACAGGCCACGGAATCCCCAGAGATTTTCTTTGTGGAGATAGAGCTCGGCGAAATAGGCGACAAAGCTTGAGCTCACCAGAATGACCGTGTTGATCAGGGGCATCCGCGTTTCCAGACCCTCGACTCCTTCAGGAAGCCATTCCGGACTGGTGATCCTCAGAAGTGCATAACCAACAAAAAATGCCAGGAAGATGATGCTTTCCGAGCAGAGGAAGATCACGAATCCGGTGAGATTGTGGCCGTCATGTTTGATATGACCGGGTTCGTGCTTCAGTTCCAGATCAACATTGGCGCTGGTCATCGTTCAGGCCTCCATGGAACGTCGGACATAGAACTCCTCGTCTTCGACAAGGGGTTTGCCCAGGCCGTAGCCATAGGGCTCACTGATCACGGTGGGTACATCATCCTCGAAGTTTTCAGCGGGAGGAGGTGAGGGAAGCAACCACTCCAGCCCGATTGCTCTCCAGGGATTGGCCGGGGCTCTGGCACCCCTCGCCCAGGAGCTGACGATGTTGAGAATGAAGGGGATCGAGGCCACTCCCAGCATGAAGGCCCCGATACTCGCGATCACATTCCAGAGCGCGAATTCAGGGTCATAGGAGGCAACCCGCCTAGGCATGCCATAAAGGCCGGCCCAGTGGAGAGGTAGCCAGTTGAGTGTGGCACCGATGAAGGTGAGAGTGAAATGAACTTTTCCCAACCCCTCGTAGTACATGCGACCGGTGAATTTCGGGAACCAGTGGTAGATGCCGGCAAAGACTCCAAATCCGATTGTATTGAAAATGATGTAATGAAAATGAGCCACAACGAAATAAGTATTTCCCACGTGGATATCAATTGGAACTGTGCCAAGCATCACTCCTGTAATGCCTCCGAAGATGAAGTTGACCAGGCCCCCCAGCACAAACAGCATCGGAGTTGTCAGGCGTATCTTGCCTCCCCAAAGCGTCCCCAGCCAGGCAAACACTTTCACTCCCGTAGGTACCGCGATCAGCATGGTGGTGACCATGAAAAGATTGCGCATCCACTGTGGAGTTCCGGTGTAAAACATATGGTGGACCCAAACAATCAGACCGAGAAAGGTGATGATGAACGAGGCCAGCGCCACAAACTTGTAGCCGAACAGAGGTTTGCGTGAATACACCGTGATCAGTTCAGAGAAGATGCCGAACACGGGCAGCACCATCACGTACACCGCCGGGTGTGAATAGAACCAGAAGAAGTGCTGGTAAAGCACGGGATCACCTCCCCCTTCAGGCCTGAAGAAACTGGTGCCGAAACTGAGATCAAACAGCAACATGATCGCTCCTCCGGTGAGTGCCGGAAGCCCGATCAGCTGCAGGGTCTGCGCAGCCCACGCGGTCCAGACGAACACGGGCATCCGGAAGTAGCCCATGCCGGGAGCCCGCATGCGGATGATTGTGGTGACGAAATTGATCGCTCCCATGATCGAGGAGACCCCTGAGATCGCCACGGCGAGGATCCACAGGAATTCACCGTTGATGAAATGTCCGAGTGGGTTCTGAATGCTCATCGGTGGATAGGACCACCAGCCGGATGAAGCCGGTCCGCCAGGCACGAAGAAGCTGCTCAGGAGCACGACCGCAAACACAGGGACCAGCCAGAAGGCCGCGGCATTGAGCTTGGGGAAGGCCATGTCGGGAGCCCCGATCATGGTGGGGATCAACAGGTTGTTGAAGCCATTCAGAACCGGGAAGAGGAACAGGAACAGCATCACTGTTCCGTGCATTGTGTAGAGACCGTTGTAAACGCTCGGGTCCACCAGATCCGCCGGCGGAGTGATCAATTCCCCGCGCATCACCATGGCCAGCAATCCACCCAGAAGAAGGAAGAGCAGCGAGAGACCGATGTACTGAATGCCGATCACCTTCGCATCGGTGTTGAAGCTGAAGAAGCGCTTCCAGTTGTCGGGAGCACCTGGAACGGGGTGAGGAGCCTTGAGCACCCTCGGGTCGTAATTGGTGAGCGTCATCGTTTCAGGAGTCGTGGGGCGCTTCGGGATTGCCGGGGTCGTTGACCATGGGAGGAGCAGAGGGAGCGACCGTGGCCCAGCCACGGTCACCTTCCTTGAGGCGCTTTTCGTAAAGAGGGGTGCCCGGGCTCAGTCCCTTCACCATCGGCCGCTTGGCGGTTGTTGTCAGCCATGCGTCGTAGTTCTCCTCCGACTCGACGATCACATCGGTCTGGTTCTGTGAGAAATAAGCGCCGCTGAACATGGCGTCGCGCAGCCTGAAACGACCCTCACGGGTTGGTGTGATGCTGTAGGAGATCACGCTGCCAGGAATGATGTCCTGTTTCAGGCGGAATGCTGGGATGTAGAAGCTGTGAATCACGTCCTCTGAGCTGAGCAGAAAATTGGCTCGTAAATCGATCGGGAGGTGCAGTTCAGAACTACGCACTCCATCGGGGTAGACAAACTCCCAGGACCACTGCCTGGAGATCACTTCAATGGGTCCCACCTCACGGCGGACATCCAGTGTTGCAACAGCTTCGGGGTCCTGATTGATGGCAACGTCATATTTCTGCTTTGGCCCGAGTGTGGCGAGAGTTTCATTCACATGGATTGAATAAAGAGCCAGCGCCATCACAATCAGAAAAGGAATCACCGTCCAGATGATTTCCAGCTTTGTGTTCCCCTCAATGGGGAGACCGTCGCTTTCGTCATATTTTTCGGCACGACTGAAAAGAACGGACCAGATGATGAATCCCACGCAGCCGATGAAGATGAATGCACCGATTCCGACCTCCAGGCTGAAGAGATCGTCGACATATGGCGCTGCCGTGGAGGCCGGAACCGGCAGCCATCCGTAGGCCCACTTGGAGATCTGAAGACTTGCCAGAAGATCTATGGCAGTCGAGATCAGAACTGTCAGAAACAGCTTGAACGGGAAGCGTTTTTTCGTGGCTCCGCGAGTCGATGTCATGGCAGCGACTCCTTGAGATCGGCTCCAGCAGCGAGAAGTTGATCGGCGGTGATGTGAACGCCGAATTCACTGGCAAGCCAGGCCCCAAGACTTCCGTGGACGCCCATCACCAGCAGGATCGTGGCCCCGCAGAACAGATACAGCCAAGTCACTTGTCGACCGAAGTCCTTGCGCCATACGAAGCGTTGGTATCCGCGCCAGATGGTCATCGCCACGATGATCAGCAGCAGGGCCACACCGCCGATGGCATGCCAGAGCATTGTGTTGATGGCGTTCTGCCCGATCACGGTGCGGATGTCCCCTGGAAGCGGAACGGCCAGCAGCATTTCGTAGAAGCCGGCAGCCACCGTGAAGAAGGTGATCACACTGCAGGCAAGAACGTTGTACCAGCCTACGTCATGAAAGCCCGTGCGGGTCACCGGCAGGGCCAGAAAGCGGAAAATTCGTTTTTCAAGGGGGTAGAACGCACCTGCGAAATCAAAGGCAATGCCGATTGCGAACAATCCGATCGTGAAGTGAACCAGATTCGGATGGATCGGAATCGTGTAGGGAAGATCATTCGCACCGAGCTGATCTGCAATCTCATTGATGGGAGAAGGAATCGCCATCAAGTGGAGGAATGTCTCAGGGTTCATGACACCGCTCCACTGCGGATCGCATCAACCACAGGCACTGTGTGGAGTCCGTAAATCCAAACGAGCATGTCTCCCAGATACACCTGGCAGAACACGAGCGTTGCGAGCACACCATCGAGCACAAGAAAACCAGCGGGCAGTCGGGTTGGATCCTTTTGCCTCACCACGTAGCGCCAGCCTGTGAAGAGACCAAGAACACCGGCAAGCGACCAGCCGATCGTGCTGTGGTAATTCAGGATGTCCCTTGAAGCTCCGTAGGGACTGGCCAGTCCAGCTTCAATCTGGCCGAAGATGATGGCGACGAAGATTGCAACTGTCGCCACCACCAGATTCCAAAAGCTGACTTCAAACAGATTGCGTTTGCGAGTAATGACGCCAATCAGATCAAAGACAACTGTGATCAGCGCCATCGCGATCACGAAGTGAACCACGATTGGATGAATGACATCCAGCCAGGGAAGATTTTTGTCGTTGAGAGGTGGAAGCAGCTCGAGCATCGGCAAGCCGCGCAACGCTCTCCAAGGATGGACAGCATTCAGGATGCAGTCAGCCTTTCATTTACGAATGCTCGCGATGCTGTGACAGGACTCCTGATACGACCCGCGGCAGTCAGTTCAGGTCGTCGGCTTTTCTCAGGCGTTTGCGTTGCAGTTGTCGCCAGTAGAGCCCTGCCTGAGCAACAATCACAACAATCACAGCAGGAACCACAAGGCACAGCATCACCAGACGGAATTCGTCCTGCCAGGTGGGCAGTGTGCGAGGCAGCACCTGATCCACCACATAGAATATGTAAAGGGTCAGAAGGATTCCTCCCTCCAGGCGCGTGATCCGGCCCTTGGTCCAGAAGATCGGCATGCAGGCCAGAGCGGTCAGCAGCATCACCGGCATATCGCGCTGAATCAGCATGGGGCTCACCTGCAGCCCTCCGGTTCCCGCTGCGGCCAGTGCACTGGCCGCAAGCACGAGCAGCTGGTTGAGCAGGTTGCTGCCCACGACGTTGCCGATCGCCAGATCCGTTCGGCCCTTGATGGCGGCCACCAGCGAGGTGATCAGTTCCGGCATCGAGGTTCCGGCTGACACGATCGTGAGTCCGATCACCGCTTCACTCACCCCCAGATAAGCAGCGGCACCACTGGCACCGCTGACGAGAACCCGCGATCCAACTCCCAGAAGCAGAACGCCGAGCAGCAGTGACATCAGCGCTTTCAGCAGGCCCCGTTTGCCCTGATCGGGATTCACATCGGGCTCGGCTTCCTCGACTCCCGCCGGTTCCTCTCTGGCTGTGCGGATCTCCCAGATCGAGTTGATCAGCAGTGCGAGCAGCAGTGCCACGCCCGACTGCCAGGTGACCCGGCCCGCCGATGCCATGCCCCACACCGCGGCGGACACAGCAATCATCACCGGCACATCCCTGCGGACGAGGCGGCTTTCCACCTGCAGCGGCATCACCACCGCACTGCTGCCGAGCACCACCATCACATTGAAAATGTTGCTGCCCACGACGTTGCTCACGGCCAGGGAATCCAATCCCCGCAGCACTGAATTGACACTGACGAACAGTTCCGGGGCACTGGTTCCGAAGGACACCACGGTCAGTCCAATCACCAGTTGTGGGATTCCGAAGATCAGCGACAGCGTCACCGACCCCTGAACAAACACTTCGCCGCCCGCAAACAAAAGACCGATCCCGATGAGGACCTCCAGGGCGGATGTCAGAAAGTCGGGCATCGTGCTCATCGGCCTGATCTCATTGTGCGATGCCACCCCGTGTCCGAAGGGGAGCAAGCCTGCAGGGATTCAGTCCATTGCCCTGCTCGGGAATTAGCATTCCGCCAAATTCGAATCGGTCTGGCGTGTTTCTGAATCACATCAGCACACGCAACGTCCGCGGGGATGTTTTCGGTGGTGTGACGGCGGCGGTTGTGGCGTTGCCGATGGCTCTTGCTTTCGGGGTTGCCTCCGGTGCCGGAGCCGCTGCCGGGCTCTGGGGTGCGGTGATCATCGGCCTGGTCGCATCGCTCTTCGGTGGCACACCCACACTGATATCTGAACCGACAGGTCCAATGACGGTGGTGTTCACCGCCGTCATTCTCAGTTTCACAAGCCAGATCCCCGACAAGGGGACTGCACTGGCAATGGCTTTCACCGTGGTGGTGCTCGCCGGTGTGTTCCAGATTCTGTTCGGCTTCTTCCGTCTGGGCCGATACATCACGATGATGCCCTACACGGTGATTTCGGGCTTCATGTCCGGGATCGGTGTGATCCTGGTCATTCTGCAACTGGCGCCCTTCCTGGGACAGAGCAGTCCTCCCGGGGGTGTGATCGGAACACTGGGCGCTCTCCCCGAGCTGGCTGCCGGCGTGCAGCCTCTGGAGCTCGCACTGGCCGTGATCACCCTGCTGATCCTCTGGTTCACACCAGAGCAGCTGAAACGGTTCTGTCCTCCTCAGCTGCTGGCTCTCGTTGTGGGAACCGTGCTGTCACTCACGCTCTTCGGAGACATTGAACTGCGCAGGATTCCTGAATTCACGGCGGAATTTCCCAGTTTCAATCCTCCCACCTTCTCCGGTGAGCAGATCAGGTTGATGGTGGTGAACGGCGCTGTGCTGGGCATGCTCGGTTGCATCGACGCCCTTCTGACCTCCGTGGTGGCTGACAGCCTGACCCGCACCGAGCATGACTCCAACAAGGAACTGATCGGGCAGGGACTGGGCAATGTGATGTCAGGTCTGTTCGGGGGACTTCCGGGCGCCGGAGCCACCATGGGAACCGTGGTCAACATTCAGGCGGGTGGCCGTTCTGCCCTTTCAGGCATCGTCAGGGCCCTGATCCTGATGCTGGTGATTCTGCTGGCCGCTCCACTTGCATCTCAGATCCCTCTGGCGGTACTGGCGGGAATCGCTCTGAAGGTGGGCTTCGACATCATTGACTGGAGTTTTCTGCAGCGTGCTCATCATCTTTCGATCAAAGCGGCCTGCATCACCTATGGCGTGATTGCACTCACCGTGCTGGTTGACCTGATCTGGGCGGTCTTCATCGGGGTGTTCGTGGCCAACGTGCTCACGATCGAACGGATGACGGCCCTGCAGGCCAGGGGTGTGAAAACCATCAGCACCACGGACGATGACGTTGAACTTCCTGAAGACCAGCAAGCACTGCTCGATCAGGCTGCGGGTCGCCTGCTGCTGTTTCAGCTCACCGGACCGATGATCTTCGGCGTGGCCAAGACCATCAGCAGGGAACACAACGCCATTGAGGATTGTGAGGCGGTTCTGTTCGATCTCACTGAGGTTTCCCATCTGGGAGTGACAGCTTCACTGGCTCTCGAAAACGCCATCAAGGAAGCGGTTGAGGTGGGCCGTTCTGTCTATCTGGTCGTGATGAACGGCTCCACACGCAACCGCCTGGAGAAACTCAAGCTGCTCGAACTGCTGCCCGACAATCATGTGAGCGAAGATCGAGAGGAGATTCTCCGTCGCGCGGTTGGTGAGCTACCAGTCCTCCAGGAGGTCTGACTTGGCCGAGGCTCCAAGCTCCCTGGTGCTGCGTCGGCCGGATGACTGGCATGTGCACCTCAGGGACGGAGCCATGCTCAGGGCCGTGCTGCCGGCAACAGCGAGAACCTTTGCACGGGCCATTGTGATGCCCAACCTGCGTCCACCGGTCACATCTGTTGATGCGGCACTGGCCTATCGCAGCAGGATTCTCGAAGCACTGCCCGAAGACATCGACTTCGAGCCACTGATGACGGCCTATCTGACGGACGATCTTGATCCGGACGAGCTGGCCAGGGGCTTCGCCATGGGCGTCTTCCGTGCGGCCAAGCTCTACCCCGCCAATGCGACCACCAATTCAGCGGCAGGCGTGAGTGATCTCTCCCGGATCTCCGCTGTGCTGAGGCGGATGGAGGCCGTGGACATGCCTCTGTTGATTCACGGTGAAGTCACGGATCCGGACGTGGATGTTTTCGATCGTGAAGCCATCTTCATCGAACGGCATCTGAAGCCCCTGCGTCAGCGGCATCCACGCCTGCGCATCGTGCTGGAGCACATCACCACGGAGGAATCGGCGACTTACATCACGGAGGCCCATCTGAGCGGTGATGAACGCATTGCCGCCACAATCACCCCCCATCATCTGCATCTCAATCGCAACGCGATGTTCATTGGCGGCCTTCGCAGCGACTTCTACTGCCTCCCGGTTGTGAAGCGGGAGTGCCATCGAAGGGCCCTGGTCGCGGCCGCAACCAGTGGTCTGCCCTGCTTCTTTCTCGGCACGGATTCCGCCCCACATCCCCGCTCCGGCAAGGAGTCATCCTGCGGTTGTGCAGGTATTTTCAATGCACTCCATGCAATGGAGAGTTATGCCGCTGTCTTTGAACAGGCGGGAGCTCTGGACCATCTCGAAGGATTTGCCAGCGAGCACGGCCCGCGCTTCTACGGCATGCCTCTCAACGCTGACACCATCACGCTGGTTCGACGGGATCAATCCGTTCCGAATCGCCTGATTCCACCTGAATCAGCCCGTGTCGGAGATGATGCCATCCCTGACAGCGAATGGCCGTTGCTGTTCCATGCCGGGGAAACCCTCTCATGGTCTGTTGAACCGACAGTTCGTTGAAGGAACACTCCTGATGGGAGCCATGGCCGGCTCATCGTGATTCCGCCTTCCGTCAGGAGCTGTTGTAAGCGCCATCAGCCCCAGCGCTGAAGTTGAGTGATCATTTTGGAGACAACAGCCGTCCAGCCTGTCTGGTGACTGGCTCCAACACCAGCCCCTGTGCAGCCGTTGAAGTATTCATGGAACTGAAAGAGTTCGCTCCAGGCTGTGTCGTTCTGGAACAGCTCAATGTCTCCGTTGAAGGCTCGTCGGCCTTCCTCATTCCGCCTGAAAATCCCGACGAGTCGTTTCTCCAGTTCAAGTGAGATCTGCCAGAGGTTCAGTTCACGTCCAGAACCGGTCGGAAACTCCATCCTGAATTCGTCTCCGAGGGCGTGGCCGAACTTCTGGAGGGCTTCAATCAGCAGATAGTTGATTGGAATCCACACCGGACCGCGCCAGTTGGAGTTCCCGCCGAACATGGCAACCGGACTGTCGGCGGGGCTGTAGCTGATCGTCGCGTGGTCGTCACCCTGTTGATAGGAGTAGGGGTTGTTCTGATACACCATGGAGAGGCTGCGGATGCCGTAAGGGGATAAGAACTCCTGTTCATCAAAGACCCGGGTGAGGATCCGTCGCAGTCGATCGGGAGGCACGATCGAGAACAGCACGCGATCGCGATGCCTCGAACCGAGATGACTGATCGCGTCAAACGGGGCCCCACGCTCTTCGCCCAGGTCTCTGAGATAGCTGCGAACATCCAGGGCAGGGATGGATTCGACAGTGCGTGCATCGAATGTGGCGATGGCCAGAAGCGGGATCAGTCCACTGAGAGAACGTGTCCTCAGATAGTCACTGCTTCCGTCCGGGCGTTTGAGTACGTCGTAATAAAAGCCGTCCTCCTCGTCCCAGTTGACGTAGCCACGCCCGCAGGGACTGTTCAAGGCGTAGGTGAGACGACTGAAGTCAGTCACGAACCGTTCGCACAGGCTTTTGTATTCCTCTCTGTCTTCAGCGAGCAGAACGCAGGCCTCCAGCATGTTCAGGCTGAGCATGCCCATCCAGGCCGTGCCATCGGTCTGTTCGATCAGGCTTCCGTCTTTCAGGGGGTATCGCCGGTCGAAGATCGCGATGTTGTCGAGTCCGAGGAATCCACCTTCGAACAAACTGTCGCCGTTGCGGTCCGTGCGGTTGGCCCACCAGCCGTATTCCAGCAGTAGTTCCCGAAGGCTTGCACGCAGAAAGGGATAGTCCTTGCGGCCGTAGCAGCGTCCGGAGACCTGAAAAATGCGCAGCGCCGCCCAGGCCCCGATCGGTGGGTTGGCATCGGAGAGCGCCCACTCATAGGCAGGTGACTGGCCGTTGTTGGCGGTGTAGGACGCCTGGCGCAGCATGCGTGACTGTCGCTTGGCCTCGCCCGGATCAAGTTCCGCGAACGCCACTGCATGGAACATCAGGTCCCACTGACAGAAATAGGGATACTCCCAGCAGTCGGGCATGGAGATGATGTTGCGGGACCGCAGGTTGCGCCAGTAGGCGTTGTCGGTGTGCCAGCGCTGCTCGGGTGGCTTGGCTGAATTGCTGTCTCCCCGCAGCCAGCGGGCCACATACCAGTTGTAGAACTTGCGGCACCAGAACAGACCAGCTGCCGCTGCAGTATGGATGGCTCTGTCCTCTTCGTTCAGGCCTGGAGCCACCCAGTGCAGATGGTCCTGCCAGTCCTGGCGGCGCTGCTCGACGAGGGCGTTGACGCTGGTCAGCTCGAGGCCAGTTGATGTCGACCTGTCGCCCATGTCGCGTCGGCACAGTCTGAGATCCACCTGCCAGATCTCTCCAGGCCTGAGCATTCGCTGCAGGTGAAGAGCTGCCTTGCTTCCTGTCTGGTCCGGATTCACCGCATCAGCCTGTTTCTCGATCAGATAACGGTGAAAGGCATCTTTCACGTAGGGCTGCTTCAGAGGCTGGTTGTAAAGCCGCTGGGTATTGGTCTCGTTTTCGGTGAACAGCCAGGTTCCCCCTTCGCTGCAACTCAGGCCATAGGAGCCAAGACCCCCAACAGCACTGCTGACCAGCAGTCCATCCTGCAAGCAGAGCGATGGTCTGATGAAGTCATGTTCGCTGTTTTGGCCCCATCCCCAGGTGTTGCGAAACCAGAGGCTTGGCAGCAGATGGAGCTCTGCACTGTCGGGTCCATGGTTGGTGAGCGTGAGACGGATCAGCACATCCTCCGGTGATGCCTTGGCGTATTCGACCTCCAGATCGAAGAAACGGTTCTCAGCGAAGATGCCCGTGTGCACCAGTTCGAACTCGTTCTGGTCACGGCCGCGGCGGCGGTTCTCGTCTCTCAGCTGTTCATAGGGGAAGCGTTTCTGGGGGTAGCGGTAGAGCGCTTTGGCGTAACTGCCTGTGGGTGTTCCAGCCAGGTGATACATCATGTCCTTGATGTCTTCACCGTGATTGCCCTCGGGATTGCCGAGGCCGAAGAGCCGTTCCTTCAGAACAGGGTCCTGTCCGTTCCAGAGCACCGGTGCGAAACAGAGGAGGCCCTGTTCATCGCTGAAGCCGAGCAGTCCGTCCTCGCCCCAGCGGTAGGTGCGCAGGTGGCTGTGATCAAAGGGGAATGAGTTCCAGGCATTGCCGTCCGCGGAATAGTCCTCACGAACCGTTCCCCATTGCCTGTCGCTGAGATACGTACCCCATCGATCCCAGGGTTGATCCCCGCCGTCACGTTCCCTGCAGCGAATCAGCTCGGCGGGCTCCTCGCCCAGCTGAGCGTTGGAGATCACCGAAGTCGCCATGACCCAAACACCCTCATGTTCCAGAAGCTAATGAGGGTGATCTGGAATGCCCATGATGCACTGGCTTCCATCACTTCCCGTGGTGGGGCGATGCCGGTGGTGGGGGCGGGGGGACTTGAACCCCCACAGGATTTTCATCCCAAACGATTTTAAGTCGCGTGCGTCTACCGATTCCGCCACGCCCCCGGGTGCCACCAGCATCGTGGCGGCATTCTAGATTCCACCGAGATGGCCCATTTCGCTGACCATGGAGACTCTTCTCAACGCGGTTTCCCTGGACACCCTGCTGGTGATCGCTGCCTATGTGGCACTGGGTGGTGCCTATCTGGTGGTGGTGCCTCTCCTTCTTTACGCCTGGATGAGTCGGCGCTGGACCGTCATGGGTAAATACGAGCGCCTTGGAATTTATTCACTGGTGTTCTTCTTCTTTCCGGGGATGATTGTGTTTGCTCCATTCCTCAATCTCCGCTTCAGCGGCCAGGGCGAGGTCTGACTGTTGACGCGTGCCGGAGTTCTGAAACTTGGTCTCGGTCTGCTGCTGACGGGAGGTTTGGGCTACTGGTTGTTCCAAGCCCTTGGGCTGGAGGGATTTTCGGCGGGTATTGCCGCCGAGGCTCTCCTCGTTGTTGTAGTGGTTGTCTGGACCAGCTCCTATCTGTTCAGAGTGGTGACTGGCCGCATGACCTACATGCAGCAACGCCGTCGCTACCGCAGCGGTTATGACCAACTCACCGCCCAGCAGCTTCAGGAGCGGTTCGACGCCATGACACCTGAGCAGCAGCAGGAGCTGATGGCCTCCATCGCGGAAGAGGAGACCAGTCAGGCTCCTGAGTGATTGCAGCCGACCTCTAGGCTCGCCTGCATCACAGTTTCAGAATCCGTGAGAGAGCAGTCTTCACGCATTGCAGAGGTCTTTGTGAAGACCGCCCGTGAGCAGCGCCTGGCACTGATGCCTTTTGTGATGGCAGGTGATCCAGAGCTCCAGAGCACGGCTGATGTTCTGCTCAGTCTTCAGAATCACGGGGCTGATGTGGTGGAGCTTGGCATCCCCTACAGCGACCCTCTGGCGGACGGACCAGTGATTCAGGCTGCTGCTCACCGAGCTCTTGAACAAAACACAACCCCGGCAAAAGTGCTGGAGATGTTGAGTGGATTGCGTGGACAACTCACCATGCCGGTTGTTCTGTTCACCTACAGCAATCCTCTGCTGAATCGAGGAGCAGAACGCTTTTTTTTCGGACGCTGCCGCCGCTGGTGTCTCCGGTCTGGTTGTCCCTGATCTTCCCCTTGAGGAAGCGGAGCGTTTGTCTCCACTTGCGGCACAACATGATCTTGATCTTGTGCTGCTGGTGGCTCCCACAACTCCTGAAAAGCGGATGCAGCGCATTGCTGCTTCCAGTCGTGGTTTCACTTATCTGGTTTCAGTCAATGGTGTCACCGGAGAACGATCAAGTCTGCAAGATCGCGTCGGCCAGCTAGTCACTTCTCTGAAGCGATGTGCCGCCGGTCCTGTCGCTGTGGGATTCGGAATTTCCGGACCTGAGCAGGTTCGTCAGGTTCGCTCATGGGGTGCAGACGGAGCCATTGTCGGCAGTGCTCTTGTCAAAAGAATCGCCGCTGCGCAGGAGGGATGCGCAGCGGCTGAAGCTGGTGAATTTTGTCGTGAACTGCGAGCAGCAGCAGGCTGAAGATCACTCTTCGTCTTCGTCAGCGCCGCCTACCGGAACCAGGCGGATCTGTTTGCGACCAAGCTTGATCTCGAATTCATCGCCGGGTTTGAGATCGAGCATCGCGGTGTAAGCCTTACCGATCAACAGATTGCCGTTCCCCTGAACTGTTGCCACGTAAGAAAGCTTGCGGCCGCCTTTGCCAATGCCGGCTGATCCACCACCAAGTTCAATGCCCTTCGCATTGAGAAGTGCTTCATAAAAAGCAGTGAAGTTAACGCGATCAGAACCATCCTTCTTTTTCGAGACATACCCACAGGCAGTTGCCAGGTCTGTTTTGGAGACGTCACCTAAATCCTTGACCTTTGCAAGGAGTTCAGCACCAGTGAGCATCATCATAAAAGTAATATACCCAATTAACATAGCGCTTAATGTGCAGTACGCGCCAACCTTTTGGCGCAGATTCTTTTAACCGGAGGTGAAACTATGGCCCGCTTCGTTCTCTGGGGGACCTATTGCGACAATGCCTTGGAAAAAAGAGCTCCGTTTCGTGATGAGCATCTCGAACGGCTTAAAGCCCTCAAGGAAAGTGGGACATTGATAACTCTTGGCCCAACTGTTGGCAGTACCCACGTTTTTGCAGTCTTTGAGTCCGAGAGTGAAACAACTGTGCGCGCACTGCTGGAGGCAGATGTGTACTGGCGGGAAGGAATCTGGACCCGACTGGATGTTTATCCCTGGATCCAGGCATTCTGAGCCTGTCGCCAGACCCATTCGGCAACAACAAGATCATTGCCCTCCCCAAGAGCATCGACATAGCCGCTCATCTGACCGATTCCTTCACGGGCGATCTGTGCAATTGCAGGAGCATTATTGAGCCCTTGTTTTTCGAGCGCCTTGAGTTTCAGTGTCCGACCTCGACGGATGATGTTGCCGCCGTTCGGGTGACATCCAGCGCAGTGCAGATCAAACAGCTGTGCTCCAGCTTCATCCATCGCCCATGAGGCTGAACTCTGCCAGAGCAGTGTGATCAACATCAGTGCTCCTGCCAGCAGAGTCCTCATCGTCATTCAGCAGGTGATTTCAGTGTGACGCGGCGCAGGTGATTGCTCTGATCTCCATCCACGGGTTGTCAGGATCACGACAGTTGCTCCGGAGCTGATGGCGGAAGAGGATCTGCAGCGTTTTCTGTTGAAGGTTCAACAGCTCAATGCACTGGTCAGCAGCCTTGATGCTGAGCCGGAACGACGTCGTCAGCTCGCGGCGTGCTCTGATCACAATGCAGTTGTCCAGCTGGCCCATTCCTGGGGGTACAACATCGGTCGACGCTGGGGGGAGCCAAGTGTTGATGCACCCCGTTCATCCAATCTGCTGATCGCTGCGCCTGCGGCTGCAGGGCATGAGATTGAAGAGGAGTTGTGTTCAGGCAGGGACTGGAGGCTGGTGAGGATCAGTTCCAATGGCGCGAACAGTCCGGATGGATTCTGGTATGAGCAGAAGGATCATGAGTGGCTCACCCTGTTGAAAGGGAGCGCGCGCTTGCGTCTCGACGATCCAGAGGAATGGGTTGAGCTCAGCGTGGGGGATCAGTTGATCTTGCCAGCCGGTCGACGTCATCGGGTTGAGAGGACGGATGTTGATCCTGGAACGGTGTGGCTTGCGCTCTACTGGAGTGGGAGTCCGGACGACCATCCTGGTCAGCTGAACGTTTGACCAGCCAGTAGGCCCCGGCCAGAGCGATGGCGGAGACTCCGAGACCGATCAGGAGCTGGGGTTTGTCTTCCGCGCCCTTCGGAAGCACGATCACTTTTCTGGCAACGGCTGTCAGGGCGGTGACAAGCACCAGTTCGATCTGGACAACGTGTCGGCGCAGGTAACTGGTGATGTTCTGAAGCACTTCAAGGGCAATCAGTACTGTCAGCAGATCGCCGAGGATGCGGATCAGGCCGTCACCGAGCCAGTAGGAGTCCTGTTCATTGGTGATCAGCGAAAGGGCGACGCGAATCGTGAGCTGCACGATCGAAGCCGCGATCACAACAGCGGTGATCGCAGTGAGAAGAATGGCGACCTGTTTTTCGCCCGCATCAACCCACTGCAGGAAGCTTCGGCGTTTGCGTCGAGACTGGATCACTGTGCTCAGTTGTTGCTGAACGGATTGAAGAAGGGTTTGGCGGGTGTGTCGCCGGGGGGATTCACGATCTTGGTGTTGCAGGTGATTGACCCGTCAGCTCCTTCGACGCAATCGGTGGGCACCACTGTGCTCTGTTCACCGGTGCGGCTGTTGGGACCAAGCAGCCAGACCTCTGATTGTGCCATCGCTCTCTGAGGAAGCATCACGCTGACGGCGGTGAGAAGGCTGACACCAAGCAGTCGTTGCGAGACGGAGGCCATGGGGTGTTTGGAAGATATCCCCATGTTGCCTGTGATTCTGTTCAGCCGGTGCAGTCGTCTCTGATTTCTCTCAGCAGCAGATCCAGCTGACCGAAAGGATCAGCCTTGTTTTGACCGGAGCCGGATCCTGAATCCTCAGTGGCAGGTGTTCCGGGATCGGCAGCCCATTCGGCTTCGATGGAGCAGAGCCTGGCTGCCAGCCGAGGCATTCCCCCGAGCACATGTTCACGTTCCAGCACCTCCATCAGGGCTGGCATGCGGGTGGAGGTTGCTCTCAGGCTGCGGCGCAGGTCCGACTGGGTGCGCCCCTGCTGTTTCAGCCAGTCCTTCAGCAACGCTGCAAGGTCATCCTCCAGTTCTTGTGACCAGCGACTCATGGGCGGTGGATCGGGAACCATTGATCCAGTCTGCGTTGCGCCCTTTGCCTGATCTCCGGTGTGATGTGATTCCGGCACAGACCCAGCACAGCGGTGATCGCCACCAGGTCATCACTGAAACCGGCAACAGGCAAGAGATCCGGGATCAGGTCGGTGGGAACAAGCAGATAGGTGAGTGCTGCCAGCAGGGTGAGTCTCGCCTGGGGAGGAGTCGCAGGATCAATCAGCATCTCCAGCGCTTCAAGGGCTGGACGGGTCATTGATCTGCCGGCGCGTTTCAGCAGCTGCCGAAATGCGGATTCATCGATCACTTCACTGTCGAGAACCTCTGCATCGATGACCTCCGCATTGAACTCAGTGGTGCCGGACGTGGAACCAGAGGTCATGACGGGGAGTGCAGGGGGTCATCTTTAACAGTCTCATTGCCAGAGTTTTATGCGTCAGGGGGAGATCCGAATCTCCACGGGCGGGTTCCCGTTCAGACGCTCATCTCAACCAGCCCGTGCTGGATTCCGGTCTTGCGCAGTTTGCGCAAGGCGCGTTGCACCACCTGCCGGCAATATTCACGACTGCAGTTCATGTGCCGAGCCACCTCAGCAAGTGTTCGCCATTCGTGACTGCCGTCGAGGCCGAATCGCAGCATCACCACCGTGCGCTCTTTCGGGGTGAGATTTGATTTATCAAGCAGTTTCCAGGCTGAAGCCGTTCTCTCTGCGATTTCCGCCCGTTCCATCGGCGGAATTTCATCGCTGGGGAGAACGTCAACCAGCTCTGATGGATCTGATTTTGACTTCACGACCCCCTGCAGGCTGACCGTCACACTGCGTAACTCGCAGCCGAGCAGATCCTCCACTTCGCTCAGGGAGATTTGCATCGACTCAGCAAGTTGTTCGGATGTGGGAGCAAGGCCATTGCTCTGCATCAGTCGCGCTTTGGCAGCACGAAGTTTGGTGAGTTTTTCATTCACATTCACAGGAATACGAATGGTTCTGCTCTGTGTGGAAAGAGCGCGGTTCAGTCCCTGACGAATCCACCAATAGGCATAGGTGGAGAAACGGTGGCCGCGGGTGGGGTCATATTTCTCAACAGCGCGAGTGAGGCCAAGGGTTCCTTCCTGAATCAGGTCCAGAAGGTCGAGCCCTTTCCCCTGATATCGCTTTGCAAGGTTGACCACCAACCTCAGATTGGAGGTGATCATCTGATTCTTTGCTCTTTCACCACGTTTAATGATGCGCTTCTCTTCATCGTTGTAGACACAGGCAGGCCCACTTCCTCCGGCAAGCTGACAACGCTCGTTAAGAGCGACCATCGCCTGAACTTTGCGACCCATGGTTAACTCCTGTTCAGGAGTCAGTAGTTGATGTCTGCCGATTTCGCCCAGAAATGCACTCAGTGAACTCACCATCACATGTCTGCCATGTTTCTTTGAACTTAGGGCGAAAGGCTTTTTATCTGGTGCGTGTAATGAAGACTGCGGAATTCATATTTCAGACGTAATTCTGAATTTGTACCGAATTCAAGTTTTGTTCATAGTGTGATTCGTTTCGCTTCATATTTGCGTTGGATTGGTAGTTCAGATCGGTCTCATCGAGGCAGCGGAGGTTTCCTCTCAGCCGCTACTGTCGCCAGCAACAAATGATTCGCCCCCATGTTGCTGGCCGCCGTGCTGACTCCGGAGATCGCCAAGAGTGCTGGAGTGGCCTACGTCCATTACCTGAGCTTCATGCTCTGCTTCGCTGCACTGGTGGTGGAGCGCAGGCTGATTCGTCCGGACCCTGATCGCAGAACGGCCACTGCCATGGTGATCACCGACATCATCTATGGAATCGCCGCTCTAGCGCTGCTGGTCAGTGGAATCCTGCGCGTGCTCTATTTCGGTCAAGGCAGTGATTTCTACACCGAAAACCCCCTGTTCTGGTGGAAAGTCGGTCTTTATCTGAGTGTTGGCGCTCTGTCGCTTTATCCCACTATCACTTACGTCCTGTGGGCAATTCCGTTGCGGAAGGGTGAGTTGCCCGAAGTGGGCCAGAAGCTGGCAACCCGTCTGGGCTGGATCATCAATGTGGAGCTGGTGGGATTTGCCCTGGTTCCGATGCTCGCCACACTGATGGCCAGGGGCGTTGGTATTTCCGCTGCCTGAGAAAAGAGTCCGATGCTTGATGACCCCTGTCCACCGGTTCAGCAGGTTCGCAAACTGGAGGGCCAGCCCCTCACGGCCGCGGCTGCTCAACAAGCTCCTGGATACGGGGCGCGCCTTGCGACCACGGATTTCGGGGTTCCGTCCCTCTCTCGCTGGTGTGTGTGGATCGAACCCGCCGCTGGTGAGGAGGTGGATCGCTGGGAGCGCCGCTGGCTGAATGCCGTCGACGCCGCTCTGAATCAGTGGATACCCCTGTTGCCCATCACACTTGTCGATGATCCGAAACGGGCTCACATCCGGGTGGAACGTCGCCGGCCGCCGAGGCGTCAGCTGGCAGGAGGCTGGCGGGCCAGCAATGGTCGCGCCGTGCTGCAACTGCTCGAAGTTCGTCGTGAAGACATCTGGCGAATGGAGCCTGGTGTGACCGTATTGGTGTCGCCTGAACTGAGAGCACAGGCCATTCAGGCGACGGCCTTGCATGAGCTGGGCCACGCTTTTGGCCTCTGGGGGCACAGCGATGATTCCAATGATGCCCTTGCACCTGTGCAGGGAGCCTCACCGGTTCTTGTTCCATCAGTCAGTGACCGACGCACCCTGAACTGGTTGCGTGATCAGCCCACTCGGTTCGGTGAGCCCTTCAATCCTGCCGATGCCACAGACCGGTGATGTGTTTCTGACGCACGTTTCAAGCTTCTGACAGTCCGCTGAAAACCCGGCATGCTGCCGGCAGTGAAACTCCTTGCCTTGAGGATTGCGACCTTGCTGCTCTCGGGGAGGCTGATGCGTTCACTGCTCCTGGGGTTGATGCTCGTTTCGGTGTCCGGCTGTGGTTCGTCGGATTCTCTCTCCGGACGAGGCGGCGCCGACAAGGGCAGAATCCTGATCGAGCTTGATGGAGCCCAGCCTTCCGCAAGCAGGGGGCAGCTGAATCTGAAGGGCGACACCTTGCGATTCAAGGTGGGATATGGGCGCAATGGGATCGCCTGCGCCGGTTCAACGTTCGAGGAGGGCTGGACTCCGCTGGGCACCTTCCGCGTGAACGCAATTCTCAGCGAGGATCGCTTCGCCATGGACCCTTCTCTGGTGAATGAGTCGGGGAAGAGTGAGGCCTATCTCCGCAAGAATCTGTTCCGCAACATGAGCTCCATCGACTTCAAGGGTGATGGGGAGACGGGTGAGTACGGGCTCGGTTACATCAGCCTGGCCCCTGTACCTGCAACGCCGCAGCCGTTTCGCTTCAACACCTACGACGGCACCTTCCGCTGGTACAGCTTTGCCATCCACGGCACCAACGATCCCGGCAGAGTGGGCCAGTCGGTGACCGGTGGCTGCATCAATGTGGGTCGCAAGGTGATGACTGATCTTCTGGAAGTCGTGCAGCTCGGGGATGAAGTGGTGATCAGTTCCGAGTCTCCCTGCACCCCCTGATCAATGTCTGCGCGGTGCTCCGCGACGGGCCGCAAGAACTTCCTGCACCTGACGCCAGCTCACTTCGTGATGGGCCAGGGCGACCTGCAGATGAAACAGGATGTCGGCAGCCTCGCCGGCGATGTCATCCGCCTTGCCGTCTTTGCAGGCCATCACGAATTCCGTGCTCTCCTCTCCGATCTTCTTGAGGATGCTGTTGTCGCCGCCCTTGAGCAGTTTGTTGGTGTAACTTCCTTCCTCGGGATGATCACGACGCTGCTCGATCACACGCATCAGTTCGGTGCAGGCGTCAGCCGGGGGCTGCAGTGATTCCGGGCCTCCTGCGGCTCTGTGATCACTGTCTTCGTAGAAGCAGCTGCGTGCTCCGGTGTGACAGGCAACATCACCGGTCTGTTCAATGGTGATGAGGATCACATCCGCATCGCAGTCGTAGCGGATGCTCTTCACTTTCTGGGTATGCCCGCTGGTGGCTCCCTTGTGCCAGAGCTCCTTGCGGGAGCGGCTCCAGTAATGAACCTCCCCGCTGGTGAGCGTCAGTTCGATGGAGTTCCTGTTCATCCAGGCCACCATCAGCACCGCACCGTCGAGCCAGTCCTGCGCGATCGCGGGGATCAGGCCCGCCTCATTGAAACGAAGCTGATCAATGAAGGCTGAGGTGAGCGGCTGCATCGGTCTGCGCATGTTGCAGATGTAGACAGGAGGAATCCTCCCGCAGTGACGTCCCTTTTATCCGCACGATGCCTCTGCCCCCCGCCGGTCACACCTGCAGCAAGCATTTCGAGGGTTATCCCTGTTGCCACCGGCAGTGGCAGCATCCAGGCCATTGTCGGTTCGTTCACGGTTACAGCCGCAGTTTCACCGTTTGGTTCGCCGCGACCCACCTCGATCAATGTGGGTTTGTGGTGGATTTCTCGAGTCTGAGGCCTCTGGAGGCGCAGCTCAGTCGTCAGTTCGATCACACCTTTCTCATCAATGCCGATGATCCGTTGATGGCGCAGTGGCAGGCGTTGCACGAACAGGGTGCTCTTGATCTGCGCGTGATGGACAACGTCGGAATGGAGTCCACCGCTGAGCTGGTCTGGGGCTGGGCCAACACCCTGTTGCAGGCGCGTGACGGCGGTCGCAGCTGCTGCTGGAAAGTCGAGGCCCGGGAGAACCGGGCCAACGCGGCCTGCTATGAGGCCCTGCCTGAGTGGTTCGATCCCGCGAACCGACCACCAGACCAGTGATCAGCGCAGCACCAGTTTCAGCTGCTCGTCGTTGCTGCTGGCCGCCTGCACATCCACAGTGACGTCATCGCCGTCGCCGTAACGTCCGGCCAGGATGGCCTTGGCGATTGGTGTTTCCAGTTCGCGCTGGATGGCTCGCTTGAGCGGACGGGCGCCGTAGACCGGGTCATAGCCGGCATCGGCAAGCCAGCCGGTGGCGTTGTCGCTGATGGTCAGACCGAGCTTGCGCTCCATGAGACGTTGACGCAACCGTTCCACCTGCAGGTTCACGATCTGGCGCAGTTCGTCTCTGCGCAGACTGTGGAAGATGATCTGATCATCAAGTCGATTGAGGAATTCGGGTCTGAAGTGGCCGCGCAGGGCTTCATTCACCCGCCGTTCCATCTCAACGTGCTGCCCGTCATCGCCACCGAGATCGAGGATCGACTGGCTGCCGATGTTGCTGGTGAGAATCAGCACGGCATTGGTGAAGTCAACTGTCCTACCCTGACCGTCGGTGACCCGTCCGTCATCCAGGATCTGCAGCATAACATTGAACACGTCGGGGTGCGCCTTCTCCACTTCGTCGAACAGGATCACGGCATAGGGGCGCCGGCGCACGGCTTCAGTGAGCTGACCGCCCGCCTCGTAGCCGACATAGCCAGGAGGAGCTCCGATCAGTCGACTGACCGTGTGCTTCTCCATGTATTCACTCATGTCGATGCGCACCATCGCGTCTTCGCTGTCGAAAAGCTGAGCTGCCAGGGCTTTGGAGAGCTCGGTTTTACCGACACCGGTGGGGCCGAGAAACAGAAAGCTGGCGATCGGTCTGTGGGGATCACTCAGCCCGGCGCGTGAACGCTGAATCGCATCAGCGACGGCAGCGACAGCCTGCTGCTGGCCCACAACTCTCTGGTGCAGCTGGTTCTCGAGTCCCAGAAGCTTGGCCATTTCCGACTGCACGAGCTTGGCGACGGGAATGCCGGTCCACTTGGCGATCACTTCGGCGATGTCGTCTTCGGTGACCTCCTCACGCAGCAGGGATTTCTCCTGGCCATTGTCGTCGTGCTCAGCCAGTGCGCTCTCTTTTTCAGCCAGCTGCTTCTGGAGTGTGGCGAGGGTTCCATACTCCAGTTCCGCCGCCTTGTTCAGGTCATAACTGCGTTTGGCCTGCTCAACCTGCAGCTGCACTCGCTCGATCTCCTCCTTGAGGTTGGAGAGCTCATCAATCGCTCCCTTCTCCTGCTGCCACTGAGCGTTGAGGGTGCTTTGCTGTTCAGACAGCTCCGCAAGTTCCCGCTCGAGTCTCTCCAGTCGCTCCTGGCTGGCGGCATCCGATTCGCGACCGAGGGAGAGTTTCTCCATCTCGAGCTGCAGGATCTTGCGATCAATCTCGTCGATCTCCTCCGGTTTGGAGGTGATCTCCATCTTCAGACGAGCTGCGGATTCATCGACAAGATCGATGGCCTTGTCAGGCAGAAAGCGGTCGGCGATATAGCGACTGCTGAGCACAGCGGCAGCCACCAGAGCGCTGTCAGCGATGCGAACGCCGTGATGCACCTCATAGCGCTCTTTGAGTCCGCGCAGGATGGAGATGGTGTCCTCCACTGTGGGCTGGTCCACGAGCACCTGCTGGAAGCGACGCTCCAGCGCCGGATCTTTTTCGATGTGCTGGCGATGTTCGTCGAGTGTTGTGGCGCCGATGCAGCGCAGTTCCCCCCGGGCCAGCATCGGTTTGAGCAGGTTGCTGGCGTCCATCGCGCCGCCGGTGGCGCCGGCTCCCACAACCGTGTGGATCTCGTCGATGAACAGAACGATCTGTCCTTCGGAGTCGGTGACTTCCTTCAGGACCGCTTTGAGTCGTTCCTCGAATTCACCACGATATTTGGCACCGGCAATCAGAGCCCCCATGTCGAGGGCGATGAGCTGTCGATTCTGCAATGCCTGAGGAACGTCGCCGTTCACGATCCGCTGGGCAAGTCCTTCCACAATGGCGGTCTTGCCGACGCCCGGTTCGCCGATCAGCACTGGGTTGTTTTTGGTTCTGCGGCTGAGGATCTGAATCGTGCGGCGGATCTCCTCGTCGCGACCGATCACAGGATCAAGCTTGCCGTCCCTGGCAGCTGCCGTGAGATCACGTCCGTATTTCTCGAGTGATTCGTAGGTTGCTTCCGGGTTCTGGTCGGTCACGGTCTGACTGCCGCGTACGGCATCAATGGCGGTTTTCAGTGTTTTGGCGTCGGCGCCCACCTGACTGAGCAGACGTTGGCCGCAGCGTGAATCCTCTGCCAGAGCCAGCAGCAGGTGTTCGATCGAGATGTAGCTGTCTCCGTATTCCTGCTTGAGAGATTCGGAACGATCCAGCAGGGTATTGAGCCCTGTGCCCAGGTAAACGGATTCCGGTGGAGACTGCAGAGCAGGTTGCTGACGGAGATGGGCTTCCAGGTTGCTCTGAAGAGTCGATGGAGTGACACCGGCTTTTTCGAGCATGCGGCTGGCCAGTCCGTCCTGCTCCAGGAGAGCCAGCATCAGATGCTCGGTTTCCAGTTGCTGATGGCGTCGCTTCTGGGCCAGGTTCTGGGCCGAGAGGATCGCGGCCCAGGCCTTTTCTGTGAATTGTTCGGCCGTGGGTTGCATGATTCCGTTCGTACTGGAACAACCGTATGAGGGTTATTCTTATCAAGGCCACGGGGAACCGATCCAGGCGGTTCGGTCTGCACGCCAGCATGCGGTCAACCGATCCGGATCGGTAGGGTCCACCGAATGATGTCTGCGAGAGATGGGCGAAAACGTTGTGAATCCCGCTCTGGTCAACACACTGGTGGCCAGAGTCCGGGAGCTTTACGGGCCTGAACCCTCAGATCTGGAGAGGATGTGCTGGACGGTCGTCCACGAGCATCACCATGGAGCCATGCCCTCCGAGTACGACATCCGCGAAATTGATGAGGATCTTTATCTGGCTGTGCTGATGGCAGCTCGGCAACAGGAATGAGCCGTATGAGAGATCGACCGATCGAGTTCATATTGCTCAGCGATTGAGTATGCATTACATCTGAATATTTTTTATTGGGTTTGAATTGATTTTTGCGGAATCGTTGAATTGAAAAGAACTACCGATACAATCTCAAGGTTTCAGAATAGTGATCTTTTGTTGTTGATCAAGCGGCATCACTTTGATTGATCCATCTGATAGAGGCATATCTGCAAAACGCATCTGCCTGATATCGGGATTCTCAAAAGTTTTGATGGAATAGGTGCCATTTTTCTGGTCGGATACGACTGACCACTCCGTGATTTCATAGGTGTCTTTCGAGCCACCACCTCCAAATCCGCCTCCAGCTGGAATGCCCTGGCTTCCAGGAGGCAGATCGAATTGGTCGAGCAGATGGAAAGCTGTACCCACCTGCTCGGCTGAACTCAGATTGGTGGGTGCATTTCTGCTGAAGATCAACGCCCTGATGAACCGTGATGTGGAGAGGAAATCGCCTGGCATTCCCACCAATCCCGCACCAGCGCTGACAGGAGGCAATGCCAGTCCATTCATGGTGATCTCTGCCGGAGGCATGGCGTTGAGGTTGCCGTAGTTACCCGCTGCAATCAGTTGATAGGGAAGTGGCGGGGAGTTGGTGTAAACATTGGTCGGGTTATCGAGCATGTTCAGCTCCCCTTTGATGTATTCCACAGAGAGGCTGTTGCCTTCGCGATCGTGCAGGATCATGTGAATTGGAACGGTTCCTCCAAAGGCCTTCAGTACGGATCCATTTACCAGAACGCCCGGGAGTGACTGTTTGACTTCGGCAAGGGACGCAAAATTGCTCAGCACATAAGCGAGCAATTGCCAGCTAGCGATCGACCGATCACTCTGATTGGCCGGAACATTCTGAAACTGTGCGTAGCCCTCGAAATACAGCAATCCTCCTGCCATTCCCTTCTCATTCATGCCATCGACGAGCGCGTCGTTGACTCCTACGGCGTTCAGGCCTACCACCGCGTACCGGCTTGTCCAGCTCAGACCGCTTCCCTCCTGGCCTGAAGGCCCGGCTCCTCTGATCAGGGTGCCGCGTTGGATCAGCACTGCCTCGCTGTTCAGTGGTTTGGCGAATTCCATGGTTCGTCCATAGACCCTTCCACCGTCATTGCCCCTCAAGGTGAAACTGGTGCAGGCCGAGGCCGCGCCGATGCCGGCACTGGCGATTCCGATCCCGACACCAAGCCCCATGGCCAGGGCACGTTGCATCGTTGAGGCCATCACGTTCTGCAGCACCTCCTGAAAGGGTGTGAATGGGGCCTATCCAGGTGCTCCTATTCCAGGTTTTCTTTGGTCTTCGCACCAGGTCGGTCGTCAGACATCACCGTGTTCGCCCAGTTGCATCGCAACCGACGCCTGGGCCATGGTTAAGCAAATCTGAAGGAGTGGGTTGTGAAGGCTGCCCCGTCCTGTCCCCTGCATCTGGGGATTCTCGATTCACCCGATTACTGGACTGACAACGCTCTGGTTGAGGCTGTATCGCCAACGTCCGCTTCCGAGTGGAGGCAGTGGGCGTTGGAACTGGAATCAGAGTCTGCGCACCAATTCAGCGGCGAGGATTGTCAGGGTGCTTCGCGTGGCTGAATCGTCCTCAGTTCGGCACCATGAAGGGATGAAAAGACGCTCATGGCTGACTCGGATCAGTGCTCACCTTCTCGGGGTGGTGGATGAATACTGGGCGATGAGAGAACCTGCTCAGTACCACCAGCAGCTTCCCTGCTGCAATCTGAAAAGTGAGGTGGATGTCCCCGGGCCGAAGACGAAGCCTTGAAGCGGTCGCAACCGTGGGCTGTTGCCGTCGTCCGTGGGCTGTTGTCAACGTCATGGTATGGATCCATGTCAGCAGTGACATGGTTGCTGTCACACCGTTGAGCTCTGGCTAGGGATTGGTGAGGATCCCACTGATGGTGAGTTGCATGTCCGTGATCAATATCTCCGGCGACAAGTCCTCAAAGCTTGATCGGGTGTCAGAGCACTGGCCGCGCACGATCCAGGAGTACTGGCGCGATCAGGAGAACCGTCAGATTTCGCTGCAGGCCAAGCTCCTGTCGGAGACGATTCGCCTTCAGGGTGCTTCCAGGCCTCGCAAGCAGCTTTTCGCCAAGCGGCAGAGTTTCGTTTCTCCTGGACACACCCTGAGGATGTGACCGTTCAGCGCCAGGATTCAAGCTTGCTTTTTGCAGCTTTCAGGGCCTCTTCACAGGCTGAACTATCCCCTGTCGATGTCTCCCTGATGACCGTTGAGGCGGGATTCAAGAAACGCGATCTCTTCGATCCAGTGTTGGCGGTCGTTCGGTTCATCACCCATGACTGACTGACAGTCCCTGTAAGTGTCGCAACTAGCATCTCAGCATCGAGGGTGAGCCGATGTCGGTTGTGGTGCCTGAGGATTTCGATTATTCCGCCTCGATCTCGTTTCTCGAGATCAGGGACCAGCTGCCCTTGATCGATCCTGAAAGTCTTTCCAGGCAGGATGTGCTGGAGATCCTTCTGCACCTGTTTCAACAGAAGCCAGGTTTCGTAGACCGCGGACATGATGTCAACAACGCGCAAACGGCCTGGGTGAACGCCTATCTCTTCAGGCTCAGTCCAGGCCGTGATGAACAGGGAATGGAGGGTTTTGTGGTCGAGTGCATCGGATCCAGTGTTGATCGCATGGCCGCTCTGCTCTGATCCTGTCGCTGGCCTCCTGCGCTCCTGCCGGTTCAGTCATTTCTGGAGCGGTCGATCCACCAGGTCGCATTGATTCAGCCCCTGAGCATTGGGGTCGACTTCCTGGAGTCGAAGCAGGATGTTGCGCAGATCAGCTCCAGCCAGTTCTCCGTTGGTTTCCCATTTCAGGCTGGTCCCGCGACGGTTGTGAACGGTGTCGTTCATGGGCATTCTCGAGCCAGTGCACTTTCGTTGATCAGCAGGATCCGGAACAGGCCGCCCTCAAAATCCTTAAAGGAAGTTAAAAATGTGTCGATTGCTACTGTTTCAGCGTCGCAGGTTGTTCATCCGAAGCCTTTGGCCCGGGCCTGAGGTGTGAGCCTGCGTTGCTTGCGGCTGAACAGAACCTTGCGTTCAATCGCTTCTCCCACATGGGGGGCTATTTCAACGCCACTGGACTGCATGGCGTGCTGCTGCTCCTTTTCTTCGCGCGAACCTGTAACAGTCTGCAGGTAGGCATTCACGCAAGCCTGAGCTTTCTCCGTGGGTGCGTAATACAGCGTTCCAGGCCCTCTTCGGCGGCGCGTGAGGTGTCTTGCCAGGCGTCGTTGTTGCATGCCTGCCCAGAGCTGACCTTGGTTTCGCAGCATATAGCTGTTGAGGCTGTGCGCATCGGTGTCTTCGCTGAGGGCCATGGAGGTCCCGTCAACGAAGTCGCTCAGCAGTGTCACGACCGGCATGGTGTGGGCAGCAAAGGTTCAGTCTGTGCCGCCCTGCTTTCTGATCCCAAGAGCACTGCGGCTGAACCAGCTCTCCATGTTTGATATCCGACCGTCTTCGTACAGATCGGCACGATTCAAGGCGAAGTCGCAACGTCGTGCCAGTGAAACAATTTCAGCATCATCAGAACAGCACTTCAGTTCTCTTCTGAGCGATGCGCTGTGCTCAAGGGCATGCACAAAGGCACTCAATGCTTCCCTGCTCATCGTGACCAGCCTTTTTCAGCCTGCTTCTCAACAAAAGCGGCCACATCGTCGATTTCAGTGAGACTCAGCTTGCCTTCGTAGGACGGCATCGCATTCTTACCGTTCTCGATCTGGTGCTCGATGGCTTCAATCGGATGCTGGCTGTAGGAGTCGAGGTAGGCCTGCAGATCGGCCTGGCTCAGTGTGCGGCTGGCTCTGATCACATTGCCACCACCCATGTGGCATGCAGCGCAGTTGCTGGAAAACAGCTGGGCGCCATGGGACAGGTCAGGGTCACTGATGGCTTCAACGGGCAAAGCAACCACAAGGCTCAGGAAAAGGCTGATGATCAGCGCCAGTGCTGAAGCAGGGTTCGGCATCCCTTCGCTTTCATTTCTGAGCCAAACCTATCCATCTTCAAGAACATGAAAAGACCCCAGAATGAACATTGACATTCCGGGGCCTGGATGTGTTGAAACCTGAAAATTCAGGAGATCAGCATGTCAATCACTCGACGATCACCTGTCCGACCATGCCTGCGCCGCGGTGGGGCTCGCAGTAGAAGTCGTAGGTGCCCGCTTCACTGAAGGTTTCCTCCCAGGATTCGCCTGGGGAGAAGGCCAGGTCGGGGTGGCTGTACTCGTCATGACCGTCGAAGACGGCGTTGTGAGGGGCCATCTTGTTGTTGACGAACTTGACCGTGTCACCGGCTTTGATCGTGACGGAGCTGGGCTCGAAAGCAAGCATTCCTGAATCAGCGCCGAGCTTCACCTCAACGGTGGCTGCACTGGCGGAAGCAACTCCCAGTGTGCACGCCAGCACAATGGCAAGGGCGGAATAGAAAATTGATTTAAGGCTCTTCAGCATGACGACTGTTGAAGTTGATTAATTATAGGCGTATCTCAGGCGGTTCCTCGCCTTGGTAAACCCGAATCCAGCAACACCGCTTCAAGGTCTGCCGCATGACTTCGGTCACCGAAGCGCTCCGGCTGGGTCACGGGTTGGTGAATGAAATGGCGCTGACGAATGGAGAAACGATCCCAGGCATTGACCTCGATCGGCAGCACCCGAATCAGTGTTTCGATTAACCAGGGCCAAAGCGGGATCCCGGGGGTTCGACGCACTCCCCGCCAGCGGCAGAGGCTGGCTACAGCTTCGTCCACGCTGATGGCCTTCTGCCCCATCACGATCCTGCGCACAGCGCCCTGGCCTGGCTCAGGGTTGGGTTGATGGGGATGGGTGGCGAGATGGCCGCAGATCGCAGCGATGTCTGCTGCATGGATGAAGTGGAAACTGGCATCGGCCCGGAGAAATCGCGCAAGCCAGAGCCATTTGCTGGCCTCCGTGAGGCCTTCGGTGAGGTAACTGGTGGGGAAAGGGCTGCTGCCATCAACCCGGCCTCCGAACACAAGGGTGGGAAAGACGGCAACGATTTTCCCGGCGAGAGGATGCTCTTCGAGATCCTTCAGGCACTGGGCCTTGGTCTGGATGTATTCAGTGCCGTAGGCCAGTGCCTCGGTCAGTGGCTGCAGATGCCTGTCGAGAATGCTGGCTGTTGAGAAATAGGTGATCTGCTCGATCAGGGATGGGTTGAGCAGTGAGAGCATTCGCTTCACGGCCACCACATTCACCTGCTGAGCCCGCTCGGGATCTCCCCAGGCAGTGGCTGTGTGAATCACTCGGTGCACACTGGCCAGTTCGGACGCGAATCGATCAGCTTCGCGAAGGTCGCCCACCAGCAGCTGGATCCGCGGATGATCCGCGGCAACCGCAGTGAGTTTGCTGGGATCACGCAGCCAGAGCAGGAGCTCCGCCTCGCTGTTGTCCAGCAGCCATGCGGTGGTGTACTGCCCGACGCAGCCGCTGGCACCCGTGATCAGGATGCGCGACGGAGTGGTGGTCTGACTCAAGCGAGAGCCCCGACCCGGTCCATCACACTCTTGCCTGCGGTGAAGAAGGCCGCGCCGTTCTCCTCGGGGGTGCCGGGAAGGATTCCATGGCCGAGGTTGAGGATGTGGCGGCGGCCTCTGGCCTTGCGCACGCAGTCATCGATGCGGGCCTCGATGGCCTGCGGGGTTCCGAACAGCAGGCCTGGATCAACATTGCCCTGAACACCGATGTGTTCAGGCAGTCGTGCACAGGCCTCCGCCATGTCCACGGTCCAGTCGAGGGAGATGATGTCCACTCCGGTCTGGGCCATCCGCTCGATCACGCCTGCGCTGCCGGAGATGTAGAGGATGAACGGGGTGTCTGGGTGGGTCTGCTTGACCAGGTCGACCACCTTTTTCTGATAAGGAGCCGCGAAAACGTCGTAGTCGGCTGGGCTGAGCTGCCCTGCCCAGGAGTCGAACATCTGCACCACCTGTGCCCCGGAATCGATCTGATAGCGCAGATAGCTGGCGATGGACTCGGCGAAATGATCAAGCAGCTTGTGCAGCAGTTCAGGTTCGCGGAAGGCCATGGCCTTGATCACCGCATAGTTCTTGCTGCTCTTGCCTTCCACGACGTAGGCAGCCAGCGTCCAGGGAGCACCGACGAATCCGAGCACTGCCGCCTCGTTGCCGACGCTTTCACGCAGACGACCGAGCACTTCGCCAACGAAAGGCATTGATTCGCCTGGAAGCAGGGGACGCAGAGCATTGACCTGGTCGATCGTGCGGATCGGCTCACCGATCTGCGGCCCTTTGCTCTCGATGATGTCGAAGTCGATGCCCATGCCTGGAAGTGGCGTGAGGATGTCGGAGAACAGAATCACCCCGTCTGGCTTGAAGGCCCTGAAGGGTTGCATCGAAATCTCGTAGGAGAGATCGGGATTTTCCGAGCGCTCACGAAAACTCGGGTAGCGGTCTCTGAGGTCGCGATAGATCTTCATGTAGCGGCCGGCCTGGCGCATCATCCAGACCGGAGGACGCTCCACCGCTTCACCGCGGGCTGCACGCAGCAACAGAGGCAGAGAGTCGCTCATCAAGCCGAAATCAGATCAGTCGGAAACCTACCTGAAGAAACTGTGCAGAAGCTCTGGATTTCAGGCATGCTGATTCGTTCGTCACATCGCAGCCCGCGATTCAGTCGCTCCCCGGTTGTTCAAGAGCGCTCAAGCTGCGTTTCGGATCGTGTCTGAACACCATCAGACTCAGCGGCGGAAGACACAGATCGAGTGAGTTCTCGTAGCCGTGTATGCCCCATTCATCGGTGCGTTTCCCGCCCATGTTGCCCAGATTGCTGCCGCCGTATTTGGCTGCATCGGTGTTGAGGATCTCCTCGTAGAAGCCCGCCAGCGGAACGCCCACTCTGTAGTGGGAATGGCTCTGGGGAGTGAAATTGGCAACCACCACGAGCCAGGTTCCACTGCTGCTTTCCCTGCGCATGAAGCTGATCACGGAATGGCGATTGTCATTGCAGTCGATCCACTGGAAACCGAACTGATCAAAGTCATCTCTCCATAAAGAAGGTTCCTGTTTGTAGAGAGCATTGAGATCGCCCACCAGGAGCTGCAGCCCCTGATGCGGTTCATGGTTCAGCAGATCCCATTGCAGATCGCCCCAGACATTCCATTCGGCACGCTGACCGAATTCCATGCCCATGAAGATCGTCTTCTTGCCTGGGTGAGTCCACATGTAGGCCAGAAGCGCGCGCGTGTTCGCGTATTTCTGCCAGTCGTCTCCCGGCATCTTGTGCAGAAGATGGCTCTTGCCGTGCACCACCTCATCGTGGCTCAGAGCAAGCATGAAATTCTCGGTGTAGGTGTACCAGATCGAGAAGGTGATGTTGTTCTGATGAAACTGCCGGAACCAGGGATCAAGCTCGAAGTAATCGAGCATGTCGTGCATCCAGCCCATGTTCCATTTCAGGTTGAAACCGAGTCCGCCACTGTCGGTGGGCTGGGTCACCATCGGCCAGGTGGTGGATTCCTCCGCAATCGACAGTGCTCCAGGGAAATGCTGGAAGAGCACATGATTGGCCTGCTGAAGAAAACGCACCGCTTCGGTGTTCTCACGGCCGCCGTGCTCGTTCGGTAGCCACTCACCGTCCGGTCGCAGGTAGTCGCGGTAAAGCATGGAGGCCACCGCATCAACGCGAATGCCATCGATGTGGAACTGGTCGAACCAGAACACCAGATTCGCCACAAGGAAGTTGCGCACTTCATTGCGGCTGTAGTTGAAGATCAGCGTGCCCCATTCCTTGTGTTCGCCGATGCGGGGATCGGCGTGCTCATACAGGTGACAGCCATCAAAAAAGGCAAGACCGTGACTGTCGCGGGGGAAGTGACCGGGCACCCAGTCGATGATCACGCCGATACCCTCGGCGTGGCAGCGATCCACGAAAGCCCGGAATTCATCCGGGGTTCCATATCGGCTGGTTGGGGCATACCAGCCAGTGACCTGGTAGCCCCATGAGCCATCGAAAGGATGCTCGGTGATCGGCATCAGTTCGATGTGGGTGAAGCCCCTTTCCTTGACGTAGGGAATCAGCCGATCAGCCAGTTCGGGGTAGGTGAGCAGGCGAGCGCCTGGTTTCAGATCTGCTGCGGGAACGGGAGGTCGGGCGCTGCCATCGGCCTCGATGAAAGGCTCTTCCGCGGAAGCATGAATCCAGCTCCCAAGGTGCATTTCATAAACAGAGATCGGCTGGTCCAGCACATTGCTGCTGTCCCGTGTCTGCATCCAGCTGCTGTCACTCCAGTTGAAACCATCGAGATGGCTCACCAGGGAGCTTGTGGCTGGACGCACCTCGTGCTGGAAGCCGTAGGGATCGGCCTTCTGATAGCAGTGACCGTCCTGGGTACGGATTTCGTATTTGTAGAGCTCTCCTTCAGCCAGCTCAGGGACGAACAGCTCCCAGATCCCGCCAAGGCGCTGTTGCATGGGGTGCTGGCGCCCATCCCATGAGTTGAGGTCGCCGATCACGCTGACGCTGCGGGCGTTGGGCGCCCACAGGCAGAACATCACCCCCTGGACTCCATCCTGATCGCAGCGATGGGCACCCATCCTTCGCCAGATGTGGTGGTGATTGCCCTCCGCGAACAGATGGCGATCCATTTCACCCATCCATTCCTGACGGAAAGCCCAGGGATCATGCTGTTCGTGCGTGATCTCTCCGCGACTCACGCGAACCCGGTAGTCACTGCCTGGGTTGTGATTGACCTCGGCTTCGAAGATCCAGGGATGGTGGGGAGATGTCATGGCGATCTCCTCTGAACCGATCAGAAGAGTCACGGTTCTGGCTTCCGGCATCCAGACACGGATCACCCATGCACCGTTCTCCTGCGGTTGTGGACCGAGGATCGAGAAGGGATGGTCGTGACGACACTCCGCCAGTCGCTGGGCGTCCTCAACCATCCAGTCCTGCACAGCGATGGTCATGACGACGGAGCTTTCGTAGGCCGGGAGCTTAAGCGGAAAGTCCGCTCAAACTCTCTTCCTGCCAGGGATTTCAGACCAGATCCGCGGAGAAGTCGACGTTGATGATCCGACCCTGGCGGTTGAAGATGACGAAGAGGTTGTCAGTCATATTGCCGAATTCGATTGTGATCAGCACCAGCTGCTGTTCATCGCTGCTGGAGGCTGCAACCGCGCTCTTGATGCGCTTGACGCCTCCGAGTACCCGCTCGAGCTTCGACCACTTGCGCTTGAGGTCGGCCGGAGAGATCTCCTTCTGAAAGTCGAGGTCCAGGTAGTAACGGGCAGCCACCCAGCGACCGGCATCCAGGTCCTTCACGAAGCTGAGTGCGGTCTGTTCGATGGGGAGCATCGTGTCGACCCATTTCCAGGCCAGCAGTTTTCCGTCGTCATCAAGCACCAGCAACAGGGGCAGCTCACGCGTGCCGCTGTTGGTCACGGCCATTGTTTCGACGGTCGTGTCGTCAAGCCCTGGATTGACGGCAACCACCCGGAAGGACTCGATCAAAGGTGCGCTCTGCAGGCGTTGGCTGATGGCTTCAGTGCTGGTGGCAGATTGCAGGGGGGAAGCCAGCAGCCGGTAGACCCCCTGAGCGTTCCTGGTCTGAATTGATTTGAGAAGTTCGCTGGCTGTTGCCCTGGCTTCGTCTGGAGTGAGATTGGTTCGTGGAGTATCGAGGGCCTGTGCAAGCCGTACGTCTGCTCGGACGCTCGCCGCCGGGATCAGCTCCACAGTGCAGGTGGCCAAGGCAGCGGCCAGAAGACAGGAGGTGAACTTCACGGCAATCGTCAGAACGGTTGTGTCAGTCTGCCGGAGTTCCCATGGCTTGGGGCGACAGCAGAGGCAGCATCGACAACTGAGCCATCTCGAGGTGCAACGCGATGCTGATCACGTGGCAATCGCTGCTGGGAGCGGCGCAGGCAACGGCAGGTTCCCCGGGGTTGATGCCGATGGCGGGCCAGGCGGCACCTGCGATTGACAGCCGCAGCCGGTCACCCGGCCTGAGGGTGGCATGCAGAGACTGAAGTTCCACCTCCCTTTCGCAGAGTCTGAGGGCTTCCTGGCCGCGAACCCGCAACAGTCCCGTTGACAGCTGCTGCACGGCTTCCGTTCCCAAGGGCAATCGCGACAGTGCCACGCAAAGGTCAAAGCCTGGTTGGTCGGCACAGGCGAGTATCCGCAGCTTCGGCTTACCGCTCAGCGCGATTGCCTCCTTCAGTGATTCACCAGTGAACACCGCCACGTCACTGCGTCGATCCAGGGAGGCTCTGTCACAGGGCCCGGCGTTCGGGCTGAGATGCCCCCCGATGGAGGGCACAGGTCGCCATGGGTCATGCACGATCACCACCCTGCCGGCATGGTCAGGTGCTGAAGACAGAATCTGTCCCTCCTCTGACTCAAGACAGGCAAGTCCCTGACTGCAGAGATGCCAGGGCTGATCGACCAGGGCTCCGGTTGAGGGTGCGATTGCCGCCCGATTCGGATCCTGTTGGTGATCGTTCGGTCCGCACCAGCTTTCGCTGACCAGGTCCCACAGGCGGACATTGATGTCACCGGCAACCAGATCATCTGTGGCTGCATTGGAAGGGGAGGTCAGATGCCGCTGAAAGAAATGCAGCAGCAGCCTGCTGCTGTCTTCCCACCACTGCAGATGAGTGGCCGGCCCGATATGGAGCTCGGGTCGACCTCCAGCCGCTCTGGCCTGCTCGGCAAGATCAATCACACCGCGGAGATGGGGATCCCACCATCCACCAAGCAACAGCATCGGTTGCTGCAGCCATCGGTGCGGCATGGAATGTTGGATCCATTCGCTGTCATGCTCAGGCGTCTGCTTGAGCCAGCGCAGGGTCATCCCCTCAGGGTCATGGCGCTCAAGCAGTCGGATGCCCTCCCTCAGATAACTGCCGTCCTCAAGGCTGCGTCGCATCTCCTCCCAGGCCGCGTGATCGCCCCTTCGTCTGGCCTGCAGACAAGCAAGCTGCAATCCCCAGCCCAGTCCCAGATGCCACCAGTGAGCGTTGCCTTCGCAGCTCCAGTGCTCCCGTTCATGCAGGCCGCACATCGCCGGTGCCAGGCAGTCGGGAGGGGGACAGTCCGGAGGGCCAAGCAGCTGGGTCAGACCCTGATAGGAAAAGCCGTACATCCCGATACGACCATTGACCTCCGGCATCTCCCTCAGCCACGTCAATGTGTCAGCGGTGTCCTGGGCTTCCACGCTGAACCCGCGGAAGCTTCCGCCTGAGTCCCCCTGACCGCGAACATCCTGAACAACCACGAGAAAACCGTGGTTGCTCCACCAGTCGGGGTGAGGAAGCGTGACTGTTGAAGCGAGGGCTCTGCCATAGGGCTGTCTCATCAACAGCGCAGGCCATGGACCATTCCCCTGCGGACGCCACACCCTTGAAACGAGTTCAACGCCGTCTCGGGTGGTCAGTGACGCATCAGCGAACATCCGGGCAGTTGAGTCCGATCACATAGGTCGCCACGATTTCGGCTTCCGTTCTGTTGAGATTGCGGGTGCCTGCAATCTTCGCGATGGATTGTCCCGAAAGCGCTGACTCCCCCTGTGCATTGATCGACTTGAACTCCTGACAGAGCGCTTTGGCTTCACCGGGATTGCGCTTGACACTCTCCAGAAGTGAAGACTGAGCCTCGCTGGCAGGACTGACCGCGATCAACGTTGAAACAACGGCAACGGAGGCGATTTTGAGGTTGTTGAGAAAACGCATCGGAACCTCTGTCCGAATTTCACCTCATTTGAAACGGGTGAGACGGAGATGGCTGGTTTCGACGGTCAGTTCGTGTTCTGCCTCTCCCTGGCAAGCAGGATCCACCGCCGCGCCAGAGCCAGGTCCACAACAGGGGCACGTCCGCTTCGCAGCTGCCTTTCAAGCCGTCCGGTTCGGGTGACCAGCTCCTGAGGGGATGAACCGGCAATGGCTGTCACGGTGGCCAGTCCGGCATGCATCAGCAGAGCCGCATCCTGGGGAGCCAGGTCAAGGCTGCAGGCGAGATCCGCCATGCCTCTGAGTCGTTTGAGGTTCCGGGCCGACGATCTGCCGCTGGAGGCCAGTCGACTGATCTGCAAGTCATCGAGAGACTGCACTTCCCCCCAGGTGGTGATGCCTGATGCGAGAAGTTGCTTCTGCTCATCGCGCAGGCCCATGGGGAGCTCCCGCAATGGATCCTCGGGTCTCATCCGGCTCGAAGGTCGCGCACTGTTTCGCCCAGAACCACCGATCTGGAAGCTCCGTCACCCGCAGGCTGCAGCTGACGCAGACGCACCGTCACCTCTGGACTGCTGCGGCCACCGGGACGCACGTTCCCCGCCAGTTGTTCAAGGGTCGGTCTGATCGCTTCGTCCGGGAAATCGTCCTGGGCCTGAGCCACGATCAGATCATCACCATTGTCAAACACCACCGGTGCTCGCAGCGCTCCCTCCACGCTGACGCTGGGTGTGTAGCTCAGGCCGAAAGCCCAGCAGCTGGCTGACAACAGCAGCGTGAAACTGCTCACGCCCACCAGGCGGAAACGGATCCCCCAACGGGCGATGAAGGCGATCAGGGTCAGGCCGAACAGCGCAATTCCGCCCCTGGCCAGCCAGATGCTGGAGGTGGAGAGCAATTCCTCAAGTGGCATGGGCTGGTGTGCTCGGAATGTGGTCCTTATATTGCGTCGACCTCCAGCGTGTTGACGGGCATCGATGCGAGGTGGTCAACCCAGCATGAGGCGCAACAGGGTCGTTCTGACTGTTCTGGGCGGGTCCCTGCTCGGAGGGGCTGCACTCTGGATCGTCGCCGATCGCCTGGCTGATGCGCTGTTTCAGAGGGTGCGTCCAGGTATCGAGGCGCAGATTTCAAAGCCCCTCGGCCACCCCGTCAGCATCGGCCGCTATCGCGGCCTCGGTCTGCACGGACTGGGTGTGGGCCCCGTACAGGTTCGCCAAGGCCCACTGGACCGGTCGACCGCCGAGATCAACCGCATCACGATCGGCCTTGATCCCCTGGCCAGCCTGCAGCGACTCAGGCCAGTTCTCACTGTGCGTGTCAGAGGAGCCGATGTCGATCTGCGCCGCAATGACGATGGCGCCTACTGGGTTCCTGGCCCTCTTCCAAAGCAAGGAGATCCACCCCGCCTGGATCTGCAGGTGCGTGTCAGCGATCCCGCCAGGATCAACATCGCTCCGGCCGGACTGAGCCTGACTGCTGATGGCTGGAGCGGCATCCGCCTCGATGAGCACAGGGCGGATGCCTTCCTCAAGATTGTTCTTCCCGACAAGGGACGCATCACCGTCAAGGGACGTGGCCGCTGGGTGCGCCCGGAGTTTCAGCTCACGACCCGACTGGAACGGCTTCAGCTGGCCCGATATCAGGGCCTGCTGCCGTCGAAGCTGCCTGTTGAGATGAAGGGGCAGCTTGGTGGCGACCTGCGTCTGGGCTGGAGTCGGGGACGAGCCAGCTGCGGCGGGGGAGTGTCTCTGCAGGGAGCCCGGTTCAGCGGCCCATCAATGGAGCACAGGCTCGAGTCTCCTCAGCTGCGCATCAGTTGTCGTGGGGACGTTCTCAGGGTCATGAACAGTCGCTGGAACTACGGGCCCTACCGAGCCTCCCTCGGAGGCAGCGTACGTCTCAACCGTTCCTTCGATCTGAAGGGAGATCTGCAGGAACTGAATCAGAACCGCAATCTGGCTTTTCAGCTCGATGGTGACTGGCGGCAACCGCAACTGCGTCTTGATGGCCTCTGGACTCTGCCCAACTCGATTCCTCTGGATGGACCACTCCGCTTGGGAGCGCAACTGAGCGCTGACTGGCGGGACCTTCAGAACTGGACGGCAAGTCTGGATGAGCTTGAGCTCAAGGGCTCTGGCCTGGATGTGAAGGCCAGAGGAGGTCTGCATCCTGAACTGAAGGTTGCGACCCAGCGTCTTGCGATGTCTGAGCCCGCCTGGCAGCGCCTTCCGCTTGCCGCGACTCTGCTCGGCACCTCAGCGCCGCTGGAGGGAATGCTGCAGTTGAGCGGTGAACCCCTCAGGCCCCGGATCGCCCTGGCCATGGCGCAGGCAAGCAATCCTTTGCTGCAGTCATGGTCGCTGCAGGCCGCCTGGTCTGCGAAATCCGGGCTGCTCAGGCTCGAGCAGTTCCTCAGCCCTGATCTCACCGCACGGGGCAGGTTGCCGCTCAGCCTGGTTGCAGGCGGGTTGAAGCCAGGTCCACTGGAGGCCGATCTGCGTCTCGACTCCTATCCCCTCAAACGCCTGGGGCCGCTACTGGGCACGGAGATGGATGGAACGATTGCAGCCTCCGGCCAGCTGAGCGGCCCGCTCGATGCACTGCGGCCTGATCTGCTGCTTGCGGTGAATCATCCGCGGGCGGGCGCTGTGAGACTGGTGGAGGACTGGACAGGAACCTTCCGAGGCGCATCCGGCGGAGGAGGAGTGCTGTCGATGGCTTCGGTTGGATCGGTCATAGCCGGATCACTGGAGGCCAGCCTCGGTGCGAACTGGCTTCCAACCGATGTGATGCTGCGCCGCCGCAACGGAGAGCTTCAGTTCAGGGGAACACCGGCTGCCTACGAGTGGAGCGCACGTGATTTCAGCGTCGATGGACTGGAACTGGTCCTTCCTCCCAGGAAACGCTGGGAAGGGGTTTACGGCCGCCTGAGCGGTGATGGAACTCTTGGGCTGCAACCTCTTGCCATGACCGGCGATCTGAGCATCGGCCGCCCTGGCGTCATGGGACTGCAGCTTCAGCAGATGCTGCTTTCCGGACGTTACTCAGATCGTCGTTACACGGTCACGGGCGAAATGCTGCCGCCCGATACCGGTCAGATCACCTTGGATGCCGAGGGACGGCTTGATGGGCCTTTCAAGGGTCAGGCCGTGGTGCGGGGGCTGAGCGCACGCTGGCTCAGCAACAGCGCCCTCAGCCTGACAAAACTCAATCAGGATGCCCCCCTGCAGCAGGGCTCTGCAACCGATCTGGGCACACTGCTGGTCAACACATTCGGCGGCAATCTGGATGGACAACTGCAGGCTTTGCGCAAGGCCCGGAAGGCCTTGCTGGATGCGCGTTCGCAGAACCGCGACCGTGAACCCTTCCGCCTCGAAGATCTGCGCGGTCAGCTGGATGCGGTGATCGATCTGACCGGTCCCCGGATCAGTCGTCTCAATCTCGATCTCAACGCCCGGGGACATCTGTGGATCGAGGGAGATGACGCTGATTACGCCCTGCAGGTGAAACCCTTCACCGCGAGAATTAACGGTCCCCTCCAGGGAGGCGAGGGCCAGTTCTCGCTTGCCCATCTGCCTTTCAGCCTCCTGGCACTGGTGGCTCCCGTGCCGAGGTCACTGATGGGAGCCCTCGGCATGAGCGGCACCTACCGCCTTGACGGTGTCAATGCGGCGGTCAGCAGCGAGCTTGTCCTGGAAGACGCTCGGGTCGGCCCCAATCCGATTGCCTTGAGACGGGGGCAGGTGCTGCTGAGTGATCAGGCCCTCACCCTTGACCTGGCTCTCGTTTCAGAAAATTCCACTGAGCCCGTGACCGTCACGGGGCGGATTCCCTTCGCGGCTGATCGCCCCCTTGATGTGCGCATCGTGAGTCTTGGAGATGGCCTCAAGTTTCTGACCGGCCTGGCCAACGACAACGTGTCATGGGACAAGGGTGATGTTGATCTGCGCCTGTTGCTCGGCGGCACGCTCACGGCTCCTGAGGCCAACGGCTACATCGTGATCAAGGATGTTGCCTTCAAGACAAGGGGGCAGAGCCTTGCCAAGGTCAATGGCTCGATGCTCTTCGACTTCGACCGGCTGGAAGTGCAGTCGCTCACGGGACGTTTCGGCAAAGGTGGCGAGCTGAAGGGAAGTGGTGCTCTGGCGCTTTTCAGCCCCTACCCCGAACCCGAACCCCTGCGCATCCAGCTTGAGAAGGCCCGCCTCAAGTTTCCCAATGCCGACGTTGAGCTCGGAGCTGACCTGATGCTCACAGGAGCGCTGGTGAAACCCGACATCGGCGGGATTCTCCAGATCAGCAATGGCGCGATCCGGCCTAACCGCTCCCTTCTCTCACGGGTGAGAAACAGGAAATCAAATAAGGATGTCTCCAAGAAGGACGTATCCGTTGATGAATTGCTTGAAGAGCAGTGGGATTTCAGGGAGCCACTGCTTCTTCGGGGTGCGGAGGTGGAAGCGGCAACCAGCCGTTCGATCAAGTCATCACTGCCCAAGCTGCCGTTCATCGGATTCCGCGACCTGCGTCTCACACTCGGCCCCAATCTGAAAGTTGAAAGGCTGCCGTTCTACAACTTCACCACGGCGGGCCTGCTCACCGTCAATGGAGCTCTTGATCCCAGTCTCGAACTGCGGGGGGTTGTGCAGTTGCTGTCAGGTCGGGTGTCTATGCCCTTCTTCACCACAACCTTCAACCTGGATCGCAACGCCGCGAATGTGGCGGTCTTCACTCCATCCCTTGGGCTGATTCCCTACGTGGACGTTGCCATGGTCACCAGGGTCTCCGACAACGTGACTATCAACAGCGACAACGAGACTTTCAGAAGCTCTGTTTTTGATTCCAATGGTCTCGGCAATCTCGGTGCAGGAGGTCAGCTGCGGCTCATCAAAGTGATGCTTTCCGCCACCGGGCCTGCCGATCGCCTGGCCCAGAGCATCCAGTTGCGCAGCACTCCCGCCCTCCCCGAACCACAGTTGCTGGCTCTGATCGGCGGAAACTCCCTGGCCGGTCTTTCCGGAGCCGGAGCAGGTGCTGCACTGGCAGCTGTTCTGGGACAGTCGCTGTTGTCGCCGGTTCTGGGCACGCTGACCGATGCCTTCAATCAGAGGCTGCAGTTCGCTCTTTATCCCACTTACGTCACACCGGTTGTCCAGAATGACGAGGAGCGCGTTTCCGGTCAGGTGCCGCCTCAGCTCGCTCTGGTGACCGACATGGGCGTCTCCATCACTGATCGCTTCGATTTTTCCGTCCTGGCGGCTCCGAATCGCAACGACATTCCTTCGCAGGGAACCCTCACCTATCAGATCAATCCGAATTTCAGTCTGTCCGGTTCGGTCGATACACAGGGCACCTGGCAGAGCCAGCTGCAGCTGTTCATGCGCTTCTGATTGATGCCTGATTCATGCGTTCTGGGGGTGGATCTCGGGGGAACCGCCATCAAGCTCGGTCTGTTCAGCCGCGACGGGGAACTGCTGGCGGACCATCAGCGCCCTACGCCTCAACCGGCCACACCGGGTTCGGTCTGCGTTGAAATCGTCGAGGCGATCGGGAGTCTCGATCCTGACGGTCTGGCATCCATGGTTGGGATTGGTTTGCCAGGCCCCATGGATGCGGATGCGCGTGTCGCGCGTGTCTGCATCAACCTGCCCGGCTGGGAAGAGGTTCCCCTGGCCGCATGGTTGGAACCACGTCTCAAGCGCAGGGTCACCCTCGCCAATGACGGCAACTGTGCCCTGGTCGGCGAAGCCTGGAAAGGTGCGGCCGTTGGCTGCAGCGATGTGGTGCTGCTCACGCTGGGAACCGGAGTTGGAGGCGGGGTGATGCTCGGGGGCAAACTGTTCACAGGGCATAACGGTGCTGCCGCGGAACCGGGGCTGATCACGTTGTTCCCTGAAGGACCCGACTGCAACAGCGGCAACAGAGGCTCTCTCGAGCAATACGCCAGCATCACTGGCCTGGGTCGGCTCAGTGATGCTGAGCCCTCTTCGCTGGCGATGGCCGCATCCAGGGGAGATGAGCAGGCCAAGGCGCAGTGGGAGCGCTACGGCCAGCTTCTGGGGACGGGTATCAGTTCGCTCGTTTACATGTTCACGCCTCAGCTGGTGCTGTTGGGCGGGGGGCTTGCCGGTGCCAGTGAGCATTTCCTTCCAGCCGTGCGTCGTGAAGTCAACACCCGTGTTCAGGCGGTGAGTCGGGAGGGTCTCCAGATCAAGCCCTGTGCTCTCGGCAACGGTGCAGGTCGACTGGGCGCAGCTCGCCTGGCGATTGATCGTCTGCGCTCCAGGCCGTCGCTCCAGGCGGGATGATGGAGGCCGTTTTGTCGTGTTGCCCGTGCAGGTCGTTCCCGACCCCTCTCCGGAGCTTCTGTCTTTGGCGGCGGGCCTGCGCCGGGCTGCCACCGACCTTGGCCTGACCAGCGACAGTCAGCGCCGTGAAGCTCTGCTGGCGATGGCTGATTCGCTGCGGGCTCACTCCAGCGCAATCGTCGCCGCAAACCGGACCGATTGTGAGCAAGCCGAACGGAGCGGCCTGGCTCCCGCCCTCATGGCCCGTCTCAAGCTTGATGTGACAAAGCTTGAGGGAGCGGTCAGCGGTCTGCTTCAGCTGGCGGAGCTCCCGGATCCCCTCGGCCAGCGTCAGTTGCATCGCGAGCTCGATGACGGCCTTGTGCTCGAACGCGTCAGCGTTCCGCTCGGGGTCGTGGGTGTGATCTTCGAGGCCCGTCCGGATGCCGTGATTCAGATCGCCTCGCTCGCGATCCGATCCGGCAACGGGGCGATCCTCAAGGGAGGGCGTGAAGCTGAGTGCACCAACAAAGCGGTCATGGCAGCTCTGCAGGAGGGGCTTGTCGGCACGTCGGTCTCTCACAAGGCCCTCGCCCTGCTCACCACCCGTGAGGACAGCCTTGCACTGCTGAAACTCGAGGGTCTGGTGGATCTCATCATTCCCAGGGGCAGCAACGAACTGGTGCGCTTCATTCAGGACAACACCCGCATTCCGGTGCTCGGCCATGCCGACGGTGTCTGTCATCTGTATGTGGATGCCGAGGCGGACCCGGATCAGGCTGTGACCATTGCCCTTGACAGCAAGGTGCAGTACCCGGCTGCATGCAACGCAATGGAGACCCTGCTGGTTCATGCCGATATCGCCGGGATCTTCCTGGAGAAGGCCATCCCCGCCTTCCATGCCGAAGGTGTACGGCTGCTCGGCGATCCGGCCGCCTGTGCTCTCGGGATCAGCGAGGCCGCGGCGGCGGAGGACTGGGACACGGAATATCTGGCGCTGACCCTGTCCGTTCGTGTTGTGGACGATCTCGATTCGGCTCTGGAACACATCCGCTGCCACGGTTCACGCCACACCGAGGCGATCGCAACCCGCAATGTCAGCACCGCGGAGCGGTTCCTGCGTTCAGTCGACAGTGCCGGTGTTTATCACAACTGTTCCACGCGCTTTGCTGATGGTTTCCGCTACGGGTTCGGAGCGGAAGTGGGCATCAGCACCCAGACCCTTCCCCCGCGCGGGCCCGTTGGTCTGGAGGGGCTGGTGACCTATCGCTACCGGTTGCGTGGTGATGGCCACACCGCTGCCGACTATGCCTCCGGTGCGCGTCGCTTCAGCCATGTGGACCTGCTGCGATGACCAATGTCACCCATCCACTCGACATCATCAGGGTCGATAATCTTCGCCTCTGGTCCCACGTGGGAGTGCTCGATCACGAGCGTGAACACGGACAGTGGTTCCGAGTCGATCTTGAGCTGCATCTTGATCTGAGCGCATCGGCCTCTGCCGACTCACTGGCGGCAACCGCTGACTACAGCCTGGGGGTACGGGCTCTCCAGCGTCTTGCTGCAGAGATCCGCTGCCACACGCTCGAACATTTCAGTGAACGCATGTTCGAGGAGCTGGAGGCGATCTACGGGGCTATGCCGATGCAGCTTCGGCTGAGTAAATGTCATGCTCCGATTCCAGGTTTCGCAGGTACGGTGAGCCTTGAGCGCTGGCGCCGCAAGCCGTTCTGATATGACCGCCACGGTGCCTTCTCGATCCCAGAGAACGCTGGTGCTTGTTCACGGTCTCTGGGATACGCCTCATCTTTTTCGGCGACTGGTGCGCCGTCTGGAGCAGCATGGTGTTCCGCTGCTCGTTCCCCATCTGCCGCACCGTCTCGGAGCCGTTCCTCTGAACACCCTTGCGCAACAACTCGACGCTCACATCCGCGACGGCTGTGGCGATGCCACCGAAGTCGATCTGCTTGGGTTTTCGATGGGGGGGATCATCGGTCGTGTCTGGCTGCAGCAGCTGGGTGGAGCACGACGCACCCGCCGCTTCGTGAGTGTGGGCAGTCCGCAGCGGGGAACGTTCACCGCTCAGTGGATACCGCCGTGGTTATTTGCAGGGCTCGCCGACATGAAACGAGGCAGCCCTCTGCTGCACTCTCTGAATAATGATGTTCAGGTCCTCAGGGAACTGGATTGCATCAGCTATTACTGCCGATGGGATCTGATGGTTGTTCCTGGCTGGCAGGCCCATCTGCCTGTGGGTCGTGTCAGCAGTCTTCCCGTGCTCACCCACCAGCAGTTGATGTCACATCCCCTTGCTCTTGATGCTCTGCTGACGGCGCTTCTGGCCGACTGATCGGTTCTCGAACACTGACAGCCTTTGTACTAATGGGCACACTTTGGATGTCTTCCAAGTAGTGCCGCGCATGTGCTTTTCGGCCTCTGCAAGTTTCACGGCGTCGGCCGTGCTGGTCCCCCTCGGGCTTTATTCACATCATCTGGCGACCCGTCACGAGCGTCCTGATTACAAACCTCTGGCTCTGGTTCCCTTCTTCTTCGGGGTGCAGCAGTTCATCGAGGGACTTGAGTGGACAGCCATTGACGGTGGCAACATCGAACCTCTTGCCACCCTGGCCGGACTCGGTTTCCTGTTCTTCGCCTACTGCTTCTGGATGATCTGGATCCCATGGAGTGCCTGGTCGATCAGTCGAAGCACGGAGTCCACCGGCCTGCAACGACGGCTCAAATGGGTTGCGATCGTGGCCACGGTGCTTGGCGTTGCCTTCTACGTACCCATGCTCTTCAATCCGCCGGCGATTCAGCCAGCGGTACAAAGCAATGGACGACTGCTCTACGACATCTCCAATCTGCACAGCATCCTGCACAACTTCGTGAACACCGAGCCCGTCGGTGAACTGGTGTACTGGGGCTTCATCGTGCTTCCGCTGGTTGCACTCAGCGACAAGGCCGTGAAACTGTTCGGCGTGCTCATCTTCGTTTCGATCTTCCTCACCTGGTTGACCTACAGCGCAACCTTCAACTCGGTCTGGTGCTTCTACTGCGCTGTGCTGTCGATCATGGTGATCTGGATCGTCAATCGCCCCCATCTGCGTCAGGCCTGAAGCTGATGGCTGATCAGATCTTGGCATCACTGGAGTCCATGGGTCAGCTGCTGCTGGCCATGGATACCGGTGTCGGTCTGATGTTCGGCGTGGGTGTGTCGATGTCCGCGTCTCATCTGTTCGCCTTGCTCGCCAACCGGCTGACGCCAAGACAGATCTTTCTGCACATGATTGTGGATGCCCTCGTGCTGAGTCTGGCCTTCATGGTTGGAATCCTCTGCCACAGCCTGATGCTGATGCTGCTGGAGGGTGTCCCTCTGCAACCGATCACGTTCGCCAATCGCATGGGCGCAGCCATGTGGCCCGGTTTGTTCTACGTGCTTGTGGCAGCTCCTTATGTCAGTGATCTGATTGCGGTGACCTTGCTGTCGTGGATCCATCTCAACGTGATGCTGCTGTTGCAGGCCGTTTATGACATCCCTCTGCACACGAGCCTTGTGGTGGCGCTTCCCGGCTTTGTGCTTGCACTGTTGCTGGTGGGTCTGCTGTTCGCACAGCGCTGGCGAACCAGTTACGAGATGCTTGCCCGAGAGGTGTCAGCACTGACGTCGCCATGAACGCGTCTTCCTCGTCTGAAACCTCTGCAGCAGTGCAGCATCACCGTCGGCGACTCAGGAAAGTCCGACGTTGGCTGGTTGTGGTGCTGGTCTGTGTCGTCATGCTCGGCCTTCTTGGTCTGACAGCTGTTCGCCGCGATGCGGCCTCACTTCTGCAGCCTGAGTCACTGCTGGAGTTGCTGATCTGGTTCGGGTCGGTGCTTGTGGTGTTGGTGGCTCTCGCCGGGGTGTATTCAGTGATGGTGGATTTCGTCTTCTGGGAAGGCTGGATGAACGGCCTGCCGGACCCCAGCCGACTGTTCACCGCCGATGAAGAGGCTTCCGGTCGACATCAACACTATGTCGTCTATCTCGACGGAATTCATCAGAGCGAGGAAAGCCACCCACCGCGTGTCAGCGACTTCCTCGGATGTCTGGAGGAGTCGATTGCTGAAGACACCATGCTGGTGAAAGGCATCGAGGCCTACACGATCACCAATGCCGGGCTGCGTTCAACCACATTTGCCGGTTGGCTCTGGCAGCGACTGTTCGCTCTTCAGGAGCATCACCCCAACGGTCTTGTGCGTTTCATCTGCGCCTTCTGCGTTCAGGCGAACAACGTCATCAAGGTCGGCATCTCCTCAGATCGCCGTTACGGGCCGGTGATGAACTACGAGCTGGCCTTGAAGATCGCTCGTCGTCTTGATGCGATCGGCTTCAGGCCCCATCAGGCGTCCCGCATCATTCTTGTTGGGTACAGCGGCGGTGGTGAGATGGCGATCGGAACGGCTGAGATCCTGCAGCAGCTCTGCCGTGTGAGAGTGCAGGTGATCACGATCTGTGGTGTTTTCAGCGGCAACGGCGAACTGGAGTCCGTCAATGATGTGGCGATGGTGGTGGGCAGCCAGGATCCCGTTGCGGCTTTCGGAAGGATTGCCTACCCAGGCCGCCTGTCTTTCCTGCCGTTGTCAAACTGGAACTGCTGGCAGCGCCATCATTCCCTGCAGCGCTACATGATCGAGGGAATGAGTCATAACGGTTCGTCCGGGCCCTTCTCCACAGCGTTTCGGGGCGCCGTGGTGGAAGCCATCTGCAGAGAGCTGGAGCGTTCGTTGCTCAGCCCCCCGCAGAGAATTCCCCATTGAGTGCTCTCACCAGTGTGAAAGGGCTGTGCCGTGGCTGGCTTGCTGTCAGCCTTCGCAGAGCGCCATGACGTGACTGGCTGTTGTGGCAGAGGTCCTGGGGCAGCTGGTCCAGGGAGAGGCGGTAGCGGCTCACGCTGTCATCCGTCGCCTGCAGACCCGATTCCAGTTGTTGATGAAGCTGACGCTGCAGTCGCTGCCGCCACAGGTCTCCGAGCGTCAGGGGAAAGAGATTGGTTCGTCCGGTGATGGCCTGCTCCAGCAGGGCCGTGGAATCAATGCAGAAACCCAGTGCTCCGTATCCACCCATATGCAGGTGACTGAACCTGGCTTCACTGTTGTGAACAGCTCCCATCAGCTCGCAGAGATCGAGGGTTTCAGCCAGTTGTTCCCCTCTGAGTTCACTGGATTGATAGGCAACCGTGCCGTTGCTTCGGTCGTTCTGCCAGGGACGATGCAGTTCGTTGAGGGCGGCCCAGCCGTTCAATCCCTCAACGCCCTGGTAGTACTGCAACAGAAGCGGGGAGCTCAGGGGAGGCTGCAGTTCCAGTTCCAGGGAGGCATGGGGCATCAGCGCCTGGATCTCTTCACCTGTTTCATTGATCAGCCCGGTTCTGTAGGGCACTGCCAGCGGGATCTGCACCCACTGTTCTCCGATGCGCGTGCAGGCACCGAGGCCGAAACTGGCCACGCTCGTGCGGATGCGTGCGCAACACTGCCAACCCTGGTTGCCGAGGTGCTTCAGCAGTTCACGGCCGCTGCTGACCCCTTCGAATCGGAACGGTTCGGCTGCCGTCACTGAATGGTCCAGTCGGTTGCTCCCCAGCACGTTGAAGATCTGTGCAAGCAGACGGTTGCGCAGTCGCTCAGGTTCTGGCTGCACGTTGGGGAGTCCGCGGTTGCTCCAGGTCAGCACCCCTCCCATGGCACTGATCTTCGCCAGCGTTCCAGGCGGTTTCCGTTGAATAGCAGGCAGACTTTCGCCGGTATTCGCCGTCATTGCCCACAGTGCGTCGAGGGACTGCGGCAGTGTCAGTGTCTGTCCGGTGCTGCCGGGAATCTGTCGCTGACACCAGCGATCAAGCGCATTGAGTTCCGAGGCTTTGGAGACCGCAGGCAACATGTGCTGCAGATCATCGGCAAGGGTCGCCAACAGCAGCGGGCTGACCAGGTTGTTTTCCAGCAGGCTTCCCAGTCCGCGCAGATGCTTCGGGAGGTCTGCACTGCTCCCGCGCCATCGCCGCGGAAGCATCAACAGCAACGGCATCAGCCGTTGATGGTGCAGATCGCTCAGCAGCTCCCTGAGAAACGCTTCACGACTGATGCCTTGGCGCAAGCTGCTCTGCTCCAGAGCTTCACCAAGTTCAATCAGGGGGGCAAGTGCGGTGCCGTCTTCAGCTGACTGCCCCCATGTTGAACTGAGCCTGAGCTGATCGTCTGTCATCGCTCAGGTCTCGAGGGGGTCAGGACGTTGAGGCAGCCAGGCCGGTATGGCGGATGAGTGCCGCGCTGGTCGCATCCCTGCCGCGGAAGCGTCTGTAGATCTCCGCAGGCCGCAGACTCCCACCCAGGCTGAGGATGGTGTTGCGGAATCGTTCGCCGGTGGCAGCGACATCATCATCTTTCTCCAGGCCCACCTCTTCAAAGGCGGCGAATGCATCGGCGCTGAGCACTTCCGCCCATTTGTAGGAGTAATAGCCAGCGGCGTATCCGCCGGCAAAGATGTGGCCGAATGCGCAGAGGAAACGGTCTTCCTCCACGGGCTGGAGCACGCTTGTGGTTTCAGCGATGCGGCGACGGAACTGATCCGGGCTGATCTTCTGCTCAGGTGTCCACTGGCTGTGGAGGCGCAGGTCGGTCAGGGCGAAATGGACCTGCCGCAGCGTGCCATTGCCCTGCATGAAGGTGCGACTGCTGCACAACTTCTGATAATCGGCCTCCGGCAGAGGCTCTCCCGTCTGCCAGTGGCGGGCCATCCCCATCAGGGTGCTTCGATCCAGACACCAGTTCTCCATGAACTGACTGGGAAGTTCCACGGCGTCCCACTCCACGTTGTTGATGCCAGCGGCTTCCGGGTGCTCGACCGTGGTGAGCATGTGCTGGAGGCCATGACCGAATTCATGGAAGAGGGTCTCCACTTCCTCAAAGCTCATCAGGCTCGGCGTGTCGCCGGCGGGAGGCGTCTGATTGCAGATCAGATAAGCCACAGGCAGGGTGAGATCTCCATCGGCATTGCGCCGGCGGCTGAGGCATTCGTCCATCCAGGCACCGCCGCGCTTGCTGGCGGGACGGCTGAACGGATCCAGATAAAAGGCTGCCAGATCCTCGCCGCTGCAGTCCATCACACGGAAAAAGCGCACATCCTCATGCCAGATGGGCGCTTCGCCGTCTGCCGCCCTGATGTGAATGCTGAACAGGCGTTCGCAGAGACTGAAGAGCCCCTCGAGCACCTGGGGCAGAGGGAACCAGGGACGCAGGGCTTCCTGATCGAGGTCAAAACGTTCCCGTCTCAGCTGCTCCGCCCAGTGGCTCACATCCCAGGGAGCGAGTGAATCGGCTTCGGAAGCCCCATGGCTCAGGGCGCATTCACGCAGTTCCTGGAGTTCCTGCTGAGCCACAGGCATCGCTGAAGCCCTCAGTTCTTCCAGCAGCGATTCAACGGCTGCAACATCATCGGCCATCTTTGAGGCGAGGCTGAGTTCTGCCCAGCTGGAGTAGCCGAGCCGCGATGCCTGCTCACGCCGCAGTTGCAGGATCTCCTCGATCAGGGGTGCATTGTCGAGATCGCCGCTGCTGGCGCGGCTCACGTGCGCTTTGTAGAGCCTCTCCCGCAGTTTTCGGTCCTTGGCGTGAGTGATGACCGGGATGTAGCGCGGCATGTCCAGACCCAGACGCCAGGGGCCTTCGGCTGCGCTTGGTTCGGAACCGTCAGCTGCCTGATCACCGGCTTCCCTGGCTGCGGCAGCGAGGATCTCAAGGGCTCGCTCGGGAACGCCCCTGAGCTGAGCACGTTCATGGATCACCAGGCTCCACGTTTGCGTGGCGTCGAGCACATGGTTGCTGAAACTGGTGGAGAGGGCGGCTAATCGCTCGCTTGTTTTGTTGAAATCTTCCTGCGCATCGCCTCTCAGTCCGACGCCACGATGCTGCATCGAGAGAAGTTCAGCATCGAGGATGCGTGACTGTGTGCCGTCGAGAGTTTGAGCAGGAGCTGTTTTCAGCCTGCTCAGAGCTTCGTGCAGGACCTGGCTCTGACCGAGGCGATTGCTGAAGCGCACCACCTCTGGTTGCTGCTTCGCATGAGCTTCACGCAACTCGGGGGTGTTGCGAACTCCGCTGAGATGACTGACGACGCCCCAGCTCCAGCGGAGACGTTCCCCGAGCTGATGCAGGCTCGGCATCAGTTCGTCCCAGCTCAGGGGTGAAGGCGTGGCCAGCCGCTGCTGCAGCGATGTTTCCAGAGATTCCAGCTGTTCGTTCAGCGAGCTCAGGAGTGCGGGGATGTCCTTGTTGACCTGCTCGGGGTCAATGGCCTCGAAGCGAGGCAGGCCCTCGCCGCGAAGCAGTTCTGGAGTGCTCATGGATGATCAGCCGGTGGTGAGGAGGGCACGGGCAGCAACAACTGTGTGGCTTGCAAGATCGGAGGCCAGGGCATCGGTTGATGCCTCATAGAGATCCATGGCAATGCGTGGCCAGATGCCGATCACCAGTGTCGGAACAAGCAGCAGCAGTCCGATCACCACTTCCCTGGGTCGCATGTCCTTCACGAAGGCAAGGGCAGGAATTCGTGGTCCGAAAAACACTCTCCTACACATGGACAGTAGATAGATAGGGGTGAGAACCAGCCCGATGGCTGCCAGAACGATGGTGGTGACCCTGAAGAAGGTGGTGAAGCTTTCCTGACTGGTGATGCCGAGGAAAACAGTGATTTCGCTGATGAAGCCGCTCATGCCCGGGAGGGCCAGTGAGGCTAGTGAGCTGGCAAGGAAAAAAGCGAATGTGATCGGCAGGGCTTTGGCCAGACCTCCCATATTCGGAATCGAGAGTGTTTTGGTGCGTTCATAGAAACAGCCCGTGACGAAGAACATTGCTGCCGCGATCAGGCCGTGGCTGACCATCTGCAGCATGGCTCCACTCAGACCGAGAGCATCAACAGCGCCGATTCCGACCAGCACGAAGCCCATATGACTCACTGAGCTGCAGGCGATCCTGCGCTTCACGTTGTCCTGGGCGAAGGCATTCAGAGCGCCGTAAACGATGTTGACGATGCCCAGGATGATCAGGGCAGGTGCCAGCAGCAGATGGGCTTCGGGCAGCATCTGCACGTTGAAGCGCAGCAGTGCGTAACCGCCCATCTTGAGCAGCACTCCGGCCAGCAGCATCGAGACCGGAGCATTGGCTTCCCCATGGGCATCGGGCAGCCAGGTGTGCAGAGGGAAAATCGGCAGTTTCACACCGAAACCCACCAGGAAGCCCAGATAGCAGAGCAGCCCGAAGCTTCCACCCGGGGAGCGCCGGGCCATCTCCGTCATGTTGAGGCTGAAGCTGTCGCCAGAGTTGGCGATGGCCAGACCGCTGATCAGGATCAGCAGCGATGCCAGAGCTGTGTAGAGAATGAATTTGGTGGCTGCGTACTGACGGTTCTGACCACCCCAGATCGCAATCAGCAGATACACCGGAACCAGTTCCAGCTCCCAGGCCAGGAAGAACAGCAGGAAGTCCTGGGACAGGAAGACCAGGCCCTGCGCTGATGCCTGAACAAGCAGCAGCGCGAAATACAACCTGGATTTGTGGGTGATATTCCAGCTGGCGGCAACGGTCAGCAGCGTGACCAGACCACTGAGCACAACAAGCGGGGCCGAAAGTCCATCCGCTCCAAGCGACCACTCCAGGCCGATTGCAGGCACCCAGCTGACGCGTTCAACTAGTTGAAGCTGACTGTCAAGCGGGTCGTAATGACGGCTGAACGCAACGATCATCAGACCCAGATCCGCAATCAGAACCGCAAGGGTGAGATTGCGTGGGATCGGTGAGGTTTTCTGATCTTCTCCGGGGAGAAGAGGCATCAAAAGCGCCGCAGCTGCGGGAAGCAGCACGATCAGCGAGAGCCAGGGGAACCCTGCGTCGGACCCAGCCGACAGCGGCAGGTTGGCGTCCATGGAACTCCCAGAATTGTGATTGAACTTATCAGCTCCAGGGCCTCTCTTGAGTACTTCTACCCAGATCAGCGCTCAGCCCGTCTCCCTTGGCTGCCAGTGACTGCCAGCGGTCTGAAGGCTCAGCAGCGGTGCACGACTGGCCACACCCACGGACTCCCATGCCTTCACCATGGCCTGGCTCACGGCTGCACCGTGTTCCTCGCAGCAAAGGGCCAGAATGCTGGGGCCGGCACCGCTGATGGCGCATCCCCAGGCTCCGGCAGCCAGGGCGGCTTCCTTGACCTCCTGTCCACCCTTGATCAGTCGCCAGCGGTAGGGCTCATGCAATCTGTCGTGCATCCCGTCGGAGATCAGGTCTCCGTTGCCGGTGCGCAATCCCTGGAGCAACAGGGTGAGCGCGCCGAGGTTCACCACCGCATCGCCCACCGGAACGGCCTTGGGCATGGCACGCCGGGCTTCGCTCGTGCTCAGCCTGATTGCTGGAATCGCCACCACAGCCTTGACACTGTTCATCCATTCGCAGCGCACGACCCGCCAGCGCTGTGAGGCGGCCTTGGCTGTCATGCATAGTCCGCCCAGAAGCGATGGCACGACGTTGTCAGGATGACCTTCGATATCGATTGCCAGCTCCAGCAGTTTCTCCCGACTCAGAGGTTCTCCAACCAGGGCATTGGCTCCCACAAGACCTGCCACGATGGCGGTGGCACTGCTGCCTAGCCCCCTTGCCGGAGGGACGGCCAGACGCACCCTTGCCTCCAGAGCCACGGGCTCTTCGCCGGCGGCTTTCCAAACACGCTGAGCAGCTCTGTAAACGAGATTTTCAGCACCACCGCGCAGATGTGAGCCCTCCTGCCCTTCGATGATCAGCTCAAAACGCTCACCGTGGCCCTCGATGCGCCGCATCGTGAAGCGATTGTTGAGATCCAGGGCGGCGCCGAGGCAGTCAAAGCCCGGCCCGATGTTGGCGGTTGTGGCCGGTACATCCACCACAACGGTTTGACCTATGCGCGGCTGCGCCATCCCTGTTGCTCTACTCAGGCCAGTGTCCCACCCGACTCCTCGAGATCACGTGCCCGGCAGGCAGCACTAAACAATCCCGCTTCGGGATCAATGACCGCACGGATCGTCAATCCTTCGATCAGGGAACGAAACCGCCCTTTGGAACGCAACGGCTCCAGAAACTGCTCGGAGCTGAGGCCATCCAGGTTCTTGGGGGCGGTTCCCCCTCCGATCCACAGCCCTCCGATACAGAGTTCCTGCAGTGCCAGATCGCCGGCGACCGATCCATAGGCTCCGAGCCAGAGATTGAGTGCTTCACTTGCCAGAGGGTCACCGTCCGCGGCAGCTTTGCCGGTGAAGGACGGGAGATCCACGTAACCGGGTTGACCGGCTGGGATGGTGCGCCATGCATGGGCGTGATCACGCAAACCATGCGCAAGTCCCGTCTGACGGTTGAGCAACCAGTTCATGACATGTCCGAGTCCTGTGCCGCTGACAATGCGCTCGATGGACAACCGTTGCAGTCCGAGATCCTGTTTCAGCCATTGCGTCAGTTCCCATTCCGCATCGGTTCGCGGTGCGAATTCCCTGTGACCGCCTTCGCTCGGAATGGCAAGCCATCCACTGGCTGCGGGCAGTCCGCGCGCCATGCCAAGGCCGGTTCCTGCACCGAGAATGGCCACCGGACCGTCCTCCACTCCAGCAGGTGCCGGTCTGGATCGGTCACGGCCTGTCTGCAGAACCACCTGCTGCTCGTTGCTGAAATGGGGAAGACCATGGATCAAAACAGCGAAGTCATTGACCAGCTCAAGGTGTTGCAATCCCGTTGCTGCTGATAACGATGACTGACTCGTCCGCCAGGGCAGGTTTGTGAGCCTTGCGCTGCCCTGATGTACAGGACCTGCCACGGCGATGCAGCTGCCGGCCGGTTTCGCCAGCTCCGCAGGCGTTTGCTCAAGAAAATGGCTGAGCATCGACTCGAGGTTTGGCCAGTCCGCTGATCTGTAGCGGTGGTTGTGCTGTTTCCTCAGCTGCCCGTCGATCTCTGCGTAAACGCACAGAAGTGTTTTTGTGCCTCCAAGATCGCCTGCCAGGAAGGTCTTGGCTGCCATGGATGCTGCTCAGGGCTGCTGCTTTCAGGCTGGAGCTGGCTGCGTCACCCGGCAACCAATTGGATCTGCCGCGCGAAAGGATGACGGAAGGTCAGGCAGTGGGTTCAAACAGATCCAGTGGGAGAGGCCCCCAGGTGGCACTCGGCTCAGTGTTGTCATTGCCGTGACCACTGATCAGGATTCCTTCCCCCAAGCCGTGTTCAATGCGCAATCTGGCGCTCAAAGTCTGTTGATTGGCTTTGAGATAAACCGGACCGGAAACCTCGGTATCCGTCATCAATTGATGAGTCGGCCAGGCCAGGTGCTGCTCCAGCTGGCGCAGCGACTGAACAGCCTGATCTGCGCTGCAAGCCATGATCCCCGCGGTGAACCATCGATACAGGGTCATCTGCGCCTGAAGTTCAGAGATGATCAGATTTTTTTCGCTTGCACTGAGACATGGTGCAGTTCTCAATCGGTTCAGGTCACTCAGTCTCATGAATGCGCTGTTGCGGCGAGAGTCTCCTCAGATTTGCTGGTGTTGGCTTGATTGCAATAATCGATCAGCTCGTTGACAGGTAGTTCTCCAAGATCCCCATTCTTTCTGCTTCTGAGACTGACGGTGTTGTTTTCAACCTCTTTGGCTCCAATCACTGCCAGCACTGGGATTTTGGCTTTTTCGCCATTGCGGATCAATTTGCCGAGGCGCTCGCCTGATTCATCAACAGTGGCTGATATGCCTTGATTCAGTAGCTTTGTCTGAATGCTTTCAGAGAAGTTTCTTGCTTCATCACTCACCGGAAGGATTCTGACCTGTTCTGGAGCAAGCCAGAAGGGAAACTCACCGGCGTAATTTTCAATCAGGATCCCAATGAAGCGCTCAAAACTACCTAGGACCGCTCTGTGGAGCATCACCGGTGTATGTCGTGACCCGTCTTCCCCGATGAAACTGGCGTCGAGTCGATCTGGCATCGAAAAATCAACCTGAATGGTTCCGCACTGCCACACTCTTCCCAGGCAGTCCTCCAGAGAGAATTCAATTTTGGGACCATAGAATGCTCCTTCCCCTGGGTAGAGCTCCCACTCAAGATTTTTGTTCTCTAGAGCATCCTGAAGTGCCTTTTCAGATTTATCCCAGACTTCATCGCTGCCAACTCTTTTATCGGGACGTGTTGACAGCTTGATGGAAATTGTGTCAAAACCAAGTGTTTTGTAGACATCAAAAACAAGGTCGATGAATTTCGATACTTCTGACTGAACTTGATCTTCTGAACAGAAGATATGTCCGTCATCCTGAACAAAGTTTCTGACTCGCATCAAGCCATGAAGTGTTCCAGATGGCTCATTTCGGTGACATGAGCCAAACTCGGAGAGTCTGACTGGCAAATCTTTGTAACTGCGTAGGCCCTGATTGAAGATCTGTACATGGCACGGGCAATTCATCGGCTTCACCGCGTAATCTCTGTTCTCCGATGAAGTTGTAAACATGTCCTCCTTGAATTTGTCCCAATGTCCTGATTTTTCCCAAAGTGTTCTATCAACGATCTGAGGGGTGCTGATCTCCTGGTAGCCCGATTCTCGCAGTCTTCTTCGTATATACTGTTGTAGTTTTTGATAGATAGCCCATCCCGGGGGATGCCAAAACACCATGCCAGGTGCGTTGTCCTGGATGTGAAACAGTGAGAGTTGTTTGCCGAGGCGACGGTGATCTCTTTTCTCAGCTTCTTCGAGTTGCTTCAGGTGGGATTTGAGCTCTTTCTCCGTTCCCCAGGCAGTTCCGTAGATCCTTTGAAGCATCTGGTTGTTGGAGTCGCCTCTCCAGTAGGCGCCAGACACTTTCATTAACTTGAAATGTCGTAAATGTCTTGTGTTGGGTACGTGTGGTCCGCGACACATGTCTGTGTATTCCTCATGGTGATAAAGCTTTATGGTTTCTCCATCAGGAATCTCTTCAACGATTTCCAGCTTGTAAGGCTCTTCTCTGGATTCAAATGCTTGTTTTGCCTGATTGCGGTTCACCACCTCCACATTGACTTCATAGTCTTTGGCAATCAGCTCTTTCATTCGCTGTTCTATTGCTTCTAAGTCTTCAGGAGTGAAAGGTTTTTCATAGGCAATATCGTAATAAAACCCGTCCTTGATGACAGGACCGATTGCCATCTGGGCATTAGGATAAAGCTGTTTCACTGCATGCCCAACCAGGTGAGCAAAAGAGTGCCTGATAATGTCAATTCCTTCAGCATCTTTTGCTGTTAAAAGGCGCAGGTCAGCGTCTTTTTCGATCGGCATTGCCATGTCCAGTGATTCACCATCAACCACTCCTGCAACAGCTGCCTTGGCCAGTCCCGGGCCGATTGATGCCGCAACGTCTGCGATGGTGACAGGCCCCTCGAAACTTTTGGTGGTTCCGTTTGGAAGGGTGACGACTGGCATGGATGCGTGAGTCCTGAGATCTGATCTGATGGCCGCTGCACTAGCCGGCAAGCCGCAGTCATCTTATTGGTGGAGGTACGCTCTCAAAAGAACCAAATCCGTCCAACTTGACCTCTGATGCTGAAGCTGGTGACCTGCTGGGGTCACTCCTTGCTTCGCTGCTGACAGATTTCGACCACTGGTTCACCAGAGGACAGGTCATACTCGAGCAATGTCCTGACGATGTTCTTTCGTCTGACGATCGCGTCGCTCTGGCCGAACGTCTTGCTGATGGAAAGCGATCGATCGCTGCAACCCGTTCTCTGTTGCAGGCATCATCTGAACCGGTTGCCATATCGATGAAGGCGATGGCTCCCTGGCATCAGCTGGTCATGGAGGTCTGGGCTCTTTCCGCCAGGGTTTCGCGCTCCACCGGATGAGCCCGCTGTTGATGGGGACTGATTGCTGTTGATGAGTCGGTTCTCAAGCCTGATCACCAGGCATGCCCTCAGGCGCCCTGGCGAAGCTCACTCAGGTTGGTGGTGTAGAAGGCCACAAGTTCGTCGTGGCTTTTCACAGGTTGTCCATAGGCGCTCCGGCCGGCATGGGTTGGGAAGGAGGCCCATTCCGGTGCAAGCCGGTTCATGGCGGCTTTGGTCAGGCCATTGCGATCAATCTCCTGCAAGGCTCCACGCTTCTTGACCAGATGCAGCGCTGCCTGGTCCTGATGCTCAGGATCGAAGCTGGGCAGCTGGAGCCTGTGGGCGACTTCCTGCCAGGTGGTTGGCAGGAACTGATAAGCCCCTGCTGCAGCGCTCGTGTAGCGCTTCACGACCACACGTTCGGGATGGCGGGAGAGGTCCTGAAACTGACCTCCTCCATAAAGAATGCGGTAGCCGAGATCCTTGCCGTCTTTCCAGGTGCCTTCGGCGTAGCGAATGGTATTCAGAAGGGCGCGGCGTTCAGGAGTGATCGCATAGTGCGCTGTCCGCTGGCCGGAGGCAGCAGCTGAGCTGATGCTTTCAGTCGTGGTGTTTGTGGAACGGTGTGGCTTCAGAGCCTGGGCAACCATCCGGTTCTGATGATTGCGTTCGCTGGAGCGTTCCGCCTGCAGGCTCTGACCCAGGGACAGCGTCAGTCCCATGCCGAGGGCGCCGAGACCAATGAGTTTTGGTGCGGCCTTCGCAATGGGGTGAATCTGTTGGGTGAATTGATGCAGCAAGCGAAAAAACTCCAAACAAAGGAGTCGCCACCCTCGTCAATGGCATGGCTTGATGGCGAGGGCCTCCAGCTCTCCCTTGACGCCTTGCAGTCGATATGCCTAAGCAGAAAAGCTCAGGCAGATCTCGGCACTGGACTCGCGAGACCGGCCTGATGGCGCGCAACCCCTGGCCTCGGTGCTCTTTGATGCGGCGGAGGCCCTCATCGGGCTGGAAGTATTAGCGAATCTTTTCGATTTGTCCAGGATTAATCAGCTGGCGCCGAGAAATCCCATCGCTTCCCGTGTTCGTCTCACTGTGGAGTCCGCGACAGAGCTCGCGCGCTGGCGTCCCTGCTGGAGGACCATCTCCAGCTGAGCACGGTCATCCATCAGCAGGCGGTAACGCTCCTGAATCGGTTCGAGAGCGGCAATGGTGGCTTCCGCCAGCAGGGGTTTGAACTGGCCCCAGCCCATTTCGGAGCATTCGCGGGCCACAGCATCGCGACCCTTGCCGCTGAGAATGGCGTAGAGCCCGAGCAGGTTGTCGGTTTCAGGACGATCGGCATTGTCAAATTCAAGGCCACGCTCAGGGTCTGTCTTGGCCCGTTTGATCTTCTTGGCAATCAGCTCCGGTGGATCCAGCAGGGTGATGCGGCTTCCTTCATTGGGATCGCTTTTGCTCATCTTGCTGCGGCCATCCGTGAGGCTCATCACCCTTGCACCCTCTTTGAGGATCAATGGTTTTGGAACCTTGAGCACGGAGGTCTCAGCGTTGCCGAAGCGTGCATTGATGCGCTGCTGAGCGATGTCGCGGGCCAGTTCCAGGTGTTGCTTCTGGTCTTCACCCACAGGAACCAGGTCGGCGTCATATAAAAGGATGTCGGCCGCCATCAGCACGGGGTAGTCGAGCAGGCCGACGGAAACGTTGTCTCCTTGCTTCACCGCCTTCTCCTTGAACTGGATCATGCGCTCCAGCCAGTTCAGAGGGGTGACGCAGTTCAACAGCCAGCAGAGCTCGCTGTGGGCAACCACCTGGCTCTGAACGAAAACTGTTGAACGCTCAGGATCCAGTCCGCAGGCCAGGTACAGCGCTGCGGTGCTGAGGGTGTCCCGGGCCAGTCGATCGGGATCATGGGGAACCGTGATGGCATGCAGGTCCACAACACAGAAAAAGGTGTCGTGATCCTTCTGCAGATCAACCCAGTTCCGGATCGCTCCCAGCCAGTTGCCCAGATGAAGGGCGCCCGTTGGCTGGACACCCGAAAGAACACGCGGCAGCCCCATCAATCAGGCCTCTGCAGAGCTGTCCTGGTTTGCACTGTCGTCTCCTGCCGGTTGTTCAGGAGTTGCTTCCGCTTCCGCAGCTGCTGCTGTTTCGGCGGTCTCTTCAGGCTCGGGTTCCGGAGCGGGAGGCTGGGGCTTCGCAGGGCGAGCGAAGGGGTCCGGCCTTGATCCGCGACCACCCTCGCCACGGCCGTCTCGGCGCCCTCCACGGCCATCATCGCGCCGACCACCTCCACGGTTGTTCTGATTGCCCTGGGCGCGTTGCGCAGCCACCAGTTCCTCCAGCTTCCCCTCTTCAAGCATCTGGCCGAGCGTGCGCACGGCGAAGCCGAGCACGGCCACGGTTGAGCGGAGATTCAGGGCCTCCTGAAGAGCTCGTGCAGAGCGCATCTCGTTGTCGCTGAGTCTGATTCTGAAGCCACCGCCCTCACGTTTGCCCTGGCCGCGTCCTCCGCGGCCTCCACGACCGCCGTCGCGGCCGTTGTCACCCTGTCCGCCCTGATGGCGGGAATCGCTGTAGGAATCAGTCATGGCCTGGGGCCTGGAGTCAGGCGCAAGTGTGACGCATCACCGCCCTTCTGACAGTGACCTGAACGGTTGCAAACAGCTTTGCTCCGATCGCCTGCGTTCGATATCGGCTGCTCACTGCACCCACCTGCCTGTTAAAGCGGCCAGACAGAACTGACTTGTTGATCGATTGCAGGCTGAGGATTCTCCGGGCTGTATCAATGGAGGTGAGCTAAGAAGGCCAGATCTGAAGTTTCCCAGTGCAGTTCCCGGTCCAGTTGATCCCCTCCCTGTCGAAGGGTGATGGAACCATGACGTCGGGTTTGATCAGGCGAGCACTGCTGTCTGTCGGTGTGATCGGAACCGGTCAGTGGCTGTTGTCGGATGTGATGCATATCCCGGGAGGAGGACTGGGTGTTGCAGCAGCAGCAGGCCTTTGGTGGTTGGCCAGGCCTGTGAAGCAACCCAGCTTTCGCGAACCGGCATCCCTGAAAGGCTGGATCCAGCGCTGTGAGGAGGTGCTGAGTCAGTTCGAGGAGCTTGAGGCGGAGCTGGGACTGCAGGGTTTGCGCACTCCGCGGGAAAAGGAGCTGCGGCGAATCGAAGACTTTGATGCGCCGCTCAGTCTTGGTGTTGTGGCGACCGAGGGATCAGGTTTGCCCTCCACTGTTCATCTGCAGCAAGCGTTGGCGGGGGTGAGCTCGCTTGATCTCTGTCTCGCCAACCCGCTGCCGGTGACCTCCAGGTCCTGGAGCTGGCCTGATGATCTGCAGGAGCTTGATGTGTTGATGCACGTGCTGAGCCTGCCTCTGCGTGCTGCAGATCTGCTCTGGTTGGATCAGCTGCCTGCGGATCGTCCGGTCTGGCTGCTGCTGCGGTCCTCATCAGATCTTTCGGCCGAGGACCATCTCGAGGCTTTGTGCTGTCAATTGCCGGAGCGCTGGCATCAGTTCCTGCTTCCCTGGTCCGGTGAAGCTCTGGAGCTGCGTGGTGTGCTCCAGCCGGTCCGGCAACAGCTGATGCGTTCGCAGCGGGTGCGACAGGGCACGCGTCAACGTCTGCTCAGCAGCCTTCACCGGCGTTGGCAAGCCGAGCTTGAAACGCTGCGAAGGGAGAGATTCCGCCTGTTGCTGCAGCGCAGTCAGTGGATTGTGGCTGGGGTTGTGATTGCATCACCGGTTCCCTCTGTTGATCTGTTGGCGGTTGCAGTGGGCAATGGTCTGATGGTGAAGGAGATGGCCACGATCTGGGGATGTTCCTGGAGTGCCGAGGTGCTGCAGGTGGTGGCCAGGCAACTGGGCAGTGCCGCCCTGGCTCAGGGTGTTGTGGAGTTGAGCGGCCAGGCCCTGCTTGGACTGGCCAAGCTTGATGGGGCCAGCTGGATCGCCGCAGGTGCCATGCAGGGGTTGAGTGCTGCCTATCTCACCCGCGTGGTGGGCGTTTCCATGGCCGACTGGATGGCTCTGAATGCCGGCGTCGCTGAGCCCGATCTGGAGGAGCTCAAGCGACAGGCTCCATTGCTGGTGGCGCGTGCTGCGGAGCAGGAGCGACTTAACCTCCCCGGGTTTGCTCAGCAGGCCCGTGAATGGATTCAGGACCGCAACAGTTGCACACCCGCATGATTGGGCTGAGATCAGCTGACGCACGCCCTTCCGCTTCATCTTTCTTCATGAAGTGTTCATGAAGTCGTCATGAATCAATGCTGCGAGTTGACTCGAATGATGTGAATAAGAGGTCAAAAGTCGACATTTCCATAGCCTTGAAACGAATCTTTGCCGACCGATTGGAAGGCTGATTCATCTCCGTTCTCTTTCCTTTCATGGCTACTGCAATCCGCAGCGGACGCCGCGGCAGCTGGGAAAATTTCTGTCAGTGGGTCACCGACACCAACAACCGCATTTATGTGGGTTGGTTCGGTGTGCTGATGATTCCCTGCCTGCTCGCAGCCACCGTCTGCTTCATCATCGCCTTCATCGCCGCTCCCGCGGTTGACATTGACGGCATCCGTGAGCCCGTCGCCGGCTCCCTGATCTACGGCAACAACATCATCTCCGGTGCTGTTGTGCCTTCTTCGAACGCCATCGGCCTTCACTTCTATCCCATCTGGGAAGCTGCCTCTCTCGACGAGTGGCTGTACAACGGCGGTCCCTATCAGCTGGTGGTCTTCCACTTCCTGATCGGCATCTCCGCCTACATGGGGCGTCAGTGGGAACTGTCCTACCGCCTTGGCATGCGCCCCTGGATCTGCGTTGCCTACAGCGCTCCACTGTCTGCAGCCTTCGCTGTCTTCCTGGTGTACCCCTTCGGTCAGGGTTCCTTCTCTGACGGTATGCCCCTGGGCATCTCCGGCACCTTCAATTTCATGCTGGTGTTCCAGGCCGAGCACAACATCCTGATGCACCCCTTCCACATGCTTGGTGTGGCAGGCGTCTTCGGTGGCGCACTGTTCTCCGCCATGCACGGTTCACTGGTGACCTCCTCCCTGGTTCGCGAGACCACCGAGAATGATTCACTCAACTACGGCTACAAGTTCGGTCAGGAGGAAGAGACCTACAACATCGTGGCCGCCCACGGTTACTTCGGCCGCCTGATCTTCCAATACGCATCGTTCAACAACAGCCGCAGCCTGCACTTCTTCCTGGCTGCCTGGCCCGTTGTCGGCATCTGGTTCACTTCCATGGGCATCAGCACCATGGCGTTCAACCTGAATGGTTTCAACTTCAACCAGTCCATCCTTGACAGTCAGGGCCGTGTCCTGAACACCTGGGCTGATGTGCTGAACCGCGCCAACCTCGGCATGGAAGTCATGCACGAGCGCAACGCTCACAACTTCCCCCTCGACCTGGCTGCTGTCGAGTCCACTCCTGTGGCTCTGCAGGCTCCCGCCATCGGCTGAGGCTGAAGTCTCCAAGAGATTCAGCTTTAGCTGAATCGGAAAGCCCCTTCTCACGAGGGGGCTTTTTGATGGCTGGCTGGTTGATTGACGAGCTGTTCGATCAGCCAGCTGTTTGATCAAAGAATTGTTGGACCATTGGTCGCTCAGAAGTTGGCCATTGCTGCCACGAGAAGTCAACAACAGATGATTTTGACCTGATGAAAAGATCAGGGATTAATCCTCAGAATGGTTGCTGCTCGAAGATACATGTGTGCTGGTTGTTGTGTTGACGAATATTTAAATTAGAAAAATATTTTGATTCAACTGGATTGAAATTCGAAGTCTTTTGGATTCGGCGACGCCGACTCTGGTGTATTTAGCTGCAAGCAAATTGAGTAATAAGCAAGAGTATTAAGCTCGAGACAGTTGCAATTTGATTGTTGTCTGGCAGCGCTTAAGCCTGCGTTTAAAGTAACTTCGGTTATCAAAATAAAGCCAACAAAGTATCTGATCTGTTTGAATCTTTTGAATTGCTTTAGTACTTTTGCCCTGACCTGAAATCGTGCTCTTCTTCTTTGAGCTCAGAAGAGCTGCAGGTTGATTGAGCGTAATGAATCAGATTCTTGTAACCTTCTGGAACCAATTTGGGGCAAAGAGTTCCAACCTCAATCGCCTGGGGGCAGAAATAAACACCAGCACATCGATTGATGAATCGGCCTTTGATCTCATCGGAGAACATGAAACCGTTACGAGCAGCATAATCAATGATTTGTTGGGGTCCAAGATCGGCCAACTGCTCCCGAAATGCCTGATCCTCTCTAGCTCTGTCAATAAAAGCATGCAGCGCAGCCTTAGACATTGGGCTCCTGGATGTTTTATTCAATTTACTGCTTTGAGATTCTCTCAATGCCATCACGCTTGTGATTGCAATATTTGCTTGCAACATGCGTAGTCGCTATTGAGCTTTGTGAACTGTGCTGTCTTTTGTATCCATTTTTTATTAAAAGATCTAGGATGTATGTGATAAGAATCTTCTTTTTTCGCACGCTTGCCAGGCAAATCGTTTCAGATGAAAAGAGTCACATTTGAGCTCAGCGATGATCTCCATAAGAAACTAAAGCTTCTTTGTTATATCGAAGGCGTTTCTATCGGGCACATTTTGCGTGAGTGTGTTTCAGACTTCTGCAACAAGCATGATGCTCATCTCATTGAATTAATTGATCACCGCTCCAAGTAGGTTTGAATGACTTGTTCGAGTATCGCTTTGATGTGTCCCGATAGATAGAAGCTTTCAGAAGTTCATGTTTCCTGCTCGGGTGAGTTTTTATTGAAAGCGCGATGGCTTTCATTGTCATTGTTTTAGGTTGCTTGATTGCCAGAAAAATGTAATTAAAAACTGTAACGCATTTTCTTGATGGCCTGGATTCCCCTTGGTTTGACGATAGTTTGATATTCTTTGTTGAAGTAAGCAGGGGTATGGCAGAGCGTTTTGATGTTTTAGTTCAGGGAATATCAAAGTCTGATGCGCTTCAATTATTGTTTGCTAGAACCGATTCTGTCGAAAGGCCTTCTGACCGCTACTTTGCAGCCACCCGATTAGGCCTTTGTGATTGTGATGAAACTCTGGATGCCTTGATCAGGGCGACGAGCGATCTCAAAATCGAAGAATTATTTGACAGAATCACGCGTCGCAAGGCTGTCGAGGCGCTGGGAAGAAGAAAAGACATCAGGGCTATTCCTGCGTTAGTTGATGTCCTGAAGTGCTCAGATACCGAGGCAGTGATTAATGCCTTGTCGGCATTGATCAGAATTGGCTGGTCGCCAAGTGAAGTAGAAGAAAGCCATCTTCTGAATCTGCTCGATGGAGAGGTCACGCAGGCACGTGCAGTTATTCAGTTGTTCACAAGGCTTCGCATAAAAAGTATTCGCTCTAAGAAACGAATTGGCAGCTTATGTGATCACGAAAGTCTCTTGATCTCCGGTGCTGCCAGGGCATGTATGGCATCGCTATACGGCGAATTCAATCAGATGAAGCCGTTGGTGGCATGTCTCACTGATCTTGTTGCTGGCAAGCGGCGCTCTGCCGTCATTGACATCGGAGACTCAGGAGATGAGGACCTTCTCCCGGATCTGATTCGAGCTCCAGTCTCGATGTCATTGAGGGCTAAAAGTTTCTTCCAGATTGTTGAAGTCAATCATTCAGCATCTGATCCGCAGAATCAGATTTTGTTGAAACAACTTTTGCGAGACAACCCTCTGTTGTTGGACATCAAAAGTGAGTGGCAATGTGGTGATGAACCGGATGAGATCGAACAAAATCTCAGTCATCGTGACGAGGCTAAGCAGTATGGTGCTGCAGCAAGCTTGATGAGAATTGAGCGTGATGAGTGTTTGAAGCTGATTGACAGCATGCAGGAAAGACTGTGGTCAGATTATGTAACGCACTATTATCTGACTTGCATCGTTGGTTTGCGCAAACTACAGGAAAAAGAAGATTTGATTAGGTCGGCTCTCGCGGAGACAACCCCGCAATACACAAAATCGCGAATTGCAGCTGCCTGGGCTTGTGCTGACTTGCAGCTTTTCGATCAGGTGGAATTACTGGAAGAACTCTCCACTACTGCTGCTTGGGCTCCACTTCGTTGGACTTGTCAACAATCCTTGGCTCATCTGTTGAATTGTCAAAAGCAATCTGCCACTGCTTAATACCCGCTCGTTATTTGACGAGTAGCTTTGTCCAAATGATTCGATGTGATTCACCTGGCTGAATGCTTGGCCATGTGCTGCATCAGGTCAATGCATTTGCAGCTGTAAGCCCATTCATTGTCGTACCAGGCCACCAGTTTCATGAATTGATCATTGAGTGCCATGCCGGCTCCGGCATCAAACACTGAGGTACAGCTTTCACCCAGAAGATCATTGGAGACGATCGGATCTTCGGTGTAACCGAGGATTCCGGAAAGACCATTTTGAGAGGCTTCCTTCATGGTTGTCTTGATGTCTTCGTAACTGGCTGGTCTGGCCAGATTCACGGTCAGGTCGACGACGGAGACATCGGGAGTCGGTACACGGAAGGCCATTCCTGTGAGTTTTCCATTCAGCTCCGGAATCACACGCCCAACCGCTCTTGCTGCACCCGTTGAGCTGGGAATGATGCTCTGGCCAGCTCCCCGTCCACCCCGCCAGTCCTTCAGTGAAGGGCTGTCCACCGGCTTCTGGGTTGCCGTGGTGGCATGCACTGTGGTCATCAAGCCGCTGACGATTCCGTAGTGGTCGTTGACCACCTTGGCGAGTGGCGCCAGACAGTTGGTGGTGCAGCTGGCATTGGAAACGATGTCTTCTCCTGCATAGGAGTTGTGATTCACTCCCATGACGAACATCGGGGTGTCGTCCTTGGAGGGAGCGCTCATCACCACACGTTTGGCGCCGGCTTCAAGATGTTGGCGGGCGGTGTCGTTGGTCAGAAAGAAGCCAGTGCTTTCAAGCACGTAGTCAGCTCCAACCTCCCCCCAGCGCAGCTGACGGGGGTCACGTTCGGCCGTGACGCGGATGTGACTGTCATTCACCATCAGGTGCCCATCCACGACCTTGATTTCACCTGGAAAACGGCGATGTGTTGAGTCGTAACGCAGCAGGTAGGCCAGGTAGTCGAGGTCGATCAGGTCGTTGATGGCAACCACCTCCACATCGGGACAGGCCATGGCCTGTCGGAAGGCGAGACGACCGATGCGTCCGAAGCCATTGATGCCGATACGGATGGACATGAAGGCGAGCCCTTCTGCTTTCCTGATTTATAGAGCGCATTGCACTTGAAAACCCCCTCCTTTTCTGGGACGCAGACAGAGTGAGCTCAGGTCGTTCCCAAGAAGTCATGGTTTCTCCGTCAGAGGAAGCCTCCTGCCCGATCTGTGCTCTGCATTGCGATCGGGATGAGTTGAAGGCCCATGAGGTCTGGCGCAGTGATCTCTGGTTGTTGCGACACCATCCCAGTCCTGCTCCACTGCCCGGTTGGTGTCTGCTCGACTCCCTGCGACACATCGGAGGACCGATCAGCTTTTTACCTGAGGAAGCGCAGGACTGGGGCGTGGTTGTGCAACGCGCCTCCCAGCTGGTCCTTGCGGTGACAGGCTGCGAACGGGTCTATGTCATTGCCTTTGGTGAGGGAGCCCGGCATCTGCATCTGCATCTGATCCCACGCTCGGCTGATGATCCACGCACCAGCGCATGGAAGATTGCCGATCTCTATCGCGACGTCGAAGCCGGAAAGGCCACTTCAGCTTCTTCCGTATGTGTGAAGGACTGGTTATTGCGCGCCAGAGCTCTGGCCCCATCACTGCTCAGTTGATTCAGACCATCGCAGTTGCCGGATTCAGCCAGGCCATTCATCACCAGTGACGGTCTTGTAGCGATCAATCAACATTTTTTCAGTCTGTTTGAAGCGCTCGATGTTTTCTCTCAGCTCTTGTTCATTGTGCCTGGTGTATGCATGATGACCCACTTTCCACAATGTTCTGGCTTTCTTCCAGCGAATTCCTGCTTCTTTGGCTGCGGCAATCAATTCGCCGAATTCTTTTTTTGTGAATTCAAATTTCATCTGTTGTTGTTGCTCGACCTGATGCTTAAAACCAGGGGCATGGGGTTTGATCATTGATCATGTCTGACATTGTTCTGAAGACCCTCTTCATCAACCTTCTCATGGGGATTCTCCCCCTGGCTCCCATGGTTCTGGCAGAGCCCAGAACCCTGACCAGGCTGGGGCACACCAGTGAGGAGGTCACATTGAACAATCTCCTGTCGAAAGTGCCGCGGGGCGCAACGATCAAGGAGTCATCCTGCGTCAGAGTTGGAACAGGCAGGAGCTATCGCTACCGCTGCCGGATCACATTTGAATGATTTCTGGTCTCTGCTCAATGTGATCATGACGTTGCAATAGGGGCAGCTGACCAAGCGCCTAAGAGCGGGGTCGGCATGGCCCTTTTTGATGCTTTCTGACAGTGATCTGATCAGCCATCGCCGTATGGCCCGAAGCGTGTCGCACAGGCTGCACCGCAGCGCGCTCCCAGCCTGACGGCCTCACCGATGGTCCAACCTGCGCTCAGTCCTGCGGTGACACCAGCGGCAAAGCTGTCGCCACAGCCATAGGACTCCACCATCGCTCCCGGCAAGGGCACAGCCTCAAAGCGTCCGCCTGGAATCAGCACACCTCCGGCCGCTCCCTCCGTGGCGATGCGAATGACAGGTGCCGGATCAAGGCAGTTTTCTGGAACCTGCTCGCCTGGGTCCAGGCCGCTGCCGATCAGAGCGTCCAGCGTCACCGATGCCTGTTGCAACACCGCCAGCCCCAGCCTTGGAGTCGCTCCAAGAACCCGTGCCCGGCGCGCCTGCCGCAGGCCCTCGCGATCGGTGGCTGTCACAAAGACGCCATCGCATTCTGCAAGTCTGTCCCAGCCGAGCTTGTCTTCGGCTGTCGGCATCAACCGTTCCCCGATCACAGTGATCGCACGGTCACCGCTGGGGTCCATCAGGCTGATTCCGCGGCGACTGGCCTGGTCGCGCCAGGCCACCACAGGTTCAACCCCCAGTTCCCTGAGGCGACGTTCGCTCCGCTGGCCGATCGTATCGCGTCCCAGCGCAGTGAAAAACAGGACTTTCCGGCCTGTCAGGCGTGCCAGTTGAACTGCGATCACAGCGCCTGCCCCGGCAGGTTCCTCCAGCTCGCGGAATGCTCTGCCGATCCGGCCGGGCCTGGGCAGGGCGTCGACCTCAAGAAAGGTGACCCATTCCTGATGTCCCACCACCGCCAGATTGAGAGATTTCAGCGCATGGTCCAAAGGCTTGGTCATGGCGTCAGGGGAGCGGCAGAACGGATTTGGCGGCATCGCGCAGCTGCACGTTGATCCTGCCTCCAACGGAATTCACTTTCACTTCCCCTGCCACATTCAGCAGTTCTCCGTCGGAAGTGCCCACCATCACCGGGTCTCCGTCGGAACCATTCACGCTGACAGGAGCGGTGACTTCTCCCACCGTGACAGGCCCATCAACGGCCACACCACCCTTGACGGCGACATCACCCTCAACAGCCACACCACCCTCAACCTTGACCGGTTGGGTCACGGCCACACCTTTTGGAACACCCACTTCACCACTGACGGGCAATGCTTGGTCAGCTTCGATCCGAAGCGGTTCATCGCCCTTCACGCTCACAGGGGCTGAGAGTCGGTCAACGGTGATGCCTCCCACGAGCCGGACGGGGAATGGCTGATTGAGTGGCAAGCCAATCGGAATCGGTTGGCGAAGAATCTGAATGGCCGCCACAGCGACGGCCCATGCCGCGATGACCACAGCCAGCGGCCAGCGGCTGGCCATGATCAGGATGAACCAGCGGGGATCCGAGCTTTCTGGGGTGGTTTTGCCCTGATCGGCCATGGCGTGAAGGAACTCGATGCACCGGTTGTACCGGCTTCCTGCGGCTCGGCCATGGGCGCCACGAGATCCCTGAGGTTGGAATCAGAGCTCGTATTCCTCCTCAAACCGAGCCAGGAGGCCTTTGTAAAGCGCCAGCGTCCCCTCGCTCTCTTCGGTCACGCCATCGGTGACGTAAAGCGCAGCCAGATGAGTGCACGCGGCATGGACCTGTGCAAAGGCTTCTGCGTACTCGTTCTGAACGTCTTCCTCACGGATGTCTCTGATCATCGCCGAGACAAATTCAACCTTTTTCTCGGCCGCCTTGATCTCAGCCTCCATCTCCTTGCTCAGTTTGCGCCGCTTGCGAGCCATTCCTCTGGTTCGACTGACTTCAACCTAGGAGTGAGCCCTGCAGACGTACTGAGGTCCGTAGGGCTTCGATGAGGTCAGAAGCAGAAAGGAAGATATTTGGCGCTGCAGGCGACATACCCATCCACGAGCGGGCCGAGTCCGATCTGATGCACGATTCCCTGACCGGTGATGGCTTCCGTCAGCACACCGATCACGATTCCCAGCATGGCTGCACGTCCGTTGAAGCGTTCCACCTGCTCAAGCTGTTGCTCATGGATGGCACGGGCTGCGGAATCCTGGAACCACTTGTCACTGGCTTGTTGCTGATTCATGGTGCCGTTGCGGATGTTGAGCAATGTAACAGCACATTGACTTTTGTTCTCAGTGGCTTTCAAAAGTTTTTTCGTCTGATACCCAGTGGCAGATGGGCCCCTGCCCCTGTCCGATGGCCAGAGCCTGCCTCAGGCCTCGATTGACGTAAGTGCGCGCTGCGGCGATCGCCGGGTCCAGCTGCTGACCGAGAGCCAGCCCTGCTGTGATGGCTGCTGAAAGAGTGCAGCCTGTGCCGTGTGTGTGAGGAGTGTTCACCCACGTTCCCTCAAGCCAGTGGGGCTGTCCGTTGAAGAAAAGATCCCTGCCTCCCAGCGATCGATCACTACCGCTTTTGATCAAAACCGCTTCAGGGCCCTGGGCATGAATCAAGGCAGCGGCTTTTTCGGTCTCATGGTCGTTGCTCAGTTCGATACCGCTGAGCAGGCGGGCCTCATGGCGATTCGGGGTCAGCAGGGTCGCAAGCGGCAGCAGGTCATCCCGCAGCGCCTCGATCGCGTCATCCTCAAGCAGCACAGCACCCGTGCGGCTCACCATGACCGGGTCGATCACCTTGGGAATGGACCAGTTCCTCAGCAGTTCAGCTGTTGTCTGGATAAGCCCCCTGTTCAGAAGCATTCCGGTTTTGAGTGCATCGACAGCAAGGTCGTTGCGGACGGCCCGAAGCTGAGCTTCCAGGCCTTCGGGCGGTATGGGGTCAACACGAAGGACTCCACATGTGTTCTGTGCGGTGACGCAGGAGAGAGCGCTGCAGCCATGAACCCTGAAGGCCATGAAGGCCCGCAGATCAGCCTGGATTCCGGCACCTCCTCCGGAATCGCTTCCGGCAATGGTGAGTGCAATCGGTGGAGTGATGTGTTGAGGCTGCATCAGGGTTTACGCCAGATCACCGGCTTGCGGCGTTTTGGATAGAGCTCTCGGCACAGCTTGCAGATCGTGCCATCGCATCCGCGTGCGGTGCAGTGCTCGCGTCCGTAGAAAATGATCTGAAGATGCAGCCGGTTCCAGTGCTCCTTGGGAAAGAGAGCCTTGAGATCAGCCTCGGTCTGCACGACGTTGTCGCCCTTGCTCAGCCCCCAGCGCTGAGCTAACCGGTGAATGTGGGTGTCCACTGGGAAAGCGGGGACTCCGAAAGCCTGGGCCATCACAACGCTGGCGGTTTTGTGACCGACTCCCGGTAGCGCCTCAAGCTCTTCGAAACTCCTGGGCACCTCTCCGCTGTGGACATTCACAAGGATGTGGGCGAGTTTGTGCACATTGCGCGCTTTGGTTTTCGCCAGTCCCAGCTGACGGATGTGGCTGTGGATCTCTGTTTCATCGAGCGCTGCCATGGCAGCAGGTGTGGGTCCAGCGGAGAACAGTGCCGGAGTCACCTCATTCACTTTTTTGTCAGTGCACTGGGCACTGAGCAGCACGGCAATCAGAAGCGTGAACGCATCACTGTGATCCAGGGGAACCGGTGTTTCGGGATAGTGCTCGTTCAGCCGGTCGAGGACCACTCTCGCCCTTTCGCTCTTCTTCATCACTGCTCATGATCGAAAGTCATGATTGCAGCGCCGTTGATGGGATGAGAGATTGGCGGGCGGTCGAACTGAGGTTTCATGGGCTCCGAAAAGCGCCGGATCAGCTCTGATTCAGGTGATGCCTATGCACGGGTGGTGCGCAGGGAAGAGCTGCAGCAGGAGCTTGAGCAGAAGGGGTGTCAGGACGACATCACTCAGCCCGATGCTGAAGACAAAGCTGAGGGTGGTGATAGTGATGAGGCCAGTGATCTTTTCCGCCAGCACAGTCATCAACAATCGATGGAGGGAGGTTGAGTCATTCTCGAGATCAAACCTCACCTCAATCGCACACTTCAGGTGAGCAATACACGGCTTGATCGTCGTCGGAATCGAACAGCTGTTTGAGCCAATTGCTTCACTTACTGGCCCTGTCGGTGTCTTTCTGAAGATGTTTTTATCTGTTTTTCCGGGCAGGACTGTTGATCTGTTTTGCTCTTTGCCTGCTGGCCTGCTTTTTGTCTCCTACTGTTGGAGTTAGAACTCGCTGCTTATGAAGTCAATCAGGCCTTTGCTCGTTGTGCCTTTCATAATGCTGATGATCTCCTGTGGGTGGGAAGATCGACAAAACAGGCGGACGTGTGTTCGGTACAGTTCAGGGGAGTTGGGTCACAGAGAAGCGATGGATCGGCTGGGAATTGCAGATACCGGCCCAGGGATGAAAGTTGAAGAGTCTGCCGAACAGATTGAGGACTTTTGTGCGAGGTATAAGAACTGAACAAAGATCATTGAGGTCTTTGTATTGCGGTTGAGGATGTTTCAGCGGCTCTCTTGTGTTGTGGTCCTGGAAGGTTGGCAATTGCTTTGCAGGAGTCATTGTGAAAAGTTGCCCCAGTATGGGAGGGAGCTCTTTCTTTGAAGACGGATTGATTTGAGCTGGTTTTTATCGCCGAAGAAAAGCAATCAGTATTGAAACAGTGCTCAAGCCAATCACTCCATAAAGCCAGAATTTTCGACTGTATCTGCTGTTGATGGCGTAAACCCAGTTTGGAACGCCATCAGCGATGAAAACAACCGTCAGCCCGAGGAACAGTAAAAGTGGCACTCCCAGAGCGATAACAAGATCCATGCAACAAAAAACACGCCTTGGAAGAGTAGCCGAAGCGTTAATTCAAGGCATCGAATCAGGTGAGATGATCGATTGACGTGCTTGCGGATGATTTGCGAAATGTCTTGCCAGGTGTCTGTTTCTTTGCATTCAACCAATGTCTTGATCGTTTCTGTCGACGGCTGAGATCAAGCATTCATTCATTCATTCATTCATCTCTCAGTCTTAGCTCAGGTTGGCTGGTGTTATCGGCGTTATTCAGGTGTCAGGTTTATGGGGGAGTTCACGTGTCACCTGCTTTCGACTTTCAAGTGCGGCATGAGTTGAGTGATTCACTGGTGCTTTCATTGCTGTCCACAGGCTTATCCTCGGTTGCGGTCGGCTTTGTCTTGATTATGTGGTTTGACCTGGTTCCTTAAGCTGAGAGCTGATTCTGCTGGTTGCATGTCAAGTCGACGTATCGCTTTACTGATTGGCACCGCTGTCGGTTTGATTGCGATTGTCGCCTGGGTTGCTGAAATCGATATCGTCTTTCAGGAGTCAGCGGAAGAGCAAAAGCCGGATCAAAAGTCACTGGTGCTTGAGGGTGATTCTTCTGAATAGAACAACCTGGATCAACGCTCTCATCTGTGCAGCTGTATCTTCTGGAAAACCTGCTTCATGGATCTCAGGATTTGCATGCTTGATGATCTGAGGCATGTCTGCCTTCAGGTTGTGACCTGCAGTTCAATGATGGTTTTGACGTTGTCTTGATTCTCTGTGGGGGTTTCTGTTTGGCTGTTCAGATACGCTCCCAGAATTGCGATGACAAACAGAAGGACTAGCAGTATTAAATACTTCATGCTTCGTTGCTGATCAGAAGTGATAATACTTTAATTATGAATGTTTGATAATGCAATATCTTCATTCAGTTTGTGCTGATGTTTTCATGACATTGCCTTGCTGTCACCGCTGAATCAATTGTCTTTTTGACGCTCTGTTCCTGTCTGATTAGTCTTGTTTCAGTGGCCTTTAGAGCATGTTGCAGACCATCGCTTTGGTATGTCTCGGTCTCGCGTGGGCGTTTTATGCAAGACGAACAAAAGCTGTGATCAAAAACTTAAGGCATCAGGTCCGGGAGCATCAGCTGCAGGAGCATGCCGCAGTCAATTGGTGCTGCTGTGCAGTTCAGCGAGCCGATAACAAGGATGAGCTGCTCACGGCATTTCGCCAGTTTGTTGAAACCGGGCGTGAAATCATTGACTTTCCGGATCGACTTGCCGAGTTCATGAGAGTGAACGGGCTCACTGAAGTTCAACATATGAGAAACATCATCGTTCTCGACAAAGTACTTAAGTCTTTTGAGTGCCGTTGACCGAGACCAGCTTCTCTTTGATCTGTTCTGAATTGATCATATTTTTGATCTTCAACTTTGATCGATTACGACTTAATTGGATTGATCTGCACAGAGAACATATCATCCCTGCATTCCCCGGTCACTTCGGAAGCTTCGCCTGCTGGGATCAGAACAACGCCGCCGCTGTTTCCATACTCTGGACCGCGAAAGTTGTCGATTTCTGAATAACCGGCTTTACGCGCAGTGCAATCCACGGTCGCAGCCACAAGTTTTTCGCTGTTCACTTCAAATGCACTGCCAAGTTCATTATTGAGATCGGCTGAACCGGCAGTCTCAGTACTCAGAGAAGTCTGGATGCTCGCGGGGCTGCAGACACTGGTGACATGCGTTGGTTTGCTGTAGTCCGCTGCATAGTTGAAGGGCAGCTCTTGAGGGAAGACCGTCACAGAGACCTGAAGCGGATGATCTTTCCCCTCCAAGGGCTTGTACTGCATCGGGTAGGTCTCAGCGACATCGTCATAAACAGCCATTTGCAGGAGAGTTGGGCTGCACCATGTCACAACCGTCTGAAGTTTTGATCTGTCAATCCCGATCGTTCCTTGTTGGTAGGGGCCATTGCTGGTGAATGTTTTCTCTTCGAAACGATCCGAGGCAGAGCAGCCCGCGACCAGCGTTGTGATTGACAGAACGATGGCCACGAAGCTTTTTATGTGTTTTTTGATGGTTTTCAGTGAGTTTTTTCAATGAGTTTTTTCAGTGGAGTGGTGCAGTCACGTCCAATCCTGAAGTGTTGGTCCCGCGAAGTTCAAGACCCGGGTTTGATCGCTTCCTTGACTGATTCAACGCCTTTCTGGATCGCTTCTGCGGGAACCTTCAGCTTCTGCTCCTGGGTGTTGGACCAGATATTCACTGCATAGACGATGGCTCCCCCCACGATCAAAGCAGCAAGAACCAGGCCAATGCCGTTTCCCCCCTGCTGGATCACAACAGGCCTTTGCTGTTCCTGTTCACTCATTGAAGATCCTCTTTCCTGTCATCACTGACATGGTTGTAGCCATTGACGGTTGTCTTGTCTTTTGGTGCCCAGCGGTTTGATCGTCGGGATTGTTGTCGCTATGACAGGCGACAACGTCATCAGCGCGGAGTGATCGAAACATGCTCACCACCAGCACCCGTCTGAAACTGCAGTCCATCCTCAGGCGAGTGGCTGAAGGTGCAAGCGTCAGCCTGTCAGACCGCGTTTATCTCCAGAAATTCGCCGATCGCGATCGCACTGTCTACTCATGGCTGCGACGCGCCCGCAGACAACAACTTGCAGGGCGCCATCCCGGTGCGCTTGACAGCCTTCTCAGTGATCTCGATCTGGGCAGCGTCGAGCCGGATCAGCAACATCACAGGCCTGAGACTGATGACCTGGGTGACTGGTTCGCGGGAGCTGATCCCTGGCTGAGACGCGATTGAAGTTCGCTTAGCGTTACGTGATTGCTCGTTCTCAAGTCTTGAACAACACCTCCAGGGGAGTGATTTACGTTTCTGTCTGGGTTGTGATCTGGGGCACCGCCTCTTCGATCGTGGATTGGCTGCTTCTCCATGCCGATCTCTATCAGGAAGGAAGTTTCGGTCAGGCCGCCACATTCGCCGGCTACGGAGCTGCTGCCTCCGTTCTCGCGGTGCGGTTGTCCAGTCGCTTCCTGTTCAACTCCCAGGTCGATGACGAGGGCTCCGACAGTAATCAGTTTCCCGACTGAGTGGGTGCCTGATGAATCGCCAGCGCGGTCAGCAGTCCCGCCACAAAACCGGAGGCATGTCCGATCCAGCTCACGCCTGCGGGTGAGGCCCAGGGCAGCAGGCCGGGCAGAGCACTCCCGTAGAGGACCAGAGCAGCGATGCTGAGCAGAACCGGAAGCGGTCGGCGTTCCAGAAAGCCGATCAGCACCAGATAGCCCAGCAGGCCATACACCACACCTGACAATCCGTGGGCACCGATCGGCCAGAGCAGCCAGACCGGAATCTCCATCAGGATCACGGTGATCCAGACGCCCAGATAGGCCTCTCTGCTTCGGGCCAGCACGAGGTAGCTCAGGGGCAGGAAGGCCAGGCTGTTCGCCAGCAGATGTCCGAATCCAGCGTGACTGAATGGTGCTGTCAGCAATGTCCACCAGGGACTTCCAGGCCCCATTGCAAGGTTCCAGCGACCAGCGAAAACCAGTTGATCGAGCAGTTCCTGCAGCCAGGCCAGGCCCAGCAGAATCAGTGGAAGAGCGATCACTGCCGGAGACGATCTCTTGATTCACTGAAGCAGTTTGCTGCTGATCCCGTCGGCACGCGTTGATGACAGCCGATGTTCATGTGACGGAATGCAGCTCTGACCCGCTATGAACTGACCAGTCGCCAGGCAGATCACACCATGACCACCAAGTGTGAGGTGATCGTGATCGGCAGCGGCATCGGCGGGCTCTGCTGCGCGGCTCTGTGTGCGAGGGCGGGTCATGAAGTCATGGTTCTTGAGGCCCACGGCCAGGCCGGCGGAGCTGCCCATGGATTCGAGCGACAGGGCTACCAGTTCGAGTCCGGTCCCTCCCTCTGGAGCGGTCTTGGACGCTGGCCCAGCAGTAATCCGCTGGCACAGATCCTCAAGGCGCTTGACGAGCCTGTGGAGGTGATCCCCTACCGGGACTGGGATGTGCTGTTCCCTGAAGGCCATCTGCGCATCGGTGTCGGTGCCGATGGCTTTGAAAAGGTTGTTGCCGAGCTGCGTGGGCCAGCGGCGGTGGAGGAGTGGCGCAGCTTTGCGGAGGTCCTGCAGCCGATCGCTGCCGCCGCAGATGCCCTGCCGCTGCTCGCGCTGCCGCCGGGGGGACTTGATGGTCTTGGACCCCTGTTACGCCGCAGCGGTCGCCTGCTGCCCCACCTGCCGGCATTGCGCCACCTGAGCGGGGCCTTCGGGCCGATGGTTGACCGTCACCTTCAGGATCCCTTCCTTCGCCACTGGGTTGATCTGCTGTGCTTTCTGATCAGTGGAATGCCCATGGCCGATACCAATGCCGCCGCCATGGCGACGTTGTTCGGCGAATGGTTTGAACCTGATGCCTGCCTTGATTTCCCCAAGGGCGGGAGTGCCGCCGTTGTTCAGGCTCTGGTGCGCGGACTTGAGAAACACGGCGGCAGCCTGCGCCTTGGAGCACGCGTGACGCGGATCCTGCTGGATGGTGATCGGGCTGTCGGTGTCGAGCTTGTCAACGGCGAGCAGCTTGCTGCAGAGCATGTTGTGAGCAATGCCGATACCTGGAGCACCGCGAAGCTGTTGCCGGAATCGACATCTCCCTCCTGGCGCCGACAACGTCTGGATACACCGGCCTGCGGCTCCTTTCTGCATCTGCATCTGGGATTCGACGCCCGTGGCCTCGAGGATCTGCCCATTCACACGGTCTGGGTCGGAAACTGGGAACGGGGAATCGATGCGGAACGCAATGCCGTGGTGGTTTCGATTCCGTCGGTACTTGATGCTTCGATGGCTCCTGCAGGCCAGCACGTTCTGCATGCCTACACGCCGGCCAACGAACCCTGGGCCCAATGGAGTGACCTGGAACGATCAACTGAGGCCTATGAGCAGCAGCGTGAGCGACGCTGCCAGGTGTTCTGGAACGTTCTCGAGCAGCGCATCCCTGACATTCGCAGCCGCTGCCGGATCGTGATGGAGGGCACACCCCTCACCCATCGTCATTTTTTGTCGGTGCACCAGGGCAGTTACGGCCCTGCGCTGTCGGCTGCCAAAGGATTGTTTCCCGGTGTGCAGACACCCCTGAAGGGATTGCTTCAGTGCGGTGCCAGCACTTTCCCCGGCATCGGCATTCCTCCGGTTGCTGCAAGCGGTGCGATGGCCGCCCACGCGATCACCGGGCAGAGGGCTCAGAAGCAGCTGCTTGAGTGCCTGTCTCTCTGAATATCGGAGAGCTTCCTGCTGCAGTGATCGCGGAGCTCCCGGATCAATCGGTGTGTGTGCGGCCACCGGCCAGGAGTGCCAGCACCGTGAGTCCCCCGAGCAGAACTCCTCCGGCGGCGGCGGCGGCCACAGCAATCAATGGCTTGTCCTTGACTGGTTGCTGAAGGCGCGGCCTAAGGGTTTCATCAAGCTCATGCAGTGTGGCGTCCAGTTGTTTCTGCAGTGGATCAATGGCCTCCACGAATTGCTTCCGGACGGTGCGCAGATTCGAATCGGTGATTTGTTCCGGTTCCGCCACGGCGGATTGACCGTTACTGGAGACCTTGTGTTCATGGTGTGGAGCCATTACATCTGTTGGTGAACGTCTTCCCTGGACTAGCCACGGCTCCCCGGTGAAGGACGCGCTTCGTTGATGGTTTCTTTAGGTTCCGGTGACGTTGGACACGAGGTATTCACCGTGGTCGTGAAGGTCTTGAACGACAACGAGCGCTTCAAGCTCGATGACAGTGATGATGCGCTGTTCTACAGCGATCCCCGCTTTGTTCAGCATCTTGACGACGCGTTCCGCCGGAGGCTGACTCAGCTCTACCGCGAACGCATTCCCAGCTGTGCCGTGGTGTTGGATCTGATGAGCAGCTGGGTGAGTCACCTGCCGGACGATCAGCGCTACGAGCAGGTGATCGGTCACGGGCTCAACGAACAGGAGCTGCAGGCCAATCCGCGTCTTGACCGTCACTGGGTGCAGAACCTGAACCGTGATCAGCGGTTACCGCTGGATGATGCCAGTGTCGACTGCACGTTGATTGTTGCTGGATGGCAGTATCTGCAGCAACCGGAGGCTGTGGCCGCTGACCTGCTGCGCATCACCCGACCCAAAGGCCAGGTCATCTGTGCTTTCAGTAATCGCATGTTTTTCACCAAGGCACCTCAGATCTGGACTGATGGCGCTGATGGCGATCACCTTCGCTATGTGGCGGAGGTGATGATGGCTCAGGGGTGGCCCAAGCCTGAACTGATTGCTGAGCAGACGCAGCAATCCGGTCCGCTCGGTTGGGTGGGTGCGAAGGGGGATCCGTTTTTTGCAGTGATCGCCACCAGACCCCTTGGGTCAGATTCCGTCTGAGTCTTCAGCAGGGATCGGTTGCCAGCCGCTCTGCCACTGGCTTTTGTCCTGAAGCTGCTTCCAGCTCTGCCTGAGTCGCATCTGGGGTTCCAGCAACGAAGCCAGCTCCACCCAGCGCCCATCGCCACGGCCGCCTTGCAGAACCAGGCGGAAATGACGACGTCCCGAGCGGGGAGTGCTGCTGGTCCAGGCTTCAGTCGGTTTCCAGGCCACTCATCTGTTCAAGACATTGACCGTGATCATGCTTGGCGGTCTGACATCTGAGCATCGAAACAGGTCTCGATCGGTGACTTCAGCAGCTGGCGAGCGCTTCCTGCAGGCTCACCACGGGCTGCTGCTGTGAGCTGGTGACTTCCAGAATCCTGCCGATGGAATCAGGGGTGTTCAGTGCTTCGAGGCAGCAGCGCGCGACCAGACGGCGCGGGATGGAATCGCTCTCCTGCCTGTCAGCGCCGGTCCAGAGCACCCCTTCCCCTTCCAGGTCATCTTCTCGCTCGTTCAGGCCGCCAGGTCTGATCACTGTCCAGTCGAGCCCGCTGTTTTCCAGATTCCGTTCACCAACACGCTTCCACACCAGGATTAGGCCAAAAAGGTTGAGAGGGTGTTTCCAACGCCCTGCACAGAGGGAACTCACAAGCACCACTCGCCTCACGCCAACACGTTGGCAACTTTCGATCTGGCGCTCAACTCCCCATGCGTCGACTTTCATCGGCCCCGTCAGATCAACTGATGGCCGGGCTCCTGTCGCGATCACCAGAGCATCCACACCGCGCAAGCAATCATCCAGGGCATTCGCATCCATCAAGCTCAGTCGATGTTGTTCACAGCTTTCCAGCGATGCTGGAATCCTGGACTCAGGGCGAAGCAGCAGCCTGGCCTGATCCCCTGCAGCCAGAACTTCCTCAGCAACGCGGAAGCCCGTCTTTCCTGAGGCACCGCTAACGGCAACTGTGCGCGTCATATCTGTCTAAAGCTGAAGTGGAACCTAGCCATGGAGCCATGCCGCAGCCCTCACCTCTGATACTTCAGCTGCGAGTAGACGAGCCCAGCCCACCAACCCACTGAACGTCACGGACGAGTTATGATTGTTTACAAAAGTTTGTGTTTGTTGCTCAGCCAGCTGACCTGACTTCCGTCCAAACAGGAGAGAGGTTGACTGATGTCGATTGATTCACGTTGCAAAGAGCAGCAATCTGTCGCCGATCAGATGTTCATGGATTTCAAATACACCAGACCAGGTTCTAAGGAACAGGTTCGTGCCTTGTCAACACTCAGTTTTCTGGTTGGCATGTGGTGTGATTTTCTGGCCAGTGAAGAGCGAAGAATGACCTCGGCTCTCTCGCTGGAAGCCGGTTCCTGACTTTCGGGAGAGTTGGTGTGCGGCATGAATTCACTGAGTGTTTCGGAGGTGAAGTCTTCGCATTCAGCTTTTAATGTTCAGATCACTGGGTGTTCAGAGTTCTTGAAATAATTATTTTCCGTCATTGACTTTGCTGTGACGCAAATCCTTGAGATCTGATTTTGTCTATTCGACTAACTCTTCCCTGATGGCCTTGACGGCGCTGTCGGTTCTGTTTTTGCGTGGAGCTTTCGGATGACAGCCTGCACGTGTTGTCGAGCCGTGACGTCAGCAATGTGTAATTTGTGCCCGATTTCGTGATTGGTCATGCCGTCGCAAATCAATTCGAGAACATCAAGCTCTCTCTCTGATAAAAGATCGCTCTTTTTAAAGTGGCTTGGATCAAGAATGTGGCGGATCAAGGGATCTACATAATTGATTCTTTGATTCACAGCGTGGAGAACATGATGAATCGTGGAATTTTCAAATCCGCGATGGGTCAGAATGATGTTTGCGTTCGAATTCAGTGCATCTCTGAGTGGCAAAGGGTTGACCGTGTTGAGCGTCAGTACGGTGATGTGATCTTCAACTGATGCAGTCAGGCTTTGGTCATGAATGGCGTTCACCAGGCTGATGCCGGATTCGTCGTCCAGACGCCCACTGATGAAAATCAGTAATGAATCAGTGGAATTTTCGATTAATTCGAGGCACTCGCTCTCTGAAGTGCACACTCCGAGAAGGTTGTTGGTGTTCGATTCCGGGTCAATGGCAAGAAACGTTGCCATGGAAATGGCGGTTGGTTTATGCCCGCAGCAAATCAGAATTCAGTGTTCCCATTCTGAGTGCTTGATGATCTTCCGCCATTCGTTAAAGCTCTCGTTGAGAAGGATTTTCACTGAGATCTGGGCAGACCTTTTAAAATTATCAATCATTCCCTGATCAGGTGATTTTGAGTATCGATTCCTAAGGCGTAAAGGCCCTGCCTGCGCGATAACAAGCGAGTTCGGGGCTCAGCTCCGGACAGTGCTTGAGGAGAGTCGAGACGGGCCGCCACCCGTCTTTTTTGTCGGCTCATTCAGAATCACAACCTCTTCATCAATCTCGATGCCTGGCAAGGATGTTGATCTTGTTGTGATCGGTGCCGGTCTTTCCGGTTGCGCGTTGGTGGCGGCTCTGAACAACAGGGGCTGGAGAGGAACCATTCAGCTTCTGGAAGCCGGCCGAGGACCCGGCGGACGATGTGCGACTCGGCGGCGGCGTGATGATTTGCTCTGGCGTCTGGATCACGGCTCTCCAGTCCTGAGCTTTCATGCCGAGCCGTGCGGGGAGCTTCGCAGGTTGATGACTTCGCTCGAACAACGCGGCGTTGTTCGAGTTGACCTCGATCCCGTTGTGGGTCTTGATCACCATGGTGAAGTCGTTGCCCCTCCTGACCACCCTCTGCTGCGGGGGCCGCGCTGGCGCGGAATCCCCACCATGGCGTCGGTGGCTGAGACGTTGCTTCGCAATGGTGGGGATGCTGTGGATACCTGTTTCGGAGAGAGGATTCAGGGGCTCTCAAGAGTGGATGAGAGCTGGGTGTTTCCAGGTGGACTTCGTTCCGCTCGACTGGTGTTGAGCGGAACGCTCCTCGCTCACCCGCGTTCACTGGCGATGCTCGGCTGGAGTGATGTGCCTTTGCGTGAGGCCGTCCCCGCGGGACATGATTCTGTTCTCGATGAAGCGCTCGACTGGATTGCCGGTCTCAATGCCAGCATCCGCTGGAATCTGATGCTGGAGTTTCCGGCGGTGGATCCTGCTCCACTGCCTCGGCAGATCTGGCTGACGCCTCGCGCTCAAGAGCAATCCGGAGTGGAGCGCCTTGTGCTTCAGCGGCAGCAGCAGGGACATCTCGGCCTGGTGATGCACGGTCTTGATGATGGTGCGTTGATCACACCTGAATCACAACCGCAGCTGCTGAACGTTCAGGAGCAGCGATTGCTGACTGTGTTGCCGGATCTGCTGAAGCCCTGGCCAACCCTGCAGAGGCAGTTGTCCAGTGTTCATTCGCTTGGAGTGATGCGCTGGGGTGCCGCTCAACCACTGGAAGCGGGACTGCCGAATGCACTGCAATGGTGCAGACAGACCCAGGTGGGTTTCTGTGGAGACTGGATCGAAGGGCCTGGCTTCGGCATGGCGGAAGGTGCTCTGCAGAGTGGTCTCGATCTGGCCGAGTTGATCGCTGCCTGAGCGGTGACTTCCATTGCATGAAACGGTGTGCACCGTTTGTTCATGCAAAACAGTCACAGGATTGTGATAACTGCTGGCCGGAATCCGCAGAGCGCGTCACAACAGAGAAAAGGTCGTTTCCCATGAACAGCAGATTCAAGCCTGTCCGGGTTCATGCCAGTGTTCACGATGACGAGCCCTGCCAGTGCGACGACTGCGTGGCCCTGCGTCGACGTCTGACCCAGATCGTCTCGCAGACCAGACCACTGGCTGTGGCTCATCGATCCGTTTATGTCTGCCAATGAGCTGAAGACGCCTGCCTGGATGGAGTTCAAGGCTGACCAAGGTCGCTCAGGGGGTTTTTGTTGTTGTATCACCTGCGGTTGGCCATCGCGTAGACGCCATTCCACCTGCAGACGCTGAGTCTCCAGGAGTCGGAGCATGGTGATCCACCAGTGATGGTCAGCCGAACTCCGGACACCATCCGGCCTGGTCCTGCCAGGTGGGACACCAGTGCCGGCATCGCTTGGTCAGGTGGTCCCCCTGCTGGAGCAGCTGCTGTCTGAGCTTGCAGGCCACCATCGTTCGGCAGTGAGCGTCCACTCCGTAGGTGAAGTGCTGGCACGTGAGGCAGATCCGTGCTCCTTTCCAGTTCTGAAGCTCTTCTTCGTCGACGTACTCCCATTCGTCCATACCCTGAAGCGCCAGTACGTTTGTACTAATGCATTCGGTGGTTGGTGGTCAAGTGGCTTCAGAAAAGCTTCTGATCATCTCCGGGCAAGATCCCCTGTTCGGGGGAGGGGGTCAGCGTTCTGAACAGTCATGGTGAGGAAGTGCAGAGTGCTGGATCAGCCCTCGGAGGCGAGACCGGGGGCTTTTTCAGAACGCTGTCGGGGTGATGCGACCAGCAGCGTCATACGCTGAACGATCAGGGAGTGTTCAGAATTCGGCTCTTTGATCCCTTGATCCCTGCTGATCACGGTTCTGTTTTTTCTGGCGGCCTTTGTCGCTGTCACGGCAAGCGGCGTCAGAGCCGATTACACCATTCACGTGGGTTCGAGAATTCCACCCGCCGCTGCTCACTGTCATCGGGTTGGAACCCGCAGTACCGATGAGGGGAAAACTCTGACTGTTTATGTCTGCCGCCCATGAAAAAGAGGCGGAGTGCCAGCTCTGCCTCTCGGTTTCTCGTCGTGCCACCCATGGCAGGGGAACATGCGAACTTTCTCGTCAACGCAGAAATGTGGTCGTGTGCGTGGACACCAAACCGGCTGCTCCGTTGATTGCTCGGGCGCCGCTGCTCAGTGTTTCGCTCTGAGCTTTGGCTTTTCATCGGCCAAAGCCCTTGCTCGCTGCCTGCTTCTTAACTTTCTTGGCTCCGGGTTCAGCTGTTGCGTCCACAGCAACATCCTTGAAAAAAAGTCCATCCATCCAGACAGTGATGATATAAACCACAATCAGAACTGGAATCAGTACAAGCCACTGATTCTCAAACTCATAGGGCAGTTTCTGAACTCCGAAAATCGCCAGATACCCGGTGATCAGAGTGAAAATGAATCTGCGAATGCTGGATGGATTCAAGGCGGTAATTGGTTCTGTCAATGAGCGCACCGCCGCCGTCGCTTCGAAAGAAGTGACAGCGCATCTGAATCGGCACTGCTGGGGGATTTTTCAGTCAACACCTCTGCGACTCGCCCGACACACAGCTGTAATCACTGTTGTTGATTGGACAGGTATGTCCATCCGTTTAGGTGTCCAGTGTTTCGATCGTTTCGGCGAGGCTCTCCAGCCGAAGTGCATTCACCCCTAGGTCCGACTCTCCGAGGCGCGAGATTGATCGTGCCTCAAGAGTGACTTCGTCGCGTGCGTGGAGTTCAACGTCATCAACGAAACCAAAGATTCTGCTGCTGTAGGTGGCGTGAAGATAGTTGCTGCTCTGGTCGACAATCTCGGTGCGGGGAGTGGTCTCGATCACCTCGGCAAGCTGTTTCAGTGCTGAGGATGAATCTGCAACCTGCCACAGGTTGCTGGCGCAGTGCTCGGGTCCCGGGCAGGGACTCAGGTTTCCTCCATCAGCACCCAGGTCGGATGGCACAGGTCCAACGAAATGGAACAGAGCAAGGACAAAAGGGATGGTGATCTGAACCAGAATGGAGGACATGTTGATCAACAATACGGGCATCCATCCATCCTATGAGGTCTTCCTGGTTATGTTTCGCTGAGCCAAGTCATGCGAACCCATGAAGACAAAGCCGCCAACGTTGAATCCGCCGGTTGGCATCATCGGAATTCAAAGCAGATCCTTATGTGTCATGCATTTGGCCACTGATTGGTGTCGTGGCTAGTGCTTGAGAAGCGGTTCGGTCGGCAATGAAAATCCTGAGTGCAGTTCTGCTGAGCTTGTTGCTGTTCGGGCTTGGAGCTGGTGCTTTTGCCACTGACTTATCTATTTCAGGCAGCGGTCGTAACAGAGAGGTGACCCTGAACAAGCTTCTTTCGAAAGTGCCGGAAGGAGCGGCAATCACGGATGCATCCTGCAAAAGGATTGGCATCGCCGGTCTGAATTACCAGTATCGCTGTTCAGTGGCCTGGGAGTTCAGTAATCAATACCTGGGTAATGCTTAACCGTTGCCTGCATGACTGGTCGGTGTTGATCAGGTCCAGCGCACGGGATCGTCCGATTTCAGATGTTGAACGTGATCTGTCGCCTGATGAAGCAGGTCTCGACTGATTGTGAGGCAGATGCTGTCCAGAGGAATGGAAAAGCTGCTGCAATCTGCGTCGAAAGGACCTTCCACATAGGCACCGATCCGTTCAGCCATCAGGAAAAGCAGCACGATTACAAGACTGCCAAAACGACTCTGTGATTCAGGCCCCAGGTCGTGGAAATACATCAGCAGCAGCAGCACGAAAAACCAGTTCAGAAGTCTGACGAACACCTCGTAAGACGCTGGAAGTGGTGTGTTGCGAATTCGCTCCAGTCCGCCGATGGCATCCGTGCAGGCGTTTCCCACCTGCATCAGCTGCAGACGTCCGAATCCATCGGTCAATCCCTGGCGGTGTAGATCTCCGATCCAGACCCCCCGCAGCTGTCCAAGCTGGCGGAGGTTGGTGGAGCTGGGCAGCCTCAGATCCTGGAGAAGCTGATCCTGCAACCGTCTCAGATCTCTTTGCCAGAAGTTGCGCAGTTGAAAGTTGAGCTGCCAGACGATCGCCACCTGAAGACGCAGCAATTTGCGTTCCTCACGTCCGGGCGGCCTGCTGCTGTCGAGATGGGCGCGAAGCGTGTCGGCCCAGGTTCGGCTCACGTTCACCACGATCCCCCAGAGTTTTCGGGCTTCCCACCAGCGTCCGATTGCGTGGGTGTTGCGAAAGGCGAGGAAAATCGATGCCGCGATTCCCAGGATCCTCACCACGCTCTCGTCGGCGGTCCAGCTGCGGGGGATCCAGTCGTTGTGAACGAACACTGTGACCAACAGCAGCAACAGCAGGTCGAAGCGCATGCGCCAGAGCAGCTGCAGCAGAACGACCACATAGTCCTGCCTCCTGGTGCTTGGTGGATAGCCGTAGTCGCCGGAGTCGATCATGGACCGCTTTCGCACAGACTCGATCACAGTTGTGATCATCGCTGGCCGATCAGGTGATCAGTCTCCGGGCCTTGATGCGCGGGGGCGGTGCCGCGTAATCATGGTTTGCTGATGCCGCGATCGACCCCGCGATGATCTGTGTGACCGCCAACTGCCCGGAAAGTGTGATCCTGGCCCTGGGTGTTCGCGACTGGCCGGTGTGGGCCTGTGAAATCAGCTCCTTCCCCTGGCATTACGACCAGCGGGAAACCTGCCTGCTGCTGGAGGGGGATGTCACCGTGACTCCAGAAGACGGTGAGGCGGTTCGATTCGGTGCCGGCGACCTTGTTGAATTCCCGGCAGGAATGTCATGCACCTGGCAGGTTCATCAACCCGTTCGCAAGCATTACCAGTTCGGCTGAACACGACGCTGGCGTCCGGAATCGACTCCCTGTTCAGAATTCAGCATCAGCTGACCACTGGGGCCTGCAGGGACGCCAGCCAACCCGCAGGAGTTCACCCCAGAGACGTTCAGCCGTTCCCTGACTCAGATATACGCGTGTGCTCAGCAGAGGTGCCTGGTCTGGAAAAGGTCGCCCTGTATCCACGAACACCCTCGGGTCGCGGTTCCGACTTTTTTCGTCGGCATGGAACCGTTTCGTTTCCTGGGTGCTGGGGTCCTGGATCCAGCCATGGCTTGGCATCGCTTCCTGGGGGTGATCAGGGACGCACGCATCCACTCCTCAGCCTTGAACGGTGCATAGGGAGAGCTCGGAGCCATGGATCCTCTGCTGATACATTTGTTCTAGCGGTGTAGTACAAGTGTGTCAATGTTTCTCCCCGCTTCGCTCGTCGTGAGCGTTGTGGTCGTGTTCCGGTTCGCGCTTACATTGATGGCGCGGTGGATGGGCTCCAGTTCATCGGGCCTGTGCTGTTCTGACGACGATGACCTGTTTCGCTTTCCGTTACGGCAATCTTGAGATGAGTAATCTCAGCGTCGTCGTGATAATCGCCGCTGGGTTGCTGTCACTGGTGTTTTTTGTCGTGGCGTCCCTCAACACCGACACCCAGGGGTTGATCGATTCTGCGGTCCAGAAATTCGATGACGATGACGCCGGTCGCTCCAGCTGATCGTTGCAGCTCTTGGATCGGTCTTTCGAAGCTGACTTTCATCTCCGCTGTTTTGAAGCCACTCTCGGGGTGGTGCGTCTCCTGCGCTCTCACACTGGAATTTCAGCTTCGATGTCCCAGCCCTGATCCTTGAGTTCCTTGGTGCGTTGCAAGGCATCGCGGCTTGAAACCTCAACAAGCAGGAACTCCTTGTTCTGATGGCAGTAAATCCTGATTTGTCCGATCACGGCGGGGGCTCCCGGGTGAGACATCGTTATCAAACATGGTTTTGTGCCTTCAGACAAGACAGATCATTCAGCTTTCAGCCTTTGCTCACTTGGCTGGATGATGCCTGCCGGCCACGTTTCAGAGGTGTGCGTGGAGAGTTGTTTGCTAGCAGCTGTTAATGATGAGTGATCAATGCGTTGATCTTGCAGCCTGAATCGGTTGGTCAACTTGATTGTTTTCGCAGGTAGTCGAACCCTGTTCAGGCGAGCCGTATGGCCACAGGAGTTGCCTGTTGGACTCAGCTTTCGGCGACTGGTGATGAGGCTCTCGCTTGACGCGATGCTGTCTTCGTTGCTACCGCGCAGTCAGTGATGGTTTCATCGATGTCTCAGGCGCGTGAACTGATCAACGCACATCTCTATCCAGTGCTGTTGATCTTTGCCGTGATCTATGGAGCGATCCAGATTTCTCCACTGGCGAACCAGGCGCGTTATTTCAATCACTGCGTTGATGAGGTGATCAAGGAAAGCAATGTGAAAAAAATGTCGTTTGCTGAGAAACGTGCTCTCGGAGTGAGGCTCTGCAATGGAACTTCTGTTTGAAAGATTGTTCCTGATGGCTGATCTGATCTCTTCTCCTCAATAGTAAAGAGGGTTTTGATTGCAGGTTGAGTTGAAAGCTTCCAGAAGAGTTCAGATCAAAACCATTTCATGAATCAAAGTCTCGTTTGAAATAGTTGGTGGCAATCTCCTCAGGCTTGAATCCCTCCAGCACCAGCTCAGCCAGTTCGATCAGCCATGATCGCCGCATCATTTTCTGATGTGGCTGACCGTCAATCGTGCAGGGAAAGATCACGTCATAGCCACGATGCCCGGCAGCGTTCTTCGCTTCTCTGCGTGTGATCCCATAACCGGCTTCCTGGAGAATGTTGCGCGACAGCTCGTAGGGCGTGACCTGCCGCTGAGCTGCCAACCTCTGGACCCTTCCCATGGTCAGCCTTGTCTGTGCTGCCCCCAAGCTGCACCGACCAAGGCTCGTCGGCAAGCATTCTTTGTGAGGAAGTGGCGGTGGTCTCTCACCGTTCGTTGTCGAAAAAGACCATGCTGAGGTTCAGGTCAGATCCCTTGTCGGCACTGTCATCAACCCAGTCATGAAAGCACCGGAAGCCCTGCTGGAACGCATTGGAGACAATCAGGCCCGCGATCAGGGTCTCAAGCGACTGATTCTGCTGCTTACACAGCTTGGTGATTTTGATTCGATGGAATATGCCCAGGCTCTTGTGCCTGTGCTGCCCAGACTTGATCAGGCAGGGATTCGTCCACTGGCCATTGCAATCGGCGATTCCGCTGGGGCTGAGCGCTTCTGCGCGTTCACCGGAATGCCACGGGAGCTCCTCCAGGTGGAGTCGGATGCCAGGTTGCATCAGGCCCTTGAGCTCTCACCAGGCCTGCAGGCACCGGGAGGGCCCTGGCCATCGCTTCTGTTGATGTGTGCCGGGATCGGCTCACCTGGAACGCTGGCGGAGGTGTTGCGGGGTTACACCGGTGACCGTTCAGCTGCTCAACGCTTTGCCGGTGATGAAATCGTGTCGACCGGTGTGCTGCCTCCGATTCCAGCTGGCTTGTTCCGCCGGGCGGGTGGTGAGGGTTTTCAACGTCCTTTCGAGCTGGCCACTCTGCGCCTGCGCAACATGAACGAGGTTCTGCGCCACTGGAGCACCTATGTACCCGATGATCGTTTCATCACTCAACGTGGAGGCACTTTTCTGCTGGATAGCGACGATTCCCTGCTTTACATCTACCGCGACCGTGGCATCCTCGGATTCTCGGCGACGATGGAGCGCCCGCTCGCGTTTCTTGATCCATGGCTGAATGATGTCGGCTGATCCCGAAACGGCGATGAGTCTTCCCCCCTGGCGGCCACTTCTGCGCGGTGCTCGTCAACGGGAGGGACGCTCTCCAGGCACCACCTGGCTTCAGTTGGCGACAACTGCACACGACGGAACCCCACGAGTGCGAACCCTGGTGTTTCGAGGTTGGAGTTCCGCCGGTGAACTGGAACTGCTGACCGACACCCGCAGTGACAAGCCTTCGGAGCTGCTCGGTCAGCCGAGGGTTGAATTGTGCTGGTTATTCCGCAAGGCGCGAGAACAGTTCCGGCTGCGCGGATCGTCAGTGTTGGTCAGCGCTGAGCAGGAACCTGAGGCGTTACGCGATCATTGGCAACGCCTGTCACCATCCGGTCGCATGGTCTGGGCCTGGCCCACACCTGGCGATTGTTTCTGCCCGGAAGGACCCTGGCCGCAGGAGGTGGCTGATGAGGAACCGATCCCCTCCCATCTGCTGATCCTGCGCCTCGCCCTGGATCGTGTGGAGCAGCTTGATCTCAAGCCCCATCCGCATCTGCGCCGTTGCTGGGAGCTCCGAGACGGCTGGCTTGAACAGCGTCTCAATCCCTGAGGGTCCAAAGCGCAAGTCCACCGCCTTTGCCTCGTGCGGCCAGCCAACCTTCAGTGTTACGGCTGATCAGAGCAAAGAACGGCTCACCACCCGATTGAGGTGCCGGCAGGTCGCGCTTCAACAGCATCAATCCGCCCAGTGTCAGCTCCACCCTTTCAAATCGGAACTTCAGCAGTGGCTGGCGGCCATTCAGGTGTCCCGGTCCAGTGAACTGGAGGGTGAGACCCGCAAGGGAGACGGCGTTGCGCAGTTGAAGCCCATCGGATACACCCTCGCTGATTTCGAGGCAGGCGCCGATGCGCCGCAACAGCCAGCCGTTGAATGCGTCGGCTTGATTGCGTCCCTTCGGCCAGACAGTGTTCAGCTGCCAGTAACCCACCAGGTCGCCTGCAGTCAGACCGGAACCTTGGCGTCGAGCCTGCTTCTCGAGATCCAGGAGGTGGCTGTGATCCATGTCCACGGGTGATCCGCTGCGGCGAAGATCATGCAGCGGTGCTCCGAGGATGTCATGACAGAAGTCCGACCTGGCGCAGATGCGCTCAGCTGGTCTGCCCTGGATGCTCTCGCTCCACCGGCAGCCGAGCGCATTGAAGGGCCTGCCAACGCTCAGGCCACGCTGCGTCTGTTCGGTCAGCCGGAGGCATCGGTGCGGGTCACACTGTTCCGTGATCACCATGCCTGGTGCCCTTACTGTCAGAAGGTGTGGCTCTGGCTTGAGTTTCGCCGGATTCCATACCGGATCCGCAAAGTGACGATGCGCTGCTATGGCCCGAAGGAGCCCTGGTTCACTGCACTCGTACCCTCCGGGATGTTGCCGGCTCTTGATCTCGATGGGCGGCTGATCACTGAAAGCGATCGCATCCTGGAGTCTCTGGAACGAAGCTTCGGTCCTGTCGGAGCCCCGATGGCTGACCGACGAGTGCGACGGCTCCGAGATCTGGAGCGCCTGCTGTTCAGAGCCTGGTGTATCTGGTTGTGCACTCCCGGGCTGGGAGAGCGTCAGGAGGGTCAGGCCCGCGATCAGTTTCAGCGTGTGGCCCGGCAGATGGAGCAGGCGCTCGCCAGCGGTGGAGGCAGCTGGCTGGATCCGGATGCACCTGATGGGCCGCAGCCCGGCACGGCCGATCTGGTGTTCATTCCCTACGTGGAACGCATGAATGCCTCACTCGCCTATTTCAAGGGTTTCGCGTTACGCCGGGAGCATCCCGGAATCGATCGCTGGCTCGCGGCACTTGAGCGGCTGGCAACTTATCGAGGCACCCAGAGCGATGTGCATACCCATGCCCATGATCTGCCACCGCAGATGGGTGGCTGCTGGTCTGACGGCAGCGATGCTCAGCTGCGGATGGCTCGGGCGGTGGACAGCGGCGCAGGACTCGATGAGCTTGAAAGTCGCTGGAGCTGTTCAGGCTCAACGGTGTCGGCCAGGGAGCGAGCCCTTGAAAGGGTGTTGAGGCATCGGTGCACTCTTGTGAACCGGAACCCACTGGGGGATCGCTTCGACCAACCGTTGAGAGCCGCGCTGACCGCGATGGTTCTGGAACAGCCAGTGACACCGGAGAGAGGCTCAGCCTCGGCGCTGCGCTATCTGCGTGACCGGATCTCCGTACCCCGCGACATGCCGCTGGAAAGCGCCCGCGTGTTGCGCAAGGTTCTGGAGTCGACGGCTGCACTGGATGGTGATCAGCAGTCGGACGCTCTGCCGTTTGAGCATCGTTTTGATCAGGACCCCAGGCCGTTCCTTGGCCCCCAGCAGCAGCCGGCCTGAGCTGGGTTCCTCCCTGATCCGATTTCGATCGCTGTCTACTAAGCACTCAGTAGCAAGCATCACTTCAATCCCTGACAGTTCCTCGTCCTTCTGGCTTCTCAGGCGTCTTTGCTCGCGCTGGGTCCTGTGAGACTTCAAGGGATCAGCCTTGCTAATGGCTTCAATCCCTGTGGGAAAAAGCGTCGCTTTTCCACAGGGATTGAAAATGTTTTCCACAGGTTTTTTCCGAAACGGCAATGCTGGAAAGCAGGTTTGTGGGTTTCGGCTCCCGTGCCATTCGCTGCTTGACAGAAAGCTCCGTGCTTTGTGAAAGGGTGTGCCGGGACGCAGCACCAAGCTCAAAAGCCAGGTGGGTTGGCGAGTCTCATTTCAGATCAGGAATCGCTGGCAATTCCGAGAGGACTTTGACGCCCTTCCCCATTCATGGCTTTGTGGTGGCCGGAAGCAGGACCATCAGGACTGAATGGATCGCAATCAACTGGAAAGCTGTATCAATCCGGAGCTGGTCGGTGTCTCTGAGGATAAGACGCCCTTTGTGAGCCTGGAATCTGAAATCCCTGAAGTCCTTTTCGCTGCAATGAAGGGTTTCATCGGTGCCAACCCCAACTGGGATCAATACCAGCTGATGAGTTCCGCTCTGGCACGATTCCTCTACCAGAACGGATGCAGTGAAAGGGCCGTGACGGAGCGCTACCTCGATGATCTGTTCATCCGACCCGTCTCGGCTCCACAAAAGAACCAGGAAGGTTCCAGGTCTGCCTGAACTGCAGGCTTTCCCTGTGCACTCGATGTGCTGAATCCCTGCAAGTGAACGACTTCTGAGTGCAGTTCAAAATTTGCGCAGCTCACGCCGGCGACCGGTTCTCGAAGGGCGGGGCTGTTCAGCCTGCCGAGCAGCTGGCGTCTCTGAGGACGGCAGGTCATTGTCACACTCGCATCGTGGTTCCTTGATGGCCAGAACAATCACGGCCACCGCCAGCAGCGCAACAGCCAGCGAGTGAATTGGAGCAGAGCTGGTGTTCATGAGACCCTGATGCAATGTCGTGCTGACGACCGATCCATCTCACCACTGCCGGGTTTGGCCTATCAGGCGACAAGTGTTCAGGCTCCTGCGCTCAAAGGCTTGGAGACGCATTGACCAATCCCCAGAGAGCCCAGGCTGCGACGTAGGCGAAGGTCAGTGTGGCCCACGCGGCAGTACCGGAGCCGGGACGTTTGGACAGTGGGAGCTGGATTTTTCTCGCCATCACCTGAGGCCGGACATCTTCTATTGGTTGCTGGATCAAGCCTGATCGACCACCGATGTCTGCGATCTCTGACTCAGCGATCCTTCTGGCTGATCTCGCGCAGGCATTCACCTTTCAGTCAGGTGCATCGAGGTGATCGGTCAGTTCGATCTGGTTTGCAGCCTGTTGCATGGTGGAAGGAATTCCAGGTTGTCTGATGACCACCATCACCTTGCTCGGCACTGGTCTCCTGGGCGCTGCGATCGGTCAGCGGCTGCTCGAAGTGGGTGTCACGCTCAACGTGTGGAACCGAAATCCCTCCCGCTGCGCGGCGCTGGTGCAGGCAGGAGCCCGTCAGCTGAGCCAGCCGGGCGATGGCGTTGAGACTGCCTCGGTGCTGATCACGGTGTTGCGTGATGGTCCGGTCACGACGGAGGTGGCGGGCAGCCTCGGCTCCCTGAAGGGACGATGCCTGATGCCGATGGGAACCATGGGCATCAGTGAAAGTGTTGCGCTCGCTGAGCAGGTTCGCCTTCAGGGTGGCACCTATCTGGAAGCACCCGTGCTTGGCAGCCGCCCTGAAGCATTGAAGGGCAGGTTGCTGGTGATGGCCGGTGGCGAGCAGGATGTGTTTGACGCTCAGTTGCCTTTGCTTCGGCAGCTGGCGTCCGAGCCTCGTCTGATGGGTGCCGTGGGTACGGGCGCAGCCTCGAAGCTGGCTCTCAATCAGCTGATCGCCAGCCTCACTCATGGATATTCACTGGCTCTTCGCCTGGTTCAGGCCTCGGGTCTGGACGTTGATCGCTTCATGGACGTGCTGCGCCCCTCAGCGCTTTATGCCCCCACCGTCGACAAAAAGCTGGAGCGGATGATGTCGCATCATTACTCCGACCCCAATTTCAGCACCAGCCTGTTGCGCAAAGATCTTTTTCTGTTTCTGCGGGAGGCGCGGCTGGCGGGGGTGAACGCCTCCGCTCTTGACGGACTTGCAAGTTTGCTGGATCGCGCTGAGGGCACGGAACTCGACTGCGGCGACTACTCAGCCCTGCATGAACTGACGGCTGGATGATGGCCAGGCGGATGTCCTGAAATTCAGCTGAGGTACCAGCGGATCAGGGCCATCACCTGGCCTGCGGGCCCCTGTCCGGTGAGCCATTCGCCGATGACTGCGGCGGCAAACCCCACCATGGCGGTGCGTCCATTGATCCGCTCCACGATCTCGAGTGCCGAGGTGTTCCAGGGACGATTGGTGGTGAGGCTTTCTCCGAAGGCTTCCACGGGTTCGTACTGATATTGCTTTTCGGGCATGAGCGGAGGGATTGTGCGGCCCAGAAGCTTATGCAACCTCAGCTGAGATCTGAATAGTGTGTGGCCTCATCCGCTTGTCTTCTGTGAACGTTGATCGTCTGCGTGAACTGTTCACAAAGCCCTACGGAACGCCTGCTCCGAGCGAAGAGCAGTGGCGGGAGCTTTATGACGAAAACGTGCATTTCAAGGACCCGACGCAGGAACGTCAGGGCATCAAGGCGTATGTCGAGGCGCAGGACGGATTGATGAGGCGCTGTGATGACGTTTACCTCACTCCGGCGGCCATCGCCGTTGAGGGAGACACAGCCTTTGTGGAATGGGAAATGGGACTCAAAATCAAAGGAATCGAATTCATCTATCCCGGAGCAACCCGTCTGCGCTTCAACGCCGAAGGCAAGGTGGAGGATCACCGGGATTATTTCGATTTCGTGGGTCCGACCTTTGAGCCGGTACCCGTCGTCGGTGGATTCGTGCGCTGGCTTTACAAGCGATTCGTCGATTGATGGCGGCTCAGCCGAGCAACAAAGAGATGAGGGTTTCGTCTGCCATGTCAAGGACTCGTAATGTTGCTTCATTTCGTAGCTTTTGACCGAGTGCAGCGTTTTGCGCTTTGTTGAGTATTTCTGCTTAATTTTCGCTTGATTCGCTCTTTGGGCACACGCAGTGAGGGGGTCTTCCCTTACGTTTCGTAAACTATCTTTTATTTCTGTGATCAGGGCAATCCTTACGCGTCCATTCCTTGCCGATGCAGGTCTTCTGGTTCTTCGGGTCTTCACCGGAGTTCTCCTGATTCATCACGGTTACGAAAAGCTCGCCAATATCGACAATTTCGCTGACGCGTTTGTTCGCCCTCTCGGGCTTCCATTTCCGATCACTCTGTCTTACATCGCTGCTTTCTCAGAGGTGGGTGGCAGCTGGTTGCTGATCACAGGTCTGCTGACTCGTTTCGGTGCCCTGGCCATCCTCGGAACCATGACTGTGGCTATCTACCACGCCATCAGCACTGCAGGGTTCAACATCTATCTGCTCGAATTGCTCGGTCTCTACTTTGCTGCCGTTGCAGCAATCCTGGCGGTTGGTCCGGGCCAGCTCTCGGTCGATGAATTGATTGTTCGTCGATTCGCTCCTGACACACGTTCACAGGCCGATCGGCTTGAAGCTGCATTCAGCGCAGAAACTGAAGCAGCCAGCGATGTCAAGGCTGATGTTGTTGCCGACGGCGTGGGCTGAGTCTGCTCCTCACCTGCCTTAGTAAACCGACTGAGGCAGGGTGAATCCACTGTTCATATGCTCGAAGTCGAGCAACACCCAGGTGAGCCAAATCACTAGGGCAATCACCCCGGATACCGCAGCGAAACGAGCAAAGTTGCGGGCTATCAGCTCGAAAATGCTGATCTCCTTCATGGATCCAAGGCGGGATATCTCATTTTGCTTGATCTGACGCTTCGCGGATGCCCTTCCAGCCCGACGCCTCCACATTCAGCCTGCTTGTGGTCGGATCCGTTTTTGCTGGTCTGCAGGTCTGGTGGATCAGTGCACTGATGATTCGGAACAATCGCCGCAAGGGAGAGCGTCCACTCAGTTCCCAGCAGTTTCGTCGAGACCTGGAACGTATTTTTCGTCAGGAATCCTGATCAGATCCGTTCGAGATGTGTGGTCGTTACGCCCTTTCGCTGCCCCTGAATCAGCTGCCTGATGCACTGCTCAACAGAATGGAAGTGGAGCATCGAAGCCGTTATGCCCCCAGAGACCTGATTGTTCCCGGAGAGCCCCTGCTGGGGTTTCGGATGGATCAGTCGGGACCGGAGGCGTCGTTGATGCTCTGGGGTCTCATTCCCGGCTGGCAGAAGGATCCATCCCAGGGCCCCAGATCTTTCAATGCCCGCGCGGAAACGGTGGCGGATAAACCCAGTTTCCGCGGTGCCTGGCGTCATCGCCGCTGTCTGATTCCTGCCAGTTGCTTTTTTGAAAAGGGGCGTGCCATCAGGCGCACCGATCAACGCCCCTTCTGGCTTGCTGGCCTCTGGGAACGCTGGCTGGGAAGTGATGGCAGTGAAGTGGATACCTGCACGATTCTCACCACGGTTGCGAATGCGCTCATCAGGCCCCTGCATCACCGCATGCCTGTTCTGATTCCGGATGGACTGGAGGACGCCTGGATGAAATCGCTTGATGGCCAGCAGCTGAAAGCTCTTGAGCCACTCCTTGGTTCATGGGACCCGGACGGCTGGGAAGTGGTCTCAGGCAGTTCTGATGGTCAGCTTTCGTTGTTTTGAGCCCGTTGGCAGTTCGCTGCTCGAGTCATCATTCAGTTGTGGCTTCAAAGAAGCCATCAATATCGGCTGATGCCTGAAACACAGCAGTCGAAAAATCAGGACTCGCTCTGCATGAGAGTCTTGGCATCAATTGATTCCTGGTACCGGCCGAGGAGACCTTGCGCTCTGGAGCAATTGATACGCCACCAGTGCGCGTGAGTATCAAAATCTAATTGTCGATGATGATTATGGCTAACACGCAAGCCACAACTTTTCAGCGGCGAGTTGGAGAAGTGCTGATTGCTCAGTTCTCTTCAAAGCTGCTTCTCAATCTTGTATTTCTCCTGACATGGTTCTGGGGACTCTTCTGGATTGTGAGTGCTTCGGAATCTGATTCCAGTGTCTTCTTTGCGGGCTTGCCGGCCATGCTTCTGGTGGCTGGGGCATGGTTCACTTTTCTGAACAGGGGTTTCAACCGGAAATGAACAGTTCCAAACAAGAGGCCAATGAATTGCCGAAGAATTTCAGGGCCTATGGCTTTGCGTTCTTCATGGCCGGCGCATTTTTTCATTGCATGGATTTTCTTGGAGTTGAAAATACTTTGATGTGGGGAATGGGACTTGGTTTCCTCGGGGCATTTCTGATGTCTTTGTATTTCTGGATGCGCATTGCAGTTAATAAAAAATTCTGGAGATATCTAGCTTGAGCCGTTGTTGATGGATCGGGTTTGTTGCTGATGGTAGTTTGCGATTCACTATCGTTTTTAAAATTTGAAGAATTTGCCTGAGATTGCTTAATTGTAAATTTAGTTTTAAGCGCACAAATTTCGCTCTGAATGACTTTGTGTCATTGATTGATCCACTGATGCTCTCAGGTTGATCAGATCTGTTTTGGATTCCAGAAAGATTTTTGGCCTGTTTGCAGCCATGGTTTGCGATGTTGCTGATTTCGCTGTGAACGCCCGAGGCTAGGGTTGCGACAATGCTCAGTTATCGATTCCGAGATGGTGTTCACGTCGGTTCGGAGGAGAGCGATTGTGTCATCACAACTCCGTATGCCACACGCTTGAATTCAATCCGGCACAGCCTTCGCTTTGAAGATCCGAGTGACTCGTTCAAGGCCCTTTTGAGAGATCTGTCGACGGATGGAGTTGAGCGGGAACAGCTTTCAATCAAAAACAATCCGCTTGTCAACGAGCCATGTCGGTCTGAGCTTTTGGCTGATCTGGACAATTTTTATGCGAAAGGTTTGCTTTTAATTGAAATCAGTGGCGTAAACGGTGCTGCAATTTGTCTCAAGCCTGTCAGGTCGATGCTTCATCGAAGGACAGTGCCAGAGGGCGGTTTCCGCATCAGGTTTTCAAGATATGTCAATGTTCAGCCCTTTAATGATGGGCTCCGGATCAGTTCTCCGTTGTCTGCCGGAGCTGTTCTTGTCCTGGATCAAAGATTGTTCCCGATCCTCGTGCAACTCGTTTCAGAGTGCGATGAAGAGATCATCAGAAAGGTACTTCCTGATGATCTTCAGGAGCACTGTGCCGATGTTGTCTCAATGCTGTTGAGCTCAGGTACCGCTGGGATTTGTGATGTTCAGGGAGTTCCTGATGTCGACAAGGAGGCAGTTGATGCTGGCTGGACTGCTGAAGATCTTGAGTTTCACTGTCATACGCGTGAGCAGATGATTGATCTTTGCAGCGGGCAATCAGTTCCCAGGCCAGTCGATCAGGAACGGTATCCGGCGAAGCATCAACGCATCATCCTCTGCTCGCAATCTCTGCCAAGGCCATCTCGCATCAACAACAACCTGAGTTTTTTTCAGGTCATTCACAGTCGCAAAACAATTCGTTCCTATCAGGACAAGCCTGTGAATGTCTCTGTTCTGGCTGATTTCCTCTGGCATTCGATGCATATCCGCGAGGAAATCCGTTGCGACCCTGGTCTTCCGCGCGCCTATGAAGGCTTGTTGAGACCTGTCGCCAGTGCTGGTGCGCTGCATTCAATCGAGTTGTATCTGTGCATCAACAGGTGCATCGGTCTTCAGTCGGGGTTCTATCACTACGACTCGGCCAATCACTCTCTGGGAAAGCTGAACGATCTCGCCGATCCGTGTCTGCAGATGCTTGACCTCGCCGCCGCCTCGACGTGTCGAGCGCCTCAGTCGTCTTCCGTTTCGCCGGGGCAGGGCCAGCGACCTGATGTTCTTGTTGTGATGGCTGCCCGTTACGGCCGAAATGCAGGTCTTCATCAGCAAACCGGTTTGTCCTACGCGCTGATCCTCAAAGATGTGGGATCGATCTACCAGCAGCTCTATCTGGTGGCGACCGCTCTGGGCCTCGCCCCTTGTGGGCTGAGTTTCGGCAGCAGTGAGTTGTTTGAGCAGGTGTCCGGACTTTCAGGCTGTCTGGAATGCTCCGTCGGCGAATTCATGATCGGTAATCCCCGTTGAAGGAATCTCCCGCTCAATGCGGGGATGACCGGCTAGAGCCTGTCCTGCCGCAGACGTCTCATCGTGTTTCTGGGCATCATCCGGTTGTCCTGCAGTGAGCGCATTCTTTGCTCCGATTGCCTGGCACGGGGGTGGTAGCTGATCAGCACCATGCCAATCAGCAGCAGGACGATCACCGCTCCGGCCCGCAGCATCTGCAGCATCAGCTGATCCCGTCGTCCTGTCCAGGTTGCACCACACCCTGTTCAAGCGGCAGCAATTCCTCGTCATCACCGGCCCTGCTGCGCACGGGTGCACTGAAACCCCGGGCACGGGGGTTTTTCACATCGAAGGGTCCCGGTGTTCCAGCCGGCACCGCCAGACGCAAGGCAAAGGGGTGCTCCCCGGGAAGGACATCACCGATTGATCCCACCCGCGTCCGGTTCTGAAGCACCGGTTCTCCGCTGCGATCAAGAATCCGCGCGTACACATCCGTGTCGATCACAGAGTTGCGTCCGGGGTTGCTCACGTTTCCGCTCAGCACATAGCAGCTCGCTCCTTCCGGGCTAGTGATGTTGCTGCGTTGCATGGTGCTGCTGCCTGGCTGGGAACCGGGATCGGAGGCGTCGCAGGGAGCCAGGGTCACGGAGGTGAGCTTCAGGTCTGCAGCCCATGCCGGTTGCGCCATCAGCAGGATGCCGACAAACAGCAGTGAGAGCAGGCTTCTCAGCATGGGACCCAGACAGGAGGAGCGGACGCTATCAGGGCTCGATCGGCCGCGTGAGCGAAGAGCGTCCGCTGTCGCTAGAAGAGAGCGAACTCGAGCGTTATTCGCAATCACTTCATGCAGAGTCCTTCGTCGATGCGATCGGCCAATCCAGGAGGACCCGAAGGCGGTCTTGTCGCGATCGTTGCCCTGGTCCTTGCCGGTCTGCTGCTCCTCGGTCAGGCCCTGTTCGTGGTCCCCGCCGGCGAGGTTGCGGTGATCACCACCCTCGGCAAGGTGAGCGGTGATCCGCGCCAGCCTGGTCTGAATATCAAGGCACCGCTGGTTCAGCAGGTCTGGCCATTCAGCATTCGAACTCAGGTGAGGCCGGAGAACTTCGCCACGCTCACCAAGGATCTTCAGGTGATCCAGGCCACTGCCACGATCAAATACGCTCTGCGCCCGGATGAAGCCGGCCGTGTTTACAGCACCATCGCCAGCAGCGATCGCGATGTGTATCCGCGCATCATCCAGCCCTCGCTGCTGAAGGCACTCAAGTCGGTGTTCTCCCAGTACGAACTGGTCACCATCGCTTCCGAGTGGAATGACATTTCCGCCCTGGTGGCATCCACCGTCGCCGAGGAACTGGACCAGTTCGACTACGTGAAGGTTGTGGGTCTGGATCTCACCGGTCTGGAGATCGCAGAGGAATACAGGGCTGCCATTGAGCAGAAACAGATCGCTGAGCAGCAGCTGCTGCGTGCTCAGACAGAGGTCAAAATCGCTGAGCAGGAAGCGCTGCGCTACGACACGCTCAACAAGAGCCTTGATGACCAGGTTCTCTACAAGCTCTTCCTTGACAAGTGGGATGGCCAGACCCAGGTCGTTCCCGGGCTTCCTGGTGGGGCCGGTGGCACTCCCCCTGTGATTGTTGGCCGCAAGTGATGTTGTTTCAGCTTCCTGCGGGTTGGAGGCTGTCGCCATCCAGGAGGGTTGTCCTCCTGGATGACCTTTCATTCAGGCGGGTCTGCGCATGAGTCAACGCGCAACCACAGGCATGCTGCTGGTGCTGCTTCTAGGGCTGATCACCCACTGCGCGGCCAATACCCGCGTACGGGTTCAGTACAGGGTTCTGCCTCAGCAGGGGCCTTTGCCTCAGCTCCCCGGTCCTTCAGAGCAGAGAAATCCGCTTCCCGGCGTGCTGATGTGATTTTGGCTGTCAGGGAGTGGTCGCTGGGGAAGAAAAACCGATGGATTGTGATGCTCTCTTCAGGATTGGTTAGCGGTGAAGAATCCCTTTCGAGGTTCACCATGTCCATGAAACAGCTGGAGACTTTTATGGCCAGGGCCAACGGCAACGACAACATCCGACGCGAAGTTGAGCAGTGCGCCGGGGATACAACCTGTGTCGCCAAGGTTGGAATGCGCCATGGCCACAAGTTCTCCGCTGCCAACTTCAGCCGCTGGCAACGCGAACACAAGTGATGTTCGGGGCCGTTCGCTGATCAGCGGGCGGCCCTTATGTAACGGCACATTGACGACATCCACGCCTTTTCCTCCGCAGCTTTTAGAAACGCCCGGTCGATTTCCTGGATGTTCCATGCAGATCAGCTTCAGCAGCGAACTGGCCCATGCAATGGCTGTGATGCTGCTCGAACTGCATTCTGAACTTGAAGAGTTCGCTTATCAGCACGATCAGGCTGCTGACTCTGCTGAACAACTTGCCGCCAATCTGCTGGGAAGCTCCGTTCAAGCCTGATCAGGATCAACAGGAAGACCTTGCAGGCCCAGTGCGATCTGTCTGGCCAGGAGAAGCCCCGGATAGAGACGACTGGCACGGCCGGAATCGCTGAACAGTGTGTTCAGCAGACGCATCAACGGATCGCTGGGGGACAGCTGCTGACAGAGCATTGAGATGGCTTCACTGCCATGCCAGATGTGCTCTTCGTCCATCAGCACTGCGCCGTTGCTGAGATTGAATCCTTTGTCGCGGAGTTCCGTCCTCAGCGCTTGGTCACTGCGCCCATCCCTGATCACAAGGTCGGGCAAACCACCCACCAGTTCACTGCGCTGGGCGAAATGCCTGCAGAAAGGGCAGCCGCCGTCATAGACGAGAGTCAAAGCCATGGCGCCATCCTGACGCGTTCAGATGGCATTCAGAGGGTTTCTGGCAACGGTCTGCAGCCAATTCTCCGATCAGCTGAGAGATGCTGCACTCTGAACGGTAGGTTGATGCGATCGATTAGACGGATCGCTTCGGGCTCGAATGGCAGACAAGGAACTCCTCAGAGAGGTGGCGCTTGAGCTCTGGGGCTCAGTCAAGAAACTGCGCCCGGGCCTTCCGCGAGAGTCTCGGCTTGAACTCACTCTCAAAGCCCTGATGGTGATTGGCGATCTGCATGACCAGGTTCAGGCCGCTGTGGTGGTTGGTGTGATCGCTGAACAGGAACCTCCTGAGAACGAGCCTGAAGGCCAGGACGTGACCAAGTCGACAGACTCCGCTCCAGACGTGGAACAGACGCCTGATGGTCGCCGGGTTGTACGTCGTCGCTCCCGCTCCGCCGGTTGAACGGATCTGTTGCGCTGATTCTCCGGCCAGCCTCAGTTGCTGAGACGATCGTCATGGGGGCTCTGATCCACAAATGATGCTTGCCGTTTTCGATCAGAGCGTGTCTGATTGGCAGCCCTGAGGCAGGCGCGTCGATGTGGAGTGGTCTCTCGCGTGAATCGCTCAAAGAGCGCCAGAGGTATGCGGATTGGTATGAGCAGAAGCCTGCTGATGAACAACTCCTGATCGACGAGATTGCCGACCACACTGCTTACATTCTTGGTGAAGATCAGAACAACTCGTTTATCAGCGTGCTGATGACAATCGGTATTGAAACTTCAGATCAGTTTGTCGACTCCTTCTGTGTTGAGTATGAGGGTGTTGTTGATTCTGATGAGTTTGTGGTTGTGATATTTAACGGTAATTCCTACTTTTTCAGAAGGTTATGCAGTCGCTCTCAATAAAAATATTTTTTGAAATTCTTGAGGTTTGATGATCATTTGGATTTCAGGAATTCATTAGGGGCTTAAATGTATTTGATAATTTGTCTTATCATTCAATTGGTGTTTATCGAATTGAATGCATCGATGATCAATAATTCCACGCAGCATGTTTGAATTCCGCTAGTCAAGGTCAGCATTGCTGATGCGGTTGATTCGCTGAAGCTGTTCGCTCAGAAGTGACTTTGGCTCGTTTGGAGGATGCGCATTCACCACCCTTTCAGTGACGGTGCTTGGGTTTGCATTTATGTATTGGGAAAGGAATCTGTTGTTGGTTCTGCTGCTGTTGTGTCGTCATTACACATGTGTCCGCCGATACACGCACTCTCTTGTAGCTTTTGTCGGTCAAGTTCGCATCAAATGAAAGCTCTCGGTCGGGTGTTCGTCAGTTCTGCCGTTGGCGGTCTTCTGGGTGCAGCGGCGTTTTTCCCTGCAGCGGTCGAGGCCAAAAGCTTTTGGGGTGGCTCAGAGACCAAGAGCTACGGCGAACGGTTCGAGCTTCAGTGCCTAGACATCGCAGCGCCTGCACGGACCGTAACGGGTGCTGGTAATGACTTCCTGAGCAAGGCAAATGGCTCTTGCAATCTCGGTGCTGAGGAGTACCAGAAGCAGCAGGACGGAAAGGGCTGGGTCGGCCTCGTTTCCGGCGGCCCTCTGGGAGCGTTCGTCGCTCCAATGGCGTTCGAATGGTTCGGGCGCAACGTGTGGGCCTGGACAATCGTCGGTGTGTTCGTCGGGCCGTTTCTTTGGCAGCTCCAGATCTTTGGGGTTGTGGTTCTGGTCGCGCGCCCTCAGGAGAGCAAAACCCAGACGTGACCTCCCATACGTATGCGGTATGAGTGGCTACGTCCAAAATCACACTCAAGCGATGAGTGGTTCTGTACATGACGCAGGGGTGTTGGGCTTGCTGAGCGTCACCACCTGAGTTGACACCGCTTCCACCCGCCTGACTTCTGCATCGTTTCCCATGCCTCGATGGCGTTATTCCTGAGCATGCGTCTGATAACTGGCTGACCGCTGCCTGTCAGTGACGGGGTTTCGACTTCGACCCATTGAGCGTGCTGCGTTGGCATGTCGTTCTTGAAGCGGCAGACCATCCGTTCTTGGGTATTCTTCAGTTAGCAGTGTTCAGTGCAGAGATCAGCGACCTGCTTTCCTCCGCAATAGACCAAGAGCAGCGTCTTGGTGCCGCTATGGCTCTGAGCACCTAAATCCCAGCAGAAATTTCCGAGGCCCTTCTATGGGAAGGCATGGACCTTGAAGCCCCCCAAGCCCCACCTCCTTCTGTTACAACAGAACCAGGTTTGTACTATTCGCCATCTCTTCTACTTATTCCTGCGTGCAGTTTGTCATCGATAGTTCTTCGAGACGCGTGCCTTTGAATATCGTCGACTGAAGTCACGCCATCCAGTGGTCTATGTCGAGCCGTGCTTTGAGAAAGGAAGTCGACTGTTGCCCGTCGCGAGTGATGGAGCCTTTTGGTCGATCCAAGAGGTCACACTATCGATCCAGATGCTTCATGCCCTGATCGTAGATGTCAGTTGCCCACTGGGTCCATTGACCTTGACCCCAGTACCTAAAGCAGCTGGTTTCTGCGCGAAACAGGCAAAAAGCAGTGCACAACTGGGATTGTCGTGTAAGGTAGTCACACAAAAGGTCACACAAAGGGTCACACAATCCATTGGGCAGAAAGAAGCAGGGTCCCTACCAAAAGAAGTCAGGTGGGACTTACTACTGCCGTCTTGTTGTGCCTACTCCCTTACGTGAGGCAGCCGGTAGAACTCAACTAACAAGGTCCCTGAAGACCGATGACTACAACACTGCACTGAAAAGGTTTGGTGGTGTTCTTCAGGAGCTAGAGCGCGATCTACAGCGGCAACTAGCAGACCCTTCCTTCAGGCAAAAAGTTGCACTGAACTCAGGGTCTGCTCTTACACCAGATGGATCAGACTTGACTGCTTCTGAAAAGGCTGCAGCTGTCCTAGGTGTTCGTTTCGTTGACGAGAAAAACATTCGTCATCGACAGGTACTGGACGCGATCACAGGTCAAAAGCCTCTACCTGTCACATGGGATGAAGCTCTTGCTCTGTGGATCAAAGAGCGCAACAAAGCCAATGCACGGAACCTGGCAGAAGGGTCAATCAAACAGGCGCAGAAGTCAGTAGAGGAAGTCAGACCGTTTGGCTCACCCTCTGACCTCAACAAACATTGATCAGGGAGTTCATTGCTGCACTCGAAGAGAAGATCAGCAGTTCAACCGTCAGATCACGCCTCAGTCTTTTGTCTGCGATCTGCCAAGACCTAGTTGCTCAGGACTACCTACAGCGGAACCCCTTCTTAGACGTTCCCTACACAGCCAGAAGCAGGCAAGAACGTCGTGCCTTTACTGATCAAGAGATCACGTTGCTTAAGTACCACCAACACCCTTGCTACTGGCCGTTGATGACTGGCATCCGCACAGGTGAACACGTGCACTTTCAGATCGAAGACCTTGCCTCATCGTTGTTCCACAAAAGAAAGACGGACAGGTTGTCTGGAGACCTAAGACTCTCTCAACTCACCGCCGTGTACCCCTTCCAGATGGGTTTACTAAACCCACCTACAAGAAACAACGCATCAGACAGACCTTTAGAAAGTTGATCACTGATCCCTTAGCGCCAGTACACAGCTCAAGACATACCTTCTACGAACTCTCCAGAAGAGCAGGGTGTGATGCACGGATCATTGAAGAACTAGCTGGTCATGGTTCTACTATAGGATCTAAGTCAGCTAAGGGTACGGCACCTTCCCTGATGAGGTACTCCAGAGGGAATCGAACAAGGTTTGGGACCTTATTCAGGACATCACTAACTGATTCGCATCAGATTTCAGTCCATTCATAATCATCTTAAGCGCTGCAAGGCATAATTCCCATTCGTCACTCTCATTAAGCTGTTACGACGGTATGCAAGCATCACATACTTTTAATTATGACTACCCCTAATGAAATTGAATGCGAACTAGAGCTTCAACAGCGTGGAAAAGCAAATCAGATAAAAGAATTAGAAAAAACAGAATCAAGAAATTACTATTCAAATACACAAAATGGCATATGGACACTTCAGCAGCACTACTTGCCTTTTGCTGAGCTGTTGAAGAAGGAAACCGAAAATGCTTTAACTACTTTGGTTGCCAGGGAAATTATATCCAGATGTTCGGATTATATGAGTGCTTATATGGAGATAGTTGATCCTATTGGCACAGATGCAATTGCTTTGAAGACGCTGATTGATTCATATACCAGCTAGAAAGGTAAAGTTATTTCTTTGAATATTGCAAGTGCAATTGCGGAAACGATTGAGGATGAAATTGGTTTTAGTACTGTCAAAACCATACCAATGAAGAGATTGCACTCGTAGCAAGACGGCCTTCCTCAAAATCACCTCTTCTCGAACGGCGATACTACTATCTGCTGAACTTTGGTACCTTTTGCCGCCAGTCCACCTCAAGCTTTCCTGTCGGTGTCTTAATTCGCAAAATCCTGTCGACTAACTCGACGGACGGAGATTTCATTACCGCTTTGGCGTTGATGAAATCGCTATCAATCTGTACTACGACTCCATTAACCGTGATGGCTGGCCGAACCAGGACCCTCTCTCCTTCGGGGACGTTGTAATTCGGCGGGTTCCACTTAGCTGTGAGTGTGTCGCCCTTTACGTTGGTGTATGTCACGTGAAGCTGGTCCCAATCCACGGCTAGTGGGTTCTTGCCCACCGCTGCCTGAAACGCCTCGAACGAGTCGAACTCACCCTTAGTCGCTATATCGAATACAAAGCCATTCTGCGCAAAGGCGCTGCGGATCACATTGAATTCTTCAAGAGCCTTCGAATGGACAACATCTTCAGTAGACAGCGAATAGTTGGTGTCTATCGTGTAAGTATTCAGCGGACGAATGGCTATATAGACGTCGCTTTCCCTCAAGAAGATCCAGCCGTTTGCCTCGGTTTTCTGATCGATCGACTTCGGGTAGCTTAAGAGCGCTTCCTGTATCAACTGGTCTGAGTGATAATCGCGGAGTCTTTGCCAGTCTCCTCTGGGCCTTCCAAGGCCTACCCACGGGTCGGCAGTAGGTATATTGAAGAGGGCGATCGCCGTACTCTCATGCTGTGCCCATTGCTGAAACGGCGAGTTTAAGCCTCGCCAAGAGCGGTCATCGCTTCTCCAGTAGGGGTGGTAACACTCGAAGAAATTATAGAGGTCGGGACTTTTATAAATAAGACGAAACGCTGTGTAGAAAACGTAATAACCCCATGGGTTGTACTGGAAGAATCCACTTCCCATGGCGTAGAGCTTATTTCGGTAGATATAACGTATTGAATTTGCCGGTCGGCCGTCTCCCCAAAACCCAAAATCAGGAACTGATGCCGTAAGTTCATAAGGAGCAGTCTCCCCCCTGGCAAGGCTCTCGATGAAGATGGGAGGCCTCCAGCTTGTGACAGCTGAGTAGGTGATGCGGTGATCATTCCCGCGAAGTTTCGAAGACGCCATCCAGTTCTGAGCGTCGGCCCAGTAGAGCCAGTGGATCCAAGATGTATTCAGGTTCTTTGATTCTTTGCTTGTATTTGTGTTCTCAATCCTTGAAGGCTTATCTCGATTCACGGGGGGAATGGTCACTCCCTCATAGTGGTTAACCGCTATATTGGTGAGATGATAGTGAAGTGCAGCGTCGGCTGCAGCTTTTATTTCAGGATCCTTCGCGCATTCGTATAGAGCATAATAAGGAGCTAAATGAATCGGCGCATAGGTTGGAGATAGGTCTTCGGCATATCCTTTGTCGTAAAGGCTTTTCATCACCGCCAGCAATTGTTCGCGAGTTGTCTCCATAACCTCCGCACTGGTTTTCTTACCCCTTACCCACCCACTTTCATTAGGCCAATACTGAGCAAAGAGATATGCACCTACAGCCTTCATTATGGCGTGATTCTCGGTCCCGTGGCCAAGTAAATCGTTGAAACCTTTGAGCCTGTTCTTCAGATGGTCTAATTGAGCAGGTGTAAATTTATCCCAATATTTTCCTAAGACCCACGCAATCCCATAATAACTGAATTGTTCACCGTTCCTACCAGTTGACAATTCATCGTAGTAGTGGGTGATTCGGTCGATCACATAGTCGTCGTCAGGGTTCAGCGAGAGACGCGCCAAGGCCACCGCAGGTCCGTGTTTGGCATTGGGTTTTATAGACTCATCTCGATATTGTTCGATCAACCAGGCGGCGCGCTCTTCCATGGTTGGCAAGTCTTGCGCTGAGGCAAAGCTTGTCAGCAACCGGCCGATAATGCCGAAGGACATTAGGACCCAAGCTATCCTCCGAACATATCGATGCCGCTGTTGCTTAGTAATTCTGTTCCTTTGAAATGCCGACATAACTCCCTATTATAACGCAGGCGATCACCCGCACTCAAAAAGCTTTAGAGAATTTCCTGAGAGGACTCTATGAATTTTCGGTGGCGGGCCGAGTGGATGGTTGTGTTGGGTAACACTCACCAAAACATCTAGCCGAATTCATATCGCAGTACAAATCAAGGGAACTCCTCTCGACAAGGGAGGAATATCCCTACGAACATCGAAGAGTGCATTCAGCTCTGCTGATGTAAGTCGCTAAACCTTTTAACCAACGAACAAAGGACAAAACAGAAGAATCTGAAAGTTGTTTACCAAGGAGATTCATGAATGCCGAAACCGTTATATCTGACTGGAGAAGAGTTTGGAAGGCTAATAGCAATCGAATGTTTAGGATCAATCAAACAAAGGCTTTACTGGCATTTCAGATGTCAATGCGGTAACGAGAATCTTGTCTCGACAGGTGATCTTAAGTCCGGCAAGTCTCAGTCTTGTGGATGCTTGAACAGAGAAGTTTCAAGTGGGATCAACAGAGAAAAGAAACTAAAGCATGGTGGTAAAAGATCAGAAAGCAACCCCTGAGTACGGAGCATGGGCAACTGCCAAATTGGATCCTGATACTGTGCAAGGTTTTAACGACGTAGTGGAGTCAGAGACCCTGAGGTCTTCATGCCTTTGATTGAAGACTTGCTTGCTGACTAAGCAGAGTCTGACAACTACGAACCGGAAGAAACAGAAACAGATCCATATGAAGAGATCGACGTCTCTGATGAAGACATCAATGTAGCAGTTGAGGAACTACAAGCTGCTGAACCTTTAGGTCAAGAGACAGCACTTCCTTTCTTAGAAGCTGCTGTTAACTCTCAAGGCACTAACCCTCTTTACTCCGACTGGTGTACGGCAACCGCAAGGTTCCACGCAGGAGAGATCGACTGGAACGATGCAATGGATGAGATGACCTCTAAGTACTCCATGTCAGACTTAGCCAAGATGTACCACTACATGAACAATGCCTGAAACTAAAACACCTTAGAACCAACGAACAGACAACATCGAACATCAGATCAAAGACATCACACGTGCAACAGTCACGTTGACTTTTCCTCCACATGTGCTTTCACGTCTTGCACAGAAAGCAGCGTTTGTAGGACTGAGCTTGGAAGAACAGATTGAGGATATCGTCCTTGACTCTGTTGACAAAGATGTCGGAGCACCTGTCATTAAAGGCCCAAGTACTGCCCAACATCGAAAGATCAGTGGACCTTCATGGCTTCGGGGAGAACCCGCATGAATGACTCACCAATCCGTTCTTACAGAACGATGCGTAGTGAGGACGGAGAGCTAACCACAGTTGAAACAACTGATTGGATGCGATCCAACTATTTCGTCAACTTGCAGACCCTGGAAGAGGAAGAAGTTCCTCAGGAGGAAGAAGCTACGGCTGCACTTTCGATGAAACGGGCACGTCGCAAGAAACTACAGCATGTCTCTAAGGAGAAACCAAAGCCTGTGGGTGATGAGATGGTCGCCAAAGCTCAGAAGAAAGATCTCAGACGTAGAAGGTTGGAGTGATGCCTTGGGATTCAAACAAGTCTTCAGTCAATCGGTGGGATGCCCCTACAGATAAACCCCCTGAGAAGCCAGCACGACCTCCACGTTTTCGTGGAAAGTTAAAGCCCCAGCCAATGGGGAATGTTCAGGGGATGGTGTCAATGAGAAACATCACTCGTCAGACAGATGGAACCATCTCCAGCCTTGCTGATGAGATATCGGTCGAGTCTGATCTAGGTCAGCTCACACCCCAGGAGTGACACATTGCTTCGGCCTATGCATCAGGATTGATCAATGATGATGATCTTTCTGCTCTCCTTTAAAAACTAACAACTACCACAAACTTTCAACAAAGAACATGACTCAAGCAATCGCTTACCCTTCTAAAGTTCGCAGCTTCCAAAAGACTGTTGCTCTGAACTCTGCAGCAAACGATCCGATGACCGCTGATGGCGTCAGGATCTCAATGCCCTTGTACATCGACCTGCCTAACACTCTTCGGAAAGACCTTCTGAATGGTGTGCGTGAGGTCATTGCTGGTAACTTCACCACTTCTGAAACACAGACTCAATCTGGTCTGACTGTCTCTACTCCCTCTTCACTTGAGTCTGAAGTAGAAGCATTCCTTGGTTTGAGCATCGACAATCTACGGAATGTTCTCTTCTCACGTGGTGGAATGCCAGCGGATCTTCTTTTCAAACTGCAAGCTGTAACCGGCATTGAGTTTGTCAGTGAGAAAGATCTGACTGCTGCTTACAAAGAGCGACAAGCGTTCGTGAAGAAGTGGAAGAAAGATCACACGTTCCCTACTAATTGAGAGAGAAAACAATGGCTTACACAGGTATGATCTGTGGACAGACAGAACACATCTTCAAGAATGTGCTTTCTGTCGCTCTTGAGCAATCGTCGATTTGTGCCGTCCTTTAAACGACCTCTGACCTGGACCACATCGGAGACGCTGAGATGACTGCAGGAATAGTTGACGACTTCATCAAAGTGCTCCAGAACGGTGATGTCGACGCCTGTGTTGACCGCTGGTGAGAGGACTGCCAGGTCGAAGCGGCTGAGCACCGTGTTCGGGTCTTTAACCAACTGCTTCTGGACATTCGTTCCTTCGCATCTACTCCCACTTTCTAGGAAATTGGAATTGGCGTCTGTCAGTTCCGTCACTATTTCCCTTGCTGATTGCAGAAGCTTCGATGAAGCCCATGGGACTTCTTCTTGACTCTGGTGTGAACAAGGACCTTTCTTCCCGCTTGCAGAAAGTTCACCAGGTTGGTTCTGAGAACCGATTCCTTTTCGATGCTGCTGAGCTTCCGACCCGCTGCCGGTTCGAAGGTGTTCTGGATGAGGTGCATCCGGCGAACCCGGAACTGATGTACCTCAAGGCCTCCAAGGTCCAGTCATAAAGCCTGGACTTCCTGGTTATCCGTACTGTCTGGACCAACGGAACCACAAGGCGTACAGGGACCACCTGGACCTGACATTGACATGTCTCCTGCAATGAAAGCTCAGCTCGAAGATCTGACTAAACGGCTGGAGATGCTTGAGTCACTAGAGGGTCACTACTAACTTGTTCCTACACAGAACTGAGTAAAAACAAAGACAGATGGCACCCTCCAAACGGTTCCAAGTACTACTGAGGCCGCCCATTGCGGCGGTCTTGGAAAACTTTGCTGAACGAAACGGCTACTCCGATTCCAAAGCGATTGCCCGTCTGGTGGAGGAAGCCATGATCACTAGAGGTTTGATTGACCGAAAGCAACAACTCCAGATCGGTGACAACACTCTTCCTGGTCCCTCAGGCACAACAGTAGAAGTCACACACAATCGAAAGCCGTCGGAAGACGATGCATGGGATGGACCTGACTTGCGGTCACATGAACTGAAGAGCATCCAGCAGAACCTGACTCGTCTACCCGATGTAGAGGATGACCTGCTGGAAGACCTGAAGCTCCTTAAGAAGCTCAAGGCGATGAAGTCAGCCGGCTTGATCTAGGTACAGTACAGCCGTACTACTTCGTTGATGAATGGACGGATGGCTCTCGGACCCACAGCAGTTCTGGTCAGTCAGGTTTCACAGAGACCCCGGTAGTTGGGTCAGAGACATTAAGGTGATCGTTGACCACGGCAGAGAAATGCCCGATGGTCAGCTGCCACTACTCAAGACACGTCGAATGATGCGTTACGACGACGCGGTTGCTCTGTGGAAGGAACTCACGCGCCTGGGATGGTCTGTGACGGACCCTGTTTGGTGATCGAAGAGGTCACACAAAAGGTCACACAATCAGTCCAGTAGCTTCATGCCCTGATCGTAGATGTCAGTTGCCCACTGGGTCCATTGACCTTGACCCCAGTACCTAAAGCAGCTGGTTTCCAGCAGCAGAAGATGCATCAGTGCATCTCGATACGGCAATGACTTCGACAGGGACGGCTGCGCTGAAAGCTGCTGATCGAACTGCTGATGAAAGCGGGCGCTGAAGCGCTGGATCGGTTGGAGCACATTGTCGTATCCATCGACCCAGCTGAGGTTGTTGGTCCATGAGGCTCCCTCCATGGAGAAGACGTCATTTGCGGAACTGAGTGCATCGATGCTGGCGGCGATGCGTTCCGCGCCAGCTGATCTGCCGGCCTTCTGCCAGAGGCGATGCTGGTGCACGGCCTGGATGCAGGGAAGCTCGCTTGTCTTCAGTCCAAGGTCATCGAGTTGCTCGAGGTATTCCGAACCGTTGAGCGCCGTCGTCTGAACGTTGCTGTCTCGAATGCGGCGATTCGCCTGGCGAAAGGCCTCAGGGAATTCATTCATCATCACTCCGCCGTTTTCTCCGTCGGCGATCTGGCTCGCGAGCGAGGGAATGACAGTGTTCCCCAGTCGCTGATGTCCGAGGCCAAGCGCCTCCTCGCACGGCTGCATCTGTCCGACGAGTTTGGTGTCGGATCCCTGGGTTTTGATCAGTGCTGTGATGCTGACCTCGTCGCCTGATGAGCAACGGGCCATCAGCCTGTTCGGAACAAAGCGTTGTTGGCCACTGAGCGGTGAACCATCCAGCTGTTCCACGCTGTGCTCCTGCACCAGCAGCCATCGATACCCGGCTTCAAGCAGGCCATCCACCAGGGCAAACAGTGTGTCCGGGTGATTGGGCAGGTGCATTTCAGGCAGGGAGAAACCGCGCACACGTTTCAGAGCGGAGTCTCCGAACAGATCGGCGAACTGGTGTTGCCAGGCGCTGATCTGCAGATTCAAATCAGGAATGGGTGTGGAGGGTGCAACGGCATGACTCCAGAACGTGCCGAGCCATTCCACGTGTCGGTTCATCTCTGGGTCGCAGGCCAGGTAGTGCAGCGCTTCGGTGATGTCCCGCCGTTCCATCTGCGTGACACCCCAGAGCAGATTTCCCGAATAATCGAGCATGATCCGCGGATCACAGCCCTCTCTGATCAACTCCGGAATCAGATCAGCCATGCGCCTGTAGCAATGGGCGAATGGCTCAGCGTTGTGGTTGTCCCCCTCGTCTGGATGTTCCAGCATGTACTGCAGGTGTGAGATCAGCTCACCATTCGGACCTGCGGGCACCGTCGGCTGATGCATATGCAGCGCGCAGGCGAAGCCGGAGTTCAGATCTCGCAGTCCACGTTCGTTTGACGCTGGCCAGTTGCGGCCCGACTCCTGCATCAGAGAGCGCAGCTCCTGCTCTCTGCCGCAAATCGCAGGGTGGTGTCTTGACTGAACAACCATGAACGCTCCTCTTTGAGCCGGGTGTAGTTGATGCTGGCCGTGGTCAGGAGATGTCTCGCTCTGTATCCGTGCTGTTTGTTTCGCTGTGCATGAATGAACCCCCGGAATTCAGAGTTGGTTCTGAATCCCGGGGGTTTTTGCCAGCGATCCGCTGGTTTGGTGACCGCACCATTCCGATGAATGGAACGGCCTAAATCGCTCGTTTGTTCATTGGCTTCCTGTCTGAATCTGAACGTGAATCCTGGTTGATTGCGTTGCGGAGGACAGTGGTTGAAGCAAAGGAAAGCAGAAGCGAACAATCTGCTGTGAGTCCTGGGCTCGGGTTCCCGTGAAGCCTGGCTGATCGGCTCGGCCTTCATGACCCGGTCAGTTGCACTTCATCTTGTTGGAAAGAAACCCTGTTGCAGGAGAAACAGCCGAATGGCTTCTCAGATCTGCTCTGGTGGAGTGTCGGCCGTCATCCGGTGCCTCCGTTTGTATGACTCCAGTGTTGAGGTGCGCAGGACTGTTCGGCAATCAGTGCAATCACGCATTGCTGTTGGTTGCGTGCTGGGCGAGGCTGAATACGGCGTGTTTTAGCGATGGGGATGGATCGGACAACGATTCTCTCCGCTTTGGATGACGCTCTTGGATAACGCTGTATTCAGCAAGACATCACTGACTCGTTGTCGTTGCGTTGACACCTGAATCGCTCCGGAATTCAGGGCTGGCCGATGTGATCAGGAGGTCAAGAAATGGCAAGCATTGGTGTCAGCTGCGGCAATCGATCCCAGTCTTGATTGATGGGATTACTTCACTGTCCGCTGTGCATGGGCCTCGCTGTTCTGTCAGCGCTGCGTTTCTCGGCTCATGCTCTGATGGTTTTTCAGCTCGAGAGAATGGAACGCGACGGTTCACCTCCGGAGGGTCAACTCATGGTGATGAGACTGTGTGATGCAACTGTGAGTCAGTCGCTCTGATCACTGCTCCGACACCACCCATGCGGTTGCAGCGCGTTGTCGGAAATAGAGGTCGGTGAGTTCACGAGCCAGTGTCTGCAACTCATGCACGTCTGTGGTGGCGTCAATCATCCGCTTGAACGACTCGGCTTCAAACTGCTGGGAGAGATTGACCTGCATGAAACAACCAGATGTTGGGAAGAGCTTAAAAAAATGTCATGTAGGGCGCGAGCCTGCTCTCCCTCCCGATTCGTGCCTGCGCTCGCGATGGCCAGGAGCGAGCGTCATGATGTAACAACTTCGTTACATAGTTCAGATGACCCTTGGTGAACTGTTCCTTGAAAGCCTCTCCACGGGCGTGATCACGGAAGATGAGGTCGACTGGCTTGCTTCTCATCAACACGTTTTTTCCCGAGCTGAGGAGGCAGCGGCAGTTCGCCTAGGCCGCCTGATGGACGACGGAGTGGTGAACCTCGGTTGCCGTGTTCCTCCCCAATGGCTCCAGCATCGGGAAGTGGTGGAGCACTGGATCGAGCCGCTCGGCAGGCGCCGCCATGCGACCACGCAGGTCTGAGCAGATCACGGTTTTCGATGGATGTTCATCAGCTCCCATGAGAGCGTGAGATCTGCCTGCAACTCAGTGTGAAGCTCGCTGTGCTCCTGTTTTTCGGATTGATCTCGGGATGTTTAGTCCTTGTTCAGCAGGAACCACGTCCCTCGCTGTCGCTGGCGCTGGGACGATCTGTTTCTGACGCTGCTCCTTCCGGTTCATCAGCCTCCATCGCTGAACCCCATGTTGTTGCCGGCACACGGAAACGCTTTGAACAGGCTCGATCACTGATTCAGTCGTTGCCTGTCAACGAGGCGATGCAACGTCTAGCTGAATTCTTTCTCGGAAGTCCCTATCTGGCGATGTCGCTTGATCAGCCAGGTCTCGAACAGCTGCGACTCGACCTCGTGAGTTTCGACTGCATGCTGTTCGTTGAACAGCTGCTTGCCACGGTGTCCGCCGAGTCGTTTGAAGATTTTGCTGAACGGACCAGGCAGCTTCGCTACCGAAACGGCGAGGTCGGTTACTGCACGCGTCAGCACTATTTTCACGACTGGGTCAGCTCGGCGCAGGCACAGGGATTGCTGGAACAGGCCCCGGTCTGGTCCGGGGAGGCAACGCGGGATCTGCCGTTGAATTTCATGTCGAGCCACCGTGCTCAGTACCCCGCCCTGCAATCCCAGGATCTGTTCGATTGCATTCGTGCGCGGGAGCAGGGAAGACGGATCAAGCAGCACTACGTACCGCTCAGGGATCTCGAAGCTGCACTCCCCAGTGTTCAGTCCGGCGATATTTTTGCTGTCGCAACGCGTGTCGACGGTCTTGACGTGAGCCACACAGGCTTGCTGGTGAGAGAGGGCTCCAGGGTGGATGCCATTCATGCCGCCCCCGGGAGAGGCGTGATGCGTTCCCGGTCGTTCGCGAGTTATATCCGATCAGTGCCTGATGCGATTGGTGCTGTGATCGTGAGACCTCGAAAAATCAAACAATCTCCTTTTCAGAATTAACTGAGGATTCGAATGCAGCGTTGGGAAATGATCTTTTCCCCTGAGGTTGCTGCGCAAAAGCTGTCAATGCTGTTGAAATTCACCACTGAGTCTTTCGATTGACTGGGGGACTAACTGTTTTTTGTGGAAAAGCAGTGTTGTTGTTCTCGCTGGTGTTGAGAGCTTCGGACAGCATGGGATGGTTGTTCCCGGACTGACCCTGCCAGCTGCTGTGATGAAACCAGTGTTGGATCAGCTGGCGGTTTCAGTGCTGATTGGCCTTACCGGCTGTTCACTTCTGAGTGGAGATTCCGGTGTGCTCGGGTGGTCAGATACCGCTGGAGAACAGTTGTTGCAGTCCGACAGGCCCCCTCTCATGCGTCTGGGTGACAGCCGCGTTGCCGCATCACCGCCGGAGGTGGTTCAGGCCTGTGCACAGACGCTGGGACTCGCGCAGGAAGACTTTCAGCTGGCGCATCCAACCAATTTCGGCGAACGCAAGACCAGGGACTCATGGGGGCGTGAGCTGCAGGTCAAGCCGATGGTGATCGTGTTGCATGAAACGGTGATCAGCGAGCCCCAGGCGCTTGCCCTGTTCAAGACCAATCACCCTGAGGATGATCAGCAGGTGAGTTATCACATGCTCATCGGCCGGGATGGTCGTCGAATCAGGATTGTTCCCGATCAGAAGCGCGCCTACGGCAGCGGCATGTCGGCCTTCGGTGACATCACCATGCGGGACCGTCCCGGCAGCGTGGGGTCGATCAACAACATCGCACTTCATATCAGCCTGGTTTCGCCACCGGATGGCCGCGGAAATGACCATGGCCATTCCGGTTACACGGATGCGCAATACAGGTCGCTCGCAGAGCAGGTGTTGCTCTGGCAGGCGACATTCGGAATCCCCATCACGCGCCTGACCACCCATGCGGCTGTTGATCGCAGCCGCAGTCGCTACGACCCGCGCAGTTTCCGCTGGGATCGTTTTGAACCCCATTACAGCCAGGCCATGAAGCTCTGCGGGCTCGAGCAGTACAACAACGAGCAGGCCGGGCCATGAACGATGGAAGCCTGCACGGAATGTTCCTTGCAGACATCTTCTAAGTTCATCGCTGTTTCTGAGTTGATGCCTTGGCGCTGATTCTCCGCTGGAAGTACATGGCTCGATCAGGACTCAATTCTTTCTCCGCTTGAAGCGCTCAAAAAAGGAGGCTGCAACTGGTTTTTGAGGTTTGTTGTTGCTGGGTTGTTGCCCAGTTGTTGCCCAGTTGTTGCCGTGTTGTTGCTCAGTGCGTGCGTATCTTCTGCGTATTTTTCTGCGTATGGTGGTGGTGCGTTTAAGGCATTACATGGCGGCCGAGAGGTGGGTTCAGACACTGCGTGACTCGGTAGCCGATGCGGGTTTCGCTGATGGCTGGTCACTGATCCAGCGCAACGGAAAGGTGCAGGTGCAGCATTCCTGGCTCGAACCAGGGGGCACAAGGAAGAAAGCCACCGCCATGCTTCCGATCGCTTGGGAGCGTGGGTGTGCTGCTGAAGTGATTAGTGCTCTGAACGTGGTTCAGAAAGCGATGGCCAATGGCCGGACGCTGAAGGATGCGGTCAAGGTGATCGGTAAGCAGGCCACAACCATTGATGGCGGTCTGGATTGGGATGCTGCTTTCGAAGAGTTCAAAGCAACCAAGGTCGGCGGTGTTGTCTCCGACGAGCACGGGTTTCACCGCACATACGGAATGACCTGGAGAGCGTTGCGATTGGCGATGGATGAACGATCGCCCGAGAACGCATCCCAGTTCCTCCAGTACGCCATCAACAGCGCTCAAAAGGATGCTGAGGGGAATTGGATTCCATTGCCCCAGGGATCGGTCTACAGACGGCGCAAGGTGCAAGTCGTCAAAGCATTTCTGGAGTTCTGCAGGGATGAACTCGGTTTTGAAGAGCGCTGGCACCCACCGGCCAACACCAAAAAATATGTGGGCATCGCTCCACGGGCAGCCGTTGCCGGGAAACGACAGAAGAACAAGAAAGATGCCATTCCAGAGTCAGCGCTAAAGCCGCTGATGGAATCGTTCCGGGATACAGAGCCTGGTAGGAGTTGGCGACTCGCCATCGGTCTTCTGGCCTGCTTCGGGCTTAGGCCGTGGGAGTTGAAGTTCCTGGAGGTGGATGGTCGGTTCCTTCGAGTGACAGAAGGAAAGCGCAATTCACGCAAGCAGTCCGATCCACGCATAGTCATGGGTATCGATCCAGAGGACATGCCGGGGTTGAGTCAACAGCTCCTGCTGGAGTTGTCGTCTGGATCGACACGGCTCCCATCGCTTGGAACCCGTCCTAATCAGGTCGGCAACATGACGAACGACTATCTACGCAGCAATCCTTTTTGGAGAGAGCTGAAGGCCGCGGCTACTGAGAAGGGTGAGGTGCTGGCCAGCTATTCCTTCCGCCATCGCTATGCATATGCGGCTGATCGGATTGGCCTCAATGATCGAGAGATCTGCCAGTTCATGGGCAATAACCGCATGACCTACGTGCAGCATTACGGCACCAATGCACGGGAATCTGAGCTGATGGCCGCGGCTGAAAGGGTGCTGGCGCGGGTTTAGCCGTTAGCGTGCGGGTGCGCCCAAGGTAGAAGTCGTGAGACCGATCCTGGAAGAAACACTGCCTGAGCTTCTGTAATAAGTGGAACCTTTTACATCAGTTTTCTCAGCAATTTTTGGTCTTGTATTGTCTTGGCAAGATAGATACATGTTGCATGTCACTGCAGCTGTCTCTCAAGTGGCAGGTATGAAGTGGACCCAGCGTTTAGAAATCACAGTAATTAATCGCGGCAAAAGAGATAAAAGTATTGACAAGATAAGAATTGAGTTTCCTTACAGGGGAAACAAGGTCATATGGTTTAATTCTAAAAATAAATCCCCTGTAAGACTTAAACAGAAACACCCTGAATCGACAGTGCTGTATATGGATGGCGATGTTTTCAAGTATCCAAGCGAATTAGAAAACTCTGAGATATTTGTTGTAGACAGTCTTGGCAAGGAACACAAGGCGCTCCGAACAAGTCGACGTCCTTTTTGTATATGGCGTTGATAAAGTATTCAATTTCTTGGTGGGCTTTGCGCTTGGCATCGCCTTGAGCGATTGCTTCGCCAACTTCAGCAATCTCACCCGATCAGCTGATGCGGAAGCCGGTGCCGCTAAGGGGCAAGGACAGCAAAAATCCCGCTCTGGGCGGGGCGTGATTGGCGTGAGTTGGTGTTTGCACTTATTCCTTTCGCTTGGTGTGCTGACACAGAGTGGCAATCATGCATGTATTAACTCCAGCAGCAACGTACGCCATTCCAGTTGTTTGCTTAATACCCTGAGCGGCCTCAGCCATAACACCAAGATCGGGATCTTTGCCTTCAGTTAGATTCAGAAGCCCCATAAATATAAGAATAGTACCAAAAACATGGCCTGCCAGTGCAGCTTTACTTACTGGTGGCGCTGAAGCGACAATCTCAGTGGGACCTTTCGTAGGCCTTATGCTCTGAGGTTGTGAAATAGAAGGCGGAACGAACTTAGCCATCTTTAAAAGGTTGTTTTTGAATAGTGTTTTGCCGGGAGATCAATAGCGTCCACTCAACGCCCCCTGCTTTTCCCTTCAAGGGTTTTGTATTGCTTTCAGCCACCTCGCAATGGCATCAGGCTTCCCGAATACTTGTCAATGAACTTTTATATGGATAAAAGTGTTTTCACATCTTTTGGTTATCTCTTTGTTTGCACTTAGTATTTCAGACATCGTCAAGCATGATCCATATTGAGAAATGGGTTTAAATGTTGTTTTGTCAGGAGTGCCAGCACTTGGCAGATACTCAAGCTTTGCTAGATCTGGGCAGTTATACCTTGCAAGTAATGCATTGAATTTCGATGCATAAGACGAATCACTATGTCGAGACATGAAAGCTTCAGCGGTGCCTCGCATGACAGATAGACCACTGCATTGAGTGCTTCGGCTTCTCCGTGAAACCTCCGCTAAATATTGATTCCATGTATTTCGCAGTTCAATTAAATCGTCCGGATCTGATAATGCTGTTGGCGTGAAAATTAATCCGGTAGAAACCAAAAGCATTGCCGAGCCAATGATTGATTTTGAAGTAATCATCATGTTGCAAGAGTGTAGTTGCATCCCTACGATGTATTCATTATCACTGCAGTAATTAGTATCCACATCACCCGTTCAGGGGGTTTTCAACTTGCATCTCCACCCAATCGGGTGATGTTCAACCACAGCTATTAGGCGATCTTGAAGGAGCCCACCTCTAACAGGCAGTGCATGTCGCAGCGGTTCCTCGCCACCGCTCCATGCACAACCTGTTCCATATCGCCGATGTGGTGACTCATATTCTTCCTTCTGACTTTTAGACCCGCTCAGGCTGTGTCTTGTGGGTCCTCAAATCCCTGGATTCCCGACGCTTGCGGATTTCCATCGACTATCGACACTCATGATGTCGTCATCGACATGGGGTGTGTCGGACTTGAGATGCGCTCCAGGGCAGTGCTTTTCGGAGAAAAAGTTCCAGCATCGACACTATCGACATGGTTTGGAGGAAAGGGAGAGGGGAAGTGCTGTGGGCGTAGGTGAGGGGGGAATAGAGAAAAAAGAATCGATGATGTCGATATCTCTTTTTATTCTCTCTAATCCCTTGTGCTGGAACGTGTCTCAAGTCCGACATGCTGGAGTCGATGCGTGTCGATGGAGTCGATGATGTCGATGACCTTGAGCTGGATCGTGCTGGAGCGTTATTGTTCCTTGGGACGTAATGAGTCCCCAGCGGGGTTAACGGTGTTGGCGCACCTCCCGCTTCGCTCTTCTCTCGCTTCGCTTGCAGTTCGCGAAGCGCTGGAACTTAATCACCAGCCGCCTGGCTCGTATGGCTTCTTGCCGCTCTGAAAGAGGGTCAGCGTGTACTGGCCTTCACGGGTCCAGCGGCTGAAATCCTCAGTGTTCTGGCGCTGATATGTCTTGCCTTGTTCAGCGTGAGGAAAGGTGAATGCCCAGCGATTGCTGTCGATGTAGGCCGCTCCCATCGTCTGCGTGAAGTCGCAGGTGAACTCCTCTTTCGGGATTGAGTCGTCATGTCTGGAGAGGATGCAGAGCGCACCCTTCACTGTGTCGGCTTGAGCGACAGGTGGATCAAACGGCTCGCTCACTGCGAACAGTGCAGCAACTGAAGTGATGGTGGTGATTGTGGTGCGTATCACAATGCCTTCTCATCAAGAAATACCCTACCATAAAAGAATAAGTGGCTTATTTGACCCACATCAAGCATTCACTGTAAATGATGCTTATAAATGCATAAAACATGAACAAGAAAAGATATCCTAATTTTCTTCTGCTTGACTTCGAGGCAGGCTCGATCCCCAAATACCTGGAAATCAACTCTTGTACAGTAAAATCTGCCAAGAACTAAAATTTTGGATAATAATTAGCATTCTCACCAAAAAAGAAACTCAAAGAATTAGATTAATAACCGCAAACATTGTTTTCTTAGGATGGCAACACTTCAAAGGGCGACAAAAAAGTAGCCGCCCTTGCTAACCGGGCTAATCTGATTGCCTTGGGTAGTATTGCTCAAGCTCAACGATCGCCAATTTTAAATCGTCAACATGCTGGAGATCTGAATTTTGTTTTGCTTTCATCGAGGCGACGATCACGGCATGATGCTTTTTGAGCCGCTCCGTGTAATCACTTTGACTGGGCTTGACACGCTGAGTCAAAAAGTAGTCGCTAATTGTTTCTATGATTGACTGAGCGTGAGATTCCTTGTTGGCAATTGATCTTACTAGTTGATTATTGGATTGAGCATCATTCTTTCCTGAGTTCTCTTTAATAAGAATTACAGTCTTTTGAATGGTATCAGCGTCTTCAAGCATCGAGTGAACGCGTGCATGGTCATCGTAAATACCGCACGGCAGTTGGCAATGACTGTGAGCAACGCCTGTGCTAACCAGCGCCGCTGCAAGACTGAATCCTGTGAATAGAAGTTTCATGAAGGCATTTTCCTCTGAATGAATCCGCTTAGCAATTTATCGCTTCTCTGATGAAGCGTGACGACGGCCGCGTATTCCGTTTGAGAGCAGTTCGCTCAGGCTGAGTGGACGGAGGGTAGATGACCTGGAGCGGATTGCTCGCTGCCTTAAGGGCTTGCTCTAGCGATGTCTGAGCAGCATCCTCTAAGTCATAAATGGCCTTAAGTAATGGATTGGATCATTCGCCCCATACGAGCTGTCTTTTTCGCTGATGAGCAGGCGTTCAATTGGATTCAGAAAAAGCTGGGATTATCGAATTACCAGATGGCTGCTCTGGCTTGGGTCAAAGGTCTCATCATCGGTCTTCTGCTTGGTTGGTGGTTGCTCTGAGCCGTGAATGGGGGGCAGGTAGCGACTTTTCAGTATTGATCTTTCCCCTGGAACTAATGCTTCTCCACGCCCATGACGCACAAAATGACATTATCTGAGCGAAAGTGACTACAGTATATGCACTAAATGACTCTAAAATGCTTCTTGTGACCGAAGAATCAGGCTCTAAAATCCGATATGACAGGTCTAATCAACTAGCACAACAGGCGAGGAAGGATAAACCGCTCACAAGCAAACAAAAGAAGTCTGTTGAACTCTTATGTGCTGGATTAAGTCCACTTTGTGTTGCTGACACTGTTGGTATCTCAGTTGATGCCTTAAAGAAGTGGCGGAAACTTCCTTCCTTTAGGGTGGCAGTCTCCGAAATGATGGAGGTTGATACAGAGCTGCATGGCGTCAGATTAAAAGCATTGTATGGAAAGGCCCTGGAACGTGTTGATGCACTCTTAGACGACAAGAATCCGCACATTCGATTGCAGGCCGCTCGATTGGCTTTTGAAGCAGAACAAAATATCGCCCGAGTCTTTGAAGAACAGCAAATGCTCCAAGCTTTGGAACAAAGAATGGAGCAATTAGCAGAAGCTGCCATCCACGGACCCATACCCAATGAAGTGCACGATGCCGAGATAATCGAAGGCGAAGTGGATTCTGATTGAAAGCCGCGGCCATACATCACCGCACCTTCGCTTTGCTCGATTTCTCAGGTGCGGTGATGCCCGTCCGCGGCTTTGTGCGTACCGCTCTGCGTATATTTCGCCGTTATTAGATTTTGCCCGTAATGACGTCAATGAATCCGCCAAACCCACTACAGCGACTGCCTTTTATGCCAGCCCATCAGCGTCCATGGAATGATGTGGTGCCTAATAAGCAACACGGATACGCTCGACACGCTAATAATTCAAAGTTAAATACAGCCCTCTCTGTAATACAGAAAGAGCAAGAATTGCCATTCCACGAAGAATGGCAATGAGACAAATTAGTAGTGAGAATCAGTGACTGACAGGCTTTCAGAATGAGACAAATCTCATTCAGAATGCCTCCCCTCTCTCTGACCTTTCAGCCGGACAGCCTGAACCTGTTCCGCCAACTGATCAGGATCTGGTGGTGGAACGGAAGTGATTCCGCCAGTCGCTTTCAGACTCTCTCTGAGTTCCTTTCCGAGTCGCGCTACAGCCTTCCAGTCGGAATCGAGATGTGCACTGGCCAAAGCCTGAGCGGTGATGATCTGCGCCATGGCAGCGAGATCAGAACCGGAAGGTCTGCTACTGATGCCCTGTTGCCCGCTGATCTCTCCAGCTTCCGCGGCAAGCCTGTAAGCCTGAGCGCGACAGTAACCGTGATTCCGCTGCAGTGCCGAGATCACCACTGCCCGTGGTGCGGACAGATCCATCAGAGAAAGGGCAGCCTCCACGGCTGCCTCCCTCTCGGAACTGTTGTGAGTCCCGCCAGCCATTAGCGCTGCCTCCAGCCGAGAAACCGCAAGACACGCAGCCAACTGGAATCCGTGATCCAACTGGGACGGTGCACATAGGCAGTCACTCCCAACAGATCATCAGGATCAGAGACTGAATCTCTGATGCCATTCCAGAAAGAATCCACCACCAGTCGCAGCCTGGATCAAAGCTCACAAAATCAGGAACCTTTCCACCGTCTCCCTCTGGATGACAGCCAATCAGGTGATTTCTCAGATCCTGGAAATCCCAACAGGAATCCACGTAATCATCCACGGGATTACCTTGCCAATCCAGCCAGCCGCAAGATTGAACCGATTCGCACTCGGCAGATAATGCCGAGACGGAATCAAAGGTCACTCGGAAGTGACCTTGCGGTTCTGCAATTCTGATAATTGTCATCACCATTCCTCTGCCTGGAATGTGAACAGATAGGCAGCGCTATCTCTGACTGATTCAAAGGAAATGAGAGAATAGTTTCCATACAGTTGGCTGGAAATCACTCCCATGGCTGCAGCAAGGTGATTCTCTGATGTTGTAAGTGCATAATCCATATGCACAAAATCAAACTGTTTTGAATCACATATTGTTGCAGTGAAACGTGATCCAGCATCATCTGATGGTGGAAGATACATTGTCTCCACGGTAGTGATTACCTTCCGTGGAGTTCTGCGATAGTGATCCATAACATCCTTGGCAGATGACAGGAAATGCCTCCCAATCTTGGGAGCTTTGTCGATAGTAATCATCAAAACGAATGAGAGAAACAGAATCGCATAGGAAGTTGGCGCTTCCATATGTGAAAGAGATTTGATTAACAAAGCATCAGAAATCTTTCAATCTCTGACGCATCCATATCCTAGAAGATAGTGACATATAAGGGGCACAGTCCGATTCCATAAGTGCACGCCGTATCCGCATGATTGTCGCCTATTCTTGTCACTTTCCTAAGAGTGTTTTTTGTAGCATAACAACCCTAACTTCTGATTTTATTTTTCTGGGTATTCTCAGAGGAAACGGTTGCCCATGCTCACAACCTCAATACTCGACAGTCGCAGAACCCGCCTAAAGCTCCTCCACCATCAAATCGCTGAGCTGGAACGGCGCAATCAAATGGCCGCACCCATCCCGGTCCACTACGTCAGAGGCTGCGCTCACCCTGAATGTGGATCGAGAATGCCCAATCTCCATCCAGGCAGCGATGCACTGATTATCAAATTGGGCTGCAAACACGCCTCGCCCACCCAACACATCTCAGAAGACGCATGAACCCCCTGGAGCCCGCCTGGCAGACCCTGGATCGAGCAGAGCAAGGCCACGGCAGAAAGCCGATCACACGAGCTGTAGACTTAGCCGCAAAGCGCATGGTCATGCAATCCAGAGGCCGCAAATGGACCCGCCAGCATGATCTCCTCTACATCAAAAAGCTGGTGAAATGGGGTTACCTACCCGCAGACCGCCTGGAACGAGAGCGTGAGATCTTCCAGGAAGAAAGAGCCCAGAAAAAGCAAATCCGCCGCGAAGCAGGACTCCACGACAACACAGGATTCAGAATCTGGTGATTACTCTCATTTATACTACAATTAATTGGTAAATACAGCCCGCAAAATATCAGCTAGGCTCGGAAAGTCGGTAACTAATAACGATTTTGCACGGTCTCGATTCAAATCTCTCAGTCCTCAGGCGCTGGGCTGACTTAATCGAACAGCCACTTCCTCGCGATTGGATGACTTGGTGCAGCAATAACGTCACCGAAAGCGTCAAAATCCGATCCCTGGATCCAGTGCTTTGCTCACTGCTTGATGGCACTGCTCCCGCAAGTGTCCGGGCAGATGCAATCGAAGGAACCCTGGCACCTCGTTTGTCGCCGGAAGAATCTGCCGAAGCTGCTCGCAAACAAACAGTCAGCGAGATTCGCGATGCGGGCAATCCATACTCCGCAGATTCTCCGAACTTGACGAGTCAGCTCCGCCTGGAGCAGCTCGACCCAATGACCGCCGCAACCCTCCGCAAAGCAGCCGAACCCCATGCGAATCAGTGGAGCGAAGCCGTTACTCGCGCCGATCAAGCTCGCACCAAAAAAGCTGCCATCGAAAGTCACCAACACGGTGCGCGATTGGCCGCAGCGCAATACCCCCGCCATGCCGCCGCCCGCCGGAGGCAGGGCTGATGATTCGCTCCCCACAGGCCCGCCGCTACATCAGACAGCTCAATGCAGAAGCGCTTGATCTGGAGCAACAACCGGCCGCCATCAACGGGCAAAACACCCCTGGCACGGAAGATGCGGATCTTGGAAACGTGGCTGGACCTCGTGAGGGACTTGAGAAAGGGAGCGTGAGCGGTGGGTGCAGCACCTAGGTCAGTGACCGGGGATCCCCGCCAGGGGTGAGCAGGGGGCTGCTCACTCCACCCACCAATCAGCACCAAACCAATGACCGAAGACGAATATCTCAACAGCAAAGACGATCTCTTGGGACGGATCGAGCAACAGCTCAACCGCGCCATCACACCAATCCTGGAACGAGCACTGGCGACTTATGACCCTGCCACCGTTGACGATGAATATCTCGGCGACCTGAACGACGCGCTTCGAGCAGACATCGGCGCGGCGATGTTCACGGCCTAGACCGAAATGAGTTCTCTGGCACTCCGAGCATTCCCCGGTCGCCCGCAACGGATGCAATCCCCCGAGGAACTGCTCAGATCCGTTGAATACGGCAGCCAAAAAGACCCCGCCCCACTGTCTTCCTGGCTCGATCGCCAATCCCCGTCACGGTGGATGCGTGACCTGATCGGCGGCAGTGCAGAGAAGATCCGCAACAGCGTGAACAGCCTTATCGAAGGTGCTGTTTGGAGCTTCGCCGCCCGCACAGAACAGATCACCTGGAGCACCCCGGAAGCATGGCGCTGGGTGACACGTCCAGAGCTGTCCCAGACCGGCACCTGCCCGGTTTGCGCTCCACTCGATGGCCGTGTGGAACGACGAATGGAGGACTTCCCAGTGCCGTACCCCGTTCATCCGCGATGCAAATGCGGCGTCATTCCTGCTGTTGATTAATGGATCACTTCACGCTTTGCCCGTATGAAAGCCAACTGCTCAATAGTCTGCGCCAACTTCAAAGCCATTTGTCCTTCATGATCGCCTTCATTTACTCGTCTTGCTTCTATTGAATTGGCTGTCTTCTTCCATGTTTCCCAAAAAACCTCAGGAGAAATAGAAGTGTTATTTTCTCTCAACAAATGCCACATCATTTTCATTTGTACCGCCTTCCCTTCAATGGTTTTGTCATAAGCTTCTAACCATCTCGCATGGGTTTCTGGATCGTCAGGGTTTTCTATCAGGTTGGCAAAAGCTTTGGCTTTTTCTTCAGCCTCTGATTCGGTGTCAGGTATTTGATCTATTGCCTCCCAGGCTTTCTTGAATAGTTCCGGTAGCATTGTCATTATATTTTTTCAATTAATTTGGTTCTTTTTGAACGCAGCCGCATCCCCCGAATGGGGGAATGAGGGCAATTTGCATACAAGTTTTGGCAAAATGGGTTATGGCGATAGCTCAAATAGTACTCAAGCCAGCCGCCTCTGAGATCCATCGCTCTGATGCTCAGATCAAAGTGGTGTTCAGCGGTCGGCGTTTTGGCAAAACCCGGCTGATGCTCACCGAAGGCATCGAAGAATGCCTGAAAAACCCTGGAGCGAAGGTGTTTTACCTCGCACCTTCAAGAGTTCAGGCCAAAAACATCGCTTGGGCCGACTTAAAAACAATGGTTCCGGCGAGTTGGCTGGAGCGAACCTATGAATCACAGTTGGCTCTGCACTTCCGCAACGGATCAAAACTGATCCTTGCCGGTTGCGATTATGCGGATGGTTTGCGTGGTCAGGCGGCAAACCTACTGCTGATCGATGAGTTCGCATATGTGACCGAACTTCAGTCGATGTGGGAAGCCTCATTGCTTCCGATGCTCGGTACAACCCGTGGCCGAGTGGTGTTCTGTTCCACTCCAGCCGGTGGCGGCAACTTCGCCAGCGAGCTTTGGGACCGAGCAAAGAACACACCCGGATGGCAGCGCTGGAGCTTCAAGAGCACCGATGGCGGCTGGATCGATGACACATTCGTTCAGGAAGCCAAAGCCACCATGGACCCGATCCTGTGGAGGCAGGAGTTCGAAGCCTCCATCGAGTCACTGCTTGGAGCGGTTTACCCCGACTTCAACCGGCAAAACATCACTCCTATGGACTATCGGCAGAACGAACGGTTGGTGCTTGGGATCGATTTCAACCGGACACCGTTCTGCGCGTGTGTGCTCCAGGTGCAGGGCGACCGGCTCGCTGTCCTGAAGGAATACGTCCTCATCAACAGTGACACTCACGAGATGGCGCAAGCCGTGCGGGCGGACTTCCCCTATCAGGAAATTCTCTGCTGCCCAGACCCAACAGGCCGAAGGCTGCAAACCTCCAGCGCCATGGGGCTTTCAGACCATGCAATCCTGCAGAAATACAGCTTCCGCATCAAAGCTCCCCGTGCCCCCTGGAGCATCCGCGACAAGGTGAGCGCCACACGCTTGATGATCCGAGATGCCAACGGCCATCGCCGCCTGAAGGTGGAACCATGCTGCAAGCGGGTGATCCGCAGCCTGTCGAATCTCGAATACCGGGCTGGAGCGTCAGTGCCCGATCCAAAATCCGATCACAGCCATATGGCCGATGCTCTCGGGTATGCCTGCATCGCCCTTCAGAAGGGCCTGCTCCCCTGGAGCCTTGGCGTCACCGGTTTCCTCGTGTGCTGAGTGGTTGGACGTTGAAGGAATCGCGTTAATGGGGTTTTGCATCAAGTAGTCTACGCCGTTCGCTTGGGGTAACAGGAAGATACCGAACGGCAAATTCTTCTCTGCCAAGAAACTGAAGCTCTTCATGCAGGCTGAGTGCAATTTCAAAAATTTCCACAGGCTTCATTTTCCTAACTTCTCTATATCCTTCCCACTTTGTTTTTGCCAGCCGAGGTGGACAATCTTTAGCTTTAGTTGTGGCGATCAAAGTCGCTTGTTCCACAAGCCATGCCTCTAACCTAGGCAAGGCAATGAAGTCATAAATTTCTCCATATTCACCACGTGAATCTTTCTTTCTGTTCTCTAAGTCATCAGTGATACCAGGCTTTGCAAATCCAGGATATCTTTTGAGCGGGAATACATAGAAATATCCATCAATTTCAGGGTTTCTGAAATTCCCTTCAAGCCAAGCTCCGATACTGTCCCACCCGCCTTGTCTGCATCCACAAGATTGTTGCAAGCCCGATATAGCATCTCTCAGTCTTGCTTGACAAATTTTCCCGCAATCGCATTGAAATTCCCACGTATATGTGCTTTCGCCTGGCTTTTTCCCCAAGCTCCGCAGAGCTACAAGTGCACCAAACCTTTCGCCGGTTCGATCAGCTGCTGTTGATTTTCTCTTGCAGCCACAATTGGCATTGTCGGCATCTTTTACGTTGGAAACATGACGTTCTACTGTTTTTCCGCAATCACACTGCCAAAGCCATTTGGCTTGGGCTGGAGACCGGGTCAAATCAATCTGCTTAATCCCAACTAACATCCCGAATCGTTGGTTTGTGTAGTCGTGCTGTCGTTTCTCAGCCCTCTTCTTAGAGCTGCACTTAATACAAGAAACGTCACCATTTTTCTTAAGACGATTCTCAACTCCTGCCCCCGGTGCGGTTAATTCTTCCCCACAGTCACACTTCCAAACTCAATAAGCCTGACCCTTATTACCGTTGGATTTGGTGATGTTATGACTAAAGCGAACTGCAGTAAGCGTCCCCATGCGAACTCCTGTCATATCCTTCCGCTGCGTCTCTGTAATGCGGTCTTTTAAGTAGCAACCACAGCTGGAAGTATTTCCGCTAATGAGTGCTGGTGCCGTGACCTTGGTTGTATTACCGCAATCACAAAGGCATTCCCAGAGCCGAGCGCTGTTTTTCCCAGACTCACTTATCTGTTTCCCTACATCGCGGATGGCAACTAATCTTCCGAATCTCATCTTTGTGAGGTCTTTCCTGGCGGCTTCTCCAGCTTTTCTCATCCGCACCCCCATTTGTTTCAGAAGGAACCGGATGGTTACGTTCGAAGCGCCGTGTGCTTTCCCGACTTCCTCTACTCTCGCTCCGCTCAAATACATCTCTTCGATCGATTTGCGCTGAGCCGCATCAAATCGAGCAATTGTTTTTTCGGATGGTGGTGTGCCCATGTCGCGAGTATCTGCGATTAGCGGATTTCACAAAAGCCCCAATTGGGTGATCTCTTCAGTCAATGGATGGAAGGATGTGGGTCACGAGATCAGCGTTGACCCAGCGGATCACGCCTGAATCCACATCAGCGATCTGGAACAGGTTGTAGATGGAGGGATCACGGGCAGCGCCACCGCAGTGGAGAACCTGGCCCATCCACCAATCCTTCTCGGCCTTTTCGCCAGGCAGAAAGTCATGTTGGACAACGACCGTCATACCAGGTTTCACGTCCAGAAAGATTGGACGATTTTCAGGGGATTGGCTGTAGAGGCCATGGTCAATGGACAAAAGAGTAGTACAGGCGAACTACAGGCTAGGTGGTAGGGGCCGGTTGTCATTCGGTTTGTGCAGCTTGGCTTTGCAATCTTTTTTGCACGGCAAGGGCTATCTTCATTAGTTCATCGGCATTGCCGTCATTTTTCAGGCGATTAGCCCTATCAGAAATAATCCATACATTGCCTTTTATATAGCCTTTGTTGTTATCAATACGGTCAAGAGCAGGTGAATTTTCCGAACGTTCTTTGATCTCTTTATTAAGTGGTATGCCTAAGCAAGGACACGTTTCAGGTATTCCCAATTCGATGAGATATTCAATTGTGAGGTTATATTCCCATCCTTCCTTTTTGGATCTAGCTTGGGAGGCATGAAACATTCTTCCAAGAGGTGTGTTGGATAGACCAAGAGCAACCTGGGATTCACATGGACAATTGGCTCTTTTGTTTATGATATTCGCCTTTTCTTTAGGCTCCTCCTTTCCACATTTGACGCAACATGTCGGCACAACACGACGGCCATGTGGATGACCTGGGCTTTTCAATTCGCGGTCAAGAAAGCAAGGTCCGGTTACAACCAGATTATTAACCTTGGTTCCGTTCGGAATAATTACCCAAGACTTATTTTGCCATTCAGGACAGTGAATACAATATTGCATTGTTCCATTTTCTTTTGCAGCTTTCGCTCTAGCTCTTAAGTTATCCCAGGTTGAAGTTGTTTCTGACGGTGTTCCACAAAGCGTGCATTTATAATTCCACCTTGGCTTGTTGTTGTCATCTCTTCCTGCAAAGCTGATTACTCTTCGAGTACCGACTTTTTCACCAGTGTGGTCTGTTCTAGGTAATCTGACCTTTTCCACTTGTTCACTTGTTTGTGGTCATCAGAGTTAACTATGGGTTTTCTGCACGCATGTCACAACCCCCATTGGTACTAAAGATGCAGGTTTGAATCGGTCACATTGGGGGATGTGCTTAGCAGGTGATCAGACGATGCTGATCAGAAGCAAGGTTTCGCGTCAATGCAGAGACTCACAAATCTGATCATCCTTTTGGCTGGCTGTGCTGCTGCTGGACTGGCGTCGTTCACGTTTGTCGAGGTTGTCCCAGCAAACGCTCAGGAGACTGAAGAACTTAGACGCTCAATACTTCCATGGATAGACGGAAATTACACTTATACGGATTCAGAAGGAGTAACTTACCGCCACCAACCTTTATACGATCCAAAGCTAGGAATGGACTTTGATCTAAGGGGGAACGATGGATCTACTCTTCGATGTAGCAGAGATGTGACTACTTTTACTTGTGTAAAAAAGGATGATTGGTATTAGCCTGCGTCACCTCAGATCGACAAACCACCACCAGCCTTGAATGACGTAGGCATTGTGTTGCGTCGGCCCTTTTTCACGTCTGAAGGTCATGGCGCACGATCACTTTCATCCCTGGAGCGACATCCAAAAACACCGGCCTCTCTGACTCGGGTGAGCTGTAAACCACGTGGTCAATCGTCAAAAACACATAACAACAGAAGCCGGCTTGATCACCACTCCCAGCCGGGATCAGAGAAATCTTCTCAGCTAAAGGGTTTGTTGAGGAGCCATAGAACAACTGCAAATATTGATGCAGTTGTCGCTGAATTGCGGTTCACGCAAGCGATTTTTCCGGTGAGTGCAGCGCCATAGGCTGCCCCGTATATAAAGCAAAACAGTACCGTGTAGAGAAGGAGGAGCCAAGGGTTCAAGCATGCGTTGAGCAACTGATCCGAGCTTTAGCAACAGGGCTACATCTGTGCCAGCAACCTCTCAGCCGCTGCAATGAACTCCGGAACCCAGGCAAGACCGAGGAGGATGATCCCCTTAGTAAGAATAAGAGAAAGGCAACATGTCGATTTTGCGTGCACCCAATTCCTATCGGATGTATTTGCGCCCCACTCACAATCAAGCTTCGAACTGACACTGATGCGTCAAATGGTTGAAAAGCGGGGATTGTCCAAAATGGACATTCGTTGCTACCAGTAAAAACATGCCTGCCTTGATTCACAAGCCATGAAAAAACAGTTAGCTGCCAGCCTGTTGATTTTGGCATCATTTGTTACCCAGTCTGCCTTTGCGAAAGATGAAGGCATAATTCATGGAATTTACACACTTAGTGAGAGCAATGAAGTAGAGCCGGTTTTCTGCACGGCCAGTAAATTTCATCAAGCTATTTTTATTCTTCCATTAAAAGTAGTAAAAGGAATTGACCAACTTCGCTGTTCTCAAGGAGTATCTACCGTGAGAGTCACAGAACTGACCGATGATCCTGGTCATGTTTTAGTTAATATTGATCCACCCAATGGAGTAAAGAACACATTTGACTGTGACGCCAAGGCTGATGTCGGTATGCAAGCAGTCGCCATTAACTGTTTGCGAGTCAAAGACGAATCGGCTTCCCACCGATCTCAATAATTAATTAATTAACATATACTTTAAGACTATCCTCTGATTTTGTTTGAACCGTGTCAGTCGGCCATATCTTTTCGGTGACGCCCTGAATAGCGCTAAACGCTAGCCACCACGCGCTCAGCCGCGGCGATCAGTTAGGTGTCACCTCTCTGATCCAGCGATACCGAAGCCCTGAGTTGTTGCTGTCACCGTGCTGCAGTTCACCCAACCCACGATCCGCTAAGGCTCCCACTGCCTGATAGAGCTGATCTTTGATGTTGGGGTTCTTCTTCAGGTAGGCACCATTCCAGCCCCGCTGCAGCTGACCCAAGGGCAACCCCTTCTGATCTGGATCGAACTTCATTGCAACGTTCTGCACTTTGATCAGGAACTGAGCGCGATCACCACTGCCATCACCTTGCGCCCGGTTCCGCTGCTTCGCGGTTCTGAGCATCAACTGCCTGCACATCTTGTAAGCGAGCTGGACCGTTTCGAGCGGAATGGATTTCAGCTCTTTCAGTGCCGTATCTCGTTTTTCCATCTGCTCGGAATCTTGTGTTTCATCCTTCCCCCATCTGCTGACCGATACGGGTGTCAGCAAATGGGGCTTGTCGCCGAAGGTGCGAATCAGGTGGAGCAGTAACGCGGTATCCACCACCAACGCAGGCAACTTGGCCAGCAAACGACCCATCACACCATCATCGGATGCTTCCTCCCGCGCAGATTCACGATCGACCTGACACTGGACCGGATACCACCAATTCTCTGCCTGGGTCGAGAAGGTGAATTCCGCGTACGAACCAACACCACCATGGAACTTGTGCAGCCCGTGGATCATTCCATACATCTGATCGAGATACCTGCGGAACGTGCTGTGTTCAGTGATTTCCCGCCGTTCGGCAGGTGTCAGGCCTTCTTTGAGCTGGATCGACTCAGTTTCGTAGGCAAGGAAGCGAGGCCAGAAGCCGCAAGCGTCGTCAGCTTCATCACTGCTGATCTCGTCGTAGATGGATGGCTGAATGAATCCCAGTACACAGAGCCGGATTTTTTCGTAGTTCCGTTCCAACGCCTTGTTGCCTCTCGCTGAGTTCGGACCTTTGCCATCCCAGGCTCGTTTCAGCTTGTCCTGTGTGTATTTGCTGCCGGCAATACCCTTCCCGGCTGATTTGTAGCGATCACCGCCAAGCAGTTGCCGGCCCCCATCAGAAGTCAGCATGAATCCCGTCCGGTAGCCGGGAAACTGCTCATTCACCATTGCGTTGCGGTCAATGCCTTCCCCGGTGAAATCACCAATCAGGTGCATCAGCTTGTCTGGAGTGCCGTTTTTCTCGACGTAATCCGTCAACCATTCGGGAGCTGCTTTCCAACCATCAGCCTCCTCGTGGTTGTTGCCGTGGAACGCTCGTTTGATGCGTTCCACGCCAGCTGCTCGCTTTTGGTATATCCGCACCGTGTCGCCGACTTCACCTCCGACGATTGGCTTCTCGACCAACTCATCGAGCAGCATTGATTTTTTGCCACCGCTGTTGATCAGGATCATCACGAATAGGATTCCTGGCCTCCAGTGCTGGGTATGGCTCAGCCCCCTGACTCTGGTGTTGAGAGGCAACACCGATCCGATGGCTGTCATCACCGTCAACAGCACCAGATATGGATCGGCGTCGAACTGCTTTTGAAAGTCGGCAACAACCTTGTCGGTGAACTTCTTTCCTGCCAACTCCTCAACGGTGATCATCGGCTCTTTGCCTTTCAGCATGTCGTCGAGCACCGACTCATATAAACCACGCTCCACGACTCCATCTCGATACTCATCATGAGCCTGTTTGATCGAGTGGAACGGCTGCCCGATATTCGTTGCCATCATCAGCAAAGCGCCCGTGAGTTCTGCACCCCCAACACCACTCTGCTCGATCTGTTCCAGGCCAAGCGTGAGCATTTTGCTGACATCAGCTTGAACGACCTTTCCGTTCAGCTTCACCAGCGGAGCATCCTGATCAGGCTTGCCACGCTTCACCCAATCCTCATGATGGGCAACTGATTCAACGCATGAGCAATACTCACGATTATCGAAATCATCCCCCTTTTTCGGATCCTTGAGGACATACCTAAGCGGAATCCTCTCTTTCAAAATCCGGTCTTGTGCTCGCCATTCCTCGATCTCTATGGGCTGGAACGGCTTTGATGGTGTGCATCGATCACCCCAATGCAGCTTTTTACGAGCATTGAACAGCTCTCGCGATGGGTCGATGTGGTCTTCAATCTGCCCATGCAGCCACGCAGCGTAATACCACTCATCAGGAAGCTTCTCTCCTTTCTCTACTCCCCAATCGAGCAGATCCCATTCCATGGCGAGTTGATTAGCTTCGCGGGCAAACTCACCATCCTTGTCAGCTTTAGTTTCCCCGAACTGGAACGCTTCGAGCTGTCCATAGGACCGATCCAGTAGTTCACGAGCTTGGGTAGTCCATGCCTCAGGTGATTGAACGATGTCCTCCAGATCCTGCTCATCGAGCCAGTGATCGATGGGAACCATCTGCGTGTCCTCGGGCAGATCCTCCGGCTTAAGAAGATTGAATGCACTGATCGGATTCAGCTGATCAAAAAGCCAGTCCGTCAGTTCATGATCGAAATTGATCTCTAGTGCTTGTTCTAGAAGTTGTTCAGCATCGGCTCTATGTCCGTTCAAACAAGCTTCTGGACCGAACGCCTTGAGTTCACGGATCTGAGCTTCAAGTTCTTCCCAAGGGGTGGGACGGTTTGGGTCCTGTGGCATTACGCTGTGGGTGTTAAAAGTTGGATCTCTGAGCCAGTGGGATGCACACCCGCTGGCTCTTTTTGTGACTGGTTACAGCTCGTTTTGCAGATCGCTCAGCAGCCTTGCTGCCTTGGTGCGTCGATCAAATACCTGCTCAGCAGCTTGCACCTCGTACAGGTACTTAGTCCGTTAGAGAGCGTGACCCCAGAAAGCAGCGGTGAGTGTTAGCAACTCGCTCCAGCTGAAGATCCAGCAATCGTTTTCATCAACTGGTGGAACGGCACCGAAAATCCTTTTTCTGGCAGCCGCAACTGCTTTGTCAGGCAGGGCGAGCAGTGCCCACGATTGACTCAGTGCTGACCATTGATCCAGATCCTCACGAGATTCGCGCTCGTCTTCACCTAATTGCATGTTCCTTTGATGAATTTCATCGAGTTCCCTTGCAATCAGGACGCGCCACACATCAGCCCTGCGCTGATCTTCCAAATTGCCCAAATCCAAGTGCACACCTTGGTTTGGCCAAACGGGGTTCACCATCTCCGCTGAGAAATCGAAGAAGATGATTGGTTCTTTAATAGTTTTCATCAGACTGCAGAAAATCCGTCGATGTCGTAGCTCTTGAGTGCCTGGATGGCGAAAAACCGGAGCATCATGCTCGGTGTTGTTCCGCATTCCATAGCTGCAATCTCAAGCTTCTTCTTGAGAACAACAGGGATGCGAGCAGAAACTGTGTCTTTTGTCGGGAAGCATCCCGCCATCTCTCGTCGGCGGAACTCCGTTAAATCGGATTTCATGCACATAGGCTTAAAACTTGGATTGAGCCGTGAGGCTTATGAGCAGTGTAAACACAAAAAATCCACCCGTAAGAGGTGGATTTAGAGGGCAAAATCTGATTGTGCTAGGAAACGCAATCAGTCAGTATTACTGACAATTAGCTCCAGTTAGTTGATGGCCATGGCCAGATGGCCGAAGTGAACTTCCGAACCCCCTGGAACGACTGAAGTTCTATATTCCCGTGCCACATTGACCAGCTCCCTCAGGATGTAATTCAATCGGTGCGTTGATTCACAATTAGCCTCAATCTTTGCATTGCTAATTGATGCAAATTCGGCTGAGAGGGGATCACGCTTAGGTGGCACGGCGGGGCTTCGAGTGGCCCCACCAGTCTGTCGCCAGGTCAATCAAAGGCTGATCATTTGAGAAATCCGCCATGTTCAGCTCCCACTCGATTGGTTGAGTTGCTGGAGCGCATCTTCCATCGAGCTGGGACGTTGATCAGATGGCAGTTGCTGCCACATCAACCTCAAGAGTGATCTTTGCTGCCAGAACTTGCGGTAAGTCCGAACCTGTCTGGATCGAATCCCAAGCTCGTGACCGGCAGCCGCATCACCTTCAGATCGAGTTCTGTACTGGTGCGAGATCTCACTGCAGCGTTTGCCCCGTTCCAGCTGACCATCGAGCCAGGAACCATCATGGCTTTGTTGCCGCCGAAGCCCCCACCCGTAATGAGGGCTGGTTTGAGCGAGCTGCTGTTTAGCCAGCGCCATTGCAGTGTCAGTGGTCATCAGCCCTGCCCCGTTGTTTCGGATCGGATGCGGCGCTCTAGGCCAACGATGCGTGATCTGATTTCGCCAGTGTCACGGCCAAGCTGTGACCAGAAAGATTCGCGCAGCTCTTCCCAAGCCAGAGCAGCATCCAGCAGGTCGCTGGGCACGATTGTCGGTTTCTTCGGCATCAGCCCTGGCCCTCTGCAACGGGCTGGAGCGGTGGCAAGGGATAACCCTGAGAGTCCAGGAACTCTCTGCACTCACGGATCCTGAAGATCAGCGGTGAGTTGTGGCTTTGGCCACGCCTGAACCAGTACACCCCTTCTTTGAGCTTGGGCTCGACCTTTTTCCCGCGATCAACGCGGCCTCGTGCCCAGTTCCGAAGAGTGTGCTCACTCAAGCCGAGAAGCTGGCTCGCCTGAACTGTGGGGAGGTTGGTGTTGCTGGTTGGTGGACTCATCACAAAAACCCCTTTCGGGGAACGAAAGAACTAAATCGCTTTTGTGGTTTGTGATAAGTGCGAGCTGGGCTACCGGTGCCCCTCACCGATGAAGCTACGCACTAGCTCCGGCAAACGCAAGGGGTTTGGCACTATCCATGGTGTCCGTGCTCCACGCTCCAGCCGAAGGCAGTACGCACGTTGTTGCGAGGATTGTGCGGTGTTGGTGCGTTGAGCGTATTTTTCAGCGTATAAAAACCGACACATTCGCCTAATAGTCAGTCCACTACTACGTTTTCAAGCATGCCTCTGATCCCCCGCTGGCGTTACATGACTGACGAAAGCAAAGCGCTGGTCAAACGCGGCGCAGTGAGTCTGCTGGTTGTGTTCGTGGCTGTGGTCGTGCTGCGATCACTTCTGCCCTGGGTGTTGCTCGGGCTGATCGCCTGGTTGTTCTGGAGCTGGGTGCGTCGTCGCTGAAAGGGATTGCTTGCCGCCTTTTGCCGTGACAGCCAATCTGTGGTCAGCGGACTTTGCATCCATGGAATCTGATCGGGATCAGGCTCTGATGAGAGAAGCGATTCGTCTGATGAGAGATGCCGGAGTGGTGAACAAAACGGGTGGCCCTTTCGGTGCGGTTGTCGCCAAAGATGGAGAAATCGTGGCCTCAGCCGGTAACAGTGTGGTCAGGGACTTTGATCCCAGCGCGCATGCTGAGGTGAATGCGATTCGCGCTGCCTGCAAGAAACTGGGCACCTGGGATCTGTCTGGTTGTGTGATGTACACCAGCTGTGAATGCTGTCCGATGTGTTACGCCACGGCCTACTGGGCTGGCATTCGCGATGTGTTTTATGCAGCTTCCTGGTCGGACTACAGCGATCTGTTTTCAGATGAAGCCATTAATAATGACATGCAAAAATCGAGGGAGCAGCGAGAGATAAAACTCACACAGATTCTCAAGTGCGAAGCCTGCAAAGTCTGGGACGAATTCCGCGAGATGCCTGATGGGGCACGTTACTGAGGATCATGGCTTCCTCGAATGATTCTGAAGTGCTTGAGCCGGGTCATTTTGTGTACACCATTCACAGTGTGATTCCAATAGAGCGAAAGCAATCCTTTGAGAGTCTCCAGCGCCGAATGAATGAGAAAGCTCTCAACTTTGATGGATATTGCGGCCAGTCCACCTCTTTTCAGGACATGGATGATGGTCAGTTGCTATCGGCCACGACTCGAATTGTTTTTGAAGCCCTGGATCAGTGTCTGCTATGGCTGGACAGCCCGGAACGGCGAAGCCTTCTGTATCAGGCTGAAACATTGATGGATTATCGATATAGAGCGAGCCTCGAAGCCGATTCCTTTGACCAGTGGATCCAGAAAAAACGGGATCGAAAGGTTCCGGTTTGGAAGGTCAATCTGCTGGTCTGGCTGGCGCTTTATCCATCAGTTATGGCGTTGACTCTGGTCGGTAATTCCACACTTGGAACTCTGCCATTGCCCCTCAATATGTTGATCAGCAACTACATAACGGTCCTGCTCACGGGGCATGTCCTGGTGCCCTGGTTGAGCGGTTTGTATAAAAACTGGCTGCAGACTCAATCGATCCGTTTCACTGTGCTGGGGATTGTTTCAGTCGTTTTTCTACAGCTGTTTCTGTTCAGTCTGTTTTCGCATTTGCCTGGGATTCCCTGGGAGGCTTCAGGTCTGAGACCGTACGCAACAGTTCTGAATCTTGTCTCATGAGTGATTTGACCGAATCTCCGCGGGTCACCAGCTGCTGTGACCGTGAAGATGGTTCATTGCTCTGGGTTCCTGCGAAATTGCCGCTGGCGGGGGTTTGCTCAGCTGATGCCGAAACCGTCAACGGCACACTTCAACCCACGCTTTCGTTCTGAATCACCGTCATGACTCTGGATCCAGGACAGCGCGGTTATGAGCAGGCCCTGTCTGCGCTGTTCAACGGTGACGCTGCGGCGTCCGACCCAGCGGGCATTCTCCAGCCTCGTCATGAGCAGGATGTGGTGGAGGCGGTGATGCGTGCTCGCCGTGACGGTCTGCCCCTGATGGTGAGAAGTGGAGGCCACAGTCGTTTCTGTGCAGCTGATGGAGCACTGGTGCTCGATCTTTCCGCCCATTTCACGGCCATCGAGCTCGATGCCGATTGTGTGCGTGTGCAGGGAGGCGTTGGCATGGGGGCTTTGCTTCAGGCACTCGCACCGCATGGGCGCATGCTGCCGGTGGGCACCCACGCCACGCCCGGTTTCGGGCTGCTGCTGATGGGTGGCATCGGCCATCTCAGCCGCAGTCTTGGTCTCACTCTCGACAGCATCACGGCGTTGCGGGGCGTGCGAGCCGACGGCACGCCGTTTGTGATGCAGGGCGATGGGCAGGATCCCAACGCCTGGAGGATGCTGCGTGGAGCAGCACCGTTTCTTGCTGTGATCACTGAGGCCACATTGCGCACGCATGAACGGCGTCCCCTGGATGTGAGGCGTTCCCTGAGTGCTCTTGAGGGGTTTCAGGACCGTCTTGAAAGTGCTGAAGCCCTGCCTCATTCGCGCTCCTGTTCGTTTGTGCTGGGTGTACCGCCCGACAGCACACAGGCTGCTGTGCTCAGTTATGTCGTCAACGTTGTGGAGGACAGCGGCGATTCCACGACCGAATCCGATTGCTCCGATGTCTGGCGGCAGCGGGTGATGGGCCTGGAGGAGCTGCCGGATTTCAACATGCCGGGTCATGACGGATCTCTGCCGGCGGAGCCGATGGCTGACACCGATCGGCGGCGTCGGCTTCGCTCCTGGATTTACGCCATCAGCGTGGAGTCCGGGCAGACGCAACCCCTTGCCACCATCCTCACCACGGCCATTCAGCGGGCTCCGAATCCTCTCTGTCGAATTGATCTGCAGCACATCGGTGGTGCGGTGCGCGATCAGCCCATGCAGAGCTCCGCCTACAGGGGGCGAAACGCCGAATGGTCCATTGTGATTTCCGGTCTCTGGCACCCTGACGAAAGCTCTGCAGCGGATGAGGTGAAGCAGTGGTCCGATGACCTGTTCGATGCTCTGGCTTCACTCTCATCCCACGTCTACCTGGTCGAACGACATCCCGGAACAATCCGCTACGCACGTCAGCTGCAGCTGGCCTACGGGCCGGACCTGGAGCTGCTGCAAACTCTGAAGTGTCAGTGGGATCCGGACCGGATTCTGCCGACACTCAACACGTCAACGCATGCCTAGACGTTCCATCAGGCTTTGAGCGAGCAGGTCGGGCTCTGAAAGCATCACATCATGTCCGGCATCCAGGGTTGTGATACTGCCTCCCAACCGCTGCGCATAGATCAGATTGTTCTCCAGCCCGAGTGCCTGGTCCTGTCGGCAGGCGAAAAAGTGCTTTGGGCAGGAGATCTCAGACAGATCAAACCGGGTTGTTTCCAGGTAGACACCTAGGGGTTGGGGCGTGAGTTTGGCGTGATAACCGGAGGCCTGGGTGTCGTTCAGATCGTTGAAAAACACCCTGCGGGTGACCTCTGCACTCAATGCGAAACTCTGGTCGGATGAGGCCGCCGCGAGTTCGAAGTAGCTCGGTCGGCGGCTTTCAGGAATTCTGTCGATGGCGCGCTCGCCGGGTTTCAGCACGAGTGCTGCAATCATCACCAGCTGGCCAATGGCGAGCGGCTCATGCGCCATGGCCTCAGCAATGCCGATTCCTGCGAGTGAATGACCCACCAGAACAGGCGATTCGCTGCCGCATTGCTTCAGCTGATCGCGGATCACCTCGCCGTAAGCCTTCAACGTCACCTGGTCCCGAGGCGTTGGATCCTGGCCATGTCCGGGCAGATCAAAACTCACCACCCGGTGACCTGCACTTCGCAGCGCGCCGGCACAAGCGTCCCAGCACCAGCTTCCGTGAGATCCACCATGCACAAGCACGAACACAGCCATGGATTCCAAGCGATGTTCCGAGTCTGATGCGATCTTTCCGCACCACACGGTTCGCTTTCGCTTCTCGTTTCGCCTTTCGTTTCGCTCTTCAGTGCTGCTTTGCGGTGAGCGGTGTCAGGTCAGCCAGATGAATGACGCCAGACAGAAAAGGCATCACACGTCCAGTGATCAGCACCCGTTCACCCTGCAGCTGGCAGTGCAGGGTTCCGCTCCGTTGCGACAGCTGCCGTGCGTCAAGGCAGCTTCGTCCCAGCTGTTCGGCCCAGTAGGGAGTGAGGCTGCAATGGGCTGATCCGGTCACGGGATCTTCGTCGATGCCGAGTCCCGGCGCGAAAAAACGGCTGACAAAGTCAGCGTTGATGCCGGGTGCGGTCACGATCAGTCCGCGACCGGGCAGTGCCGCCACCATGGCGAGATCGGGTTGCAGGCGCCGAACCGTTTCTTCGTCGGCGACCACGGCCATCAGGTCAACCCCCTGAAGACAGGCCGTTGTCCTCAGGTTGAGAGCCCTGTTCAGTTCCGGAGGGGCTTCGCAGGGCCTGGACTCCTGCACGGGAAAATCAAGGGTGAATCGTTCCCCCCGGCGCCGCACCAGCAGATCACCGCTCCTGGATTCGAACCTGATCTGCTCTTGGCCCTGGTCCTGCTGAAACACCACATGGGCGGCGGCGAGGGTGGCATGTCCGCAGAGATCCACTTCGCAGCTTGGTGTGAACCAGCGCAGGCCGTAGCAACCATCGGCTCCCACCACGAAGGCTGTCTCCGAGAGGTTGTTTTCCGCTGCGATTGATTGCAACAGGGCATCGGGCAGCCATGCATCCAAGCTGCAGACGGCGGCGGGGTTGCCCTCAAAGGGGCCCTCGGCGAAAGCAGCGACCTGCTGGATCGGGATCGTTCCCCTCATGCCACATTCAGCGGGCGTCGTTGCCTGTTTCCGCATCACCGGAGCTGCGCAGTCTTTCGACCTGCAGGAACACAAGCCAGGCCAGAGCTGCCAGAACGCCGCCGCTCCAGTCGCTGCGAAGCAGTTCCACGATCGCAACGGTGCTTGCGGTGATCCGCAGAGCTCGCAGCAGGATGTCCTGAAGCGATGGTTTTGCAGCTGTTTGCTTGTCCATCGTCGATCTGACTGCGAAAAGATCCTGCCTGAAGCGAATCCATGCTGGATCAGGCCTGGTCGTCCCTTGTCATGGGATGACTCAAGTCAGTCCTGACCTCTGCCAGCTATTCATTTGCACGTTGATCCACACGAGGACGACACAATCTGTTACAAAGGATGGAGACGCGATTCTTTCCGATGGACAACGCAAAATTTGGCTTCTCCGCATTCGCTGAGCAGTGGAACGGCCGTCTGGCCATGATGGGCTTTGTGATCGGTCTCGGAACCGAGCTTCTGACCGGTCAGGGAATCCTTTCCCAGGTTGGTCTCGGTTGAAATCTCTTCAGGAGCCTGATGTTTGGGCACCGGAAGATCGAATCGGCTACGTCCAGCTGATTTTGTTCGGTGCGTTCATTGCGACTCTTGGAGTCGGTGCAAACATTGTTGTCAAGTACCTCTGGTCATCGCTGGACGCTCTCAGCAATTATTTCTGATCTGATTCGCGGGCTTTGAGACCGCTGTTGGTTTGCTGAACCCCTGCCGCCGGCAGGGGTTTTTTTGCTGATGCATGGTTCACCAGGGCAGAACGGATCCGTTGGCGTGCAGGAAGCTGCCACTGTTGTTCAACGTCAGTTCGTCAATCCGTGCAATCAGACCTCTGACGGAGTCCTCAGGGCTGATGCCGTTGGGATTGAATTGGACCATCCGGGTCTTGACCAGACCGGGGTGAAGAATCGCCACGGCGATGCCTCTGCTCCGCAGATCCACCGCAAGCGATTTTCCGGCAATGTTCAGCGCCACTTTCGACATCCTGTATCCATAGGAGCCACCGGAGCTGTTGTCTTCGATCGATCCCATGCGGCTGGTCATCAGCACCAGTTTTGATCCCTCAGGCATCAACGGTGTGAGAGCCCTGGCCAGCAGCAGCGGAGCCAGAGCATTCACCTCAAACTGCCGGCGAATGGCCTCCGGATCCAGATCACTGAGCCCCATCGATTCAAGGATCCCGGCATTGAGAATCACCGTGTCCAGCTTCTGACCGGCCAGCCCATTGACCAGGGCCGCCAGCGAGTCCGGGCTGGTGAGTTCGATCCCGGACTCAACCTGCACGCCGAGATCATCCAGTTCATCGCTGGATTGACGGCAGACCGCGATCACCCGGTCACCACGCAGATGGAGCTGCTGGCAGTAGGCGAGACCGATTCCCCTGTTGGCACCGGTCACGAGAGAAGTCGCCAATGTTCGAATCGCCGCAGAGCACCATCCTGCCTTCGCCGACAGCTGATCCGCCCATCATTTAAGGACGATCATTCAGGGCCCATCACTCAACGCAGATCGCCTTGGCTCGTAGTCTCTTGGCATTCGCAGATCCGGCTCTGTCGCACGGCTTTCATGGGCTTTGATCCGCGCCGGTGGCCGTCTTCATCGTCTGCCCGTGACAATCGCGTTCGGCAGAACCAGGCTGAACGTGTCACCAGCAATGTGGAGGCTTTGCTGCGGGACAACGAAGCCCTGCGCAGGGAAGTTCGGCGTTTGCAACAGCAACTCGACCGTCTGCGACGACAACAGTGGCAGCGACCTCAGCACGATGCTTCCGCTGGGTGGAGCAGACGACAGCCCTCTCCACTTGTGAGTTCAGAACAGGTTCAGCGCTGGGGTGAGTCTCTGGCGATGCAGCCGGGCTGGAGCGCGCTGCGCCGGCACGGCCTTGAACGCCTGATTGAACAGCTCAATCGCAGCAGCTTTCATGCTCAGCTCAGCCTGAGCGAGAGGCTCGATCGGGTGATCAGCGGTCTGGGTACGGACCTGATGGCTGCAGTGGGTCCAACCCCCACCAAGAAAACGGCTGCGGTTCTGGCGGCTTTCGCGCTGTATGGAGTGCGGGCCAGTGAATGGCTTGATGAGGACCCCCGACGGGTGGTGGCGGAACTGCACCAGCGTTTGCGTCAAAGTCAGGGTCATCGGCAGGGAGACGGCAATGGGCGGCGGACGCGAAGTGATCAACGTTCCACGGATCGTGAGTCATCGGGACAGGGGCAGAGCGGCTCAACTGATGCGCGTTCCGAAGCGTTTTCGGTGCTGGGTCTGACGACGGACGCTTCCCAGGAGGCGATCAAGCAGGCCTTCAGGACGCTCGTCAAGCAGCACCATCCCGATCTGGGTGGATCAGCCGAGGCGTTCCGGCGGGTCAATGACGCCTATCAGTTGCTGATGGCCTGAAGGCGAGCCGCGACGTCATCGACGTGATTCCAGCCATTGACTCATCGCCAGAGCACCTCAAGACTTGATCCGCCTGACATGTCAAAGCGGATTCCTGCAGTGCTGTTGCTGCGCTGGTAACGCAATCCAGACTCGCTGACAGGGAAGTCGAAAGCGCGATCGCCGAAAATGATGGTCACATTCCCCTGGCGCTGGCTGAATCGACACGGACCTGATTCGACCTGAACGGCAGGGCTTGAATCGCTCAGCAGGCAATGGGCGATCGTGCTGTCGGCATGAACTCTGCCGGTGGGCTCAGCGAACGCGAGCAGGGTGCTGAGCAGCAGAAGCCGGGATGTCAGTTTCAGAGGTTGGTGCAGAGCCATGAAAAAAGCCCTGACGGAGCAGGGCGTTGTGCCGGATTGCGGCGGAACTCATCGGGCCACTTTCTGGCCCCGGTACACGAGTTCAGAACGAATTCTGTTTTTGGAAACAGCGTTGTTCTGCGCGTACTTCTGGCCGCGGTAGGTCAGTGTCATGGTGGTTCCTCGTTGCAGGCTCAGGTCCCCGTTCCATGGCCTGAGTCGAACTGCGCCTTGTCATTGACAAGGTGAACGATGCTGAGGTTTACAGCGACCTTTTTTTATAGCAGGACGGTCAACAGCAATGACGTTCGTGCCGTCTCCCGTCTGCTCAGCAGTTCATCGGCACCCTGCAGCACCTTCAAGCACTGCTGGTTTTTTTAGAGTGGAGTGAATACGTGTCCAGACATGAATCCCAAGCAGGTGGGTGCTCTTCGAAGGGCTGGGATCTATTTCCTGGTGGGATATGGCGGACTGACCGTGATCAACAACAGCGGTCTTGCTCCTGAACGGATGTGGCTGGCTTACACGCCTCTGTTCGTCGGTGTTTATTTCTTCGCCCGCTGGGCGGACGCCAGAATCGCCGCCTCCAGCCAGACGAAGGATGAGTGACGGCTGAAGGGCTGAGTTCCCTGAACAACAAGATCCTCGAAGCGAATACTCCGAGGATCTTGATGAATGATCGGTTGGCGGTTCAGCAATCAGCTGAGACCCAGCACCCCGAAAGTGATCTGACTGACGATGCCGTGACCTGTGAGGGCTTCCGTGAGCACGCCGACAACGAAGCCGAGCATGGCAACCCGTCCGTTCAGCAGCTCTGCACGCACCATGCGCTCACCTTTGATCTGGCTGGCGGCTGCATCCTGGTACCACTGGTCCTGGGTGGAGGTTGAGGAACTCATGAACTCTCTGCTTGTAAAGCAATATTACGACTCTTCGTAAAGGAGTGCAACGCGGGGCTCTCCATCCGCCGATCAGAATTCTGCTGACTGAACAGTGTTGTCTGAGCTGCCTTGTCTGATTCTTGTCTGATCCTGGGATGAACTGCGACTTGAGATGAACCAATCCCGACATCTTTCCGTTGCTTCTCTGCATGACTGCTTCAGCTGCACATCTTGATGACAGATTCCGGTGATGCCGTGTTTCAGATTGAAGAACTGACCGACAGCGGCTGGCATCAGACCGACCTGCATAACTCGAAGGACCATGCGCTCTGGCATGCCAGAGCCAAAAGTCATGCAGATGGTCACACCTACCGGGTGATCAGCAGGGAATCCGCTCTGGTTTGTCTGATGACCCGGAACGGCAGTGAATGCTGGGAACTGGATTGAATTCGCAGAGGATGACTTCATTGTTGACGGCCCTGGCTTTACCCGTGCTTGCCCTCGGCTCTGCGGAGCCTGTCAGGTCTGATCAGTGGTCGAGCTGTCTGTTCAACAACCGGCCTGTTGACTGCAGGCGAACCTTTCTCTGCCCGGGTGTTCCCTGCGATGTGTTCCGGTTGGATTGGATGCTGCGCGGGTTTGCAGGGGCATTCGGCCTGCGCAATCCAGCCAATGGAAACGCAATCGTTTACGGCATGACTCTTCCCGAGTGAGAACACTCGATGCTTGATGATTTCTGCAGCAGGTAGCCCCTGACTCGTCACCCCCAGATGTCTGCTTCCGGGAGGCTCTCGAGGTAACCGTTGGCGTCATAGCGCCGAACGATCTGATTGATCTGACCTTGCGGATTGACCCAGCGCAGGCCGCAGACCGTGTTGTCGCCCATGTGCCGATCTCTCGCATCGAGCAACAGCTCCACATTCGGCTCCGGCTGCCAGATCACCCAGTCGCCGTTCGTTCGGATCGTGCACTGCAACGGCTGTGATGGTGCGCAGGGTTCGCCGCCAGCTTTGGTTTCCACTATGTAGACCACCTGGTCAAGGCCGTGGAACCCATGCCGTGCCACGACCCGACGTCGTTCATCGCCATGGACGACACTCAGTTCCCCCGCCCAGGCGAGGGGTGTGATCGCACTCGGGCCGAGTGACCAACCGCCGCATTCATTCACCTGCATGGTGAAGGGGACAGACTCGAAATTCATCGATTTCTGCTCTCCGGTGGCCAGGTACGTGAGGCAGTTCTCAATCACGCCATCGCGTTCCTGCACCTGCAGCGAGGTCGGGAAACGGTCCTGCTCCACCCCGCTGCCGTCGAGGCGGATGAAGCATCCCCGCCAGTGTCCGCGGTTGTGCTGAAGCAGAGCGGCGCGGGGGTCGTGCATGGGGCCTCGGAAAGCTGGATCGACCGACAATCGTGGCGGCCTCACGCATCGGATGTGACCAGCTCAGTACACGAAGGGAGGCAGATGGCTGTCTCCCTGCAGCAGGCATTCACAGCGAAGGTCGGCGCCCATTGCGCGAATCTCATCGACTGAGCCCACCCCGGTCAGACGCATCCCTCTCTCAAGTCCTTCGCGCAGGATCTCGAAGCTGCGTGTGAGACCTGCCTCTCCGCCGGCTCCGAGACCGGCGACCATGGCCCGTCCGATGCCCACAGCCTGAATTCCATGGCTCAGAGCAATGAGGATGTCGGTGCCGCAACGGATCCCTCCATCCATCAGAAACGTGAGCCCGGAGCCGCTGAGCTTGGGCATTTCGCTCTGAACCATGTGCAGGGTTGGAGGGACCCGGTCCATCTGTCGTCCACCGTGGTTGGACCACACCACGGCATCGGCCCCCACGTCCTCGGCACGCTTGGCATCGTCGGCGCAGTGAACGCCTTTGATGATGATCGGACGATCCCTTCCCCAGGCTTCACGGATCCACTCAAAGTCGGCCCAGGTCACGGCGGATGACGCCAGCTGGGAGCCAATGTCCGTGAACGGCATCGGTTCGCCGTTCTCATCAATGATGTTCAGGAACCGCATCACCCCCTCATCGCCGAGCAGGTCGGTGAGCCAGGGCAGCCGTGTGGACATCTGAGGTGCCAGCTGCAGCCGCCGCAGGATCCATTGCAGTCGCTCATTGGCGCTGAGTCCTTCCCACGGATGCAGGGCCTGCAGTGGTTTCATCCGTTCATGCACCCGCCGCTGGCCGGAGACACCCGTATCGATGGTGAGGAACAGCGCGGTGAAACCAGCCTCTTTGGCGCGATTGATCGCACGCAGGGCCGTGTCCCGTCCTCCGCAGAGATAAAGCTGAAACCAGCATTGTTTCGAGGATGCTGCGGCCACCTCCTCCATGCGTGTCCCGGAGAGGGTTGAAAGACCCATCACGGTGCCGAAATTGCCGGCGACGCGCGCCGCCACAGCATCACCTTTGGGATAGATGGTTCGCAGGCTGCCAACGGGAGAGATGTACCAGGGAACCGCCAGCTCATGGCCCAGAACGGTCGTGCTGGTGTCGAGGGTCTCGAAACGTGTGGCGCCGCGCACGTTGAGAACCGTCTGTTGAAAGGCCTTCACATTGCCTTTGAGCGTGATCTCCTCATCGGCGCCACCCACGAAATATTCAGAAACGATCGGTGGCACCCGTTTGCGCATCCGCCTCCAGAGATCCTCCGTGCACAGCGCGTCCTGAAATTCAGAGCTGACCGTCATGGCGTTGAAGCTTGTCCCCGGCTGTTGTTTCGTTCAGCGAAGAGTACAAGTGTTGTTGCATATGGATCGCAGCATCCGGCAAGTCGTTTGGAATCCTTATCGACAGGCTGCTGCAGCGATTTCGCTCCAGGCAGATTTCAGACGGGCCTCCGCATGCGGAAGGCCGCCTCTTCCGGATGGAAGAGACGGCCTATCTCGCTCGTTCGCGCATGGTTTCACTCCATCACGTCGGGATGAAAGGAGGTGTGCGAAGCAACTGACTGCGGCGTCCCTGGGGCCATGACGTCCAGAGGTGGAGCTGATGCAACTCCTGGGCACCTGTGACGATGCAATGGAGTGTCGATCGACGTGGCGCACCTGATGTCTGCCTGTCGAAGGACCAGCTTCACGGATGGGTGGAAACTGTTGGAGCAGGGGGCCGGAAAGTCAGGAGGCTCCTGCGATCTTGTTGGGTGGAGTGTCGGCTGTCATCAGCGCCTCCGATCTCGATGACCACAGTTTTGGCGTTGGCGAACGCAAAGGCAATGAGCATGAAGGCGCATTGCCTCAGCTGTGGTTGCGACCGAAAGTCAGAACGGCGTGCAAACGCACAGTCCTCAGGGGGTTGACGCCATGGGCCTGCAACTGCAATCCGCCGACTTCGTGCATGACGATGGACTCACCTACTGCATCAGGCGTGAGTCGCTGGATCAGGACTTCACGATCTATGAGAAGCGCAATGGAGACTGGGTTGATGCCGGCCTTGATCAGGCTGTGAAAGACCTCGATTTCGCTGAGTTCAAGCGCCTTGGCCTGCTGATCAAAACGATCATGGATGCCGATCGTTGGGTTGCCTAGTGCGTGGAACACCGGTGCTGTTTGCGGTTGGTGCTGTCTGGACACCCGACCCTGCTTCTACGGTTTTCCCCCTGTGAAGATTCAGAGTGCTGTACGAGTCTTGGCGCGGTTGAGAACGGCATGAGTGCATCGGTTCCCTGGGTGTCAACCTCGGGAACTTTTTCATGAGGCTTTGCTGAGTGCAGGGGCAGGTGGATGCAGGACGCTCACTCACTCGAAATCCTGGCTCTTCAACGGCGCGACACCACTTGCACCAGTAACCCGTCACGTGGTGTCGGACTGGGAATCTGCTTCAACGACAGGTCCTGATCGGGCATCAGAGTCAGCCGCAGGTTCTGGAGCAGACCCACGGTCATCAGCCTGATCTCGAGTTCAGCCAATGCCTTGCCGAGGCAGACCCGTTCACCGCCTCCGAAGGGAAGCAAAGTCTGGGTGAAGGATCCATCGAGATGGCGCTGGGGCCTGAATGCGGAGATGTCGCCGTCGTGCTGAGCACCCGATGAACCAAGCACCACCTGGATGACCCGGTCTCTGGGAACCTCCACATCGGCCAGGCGGATCGGTTGCAGATTGCGTCGTAAGAAACCTCCCACCGGTGGCGTGAGCCGCATGACCTCCAGAACCGTGGCATCCAGGCGAGGTGATCGATGCGAGGTCTGGAAAGGCCAGGGTGATGTCAGCAGTTCCGGAAGCAGCCAGCGTTCCACCTCCGGGTTGAGCAGCAGGGCACGGAACAGGCAGCTCAGTGATGATGCAGTTGTCTCATACCCTGCAAATAACAGCAGCAATAACTGCTCCACCAGGTCGTCGTCATCCAGTGGCATGTCGACTTCATCGAGTCCACCGCTGAGCAAATCCAGTCCTCCCTGGCTGGAATCACTGTTCTGCAGCACCCTTTTCAGGCGGTCAAGCAGCCGCTTCCTTGCCGCCATCGCCCGGGCAAAGGGGGCCGCCGGAGAGTCATGAGGCTCCTGCGATCTGGTTGGGTGGAGTATCGGATGTCATCAGCGCCTCCGATCTCCATGCACACAGTTTTGACCTTGGCGACTGTAAGGCAATGTACATAAATTGTATTGACTCAGTTGTGGTTAAGAACAAGAGTCAGAGCGGAGTACACATCGTCCGACGCTGCCTGTTTATGAGTTTCTGAAAGCTTCTCTTCCTCGAGGATGTCCATACCGATTTTTATATCTGTGTCAGACTGGATCGTCCCTTAAATTGATTAAGGACGTTGATCGTCTGATCGCATGAAGCCTTGTTTCTGCTCTCTATTGAATGTTTACTAATCATGAGAGTTCTCCATCGCCCAAGTATTAGTCAAGTTGCTTTCGATGCGGAATGGATGACTGTGCTCCTTGAACTGTTACGCAATGTTCAGCTGCACGGCAAGCGCTGTTGATCGCTTCGGTGATCTCGTCCCCGTTGCTAAGGCCTGCAACGAGGAATCCTAAAAACGTATCTCCGGCTGCAGTGGTGTCAACAGCAACCACTTCTTTGGCGTGGTAGGTGATGATTTCTTCGTTGTCGGGTAACAACACGACTCCTCCATCGGAGCCCTGAGTTTTAACAATAATGGCGCTCGGGCATTTTTTTCTTAGATTCTGCATTTGATCGCTGGACTCGCCGCCAAGTGCTTGAGCTTCGATTTCATTGACCACCAGCAAACCAATGCGACTGATGTCAAGTTTATGGATTGTATTGGAAATGGGTGATGGATTTAGGCAAACAAACATCTCCCGTTCAATTGCTGTGTTCAGGATATGTTTAATTTCACTGGTTTCGTTCTGAATCATTAGAATCGTATCTTGATCAAATTTTGAGAGGGTCTTTTCAATTTCTTGTTTAGTAATGTTTTGATTAGCGCCACCAAACAGAACGATGCTGTTTTCTCCGGAGCTGTCCACCTGAATCACGGCATGGCCTGTTACTTCGTCTGAGATCACGACATTGCTGGTGTCAATTTCATCGCTTTGTAGACCAGACAACATCCACTCTCCGTCATGACCTATTTTTCCTGCATGGTGTACATGTCCGCCGGCGCGAGCTGCAGCCAATGCTTGATTGGCGCCTTTGCCACCAGGAAAAATTTCTAACGACTTACTGTTGATTGTTTCTCCAGGAGAAGCAATTTCCTCGACTTGATAAACATAATCAATATTCAAGGAACCATAACAAATGATTTTTGAATTTTTTAGGCTATGGATTTGACTTTTCATTTTGTGATTTTATCCCTGAGACGCTGCTTTGGCAAGTAAGGTTAGTCCAGCGATGTAAAAGGCGAAAAGGGCAATTAAGTATTTACTAGATCCTGTCGCGCCCTTGAATTCCTTCCAGGCAAATAGGCCCCATGCGGTTGCCATCAGTGGAGCGCCCTGACCGAAAGTGTATGCAACGGCTGCCCCTGCGCGAGTCGACGCCAGATAAAAACTCATTGTGCCTACGGCCCATATTATTCCTCCTAATACACCTCCGGCATGGTGGACAGCAGGTTGCTTTATGAAAGGGGTTCGATCATCGATTTTTGTGGTGATGATGGGGTTTTTGATGACATATGAGAAAAGAAGTATGGATGAAGTAATGATGCCTACTCCCATCATTGCAAAGGCTCCAAACACATCAAGAGACGTTTCTCCAGGTAAATAAGAGAAGGTTACAAGCGGAGACCACAGTGACATCAGCAACCCGCAGATCAGAGCAATGACGAGTCCTTTGGGCTTTTGATTTGTGCTGGCAGTTTTGATGCGCCCATAGGCCAGAGACGCCGAGATGACCGCCAGAGCCATCATGATCATTCCAGCTGAGAACAGCGGAAGGTAGCCCTGAGGATCAATCATATAATTCAGAATTCCACCTAGGATTGTCGCAATACCAATCGAGATGGGAAATGCAACTGACATGCCGGCGATTTCGATTGCTGCTACAAGTAGAAAGTTTGCAATATTGAATATGACGCCTCCAGCTATAGCGTAGGCGACATGTTTAAAGTCTGCATTGGCTATATTTTCAAGGAAAGTTTTTCCTGTGGCTGTGCTGCCTCCTGCAAGGAAGCCCATTAAAAATGCCGATAACGTAACGCCAATTGAGTAGTCTAAATAAAAATATTCAAATCTGATTTTGCTTGCCAGTTTTTGTGTGTTTGCCCATGAGCCCCAGCACACCAAGGTCAGGATCATCATTGCAATGATCACTGAATAGCTTTGATTCGCGAGCATTGTTCATATTTTCATCCTCCCTTTACTGTATGTATCTTTCTGATCTTGTCCAGTCTCTATCGCTGCTGAAGTGCTCTTTGTCACTTAAAGGGGTATTCGCTGTAGTGGCTGCTGTTGTCTGTCATCTTTCTTGGTTCAAAAATTTATTGATCGGATATGTGGTTTTGTCTGATTGGGCCCCGGAGATGTGAGCTGGACAAATTAAAACAGTAAGATGCATTCTATCATTGACCGTTTTGCTCAGAGTAATTGAAAATTACTATGTTCTGATGCCACCGATGAATCGATTGGTTGTGACGATCTCATTCCGGTTCAGTTCATGCACACAGTTTGTCATTGGACTTGATGACTATCTGAGATCTTGCGCTGGATCCGTCTTCAACGGCGCGACACCACTTGCACCAGTAACCCGTCACGTGGTGTCGGACTGGGAATCTGCTTCAACGACAGGTCCTGATCGGGCATCAGAGTCAGCCGCAGGTTCTGGAGCAGACCCACGGTCATCAGCCTGATCTCGAGTTCAGCCAATGCCTTGCCGAGGCAGACCCGTTCACCGCCTCCGAAGGGAAGCAAAGTCTGGGTGAAGGATCCATCGAGATGGCGCTGGGGCCTGAATGCGGAGATGTCGCCGTCGTGCTGAGCACCCGATGAACCAAGCACCACCTGGATGACCCGGTCTCTGGGAACCTCCACATCGGCCAGGCGGATCGGTTGCAGATTGCGTCGTAAGAAACCTCCCACCGGTGGCGTGAGCCGCATGACCTCCAGAACCGTGGCATCCAGGCGAGGTGATCGATGCGAGGTCTGGAAAGGCCAGGGTGATGTCAGCAGTTCCGGAAGCAGCCAGCGTTCCACCTCCGGGTTGAGCAGCAGGGCACGGAACAGGCAGCTCAGTGATGATGCAGTTGTCTCATACCCTGCAAATAACAGCAGCAATAACTGCTCCACCAGGTCGTCGTCATCCAGTGGCATGTCGACTTCATCGAGTCCACCGCTGAGCAAATCCAGTCCTCCCTGGCTGGAATCACTGTTCTGCAGCACCCTTTTCAGGCGGTCAAGCAGCCGCTTCCTTGCCGCCATCGCCCGGGCAAAGGGGGTTCCCGGCACAGCCAGTGGAATGGAGAACAGGGCCTGAGTCCAGATCTCGAAATCAGCGAACAGGGCGTCGCGGTCAGCGGCATCCAGTCCCAGCACGGTGGTGGCGATCACGGCGAACGCGAATCGACGCATCTTTGCGGCCAGGGACTGCGGACCATCGCTCTGCTGCAGCTCAGTGATCAGCTCCTCGATCAGAGCCTGGATCGATGGGGTGTAGCGACTGAGTGCGCCGCTGGAAAACAGCTGCCCCACCACGCGACGGCGGGCTTTGTGAGCGGGGCCGCTGCGGTTGGCCAGAGATCGACTGCCGAGCAGTTGCCGCACACTGTCCGGCCACCAGCCCTCGAGATCCGCGCCCTGCTTCAGCAGATCGGAGATCGCCCGTTCACCCTGGATGAACACGATCCGCTGGGCGAGCAGGCGGGTTTCAAAGACATCGCCATGGGCGGCAAAGCGTTTGCTGGCGAAGCCGGGGTCACTGAAGAATTCAAGCGTTTCCCTGAGACCCGTGACAGCACCGGTGCTGGGACATGTCGAGGCGGGCATGGAGACTGATCTGATGCACCGAGAACCTATCGGCCAGGGTCAGGGCTGGGGTTCAGGTTCCGGCGTGGATAGCCGCCTGAAGAGGCGTGAACTGAGCAGCAGGGCGATCAGGAATCCAAGGAACTGCACCATCACCACCGAGGGTCCCGATGGCAGATTCGTGAGTCCCGAGGCCAGCAAGCCGAGCAGGGCACAGGTGCCTCCCAGGATCGAGGAGACGAAGACGTAGACCGGAAAACGGCGACAGAGCAGACGGCCTGCGCAGGAGGGAATCACCACAAAGGCGCTGATCAGCAGCACGCCCACCGCCTTGATCGACACCGCCACCACCACGGCAAGCAGCACGATGAATGCGAGCCGGTGCCAGCGGGTCTGCACACCCACGGCACCGGCAAGATCCTGATTCAGGGTGAGCAGCACCTGCGCACGCATGCTCAGGCTCAGATAGATCAGTGCCGCTGCCAGCAACATGCCGATCACAATCAGGTCCAGACTGCTGACCCCGAGAATGTCTCCGAACAGAAGCTGGCGAATTCCGCCCCGGTAGCTCTCGACCAGGCTGAGGAAGAGAATCGCTGCCGCCAGAGAGGTTGAATAGACAATGTTCAGCAGTGCATCCGTGGGGAGGGAGCTTTTCTCCACCAGTTGATTCACCAGAAGGGCGAACAGCACTGCAAAAGGGATCAGAACCAGTGTGGGATTCACGCCGATCAGGATTCCCACCGTGATGCCCAGCAGGGCTGAATGCCCGAGGGCATCGCTGAAAAAGGACAGCTCCCTGAGCACGGCAACACTGCCCAGCAATCCTCCAAGCGCTCCGGTGAGCAGACCGCCGATCAGCGCTCGCTGCATGAAAGGCTCGGCAAGAACGAGCGTCAGCGTCTGGGTGTCAACCATGACACTGATGCCTGTAGGGAACCATGTGGGGCCCGTACAGATCGATGAGACGTTCAGGGGTGAGGGTGTGATCCGGTGAACCGCTGCAGCAGAGGCGTCGATTCAGGCCGAGAACCTGGTCGCTGCTGCGGCGAACCATGTCGAGATCATGGGAGACGTGCAGAACGGTCCATCCCTCCTGACGTCGTAACTCAAGCAGCAGCTGTTGGAAGCGCTCATTGGAGGGCACATCGAGGCCTGCCTGTGCTTCATCGAGCACCAGAAGCTGTCGGGGGCGCACAACACAGAAGGAGAGCATCACCCGTTTGAGCTGACCTCCGGACAGCTCGCTGAGAAGACGGTTTCTCAGATCAAGGCAACCGGTGCGATCCAGTGCCTTCTCAACGGCAGCTTTGCGTTTCTGGTGTTGCTGCCAGGGCCAGCGTGGGCCGGGCGGGTCAAACCCGAAGCCGACAAACTCGGCCACGCTCAGGGGAAAGCGTCCCTGCAGGGCAAGACTCTGAGGTACGTAGGCGATCTGGGATCTGATGGCACCTGGGAGGTCGCCGTTGGGCGAGAGCTGTTTGCCGAGAATCCGCACCTCCCCGTGTCTTCTCGGCAGCAAACCGAGCAGGGCGGCCACCAGAGTGCTTTTACCGGCGCCGTTGGGCCCAACCACGGCGGTCTCGCTCTCACCCTGGAGTTCGAACGAGACCTGTTCCACAGCGAGGCGACCTGAACGTTCAACCGACAGGTCCCTCACCACCACCACCGGGTCGGGCATCAAACGTCAGTCCCCAATGGCTTTGACCAGATTGTTGACGTTGGAGCGCATCACCTCAAAGTAGGTTCCCGGCACTTTGGCGGATTCGGCTGAGCCGGTCTCAAGCGGGTTGAATTCAACGATATTCACCCCGAGATCTTTCGCCAAGGCATTGAAGGAACGTTTGCCTTCCTGAGGTTCGCTGAGCAGGGCTTTAAGGCCTGACTCTTTGACCTGAGCGGCGACCCGTTGCAGATCGGCCGGGCTTGGATTCATCTCGGGCAGGTCAACCAGGAATTCCGCTTTCAGGGAATAACGGTTGGCGAAGTAGGTCGCGAAGTCGTGGAAGGCGACGAATGTCTTGCCGCTGTAGGGCTTGAGCTTCTCGGTGAATTCAGTGTTCAGCTCCTTGAGCTTGGCGGTGTACTGGGCCGCGTTCTTCCTGTATCCATCGGCGCAGCCTGGGTCAGCTTTGACAAGTCCGTCCCTGATGTTCTCGACCTGCTGAGTGGCGCGAACCGGATCAAGCCAGATGTGGGGATCGTATTCACCATGGCTGTGTCCATGGCCGTGATCGTGGTCATCATCATCGTCATGGTGCTCACCCTCATGGTGGTCGCCATCGTGATGGTCATCGTCGTGGTCGTGGTGCTCACCGTCGTGATGATCATCATCGTGATCGTCATGATCATCGTGACCGCCGCTACCGGCCGCTTTGATCGTTTCCACGCCCTTGCTGGAATCAATCACGACGAGATCCTTGTTGTCAGCGGAATCGATCAGGTCGTCGAGGAATTCCTCCATCTCCAGCCCGTTTTTGACCAGAACGTTCGCTCCGCTGAGATCGGTCAGGTCGGAGGGTGTGGCCTGAAAATCATGGGGCCCCAGATTGGGCGGAATCAACGACGTGACCTCCGCGCAGTCGCCGGCCACTGCTTCAGTGAACAGTGTGATCGGCAGGAAAGTGCTGACCACTTTCACTCCCTTTCCCTGGCTTGCATCCTTGTTGGAGGCATCGGGTGCCCCGCAGGCAACCAGGCCGACCAGGAGAGACAGTGCGCTCAGGCGCGAAAACACAGAAGCCATTCAGTTGTGAAAGCCAGGACGGGTTTGAGGTTCAGAGCTCAATGGAGCTCGCTACACGAGAATGGTAATCATTATCTCGTCAGTTGCTCAAGGTCATTAGCCTGAGGCAAACGAGTCTCCGCAGCTGATGTATCAAAAAGTACCCGTAACGATTCTGACCGGCTATCTGGGCTCGGGTAAGACAACTTTGTTGAATAAAATATTAAGTGAAGAACATGGCAAACGTATTGCTGTCATTGAGAATGAGTATGGAGAAGTTGGTATTGATCAGGGTCTTGTCATCAATGCTGATGAAGAAGTTTTTGAAATGTCCAACGGGTGTATTTGTTGCACTGTTCGTGGAGATTTGATCCGGGTTCTTGGGAACCTGATGAAGCGACGCGACAAATTCGATTACGTGCTGGTTGAAACCACCGGGCTTGCCGATCCAGGGCCGGTTGCCCAGACATTTTTCATGGATGATGAAATCCGTGATGAATTCACCCTGGATGGCATCGTCACGCTCATTGATGCCGCACACATTGACCAGCAGCTCGAGCGAAGCAATGAAAGTTCTGAACAGGTTGCTTTCGCTGATGTGCTGATCCTCAACAAGTCTGACCTTGTGCCTGAGGACTCATTGGTGAAGCTCGAATCACGCCTGCGCGACATGAACACCATGGCCCGTGTGGTGCGCAGCACCCAGGCGGACGTGCCTGTCGAGACAGTGCTCAATCTGAGTGCCTTCGATCTCGATCAGATCCTGGAGCGTCGACCCACATTCCTTGAGCCGGAATATCCATTCGAGTGGACAGGTGTCTATCAGCTTGAGCCGGGTCAGTACGCAATGACCCTTGAAGACGGCCCGGATCCGGAGATGTCACTGGTGGCGATTCCCGGTCAGGCCACGGATGAGGATGCACTGAAGCAAAGCGCGGAGCAGTGCGTGCGGCTGTTCGCCCTGGGCGCTCAATCGCTCAGGCCCGGTGATTCAATCGCTGCCAATCAGCATCTCAGTCTTGAGCTCGATTCAAAGGGAACCAAATCCTTTCCGTTCGAAGTCAAGGATGAAAAAACGATCGGTTTCTACGCCCAGCACACGGCTGAGGAATTTGACCTGAAGATCATCCGGTCGGGGCAATCAGTCAGCCCGATCAAAGAGCGCGTCTGGGTCGCCGAGCATGAGCATGACGACGAGGTCGGCTCAATCGCCATTGAGCGTGAGGGAAATGTTGACCCTGAAAAACTCAACCAGTGGATCGGAACACTGCTGGCTGAAAAAGGCGTGGACATTTTCAGAACCAAGGGATTCATCAGCTACCAGAACGAATCCCGCAGAGTTGTGTTCCAGGGTGTCCACATGCTGTTCACCGCCCAGCCCGGGCAGGAGTGGGGAGACGAGCCGCGCTGCAATCAGCTTGTGTTCATCGGCCGTAATCTTGACGAGGCTCAGATGCGCAAGGATTTTGACCAATGCCTGATCTGAAGATGTTTGCCCCCCAGGGCATGCTTCATGAGGGTTGGACTGCCCAGGTTGATGACTACGCACTGGCCTGTGGATGGACCGGCGACGGCGAAGGGCTGCTGGTCGGCGATGTTGCCGGTGGGCTGTCTCTCTTCTCCGGCAAGACCGGTGAGCTGATCTGGACCAGAAACAACATTCATCATGGCGGCTTGCTGGCACTGGCGATTCATCCGAAAGGGGCGCTGTTCGCCACTTCCGGTCAGGATGGATGCGTGCTGATCTGGGACAGCCGGCAGGGTGAAGTCCTGCATTCGATCAAGCCAGGGCGCGGCTGGGTTGAACATCTGGCCTGGTCAGCCAGTGGCGACATGCTCGCCGTTGCCGCATCCAAAAACGTGCACATCTTCAACTCCGATGGTGTTGAGAGATGGCGCACCGAGGAACACCCCAGCACGGTCAGTTCGATCTCCTGGTCAAAGCCTGATGAGCTCGCCACCGCCTGTTACGGAAAGGTCAGTTTCTTCGACATCACCAGGCAACAGGTTGCTCAGGAACTGAAATGGCAGGGATCGCTCGTTTCGATGGTGCTGAGTCCTGATGGAGACATCGTGGCCTGCGGCAGTCAGGACAATTCCGTGCATTTCTGGCGACGCTCCACCGGTCTGGATGCTGAGATGACCGGCTATCCCGGCAAGCCCAGCCAGCTGACGTTTGATCAGGGCGGTCAGTTCCTGGCGACCGGTGGCAGTGATCAGATCATCGTCTGGAATTTTCAGGGAGATGGACCTGAAGGATCACTGCCCGGTCAGCTTGTGCTCCATCCCGAACCCATCTCCACGCTGGCGTTTGCCCATCAGGGACTGATCCTGGCTTCGGGTGCAAGGGATGGTTCGGTGTTTGTCTGGCTGCTTGATCAGAATGGTGACGGCAATCCACTGGGGGGCGCCTTCACGGCGGAGAGGATCAGTGCGGTGTGCTGGAAGCCCGATGACACCGCCCTGGCGGCGATTGATTCCAACGGACGCGTCTCGGTGTGGCCGTTCAAGATTCGCGGCTGAGATCTGCGGGCGATCTTCACTGAGTTGGATTCAGTGCACTGATGTTCACGCTTGAACAAGAAGCTCTGGTCAGACAGGATCAGGATGGATGAAATTCTGTTGATTGAATTCCGCTGATCTCAGAGACTGTTTTTTGAATCGCGTTGCTCTGAGCGAGGACAATCTGGATGCAATATCGCAATCGTTTTCGCGATTGTATGGAGAATTACAGACCGAAATTGTGCACAGTGTTCGTTGCACTCAGATTATTCATCAACCCTATCTGTGGGTTGATCCCTCGTGCGGTCGCAGTCAGCAGTTGATCTTGTTTTTCCACGCCGATGGACTCACCGTTGTGGCCTGCGCAGATGACGAAGACTTCGACGCCCTTCACTCTTGGGACAGGTGTCCTGGATCCATCGCGGCATGACAAGCATCGATCTCAGCGGAGGCCTGGTGCTGGTGACCGGTGGAGCAGGCTCCATCGGCAGTGCCATCGCCGTTCAGGCGGCTCAGGCCGGTGCCAGTGTCGCCGTCTGTGACATCAACAGCGATGCCGCTGAGCGCATTGCCGCCGGGATTCGCGCAAGCGGCGCAGTGGCGATGGGGTTCCGACTCGATGTCACCGATCCGGACGCAGTGAAACAACTCATGCCGAGGGCGGTGGAGCAGCTGGGGCCACTGCGCGGACTTGTCACCGCTGCCGGTCTTCTGCGCACCGGACCTCTGGCGAGCCAGTCCCACAAGGACTGGCAGAGCATGATGGCCGTGAATGTGGATGGAACCTTTCACGCGGTGCAGGCCGCTGTTCCACATCTGCAAGCGACAGGTGGTTCAATCGTGACCCTGGGCAGTGTGTCGGCTTTCATCGGCTCAGCCGATGGCGGGGGCTACACCACATCCAAGGGAGCTGTGCTCAGTCTCAGCTATGCCGCAGCCGGGGAGCTGGCGCCGCGAGGCATCCGCGTGAACAATGTCGCACCAGGCTGGGTTGATGGAGGGTTCACCCACCAGGCCCTTGAAGCCAGCGATGATCCCGACGCCCTCAGAAGGCGGGCCCGTGAGCTGCATCCACTCGGACGCATGGCCACCCCTGGTGATGTCGCCAATGCAGTGGTGTGGCTTCTGTCGGATCAGGCAGCGTTCATCACCGGCTCCATGCTGCTGGTGGATGGTGGCTTCATGATTCAGCACGAAGGCCAGTCCAGACACGAAGCGTGACTCGTCCTCCCGCTGAATCCCTGTGCTTGATCCACATCCGCGCCGGGGAGTTCTTGACGAAGGGAATCGTTGTCAAGGTGTGAACAGTCAGTCAGTCGCCTGAGGCCATGACCGCACAACTGGTGGTGATCACAGGATCCCGCGCTCGACGGCGGATCCGTGATCTACCGACAGCTTGATGTCTCCGATGCAGGAGCACTGGAGGAGGCCATCGCCTCAGCGGAACGTGAGCATGGACCCACAGGCTGCCTGATCAACAATGCGGGGATGCTGCACATCGGTGGACTGGACAGCCTCAGCCTTCAGCAGATCAATGAGGAGGTGGACACCATGATCAAAGGGGTGATGAATGGCATTCACCACGTTCTGCCCGGAATGCGGGAACGCCGCTGTGGAACGATCGTCAACATCAGTTCGATCGGTGATCGCAAGCCGGCTCCGGGAGCTCCCGTTTATCACGCCTGCAAACACGCCGTGCGCTCCCTAGGCGAAAGCCTGAACATGTCGGAGGCGGAGCACAACGTGCGTGTGATCAATCTCGCGCCCGGACTGATCCGAACAGCGATTCACCAGAAGATGGGGATCATCTTCGAGGACTACTGCACCATGCTTGGCAATCCGACCTTCATCCAACCGATGGAGCTCGCGGACATCGTCGTCTTCTGCTGGCAGCAGCCCCAACACATCTGCATCCGCGACATCGCGGTGATGCCCACCGACTGCGGCTTCTGACGGTCGACATCAGCGGCTGAACTGAATCATTGGATCCGCCGACCTGTGGACTCGCGTCGTCTGCGCAGCCGCCCTGAATGATTTCCTGGAGTGAACGATCCGGATGTTTGCTTGGACCCTCTGCTGATCGCAGCCCTGCTGCTGGTGGCCACGGCCTTTGCTGCCTGCTTCGGTCTGCTGATTGCCCAGCTCGGGTTGCAGCGCGTGTTTTCGATCGCCCCCTGTCTCGAGGCCGCGCCGGCGACCGATCCACCGGACACCTCTCTCTGTGTGGTGATCCCTGCTTACAACGAAGCCGCCAACATCGGCGCCTGCCTGAGCAGCGTGCTCGCCAGTGATCCGCCCTGCCGCGACTGGCGGGTGCTGGTCGTGGATGACGACTCCACGGACGCCACGGCCGAAAGGGCAAGGCTCACGGCGGCTGAATGCGAGGCGGCCGAGCCGTTGTTCGAACTGCTCGGTGCCGGTCCCCGGCCCTCCGGCGAGCGATGGGTGGGCAAGAACTGGGCCTGCACCAGGGCGATGGAGCAGGTGCGCAGCCACTGGGTGCTATTCATCGATGCCGATGTGCGCCTGCAGCCTCAGGCTCTGCGCCGAGCTCTCGCCCAGGCGATGCGGGAGCAGGCGGATCTGTTCAGTCTGGCGCCGCGGCTCGGCTGCGGTTGCCTGGCGGAGTGGATGGTGCAGCCGATCATGGCCAGCCTGCTGGGGCTGGGGTTTCCGATCGAGGCCACCAATGACCCGGCGTCCGAGGTGGCCTTCGCGGCAGGGCCGTTCATGCTGTTCCGCCGCTGTGCCTACGAGGCCATCGGCGGGCATCGCGCTCTCGCGTCTGAAGTGGTGGAGGATCTGGCCCTGGCCAGGGGCATCAAGGCTGGTGGCTTCCGTCTGCGTTATCTGCTCGGACTTGATGCCGTGGATCTGCGCATGTACGCCGATCTGCCATCGCTCTGGGAGGGGTGGACCAAGAACTGGTTGATCGGGCTCGATCGCAATGTGGCCAAGGCTCTCGGTGCCGCCGCCGTGGTGGTGCTGATGTTCAGCAGCCCCTGGCTGTTGCTGCCCTCGGCAGTTGTGCTGCTGCGGGTGCTGCCACAGCTGTCGTTCTGGTGGCTGTTGTTGCTCGGGCTGTCGCTGCTGGGGATCGGGCAGCAGCTGGCCCTGCGGTTCTGGCAACAACGGCGCTTTGATGTGCCGCTCACCAACTGGTGGCTGATGGGCGCAGGCGGCCTGCTGCTCGGGGCGATCGGTCCGGTGTCGGTGTGGCGCACACTCACCGGCCGCGGCTGGACCTGGAAAGGCCGTCAGCTGGGCTGATCAGAGCCCATCGCTGATCACCTGCGCCGATGTATGGCTGTTGTCGCCCGACTTCCTGCTCTCCGCCTGCCAGGCCTCCAGCACTTCCGGGAAGTGCTCTTCGATGCAGCTGTCGCAGATGCCGTGGGAGAAGTTCAGGGTGCTGCGTTTGGCCAGGTACTGATCGAGATGCACCCAGTCACCACGCTCATCCTTGGCTTTGCGGCAGTAGCTGCAGGTTGAGATGATTCCTGAAGGCTTGCTCTCGGAGCAGAACGACTCGAGCAGATTGATCGAGCGTTTTCTCAGATCCAGGAACGCCACCACCTGACGGGAGAGGGCCTGCATGATCTGAAGCTGGGTGTCAGCAAGCCGGTTGGGCTTGCGGTCGATCACACACAGGGTGCCGATCCGGTGTTCCGCTTCGTTGTTGAGCGGGAAGCCGGCATAGAACCTGATCTTGGGATCACCGCAGACCAGGGGGTTGTCGACGAAACGCTCGTCCTCCAGCGCGTCGGTCACGATCAGGGGCTGGTCGGTGTGGATGGCATGGGCGCAGAACGACCAGTCTCTCGGGGTCTCCTCGGCCTCGATTCCCACCTTGGATTTGAACCACTGTCGGTCGCTGTCCACCAGGCTCAGCAGAGCGATCGGTGTCTCGCACACCAGTGAGGCCATGTGGGTGATGTCGTCGTAGGACTGCTCAGGCCGAGTGCCAAGAATCCTGTATTCACTCAGGGCCTTGAGGCGTTCCTGTTCGAATTCAGGGATGAGAGCGGTTTTCATCGCCTGATGCATTTCCTCAACAAGGTATGCGTGATGAAGAGATTGACAGCGTCCGGCAATGGAAATTCACGGCGGAGATGTTGCTCTGTGAAGTTTCAATAGGAATGAATGAGATCGCAGTTCTCCGCTGTGATTACCCCTTAAAGGAGCCGCATTTTCTGGTTGTCGCCAGGTTCAGCTGATCAGACGCGGCTGTAGCCCAGACGGCTTTCGTAGATCTTCAGCGGCAGCCCGAACGACTCCATCAGGGCGCGGCACTCGGCGCCGACGGTGCCGTAGACCTCCACACTGAAGCCATCACCCAGTTCGGCATGTTTCTGCAGGTACTCCTGCACCGGCGGGTTGCTCACATGGGCGGAGAAGGCCGCATCGTTGGCGTAGACCTCCGACCAGACGAAGGCCTGGGGGTCATCAGGGTCCTGGTCGAAGGTGTGATGCAGCATCCCGGGCTCGCTGGCCTGCACCGCCGCGTCGGTGGCTGCGGCGAGCTGGAGATAGGCGTCCACGCAGCCCGGCTTCACATGGATGCGGGCCAGCAGCATGAACGGCGTTGAGGAATCGAATCCGGCCATCGCTTCACTGAAAAGGCTCTGATCCTCGCGGCAACGGGCTCTGTGGATCTGTTTCGGGTCACACTGTCGAAGCTGTCTGATCCGAGTCTTGATCCATGCGCAAAACCGTTCTCCCTGCTCTGGTTGCGGCATCCGTTCTGATGGCAGCCGTCGCGGGGTGCACGAACCGCGGCAGTGAGTCTGAGGAGTCCGCAGCCGCCAGTGCGGACTCGGCGTCCACCGAGGTGACGGTGAAGGAGGTGTTCAGCGGCACGCAGACGCTCAACGGAACGCCCTTGCGTTATCCGGAGGGCAATCCGGAGCTGCGGCTGTATCGGGTGGAGATTCCCGTGGGCGGCAGGGTCCCCCTGCACACCCATCCCGCTCCGATGCTGGTGCACGTGCAGGGTGTTGACTCCGGCGATCTGCTCAACACCCGTGTTCAGCCGGACGGCAGCGAGGTGAGCAGCGTGTTCAAGTCTGGTGAAAGTTTCATCGAGGGTTCCTCTGAACCCCATTTCGTGGAAAACAAGAGCGACAAACCCACCGTGGTGTGGGTGATGGTGGCTTCGGTGGAGGGTCTGCCCACCACCGAATGGATCAAATGATGCGCTGATGCGGAAGGGGCATCAGGCCCGGGTGGCTTCGATCAGGCAGAACGGCGGTGTGGCCATGATCGCCGTCCAGTAGTCGGCCCCCCTGGCCTCCACCCCTTCCTCAGCCAGCACCGGCTGGGGCCAGCGCACCTGTCGCAGACCGCAGTCTTCCATCAGGGTCTGCATCACCTCGCGGCTGATGTAGAAATCGGTGAGCTCGAACACGCCGCCGTCTTCAAGCTCGAAACGGTAGTGGATTGCAGCACCCTCCACCAGAGGGCCATCGATGCTCTTGCTGTAGCCGTAGGGGCGGCCGGCCTCGAAGTTCGAGGGAGGGTCGTCGGGGTTGTTGTTGAGTGCCACCAGCCGGCCTCCAGGTCGCAGCAGGTCGCAGACGGAGCTGAACTGGGCCCGCAGCTCTTCGCGGTTGCGGGCATGGTTGAACAGGTAGCCGGCGAACACCAGGTCAAACGTGGTCTGCAGCTTCAGCTCAGCGGCGTCGCAGACCCGGTAGTCGATGCCGAGCGGATGGCTCTTCTCCTGGGCCCGGGCCAGCTCAACCATGTCGGAGGAGAGGTCGACCCCCAGCACCTGATCGGCGCCGAGCTGCCTGAGCAGGCGCGTGTAGTGCCCCTCGCCGCAGCCCAGATCCAGCACCGAGCTGCCGCTGAGATCCCCCAGCAGCGCCAACGCTGAAGGCTGTTCGAGATAGGTGCGCCAGGGCTGGCGCTTGGCCGTTTGATAGCCGGTGGCATGTCCCTGGTAGTCGCTCATGCACACCGATCCGCCTGCGCTCAGCCTATGAATCCGGCCTGAGGCTGTCAGGACTGCAACCGTCAGGGCTGAGTCTGCGGCACCAGGTCGATCACCACCGCCGTGGCCGGTCGGCCGGAGTCGTTTCTCCAGCCATGGAGCACACCGGTGGATTCGAAGACCGCATCTCCGGCACTGCGCTGGATCAAGCGTGGTCCCGATCCGTCATCGCGGATCTCGATCAGGGATCCGCTGATCAGATAGGCCACACCTGGGCGTTGCTGATGCTGATGCCAGGCCACCGATCCCCCGGGGGCGATCGTGATGCGTCGGCTGCGCAACACCCGACCTTGCAGTGCCGTGAATTCCCTGGAGAGATCCAGGCTGCCCAGCGATTCCACGCTCACTCTGCTGGTGATCGACGGTGCGTCCGGCGGAGCTGCGCGCTGTTCGCGGGCGGGTGTCACGGTCTGCGCCGCGTGATTCCCGTGTGCCAGCGCCGCTGGGCCCGGCAGCAGCAGGCCGGCACAACTGATCAGCGACAGAACAGGAGCTCGCATGGCCGCACCGGAATTGGTCACTATTGTTCCAACCACTACCAAAACGGCGCCTGACACCGCTTGATCGTTATGAGTACCCCCATCACGCCCAACAGGATTGTTGACTTCCTGGGCCGTGTTTTTCTCGCTGCCGTGTTCGTGAATGCGGCCCCCGGCAAGATCATCGATTTCGCAGGCAACGCCGCGCGCATCGCCTCCAAGGGAATCCCTGAACCGTTGGCGAATCTGCTTCTGCTCGCAGCGATCCTGGTGCTGATCGTGGGCTCGGTTCTGCTGGTGTTCGGCGGTGACACGATTCTGGGGGCGTCGCTGCTGCTCGTCTTCCTGGTTCCCACCACCCTGATCTTCCACGCCTTCCCGTTTGAGACGATCCCCTTTCTGATGAATCTGGCGCTGATCGGCGCTCTGATGCTGGCGATCAGCCGCTCCACGGCCAATGCCGCTCCCAACTTCCGTCAGGTGCGTGCCAAGGCTTTCGATCGCGACAGCTGAGGACGGCCGCAGGAGTTCCGCGCATCAAAAACCCCCACGCGCCGGTGGGGGTTGAGCAGCATGTTCAGTTGACGCTCAGGACTTCACTCGTCGAAGACCTTGCACATCGGTGAGCCGGGGTGGGTGTCGCAGATCTCGTCGAGCACCTTGTCGCGGTGGCGACTGTCGGGGTTGTTCACACCCGCATCCTTTTTCGGATCGAACTCATCGGATGCGTGCTTTTCGTTGGTGCCGTAAGGGAGCTCATACTCCTCGAACTTGTGCTTGCCATCAGACATCGCGCAATTCCTCCTGAAGAACGAATTCCTGATGATCAGACCTTAGAGAGGCTGGAGAAGGAATTGAGCAACTTCGGGAATTCTTCGGGTGCGCTCAGTTGTTGGAGGAGCGCTCCGGTCTGCGCTGGATCCGCAGGCGATGGGGGATATCGCTAGTGCTCGGCAGCTGCAGCTGGGCCTCAGCCCAGTCCTGCATCAGCGCCTCAAGCAGGGATTGACGATCGCCGAACAGCCGAAGCATTGGCTTTGCATCTGAGATTCACTCTCAACAAAGCATGGGACTTCTGCTTGGAGCAAGTGATTCTCATTAGCGTTCACATTGCGTTGCCAAAGCCGGCGGATGGCTGCATGACGCCGACGGGTTCTCCCTGCACAATCGGCTCTGTAGTGCAACCGGGTGCTGATGGAGCCACTCCGCCTCGAGCTGATCAGGAGGCACTGCATCGCTGATCCCGGCCTTGGCCTGAATGAACCCTCGGGACTCAGCCTCAATGCCGACGGCACGGCGCTTTACACGGTCAGCGACGACACCAAGGCGGTCTTCCGTCTGAGCCTGAAGGGAAAGGTGTCGATCGAGGAGTCGTTCTTCATGAGCGTCACGGACATGGAGGGACTGGCCCTCAGCGTTGACGGTCAGCGGCTGCTGGCGGTGCAGGAAGAGACCAACACGGTGATCAGCGTTGATCTCGCCAGTCGCCGGGAACTGTGGCATCGACCACTGGCCGGCATGGTCAACTACGCCAGCGTTGCGATGCACTTCCCGCCCAAGCCGGACAACAAGGGTCTGGAGGGGATCACGGTCAACAGCAGCAACCGGCATGTCTATGTGGTCAAGGAAGGACGTCCGGGGCTGCTGATCGAACTCGATGCCGACTGCACAACGATCCTGTCGTCGCGATTGCTCACCTCGATCAACGGCTTTTCCCATCCGCAGGTCGGTCCGCGTCGGCTGGACTTTTCAGGGCTCAGTTACGACAGTCGCCGCGACACCCTCTGGATCGCCAGCGACAAGGGTCAGTGCCTGTTCCATTACGACTGGGAGCGTGATCAGGTGCTGCAGCGCATCGATCTGCTGCTCAACGACGGCGGCTCACCAAGGCGGGTGCGCAAGGCCGAGGGCATTGCCGTGGATCCGGAACGTGGCAGGGTCTATGTGGTGAGCGATCGTGACGCCGAGCTCTACGTGTTCAAGCTCCATGGCTGATCCTGCATCCAGTTGCGTGCTGCTCACCGGCGCCAGCTCCGGCGTTGGCTTTGAGGCGGCGAAGGTTCTCAGCGCCCAGGGCCATCAGCTCCTGCTTCTCTGCCGCAGTCAGGCCACGGCTGATCAGACCCTCAGCCAGCTCTCCGGAACCGCTCGCGCCCTGATCTGTGACCTGGCCGATCTCGCTGCGGTCGCCGAGGTGTGCAGCCAGCTGCTGGACAGCGGCACGGTTCTGGATGCGCTGGTGCTTAATGCCGGTCTGCAGTACGCCGGTGCATCAGCCGCTCAGTTCTCGGCGCAGGGCATCGAGCTCACCTTTGCGGTGAACCAGCTGGCCCACCAGCTGATGGCGTCCCTGCTGCTGCCGCAGCTACTGAAATCAGCCCGCCCGCGGCTGGTGATCACCGCCTCCGAGGTGCACAACCCCGTCAGCGGTGCCGGCAAGGTGGGCAAGCCCGCCGACCTGGGCGATCTCGCGGGTCTGCGGGCCGGAGCCGGTTTCGCGATGGTCAATGGCAGTGATCGTTTCGATGGCAACAAGGCCTACAAGGACAGCAAGCTCTGCAACGTGCTGATGGCGCGTGAGCTCGACCGGCAGCTGGCCGCGGCGATGCCCGTGATCGCCTGGAGCCCCGGCCTGGTGATCACCCGCAACAACGGCGGTTTCTTCCGGTACAACAAGCGCAGCAATCCGCTGGGCATGGGAGCGTTCGCCTTTGTGGCCCGCGATCTGCTGCGGATCACCGAATCCCCCGCGAATGCCGGCCGGCTGCTGGCGCAGCTGGTGACTGATCCGCAGATACCACCGGGCTTCAGCTACTACACCAACAAGGTTGTGAGCTTCGGTGGACATCGGCTGGAGTCGACCGACACCAGTGCCGAGGGCGCCGATCTGACCAAGGCCGAGGAGCTGTGGCGGCTGTCGGAGCAGTTGATCGCCAGCAGCACCTGCCGCTGATGGCCTGCCTGAACACCCGGCCGATCTCCCTAGCTTGTGTCCACGCACAGCAGCGCCATGGTAGAGACGGGTTCTTCAGCGAAGCAGCAGCAATCGCATGTGGTGGTGGTGGGCGCCGGCTGGGGAGGCTGGGGTGCGGCCAAGGCCCTCTGCGAAGCCGGGGTGCGCGTCACCCTGATCGACGGCATGGCCGATCCCGGCGGCAGTGAGCCGATCACCACCGAGAGCGGCAAACCGTTTGAAGCCGGCACCCGAGGCTTCTGGAAGGACTACCCCAACATCAATGCGCTCACCGACGAGCTCGGTGTGGGTTCGATCTACACCGACTTCACCACCAGTGCCTTCTGGTCGCCGGATGGGCTGGAGGCCACAGCGCCGGTGTTCGGCGATGCGCCGCAGCTTCCCAGTCCGGTGGGTCAGGTGCTGGCCACGGTGAAGAACTTCAGGCGTCTGCCGGTGCCGGATCGGCTCAGCATCGCCGGGTTGCTCTACGCCATGCTCGATCTCAACCGCAGTGATGCGGTGTACCGGAACTACGACGCCATCAATGCGCTGACGCTGTTCAAACAGCTGCGGATCAGTGACCGCATGATCGACGACTTCCTGCGGCCCACCCTGCTGGTGGGACTGTTCAAGCCGCCGGAGGAGCTCTCGGCGGCGGTGACCATGGAACTGCTCTACTACTACGCCCTGGCCCATCAGGATTCCTTCGATGTGCGCTGGATCCGCAGCAGGAGCATCGCTGAACAGCTGATCGCACCGCTCAGTGAGCGCCTGCGCGAGCGCCATCAGCTCACAGTGCTGGGCGGCACCCTGGCCACCAGGCTGAATGTGTCAGTCGACGGAAGCAGCATCCGCTCGCTGGAGACCCGCAACGTGATAACGGGCGGCAGTGCCGTGCTTGATGACGTGGATGCGGTGGTACTTGCGGTGGGTGCGAAGGGCATGGCGGCTCTGATGGCGCAGTCGCGCGAGTGCGGCGTGCTGGCACCGGAGCTGGTGCAGGCCGGCACGCTTGGAACGATTGATGTGGTGTCGGTGCGGTTATGGCTTGATCGCTACGTGGCGGTTGCCGATCCCGCCAATGTGTTCTCGCGCTTCAGTGCCCTGCAGGGGTCCGGCGCCACCTTCTTCATGCTCGATCAGCTGCAGAAGGAGTCCGAGGCGGAGCTCTGGGGTGGGCAGCCTGTGCAGGGTTCGGTGGTGGCCAGCGATTTCTACAACGCCACGGCGATCGCCGAGCTCAGCGATCAGGGCATCGTCAACTGCCTGATGCAGGATCTGCTGCCGATGGCTCAACCAGCCTTTGCTGAGGCCCGGGTGGTGGATCAGGAGGTGCGCCGTTATCCGGGATCGGTGTCGCTGTTCTCGCCGGGGAGCTTCAGCAAGCGCCCGCCGCTGGAAACGTCCCTGGCGCCGGTGGTCTGTGCTGGCGACTGGGTTCGGATGGGCGCGAGGGAACATGGCGCCAAGGGGTTATGCCAGGAACGCGCCTACGTGTGCGGCCTGGAGGCGGGCAACTCGCTGCTGCGGCGAGGCATCGTGCGCGGCGATGGTGTGCCGCGCAGCCGTCAGCATCCCGTGCTTCCGATCCGGGCCGATGAACCGCAGGTCCTGATTGGCAAGGAGATCAACAAGCTGATCATGAATCCGCTCAATGCTCTGGGTATCAGGCTGCCTTGGTTGGAATCGGAGATCAGTTCCCCACCCAAGCCTCCGGTGAGATGAGCGAACTCTGATTTAAGGCGATGGTGCGACCGGATCGACTATCAGGCAGTAATCGTCGGTGGGGATCCGGATCGGCATCAGTGAATACGGCACAGCATTTGCTGCTTCAGGGGGTTGGTTCCAAGCTCGAATGGACTGCATCCAGCGAACTAAGAAAAGGCGTACACATAGTTCTGCTAGAGGGATGCCTGGGCAACCATGGCTGCCAATGCCACCGGGAAACCAGGCTCCGTTGGGCAGTCGGCGGGCTGATCCCGCAACAGGACAGCGGCTTGTTGCGGCCCCATTAGGGATTGTCCAGCGCTCGGGCGCGAAGCGTTCCGGATCAGGAAACATTGAGGCCATCCTGTTGCCGATCCGTGGATCGGCGGTCACAACCGTTCCAGAGGGGATACGGAAACCTGCGATTGCAAGGTCAATGGATGTGCGCCTGAACCCACCACCGGCAGGCGGCATCAACCTCAGTGATTCACGCAGTACGCCTTGGACGTAGGGAAGGGTCCAGTCCTCAACTGTTCCATGTCGATCACGATCTCCTAGTTGTTGACGGCTGGCTTCCTCCAGAATTCTCTCCCTGACTGACGCTTTGTCAGAGCAGAGTATGAGGCTCTTGCTCATCAGTGCTGCCACCTCGATGTAGGCCCCCCAGATCAGCAGCACGGTGGCCGTGGCGATCCGTTCGTCACTCCAGGGTTCTCCATTTTCATCGTGATTTGTACTGAACACCTCGAGTGCATTGCCGTGGAGTTCTCCACGTCGAAAGCGGACAAGCCGTTGCGTCATCGCAATTTGTAGTTCGGTCAGGGCCGCTTCACCGCGTCGATATGACGGCAGCAGTTTGCTCAGACTGAGAAGAGCATCGTTGTAGGTGATGAACGCCTCCGCCTCTCGATCAGTCAGCGCTTCTCCCGCGAAGCACTCGGCGAACAGATCAAGGCAGACCCTTTTGCAGTCGAAAGCGATTCTCGTGGTGCCTTGATCCACCACCTGATCCACAAAGGCTGTGATTCGCCGATTCAAAGTTGGGAGGAAGCCTTCAAATGCGCTTTTGTTGAACAGCGGGGCATAACCGGCTCGGGTGGATCGATGTCTAGCGCCTTGTTGATTGAGTGCTCCGTAGGGGGTGTGCAGTGCTGTAAAGGTTTCGGGCAGGGAACTTTCCGAGATGCTTCGTTCTTTTCTGAGAAATTCTTCAATTGCGCCAATTCCTCCGACTACGGCAGTGGGTTGGAAAAACAGCGTGGTGCCAAATACCGGTCCGTATTGAGCACTGCGAGCGGCGATGAACTGATCGGGATTTCTCAGATAGTCCAGCGATTCCCTGAGGCCGATCAGAAAACCACTGCGTCCAGGGAGAGGTTTGAGCGGGTCAGCTGCTGTCATCAGAGCCTGGACGCCAAGAAGAGTTCAATCTTATTGACGAGGCCAGCGGGACGTGACATGCGATACCCCAGTGGTCACTGCAACGGTCCAAGTTGTCTGCGAGTGACGAAGCTGGTGTTGAGCGGCTGCTTTTAGTCCTCCTCAGGGTTGAGATCGTTGATATGGGCAGACATCCAGCTGCTGATGCTGCCTACGCAAGCTTCCGTGGATTCGTAGGGCAGCACGTTTCTGCCGGGAATCGTTTCGATGATTGCCTGTGGCAGTTTGCGCCTGTAGGTCTCGAGACGTTCGTGGAAATCATCCCAACTGCGCGAACGGCCGATCCCCGTGGCTGAACTTCCAAACACCACCAGAAACGGCAGTGTTAGAGCGCTCAGCTGCGGTTGCCAGTCTCGCCGCCAAAAGCCGGCCAGAAAGGAGTACACCGCCCAGCGTGTGTTCATGTCTCGCGACCCCTCCTTAAGGGTCTGCAGCCATTCCTCATCAACGGCCTCCGCCTGCGAGAACAGGTTTTTCTCGGAAAATGAGCGCAGAAATGCCCGGCGACGGGCATATCGATAGAAGAGATTTCCGATGGGGCCCTTGAACAGCCATCGCCAAAGCCGCCTGGCTTTTGTGATCGACGTCGCCTCCGAAAGCACCCGCCATCCGGGCGGGCTTATGGCCACCAGACCGCAGACCAGCTCAGGAGCCCTCTCCAGCAGCGCCAGAGCGATCGGTAGGGAGGAGCCCTGAGTGACCAGCAACACCGGCCTGCTGTTGCGTTCGCTTAGCAGCCTGATCAGCGGTCGTGCCCAATCGCTGGGGGTGAGTGGCTCGCTGCTGCAATCCGCTTGGCCGCAGCCGAATAAATCAGGTGCGATGAGCTCGGCATCAGGATCGTCGTGGTGCCAGCTCTGAATGAACCGGTCCCAGAAGCGTGAGGAGAGTCCCACTCCAATGGGATGGATCAGCAGCATGGGCGGTGTATAACCGGTGGCTGATGCCATCAGGACTGAAAGCTTGGAATTCAGATGATGGCGGCTACGGAGCGGAAATGACTGCCACCTACTTAGGGAAGCGCCAGGGCCGTTCCTTCCCGGCGAGGATCGGCCGCACCATGCCAGCGGCCGTTGATCCATTGCACCAGGGCGGTGCCACTACCAATGCCCTGTAGACGGGCGGGTTGATTGCTGTTGTTGAGCTGCTCTTGCTGCAGGGGCCAGGGAAGGGGTGGATCCTTCTCCATCACCAGCGTGCGGCCGCGGCTGGAGAGATGGGGCAGGGCAACGGCCCGCTCTGGAGGCTCATTCCAGATCAAGGAGGCGAGCAGCACCCTGCTGAGTAGGTGTGGGATGCTTCGGCCGCCTGGGCTGCCGAGCGCCAGCACCGGTCGTCCGTTCCGGAACACCAGCGTGGGCGCCATCGACGACATCGGCCGGCGCCCCGGCCGGCGACGGTTCGCCACCGGTTGACCCTGCCTAGAGGGCTGAAAGGCAAAGTCGGTGAGCTGATTGTTCATCACCATTCCGGCCACTAGGTGCCGACTCCCGAAAATCGTCTCCACCGAGGAGGTGTAGCTTGCGATATTGCCAACTACATCCACGATCGTGATTTGGGTTGTGCCTTGTTCACGTCCCCGCTCAGGCAGACCGAAGGGATAACGATTGATCCCCGCCGGCAGCCCAGGAGAGGGGGCTTTTCCGGCTGCGAACTGCATGTCTTTGGCTCTGGCCTGAATGTAGGCCTGATTCAGTAGGGCCGTGGCGGGGACGGCTCCATCAAGCGGATCGTGCACCCAGTAGAGGCGGTCGGCATCGGCCCAGGCTTGGGCTCTGGCTAGTTGTCGCCAAGTTTCAGGATCATCAGCGCTTGAGATCGATAAATCAGTGGTCTGCATGAGTAGTGCCAGGGTCTGCAGCAGTCCCAGTCCGCCGCTGCTCGGCGGCGGCATCGTGCAGATCTGGAGTTTGAGCTGTGTGCTGCAGAGCGGTTGCCGGCGCACCACGGCATAGCTGTCCAGATCTGATGCACTCCAGCCCTGGAATTCGGGTTCGCTGGCCTGCAGTGAGCTCATCTCCAGCAGAATCTGTTGCGCAAGCGTTCCTCGGTAAAAGCCAGGCCCGCCATCGCGTGCCAGGCTCTCAAGCGTGCTTGCCAGGGCAGGGTTGCGGAAGGGCTGGTCGGCCTGCGGCGGTTGGCCTCCTGGCAGATAGAGCTCTTGGAAAGCATCGCTGTGAGTGACACCAAAGCGTTTGGCCAACTGCAGGGAGCGCAGTAAGCGCGGACTGGGTAGGAAGCCATCCCTCGCCAGCCGGATTGCCGGTAGCAGGGTGCTTTTCCAGGGCAGGCGACCGTATTGCTGATGGGCATCCCATAGCAAGGCCACAGTTCCAGGAATGCCGATCGCATCGAGCCGGGTTGTGGCCTCGTTCCAGGGCAACGCTTCTCCTGACGGGCTCAGCAGATCGTCAGGTCGGCTGCTGCTTGGCGCGACTTCGCGGCCATCAAGCACCTCCAGGGATTGTTGCTGTGCATCCCAGTAGAGGAGGAAACCGCCGCCACCGAGCCCGGAACTCTGCGGTTCCACTACCGCCAGAACGGCCTGCGCGCTGACCAGGGCATCGGCTGCCGTGCCGCCTTCGGCGAGAACATCCAGGGCCGCGGCACTAGCCAGGGGATTGGCGGTGACGACCACCGCAGAGCCGGTGGCGGTGGAGATGCTTCTGCGGCCGGGGTCGGAGGATTCCGGGTCATCGCGGCTGACCGGTGCTGCTGCAGCAGCACCGGTTATGGCCAGGCTGCACAGACCCAGCATCAGAAACAGGGATCGCTGCATCCGCTGGAGGCCACGTCGTTGCTCATTCTGATGCCTTCAGCACGGGGCCGTTGGCCAAAACAAGTGGATGAAGGATCCTTGATTGACTCTCGAAGGTGTTGTTGAGTGAAGCAATCTGACTGATCTGAATCTCGACAATCAAGGATGATTTTGAATTTTCAGGCTCATCGAGCTGCTTGGATTGTCGATTGCCAGTGTTCTGATTTCAGAGCTTTGCCTGATGACTGATTCTGTTGCAGGGTGAACGTCACTGCCTGGAAGTCAGCTTAGGATCGGCAAAGTGTTTTGCAGATTCACGGAGTGAGACAGGGCAGGCGGATTGTCGCTTTTCTGATCGGTCTTGTCTGCGTCTTTCTGGTCTCAGGTTTGCCCTTGATCGCCGGTCCGCAGCCTCAGGGATATCAACCGCTCGATACTCGTTATGCGAGTGCGCTTCCTGTGATTCCCCTGGAGGATCAACCGTTTTATCCGGACCTGGTGAAACGCGCTGATCTCTGGCGTCACACACCGCTGGGGCAGGTGGTGGGTGATTCACCGCGGGAGACCCTGCTCAATTTCTATGCGGTGATGGCCGATGTCGGCCAGTTGATCGAGGATGTGGAGGCCTCCCATCTGAACGACCGGGGTCTGTTCTGGAACCGCCAGGCCCGCGCCGAAATGGAGGAGGTGCAGGGGTTGTTCGATGCGGCGGTGGCATCGCTCGACGGCTCGTCATTCCCTCTGGGCGTGCGCTCCTATCTCAAGGACGAAGCGGCGATTCAGCTGAAGCATGTTCTCGATTTCATCTTCAGCAGCAGCCGGCAGATCATCACCATTCCCGACGCCGGCGCCATGAAGTCGCTGAATGACGACCGCTCCAAGGACACCCAGTCATGGACGCTGCCCGGGTCTTCGATCGTGCTCAGCAGTCAGCAGAAGGATGATCCGGTCAACAGCGACTTCTATTTCTCCGCCGACACGGTGGCGGCCGTGTCGGGCATGTATGCCCAGATCAGCCCGCAGGTTGCCGACCTGGACGGCCAGACCTTCATCACCGGCGCGTTTTATCAGGATTTCGTCCACACGCCCGGGCGCCTGTTTCCGCCCAAGTGGTATCTGAATCTTCCGGCTGGCTTCCGCAGCGCGATTGAAGCTGAGGTGCTGTTCGGGCAGACGCTGTTCCGGCTGGTGCTGTCGATCATTGCGATCGGCATGCTGCTGTTGCTGTTTGCGTTGCTGATCCGCAAGCTGATCCGTTCATTTCGCTCAAGCTCGCGCGATCCGGAGCGGATCTGGACGCTCGATTCACTGGCCTGGAAGCGGGTTGTGCTGGTGCTCCCGATGGTGATCGCCACCAAGCTGGTGGAGCTGTTCGTTGACGACTACCTCAACTTCACCGGCATGCCCCTGGTGGTGCTGACTGTGATGTTTGAGGTCGGTTTTTTCAGCCTTGTGGTTCTGCTGGTGTTTCTGTTTATGGAAGCGCTGGGTCGCTCCACCTCGGAACTGCTGGTTCGCATGGCAGGGGGCCATGACGTGTGGCGGTTGCAGAGAACGAGCAACCGGGTGATGCCCACCTGCCGCATTCTCTCGGGGGTGATCGCCATTGCCGTGATCTACAAGCTGCTGCTGCAGCTCGGTCTGTCTCCCTCGCTGGTGCTGGCGCTGTCCACCGTGCCTGGCCTGGCGATCGGTCTTGGCGCGTCCAAGTTGCTGAGCAATCTCTTCGCCGGCCTGTCCCTGCAGACCGACCGACCTCTGCGGGTGGGTGAATTCTGCGAGATCGGCGACAAGCAGGGTTTTCTCACCAAGATCGGTCTGCGTTCGGTTGAGATCGAAACGGTCACCGGCAAGGTCACGATCCCCAATGCCGTCGCTGAAGACTGCATCATCAACAATCTCTCGCGCAATCAACCAGCCCCGGGATCAGCGCAGATGCAGGGCCTGGAGCTGAACCTTGAGCTCGATGATGACGGCCCGTTCAACCCCGATCAGATCAATGATCTGCTCACCCTGGCGCGGCGCTATGCCGAGAGCCGGCCTGACCTGATCAATCCCTGCCTCACCGTTGAGCTGGAGCCCGATGCACCGCAGAGGCTGCGCTGCATCGGGCTGATTGATGTGGCGAACTGGCGCGATTACATCGAGCTGCAGGAGTCACTCACGCTGGCGTTCAATGAACTGATTCAGCGGGTTGATCTCTGCCATTTCGTGCTCGGCGTCTCCTACGACACCACCGATCAACAGCTCACTCAGATTCCCGTGATTCTGCGCGGGATCATCGAGCGCACAGCGGGATTTGAAGTCAAGGCCTGCCGGCTGCTGGAGATCGCTGAGTTCAGCTACAACTTCAAGTGCCATCTGTTTTCCGAGGGGCTGACCTACACGCAGTTCAAGGATTCAATCGATGAGATCAACCGCGCTCTGCTGCATGAACTGGCTGCTGCCGAGATCGTGATTCCCTTCCCCACCGCCGTGGAGATCCAGCGTGATGGTGACTGAGGCGACGGTCTCTTCATAAATCACTCATCGGAGATCGCTCAGCTTCTGCAAAAACGGCCTCAGTTCAAAAACTTTTCCATTGAGATAGGTGATGTTGTGGATGTACCGCTGCATTTGCCGGTGTTGTTGAGCTTGTAGAGCAAGCTCTGTGGAGTACTGCTGGATCGGCCTCTGAGTTTGGCTCTAAGTCCTGTCATCTTCTGTCACCAGATGTCATGGCAATTTTTTCGAATCCAAAGCCTGAGCACAAAACCGTTGTTATTTCGTTGGTGCAGCTCGATTGTGATTTGTACGATGCTTTCGATGGAATGGCGAATAAGCAGTAGCTCACCATATCTCTGCAGGTGCGACGGGCCCTAAAGGTCTGGCACCCATTCAAGTGCTTAAATTTTGCGAAAATCGCCTGTTTTCAGGCGAGCGCCGAAGGGCTTGCCGCGCTGCTCCCAAGCTTTAGCAAAGATGATGTATGGATACTTTGATTCTGGAGAATTGGGTGAAGTGAACTCCAGCTAACTTGTATTTATTTGCTCCTGAACGAATTCAAACTTCTTTATAGTCTTATTATCAGCCACGTCTCATGAAATTTTCAGAGCGCGAATATCGTATAGTGTAAAATGCTACAAGCTTAATGAATTGGTCGTGCAAGATTTTGACGAACAACAGTTTGAGCAGCTCACTCAATTCATTTCAAAGATTGAGGCTACACCCGAACTTCGTCGTGAAGTTTCATGTTGTTCATCGTTTGATGAGTTGGTTTCTATTGCTAACAATGGATCTATACGTCTTACGAATGACTATTTAAAATTCATGAAAAGAGACTTAGCAGCATTTTACTGGCCGTGGAGAGCGCGTAAAGGCTTATTTAAAAATTAATACTAATTTGGGCAATCGTGGAGATCCAGCGCGATGGTGACTGAGGCGCAGGCCTCTTCACCTCAGGCGGTGGGTTGGATCAGCTTCTGCAGAAACGGCCGCAGCTCAAAGACCTCTCCATCGAGATAGGTGATGTTGTTGATGCGCCAGCTGCCTTCGCTGTTGTTGTTGAGCTCGTAAAGCAGGCGTTGCGGGGTGCCGCTGGATCGGCCCCTGAGGCCGACATCCACTGCCACTTCAGCCTTGATGCTGTTGGCTTTCTCCGCCGTGCAACCTGTCACTCTGGCTCCGTAGGTCGCCACCTGGGTGTTGCTGAACACGTCGAAATCCAGGTAGCGACCGTCGCGCACGGGTGTGAGTTGTCTGGCTTGCAGCAACAGTTCGAACAGTGATGGTGTGAAGCGCTGGCGCTGGCTGGAAAGTGCCTTCACCGGGTCTTCATCGGCATCCATTCGCTGCACCTGCCAGCGGTAAAGACCATCGAGCTGATCGATCACGCCCTGCGGGCAGGCAGCATCGGCAGCCGGCACGGCCATGGCGATCAGGCTGGCTGTCAGCAGAGGAAGCATGGAGGCGCTGCAGATCTGATCAGTCTGGCTGCGACCATCACCGACAACCGGCGACCCGGCTGATGATCAGAGTTATGGAGTTGATGCAGGAACAGCTGATGATCCTGCCCTGCGGGTCAATCTTTCAGCTCAATCGGCTCAGCTGCTTGAGATCCATTGCTCAAAAATGATCGTCATTCTGTTTCATTTGTCTCCGATCACACCGCATTGCTGATTTAAAGGCGGCATGATTTCCGCACGTGGATGGTCAAGCCGACCAGGACGCGGAATCCAAATAAACGGACAAGACCAATGAGCCGAAGAGGACTGCACCCCCTTTTGATGGGGTTGGACAAGCCCAAGCGTGAACCGATCGAGAAGAAACAGGTTGAACTGAGTGGCTACGAGTCTGCTCAGCGCAAGCGTTTCCTGCGTTCTGAAGCCGAATCCGAAGAGACGGAGCAGAGCAAGGCCGCCTGAGGCCGGATCTCACAAAATTGATGGCATCAAGAGGGGGGCGGCAGGGCCGCCTCCGTCCTCATGACGTGGGCGCCCCACCAAGAGCGCTTCCCACGTTCCATTGATGGCAATGGAATGGAGAATGGGCAACTGTCGGGGGTTTGCTGATTGAAGCATTGAAAACAACCTGAATCTCTTCAACACGTGCTCCAGTGGGGCAGCCGGTTCAGCGCAGAGTGGTAGCTTCCGCGCGGAAGATAGTTTGCGGAGCTAGCTGGGCAGAAAGATGAGATTGATGTGAGTGATCAGATCGATGAGGTGGTGCGGGAGATTCAGGCGGAGGATTGAAGCGCTTAATTAATCACTTCAATTGGCTTTTCCCGCCCGGGCTTTGAGGTCTTCGTAGAGATTTAAGTTTCCAAGTAAGAGTTCCAGCATGCGTTTCTGCAGGCTGACGTCATTCACCACCTGAGAGCTCATCGATTGATGGACATCCAGACTTTTGATGACAGCATCCAGTTGCTTGGGCATTAGATCAGGAGAGCTGCTGAACTGCTCCTTAGTGTTGCTCGCAGCTTGGCTTTGAAGAGCTTTGTCCTCAAGCAGCTTGTTTTTGATGACAGTGCCGACATAGGTGAGCTTGTCGTCATCAGTCAGATCACCTGTAAACAGGTCATTGAGCTTCGAAATGATTTCCGCAAGCCGAGCTTTCTCTTTCTCGTTGACTGAACCACCACCTGGCTTTGAGGGTGGCAGTGTCTTGGATCCACCTAGAGCAAGGTTGCGCTCACCCAGATTTCGCAAGTTGTGATGGGTCAGAACGACCTTGGACAAATCAACAGTGTTAATCTCCCGCTCGAACTCCAGAAGCGGCAAAAGCCTTTTGTAGAACAGTGCACGCTTCTCAAGGCTGGAGTTGCCGTAATCAAAGATCTGAGAAAGGAACGTGTAGAAGCGCACGTAGGTCCCCATATCCCTGCGGAACAGGGTCAGAGCTTCCAGTTCCTCCTTGGCTTGCTTGGCGCTGTCAGGATCGTTGTAGTTTTCGGCGTCCCTCAGCTTCTGCCGTGCTTCCTTGTAGGTGTTCATCAGCCTTTGGGCCACAGGCTCCAGTGCACTGATCAGCTGGCTTTGCTTGGCGTTGGGATTCAGCAGCACTCCCACCACGCGGTCAATCTCGTTTTCGTCGTAGTGGTTTTGAACATCAAGCTTGGTCTTGAGATCCAAGATCAGGTTTGGATCTGTGGCCTCTGATAGCTGAGCGGTTTGGTAGTAGGTCTGGAAAGCTTCGAGGATTTCGCTGGATTCGTTTGCGAAGTCCACCACATAGGTCGTGGTCTTGTTGTCATGGCAGCGATCGGGATGCAATGAAGAGGACCGGTCAGTGCATTGCCTCGCTGGAAGCGCCTGTCAAGAGCCTTGGCCTGTCTGACTGCATTCGGATTCAGGGCGACAAATGCATTCAGAGGAGCTCCTCTTGTAAGGCTGAAATTATATTTTTTGATCCGATCGAAATAGCTCTCGATGAGTTGTTCGCAATTGATTGTTCCCTGCTGAATCGCAGCATGGATGGATTCAATGGAGGAGTCCTCGATTCGAAAGTTCCTGCTTCCAGTCGGGTTGGCCATTGCCTTCTCAGAGAGCAGACAGGCCGTGCTGAGAGCCAGTGCAAGCATTGTTGCCTGATGGACGATCTTCGCCCCCCTGGAATGGCCCATCGCTGAAGATTTAAGCGTGATTGTTGTTCTCACGACTCTAATCACGCTGTTATTCGTGGCAGTATTTCGTTAAGGAATCGATCATCTGACCTTGTGAAGTTGTCTGATCGGCGCCGAACAAGTTTGATGCTTCGTTGATCACTTGATGAGGGGCGTTGCGTCTGGCGGCTGCTTGTTGGATGAGCAGTTCACGGCCTGCTGCGCAGGATCCGCCTGAAGGCGCAGGGGGCACTCAGGCCGGAAGGTATCCCTGAAGACATGAGTAAATGTACTTAAGCGTTAATACTCATCAGTGTGGATTGCTTTTCGGTCCTGTGTTCCTGGCTCTGGTTTTTTTCGTGGCGATCGGCGGAGTCTTTGCCGCTGTTGCCGTTCTCGACGGCGCTGGCTCGTAGGCCTCTCGCCTGAAACGACGCTCCTGCGCCTCAGCCCCTGCTTCAGGTTTCGGGTGTCAGGGCAAAGTCCGGTTTGCGGCGATGAGTCGATCGGCGCCGATCCCGCAGCCAACGCCGATCAGGATGGCGACAGCTGGGTCGAGATCACTCAGGAAGCTGACGATCAGCCCGCTGATCGCTCCGGCGATCACCGCTCGTTTCACCGATCTCCTCTTGGTGCCCATGGAGCGAATTCAGCAGCAGGCTTTCAGTGCGATCAGTTCTTCGGCACAGCCTGTTCTGTCATCGGCTCGACAGCCGGCACCGAGACGCCTTTCTTCAGATCGCGCACGGTCCAGTAGGTCACAGCAGCAGCGGTCACGATGAAAAAGAGCACTGCTGCTCGAATCATGTGGTGCGTGATGTCCTCGGGATGGCGGCCTTTTTTCTGATCCATCAGAGCCCTCGGTCTCAACAACCGTGCAGCGATCTCGCTGTGGATGTTGCTATTTGCAGGAATTCCTCCTGAATCGCCATGGCCGCACCGCTGATGGCTTCCATTGATTTGCAGGGGTGTTCAGATCCGCAGAACTGTTCACAGGGTGCCCAGCGCCACCTCCAGACCGTTGATCACGGAGGCCAGAAAGGGCAGATCCAGCGTGTCGATCGTGTCGCTCATCTGGTGGTAGTGCGGGTTTCGCATGAACGAGGTGTCCGTCACCATCAGGGCACTGTACCCCCGATCCCAGAAGGGGCTGTGGTCGCTGCGGCGCACGGCGGGCAGATCAATGCCGGCGCGCGGCACCGGCAGCGCCCTGGTTTTCACGTGCTGTCCCATGGTAAGGGTGAGCCGGCTGAGCATCAGGCCGGCGCGGGCATTGGCCACAAGCGCGATGAAGTCGCCGCGGTTGCCGTAGACCCGGCCCATGGCGGGGTGCGGGTAGCTCTGGTTGTCACTGGTGTAGGCGAGCATCTCCAGACTCACCATCAGCTTCAGTCGTTGCTGCTCAGTCCTGAGCTGTTCAGCCAGTGCTGCGCTGCCGAGCAGCCCCCATTCCTCCAGGTCAAAGGCCACCAGCCACACAGGGCGTCTGGGGGGTGCAGTGCTCCAGCGCCTGCCCAGCTCCAGCAGGGCTGCGACCGCACTGGCGTTGTCATCGGCTCCGGTTGAATTGAGCGGCCCGTCGTAGTGCGCGCCGATCAGCAGCGGCCGTCGCCTCGGGTTGCGGCCGGCAAGTTTCAGGATCAGATTCACGCCCTCATGGCTGCCTTCTCTGAACCTCTGCTCTTCCACCTGCCCAAGTGCAGCGAGCTGTTGCCGCACATGGCTGCGCACGGCCATCAGACCCAGCGGTTCCCAGCTGGAATGTCTGGGAACGGCGATGGCTTCCAGGTCGTTGCGGCAGGCGGGTGAGAGCTGGGCCATTCCCCCAGTCTGGTTCTCCTGTCGGGTCGTCATCCAGGCAGGAAAAGCCTCCGTTCTCAGGGGAGGCTCTCGACCAACGGCGGGGATCCGTGCCGTGGCGTAACGCGTCACCCGACGCCCTTTCAATCTCGGGGAACGATCCCGGATCCTCCAGGGGGACAACCGCCAGTGCAGGGTGCGGAGATCTCCACTTCTGCAGCCACTGTTGCAGCCACTGCTGCAGTGATATCGGCAGCCACATCGGCTGTCGCAGCAGGGACGTTGATCGCGGAGATACCCGGCATCCATGCAAATACGACCTGCGGGGCCTCAGCTGATCACCTGCTGAGAGGGTTGAACCTTTTAGTTTCACGGAACCAAAGCCCCGGCTTCCTGATGTCAGATCCCACTCCTCCCATGGTCTGGCCGGCCTTGCTGCCCACGTTCCTGTTTTTCGGAGGACTGGCCTCCGCCGCACTGCTGACTCAGCTGATCACCTAACGGCGGCTGACTCTCTGCTGCAGTGAGGTTCTGTGAACTCCTGTCCCTGTCTGCAACGATCACGGCGAAACTCCTTCCCATGCTTGAGCGGGATCACATCAGCCACGAACCACCACTGCATGCCGGCAGGGATGGCTGGCTGGTGAATGGTGATGAGCAGCTGCTGGTGAGATTCAGCACTGGCCGTTCAACCGCCCATGGGCAGTGGGTGATCCTCAGCACCTATCGCTGGGTGAGGCCCTATCCCCCTGAGCCGCAGAGCCAGAGACGCATGCTCCAGCACAACGCCATCGAGGCATGGCAGAACATGCAGAAGGTGGGCTGGCGGCGCTGTCGTCCACCGGTGCGTTGATCACCGTTGGATCCGCGCTGATTGTTGAATCACTCAGAACCATTCATTGGGCTGGGAATGCAGGCCATAAAGACAGTTCGCGAAACTGATAATCATTCTCTTCGTTGACATCTGAAACCGATAATCATTCTCTTTTTTTGATGCCAATCTGTAACTCTCATTGTTTTTTCAGCTGCTGAGTATCCATCGGCTGATAGAACAATTGAAGACGTGATCCTGTGATGTCAGCAACAGTTTTGAAGTGCGCCTGCCCTACCTGCAACTGCGATGCAAGCGGTGAGTCTGCGGTGTCCAGAAACGGTCAGAGCTTCTGCTCGGAGGCCTGTGCCAGCGGTCATCCCAACAATGAGCCCTGCCACGACGCTGCCGGTGCCTGCGGCTGCACTTGCGGTTCCTGATCCTCGATGCCAGGCCATGGAACCCCTCACCACCGCCGTCATCGTCGTTGCCATCTGGATTCCAATCCACATGAAACTCAGCCGCTGGATTGAGCAGCGTTGATCCAAGGCACGCCGGTGCAGGCCCATGACGACCTGCCCGGCGGTGCTGAAGGAGGTCACCGGGCTTGTCGCCGTGCGATCGCCCACCTCTGTGCAACCGCAGCATGATGCTGGCCCGCTGGTCTGCATCGCTGTGGTGCTGCAGCCGACCTGATGCCTGAACTGGTGTCGTTTGATCCCGGCCACTCTGATCCCGCTCAGCCACGCAGCAAAGATCCTGAAACCGAACCTTTCCTGACGGCTGTCACCGCTTCCGGGGGTGGTCAGGCCGGCATAGACAGAAAGTCTCAATTCCGGTGATCGCCATGACGTCTGATCTGATCAAGTGCCAGTGCAGTGCAGACTGCCGCTGTGAATTCGAGCCTGCCAGGGCGGTGATGCGCCACGGCAAAGCCTTCTGCTCCGAAGCCTGCGCCAATGGTCATTCCTGTGGGTGCAACAGGGGGATCTGCCCGGCAGCGCCGATTCTCTGAACCGGGTTGATCCAGGGGTGCAGTGGTCATGCCCTTCTATCCAACCGCCGGAAGCAGCTGCCACGACCACCGGATCAACCAGCCAATCGCCAGCGCATGAAGGGCGTAGCGGAACTGTTCGCTCAGCCCGGGGAACTGACGTCTGGATGAATCGTTGGCGGATTCCCCGCCCTCCTGCCGGCTCAGAGCGAGATGCGCACCCCAGTTCAGCACCAACCAGGCGGAGATCCACTCGAGCAGCAGGGATTGATCAAGCCCGAACATCTGCGCTGCTGCCTCGCTGATCAAGGCCAACTCTGGCAAAGCTGCGATCAGCGCAATTCAGCGGCAACAACCAGGTTGTGCAGGCCTGGGTTCAGCTGGCCTAGCCCGGTGCTGAGTCCCTCAGCACCGGTCCCACCTAGGCGACCAATCGACCATCAGATTGGACTCACAACCTGGCAACAGCTTCCCTAAAGGCCATGCATCAGCTGAATCGTCAGCGCAGCTGAAATGCATCAATGCCACTGAATCATTTGCAGGAGCCATAACGTCCTGGCGCTGTCCCACCAGCGCCCGAACGACCAATCAGCCACCTCTGACTCATTGGACCTCAAAACTGCCATCTCAGCAGGACCAGTCAATGTGTCGCCGACTTCATTCGGCCGATGAATAATCGCGGCCTTCAGGAGCGGCGACTGGCCTCCTGTGCTGTGAATCTCGTTGTTATGGCGCTGTCTTTGTTGATCCGTTTGATCCTTGCTGCCTGCACGTCGTCGATGCCTGCTTCAGGCGGATGGCGATGGCTGGCGCCCGCTGAATTGACTAGACATGACTATGACTCAACTTCAAAAAAGCGCTAAGCAGCGCGTGCTTTTTTTTGATCAGATCAAGGCAGTGATGATTGCTTTGGTGGTCTTATGCCATGTCACGTTGACCTTCTTTCCTGAAGGATCCTTCATGGGCATCGGTTTTGTTGGACGCAGTCAACCGAACTGGTTAACGGGGTTTGATCTGGCCCTCGTGGAGTTTTTCAATACCTTTTATATGTGCATGTTGTTTTTGATATCCGGTTATTTTGTGCCGCGCTCTGTGGCCAAAAAAGGTGTCTCCACCTATCTCAGAGAACGCCTGATCAGGCTGGGAGTTCCATTTCTGGTGGGATTGCTGTTGATCAACAATCTTGCCTATTGGCTGAGCGGATTCTTTCCGGGAGGTGTGTTGCGATCCGTTCCTCTTGCCAGTTATCCCTTCAACCATCTTGGAGTTCTGTGGTTCCTCGTTGTTCTGTTCAGCTTTGATCTTCTCTATTGCGGTTGGATCAGGCTCAGTGGTCATCAGTTCACGATTGATGCAACCATGCCGACACCTCGGTTGCGGTCCTGGCTGATCAGTGCTGTGGTGCTCGCTGTCATCGAAGTGTTGATGACCATGCCGAGCGATTTCTGGTCGATATTGCTCAACTCACCTCTCGATGGTCTCGGAGCTCAGGGATCCCATGTCTTCACCTATGCCTTTCTTTTCTTTCTGGGTTGCAAGGCGGCGGCCCATCAATGGCTTGAGCGTCTGGATGCCCATCTGGTTGTGAGGTGGTTCCGCCTTTCAGTGTTTCTGTCTCTGCTGATGCTGGGGATTTGCGTTGCCGTTGCAGTCACAGGAAATTTCAAGCAGCAGCAGCCTGGCATTTCTGTTCTCTTCGACTTCATGAACACCTTCATTGGCTGGGGTGTGATGGGGTATCTGCTGCTCTGGTTCCAGCGACATGAGCAGGCCTGTGGTCAGTGGCTGGCCACAGCAGGGGTCGACAGTTTTCTCGTTTACATCATTCACCCGCTGATCATTGTTCTCGTCATCGGCTCGATCAATTTCTTCGCGTGGCCCAATCTGTTGTCGTGGATTGTGGGTGGTGCTGCATCCGTGCTGGTCAGTTTTGGTCTGAGTCATCAGCTCAGGCGCATCCCTGCCATTTCCAGGCTTGTCTGATCCTGAGATCCACCGTGTGTGGATCCATCGCTCTGTGATGTCCGGCTCAGCCCAGTTCCAGGCAGGCAAGTCCGTAGACCTGATTCAGTTGCCGGGATGGCATCACACCGCGGTACATCCGCAGCGTGCGTCCAGCTGGTGTGAAGCCAAGTGTGTTCAGCAATGGTGAGGCCAGTGCATTGCCGCCCGGGGAATCGATGATCACCAGTCCCTGCCTTGCCTTGAGCAGATCCAGGATCAACAGCTCAGCCAGTTCAGCTGAATCCGCCAGCAGGGGGCCGATCCGCTAGCCAGCCTGCGTCTGGAGCAGGCAGGGCCGGATCCGGGCAAAACCATGGCAGCGTTGCGTTCCGTCGAGCAGCGCCGTCACCTCACCGGCGGGGTGGTGCAGCCAGTCCGACAGAAAGTGAGGTCTGGGGCTGAGTTCCCGGTCAGCGTCATAGAGCTGAATCGTTGCCTCCGGGATGTCATCCCCATGAATCAATCTCAGCCCCTCAGGCAGGGTCGATGCAGGGAGCCGCTCGACCAGCGAATCGATCTCGAGCTGCCAGCGCGTCGTTGTTGAGGCCGGTTGAAAACCCCAGTTGGCGTAGTCATCAATCCTGTTTTCTGCGGCTTCAAGCCCGATGCAGCTCACGTCCTGGAGGTGAGCGAGCGCTTCTCTCCAGAGCCTGACGCCGTAGCCCCTGCCCCTGTGGTCAGGGCGCACGATGTAGAGCCCGATGAAACCGTAGGCATGGTTGTAGCGAATGCCTGCGATGCACCCGATCGGCGTGTCGTCAAGACAGCCCGCCCAGATGCCCTGGCGATCCGTCTGCCGGTAGATGTTGATGTCTCCGGTGCCCGGCGCGAACCCTTCACGACGCGCCCAGTCATTGATCAGCGGAATGTCGGCCGGTCTGACGGGGCGAATCGAGAAGGCGGATTGCATGGGCTCAGGCTGAGCCAGACATTCCGGCGCTGCAAGCAGATTTCATGGCTGCTTCAGATTGTTGATGTGACCCGGCGATGCTGCCGCTGATCACCATTTCAGCTTGATCTCGCCCCCATTCGGTCCTTCAAAGGTCACGCTGCCTTGTTTGTTGCGTGGCTCGTAATAGGGACCCCAGTTCACAGGTCTGCGGCCCTCCCACCAGGGACCGTTGCGAACGCACCGCCCTTGTCCTGCGTAGTGATAGCCGATGGCGCAGACGAAGTGGTCTTTGCGGTGCTTCGGCTTGCAATATCCGGCACCCAGCATGGGTCCGGTCTGAACCCAGTGAGCCCCAGGCCCGCAGTTCTGAGCAGCCTGGCCAGGCAACACGCCAACACTGAATGACTGTGCGAGCGCCACAAGGGCGATGGCAGGTGATCGAAGCGAAAGCATGAGCATGGCCCGGTTACTCCCACGTTGAACAGGGTGAGAGCTTTTGTCAGGTCCGCCATTGCATTGGAAACAGGCAATGGAATAATCAGGCCAATTTAAAAACAATAGATAGATGGGAGCTGAGTATCAATCGATGAGCTGATTCTCAAATTCTGATTACTCTTGAATAAAGCGTGTTTTTAATGCTCAGTATTCTTCCGTCCTACTACCTTGTGTTTCTTGGTCTGGGTCTTGTCTCGGTCGTTGTTGTTTTGTTCACCGCATTCAGTGAAACTTCAAAGCATGAAATGAGCCGCAGGCGCCGCTAGAAAGCTGGGGTTTTGCCTCTTCCCTGTGCCTTCGTTTGGTGGATTGAAGACCGGGAACGTTCGCTCAGGATGATGCTGATTACTTTTTGGTGAATAAAAATAGTGTTTTGTTGTTGCCTGTAAAGCGCTTGACAGGAAACAACTCCGGGGCTTGTCGAAAGCTACCCAGCTGGACTGGAATTGTGGCTGAACGCCGCATTAAAAGTATCCTCAGTATCGCGCACGACTTGAATTCTGAGGTCAGCAATAAGATGGCTTGAGTTGTTAATCGTCCTGTGGAGAATCAAATTGACAGCAGCACCATGGAAGAGCTCCCTGTGGAGTCCGAGGGTGCGGTTAATCCTGCTGCCCTGATCCTTCTTGGTTTTGTTGCCGTTGCTGGTTTGTGGAGTTTTTCACTGCTTCTGGAATACCTGATGCCTGACTAATCTCAGGGCTGATTCAGTTTCCACCTTCGCCGAAATTGTATGAAGGTGTTGTGTCCTGGCTCTTGATTCGCACTCCTTCAACGGTCTGATTGGGAATTGATTTCAGTTCAGCAGCTGTGAATTCAAACCCCATCGTGCTGGCGATGGAAGCGATCTCGCTTGCCGTTGCAACACTTGCAATCTTGTCGTACAAGGGCTTGTTGTCTCGAATGGTCAGTAAAAATCTCTTCACTTCCTCCATCGACATGCGTTGCTGGCGGTTGGGGGGAATGTACGTGTCTTTTTGAGTGCAAGCGATCAGATGATTGCCAGGCAAACCTTCAATGGCACATTGGCTCGATCGCCGTGCCGACCAGCAATGGTCGTTCCGGATGGCGTGAGTGGAGCAGTTGATGATCAACAACATGTCCTCGGACTCTCCGGCCGGGTTTCATGACTCTGGGGCTGTCAGCCTGCAGGCCAGGCGCTGGCGGATCTGCAGTCAGGACGCTTCCGCCATGCCGGGTGTGACCGCCAGGCAGGTTCATATCTTCAAGGTTGAGCAGAGGCTTGACCGTGATCGACCTCTGTCTGATGACGGCAGGCGGGCGCTGCTTGAGCTGATTGACAATCACCGACGGCAGGTTCAGGGAGAAGCGGCTGTGCTGGCCGAACGCATTCAGAGACTCAAACGTCGTGCCACACCGCATCGACTCGGGGCCATCGATGGAGCTGTCGAATCGGCTCCATCAATCACGACTTCCGATTCAGCAGTCTGCTTCCTGCTCGATGCTCTTGAAACGGTGGGGCTTCAGCGTCGCGACAGGATCGATCAGGCTCTCTGGTCTGATCTTGAAGAGCTGATCCCCTCCGGCAAGGTGTTCGATTTCACCTCCGGTGGCCCTGAAGAAGACAACCTCATCCGCCGCTGTCTGTTCTGGGGTGTCGTTCTGCGTCTGCCGACCCTTGAAGGAGACCCACCTCAGGACACCGCCGACTGTCTTGCCTGGTGCGGTTACGCCTGCCACGACCGCGGGCGGGCCCGAAGTGCCTCCCAGTGGTGGTCTGATCACGCGGACAGGATGGCCGGCAGGCCAGGTCGTGAGCTGGATCGACGCTTGCTGGGTCTTCCGGCAGAGGGCAGGATCACCGTTGAGGCGGTCAAGGCTGCCTACAAAGCCGCTGCCAGAGAGGCTCATCCGGATCTGGGGGGCTCTGCCGAGCAGATGACTGCGATCATTCAGGCCAAGGAGCGTTTGATCCAGGGGCTTGGGCTGTGATCTCCACAGTCGCCTGAAGCCTTCGTGATCAGATCACGTCTGGAACCGGGAAGCTTTTGCCGATGGCCCTGGCTCCAAGATCCATTTTTCCGCGAACGATCCATTGCGCGAATGTGTTGCTGTTGGGGCCAGGCCAGTATCGGTAGGTTTCGGTGTAGGGATAGCTGGCTGGCGAGGATTCAATCCTCTCAACGATGGACAGGGCATCATCACCAAGCCATTGCTGGATCACACGGGATGGACCATTGCCGACACCCTGGCAGGGGGCCAGAAGATTCTTGTGGAGATGGCCCCAGCAGGAATGATTCCGGCGCGGGGATTGCCACACTTCCCAGCGATCGCACTCGCGTTGACTGTCATTATCACCCTCGCGAATCACAAGCAACCAGTAGTGATCTGCAATCAGACCCGGTAAGCCTGGAATTCTGGCGGCTCGAAGTTCAACCTTCAGCATGAGTTGATTGAACAGGTGATCAGGTCTCAAAGATCGTTGAGCTGCTGCCGTTGTTTCCTGAGCTGCGCTTTCTTCAGCTTCTCCTGCACTTCATAGTTGGTGGTGCGAGTGAACGAATAAAACAGAACCACAACGATCGCAGCCAGTCCCAGGCCGAGTGCCGCCAGATAGTAAGGAGGAATCAGGCTCAGCACGATCCGATCAACAATTCAGCAGACCTTAACCGGCTTCAGTTGCTTCAACGGCTTCAGTCTTGGGCAACTCCAGAGAAAACTGAACCGCAGACTCGTCGTTGAGCAGATTCAGTCGACCATTGTCTCTGATGTAGGCATATTCCTCGGGCTCACCTGTGACCTCTTCCGATTTGAGCACCAGCTCGAGCTCTTCGAGAGACAGGTCCTTCCACTGCAGTATTTCCGTGCTCACTGATCACCCACCGGGAGCTGCACTTTAGTGGATTGTCGTGCTTTCCCTCCCCTGATTCAGCCACAAAAAAAGCAGGGTTGACGCGCAACCCTGCCAGTAATCGATCAGGTGGTGACCGGTCTTTTCAGACAATCACTCTTCCCCTTCTTCCTCGCCACCGACGGGAATGAGTCGGATCGCTTTCTTGCCGAGCTTGATTTCGAATTCATCGCCAGGAGCAAGATCCAGCATGGCGGTGTAAGCCTTGCCGACCAGAAGGTTGCCATTGCCCTGCACTTTGGCGGTGTAGCTGAGCTTGCGACCACCCTTGCCCATTCCGGCGGAACCGCCACCAAGTTCGATGCCCTTGGCATTCAGCAATGCTTCATAGAAGGCGGTGAAGTTAACCCTGTCAGAGCCGTCTTTCTTCTTGGAGACATACCCACAGGCAGTAGCCAGATCAGTTTTTGAGACGTCTCCCAGTTCCTTGACCTTGGTCAGCAGATCGGCACCAGTGAGCATTTCAGGCAGATGAATTCGTCATTCCTATTTAAACCTTGTTGCCAAGGAATAACAAGTCTTTCGTTTGTCTGGTTCTGAACCTTTTGTGCGGCTGATCTGATCCGCACGTAGCGGATGAACTCGCAGAAGCTTTCCCACGCTTGTAAGAAATTGGTTGTGACGATCCAGGCGAGCTTCAACTCAACGTCTGGATGAGTGTTGATCCATCATCCGATCGACGACTTGAGCGGAGTCAGTCTGCCCAGAGACAGTGATCGTTCAGTGAGCGTCTCCCCAGCTCTCTGCAATGTTGCACTCCGCTTCCAGGGGAATATCACCGAGGTACAGGCTCTGAAGCTTCTCTGAGGTCATCGAGGCGAGGGCGACGGCTTTCACCTCCTCCACAAGATCTCGTGGAACTTCGAGAAGAATCTCATCGTGAATCAGCCCCACGATGTGAACACCTGCGAAGCCATCCAGCGCTGGCCAGAGATCACCAAGGGCAGAGGCGAGCAGATCACGACCGGATCCCTGTACAGGAAAATTGATGCCGTTGGTTCTTCCCAGTGGCTGCATCGGTCTGATGCCATCAGATCCCACCTGGTTGCTCCGGAATGTCATCCGTCGTCCGGCAATGCTGCGCACTTCTGTCACGGTTCCGCTGGAGAATTTCTCCATCTCCAGGCTCATCTGCGGGTGCAGATCATGCCAGGCGTCGTAAACCTTACGGGCTTCCTTCTCCGAGACCTGCTCACCGCGGGCCCTCGAGAGCAATTTGCGAACCCCCGAGAGCCCGCAGCCGTAGGCCAGGGCGAAATTGGCTCGTTTGCCGATCGTTGAGCGTTCCGGATCCGCCTTCGTGATCTCGCGTCCGCAGGCCTGACTGGCGATGTAGGCATGTGGGTCGATGCCGTCCAGCAGGATGCTGCGCTGGCCATCGTCGTTGTAAAGCTCAGGGCTTGCCTGCAGCCGGATCTCAATCGATGACCAGTCGAGGTCCATCAGCACAGTGTCGGGATCACCGGTTCCCAGCGCTTTTTTGCGATCGCCGGTGATGCCCTGGAAGTTGAATCCGCACTGACCGAGTTTCACGGGCTTGGGTTCGCCCTGTCTCGGGCCTGTTTTGAATCGCTCGGTGTCGGATGGAACGTGACTGCGGCTGTCGCGGATCAGGGCACTGGTGCTCATTCGGCCTGTGCTGGCACCAATGATCCGGTAGTGAGGACGAACCCTGCCATCGGTGAGCCGGGCTTCATCCAGCAGCCAGTTCACCTCCTTCAGTTCCTGATCCAACGCCTTCAGCTGCTGCAGCGTCTCAATGACTGGATCGGGAAGAAACGTGTTCAGGGTTCTGTCCCTGGTGTTTTCAACCGGCTCGCCCAGGTGAACACTCAGGGCACTCTGCAGCTTGTCGGGGCTTCTGTAGTTCTCGATTCCGAGTGTCTTCTGCACCTGGGCCGCCAGTCGTTCCCGTTCTCTGAGGGCCCGTTCTCTGGAGTCAAGTGCTGTTTCGACATCAACCGCCAGCCCTCGCACCTGACCATCAGCGCAGGCACTGATGGTTGAGCAATCAAGCCGGTGCACCGTGGTCTGTCGCGTGGCGACAAGCTGTTGATGCAGCTCCCGTCCCAGAGGCAGCACGATTTCGGCATCCAGAGCTGCGTAGCGCAGCTGGCTGGCGGTGAGGGCATTTCCCCAGTCGCCGGTCTGTTCGCTTTTGTCGAGCGCACGCTTCAGGTAGTGCGCAGCCGCGGCGGCCAGACTGTTGCCCGGCAGGTCGCCGATGATCTGGCAGGCCAGCATTGTGTCCCACCACTGGCACAACGGTCTGATGCCTGCGCCGATCAGGAAGGTCGCCTCAAACAGAAGGTTGTGGCCCACCAGCCTGCGTTCGGGGTTGCGCACAAGCCTGCGGATCCAGTCAGTGGCCGGCTGACCGATCACCGCCACATCGATCACCAGTGTGGTGTCACTGCCCGTTGCGTGCAGCTGTGCCAACCGGATCTCGCCGCCGAGCGAGGGGCTGAGGCTGGCCTTGTGACGCCAGAGATCCGTGCGACGGTTGAAGGTCTCCAGATCAAATCCGATCGAGAGTGCCATCGCATCGGGATCGGGAAGGTCGGTTGCCTTGCCGATGTAGTCGATGCCGGTGGGTGGTTCCCCTCTGAAAGGCACCGGACAAGCCGGTTGGATGGATTCACTGCCGGGGAACAGCAGTTGCTGATCGAACAATGAATTGTTGGATGCCGGGGCAGCTCTGATCCTCTTTGATCAGGTTCAGTCCCTAATCGGGCAGGCGCAGGCATCCATCTGCAGCTCGCGGGTGACGGCCGCAACGCCTTCCATGTCGCGGAAGGCGCGGTACATGGCCAGCTGCTTGTTCAGGTCCTGGCAACGGTTGCTGTTGGCTTTCATGGTTCCAACTCCAACGGTGTGGATGCATTCATGCTGGCCGGCCGTTATCGGGCTGTCGGTGCCATTGGCTACGGATAACCGATTGATGTGCGGAGCTGGCCTGATCCGCATGATTCAGCTGAAAAAAAGCTGTGAATCTGCTCCCGAGCCGTTCACCTGGAAAGATCCTGAAACCGTACCTCCGAGGTCGGCTGTCCCCTCTGCACCGTGGGGAGCGGCAGCCATAGACCGAAAAGGTCCCCAGCGGAGACATTCATGACAGCAGTTCTCCATCAGTGCGCATGCCCCGACTGCGCCTGTGCCGTCGAGCCGGCCACATCCTTTCACCGGGGCACTCTTCTCTTCTGTTCGCAGGCCTGCGCCAACGGACACATCAACAGGGAGCCGTGCCATGGCCGTGAGCCCTGTGGTTGCAACTGCGCCGGCTGATCTGCTTCTCCATTCACTTCCGCATCCGAAACCATCGCACCTGAAACCATGACTGACACCACTCAACGCCGCTTCGGCTTCGTCAACTTCGCTGAAACCTGGAATGGCCGCCTGGCCATGCTCGGTTTCGTGATCGGCCTGGGCACTGAACTGCTCACCGGTCAGGGCATCCTCAATCAGCTCGGTTTCTGATCGTTGCCCTCATTCAAACTGGTTGGCTTATCAAGCTCCGGGTCTGACCGCGTGTTCGGCCCGGGGCGGATTTCACCGTCACGATTGACTCTGGCCGTGGCGAACGTAGGTGTACTGCCACTCAATGCCTCGCTATGTGAGGCTTTTGCCGTCCCTGCACCATGACCAATCATCGTCTGTCGGTTGAGCAGAAATTCAACCTTGAATCAGCGTTTCGTGAGATCGATGCCTGCCAGGACATCGAACAGTTGCGTCAGCTCACGAAGCAGATCATCACTGCGCAGGAAAACGAAAAGGCCTTCGCCCGCGAGGCGATTGTGCAGATCAGGCGCGAGTTCGAGGCCAGCGCTGCCCGCCGTTTCGGATTCGCCTAGGCAGGGATTCAGATGTTCTCACCACTTCAAACCGTCAACCGCTACCTGGTGCGCTACCGGGATCGCACCGGAGCATTCCGAGAAGGTTGTGTCTACGCCTCCGATGCCATGGAAGCCAGAGATCTGGCTCAGGAATTCACTGCTGAACTCCAGCAGCGCCCGAATCTGATCCGGGCAATCCTCAGGGTCTCCTGAGATCCTGTGGCGCCGAATATTGATCAGCCTGCCTGCTGCTGCTGAAGCGCCTTCAGGTCCATGTTCAGCTGTGCATTGAGTTTCTCGAGGTGGCAGATCTCATGCTCGAGCACCTGCATTTACCTGGCGATGGATGGGTCGGTGCCACGCAGGTTTCTGCGCGCCTGCTTCTGCAGTTCCTTGTCAACGTTCATCCAACCTGCAGCCGCTGAGTGAAACCCTACGGAGCTCGCCCCTGGCGTTGTGGGCTGTGGATTCCGGGCCGGTTTGGCTTAGATGGAGACCCTCGTCAGCTTAGTGTGACTCTCGGGAGATTTCTGGCCCTGTTCGCTGCGGGCCTCATCGTTGCTGTCTGGCTGCAATGGTCCTGGGTTTACTGGTTGCTCGCTGCGGCTGCCCTCTGGGCGTTGTTCAAGCTGTTCAGATCCTGAGTGGCTGTCTCGTTGGCTTGCAGGAGTTCGCCCCAGCAAAAACCCCGCACTTGGCGGGGCTGTTGAGGTCGATTGGGAGGTGGGACTTGCGCTGATTGATCAGCCCTCGAGCTTGGCGGGCTCGGCTTCGTCTTCCCTGAGTTCAGCGTCGATGATCATCACAGCAGCAGGGTTGCCTGCAGCGAACCTGACGCGGCCCAGCAGATAGGCGGCTTCGTGTTCGGAGATGCGCTGGCCGTCAACGACGGGGTCCAGGAAGACGGTGGTGCGGCGATCAATGTCTTTTTCCGCAGTGTTGTAGAGCTGCAGCACCGAGGCGGTGACATCAGCTTCCATGCGGAAGACGTTGGCGATCACCTGCTCCACATCGGTCCACTGCTGACGCGGTGGCTCGATGGTGTCGAGCACAGGGCGTTGACCTCTGCTGATCAGATAGTCGGCGAATTTGGCGGCATGCTGCTCCTCTTGCTTGGCTTCATCACGGAGATGCTCGGCAAAGCCGGTCAGCTCGCGTTCAGCGAACCAGATGGCAGCAGCGAAATAGTCAGCAGCTGACTGACGCTCAAGGTTGAGATGGGCTTCCATCAGATCGAGCAGTTCAGCGGACATGGGCTCGGCCATGGCGCGGCCTGCGGGACCGGTGGGGACAGTGATGGGGGCTTGAATTTGTGAAGCTGTCATTGCTCTTCCTCTGGGAGGGATGAATCAGTTCTAGATCACAAAACAGCGAAAGATATGCGTAAAAACCGAACATTAGCGGATCAAAATATGCTTTTGAGAATCACATTCAAGAATGCCAAATATGTTGTTGAGAATCACATTCAGCAGCGTGAATCTGCTGCTGAGAATCAGACTCGATAAGTCGATATTGAGTGTTCGGTTAGCCGCCAAAGAAATGATGCCCTGAATGCAATAGACCGGACGAGTTGTTACCGAGAGTTGTGTGATGATTGAAGTTTTTCTTTTATGCGACTGCTCGCTTTGCAAGCGCAGCGTTGAAGAATCGAGGTCAATTAGGATTGGCGGGCAGCATTTCTGCTCTGAGTCCTGTGCCAAGGGGCATCCCAACATGGAGCCATGTGATGGCGAGCGGGATGGCTGTAACTGCGGAATTGCAGAGTTGGAGCTGCTTCTAGCGGCTACCGATTAGTTCAGTAACCGCTTGATGGGATCGGAACCACTGTCAATCAGATCGCAGCAATGAAAACAAGCGATCTCGTTCTCATGCGGGAAGTGGTGCTGAGCCTCTGAAGCCCCGCTAGCAGCAGCTGGTGTTGAGGTTTCGCCATCGTGGCGTCATGCCAAACAAGGACAGACCACTTGTTGACCGCCATCCACCGAAGAACGGTGTCGGCTGGCTGATGAACGATCAAGAAGGATTTTCAGTGGGCGGACGTTTTGCTGTGCGGACATCGATGTGAACAAGCTGCTCACTAGATGTAATCAACATTGAAGCCTGGGAGCTGTTGCCCGTCTAAGTGGTGATGTTTTCCGCCTGCGCGTGCAGTGATTCGTAAGCGCGCAACTGAGTCTATCGGCCTTTTTCCAGAAATTCGTTTTTCGCTTCTGCTCTGGCCTTTGGCGGTAGTGGTCTCCGCCTGCGCCTCGAAATCAATCCATCAGGCGTTGTTGAAAAGTCAGGTTTGTGTTCAACAATTACCGTGATCAACCTTCTGGCGTAAGCGCTTGGTGCGTCACGGCAATTAATTGAGCCTTGCTGTCGTAGTTAGCTGTGATCGTCTGGAGTTCATCTTCATCCAGCAGCCAGATCACGCGAATAGAGAAGGACCGACCTGGAACGAGTCGTTCAGGACAGCGCAAGATGATTCCATCTGGAAAGAAGTGGTTGGAATGGTTCTTGTCTCCCCACTGCCAAACGGAGTGCTGCTGGACAACGCGGGATAAATCGGGTTGGATCTGACGCTTCTCTCCTTTCCAACGACCAACGGGATTCCAGGGTTCCACCTGTATCACGGTGTCGCTCCAGCTTTTCCCCTGCTGGCTTCCACGCTCCTCGCGGATGCTTGCGGTGCGCATCAACTCACCGTCTTTTCCATAAAGAACTCCGACGCTGTGGCGAATCTCGCCGCGCTTGAGAATGAGTTCAAATGGTGCGAACTGGTTGGCTTGAAGGGTGGGTATCAACCAAGCTGCTGAGCCGTTATCTAAAGCAAAACCACGCATGGTTTCGCTTGCAGGATGGGCAAATCCGTCCGCTTGATTGTGCTCTTCAATGTTGGCTTTCCACTCTTTTCGGATGGAACGCCCGTCTGCATAGCGGTAGTGGTTTGTCTGAACAACTTCTGTTTGGGTTGCATTTGCCGTAAAAAGGCGTGAGCTGGCGAAGGTCTCCTTGACCTCCCCGGAGGGGGTGTAGCGGGTCCAGCGACCTCTCCAGTCCCCCAGATGATGCCGCCAGAAAGCTTGCCAATTTCGGTCAGAACGTGTTTCGGCAGGGACAACTTGTTCCAGCACTGGCCTCTTTTCCTGGTTCCAGCCTGGCTCGACCATGGTGACGCCAAGCAAGAGAGCACATGGCCCCAGAACCATTGGCCAACGCACCATGTCGTCCTCGCACCACTTCAAATATGCATCTAAACCTCCTGCTTCAGGGGAGCCAGCAAGGTTCTTGACACGGAATCGGAGTTGATGGCGAATGCCATCAGGGCGCTGGCTCGAGTGTGATCAGCTCATCTGGAGTCTGGTGATGCCATAACTCCAGGGCAATAAAAAAACCCCGCACTGTGCGGGGCTGTTGGGTTCGATTGGCAGGTTGGGCTTTGAGCTGAATGAACGGAGGGTGGATCAGCCTTCAAGCTTGGCGGGCTCGGCCTCGCCTTCTCTCAGTTCAGCGTCGATGATCATCACCGCAGCAGGGTTGCCTGCAGCGAACTTGACGCGACCCAGCAGGTAAGCGGCCTCGTGCTCAGAGAGACGCTGGCCGTCAACGATGGGATCAAGGAAGACGGTTGTACGGCGATCAATGCCCTCTTCAGCAGTTTTATAAAGCTGCAGAACTGAAGCGGTGACATCGGCTTCCATGCGGAAGACGTTGGCAATCACCTGCTCCACGCCAGTCCACTGCTGACGGGGTGGCTCGATGGTGTCGAGCACAGGCCGCTGACCTCTGCTGATCAGATAGTCAGCAAACTTGGCAGCATGCTGCTCCTCTTGCTTGGCCTCATCACGCAGGTGTTCGGCAAAGCCGGTCAGCTCACGCTCAGCAAACCAGACGGCAGCAGCGAAGTAATCAGCAGCTGACTGACGCTCAAGGTTGAGATGGGCTTCCATCAGGTCGAGCATTTCGGCCGACATGGGCTCGGCCATGGCACGGCCTGCGGGACCGGTGGGGACTTCGATGGGGGCTTGGATTTGTGAAGCTGTCATGTCTCTTCCTCTGGGAGGGATGAACCAGTTCTACATCACAAAACAGCAAAAGATATGCGTAAAAACCGAACATTAGCGGATCAAAATATGCTTTTGAGAATCACATTCAAGAACTGCAGATATGTTTTTGAGAATCACAATCAGGAGTGCAAATCTGCTGCTGAGAATCACTTTCATTGCTCTGCTCGGATGCCCCTGAAGCGTCCGTCCGGACGTGTCTGCGGTTAATGTTGCGCAATGTAAAGGGCGTGGGTCCGGTGGGTCCACGCAACACGACCAACCTCATGACCTACCCCTTCGGCGCTGCAAAAACCGAGCTGGAAAAAGCCTTCGCACTGCCTTCTCTCGAACTGTCTTCTCTCGAACTGTCTTCTCTCGCACTGCCTTCTCTGCAACGGCCGTCCGCGACTGATCCCGCCTCTGATCCACGCGAGATCACGGAGACCGACAGGGCTGTGGCTTTGTTCGAGCATCCCGATCACTGATTCCGCCAGCCAATGAACTGCGACCTGCCGGACCGCCTCACCTCCCAGGAGATTGACCGCGTGATCGAGATGGCCTGGGAGGATCGCACCACATTCGAGGCGATCGAATTCCAGTTCGGGCTGTCGGAGGCTGAGGTGATCGCTCTGATGCGCTCCGAGCTCAGATCAGGTTCTTTTCGTGCCTGGAGGAAGCGGGTCAGTGGCCGGCGCACCAAACATGGCAGCACCAGCCGGTCCGACCGCTTCCGGGCGGCCTGCCACAAGTGAGATGACGGCCTCGCAATCCCGTTCCAGGCGCAGTGTGCTGATCACCGGGGCCTCCAGTGGCATCGGCCTGGCGACAGCTCACCGGTTGCTTGACCACGGCTGGCATGTGTTCGCTGCGGCCCGCCGGCTGGAAGCGATGGAGCCCCTGCGTCGTCGCGGAGCTGAGGTTCTGTCTCTTGATCTCGCTGACCAGGCATCCTGCCGGCAGCTGTCTGACACCGTCAGCGGCGCAATCGGTGCCTTGGATGCTCTGGTGAATAACGCCGGTTACGGGGAAACGGGACCGGTGGAGACCATGCCCATCGAGCGGGCCAGGGCGATGTTCGAAGTGAATCTGTTCGGGCTGATCGGCCTCACGCAGATGCTGCTGCCGCCCATGCGTGAACGTCGACGCGGCCGCATCGTGAATCTCTCATCGATTGCCGGCCGTTTTGTCACGCCCGGGGCCGGCTGGTACGGAGCCAGTAAGCATGCGCTCGAGGGCATCAGTGATGCTCTGCGTCTCGAGCTGCACGGTTTCGGCGTGCAGGTGGTGTTGGTGGAGCCAGGCCTGATCCGCACTGGTTTTGAAAACGTGAGTGCGGTCTCCCTGCAGAGGCATGCGGCTGATCCGGTCTGGGGGCGGATGATGCATCGGGTTGCAGCAAGCTGGGCCGAGGGCTTTCGTCATGCTTCCTCTCCTGATCTGGTCGCCCTCACCATCGTCTCGGCGCTGGAGACGTCCCGTCCCAGGCCGCGCTACCGATGCGGCAGTCAGTCTGAAGCGCTGCTGTTGCAGCCCTTGATCCCGACCCGTCTCTGGGATGCGCTGGTGCGCCGGCGCATGCTCAGGCAGTGACTGGCTCCAGCATCGACGGTGACATTAGCCTGAAGCCGGCATCCTTGATCTTCCGGTTGGAGACGCGGGCATTCATGCTGCGCCCCGTCGCTGAGCTGGTGTAGCTCCAGAGCACGGGAGGGAGACCTTCCTGATCGCAGATCAGGGTCGACAGCTCCCGCCGGCTGAGCTGCATGTCGTCAACCAGGTTGTAGATGCCTGAGAGTTTGTTGTCGAAGGCGAACTGCACGCCCCTGGCGATGTCGACAAGACTGCTCCAGGCATTGATGGCGTTGCCATCCTTGGGCACCTGCTGGCCTGCGGCTTCACGGATCATGCCCACCATGTCGCGTCCTGGCCCATAGATTCCGCCGAGTCTGAGCACACAGATTGAGGTGTCGGGGCGATCAATGTCGAGCATCAGCTCCTCAGCTGCAGCGAGCATGCTGTTGACCGGAGAGTCGCAGTCCAGCGCTGAGTGCTCCCACACTTCGTCTCCTTGCTGGTCTCCGTACACGCTGACGCTGCTGATGTAGGTGATGTGCAGTGGTTGTGTGCTCGTCCTGCGTCGCAGTGCACCGGCCAGATTGCGCATGCCGCGCACGAAAACATCGCTGTAACCATCGTTCTGCCTGGTTGGCGCCACGCTGATCAGCAGGCCCTGCAGATCGGCGAGAAAGGAAAGATCCGGATCTGGGTCGGTGATGTCCAGCTGGCGTACGTCATCCATCAGCTGCTGCAGTTCGCGCACGTTTTCCACTGAGCGCGTCGTGGCGGTGACGGGTTGACCGGACCTTTTCATGCGCATGGCCACAGCGGTGCCGACGTAGCCACTGCCGATTACTCCGTATCCGAGAGCCATGTTTGCTGTTCGTGTCAATCCTTTTTAACGGATCTTGACCTGTCGCCGTTGCAGCGACCCCGACCGTCGTCCCGTCTTTTCTCTGCGGGGTTGCTGATGGTGCGGTATCCATGATTGGCTGCCCTGATTGTGATCTGCCGTCAATGGATGAGGAGAACCTGATGCAGCTGGAGCGCCTGCGAACCGTTCTGGAGGTGGCCAGGCGCAATGGCAATCAGCTGTTCATCGACAACATCGAGCGTGAAATCGCAGCCCTGGAACGGGGTGATTGCTCACCGATCGTTGAGGAATACCTCACCGAAGAGGAACGTTCTTGAGCTGCAGCACTGCTCCATCAGCTCCGTGGTTTCCGTGGTTCGCAAGCGCGGCACTGCTGCTGTTGTTCATGTCCCCATGCCGCGCCGGTCTCAACCGCTACACCCAGCTCGACCGGGTCAGCGGCTGGCGTATCGAGCGGAAGCAGGGGGCTGACGGGGCGTTGAGCTGCAGGGCGTTCCTGCCTTCAGGCGCGTCATGGTTCAGCGGCAACATTCATCTTGATCTGAATGGAGAGCTTGTGGTGCCTTCGGGCCGCAGCTTCAAGGGGGGGCAACAGGAGCTTGAGGCGGTTCGTGACGCACTCCAACGCTGCAGCCGTGATGTTCTCTATCTGCCCCTCTGAAACAGGCTGACAGGAACGGTCAGACCCTTTGCACCGGCACAACGGTCATCCCCACAGGAGCCAGTGCGATCAGGGCCAGCTTGATGTGCTGGATGCCGAAGGGGATGCCGATGATGGTCACGAAGCAGGCCAGGGCGGAGCCCAGATGGCCGATCGCCAGCCACCATCCGGCCACCAGGAACCAGAGCACGTTGCCGATCAAGCCCAGGGATCCTGTTCCCAGGTCATCACGACCCTTCAGATCCCTGCGGTTCACGGCTTCTCTTCCGAAGGGCCACAGCGAAAATCGCCCGATCACGAAGCAGGAACGAGCCCAGGGCAGACCCACGACTGTGATCGCGCAGATCAGTCCGGCCAGCCACCAGCCCAGGGCCATCATCAGACCGCCGAGCACCACCCAGAGAACGTTGAGCAGAGAACTCAGCATGGGACACGCCTCGAGCATCGCGATCTCCGTAAAGCATGGCCTGTTTTCACGCATGCGCCCGGGATCGTGTTCAATTGCACCAGCGCATCAGCAGCGATGACCGCACAACCGGTGCAGCAGTTCCTCGAGCATCTGGGCCGTGATCCGATCCTGCAGGTGAAGGTTCAGGCGGCGGTCACGGCGGACGAGGTGGCCCAGCTTGCCCAGGATCTGGGTTATGCCGTTTCAGGCAGCGATCTGCTGATGTTGTCCGGCCGGAGCACGGCAGGCGTGCGTGTCACACGGGTGGATCACCCCGGCGAATATCCAGGTCGCTACTACTGAATGCAGCTGTTCTCACTCCTGTGCATTTGGTCACAGTCGCTTGTGCAGGCCACTGGCACTCTCAGCTGAGTCTGAGATTTCAAGTGGCCGGAACGGTGATCACCCACAAGCCTTGAAGCCGACGAAAGAGCAAAGGTGGAATCCGCTGATTGGTCTGTTCGTCAGCGGCGTCATCGCCTGTCTGCTGATGGCGACCATCGGCCCCAACCCTCTGCTGGTGGCTTATCTGTTGTTTGCACTGCTGATCTGGGTGCTGTTGTCGACCGGCGTGCTTGATCAGTGATCGACTCAGCAGGCGGTGAGCGTCATCACCTCGGCCGGGTCATTGAGGCGATTCGTTAAGTCATTCGGGTGTTTCGCAAAACCAGTTGGATCTGCGTCAACGTGGACTCACCCGACGCTGCATTCCGCAATACGCCGCCGGGCTTGTCACGTGCGATCGCCCACCTCTGAACGGTCGCCCGGAGATCATGGCGACCAGCCAGCAAGTGTCGCTGCATCACTTGAACCCTATCGCCTTACAAATGCACTGCAGCACCTCAAGCGGTGGTCACCTGATGACGTAATTCATCGGATCGTCTCCGTTGAAGCTGCTGCATGGCGTCTGTGCGCGCCCGCCGGGAAGCATGGCCTCCGGAATCAGCCCATCCCTGAACCCCTGGCAGAGCTCAGCCGGTGGTCTGCTGTCCACCCAGTCCTGGAAGTCGAAATCACTCCATGCCAGCAGTTGTGCGATCAACAGAACTTCCTGCATGACAACTCCCTTTGTCTTCAGTGCTAGCCAGTCGCTCCGATCGCGTCTCAGGCCTGTCGCAGGGTTGCGTGTTTTCTGCCAGGCCAGAACAGCAGTTTGAAGTTTGGATAAATCGACAGGATCCCAAGGGTGATGATCAGTGATTGAACGCCAACGAAGGGGAACACCTCGTAACCGGGCATGAGGCTGCTGAGCACTGCGATGTAGAGCCAGTGTTTCTTCAGACGTGGTCCCAGATCCCTCCAGCGTCTCCAGATGATCGGCAGGAACAGAAAAACGTTGAGAAGTTCACCAAGCAGCCACACTCTGACCGCGTGATCCGTTGCCCACTGTGTGATTGCTTCTGATAAATCGTCGTAAGAGCTGCTGAAATAACTTCGAAAAATCAAGGCAATGATCACAAAGAAAATCAGGCCTGCGATCAACGATCTGAAGATGAGGCTTCCCCAGTAATCCAGTCGGCCCATCTCTCCTTCGAAAGAGAAGAACGAGGGCTTGTCCTTGGCCATATCCATCGGGCTCCAGATGTTTGAACGCTACCTCGATTGATGATCAACAGTTGATGGTGCCCTTGCATGTTTCTGCGCTCGAGGCTTCTTTCAGCCCTGATTCAATACAGGGTCCACTGGTCAGCAGAGGACTGTTTGAAGCGAAAGCCCCACTCAGAAGAGCAGGGCTTTGTGGTGTGAGGGTCAGGTTTCCAGCGGCAACAACAATTACCGGCAACCACAGCCGAGACCATCGGCGCAGGGTTCACAGCAGAAGGCTTTGCCGTTGCGCATCACAGCTTTTGCAGGCTCGACTCTGCACTGACAAGCGGTGCTGCACTGGCACTTGATGAGATCTGTCGTCATGGTGACTACCGGATTGGGACAGTTCCTTTCTATGTCTGATGAACGGGTCTCAACAGGAGGAGGACCGACCAGCGAGGTACGGTTTAACGTGCACTTATGCGTAGCCGAAATGCCTGGTTTCCATGCGATGGCGAGCTGCCCTTGCTGGGCTGCGGAGTTTTGAGTGACAGAACTGCCTGAGAAAGAGATGCGTTGAGGAGTCAACTCTTTTCAGTTGGTTTTGCCGGGGGCTTTGCAGGGAGCCCAGTAGTTGCCAACTCTGTGGATTGTTGTACAGCCCATCATCTTGGCCGACACTCGCGCCATGTCCTCGTCGTCGTAAATGACATAGGAATTTTTATGAGCTGCTTCATGCATGATTTCGTGTCCATGATGCATATGCGGCATTTTCATTTTGGGTCCCCAGATGTTGATGCGACTCATGCTGAGAGGCCCTGCTGTAACAACCCCCATGGTGTTGTAACCAACAGAAAAAAGCCCCATTCCGATTACCGAAGCAGTTATGGCGCCCATTGATACAACTCCCAGTCCAATGATTCCCATGGGGATGATCCCGATGCAGAGCACCCCCATCGGCGCAATGCCAATGGAGATGACTCCCATGGGAGCAATTCCGACAGCAACAAGTTTGTCTTTTGAACCTCGCTTTTTTGGGGAACCTTGAGCGACCGACTCTTTTTCTGTCTCCATTGCCCTGATAAATAATCTTCAATCAGTCTGGTCATCGCATCAAATTTTTCCATCGAAGTTGATGGAATGTGATCCGAGAGAATGAGATTGTGAGTAAAAATTGCTACTTGAAAATATGGGGCCTTCTCAAAATGGTTTTTTCTTACCTCGCTTTGCACAAGCGGGGCCCATGTTTTTGAGTCTGTGTGATTCAGGTTGCCCTGTTTTCAACAACAGCAGTTCAATAGGTGCTGTTTTTGATCAATCTGTCGATCAGCATGTACCTTAAGACACACGTGCCTCCTGAATGGCTGAATTCAAAAAGGTTTGCTATGAGGCAAATGTGTAAGTTTTAAAAAGAATGGCTCGTTGTCTGAAAGCTGTCTTGTTGTTTGCAGCTGCAACTATATGTTCTTCCAATCTGACAGTTTCAGCTCAGACTAAAACAATTTCAGAGTGCTCTGATGTCTTGAGTAAAAGAGGATTTGAAGTGACTCAGCAGGACACTATCAAAGACAAGCTTTTTGAGGGTGTTTATGAGTTCACTGCAATGCAGAAAAATGAAAAATGGAAGTTTAAAACGGATGAAAGTTGCAAGATTTTGTACGAACACAGGGTCTATTGACCAACATTGGCCTGCCTCAAGGAAAAGCCCCACTCAGAAGAGCAGGGCTTTGTGGTGTGAGGGTCAGGTTTCCAGCGGCAACAACACTTACCGGCAACCACAGCCGAGACCATCGGCACAGGGTTCACAGCAGAAGGCTTTGCCGTTGCGCATCACAGCTTTTGCAGGCTCGACTCTGCACTGACAAGCGGTGTTGCACTGGCACTTGATGAGATCTGTCGTCATGGTGACTACCGGATTGGGACAGTTCCTTTCTATGCCTGATGAACGGGTCTCAACAGGGGGAGGACCGACCAGCGAGGTACGGTTTAACGTGCACTTATGCGTAGCCAAAATGCCATGAAGCCCCCGCGCATGGAACCCTTTGCAGCAGGCCGTGAGGACTGCCCACGCCCCGTCGCAATACACCACCGGGAACTGACCAGAACACCCTGATAGAACGCCGATGCTCTGCAAATCTGTTCAATGCATTGCTGCGATTTCAGGCTGCTTGATTCGGTCGTGTCATGACGTGGTTTGTGCCTCACTGACAACTCTTAAGAGGTATTCAGTGCGGTGAACAGTGATGCGACGATCTGGTTTGGAAACAAAGGATCGGCTGGTGTCTGGAATGGAATTTGCTTGCAGGCTGAGTTTCTGATCCTCATCGTGCTCTAACGATGACTTATCCGGCATTTGACACTGACATCAATTTTCTGGACTGATCAGACTCAATTGCTTGTTTTGCACACTTGTGTCGCCGAAATCTGAAGACTATCCTTGAGTCTTCACTGCCTTGAAGTGTGATGAGTGTCGAGCTTCAACTGGCAAAACAATTTGATTATCTCTGTGAAAATTTAGGTGAGTGGAATGGGTTCTTCAGCCGCTCTGACTCCAGGATGGCTGTGATTTCATAATCCTGGTCAAAGCTGGAACTCAGTCAAGCTGAAAACAAAGATTCTCTTGATTTCCGCCTGAGGCTCTGGAATGTTGAAAACACCACCACTGATGAGCCTGATAGAGATATCCGGCGTCAGTGGGATTCTTTTGATAAAGATCTGATTTATTTTCCAGGTGGTGCTTTCTGCGCTTCCACTGTTGAAATCAAAAAAGAGGAAACCGCTCAAATCGAGGTTTCATTTATCAAGAATGATAAAAGACACCGTCATGTGTTTTGGTTTGATCAGGATCAGGGATTTTATCGAAGGACCCTGATCAGAGAAGTTAAAGGGAATGAGTTGACCCTGAACAATGAAGTGCTCAATACCATCCGAATGCTTGGACGTTGGAGAGGCTCTCAGACAGTGGTTACTGATCAAAGCTGGCCCCACTCAACAATCGGTGAGATTGAGATGGAGATTGATCTTCATCTGTTGAAATCACTTATTCTGTTTCCTGATGGAGGTGCTGCGAAATTACCATCAACGGTTGATTTAGATAGAGCATTTGAAATTGAATCTTTCTGGATGTGTAACCCTCAATCGCTGCAGCGATGTCTCGTCACGTATTCTGCAGGTGGTCTGTGGCAATCAACAAGTTTCACTGCAATGGAGAAGCTGTCATCAGCACGTCATTGAGGGATTTGAGCATTGTTTTGGTATAGAAATTGTTTCGATGTTTTATAAAAAGCTCTATAAGTATCCCTATTTACAACACCTTGTCTTTTAGCTCAGCAGGAATAGTTTGATGATGCATAATCCAATGAACACCCCGGTCAATGGGCCAATAATCGGCACCCATGAATAATTCCATTGAGAAGTGCCTTTGCCGGCAATCGGTAAGACCGTATGCGCTAGGCGTGGACCCAGGTCTCTGGCAGGATTAATGGCGTAACCAGTCGGCCCTCCCAGCGATAATCCAATCCCCCAGACAACAAAACCAAAGATATAAGGTAGTGAGCCGTCTGAAAAGTTATAGGTATTTCCATATTCAGCGAGTGCGCCAGCGATCACAACAAGGGCAGTTGTTGCCAAAGCTTCCGCCAGAAAATTTGCGAATCCGTTTGCAATGGCTGGTGCTGTTGCAAAAACCGATAATTTGGCTGCTCTGTCTTCGGTTTTTTTCCAATGGGGTAAATAAATAAGCCATACAACGATTGCACCCAGAAAAGACCCGATTATTTGAGCAATGATGATTGCTGTCACCATCCAACCAGATTTATATTTGCCAAGACCGTATTTCATTAATGTAATGACTGGATTAATATCACCACCTTTTGAACCTGATGCCATGGAAATAATGATTCCAATCATCACTGCAAATCCCCAACCTGCTGAAATGGCTATCCATCCAGCGTTATAGGATTTTGAGTCTTTTAATGAAGCTCCACCACATACACCACAACCAAACAAGACTAAAAAAAGCGTACCCAGCAATTCGCCTATGAAGTAGTTTTGATACATTGATCCTGCTCTCAACTAGATAATTCTATTTCAGTATTTATGGAATTGCCACTCCAATGGTATTTGCACGCATTGTTTATATTTATTTTGCAATTTTATTGATTGGGCTTTGGTGTTATCGAAACCTATTTAACAATTCATATATACGGTTGTGTTGAGCATAGTGCTGCTGCATTAATTCTGAGTTGTGATTCTTTCCAGTCAGCCTAGACCTGTGTTGTTTATTCATTATTTGATTCAAGTTAGCTGAATCTGATTGATCTCAGTTCACTTTTTACTGTATTAACGATCAGTGGTTTTGTTTAATAAAGGCTCTTTAGGTTTCCTTGCACGGAGCATAATAATCCACAGGGTTATCAAACTGATCGATCCTGCAGGACCGATGAACACATGCCAGATCTGATCTCCAGTGGAGCTGAGCAACCCTCCAAAAATGGTTGTCAGCACCACTCCGCAGACTGGGTAGATCCAGAGAAGTGGGTCATGAAAATGTTTCCACCATTGAGTCAGAAACAAAAGTGTAATGATTGACTGAAGCACAATGGTGATTTCTTTCCCGAAACATAAATATCCTGCAATTCCAGCCACAACAATGACGACCAACAATGTGTGGAGTCTTTTGTTATCAGTCACTGCAGCCGTCAGAAAGGCAAGGCCTCCTGCAAGCCCTGCATAGAACAGACCATTCCAGAGGCTTAAGCGATTGATGTAGATCCATCCTGTTTCCGTGTGATCCAGCATTTCTGCCAGAGCTGCAATGCTGAAACAGGTGAAACCAATCTGCAGTAATGAGATGCCACCACTCGGTAAGATGGGGCTCAGATTAGTTTGTTTTTGTTTTATGCGATAAGCGAACCAGGCAGGTACAAGAACTGCTTGAAGATGTGCAGAGAGCAGAATGATAAAAAACGACATCTCATTGAAATGAATTAATGGCTTTTAACAGTGATTGTGGAAGTCTCTAAGAATAAATCAGGCAATAGCTAAATTCGATGTGCTGAGTGGTTTATGGATTCAATGTCGATTGTGCCAAAAGCAGCAGCGGCTCCAGTTTCAGTATTGATTCTGTGGCGGGTGTAGTTGATCAATGATGTCTCCGTGTCTGCCTGAGTTGTTTTGTTTGAATCCGCATGAATACATTGAAACCAGGCTGATGATCAGTGTTTTGTCAGCATGAACAGTTAGTGTTTTGTACCATTCGCCCGGCAGAAACGTGTTTGCTCTCAGTGGAATCAAATTGAATGTATTAGTCTAAAATGCAGTATGGTCATTCGGTCAAGGACTGACATCCAATTGTTTTCAAGTATCAGTAGCAACAATATACAGATTGGTCTTTGGTCGGCGTTTGTTTCTTGTGTTTATCTGATTATTGCGGATTACTTGCTGAATTATTTTTCTTCGTCTTGGTTGTTGCTCACGGCGCTGATGGTCTTTCCATTGTCTATCCCGGCGCTATGGGCCAATAGGAAAAAGTATGTCCATTGGAAAAAAACGTCTTGGCTTTCGTTTGCTTTAGTTGGCATCCTCAGTGGTGCTTACAATCTTTCATTTCTCATCAGTGCTGATCAGCTTCCCATCTCTGTCGCCTCGATGTTTCTGTCAGTGGCTTCAGTTTTGGTTTTACCATTAACTTGCTTGATGGCAAACAGGTTGCCTCAAAAACTTGAAATTTTTTCAATACTTTTTGTCTTTGTCGGAGTGGCATTGGTGCTTCAGTTGCAGCTCGGCAGCTATTCCTGGGTTGGTTTGATTTTTGGTTTTGCGACCACCTTTTTGTCTGCTAATGCCACCATTTACTCAAGCAAGTCTAGAAAGATTCTTCTGGCCAGTGAGGCAATGATTTCAAAACAGCTTGGAAAACTTGTATTTGCATTAATTGGTTTCACAATTTTTGTGGAACAAGACAGTAATGCAGCTGATTTGAAATTATCTTTATGGTTCTTGCTGGGATTGTATGGCGTAATTAAAATATACGACACATTTATCGCTTCACGTGCTCAATTTATGTTGCCTCCATTGGTTTTTCAAAGTCTTAGCCTTTTAAGTTTGCCAATGGTTTGTGTTGGGGAAGTGATTATTTTCAAAGGTAGTTTTACGCTGCTTCAGTGGACTGGGGTGATTGCAATTATTGTTGCCGGTTTTATGGCGTCGTTGTCAAAACAAACTCAGCTAGAAGCAATTCAGTAAAACCTGGAAACTGAATTTCAGATCATGATGCCCAGTTGCCTGCCCTGAATTGTTCCCGAACTAACGCCCCGAAGCCAGTTAAATGATATTCGGATGAGTTTTAGTTAGTTATTTTGTTTGTGTTGTTTGCGGCATCAGGCTTGATCCCAGCAAACCTTTTAATCACTTCAAGTTGCAGGCCACTTCAGCGGTCGTTCTTGAAGCTGATCCCTTTTGTGTTGGCATCCAATCACTCTTTGTTTGATTATCTCTGATGAATCGATACGTATAATCTTTGCAATTATATTCGGCTTTGCCAACGCCGCGATTGTTGCTCAAGTCAACAGAAACGATTTCATTGTTTTTTGAGATGAGTTTCACGCGCATGCATCGTTTCTCATCACAACCTCCTTTGCACCACCCATCTTTGCAGTCATCTGCAAGAACAGTTGGAACAAAAAGAATCGAGGCTGCGAGGATCGAAGGGACAAACAGAGTTCGCATATGTTGAAGGCTTCTCATGGATCGTAATCACCACTCTTGCTTTCGTCATGTTCCGTCTTTTACAACCTAGCAACAATGACCAGGCTTTCTGCAGAGCGGGCCTGTTTTTGCATGCTGAGATGACTACTGAGCTTGATCAGCGGCATCATGACAACTTGAGTCAATAGTCTGGTCTTGGCTCAGTGATGGCATATGAGTCCATCTCGTACTGCAGAGACTGCTTTTTGGTCTGGTTCACCAGAGCTGTATTTTTAAAGACGACTTTGTCTAACCAGGCGTACTGACGGCAATTGTTGCCAGTCTCTTGCTAAGGCTTTTCCTTCCTTGTTTTTGTCCGAACAGCCATGATGATCTTGAATGCTACAAAGCCAACGGCAATAGCAATAATCACTTGACCAACAGGATTGCTGATGCTGAAGGTTGTGTTAATGAACTTGCAAATGAAAGCCCATGCCACAACTGTTGCAGTCGCAGCCAGAGTATAAAGAGCAAATTTCAATTCCAGTGATTGACCTGTTTTAGGCATGAAATTAGATTTTTGTTATCTCAACATAGCCTTTCAGTCGGTTCTGCCTCACTACAAATATCACGATGAATGCCAACAGGAAGTCATCATTTTTATTTTACAGTCTTCAGGCTGATCTTGATCTGTTGATTCAGGTTTTGCACGGTCCGTCGTTGCCTTGTTGATGACTGTTCCTTCGCAGTTGTGCAGTGTCAGCCTTGATGAACTGTCATAGCAGGCTGCTTATGTAATTTTCCAGTTGCCATCCATCTGAGGGCTGTCTTGTTTTCGAATCCTGCCTGTGCAGCCACACTGTGCAGATCAACCCTTTTTCCATGAAGCGACTGATCCTTCCCCTTGCTCTTTTGCTGACAATCCCATTTGGAGTTCAGTTTTCAAGTGCCCATGATGGTCATGGCGCCGGAAAACTTGGTGTCAGAATTGAAGAATTGGCGAACTCATCGAGGCAGTGGGATGGTAACAAGTTGCCCAACTATCCAGATGGGCAGCCACAAATCAAGGTTTTAAGAATAACAATTCCAGCCGGTGTCACCCTCCCCTGGCATTATCATCCTGTTAGCAATGCGGCAGTGATTCTTGATGGCACGCTTGAACTTCGCTTGAAAAATGGCATCACAAAAAGATATAAGGCAGGGGAAGCCTTGACCGAAGTTGTTAACACCCTTCATTCCGGCAAAGCTCTTGGCTCTGAGGATGTTCGTTTGATTGTTTTTTATGCTGGAGAAAATGGCCAACCAACAACAGTGTTGAAGAAGTGATTGAACTGATTTGATAGACTGGCTTCTCGTGAAATTGTTTAAATATTCTGTCTTCAAGAGCAAGTGAGAATTTCAGCGACTCCATTGCGCCCCGCATGGCATGCCGTCACTTTGGGTTGCTTCTGCAAGCTATTGAATCAATATCGCTTTTTTAGCTTTTGTTGATCGCCATTGAGCTTAATTGGCGCTCAGCCAATCAAAATATTTTCTAATGCAACAAAGTTTCCTATTTGCTTGTCATTGATCATCTTGGTTGGCTTCTTTCTGCTGCCCGCGTCGGGTTGACGGCTTTAAAAAATCGAACACTGCTTTAGCAGCCTCATTGTGCTGCCCTGAGCCAATGGTCAGTCGCTTTCAGCTGAAGTCGCTCACTGGGCAGGACGTGCCGCCTTGTACAGGCTGAGTGTGAAGCAAGCCGCTCCAAAGCTGACGATCAGAACGAGGAGATCAGAGGTACCGAACATGGTGTTTCCGCTAGTAAACTTATGTTAAGCAACAGGTTGCGGTTTGTAAAGGTACTTCCCGTACCCAGCTGCCGTTGTCAGATCGGCTTGCTCGTATCAGCGATCTGCCCCGGGCAGCGCTTTTCTCATCTCCACCTCGCTTCAGCTGTCTTCAGGGACGCTTGCTGTTGAGTGATTTCCGGTACTCCTGACCCTTCTGTCTCAGGAGATCCCTGCAACCTGTTCCCGGCTGATTGTCAGCTCACGCTCGCTGGCCAATCGCGAAATAATGCACAGGATTCATTCGGCAGAGATGGACAGCACCCTCACCAATGTGCAGCTCTTGATCGCCCTTGTGATTGCGATCAATGTTGCGGTCCTCGCGCTGCGCCTTTGTGTGGCTCTGTACCGCGCCTGAGCTTCAAAGAGCAGAGCGCTGCGTTCAGCTCGTCTCCATTTCTGATTCAGCTTGCAGATCACTGCCTGCGCTGTTGCGGATCGATGGTTTCCGAGTCACAGCATCAAGCGATGCCCGGTCATCTGCTGGTTGGTTCCCTGGAGTACTGCGGAAAAGGCTTAAGTCTCGTTCACCCTTCGGCGGTTCTGTTCATTTTGTAGATGCTCAGGGCCAGGCAGGCGCAGGAAAAGCTGACAAACAGCACTAGCAGACTTTCGCTGGTCATGTTCGGTGAGTAAGTACAAATACTTTCCCGAACTACCCATCAGTCTGCAAGGTGATCATTGCGTCTTCCCAATCGATTGTTGTGCTCTCTGCATGGGTCAACAAAAAAGCCCCCGGTTGGGAGCTGTTGTTTGGTGTGGGGATTTCCCCCCCCATTCACGTTGAAGTATCCAGTCCGTGTTGTCCGTTTCACGACCAATCGGGAAAGAGTTCGATCACTCCTCATCCCCTGTGTTAGATGCTCTGAGCCATTCACTGGAGGCTCACCGGAATTGCTCTGGGTCTGCACCACAGCAGTGCTTTGCGCTGGATTGGTCGGAGCCACAACGTATGCGTTGGCTCCTGCTGCTGATGCCATGGGCTACGAACATCAAAGGCGGCATGAGCTGAGGCAGCTGCGCCGTGAGATTCGCCGCGACACGCGTGACTACCGGCGTGCCCGACGCGCGTATCACCGAGAGGTCAATCGCTATCCACGCGTGATTCCTGCCTATGGAGTGAGGTATGGGAACGTCTATGGAGCGCCTGCAGGATTTGGAGTGCAGCTGCGCTTCTGAGTGGTGATCAACAATCAAGCAAAGCCCCGTTTCATCAGGAGTGGGGGTTTTTCCGCTTCATACAGATTGTCAGTCAGCTGTCGGGTGAGCTGATTCAGCATTCATCCAAGCGGCAGCACCGGCCTGGGCTGCTGTTGCACGCAAGGCCATGGCAGAGAATGATCAACGGACAATCACCCTGAATCAACTGCCTCTGCTGCAGGAGTGAAACCGATGCACTTTCTGGAACATGTCTATTACTGGGCTTCAGAAGGCTGTCCCGATGCTGTTCCTGCCGGAATCATCGCTGTAGACCTTGGCCTGAATGAGGCCGATCACAATGACTCTGAAATCAAGGAGATCAGGAATGATCTCTGCGATCTGGGCATCTTTGATGACATGGGCTGGTGCCTTGGCTTTGGCGAGGACACCATCGACCTGATTCGCAAGCTCGATGGTGATGCCGCGTACCTCACAGCAGGTCAGATCGTTGCTGACTGGCAGTGGGCTGTCATCAAGCAGCAGCCCGGCCTGCGGTTTTATGAGGTGGATCTGGACGTGCTAGTCGCCGAACTTGAGCAGTGTATTGACGAGGACGACTGAACGCCATCGTTTGACAGCACTTGAGAGCTACTGGAAAGGGGTCACTGCCGCTCAAGGCAGAAAACTACGCAAGGACTTTCAGAAACCTGGAGGTAAAGCAGCCGGCTGTTGCACAGAACACGGCTAAGCGAGGACCTGCGCCCTGGCTAGCAATGGAGTAGTTCATCCAATCGCCATGTATGAAGTTCTGATGGTCGCTCAGCTTCTGGCTCAGGATTCCTCGTTTCAGCAGTGGGTTGACAGTCGTCCTCCTGCAGAGCTTTGCCAGCTTTACTCAGACGGAACGATCCCTGGCACCATGCTTCCCGGCGGGCGTGACTCAAGCCCCTGTGGCACTGAAACCTTTGCCAACCCTATGAATTACGTCGTCAAATAGCGGAATCGTTCCATCCGCTTGTCAGACCAGAGCCAGCAACTTCTCAGCTGGCCTGCGCAGCAGCTCTTCCCGCACTGCGTCACTGGGAAAGTTGCTTCCCTTCGTTTCTCTGATGTCCAGTGCGTTCTGAATGTTGCTCATCGCGAAAGAGCAATAAGACAGCAATTCCTGCGTGGAATGCTTAAAACCCAGTTGGCAGTTTGTGTTTCAAGCCAAAACCAGGTTTCGGTTGTTCTCACTGGCAACGCTGGTTTCCACCACGGGTGGGAACAGCATGAACACCAGACAGGTCATGATTTCGTCGAGACCGTCGTCATCAAGAGCCTGTCTTGAGGTCTGTCCTGAGATCGAGAGCCATGCCAGCAGGGCTGAGCCATCGCTGTGGTCGACTCTGGTCATTTCACCTTGCTCGGTGTCGATAGTTTCGATGTCATGGCGGTCTTCCAGAATCGCCACCACCTTTTCAAGCAGATGCTGGCGGTTGAGGCCTGCTTCAGCATTCATTTCGACAAAAAGGTCTGCCCCTTCAGTTTCAAAGCGCACGTTGTAGACCTTTGTTGCCATGCGTCGCTCCTGACGAATCCCTGAGAAGGATGTTTCTGCAGTATCGGCATGGCTACTGCACCCGGCAACGCAGCCGGATGTTCAGCTCACAGTCAGTTGCAGAAAGGCGTTGTCCACCTCAACCATTTCGTTCTCATCTTCATGGCTGCTGCAGCGGTAGAGAAGGTTGATGATTCGCCCCATGTCCAGATTTCGATCACTGACCTCCTGCCAGAGCCTGCGTGTCAGTTCGTGATCAGCGAGAACGAACTGTGCGGTCACCAGTTCCCTGGCCAGGCTGAAGTAGGTCTGACGGTCATTGCGTGCACGACATTCATCACCTGCCAACACCTTTTCATTCAACAGATGCCTTGTGATGTTTTGTTCAATCAGTCCTGAGGGTGCGCCTTCCATCCGTTTGTCCATCGCGAGAGCGCCCCAGGGCATTCAGATTTCAGTCTGAATTGGTTCCTGTGCGCTTGAATCAGTGTTCCTACTCAGATCCACTGCAGTGAGAGGCGATTCAAACCAGCTTGTTCGCGTCATTCGCGACGATGGAGGCGAAGACTCCTTGACTCGCACGTCTTACAGAACTTATGCGGAGGCTTATGACGACCTTGAACGGTTTTATGCCGATCTTTGTTGTTCCGATGATCGAGTTGAGTACTCAATTCAGGTGATTGGCAAGAACGGCAGCAAAGAGTAATTACGTTTTCAGTATAATAATAAGAATGATTTGATTTGAGTTTCTTCGGTGAAGATTTTTTGTTGCCTCGATGTGATTACAGTGTTCTCCTGTCTTGGTTGCTGCTTATTGGGATATTCGAGTCGATGCAGGAATTTTTAGCTTGTTCAATATTTTTTTGATTGTTGATCTGTTCAACCACGCAATTGCATGTCTGGTTGAGTTGGCTCAGGAGAAGTTGCTTGTCAGCTTGCTTATATTCCTTCCGCATAGCCGCAGCGCAACTGCTGAAAATGATGTTGTCCTTGAGATTCGCCTGGGCGGCATAAGGCGCAGCAATCAAAGCTGCAGCAAACATGGTTACACCTAAAAATCGCAGCATGAAGGGTCTTTGTCTTTCGTTTCAGCGATAGCTTAAACCGTGAGCAACGACCATTTGCGATTCATATCTGGTCATATTCGTATTCACCAAATACTCATTTTTTTCACATTGATATTTGCTCTGTCACCACTTGATGCTGAATTGTTTTCGGACACGCATTCTCTTTCTTATGTTTGACAGGCGTCTTGCTTGATGCTGGTTCCACGCAAACGTCTTTCGAAATGGTCTTTGAAGCCCCGTCGTGATCTCTCTGACGATGCGAGCCTGTTCACCAGAAGTGCCGTGTCATGTGCCGAAAGCTCCCCGTCGATGCTCCACTTCAGGCAAGACAGTGGTTCCGGCGACAGAGCTTTCATCTTCATTCTGGCGAATGTCTGTCACCCTAAAGTCAGCGGACGCAGACAAATGCGCAAACATGTTGAAGAAGTTCTGTGCACGCTGAGTAATTATCACTACATGGGCGATGTCTGGACCTGCATCTGTCTGCAAACAGTCGCAAAAAAGTGTGTCCATTCCGGTCTCCTGGGCTTTTTGTGCCTCCAGTTTTTTGTAACCGATTTTCAGCCAATTCTTCAGTGAAACTGATCCCACTGTTCTTGGATGTTTGCGAATTTTTTAGTTGTTTATTGCTAGATCAAAGGTGACAGCAGGTAGCGCATCAGGAGATAAAAACTGATGCCAATCAGAACGGCAGGAAGCGTGAAGCTCATTAAAATGCTCCGGCTGATCGAGTTTTATAGGCATGATTTCCTGGATTAATGTCGCTGCCACATAAAACTTTGATGAGTCAATAATGCTTAAGTTTTAATGCTCATTGTTTTTCGACGTGATGTTCCTGTTCCCTGGAACTCCCATTTCAAGTCGTGATGGCAGTGAAGGAGCGGTTCATGCTTCTCTGAAACCCATCAACGCCCTGGCCTTGTCAGGTGGATCTCAACATCAGAACGCAGTGCGTTGTCACCTGGAGGTTTGCCGATGTCGACATCAAGGAGCGTTGCACCTGGAATCACAGCGACGCCAGTAACGGTGCAGATCAGTCGGTGGCTGTGAATTCTGATTGACGCAACGATCTTTCCGTCGCCGACTTTGGTCGCAATGATCGAGACCAGGATCAGTACAACTGGAAGAGACTCCACGGATCACCTGCTGACATCTCCACCTTCAGATGGTTCTGAAATGGTGGCATTGGGGGATTGCACCACCTTCAGAGGAAGGAAGAATTTTGGTCCTGCATGGAATTCTGGGTGGGGCGGCTCTGCCCCCCCCTCACCGGGACAGTTGCGGCAGGCATCCAACCCACTTTGCCTGAGTCAGCGGTTGAGTTTGAAGTCCAAGGTTGTTCCTGTCCTGTTTTGCCCAATCCCCCCTGGTGAAACTGTTCAAGGCAAGGTCTGTTGGGTGGATCCTCTCCCGGTGTTACCTGAAACACCTCATCGACAGAACATCCAATTAGACTAAGTACAAACACTCAAGGCAGTTCCCCATCTTCAGATGATGTCTTTCATCGTTCTAGGCGCCGTCGTGGGGCTCACGATTGCCTTACGCGCGACCAGCGAACTGGAGCTCGAAGACTGACCGATCATGTGGTTAATCACGGTTTCATTGCTGACGGGTTTCACCGTTGTTGCTCTTTCCATCTGACAGCAAGCAGATCACCGGACACTGTCGTTCGAGGATCATTGAAGGGAACTCCATCCGCTGTTCCTGCTTGAGTCTCAGTCCAGGCCTAGCCTTCAGCTGTGTATCAGTGTTCTCATGGGATTGATCGGCTGGTTGTTGCAATGGCCCGTTCGCGCCGTTGTTCTGCTGCTCGTTGCGGCAATGCCTCTTGGTGTTGAACTGGCCGGATTTCAGGCAGCTCTCCTGTCTGCCGTGACCATTGGTCTGCTCGGCACTCTTTTGATCTTTCCTTTGAAGTTTGTTCTGGCGCTTCCCTGGGCGGTGACCAGTCTTGGTGGATTGATTGCACCTGTCAGCTGGCTGTTCGACTGGCTGATCACTGTGATTCTTTTTGGTCTCGCTGCGTCGTTGATCGAAGGGTTTCGCCTCAAGCATGGGGTGCCGAGCGCCGTGCTAGGTGCTGTTGCCTACAGCGTCATCAGCGCTGTGTTCATCCGTGTTCTTGGTCTGGCTGATGTCGGAGTCATTCGTGCCGCTGCAGGAGGTTGACGGTCTTTGAGTGGAGAAGGGTTCATCAGCATTCCAGATAAGTAGATACACCTGGTTACACAGCTTTACAAAGCGGCTATGCTGCTTTACAGAAGTTCATAGGGGTCTGATGTCTGACTATTCCGCCGCCATCTACGGCTTGATTGCTTTTGCGTCCGTCGTAACGGCTGGTGTCGTTTATGTGCTTGCTCAGCCCACCGACCTCCCTTCAGTCAAGAAGTCAAAGGGTTGAGCATGACGTCATCAGTTCTTCCATTTGCCTACATGGCCGCATGCACGTTTCTTGTGCTGTCTGCTTTCCGTTGCCTGGCCATCGCTCTGAGTTCGCGGTTGATAAGCGGTGACAGAACCGGTCTTCGTACGACTCATCCTGAACTTCTTGATGACAAAGGCTTCATTACCAAAGAAGAGTTACTTGTTGTTCGCTTCGGTGATATCGACAGTGGTTCTCTTTCCTGTAATTCCTGATTGTGAATGGTGATTTCATGGAAGTATTAACAGCGATTGCCATCCTCCCTTTTGTTGCAGCTCTTGCGATCGGAGCGCGCCAGGCTGAACAAGATGAAGAGTGATACTTCGAATCATTTTTGAAAGGTTCATTCATAGTGCATTCTTGATGAGGTCTCTAAAATGCTGACTCTCGCCTTTTGTGGCGTTCTTGCATTGTTAAATGTTGGATTTATTATTTTTGTTTTGTTTGTTGATAAATTATTTGTGTGATTCTTTTGCATTATAAGTATATATTGTTCGAACGTATTAAACCTGGGTATTTTAAGTTGATGATTTTTCTCATTGAATTATTTGCCCCTATGATCAGCACTTTGCAGATATTAAATTTTTTTATTGATGGTAATCAACTAAATTGATTAGTGAAAGTTATTGGCTCGTTTCTGAACAAACAGTTGTCAATAAAGTGGGCAAGACATGCTTGTTCCGCGTGCCACAGACATTCCATTCAATTTTGACAGACCGATGGCCTGAAAGCTTTTGAACCAACGCTCAACTGCTTCTCTCTCCTCTTCGTTGCAACGCTCAAGGATTTCACGTTGTAGGACTTCTTGAACTTCGGAATCCATCACAAAACTTTATGCCAATAGATTCTGGCGAGTTCTCCTCGTTTGATTCGTCTTGTTGATTACTGATCGATGTTTAAAATGCTGCTGCAGACTGGGGTTTGAGCATTATTACTCAGTCGCGAATCATGGTTCGATTTTCATCTCCATAACGGTTTACGTCACAGTTTCGCTTTGAGTTGATCCATTGTGAGGCCCTTCAGGTGACTCAGGTAAGCCTGCTGCATCATCTCTGCCGGCGTGATGCCAATCTCCTTGCAGTAAGAACGATATTTTGCGAAGACTTGCTCCACCAGGCTTTCCTTGTCTGTCATTGAGCCATCCATCGAGCACTGAAAATTTGAACTGAAACAGATTCTGATCAAAGAACAAAAAGAAACCCCCGCCAAAGGCAGGGGTTCTGAAAGGTCAACGTGAGTGTGTCCTTGTTTCCACCACGTGAGCTTTTCTCCTCACGAGATCATATTAGTCACTCCACTGTCACAGTGACACTTGTTGGCGGGCCGGTCTCTTGAATGGCACAGAGAAGCTGCTAGAACTCGGTCAGTTGGTTCTCCTCACAGGGATTCCAACTCCTCACACCCACTGAAGGCCCGTTGGGCCTTTTTTTTTGCGGATTGTGAACCTTGTCGCCATGTTGAATTTCGATCCCGCTCAATCAGGCTTCCGCGACCACACCACAGATGGTGCTTGCCAATAAAAAAGCCTGCCTTTGGGGCAGGCCGGGTGATGGGGTTACCAAAGTTAGGTCGTGGGAGCGCTAGATGCAGGGTTTTTCTCGGTAGTGTTTCAAAACTGTTAAAAGTTCATTGAAAGCTGAAGTACAGCTTTAGAAACTCCATATGTGAGGTGCAAGCATTACCATCTTCTTCAAGTACCACAAGATGTGGTGCAAACGGCCGGGTGATGGGGATCACTTGGCTCGAGAGAAACCGCACCAGATCTGGTGCGGTTTTTTGTTTGCACCGGCTGAGTTATACCGATCCGATGTCCTGTGGCAATGGGGTGGATGATGCGGAAGACCAGCTGTGCAGCTGTCGCTCTGAGTCTTGCTGTCGCAGCTTCAGTCATGTTGCTGACCTGAGCCTGATCAAGGCCTGGTCAGGCAGCACGTTTGTCGTCTTTCAGCCAGATGTTTCGCCTGCTGTCAGGCAGTCGCACAACTGATCGCTCGTAACGACTGCGGCAGCTTTGCCTGAGCAGATGCTCTTCCGCTTCCTGCAGAAGAATGGCCAGTCTTTGATCGGTCACCGCTGAGTCACAAAGTGCCTCATCATTGAGAAGCAGGCCAATTGATTGTCAAGACAATCAATTGTGAGATTATTATTAACTCTTTTGTAGGTTGATTCAAGGCTTTGCCGGAACTCCTTGCCGCTGCTGTCTGTAAACCAATCTTTACATCGTGAAGCGAAGGTTACATGATGGTGAGTTGCGAACCTTTGCACCTTTGCGTTGCTCTTTCTTTCCTTCTGAGGTCAGAATGCACGTAACCAGGAGTTGGTATGGCCAGGCGTCGTGTCTTTCCAAGTTCTGAGACGAAGGCAGAACAAAAACTCTATGACTCCCTGATCGCCACAGGGGTTGCCATTGCTTTTATTGGCACTGCTACCACGTGCTATCTGGCTTTATCTGAAGCTGCCACCGCTCCGTTTAACGCCTGGATAGCTGGTCAGACATTTTTCTAGAAAACAAGCAGTGGCTCCTTTTTCCTCAACACTTGAGCCCTGTCTTGAAATGGTCTTTATAATTTGATTTTTTTCAAAGAGAACAATTTAGATGATTTACAGTTGATTGATAGACGCAAATTTGCAGAGGTAGACCAAAAGACGCGAAGCTGCATCTCAATGGCTCATTCCAGCCGCATCTGTCTGACATCCAAGGGATCCACCATCGATGCTCTTGGTGGTGGTCAGTACCGGGTTTGCGATCAAGCCCAGTGTTGCACTGTCACGGAAGGCCTCTGGGCTGCATACGAATCACTGCGAGAGCTCGAGCAAAAGCGTATTCGTTGATTCACTGATCGTCTTCGCGTTGTCTGAACTGCTCAGAAATCGGTGCAATCAGAGCTTTTGATTCCTCTTCACTGAGGTTCAGAGTCTGCGCTGCCCGCTCGATCAGAGCTTCCAGTGCTCGCCGTTTGTTGTTGTCCGCCATGTCTGCTGTCTAGCGAGTCTTTCCTGTTCATGCATGAAGGATTTCATTGAGTCTTCACACAATTGTTTCTGAGGGTGCGTCAATCGCTTCAGGTTTTGCTTTGAAGCGGCTCATAACTGAGATTGAGGTCATCACCCAACATCATCAGAAATGAAATTTCTGATTGGAATGAAAGGAGGTGGCAAGTTTGTTCCTGCCCATCTTTCTCATAACAAAAAGTATCGAAATCAGAAGGATCCCTCTCCGATTCAAATACTTCGCCGCTTCTTAGTACAAACCTGGTCATTATTTTTCTAAGGTTTCATCATTTAATAGCCAGAAATATTGGAAGAGTCAGTTTTTTATTCGATTAGGTTTTGGTTTTCTGACAAGAAACAGATTTTCTTTGTTGTATGAATGCCTCTGTTTTGGGTTTGACTCTGGCTGAATCAATGTTCATTGTGCGGAGGGTGTCTGGCCTGCACAGGCTAGACACCCTCCATTGATGCGATACGGGGCCAGGTGTCCTCGCAGACAACATGTTCCACGAAAAAACAAAACCTGTCCCAGTTCGCGAGCATGGGCATCGGTCAGAGGAAGTTTCAGCCAGGTTTCTGGTACTTTTCCCATCAAGTTGGCGCGTTGACGTTTGGCCTGTTCTCTTCTCTGACGTTCTTCTCGATCATTTTTGGCGCAAACTCCTTCGATCTGAAGTTCTCTTGAACAAACAAGGCAAGCTGTCACGACAGGCTTTTTGCGCATTGTGTTTGTCGAGAGCTTGTCTCCAGCCACTTCTCTTTTCTGGCCACAACTGCAAAGGCACCACCAATAGGCATTACCGCTTTTTGTTCTGCGCTCGGATGCTCGAATCACTGTTAATCGACCGTAGTTCTCGCCGATTCGATTACGCGGTTTGGATGGCATCTAAACATTTAAGCAATTGATACAGTCTCAAATCCCTATTTTTCGTCTTTTGTCAGGTCAACACCAATCTCCTTCATCGCGCTCACGGTGTCATTGACTGACGGTACCACTGCAACGCGTCTTTTGAGAGTGTCCAGTGGTTTACTCAACCAGGCCCATAACGACGACTTGCGATTGTGCTTTTGATGTTCCAAGTCTTATTGATGAATCACTATTAACAATAACGCTTTGAACCTCAATGTCGTCAAGACAAGCTTGTTGCGTCATCCTCGAATTTGATCAACGACATTGGTTTTGGCATTGAGCAGTCGTCCAACAATTCTTGTGGTTTCGCCTTCGCCAATGTTCAGGTCTGATAATTCCTGAAACTTCTTGAAAAAGAGTTGATCTATTTCTTCGCAGAAATGGTCATAAAAATTGGAGAGAGCTTTTTTTTTGTCATCTCCGTAGAGTCTTTCCACTGTCACCAAACAAGTAACTCTCAATGAGTGTATCAAAAGTTTTAATGACCAGAAGCATTGCTGTGCCGATCCAATTGAAATTCATCAAACAACGCTGATGCGGCCAGAGGCTGCTTCGCATCAATCAGGTGTTGTATGCGTTCTGACAACCAATCTTCCAATCGATTGATGTCATGACCTGTCCACACGAATGTAGGTAGCATTTCTTACACTTTGGCTTGGGCTTGCCTCGACTTGTTGAATGTTAAGGCTCAATCTTTGTGATGATTCGTTCTTCGTGAATGATTTCCCATCTGCCATCGGGATGGGTCAATAGAAAATATTCCTCGGAAAGCCGTTGCAACTTGTATTTTTCCATAGTTTTAACTTACGTTTACTCAGTCTTTAGGTAGTGTGCTGGTTGATACTAGTTGCAAGTCTAATTGTTGTTTCTCTGCTTTCGTAGAGAGTCTTGTTTTCGTTTTGATGTTTTGCTACGAGCTGTCGGCAACGCCTGTCACCTCGGGATGTCTCATACTTGCTGAAACGCGGATTTGTTTGATCGACAGTTATTTTGCCGATTGCTGATTTGCAATTGGTTTGATTTGAACGATTGAGATTCTCTCTTTTCATTCAAATCAGGCAGGTTGAGCTGGTGAGAACTAGGGATGGTTTCACCAGCGCAACTCACCGGCAGTTCTCATCTGTCACCGCACCAGGTGGCCAGGCCTTGAAAAGGTGTAGAATTGTCAAGTTTTTGCCGAATCAAAAGTCATGAGTGAAAAAACATCGACATCATTTTCCTCTGACTTGTGTTTGCTCATTATGCGTGTTTCAGCAGGAGTGCTCATGATTCACCACGGGCTTGAGAAATTGCAGGATCCAGCTGGATTCACCTCTTTCATCGTTGATCAGTATTTCCCATTCCTGCCTTTTGATCACATCCTCTGGACCTATCTGGCTGCCTATACACAAATCATCGGATCGGTGTTTCTGGTCTTGGGCATTGCGACTCGTCCTGCCGTGATTGGGTTGTTGTCCACCATGTTGTTTGCGATGGTCTTTCACTTTCTTGACACCGGTCTTCAAGGTGCTCCATTCGCAATTGTTGAAGCGCACAATTATGAATTTGAGACATCAGCGCTGTACTTTTTCATATTCCTCGTTCTTGCAATTGCAGGATCGGGCTCTTTGAGTCTGTCCAGCATTTACCGGAATCGATTTCCGCAGATCATCCAAGGCTGGGTTTAAGTCCGCTCTTGCTTGAGTGTTGAAAGTCTGCGTGGTAGCCACGGTTGATCACTGAGTATTTCTACCATATTCTTGCCCACCTGCGTAGACAGCCCTCCGGCATGGGGGGCTTTTTACTTTGCTTCTGCAAGCATCTGGTCGATAGCGCGTCGAGCAGCAGCATCAGCAGCTTTCAGTGATGGATATTCTCTGCCCAGCTGTTTCAAGTGACCTTTCGGTGAGCCAAGCACGAGATATCCAGGTCCACCGGTCATTTCCTTGATGACATAAGCCATGCCTTTGTGCTCATATCGGCCTTGGAGCATTTAACGAGAGGTGATGGCTAATCATCGTTTAGCAGAATTACCATCATTTGGCTGTCTTTTTTAAAGTTTCAATTCATTGATCATTTCCAACACGAGCCTCAACAATTCGCAAAGATATACATTTAATCAATGGTATTCATTGGCAATTGGGAAATAGTTTTGTCAATCGTATGGCAAATTAATTTGATTTGTTCATATTTTGGTTTTAAGGAGAATGATCATTGCTTTGGCTATTGCCGGTTGAAACTGATATTGTCAGTGCTGTTGTGTGAGGAAGTTCGGGAATTGATGGCAGCATCATTTGCTGCTGATTCGATCAAGAATATTGGCTTCAATCCATTGTCTTGTTTTAGCTCTTTCTTTTTTCAAGGGTGTGGGGTTGCCCAGTGCTCTGAGGTCTATCTTGCTTTTGTACACGGATGGAATATAGGAATCCTCCATCAGGCGTCTAATCAGTGTGTTTTTGATGTAGCGGTCTCTGGCGAATGTGATCACAATTGAAATGATGAATGCGGGTGGGACCGTGGCAATCAGGATGCTTGAAGGGTCGGATGTCCCATTGAATTTTGGAAGGATATAGGCCACATTGAAAATCAGCAACGTCGCGATGTATGTTTTGTCGCTTATAAGTTTTTCTTCCAGGCTCATCCTCAATGTCTTGATCGAGGGAAGGTTAATCTTCATTGAGCTAATGAATTTATATTAATCTAATTTGATTTTTTGGTTGTTGTTGCAAAAAACAGCACATTGATCCTGAACATTGAGTTCAACTGGTTTTACTTTCATCCAACTGCTGGGCAAGCGGTGACCAGCTCTGTTGCCTGCGTCAATGGCTCTCGTTCAGTTGTGGGCATTCCTCGTTCTGATGCTCAACAATGTCGGCCTTGAAGACGCTGTTCCTGCTGCCTCTTCCGCTGTTGCAATTCAGTGGAGAATCCAGCAGATGTGTCGGTGAGGTTGTCGCTCGTCCTCACCCTGTGTTCTGCTTGGCACGTCAAGTCGCTCTGTTCCGCATGAAGCAACTGCCTGGGCGTCGTCGACCCATGTGGCTTCAGCAGTTGATCAGTCTTGCCGCCATTGTCATCGTCACAGTCTGGTTGGTCACTCTTCTCCCTCTGCTGCTTGTTGTCGGATTGATTGCAGCGCTTCTGCTGATTCCTGCACTGAAGCAGATCCGTCTGGAAATTGACCAGTTGGAACGAACGCAACGCGGCGAATCTGCACCTCCCCGGGACATCACTCCCTGGCATCGTCGAGTCTGGAACCGCTTCCATCACCGCTGATTCTGCAGTTCCCTGGCCCTTGGGCGACCTCAGCTGGCATCATCGGCTTAGAAGCAACTGTTTTGAACTGTGGGCTCCAGCGACCTCCTCATTCAGGCCAGTTCCATTGCTGTATCGATCGAGCAGCTGGCTGACCAGCTCACACCATCTGTCATCCGTGCTGCTCGCGCCGACCAGCAGGGCTGCGCTGATCTCGATCGCATCGAGTACGCCCTCGGAACCATCGGCAAGGCTCTGATACTCACTGATTATGCAATCGATCAGGGAAAGGACATCGACAAACTCCAGGCCTTCAGAGAGTCTCAGAACCGTTGAAGACGATCAGAATGGGATATGTCTGAACTGGTTTCGTGCCACTGATCAATCTGCGCACTTCTCTCGCTGCTGTCGAAAGACGCGATGAGTTGCTGCTTGAACTTTCGGCAATGCTCGCTGAGCAGACAGGAAAGCCCGAGGATTATGTGATGACTCTCCTTGAAACCGATGTTCCGATGACGTTCGCAGGCAGCAGTGCTCCTGCTGCGTTTGTTGAGATCAAGTCGATCGGAGCTCTTCGTCCTCCTGCCATGACAGCTGCGTTCTGTGAGCTGATCACGGCCCGTACCGGGATTCCTGCTGACAGGATCTACATCACCTTTGATGATGTTCCCGCCAGTGCTCTTGGTTGGAACGGTCGGACTTTCGGCTGATGCGCGTTCTGTCTGGACCACTGGCTTCAAGCCACAGTTGTCCATAACCTGAATGGCCAGTCAACTTGTTCATGGCCGTTCTCGGGCGTCGCGCCATTCTGCGTGCAATCGACCATGGGTTGATCACCATCACTCCGTTCATTCCGGAGCACGTGGGTCCTGCTTCAGTGGATCTCACCCTTGCCAGCAGTTTTCGTGTGTTTCGCAAGGTGCACGAAATAGTCGATGTGAATGAAACCATCGACTATCGCTCGTTCACCGACAAGGTCGATGTTGCGGAGGGCGAGCACATCCTGATCATGCCCGGCGAAACCATCCTCGGAATTACCGAAGAGCGTTTGAGGCTCGGTCCGGGTCTCTGTGGATGGCTTGAGGGACGAAGTCGTTTCGCACGCCTTGGTTTGATGGTGCATATCAGCGCTCCCTTCATGGGGCCGGGCATCGACAGCCAGCAGGTGCTTGAAATGAGTAATTTCGGTCCTGCTCCACTGGCTGTTCATCCTGGTACGGCGATTTGTCAGTTCATCTTCCAGACCCTTGATGGTGAAGAGAACTATCAAGGACGTTTCGCCGGTCAGAGTCAGAGCAGTTTCTGAGCCAACGCCGCCCGCTCATCCTGCAACCCCGCAGGCGATGCGCGCTCCTCCACCTCCAAGGGGGGGGATGTCGCTGTAGGTGTCTCCTCCTGAATGCACGATCAGCGCGCGTCCGAGCAAATCAGCAGTGCGCAGACGCGGAGCAACAACCTCAGTGGTGGTGCTGCCATCGGCGTTCACGATCAGACGGCTTAGATCACCACGATGGCCGTCTCCGAACGGTCCGCTGTGGGTGTTGGTGTTGTCGGGATCCCAGTGACCCTTTGCGGCGAGGCCGGCAACACTGACATTGTCATCATTCAGGTCAGCCTGGCAGGACGTGCCGGCATGCAGATGGAAGCCGTGCTCACCCTCGCTCAGACCGGTGAGGGATGGTGTGATCACCAGTCCGTTTCCGCTGTCGCTTGCCAGAACAGTGCCAATCGATTCACCGATTCCGTCTTTGGAGATGGAATGAATGTCAATCTCCAGTGAGCCTGCATTGACCCTGGACGGAAACAGCAGGGTGATGCACAAGGCGAGCAGCGATGCAAGAAGGCGCATAAGAAACATCGATCCAGCTCATTCTGCTGTCGTCAGTGAATCGCCGCGTTCAACCGCAGAGGTCTGTGTTGCTTCCGGCTGGTGGAACGCGGTGTGTCTCCGGGTTGATGGCAGCTGACCGGTCTCTGTCTTCACTGCAAACGATTCACCTGCTTGATTCCTCACTGTGGCTGCAGACCAGGCCGGGATACGTCGCTGTTGATCAGCATGCATCGAAGATCGGAGAGGGGTGAGGAACGAACAGGACTGCAAAGTCCATTTGTGCATTAGTGAGAAGACAGAACTGATTAACGAAAAATTGTCAAAAATTAAGCACGTAGCCACGATGGGAAAAGCTTATGTCAAACAATCTCCAATGAATGTTTTTGCTGCCATGGCTACCGCTACAGTCACAGGATTTTTTTTTGCCGGTTGCCACATCAAACCTCTATCCAGCTGAAGCAGCGCCGCTCAGTCCTGCTTTGTCCAGCCTGGATGGACCATTGAAGAACTACGTGGTCTCACGCAAGACTCCCAAAAGCGTCGAATAAGTAGTAGGAGCTTTGAAAAGAGATTTCAAAAAAATAATTTTATTGTTAAGGGTGTGATTGATCATCAATCCATCGCTAAATCACAAGGTTTGGAAATTCCTGAAAATACTGCTCTGCTCGTCGGTTTGCCCTCCTTTGAAGCTCCAATTATCAAAGCTAATCCTGTTGGCAGCCTGTTTGTTCCTTTGACAGTTGCCGTATGAAGAGAAAATCAAATTACTTATATTGCTTATTGGAATCCAAGTACGGACTTCAAGGATAATCTTAGATCATTAAGCAAGGATGCTGATGAAGTCATACGTGCAATGACTATGGATTTACAAAAAATAGTTCAACATGCTTTCTGAAAAGTGGAAATAATAGATTGCAGGATTTAAGCTTGAACTACGCCTCCTCTCATCAGCCCTTGCTTTCACATGCTTGATTTCAGGTCCATTGCAAAACATGCTTTAGAGATACACGCTGACAAGACTGCTCTTGTTGTTAATGCTGAGGCAATCAGTTATGAAAATTTTGACCAATTGATCGACCGGCACGCGGCTTGTCTGAAAGCTCATCAGCTTTCCAAAGGTGATCGCGTTGCTTTGATGTCTTGCAACAACCAAGATCTGGCTGCATTGTTTTTTGCCGTATGGAGAATAGGTTGCATTGCAGTTCCTCTGAATCATCTCTATAAAGCGCCTGAGGTTGAATATGCTCTCAAGCGCTGCAATGTTCGCTTGGCTATTATTCAAGATCAGATTGCGGCAGGTCTTGCTGGCCGGTTCAAGTGTCCAGAATGCACTGAGTATTGTTATACATTCGATAATGCAATCGAAGAAGTGGGCTCACCGTGGAGGGAGAGGGTATTTGAAACAAATGAAATTGCTTTCAATGCTGATCCGCCGAAAGGTGGCGAGCCAGCAGCAATATTCTTTACTTCCGGTTCAACATCAAAGCCAAAAGGTGTCATTCACACGGCGCAGTCAATCATAGACACTGGTGAGAGTCGGGCAGCGACGATGAATTTAAAAGATGATGATATATGGATTCTGTCCACTCAACTGGTGCATGTCTCTGCAAGTTTGGGTTCTCTGATACCAGCCATTATTGTTGGCGGCACAGCAGTTCTTTTAGAGCGATTCAGTTCCTCTGATTGGCTGGATTCCTGTAACAAGTACATCCCAACTCGATCTGTCATCCTGCCATCTCTCCTTCATGACATTCTCATGGATACAGCTTCCGAAAGTATTGATTTCAGCGGCTTCAGATCAATGGAATGCGTCGGAGATTATGTGACTCCTCATCTTTACAGTGCCTGGAAACAGGTCTCTGATCAGCCGCTGAATCAAGTCATAGGAATGACCGAATGCGAAGGGTATGCATTCCGGCATCCCGGTGAGCAGGTGAAGCAGGGATCTGCAGGCAGGCCGAGGTTGGGAGTTGAAGTGAGTATCAGAGATTCTGAAGGCAGCGAATTACCAGCCGGTCAAGTTGGCGAGCTGTGTATTCGCTCATCAAGCATGACGATCGGCTATTGGGAGGATCCAGAACATACTCAGGAAACCATCAGAAACGGATGGTTGCATTCAGGCGACCAGGGTCGAATCGATGAGGATGGCTATATCTGGTTTATTGGCAGGTTCAAGGAAATCATCGTCAAAAGGGGGGCAAATATTGCTCCCGGAGAAGTTGAAAGTGTTCTGGATAATCATCCTCTGATCTCTGAAACAGCTGTTGTTGGAACACCACCAGGACTACATGGCCAGCAGGTTGTTGCTTTTGTGGAATGTGAAGAAGGAAAAACGATTGATCTTGATTCGTTAAAGCAATGGACAACGTCTCACATTGCCGATTTTAAAGTGCCAGATGAATGGATTGTTGTGGATGTCTTGCCAAGAAATGCAGTGGGAAAACTAGACAGGGCTGAGCTACATCAACGAGTCAAAAAATTATTTCCTGGTCGGGTTTGATTTGGATACAAGGAGACTGAATGATTCTGTTTTACTCTGCCTTGTCGTTGGACGATCAGATTATGACCTTGGTGCTGACTTATCGGAAATACTCGTTGCAGAGAAGTTGATGTGATGCTCCCCTTTCCACGAAGGGATGGCCGTAACATGCTTTCTGCATTTCATCTTGCTCTGTATCCCGCATCTTTCCATCAGAGATAATCTGCGAGGTCGACTTTTCCCGCTCATAAGTTGCTTGTGTTCTGCCATCGCAACCTGTAATTGCCATAATTCCTGACAGTATTGCCATGGCAGTTAATGCTTTCATCATGGTGTTTTCATCGATATTGACTCTGGCAGTGATCGATTGCATGCTGTTGCCATTTCTATTTTCACTATCGCTCAAACGGCCTGAGAAATCTTTGAATCCCTGGTGAATTCGAGGTGAAAATCCTCACGGCTTGGTTCAAGCAACCCCTGTTCTTACAGCTTCCACCAATTCACCGCACCGGCGCCGTCATCGTTCATCTGCTGGAGCTTCAGCTGGTGCAACTCAACCCCCTCCACTGCAGCACTGTTCAGTCCGTTCTCGAAAGCAGCTGAATCATGATCTGTCTGCGATCGTGTTTTGATACTTGGTTTTTCCTTGGTCTGGTTGTTGACTGCAGTTGTGTTCCCCGTGGCTGATCAAGTGATGACTCTGGATTGGACATTGATCGGGCTTGGTCTTGTTCTTGGCGCTGTCTGTGGCTTCTTCAATGCTGTTGCATCTGGTGGTTCCACCCTGATACTCCCAGCCCTGCTTTCAATCGGTATGCCCGCGGATATTGCCAATGCAACGATCCGATTACCCATTCTTTTGGGAAGCACGACTGCTTTGTGGTCTTTTGAGCGTGAACAACTCATTCCCTGGAAATCGGTTTTCCAACTGTCAATTCTGTTTATTCCTTTCAGCTTGTTCGGAGCCGAGATTGCCACGTTGATGACGACTCAGACGAGTTTGCTGTTCGTGCGCATCGCTGTATTTTTCGCATTGCTGTTTCTATTCATTCGACCGCAGCGTTTGATGAAGGAATACACCGACGATTCCATGAAAGCTGATCCTCAATCGTCGATGAAGCTGTGGTTATTGACTTCGTTCTGCGGTTTCTGGGCTGGTTTGATTGTCGTTGATTCTGCTGTTTTTCTGTTACTTAGTTTAGTTTTAGTTGGAGGAGTCAGCTTAAGGCAAGCTGTACCGATCAAAACAGGTTTGATCTTTTTGTTCAGCCTTGCCACGTTTCTGATCTTCGCAAGAAGTGGAAAAGTGGAGTGGCAAGTGGGAGTCCCCATGGTTTTTGGCAGCATTGGTGGCTCGCTTGCCGGTGCCCAGCTGGCGATGAGTGACCATGCCAACCAGTGGGTTTACCGCGCTTTGCAGCTGATCGTTGTTGTTGAAGCGATTCGCCTGTTCATTTGAGTGAGTGGCAAAAAGCCAGCATGCTGACCGACCGACAGCTCTTCTTAGAGCTTTCGTCAGTCTGAGCTTGATGCCTGTGCTTCATTGATTGGCATTACCTGTCGATGGTCAGTGAAAATGTGCTGACTTTGTAGGCCTGTGTGTCGGACTTCTCTAGATACTGTGACACCCAATACTGTGATTCCTCCGACACAACTTTCTTATCGGATAAAAACATGACGGGATGGTTGATTCGGCACATCGTCCATCCTGGCGCAGCTGTCCCCCCTCATCTGAAACGCCAGTCTTTGTTCCTGATCACTTCCTTGGATTCAAGTGTGACTCTCTTTCTCCTTTGAATGTTGCTCTGACCAAGCAAATTTTATAGAGGTTTTGTAGTACTTAGAACCTTTTTCTTCCCTGGGGAGATTTGCAGATCTCGATTCAGCTGATGCATCAGAGGCTCAAACCTCTGAACATCTCATTTCTTGCGTATGTCGACAACTATGCCAACCAAAGGCCTGATGCTTGGTTTTGTTTGTAGATGTAGTCTTTAAAAATATTATTGGAGCTCCAAAGGGAACAGGTGGTAGTATTAAAAATACATTTTTAATGTGTTGATGGAGTGGCGAATTCTTGATTACGATCCAGGCAAATACCGATTTCAGGAATGGGCCTGTGAGGTGCTTGGGGTCTCAAGCCTGGAAAACGTGCATTCGTCAGATAACGTGAGGAGGCTCAATCGAAGTCCAACATTAAACCAGCTGACAAGCTCTTTCGAAGATATTGTTGAGAATTATCGCTTGTTTATATCTGATATTATTGTAGGAAAAATTGGGACCATCGATTCATACCAATGCCCGCCTTCTTTTCGTTTTCATTACTGCGGCAGGGGTAGCAGCGTATTTCATAAGGATCGTGATTTTGGAGTCGAAGATGGAAGGCTGAATGTGTGGGTCCCCCTCACAATGGTTTCAGGTGATAATAGTCTTTGGGTTGAAAATCAAATTGGTGCAAAAGATTTTAAGCCGTTGACCATGCACCCCGGACAGGCTCTGGTTTTTGATGGTGTCAATCTTGAGCATGGATCGAAATTAAACAGCACGAGCACCAGTCGGATCAGTTTTGATTTTCGCTTTATGCCTGGACCTGGGCCTGCTATCCCAGCCTCTTATTGAGTTCTTCATGTTCAATCCAGATGGTCCATAGGGTCGAGGATTGTTTGCTCTGTGTTCAACCATTCAGTCCTTGGTTGAATTTAATCTGATTGTCGTGCCGGGCTTGGATGAAAGGTTTCCATGAGTTTGTAGCACTGATCGTCATCGAGATCACCTTGATTCGTGTGAGTGTCGTTTCTCTTGTTCAGATCAGTGGCTGTGCTAGATCCGGTTTGCAGTATTCCGCCTGGTCTGTTGCACGAACACGTTTCTGCAACGGTTGCTTAACAACGCTGACCAACCCGCCGGGTATCCCTAACCGCCGGATTGGCAAACGCCCGAAAGCTCGAGGCAAATCGGACTTCGACTATGACTGCTCCAACACTCTTCCCGTGGATTTCCAGTCAGACAGCTGACCCATACTTAAGTTGATCAGTGGTTTTTCGTCGGCTTTGTGGTCCGTTTACCCATGCTTCCCATGTCTTGAATTGAGTTGATGAGAAGGTCTGCACGATCTTCTGTTGTGAGCTGATTGTCTTCACCATCGATCAATGAGTTTTGGTGATTGGGATTGTTCGACTTTCAAGGTCTCTCCACCGCTGTTGCAGCCGTTATTGATTGGAACCGATAGATCAGCCCACAACAAAAAGAGGTTGGATTGCTCCAACCTCTGACCCATCTCGAACTCCGCAGATGATGCCAGCTCAGTGAGGTGATGCAAGTGTGCACAGATTCTGTTCGAAGACAAGGGTTCTGAACTGTGACTTCATCGCTTTCTGTTTCGTCGATTCGCCTTGCGCGTTCCTCCGTATCGGTAGCCCGGCTGTGCAGCGACCCCTGTCCAGCAATCGGCGCAGACAAGAGTCCACTGTGTTGTCGCTTCACTGCGCACTCGGAAATGAACGGATCCGAATCGTCCACAGAGCTCACAGCAGAACCCAGATTCAGCCACTGATCATCGGCCCAGAGCTCCATCTCTCCATGGATAACGCCCATGTTTGATGAGCATGTCGCGGTTTCGGCGCGCCACATCAGCGGTTTCAACGTCAACCCATTTCTCAAGAAGAGGGATTGCCCTGCTCACCGTTTCCAAGTGCTCTGCGTGCAACAGCGGCATCAGCCAGAACTGTCGATGGGCTTTGTGCGGATCCCTCTGTAGCCAGTGTTGATCGAGTGCCAGCTGGCTCAGTCGCTGAGCCATGGGGTCGCCCCGATAGGCGCGACCCTTGTCACGCCAGATCTGCCTGGAGAACTGATCGAGCAGCAGAACAAGCGCCAAAGCGGAGGTCTGATTGACTTCCCAGTGGATCAGACCATTCTCCTGAGCTGTAGCCGCCAGTGCGCCGAAGCGTTCACTGACGGATTGATCGAACTTCTCGTTGCGATGAAACCATTGCCAGGGTTTGCAGTCTTCGAACCAGAAGTCAAGGATCTCTTCTGCGAGAGGGATTCCCTCATGGGGCATGACGCACCCGTTTCACCGCCAGCCCCGCTTCGGCTGAGGTGACTGCGGCCAGCAACAGGAGTCCGATCAGACCCACCAGCTGGTCCTGACGTTCCAGCTCTGTTGTGGGGTTCTGACCCAGAACCGCTCCTGCCGTGAACCAGGCTGTTGCAAGAGCTGATGTGATCCAGTACGCCTTCCAGCGGCGCTGGTAGAGATAACCCGCCCCAAGACCCGGCACCACATTCAGCAGCACGGCCACCCAGCCTGCTGACGCGGCCAGAACCTGATTACGGTCGGGAAGGGTCATGGCTTTCGATGACTGTGAGCTCATGCCTTGTTCTGATTCGCCGCATAGGCCACAGCACCTCCTGCCACCAGAGTGAGCAGCCCGGTGCTCAGCAGAAATCCTGTGAGCATGATCAGTCCGAGCACGGAGCCGAGCAATGACATCTTCACTCGCAGCAGCTTGGATTTGATCAACAGAATCAACAAAAGCGTCACGGTGGCCTTGAGTCCTGCGATCTTTGCGGCGCTGATCGGGCAGAAGGGAATGAAAGGAGGAAGCATTGGAGTGGAGCTGCACAAGGGTGCGACAGTGCCACTCTGTCGTTTTCCAGACTCTGTTGTGGATCAACCTCGGCGATCGCTCAAGTTTCCAGGTTGCCGACTGCTCCAGCTTCTGCTTGTTGTGTTCATCGTGTTCAGATTTGATCTGCCGGTGTCAGCGGCCTGGATCTGTGATGGTGACCGGCTGACAGCGGAGCCGATTCAGTTGGGTCGGGAGGCCTTCGGTCCCATGGATCAGCCCATCCCCAACAGCGCTGAAGGCACCGTGCCTGGGGATGTGATTCTGATCAGCTGGCGTGGAGTCACACTGCAATTACCGAGAACCAACAACTCCGGGGCTCCCAGTTACACCGATGGTCGCTGGTGGTGGCAGGTCGAGGATGCCGAGCACCCTGATTTCCGTCAGCGCAAGGGTGGGATCGTGAGTTATGCCTGCAGCCTTGAGCCATGAACCTGTCGGCTTCACGGCGTCGGTGCCAGTCCCTGCACGAGTGAGTATTCATAAACTGCGGCCGCAAGCAGAAACACTCCGATCACACCAATCAGCACTCGTCCGTCAATACGTTCCATGGTGGGATTGTCTGATGTGGAGAATCTTGCAATTCAAGCTAGGGATATTGACCTTGCAGGGCTACAAATCGCAGGCTCTCCGTCGTTGTTCTTCCTCTTCGAAACGATCAGTCTCCACCAGGTTCCAGCCGTCATCACGAAGCAACGAGTTGATCACCTGATCGCGGTAGTCGACTTCCAGAGCGCCATTAATTCCGAATGCGGCCATGATCTTGTCGCGATCCATGATCAAGTCCTCTCGGTAGATCTCGTAGAGGTCAGGATTTTCGATCAGACTGGGATCCGGTTTGCCGTCAAGTCGCCACAGCCATCGATACAGGAACGGTTTGTATTTCGACTTGTTCTGCACGATGGGCATCAGCTGATCAAGTGTGAGCAGATCGCAGCGAGTCTGCGCCTCCCAGATCTGTTCATCGCTCAGAGCTTCCGCTGACTGTTTGCAGTGATCGAAGAGAGCTTTGATGCACTGTTGGGCTGTGCATTCAAATGACAGCTCCTGGGGAGCGATGCCCTCCTGAGCCAGATAAACCATTCGGTTGAGGTCGTTCTTGCTGAAACTTCCCTGCAGTGCATAGGTGGCCGCAGCTTTTCGGATGTCCCAGAACAGCCCTGTGTTGGTCTCACAGGCTTGGGTGATGAAGGAATCAAAAATTCTCTGATCACCGGGAGTGATGTGAATCGAGAGGGCATTCACGGCTGATGCGAACTCCTTGTTCAGTCGTTGGTCGAAATTCCGCTGATGAGATCTGTAAAGATCGCTGCGTCGCCAGTCACTGAGGTTTCCCTCCCATCGCGTCGGTGGAGAGGGGTTCCTGAAGAACTGAAATCGCTCCTTGGCTTCCAGGCTCCAGTTGTAAGCCGATACATCCTCGGCTTTCACGCCTTCCACAAGGTGGATGTCGTCTCCCTGATGGTTGGAAACCAGACGCACCACCGCCAAGGTGCTTTGCGGCAGATCGATCGTCTCAACAGCGATCACTCCTGTTCCTTCACTGGACAACTCGATCAGCGTGCCGTCTGCGCTGTGGCTGAAGCTCTGCAGGCAGCTTCCAGGGATGCGTTCACTGCGAATCTTCCTGGTGATTGGATCAACTCCGATCGAATACGACTCGATGGGAGCCCCCTGGATGCCGTTCGGTCGCCACGAGCTTTCGTCTGAACGGCAGATCACGACCACCCGATTGTCCACCTGACGCGTCAACGTCCCCTCCCCGAGGGGTGGCACCTTAGTCGTTCCGCGCGGAGCTCCTTACAGGTGCAGCGACAGGTGTGCTTCTTTCTCGGGTTGGCTTTCAGCTCCTGTCTGTGGATGCCTGTTTCGTTTTCACGACTGAGGCCTGAAGTTTGACTCCCGGTGAGTGATCCACAGCAATGTCTGAATGGTTTTCCGCTGCCACAACAGCCAGAATCAAACCATGAAGCGCAACTGGAGTGACATCGAGCCGCACTGGATGCGACTGAGCGAAAGAACAGCGTTTGATCTCAGCGCTGAGTGCGTGGTGATCGATCAGCAGAACGAAGTCATGGAGACAACCCTTTCAGGACTCCCGACTTTTCTCAAGGCCTCTGCAGCGATGTCGAACCCGCTGGTGAAACAGTTCATCGCTCTTGCGAAAAAGAGTGGAGCAGAGATTGCCATGCACAGGATGCTGATGCAGGCCGGTGAGGAATTTGCGCAGTTATGGAAGGAAGCCCAATCGGATCTGCAGGGAGGAGCTTTCACAACGATGGACGATCTGGTTGAGGCAGTCGCCACGGCCAGGAAAGGCTATGACGAATTACCCAGACGAATCCTGATCATTCAGGTGAATCAGCGCGATTGCGATGTGCTCCTGGTGGGTCCACCGGATAACGAAGAATCAGATTCCTTTGCGTTGTAGATAACGCTGAGATCACAATGGCTTTTCGTTATGGAACCAGGGTGACTAGTGATTGACCATCCAACATGGCTCATGAATAGTCCAGATGACTGGCCACAGATAAGCTGTATCACTGGATCAGATGATGTGTTTCCGGGATGGCGATCGTTCAAGTCAGCTTGTTCCATTTGGCTGTTAAGGCTGGATTCGATCCGCTGTGCTGCCCGATGCTGGAATCGTTGTTCCCAAGTGACGTATCGAACCATCGGCGCTTGTCTCCGATCACTATGAAATCGTTTTCGCTGTTCTGATGCTTGTAAGGCATAGACATAATTTTGATGTGTTGATGGTTGCGAACCTGCGCTCGATTGCCAGTGCTGTGTACCAATGTTCAAATTTTTAACAGTTGATATCAGTCTGTTCAGCGGCTCGCATCTGTTACAAGTTTTACTGATCAGATCAGTGTCAACCAACTCGATCAGGTTTGTGAGCAAAAAAGAACAGCTCTGTCCTGTTTCGCTCAAGTTCAGGAAATCCTTGGCTCGAGTTGATCAACGCGATGTCTTGATCATCTGTAAGTCAGCATGCTTTAGAAGCATCTGCTGTAGCTTGATTGATTGATTCACCACCTGAATTTTTCAGCTGGCTTGGCATCTCCTCTCAACTGCATCAACTCATCGGCAAAAATAGGTTTTTCATTCTCTGGCAGATCAAATACATAGCCAATGTATTGAATCTCTTTCTTTTCGCAGAATCGATTGGTTGCTGCACCTTTGTATTCAATGCTCTCAAGATATCCGCTTGGTTCAAGGATGAATTCAGTGCCTTTGCTTGCCCACTCTTCACATGCTTTCTCTGCCTGCAGAACTGACTGGTAATTGTTGTCGCATGCAGCCAGTGAACCAATCATGAGTGCCATGAACAACGAGAGTGTTTTCATCTCAAGGTTAAAAACAGGTGAGTCGTGTCAGAAAAAGTTTACAGCCTTTCATTCTCATTGAGAATCTAGTGATGATCTGCTATCGATTGACTCATTTGAATTTGCAGGAGTCATGATTGTATTCCTTCCATATTTGCCATCGCACCGCACTGTGTTGCCTTTAGTCTCTCAAGCAATCAGTGGCTCTCGCCTGTGGTGTTTCTCTGACCGTGAAGACAAACAGACCTGTGTTCAGTCAATTTCATCATTCATTCTTTCTGAAACAGCAGTGCCAAGAGAGCCACGAGGGATGCCTCAGCGTTTTTAAAGCCTGATCTGAATATCGATTCCAGGCCTTGTGCGGTATCGGTAACCGTATCCATAGCCTGGGAGGCCATAGGTGTAACCAAATAAATTGCGTTCATAACCCCTGCGAACGTTTCGCCAGTTACGTCTGTAACTCCGTCGGCAACGAGGCAGGTATCGGCCTCCATGCCGGTAATCATGGTGAGTTCTTCGAAATTCGTGTCTGTTGTAATGATGATGGGCTTCTGCGGCGGGGGAGAGAATCAAGGTTGCACCTGTAACGATGCCTGCAGCGACAAAACAGGTCGTTACCAGTTTTTTGAAGTTTTTTGGTACGACATCAGAGATGCTGTTATGGCATTCCAGGAGCCTGAATCATAATCGGAAAATAATTTCAGGTGGTTGAAACCAAGCCGCAATGATTGTGTGTTGTCGAGGGATTAATTGATTATTTCAACTTCCAATTTATTTTGCCATATACTTCAAGGGATTGACGACTCCTTCGCATGGGTCTTGAGCTCTCCCTCCGGGAAGCAGAGTGTCATCAATCATTCCGGTGACATAAATTCTGCAAAGCTCTTCGGGATTGCGACTATCCACCCAGCCTGTAAAAGAACCGTCATTGTCAGCCAGGAGTTGAGCGATCAGAAGAAATTCGTGCACAGTGCTGATGCGGGTCTGCTATGCAATAAACTTTAAATGCTTTGCAAGAATTTGCTCGCAGTTGTAACTGACTTGAAGGTTCAGTTAGCAATTCTTTGGAATATCAACCTGATTTCAAAATTCAATTGATCCTGGTTCAGTGTCGCCCGATCCAGGTTTCGCTGATTGCGCGCTTCGTTGTCGGTTGTTTTTGACATACCTTTTCAGATAGTTGTTAACGAAAGGTGTCTGCGGGAACTCTGCTTGACAGTCACTTTTTGTCGTTAATCGATAGAGAACTTGTGGAATATTTGGGGGGGCGAATTCGAAACGCTTGATTATGCTGTGATGAGAATCAGGACAGTATTGCAGATTCTTGATTATCATTTTCATCCTGAGCTTGAACATCTTGAGAGTGACATTCTGAAATGGCAGGTGGTTGCCCCGTTGTTGTATGAAAACAGGTTAGACAGTCTTCTTAAGCGTAACGATATTCAGCAGGCTTTCGGCGATGCGGCATTGGCTTATGACTCTCTGGAAAGGTGGAAATGCCTCGAATCCAGTGATTTTTCCAGATACCCTCATTGGACATTGAATCTTCGCGATGGTCACCAGCATTATCTGCCGGTGGATGCGGAGTGATCTGACTGGCGATGTCGGATTCCAAGAGAAAGGATGTCACCATTGTTTCTGTCCAACGTCTGTGCGGGAGCCAGTTATTGCATGGCATTTCCCAATCTCCTGCTCGCTCGTGGTTTGATTCCTGAACTTCAATGGATGGTGCTCAAATCTGAGCTGCACACGACCGTGGTCTGTCCAGGGGAACGACTGATATTTGACCTCAACCATGCGCCCTTTGCCATGAACGTGAGTGGCCCTGAAACTGTTGAGTTGATGCTGAAAGGAAATAAACCTCGTGAGATTGATGATCAGGATCTCAGCTATCTGTTCATCAACACTGGGTTGATTCAGAGCATTGTCGCTTTTTTTGAAATGGCTGATCACTGTATGGTTCCTTTCGAGCAGCTTCTCAGGGATTTCCTGGCGAAGCAGATCTGTATCGATGAGGCAAAAAGATGACCGGACTGGCTTCTGATCAAAAGCTGGTTGCCTGTTGATCGGTGCTGTGTCGGCAACAGTGCGACCACTTGTAAGCGAAAATTCCGGGAGCGTTTTCAGACTGCTGTGAATATGAAGTTGGGTCTCCTCAGCGAGTAATCCAACTGCTTACACGGACCAATAAAGACCAGGTGGTTGCTGTGCACCTGGTCTTTTTTTCAAGCTGCAGACGATCAACTCTATAATATTAACTCGCCGATCAACGATTGAACGACTTATTCTTTAATTTTCTGGAAATAATTGTCACCTTCGGCAATGGTGAAAGTCATGGCTTCTTTTGAAAAGTCGCAGTCGTCGACAGCGGCAATCATGTTTCTGACAGAATCTTTTCCTGGTGCATTTTTGCTAAATTCGTGTTGTTTATCAGCATTTCTTTGTGTGGATAGAAGAAAGAGTCTTTTTGCTTCTGATTCACGATCAGCACTCCATGACCATGTTCAGCGATGTGTGCTTTTGCCAGTACCAAGGCTTTTGCAGGGCTGTCGGGATACTTATCTGGAATCATCTGGAGGCTCTGTATCATGCACCTTAGTCATCCTTTGCGGGATGTATACCTCGCGATAACAAGGTTTGATTATTGATTTCTTTTAATGATTGTTTCTGAGCACACAACTAGCTGCAGCAGTCCTGCGCAGGTCAAGATTCCTTTTCTGACCTCAGGTCAGGTCGCGGCAAGATAGTGCTGCACAGTTTGTGCTTTACAGAAGATTGGCCTTGCGAAGACTGATGACTGGTTGATGAGCCAGCTGCTTTGATGGAAAGCGGGATCAGGAGCCCTTAACATCAACTCATCGGACGAGTTTTTTGATTGAGCTGAGGGCCAAACCTCGCTAATAAAGAAGTAATAGTGAGCCAGACATGTCCTCTGAGGTTCTCTCTGATCCGCCCCTACATCCTTTCAGGGCTACGCTTGCCGGAGTCTGTGCAATTGGCATTGCACTTGGTACATCGCGATATGCCTATACACCTCTGATTCCTGCATTGATTCGTGATGGTTGGGTCAGTGTTCCTGAGGCTGGATTTCTGGGCGGCTCTAATTGCATGGGCTATCTCGCTAGTTGCCTTCTTGCCATTGCTTTGCCTCGATATCTTTCGATCCGTTTTGTGATTCGTTTGTCATTGGCGATTGCTTTGGTTGGTGGACTGATGTCTGCTTTTGATTTTGGTTTTTGCTGGTTGGTGGTAGCGCGTTTTGTTGCAGGTTTGTCTGCCGCACCTTTGCTTGTTCTTACTCCATCAGTGCTGAATTCTCAAATTGGTGATCGTTGGAAAAAATTATGTAGTGGTCTTTCTTTCGCTGGTAATGGACTGTTTATTGTATTGATTTCATTGACTCTGCCATTCTTTCTCGAGTTTGATGTGCAGGTTTCATGGTTTTATGAGGCAGCAGTCACAGCCGTTGCCTGTGTCCTGGTGTGGCCTTTGTCGTCTCATGCTTCGGGCAAGCCTCTTGTGCGATCTGAAGTGCTAAATCATCATAATCGTGGCCAGAGAAAGGTTCTGCTTGGCCTGATACTTGCCTACGGCCTGGGTGCTGTGGCTGTCCAGCCCCCCACGCTCTTTTTAACTGACTATCTCCATCGCGATATTGGTTTGCGAGTTTCTGAGGCAAGTCAGATTTTCAGTATTCTCGGTCTTGGCACTGCGCTGGGAGCTGGCTGCAGTGGTTTGCTTGCTGGGCTCATCGGCAGTCGATTCACACTCCTTCTTATCTATGTGTCCGGTGTCATCAGTTTGTTGTTGGTACTGTTGACTTCAAAAGTCTGGGTGTTGGCTCTTTCCGCAGGGCTGGCAGGGGTGTTCCTCATGGGCCTGGTGGCAATGACCTCTCAACGGACAATGGAAGCTGTTCGTCATGCTCAGCACCCAAAAGTCTGGGGCAATATGACTTTTGCATTTGCGCTGGGCCTCACGGTCGGCAGCAATGGGATGTCAGCGTTACTTCAATACGGTCAAACTTATCTCGACTTATTCAGAATTGGCTTCCTCATCGCATGCTCCGGTCTCGCTCTGACATTGTTTTTGAGCTGCCGTACTTTGCCTTCAGATCAGCAAACAACATGAATACTTCATCCATCCACCTGGTGATTGTTCAAACCCAATGCCTTTAGCATGCTTGCATTGATCCGCTGAATGATTTCAGGTGGGAGCTTGAAGTCTGTATTCAGTGTTGGATGTGCTCCGTTTCGCTTTTCTGCATGAATTGTTTTGATGCCGCAGGCGTGCTGGGTCCCGTTTCAAGTTCCGCTGCGTTCAGCAAAGCATCAAGTTCTGATCGATCCGCCATACTGCCTTTCAGTACAGTTCTATTGAAGTAGTTGGTGACTGTCGTTCTCCATGCCCTCCATGCCGCCCTCCTCTTTCCTAGAAGGGAGGCATTCTTTCGGGTATTGGCCTGGAGTCAGTGAGCTTCACCGTTGTATCTAGCTTGTTGTCTGGGATCAGTTCATTGTTTCCAGGCACCGGCTTTCCTCAAGACATGAACAAGACAATGGTCAGGTCACGAGCCAAGTTGCCTCAACCGCTTTCAGTCATGCCAAGAGGTCTCGATGAATCTGCATGATCCGCGCTGGATTCTCCTGGCCTGGGCCGTTGTGGCTGTTGCTTCAGCAGTGCGCTTCTGGCGACTCACAGGCCCATTTCGCTCCAAAGCGAAGGAGCGTCAGCGTCTTGAATCGCTCAACCCTGACCAGATGCGAGCCTCATTGGAAAGGTCCTGGCTGAAAAGCGACGCACGAAACCACCGCTGAATAGGATTGTTGTATGGCTAATTCGATGGCATCACAACAGTTGGAGCGGGAACTGTCCACGGCCCAGGAAATGGGGCGTTGGCTCAGTGATGACGAACTCAGGCAAATCGACCACGAGAAACGGTTGATTCGCAAGGAGCAGGAGCAGAACTCTCAACGTCGTCAAAAGCTGGCGCTGTTCACCGTGATCTGCGTAGTATTGCCACCCCTTTGGCCTGTGGCTGCTGGGATTTCTCTGCATCTCCTGTTCCCACAGACATTTCGACGTTTCGTCTGGTTTGCAGGAGGCAGTTTGCTGCTGCTTGCTTCCCTTGGGGTTGGTGTGGGTGTCTTGGTTCTCTCGCTGCTCTGGATGTTGATCAGCTGATCTTTCATTCTGAACAACATTCAGTTTGCAACACAACAAACGCTTCAATCATGCAGTAATGATTGAAGCGTTTGTTGTGTTGATTATTAATGGAGACATGATTCTTGAGACAACAGTTCAGGTCAGCCTGATCGATCCGTTGTCAACCTGTCTGAGTAGATCACTGCGCAGCTTCAGATCCTGATCATCGAGATTTTTCAGCGTCAGCACTGATCGGTAAGCATCTTCGCTGATTCGGTTATGCAATTTAGCGTTCAGGTAGAGCTCGACCATGGGGAAATTAATCCAGGGAAGAGTCTAAACGCGCTGGTCAGGTGATTGTGAGAATTAGAAGGTTCATCGATCACCATCGGCAGGTGATTTTTAAGCAATGAGTGTCTGGGGTTGCTGTCTGAGCAGCAGGCCATCGACGCTTGCTGTGTCTGCCAAGATTTCATTGCCGTCTTGCAACTTGAGAGGTTGGCCGAACTCATGGTTTCGACTGAGCTCATGAGCAGGTGTATGGATCAGCGTGTCATTTTTTCATCGCTGAATTCCTCTGAAATTTTTTCAGTTTGTGGATGTGGCATGTCGCCACTAGTGTCTGAAAACAAAGGTTGAGTTGCAGGCCGCAATCATCCGCTGATGACTCATCGTGACCGCAACGGGGTCTGATCAGGCTCCTGAACAGAGCCATCGTTTCAGACTTTCAGTTGTCGGGGGGGCTCATCACTGTTCTGCGGATTTTCATTGCTTGTGACTCAAGTTTGACTGAAAGCTTAAACTCAGATGAAAAAGCTGTGATTAGGCCTCATTCATATCCAGTTCTCGTTAGGTTCTGATAGTTAAAAGTCTGATCCTGGGGTATCTGGGAAAAGGGGGTCCGATGGACAGAAAAGAGAATACTGATCCCAAGGATTTTATTGTCGTCGGAGGGAGACGCCGTTGGTTTTCCATTCCTGGAAAGGATGAGCGTTTCAGTGATCTTCAGCATCGGGTCAGCCAAGAGCGCGATCTTGCAATCCCTGATCGACCTCCGGAAAATGGATAATCAGGACCATGTTGTTTCATGGATTTGCCATCATGGTCCTGATTAATCCAGTTAAATAATGAACTATACGGTATTCAATGGTTAATCTTTTTAAATCCTAATTTCTGAAACCCGTTTTAAATTCAAAATATTCAACAGAAAAATCCTTTAACACTGGTTTAAGTTTCTCCAGCTAGTCTGATTCGCCATGCACTTCAAGTTTGAAGAGCTCGCACAGTTCCATGATTTCCTGCAGTAAATCGCCCACATTGTCCAGGTGTGCAATGACGCCAGCTGCACCGCGGTACCCTTCCCGGCAGTGGAGTGTCTGTTCTGATTTGGTAAACCCGTAATAAAGGCATAACGGTTCCCGGCTTGAACGATCGACGAACTGCTCACAGAGCTTCATTACTGCATCATCGCGTTCGGGTGGAACTCGAAAATAGGGATGGATTGAAATGCATTGGTCACCAGAAGTCATAAGGCTTGTTGACGTCTGTCCCTTGATTAGCCACGCAGGGTGCCACTGGTCAGGTGATGTTGTTGAACAGGATTGACTTCGTTGCTGCTGTGGACGTTATGGGCTTTTTGATGTGCCATCGATGTCACAAAACGTCGTCCAGCGCGATTGGCGTCTTCAACCGACCGATAGTTGCCCACGTGGGTGTAATCATGCCCATCACTGGTGGCTGACACTGAAAACAGATTGTTGGTGACGCGTTGTACGCTCCAGTGCATGAAACAGGATGCGGCCGATTGATGAAGAGCCATGTCGCACCAGAAACAGAATGTGTTCAAACTATGACAATTGCTGGTTGAAGGACTGCCAGCTTCTTATTTCTCAAATAGGTATTTCTTTTTGCTAAAGAATTACTGGTTCTGTTCCGGTTCGATCGGATTTGCATCCATCGGTCTGAGGTTGAGATCTGCGAGGTTGCTTGTTCAGAGTCCCGGAGCCTTCTGCGGGTGCTTTAGTTTTTGCACCTGATTCAAACGTTTTACGAGCTCATCGATTCAATTCAGCATTGATGAAACGCCCACGCGATCGTCCTTCAAAAACATGCCCGGTCTGTGGCAGGCCATTTCAATGGCGCAAAAAATGGAAAGATGTCTGGAACGAAGTGCGCTACTGCTCTGAACGCTGCAGGCGCCATAAAAACCGCGGCGCAGCAATCGGGGAATCTGAAGCCGATCACTGAGCTCTCCACCACTCCGTCCTGCAGAGGTTTGAAGCACAGAAAACCGTGTCATCCGACACTTCGACAGTCGTTCTAGGCAATGACCGCAGCCTCGGGTGAGTGCTGCCGCAGGTCCTGATCGTGGCCATCATGTCGACTAAGGCATGCATTGAGCCGGCTCATGTCCGCCGGTACGCAGCACAGTCACCATGTTTGAGATCGTCTGTGTTCTGATTCTTCCGGTGATGTTGATCATCTATTACGCGATTCAACGCCTTGTTGTGCATCACAGCAACATGGAAGTGAAGCTGATGATCCATGACCTGATAGTGGAAGCCATGAACAAGCATGATCAGGATTTTGATGACTGATCGTCACCCCGGTGACCATATTTGCTTCACCTGTTTGTTGTCCCTTTGTCGCCAACACTCGATTCGACCACAACACGCGTTCGGTGGCTGGCAGCTGTCATGGCAATGCCTTGATCTGGAGGACTCTTTTAAGCTCAGGCGATGGCTATCGGGAAGTGCTGTTTGAGGGTGTTGAAGAGAAGTCTGAGCACTTCACTGATCTGGGTGGGATTGCTCTTGATTTCAGCTGCCTGTGGCAGTGCGACGCGGCTTGATCCCGCAAAGAACGCTGTTCCTGATTCCGCCCAGGACAGCCGGCCGAAGGTTCTGACCACGTTCACCATCCTCGCTGACATGGCCCGTAATGTTGCCGGCGATAGGCTTCGCGTGGAGTCCATCACAAAGCCGGGAGCTGAAATTCACGGATATGAGTTCACTCCTAGCGATATCGAACGTGCTTCAGGTGCCGATCTGATCGTCGAAAATGGACTGGGTCTTGAACTCTGGGCCAGACGTTTCACCGAAGCGGCGGGTGACGTGCCCACCGTGACCCTCAGCGATGGTGTTCAACCACTGTTGATCGAGGAGGACGCCTACGCCGGAAAACCCAATCCCCATGCCTGGATGTCTCCACAGGCTGCTCAGACTTATGTCGACCGCCTCGTTGAGGCTTTTTCAGAGCTCGATCCTGAGGGCGCATCGCAATACGCCGCCAATGGGGAGGCTTACAAAGCCAGGCTTCTGGCGCTGGATGGTGAGCTGCGCAATTCGCTCCAGGCTCTTCCCCCCGAGCAGCGTCTGTTGGTGACCTGCGAGGGAGCGTTCAGTTATCTGGCGCGCGACTACGGCCTGAAGGAGGCCTATCTGTGGCCCGTCAACGCTGAAAGCCAGATCTCACCACGCCGCATGGGTCGGTTGATTGAACGGGTGAAACGGGATCAGGTTCCAGCAGTGTTCTGTGAAACCACTGTCAGTGACAAAGCCCAGCGCGAGGTTGCCAGGGCATCCGGCAGTCGTTTCGGTGGCAGCTTCTATGTCGATTCCTTGTCGGAAAGCGACGGTCCTGCCCCGACACTGCTTGATCTGCAGCGCCACAATGTGAAACTCATTCGAGCAGGGCTGGGTTCCGCCGCCGATCCAACGCCATGACCATTCGGATCGCAGCCGAGCAACTCTGTGTCGATTACAACGGCTCCGTCGCGCTTTACGACGCATCTTTAACGCTGCCCGCAGGTTGCATCTGCGGAATGGTGGGGATGAACGGAGCGGGCAAATCCACACTGTTCAAGGCACTCACAGGCTTTGTCCGTCCGTCCCGGGGACGGATCCGCATCAACGGACTCAAGGTGGCTGAAGCTCAGCGGGAACAGGCTGTGGCCTATGTGCCCCAGAGCGAGGGCATTGATTGTGACTTCCCTGTTTCCGTATGGGACGTGGTGATGATGGGCCGCTACGGCTCGATGAACCTTTTGCGCATTCCACGTCAGTCCGATCGCCTGGCGGTGCGCAATGCCCTTGAGCGTGTTGAACTGCTGGATCTCAGGGATCGTCCGCTTTCAGCCCTTTCCGGTGGCCAGCGCAAAAGGGCCTTTCTGGCCAGAGCCATTGCCCAGCGCGCTTCGGTGCTCCTGCTTGATGAGCCTTTCAACGGCGTTGATGTGCGCACTGAAAAGCTCATGGCTGAACTGTTTCTGCAGTTGCGCAGTCAGTCCTGTTCGATTCTGATCTCCACCCATGACCTCAGTCATGTCCGTGAATTCTGTGATGTTGTGGTGTTGATCAACAAAACCGTGCTGGCTTACGGAGAAACGTCTGAGGTGTTCACACCGGAGAATCTTTCCCAGGCCTTCGGCGGTCTCCCCCCCGATGTGCTGCGGGGACAGACCCCATGAGCATCAAGCTCTCGATGATGGCTTTCTGTCTGGTGGCGATGGCTCAGCAACAGAGCAGGGAAAGAAGGGAGCCCACCCTTGCCTGAATTCCTGCTGGAACCACTGCTTCACGACTTCATGGTTCGCGCTCTGATGATCAGCGCGCTTGTTGGAGGAGTCTGTGGTCTGCTCTCCTGCTACATGACGCTCAAGGGATGGGCCCTGATGGGGGATGCCGTATCCCATGCGGTTCTTCCCGGTGTGGTGCTGGCCTATGCCCTTGGGTTGCCTTTTTCACTGGGGGCTTTCGTGTTCGGAGTGGGGTCTGTAGCCACCATCGGATTCGTGAAGCAGAAGTCGCGAATCAAGGAGGACACGGTGATCGGTCTTGTGTTCACAGGGTTTTTCGCTCTCGGTCTGGTTCTGGTCTCGAAGACGCGCAGCAATATCGATCTCACCCAGATCCTGTTCGGAAACGTGCTGGGGATCTCCGCGGCCGACATCCAGCAGACCTGGATGATCTGTTTTGTTGTTGTGGCGCTGCTGTTGCTGTTCCGAAGAGATCTTCTGCTGTTTTGCTTCGATCCAACCCATGCCCGCTCGATCGGAATCAACACCGGTCTGCTTCACTACCTGCTGCTGTCGGTGCTGTCGCTTGCGGCAGTCGCTGGCCTTCAGACCGTTGGCATCATTCTTGTGGTGGCCATGCTGGTGACGCCGGGCGCGACGGCCTACCTGCTCACTGATCGCTTTGATCGCATGACCTGGCTGGCGATCGGCAGCAGCGTGCTCTCCAGTCTTCTCGGTGTTTACCTCAGTTACTGGACCGACAGCTCCACGGCAGGCTGCATCGTTCTCGTCCAGACCGGACTTTTCCTGCTGGCATTTCTGCTGGCGCCACGCCACGGAATTCTCTGTCGCCCCTCTTCATGAGGGTTGAGCTGATCGTGTGCTCAACCTTGTGATCTAGCTACACAGCGCATAGCCACGATCTGTTCAATGTCTTTGATGCAGCGCTCATCAGTTCTTGCTGCTGCTTGTGCAGTCTCATCCCTGATGTGCTCACAGGTTCAGGCCAAGCCTGTGGTTCAGGTGTTCAACACTGCAATCACTGAAGCTGAGGTCAATCAAATCCAGCAAGGTTGGTGCGATGCCCTGCTGGCCATCAGTGCTGCCTACCAGAACGGTGGCTATGACGCGGCCAAAGCCAAGGCTGCGGCCGTGATCGATACGGCTTACGCCTACAAGTTCGGGCCTGTGGCTTTCAAGCCCACCTACTCAATCGGTGATGAGACCTTCCGCACCAGCCGAGATGGTGCACTCGCTTACTTTGTGGGGCCGGATCCCACAATCCCTCAGTTCAGAGACAAGAAGCTGGGATTCGCCACCTATCGCCACTGGGTCAGATGTGAGATCAAGGATTATGTGATGCAGTTACTAGGCAACACTGCAAACACGATGGGGCAGGTGATCCTCACTGATGCTCAAGGACAAACGGCAGCTCCGGAGAAAACCTGGACGTTCATCCGTGAAATGGATGGCTCGGTTCGCATCCTCCTGCATCATTCATCAGCACCATTTGATGCTCGTTAGTTCGTAAAGGGGGTGCCAATGGCTGGGCTGATGTTGGAGAATGGGTCAAACACATCTGCGTAGTCCAGCCTGATGCTCCTCTCCAACCGATCCGTCGTTCGGGGTTCCCTGGCCGCCCTGGCCGCACTCACGCTCGTTGGAGCACAATCGGCCCGGGCCCACCACGTTCCAGGCGACGATCACACCGGCATGCTTCTTTCCGGCCAATCCACCAGTACCCAGGGCAAGAAAGCCTTGTTCAGCACAAAAGCTGAGGCTGAAGCCGCTGCTCCTGGTTTCGATTGCGAGGGGGCTCACCAGATGGGTGGTCGATGGATGCCTTGCTCACTTCATGGCAAGGGCGCTCACTGATCAGCCTGTTGATTCCAATCACCGCTTCAGGTCATCAGAGCAGTGATGGCCTGAGTCGACTCGGCCGGTAGCTCAGCAGAAATTTCTGATCCTCGGCTCGGACTGCGGCTCGAACCGCAGTGATGCAGTCTTCTTCTGTGTTCCAGATCCAGATCTGTTGAGGAATCTGTCCAAGATGGTTGACCGTGGTGCTGACAGGGGAGCCGTAGCGGGCTCTCAGGCCTGCCAGCACTTCAGTCATCGAATCGCTCGGCAGGCTGTACACCAGTTGTTCCAGGCCCTGATCGCTGAAGCGCAGATCAAGCTCTTCAACGGGGATGTCGCCGATGTGCTGGCTGCTGATGCGATAAACAACCGAAGAATCCGCGTCGAGTGAGCGAGCTGTCTCCAGAGAAACGTTCAGACGCTCTTCAACAGTGGAGCTGTCCATTCCCCACTGCAGGCCGGGAATGCAGGCCATAGTCTGTGCGGGAGCCAGAATCATGACGACTGCCATCAGCGGACTTATCACCCATCGCCACGAGAGCCGCATCAGAAAGACAAGGCCGACAACACATGCCGGACGTTAGTGGTGAGAACCGCAGGTGTCTCTTCTCTTTCAGCAGCTGATCCGCTCAGGAGTGCGCTGTCGACATTGCAGCTGATGATTCCTAGGTTGATTCGACCACCGATTGCGGTTGTGGCTGAAGGGCCCTGAGCTGAATGACGCGTCTCGCCACAGCCTGGGCCATTTTTCAGGGTCTGCTCATTGAAGCGCTGCCGTTCCTGTTGCTCGGCGTCACCATCGCAGGACTGGCCCGCTGGATGGTTCCCCAGTCGGCCTGGGTCCGTCGTCTGCCGAGGAATCCCCTGCTGGCACCCATCGTTGGAGCCTTGCTCGGGTTTGCCCTTCCGGCTTGCGAATGCGGCAATGTTCCAGTGGCTCGTCGCCTCCTGGCCAGCGGCGCACCGCTCGGTACGGGATTCGGCTTTCTTTTCGCTGCGCCGGTTCTCAATCCCATTGTTCTGGCCAGCACATGGGCGGCATTTCCCGACAAGACCTGGCTGCTCTGGGCCAGGCCTGCTGGTGCTTTTGCGATTGCACTGGCTCTGAGCGCTCTGCTGGGACTGATTCCTGAATCACGCCTGCTTCAGGCTGCTCTGCTGGAAGAGCGGAGGCTGAGTCAGCCCCTGTCCAGCCTCGGATTGCTGGAACGCCGAACAGGCATGGTCGGCGTGGGCCCTGCCAGGCCTGAAAGGCAATCCCAGACAACAGCCCTTGCACCGCATGAGCTTCTGTCTCACAGCACCAGGGAATTCCTCAGCCTGCTCACCTTGCTGGTGCTCGGCAGTGCACTGGCTGCAGTGGTTCAGACCTGGCTTCCGCGCAGCTGGCTTCTGGCGCTGGGAAGTGCGCCGACGCTCTCGGTTCTTGCCCTGATGTTGCTGGCGTTGGTGGTCTCGGTGTGTTCGAGTGTGGATGCTTTTCTGGCCCTCGGCTTCGCCGCCCAGGTCACTCCGGGAGCCTTGCTGGCGTTTCTGTTGCTGGGGCCGGTGGTCGATCTCAAACTGGCCGGGTTGTTCACTGTTTTGCTGACCCCGCGAGCCATCGCAATCACATCGCTGGCTGCATCACTGATGGTTCTGCTGATTGGTCAGTGGGTGAACCTGATTCAGATCTGATGAGGTGTCAGCCGTGATGAGGTCGTTGCGTCATCTGCGTCGCTCCGCAGTTCTTCCCCCACTGGTGCTCACGCTCTGGGGCTGGGTGCTGGTGTGGAGCAGCCTGTCCTCCCGGCTGGATCTGCTGCTGAATGCGGCCTTTCACCCGGTGGTCGTCATTGCCGGTGTGGTTCTGATGCTGCTCGGACTGCTGCAGTTGCGGCTGCTCGGTCGGCGTCGCGCAGGAGTTGCGCCACTGGTCTGGCTGTTGTCCGCAGGCGTGGCGTTGCTGATCCTTGTTATGCCTCCCGAACCCTCCTTCAGTGATCTGGCCGCAAGCCGCCCGGACAGTCTTCCGGCGGCTCCAAGCCTGAGTTTTTTCCTGCCTCCGGAGCAGCGCACGCTGACCGAGTGGGTGCGTTTGCTTCGAAGTCAGCCTGATCCGGAGTTGCATGCGGGTGATCCTGTGAGGATCAGTGGTTTTGTTCTCGATCGCCCCGGCGAACCCTTGCAGCTGGCCCGCCTGACCGTGCGTTGCTGCCTGGCGGATGCAACGCCAGCCGGTCTGCCGGTGGACTGGCCGGAAGAGGCGAATCCTCAGCCGGATCAATGGTTTTCGATTGAGGGAACGATGATCGTGCAGGAGCGCAACGGGGTTCCGGTCAGTGTGGTGAAGCCCAACCGGATGACTCTGATTCCCAGGCCTGATCGCCCGCTCGAACCATGACCCTGCAGGCTTCACCAGCTCGTCCGCGGCTGTTGTTCGGATGCCTTGCGGCTCTGGCCGGTCTGGCTGTTGTGCAGCAGCAGATTCTGTTGCGACGTCCACCCTGGCTTCACTCCGTGGCCATTCAGCCGCTTCGTTCCGGAGCCGCTGCGCTGGATGTGACCTTCAGCAGGCCGATGAATCGCGACACTGTCGCAGCCAGTTCCCTGGCTCCGGATCTTTCTCATAGCTGGCTGGGTCGACAGAATCGGCTGCGGCTTCTGGTGGACGCCGGCCAACCCATTGAGGGGCCACTGCGCCTGGGTCTGCTTGGTCAGGATCTGAGGCAGTTGTCCCTGAAGAGGCAAGTGGTCTGGTGGAACCCCAGGCCTCATCTGCTGGCGGTGGTTCCCAGCGCCGATGGAGAACAGTTGCAGCTGCGCCTGCGGGATGGACGTTGGCAGCCGCTCGCTCCTGTGCAGGAGCGCATCCTGCAGATTGAACCACTGGGCAACGGCACCGGGGTGGGACTGGTCAGTGATGACAGTGAGGCACGGCAGCGTGTGCTTCTGCGTCACCTGAGTCAGCGTGCACTGAGCATTCGTGAGCAGGGTCTCGGTGATCCTGATCTCGGCAGTCTGGAAGAGCTGGAATCCGGAGCTTCTGGATCACTGCTGTTTGCTCATCTGAGCAGCAATCAACTCGGTGAATTACTGGTTCAGCTCGGCGGGTTTGAGCCGGAAAGTGATCGTGTCTGGATTCAGTCCAGAGGCAACGAACAACGGGAACTGGATCTTGAGGCCAGCGGTCCTCTGCGTCTGCTGCCCGATGGCAACGGGCTGGTGCTGCCGTCCTACGACGGTCTCGAGCTGTTGCCACTCAATCCATCCCTGGATGGAGGATCACGACAGTCGCTGCCTGGGAGCCGGGAGGTGAAGGCCTTCTGTTCCGGTTCCGGTCGCGCTCTGCTGGTGCGTCACTGGCCTGATTACCGCCGATCCCTTGAGCTGGTGATTCCCGCCCGCCCTCCACAGCAGGTCTGGCTGGGTGAGGCCGGCGTGATGGCGGCGGCCTGCGATAACGGCGGTGATCGACTCTGGCTGGTGCTGCGCGATGCCGGTCTGCGCACCGAGGATGTGCTCCTGCAGCTCAACAGCGAGGGTCGGGAGATTCGACGACGCTCCCTCGGGCCCTGGCGTTTGAGTTCGGGGTCGGAACTCGATTACGACCCGGTGAGTGATCGACTGCTCACGGTGGTGCAGAAGCCTGAGGCCGATCATGGACGGATCGCTTTGATCGCCGGCAGCACACTCAGTCTCGAGGTGCTCGATCAACCGGCTGTGCTGGCGCGTTGGCTGCCTGCCGGTGGTGCTCTGACTGACTTTTCTGATCCGACTCGATAGGTTGAGTGAGAATCGTTCTCACTGACCGTGGGGGTGCCGCCTCTTGTTGCCCAGGGTCTTTCCGTCTCCTACGGCAACCATGTCGTTGTTGATGATGTCTCGCTGACCCTGGAAGCCGGAACGCTCACGGCTCTGGTCGGCGCTAACGGTGCCGGTAAATCCACCTTGCTGCATCTGCTGCAGGGCCGGTTGTCCCCCTCCGCCGGCAGGGTCGCCTGCGATGGCATGCCGATCCAGAGCTGCCGTGACCGCGTGGTGCTGATGCCGCAGCGTGGGCGGATCGACTGGTCATTCCCGATCACCGTGCGTGAGTTCGTGGCTCTTGGAGAGATGGGGAACAGCTCCTTCGGTTGTTGTGACAGGGAAGCGGCGTTGCAACGCGTTGGTCTGGAAACGCTGGCGACTCGCCGATTGGATGCCTTGTCGGGAGGTCAGCAGCAACGGGCATTGCTGGCACGCACGCTGGTGCAGCCATCGAGGGTGCTGTTGCTGGATGAACCCTGCGCCGCGATTGATCCGCCCTCCCGTGAGCAGTTGATTGCTCTGATGCGTCAACTTGCTGATTCAGGTCAGACGCTGCTGGTGAGCAACCACGACTGGGGCGCGGCTCTCGATCTCTTTGACCGCGTGATTGTCCTCGATGGCAGTGTCGTGGCTGATGGTTGTCCCGAGCAGGTGCGTCGCATCCTCGGCCGCAACCCTGCTTCCCAGGAGTCATGCCATGAGTGAGCTTGATCTCTGGCTGGTTCCCCTGTTGATGGCCTTGCTTGTTGGGGTGCTCTGTCCGGTCACCGGCACTCTGCTGGTGACACAACGACGCGTGTTGCAAGCGAATCTGATTTCCCACGCTGTTCTTCCCGGAGTTGCCATCGCGGTGGCATGCGGTGTGGACCCGGCCATCGGCGGTGTGATCAGCGGTCTGTTGGGGTCTCTTGCGGCTGAGCGCATGCAGCGGGGACAACCAGCTGGACAGGAAGCTGTGATCAACACCGTGCTTGCAGGCTTTCTCGGCCTCGGTGTGCTGCTGATTCCGGTGCTCAACATTCGCCTTGATCTGGAGGCTCTTCTGTTCGGCGATCTTCTGATCGTCGACTGGGCAGACATGTGCCGGGTTCTTGTTGCTGCCGCTGCGATGGCTGTGTTGCTGCTGAGCCGCTACAGGCAACTGGTTTTTCTGGGTGTCGATCCGGAGGGTGCCCAGGCAGCGGGCTTGCCGGTCCGGGGTTTGCAGTTGGTTCAGGCACTGGTCACATCCATGGTGATCGTCAGTGCGATGGCGGCTGTCGGGGTGATTCTGGTGATCGGCCTGCTGTGCGCCCCTGTGCTTCCGGGCCTCTGGCGAGTCAGGAGTCTGCGTGCCGCAATGCTCCAGTCGGCATCGGTGGGCCTGGCCCTGAGTGCCGTGGGCTTCCTGTTGGCTGTTCCTCTCAACTTGCCTCCAGGCCCCCTGATCGGAGTGGTCTGCATGGTTCTGCTCTGTCTGCCAGGCCTGCGACCTCTCAATGCGGCATGACTTGCGAGGTTGGTGAGAATGATTATCATTTCCAGAGATATTTTGTCGCACCTTGCCCGTCCCTCTCGTCACGGCAGCAGCAGGAACCCTGTTAGCAGCTGCGTCTTCAGCCCCCACGGTTGTTGCAGTTGATGGCGTTCTTTGCGACATCACCAAGAAGCTGGTGGCTGATCAGGCCCGAGTGATTTGCCTGATCCCGCCGGGCGCAGACCCGCACACGATGGCCCTCAGGCCGGCTGACCGCAGCAATCTCAGCAAAGCCAAGCTTGTGCTGCTGAACGGTTACAACCTCACCCCCGCTCTCAAAGGCGTTAAAGCGGGTGGTCCGGTCGTCTCCGTTGGCGAAATTGCCGTTCCCAGCAATCCCCTGAATGATCCGCATCTCTGGCATGACCCCGCCATCGCGGCATCCATGACCAATGCGGCTGCGGCGAAGCTCAAGCCTGTGTTCAGCGGCTCTCAGGACGCCGCGATTGACCAGCGCCGTGCTGCCATGGATTCAGTGCTCGGTTCACTGGGAACCTGGACCGGGCAACAGATTCAGACAGTGCCTGCTGAACAGCGAGTTCTGATTACGGGGCATCGTGCCTATTCCTTCCTGGCCCGTCGGTTCGGCATTCGCGAGCTTCCGGTCGTCGATGAATACGCCACCGGTGGCCGCATGCGCCCCTCCAGCCTGAGTTCCATCAGCAAGGCGATCAAGAAATCCGGAACCAAGGTGATCTTCCCTGAAGCACTGCCTCCTTCCAAGACGATGCGACGGATCAGCAAGGCCAGTGGCGTTCCACTTGCCGGCAAGCCCCTGTTCGCTGATGGCCAGGCTCCAGGGAAAAGTCTTGTACAGACAGCAACCGGAAACATCTGCACCTTCGTTGTTGCCCAGGGCGGTCGTTGTGATGAAAACGGTGCAGCTCAGCTTCAGGAGAGATGGGCCTCAATTCGCTGATTCATCTGCACGTTGTTCCGAATTTCTGATCCGATGCTCTTCTCTCGTCATTCGTTCCTGAATGCCGCCGCGGTTTTTGCCTTGCTGCTGGCCGGTGACACTGCAATCCGTGGTGTTCATGCCCATGGCGGACATGGTGGTGGCGAACAAGTGCCCGAGGGTGAATTCCGGGTGACTCCGGTGATCACCATTGAGGGTCATGGAGGTATGGAAACCAACCTCGATGGCAAGCCTGAGCACTACGCCATTGATGGTCAGTTTGGTTATGTCTTCGAATGGGGATTGCCCAACAACGGTGTTTTCGCCATTGAAGGTTCCATAGGACCTTCTCTCGTGTATGGAGAGGCTGAACACTTCTATGGGGTGGTTCACGCTCATGGTCACGACGACCATGACGACCACCCTGGTCACGGTCATGGGGACCATGACGATCACGATGACCATGACGACCACGCTGGTCACGGTCATGAGGACCATGGCGATCACGATGATCATGGCGACCATGCTGGCCACGGTCATGAGGGGCATGACGATCACGATGACCATGACGACCACGCTGGTCACGGCCATGAAGGCCATGACGATCACGATGACCATGGCGACCATGCTGACCACGGCCATGACGACCACCATGGTCATGCGCATGGATCAGGCGCACCGTTCAAGCGCACCGATGTTCGTGGTTATCTGGCTGCCCGCTATCAGCCCAATGAAAAGCTGGCTTTCCAGGTTGCCTGGATGCCTTACTACGTGACAGGTCCCGGAGAAGAGTTCGGGGAAGGTCTTAAGAACGAAGTGGGTGTGAACATCACATACGCCTTTGGTGACGGCGATGTGAATTTTGCCCTGGGTGATGGATTAGAAGATGTGATCGACGGCGTTTTCATCTCCGTTGAAAACAGAACCGGATGGGAATCCGACAGCACCTATATCGGCAACTACACCGATGTCTGGCCTGGATTTGGTTTCAACGTTGACCTGCTGAATATCACACTGTCTGGTGGACCTCGTTTCTATGTGCCAGGCAGCTATTCAGGTCTCTCTTCCCGCACCGACTGGGGCGCTGAGCTTGAGCTTGAATATCCGATCACGGACACCATTGCTCTGTTTGCTCACTGGGAACCTGTCTACAGCTCTGAAGATTGGGGCTCAGAGGGTGGCAAGGGCTGGAACCACCACATCGGCACTGGCGTGACCTTTTCGTTCTGATCGGCTGCAGATCGTCTGCTCATCACCTGTTCAGACAATCTTGACTGGCTCGGTTTTTAACACTGCCTGCTGCAACTCTGAGTTGCAGCAGGTTCGTTTATTTATTGTGAGATCCTCCTGCAGATCTGAGCACTATCAATACTTGTATTGTTGCTGTTGGCATGACACCGATCGGAATTGAACTGGTCTACATTGATTTCAACAGCGTTGGATGTTTAAAATATCATTATTCATAGGTGGTATTGAGTTGACATTGACACCGATTTTCTGATTTAAAACGATCAGCTTGTTCAGCCCACTTTCTTGATTTGCATCCACATAATTGTGCTGATATCGATTTTGATCAAGGTTTCAAGATGCTCCTGTGTTAATGCTCGGGCATCATTTTCTCGCCCCTGAAGAGTGAGCTTTGAGAGTTGACCCATGCACCAGTTCTGGAGTGCAGCTGCCTGGGCTCTGCGGCATCCGTGATGGCACTGTTCCGGCAGATCCATAAACCTGGATTTGATGGAATATGTCTACTTGTGCTCATGAATCAGTGCGGATCCAAGCTCAACATCTGCACGTAGCGAAATTCACCCTTTGCAGTTCCAGTATCAAATGTATTGATCTTTTTGAGTTGGTGATCCCGTTGTTGTTAGGGCTTTGCCTTCGTTCTGAATTTCAGTCTGGCTGCTTTCGTTCAAGACATCATTTCTCTCAATCATGAAGTTCCTGCTTGACCGGCGGATCTCTGTTCAGCAGCTGCCGGTCAGTGTTTTTTGGGAAAGCTCCAGGGCTTGATGGTTGAGGCCTGGGCCTGAGCTGGCATAGGCGCTGATTGCGATTTGCGGACGCACGGAGCCCATATGTAACGAGGTGCTACGGCTGATCGACAGCAATTTTCTTGGCTGCTCCGGACCTGCCTTGCCGTTCCGCCGATCGCTTCGATAGCGGTTTTTGCAGCTGTCAAGTGGGATTTGGCCGGTTGTGGAGGTTGTCTTCTCTACTTCAAAGCCGGCGTCTTGTCGGGACCTCCGGTAGCAAATGGCTCAAATGAACCCCTACTGCTCCTGAGAATCGCTTGCATGAAGCTCAGTTTTGCTTCTAGAGTCGAGATCGATTCTCAATAGCAGGACGTTATCCGTCCATGACTCTCTCGGCTTACCGGTTTCTTCCCGATGCTCCCGTGGCATTGATGACGATGCCTCGTCACCAGACCGTGTTGATCGACCCGGCTTCTGCTGGCCAAGGCAGCATTCTTGAGGTCCACGAAGGCTTCTGCCGCGTTTATTGCCCCTGCGAGGAAACAGAGGGCATGACCCTCGCTTTTCTCCAGGCCGGTGATCGCCTCAGAACAGATCGCCTCTGCAGCGAAGGCATCTGCGTTGAAGCTCTCACAGACCTTCGCCTGGCCCGCAGCGTTTCATCTGACGATGAGGTCGGTATGGACGCGGTCAATGAATGGACGCTGCAGCTTCTGCGCATCCGTCACCTCGGCCAGGCTGAACAGAGGCTTCATGCGCTCTTTGCTCTGCTGGTCAATCGACTTGGCAAGCGCTGCAGCGATTGCTTCCAGCTGCCCTTCCGCCTGACCCATGACCGCCTTGGTGAGCTGATCGGAGCCACACGCGTCACAACGACACGTCAGGTCTCCAAGTGGAGAAATGTGGATCAGATGAACTGTTCCGGTGGGGAATTCACCATGAACTTCTCGATCGACATGATCAGCACCGCACCTCTGACTCATCTCTGATGGCTGTGATCACCCGCCAGGGCAGCAATCTCATGACATCGCTCTGCCGTGATGCAGATCGCTGCTCCAGGCGGAGCCGTCAGATCACTCAGCAATGCAACCTGTGCCTCAGCAAGTCCCTGTTGAAACGACTGCACACTGAGCAGGCTCAGATTGAAAGACATCTCCGAGAACTCCAGAAGTTGATCGCAGGACTGGATCGCGATGCCCTGATCGATCCTGTGGCTGTGGATTTCGTCAGTGAAGTCACCCGTCGGGCACTGCTGAAGAGTCGTTTCTCGCTGAACTGATCACTCCAGCTGGGCGGGATGGACGATTCCCTCTCTCAGTTCGTTGTCAATGATCAGCACTGCAGCTGCTTGGCCATCAGCGAATTTTGTTCGTCCAAGCAGATGAGCAGCTTCATGTTCGGCTTTGATCTGTGCTTCGACCATTGTTTCGAGGAACACGGTGCTGCGTGTGTCTCCAGCCTGTTCCGCCGCCATTAAAAGTTGTTGGAGCGACGTTGTTACATCTCTTTCCGTCAGAAATGCGGTGCACGTGACGTCGAGCACTGACTTCCAGGACTGATCAGGAGCCTCGAGGGCCTGCAGTTCCGGGGATTGTGCGCGTGCGATCAGGTAGTCAGCAACCTTGGCTGCGTGCTGTTGCTCTCCCCTGGCTTCATCGTTGAAGTGCTTTGAGAATCCACGCAATTCCCGTTCACCCATCCAGATGGCAGCGGCGAAATAGGTCGCATGGGCCTGGCGTTCCATGTTGAAGTGGGCCTGAAAGCCCTCCAGCAAACTCGGGTCCATGGATTCGGCCATGGCTCGACCGGATGGACCTTTCAGCGGTTGAACCTGCTTTGAGGGGTCAGACAACATGAAACCAAGGCGCCTATGTATCAAATTTACATGAGTTATCCGGTCTTTCGATAGGTCCTGGTGTCTTGATTGATCGGCGCTGTATAATGAGATGCATTCTCAGCAGCTTGGAACGTGCCGGTTCATCAGCCTCAGAAAAAGAAAGGTTGCAAGAAATCCAAGTGCTCGAAATGGAAAGGCGGTCAGTGCAAATGCGGTCGGGGCTGAGCGAACAGTTCTTCCTGTTTGGTTCTCAGTTGAAGAAGATTTAGACGCATGGTTTTTGTTGCGACATCCACGTCGATGAGATTCTGTCGCTGCATCCATCCCAGGTGTCTGCTGACTGTGGGTCTGGTGCTGCTGATGATTTCGCCGATGCGTCTATGGGACAGCCCTGAGATCACAGACTGATCAGTGGAGGAATCCTGAATGTTTCTTGTTTTTGCAATTAATAATAACAATTTAATTAAACGCTCAAGGCTGTCTGCGGGTTGCTTGATTTCATAAAGATTGAGTATCCAATTTTCCAGAAAATAATTGGTATCACCCGTTTGGTCTTTTGGGTTGAAATCAACTTTTGATGGCTCAAGTGCTTCGATCATCAGTCTTCGCTGATTGTTCCAGGAAAATGAGCAGCTTGTGCCTGCATGGATTAATGCGAGTGTGGATTCAGTTTGGATATTTTCGCTTTCATTCACGCAATAAAGGCGAAGAAATCCATCGATTACACTTAATTGAAGACTCCTGTTTTCACTTTCGTTCGTGATAATTCGATGTTGGCTCGATTTTTTCAGCCTGATGACTGACCTGGCAGGAGTTATCTGATTGGTTCCGGCCTGCGCCATGTCATTGAATGGTGCGGACTTGACAGAACGCACCCTCGAGTCCCGTCGTTATAACAGTGCAGGCTTGCCTTTGATGCGTGTTGTTTGATACGCGATCGCTGCTGTTTTGTGATCACTGTTGTTTCGTGATCGCATGGTCTGGTTCTGACTGGTGCCAGTCAACGCATTCAGATCCTGACCTTGCCCACCTCCGCTTGAAGAGGCGATCTGCCTGTGCTGATCAGAATCGGTTGACGGGTGTAGATCTCCACGCGGATTCCACTCCGCGCCACAACAATCAGCGTCCGGCTGAGAACCACGATTGAGGTGAGAAGAGCAATCGGCCAGATCAGGGCCATCATCAACGCGGTCAGATCAACCATGGTCTTCGAGCTTTCCAGTTCCTGAAATAGCAATTTCCGCCTCACTGCCGGCTTCGCTCAGTCCCTGGCGCGGCGGGGGGGGTGACGAATGGAGCCAGGCCAGGCACTATGGTCGCCCATGTTGAATCCCATGCGTCGCCTTGCCGGGCTCCTAGGGGGCTTTGTTCTTCTGGCCTTACCCGTGTCAGGGGCCGGTTTGATGGAGCTGCTTGACAGCATGAAGCCGGTTCGGCCCGAACGGTCGGCAGTGCAGCTTCCTCCTCTGCCCCTGACACCCGGACGTGGCAAGAACTGGGTCGGCGAGAGCATGCCCAGGCAGGATTCGTCGATTCTGGTTCTGGCTGGTCACGCCGATTCCCAGCGGATGTACGGTTCCGGCACGCCTGGCTGGGCTGTGGGTGTCGGTGGAGCTGCTCCGATGCAGGCGGGAATCACGGATGAGCTCTACTGGAACCTGCGCACTGCCCGAGCCGTCGTGGCTGAGGGCAAGAAGCAGGGTTTGAACATCAGCTTTTACGACCCCGGTGTACGCACCATCCGCAACGAGCGGGATCCGCGCACCAACTGGTCTGTGGGCCAGGACCATGCGTCCAAGGGGGGCTATGTCGTCGAAATCCACTACGACGCTTATTCACCCCATGGAATCGGTGCAGGGATCATTCCAGCTGTTGCCTATGGATTTTCCGTGATGGACGAAGCGCTGGCGAAGGAATTCGGTGCCTATCCCTACGATTACCGGGGCATGCTCGGAGGGCCACGCAGAGGTGTGTCGATGCTGGAAATCGGCATGCTCGAGGGAGCTCTGGAGAGGGGGCTGCGCGATCCAAAGCGTCGCAAGCTCACCCTCGACAACATTGCCAAGCGCGTTGTTTCAGCATTGCGAGAAGGTATGGAACAAGGGACATCCCTGAGGGCGGTCTGCCCACCCACAACTGGAATCGCGGCTTATTGCCGTTAGCGCTCAGAGGGTGGTGTTCAGGTAGTCCTCCAGTCGATCTCTGGGGATGCGCTGATCCGAGACCGCATTCCCCACGGGTAGAAAGACAGGCGTGGTGAGTTGTCCATCGACCAACAGGGGGATGAGCGGTTGACGATCCACCCGCATCTCCGTACCGATTTTCTGGACGCAGAGCAGTTCAACGATTCCGTCGTGATGCTCGCGCTGGTAGAGCAGTGCATCCTCGATCCTGGCCAGATTGCATGGTGCAAAGCCATGATTGGCGACAACATCACTCAGCTTCAACGTCCAGAGCCCCCTGTTTGCGTCGGCACCAGCAAGCCCATGGATTGTCGAATGCGTGGGGAGATTGAGCGGATTGATTGTTCCAGGGCAAGTGCCTGATGCCATTCACCTGCCGCTTCAGCAGCCTCCTGCTGATCCCAGAGGAGCAGTCGTTCGCTGAGCAGTTGCAGCAGCGATTCAGAGTTGATTGTTGCGTCTGTTCTGTTTTTGCTTTGTGCGTTTTTCATAGTCACACTGTCTGCGATTGAACCCAGATCATCAATGGGACGAAGGGTGTGATTGCCGTTCTCCAACGTTCGGTTCACCGCTTGTGCTCTTCGCTGGAGATTGTCGATTCGCATGAAACCAATGACAGCGCTTGCGCATGTCAAATCTCTTCAGCAAGGATTCGCAGCATGAATCTGATCCTGCTTTTTGCCGATGATCTCTGGTCAGGATCCAGCTGTTTTCTGGCCAATGGACGCCGTGCCGACCACATTCGTTCGGTCCTGCGAGCGGTGGTCGGCGACACGCTTCGGGTCGGCTTGTATGGCGGAGCGCAGGGAAGCGCTCGGGTCGATCTCATCGACGACACGGGTGTGAAGCTGTCTGTGCAGCTGACCGATCCATCGCCGCCGAGGCATCGCTTCGACATCGTTCTGGCACTTCCCAGGCCGAAAATGCTGCGACGAATTCTGCGAACAGTTGCCGAATTCGGTGTCGGGAACCTGCACCTGATCAACAGCGCCAGAGTCGATAAGAGTTACTGGCAGTCTCCTCTGCTGTCTCAGACCAGGATCGCTGAAGCCCTGATGGCTGGGATGGAACGCTCACAGGACACGATCGCTCCGGTGGTTCACTGTCATCAACGTTTCCGTCCTTTTGTGGAGGACCAGTTGCCTCAGCTTTGCAACGGTCGACCTTGCTGGATCGCCGATAAGGGAGCTCCGATCGCATTGTCCCAGACCCCTGCAGAGCCTGCGCTGGTGATGATCGGTCCTGAGGGCGGCTTTGTGCCTTTCGAGATCGGGCTTGCGACGTCGGTGATTGCGCAACGGGTTCACCTTGGTGACCGTACCCTCAGTGTTGACACGGCCCTGCCTGTGGTTCTGGCCCAGGGTATGTCGCTCGGTGTGTCGCCATCATGAGCAGGGTTGACTGCCCATGATGACGATCAGCTCCAGATCAGCTCCAGTTGAATCAATGGATCGAGGCTTCGCTTCACGGGGCACTGCTCTGCAACGCGTTGCAGCAGTGTGCGCTGTTCCTCGCTGAGATGTTCGGGCAGATTCAGATGCACGCGCAGTCTCTCAACTCTGCGTGGACCTGATTGGCTCATCTGCTTGTCCACATCGGCAGTGCTCCCCTCAATGGACCAGTTTCTGCTCCTGGCGGTGATTCCCATAATGGTGAGCATGCAGGTGGCCAGTGCTGTGGCCAGAAGGTCAGTTGGGGAGAATTCTTCGCCTTTGCCGGCGTTGTCGATCGGAGCATCCGTCATCAACACCGCAGCGGAGCCATGGTGTGTGGCTTCACAGCGCAGTTCACCGTTGTATCGACAGGACACGGTTGACATAAGTCCTCCAGGTGGTGCTTTCAAGTTGGCAGCACAAGCTGTGAACGGTGATTTCTTTGTGCCGTGCTCTTGATTTGTTCCGGGTCTGTCTGTGTTTTGCCTGAGCACTAGGAACGAATCCCCAAGCGTTGAACGGTCTGGGTCTATGGTTCCGCTGATTTTCAAGTCATCTGATGGCTATAACCCTGTTGCACTTCATTGTTGATGCCTGTCCTTGATGGACAATGACGCCATGACTGATAACAGCGAACTGGCCGGTTTGCAGGCTCTCGTCGCCGACGTTGGCGGCGGCAATGTAATTGATGCTGAACTGCTCGAGGGATGTGCTGTTCAGGCTCATGAGCTTGATGAGATGGATGAGGATCAGGCTGCTCGTGTGGCCGCCCACTGTTTCTCCGTTCTTTTTGATCACAAGGTTGAGCAGCTTGAGGGCACTGCTGCCGACGCTGCGATCGGGGTGTGGCGCGGCAAGGTTGATGGCTTCGCCTTCACGATCAGTCGTGAAGATCTCGGTGATCTGGTGCTTGACTTCAGCAATCCTGATTGATGACCGTTGATGAGTTGCGCCAGGTTCTGTCCGAGCGGATTGGCCGGCCTGTTGAACTGCTGCTTTCGCGGGAAGGCGAGTCTGTCATCGAGTTGTCCGATCTCTATCAACCTTCTCCCGCCGGTTTTGGTGGGCGATTGTGTCTGCGTGATGGAACGGCGATGACCTGGGAGCTGTGGCTGGAGGACGGTGACAACTGGAATTTTCACACTGCGCCGTTGGCGGAATAACGGCGACCTGTCGATCGACGCCTGATCCTGCCTGCAGCCGGGATCTGATCAAGAATGAGAATCGTTCCTGAAATCAGAGCCGGCAGCTTTCTGGGCGGATGTCGGATTCAGTTCTCAAGTTGGTGATGGTTGCCGTTGTGGTGATCATCTCTCTTGCAACAGGGCGGCCGGCGATGAAGGCCATGCGTTCAGATCGATCGCTGCCTGCACTGGGGTTCGGCGAAGCCTTTGCCGCTGGAATTTTTCTTGGTGCCGGTTTGATTCACATGCTTGGTGATTCACAGTCGGCCTTTGATGCAGCCAACGTCGACTATCCGTTCGCGATGGTGATCTGTGGATCGGTGATGCTTCTGCTTCTGTGGATTGAGCACTTGGCCAATCGTGGGATGGAGTTCCCATCGGGCAACAGCAGGCTTCTGCCGCTCACTGCTGTCGCGATGTTGTCGATTCATTCGCTGTTGATGGGTGCCGCCTTTGGGGTGTCGTCCTCAGTCGCGTTAACGGTGGTGATCTTTATCGCTGTACTGGCCCATAAAGGCTCCGCAAGTTTTGCGCTGGGCCTGGAGCTTGGCCGTTCCGAGTTTTCCAGGCGTTCCGCCTGGCGACTCTTCCTGGTGTTTGTAGTGATGTTCCCTTTCGGTGCGCTTGTTGGTCAGGCCCTGAGTTCCGCTTCGGCTGCCCATCCATTGGTTGAGGCCTCCATCAGTGCGGCAGCAGCAGGAACATTCCTGTTTTTCGGCACTTTGCATGGTCTTGCCTCTTCACCGATGATCAATCGTTGTTGCAATCAGCGCGAATTCATTGGTGCAGTTGGAGGCTTCGCAGTGATGGCTGTTGTGGCGATCTGGACCTGAACATCTCGCACTGCGGCTTCTTGCTGTAACAGTCAGCGTCAGCTCGAGCTGAAGATTGGATATTTGTTGCATTAATTGTTGAGGATTGTTTGGAATCCGGTGGGCCTTGATGCGATTTGTTGTGAGAGGTTTTGTTTGCTTAATTTATCGTTCTGCACCTGATCATCTCCCGCATATTGGCAGCTTCATCTTTGAGGTCTACAGGTGAGTGAACATCCTGAGCAGAGTGGTGAGTTGCCGTTCAAGGAGCCTGTTGATGCCTCTGAATTGGATCTCGTCCTTGACACCACTCGGGGCGAGGAGAATCAAAGTGTTGAGCTGGCCAAGTCTCCACCCAGCGCTCCTGAAGCTTCACGATCCGTGGAGTCAGAAGATCATGAGGATGAATTTTCAGTCTCTCACCTCATCCAACAGCTTTTGCTTGGATTGGATTCGCTGAAGCAATTGAATCTCGAGAGCTTCATGCAGATTTATCCAATCTTTCTGATTATCTTCGGCTCCGTGATTCTCGGATTGCTGTTGACCTTCGTAAGCACTTTTTTAAGCTCAATGAACCATTTGCCGCTGGTCGGTGGTCTGTTTCAGGGGGTTGCCGAGCTGATTGGCCTTGTTGCGCTAGTGCGAATGATCACCTCGAACTTGTTGCTGCAACATCGGCGTGCAGAAGTCTTTGCACGAATTGCCGCTTTGAAAAAAGATTTATTGGGGGGGGATCTATGAGAACGATATTGGATGATTTATTTGTAACTAACTAATCTTCAATGATAAACCCAAAACTTTTGAAAACTTCGTCGTTGACGTGAGTGATCTTTCTGGTTCCCTCTTGTTGCTTGACAGCGAAACCGGTCTGAGCAAGACGTCTCATCAGAGCAGCTGTGTCTTCGAAACGCTCGGCCATGTCTTCAAGGGTTCCGCAATCGGCGGAGAGGGTGGATTCGTTCCAGGTGAAGGAGGCCATGGCGTTCAAGGGCGAGTTGGACCAGAGCTGCGTCGATGCAGATTTGACACGACTTTAAGGCTTTTGTCCGGTTAGTGCTGATGGCGCTGGTTACACAGAAGTCGCTGTTCGTTCAGCTGGCGACGATGGTCTGCGCCAGAAGAGTGCCGAATTCCTCATGCAGTCCCAGGCGTCCATCGATATCAGAGACACGATCCGCCTTGTCTGCCAGCGTCAACATTTCCCTTTTTGAACGAGGAGGTGCTTCGTTGGCCAGCACCACATGCGCAGGGCAGTGCAATTTCTGTATCTGTGTCAGCCACCACCGCGAGTCGGAGGCGGCGTCCAGCCCCCCGGTGACAAAAGCAACGCTTGCAAAGCGGGCACCCGGTTGCCGGCTGATTCGCTGCTGCTCGCGCAGACGTTCCGGTGTCAGCAGGTTGCGATTGACCCAGACATGACGCCGCAGCATCAGCTTCAGGATCGGCCGACTGGTGTTGAGTCGATAGAGCAGCGGTCCAACCAGTGGCAGTTCCACCAGACGCCTCACCCAGCTGAAGCTCTGTCCTGCCCGGCCGGTCATGGTGGGGAGGGGTCCTCTGAACGTGGGTGCAACCACCACGATCTGTGCCCATTGACTTGAGCATTGCTCAGCCAGCCCGAGAGCGATGGGAACACTGTGGCCAGCGGCAACGATATTGACCTTGACCTGATCAGCGGATTGCAGGTGTTGAAGAATGCCAGCAAGAAGATCACGCAGAACCTTCGCGTCGTAGGCAATCGCCGGGCGTTCACTGTCTCCAAATCCTGCCCAGTCGAAGCTCACCAGCTGGCAGCGTTTATCCATGGCATCAGCAAAGGCATGCCACTCACCACGGCTCGACACGGTGCTCAAGGCAGGCAGCAGCAGCCAAAGTTCGCCGTTTTCGCAACCGCGACGTTCCAGAGTGATGCGAACGTCGCGGTCGTTCAGCTTGATCAGGATATTTTCGGGAACACCACCGATCCGGGAATGCAGGTTCATAGTGATTTCAACGGCGTCGACTGATTGCAGGACTCCAGCTTCGGTCTGGACCAGGGAACCAGCCATGGATGTTGTAAAGATTTTTCGAGCCTCACTCGATCGGCCTCTCGCAAAGCAAAGGCCACCTGCGATGCACAGGTGGCCTGATCGGTCTTAACAGGCGCTCAGACTCAGGGTTGGAAGACTCTTCTCTCCAGATCGCAGTCTCCATTGGGGGGCAGCCCCTGACGGCGCATGGCCTGAACTTCCGCTCTTGCGGCTCTCAGATCAGCGCGGAAAACCGGATCGTTCTGCAGCTGGGCCACGGTGCCTGAGGCGATGATCTGGCTGGCCTGAACATCACTCAGCCAGTGCACATTGCAGATGTAGCGGCTCTTTCCGTACTCGATTCCTCTGGCCAGGATTGCATCGCGACGTTCCGGTGCGAGCTCACTGAGAACCAGTGCCCATGCCCATCCAGCAGCGGTGTGGCCGGAGGGGTAGGAGCCATCGCTTCTCAGCATGGTTTCCTCGTCGGGTGTGCAGATCGGCTGGCCGTTGACCATGAACGGCCTGGGGCGCTGATAGTTGTTTTTAGCCTTGTAGGTCGCCAGGCCGGCGTCGGTCAGTGTGCGTCGCAGCAGGGTGTAAAGCCTCGGTGTTCCTTCCTTGGTGATCGGCACACCAAGGGTGCAGGAGTAGATCGCTGCGGCTTCAGGAAAATTCAGGTTGGCATCAATGGCGGCCACGTCCCAGCGCGGGCCTCCCTGCAGAGGAAAGGTCGATTCGGCATTGGCCACATCAAGGTCGTACTCGATGGACCCCTTCATGGGGTGTGCAGGCAGAAGCTTCAACGAATCGGGCACTGACTCAGGTGCCAGATATCCCTCGAGCAGGCCGTGTTTCACGGTTTTGAGATTCTCCGGTGAACCAACATCGGGTTCGCAGTAAGTCGGCGCCTGTGCCCCGGCCGGCAGACCTGAAACGCTGATACCGGCAATCAATCCCACGGCAGCGCAGCCAGACGCGAATCGACTCATCAAGGGTTGTTGTTGTTCTCGCAATCAACGCTTAGCAGTCATCCAGATTCATTAACAACATGTAGATCTTGAGGTCTGCACTCGTTGGATCTTTCTTGCCCCCAATGGATTGTCAGCTGCGGGGCTTGATCAGCAATGTCACTCCAGATGCTGTGATCACAACCGTGAGTACTCCAAGCAGCCCTGGATAAAACGACTGCAGGTTGATCCAGCCAAAACTGCCGGTGTGGATCTTGAGTAACCAGAACGCGTCAATTCCCTGTTCCAGCAGAAGGCTGTACAGGGATCCACTGATTGCCGTGAGCAGCAACGGCGCCGCTGCGATCGGAACGAGCCAGCGGTGAATGCGTCGAGCCTGACGCTGTGCACTGGGACTTCGCTTCATTGTTTGCGCAGTTGTTGGTGCAGTTCCCGCTCATTGGCGCATGGCATCCAGCGACCGTTGTTCTCATGAACCGCCTTACAGCCAATCTGTTCAGCGCGTTGGCGTGCTTCGGCTTCTGTTTTGTAGAGGCCTTTGTTGTGGGCCAGTACAGGTCCAGACATCGCAACACCGGAAAGGCCGACAATCGTTGTGCATGCAATCGTCAGAGCTGACAAAGCCATGATTCAGTAATTGAGGTGAATGATGAGCTCCTCTCGCTTGTTCAATTGGCTTGAGGTGCATCAATCTTGCCCGCGCTGAGTATGCCCTGGTTGTTGTTGAAGCAGTATTGAGTTCATCTGTCGCGTGTGCACGCGATGTCACAACAGTGGTCGCTGATAACCATTCTCACCACAATGGAGTCAACAACGGATTGTGTATGCGCGCTCTTGCTTTCACGTGTCTGGCTGTCATGGCCTCCATCCCCGCTCTCAACGAAGGTCCAGTGCTGGCCCATGCCGGACACGGCGACGAGTTTGTTCAGACCGGTTCCGTCCGCCAGGTGAAGGCCAACCCCAACCGCGATCAGATGCTCGGAATCGTTTCCGAAAAGCCCAAAGTGGAGACCAACGGCCAGTTGAGTGTGCCCAACGTCGCCATTGTCAAAGCCAATGGTCAGCCCTATGTGTTCGTCTTCAGCGGAACCACCTACGACCCGGTTGTGATCAAGCCGGGCTCTGTTTCAGTCGATCGCACCGTGGTCCTCGACGGTGTGACGGCAGACGAGAAGATCGTCGTCTCCGGTGCGTTGTCGATCTTCGCTGAATCGCAGAAGAACAAGCGCTGAACCACGTCGTTGTCTGTCTGTCTTTCGGCGATTCAATAGTTCATCGATGTTCAACAAGCTGCTGAACAAGATTCTGCGCTGGTCGATCGCCCGCAGATGGCTGGTGCTGATCAGCTCCCTGATCATCAGTCTCATCGGTGTGATCAACGTTCTGCAGATGCCGTTGGACGTGTTTCCGCCGTTTGCACCACCTCAGGTTGAAATCCAGACCGTTGCACCAGGTCTCGCACCTGAACAGGTCGAGCATCAGATCAGTGAGCCGATCGAGGCGGCTGTGAACGGACTTGCCGGGGTCGATCTGGTTCGATCCGCGTCCAAGCCCGGTCTGTCGATGGTGCAGGTGGTGTTTCGTGATTCAGCCAGCCTGGAGCGTGCCCGGCTGGCGGTGTCGGAACGGTTGCAGCAAGTGCGGATGCAACTTCCCGAGTCGGCTGAGGCTCCGGAAATTTCGCCATTGCTTTCACCGCTGGGAACAATTCTTCAATACGCCTTCACACTTCCGGAAACCGCCTCCGCTGAGCAGGCCCTGCAGCTGCGCAACATCGTGGAGCGCACCTTTGAACATCCGCTGCTGGCCATTCCCGGTGTGGCCCAGATCACGATCTATGGGGGTGACAGTCCTCAGACTCAGTTGCAGCTTGATCTCAAGGCTTTGCAGGCTCAGGATGTCGACTTGAATGAGCTGGTTGAAGCCGCTCGCAATGCTCAGTTCAACGGACGCGGCGGGGTTCAGATTTCCGGTGGTCAGGAGCGTCTGATCCTCAGCGACCATGGCATCAGTCAAGACGATGACATCACGCGTTCCGTGGTGCGTGCGGGAGATGGTCGTGCCATCCCCCTCGGTTCGCTTGCGGAAGTGAGATCCGGAGCGGCGATGCGTCGCGGTGCGGCCAGCCTGAACGGACAACAGGCTGTTGTGTTGATGATCAACAAACAGCCTGATGTGGATACACCTCAGCTGACGCGCACCGTGGAAGACAGCATGCGCCAGCTTCAGACATCGCTTCCAGCTGATGTCTCGGTCACTCAGACATTTCGTCAGGCGAAATTCATTGAGATCGCCATCCGCAACGTCAGTGAATCTCTTCTGCTTGGAGTGGTGATCGTTGCGGTTGTGCTTCTGCTGTTTTTGATGAACTGGCGAACGGCCTTGATCGCCCTCAGTGCCATTCCACTGTCGCTCCTTGTTGGGCTCTTGTTGATGCGCGGGCTCGGCCTGCAACTCAACACAATGACCCTTGGTGGTCTGGTGGTGGCGATCGGCTCTGTTGTCGACGATGCGATCGTCGACATGGAGAACTGCTATCGGGGTCTGCGCAGCAACCGGCTTCAGGACCAGCCGTTACATCCTCTTGAAGTGGTGTTCAACACCTCGGTTGAAGTGCGACAGCCGGTGCTGTTCTCCACTTTGATCATTGTTGTGGTGTTCGCACCGATCTTCACGCTCAGTGGTGTGGAGGGGCGAATCTTCATGCCCATGGGAATCGCCTATGTGCTGTCGATCGTTGCTTCGACGGCTGTGGCGCTCACCTTGTCACCTGCACTCTGTGCCCTGCTGCTGAGTCGTGCCCCCTTGCCGGCTGCCGCGTCATGGGTGGAATCCCGTGCTCAGAGTCTGTACAGACCCCTGCTCGAGCTTGTCCTGAGATCCCCTCGCCGGGTGCTCGTGCTGGCCGTGTCTGTGGTGATTGCCACCCTGTTGATTCTTCCCAGCCTCGGCCGGGTTTTTCTGCCTGAATTCCGGGAGCAGTCACTGGTCAACTCCATGGTGCTGTATCCCGGAGTCTCGCTGGAGATGACCAGCCGAGCGGGTCGACTGCTTTCCAAGCAGCTCCAGTCAAGTGCCGATGTGGAGTGGGTGCAGGTGAGAGCGGGCCGGGCACCGGGTGATGCCGATGGCGCCGGGGTGAACATCGGCCACGTCGATCTTGAGTTGAGTGATCAGGCCATGCGAGATCGTCCCGCCGCCATTGCCCGCATCCGTGAAGTGTTCGCTGGCCTGCCTGGTGTGGCACCCAACGTGGGTGGATTCATCTCCCATCGCATGGATGAGGTCCTGTCAGGGGTTCGCAGTGCCATTGCGATCAAGATCGCCGGTCCCGACCTTGAGGAGCTGCGGGATCTCGGAGAACAGGTCCGAGATGCGGTGGGCGAGGTTTCCGGTGTCGTTGATCTGCAGCTGGAGCCGCAGTTGCCCGTGCCTCAGATTCAGCTCCGGATTGATCGCGAGGCGGCATTGCGGGAAGGAGTCAGCGTCGCAGCACTGGCACGAGCCGCTGAGGTGGCCCTGCATGGAACGGCCGTCGGCCACGTGTCATCCTCCGGGGTCGCTGTCCCGCTTGTCGTGACACTTCCCAGGGACCAGCAGGGTGACCTGCAGTCACTGCAGAATCTTCCGATTCGCACCGCCAATGGTCTGTTGAAGCCGCTCGGCGATTTCATGACCTTCGAACAGACGACGGGGCCCAATGAGGTCAATCGCGAGGATGTCTCCCGGCGAATCGTTGTATCAGCCAATGTTGCCGGACGCCCTCTGGGACCGGTGGTGAATGACATCCGTCGCCGTGTGAAGCAGTCGGTGACACTTCCTTCCGGTTACACCCTGCGCTACGGCGGCCAGTTTGAGTCTGAACAGCGAGCCACCCGTTCTCTGGTGCTCTACAGCCTGCTTGCCGCTGTTTTGATTGCAGCAGTGATGGTGGTCGCTGTTCGCTCTCTGCCAGCGACGGTCGCCATCCTGCTCAATCTCCCCCTTGCGCTGGTCGGGGGACTGGTTGCCGTTCTTCTCAGTGGTGGTGTGCTGTCCGTGGCATCGCTGATCGGCTTCATCACCCTGTTCGGCGTGGCAGTCCGTAACGGGCTGTTGCTCGTGGACAACTACAACCGACGCCACCAGAGCGGAGAAAGTCTGAAGGAATTGATTCGTGCCGGCACCCTTGATCGTCTCAATGCGATTCTGATGACCGCTCTCACATCGTCCCTGGGGATGCTGCCTCTGGCTCTGGCCTTCGGAGCTGGCAACGAGATCCTGCAGCCGTTGGCGATCGTGGTGCTGGGTGGTCTGATCACCTCGACACTGCTGACGCTGGTCGTGATTCCGGCCCTTTATGCACGGTTTGGATCCAGGTTGCTTGCAGAGGCGAGCCGCTGAATGTTCCGGTGTCGTTTTAAGCAACCATGGCTAGCAAAGGATGCTGCTCATTCGTCAGCGACATCCCATCGCTGATCGATTTTCGCGTCGATCGAGATGCAACAACGACCTCCAGGAGGCCGGCCGGCCCATGATGCGGCCCAACGTCATCTCAAGGCCTCTCGCCTGCGCGCGAAACGGGCCCGTCAGGGCTGGCGGCCCTGGATGTTGTTCGGTGTTGCGTCGCTCTTCTATTTCTATGAATTCTTTGTACGGGTCGCTCCCGGGGTGTTGCACTCAGAGCTGATGAAAGTGTCCGGCGCAAGTGAAGGCGCGTTCGGCTTCTCCATGAGTCTTTATTTTCTGGCCTATGCACCGGCTCAGCTGCTCGTTGGGCGGCTGCTCGACCGACATGGTGTTCGTGCCGTTGCGGCGCCGGCATCGCTACTTGTTGCACTCGGATGCCTCCTCTTCGCTACATCGGACAACATCGTTCTGATGGGTCTGGGTCGTTTTTTTCAGGGGCTCGGCAGTTCCGTGGCCTATCTGGGCGTGATCTATCTCTCACTGATCTGGCTGCCCCCTCAGCGTCACGGCATGGTTCCGGGGATGGTCACCGCCATCGGAACGCTGGGGGCGGCGACTGCCCAGCTGCCTCTGCTGTTGATTTCAGATCAGTTCGGTTGGCGAATGCCGTTGTTGATCGGCTCTGCGGTGGGCGTCATCATCGCAAGTCTGATCTGGTGTTACCTGCCAAGACGGCCGAGCTGGTTTGTGGAGCTCATGCGGCAGGACGGTTTCGATCCACAGAGTCCCGAACCGATGGGCTTCCAGCTCAACAGGATTCTCCATCAACCCAGCCTCTGGATCCTCTCGCTTGCCGCTGCAGGCATCTATCTGCCGGTTTCTGTGATCGGTGATCTCTGGGGTGTGTCGTTCTTCGGAATCGAGGCCGGTCTTCCCAGTGACCACGCGAGTCTGATCACCACCGTCGTGTTCATCAGCTTCGCCATCGGCGCCATGGTGGCCGGCCACTGGTCCGATCGCATCGGCCGCCGCAAAGTTCTGTTTTCATCAGGGGCCATCAGTGCCGCCAGCTTCGCTCTGCTGCTCTGCTTCACAAGTCGCTTGCCGGTCAGCGTTGTGGTTGTTCTGGTCGGAGCGCTTGGGTTCACCTCCGGCAGTCAGCAACTGGCTTTCGTGATGGTTGCCGACACCGCCAAGCGGCATACGCGAGCGATCACACTCGCTTTCGTCAATTTCGTTGTGATGTTCTTCCCGGTGATTGTGCAGCCGACCGTCGGTCTGTTTTCTCAGTGGGGCTTGCCGGCCGGTGCCAGGCCGTCATCGATGCAGGAGCTGCAGGGATATTCGGTTGTGGTGGTGGGCATGCTGGCCGCGGCCGGCTTGAGTCTTCTTGTGCAGGACACCGTGCCGCGAGCTGACGAAGACGTTGTGTTGAGCCATTGAACCCAGACAGGTTGCCGCTGTGAGTGAATCGTCTCCGACTATTGATGTACTCGTCATCGGCGGTAACGGACGCGTGGGTGCATCAACGGTGCGCTGGCTTCACACGCTCTCCTGTCGATGGCCTGAGAGTGTGCCACTCAGGCTTGCCATCGGAGGGCGCAGCAGGACCAGATTTGAAGCTGTGCGGAAGCGTCTGAAGCTCCCGGAGCTTGTTTTCAGATCGGTGGATCTCGATGCGGGAATGGAGTCGCTTGTCACAGCTGTTCACGGCGTCAGGCTTGTTGTGCACACGGCAGGACCGTTTCAGGGGCGAACGCAACCTGATCTGCTCCGGGCCTGTATCGCCTCGAGGGTTCCCTATTGCGATGTCTGCGATGAATTCAGCCTCAGTCGTCACGCCAAGGGCCTCTTCGAAGATGCGGTTGCAGCGGGTGTACCAGCTGTGGTGTCGTGCGGCATCTGGCCTGGCGTCAGTGCGCTGATGGCGGCTGAAGCCGTTCAACAACTTGGTGGACCACAGATCTGCGAAGGCTTGGAGTTCAGCTTTTTCACGGCCGGCACCGGTGGTGCAGGACCAACCATCGTCAGTGCCACCTTCCTGCTGCTGGCCACAAGGGTGTTGACCTACGTGGACAGCATGCTCACTGAAAAAGAGCCATGGACCGAGCGCCGGGTCGTTGATTTCGGTGCAGGTGTGGGAAGGCACGCCTGTCTGCTGCTCGATAACCCCGACGTTCCCACGACCGTTGAATCACTGGCTGTGGCCAACTGCGCGTCGCGTTTCGGCACTGCACCAGTGGTCTGGAACAGTCTTTTCGCCGTCATGAAACGCCTGCCGAGAGGTCTGCTTGTCAATCGAGCTGCGATGCAGCGCCTGGCGCTGTTTTCAATGCCCATCATCCGTTTGGTTGACAAGCTCGTTGGTGCCACCAATGCCATGCGTGTTGATGCTGTCAGCAAGGCTGATGCCGGATCAGGCATGCCTTTGAAGGTCACGCTGCGTTGTGTGCATGCGGATCTCGAAGACTGTGTCGGTCAGGCCACAGCTGCATTCGCGATGGAAATGCTGCGCGGGCGTGCAGGTGCCTCCTCCGCCGAGCGGACCATTTCAGCAGGTGTCTGGTACCCGGTTGAGCTGCAGGCAAAGGCACGCACCAACATCCTTGAGGTGGCCAGAGAAAACGCACTGGTCTGGGAGATTTGAGTCAGGAGCAGGATGATCACTGGGGTCTCTGCCGCGAGATGCAGCGGAACCCCAGGTGGCTGGTGCTTTCTCCGGCTTCCTGTGGAGAGCGGGCAGCTGGGCGGAAGCGGAGGCAGTACTGAGGTGAACAGAGGTGTGAGCCGCCTTTGATGATTTTCAGGTCGCCGCCGGCTTTTGATCCTGAGCAACAGCAATGGGCACTGGGAGTGTCCTGCCAGGAACTTTCCGTCCACTCCCAGACGTTCCCCGCCATATCGAAGAGGCCGTAGCCATTGGCAGGAAAGGTTCCGACCGGTGAGGTGCCCTTCCATCCATGGGCCCCATGATTGTCAAACGGGAAGTCGCCCTGCCAGGTGTTGGCAAACAGTGTTTCCCCTTGATTGGGCTCCTCTCCCCATATGTAAGTGGCACCTTCGATTCCTCCACGCGCACACCATTCCCATTCCGGCTCCTGAGGCAGTGCAAGCCCGGCCCAGGCCGCATAGGCGCGAGCGTCGTGCAGGGAGACATGCACGACGGGATGATCCATCCGTGCCTTCAGATCTGATTCGGGCCCCTCGGGGTGATGCCAGCTTGCACCAGGAACCCAGGCCCACCACTTTCTCCAGTCGTTGAGTGCCACCGGACCCTCTGTTCCAACGAACACCACCGAACCTTCACGGTCATTTCTCTCAGCGGTTGTGACGTATCCGCTGTCGCTGACGAAGTCCCTGAACTGTGCGTTCGTCACCAGCTTTGACTGGATCAGAACATCGTCGATCTCAACCGATGTGGTCGGTGATTCCTCGATGTAGAACGCTGTGGATCCCATCAAAAGAGATCCACCACGAACCAGAACGAGGTCTTGCGTTTTGGCTTTGTTCAACTGCGATTCTCTCGGCTTCGTTACTGGGGAAACGACGTCATGCTGAAAGTTGGAGGGTTTGGATGCTCCTTGATGGAAGTTAGATAGTTGCCGACGATTTTCATGTACGGACCCAGGACCCAGGCACATGTTCCGACCACATTGAATTCCTCCTTGGGGTCCCGTTCGATATGGAACAGCGATGGGTAACCCATCCCTTCAGCCCGATAGGCACAGACGCCCAGAGACGATGGGTTGGTCTGCGACTGGATCACCTGCTTCGGGTAGATACGCCATTGTTTCCAGCGAACAGCGGCAACTTCACCACCGATGAAGCTGATCAGATGATCGCGGCTCGATTGTTCGCTTTCACCCTTGAAGAATTTCAATTGATTGACGCCGTCATAGGCACGATCGTCTGGGAGCTTTGAGCCCAGTATTCCTGCGATCGTTGGCACGAAATCGTGAATCGACACCATTTCATTGCTTTTTCGGGCAGGGATGTTGCCTGGCCAGGACACCATGCCAGGAACCCGCAGGGATCCCTCAAGCACGTCGCCGACTTCGCCCCGGAAGGGGCCCGGTGAACTGCCCTTGAAGTCGGTGCTGATCACCTGATTCTGAACCGGCCCGTTGTCTGACAGGTAGATGATGATTGTGTTGTCCCTGATTCCCGCTGCTTCGACAGCGGCCACCACCTGTCCCACACGATGGTCGTGTTCCATGAGCATGTCCCCGTAGGGACCTGACGACGACCGGTTCTCGAAGTCACGGTGTGCTCCCTCCGGATAGTGGACGTGGGACCATCCGACGTAGAGAAAGAAAGGATCGTCGCCAGCAGACTTCTCTTTGATGAATGACGTCGCTGCATCGGCGATGTCATTTTCGACATGACGGCGGTAGTCGAGGTCGTAAGGGCGAACACGACGCAGGCTTCCATCATCGTTGGACTCCCAGATGTGCGACTGGGCCGCTTCGATCTGCTCCTCACTCAGGCCTGAGCGACGCATCGTCTGGGGATAGAGGGTGGCATCGGTGGTTTCCAGAATGCCGACGCGATAGGAGTCGAATCCCTGGTTGGTGGGAATGCTCTGCTCCTCTTCGCCGAGATGCCACTTGCCGACCATTCCAGTGGAGTAGCCGTTCTCCTTGCAGATTTCCGCCAACGTCAACTCGCCTGCCTGGAGTGTGCTGGGAGTTCCGCCCACAATGATGCTGTTCAATCCGGAGCGGACGCTGTAACGGCCGGTCATCAAACCAGCTCGAGAAGGCGTGCAGCCGGGCTCCACAAAGAACTGGGTCAACATCAGGCTTTTCTCAGCCAGATCATCCAGATTCGGTGTCGGCATGCCGCGAAGATCGCCGCCGCTGCCGTAGCAGCCGAGATCACCGAAGCCGATGTTGTCGGCGAGCATTAAAACGATGTTTGGCCGCTCGGTATCGGCCTTCCAGGAAAGGTTCCCAACGGTTCCTGTCATTGTCTGAGCGAAAGGCGTTTGTTGTTCTGATAGCTCGTTTCCCTGTTTCGCTTCCCAACACCAAGCTCATCTCGCACAAACGGGAGCCAGGCCTTCGAATCAAATCAGTGCGAAGCGATCAGTGCTGGTCGATGCCTAGCTTTGGATACTGTTCAGCTCACGTCGATGATTCCGGGCCAGCTCCCGATGCTGCGCGATCGCAGGCCCGAGGTGATGGATCAGCCTGGGCTGGATCCTGCCGACCATGACCGGGCGCTTCGAGGCCTGCGCCGGATCAATGCCGTAAGTGGCTGTGTACCAGGTCTGTTTTGCCACCTTGAGTCGCTGGCGCTTGAGAATCCAGCAACCACGCTCAGCGTGCTTGAACTGGCCTGTGGAGGAGCTGATACAGCGATCAAGCTCGCCGCACTGGCTCAGCAACGCCAGTTGAAAATGACGATCCACGCCTGCGATCTCAATCCTGAGGCCGTGCGCATCGCACGCCGCAACGTTGCCAGGCAGAACAGCAGTGTTGATCTGTTTGTTGCCGATGCGCTCGACCCCCCTGAAGTCAGGATGTTTGATGTCGTGTACTGCACCCTTTTCGTTCACCATCTCGATCCTCCAGAGGTGGTGAAGTTGCTGACCGTGATGGCGGCGAAAGCGCGACGCCTTGTGCTGGTGGATGATCTGATCCGCAGTCGTCTGGGCTATGCGCTGGCCTGGGCCGGCACTCGTTTGCTCAGCCGATCCTGGGTGGTGCATCACGACGGCCCACTGTCGGTGAAAGCGGCATTCACTCCTTCGGAAATTCTTGATCTCGCCGCCGAGGCGGGTCTGCAAAATCCCGTGCTCGAGCGCAACTGGCCTGAGCGTTACCGGCTTAGCTGGAGACCCGGCTGAGATGCGAAACAGCTGGGATGTGGTGGTGATCGGGGCCGGAGTTGCCGGTGGACTGGCTGCTTTTGATTGCGCACGCCGAGGTCTGTCTGTCCTGCTCGTTGAGAAGCGCTCCTTTCCACGCTGGAAGGTCTGCGGTTGTTGCTTCAATGCCAATGCACTGGCTGCACTGGCTGCCGTGGGGCTGCCGGAGCTGATCCGTGATCAGGGAGGTGTTCCCCTGGATCAAGTGCGTCTCGGCTTGAACGGCCGGACGCTCAATCTGGGGTTGCCCGAAGGCTGGGCACTGTCACGTGAGCGTTTCGATCAGGCGTTGGTCCATGCAGCCGAGGCGTCAGGAGCCACGGTGAGATTCCAGACCGGTGCTGTCCTTGAGGAGACTTCCGCCGAAGAACGCGTGGTGCGATTGCGTCCTTCCGGTGGGGCACCAACAGAGCGGATTCGGGCCCGTGTTGTTCTTGTCGCGGCTGGCTTGCAGCATCAGGTTCTGGCATCAGGCGACCGGGACACGACCAGGATCGATCCGGAGTCAAGAATTGGAGCAGGCTGTCTGATCAATGACGACGAGGTCGCTTATGCAGGCGGAATCATTCACATGGCCATCGCTCGTTGTGGTTATGTCGGTCTTGTGCGCCGTGAAGACGGTGCTCTCAATCTGGCCGCTGCCTTCGATCCCAGTGCGGTGAAATCTGCAGGTGGTGTTGCTCATGCTGCGGATCAGGTTCTGCGACGGGCTGGATTCGTCGTCCCTCGAGCTCTGGAGACATCACGTTGGCAGTTGACTCCAGCGCTGACGCGCCGTGCCGGTGTATCGGCGGGTGACCGCTTCCTGCTGCTGGGAGATGCCTCCGGTTATGTGGAACCTTTCACTGGTGAAGGTATGGCCTGGGCTCTTGCTGCGGGAGGGGCGGTGGCTCCTTTCGTGGAGGAGGCCCAGGGATGCTGGAGTGGCGATCTTGAGCAGCGATGGCAACGGAGGCTTGAGGAGATGACGGTGAGTCGTCAGCGTCTGTGTCGCCTGTTGTCCATGTTGTTGCGTCAACCGAGCGCTACAGCCGCAGTGTTCAGGCTGGGATGCCTGTGGCCCGCAATCCCTGAGCGTGTCATCACTGGACTCAATCGGGCTGTTCCTCATACGTTTTGCGCTGACCCATGCCACTGACACTTCACGGCATCGGAACAGCAGTGCCGGCTCAGCGTCTCAGTCAGTCGGAAGCACTGGAGGTGGCGCATCGCATCAATGCCGGCAGTGCAGATCAGAAAAAGCTGATGAACAGGATTTACAGCAAAACCACCGTGCGCTCACGCGGAAGTGTGCTTCTCAACAATGACGTCGATGAGGGAGTGAGTCGTGATCGTCTGAGTTTTTACGGCAGCGAAAGCCCTGGAACACGGGAACGAATGCAGGTCTTTGATGAGCACGCAGGTCTGCTTGCGTTGCAGGCCGCTCGTGATGCGCTGAACGATGGCGGGTTCGCGCCATCGAGGGTCACCCATCTCGTGACGGTGAGCTGCACCGGCTTTCAATCTCCGGGGGTTGATCTGTTCCTGATGGAAAAGCTCGGACTGTCAGCGGCAGTGCAGCGAACTCATGTCGGCTTCATGGGATGCCATGGGGCACTCAACGGCTTGCGTGTTGCCCATGCTTTTGCCGAGATGGATCCAGGTGCGGTGGTGTTGCTCTGCGCTGTTGAGCTGTGCAGCCTGCATATGTCGTACGGCTGGCATCCCGAACAGGTCGTGGCCAATGCGTTGTTCGCCGATGGAGCGGCAGCCGTTGTCGGCTCGACTGGTCCGCCGGCATCTGATCGCGACCTTGTGCTGCAGTGCAGTGGCTCAGTGGTGATCCCCGACAGTGCAGATCTCATGCACTGGGAGATCGGAGATCACGGTTTTTCCATGGGGTTGTCGCCACGTGTGCCGGAAACGGTGGGTGCAGCACTGCTCCCATGGTTGCAGGACTGGCTGCAGATTCGGGCCATCGATCTCGCTGCGATCCGAAGCTGGGCTGTGCATCCAGGTGGCCCGAAAATTCTCTCGACCTGCGCTGAAGCGCTGGCTCTTGATTTCAGGCTTCTGGAGGACAGTCGAATCGTGCTGCAGGACCATGGCAACATGTCGTCGGCGACGATCCTGTTCATCCTCGAAAGGTTGCGTCGCCGATCGGTTTCCGGCCCCTGCCTTGCACTCGCCTTCGGCCCGGGATTGAGTGCAGAGGTGGCACTTCTCGATCTTCAGATTGCCGCCTGAACGAGTCCGCGGAGCACATTCATCCTCGATGCCTTCTGCGGCTACGTATTGGTGCGATGGTCACAACCCGGAATAGGGCATTGAGGTGGTTGATTTCTGTCCTGGATACGATCTCAGGTCATGGCGTCATTGCTTAATGCAGGAACGTCTTTCCATTGCATCAACACGGCAACCATTGCAATCCCACCACATGCAATGGCGAAGAAGAATGGCGCTTGTGGACCTACAGAAGCGATCAATTGACCACCGAAAAACGAAACAAGAGCGGCGCCAATCGTGAACAGTGAAGTTGCGAACCCCATGCCCCAACCCTGTTCATCTTTATCAACAGACTCAGAAAATCCCGTCAAAACTGTTGGATAGCCAATTCCATGCAGAATTCCGACAGGAAGCATGATTGCCAGGGCCAAGGGTCCGGAGGTGATGAGTAAAAATATGGCAATACAAATGCAGAATAAAGCCGTGCAGGAAAACATAATTGTGCGCTTTGAAAAACGTACATTTATTAGCTCAACCAGCACGCTGCTGGAAGCGGCAAGTCCAATACCCATCAAAAACATTGCAACACTCGAACCTATGGCCCCATAGCCAAACCGTGTTGAGAGGTTGGCTGATACAAAAAAATAGAGCCCTAAAATACATAACATGTACGGAAAGTATGCTGTTGCAACGCGTTGAATCGATTGTCTGTTCAGTGCGTCAGTCAGTAATTTGAAGACGAGGAATGGGTTGATGTCCATTGGAATCAATTCTCTTTTGATATCTTTAAACCCAAAAAATACAGGAAGTAAGCCAGCTAGACATAATAAGCCACCCATCACAAATGGAAGTTGTGGCGAGGCGAAATTACCCAATAGATTCTTGTCAGAAAACAGTCCTCCAATGATGGGACCAATGACAAGCCCAAAGCTCATTCCTACGGTGACAAGACCCAGGTTTCGTGCACTTTCACGCTCATTTTTTGCCAGATCTATCATCGCTGCTGCAGCGATAGGCTGGGCTCCAGCTGTAAAACCAGTGATCGCCCTTGAAATCACTAAAAGTGCATAATTGCGAGAAATAATTCCCGCTGTTGCGATTGCATACCCTGCGATAGCGCCGAACAGGCAAATAAGAATGCCCGACTTTCGCCCAATACTGTCTGACAGTTTTGAGATATACAGCGATCCAAAAAACCACGTTAGAAAAAATGTGCCAATAGCTATTCCATAAAGAATCGCACCATTGCTTGGAGCATTTGTACCTTGAATAAATCCTCCATTGGGCTATATTAGCAAGGCAGTAAAAATAGGAAAAGCGAGGCCTTGTCCCATGACGTCGACAAAGCAGGTGAACATGAGTGCGAAAATAGAAAGCGGCATTGATGTTCTCTTCTCTGTCTCTGCTTGGACTATCAAAGTAGCAAGGTGAGGCTTTGAGGCTTTTCGACTTCAGCTTGATGAAATAAACCGTCGGTTCGGCAGTGATTGATTCGACAATAAACCTTAATTGTGTTGATGATTAAGATACATTCACTGACTTCAGCTGTGGATTTGCTGACGACTGCTCATGAAGGTAACGTCTGCGGCTTTTCTGTTGATTGACCAACCGCTTAGATACTGCGACTTGTTGTTGAGATCTAATCTTGACGAGTCAGAGTTCAGTCCGTGGTCTATACCGACTTGCTCGAAATTTGAAGCTGGGGAATTGATTGAGATGAATGGCTCGAAACGGTACTCAATACCGTTGTGCTGAGATTCACTCACAGACACCAACGCACACGAAGGTACCTGGATCACTGAAGGCAAGAATCATCAAAACGGCCACGATGCTTCCAGCAATGAGTACAACAGGCCAGATTTCCTCTTCAGCACGCATTTCAAAAAACCAGAGAATCCCAGTACATAACTCTGCTTCTCATTGAACCTACCAGCCAAGTTCCTGAAACCGAACCTTCCAGGGCGGTTGTTACTGCTTTCACAAACCATTCAGTGGTCATAGACCAAAGGCGTCCCATGTGGTGGTACTCATGACAGCAACTGCCGTAAAAGCAGTTTTCACTGCAGAGCAAAGCCGGCGGGCACGCTTGGCAAAAATTGATTTGGACGAGGCGATCTATGAGGCTGCTGAACAGCATCCTGATATCTGGCCTCGTGGATTAATCACCAAGATCGCTGATGAGCTTGGTGTCACACCAGCAGAAGTTCGCCGTGAGCGAACCATTCTTCTGCCAGGAGTGAAGAGCGCACCTGAACTGGGTTGGTGACCAGTCAGCAGGTGCCTATGCAAATTCTCTGGAATCACCATATGTCAGCTCAGACGCCTGTCATCGGCAGAAACGACCCGATGCTTTTCAAGACTTTCATCAGCTGAGCTCAGTGAACGTCAGTTCTGCCCACACAGCTCCAATCAATCCATTGACCTCAACGCATGGGGTTGCCGATCATGAGATTTAATCTTCGCTCTATCTGCACTGGGATAGTGCAACCAATCTATTGTCGGCGCTTTATTGAAGTAAGGCTTGATTTTTATTTCTTGTCTTGATGATGAATTATTCATGACTTGCTGGCCCTGCAGCAATTGATGTTTCGGTTCAAGCAGTCGGTCTCGTTGGCTGGACCGTTGGTCAAACTGGTTTCAGCCATGGTCACATGATTCTGTTGGATTGCATTGTTGTCTGAAGAATTGATGATCCAGTGTAGACAGGGTGGAAATTGATTGGATAATCAATCCATTCGTTGTTTTGCTTTGAAGATTCAGTCATCTGTCTCTCCGCCCATGCAGAAGCGGCTCGATACAATCGATTCCCTTATTCAGCAAGGCTACACGCTTAAAAGGAATAATTGGTTTGATATTCAATTCAAAAACAGTTCTGGAATCAGGGTGAATATATTTCTCCCCTGGAGATCGCCAAGTGGTTTTTCCTGGATTGCCTTCTGGTTTGCGGGTGTTGTTTGTTGTCAGATTCGTGAATGGTCCTATTTTTACTGGCTTGCGATCGTCACTTCTCTGGATGTTATTTTTGCCAGTCTGTTTAATAGTGACTCAAATAATTTCGCCGGTTTTGTGTTGAGCTTGATTTATGCCAGTTGGTTTCCTTATATGAGATATCTGGCAATTGAAGAAGAGAGGAAAGAGTTTCCAGTTTTGAATTCGTTTTTTATGGCCATAGGTTTGACCTTTATTGCAATCATTCCAGCTGCAATTCTTGCTGCGGTTTTGGGTGTTGAATAGTGATTAATGCCCTTTAGTTTGCAGCATGAAAAATGCTCCTGATCCTGCAATCGTCTTCTGTTTGATTGTGTTTTTGATTGATCGAATGTTGTTCACAGTCAAAAAGATGAAGGATTCATGGTTTTTGCTTCTTCTGCCCTTGCGTAAAATCAGAATTCGGCCTTCTTCGGGTCCACTGCAGTGTCTGTGTCTTTAAAGGTAAGACCGGTTTCTTGATTGCTCTGATTGGCTTGGTTGCCAGGTAGGCAGTTGTTTGCGAATGGATCCAGTGAGGATGAATGCGAGCGATTGATCTTCCTCTAAAATCGAACGGATTGAAAGATCAAATTGTTTTGCAGATTCCCGTGTTGCTGCCGTTTGCGTTGATCCCTTTTCTTCTTGGTCACGGAGGGGGTGGTGGAGGCTCTGATTACTCCAGGCACGCTTATTCCGTTTGGGCTGAAGAGCATGCCGAGCATCGCTGTGACGCCTACAGGCAAGGTATGGACTGGGATGAAGCTTTTGCTTACGCCAATCAATCTTCAGGGCAGGCCTGGAGAGCAGTATTTGTGTCTTACCCTGAGAAGATGAAAGCCTACAATGCTGCAATCAAGCGAGATTGCAAGATTCTTCATGTGAAAAAATGGAATCAGAAAGTAATCAAATGACAAGTATTTTGCTCGTTTTTTGTTGCTTGCTTCAGATTGAACTCAACCGTTTTAACTTTACAATGGCTCTGTGTCGAGATCCCCAGAACTGATGTGGTGGCTGAGTCATTCTGTTCTGCTTATCTCACGGTAATCATGGCTTTGAAGACAGTTTTCCCGTGGTGAGCCGTTGAGGTCACGGTTGCTCTCAGCACTGGTTTTTCCTCATCTGGTGTGGCATTCCAGATTGGCCGTGATCAGAATCCCTGGAAAACAGAATCGGCGCGCTGATGTCTCCTTCGGTTGTTGGTTATACCCTCGATCGTCTTTCGGCTCTCGGCATAGGGCATGTCTTCGGAGTTCCCGGCGACTACTCCTTTCCACTCAACGATGCTGTGGAGGTGCACCCTCGTCTTCAGTAGGTTCCCTCATCCAATGAACTGAACGCGGCCTACGCCGCCGATGGCTATGCCCGTCGTAACGGCGCTGCGATTGTCTGCACCACCTATGGCGTCGGCGAACTCAGTGCACTCAACGGCCTGATGGGTTCGATGGCTGAACGTCTGCCTGTCTTTCACCTGGTGGGTTCACCCAGCATGCGCATTGTGCGTCAGGGTCTTGTCTGCCACCACACGCTCGGGGATCAGATCTATGACCGTTTTGAATTGATTTCCGCTGCTGCAAGTTGCGTCAGCGCCAGGCTGACGCCTGAGAATGCAGTGATCGAGCTGGAAAGAGTGATTGATAAGGCGCTTGAGGAATCCAGGCCGGCCTATCTGACTTTCCCGATGGATCTGGCTCTGATGCCGATCACCGGCAACCCGATCAATGGATCTCCCATCGGAGCCATCAAACAGCACGACAGCGTTGTGTCAGAGCTCGACGCTGTACTCGACCTGCTGGAGTCACGGATCAGAGCCGCCAACCAGCCAGTTGTTCTGCCGACAATCACTCTGCGCCGATTCGGCCTGGTTGACGCACTGGTGGAGTTTCTCGAGGTGACCGGTTTGTCGTACGCCACCACGCCAATGGACAAAGGCATTCTCAGCGAGGATCACCCCGCTTTTATGGGGATGTACAACGGAGGTCGATCCACTCCCGCTGCTCTGCAGGGCGTGATCGAGCAGTCCGATCTGCTCATCGATCTGGGTGGATTGGTGATGGATGACCTCAACACAGGTCTCTGGAGTGGTCAACTCGACAGCAGTCGCATGGTGGCTCTGCACGCAGACTGGGTACAGGCAGGTAACCAGGTCTTCACCAGTGTCAGCCTCAGCGATGTGCTTGCTGGGCTGACAGCGCGCTTTAAACAAGCACCGAAACAGTAATCACGTTGGGGCGATGAGCGGTTTGTTGAACCTGAGCCCCTGCTGCCGGTGACAGGGGACGCCGGGGATCCCACGAGTTCGGCAGGTTTTTATCCCCGTCTGCAGCGTTTCCTGCGGCCGACCGATCTGCTGGTGTCTGATACGGGCACCTGCCTGCTGACGCTCAATGCGCTTCGATTGCCACCTGGAGTGGCAATGGAAAGCCAGACGCTCTGGGGTTCGATCGGCTGGGGTACACCTGCTGCTCTGGGATGCGCCCTTGCAGATAGCGATCGTCGTGTTGTGCTGGTTAGCGGTGATGGTGGTCATCAGCTCACCGCTCAGGAGATTGGTGTAATGGGATTCACTGGTGTTTCGCCAGTGGTGATTGTTTTGAACAACGGTCTGTACGGGGTGGAAGCGTTGATCAGTGAGTCGGGCCACGCTTACAACAACATCCCCGTCTGGCGATATGCAGACATTCCAAAAACGCTGGGTTGTGAGGGCTGGTGGTGTGGGAAGGCGTCTTCATTGGCAGAGCTTGACCGGGCGTTTGCTGCAATTAACGAGCATTCAGGTGCGGCATACCTCGAGATCCTGATTCCACCAGAGGAAAGTCAACCTTTGGCGGAAGAGGTCATTGAAACAATGCATCAGACGCATACACCGAAATCAAACACGCCTGTTTGAAACATGCTGTGTTCGCTTCAAGGGTGATTATCACCCTCAACACCGCGGAATCCGTAGAAGCACGAACACCACTCAGGTGGTGTGATCAGCTCTTGGGTTTGTTGTCGACATGAGATCAACCAAGGCGCAGTAGAGACTGCGCTGTGTCTCGACAGATCAGCTTTCGGGCCCGAGGATCGATCGGTGCTTGCTCAATCCAGCGTCCTGCCAGTTCGATGTCTTCGTAGGGGTAATCCGTGGAGAACATGATCCGTTCCGGCCCGAGCGTGTCGATCGAACACTGCAGAGAGGCGTCATTGCAGACGCCTGAAGTGGTGATGAAAAAATGTCGTTTGAAAACAGCGCTGGGTGTGGTGCTGATGTCGTTGCGATAGCGAGTTGTCGCATATCGACTGTCCAGTCTCCAGAGGTAAAAGGGCAGGTTCTCCCCCATATGTCCTAGGATCACTCTGGCGTTGGGATGTTTGTCGAAAATGCCCTTCACGATCAGCCGCAGCGCATGAGTGGCGGTGTCGATTGACCAGCCCCAGGTGGCCCCATCAAGTTCCTTCACCATGGACGATGGCTGGTCTGTCGGAAGCCCTGGGTGCAGATACAGCGGAACGTCGAGCTGTTCAAGTGTCATCCACAGCGGCTTCATTCTCTTGTGGTCGAGGTATTCGCCCTGAGTGCTGCCATTGACCAGAGCGCCAACGAATCCCAGCTCATTCACGCAACGCCTCAGCTCTGCACAGGCGTTCTCCACATTGAGCAGGTTCAGCGCTGCAAATCCGCGGAAGCGACGAGGTTGCTTCTGGATCGCCAGGTGCAGAGCGTCATTGCAACGACTGGCCAAGGCCGAGGCTTCAACCGTGTTTTGTATTGTCTGAATTCCAGGTGCAGTCTGAGACAGCACGGCGATCTCGACCCCGGCTTTGTCCATATTGATTAGCCGTTGTTCAGCGAGATCGGGAAGCAGTTCTTCGATCCTGCTCAACACCTGCGGATCGAAGAACTCCACGTCCTTTGCCGTGGGCAGCAGCTCCTGAATGGAGAAGTGTTCCTCAAGAGCGATCTTCCTTGTTGTGGTCTCTGAGACTGTGATTGAAGTCTGCGATTGTGGATGGCTCTCGTCTATGATCAGTTCCTCTGATTCCTCTCCACTTGCCGCCAGCCCATGGTTCGGTGCGGTGATGTCATGCTGATTTTTCTGGAGGATGTCCTGTTGATAGCAGCGTTGCCGATCAAGGAATTATCGAAGCAGACATTCAAAGAGTTCTATTGTTCTGTTGCAATCCTCCAGGTTCAACACGCCGTTTCGCCACTCACTTCTGGTTTGTTTCAAAGCAGCCTCCGCATGCCTGTAAATGGTTGGAGTATGGAGTGTGAAATGAGTGGTAGTAAGAGGCATTCAATCTGATTATCAGCAATGGCCTGACTACTGATGCAGCTAATTTTGAGTACCCGTTTACAGCTGTTTCAAGAATTGTTTATCAGTTGTCTTTGAATTCCATTCATTGGACATGAATTTGTGGTTGTTCACTTTTGCATCAGTCTTTATGCCTGCACTTATCAAGAAAACCTTCAAGAGGTGATTGCTTTCAATAGTTGTCTGTTTTGGAACTATCAGACTCCGTAGAACCCCTGTGTGTTGTTCATCACTGCAGAGGAGGCATCACCTGAAACTATTGCCAGGAGTTGGTCTTTATCGAAGTTAGTGCCGACCTAGACCGCTTCCACGAAGCCGTCTGTAAAGATGCCGAGACCGGATTGGCCGTGAGCAGAGGCTTGGTTGATGGTGATCTGGCTGGTGTCTGCACCCAGGATTTTGATCTGATCAAAGGCGTCTAATTCAGAAATAATGTCGGCCTTTTCACCGTTGGGATTGTTGCCGGATTTTCCATACCAGAAGTTTTCAAGCAACTGATCGGACTTAATCACAAGTAGATCTTTTTCGCCGTCATTGTTCTCCAGATAGGTGTTCCAGCCGAAGTCACCCCATAGCTCGTCGCTGCCGGTTCCACCGGTAATCACATCACGACCGTTGCCGCCGCGGACACTGTCATTTCCAGCGCCGGCCTCAATGACATCCCATCCTGATAGGCCGAAAATCCTGTTTGCACCATAACCGCCTATCAGCAATGAGCCGGCTATTTCCACCTCTTGTGAAGCAGGCAGGACACCTGAGTCGAAGTCGAGAGGAGTGCCTCTGATTTCAGGTTCGTTGCTGTTGATGGTTGTATTGACTGTTAAGTCACGGCTCCAGCCCGGGACATCAACAAAGAATGTTTCTTTGGCTGGTTCGCTTCTTACGGCAGGGGCAGCAATTGGGGCAGTCGACCCGCCACCACTCCCACTACCGCCACCGCCACCATTGCTTCCAGAAGACGATGTTGGTCTGGGATTGGTAGAAGCTGTTGGTGCGGGAGTTGGCTGGCTGCTGAAATCGTTCTCTGATGCAGTGATTTCAAAGGTGTTGTTGGCACCGATGGAACCACCGTTGCCATCGACGACGGAATAGGAGAGAGAGACGGTGCCAGTGAAGTTGATGTCAGGAGAGAAAGACCAGGAACCGTCGTTGTTGTTGGAGAGAGAGCCGTTGGTTGCAGTGAGGTTTGAGATGGAAAGTGTGTCACCATCGGGATCAGAGAATCCTTGAAGGAGGGCGTCTGCTGTCAGGGTGACGATGGAATTTTCTGTTGAAGATGAGAGTGATGCCTGGACTCCGCTGAGAATTGGTGGTGAATTCTCAGTGCCCCAGATGATCTGAAGAGCGGCCAGATCAGCTTCTGAAAAGCTGTAGTCCCAGCCATCGGGGCTGATGTTGTACGACATCACTGTGTCGTCCGTTGACCACCTTGGATCTGTCGGTTGTTCGTTGGGGTGGGAAAGTCCTAAAGCATGTCCTATCTCGTGAATGATTGTGTTGGCATCGAACGGGTCACCAGCTCCGGAAGCGTCATTTCCAAGGGAGTCATCATCCGTGTCCCTCCAAAGCACATGCCAGCTCTGTCCCAGATTGATGACTTGTCCGACTATGTCTGTACCCCAGTAGTCCCATTCGTTGACTGAGAGGATCGTGAGGTGTGAATCTTCAAGGTTATCCGTGTTCGCAAAGTTAAGATCTATCAGCGGGTCTAATTCGATAAATACATTGTTGATAAATGTTTCTGCGTCGCTTAAGTGGTCCCATGTCTGCAAAGTAGTACCAGTTCCCAGGTAGTTATCCACTGTTGAAACTTCATCGTAAATATAGTAGTAAAGAGTGTCTGAGTTTCCAAGATAGCTGTTGGTAATGTCTCCAAAGCTGTTGCTAGCCAGTGCTGTTGGGTTGAGTGAATCTTTGGCCGAGCTTTTTCCATTGATTGATGGAGTTTGTTCTGTTCCGTTTGTGCTCTCTGTAGCGCTTCCTTTACAGGTTGCGCATTGGCATTTTTTCGTGTGGAGTGTCGCCGCTGTCCGTGCTTGCTGAAGCTATGCCATTTGGCTCTGGTCTTGGCTCGTAGCCATGTGAACTGCCAGCGCCATTGCGCAGGATCGCTTCGCTGAGGCTGGAAATCTGTGCCATCAAGCCCTCGCTAACTGCGATTATTCCTGTATTAGCGCCGTTTTCGCCTGGAGAGCTCCTTTTGAGCTGAGATGTTTGATGTGTTTGTCCGTTTGTGCTGCCTTTAGAGAGTCTTGACTTCAAGTCTCAATCCACAACCCTGTAAGGCTGATCAGAGAGTTAGCACATTCCTCTAAATGGGTTTAGTAATGTTTGCTTGTTTGAAGATAATTAAAGTTTTTCGAATTGATGTAGTCGTAAGCTATTTGGCGACAGGATTCACCTGCTTTTTTAAGAGTTGATAGCTTGGCTTAATTATTGTTCGAGGCTTTTATTGTCAATTATTATTGCACTTGATTTTAAAATACTACTCGCTAGCATTGAAAGCCGAATGGTTTTATTTCAGCATTCAATTTCATCAAGATCGAAATCATGGGCTTTGTTCCTGTAAGAGGTGATTTGAGTTGTCTTGATCAATCTGAGCATAACTGTTGGCATCCTGACGGAAGGCTGAAACCGATCCACTAGTGGTTGTCGCATGGTCCACCCCTGGAAAAAATCATGGATGCGAATCCTCAGAGGAGTCTTTGGTCAATGGATTGAAATAGATAAAACAATTGTGGTTCAGGTGGCCATCTCTCCGCTCAGCAGCACTTGATTGCAGTGGCTTCAAAGGAGTGATCCATGAGTTATCTCTGGTTTTTATGCAACTTTGCGTGATTGTGTGTTCTCTCTTCTGGAAGTCGCCGTCTCAATAAATATTCCTGGTCTTTTCAAAGGTCTGTCTTGAGGGCTCTGGCGTGATGATCAAGATGTCTGTCAATCACGCTCGACACAAAAAAATAGCTGTGGTCATAGCCCTCATGGATCACCATTTCGAGACTCTGCCCGCTTTTGAAACAGGCATGGCGAAGGTCTTCCGGACGCAATTGCTCCTCCAGGAAGGGATCAGCTGAGCCGATGTCCACCAGCAGACAGTCATCTCTGAGGTGACCGTCCTCAAGCAGTGCAACAGCATCCCATTGACGCCAGCTGAGCAGTTCTTCAGATGATGTTCCGAGCAGGTGGCCGAACGCTTTACGCCCCCATGGGCACTGACCTGGGTGTGCGATCGGAGCCACTGCAGACACCGACCGGTAGAGATGTGGGTGACGCAGACCCAGCACCAGGGCACCGTGGCCTCCCATGGAGTGGCCAGAGATACCCAGTCGCTGATCGTCAAGTGGAACCTCAGTGCAGAGCTGTTTGATCAGCTCTTCAACGACAAAGCTGTGCATCCTGTAGTGCGATGACCAGGGCTGCTTCACAGCGTCCACGTAGAACCCGGCACCGTGTCCGAAATCCCACTGACCCTCAGGATCGCTGGGGACGTCATCCCCGCGTGGGCTGGTATCCGGCATGACCAGAGCAATGCCGTGCGTTGACGCGTGTCGTTGCGCACCTGCTTTCTGCACGGCGTTTTCGTCGCTGCAGGTCAGCCCTGAAAGCCAGATCAGGACGGGGACGGGTTCCGGTTTCGGTCCCAGTGCCTGCTCCGGAAGAAAGACGCCAACCGTTGTGGAGCCTTTCAGCTGCTGGGATTCCAGTTTGTAGCGGCGTTGCTCTCCTGCGAAGCAACGGTGACAGCTGATCAACTCCATGGTTCTGGTCGTGGCGCTTAGAAATGAATGACGGATCGGATGCTCTCACCCCGATGCATCAGTTCGAAGGCCTGATTGATGTCGTTCAGTTTCATGGTGTGGGTAATGAAGCTGTCCAGGGGGATGTTTCCTTTCTGATAACTCTCGACATAGCCAGGGAGCTGGCTTCTGCCCCTGACTCCCCCGAAGGCAGAACCCCTCCAAACACGACCGGTGACCAGCTGAAACGGTCGCGTGCTGATTTCCTGGCCTGCCCCTGCAACGCCGATGATTGTCGATTCACCCCACCCCTTGTGACACGCCTCAAGGGCAGCACGCATGACATCGACGTTGCCAATGCATTCGAAAGAATAATCAACACCTCCATCGGTGATGTCGATCAGAACCTCCTGGATCGGTTCTGAATGGTCACGTGGGTTAATGCATTCAGTCGCCCCCAGCTGCCGGGCGATGCTGAACTTGTCCGGGTTGAGGTCGATGCCAATGATCCTTTCGGCTCCGGCTTGAACGGCACCGATGATCACGGCGAGACCGATGCCGCCCAGTCCGAACACAGCCACTGAGCTTCCCTGCTGCACCTTGGCAGTGTTGTGTACTGCCCCGATTCCCGTTGTGACTCCGCAGCCCAGCAAGCAGACCTTTTCCAGCGGAGCATCCTGATTGATCTTCGCAACCGCTATCTCAGGAAGCACTGTGTATTCGGAAAACGTCGACGTGCCCATGTAGTGATGAATCATTGAACCGGCATGGGAGAACCGACTGCTGCCGTCGGGCATCATTCCCCTGCCCTGAGTGGCTCGGATCGCCTGACAGAGGTTGGTTTTGCCTGAGCGGCAGTAGCTGCATTCACCGCACTCCGGTGTGTACAGGGGAATCACGTGATCTCCGGGCGCGACTGAGGTCACGCCTTGCCCGATCTCCATGACCACAGCGCCGCCTTCATGGCCAAGCACGGCAGGAAACAGGCCCTCCGGATCCGCGCCTGACAGGGTGTAGGCATCGGTGTGACAGACCCCTGAAGCCACGATTTTCAGCAGCACTTCACCATGTTTCGGTGGTGCCACCTCGATTTCGGTGACATCGAGTGGTTGGCCGGGTGCCCATGCCACGGCAGCTCGGGAGCGAATCATGGGTTTCTGCTCGTGATCTCTTCATCATGAGCCTTGGCTTGTGTCCCGTGTTGCTGTGAGAAGAAGCACCGATGCCCACCAGCGTCCGCCGGGATGCTCTTGCACTGCTGTCGCAATGATGAATCGATTCGGGCGAGCTATACGGAGTTCTGGGAGCTGAGGTGATGCATCTCTCCTGCACAACTCATATTTTTTCAGTGCCCTATGGACAGCACCTCACCACCACAGCACCTGTTGCGTCATAACCGCAGAGAGTTGATCACTCTCGCTTTCGGAGCAGGGGTGCTGGCTCTGCTCAACTTCAGCGGCATGCTGCCGTTTCTGCTGGAGGGAAAAGCGGCGTGGATTGTTGCAGGCCTGGTTCTTCTCGGCGGAGTCGTTGTGCTGCTCTCACAGCAGGTGGCCAATCAAGCCGAACTGCTGGCAGAGGCCCTTGGCGAGCCGTACGGAACTCTTGTGCTCACGTTGTCGGTGATCGTGATCGAGCTGTCTCTGATAGGCAGCACAATGCTCGCCGGAGAAAAAAATCCCACCCTCGCAAGAGACTCGATGTTCTCGGTGCTGATGATTGCGCTCACCGGCATCACCGGACTGTGTATGACATTGACTTCATGGCTCTCCAAGCAGAGGCTTGGCTCGGACGGATATCTTTCTGAGGAAGACCTGTCTGGCCCGAACATGGCGGGCTCAATGGTTTTCTACAACCTCATCAGCACAATGAGCGTGTTGGTGCTGATCATTCCCAACTTCAGCACCGACACGGCGGAAGGCAACTTCAGTCTGCCAATCAATGTCGTGTTGACAGTGGTTTCGGTTGGGGTCTACTCCATTTTTCTTGCGAACCAGATGGGTCCTTACCGCTGCTTTTTCATGGACCCGAGTGATCGATTCACCCAACAAGATGGTGACATCTCAGGAAGCGCAGTCATCCATCGGCCATGGCAGGCAACAGGTCTTTTGCTGTTGAGCCTCGCCGTGGTGGTGCTGATCGCCGAATCGATGGGGCTGATGATCGAACGGGGTGTCAATGAACTGAATCTTCCTGCTTCTCTGGGAGGAGTTCTTGTGGCAATGCTGATCCTGATGCCTGAGGTGCTTAATGCAATCCGTGCCACTCGCCGAGGGCAGCTGCAACGAGCTCTCAACACGCTGTTTGGATCTGTTCTGGCCACCATCAGCTTGACGGTACCGGCTGTGTTGGTGATTGGAGAGATCACCGGGACCAAGGTGATTCTTGGACTTGAACCTGCAGCAATGGTTCTCCTGACGCTCACTCTTTTTCTGTTACGTCCCCACCCCAAGGTGCTCGGCAGTGAAGGGTTGATGCTGTTGGTGGTGTTTCTGTTCTGGCTGGTCCTTGAACTGATCTGAACAACAGTTGGGTTTCTCTTGAATCCTGACAAATTCAGAAAGTAGGCTCATCATAAATCAAGATATGAATTCAAATTGTGACGCAATCTGTGCAATTACCGGCAGGAGCGATCGTTGTGACAGGAGCTTGCGGGGGTATTGGCAATGAACTTGTAAATATGTTTGCTGAAAAGGGTAGGGAGGTTGTGGCGATTAGTCGCCCAGGTAAAGAAGTTAAATTGCGCAAAAATAATGTCTCGCCTATTCATGCCCTTCATGCTGACCTTTGCGACAAGTCTTCAATTGCTGGCCTTGCAAGTCGGGTGAAATTGGTTCTCCAGGGAAGACCAATCTCCGCTTTGGTCAATACTGCTGGAATCGTGACTCCTTTGCAGCCATTGAAGGATTTTAACGCTGAAATGCTAATGGATAATTTCGCCGTCAATACAATTGCTCCAGCAATTTTAGCGTGTGGGTTGTCTGGGGAAATGGTTGATGGAGCACGTGTTCTGAATTTCTCTTCGCGAGCAGCCCTGCTCACCTTGCCTGGGCTCTCTGCGTATTGCATGAGCAAACATGCTTTGCGTTCGATAACCAGGTCTTTGCAATTGGAGTTGCCTGACCATATTGCGGTTGGCTCACTGATTCCCGGGGAAGTGGATACGGGAATGCAAGGGGATTTGCGAATGCCTGATGCTGAAGTGTTCCCTCTTGTCCAATTTTTCAGGAAGAATGTTGGAAGTTTGATTCCGGCGGCAGTTGCTGCGAATTTTATTTACTGGGTTCTTTTCTGCACTGATTCAACAGATTTTGCGAGAGATGGTGCGTGGTATATCTACGACACCAGTCATCATCAACAATGGATTTGTCAGGGTGATTCGTTCGACTATCCTGAACCCTGAGGGATGGATTCGGTCTTCCAGGTATTGAGTAATGTATTGACATAAGATCGATATGCGTTTCAAAAGCTGTTCCGTGTGTGTTGATCAGTCGGTCCATCTTCTGCTGCAGATTGTCAGTGGCTCAGTGAAATGCAGGCTGGCTCTAGTGGACTTTGATGCCACTTTGGAGCCTCTAATTGCAGCGACTTCAGAGAAGCGATCTCTCGCTGGCTTCTGTTTTTCGCATCATTAGAATGGAGCTGTATGGTCGAAGTTTGCGTCACACTGTGATGCTTCTGGCTTTGCTTGATGTCTTAACAGCAGCTAAGTTAGTTGCTCAAGAATGGCAATCCAGCTGGTGGGTATTTTAAAAGTTTGTCAACTTCGGGTTTGACTTCGTTGCGGTAGATTGCCATTCAGGAGACGCAATAATGTCGGCTGTAATGGCTTTGGCCAATCGTTCTCCTGCGATAACGTCACTTGGATAGTGCATTCCGCAATAGACTCGGCTGTAGCCTCCCTGGCGGCCAATTTGTATCAGGCGTTCGCGCCGCTCAGGCATTAAATCAGCAAGTAGTAGTGCTGTAGATGCGTACCAAGTGGAATGACCGCTTGGATAAAAAAAGCTGGATTCTAATGGCAAGCAGGGTTTGATATCACTATGAGAGATAAAAGGCCTTGGTCGCTTATGTTTATCCTTCAGGTCATCTTTTACATTATTAACAATCTTCAGGAATGACATTAATCCTTTTCTCGGAATTGGAGCGGATTTAGTCGTATTCCCCCCTATTGCTGCGTCAAATTAGCCGACATAGCGATTCAGAAAAAGCCAAGAGTGATTAATAGCCTGTGGATAACAAGTGCGCTGGTCCCAACGTAAAATCACCAAGTCATCACGTTCAATGTTACCACCTGCTTTCGGGGCAGGCCCAACAATTGATAGATATCGATCGGCCGATAACTTCAAACCATCTGCGGGATTGGCTGCAACAGGAACTGACCAGAGAACCAAGCTCAAAGGAATCGTAAGAGCTGAATCGAAACGCATCGTAAACACCTAATTACGACCACTCTGAACAATAAAACGATAAAAACTATGGTCTATAAAAAATGTTAAGCAGGTCGAAGGTCTATTTAGTGGATCCTCACATTTCACGGTCTTACTAAAATTCCAGTGAGAAACTCAACATTCACTGCCATTAGTGCATCAAGTTGCGGACTGATCTAGTTTCCCTGACCAGTTTTGCAATCTAGAGCCTCGAATTACTGTGAGATTGAGAGAGTAGCTCTCGAGTTGTTTTCGGTTTGTCGTGCAACTGTGCATGACTATGGGAATCGACTCTTTGTTTCTCAGCTCAGCGAACTGTTTAGATTTATATGAACCCCAACGTTGAGTGTCTGTCACGATTTTTGGCGCTGCAAAACTCAATGTGATCACTGGCAGGGTCATACAGGGTGTAATTAGCCCCAGATCCAACACCGATCACGCTGCGTCTTGGCACCGGCTGTTCGTGCAACTGTTCACGAGTGTGATCTTTCACTCTTGATCGAATCTGCCCTCCGGTGAGCTGCAGTCGGAACTGACGTCCACTGCGCGCAGTGAACAGTCGATTGACATCCAGGCGAGTCAGTCTGTCGAGAAGAATCAATGGTGATGTCGTTTCATCGAGTTCATCGCCCACATCCGCTGAACTGCCGTGGATCAGGCCGCAGTCCAGTTCAATCAAGCCAAATTGCAGCGACGCCAGCCAGTTGAGGTGGTCTGTGCTCACTGCTTGCAGCAACCGCTGAACCTCAGAGTCATCTGACTGTCGATGTAATTCTTCGGCTTTGGCTTCTCCGCGGTAGCCATGCAGCGATAACAGTTGCTCTTCCTGCCAGCCGTAAATGCAATGGGGTTGTAGATCTCTGCGCTTTGGTTGGCGAAGTCGCTTCAACAGTGCATCACATTTGGGATGAGGGCCGATCATGTCGCCCAGGACAAACAGATGCGCCGTTCCGCGCTGCTTCTGCAGATCGGCCTGGATCTGCTCATAGAGATTGAGGTCCCCACGAAGACCACTAACCAGTGCCCAGCGTTCCATCAGCGTTCACACACGTGGCTGGCGTCTTCCGCACGCTCTGCGTACTCGAAGCCGTGGCTCAGGCGCCAGGCGAAAACCTCGGGTAGACCAGCTTCAACGATGGCTCGGCAGGTCTTGGCTACGTCGTATTCCACTTCTCGGACAGTGACCTCGCCGCTGTCGTCGTGATGGACCACATACGTTGCTTTGGTTGAACCATGCCTGGGTTCGCCGACCGAGCCGGCATTAACAATGCGGCGCATTGGCAGAACCATCTCCTGTTCGCAGTCGGAGTGATTGCCGTCCTTTTGCAACGACACACGGATAGCTCCATCGCTGAGCTCTCGCACGTAGGGCTGATGGGTGTGCCCGCAGAACAAGGTGTCCGCTCCTGCGGTTTCAACACGTTCAAGTGCTGCAAAGGCGTTCATGTCTGGAAGTAGGTATTCGTGCTGACTGTTGGGGCTGCCGTGCACAAACAGCAATCGATCTCTGCGAAGAGTCATGGGCAAACTCGCCAGGAAAGCCTTGTTGGCATCTGTGATGCGCTCAGCAGCCCAGTGGTGAGCACGGTGACCACGACGCTCGGCCAGCTGAGATGGATAACTGCATTCGCAGGCGTTGAGTCCGTCGATGATGTCTTCATCCCAGCAGCCCTGACAGGTGGGGATGGAGCGTTCGCGCACCAGTTCAATGACTTCATTGGGCTGTGGGCCGTAGCCCACCAGATCACCCAAACAGGTGATGGTGTCGATGCCTTGTCGGTCGATGTCAGCCAGCACCGCTTCGCAGGCTGCGAGGTTGGCGTGCAGGCAGGAGATCACTGCGTGGCTCATGGTCATCGGTTGGATTGATGGGCGAGTTGTCTGTTTCTGAGGGGGGCCTGATGCAGTTCCAGGACGTCGTCTGTGAGCAGGCAGTCGACAATCGTTGACTGAATGCCGGCGGGGTTCAGTGCTCTGCCCTGAACCACAAGGTGTGATGTGCGGTTCGGCCTGCCTGCCGGCGCTGCTACCGCCTCCAAGGGAAGGAACTGAGATCTCTGCTGGCTCACCATCCAGTTGCAGAGGAACGATCGACCATCAGGAAGATTCATCAGCGCTTTGGCCCGATACACATCGCCGTAGGCGCCATTCACGAGTTCAAACCAGAAGCTGCTGAGGCTGTTGGGATCCCAAACACAACCTCGAAGATTGTGATGCCAGGATTCAAGACGTTTGAAATCCAAGACGTCCTGTCTCGGGAGTTCTGGATCCAGGCCGAAATGCAGTGCGCGATCCGGACGCAGATTGAAGCGCTCCAGTTTCTGGAGGATGAGTGAATCGATGCCGTCGGATTCGCTTCTGGCTGGCGGTTGGAACTGCTGAACCTCAACCAGCACCAGTCGGGGCCCTGTTGGCAGCGAAGTATTCGCCGATGTTGCAAGGTCCACCAGTTCAGGGATCTGGTCTTTCAACCAGGTGCTGTCGATGCCTGCGTTATGGCCTTGTTCGAGACCCTCTTGCTGGGATCCGCTTAAGCGGAGATAGGCACAGCTGCCAGTGTGTTTCAGGAAGGTGTCGCGGATCCAGTTGGTTTTTCCGCAGCCGGGGGGGCCTGTGATCAACCAGGTGTTCTGCATGGCCGGAGAGCCTCAGGCCTGGGTGAACACAGGCCTGGGAATGGGAATCATTCTCACTATGTCAGATCAAATGAAGCCTGCCATCGAATCAAGCGTCGTGGTCGTTCAGGGCTTTTGCGGCATCAGCGCCATGCCTGTCTCTGCCAAGGCCTCACCACACGGGCTGTGGTGAGGTTGTTTCTGTTGTCCTTGACCTTTTGCAGGGGCAGGCAGAGCCAGCTTCTTCAGGACCAATCATTCGAGATTTAATCCATAGATGTTTGCAAATTCATCCTGGAACGGAGACGTTTTCAGCAGCTCGCTGATTCCCAGTTCATCCTGCCAATCGGTGATCGATCTTTCCCATCCCTCTTCCCAGCGAGGCGAGAAAAGTTCAGGAACCCTCTGGCCAATTGCAATGCCAAAACCGATTGCATCCCAGATCAGCCTGCGCTCACTTGGTTCGTAGGCGCCGCGCAGCATCCACGATGAAAGAATTCCAATATGAAAGGGGCTTGATCCAGTGCTTGCATAAAACGCGGTTGCAGCAGCTTCACCGGCCACTGTGATCGGAAGTCCAAGAATCGTGTGGTGAATTTCATGCAACCGCGCAGCTCTGGTTTTCGCGAAGTCTTCATCGGTTTGAGGTTCTGGTATCTGCGATTGATCAACTAAAAAAGAAATCCCAAGCTTCTCCAGGCGACGATGCACGCACCAACCAAGGCTCCCTTTGGGCATCGCAGCCATTTGCTCAAGATCTGGCCATAAAGGTGAAGGTCGGTTGGCCAGTAGCCCCTGAACTTTTGGAGTGGCTAAAATCCGTTCAATACAGTCTTTCTCCAGTTTGGTATTGCCTGGAATTCCAAAATATCGGCCGTGTTGAAAGATTCTTTCAGGTTGCTTTGCTGTCTGCAGAATTGAAATTCCTAGCTTTGTGACACCCTTGGAAAATGATGAGCGTACGTAGTGCTTTTGGTCTGTAGTCATCCGTTGATGCAGCTCTGCAATCAATGTCGCTGGAATCCCGGAAGATTTCCCCCCCCGAAAGGGTGATTTGCTTCTGAGACTTTCCTGAGTCAACAGGGATCTGCTTGACCAGTCGTGAGGCGTCAGCCGTGGCGCCAAAGACGAAGCCCACACCTGCGGTGAACCCAAAGACGATCAAAGCTGTCCCTGGTGGCCGCTGCTGCCAATCTGGAGCCCCTAATTGCAAAGGCTCAAGGGGGTTGATCCCTTAGTTGTCCCTTGATTTTTGTGCAACTGGGCGTGATTGTGGGCAAGTGCTAATTCACAGACTGTATTGCTGTCAGTATTGTCCTCGTCATTACTTTTGAGGTCGGGGCAGATGCCATCGACCCGGCAATCTCAATGGCCGTTGTTTGTTGGCAACAGTAATGGCTCAGCTGTCGTGATTACTCTGACCCTGATGTGGGTGGTGTGTTCCACAACGCCTATGGCCATGGCTACGTTTGGCGCTTGTCATGTCAGCGCCATGAATACAAGGCCAAACAAAGTACCTTTTCACAGAATGAGGACTTGTTAGCGCTCTTAAGTCTTGCCCGAATTTGGATTATTCATTGATCAATCAAGACAATTGGTTGCTTTTGATTGTGATCAGCCAATGGGTGGAGTGATCCAATCCAGAGTTTAAGTTCACTCTTCGCCTTCAAGTGTGACAACCACCTTTCCGATCTTGCCGGTGAAGCGGAAGGGGACGTCGTAATCCTTTGTGAGGGGCAATCCGGCATCCCTGCCAACATCCAGACCTTCGGTCATGGAGAAACGGGTCGGTACCGTTGCCGGAATATTTCCTTTTGCCACTTCCTCGCCGTTGAGGAGAAGGGTGACTGTTGCTCCTTTTCCAACTCCTCCTCCCTCGTAGTCGAAATCGGCCACGAGCGTGTGGTCACCTGCGGGGAGCACATTTTTGCCCTTGATCGTGTGCTTGTGCTCCGGGTAGTGAGAAAGCGAGTACTTGAAGGTTGGCTTGCCTTCGAGCAGCATTAAACCCCAACCGGCAAACCAACCGCCCTGGGTGATGATCATCCCCTCGGCACCACCTTCCGGGATGAAGAGTTTGGCAGTGATCTTGAATGAGGTGTTTTTCACGCTCACTGCTGCTCCTTCGGGGATGCGGAAGGTGCCGTCGTAGTACACGAACTCCTTCCTGCCACGGTTTGGTTCCGGACGGTTGGCTGGGTCGGCCCGCTCGATGTAGCGGTCGTCGAGTGGAAAGACTTGGTTCTTCTTTGCTTCCGATATAAAAATGGCACGAAGTTCCTCAAGCTTTTCGGGGTTCTCCTTGGCCAGATTCTTAGACTGACTGAAATCCTCTCTGAGGTTGTAGAGCTCCCACTCGTAGTCGTTGAACGGATCAGGATTGCTGGGGCCCCTGCCCTGCCAAGGCAGTCGCTTCGGAGTGCTGTTGGCTATCCAACCCTCATGGTAGATGCCCTGATTCGCAATCACCTCAAAATACTGGGTCTTATGTTGCTCTGGTGCATCAGGATTATTGAGCGTATAGAGCAGGCTCTTGCCGTTCATTGGCACCTGCTTGAAGCCATTGATTGTTTCTGGCTCGGGAAGGCTCGCAGCCTCAAGGATAGTTGGTACGATGTCATTAACATGACCGAATTGGCTGCGGACAGCACCAGGATCCTTAATTCGGTCGCCCCACATCAAGGCCATTCCAGTGCGTGATCCTCCCAAGTGGGAGGCAATTTTTTTGTCCCATTGGAAAGGCGTGTTCATCGCGTGCGCCCAGCTGTGGGAGTAGTGATTTTCGAACCACATGCCTCCGAATTCATCCAGATTTTCAAGCATGTACTCGGGCCGATCGGCCACCTTGTTGCCCATGGTGGCAATCTCACTCGTCATTCCGATGCCTGTGGGATCCTCCGCGCTTGAGCCATTGTCTCCCATGATGTAGATAACAAGGGTGTTCTCCAATTCGCCCATCTCTTCGATGGCATCAATTACACGACCCACCTGATAATCGGCATGCGCGAGCGCAGCCGCATAGGCCTCCATACCTCTCGCAGCAATCCGTTTCTCATCAGTATTGAGTTCGTCCCATTTCTGGTAATCATTTGTGAAGGGATTGAGTACGGCATCGGCAGGAATAATTCCCATCTCCTTTTGCTTGGCGAAGGTCATTTCTCGCTGACGATGCCAACCGTGGTCAAACTTCCCCTTGAACTTGTTTAACCATTCTTTCGGAGCGTGATGGGGGGCATGCGCAGTACCCGGTGTGTAATAAGCGAAGAAAGGCTTATTGGGCCAGACGGATTTCTGTGTCCTCATCCAGGCGATTGCACGGTCCGCCATCGCCTCATCAAGGTGGAAATCCTTCTTCCCTAGATAAGGCTCGATGGGCACCGTGTTCTCATAAATCGGCGATCGGTACTGGTGGGCATCGGCGCCAAGAAAACCGTAGAAATATTCGAAGCCCAAGCCTGTTGGCCAGAGGTGGAAGGGGCCTGCGGGCGAAGTCTGCCAATCCGGAACATTATGGTTCTTGCCAAACCAGGAAGTGCCGTAGCCGTTGGCGGTGAGAATCTCACCGATGGTGCCGACACTGCGGGAAACTAAACTGTGATATCCCGGATAGGGCGTCGAAAACTCCATGATGATGCCGGTGGAGGCGACATGGTGATTGCGTCCCGTGATCAGTGCTGCCCGCGTGGGGGAGCAGACCGCCGTGGTATGGAATGCGTTGTAACGCAATCCTTCTTTCGTAACCCTGTCGAGGGTGGGAGTTGGAATCGGGCCGCCAAAGCTTGAACTTGCACCGAATCCCACGTCATCCATCATCACCAGCAGCACGTTCGGAGCACCTTTTGGTGCTTCGATCTCCTTGGGCCAATCAATAGGATCGCTTCCACCTACAGACGGAGCAATCTTTCCGAGTTCTTGGTACGGCTCGATCGGCAAGTGGCGTCGGTCAGGCCACTCGGTAGACAGAGCTGGGGCACATGTTGCACACCCCGCGATGGAAAAGAAGGCAGCAAGGGCGTACAGCAGCCTCAACCGTTCAGATATGGCTCGATCTCTCATTTTGTTGTGTCCCTATCGCGACTGAATTGATTTGTTATAGATGTGGCGAATAATGTTTATGCGGTTTATTTCAACACTTTTATATCACCGAAAATTACATCCGAAACCGAAGATTCCCTTATGGCAGGACTTCCTGAGAGCGTTTTGCCTTAGCGGCATTCTCCAGATATCTGAGTGCTTCTGAGGGCATATCGGCTCAGGATCAAAGCTGACCTTGGTGGCCAATGGTGCCACTCAAAATTGGCTGATGGCAGTGGTTTTTGTGTAGTGGTCCCTGAGTTGTCTCTGATTTATCGTGCAACTGGACAGGACTATGGGCATTGACTTACTGGCTATCAGCTCAGCGCAATTCCGAGGTTTATCTGAACCCTGGCCCTGGTTGGTTCGGATCGCTCGGTAGAGGTTTGTCTTACCTGAGCGGCAATAGCTGCATTCAGCACACTCCGGGGTGTAAGTGGGAATCACATGATCTCCGCATTTCACCGAGGTAACGCCTTCTCCCACCTCAACCACCACGGCACCACCTTCATGTCCGAGGACGGCAGGAAACAGCTATTCGGGATCTGCACCAGACAGGGTGTATGCGTCTGTATGACAGACCCCCGTTGCCACAATTTTCAGCAGAACTTCCCCGTGCTGAGGTGAGGTCACATCAATCTCAGTGATATCGAGAGGTTGGCCCGCAGCCCATGCCACAGCTGCTCGGGAGCGAATCATGGATTTAAGTTCAACGCTTCATTCATCATGTGCTTGTAAGTTCCACTGCGCATCCTTGAGATCGGGGCCTTGAATAACTTGATGGCCTGAAGGGAGGCGAGTGCAAACCCCCACACATAAATGCAGAGCTTCAGTAAGCCAATGACGATTCTGACTTTTCCTTCCATTAAAGGGTCTTCCAGCATCTGATCAAAGGTTCAAAGTCTTAGAAGGAGGCTCGTCTGGGTTGATCTATGGCTTTATCCGGAAGGTCAGCACAAATTTTCAACATGATCAGATCGCGCCTGACAGCACAGGTTGTTCTGGCTGAGCGTCAGTCGCGTTTCGGGATGAAATCGGATCGAGGCTGATCAGCAGTTTTGTTGCTGATCCGGTGGGTTGTGGAGGGATGGTCATGGTCACATTTCCCCCTTGATCCGGAAGGAAGTGAACACAGCCTTTAACTCCTTCAGGTGTTACAGCCCAGAGTCTGTAAAGCCTCCCTTTAGGTGCCTGCGGTAATCGATTCAATGTGAGGAGATTGCTTGCTTGTCCAGGACGAATGAGAACCTCACCATGAACGCTTTGCATGTTTCCTGCTGCCGTGGCATGAAGCTCAACTGCGCGATCACCAGGATGTCGAGCGATTGGGGCAATTGCGCCTCTCTGGTTTGCGATCTGAAGCTTGGATCGATAAAGCTCTCCACCTGTGAAAGCAAGACTTAAAAGTAAGACTCCGATGAACCAGCTCTGGGGATTGAAAGTCCTTTTTTGACGTGAGGAATGCAGTAATCGTTCTCTGACTGCAGCCGAAAGTGGCGGTGCAGAATGCGTCTCCATTCGGCTGTGAGCAGCTTTCAATTCTATTAACAGGTTTTCTTCCTCTGCTGAAATGGATTCATGCGCCAACAATTCTGTTTCCTCAGAACTGAGGTTTCCCAGAACTCTGCCAGCCAAGAGTTCATCTCGCTTAGTGAAGTCATCATTGGGTTGAGATGGTGAAGACATTGTTCAGCAATCCTCCTGTGAAGAAAGTGCGCTACGGAGTTTGAGTAATGCCCGACGACTGATCGTTTTGACAGTGCCCAGTGGGATTTGAAGTGAGGCTGCAATGTTGCTTTGACTGATGTCTTGGCGATAATTCATGGTGAGAATCTGCTGTTCACGTGGTGAGAGTTCTGCCAGAGCCTTTTCAAGCCGGAATCTGGCATCAATAGCTTGAAGATCAACAGGATCCTGTTGACCATGACCTGGCCTGAATCTTTCAAGGATTTGGCGACGATTGCGCCTCTTGTTAATCCTGTTGATACCCATCGATCGTGTCAGCATCAAAAGGTATTGACGAATTTCTCCGCGATTCGAATCGAAGCCACCACGCTGCAGCCTTAAAAACACATCATGAGTGAGATCTTCAGCCTCCTGTTTCTGGGAAAGGAGACTGAAGGCGAGTCGGTACACCGATGGTGCATGATCGTCGTAGAGGAGGGCCAGCTGCTCTGGGCTGACAACAACTGTTGAGCTCACATCTGACCCTGTAGCTGCAGATCCTGAATCCCCGTCAACAGATAGAACGCACCAAAAGCTAGAAGAACCATGGCACTGATCCCTGTGATCTGATCACCTCTTTCGAGGAGGTGGCGGCGAATACCACCGAGTTCAACACCTAAGCCTGCCAAAAGGATCACCATGCTGTATCCAATGGCGTACATGATCATTGCTACGACCGCAAGAGGGGGTGAGCCAGCAGCCGCTGCGCTGCTGAGTACAGCGGCAAGCACAGGACTTGCACAGGGGGATGTGACCAGTGCGAAGGTGAATCCAATCAACCAAGGTCCTTTCGGTAATTTGTTGACCCATCCTGGTGCTTTGATAACTCCCATATTGAGGCGATGCCAGGGAACGCGTGGTCCCCAACCTTTCAATTGCAGTGCCATGGCAATCACAATCACGCCAGCAGTGATGAACAATCCACCGCGATGATCAATGATCAATGTTCCTGCCAGAGATGTGAACAACCCAAGAATGCTGTAGGCCGTAATCACTCCAAGGCTGAACTCAATGACCTTGCCAGTGTTCGGACGTTGTTGATTCTGAGCCCCGAGATAAGAGAGCTGCACTGGAAGTAGGGCGAGGACGCACGGTGACACACTGGCTATCAATCCGCCTCCTAAAGCCAATACTGGCAACCCTAAAACAGCCCAGCCATGATTACCTGTCCATTGCGTAAGCCAGTTGGCATAGTTCTGACTGATTGATAGAACAGCTGATTCAATTGCTCCTGCTGACGCGGCGATGACGGCTGCAGCCAAGGCGAGGAGTAACAATTGAGTGCGTCGAGAGCGCCAGAGGTTTTTCGTAGAAGATAACATTTTCTCTCAGCGATTAAGCATTGCACGTGTTGTTTTGATGGCCTTGAGGTAAGGATCAATTTTGGTTTGTGCACGAAACGTGTTGACTGCAGCACCGGTTTCTGGATTGAAGATGCTCACCAGACTGGTTTGACTCCGGTTGCTTTTGAAGAATTGGGATAAGCCGAGTTTCTCCGCCCGTGTTGCAGATTGCTTGGCGGCGGTTGGGTTTGAGACATCAAAACGCACCCAGTGCACTGAGTTTCCTTCCTTCTGGCGAAGAGAGTTCATCACTGGTTTGATGTTCTGGCAAGCGCTACACCAGGTCGCATAAACCTCAACCAGCACTGGTTTTCCTTGGAGAGATTTAGAGAGAGGGCTTGCTGCAATGGCTGGTTTTGTGAGAGAAAACGACAGTGGCGTCTCTAGTAGTGGTGCCAAAGACGCGACTACGGGTATCAAAGCAGCTCCAAGCAGATTGGAGAGCAGTGCATGCTGTTTCAAAGCGAGTTTTGAATCACTGAAGCTCCATACCGGCCAAGTCCTCAATCGGATTCAAAACCGGATCGATGTCATGCTGACGACAGCTCTACGAGCCCTACCGAGCCCCAGAACTTCTAGGTGCCGGCCTTGGATCAGTCTTTTGCAATGCAGGCTGATTCGGCCTGTATTGGATCGCTGATAGAAATGACCACAGCCGATCTGAATGGACCTGAATTGACTCAGCAGTTCAATTGGAAACCATCATCGAGCTCTGAGTTGATCGTGAACACTTCAAAACTCAATGTGATCACTGGCAGGGTCATACAGGGTGTAATTAGCCCCAGATCCAACACCGATCACGCTGCGTCTTGGCACCGGCTGTTCGTGCAACTGTTCACGAGTGTGATCTTTCACTCTTGATCGAATCTGCCCTCCGGTGAGCTGCAGTCGGAACTGACGTCCACTGCGCGCAGTGAACAGTCGATTGACATCCAGGCGAGTGAGTCTGTCGAGAAGGATCAATGGTGAGGTCGTTTCATCGAGTTCATCGCCCACATCCGCTGAACTGCCGTGGATCAGGCCGCAGTCCAGTTCAATCAAGCCAAATTGCAGCGACGCCAGCCAGTTGAGGTGGTCTGTATTCACTGTTTGCAGCAACCGCTGAATCTCAGAGTCATCGGACTGTCGATGTAATTCTTCGGCTTTGGCTTCTCCGCGGTAGCCATGCAGCGATAACAGTTGCTCTTCCTGCCAGCTGTATGGGTTCCTTTCTCCCCCGATAGGGTCATCTAGGGCGGGTCTCGCCAGGAGCACTAGTCCTGAACTCCAAAGGAACAGCTGATTTGAGTGATGCCAGGCCATCTGAGTGCAACTGAAGGCATCTCGTCGGTGGACCAAAGCTGGCCCTGGTGGCCGCTGCTGCCACTTAGCTCTCAGTTATATGTATGGGTCTGGGGGGCTTGTCCCTGAGCTGTCTCTGATTTGTTGTGCAACTGGGCGTGATTGTGGGCAACAACTGGATTCAGCAACTGCATCCAGTTTTCGAATGGGGTGATTGTGCTGATCAATCAGTCCACACTGAAGAAGCAGGTATCCCAACATCGTTTTCCCCTACTGCCTCTCGACCTTCACTGTCATGATTGCACCGGGTGCTGGCACGTACGCACGAAGGACTCCATAGAAGTCTTTGCCAGTGGGGATTCCGTTTTTTCCACTTCCATCCGGACTGAGTGTGATGGTTGTTGTTCCGTCTTGGTTCGGTTCTGAGGAAAATGTGGTCCGGTCGTAGATCTTCAGATCGTTCGGGATCAGCAGCTTGTTATCGGTTCCGTAGAGGGTCACTGAAAAGTAGCCGCCAGGGTTGTAGAGCCCTGCAGGCACAGTCACGACATACGTCGCATCACCGCGCAAAGGCGCACCGCTGTCGTCGACCAAGATGGTGCCGTAACGGACCGTGTCGGAAGGCGTTCCTAACTGGCCCAACTTCACTCCGGCTGCGAGGTCGAGGAAGCTGACGTCTCCGCTGACCCGACCGAAGGCGTCATCGGGGTTGATATAGGTGATCACCGTGTCGATCACGGCCTGGGCGTTCTTTTCCGTCTCTGGACTGAATTGCTGGACCTCACGCTGCATGTCTCCCTTGCCGCCCTGCATCTGGAATTGGCTACGGGAGGCGACGACTGCGTCCAGGTTTTCGACGACGACCATCCTGGTCAGCACAAGACCTTGATCCGTTTCAAGCTCAACCACCTCAAAGTCGCCCTCGGGCATCGCTTGGCTGGGTCGTTTGAGCAGGATCGGCTTGGTTGGGTTAGTGATGACAGCCGGCACATTGTGCTTCATATCGAAGACCGATACCGACAGGAATTTGTCGTAAGTCGGCGTCGTGAGGATCGCCGGGCCGTCTGAGATCGAAAACCAGTTGTAGCCGTAGTCGACAGTGGCTTGTGGTGTGACCACGGTGGTGTCGCTGGGATCCACCAAACCGGTGAACTTGAAGGTGCCCTTCTCGTTCTTCTCCAGCCAGGTGTTCATCATCTTGACCTGTTCCTGATTCGGAAACTCCCTCAGGTAGGACTCGACAGTTTCCTGTGCTGCTGCCATTGGGCTCAAGGTCAGCAGAGGCAGGAGGCAGAGGAAACGACGAAGGCGGTGAGACATCTCAGAAATTCTGAAAGGCGAACGTGGTCTTGACCCTATAAGGGAGATTTTTGCAGCAATCCGACTAATGCAGGCTTGCTCAACACCTTTACTGGCTTTTAGCAGCGGATTGCATTTCGGGAACTTTCCAACTTCCATCAAAATAAGGCTTTTGCGGAGAGTAAATGCGCAGCGTTGCATTGGAGCCTGGGTAAATTTCTAAGAAATTTTCTTTGGCTGAATTCTTTCCGAAATTAAGCGTATAATTGCCATCTTTATCCTGCCTCGCAAAGGAGCTATTTACATTGTAATTCTCTCCTTGGGCGAATCCATCTTTGTCGTAGACAGTTACCGACCAAAAAGCATTGCTTGCCATAGGGACATCCTTCAGTACGAGTGTGAATTCTTCGTCAGAACCAGGAATGCTAATGGAAGGATAGACAGCTCCTTCTTTTGTCAGAGCCCCCCATCCGAAGGCAACTCCAATATTTCTCATCTCCGAGCTGATTTCACCCTTGTCGCCAAAGATTTCTTCACTGCTAATACCTTTTGCTTCTTTTTCTTCTTGATAGTCAGATCGCATTGAAAGCATTTGGGTCCTATCCCAATCTTTGGTTTGCACGAATTTGCCGCGGTTCTTTTGGCGAATTTTTATTTCATCTTGAATGTCGGCAACCCGCTCAATATCGGCGGGATCCTGCATGTTTACTTGGGTGCGAATGATGATAAAGGCGAAGCGACTACCCACCATTTCTTCTGTTATCTCGTAGACGCCGGGCTTGCTGGTCACTAATGGAATCCAGTGATAAGCGCTGACGACTTCCAGGATTTGCAACCGATCGGAAGCAGGCAAGGTGATTGTTGCTGGACTTTTCAAGTCAACAACAGCTGCTGAGTACAATGTATCGAAGTTTGGCCTCAATATAGTTCTATCTTTGGGATCCATTGCTTTTCGGAAATGCATGAACACACCCATCCCATCTGAACAGGTTGCCCTTGCAATTTTTTGAACATAATCACCGAGAATTATTTCAGTTTCGGCAAACGCGTAATTGTCTGCATTGACGATGGCTTTCGTCGTTGAACTTTCTTTTTTAAGAGCAGGCTTGATGTCGTCGCACTCTGATGGCCTGCTGCTAGCAAAAACAGAAGTATTGGCACTCATCGCCAAGCTTGCTGCGATGACAGCCGCAAGACAAAAAGCAGGCTTGATCCGATTCACTATTTAAGCTTCAAAAGATGTTGTAAATTTAGCCAATATTTCGGGCTAAGCATTAATCTTAGAGAAATCAGAGCGCTCCCAACACCAGCTAGAGCAGTCATGAAGGGCGATCTGAGTGCAACTGAAGGCATCTCGTCGGTGGACCAAAGCTGGCCCTGGTGGCCGCTGCTGCCGCTTTATCCGTATGGCCGCCGTGCCACTCACTTTGAAGAGCTGATTCCCGGAGAGATCTGGAGCCTCGAGCAGCTTCAGGGTGTGTATTACGTGGCGGTGCCCATCCGGCTCACGGTGGTGAAGGTTCCCGGCGGTCTGATGCTGGTGAATCCGCTGCCGCCCACCGGTGAGCTTCGTGCGTTGATCCGCACGCTCGAATCTGAGCATGGTCCGGTGTGCAGCATCGTGTTGCCCACGGCCTCCGGCCTGGAGCACAAGCTGCCGTTGGCTCCGATGGCCAGAGCATTTCCTGATGCTGATCTCTGGGTCTGTCCTGGTCAGTGGAGTTTCCCGGTCAATTTGCCGCTCTCCTGGCTGGGTGTTCCCGCTGGCAGAACCAGGGTGTTGCTCGACGATGGTGTGCCCCACCCCGAAGTCTGTGAATGGATTTCATTGGGCCCGCTGGATCTCGGCGTTGGTTGTTTCCAGGAGGTGAGCTGTCTGCACCGCCCCTCAGGCGCACTGCTGGTGACCGATGCCCTGGTTGGTATCTCCTCGGAACCACCGGAGGTGTTTGCGCAGGACCCCGCACCGCTGTTGTTCCATGCGCGTGATCGTGGGGATCAACCCTTTGAGGACACTCCCGACAATCGCCGTCGCGGATGGGCTCGGCTTGTGCTGTTTGCTTCCTACCTGCGCCCGGAACCGCTTGATGTGCCTGGTTTGCTGGAGGTGATCCGGCAGGCCTTTCGGCCCGGTCTGCGCAGTGCGCGAACCCATTTCGGCCTGTATCCCTTCGCCTGGAAGCCCGGTTGGCTGGATTCAGCCAAGGCTCTGATGGGTGACGATCAACCACGACTGCAGGTGGCGCCGGTGCTGGAGCGCCTGGTGCTGCCCAGGCAACGACAGGCGTTGATCGCCTGGTTGGCGGCTCTCGAACAGCAGCGCGATCTGCACTGGCTGGTGCCCGCTCACTATTCAGCGCCGCTGACCTTCTCAACCCTTCAGGTTGTTCAGCTGCGCGAACATCTCATGATGCGTGAATGGGCTCCCAGTGAAGGCAACTGGGAATTCCTGGGCAGCATTGATCAAACCCTGCTCGATCTTGGAGTTGTTCCTGACTCGGAGAAGTCATCGCAGTAAGCCAACGCCGTAATCGCTGAGCACTGCGGATGTGAATTGGCTTGTGGGTTCAGAGATTCGATTCGGAGTCGATCGCCATTTCATCGTCTCCAAACAACGTCTCTTCCAATTCCTTGCGTTGCTCCATCTGGCGCAGGAAGTAACCAGTCATCATCGCGGAGGCCAGCATGTTGGCCAGATTGTCGCGATTGGATGTCACTTTCACTTCGAACTGTTCACCGGGGAGCATTCCCAGCAATCCCTGAACGTTATGGCGAATGATGTCCTGGATGTCCGGGCTGGCCGATTTAGCCACGCGTTGCAGCACGTCCGGAGATTGGTCCTGCAGGTACTGAATCAGGCCATTGACGGGCTGACCCTCCTGGTTATCAGTGGTCAGAAACTCAGGATTGAACATCCCATCGCGCTCCGTCATGCCCTTGACCCTATCGCAGCTGTGCTCTTCGTCACCAAGGCGTCCGGTCGTGAGAACCGAATCGGCCCGAATCTGCTGAGCGGCCAATAACGCAGGATTGCCGTTCCGATCACATCGGCTTCCGGCAGGGGGCCCCAGAGGTGTGAATCAAGGCTGGCATTGCGGTTGTCGCCCATCACCCAGAGCTCGTTGTCCGGCACGGTGACCGGGGCCATCACGTAGTCGATCGCCTCGTTCAGCCAGGGCTCATCCACGGCCTCGCCGTTGCGCCTGAGCTGGCCATCACGCACCTCCAGCTGGTCTCCAGGCCTGCCCACCACCCTCTTGATCAATGCAGCATCCGGGTCATAGCCGGCCCGCACCAGTGGCTCAGGAACCCTGAACACCACGATGCTGTTCAGGGGCAGCGCTTGGTGACGCGCCCGGTCAAAGCGTGGACTCAGTTTCTCCACAAGGATCCTGTCCTGCAGCTGCAATGTGGGCAGCATTGATCCGGATGGAATCCAGCGCGGCTCCACCACGATCCAGCGCAGCAGCAGTGCCAGCAGCACCCAGATCAGCAAGGAGCGCCAGCTGCCCTGACGTTTCGTGGAGTCGGCGGACGGGTCGCTCATCAGCAGCGTCAGCAATGAGGGTTGGCCTTGACCGAGGATCGCATCAGCCTCGGCATCAGGTCTGAGTCACGCTTCCGACAACCTGGCCTCCGCCATCGGCCTGCTGCTGTACCTGCAGCGGCAAGGCCTGGAACGTCTGGTGCTCTGCCCTGGCAGTCGTTCCGCACCACTGGCGCTTGCGGCGGGTGGCCTGGCTGAACGGGGAATGCTGATGTTGACCACGGCCATTGATGAGCGCTCCGCCGCTTTTCATGCCCTCGGCATGGCCACTGCATCCGGGCGTGCAGCGGCAGTGATCACCACCTCGGGTACTGCAGTGGCCAATCTGCTGCCCGCTGCGGTGGAGGCCGACCGCTCAGCGCTGCCCTTGCTGTTGCTCACCGCCGATCGTCCGCAAAGGCTCAAGAACTGCGGCGCCAACCAAACGGTCAATCAGGAGGACTTTCTGGCTTCGGTATGCCGTGCGTTCATGACAGGACCCATCGATGGCCTGCACCGGCTGTCGAAGACCCAGCTGCAAGCGCTGGCGGACAAGGCCTGGGAGCAAACGCTTCAGCATCCCGGGCCGGTGCACCTCAATCTCCCTTTCGAGGAGCCCCTGCATCCCAGCCGCGAAGACCAGCAGCAGGCCTGGTCTGATTGGGATTGTGCTTGGAATGAGCAGCGGCCGTTTTGCCTGCCGGTGGCCTCCGCTGCTGCCAGGCCAACCGATTGCCTCGACTGGTCTCGTCCCGGGGTGGTGGTGGCCGGACCCTGGCGGGGGCTGGAGGCCGACAAGCCCGCCTATCAGCAGGCACTCAGGACTGTGGCTGAGTGCAGTGGCTGGCCGGTGCTGGCGGACCAGTTGGCCGCAATTCCTGCAGATCTTCCCAATCTGATTCGCCACTGGGAGCTGCTGTTGCCGCGGGGTCTGCCGGCTCCTGAGGCAGGCCTTCAGGTGCTGCGGCTGGGCCCACTCCCTGCCAGCCGGCGACTGGAGAGTTGGTTACGCAGCCTTGGTTCGGGCCAGCTGTTGATCAGCGAAGGCGAACCCCGCTGCCTGGATCCGCTGGGGATGTCGAGGCAGTGCAGCAGTGGCCTGGTGGCCTGGTGGAACGCCATCAGCACCGATGCTCGCTTCGCTCCCTCCAGCTCCAGGGCGCTGCTCACGGCCTGGGCTGAGGCCGACGCCCAGGTGCAAAGCGTTCTGGATCAGCACTTGCCAGCTGCTGGCGCTGTCAGCGAGCCCGCACTGATGAAGGCCCTGCCCGAACTGTTGCCGCAGGGGCTGCCGCTGATGCTCGCCGCCAGCAGTCCCGTGCGCGACTGGCAGACCTTCGCCGCCTCGGATCTGGGGGCGCGTTGTTGTTTCAGCTTCCGAGGCGCCTCCGGCATCGACGGCACTCTCTCGCTGGCTCTTGGTCTGGCTCGCGTTCTGGGTCCAACCGTGCTGATCTGTGGTGATCTTGCGCTGCAGCACGACAGCAACGGTTGGCTGCTGGCCAGTGAGGTCTCTCCACCTTTGCTGGTGCTGTTGATCGACAACGCCGGTGGCGGAATCTTTGCCCAGCTTCCGATCGCCTCCAGTGCTTCCAGCTCGTTTGAGCAGCTGTTCGCCATGCCTCAGCGCCTCGATCCCCTTGCCCTTGCAGCGGCCCACGCGGTGCCCTCACGTCAGCTCAGCCGGCTCGAGGACCTGCAGTCGGCTCTGGAATGGGGGCTCTCGCAGCAGCGCACGGTTCTGCTGCGCGTCTGCACCGATCGATCCGCCGAAGCCGCACTGCGGCGGCAGCTGCGTGAGGTCACGGTCACCGCACTGCAGCAGTCCCGGGGCGGTACAAAAGAGTCCTGATCGTCGTCGCTGGCATGGCTGAGTCTTCGTCCCGTCCGGTGTTGCCCGGTGATTCAGGAGTGGCATGGCAACCCTGGGTCCAATACGAGGATGTGTTGCTCGATCGCAGCGACTCCGGTATCGCCAGGGTCGCCATCAATCGACCGCAGAAACGCAATGCCTTTCGCCCGCGCACCGTGGCGGAGCTCTGCGATGCCTTCGCCCGCATTCGTGATGACAGCGGCATCGGCGTGGTGCTGTTCACCGGGGTCGGTCCTGCAGACGACGGCGGTTATGCCTTCTGCGCAGGTGGTGACCAGAGCGTCCGTGGCGACGGCGGCTATCTCGATGAGCAGGGTCTGGCCAGGCTCAATGTTCTTGATCTGCAGCGGATAATCCGCAGTCTTCCCAAGGTGGTGATCGCCCTTGTGGCCGGCTATGCGATCGGTGGCGGCCAGGTGCTGCATCTGCTCTGCGACCTCAGCCTGGCGGCGGACAATGCCGTGTTCGGCCAGACCGGACCACGGGTCGGCAGTTTCGATGGCGGATTCGGTGCCGGTTATCTGGCCCGGGTGGTGGGCCAGCGAAAGGCGCGGGAGATCTGGTTTCTCTGTCGCAGGTACGGCGCTGAGCAGGCGCTGGCGATGGGGCTGGTGAATGCTGTTGTTCCTTTGCAGGAGTTGGAGGCCGAGGGCGTGCGCTGGGCCCGGGAGGTGTTGCAGCACAGCCCCACCGCGATCCGCTGTCTCAAGGCTGCCTTCAACGCCGAAACTGACGGGCTGGCAGGGCTTCAGGAACTGGCGGGACAGGCGACCCATCTCTTCTATCGAACCGAGGAGGGTCAGGAGGGTCGTAATGCCTTCCTTGAGAAGAGAGATCCCGATTTCTCTTCTTCCCCCTGGCTGCCTTAGCTAAACAGGGTGAGATCCCGCTCTGCGCAGCGATGCCGGTTCACATTTCCATCCCCTCACCGGGCCCGGCATCCCTGGCCGCACTGATGTTGCTGCTGCCTGGTGGTGCTCTGTCCGCTGAGACAGAGTTCACCACTGAAAATGCTGCTGCGCCAAAAGCTGTGACGCCAACAGCCAAGCGCGAACCGGATCCGATCCCCCCCCTGGCAGCAGCGGTCACGGATGCTGAATCCATCCAGCGGGTTCCCGATGATCTGCTGCAGCGCCTGGGTCTGCAGCTTGTTCTTGATCGTCAGCATCGCCAGTTGCTGGTTCTCCACGACGGTGTCCTTACCCGTCGCTTTCCAGCTGCGGTCGGAACGGTGGGATGGGAAACGCCCGCAGGACGTTTTCGTGTGATGCAGAAGGTGAAGAAACCGGTATGGACCCATCCGGTGAACGGCGAGAAGCTGGGACCGAATGATGCGGACAATCCACTCGGAAGCCGCTGGATCGGTTTTCACCGCGACTGCAAAGGTCGCGAAGGCTGGGATGGTGAGCAATATCTCGATATCGAGGGCTGCACGGTGGCTGGATTTCACGGCACCCCCTATCGCTGGACGGTGGGGCGCGCCGTGTCTCACGGTTGTGTGCGTCTCTACGAGGAGAACGTGCAGGAGATCTTCGAGATGGTGCGGGTCGGCACTCCGGTCACCGTGCTGCCCTGATCAGCCTGATCACCAGGCCTGATCAAGCGGCATTGCGCTTAAAGTCGCGCCGCTTAGCCGGATCGATCGTCCATGCGTGTGCTGTTTGCCGCCGCTGAATGTGCACCCATGGTGAAGGTGGGCGGTATGGGCGATGTGGTCGGTTCCCTGCCTCCGGCTCTGGCCCAGCTCGGCCATGACGTGCGCTTGATCATGCCCGGCTACAGCAAGCTCTGGAGCCAGCTGGAGATTCCAGCTGAACCCATCTGGCGAGCCCAGACCATGGGCACTGAATTTGCAGTCTTCGAGACCCGCCATCCCACCAACGGCCTGCCTCTCTATCTGGTCGGGCATCCCGTGTTCGACCCTGAGCGCATCTACGGCGGTGAAGACGAAGACTGGCGCTTCACCTTCTTCGCGAGTGCGGCAGCGGAATTCTCCTGGAATGTCTGGAAGCCCCAGGTGCTGCACTGCCATGACTGGCATACGGGGATGATCCCTGTCTGGATGCATCAGGACCCTGAAATCAGCACGGTCTTCACCATCCACAACCTCAAATATCAGGGACCCTGGCGCTGGAAGCTGGACCGCATGACCTGGTGCCCCTGGTACATGCAGGGCGATCACACGATGGCGGCGGCGCTTCTCTATGCCGAGGGAGTCAATGCCGTTTCGCCGACCTATGCGCAGGAGATCCGTACCTCCGAGTACGGCGAAAAACTGGAGGGGTTGCTGAACTACATCGCAGGCAAGCTGCGCGGAATCCTCAATGGCATCGATCTCGAGGCCTGGAATCCTGCTACAGACAAGGCCTTGCCAGCGAATTACAGCGCTGATGACCTCAGTGGGAAGCTGGTTTGCAAGCGCGTGCTGCAAGAGCGAATGGGGCTTGAGCCGCGCGATGACGCCTTTGTGCTGGGCATGGTGACGCGCCTTGTTGATCAGAAGGGTGTGGATCTGCTCCTTCAGGTCGCCGATCGACTCCTGGCCTATACCGATACCCAGATTGTTGTGCTCGGGACCGGTGAGAGAGGCCTCGAGTCGGGTCTCTGGCAGCTTGCCTCCCGCCATCCCGGCAGGGTTTCGGTGTTTCTTACCTACGACGATGCACTCTCACGCCTGATCTACGCCGGCAGTGATGCCTTCCTGATGCCCAGTCGTTTTGAACCCTGCGGCATCAGCCAGCTCAATGCCATGCGTTACGGCTGTGTGCCTGTTGTCCGCAAGGTTGGAGGACTAGTTGACACCGTGCCACCACATGACCCGCGCAACGATCTGGGAACAGGTTTCTGCTTCGATCGCTTCGAGCCGGTTGACTTCTACACCGCGTTGGTTCGCGCCTGGGAGGCCTATCGCCATCAGGACAGCTGGCGACAGCTCCAGCTGCGAGGCATGCGTGAGGATTACAGCTGGGCGCGTTCGGCCCTTGAGTACGACCAGATGTACAGGGATGTGTGTGGTCTGAAGGAGCCCGGACCCGATGCGGCGGCTGTCGAGCGTTTCTCTCAGGGTCAGGAAGCTGATCCATCGCGCAATGGAGCCGTTGATCCGCAGGCTGACCAGGCCTCGAAGGCTGATGGCCGTGGTCGAGGCAGTCGCAATCCCCTGGCCCGTTTGCTGCGTCAGTCACGTTCTTGAAGATCGCTTCGTCGCTGTCAGAAACGACCATGATGGGATTGAGCCTTGTGCGCAAAAACTGTGCGTCACTCGGTTTTCATGGCTTCATGGCTGAGTGATGCAGGAACAGGATGCAAAGGACCAACGTTCGCTTCCGGCTCCTTACCAGAGCCCCTGGGAAGCATTGCGTGAGGACCTTCCAGCTGCTCTGGCGGATCTGCGACTGCGCCTTCAGGAACTCAGACGCCGCAATCGTGAGGGTGATCTTTCCACTCCCGGATTCTGGCCACAGGATCTGGCTCCTCTTTTCTGGCCTCTGGTGCTGGCCGCTCTGTTGCTGGTTCTTTCGCTTGGTGTCGTCCAGCTGCGTGCAGCTTTGAACGTCGCAGAACCGGATCCAGCTCCGGTTGTCGAACGGATGCGCACGACTCCCTTGCCTGATGCACGCCCTCTGAGCCCCGAACCTGCGATCGTGCCTGGCGATGCTGATCAAGCACCGAGGTCCCTGACAACGTCTCCTTCACAGGCGCCGATTCAGGTCGCACCAGCTGAGCCCGAGCTTTTCGAATCCTCTGAGCCGGAGCCAGCGGCCCTGCAGGTGAATCCCCTGTTGAATCTGCTGGAGCAGGTGGATGTCGACAGCGCTGCTCCAACAGGTTTGCTGCTGTCTGCACGGCCTGTTCCCGCAGAGAATGCTGCGGTGCTGGTTGTGGATTCAGATCTGTGGTCTGAACTGCCGCTGACCCTCCGTCGCCAGTGCGCGGAAAGCTGGTGGTTCACCCTGCAGGACCAGGGCTTCGATGTCATCACTCTTGAAGATGTCAACCAGCGTCTGCTCGCCAGGCCCGCCAGGGTGGGCGGCGGCATGATCATGTTCGACCCGTTGCCTTCGTCATGACGCTGCAGCTCGCTCAGCTTGTGCAGCTCTGGGGGAATCCCGAACTGCGTGGAGCTGCGTCCGCAGATCAGCTGCAGGCCAAGCTCGGGCCTGTCTGCACGGACAGTCGGCAGCTGCAGTCTGGTGCTTTCTTCATTCCCCTGCGCGGTGACCGTTTTGATGGACATGCGTTTCTGAACCAGGCCGTGGAGCTTGGGGCTCAGGCCGCTGTTGTGGCCATTGACTGGAACCATCCCCTGCCGAATGGGCTGCTGCACTGGAGGGTTGACGACACGCTCTGGGCCTATCAGCAGCTGGCCACGCTGCACAGGCGTCAGCTGAAAGCGGGCGTTGTGGCCGTGACCGGTTCAGCCGGTAAGACCACCACACGTGAGCTGATCCGAGCATCGCTGGCGCCTCTTGGAGATGTTCAGGCCACCGTCAGCAACAACAACAACGACATCGGCGTGCCGCTCACCCTGATGGGTGCGCATCAAGGTCATGCTGCTGTGGTTCTGGAAATGGGCATGCGCGGCCTGGGTGAGATTGAGCGCCTTTCCCGTTGTGCGGAACCGGAGATCGCTGTGATCACCAACATCGGAACTGCTCATATCGGTCGGCTCGGAAGTCGAGCCTCCATCGCTCAGGCCAAATGTGAGATCACCGCCGCTCTGGCTCCTCAGGGAGTTGTGGTGATTCCTGCAGGTGATGCTCTGCTGGAGCACGCACTCTCCAGCTGCTGGAGCGGCCGCATTGTGCGGGTTGCCCTGGAGGGAGATCTCTCTGCTGATGACTCCGAAGTGGCGGGCCTGCCTGTGGCTGATCCTGATGTCGCGGATCTGATCGGGGTGCATGATGCGCGGGAGAGTGTGCTCAGCTTTGATGGTCTGCGCTTCAACTGTCCGCTCGAAGGACGTCATAACGCCCGTAATCTGATGCTGGCACTGGCGGTCGCTCTTGAACTCGGGGTTTCCCCGGCGGATCTGCAGGCGATCCAGGTGGATGTGCCCGGCGGGCGCAACAGGCGCCTGAGCATCGGCACACTCAATCTTCTGGATGAGACGTACAACGCTTCGCCGGAAGCCGTTTTCGCAGCTCTGGATCTGCTCGCACAACAACCAGGTCGTCGATTCGCCGTGCTCGGCACCATGCTTGAGCTCGGTGAAAGCAGCATCGAGCTGCACCAGGCAGTCGTCTCCAGAGCTGTGCAGCTCGGACTGGATGGTCTGGTGGCTGTGGCGTCCGGTGCGGAAGCTTCTGCCATGCAACGAGCTGCGGAGTCGATGGACCGCTTCGCTCTTGCGGAGTCTCCAGAACTCGCTGCTGAGGTTCTCAATCAATGGCTTCAGCCAGGAGACACTCTGCTGCTCAAGGCCAGCCGAGGAGTTGCGCTTGAACGGCTGATTCCACTGCTGCAAGAACCCTGAGCTAAGGGTTCAAGCCACCATTACATCGGTGTTGGAGTCTTCGCAGCGAATCAGATCAATGGCATGGGGGTGGTCTCGAATGAAGGGAACTGCCTCCATGGCCAGCACTCTGGCCTCGAACGCATCACTGGCATAAAAACAGGCTTCGAGTCTTCTGCTGCTGCCGTCGCGGTATCGCACCGTGTAGCGCTTCTGATCGCTCATGGATCCAGTGATCGATACACCCAAGTTCCCTCATGTTCAGCATGAAACCATTGCCAACAGCTTTAGAGATTCAGGGGATTCATGTCATTTTTCACGTCTGCTCTGGTTCGGCACTGTTGTTTCGAATCACTCATTTGTTGTTAATCCCTCATTCAGCTGTTGAGCTCATTGGTTTGAGCTGATCTGTCTGCAGCAATTCAATCGGATCCATGGTGACCTCATTCCAGCCATTCTCCTCACGATTGGAGATCAGCGGAGTCAGTTGAATCCTCAGAGGACATCCCTCGCTGATGTCGACTCGCAGGGCGCTGTACGCCTTGCCGCCATCGCAATCAGCCCAGTTTCTTCCCACGTAGAGGTCACTGCTGGCAACCAGTCGCTGTTCTCCGTTGTCCCGTGCTTCGGTCAGGTCAGGTCCCTGTCCCCGTTGATCGCGAAGGCTGTAGCCGCTGCCTCCGCAGACAACCCAGTTGGTGAATGAATCGCCGTGGCCGGTGTCATGAGTTCGCAAGACCTCGAGGCAATGGGCATGACCGCTGAGTACGAGATCAACGGTTCGGTGATTACGGCTGTGTCTGCCAAGAGCTGTGTTCACATCATCGAGAACGTTGCGCAGTCGGTTTCGGATCGCCAGCGTGTCGGCCTGAGCCCATTTGGTTCTCTCCGTCACGTAAGGCGGGTGATGCAAGGTCAGGATCCGGCCGCGGGCATCCGGATCACGATGGGATTCGATCAGTCCCTCATACAACCATTTCAGTTGCTCGCCGTCCACAGCGGTGTGGTGCTGAAGCCTCCGTTGCAGATCCAGCCTTTCCTCCTGGAGCGTTTCGAGGTCATCCATCAGTCCATCGCGTTGATTCTCGTCGCTTGCTTTGAGGGAAAGCGCCTTGAGGCAGTGAGCCTGTTCGTCTTCAAGGGATTTCAGCTGTTGTCGCAGCCGGACACGGTCATCCTGACCACTCACCGGTGCAATCAGGGTGTTGGAGTCAAGCGCGAAAACGTCGACACCGGCATGACGAAACCGGTAGTAGCGGTTCGGAAGACTTGTGTGATGACCGGGTTGATAGCTCAGGCAACGATGACCATCCCATTCAGCCGTGTAGTGACGGTCGAGATGGTCAGCCAAGCGGCTGCTGGGCACGTCCGACAGCACATCCATGAAGGCATGGGCAAAGCAGCCCCCCTGATCAGAACCGCGCCATCCGGTATCGACATCGTGAAACCACTGCAGATAGCGACGCAGGGGCAGGGTCAGTCCGGCCAGTGCCGAGATGATCGGGGCCAGATCGTAATAGTCGTGGTTGCCGAGCACCGGCAGAAAGGGTTGGTTGAACAGCAGGTTCTGCGGAGTGATGCTTTCCCAGTTCTCTCCTCCACAGAGCCATTCCCGGTAAGGGCGAATGAAGTTGTTGCGGTACTGGGCCGCGGCGCCCACCAGATACACCACATCTCCTGTGTGCAGCAGGAAGGCGGCCTTGTTTTTGTGAGGGAGCAGACGCTCGGCGATGTGACGCGGAGGGCTGTGCCGTCGATGGCGACCTGTTCCGCTGTCGCCGAGCACCAGGAAGTGAAACGCGTCGTGTTTTGTTCTGTGGCCTCCGGAAGGATCGATCACCAGTCGTGTCTGATCGATCCCTCGCTCCCTGATCGCCGGATGCTGCCAGCGGACGCGGTGTTCCATGCGCATGATCTTGCGCTCAATCGGCGGGTCGCTGGCGAGATTCAAGGGCTGAGACGGATTGGTGCGATGACTTTCAGTGCATCGGGGATCACGGACACCGTCATGTGGTCGGTTTCCTCGATCTCACCATCAATGACCATGGTCTGCGGCTTGGGGAGGGTCACGCTCAGCTGATGTGTGCGTGTGCAGAAGATATCGGCATTGCTGGCACTGTTTTTCAGCACTGCTGATTTCGCCAGGCTGGACAACACCGAGAAGCCGCCCATCCGCCCTCTTGGTGAAGCGATGATCACCTCCAGTTGGCCGTCATCGGGGATCACCTGACCGAAGCCCTGTGCCATGACTGATGTTGCGGGGGCTGCATTGGCCACGGTGATGGCACTGGCATTCACTTCCGTTGATTCGCCGTCGATCAGTAATTCGGCCGTGAAGGGTTGCTGTTCCACCAACTGCCGGGCTCCCGAAAAGATGTAGGCCATCGGCCCCAGCATGTTCTTCAGTTCACGGCTGGCTTTGTTGACCATGCCGGCTTCGAAGCCAAGTCCTGCCAGCAGGATCATCGGCTTGTCATTGCAGAGCGCAACATCCACAAGGCGCGTGTTGCCGAGAATCAGATTGGTGCAGGCGGCCTTGACGGACGTTGGAATTCCCAGCGCGACCGAGAAGGCGTTGGCCGTGCCCCTGGGAATGATGCCCAGAGGAATGTCGGTGCCTCGCAGTGCACTGGCGACGGCACCCACCGTGCCATCACCACCGGAGGCAATGATCAGCGATTTACCCTGCCCCTCCTGATCGAAGGCGTTGATCTCCCTGATCAGTTCCTGTGCCTGCACGCTCGGATCGACACCGGGTTTGGTCATCCACACCTCAAGCATGATCTGGGGCTCGAGGTAGTTGCGGATCTCGGCGAGTTCGGCGTTGGGATCGCCTTGTCCTGAAATGGGGTTGAAAATCAGAAATCCTCGACGACTTCCCTTGATGCCCCGAAGGATTGCCGACGCGGTGGCGGGATTGAGCGCGATGGGCAGGTTGTTGAGCAGTGCTGCCCGCAGGAGTGGTTCGGAGAGCACGTCCCCGGCTCTTTCACCGCCTGGGGATGGGAAATGGACGAGGCCGCTGATTTCGCCGTTGATGATCGTTGCGGCCAGTTCGATATCACCTCCTTCAGTGATGGCACGCGATGCCGTGACTGCAAGATCGTCGAGGCTTCCGCCGCTGGTCATCAGCTCAAGCACATCCTCAGCGACGAGAAGTTCGAAACCTTTGAGAACCGCAGCGTTGTTGAGGATCCAGGTTCTGAGCGCCGAACAAACGTTCAGGTCGGCATTGAGAACAATTTTCGACGGCATCGATGCTCAGGTGAGTTGTCTGGTGTCTGGACATGGTTGGCCTGGAGTTCACCGACCTGACCTGACAGCCTTTCCGGCTCGACTGACGGCAGTGAGCCATTGAGGTCTTCTCTGTTAATAGTGGACCAGACCTTCCACGTCAGCTCACGACTAAATCCGACAGATCCCGATAGTGCTGAGATTGATCCTCGGCAGAGTGCTACCCCGGTTCCAGTCGCAACGCAGGTCGGAAGACTTTTCGCTGGTGCAGATTGCCAGCGAGGCATCACCCGGTCGCCTGCCCCCTATGGCTTGGCTCCTGACCAGTTCTCTTTGATCGTCTGTTTGGCCCTCCCAATCGCCAGAGCTCCATCCCCGACATCCTTGGTGAGTGTCGAACCTGCGGCCACGGTGACCTGCTTGCCAAGCTTGATCGGTGCGACCAGCACTGAATTGGCACCTGTTTTGCTGCCGTCGCCGATCACAGTGCGATGTTTGTTGGCGCCGTCGTAGTTGGCAGTGATGGTGCCAGCACCGACATTCACATTGGTTCCCAGCTCGGCATCGCCGATGTAGCTGAGATGGTTCACCTTGCTGCCGCTGGCAATGGTGCTCTTCTTGACCTCCACGAAATTGCCGATCTTGCAGTCATCACCGACTGCAGCATCGGGCCGCAGGTGAGCAAATGGTCCGACAGCCGTGTTGTTTCCCACTTCGGCCTTGATGACTACCGAGTGCAGCACAGTGACGCCTTCGCCCAGCACCGCATTTTCCAGAAAGCTGCCAGGGCCCAGTCGGCAGTTGTCACCGATCCGGCAGGAACCACGCAGATGCGTCTGAGGTTCGATCACCACATCCCGGCCGAACCGGCATGTTTCGCTCAGGCTGCAGCTGTCCGGGTCAATGAAGGTGACACCCTCATCCATCCAGTGCTCTTTCAGGCGCTGCTGCAACAGGGCTTCGCATTGAGCCAGCTGGCGTCTGTTGTTGATGCCGTTCACTTCATCGGCATCGTCCACTTCAAGATGCATGGCACGATCGAGCATGCCAACGGTGTCGGTGAGATAAAGCTCGCCCTGATCGTTGTCGGTGCTCAGCGTCGGGAGCACGGCTGCAAGCTTGCGCCAGTTGAAGCAGTAGATACCGGCATTGGTGAGGCTGTTGCAGCGTTGTTCCTCACTGCAGTCGCGATGCTCAATGATGGCGCTGACCTGGCCATCCGCCTTCACGAAAACACGCCCGTAGCCGCTGGGATCCTCCAGACGGGCCGTCAGCAGCGTGACATCCGCTCCACTGCTTCGGTGACTCGCCACCAGCTGATCAATGGTTTCCGCACGCAGCAGGGGAACATCACCGTTCAGAACAAGAAGCTCTCCTTCAAAGTTCTGCAGAGGCATGAGCAGCTGTTGCACGGCATGACCGGTGCCGTTCTGGGGATCCTGCAGCACAAATTCGAGCCCGTTGATGTGGCTGAGCTGCTGCTCAACACGATCAGCCTGATGTCCAACGATCAGGATCCGTCGCTCAGGCCTCAGATTGCCGGCGCTGGCAAGAACCCGTTCCACCAGGGTTGCGCCAGCCAGCGGCTGCAGCACCTTCGGTAATGAACTCTTCATGCGGGTGCCTTTGCCTGCGGCCAGAACAGCGACAGCGAGCATGAACAGCGATGCGAATCGGGCGGAATCTATCGGGATGTGGTGGATTCCGCCCAGCGGTCAGGTTCCTGACCTCTTCAGCGGCCGACCAGAGTGCAACTGGGTTGGCGAATCAGGGCGTGGGCCCGTTGGCGGGTGCAGTCCATGGGTTGAAGAACTGTGCTGAGGCGGTCGTCGCCATGCAGGGCTTCGAGAACCAGAAGACTGCCGTAAAAAACGATCTGAAATGTCCAGGCGTCGAAGCCGGACAGAGTGAAAGTCATGGCAGAAATGCACATCACTGCATTCAGCCTGAACCTTCATGGGCCCGAAATCGACGATGTCTTGAATTCCCCATTGTGAATCAACAGAAAAGACAATCAAGATTTCACCCTCTGCCTTGTTTTTCATACCGGCAAAGGTTGATGCAGACCCCGAAAACTGTTTGATCAGATCATTTTTTCCTGTCTGTTCAACCCGTTGTTGATGTCGCTTCGGCACTCAAATCCCAACCTCTCATCGCTGTTTGTCATCAGATTCAGGTCTTGTACTAGGTCTGTTCGTGAGCACATGCGATCGCCAGCGGCGGTGCCAGGCGCTGGTGCTCTCAAGATCACAGGACTGCTGCTCGAGCTCGCGCCTCCGCTGGATGCTTACGGCCTCATCATCGCCATGGGGATCTCGATAGGGCACTGAAGCTCTCGTGTTCAGATGTTCCTCTTCCATGGCACTCAGTGAAGTCCAGCCTGGCCCCTCAGCGGCCAACGCTTTGTTGGTTCGTGGTTTCAGGGCCAGAGTGCCTGAGCTCCATTCCGCTCGTTCTCCTTTTGCCGGCAGCAATGAGCGAAGTGTCAGGCCTGCACGCCTCAGACTGCTTCTGACGGCAGCTGCTCTGCAGTAGGTCAACAAGCGCCCTCCCGGTGCAAGTCGACTGGCCAGAGCAGCGAGAAACTCCTCACTCCAGAGCTGAGGACAGTGCATTGGAGAAAAGGCATCCAGAAGGATCAGGTCAAGCTGGCAACCTCCTGGCAGCTTTTTGAGGTTGTGGCGCGCATCGCCCCACAGCATTGATCCATGGCCGCCCCTGTCGCACCATCTGCCGCTTCTCTGCAGTTGTTCAAGTCGCTGGAGCACGCCACTGGGCCAGAGCTCACGGAACGGTTTGTGGCCCAGGCCCCATCCCAGAGGACGTGGATCCAGCTCCAGCCCCCACCACTGCAATCTGGGATGGCTGGCTGGTGGGAGTGAACGCATGATGGCTGCGCTGTTGTATCCCATTCCGAAGCAGACATCGAGCAGCTTCAGTTCACTGTGTTGTGAGAAGGTTTCCAGCTCAGCGGGTCTGACAAATTTCGCCTCCGCTTCCTCAAGAGCTCCTGTGGAGCTGTGAAACGCTTCATCAAAATGATCACTGTGAAGACTCAGACTTCCGTCTGCGGTTTCGATAGCCCTGAGCTCTCCAAGCGGATGCCTCAACGTTGCAGTCGCTCGAGATCGTTCCAGAAGGTTGGGTAACTGACGGCGGCGGCTTCGCTTTGCGCCAGTGTTGAATCTCCCTTGGCCATCAGGGCAGCCACCGCAAGGCTCATGGCGACGCGGTGGTCGGTCTCGCTGTCGAGTTGTGCGCCTTTCAGAGGCCTGCCTCCACGGATGGTTAGCCCGTCGGGGTGCTCCTCGATGTCGGCTCCCATGTGTTTCAGCTGGCGAGCCATCACCGCCAGTCGGTCTGTTTCTTTCACTCTCAGTTCCGCCGCGCCAGTGATCCGGCTTTCGCCGTCGCAGAAGCATGCCGCCACGCTCAGGATCGGGACCTCGTCCACCAGACGCGGCATGATCTCCTCCCCGAATTGGAAGGGTTCCAGTGATCCGTGCGTGACATGCAGATCCCCCACCGGTTCTCCTGCCACATCACGCTGATTGAGCACCTCGATCTTCGCTCCCATCTGATCGAGAACTTCCAGCACTCCTGTGCGGGTCGGATTCAGACCCACATTTTCAACGGTCAGATCAGCTCCGGGTACCAGAGCGCCTGCGATCAGCCAGAACGCTGCTGAGCTGATGTCACCCGGAACCACAACATGCTGACCCTTCAACCGCGCACCCGGTCGAACGGTGATGTGACGGCCCATTTCTCCACCCACATCCAGATCGGCACCAAAGGCCTTCAGCATTCGTTCGCTGTGATCACGGGAGTGGGCAGGTTCAATCACCGTGCTGTTGCCATCCGCAGTCAGGGCGGCAAGCAGCAGGGCGGATTTCACCTGCGCACTGGCGACGGGTGTGCCGACAACAGCACCGCGCAGCTTGCGTCCCTGAACTGCCAGAGGGGCGAAATTTCCCTGACCGCGACCGCGCACCTCCGCACCCATCATCGAGAGCGGTTGCCCAACACGCTGCATCGGTCTCCGCTTGAGGGAAGCATCACCGCTGAGCACGAAATGTCGGCCATTCAGTCCTGCCAGTAGTCCAAGCATGAGGCGCATGGTTGTGCCGGAATTTCCGCACTCGAGCACTTCACTCGGTTCCTTCAGACCATCCAGGCCAACGCCATCAATGGTGATGAGCTCACCATCGGCGACAGGACTGATGTCCGCTCCCATCGCTCGAAGACAGGACGCCGTACTGATTGGATCCTCTGCAGGAAGCAATCCCTCAATCGTGGTTCTGCCCTCAGCTATGGCTCCAAAGAGCAATGCCCTGTGAGAGATCGATTTGTCTCCGGGAACCCTCACGTGACCACTAAGAGTTCCGCCGGATCTCAGTTGGCGGACATCTCCTGTGATTACCGGCACGTTCTTCCACCTCTTGGCGGTCGAATTCTATGAGTCGCTTGATCCAGCATCAGTTCGCGGGCTGATGCCGATTCAAGTCATCATTTTTGTCCGAATGGCTTCAGATCCCGCAGACAATTTTTTATTACCACTGTTGTGAAACGCGTCTTGAATCAAATTCACCAATCCCTTAGTCCGAATCCTCAACATTCTTGATAATAATAAAAAGTTAAATTTTAGGAAAAAAAAATAGTTGTTATTTAAAAAGTTCGATTATTGTTAAATTTCAAATTTTCTGCAATTTAGAGAATTTGATTGAATGAATTTCAAGACAACGCAACTTTTTTCGCTATGAGAATGTTGAGTTCGTCGCGATAGTTTCGAGCAGCCTGCCAATCCTTTCTTTTCACCGCGTTGTTGTAAGCCTTGATGAGTTGTTGACAATGCAGTTCGTGCGCTACGTCCATGGTTTCGCATTAGCTCTGATCAATTTATGGATGGTTTTTATGGGTCGGTCGAAGTTCTGATGCGCTGCAGGGTGATCAATGAGCCTGGGCGCCCCCCAATTGCTTTGCAGGCGGATTTAAAGCCGCTGGCCTGAGTCCGAATGCGGAAACAGCGTTCTTTCGTACCGGCGGTAGTCGTGTTTGTCACGCGGGTGGCCGGTTTGTAATTTGGCAGAATTGCTGCACTGGCCTCCCCGGGGACCTTGCAGTGATTGACTGAATGGGGAGTCCATCTGTTGCCGCGCCTGCGGCCTTTGATGTTTCGGCGGTGTTGGTTTGTTTTTGCTTGATATAGTAACGCCAATGGTTTTGAGGGTTTGATCAGGGGGTTTTCGGGCCTATCCACGGCTATGAAGGATGCGTCCTAGCTGCTGGAGCCGTTGTCGGCTTGTGCGTTGAGTGCCGAAGTGGCGTTGGTTGATTTCCTCTCTGGATGGTTTTTTCGTGTCGCCGGCCCTGAGCTGCCTGTGATGATTGCTGTTTTCAGGTAGCGAAGTCGCTGTCTGTGCGTTTTAATACGGTGAGAGGCAATTGCCTCTTCCTCTTTTATTGGTGTGAGGATCAATGAAATTTTTCAAGCAACTGCTTGTTGCTCCCGCTGCCCTGGGCCTGCTGGCTCCTGTGGCTGCTGGTGCGACTGAAATGAATGTTGCCGGTGTTTCTGACTACGCCCCCGTTTCCCAGGACGCGGTTGCTGTGGATCAGGTCACCAGCATCACCCAGTTCTCCGATGTCTATCCGACTGACTGGGCCTATCAGGCACTCAGCAACCTGATTGAGCGCTACGGCTGTGTGGCCGGTTATCCCAACGGCACCTACCGCGGCAACCGTGCGATGACACGCTTTGAAGCGGCCGCGCTGCTCAACGCCTGTCTCGACCGCGTCACTGAAGTGACCGACGAGCTCAAGCGTCTGATGAAGGAGTTCGAGAAGGAGCTCGCCATCGTCAAGGGCCGTGTTGACGGCCTGGAGGCCCGCGTCGGTGAACTGGAAGCAACCCAGTTCTCCACCACCACCAAGCTGAAAGGAAAGGTCGATTTCGTCACCGGTGGTGTTAGTTACGGAGGTGAGGACTACGACCTTGGCGAAGGCCCTGAATACCGTGGTCAAGACGCCTTCACGTTCAACTATCGGGCCACGTTGAATCTGAATACCAGTTTCACCGGAAAGGATCTTTTGTACACCCGCCTGCGTGCAGGTAACTTCAACAATAACGCCTTCTCTGGTAAGGGTTACACCGGCAACATCACTCAGCTGAGCGTTGCCAAGTCAACAGGCGATGCCCTCAAGGTTGACAAGCTCTGGTACCAGTTCCCACTTGGCGCTGACTTCCAGGTTTACCTGGGAGCCAAGATTGAGAACTACTACATGCTTGGTGCTCCTGCCAGTGTGTATCGCGAAATTCTCAAGGACTTCAAACTCGGCGGTTACTATGGTGTTTACGGCGCCAGTACCTCACCTGGCGCGGGTATCGTTTGGAAGCCCAACAGTAAAAATAATCCTTTCGATCCAAAGTTTACTGTTGCTTTGAACTACACCGCCAAAAACGGTGCGAAAGGCAATCCCAGAAAAGGTGGTGGCATTATGACCAACACCTCAGGAGGTAAGTTTGTTGCACAGGTGGGCTATGGCGGTCCTCAGTGGAACATCAACGCTGGTTATGCCTATGTTCAGGATGGCATGACTGTCGGTTACGGCACTCCTCTCGGCTCTGGTACCACAGTCGTTGGTGGTGATGATCAAGCTGTCTCACGTGGCTTTAAGGACGCTAATGCTGTTGCTTTGCGTGCATGGTGGCAGCCTTCCGAGTCCAGCTGGGTTCCCAGCATCTCTCTAGGTTGGGATCTGACATCATTCAACGGTAAAGATGTCAATTTCCCTGCTAACAATTTCAAGAGAGATCTGCGTGAAAAGCAGACCTCACAAGCCTGGACCGTAGGTTTGAACTGGAGAGATGCCTTCATGCGCGGAAACCTGCTCGGTTTCGCCATCGGCCAGCCTCAGTTCGAGACTGAGCGAGAAGAAGGCACTCCCGATGATGGCAACTATGCAATGGAGCTGTATTACCAGTTCCAAGTCACCGACAACATCGCTGTGACACCTGCCATTTTCTATGTCTCACGTCCCTTCGGTGAACTGACTGGTTCAGCTCCTAGGTACGGCGGTGACGGTGCTGAGAGATTCAACACTTTTGGCTACCTCGTGAAAACAACCTTCCGTTTCTGATTCAGATCGGTTGATTCTTCTACAAGCTCCCTCTTTGAGGGAGCTTTTTTTTGCTTTCATAAATCCAATAAAAAAAGGAGGCTCTCCGGCCTCCTTCATCTTGATTGCGAATGTCTGGCCTGATTACCAGCAGTTTTCGCCCTCTCCAATCGGAACGCAGACGTCTTCCTGTGCAGCTTTTTCAGCTGCTTTCTTTGCGTCTGCATCCTTCTTGGCTTCAGCGTCGATGTTCTGATCTGTGTTCCACTCCTGCAACCCACCACCCATGGGGTTGGTATCAGCGAGAGCAGCTGGATCTGCCATCTGGCTGCTCAGTGCAGCAGCACCAGCGAGAAAAATGGAAAGAGTTGACCTCTTCATCCCAAAAACCACCGTTTATGTAGGCTCCGTCAATTCTAAGTCGTTTCACGTGTGTTGTTCACGTGCCCAGTGATCGCAGTAAATTCGTATACGCAAGAAACACGAGATCCAGCTCATCACTTCGTCCGTGCTTGGCAAGCAATCCTTTGGCTCCGGTATCGAGTTGAAAAAGAGTGACGCGATCGCCTTCATTTTTCAAATAACTTTCAATCCAGCCCACACAAACAATTCGCTCACCACTGCTCACCTGCTTGACCCGGTGCATGCTTGAGCTTGGGTAAATCACAATCTCCCCCTGCTTCAATTCCAGCTGCAATGAGTCTGTAATGGTATCGACTTCCAGGGCTCCGCCTGTGAATGCCTGGTGATCAGACAGGCAAAGAGTGAAGGAAAGATCACTTCTGCCGCTGCTCATGTAAGCATTATCGACATGACTGTCATATCCACCTCCGGATTTTGTTCTGCTGATCAGCAATCGATGCAGTTTCCTTGGTACGCAGAAGCTTTTGATGGCTGGATTAGCCCACATAGCGTCCTGCACCAGACGATGAATCTCCTCTCTGACCGGTGATGTCTGAGCAATCTGCTCATTGATTTTCCCTGACCTGGCCTGGGCACCAGCCGTTGCTCTGCCATCAATCCATTCAGCGTGACTGACCTTCTCTAGAAGTGCCTTGCACTGGTCTGAACTGAAGAGCTCAAGCTTGATGTGATTCATTGAAAACGACGTTTTTGTATTAAATGAGCAGTAGCTTGGTATCGTGTTGGCGAGACGTTTCGGTTTTTCGCAGACAACCTCAGAAGGGTTCTTGTGTTTTATGAAGCTGCTTGCATTTCCTTTTCTTGCGTCACTGTCTCTGTTGACGGCCGCCGCGCACGCTGAAGAAGTTCGTGTCTATTCAGGCCGTCATTACAATACCGACAGGCAGAGTTACAAGGCATTCTCTGATCAAACCGGAATCAAAGTTCGCTTGATTGAAGCTTCCGGTATTTCTTTGGTTGAGCGGCTCAAGCGCGAAGGAAGCAATACCAAAGCTGATGTGATCATTCTTGTTGATGCCGCCAGGATCAACAATGCCGCCAAGGCAGGTTTATTTCAGCCAATCAATTCTTCGAAGCTGAATTCAGATGTCCCAGCTCGATATCGAGATCCCTCCAACCGTTGGTTCGGAATCGCTAGACGGGTTCGTGCGATTGTCATCAACCCAAACCAGGTCAAACCATCCCAGGTCAAGACTTACGCTCAGCTTGCATCTCCTGATTTGAAAGGAAAAGTTTGCCTGCGTAATCGTAAAAATGTCTACAACCAGTCATTGGTTGCTGATCAGCTGGCAATTCGTGGAGAAGCTAACACCAAAGCCTGGCTGAAGGGCATGATTTCCAATGTTTCTCAGCCATATTTCCCTGGTGACATCGCTTTGATTCGAGCTGTTGCTCAGGGCAAGTGTGGTGTTGGGGTGGTGAATCATTATTATCTCGCTCGCATGCGTGCGGGTATCAATGGAGCCAAGGATCAGAAACTTGGTAATCAGGTGAAAATTGTCATGCCCGATCCGGCGCATGTGAATATCAGCGCCGCAGCAGTTTCCAAATATGCCAAAAATAAAACAGCTGCAGTCAAGCTGATTGAGTTCCTGGCCTCTCCCAATGGCAGCAGGGGGATTGCCGGCCCCACCTTTGAATTCCCTTTAACAGGAGTTGGGGGATCAACGTATCTGAAAGGGATGACCAAGTTCACCCCAGATAATGTGTCGATTTCTCAGTTGAGTGCTCTTAATCCCAAGGCCATTCAGCTCATGGCCCAGGCCGGTTGGCAATGAGTTGATCCAGCAGATAGCCGAACAGTTCAGGGTTCGGCTCTCTGTTGCTGATATCGGTTAAGCCGAGTTCGTCCAGACGATCCGTGACACGTTGTTCCAGATCGTCTGGTCTGCTCAGAGGTTTGCCCCAGGGGTGATTTTTTTCCGGCCCAACCTTGGTTGTCGCGTCGATTGCCAGTCGTCCACCGAGACCGAGTTGTTCGCTGGCGAAGTCGAGTGAATCAAACGGTGTGTTTTCCAGAGTGAACAGATCTCTCTGTGGGTCCACCTGGGCGGCGATCGCCCAGACCACCTGGCGTGGATCGCGCACATTGATATGGCTGTCGACCACAACCACGAACTTGGTGTAGGTGAACTGAGGCAGCGCGCTCCAGAAAGCCATTGCAGCTCTCTTCGCCTGGCCTGGATAGGCCTTGTCGATTGAGATCACCGCGAGTTTGTAGCTCAGTGCCTCCATCGGCAGGAAGAAATCCTTGATCTCAGGGATCTGCTGACGCAGGATCGGCGTGTAGATCCTGTTGAGCGCAATGGCGAGCATGGCCTCCTCCTTCGGAGGTCGACCGCTGAAAGTGGTGAGGAAGATTGGATCCTTGCGCTGAGTCATGCAGTGAAAACGCACCAGCGGTGAGTCCTCCACTCCCCCGTAGAAACCCATGTGGTCGCCGAAGGGTCCATCAGGCATCACCTCTCCAGGTGTGATGGTTCCCTCCAGAACAACCTCACTGTGACTGGGTACCTTCAGATCAACCGTCTTGCAGGGGCTTAGCCTGACACCCTCTCCGGCGTAGATCCCGGCGAACAGCCATTCGCTCAGTTGCACCGGGATCGGTGTTGCTGCCGCCATCACAAGCAGTGGATGAACACCGATGGCGATGGCGATCTCCAGCTTCTGTCCCAGTGCAGCCGCCTTGCGCAGATGGCGAGCGCCCCCGCGCACGCTCAGCCAGTGCACGGTCATGGTGTTGACCGACTGTTTCTGCAGCCGATACACCCCCACGTTCGGTACGCCGGTCTCTGGGTCCTTTGTGATCACCAGTCCGAGAGTGATGACGCCTCCGGCATCACCAGGCCAGGGACGAATGAGCGGGATGTTGTCGAGGTTGACCTGATCGCCTTCAAACACCTGTTGACGGCATGGAGGCAAAAGATCTCTGTCCGGTCTTGCCTTCACCAGATCCCAGAAAACACGTGCGAATTTCTTGGTTTCACCCAGCCCCTTGGGTGGGCGTGGCTGTTGCAGCAGCGCAAGTCGCTCACCCAGATCCTCCAGCTGCTCCGGATGTTCGAGCCCCATGCTCCAGACGACCCGCTCCACGGTCCCGAGCAGGTTGACCGCCACCGGCATTGAGGATCCGATCACGTTCTCGAACAGAAGCCCAGGGCCTCCGCTGGCCAGGACTCGATCGGCGATCGCCGCCAATTCGAGATCAGGATCCACCGGTGCCGTGATCCGTTTGAGCTGTCCCCGCTCCTCCAGCAGCTGAATGAAGGCACGCAGATCCCGTGTGCTGGGACCGGGGCGGAACAGAGACATCTGGAGGCCACCTCAGCAGGGGTGATCCCGGTACTGTGACGCACGCTGACGGTGAGTGTGGCCATGCAGGTTTCCTATTTCCATGCGGCCGCGCATGTTCCCGACACGGTCGGTTCCGCAGACGGTCCGGATGCAGCTGTCGTGATTGATGTTCTGCGTGCCACAACCACGATCGCCTGGGCTTTGCACAATGGTGCCGAGGCGGTGCAGGCGTTCGCTGATCTCGATGAACTGCGAGCGCAGGCAAAGCTCTGGCCCGACCATTCGCGTCTGCTTCTGGGAGAGCGGGGGGGCTGCATGTTGGAGGGTTTCGACCTGGGTAATTCCCCCGTCGCCGTGACCCCTGAGCTGGTGAAGGGCAAACGGTTGCTGATGAGCACCACCAACGGCACCCGCGCTCTGCAGCGGGTCCGCGACGTGCCCTGCGTTGTCACGGCAGCTCTGCCCAACAGACGCGCTGTTGCCGAGCGATTGCTGGCAGGAGCGCACCAGCGGATCGTCATCCTCGGCAGTGGTTGGGAAGGGACCTATTCCCTCGAGGATTCACTTGCTGCCGGAGCAATCGGAGAGCTGCTTGTTGCTGCCGGAGCTGCAGTGGCCAATGATGAACTCCAGGCGGCACTGGCTCTCTGGAATCAGTGGAAGCATGATCCTGAAGCCTGCCTTCGCGTTGCTTCGCACGGTCAACGGTTGATCGGGATCGGTGATCACGATGCTGATTTCAGCTGCTGTTCTGGTCTGGATCAGATTCACGTTGTCCCGACCCAGGTTGAACCCGGTGTTTTACGAGCCGTTCGTGTCTGAAGCGCGAAGCGCTCTTCAGCCATACCATTCCATCGACTGAATACTGACCTCTGTGCGTGATTTCCTGGCGGCGGCCGTGCAACTCACTAGCAGTTCCGACCCGGAGAGCAACTTCAGTGCTGCAGAGGAACAGATCGACCTTGCAGCACGACGTGGAGCTGAGTTGATCGGACTTCCCGAGAATTTTGCTTTTCTCGGAGAGGATTCACTGCGGCTGGAACTTGCGCCTGTTCTGGCGGAACAGGCAACCAGGTTCCTGGTCACCATGGCGCGTCGCTACCAGGTGGTGATTATGGGCGGCGGATATCCCGTTCCCGTCGGAGACGGTGCTCACACCTTTCAGCGGGCCCAGCTGGTTGGACGCGATGGTCAGATCCTGGCCAGTTACGACAAGATCTATCTCTTCGATGTCGACCTGGCAGACGGCAGTTCCTATAGGGAGTCGGCTTCTTTCAGGCCAGGCACGACTCCACCACCTGTTGTGGATGTGCCTGGACTGTGTCGGGTGGGGCTGTCGATTTGCTACGACGTGCGCTTCCCTGAGCTCTACCGAGAACTGATCGAGGCAGGAGCTGAGTTGCTGATGATTCCCGCCGCTTTCACGGCCTTCACGGGTAAGGACCACTGGCAGGTTCTTCTCCAGGCCCGTGCGATTGAAAACACCTCCTATGTGCTTGCTCCCGCACAGACAGGTCTCAATGCAGGGCGACGGCAGAACCATGGCCACTCGATGGTCATTGACCCCTGGGGAACAGTGCTGGCTGATGCCGGTGTGAGTCCCGGCGCAGCCGTTGCGCCGGTGGACCTGGATCATCTTGAGCGCATCCGTGCTCAGATGCCTTGCCTCAAGCACCGCAGAACCGCAGCGTTCTGAATCCGATGCCTCGGCTATCTCGTCGTTTCAGCGCCCTGCTGGTCGCTCTTGTCGTGCAGGGTGCGGGCCTGGTGATGGGCCTGCCTGCTCGGGCGGCCAGTGCTCTGGCGGCCTGGTCGCTGGGTAGTGATGGGGTTCTGCAATTGCGCACAGCCACAGGGGCGCGCCTCGATGCCTTTTTTGAAGCCGGTAAAGCCGGACGCGGGCCCAGGGTCTGGATCGATTTCCCCGGCGAACTGAGTCGCCCCCGCAAGCTTCGCGGCTCCGGTCCCGTCCGTGAGGTTCGTCTCGGCAAGCCCAACCCCGGAGCCACCCGCCTGGTCATCGAGTTCCAGCCCGGGGTTGAACTCGACCCTGGTCAGCTGCGTTTGATCGGCACCTCGCCGGATCGCTGGAAGTTGATGTTCGAGGGACTGGCCACCAGAGGTCTGCGCACCATTGGAGAGGGCGATCTCAATCGGGCGGGTCCCGGACGCTGGGCTGGCGTGAGGATCAAGCCCACCCGCACTCCTGTGAATGCCGCCGGACTTCCAAGTGTCCGTCGTGGTCGTTACCGGGTGGTGATCGACCCAGGTCATGGTGGCCCTGATCCTGGCGCTGTCGGGATCAGGGGGATTCGCGAATCGGAGATTGTTCTTGACGTTTCGCTTCAGGTGGCGCGACTGCTTGAAGCCAAGGGGGTTCAAGTCACGCTGACTCGCACTGCTGAGGTGGATGTTGATTTGCCACCGAGAGTGGCGCTTGCCAACAGAATCGGCGCAACGGCGTTTGTCAGCATTCACGCCAATGCCATCAGCATGTCCAGACCGGAAGTGAATGGCATCGAAACCTTTTATTTCTCCGATCCACGTTCCGCACGGCTTGCTGCTCATATCCAGCAGCAGGTGTTGAATGTGTCTCCGGGAAGTCCCAATCGCGGCGTGCGTCGCGGCCGCTTTTTCGTGATCCGTCGCACCACCATGCCTGCGGTGTTGGTGGAAACAGGGTTTGTCACCGGCAATCTGGATTCTCCGAGGTTGGCCACCGCATCGCATCGACGTCGTCTGTCACTGGCCATTGCCACCGGAATTCTCGAGTATCTGCAGGGGGTGCGATGACCATCCGACTTGGCATGTTTGACAGTGGTCTGGGTGGACTCACCGTTCTGCGTCGGGTTCTGGAACGCCACGGCTCCCTGCAGGTGGTTTATCTCGGCGATACGGCCCGTGTTCCCTATGGCAGTCGTTCAGCGGCTGAAATCCGCACCATTGCCTCAGAGGTGGTGAGTTGGCTGAGCCAGCATCAGATCTCAACGGTGGTGATGGCCTGCAACACCACCAATGCCTTGGCCAGAGATGTCGCTGAAGGCCAGGCAGGTGTTCCTGTTGTGGGTCTGATTGGTGCTGCCGCGGCGATGGTTCGTGAAGCCCGGGTCGGGGTGCTGGCCACGCCGGCAACCGTGGCATCAGGGGCCTACCGGGAAAGCATTGAGGCTCTTTGTCCGGGAACGCTGGTGGTGCAGCAGGCCTGTCCTGAATTTGTTCCCTTGATTGAAACCGGTGATTTGCATTCCAGAGCTCTCCATGATGCCGCCACCTGTTATCTCCAACCTCTGCTGGAAGCTTCGGTGGAGTCGGTGATTCTGGGCTGCACGCACTACCCCCTGCTGGTGCCGTTGCTCAGCCGGTTGTTGCCGCAGCCCATTCGCTTGATCGATCCTGCAATGGCCGTGGCCAGTCAGCTTGACGCACTGCTCGGGAAGCCTTTGCCCGGAGGTCTGGATCACCCCCTCGCTCTGGGATCAACCCGCATCTGCGTCACTGATGATCCTGAGGGATTCGCCGACCGCGCTACGCCCTGGCTTGGGCAACGGCCACGGGTTGAGCTGGTGCAGCTGCAGTGACAGGTCGGTGCCTTCTAGGATCTCCTCACTGAGGGGATTCATGACCACCGTCACCGATTTGCTGGAGCCGGTTGAGGCGGATCTGGAGATCCTGCTCAGCGACCTTCGCAGTTTGATCGGAGCGGGCCATCCGATTCTTCAGGCAGCAGCCGAGCATCTGTTCAGTGCCGGTGGCAAGCGTCTGCGTCCGGGCATTGTATTGCTGATTTCCAGAGCTCTTGCGAGCGACGGCGGCCTCACGTCCCGCCATCGCCGCTTGGCTGAGATCACCGAAATGATCCACACCGCGTCTCTGGTTCACGATGACGTGGTCGATGAAGCGGCCACCAGAAGAGGCGTTGAGACTGTCCACAGCCGCTTCAATCACCGCGTCGCTGTTCTGGCCGGTGACTTTCTCTTTGCTCAGGCCAGCTGGCATCTCGCCAACCTGGACGACCTTGATGTCGTGAAGCTGCTCAGCCGCGTGATCATGGATCTCGCCGATGGGGAGGTCAAGCAGGGCCTGTTCCGTTACGACACAGGCCAGACCTTCGAAACCTACCTCGAAAAGAGTTACTGCAAGACCGCCTCGCTAGTCGCCAACAGTGCACGTGCTGCTGGGGTTCTCAGTGGTTGTACCGATCCTCAGCTTGAATCTCTCTATCGCTACGGTCGCCAGCTCGGTCTGGCCTTCCAGGTGGTTGACGACATTCTCGATTTTACAGGCAGTGACCAGCAGCTTGGTAAACCCGCAGCCAGTGATCTTTCCAGCGGCTATCTCACTGCCCCTGCCTTGTATGCCCTCGAGAAGACCCCAGCCATGGGGGTTCTGATTGAACGCGAGTTCAGCAACGAGGGTGATCTTGATGAAGCTCTGGGCATGGTCCGCGATTCGGATGCGATTGCTCGCACCCGTCAACTGGCTGAAACCTTCGCTCAGGAATCCCGTGAAGCATTGACCTGGCTTCCTGAGTCGCCCTATCGAACCGCATTGCTGGAGCTCCCGGACTTCGTTCTCAGTCGCCTTTACTAATTAACGACTCGAGGCAACGCTGGGCTTCGATCAGTTGAGTGATGGCAATCAGCCGGTTCGAGTTCAATAATTCCTGCGCACTGGGATCAGGCTGATCGGAGCACTCAGTTTGTCTGAGCAGTCGCCAGACCAGGCATCCAGCTGCCAGGGCTGATTCACATCCTGCTCTGGAATCCTCAAAGGCCCAGCAGTCCTCAGGTCTGACCCCCAGTCCTGCAGCGCCCAACAGGAAGGGATCGGGGGCGGGCTTGCCGGCTTTCAGCTCGCGATCGTCGCCGCAGATCATCAGCTGCAACCGATTCACCCAGTGATGATTGCCGATCTTGTGTCGCACTGATTCCCGGTCGCTACTGGTGACGAGGGCCGTCGCAATGTCAAGACGTTCGGCTGTGCGCACCAGCGATTCCGCTCCCTCCATGGGCCTGGCATCGGGAAGAAGCCGCCTGGCGATGGGCTGTCTGACGGCAAGAAGTTGATCCGGTGTGATCGCCTGCTTCATCCAGGAGCAGACGAGCTTTGCGTTGTCGTGCCGACGGCGCCCCTGCAGTCTGATCAGCTGATCTGGAGCAAGGTCGGTGCCGAAATGGTGTGCAGCCTGTTGCCAGGCAAGCGCGTGGAGCGGCTCGGTGTCGAGCAGCAGACCATCCAGATCAAACAGGCAGGCCCTGGGTTTGGTCGTGAACTGATTCAGAGATCACACCCATGGCTGTCGTTGCCACTGATCGATGGCCCAGCAGGAAAGGCTCCGATGTCGTCATTCAGTTCAGGCATTGCTGATCATTGACTCCCATTCATTCTGATCTGGAAAACCTGTGGTTGCCCGCTCCAGGCGAACCAGAAAACTCAGGCGTTCGCTGGTTCGAAACGGTTTGATCCAAGGTTCTGTCTGAATGCGCCGTGCCAATTATCTTTTGCCCAAGGCGCAACAAGGCAGACCCCAGATGACTAGCGAGAAATCCACCATCGAAAGCGTGCTGGACGAGCAGCGTGTTTTCGAGCCTTCTCTCGACTTCTCCCGAATCGCTCGCATCGGCGGTATGGAGGCCTATAAGGCGATGGCCGATGCAGCCCGTCGAGATCCAGAGTCGTTCTGGGGGGATGCGGCGCGCAAGGAACTCTCCTGGTTCAGGCCTTTCGACACCGTTCTTGACTGGTCGGATGCCCCCTTCGCCCGTTGGTTTGAAGGCGGTACCACCAACATTTCCCACAACTGCCTTGATCGGCACCTCGAGGGCGAGAAGGCCAACAAAACGGCACTGATCTGGGAGGGTGAGCCTGGTGACGTACGACAGTTCACCTACCGCGAGCTGCATGCCCAGGTCTGCAAAGCCGCCAATGCCCTCAAAGCAATGGGAATCGGCAAGGGCGATCTTGTGGCGTTGTACATGCCGATGGTGCCCGAGGCGGCGATCGCCATGCTTGCCTGCGCCCGCATCGGTGCCCCTCATTCGGTTGTTTTCGGTGGCTTTTCAGCCGAGGCGCTTCGGGACCGATTGATCGATGGCGAAGCGAAGGCGGTGATCACCGCTGATGGTGGTTTCCGCAAGGACAAGCCCGTGGCGCTGAAGCCTGCGGTTGATGCGGCGCTTGCCGATGGCAGCTGCCCAACCGTGCAGTCCGTTCTGGTGGTGCGGCGCACCAAGCAGACCGTGGAGATGGTCGAAGGTCGTGATCAGTGGTGGCATGAGCTGGTCGAGGGGCAGAGCGCAGACTTCCCCGCGGAGCCGATGGCCAGCGAAGATCGTCTGTTCGTGCTCTACACCTCAGGCTCCACCGGCAAACCCAAGGGCGTCGTGCACAGTACTGCGGGATACAACCTCTGGGCCCATCTCACATTCCAGTGGATCTTCGACATCCGTGACGATGACGTCTACTGGTGCACAGCGGATGTGGGCTGGATCACCGGTCACAGCTACATCGTTTACGGCCCGCTTTCCAACGGGGCGACCACCGTGATGTACGAGGGCGCGCCGCGTCCATCCAAGCCCGGAGCGTTCTGGGAGCTGATTCAGAAGCACGGAATCACGATTTTCTACACCGCTCCCACCGCCATCCGCGCATTCATGAAAAACGGCCGTGAGGTGCCTGATCAATACGACATGAGCAGCCTGCGTCTGCTGGGCACCGTGGGTGAACCGATCAACCCCGAGGCCTGGATGTGGTACCGGGATGTAATCGGCTCCGGTCGTTGCCCGATCATCGACACCTGGTGGCAGACCGAGACCGGTGGCGTGATGATCAGTCCCCTGCCCGGTGCAACGCCGACCAAGCCTGGTTCAGCGACCTTGCCTCTACCGGGAATTGAAGCCGATGTTGTTGATGCCGATGGCAACTCTGTCGGAGTTGATGAAGGGGGTTACCTGGTGGTGCGACGCCCCTGGCCGGGAATGATGCGTACTGTGCACGGCAACCCTCAGCGGTTCCGTGAGAGCTACTGGGAGCACATCCGTCCCGCTGACGGCAGTCATATCTATTTCGCCGGAGATGGTGCCCGTCGTGACGCGGACGGCTACTTCTGGGTGATGGGTCGTGTGGACGACGTGATCAACGTCTCCGGTCACCGCCTCGGCACCATGGAGATCGAATCTGCTCTGGTCAGTCACCCCGCCGTCGCGGAGGCTGCCGTTGTGGGTCGTCCCGATGACCTCAAGGGTGAAGGCATTGTCGCCTTCGTCACCCTTGAGGCAGGTCGTGAACCGGAGGATGCCCTGATTGCGGAGCTGCGGGGCCATGTGGGTCAGGAAATCGGCCCGATCGCCAGGCCCGATGAGATCCGCTGCAGTGATGCCCTGCCCAAAACACGCAGCGGCAAGATCATGCGCAGGATCCTGCGTGCCCTCGCGGCCGGTCAGGAAGTCACCGGAGACACCAGCACCCTTGAGGATCGTTCGGTGCTCGACCGGTTGCGTGCCTGAGCCCGGCGTCAGCTGTCGCTGCCACCACTTCACCGCTTCGAGTCCGCAGCTGCCTGAATCGCCTGATGCAGTCCACTCCGCATGTGGCGTTTCAGGGGTTGCGAAGTGGCCATCATCAAAAAAAGTGCTCCCCTTGAGTTGATCGAGACGGCACTCAGTGACGACGAACTGTTTGGAGAACCCGAGGCCAATTCAGTGATCTATTCAGAGGAGGCGGAGCCGCTCAGCGCCCAGGTGGTGATCAGGTCCTGAAGACGGTTCACCTGTTGCTGCCTTTCGTTGCCCTCCGCCCAGTCACCAAGGAACTGTCGTCTAAGGCCCGCACTGGCGGGTGTGAGGTGATCGCCTTGCAGCCTCAGCAATTCGCTGCTGTCTCCTCTGCGAGCCCGCAGTGCCTTCATCAGATCGAGACTCTGGTCGATCTGGTCCCTGTTGAAACGCACCACCTGATTGCGGGGCTGCAGGTACTGACGTTCGATCAGTCGCAGCGTTTCTTTCGGGCTCGGACTGAATTCAGTGCTCACGCCCAGGCTCGGTGCAACCACTCCCAGCAGCGGAATGGACTGATCAGCGGTGAAATTGTTGAAGCTGAGCGCGACCAGGCCGCTGCAGTTTCGTCCTCCATCTGGCGCAAGCAGATGCAGCTTGCAACCCAGGCTGTGGCCAAGGCGCAGAGGTGGTGGCAGCTGCCCCAGATGATCCTGCAGCCGATTGCGACAGGCCCGCATGGCACTCCAGGCTTCGCGTGCCTGCAGCTGGTGGTCGAACCCAGGCACATAGCTCCATGCGTGTACTGCGAGGCCACGCGCCTCCAGTCCTTCGAGCAGGCGGCGGTAACTGATCTGCGGTGTTGCAGCCAGGTAGCTGCCTCCCACGAATTCGACCAACCCGCGTGGCTGACGCGGGTAGAGGGTCCAGCAGTCACGGAAGCGAATCCAGTCGCTCATTGACTGGGTTGCAGCGAACGCAGCACCTGAATGGCTTCGCGCACATGGGCCGGGCCATCGAGCAGGTTGTTGAACACGTGCCGGATCACTCCTTGGCCATCAATCACATAGGTGACCCTGGATGGCAGCAGGCCAAGGGTTTTGGGGACACCGAATGCCCGGCGCAGGCGTTGATCACTGTCACTCAGCAAGGGAAAAGGCAGCTGATGGCGTTCCGCGAAGCGGCGATGGCTCACCAGATCGTCACCGCTGACGCCCCAGACCTGAGCACCAAGCTGCTGCAGCTCCTCGTGGGAATCCCGGAATCCGCAGGCCTCCGCTGTACAGCCAGGGGTCTCGTCCTTCGGATAGAAGAACAACACCAAGGGCGTCCCGTTGCGCTCGCTGATGGCGCAGCTGTTGCCTTCGTGATCCTCCAGGTTGATGGACGGAACGCTGTCACCAACGGTGAGGGCCATGCCAAGCAGTCGAATTGGTGGCGAAACCTTAGGAAGCGTGGATAAAGGACGGAGAATGGAATGATTCAGGAGGTAGGTCAGCGCATGGAGAACCAATCCGTACCAGGTCAGCTCGATCTGCTGTCGTCGAGTGCTGGCCAGCCCTTCACGGCCTCGCCGCCTCAATCTCCGGCTCAACTCCCAAGGCAATCTCCGCAGTCTCCTGAGACCAGTCCCTCGCCGCAGCCAGAAGCTGATCGTTTCGCCGCAGCAGGAACGCTGTTGATTGTTGACACGGAAACCACAGGACTTGATCCACAGATCGATCAGTGCCTTGAGGTGGGCGCGATTCTCTTCGATGTCGCCAGTCGCCAGGTGCTTGCGCAGCAATCGTTCCTGCTGCCGGTGGAGGCCAATGCTGCGGAGGCCATCAATCGAATCCCCGCTTCCGCGACCACCCTGCCCCAGCCCTGGAGGCCCGCCCTCGACTATCTCCAGTCGTTGCTGGATGCTGCCGACGTACTGGTGGCCCACAACGCCGCCTTCGACCGCCAGTGGTTCGGGCGCGGCCATCTGCCGGCTGTTAACAAGCGCTGGCTCTGCAGCATGGAGGACATGCGCTGGCCGGCTGATCGTCAGCTGCGGTCCAGGCCTTCGGTGCGCGATCTGGCCCTGGCCTATGAAATCCCTGTCTGGGCGGCTCATCGTGCTTTAACTGACTGCATCTATCTGGCAGAGGTCTTCCGGCGCTGTGATGACCTTGAGCACTTGATCGAGTGCGGTCTGGAACCTCGGCAGCTGATGCGCGCTCAGGTCTCCTACGACGACCGTCATCTCGCCCGGGATGCCGGTTTTCGCTGGAACGAACCGGTGAAAGGAGCCTGGGCCAGGCGACTGTCCGCAAGGGAAGCCGGCAAACTCGATTTTCCTGTTGTTCCTGTTGATCCTGAATTGCCCCTGGCGTCCTGATTTGCTTCAGCACTCGGAAGCCTCGTGGTGGGTTTGCTGCTGCCGGGCTTCAGCCAGCCAAGCTGACTGCATGGATCATCCAAGGCATCCGCCTTCCATTCGTTCCCGCCTGCAGCGCTGGCAGCAGGTGCGGACCTGGGCTCGCCTGATACGCGAGGCTGAGTGCCTCTGGCATGTGGATGTACGCGAACTTAAGCGTCTCGGTGCGCTGGAGCTCTCGCATCTCCTGGAGGAGGTTCCATCCTGTCAACGCTCGCGCGTGAATCGATGGCTGACGCGTTATTCAGCTTCGACTCGGTTGCCTTCAGCTGCTTCCATCCATGAGCCCTGATGCGTCGTTCAAATGCTCTTGAGCGTTCACGAACAAGCCTCATGAAAGCTGTCCGAGCCTGCTCTCCGCTATGGGTAGGTCGCTTCGCTGCAGACCATTGATGGCCTTCGCCAGGCAGGCTCTCGTTCTGTTCTCCCTGCTCGCTGCCGGAACCTGTGTCTCCGCCTCCTCACAGTCATCTCTGATCGCAGTCGGTTCATCTCTCCCCACCAGGCTTCACCGAACCTGGTTCGGCCGGATGGCCAACTCCGGTGGTTTTGAGATCAGCTATCGATCGGTGGGCTCGGCCGCAGCTCAATGGGCCTTGATCAGGCAGGCAGTTGACTTCACGGTTTCCGACGTCGCGATGCAACCCAGGGACCTGGCCAAGGTGAGACGTGGCGTGGTTCAGATCCCCACGTTTGGAGCCGCCATCGCTTTCGGATACAACCAGCCCGGTTGCGACCTGAAGCTGACCCAGCTGCAGGCTGTTCAGGTGGCCAGCGGCAGAATCACCGACTGGAAGCAACTCGGCTGCGAGCCCGGTGCTCTCACCTGGGTGCATCGGTCGGATGCCTCTGGCACCACCGATTCCTTTGCTCGGTCCATGCGAGCGTTTTCTTCGCAGTGGCCTCTTGGGACCGGAACGCTGATTCGCTGGCCAGCTGACAATGTGATCGCCGCTGAAGGGAATTCCGGCGTTGCCGCTGTCATTGAAAGCAAGCGTGGAGCCATCGGTTACCTCGGTCTCTCCCATGTCAAAGGCAGGATCCGGGCTGCTGCGCTGCAGAACGACAACGGAGAATTCCTCCGACCCAACCCGATTTCCGGAGCCAAGGCCCTTCAGGGCATCGATCTGGATTTCAATCTTGCCGGCAGCAACCCGAACCCCTCCACCCAGGGGGCCTATCCGATCGTTACCTTGATCTGGGTCAAGGCCTACAGGTCTGGAAACGGCGAGAAGTCCCAGGTGATCAAAGCGACCCTTGAGCTCATGCTCAGTAGCGAGGCTCAGAGCCAGCTTCCTGACCTTGGTTTGATTCCTCTCGAGGCTGAGATCCTCAGCAAGTCGAAGGCAGCCATTGAAAGGATTGGTCAGTAACTGCAGGGCTCCTGATCGGGCGTCGAACAGGTTGACACCATTCGGATCATCATTTTTGCCACGAACTTTCGATACTTTTGAACACTCCTTATTGATTCGATAGGGGGCTCTTCGTCTGGGTGTGTGATGTTTCGCTCCATACGTTGCTCGGTAGGGAATCGTCAGTCGGTTCTGTTGAAACTCCAGCAGAATCAAAGTCTGAAAAGTAGAGCTCTTCCTTCTGGACTCCAGTTTTCAAAACCGAAATCGCTTGCACCTCGCCGCGGGAAATGTTGTGCCACTGCACAAAAACAGGCTGTGGCTTGTTGTTAACGGCATGGTGAAGCTTGGTGCGGTTTCTGTGCATGGTGATGAACTGCTGCTTGGTCTCGCAGGTCCCAATGAAACCTTTGGTGAGCCATTGAGTACGGTGCAGGCTTATGAGGCCGTCACGCTCACCGACTCCGATCTTCTCTGCATGACGATGGGCGAGGTCCGGGAGTCTCAGGACCTTGCCAATAATTTCCTGGGAGCGGTCGTGCTACGGCATCGGCAGTCGGAATATCTGCTGTCTCTTCTCGGACTTCGTCGTGTTGAGGAGCGAGTCAGGGGATTTCTTGAGTTGCTTGCCCAGGATTACGGTCAGCCCTGTGACCAGGGATTGCGCCTGAATCTGCGTCTGACTCACCAGGAGATGGCCAGTGCCCTGAGTACAACCCGTGTGACAGTGACCAGGGTCATCGGACTGCTCAGAGATGAGGGCTGGCTCCAGATCGATGGTCAGCGCCACCTTGTGATCACCCATGTGCCCTGTAAATGAATTTCTCTGTGCCTGATTTCCTGAGTGTTTTGATTCAGTGAGATTGTTGATCGCTTGATCAAGCCGGTTACGGTGAAGCAAATAGAAAAAGACTCCCCAAACGAGGAGTCTTCGTCATCGATTGGACTGTGACATCGGAGCGGCGGGATTTGAACCCACGACCCCTACTACCCCAAAGTAGTGCGCTACCAAGCTGCGCCACGCCCCGACGGCAGATTCAAGTTATCACAAGGCATTCCCGCTCTTTGTGTTTCGCTTGATGCGTGCCAGCAGTCTTGTTGTGAGTCTGTCTCGGCTGTCGCTTGAATACCCCCAGAGGCGCATTTCTCTGGCCAGCTGACGCAGCGCTGAAAGATTCATTGAGGCAAGCTGCAGCTCAGGCAGCGTTCTCCATGCTCTTGAGGCGATCGGCAGATCAGTGCGACGTTGGTTGTCGCTGAGACTCAGCGTTCCATCAGCGATCCACTCCGGTATGAGCACCACCAGCACTGCGATCAGACCGTAAAGCTCCACCAGGCCGCTCGGCAGGGGATGCAGGCGACGGGGGGGCTTGGGCTCAGGAATGGTGGGCACGCCTTGCGAGGAGACCAGTTTCCAACCTTGCCAGGTCGGTTTATCGGCTGCGCAGGCAGTGGTCAGATCCCCTGGGTTGCTCTCTGTGAAGGTGTGGAGACCAGTCCAGGAGGGGACTGGGATTCATCACGCCAGAGAAAGGGAGGCTGATCATCGGATCGGGGCCTCAGGGCGAAGGCCATGGCGAAGACAAGAATCACCGTCAGAGCGATGACGGCGATCACCACCCTGTCGGGCAGTGGGTCATTCATGCCTGCAGCTGGATCGGATTGTTGTCTCCACGCAGCACGCAGTGGCTGATGCTCCAGTCGTAATGGGTCCAGACCTGGCTGGGCAACTGGTAGTCAGCAGCTTCAAAGGCACCGAGGAGGATCCCTGTGGGCATGGCGGAGCAATAGGGCCGGCTGCCTGGTCGTGCCAGATATTGCTGGTGGTAGTTTTCGGCGAAATGAAAGGTTCGGTCAGCTGCGATTTCAGTCGTGATGCTGTCCCGTTCGGCCTGAGTGAGGGCTTGTTGGTACCAGTCACGACTGGCCAGTGCGAGCTGCATCTGTCGGGTGGTGGTGGTGTAGATCGCCGATCGATACTGGCTTCCCCGGTCATTGCCCTGACGATCTCCCTGGGTGGGGTCATGACATTCCCAGAACAGCTTGAGCAGATCGCTGACATCAATGGCTGGTGTGCTGTACACCACACGCACCACCTCGGTGTGCCCGGTCCGTCCGCTGCAGACCTGCTCGTAACTGGGGGATGGTGTCTGCCCGCCGGCGTAGCCAACAGCAGTGGATACAACACCAGGCAGCCGCCAGAAACCTTTTTCCGCGCCCCAGAAACAGCCGCAGCCGAAAACAATTTCCTCCTGATCCTCCATCAGCGGGGCCTTCAGGGGAGTGCCGAGAACAACATGACGCTCGTCAGCGTTGCTGTCTGATAGTCCCTGCTGAGAACCGGTGAGCCAGTTGGGCAGCATCACATCCATGTCATTCGCCCGGAACCCTAGGCAGATGTCATGGGTTCCAGGCGGATGTGATTGAGCAGTGTGGTGACGAAGGCAAACAGCAGAAACGGGACGCTGAGCACAAGAATCAGGCCGACTCCGACCAGTGCAAACACCGGTCTTGAGGACCCCATCAGCGCCAGCCCTGACGCAAGGCTTACAAAAATCACAGCCATCCAGGCCAGAATCTGCCCGTAGATATCCCCGAACGTCAGGGTGCAGCGGACCGAGAAAGGAGTACCTGACGTCATGGTTCGGCAGCAGAGACTCCAGCTAAGCCGAGGCAACAGGGTTTGTCGCCCGTACGTTGCACAACCTTTGCGTCAGGCCGCCGATTCCAGCCGTTCAGCTGCCTGTTCCCGCTCCCACAACCTTCGGTAAAGGCCCTGTTCCGTGATCAGATCGGAGTGGTGCCCCTGTTGAACCAGCCGTCCCTGATCCAGCACCAGAATTCGGTCGCAGGCCGCGGCCGCCGAAAGCTGATGGCTGATCATCACAATCGTGCGTTGTGTCTGGCGTCGGACTGAAGCGAGAATCTCTGCTGCGGTGTTGTTGTCAACGCTCGCCAGTGCGTCGTCGAGAACCAGAACAGGAGCCTTAAGCAACAGGGCCCTGCCGAGGGCGGTGCGTTGTCTCTGGCCTCCACTGAGCGTGATCCCCCGCTCTCCCACCAGTGTGTTCATGCCATCGGGGAAACCGCGCACATCTCCCAGCAGGCGAGCCTGTTCAGCCGCTGCCTCAACCCGACCGATGTCGGCTTCGGGTTCGCCGTAGCGAAGATTGTCCGCCAGGCTGCTGGTGAACAGGTAGCCCTCCTGAGGAACCAGGGCGATCTGTTCACGCAGGTCAACAAGACGCAGGTTGGTGAGGTCGTGCCCATCGAGAAACAGTTGATGCTGGGGCACCTCCACCATGCGACCAAGGGCACGGGCGAGCGTGGTCTTGCCGCAGCCCACCGGCCCCACAACGGCCACCAGTTCGCCTGAGTGAATCTTGAAACTCAGACCGTCAAGGGTGTCGCAATCGGATCCGTCGTAGCGGATGTGAAGGTCGCGGGCCTCCAGTTCTCCGCGCACAGGCTGTTCAAGACACTCCGGTTCAACAGGGTCATTGATCAGCGGTCGTCTCGACAGCAGTTCCTCAACACGCTCCAGACTGACTTGTCCGGTCTGGAATGTATTCAGCGTGAAACCCAGCAGGGCGGTGGGAAACACCAGTTGTCCCACGTAAAAGATCAGGGCGACCATGCTGCCGATTGACAGGGAGCCCTGCTGGAGCTGGCCGCTTCCGAGTGCAAGCAGCAGCAGCAGGGAGATGGATGAGATTCCTTCCAGCAGGGGGAAGAGCGTGCTGCGCGTGCGTGCCAGCTGGATGGCCGTGTCGCGATATCCGCGATTGCGGGAACTGAATGCATTCAGCTCCTGTTCCTCCTGGCTGTAGATCTTGATGGCTGCGATGCCAGACAGGTCTTCCTGGATCAGTTCACTAAGACCTGCCAGAGCCTCCTGCTGGCGCCGCTGTTCGTGCATCATGCGGCCTCCGAACAGGCGAACGGCGCCGAGCATCACCGGATAAGGGGAGATCGCAGCGATGGTGAGACCGGGATCAATCGCCAGCATGGCCGGCAGCGTGAAGGCGTAGACCAGAACGGTGTTTGTCAGACTCAGCACGGCAAAACCCAGCAGCCGCCTGACGTTTTCGACGTCGCTCGTGGCACGGCTGATCACTTCACCGCTGCCCGTTTGCTGGACCCATCCGGGCTCCTGCTGCAGCACTTGATCAAACAGCTTCTGACGAAGCTCAACCTCCACCTGACGCCCGACTCCAAAGACCAGCTGACGTGAGATGAGCCTCGCCACCCCCATGCTCGTCGCGAGAAGCACGATCCATCCCGCCTGTGCAAGCACATCGGAGAAGGCGAAACCCTCCTGAAGGTCATCGATCACCCGCCGAACCTCAAGAGGGATGGTGACGCTGAGAGTGTTCACGATGACCAGAGCAACCGCACCCATCAGCACCGTTCGGCGATGGGGCTTCAGGTAGCGGCCGATCAGATCGAGGCGAAAAGCGGCCATCGCGATTTCTGAACAACGATCAACCTAGGCATTGAGCTGATGCTCAGGCGAGAGCAGAGCGCGAGGAAGGGTTGAGATTGGCGTCGAACTGGCCATTGCATCCTTTTTAAGGGATAGTGTTGATGTCCCCATCACCCGGCCCGGAGTGCATCTGCACCCGGGCTTTTTTCTGTCCGTCGAACCCAAGGCTCCAGGCCTCTCTTTTCCATGGTCTCCCAATCTGTTTCCTGGCCTCAGACACTGGAGCATCTTCTGAATGGCGGTGTGCTTGTTCCTGATCAGGCCGCGGCATTGATGAGGGCCTGGCTTTCCGAGGAGCTCACGCCTGTGCAGACAGGGGCTTTCCTGGCTGCGATCCGCTCAAGAGGGGTGAACGGCGGCGAACTCGGTGCCATGGCGGCGGTGCTGCGCGAGGCCTGTCCTCTCCCCGGCGAACGTCCAGATCTGCTGATGGTGGACACCTGCGGAACGGGAGGTGACGGTGCTGACACGTTCAATATCTCCACAGCCGTCGCATTCACGGCCGCAGCCTGTGGATCCCATGTGGCCAAGCACGGCAATCGAAGCGCCAGCGGCAAGGTGGGCTCAGCTGATGTGCTCGAAGGCCTCGGCCTGCATCTGCAGGCTCCTGCTGTCCAGGTGATCGATGCCCTCTCTCAGGCAGGGGTGACCTTTCTGTTTGCACCGGCATGGCACCCGGCTCTGGTGAATCTGGCCCCGCTGCGCCGCAGTCTGGGTGTGCGAACGGTGTTCAATCTGCTTGGCCCTCTGGTGAATCCCTTGCGACCCAACGGTCAGGTGCTGGGCGTGGCGACCGAAGACCTGCTGGGTCCTATGGCGGAAGCACTGCAAAGCCTTCGTCAGGACCGGGCGGTGGTTGTTCACGGCGCCGGTGGCCTCGATGAAGCCTCGCTGGCGGGTCCCAATTCCCTGCGCATTCTTGAGAACGGAGTGCTGCGGTCTGAATCCATCGCACCGGGGGATCTGGGTCTCCGGGCGGCACCTCTCGATGCATTGCGCGGCGGTGATCTCGCCTGTAACCAGACGATTCTCAGAGAGCTTCTCCAGGGCCGCGGCACCCAGGCTCAGATGGATGTGGTGGCTTTCAACTGTGCTCTGGTGCTTTGGGTGGCCGGTGTGGAGATGGACTTGAAGGTGGGTGCCCAGCGAGCTCTCGCGGCTCTGGGGCATGGTCATGCCTGGGAGCGTCTTGAGCAGCTGCGGCTGGCCCTGACCCCCGCCGAGGGAGGATGAGGGCTCCAGCGTTGTTGAGGGGATTCATCTGCTGATGGCTGCTTCATCCGGGGAGTCGGCGTGGCTTGTGCTGGCCGATGGCACTGTCTTTTCAGGTCTGCCCTGTGGCGCCGGCGGCAGCGTGGTCGGCGAGGTTGTTTTCAACACCGGCATGACCGGGTATCAGGAGGTGTTGACCGATCCCAGCTATTACGGACAACTGGTCACGTTCACGTATCCGGAACTGGGCAACACCGGGGTCAATCCTGACGATCAGGAAGCCGATAAGCCGCAGGCTCAAGGTCTGATTGCCCGGCAGCTCTCACCGGTGGCCAGCAACTGGCGCTCCCGGCAGAGTCTTCAGGACTGGTTGACGACCCACGGCGTCATCGGTATCCACGGCATAGACACCCGTGCGCTGGTTCGCCATCTGCGTGAAACAGGAGCGATGAACGGTGTGATCAGCTCCGATGGACGCTCGCCGGCTGAGCTGCTTGAGCTGGTGCGCTCTGCTCCGTCGATGGAAGGCCTGAATCTCGTCGACAGGGTTTCGACAACCACTCCCTATGGCTGGAGCGCGCCTTGCGCCGTTGATTTCGACCGACGTCTGCACAGTGGTCGACCTGAGAGCCCGTATCGCGTCGTTGCGATTGATTTCGGCATCAAGCGAGCCATTCTCGATCGATTGGTCAGTCACGGCTGTGATGTCACAGTCATGCCTGCATCCAGCGACCTGCAGAGCGTGCTGGATTGCAATCCTGAGGGTGTGTTCCTGTCCAACGGCCCCGGTGATCCAGCGGCTGTCAGTGAGGGGATTGCACTGGCCAGGGGTCTGATCCAACAACGGGATCTTCCTTTGTTCGGCATCTGTCTCGGCCATCAGATTCTTGGACTGGCGATGGGTGGCACCACGTTCAAACTCGTCTATGGGCATCGCGGCCTCAACCATCCCTGCGGTACCACCGGACAGGTTGAGATCACCAGTCAGAACCATGGTTTTGCCTTGGATTCCGTGAGTCTCCCCACCGACAGCATCGAGGTGACCCACTTCAACCTCAACGACCGCACCGTTGCAGCGATGGCTCACAGGCAACAGCCGATGTTTGGCGTGCAGTATCACCCCGAGGCGAGTCCTGGTCCCCACGACGCCGACCACCATTTCGCCCGTTTCGTTTCGCTGATGTCAGATCGACGCTGATGCGTGGTCTGTCCCGGAGAGCATCACTACACTTCGCTCGACGACGACGCAACATGGGGGGTCTGGTCCCATCACTGAACTGCAGCGACTGACGGTTTCGCTCCGTGGAGGCTTTGAGCAGAAAGATGGCTGCCTGGTGTTTCACTTCACCGGCCAGTTGGATGCCTACTCCGAAAAGCAGTTCATCACTTATGTGATGGATGTTTTGAAGGCCAACGCCTTTCCGGCTGTCTTTGATCTGAGCAAAATCGACTTTCTCGATTCCTCCGGTCTAGGTGCACTGGTGCAGCTGGCCAAACAATGCAAAGACGCCAAGCGCAGCTTCGTGGTGGTTGGCAACGCCCGTGTCACCCAGACCGTGAAACTGGTCCGACTGGAATCCTTCCTGCATCTGGTCAACGATCTTGAGACGGCTTACACCCAGCTGGCTGCTTGAGCGACTGGATCCGGCTTCAACAGTCTCTTCCGGCGGGATCCACTGATCTTGGCCCCCTGCAGCTGGCCTGGCTTGGAGATGCTGTATGGGAACTGCATCAACGGCTGCGGCACTGCCGCCAGGCCGGACGTTCCAAGGACCTGCATCGAGCCGTGGTCTCCGAGGTTCGTGCCGATGCCCAGGCTGTTGCCCTGAAACGGCTCGAGCCGTGGCTCACTGAAGAGGAAAAGGATCTTGTGCGTCGTGGTCGCAATCGTGCCGGTCGCGGCCCGAGGGGTGCAGATCCTGCTGCCTATGGAAAGGCCACAGGATTTGAGACAATGGTTGGCTGGCTCTTTCTGCAGAATCCGACGCGGCTTGCCCAGCTTCTGGATCGACTCGAGGAGACCGAATCCGCCCTGTCATAACCATCGATTCCATGAGCTCCCGTTTTGATCGCCGCTCCGCCCGCCCCTCCCGTGGTGGCGATTCCGCAGGCGGGCGACCGTCTCGAGGCGGGGCCCGAGGTCGACGCCCCAAGGTGGAGGGCAGTCCGACGGGATCCCGCCGCCGGGATGGGGACAACAGTCGTGCTGACACTCCCTGGCGAGGGTCGCGTGATGGAGAGTTTCGAGGACGGGCACCGTCCAGGTCTGGTGCATTGCGTGGCGGTCCAGGCGGTCCAAGAGATGGATCGAGATCCTCTGACCGTGGTGATCGCCGTGATGGCGAGCGGCGCTTTGAGCAACGCCGTCAGGGAGACCGCCGCTTTGAAGACCGCCGTTTTGAAGGTCGCCGCCCTGAAGCCCGTCGCGAAGCTGACCGTCGCGGGGGCAACCGCCGCTTTGAAGACCGCCGTTTTGAAGGTCGCCGCCCTGAAGCCCGTCGCGATGGTGATCAGCGCTTCAAGGGATATCGTTCTGATGACAGGCGTTTCGCGGACCGTCGTCCGGGAGGACGCCGTTTCAGTGACGGGGACTCCCGAACTGTCTCTCCCGGGCGGGCCGAACGCCATGATCGTCAGGCCGCAGACCAGCCCCGAGGAGAAGCTGCTCCCCATGGGGCTGATCCCGTGGCTGATGATCTGCTCTGGGGCCGTCATGCCACCCAGGCGGCGCTCGAGGCCGGTCGTCCGGTCCATCGCATCTGGTGCACCAGTGAGATGCGCAGTGCTCCAAAGTTCATGCAGTTGCTGCGTGATGCCAAGTCCTCCGGAGTTCTGGTGGAGGAGGTCACCTGGGCTCGTCTGGCTCAGATGACAGGTGGTGCGGTTCATCAGGGCATCGCTCTGCAGACCGCAGCAGCGGACACCCTGAATCTTCCTGATCTGATCGACGGTTGCAGCGAGCTCAATGAACCGCCGCTGCTGCTCGCTCTGGATGGACTCACCGATCCTCACAATCTCGGCGCGATCGTTCGTTCCGCTGAAGCCCTTGGGGCACACGGGGTGGTTCTGCCTCAGCGTCGCAGTGCAGGTCTCACGGGATCCGTGGCCAAAGTCGCTGCCGGCGCACTGGAACACCTTCCCGTGGCTCGGGTTGTCAATCTCAACCGCTCCCTCGAAACGCTCAAGGATTCCGGATATCGCGTGGTCGGCCTTGCCGAGGAAGGCGATCAGACCCTGGAAGAAGTCGATCTGGAAGGTCCCCTTGTGGTGGTCACCGGCTCCGAAGGTCAGGGGCTTTCGATGCTGACCCGTCGCCACTGTGATCAGTTGATCCGCATTCCTCTGCGTGGTGTCACACCAAGCCTGAACGCTTCCGTCGCTACAGCTCTTTGCCTGTATGAGGTGGCTCGCCGCGGTTGGATGAAGGGATTGAAGGGGCAGAACCCGTCCCCCCGCATCGTGCGGCCCCAGCTGTCGACGCCGCCCCCGGTGACGCCGGAGCACGTTGATGCGTCACTCAACGGAACGTCCGCTGGTGACGATGCAGCAACATCGCCCGCAGATGCATCGGTTACTGCCGGGATAGAGGCCTCCAGCGAGTCTGAGCGCTCCCAGCCACAGCCTGAGGATCCAGGCATCGATCTGGGGATCGAACGTCTTCCTCACACGGCGGAACCACGCTTTGAAGGCAGCATTGATCTCTGACCGCAGTGGGGCGAACTTCAGGGACTCGGAACAGCGATGGTCGGAATCCTTCCGCCAGCGGTGAATCAGTGCACAATGGCGATGTCTTCTTCGCTCCGCCATGGGCCCTCTGAACCGACCGCTGCGCTCACTTGCCAACGGTCTAGGTATGGCTTGGTGGGCACGGGTTCAGACCCACGGCCCGGATGTCACCTACTGGTTCGGTCCCTTCGTGCGTCGCACCACCTTGGAGCGTGAACTGCCTGCTTTTCTGAACGATGTGTCTGCGGAATCCCCCGCTTCACTTGATCATTCACTTCTGCGCTGTCGGCGTGCTGAACCGTTCACGATCGAATCCCAGGGGTGACACGGCCCGATGCCAACGCATCTGACTGATAGCGTCTCAGCTGCACGCGAATCCTGACCATGGCGATCGCCGAATGGCGTCAGCAACTGGCAAACGGGGAGGTGTCCGCGAGGGAACTCACCGATCTACATCTGGCCAGGATTGATGCGGTCGACTCCAGCGTTCATGCTTTTCTCGAGGTCACGGCAGAGCGTGCGCGTGCTGATGCCGATCGCATCGATGAGGCTCGTCGTTCTGGAGAGGACCTGCCGCCACTGGCTGGGATCCCTCTCGGCATCAAGGACAATCTCTGCACGAAGGGTGTACGCACTACCTGCTCCAGCCGCATGCTCGAGCAGTTCGTGCCTCCCTATGAGTCCACGGTGACTGACCGACTGTGGACCTCCGGAGCGGTACTTCTGGGAAAGACCAACCTGGACGAATTTGCCATGGGTGGCTCAACCGAAACCTCCGCATTCGGTGCAACCGCCAATCCCTGGAATCCTGAGCATGTGCCGGGTGGCAGTTCCGGCGGCAGTGCAGCCGCAGTTGCCGCCGGCGAGTGTCTGGCTTCCATCGGCTCCGACACCGGTGGTTCGATTCGTCAGCCCGCATCCTTCTGCGGGGTGGTTGGTCTCAAGCCCACCTACGGGCGCGTGAGTCGTTACGGCCTGGTGGCTTTTGCCAGTTCCCTGGATCAGGTGGGACCGTTCACCTCATCGGTCGCGGATGCCGCCGAACTGTTGCAGGTCATGGCAGGAGCTGATCCTCGCGATTCGACCTGTCTGAATGTTCCTGTCCCTGACTACACAGCTGGCCTTGCCGCTCCGATCAAAGGTTTGCGGGTCGGTCTGGTCACCGAGTGCTTTGACCAGGATGGATTGGACCCACAGGTGAAGGCGTCGGTGCTGGCGGCAGCAGACCAGCTCAAATCACTTGGTGCCGAACTGGTGGACGTGAGCTGCCCCCGTTTCAACGACGGCATCGCCACCTACTACGTGATCGCCCCCTCGGAGGCATCCGCCAACCTCGCCCGCTACGACGGCGTGAAGTATGGCTATCGGGCAGGGGACGCAACATCTCTGGCTGCCATGACTGCCAGAAGTCGTGCGGAGGGTTTCGGCAGTGAGGTTCAGCGCCGCATTCTGATCGGCACCTATGCCCTCTCCGCCGGCTATGTCGATGCGTATTACAAGAAAGCGCAGCAGGTGAGAACACTGATCCGGCGCGATTTCGACGTGGCTTTTCAGTCGGTTGATGTGCTGTTGACGCCCACTGCTCCCAGCACGGCCTTCAGGAACGGTGCCCATGCGGATGATCCCCTGGCCATGTACCTGGCGGATCTGCTCACCATCCCGGCCAATCTCGCCGGTCTCCCGGCCATCAGCGTTCCCTGCGGCTTCGATGCCGGCGGTCTTCCGATCGGGGTTCAGCTCATCGGCAATGTCCTGCAGGAGCCCCGTCTGCTGCAGGTGGCTCATCAGTATGAGCAGGCGGCGGAGGTGATGAGGTCCCGGCCGCAAGCGGCTCTGGTGCCCGCCTGACACGATGCTTCAGGCCCGGTCAGCACCGCATCTGGTGTTGGTCGGGCTCACTGTGCACTGCATCTTGCGCATGCGCCTAGGCTGGGAGCATGGCTTTCGTTCCACTTCACAACCACAGCGACTACAGCCTGCTGGATGGTGCATCCCAGCTGCCTCAGATGGTGGAGCGTGCCAAGGAGCTGGGAATGCCGGCACTGGCACTCACCGATCACGGGGTGATGTACGGCGCTGTGGAACTGCTCAAGCTTTGTCAAGGCAGTGGTGTGAAGCCGATCATCGGCAATGAGATGTATGTCATCAATGGTTCGATTGATGACCCGCAACCCAAGAAGGAGCGTCGATATCACCTGGTGGTGCTCGCCAGGAATGCCGTCGGTTATCGCAATCTCGTCAAGCTGACCAGCATCAGTCACCTGCGCGGCATGCGAGGTCGTGGAATTTTTTCACGCGCCTGCGTGGACAAGCATCTGCTCGCTCAGTACTCCGAAGGTCTGATCGTGGCCACAGCCTGCCTTGGCGGTGAGATCCCACAGGCCATCATGCGCGAACGACCTGATGTGGCGCGCGATGTGGCCCGCTGGTATCAGAGTGTTTTCGGAGACGATTTCTACCTCGAGATTCAGGACCACGGCTCCCCGGAAGATCGCATCGTCAACGTGGAGATCGTGAAGATCGCCGATGAACTGGGCATCAAGGTTGTTGCCACCAACGATGCCCACTACCTCACCCGCAATGATGTGGAGGCCCATGATGCGCTTTTGTGCGTGCTGACGGGCAAGCTGATCAGTGACGAAAAGCGCCTTCGCTACACCGGCACCGAATACCTCAAATCTGAAGAGGAGATGGGCCACCTCTTCGCTGATCACCTCGAGCCTGAGGTGGTGAAGCAAGCGATTGCCAATACCGTCGCCGTCGCTGAAAAAGTTGAGGACTACGACATCCTGGGTCGCTATCAGATGCCCCGTTTCCCGATCCCTGATGGCCATACCCCCGTCACCTACCTGCGGGAGGTGACCGAGCAGGGCCTGCGAGAGCGTCTCGGCCTGACAGCGGCAGACACCATCGAAGAGGTCTACGCCGATCGGATGCTGCACGAGCTCAAAATCATGGAACAGATGGGCTTTCCCACCTATTTCCTGGTTGTCTGGGATTACATCCGTTTTGCTCGCGAACAGAGCATTCCCGTTGGCCCCGGTCGAGGTTCGGCCGCAGGATCACTTGTTGCCTATGCCCTCGGGATCACCAACATCGATCCCGTGAGCAACGGTCTGTTGTTTGAGCGTTTCCTCAATCCGGAACGCAGGTCGATGCCTGATATCGACACCGACTTCTGCATTGAGCGCCGCGGTGAGGTGATCGATTACGTCACCCGACGTTACGGCGATGAGAAGGTGGCTCAGATCATCACCTTCAACCGCATGACCTCAAAGGCCGTGCTGAAGGATGTGGCTCGCGTGCTGGACATTCCCTATGGCGATGCCGACCGGCTCGCCAAACTGATCCCTGTGGTCAGGGGCAAGCCAGCCAAGCTCAAGGCGATGATCGGCGATGACTCGCCGAATCCCGATTTCAGGGAGCGCTACGAGAAGGATCCCGTCGTGAAGCGCTGGGTCGACATGGCCATGCGCATCGAAGGCACCAACAAAACGTTCGGTGTTCATGCCGCTGGGGTGGTGATTGCCGCGGATCCCCTCGACGAACTGGTGCCTCTCCAGCGCAACAACGACGGTCAGGTGATCACCCAGTACTTCATGGAGGACGTGGAGTCGATGGGGTTGCTGAAGATGGACTTCCTTGGCCTCAAAAATCTCACGATGATCGACAAGACCCTTGAGCTTGTCGAGCAGACCCTTGGCAAACGGATCGACCCTGATCAGCTGCCTCCTGAAGATCAGGGAACCTTCGATCTGCTGGCCCGTGGTGACCTCGAGGGCATCTTCCAGCTCGAGTCCACCGGTATGCGTCAGATCGTGCGTGATCTCAAACCCTCATCCCTGGAAGACATCTCCTCGATCCTGGCTCTCTACCGACCAGGCCCACTCGATGCAGGCCTGATTCCAAAGTTCATCAACCGCAAACATGGCAGGGAGGCAATCGACTTCGCCCACAGCACCCTGGAGCCGATTCTGAGCGAGACCTACGGAATCATGGTGTATCAGGAGCAGATCATGCGCATCGCGCAGGACCTGGCCGGCTACTCCCTTGGAGAAGCGGATCTTCTGCGCCGGGCCATGGGCAAGAAAAAAGTATCGGAGATGCAGAAGCATCGCAGCATTTTTGTGAAGGGAGCGACGGAGCGCGGCGTTGACACCAAGGTCGCCGATGAGTTGTTTGATCAGATGGTGCTGTTCGCTGAGTACTGCTTCAACAAGAGTCATTCCACGGCCTACGGAGCGGTGACGTACCAGACCGCCTATCTGAAGGCGCACTATCCTGTGGCCTACATGGCTGCGCTGCTCACGGTGAATGCCGGAGCCAGCGACAAGGTTCAGAGATATATCTCCAACTGCAACGCCATGGGCATCGAAGTGATGCCTCCGGATGTGAACGCATCCGGAACCGATTTCACTCCCAAAGACAGCCGCATCCTTTTCGGCCTGTCGGCGGTGCGCAACCTTGGTGACGGTGCAATCCGGGCACTGATCAGCTCCAGGCAGACCGATGGTGTGTTTCAGTCACTCGCCGATCTCTGCGATCGGATTCCTTCGAGTGTGCTCAACCGGCGTAGCCTCGAAGCGTTGATCCACTGTGGAGCACTCGACGCGCTGGAGCCTGAGGCCAACCGCGCGCAACTGATCGCCGACCTTGATCTTCTGCTCGACTGGGCTGGATCCCGGGCAAGGGATCGTGCCAGCGGTCAGGGCAATCTGTTCGATCTGATGGCGGCCCCCGCCGAGGATGCAGCTGACGCCTTAACGGATCTAAGCCTTGCTCCCAAGGCGGCTCCTGTGAAGGACTATCACCCCAGCGAAAAACTAAAGCTGGAAAAGGACCTGGTGGGTTTCTATCTCTCCGATCACCCGCTCAAGCAGCTCACCGCACCAGCCCGTCTGCTGGCGCCGATCGGACTGGCCTGTCTGGAGGAACAGGCTGACAAGTCAAAGATCAGTGCCATTGCGATGATCAGTGAAATGCGTCAGGTCACCACCCGTAAAGGCGACCGCATGGCGATTCTTCAGCTTGAGGATCTCACGGGCTCCTGTGAAGCCGTGGTGTTTCCGAAAAGTTATGCGCGGCTCTCCGATCACCTCATGGCCGAGGCCAGGCTTCTGGTCTGGGCAGCGGTGGATCGACGCGATGAGCGGGTTCAGTTGATCGTGGATGACTGCCGCGCGATTGATGATCTGCGGTTGCTTTTGGTGGAGCTGGATCCTGATCAGGCCTGTGATGTGGCTGTTCAGCACAAGCTCAGGGAGTGCCTCCAGGCCCATCGTCCGGACCAGAATGAACTGGGTGTGCGCGTTCCCGTGGTGGCTGCCGTGCGTAAAGGTCCCGAGGTGCGTTACGTGCGTCTTGGCCCCCAGTTCTGTGTGAGGGATGTGGCCGCGGCTCAGCGACATCTGCAGAACAGTGCGTTCACCGTCAGCTGCAGCGACCCGTTGATGAATTGATGCTGAACCGGTGTGGGGCTCAGCCCTGCTTCTGGGCTTTCACTGAGCTGCGCAGACGTTGCAGGTTGGGCTTCAGATGCTCGAGGCCAAGAAGCGTGCCCGGCTGAGGTTCCCAGCTTGCTGACAGAACTCCGTAGCTCAGGCCAACCAGTCCTAGCAGAAAGAAGAATCCTGATCCCAGAAGGGTGACGCTCGGAGGCACATCGAGAATCCCCCGGCTCACCACCAGATAACTGATCACAAAAACCGCCATCCCCATCAAGGACGGAACCCCTGTGGAGATAGCGACGCGTCGGGCCATTCGGTTGGCCACTTCTCTTGGAATCGCTTGATTCCGGCTGGTCTCGGAAACTGAACGACGCGGTTCAAAAGGGAGACGATCGCGTTTTTCAGCCATGACTCATGCAGATTCCGGAACGCGGGTCAACCGCGGATACCCAGTTTGGCGATGAGGCTGGTGTAGCGCTGTTCGCTCTTTCCCCTCACATAGCTAAGCAAACGCTTTCTGCGACCGATCATCTTCAACAGACCCTGTCGAGAGGAATAGTCGTGGTTGTTCTGCTGCAGGTGGCTGCTGAGCTTTGAGATGCGCTCGCTCAGCATCGCCACCTGAACCTCCGCCGAACCGGTGTCGGTGGCATGGGTCTGGTGAGTGTTGATCAGCTGCTGCTTTTCGGTGGTATCGAGCGACATGCGCGGCGTCTGGCCCTGACAGTGCAAAGAACCAACTTACCTGCCCGCGGTCCCGTTAAGCCGATTCGCTCAGCCAACGAAGGCTGGCGCGCAGCCAGCCTTCGCCGTCATTGTCTTCAGGAACCTCGGAACTGCTGGCGACAGCGCGCATGGCCCGTCGGATCTCCAGGTCTTCGTAGCCGAGGGTCTCGAGGGTGAGTTGCAGCTCCTGCAGTGAATCCGGCTGAATCGGCAGCGCTTTCACGTCACTGCGATCAACAATGGAGAGTGACGATTCGTCGGATTCGGGAGCCCAGGCTCCAAGGCGATCCCGCAGTTCCACGGCGATCCGCTCAGCAGTGCGCTTGCCGACCCCCTGAGCCTGCGTCAGCCGTTTCAGGTCCCCTTCAATGATGGCGATGACCAGATCGTGTGCGGCGCAGCAATCCAGCAGTGACAGGGCCATCTGAGGACCCACACCATTCACGGCTATCAGGGTTCGGAACAGGTCACGGTCCCGTTGCTGTGGGAATCCATACAGGGTCGACCCGTCATCTCGCTGAACCTGGTGGATCCAGACCGTGCAGCTTGAATCGGTCTGAGCCTGCTGGTCGCGTTTGGTCAACTGCACCTCATAGCCGACTCCTGAACAGGCGATCACGATGCCTCGGCGGCCACCCTGCTCCCAGCTCTGGATCCGTTCGCCCTGAAGCCAGCCGATCATGGAATGCCCCTGTCCGTTGAACCCTGACCACCATCAATGATGCCGGCAAAAACTGAGTTCAGAGTCACCCGGTGAGTTGAATCCTGGATCGTTGCTGTCACCGTCAGCCCCGCTGAGTAGCGGAAACGATTCCGTATCGATTGACAGGGTGAAAAAAGCGATTCAAGGCTGATTGAAGCAATGCCACCCATGGATCCGAAGTCTTCACACCGCTCCTGCTCAAGAGTGTTGTGTTCATTGCGTTCGTGTCGCTGTGAATTGCATTCAGTCCATGAATCAAGATGGTCTGGACATACTTTGGATTCAACCCTCACTGCTGTGGAATTTGTCACAGATCGGTTGATGCTGGCGCACGGTTTCAAGTCGTTGATTGGTGAATTCTCGGTTGATTGATGATGTCGGCCATTGCTTCATGAATCGAACTTTTGAATCGTCTTGAGTTCCTTCTGACAATTCCTGTGTTTCAGGTGGCTGACCGTACCTTTGATGGCGGCTCTCCACACTTAACTTGAATCTTAAAAAGGCCTAGACCAAAACAGTTGATTGAAGATTTGCATGAATAACACAGGTTTCTTATGCAGTGACTCATGAATCGAGAGTCCGGAATTTTTCGATGACTCACGAAATGGTTTGCTCAAACATCTTGCACTGTGATTGGACATGAAATTTTTCACCTCCCTTGCTGCTATTGCTTTACTGATCATTCCTGCGAAATCCAACGCAAGGCCCATGGTCGGTGATCTCATGGCGGAAAAGCTCTACTACGCTGAGGGGCGTCAGCATCCGGGCCATCCTCTGCATGGCTCCCATGAAGGCCTTTGGGCTGGTTCCGAGCATTCAACAGTTGTTGATTGATGCGTGATTGGGAATTTCCCTTTGATCAATATTTTGATTAATTGATAATCGAATTTTCTTTTGAGGCAATCTTCTCTCAACTCTTTGTAGCTTTCGTCACCTGAATGCTGCTTATCGTATGAGATCGTGAGTGATTAATTCTTGAATCATGGCAAAGTTACGGCTTGGCCTTTACGGGGCAACTGCTCTTGCTGGTATTGCATGGCCCTGGTATTGCATCTATCAGTTCATTCAAGAAACGGAAGCTTTGGGTCTGACTGATCCAATTGAAATCGTTAATTTGTTCTCTGAGGGAGTCTGGGCCAATGCTTCTGCCGGTTTCATTGCCGCTGATCTAACTCTGGTTCTGATTGCATCGTTTGTCTTTTACGCAGCGGAAGGCATTCGACTGAAAATGAAGTTCTGGTACCTCTACATCGCAGTGACGTTCGCTGTGTCCTTCGCCTTCTCGTTCGGTCTGTTCATGTTCAACAGGGAGCGCAACATGGCTGCCGCATCGGCGGCCGACTAGTCGTTGCCGCCGATGCGGCACAGGCAATCCTGTCTGCAACTGAAGGGAGTGGTTGCTGAATCCCTGCCGCGATTAGCCTGGGTAACAGCTCTGATCGAGCGCTCCAGACACCACCAATCATTGGCATGCAGGTCACTGGAATTTCAGTTTTCAGCGCGTTTGATCACTTCCGACGTTCTGCTGTGACTGAACTTTTGGGTGGCCTGCGCAGATTGTTGATGTCGATCATGCTCCTGTGCTTGATCAGTCTGGGGCTAACCTCCTGTTCATTCGGCGATCGTCCGCCTCGTGCTGTGATTCTCAGCGCTCTTGGCCAGCAGATTCAGCTCACCCAGAGTGCAATCGCCCAGTCTCTGGATCTTGAGGCCTCCGGTGCTCCAGAGGTCACCAGGGTTCGCATTGAGGAGCAGGAAAGTCTGAGCATTGGCGATCAGAAGGGCGTGCATCTCATCGGACGCTTCGATTGGCGACTGCCTGGAGATGCGGTCAAGGTCGACAGTACCTTCGAGTTGTTTCTCGAGCGAGGTGAACGCGGCCAGAGCTGGCGTCTGGCGTTGCCGAGTGGTTCCGATGACGGCACTTCGCAGACCTGGATCACTTATCCACTGGCTATCGATCCAGCCTGACGTTGTCTGGCGCTGAGACTGATGAGCGTGGCGCCGAGCACACAAAGCGCGCCAACGATCACGGAACCGGTTACCGGTTCAGCAAAGATCACAACACCCCAGAGAGTGGCAAACACCACCTGGACGTAATTGATTGAGGTTGCGCGTGCCGCAGGAAGCGCTGCCAGGCCTTCGGTCAACCAAACCTGTCCAATCTGGGTGAGCAGACCGACCCCCAGTAACCACAACCAGTCGATTGCCGTCGGCAGCACCAGATTGTTCACCAGGAACGGCAACGTCGCCGGGACTGAAACAAGCGGAAAATAAAACACGATCACCAGAGGATGTTCCCGAACAGAAAGCTGGCGAACGCTCACGTAAGCGAGAGCCGTTAATAGGGCTCCGCCAAGTCCGATCAGTGCTGAGAGCGGTGGAAGTCCTGCCATCGGCTGTCCTGCCCACTCGGGCTGCACCACAAGCAGGACACCGAACAGCCCCAGCAGGATCGCCAGGCTGATGCGCTTGCGGATTGGTTCACGCAGCAAGGCCCAGGCGCAGACGGTGGTGAGGGTCGGGTAGGTGTATTGAAGAAGTGTGGCTGCGGCCAGAGGCAAACTGGAAATGGCCTGGAAAAACATCAGCAGTGCGCCAGTGCCGAGCACACCTCTCACCAACAGCAATCCCTTCTGGTGGCCCCAGGGTGACACCCCCAGTCGCCACAGCATGGTGATCGTGATCGCAAGGCTGATCAGCGATCGAATCAGAACGACCTCAGCCACGGGCAAGCGGCCTCCAAGGTGTTTGACGCAGACGGTCATCAGGCTGAAGGCCAGTGCAGCTCCGACCAGACTCACGCAGGCCTTCCATTCCTCAGAGGACTGCGATCCACGAAAGGTTGTCAGCAGGCCTCGCATTCATCGGTCTGCAAGCTAGTTCTCAACGATGCCACCCGAGCTGTGTTTGATCGAGCTCTGTGTGGAGAACATCAGAGCAGGTTCATTCCACCAGCGAGCCCTGTTCGAGCTTCACGATCCGATCGGCGATGTCGAGAATTTTGTTGTCATGGGTCACCATCACGATCGCGGTCTTGTTGTCGCGGGCCAGGGTCCTGAACAGATCCACCAAATCGCGTCCGGAGTCCTTGTCAAGAGCAGCTGTGGGTTCATCGGCAAGCAGCAGCTGAGGTGAAGCGGCAAGCGCTCTGGCGATCGCCACGCGTTGCTTCTGCCCACCCGAAAGTTTTGAAGGGAAGTAGTCAATGCGTTCCCCCAGTCCAACCTGTCCAAGCACCTCGTTGCAGCGATAATTCATGGCCGCCCGGCCTTGCTCCAGCCATTCAGGGACAACCTCCAATCCAAGCCGAACGTTCTGCTGGGAATTGAGATAGGGCATCAGATTGTGAGCCTGGAAAATAAACCCAACTTTGCGGCGCAGTCTGGTGAGATTCGTCTTCGATGTTTGCCGCAATTCCTCATTGAAGATCCGCAGACTTCCATTCTGCGCTGAGCGCAGTCCGCCGACCATTGTCAGCAATGTTGTCTTCCCGGATCCAGAAGGACACAGAAGAATTGTGATTTCACCGGGTTGAACGGTGAGGTTGATCGACCGCAACACCTGTTTGCGTTGATCTCCATCTCCGAACCAGTGATTCAGATCCTTGATTTCCACCAGTGGCTTTTGCTCGGTCATGCTCAGAAGACATCAGCCGGATCAAGGCGTCTTAACTTTGCTGTAGCCAGCCATCCTGAGCCTGAGCAAAGCAACAAAGTCATTGTGAACACGAGTGCCGCACGACTCAATGACATCACCACCAGCAATCCGGTGGCCTGCATGAGAACTCTGTAAAGCAGAGCGGAAACAATCAGGCTTGGCAGAAAAGCAAGGCCTGCAAGAATAATTGACTCCTGAATAATGATCAATACGACGAAACGATCGTCATATCCCATTGCTTTCATTGTGGCGTATTCACTGATGTGTTCACCCACTTCTGAGTAAAGAATCTGGTAAACAACTATTCCTCCAACGCTGAAACCCATAAGAACACCAAGTCCGAAAATCAATCCGAAGGAGGTGTTGCGTTTCCAGTGCTCAACCTCGCGCAGCTGGAGTTCTTCAATGCTGAGAACCTGCAGCGAGGGCCCGAGAATTTTGTTCAGCCGGCTTTGAACATCGCTGGAATCGGCATCGGACTGAAGTTGAACCACCCCGATCTGAATCTCATCGGGATCACGGTCTGGGAAAAGACTCTGGAAATTGCTGGTTGATGTGATCAGATTGATGTCGGCAGCGAAGGTGAGGCCCAGCTGAAACAGCCCGTTCACGCTGGTGCGTTGACCGTTGAGTTCAGTGGTGAAGGGCTGACCTTGCTCAAGACGGGTCTTCACCGGACCTGCCGAATCCTTGGAGGCTTTGTCAAACAGAACACCTCCCTGCAGTTGCAGCGATGATCGCTGCGCTCCGATTTCTGAAGGCATCAGTGCCGGATTCCCGGGGTCAACGCCCATCACCAGCGCCTGGGTTGATGCCTGGGTCTCCGGATTCAGCCATTGCAGCTTGCCCAGTTGCAGTGGGCTCATTCCACGCACTCCCTGGAATCCAAGGACCTGCGTCAACCGTGATCTGGGGAAGCAGGCGGGTTCTCCGAAATTGGTGTATCGACGCGGGATGACAGCCAGAGTCCCATTGAACTGTTGAATCGGCCGTTTCTGGCTGTCGTAGAGCCCCCCGGAGAGACCGAGCTGGAAAAACACAAGGACATTGGCGAAACCAACTCCCGCCAAGGCCGCCGCCAGACGCAGGGGGCGGTGGGATAACTGAAACCAGGCGATGGGGGTGCGATTGAGCACTCAGCCCACCACCGTCAGGGCTGTTTGGGTCTGATGCGTCGTTGCTCGTCCGTCAGAGGGTCGAACAGCACGTTCACCTGCAGATTGTTGATTCGGCTCGCGACGGCCAGGCTCTCCTCGGGGAGAGCGAGCTTCACTTTCACCACCCGTTAGTCGACCTTGTCTCCTGCCTTGCCGCTGGTCACGCTCTGACTGCTGATCTGTTGAGCAATCTCGGTGACCTCGGCGTTCTGACTTTGGCCGGGGAAGCCGGTTGCCGTGATGGTGGCCGTTTGTCCAGGGCGAATCTCAGGCAGATCACTCTGGTAGACCTCCGCAACCACCCCCATCCTCGTGGTGTCTCCCATCAACAGCAGTCCGTCTTCCCCGACACGGTCTCCCGCTCTGGCCAGAATTTCAAGAATGGTGCCTTTGGATGGGGCATTGACCGTCGCCTGGTCAAGATCAGCCCGGGCCTGCTTCACCTGAGCCTGTCTGACGCTCACATCCGCTTTCAGCGTGGTTTCGTTGGCGATCGCCTCGTTGAGCTGTGCCAGGGCAGCGTCCGAGTCGGCCTGAAGCGATTCATAGCGTTGAAGACTGGTCGCTCCATCCCTGTAAAGCTGTTTGCCGCGGCGTGCTTCGGCCTGCGCCTGTCGTCGCTCAGCTTCGTAGCGCTCAATCACGGAGATCTGGGCATCCAGTGCTCGCTGTGCCGCTGTCACCTCGGCTTCCGCCTTGGTGAGGTTCGCTTTGAGAACAGGCTGAGTTTCGAGAATGGCGAGTGGCTGGCCCCGTTCAACACGTTGACCCTCCTCCACCAGAACCTGGCGGATGCTGTCATTGCTGAGTGAATTCGGAAGACTCGCCTTGAGGATGCCGTCGAGTGGCTCGATTCTTCCCAGGGCGGAAACCTGTCTGTTTTGAAGACTTTCAGTGGCATCGGTTTGCTTCTCAGGAGCACCGCATCCGCTCAGGATTACAGGTCAATCCCAGAGCGACCAACAGTGAGGAGCCCTGATTCATGCTTCCCCAACCGCTGAATGGATCGTATTGAGCCAGTTGGGGATTGTCATCACCGAGTGTGGCAGACCGGAAGCGGCAATTGCGATCGACGGGACGCGCGGTTTCTCGCAGAATGATCCGATGGTCAGTCCTCGACTTCACCCACGCACCATCGAGGCCGTCAAGGAACGCGCCGACATCGTGGATGTTGTGGGTGAGCACGTGGTGCTCAAGAAGAAGGGGCGTGAGTTTGTCGGGATCTGCCCGTTTCACGACGACAGCAAGCCGTCGATGACGGTGTCGCCCGCCAAGCAGTTCTATTACTGCTTCTCCTGCGGCGCAGGAGGGAACTCAATCAAGTTCCTGATGGAGTTTCAACGTCAAAGCTTCAGCGAGGTGGTGCTTGACCTTGCCAGGCGATACCAATTGCCGGTGGAGACCGTCGACGGGCCGCAGCAGGAGAAACTCAAACAACAGCTGTCTCGCCGCGACAAGCTGCACCGCGCGCTTGCACTGGCTTCCGGCTGGTTTCGTGCCCAGCTCAGGACTGAAGCCGGTGCCGATGCACTGCGCTACCTGCGGGAGACCCGCGGCCTGAGCGAAACCACCCTCGATCAGTTCGAGCTGGGTTATGCGCCGGATCAGTGGGATGGCCTGCTCAAGCATCTGCAGCAGGTGGAGGGATTGGCTCCGGAATTGCTTGAGGCAGCGGGGTTGGTGGTTCCCCGCAAAGGGGGAAATGGGTTTTATGACCGCTTCCGCCACCGTGTGATTGTTCCCATCCGTGATCGTCAGGGTCGCGTGATCGGGTTCGGTGGTCGCAGCCTCGATGGCAGTGAGCCCAAGTACCTCAATTCACCTGAAACGGAGGTGTTTGAGAAGGGTAAGCACCTGTTCGGACTTGACAGTGCTTCATCCGCAATCCGCAAGGACGACCGTGCTGTTGTGGTGGAGGGCTACTTCGATGTGATTGCTCTGCATGCCGCTGGTGTCACGAATGCGGTGGCCTCCCTGGGCACCGCTCTCAGCAGTCAGCAGATCACGCAGCTTTGCCGGTGCAGTGATGGCAAGCGCATCGTTCTGAATTTCGATGCCGACGGCGCTGGCGTTCGAGCTGCCAACCGAGCGATCGGTGAGGTGGAGCAGCTGGCACTCCAGGGGCAACTTGAGCTGAGAGTTCTGCACCTTCCATCAGGAAAGGACCCTGATGAATTTCTCAAGGAGCATGGAGCCGGTGAGTATCGCGCTCTGCTGGATCAGGCGCCGCTCTGGCTTGACTGGCAGATCGACCAGGTTCTGGAGGGCAGGGATCTCAGCAAGGCGGATCAGTTCCAGCGTTCGGTGGCTTCGCTGGTTGCGTTGCTGGGCAAGCTTCCCCAGTCAGCCATCCGCACTCACTACATCCAGCAGGTGGCCGAGCGCCTCAGCGGTGGGCAGGGACGCCTGGCTCTGCAGCTGGAAGAGGATCTCAGGCAGCAGGTTCAGGGTCAGCGTTGGCACGGACGATCAACGCGACTCGAGAAGGCCGGCGATGCTTCCCAGCGTGAACGTTCCGAAGCAGAGATCCTGCTGCTTTACCTGCATTGCCCGTCCCATCGGGCCGGCATCCGCCAGGAACTGAGGAGCAGGGAGCTCGAGGATTTCGCGATTCAGCATCACCGTCTGCTCTGGGCAGGCATCACGGATCTGGAGGAAGGCAATCTCGGCAGTGTGCGTCTGGAAGCGATCAGTCGCGGGGATGATCGCGGCGATGAACTGGCAGACCTCGATTTGCCCCGACTGCTCACGGATCAGCTCCTGCTCGACAACAGTGATCTGGTGAAGCGGTTGACGCCACTGCTCGAACCGGGTGAGCTGCAGCGTGTGGCATTGGCTCGACCGATGGATCAGCTGCGTGGAACAGCAGCGATGCTCGAGCGTCAGAAGAGCCATAAACGCTGCCGGCATCTGCTGGAAGCCTGGACGGGTCAACGTCTGCAGACCCTGGAGCGTTGCATTGCCGTTTTGATTGAACAGGAGAAGGATGAGCAGTCATCTCCTGCTGTTGAGATGGAAGTTGACATGGAGCAGCGCATCCACGCCATGTTTGAAGATCTCAATGCTGAAGCTCTGCGTTTTCAGGAGCTGTACTACACCGAACGTCGACACATCCAACATCTCGATCAACAGCGTTGTGCCGGGTATGCCTCGGACACCACTTCTGAGCCGGCAGCCTCTGTCAACGGTTGAGTTAGCGGCCCATCCAGCCTCCGTCCACAACCAGGGTCTCGCCATGCACATAGCGCGAGGCATCACTGGCGAGGAACACCACCGGACCGCGCAGGTCGTCAGGTGATCCATAGCGACCGGCGGGGATGCGCTCAAGAATCTGCCTTGATCTCACCGGATCCGACTGCAGCACCGCAGTCATCTCTGTCTTCACGTACCCGGGTGCAATGGCATTGACTCTCACGCCGCGACCAGCCCATTCATTGGCCAGTGAGCGAGTGAGGTTGGCCAAGCCGGCTTTGCTGGCCGCATAGCTGGCCACATTCAATCCACCCTGATCACTGAGCACAGAGGCTGTTGAAATGATGCTTCCCTGTCCCCGCGCCAGCATCACTGCTCCGATCCTGCGACTCACTCTGAACGCTGCGCTGAGGTTGACCTCCAGCACACTGTCCCAGAGCTCATCGCTGTGTTCCTCCGCTGGAGACCGGCGAACGATGCCGGCGTTGTTCACCAGCACGTCGATCACCGGATGCCTGCTGAGGATTGTGTCCAGTACGAGGTCGACGGCATGGCGGTCGCTGAGGTCGCAGCGAAAACCGGAAAATTGACGGCCACGCCGGCGAATCGCCTCCCCCACCTCACTGCTGTCGGGGTTGAGTGAGGCGCTGATACCAACAACGTCGGCTCCTGCTGCGGCCAGTGCATCCGCCATGGCCTGACCAATGCCACGCCGGCATCCCGTGACCAGTGCCACCTGACCATCAAGCCTGAACAGCGAATCCTGCATCGTTCTGCGTGTCCCTCAGATCCCATTTTCGAGTGTCCAGTCACTGGGCAGTGGTTCAGTTCGGAGTCATGATCAACACGGTCGTTCCCCGTGTCCGATGTCTGAATTCTTCGAAGCGTTCTGGCATGGGGAGGGCATCGGCGATGGCGGTGACCTGGAGGAGGCTTTGCAGGCTTATGTGACCGTCAAGCCTGACGACAACGACTGGATTGCGGCCTGTGCAGTGAAGGAGGCGGCTCCCCGGATCGAGCGTTTTCCGTCATTCGATGCCTATCTCGACAACCAGGACCCCCTGGAGGTGATTGAGGTTTCACCACAGATGATTGTGGTGGCGATCGAACAGCTGCCTGTCTGATGTCTTTCCCGTCCGTTGATTTCGAGGCCAGCGCACCGGTGAATGACCTCTGGCCTGCTCTTGTTGAGCGGCTCGGTCTTGAACGGTCGCAGCGTGCGGTCCGACAGGCACTGGACCTTCAGGCCATGCAGGGCAGTGCCGCAACTGTTCCGGTGTTGTTCTGTGAAACCTGTGGCCTGGCTCTCGCCAGCACTGATCTGCTGCGCGAGCAGACCGGGCTTAACGGCCACGGTGATGACTTCGTGCTCTTGTTCTCACCCAGATCCAACGCAGTGCAGTTGGTTTGCCCTGTCTGAGCTGAGAAGGCTGTTATTTCCAGAGAAAGCTGTCTTTTCCAGAGAAGGCTGTTTGTCCAGAGAAATTTGTCTGTCAAGAGAGGGGGTCTGGTCAAGTTTCGGCAACCTGCGGTTGCCTAAATTGCAGTCGTTTTTGGTTAGGGCTCACAAATATCAGTGGCCACAGGCAGGGTGATTAAGCCATCAAGAAGTTGCCCTTTCCGTTGTTTGATGGCACGAAAAATTCAGCTTCCACTGTCGAAAAGCTCCAGTTCCAGCACCGCAGCTTGGGCTGCCATGACCTTTGCCTGCATTACAGCCCTTGCCGTCTGGGGCTTGGCGAACGCCTACCCCCACATCTGATGGTCATGGCCGAACAACCTGTTCAGTTCTGAACAATGCTGTTTTTGTATCCAGATGAACGACCAATCCCGGTATGACTGTCTTATAAGAAGTCTGTAGCTACAGCTACCAACAACGTTCACCTCTTTTCAAAAGAGGCGCAGTTCGATTCAGGCCAAGGAACGGGGACCTGAACTTGCTTCGAGGAACCATCGATGACAGCTCTCATCTACCGAGGCCATTCCTACATCCCTCATCACACTGCTGTTCAAAAACAGAGTGTCGAACTCACCTACCGACGCGAGCATTACAACGCTCGTCGCCGGCAGGCAGCGAGAGATCTGCACCCGCAACTCGCTTATCGCGGAGTGTCCTACGCCAGGTGATTCAGCCGGCAAGGTTGCAGGCCTCGTTTCGACGAGGCTTTTTTGTTCGCTTGTCTTCAAACATCCCCAAGCCATGGATCATCAAGCCATGGATCATCATCAGGAAGGCCGCCCTTCCCGGTGGAAAGACGGCCTAGCTCGCTCGTTTGTGCATTGTTCAACCCATCACTTGTAGGGAAAGGAAGGGGTCGAAGCTTCTGGCTGGAGGCGCCCTGGGGCCATTGGCTCTAGGTGTCGGGTTGTTGTCTCCTGGGGCACCTAGGACGGTGCAAAGGGAGCGGCGATTGGCGTGGCGTACAAGGTCTGCCTACCAAAGGACCAACCCAGGTCATTGTTGAGACTGTTGGAGCAGGGGCCAGAAGTCAGTCTGCTTCTGTGATCTGCTGGGGTGGAGTATCGGCCGTCATGGGCTCCTCCGATTGCGTGCTCTTACTTTCCACCCGCGGTGGGGCATTTGCCATCAGTCGATTCGCTCATTGCCTTCACCGGCAAAAAATCCAATAGTGAGGATGGCGTGCCCAAGCTCAGACGAGGGGCAGCAATGAGGATGCTTCGATCCGCTGCGATCAGCTCAGCTGCCCTGCTGTTCGTGCTGGGCATTCCTGCTGCTGCCCTGGAGACCGTGACCATCCGCAGCTGCTACGACGGCGACACCTGCCGAACCACAACCGGTGAAAAGATCCGGCTGGCCTGCATCGACACCCCAGAAATGAGAGGGAAGCGGGCTCAGCCGCGACGGGCCAGGGCTGCCCGCGATCACCTTCAGTCAATGGTGGTCGGCAAGCCCGTCAGCCTTCGCCGGATCACCAGCGACCGTTATGGCCGAACCGTCGGAGAACTGTTCGTGGGCGGAATGAATGTTCAGCAGGCGATGGTCGCCAGTCGCCATGCGCAGATCCTTTGGAAGTACGCCAGCCAGTGCCCTTGGACGCGCTGAACACCTCAACGGGGGATCACCCGGCAAAAAGAGTTCACTCTTCTGGGTGAGGTGGAAATAATTCAGTTCAGCGATGGTGGCTATATAGGAGGGATGACTCCACTACCTAAATCAATCAAATGAAACTCTTGTCTTCCATCGCTGCCGCTTCTGTTATCGGCGCTGCAATGTTTATTGCTCCAACGGCTGCTGACGCAAAGGAGCATCACCACCACCATCATCATCATCATAGAAATCACGAACTAAGAAGAATTCATCGTGAATTCCGCCATGATGTTCGCGAATTTAATCATTATCAGAGAGCATATAATCGTGACTGGCGGCATGTCCGCAGGGTTTACAACCGCGAGATGTACGGCTACCCGAGAGTGATTCCTGCCTACGGATATAACCATCGCCATCCTGGGTTCGGAATCCAAATCAGCTTTTAATTTGAAATTTCCGTCGGAAAGCCTGAAGCCATGAAAGCGAGGCTGAGAGGTATACAAAACCCCAAAGGGAAAACAGGGGGCGTTTAGGAGTCGCTATCGATCTCCTGACTCAACAACTCACACCAATCACTCCCCGCCCAGTGCGGGGTTTTTGCCATTCACCGGAGGCTCACCGGAACTTCGTGGGTTCTGCATCGGAGTTGTGTAGTTGGTTTCACCAGAAGGGCTGTGATCTTGAAGGAGTCGGAGGGGGCAGCAACCCCAAAAAAAACAACTTCACTCCTTAAAGCCATGACGACGTTCAACAGGGTCAACACAGTGACTCAAAAAGTCAGCACAGCAGTGCTTTGCGCTGGATTGATCGGAGCCACAACGTGTGCGTTGGCTCCTGCCGCTGAAGCGCGGAATTATGAGCAGCAAAGGCGGCATGAGCTGAGGCAGCTGCGCCGTGAGATTCGCCGCGACACGCGTGACTACCGGCGTGCCCGACGTGCGTATCACCGAGAGGTCAATCGCTATCCACGCGTGATTCCTGCCTATGGAGTGAGGTATGGGAACGTCTATGGAGCGCCTGCAGGATTTGGAGTGCAGCTGCGCTTCTGAAGGGCGATCAACAATCAAGCAAAGCCCCGTTTCATCAGGAGTCCGGCTGGTGATGTGCTCAGTTCTTTTCCTGGCACCAGGCCCATACCTCCGCGTTCTCATGACCCTCATACAACAGGTCAAGCGGAAAATTGTTCAACCACGCTACGAATTCTTTTGAAAAACACTTGCCGTGAGGCGTTTGAGTGGTTGCCCTGCTTCCCTTGGATTGTGAATAGCCGTAAGAATGGTTTAGTTGAATGATATGACTGAACCTTGCTATATATTCGTGTTTGAAGTCAACTTCAAAAATGTTTTTGTCAAAAAAGTCTCCAATAAACCTTGCTGAAAGGTTGTACTTGTGGACCATTTTCTGGGAGACAACGATTCTTCCAATGCGTCTCTTGTCTAACCAGTAATAGCCGCTTTTGTATCGTTTGAAGTGGTTACCGTGCTCAAGCTCCTCGTCCATTTATCAGTGCCCTGCACAAGGTCAATGTTTGATTTTTACTTTCTAGCTATTTGAAAAGTGCATGTCATCTGGCCTGGCTCACCGATCACTTCTTTTTGCATCGTTTTTACCGGTTCAAAGCAACCGAATCGTTGCTCCCACTCCTTCGGAGCAATTCCACAGATCCTGAGCCGGCGCTTCATTGGCTTGCGGGACTCCGCTTAAGTAAAAACCCGCTCAATGCAGGTCCGTTGGATTCGGTTGTTTGCTGCGATCCTGAAGCTGCCGGGCAGATAGGCGGCCTCGGTTTTTTCCCTTTGCCTGGCTGCTGAATTGTTCCTTGATCTCCCGTCTGAGTGGGTCCTCTTTGAAGGATGTTCAGATAGTCCCTTTCAGCATCACGATGACCCTCAGGAGTGTTGTGTTTCCTGTTGTTTTGGTTCAGCAGTAACGTCGATCAATCCTGCAGAGTTTTTGATTGGCTTGCCAGGCGGGCCAGGTTTCATCAGGTTTTGGACGCTTGTAGATCAACTTCAGCGGCCATAACGCCAACGTCAACAGAATCTGCATGCAGAACATCTCAAGCCATTCGAGAAGATGAAACTTGAATCCAGAATGACGCCCTTCAGATGATTCTTTGAAGAGTCTCGTCATAGTCAATGTGCTGACCTCTCAGTCGTAGCTCATCAATGGTTCAAGAGCATCGGAGATTCAACCCATTCTGATCAGCTAAACAGGCCAAACACCTGGTCGAGGATTCCTTTGCCTGTGATTGCTTCCACAGTGATTCCGATCGCCAGCCCCAGCATGGCCATGCGTCCATTCAGACGTTCGGTGTAGAGATTGATCGGGTCAGCTGTGATCTTCCTGGGCCCAAGTGGCGAATTCGGTGTCAGCACAAGAAATGGCTGGTCAAATATTGAGCAAACATTAAGGATGTGGATCCGTCCCCTGCTGTGCCAAAAGTGCCTGTCGTGTCATTTGATCTGTTCCTGAAACAACTGCGCTTCAGGACCTGTTTTGATTTTTATGAGCAGTTTCGTGTTCAGTCATCGATCTTTTTTTTAACCAGTTGATCGAGCTGGTTTTTTGTACTGAATCAACCCATCCATCGCTCTGGATCAATGGATTGATCAAAGCCTGATCCTGTCTGCCTGCTGACTTCGGTTGATCTTGCAGAGCGTTGAAAGGCAAGCACCAGCTGGGTGTCTGTTCACCTCGCCGCGGTTTCGAGTCCAGAAGGGACCTGCTTGCATCCGGAGGACTGTCGTCTTCAGCCCTCTGGATGCAAGCGATTTGTAATCCTGAGTCTCTGCTTCAGGTGTTGGTGTGGGGTGTTCCGCGTGTTCCTGGGTAAACAGGTCGTGCTAGCAGGGTCTGCGGTTTTGAATCCTCGGACTTCTTCTGTTGCGTGGCGTTCTTGTCGATGGACGTCATGGCATCCAAAGCGGCTTTTTCAGGTTTAACCCAGGTTGACCCTTTCGTGCACTTCAACGGAGCATGAGTTTCAAGGCCGTGTTCAAGACTGTTCCGCGGAAGATCAGGCCAATCCCTGCCTGGAGAATTGATGCTGTCGTTTGGATCCATATGGTTTGCATCAACGGATCTTTTCCAGGCGATCATCGCGCCACTCTTGTGCGGGACTTCGTGTTGTTTCGATCAACATAAAAAAGAGAGTCTCATCAACAGAGACTCTCCAGCGATTGTCCAATACTTGAATGATTCAGGCCACTGAAATGCTGTAGGGAGCTGCTGGATAGCTCGTAGGCATTGGATCAATGTTCCCGTTGGCCATGGCCTTTGCGCGTCGGTACATCTGGCTGTCTGTGGCACCTTGCTTTTCCATGGCGGCAGCGATCGTGGCCCAGTTGCGAATTTCGTTAGTCATCAGAACAAGTTGATCAGAGCATCACAACAATCGCGAAACCAGGTCTCTCTCTGTGATGGAGGTATCCGCACAGCCCCTCGCTCGCGAATTTGTCGGCAATGGCCTATGCGCTTCTTGAAGCGTGGATACTGTCGCCGCCGCTACGTCAAGGCCAAAAGAAAATTTGTAATAATTTCCTTAGTTTCCTGCGTTTCCATGAACGAGCCTGTCGCCACTTTTTCGTACGACTTGAACGCTCTACGGCTGGAATACAAGACAACCTGCGATGCCTTGCGTAACTGGCCGGGCGGCGATCCCAGCGAGCAGGACTTTCTTGAATGCAAGAAACAGGAGATTTTCCGCGCTCTGGCTGAACAATCCCTTCAGCTCACCGCTTGACAGTTCTGCAGTTCCAGAATTCCGTATTTACTGCGCCGGTCTGTAAGTCTGTTCTGTCTGTTCGACAGGAGTTGCTGCAACATGGCCTGAGATGTTGTTCTTCAGTGCATCGTTACTGCAGCGCTCTGGCTCTTTCTTCCTGTCTTCTGGCTGTCCCGGTGATGGCCATTCCGGCGATGGATGATCTTGAGATTAGATTGCAGGGTGAAGCCAAGGGATGGCTGAATGCCACCTGCACCTATTACGGAATGGGATGGCTCACCCCTGATCAGGGCAGGAAGGCTTTGAAGCGTCTCATGCTGTTGCTTTCAGCGCATTATCTCGATCCAGAGGAAACGCAGCGCGCAAAATCCGCCGCATTGTCCAGAGATCCGCAATGCAAAACCATCTGGCCGTGATGGTTTCAATCCAGCTTCACGCCAACCTGCATCGAGATGCTGTTATTGACTTTCGGGCTGCGTAGTTCGCTGTAGATCGTCTGGCCGTTCAATGATGTGAACAGTCGTTGATTGTTCAGTGGAAAGATCTTCAACGCTATCGAAAAGATGTTGTTGGTTGAGATTCCGTTCACGTAGGCACCTGTATAGGTGTTCGTCACCGTGATGCTGGAGGATGAACTGGTTTTCCATTCCAGTTCCGCCCTGGCCGATGATGCGGCGAATGTCTGGCCGCAGACCGGGTCCGCATTGCATCCATCGCCTCCCCAGATCTTCTGGATCGACGGCCCGATCGACACTGTCAGGCGTTTGTTTTTGTCTTTGATCAGGTCATATCCAATGCCGATCGAACTCACGAAAAGGTCAGTCCCTGTGGTGTTCAGTGCGTCGTAATTGAAGTTTGCCGCCGCGTAGGCATTCAATCGACTGTTCAGACTGCGTATATAGCGCAGTTCGCCATCGCCCTCATTCGTGTCTGTTGTGTTGCCGCTTTCCCCCTCATCTCTTGAGACCTCGTATTGCGCGCGACCCTTGAGCACCACTTTGTCGGCCCCTTCCGTGTAGCTGCTGTCGATCTGAACCGTTCCTCCGGCGGAGAGGTCGTTGTCGGTGTTAGATCCCGTCACCCCAGCGGAGAGACTCAGCTTCCATGGCTTCGGCTTGGGTTCGGGCATCAGCGCCGTTTTCGGGATGTTCAGCCGTCCCAGCACCGGGTGCAGCAGCACCGTTGTGGTGTCTGTGCTTTCTGATGGGATGAGCTTGCCGTGCAGGGTGTCTCCATTGCTCAGCTTGAGCGTCACCTGCTCGGCGAGCGTCGCTTCGTCCCCCAGCAGGACAAGTCCCGCGGCCATGATCGGGATTCGCCGCAACACAACCCTTCCGTCGATAGACGGCAGATTTTTTCACAGAACCCTGTGCCGGCTTGTTCAGGCCTGAACAACGGGCACATCGCTCAGTCGCGTGGTGGCTGCACGGCCCAGGCGTTCCCGTCGCATGGACCAGCCGGAATGCAGGCCGCAGGCGGCCCACTGCACGGTGCCTCGACCATAGCGGCGGTTGAGGCCATCGATGGTGTCCATCAGTGTGTCCCGCCTTTGCAGGTGTGCTGCACTGCAAGGCACCAGCAGGTGGTGCTGCAGCTGTTCCGTGTCCTGCAGATGCTCCATCAGCACGCCGGCCTTGGCGAGCTGACGGTTGGGCTGGAAGATCCGCTCCACCAGCGGCAGCGCTGCATTCAGCAGTGTCTGGGTGTCGTTGCTGGGCAGGTCCAGTTGGGTGCTGGCGCTGCGGCTGTAGAAGGCGGGAACGAACGGACTTGTGCGGGTGTACACGCTCAGAGAGGCGGCTCGTTGATGCTGTTTGCGCAGTTTTTCGGAAGCGCGCACCACATAGGTCGCCACGGCTTCACGCAGCTCCGTCAGGGAGGTGATCGGTCGACTGAAGCTTCTGCTGACACAGGTTTCCTGCTTCGGGGACGGTGCCAGATCGAGGGGAAGACAGGCATGACCCTGCAGTTCTCTCTGCAGGCGCAGACCGATCACCCCCGCCTTGGCCTGCAGTGGGCCGCTGGCCATGTCTCGCAGTTCCCTGGCGTTGCACACACCACGAAGCCGGCACCAGTGAGCCAGTTTGCGACCGATCCCCCACACGTCTTCGATGGCGACCGTCTCCAGCCAGCGGTCCCGATGGTTGCAGTGCCCGAGGTCGAAGAGCCCCGCATGGGTTGCCTCCACCTTGGCCAGACGGTTCGCCAGCTTCGCCTGGCCTTTGCTGGCACCCAGCCCGATGGCGATCGGCAGCCCCAGATTGCGGCGGACCAGAGCACGCAGTCGCCGGCCCCAGGGAAGCAGATCCGCCGCCACCGGACGACTGATGCGAGCGAAGGCTTCATCGATGGAATACACCTCCAGCTCCTCCACCTGGCTTTCGAGGAGGCTCATCAGACGCTGGCTCATGTCGGCGTAGAGGGCGTAATTGGAACTGCGCACCACCACGCCGCAGCGTTCCAGCGTCTGCCTGGCCTTGAAATATGGCGTGCCCATCGCAATGCCGAGGGCACGGGCCTCGGCGCTGCGGGCCACGATGCAGCCGTCGTTGTTGGAGAGAACCACCACGGGGCGGCCGATCAGGGATGGATCGAGACTTTGTTCACAGGAGGCATAGAAGTTGTTGGCGTCGATGAGGGCGGTGACCTGAGCCATGGCGTTCAGAGGGGGTGAATCACATGGATGGCGACCCCCCAGATCTGCACGTCCTTGCAGGACTGCAGATCGAGGGCTGGATAGCTGGGGTTGGCCGCTTCCAGGCGCAGCCGTCCCTGATGGCGCATCAGGCGCTTGAGGGTGAAGCCGCCGTCGAGAACCGCCACCACCACTCGTCCGGGGCGGGGGTCAAGGCTGCGGTCCACAACCAGCAGATCGCCGTCATGAATGCCGGCACCGGTCATGGAGTCTCCGCTGACACGCAGAAAGAAGGTGCTGGTGGGATGACGGATCAGCTGGTCGTTGAGGTCGATCCCGACGTCCACATAGTCATCTGCCGGGGAGGGAAATCCCGCTGCCACCCGCTCTTCGGCCAGTGGCAGATGCTGGGCTGTGCGCTGAGTGCGCAGGGGCTGCGGTGGCTGGAGAAAGGAACGATCGATCTCCACGGCAACAGGCTCCACGGACCGGAATCCACAGAATAGTACAGATGTTCTACAACGGTGACCGTCTGCGCCCCGGCTCGAGCTCGCGGCTGATCAGGTCCGCCAGGCCAGAAGCGATCGCGGACTGGGCATGGCTGTCGAAATGGATCCCATCCAGCGACGAGACGCTGGCCGCGGTCTGCAGGTCGAAAGCGAGCACCTCCAGTTCATCGGCGAGCTGGAGATAGCGCTTGCCCAAGGCCTGGGATTTGGAGTCGGCGCCAGAGAATCCCCAGGTCAGCGACTGTGCCGTGATCATCACCAGCGGCGGTGTCATCAGAACAATGGCTGGAGGCTGTTCGGGCCGCCCGTGCGGGCCGCAGTTGAGGGCGGTGCGGGTGTCGTGAATCAGGATGCGGGCGCCGTCTGCAATCTGTTCTGCGGACAGGTTGAGATAGTCCTTGCAGTCATTGCAGCCCAGCGCCAGGATCACCATGTCGATGGGTTTGTGGCTGTGCAGGGACGTCATCAGGCCTGAGCGGCCGCTGCAGCTGTACTGCGCGCCATACCTTGCTGCCCCGATGGGATCGTCGAGCAGCCATGTGCGGGAATTGAGGCCATCCTCAATCGTGCGCCAGGCACGGCGGGCCGCACGCTGGTTCAGCAGCTGTTCCAGCTGATTCGGCCAACGAGTGTCGTGGGGCAGTCGTCCACCACCGTCGGGGTTGAATCCCCAGGTGTTGGAGTCGCCGAAGCAGAGGATGGTCCTCGGCTCCTGAGACGGTGCTGTCATGGTCGGCAGGTTGTCTGCGCGAATCCAGTTCAGCCATGATTCATGTTCGGCGCCACTGCGGTCCCGACCGGGGGTGATGCGCTCACTGAGGTTGTTGTGATGGCTGCTGCTCCTTATCTGGTTGCCCTCGCCCTGATCGAGCAGGAGGGCAGGAGGGCTCTTCCGCTGGCCGGCCGCTCCCTGAGTGCAGAAGCCGCCGCTGCAGAGGAGCCCACGCAGGCGGCCCATTCCCTGGCGCTGGAATTGTTGCTGCGCCTGTGGCAGCGCAGTGACGAGGGGCCGTTGCGTCGGGCTTGTGGCGTGGAGAGCCTGCTGCTGGTGGAAGTGCCGATTGAGAGTCTTCCTGAGGCGCTGCCTGTTCTCAAAGCAGCCTGGCTCAACACTGGTGACACCGCTGCATTTCAAAACGGCTTGAGAGCGCTGTGCAGCCGTGCCTGGACGTTGAGTGTGGCGAAGTTCGAGCCGGTGACCCTCACGACTTGGCCGGCCTGATCAGTGGTGATGCCGCCCGCTTCTGAAGCTTCACCAGTGCCATTTCAGCGACGGGAGCCTCATCGGCTCAGGGTGCTGGCGGGGGCCTGCGGCCTCGGTATCGGCCTGGGACTGATCCGATCCGACTTCGGAGTGATCGGCCGGGAAATGGTTGTGCAGGAATGGGTTTCTCAGGCTGATCTTGGTGAACTCGCCGCTCTCAACATGGTGGGTTACCTGTTGGGCTGCGTGCATCAGGCGCAACTGAAGGGCAAGGCCCAGCTGCTACGCAGCCTGCGGCTGGCATTGGTGGTGGGAGTGCTTTGCCTCTGGTTTGGAGCTGTTCAGAGCGGCCAGCTCGGTGAGGGTGGGTTACGGGTGTTGGCCGGATGGAGCGCCGGCCATCTGATGAGTGGTGTGCCGGGTCTGGCTCTCGCGGGCGTTCCATCTCGACATCAACGCCAGGCGGTTGCCACGGTGATGGGAGGAGGTGCACTGGTGGCTCTGCTGGGAGCCAGCGCGGTGGCCTGGCTGGCTCCGGATTCGGCTGCGGCTGCCTGGTTGGTGGTGGCCTGCTTCGCCACTGTTCTGGCCCTGCCGACACTGTGGTTATTCAACCGGGGGCACCGCCGTTGGCGCGACGTTGGAAAGCCTGGAGATCAACAGCTTCGAGATGAACAGCCTCGAGATGAACAGCAAGAAAGTGAACAGCAGGTGGCAATGCACGACAGCGGTGTGACCGCAATCTGCTGGTTTCCGTTGATTGCCCTCACTCTCGCGTTTGCTCTCGCGGGAGCGGCCCAGGTGCCGATGGCGTTGTACGAACCGATCGTGGCTTCGAATCGCATTGGTCTGGATGGCTCGATGAGCAGTGCCTCCTTCTCCGCGATGGGGCTTGGTGGCCTGATGGGGTCACTGGTGTTGCTTGGGTTGCCCAGGGCCTTGCCGACGGCACTTTTGCTCCCTGCGGTGGCCGCGGTTGGCGGTTTGGGGGCCTGGGTCTACGCGTTGGCGCGCTCGCCCCAGCTGCTCTTGTTGTCTGCTTTCTTGATCGGCTGGTGGTCGATCATGACGTCATCTCTGACGCTCGACTGTCTGCCTGACCTGGTTCCGGCTGAGTTGCAGAGGCGTTGCTGGGCGACATTCACCACTCTCAATGGTCTTGGTTTTGTGATCTGCTCGATGGGAACCAGATCGATGGCATTCACGGGCTTGCAGACCTTGCTTTGGCTGGGGGTGACGCTTATGGCAGGTGTGCTGTTGGCGCAGATGTGTCAGGTGTTCCGCCGGTCCCAGTCAGGTAACCAGAGCTGTTGAACACGATGTTCAACGCAAGTCGGAGAGGGGAGTTTCACGCCCGGTGGTAAGGGCTTCCCTGCAGAATTGACTGAGCCCTGTAGAGCTGTTCCAAGAGCAGGAGCCTGGCCAGTTCATGGGGGAAGGTCATCGGCGAGAGACTCAACTGCCATCGAGCTGATGATTTGAGGAAGTCCGTCAGCCCGTCAGCACCTCCGATCACGAAGGCCAGGCGCTCTGAACCAAATCCCTCCAGCCGAGCGGCGAACTTGACCGAGGAGAGTGGTGTGCCCTGTTCCATCAGCATCACCGGCAATTCATCGGGACGCAGAGCCTGACGGATCGCCTCGGACTCCCTGTCGCGTGTGCTGTCACGGACTTCGGTGATGCAAAGACCGGGCAGGCGTTTGAGATAAAGCTCCACACCTTCCTGAACCCATCGCTTACGCACTTTTCCGACCGCGATGATGCGGCATCGGGAGATATTCATGGCAAAGCGGCCTCACGCCGTCTCGTCGTCCTGTTCCTCGAGAAACATCTGCCCAAAGGCCACATAAAGACTTTCCTCTTCGCTGCCGGGCGTCACGTCAGGGCGTTGAGGACGGGTGTTCTTGCCCTTGCCCTTCGAGTGCGGCTGAAAGGCTTTGGTCGACACAGGTAAATCCGTGACCGATGTGGGTGGGGAATTCAGCTTTTGGCGTCGCTCATTTTCGACGCGCTCTTCCGCATCACGCAATCTCGCCATCAGATGTTCAGGCACGGTGCCGTCAGGGCTCACCTGCATCAATTCATGGAACAGAGCTTTGGGATCCTGCTCGGTCTCGACTTTGTGGCGAGGTCGGCTGGTCTGTGCAGAGGTTTTGGTCTCGGTTTCCGGTGCGGGGATGGCCTCAGGAAGCTGTCGTCCAAGTTGCTTGAGACGTTCCAGACTGCGGGGATCGAAGCTCATGAGCAGCCGAGAGTGTCGCGAGTTTCGCGGCCGGTCACCGGATTGGTGCCGTCAGCGGCGGCACAGAGTGTTTTGAGTGCGTCGCCCCGGAAGGGCACATTGGTGAAATCGGCGCCGGTGATGGTCACATTGATGAAACGGGTGTTGAAGGCGAAAGCATCCTCCAGGACGGCATCTGTGAGATTCGTGCCATCAAGTACCGCCGAATCCAACGTGGCATCACGCAGATTGGTTCCTGTCAGGTTGGCGTCCTGAAGCTTGGCTCCATAGAGACTTGCGCCTTGCAGGTCGCTGCCGGACAGATCAGCTTCACGAAGGTTCGTGAGATTGAACGTCACCCCCTGCATTTCACGGTTGGAGAAATCTGCACCGATCAACACCTGCTTGGCGTAATCCATCGCTGCCTGCACCGGCTGGGCAGGCAGACCGATCGTCAGGAGCAGAGCAAGCAGGGAGGCCAGCAGATGTCGTTGCATCAGCGGTTGGAAAGCGTGTGTCAAGCCTAGGGGGCCTGATTCGCGGGACAGGGGGAATGCTCTCTGGATCCAGGGAGCGGATCGTGTGTGCCGTTGATGCGAAGAGCGATCCCGGTCGCTGGGCGGAGCGCCGCGTTCTGAAGCTGTTGAAGAGCCGCGGCTGGCGCTGCCTTGATCAGCGCTGGACCTGCCGATACGGGGAACTGGATCTGATGATGATCAAATCGGGGCGTTCCGGTCCTCGTCTGCTGATGGTGGAGGTCAAGGCCAGGAGTCGTTGCGGTCCTGATGGCTGGGGTTTGAAGGCTTTTGCCTCGACCAAACGCCAACGCCTGGCCAGAACCATGGCCTGCTGGCAGGCGAGTAACCCCTGGTGTGAAGAGGGGCATCTGGAGGTGGTGCTCGCGCTGGTTCCGCTGCCACCAAGTTTCAGACCTGTGCGCTGGATCAGGGTGCCTGAGCTCCGGATGTCTTGATCAGCTCGTCAATCGCTTTCACAGCCAGCCCAAGACCCTTTGGAACTTCGCGGATGACCAGATCGGCTGAATGTCTCAGCGGATGGATGAATCGCCGCTCCCCCGGAAGCATCTGCATCACCGTCTGACGCAGAACCGACAGGATCGTTCGCTGGCGTTCATGCACATCTCGGCGCAGGCGGCGAATCATTCTGATTGGCAGGGACGCGCTCACATAGATCAGAAGATCGAGGCGGAGATGATTCATCAGCAGTTGTGGCCCGAATGCTCCCTCCAGCAGCACAACATCACAGGTCCCGTTGAACGACTCCCAGCTGACGTCCCTGGTGCCCATGTCGTAACGGCGCCGGAGCTGCAGACGGCCTTCGAGCAGAGCCTGCACGTCTTCGATCAGTGCATCCCTGTCGATGGCATCGACGGTGTCGAACCCGTAGATCGAATCGGGTCTCCAGTGCTCCCGGTAATAGTCATCGGAGGCGATCACCACTGCGGAGATTTTGGCTTGAGCCAGCAACGTCTTCAGTTCCTCGCTGAAGTAGGTCTTGCCAGCCGCGGAAGGGCCGGCGATGCAGATCAGCAGGGCAGGTTTGTCCATCAACCGCCCCAGGCCTTCACAACGGCATCATCGCGTTGCTCACGTTCTTCGCTGGTGCACAGTGAACCCATGGCCCGCATGAGATGAGCTTCGCAGGACATACGGCCCGCAAACGCTTCGGTCAGCACTGGCTGAGGGATGAAAGGGTTCTTGACCGGATTCTTGAGTCGGCGGCGCTGGTGGAGGGAGACCGTGTTCTCGAGGTGGGACCAGGACGTGGTGCTCTGACCGAACGACTGCTCAGCAGCCCTGCCGCGTTGGTGCACGCGATCGAGCTGGACCGCGATCTGGTGTCAGGTCTCAAGGAGCGATACGCAGCTCAGCCACGGTTTTCTCTCTGCGAAGGCGATGTTCTCAGCGTTCCCCTGACACTTCCAGATGGCTCTCCGGCCTCCAAGGTGGTCGCGAACATTCCGTACAACATCACCGGCCCCTTGCTCGACCGGCTGATCGGTCGTCTTGATCGGCCTGTAGATCCGCCCTACGAGAGGCTCATCCTGCTGGTGCAGAAAGAGGTGGCTGAACGTATCCGCGCTCAACCGGGACACAGCAGTTTCAGTGCCCTGAGTGTGCGATTGCAGCTTCTGGCCCGTTGTCAGAGCGTCTGCCCTGTGCCGCCGCGTTGTTTTCAGCCTCCTCCGAAGGTTCAGTCGGAGGTGATCAGACTGGATCCACTGCCGGCTAATCAGCGCCCAGATCCCGAGCTCTGCCGTGGGGTCGAACGCTTGCTCAAACAGGCGTTTCTGGGCCGACGCAAGATGCTGCGCAACACCCTCGCCGGTGTCAGATCACCTGATCAGCTCCAGGAGCTGGCACAGCAGGCGGGCATTGATCTGCAGCAAAGGCCTCAGGAGGTGGCACCGGAGAACTGGGTGGCATTGGCCAGGGGCCTGAAAGCAGTGGAACCGTTCAAGTGAGCCGCTTGGGCCGGGTCGGTGTCTTTCGATCCCTTGTCAGGACAGGGCCATGGCTGTGGTTTAACCTCCACGGTCAGGTCGGAGTCCGACCGACTTCGTGATGTCCTGTTCATGACTCCGGTCTGCGTCAAAGCTCCGGCCAAGATCAATCTTCATCTCGAAGTGCTGGGCCTGCGGGACGACGGGTTCCACGAACTCGCCATGGTGATGCAGAGCATTGATCTCGCCGATGAGTTTGAGTGCGAGAACACCGCCGACGGAACGCTTTCCCTCAGCTGTGATCAACCAGGGCTGAGTTGCGGAGACGACAATCTGATCATGCGGGCGGCCAGGCTGCTGCGTGATCGATCCGGATTCGGGGAGTTGGGGGCACGGATGCATTTGCGCAAGCGCATTCCCATCGGCGCCGGTCTTGCCGGAGGCTCCAGTGATGGGGCAGCAGCACTGGTTGGCCTCAACACGCTCTGGGGTCTTGGCCTCGGTGCCTCTCAGCTCGAGACGCTGGCGGCTGATCTCGGATCCGACATGCCGTTCTGCATTTCCGGCGGCACCCAGCTCTGTTTCGGACGTGGAGAACGACTTGAGGTTCTGCCTGAAGCGACCGCGCCGCTGGGCGTGCTGCTGGTAAAGGATCCATCCATCAGCGTGTCGACGCCCTGGGCCTATGGCGAATGCAGGCGAGAACGTTTTCATCACTACCTCGAGGGGGAGTCAGTCTTTGAGCAACGTCGAGAGGCGCTTCGCTCTGCTGCCTGGCTGAGCCCCCTGCGAATCGAGTCGCCTCCGCCCCTGCGCAACGACCTCCAGGCCGTGGTGGCTCCGCAGACGCCCTCGGTCCGAACCGCGCTGTCGCTATTGGAGGCATTGCCAGGTCAGTTGCGAGTGGCCATGAGTGGTTCCGGCCCGAGCTGTTTTGCTCTGTTTCCAGATTTCAACACTGCTGAACAAGCCCGCCTGCATGCTGCTGCGCAGTTCGAGGCGGAGGGCCTGCAATCCTGGAGTTGTTCCCTGCTCCCCTTCGGCGTCAAGCTGGCGGCATGAGTGACAGCAACGCAGCCACAGCCAAACCCCGCAAAGGACCGCTCAGTTTCCTTTCCGGATCCATCACCAGTTTGGTTCTGGCCTGGCTGAGTTTCGGCTTGAGCAAAAAAGTCGTGATCTATCTCTCAACGCACTCTTCGAATTTCAGCAGCACCACTGCCCAGAACATCGCGTCTGCCATGAAAACGCTGTTCATCGGCATGTGCTTTCTGGCCACATTCAGCTTTGCCTTCATCGGGATTGGCTTGTTCCTGGTGTTTCTTCGCAGTCTTTTCATGAAAGACAAGCTGGAAGATGCCTAGCCTCAGCTGAGAGCTTCTGGCTACATGACCCTCCACGATCTCGGTCAGCTGGTGCTGCTGCTTTCACCTGGGCTGCTTCTCTCTGTTCTGCTGCTGGCGACCTTCGCTGCCGGGGGCTGAACACACCTGGACTGAGATAGCTTGGCCGCTGACGCCGGCATGGCCGGGATTGCAGCAACGCCGTGGCAGGGACGCTTCTCTTCAACGCACTTCGCGAAGCCATCGATGAGGAAATGGCCCGTGATCCCCATGTCTGTGTGATGGGAGAGGACGTCGGCCATTACGGCGGCTCCTACAAAGTCACCAAGGATCTCTACGAAAAATACGGCGAATTACGGGTTCTCGACACCCCGATTGCCGAGAACAGCTTCACAGGCATGGCCGTGGGTGCGGCGATGACAGGCCTGAGGCCGATCGTGGAGGGGATGAACATGGGATTCCTGCTGCTGGCCTTCAATCAGATCTCCAACAACATGGGGATGCTGCGCTACACCAGCGGTGGCAACTTCACCATCCCCACGGTTGTGCGGGGACCGGGAGGTGTCGGGCGACAACTGGGCGCCGAGCACAGTCAGCGGCTCGAGGCCTATTTCCATGCCGTGCCCGGCATCAAGATCGTGGCCTGCAGCACGCCGACCAACGCGAAGGGCCTGATGAAGGCCGCCATCCGCGACAACAATCCCGTTCTGTTCTTCGAGCACGTGCTGCTGTACAACCTCACGGAGGAGCTCCCGGACGGCGACTACACCTGTGCCCTCGATCAGGCGGATCTGGTCAAGGAGGGCGGTGACATCACGATCCTGACCTACTCACGCATGCGTCATCACTGCCTCAAGGCCGTGGAGCAGCTCGAGGCCGATGGCATCAACGCTGAACTGATCGATCTGATCAGCCTCAAGCCCTTTGATATGGAGACGATCGCCCGCTCGATCCGCAAGACCCACAAGGTGATCGTGGTGGAAGAGTGCATGAAGACCGGTGGCATCGGCGCCGAGCTGATCGCTCTGATCACCGAGCATTGTTTCGATGAGCTCGATGCCCGGCCGATCCGGCTGTCCAGTCAGGACATCCCCACTCCTTACAACGGCAATCTCGAGAATCTGACCATCATTCAGCCGCATCAGATTGTCGAAGCGGCACAGACCATCGTTCGCCAGGGGCTCTGATTGATGGCCCGTCAACAGGGCTGGTTCGCCCTCATCCTTGCGCTAGCCATCGCGGCGGCGTCAGTTCTGTCCAGCTTCCCGCTGCAGCTCGGACTTGATCTGCGTGGGGGCAGCCAGCTCACACTTGAGGTTCAGCCTGCCGGAGAGATCACCATCATCGGCGCAGAGCAGATGGAGGCGGTCAAAGCGGTTCTTGATCGTCGGGTGAACGGTCTGGGTGTGGCTGAATCCACTCTGCAGACCGTGGGTGATGACCAGCTGGTGCTTCAGCTTCCCGGCGTCACCGATCCGACCCGCGCTGCTGATGTTCTGGGCAGTACCGCATTGCTTGAGTTCAGGGCTCAGCAGGCAGAAACACAGGAGGAAGTCCAGAACCTGCGTCAGCTGAGAGCCCAGCTGCTCAGTGTGCTGGCCACGCGTACTGAGGATGAGGAAACCGAGCTTGATGCCGAGGAGCAGGAAGAACTTGCGAGACGCCAGCAGGAACTCGGTCTCGATGGAACGGCCACCTCGGAGACGGAGCAACTCCAGCAGCTGCTGGCGCGCACCAATCAGGAAATTCTGAATCGATTCGAGCCAACAGCCTTCACTGGCAAGCAACTGATCAGTGCTGGTCGTCAGCAACAACAGAACGGCTCTGGCTGGGAGGTAACCCTGAATTTCAATGCAGAGGGCGGCGAAAAATTCGCTGAACTCACCCAGTCGATCGCCGGCACCGGGCGTCTGCTCGGCATCGTTCTCGATGGTGAGCTCATCAGCGAAGCCAGTGTCGGGCCCCAGTACAAAGCTGCTGGCATTTCAGGGGGCACCGCGTCAATCTCGGGTAACTTCACTGCCGAGGATGCCCGTGACCTCGAGGTGCAGCTGCGCGGAGGTTCATTGCCTCTGCCCGTTGAAATCCTGGAGGTGCGCACCATCGGACCGTCTCTCGGAGCGGAGAATGTCCGCCGCAGCCTGATCGCCGCCCTTTCAGGTCTTGTGCTCGTCGGCATCTTCATGTTGCTCATCTACCGGCTCGCAGGTGCTGTGGCGGTGATCGCTCTCAGCCTCTATGCCCTCTTCAACCTTGCTGTTTATGCGCTGATTCCCGTGACCCTCACGCTGCCGGGCATCGCCGGATTCATTCTGAGCATCGGCATGGCTGTGGATGCCAATGTGCTGATCTTCGAGCGCATCAAGGACGAACTCCGGCGCGGCAACACTCTGATCCGCTCGATTGAAACGGGATTCTCCGAGGCGTTCTCCTCGATCGTTGACGGTCACCTCACCACATTGATCAGTTGTGCAGCCCTCTTCTTTCTCGGCACCGGCCTGGTGAAAGGCTTCGCGGCAACGCTCGGTATCGGAGTTCTGCTGAGTCTGTTCACGGCCCTGACCTGCACGCGCACGCTGCTGCGCTTCCTGATGAGCTATCAGGGCTTGCGGCGTCCGACGAACTTCCTGCCCGCAAGGCAACTTCCCTCGACAGCGTCCTGAGCCATGGTCACCACCTCACCAGCAACCGATGAGCGACCTCTGCGCTTTCCCCTGACCAGTCGTCGACGCCAGGTCTGGGTCGTGTCCGCTGTCTGTTTGGTCCTGAGCCTGATCGGGATCGTACGCAGCTGGACTGATCCTCAGATCGGTCTTCCTTTGAGACCAGGTCTTGATTTCACCGGAGGAACCCAGATCCAGCTGGAGCGCAGCTGCGCTGATGCCTGTGATTCGCTCAGCACCGTCACTGTCGAGTCTCAGCTTCAGCAGATCGAGCTTCCGTATCAGGAGGGAAAAGCACTGCCCAAGCTGGAAAATGCCCGTGTTCAGCTGCTCGATGGGGGACAGTCGATCGTGCTGCGCATGCCAGCCCTCACCGCTGCCCAGGGTCAGGCTGTGATCGAAGCGCTTGAGCCGGTCGCCGGACCTTTTGAGCCTGGTGGGCAGGCCGTTGACACCATCGGTCCCAGCCTGGGCGGACAGCTGCTGCGCAGCAGTCTGATTTCACTTCTTGTGGCTTTCACGGGGATCGCTCTCTACATCACCGTTCGCTACGACACTCGTTACGCCTTTCTGGCTCTGGTGGCACTGGCTCACGACATCGTGATCGTGTGCGGTGTTTTCGCCTGGCTGGGACTCGCCACAGGCCTTGAAGTTGACAGTCTGTTCGCTGTTGCCCTGCTGACCATCGCCGGATATTCGGTGAACGACACCGTTGTTGTTTTCGACAGGATCCGCGAGCGTCAGCGCATGGATGGCGACCTCCCACTGTCCACGCAGGTTGACCGTGCCGTCTCCGCCACACTGACAAGAACCATCTACACCAGTGGGACCACGCTTCTGCCCCTGATCGCTCTCATCCTGTTCGGTGGCTCAACGCTTTACTGGTTCGCCATCGCTCTTGCCCTTGGTGTGATTATCGGCAGCTGGTCCAGCATTGCCCTGGCCCCCTCTCTTCTGAGCATCTGGCCATCCCGGTCCGGTGCAGCTGCCAGTGCCTGAACCTGCAGCGACAGCACCAGTGCGCTCTCAGCGCTGGATTCCACTGTTGTTACTGCTTCTTGCCCTGAGCGATCTCCGAACGGAGCTGCGACTGCTGGCTGATCAGCTGACCCTTACATCCCTGGTCTTCGCTGTGCGCCATCACCCGCTCGCTGTGGTCATTCTGCTGCTGCAACCTTCTCTCTGGAGGCACTATGGCCCGCGCCGTCGAAGCATCAGTAACGAAACTGCAGATAAGCACTGATTTCAAGGGAATTCTGTTGCTCAGCGTTGATCTCCTCATCCCTTTCAACATCGAATTCAATGCAGTTGAAGCGTCGATAAGAGCTCACAGGGTTGCAGGCCCGTCGAGGGTGTAAACGGGTCTGGCTCTGAATCTCTTCAATCACCTTGGTGGTGGGAAGATCGCTGACATCATCTCCACCCGCTGCAGTCGAATCCCCCTTGGAGGGAATCTGCTGAAAGGAACAGAGTTCCTTGTCGAGATTTGTAGCCGCCTTGTCAAGACAGGCTTCGTACTCGGCCTCAATCCTGGCTCTGCGCTTTTCATCAGCCAAGAGCTCGAGTTTGCGACGTTCCTGACGGCTGAGCGGAACTGTTCTGCGAACCCTTTGCGTGGTGATGACGGCGTAACTGCCACCGTCCTCAACCCATCGTTCGGCTTCCTGTTCAGCTTTCGCTTTTGTGGGGAAGGTGGGTCTCAGCTCCTGAGGCTCCACCCTGGAACTGGTTCGATGCAGATTGGTGTAGAAGAAGCCTGCGTAGATCAAAAGGCCTAACACTCCGCTTCCGGCCACCGTTGCAAACACGATCAGGGTGGAGGGCCTGTTCAGGGGTCCTGCTCAGAAGCCGTCGAAAACTAGCAGTGTTGTTCTCGTGTCCGCAGCCCTGACACGTTCTGCTGTCACGGTTCTGCCTATTCTGCTGCAACCGAGAACTCGAACCGCCATGTCGCTTGATCTGGACGCCAAGAAGACGCTGTTGCGGAAAATTCCCCATGGATTGTTCATCTGCGGGGTCGCCGAAGGTGATGAAGTGAACGGATTCACGGCCAGCTGGGTCACCCAGGGATCATTCGAGCCGCCTCTTGTGGTGATGGGAGTGCGTGCCGACAGCACAAGCAACGGCATGATCAAGCGCACCGGTCGTTTTTCCCTGAATGTGCTCGCCGCCGACCAGAAGAATCTGGCTGCGACATTTTTCAAGCCCCAGTCCGCTGTGGGTGGCCGTTTTGAGGCTGCTCCCTTCGAGCTTGGATGCCTTGGCCTGCCGATCCTGAAGGATGGACTGGGCGGTGTTGAGTGTCAACTTGTGGGCGAGATCGCCCATGGCGATCACACCGTGTTCATCGGTGAGGTGAAAACAGCGGTGCTCCACCGCGACGGAGATGCACTGGAGCTGAGCTCCACCGGCTGGCAGTACGGCGGTTGACAGGTTTCTTCAACTCCAGCGGTCCATGATTTTCTTCACCACAACCTGCTCCATCCCTACCTGAAGCACCACAACAAGTGGCAGCGCCAGCAACACGCCAGGCAGCCCCAGCAGAGCTCCAAGGCTCAGCTGGGAGGTGAGTGCCACCGTGGGCAGCAGATTCACGGTTCGCCGGAGCAGCAGCGGTGTGAGCACGAAGGCTTCAATGTTCTGCAGAGCCAGCCGCAGCAGCAGCACCTGAAGCATTGCTCCAGGAGAGATCATCAGGGCCAGACTGAGAGGAAGCAGGGTCGCGGCTGTCGGTCCGATCGTCGGAACGAAAGTCAGCAGACCGCAAACCAGGGCTGAAAGCAGGGCCAGTGGCATGCGCAGAATCGCCAGGCCTGCCCATGTGCAGAGAAACATCGCCAGGGCGGACAGGGTCATGCCGGCCAGCCAGCCGCCCAGGGCGGTGCGGCACTGGTCCAGCAGTTCCTCCATCGATGCCCGGGCCGGTCGCGGTGTCGCGGCGACCACCATGCCTCTGTGCGCTGACGGGTCCAGGGCAAGGAGCACTGCCAGCAGGCTCATCAGCAGCACCTGAACCAGGCCGTTGGCAGCTCCTCCGGCCACGCCGAGCAACTGAAATCCGAAAGGTTGGATTCGCTCCCAGCTGAATTGTTCGGGCAGAGTTCGCGCCAGTTCTCCAAGCAATGGCTGATTGAACAGCAATGCCTGAACCTGGCTGAACAGCGCAGGCAACAGGGTTGTGAGCTGTTCGAACTGGTTGATCAGCTGAGGCAGCAGCAGCTGCATGACCAGCAGTCCTCCGATGATTCCGATCAGCAGCACCGCCAGCAGTGCGATCGGACGGGGCAATCGGTAGCGATCGATCAAATGGTGCACAGGCACATCAAGCGCCACGGCCAGGACCACCGCACCGAACAGGACCAACAGCACCCAGCGCAGCTGCCAGGTCAGCAGAGCCAGCACCACAAGGGTGAGAGCTGCCAGCAGGTTGCTTGGGTTCATGCGGGAGCGCGACGCTTCTTCCAGGGATCCAAGACGTCGTGGATCACGATCTCCCTGATCAGCACCTGAATCACCACGGCCAGAGGAAGTGCCATCAACAGACCCAGCGGTCCAAACATCACAGTGAAGATGAACTGGGCAGTGAGTGTGAGGCCTGGCAACAGGTTGACCTGGTGCTGCATCACTGAGGGTGTGATCACATAGCTCTCAAAGTGCTGGATCACCACGTAGAGACCCAGAACGGCAACCGCTTTCCAGGGTGCGTCAAGCAAAGCCACCGCCATGGGGAATACGGTGCTGAGGGTGGGCCCCACATTGGGAATGACGTTGAGTAATCCAGCCAGCAGGGCATTGGCCATCACCAGTTTCACTCCCAGCAGGGAGAGGCCGATTCCCGCAAGCAAACCCACGCACAGCGAGCTGATCAGCACGCCGATCATCCAGCTGCTGAGTGCTTCCCCACACTGAAGAAGAATGGTTCGGGCACGCCTTCTGTAGAAAGAGGGCACCAACTGAAGCCCAACGTTTCGATAGGAGTCGGGCTGAATCGACACCATCAGGGCCACAGCGAACACGAACACCAGCTGGACGAGTCCGCTGCCGAGATTGCTAGCGAGACCCAGTAATCCCTTGATGCCACCACTCACTCCGGACGCCAGGGCAGTGCTGTTCGGGATCGATGAAAGATCGCCCGGTGCGAACTGAGAACCCTCTTCAGCTGAACCGCCTGCTCCGTAGACCAGCGACGAGGCCTGGTTGATCCACCCCATCACCAGTTGCTGAAGCTCGCGGGCCGCAGCAGGCAGCTCCTGCAGCAGCTGTTGAAACTCACTGAAAAACGGTGGAATGATCACTGCCACGGCAGTCATCACGACCAACCCCAGACCGAGAAGGCAGATGATCAGCGCCAGCGGTCTCTGAATGGCCCATCGGCTGCGCACGGCTCCCACAAGGGTGCAGATCGCCATGGCGAGCACCACTGCGGCGAAGAAATGGATCAGAACCTCACGGAGACTCCAGAGCAACAGCCCGGATGTCAGCAACGCCGCAAGTCCGAGCCAGTGCTGAAATTTCAACCGTCGCTTCCTTCCTCGCTGGAATCATTGTCGCCGGAGTTCTGCGAATAACCCATGCCGTTCGCATCCGCATAACGTTGCGCAAAACGCATGAAGCGTTCGAAATCCGCCTCGCTCTTCCACGTGTAAGTCGCTTCCAGAGCGAAAGGCTTGCCGTTCACGAACCGTCCATTCACTTCACGGGTGACCATTTCACCCTCTTCGTCCACCATCCACATGCCGGCGATCGCTTCCATCGTTTCGGGTGCGAGTGCCTGCGGTTCTTCGAAAACAAACTTGGCCTGTCCGGTGCGACCGTCTCGGCTGCGGGTCATGCGGATGTCGGGAACAACCGGCTCGTCAGTGCCACGGAAGAACTGAATCGCCGCCTTGTCACCTTCTGCCATGGTTCATCCGCTTTGAGTTGTGGATCTTAGTTGGAGATCCCAGGGATGACGTGCCCCTGTTCCAGAAGCAGTCTGGCGGCCTGCCTGCTGTCGAGTCCTTCGAGATTCACCGAGTCCCTCGCCGGTGAACGCGCAAGCTCCCTGTCGTAGCAGCTGTCGTAGTAGTCGAGCATCGCTTCACAGGCAGCAGCCCAGTTTTTGGAATCAATGGCTTCCAGCGCCTGCCGGGTGCGTTGAGGGCCAAGCCGTTTCTGAATCCGTTCGGTGGCTTCCCGCAGTTCGGCCTGCTCATGACAGGAATAGACCTCGACGAGTCGCTCCACCCGTTCCCTGTCACTGCGCTGGATTTCCAGAACCGGAGACCTCTGCATCTGATCAAAGAATCCTTTGGGGATCCTGCAGCGGCCCACCTGGATGCTTTCAGCTTCCACCCAGATCCCCTGTACTCCCTGCTGGCGCAAAGCTTCCAGGCATTCCGCCAGCCTGTTTTCATAGTGCTCGCTGGTCGGTTGCGGCGGCAGCCCCAGATTGCCGAAACTGCTTCCGCGGTGACTGGCGAGACCCTCAAGATCGATCACGCCGACACCCTGTTGGTGGAGTTCCTGAAGCAGGTCTGTTTTGCCAGTGCCTGTTCTGCCGCCGAGCACCCGCAACGGCCAGGGCTGGTCAAAGAGATCCAGAACCCATCGGCGATAGGTTTTGTACCCCCCCTCCAGCACCATCACGGGGTGATCGCTCAGGCCAGCCAGCCAGCCCATGCTGTTCGATCGCATACCCCCTCGCCAGCAGTAGATCCTCAGAGGATTTGCCGGCCCAGCGGCTGCGGTCGACAGTGCAACGGACAAGTCGGCCAGTGCGGGACCACAGAGCTTCAATCCGAGTTGGATTGCTTTAAGCCGACCTTCCTGCTTGTAGTTCAGGCCCACCTGATGACGCTGCTCATCGGTGAACAGGGGGATGTTCACAGCCCCTGGCCAGTGCCCCTGAGCGTATTCGGAAGCTGTTCTCACATCCACAATGGTCCCTTTCGCAGTGCGGAAGCTTTCGAGACCGGTCAAGGTGCTGTTGCCCATGCCTGACATAGTGGGCCAATGCTGAGCAAGTCTGTGCCGGCAATTCACCATGCTTTCCGGACGACCTCCCACCAAACAACTCGGCATTGATCAGCTGCTGGATCGACTGGTTTCGGGATCAGCCCGGCAGAAGCGTTCCACTGCTTCATTGCTTGAACAGGTTGCAGAACAACTTTCAGCTCAGGCCGGTTCTGCCCTGCAGGCTTACTCACCGGAGGGGGATGACTGGGGTGCGGGCTGGATTCTGCAGATCCTCCAGCGCCACCATCCCGAAGCTCTTGAAACCATCCCAGGCGTCAGTGGCGGTTGGTTCCAGATGCCATCGTCCTGCGGAATCGATTATGCGGATCTCCAGCTTGCATTACTCCGGGAGGAATTCGAGGAGGCTGATCGCCTCACCAGTTGCGCCCTGAGACAACTGGCTGGTGACCAGGCGGTGCAACGGGGATATGTGTATTTCAGCGAAGTCCCCCCCATGGAAGCCCTGGATCTGACCACCATCGACAGGCTCTGGATCGCCTACTCCCAGGGACGCTTCGGATTCACAGTTCAAGCTCGATTGCTCAGTGCACTCGGCGGCCGTTACGACAGGCTCTGGCCAAGGATCGGCTGGAAAAAAGATGGTGTCTGGACCCGTTATCCCGGAAGTTTCCAGTGGAGCATGGATGCGCCTGAGGGGCACATGCCGTTGGTGAACCAACTGAGGGGAGTCCGTCTGATGGACGCTCTTCTCCAGCATCCCGGACTGGCGAGCAGGTCCTGAAACCTGTTAGTTCCTCTGGCAGAACGTCTGCAGGCCGGTAAGGTCGAAAAGGATGAAACAGTGCTGATGTTCAGCGGATTTCTACCTTCGTTCCGGTGGGCTGATTTCATCCTTCCGTCAACGTTACAGCTCAGTCCCCTGATGGAGCTGTTGCTGGAGCCTGTTGACTGCAACGAGACGTCCTGTCGTCTGCAACTGGGTCTTCAGGAAGCACTGGTCAATGCCGTGCGTCACGGCAACGCCGGAGACCCTCGGAAATGTCTACGAATCCGCCGTATCCTCACACCGAACTGGTTGATCTGGCAGATCCAGGATGAGGGCTGCGGTCTGTCAAGGGATGCACGACAGGGATGTCTGCCTGATCAGGTTGATGCCAATCAAGGGCGAGGCCTGTTTCTGATGCATCAGTGTTTCGATGACATTCGCTGGAGCCGCCGCGGCAACAGGGTGCAGCTGGCCTGTCGCCGGCCTTGATGCCGATTGAGACCTTTCAGTGATGTGGACAGCCGGGGTCCTTGAGCTCTCCTCTGATCCAGCCGAGGGCCTGCTGGGTCAGCGCTTCCACATCATCATTGCGTCCGTTCTGAATCAACTGCGCCAGCGCCGCCGCCAGAAGCTCGGCGCCGCGTCGATCCGGATCGGATTTGAGTCTGTGCCAGTCACGATCACTGATGCTGAGGTTCTGATGCAGAGTCAAAACCTGCTCAATCGCCTGTTCTGGCCATTTCTTCGCGGACACGTTGGCGTTGAATCAGCTGGGTCTCCCTATCCTGACCCGTGTGATTGCTGGTGGTGGTGAACAGGCAGCTTCGCAGTCGAGGAGGTTTGCATGGACTGCGTTCTCTCCTTCGTTATCAGCCCAGATCCTGGGAGGGGCAGGATCGTCGCTCGCTTCGACGCGTTCAGCAGCGCCGCCTGCTTCGTCAGCTTTTGGAAGCGGATCCTGAAGCTCTCAACTGGCTGATCACACCTGAACGGGGTCAGCGGTTCTGGAGAGCCCTTCGCTGGGGTGGTCCGGCTCTCCTGCTCGGCTGGTGGCTGGCCCGCTGAATCAGGCCGCCACTGCAGGGCTGTCGACCACCACCAGCGAATCCGGTGCATCCTGGAGACGGTCTTCCGGCTGAAACTGACCTTCGGAAGGAGAGGGAAGGTTCTGACCTTTGATCCAGGCCTGGTAAAGGGCTCGCCGGCGGCGGTCTTCGGCAAGCACAAGACGGTCAGCGGCAGCTGTCGGACTTTCGCCGGAATTCAGCGCCGTTCGCAGGCAGATCCCAAATCCGTGCGCTTCAACCTGCACTTTGCCTTCCATGAACACGATCTGAAAGGTCCATCCCCGCAACCAGCGGATCCGAAAAGGATTCGACATGGACGGAGTCCCTGAGTGCCTGCACCATATGGGGTTGCCCGGCCGTTGCAAGCATCTATGTCAGGGAATCACTGTGTTGAGAGATCTAATTTTTGATGGCTGTCCACACCCTGGTCATGAAATGAGATTCGGCGTATACATCACTGAAGCCAGCATCTTCGAGACGCTGGTCAATGTCATCACTGATGAAATTGCGGTAGTAAGGCTCGTGAAACACGCGCCTGAAATTGTCCAAGGCAACATCGAACTGGGGCGAATCCTTCAGCTGCACTGAATCCGCCAAAACCAGAACGCCTCCTGGTTCGAGCAGGCGGTAACAGTCCTGCAGCACGGCTTGCCGAGCCTCAGCAGGCAGTTCATGAAACAGAAACACGCAGGTGATCGCCTGGAAGCCGGCGTCGTCAAAGGGCATCCGTTCGGCATTTCCCTGAACCAGCTGCACGAGCGGTTTGTTGGATTGGTTCAACCACCGATTGGCCTGGCGCAGATAGGCCTCGGAAAGATCCACTCCCACGAGTGTGGCCTCTGGCAGTACGGCTCGGATCTGGTGCAGCGTCCTGCCCGTTCCGGTGGCCACATCAAGAATACGCAGGCTTCCCTGTGGACGGTCTGCAAATCTGTTCAGGCCCTTTCTCAGGGAAGGCAGAACTCGGCGGCGCATTGCATCTGCAGCTCCGTTGAAGAGGATGTCGACCTGAAGGTCGTACAGCTCGGCGGAGTGATCGCTGAGATAACCATCAGTTTGATGGTGAAAATTCTGGAGGTAGTAATCCGGATAGAGATCGCGATTGGCCTGTTCAGGAATGTCCTTGACATCCCTTGCACGCCTTCTGGCCCAGTTGGAGGGAAGGTCCAGCCAAACACGTGGATAACGTTCAGCCCATTCCAGCCAGGGGATATCAAACAGCAGAGATTGTGGGTAAACGCCGGATTCAGAGTCCTGCCAATCGCGTTCGTGCAGCGCATCCAGCGACTGGCGCAGGGCGTCCATCATTTCGCTGGGAACAGGCAGCGTTTTGGGCACAACATCAGGCGCCATCACTTCCATCACCTTGGTGCTCAGTTCCTTGTGTACGAGGCCGGCGAGGCTGCGGCCCTGTTGCATGGTCCGATAAGCGATTTCAGTGAAACTGGGCGCCATGAAAAGGATTGAGATCCAAGCTGGCTCATTCCAATCGATCGCGCCCCCTGCTGTGGACATCGATCGCATTGATCGGGAAAGTTATGTGAAGCTACCTTTAAAACGGTAGCCGTTGCTACAGAATTAACCCAGGTAATCAGGAGCTCTCGATGGCCGTTGAGATCACCACCGCCGGAACCATGGCGTCGTATTCGGGCAATGTGCTGGAGCGCAGGCAGAGAGCGGCGGCTGAATATCTGGCATGGGCCGAGAGCCATGCTCACGATGTGCTCAGAAAGCAGGCTGCGCATGCCCAGGTTGAGGGTCATCCTGATCGCCTTGATCAACGCAGCGCTTTTGCGCAGCAACAGGTTTGTGCTCGCCGGCGACTGCATGCCAAGCAACTGCACGACAGTGCCCTGGTTCAGTTGAGGCACGGCTGAAGTGCCGCAGGCCTTGAGGTGATGCACCAGGGGCACAAAAAAAGGAGCCGAAGCTCCTTTGAAAGCATTGGAGCATCGAACTCCTGAACAATCAGGCGTCGTAGTACATCACGAACTCGTGGGGATGGGGACGCTGACGAAGCTGCTGCACTTCCTCGTATTTCAGGTCGATCCAGTTGTCGATGAAGTCCTTGCTGAAGACACCGCCTTCCAGCAGGTAATGGTGATCGGCGTTGAGAGCCTCCAGTGCTCCGTTGAGGGAAGCCGGCACGGTGGCGATTTTCTTCAGTTCATCCGCGGCCAGTTCGAACAGGTCAACGTCCACTCCATCGCCGGGGTCGATCTGGTTCTTGATGCCGTCAATGCCGGCCATCATCATTGCGCTGAAGGCAAGGTAGGGATTGGCCAGTGCATCACCTGAGCGGAATTCAAGCCGCTTCGCTTTAGGGCTCGGGCCGGTGAGAGGAATACGCACGGCTGCGGAGCGGTTTCCTTCGGAATACACCAGATTCACCGGTGCTTCGAAACCTGGAACCAGTCGCTTGTAACTGTTGGTGGTGGGGTTGGTGAAAGCCAGGAATGACGGCGCATGCTTGAGGATGCCGCCGATGTACCAACGAGCGGTCTGAGAGAGGTTCGCGTAGGTCCCTTCCCCAAAGAAGAGGGGCTGACCGGATTTCCAAAGACTCTGGTGGACGTGCATGCCCGATCCGTTGTCATTGAAGACCGGCTTCGGCATGAAGGTGGCTGTCTTGCCGTACTTCTTGGCAACGTTGCGCACGATGTACTTGTACGTCATCACGTTGTCAGCGGCCTCAATCAGTTCGGCAAATTTCATGCCCAGCTCGTGCTGACCGGCACCAGCAACCTCGTGGTGATGTTTCTCGATGGGGATGCCCAGCTGCGCCATCATCAGCAGCATTTCCGAGCGGATGTCCTGGGCGGTGTCGTTCGGGGCGACGGGGAAATACCCTTCCTTCTCCTGAATCTTGTAGGCAAGGTTGCCGCCTTCCTCGATCCGGCCTGTGTTCCAGCCGGCTTCGATGGTGTCAACGCTGTAGAACGAGCCTCCTTCCGCGGAGTTGTACCGCACATCATCGAACAGGAAAAATTCCGGTTCCGGGCCGAAAAACGCCGTGTCGGCAAGCCCCGTGCTAGCCAGGTAAGCCAGTGCCTTCTGAGCAAGAGCCCTGGGACAGCGGTCGTAGGGGTCGCCTGTGCGGGGATCCTGAATCGAGCAGATCATGCTCAGGGTTTTGTGCCTGTAAAAGGGGTCGATCCAGGCCGTTGCAGGATCGGGCACCATGGCCATGTCTGAGGCATTGATCGCCTTCCATCCGCGGATGGATGAACCATCGAAAGCCAGTCCCTCCGTGAAGGATTCAGGTTCAATGAGGTCCTGGCAGACAGTGAGGTGCTGCCACTTGCCGTGCAGGTCCGTGAACTTGAGGTCGATCAGCTCGATCCCTTCATCCTTGATCTGACGAAGCACGTCCTGCGCGGTTTTGGCCATGGCTGGGAGTGAATCCCGTAAATCGCGTCGACCGTAGATATCGATCCGCAGCTGTTTTGTATCAACGGGCACCTTTTTGCCTTCCGTCTCTTTTGTGGCCCCTGTGCAGCCTCTAGGTAACCGTTTCTGTCAGATTGCTGTGATCGCCTTTGCTGGAGCCGGTTTCAACGCGTTGTCGGTGTTACCTTCCAACCAAAGTGGACAAGGCTTGCATGCGCGATGCCATCACCGGAGTGATCGGTCAGTACGACCAGCTGGGTCGCTACCTCGATCGTTCAGCGATCGATCGCATCGAGAACTACCTCCAAGAGGCGGAGGTTCGTGTCATGGCGGTGGAGATCATCAACCGTGAAGCCTCTGAACTGGTTCGTGAAGCCAGTCAAAGACTGTTTCAAGCGGATCCAGAACTTCTGCTCCCCGGTGGTAACGCCTACACGACACGCCGACTGGCTGCCTGTCTCAGGGACATGGATTATTTCCTTCGCTACGCCAGCTATTCCCTGATCGCCGGAGACAGCACCATCCTCAACGAGCGGGTGCTGAATGGACTGGATGACACGTACAAGAGCCTCGGTGTTCCAACCGGCCCCACCGTCAGAAGCATGGTGCTGCTGGCTGACGTTCTCTGTGAACGGCTTTTCAACGAGGGCGTAAGTCAGGATCACTGCGTCATCGTGCGCCAGCCTTTCGAGCACATGGCCTCCGGTCTGTCCGCCAGCGACGTGCGTCAGCGCTGATTGAAAATCTCCGAATCATTTCAAGCGGCGTCGGAGTGTCCGTGCAAGTCCAATTTTTGCTCTATTGATGCGTAAGCTGATCGCCATTAATTTTCGGTACGGGCTTCACCGATGACACACCCTCACCTTTCGGTTGACCCGTGCCATCGATCCTCCATCGGTCCGATTGACACACCCGATCGTCTGTTGCTGGGTCCAGGCCCCTCCAACGCGCATCCCACGGTTCTCCAGGCTCTCGCACGCACACCGATCGGTCATCTGGATCCGCTTTATGTGGAACTCATGGGCGAGGTGCAGGAGCTGCTCCGGTACGCCTGGCAGACCGACAACCGCCTGACGCTGCCGATGAGCGCTACGGGCAGCTCCGCAATGGAAGCCACTCTCGCCAACACTGTTGAACCGGGAGACACTGTTCTGGTGGCGGTGAAGGGGTACTTCGGCAATCGCCTGATGGATATGGCCGGGCGTTACCGAGCCAACGTTCAGGTGATTGAGAAGCCCTGGGGTGAGGCTTTCACCCTTGATGAAATCGAGTCAGGCATCAAGAAATACAAGCCAACGATCCTGGCGATGGTTCATGCCGAAACGTCCACCGGCATCTGCCAGCCGATGGAGGGTGTGGGTGATCTCTGCCGCGAGCATGACTGCCTGCTTCTGCTTGACACAGTGACCTCACTGGGAGGAGTGCCTCTGTACCTGGATGCCTGGAAGGTGGATCTGGCCTACAGCTGCAGCCAGAAAGGACTCAGCTGCCCTCCAGGCCTCGGTCCGTTCACAATGGGTTCCCGTGCTGAAGCCAAGCTGGCTGCCCGCAAAGACAAGGTTCCGAACTGGTACTTGGATGTCTCATTGCTGAACCAGTACTGGGGCAGTGACCGTGTTTATCACCACACAGCTCCTGTGAACATGAACTTCGGGATGCGCGAAGCGCTGCGTCTTCTTGCCGAGGAAGGTCTTGAAAACGCCTGGGCCCGCCATCGCAGCAACGCGGAAGCTCTCTGGACCGGCCTTGAGTCGCTCGGCCTGGAATTGCATGTGCCCGAGGAGTTGCGTTTGCCGACTCTCACCACGGTTCGCATTCCAGCGGATGTGGATGGCAAGGCCTTCTCCACCTATCTCCTCAACACCCATGGCATCGAAGTCGGCGGGGGTCTGGGTGTGCTCGCCGGCAAGATCTGGCGGATCGGCCTGATGGGTTACAACTCCACCCCTGACAATGTCGACCGTCTGCTCAATCTCTTTGAGACGGAGCTGCCGCGTTTCCGCCAGAACGCAGCCGTCGCTGCCTGAACCACCGCCCCAGCAGAGCTGACGCTTCGAGCTCCATTACGCCCCCCTTCACCTGCATGTGATGGTGTGCGCTGGGGTGCTTCGACAGGTCAATCGTGCTTCCCAGGCCACCGCGTTTGGGATCGTGCGCCCCATAGATCACCTGACCAACGCGGGCCTGCACCAGAGCCCCTGCGCACATCGGACAGGGTTCCAGTGTCACGATCAGTGTGCACTGATTCAGTCTCCAGTCACCGAGGATCAAGGATGCCTGGCGCAGAGCCACGAGTTCAGCATGACCCAGTGGATCTGAAGCGAACTCGCGTCGGTTGCTGCCGTGGCCGATGCATCGTCCATCCGCATCCAGAATCACTGCGCTGACAGGGATTTCTCCCGACTCACCGAGGCGCTCAGCACGCTGAAGCAGGCGTTGCATCCAGGCATGGATCTCTGCGTTATCCAGCTCGACCGGTGTCTGTCGCACGCTCGCCCCAATCGTGCAGAGGCGTCCAATGTGCCACCGCAGGTGAGAATGACTGTTCCTTCCGCTCCCTCCTTGTTCGGATCCTCCAGGACTTCATCGGCGCCAGCGACTGCGACGGAACTGTCCGTATTTGCCTCGTCAGAGGCACTTGATCCCCAGTTGCAGCGTTTTCTAGAGGATGCCAGCGCTCGCTTGTGTGAATGGCTCGGGTCAGCCTCCAAACGTTCGCCGCTGCCAGCTCTGCGGTTGCTCCCCGACGCCTTCCCAGAGACGCAGGGTGTGGGTGCGGACCGGCTTCTGGATGATCTTCAGCAGTTGATGGATGGTTCTTATCAACCCAACCATCCAGGCGCCCTCGCCCATCTGGATCCACCTCCGAACACAGCCTCGATCGCTGCCGAACTGATCTGTGCCGGACTCAACAACAATCTGCTGGCTGAGGAACTGTCACCGAGTCTCAGTCAACTGGAGCGTCAGCTCTGCAGCTGGTTCGCTGCCCGCTTTGAATTGCCCGATGGCTCCGGTGGTGTTGCGGCGAGCGGTGGCTCCCTCAGCAACCTCACAGCCCTGGTGACCGCCCGACATCGGATGGGCCTGGATCATGATCCCGGTGCGGTGATTCTGATCAGTGATGACGCCCATGTCTCACTGGGGAAGGCGGCCAGAGTCATGGGGCTCAGGCCCGATGGCATACGACGCGTGCGCGTTGATTCTCAGGGATGCATGCTTCTTGCGAATCTCCAGGAGAATCTTCAGGAGCTGACGCGGCAAAACAGGCCCTGCATCGCTGTGGTCGCGACAGCGGGCACGACGGTGCGAGGAGCGATCGACCCCATTCCAGCTCTGGCTCAGTTCTGCAGGGATAAGGGCCTCTGGCTCCATGTGGACGGAGCGATCGGTGCGGTTTTTGCTCTCTGTCCCGGCACCTCGCACCTGATGGCTGGCCTGGGCCAGGCCGATTCGATCACGGTGAACCCTCAGAAGCTGCTCGGAATCGCCAAGACGTCGTCGTTGCTCCTGGTGCGTGATCAGTCAGCTCTTCAGGAGACCTTTCACACCGGGCTCCCCTATATGGAGCCCTCCTTTGCTGTTGCTCATGGCGGGGAACTGGGCCTCCAGGGGAGTCGTCCAGCTGAGATCCTCAAGCTCTGGCTCGGGTTGCGCCAACTGGGTGATCAGGGGATCAACGCTGTGCTGGAGAAGGCTTTGCTGAGGCGTCAGCGACTGGAAAAGGGTCTTGATCCGTCTGCTCTGGAGATCACATCAGGCCCCCTGCATCTGCTTGCCTGTGCTCCGCTTGGAGCGGATCCGATGCGTTGCGATCAATGGTCAGCGGCTCTGCGACAACGGCTGCTTGATCGGCAGATCATGGTCTCCAGACCCCTTCATCAAGGACGGCATCGCATCAAAGTCGTGCTGGGTAACCCCCACACCTCCAATGCGCTCATCGACCAACTGGCAGCCGATCTGAATGACTGTTCAGGGGAGGTGGCGTGATGCCTGCAGCTCAGAACAAGCGAGGTCGATGGGTTGCCATCGTCACGGGAGCGATGTCGGTGTTGATCGGTGTGTTGTATCTCGGGCTGATCACGGTGCTCGATAGCCGCGGTCCGATGCGTCCTCCCCCGCCCGAGGCCCTGGCCGGGGCGGAAGTCGTTTCTTGGCCTCCTGCTGGAGGGGCTCCACCACCCGCCGCAGTGCCGCCTGCAGAAAGTCCTGTAGGGAGCGATCCCTCCGGTTGAGCTCGTAGTGGTGCTGAACCACGTCCTGCACTCCACCGTCGCCCCAGTCCTGATCCTGCTGGAAATAGGTCATGAAACTGTCACCCGCAATTCTGGTCAGCCAGCCGGCGGCCACACCCTGCACCGCCCGACCGAGTAGCAGGGTCGGCAGGTTCACACTCAGCGCGGTCCCGATCAGAGCCACTCCTCCCTTGACCAGGCCTAGGCCGGCCAGGGTCCTGCCCACAGAAATCGCCAGCTCCTGGGCTCTGGTTCGGGTCAACTGGATGCCGTAGACCGCCCCCACCTCCATCACCATCTGGGCATTCACCGCTGCTGTGCCCAGTAAATCGATACCGGGCAGTGGCGTTGCGGCGACGACACCGGCACTGACCCATGTGTAGCGATCGATGATTCTGCTGGCTTCTTCAGTGCGCTGCCGGTCGAGCAGATCCCGACCGGCGGAGCCAAGATCTCTGCATTGCAGGAGGATGTTGTCTGCCAGCAGTTCCTCTCCATCGGCATGGAGCACGGCGGCCAGCCGTGTGACCAGAAGGCCGATTTCAGCCGGTGGCTGAACGGGATGCTTACCCGGGCGTGGCAGTGACTGGGGGCGTGCACTGGCGGGAATGACATCCTCGGGTTGCAACCATTCACCGCAGCGTTGTCGCAACAGCTGAAGCAATCTGCATTCCTCCTCTTCACCTCGCAGATCGCATTTGTTGAGCACCAGCACGAGTCGTTTGCCCAGTCCAGAAAGGCTCTGAACCACGTCCAGTTCGCTTTTGCGCAGATCGCCATCCACCACCACGATCATCAGATCCGCTCTGCTGGCTTGGCGTCGTGCCTCTTGCTCACGTCCCCTCCCCTCCTGTCCCGCTTCCAGGATTCCAGGGGTATCCACGAGCAGCACCCCGCGCTTGAGACCTTTGAGTCGGAGTCGGTAACTGCGGCTTTCGCTGGTGGAGCCCATGGCGGCACCCACATCGCCGACGATCTCCTTGAGCAGGGCACGGATCAGAGAGGTTTTCCCGCTGGAGCCGGTGCCGAAGACCACAAGCACAAGATCACCGCGTTCCAGTTCTCTGGCGACCCGTTGCCGTTCCTGCAGAAGAGATTGACGTGCCACGTCGTCCTGCAAGCGTTCCAGCAGGCGATCCACGCTGGACAGGCTCTGTTCGGCTGCATCTCTGCTGCTCGTCGGTGCCGGCCTGTTTTGGGTCGATGACGCGTCCTGACGGTGGCGCTGTGTTCGCCACTGACGCAGCCATGGCAGGCCGACCTGAATCACGACCGCCGCAAGCAGGATTGTTCCGATCAGCAGCACGGGGCCGACCATCCAGGGCGGCAGCCAGTAACTCAGATCCCAGAGCAGGTTACGAATCCCCTGCAACACCAGGCCAATCACCATGAGGGCGACCAGCCCAACGACACCAAACAGGATCCAGCGTGTCGACCCCTTCATCCTCCGTTGAGTCCTCCACGTCCCGCCGCGCGGATGATGTCAGCCCAGAGGGAAGCCGCAAGGGCACTGGAGCTGGAGGAAGGACTGTTGTCGTCGTTGCCGAGCCAGATGCCCAGCACCCAGTGCCGAGATGGCTCATAGCCCACAAACAGCAGATCTCTTCCATCATTCGTGGTTCCCGTCTTTCCTCCCTCCTTGCCTCCGAGGGATGCAGCTGCGCCGGTTCCGCCGCGCACCACAGCGCGCAACAAGCTCTGCATCTGGACCGCGCTTTCGCTGCGCACAGCCTGACGCCCGGGGTTCACGCCACGCTGATCGTCGCCGGCAAGACTTCCGCAGCCACGCAGCCTGTCGTCGCGACACGTTTCCGCATCGAGCAGTCGACGAATCGTGTTGGGCGGCTTCCATTCCCCTTTGTTGAGCACGGCTGCGTAGGCGCCGGTCAGTTCGATCAGGCGCACTTCGCTCTGACCGAGTGCCAGACCGGGAACCGGATCCAGCGGTGTGGTGATGCCGAGGGCTCTGGCCTGGCGCACGACCTGTTCAAGCCCCACGCGTTGCGCCAGCCGCAGAGCCGCGGTGTTGCTGCTGGAGGCAAAGGCGCTCGTCAGGCTGAGACGGCCCCTGCAGCTGCTTTCAAATCGCTGGCCTCTCCAGCTCAGTGAACTGCAGTCAATGGTTTCGTTGGGTTTGATTCCCTTCTCCAAAGCAGCCAGATAAGTCATCAGCTTGAAGGTGCTTCCAGGCTGTCTCAGGGCCATGGAGGCACGGTTGAACTGACTGAAGCGGTAGTCACGTCCACCGGCGATCGCCAGCACGCCACCACTGCGGCTGTCGATCACCACCGCTGCTCCTTCGCTCACACCCAGACCAGCGGCGTTGCCGATCAAACTGCGCAGTTGTCGTTCCACCACGGCCTGCAGCACCGGATCAAGATGAGTTTCGATCAGGAAATTGCCTTCTGCGGCCACCTCCGGACCCACCAGTGCTGTGAGGTCCCTGCGCACCTGATCGGTGTAAAAGGGGGCTGATCGGGTCAGAGCGGTCCGGCTGCAGGCGCTTGGAGCCAACTGGATGGGTTGGCGTCTCGCCAGACGAGCGGCATCGAGTGAAAGCCGACCGGAATCGGCCATCTTGTTGATCACACGGTTGCGGGCTTCAAGGGCCCGCTGGGGATGCCGGCAGGGGTCGTGACCGTTGGGTGACGGCAACAGCCCCACGAGCAGAGCGGCCTGTTCAACACTCAGATCCGCCGCCGACTGGTCAAAGAAAGTCTGAGCAGCGTCTTCGAAACCCCATCCCACCCCGAGGTAGACCCTGTTGAGATAGCTCAGCAGCAGCTGCCTCTTGCTGAAACGGTTTTCAAGCTGCAGCGCCACCAGCAGCTCGCGCCATTTCCGTCCCAGAGTGTCGCCTTCACCAACGAGGTTGGGGTAGAGACTTCGGGCCAGTTGCTGGGTGAGGCTGCTGCCACCTTCAAGAACCCTTCCTCCGGTGAGGTTGGCGGCGAACGCCCGCACGGTGCCGACTGGATCAACTCCTGGATGCCACCAGAAACGGTTGTCCTCGCTGCTGAGCAAGGCATCGATCAACAACGGCGAAAACGCTGCGACGCTGCTCAGTTCCATGTGTCGACTTGAATCGACCGAGTTGAGCGGTTTGTTATTGCCGTCGTAGATGGCAAGAGGACCACGAACGCTGGCAAGTCGTCCACGCACCGGCACTGTGAAGGCGGCCACACCCAGCACAAGTCCTGCGGCGCCAATCAGGCACAGAATGCCGACCCCTGTGCTGCGCTTGATTCGCTGATGCCTTCGATGGGCAGGGTGCTCAAAGTCAATCCAGGGGTTATCCGGATCCTGGCTTGGGGAAAAGCTGATCCGATCGCCGTCCTGCAGCTCCAGCTGTTGCACGCGACGTCCTCGCCACCACAGACCGTTGGTGGAGCCTTGATCCTTGAGGATCCAGCGGCGTCCTTGCTTCTGCAGAAGCCCATGGTGCCTGCTGACAGCTGGATGGTTGATGCGGATCTCCATGTCCGCGTCGCGACCAATCCGATAGCCCTCGCCGTGAAGAGCCACAACGCGCTCGGAACAATCCTGCTGATGAATCCTCAGCAGGGCCAGTCCCTGTTGATCAGCCTTCGCTCTGCTCATGTCGGTTGCCGAAGGCGTCAATGACGAAGCAGAGCACTGCCAGATTGATGGCGACATCCGCCCAGTTGAAGATCGGGAACTGGATCGGCACGAGTTCAAGAAAGTCGGTCACATGACCGAGCCGCCAGCGGTCGATGCCGTTGCCGATCGTGCCTCCGAGCAAAAAGCCGAGGGCCAGTCCCATCCAGAGGCCTCTCCGGGGCTCCCGCCAGACCCAGACACTGACACCGATGGCTACAACGAGGCTTAGACCTCCCAGAAGTGTTGAGGAGTCTCTGAACAGACTGAAAGCAGCACCGGTGTTGCGCACCAGGGTCAGCTGCAGCAATCCGGGAACAAAGGGAATCGCCTCTCCTTGCACGAGTGTGTTTCTGGCCCAGTGCTTGCTGAGTTGATCAAGCACCACCATGAACACGCTCAGAGCGACCACAATGCCGCGCCTCATGGTGAGGACAGGACGAGAACTATCGGCTTGCTTCCGGCTCATTCCACCCAGAGCACACGCCGGGTGACGCGTGCGATCAGTCCAGCTGAGCAACACAGAGCCAGCTGTGCGGCCAGTGGGCCGAGGCTGTAGCTGAAGACAAGTTCAATCAGAGGTTCATTCCAGCGATTCAGGGCAGCACCGAGAACAAGGTTGAGCAGACCGCAGACCTGGATGGTCAGCAGACCGGCTGTGGCTGCGAGAGTCAGTCTGACAACGTCGTTCATTCCGCTCTGCTGGGCCAGTCGACCGGTCAGCCAGGCGGCTGGGACGAATCCAGCCAGATATCCGAACCCGGGATTCAGCACGTAGGAAAAACCACCACCTCCGTGGAACACAGGCAGGTCCACCAGGCCGATGGTCAGATAAGCCACTGAAGCGATCACGCCTGCGCGCGGACCTGCGACGAGGGCACAGACAAGCAGTGCTGGAACCTGCCAGGTGCTTGGCAGACCCAGCACGGCCGGTGGAAACTCAGGCAGAGGCAGAAGCAGGGCAGTCGGAATCAGGCTCCCGACGAGGATCAGAAGCAATCCGGCGAGAGCGCCGCTCCAGGTGGCCAGAGCCCGCACGGGCAATCGTCAGCTCGCACCATCCTGCTGTAAGAGAGATGTATTGCCCAGCCGAGATGTCCGTTTCCATTGGTGACCAGGTGCGACTCGTGCGCCCTCAGAACTTTCTGAAGACAGCTGATCCGATGCCGATGCTCAGACCTCCCGATCTTGTGGCCCATGGTGAGATCGGCCGGGTCACGGCACTTCAGCCGGCGAAAACGGTGGCTGTGCGCTTTGCCAGAGGCACATTTCTGCTCTCGATCGAGCAGCTCACCCTTGTGAACGACGATCGGAACAATGCCTCGAATCAAAACGCTCCATCTGATTCGGATGCCTTCTCGAACTCCGATGCTGCATCGCAGAAGCATGTTTCTGAAGATTCACCGGACTGATCAAGGTGCTGCCACCGCAGCGAAAGTGCTCCGGCTCCATTGCTTCTCCAGCGATTCCAGGGTTGCCTCGGGACCGCACAAACTGAGTTGTGGACTGTGCAGATGGCGGCGTGCCGCATCATGCAAATCACTGGCCCGCAGTTGATCCAGCTGATTCAGGCAGCTCTGGTCATGAACATCAGGCAGATTCAGGCCACGCAGTTGCGCCCGTCTCTCAGCCCTCTGACCAGTGGTCTGGGAGCCATGAGCCAGCTGCCCCCTGAACTTGGCTTTGGCCAGTTTGAGATCAACCTCGGAAATATTGTCCTCCACCAGTTCGCTCCAGCTGTCGATCAGGAGCTCAAGCGAAAGTTCCGCCCTCTCCACCCCGGTCGAGGCATGCATCACGAAGGGTGCCGCCCCAGCGCGTGCCGGGTGATGGACACCCACGTCGTAAGCGACGCCATGCTCCTCTCGAAGACGGCGGAACAACAGGCTTGACATTCCCGATCCCAGGTGTGCCTGCAGCAGCCTCAGTGCCAGATCATCAGGGTGACCATGGGGCAGAGCGGCCTGGCCGAGCATCAGCACCACCTGTTCGGTGGGCAGGACCTGCAGCCCTAACGAGGGCTTTTCACCTGAAACCAGATCAGGCGACTGTTTGATCGGAGTCTCTGCGTCGCCGGAGCCTGATTCTGTTCTGCTGTGTCCGAGCCACTGCTCCATCCGCTCCAGTGCTCGATCAGGAATGGTGCCTGACAGCGCCAGAACCGAACCCCGCTTTTCAAGACCTGACGCAAGGACAGCAAGCTCGGGTTTCCGAAGCTGTTCAAGGTCAACGCCAACTCCCAGCGGATCGTGCCCGTAGGGCCCCTGGCCATAGGCCAGATGTCTCCAGCCGTCAAAAGCGCGATGGAAGGGATCCTCTTTTTGTCTCTGCAGAGCCTGCAGGCTCAGGTCTCTTTCCAGCTCGATCTGTCCTTCGTCCAGATGTGGCTGGCGCAGCATCCAGCCAAGAGCAGGCAAGAGGCGATCGGCATCGATGTCGCGGCACTTGAGACTGATCAGGATCCCATCTTCGTGGGTGTCACAACGAAGACCGGCGCCGCACCCCTCAACGAGATCGGCCAGCTGCAGATGGTCCACAGGACCGCAACCCCGGCTGAGCACCGAACCCAGAAGCTGATGCCCGCCTCGCTGCCCGAGAGGGTCTGCACTGCTTCCCCGCCGGATCCAGAGCTTGGCGGAGAGCACCCCGGTCGTGGTCACCGGATCAAGGACGAGTTCACAGCTGCCGCTCAAGCGTTGTCCTCCGATCTGGCAATCAGGGTGAAGCTTCGCTCGGGTTGCAGCAGGGGCATGACCTGTTCCCGCAACGTTGAAGCATCCCAGTGCATCAGATCCTGAAGTGGAGCCAGAAGGTCACGATGCCGCCCCCAGAGTGTCTGTGATCCGGCACTGGCGGCCACAGCTCCGGGTGCCTCGAGACTGAATCGATGGCCATTCCCCACCAGCTGCATTGCGCGGTTGAATTCTGCATCTGTGATCGCTGTTGTCAGGCTGTTGACCAGTATTTGGTGGATTTCAAGCTCCACGCGTTCGATCTGATCGTCGGGACAACAGGCCTCAAGCATCACCAAACTGCCCTGTTCAAGCGTGGTGACATCCATGTCGATGGATTCAACGATCTGAAGTTCCTCCCGCAATCTCTGCACAAGCCGGCTGCGCCGACCCTCCGAAAGGATTGTGGTGGCCAGATCCACTCCGGCGATAGCCAGCTGATCATCAGCAGAGGCGATCGGCCAGACCATCATCAGCCGTGCAGCCTCAAGCCGTGGAAAGGTTCGGAATTCCCGTCCGCTGTGAAAGCTCAGTGATGGTTTGGCTGTCTTGTCTCGAGCTGAGTCCGTCAGCTTGGCCAGCGCCGACAAGGGGCTGTTGAGCATGTGATCGATCAGACCCTTCTCGATGGTTCCGGCCACCGACAGGCAGCAGTTGGCCCCCTGGTATCGACGCTGGTGGTAGCTCCGCATCCCCTCAGGCTCCATCTCCCGCAGGCTGTTCTCCCAGCCGAGGATCGGTCTTCCGTAGCAATGGGGGGCACAGCAGAGTTCCAGAAGGGTCTGCAACACCTGGTCATCGGGCTGATCCCGGTACTGGGCGATTTCCTCAAGCACTACATCGCGTTCCATTGAGAAACAGTCCTGTTCGAGAGCAGGATCAAGAACGAGATCCAGAAGCAGATCAAGCGCTTCCTTCGATTCCTCGAAGGGCACAAGCACGTGATAGTGCACGTCATCAAAACCTGTGGCTGCGTTGCTGCTGCCTCCCAGCGCTTCAATCCTTCGGTCGAATTCCCCTGGACCCAGCCTTCTGCTTCCTTTGAACACCATGTGTTCAAGAAAGTGAGCGAGGCCTTCCTCACCGCTTCTTTCCCAGGCACTACCGCCTCGGCACCAGAAATCAAGGCAGGTGAGTGCCGCATCGGGGATGTTGGCAGTCACAAGGTTGCTGCCGTTGTGAAGAGTGCGGTGTTCGAGCACCGGACCGGATGGGATCGCAGTCAGGGTCCCGTGGCAAAGTCCCATTCTGTGCAATTACGGATCGGATTGATGCCTGCGTCCCCGAGCGGTCAGGAGATGCATCCGCTGGTGATGGCTATGGCTGCTCGCATCCGTCAGTGCAGAGACGGCTTTCCGGAGCTCAATCCACTCACGTTGTCGGGTGATCTGGAGGAGATCATCGGCACGCTTGATGGTGAGGCCCTGTTCATCCGCAATGAAGTGCATTCCTGCCGTGGACTGCGCAAACTTCATCTGGAGATCGCTCGTCTTGGGCTCGGACTCCAGATTCTTCATTGTGTGTTCTTTCCTGATCCCCGATTCGATCTGCCGGTGTTCGGCGCTGACATCGTCGCCAGCCCTGCGGGAATCTCCGCCGCCATCATCGATCTGTCCCCGGTCGGTGATCAGCTGCCTGATCGCATCAGACGTGGCCTCGAGGCCACTGTGATTCCCGCTTTCGAACAGGTGCGTGAACTTCCCACCTGGGCGACCATTTTTTCTCCATTTGTGAGATTCATCCGTCCCGTGAATCAACAGGAAGAGGATTGGTTCGTGGAAATGGTCGACGGTTACCTCCAGGTGCTGGGTGATGCCGTGCAGGCTGCAGAGCCCGATGACCCCGGGGATCCTTCTACTCTGAGCCGATATCAAGGTCAGGTTTCCTATTGCCGGCAACAGAAACGCAACGACAAAACGCGGCGGGTTCTGGAGAAAGCCTTCGGGACGGAGTGGGCGGATCGGTACATCGAGGAGCTGTTATTCGACGAGCCACCCAGCCCCTGAAATCATCTGTTCGCGTCTGGGTGGGCGCCGGATTGCTGGCGGTTCTCACCATTGCCGGTGGCGTGTTGATGCTGCGGCGTTCGCAGCCCCCTGCGCCTCCTGCCGCCTCGGAGCAGGTCACGACACGTCAGCAGGAATCTGTGGCTGCCCTGGGAAGTCTCAGACCTGCAGGGGATGTGCGTCGTCTGGCTGCGCCGGTGAGCGGGTTCGGTGGCACTCCGAGGGTTGCGTCACTGCTGGTCAAGGAGGGCGACCCCGTGGCCAGAGGGCAGGTGCTCGCTGTGTTCGACAACAGGCCGAAGATTGAAGCGGATCTCGCCGCAACCGACGCCAAAATCCTCTCCGCTGACACGGAAATACCGCTGAAGCGAAGAGAGGTTGCTCGTTACGCCCAGGCCGCTCGGCAGGGTGCGACGGAGGTTGTGTTGCTCGAGGAAAAACAGAATGAACTCACCATGCTTGAGCGAAAAAGGGTTGAGCTGATCGCCGAGCGCGGAAAGCTTGAAGCGGATCTGAGCGACAGCGTGCTCCGTTCTCCGATTGATGGCACCGTTCTCAAGGTCACTGCCCGGGTGGGTGAGCGTCCTGATGCCGAGGGTGTCATTGAGGTTGGAGCCAGTCAGTCGATGGAGGCTCTGATCGAGGTCTATGAGTCAGACATCAATCGCATCAAGGTTGGAGAATCCGTTGTCTTGATCAGTGAGAACGGCGGTTTTGAAGGGGATCTTCAGGGAACGGTTGAGCGCATCAGTCCCCAGGTCCGTCAGCGTCAGGTGTTGTCCACGGATCCGACCGGTGATGCCGATGCCCGGATCATTGAGGTGATCGTAAAGCTCGATCCTGGTTCCATTCAGCGTGTCTCCAGGCTGTCGGGTCTGAAGGTGATCGCCAGATTCGGTTCCTCATGATCGGTCGTTGGCTGAGCAGGCGAGGGATACCCCTGGCCGCGCTGATGCTGATTCGACAGCCCGTTCGTCTGGCTGTGGCACTGGCCGGCATCAGTTTTGCGGGAATTCTGATGTTCATGCAGCTCGGATTCCGCGACGGGCTCTTTGATGCCAGCGTCACGGTCCATCGCCTTTTTGACGCCGACATCGTTCTGATCAGTCCACGTTCAACCAGTTCGGTCAGCATGGCCGGCTTCCCCCGTCGTCGGCTGGTGCAGGCCATGGCCTTGCCTGAGGTGGAGGGAATCACTCCTGTTCACTGGAATCTGCTGCTCTGGCGCAACCCAAAGACCCGTGGCACACGATCGATTCTTGCCCTTGGCTTTGAACCGGGTGATCCCCTGTTTGTCGACCCGTCTCTGGCGCCCAAGGCCGAGGTTCTGACTCAGAAAGGTCGTGTTCTGTTCGACGAGAAATCGCGTCCCGAGTTTGGACCTGTTGCCGAATGGTTTCGTGACGGTCGAACGGTTGAAAGTGAGATTTCCGGCAAGAGGGTGCGTGTGGCCGGCCTGATCGAGCTTGGCAGCTCTTTCGGAGCAGACGGCAATCTGCTCACCAGCAGCGAAACTTTCCTCGATCTTCTGCCCAACACTCCACCCGGAAGCATCGAGGTTGGACTGGTGCGGCTTCAGCAGGGCACCGATGCTGATGCGGTGGCTGAGAAACTCAACGCCTTGCTTCCCGAGGATGTCACCGTTCTCACCAAGCAGGGTTTCATCGACTTCGAACAGAATTACTGGCGCACAAGCACATCGATCGGATTCATTTTCACCCTAGGTGCCGCCATGGGTTTTGTCGTTGGCTGCGTGATCGTTTATCAGGTGCTCTATTCCGATGTCAGTGATCACCTTCCCGAATACGCCACGCTGATGGCCATGGGCTACAAGCTCAGAACGCTTCTGGGTGTGGTTGTGCGGGAAGGATTGCTGCTGGCGCTTTTTGGATATCTGCCTGCCTATGCCGCCGGTCAGGGTCTCTATCTGCTGGTGAGAAGCGCCACGGCGCTTCCCGTCGCCATGGGTTTCAGTCGTGCTGCGACGGTATTCACCATGATTCTCGTGATGTGCATGGCCTCTGCAGGTCTGGCCATGCGCCGCCTGGTGGATGCTGATCCGGCGGAGATCTTCTGAGGCCATGACGGTTCTTTCGCATTCAGCTCAACATCAGGGTTCCGGTCTAGTCAGCACGGTGAGCATTCAAGATCTCAGCCACTGGTATGGAACTGGAGCCACCCGCCGACAGGTTCTCCAGTCGGTCGATCTTCAGATCGCAGCCGGTGAAGTGGTGCTGCTGACCGGTCCATCAGGTTGTGGCAAAACGACTCTGCTGACTCTGATCGGGGCGCTTCGCCAGGTGCAGCAGGGAGATGTGCGTGTGTTTGGACAGCAACTCAGGGGAGCGGGCCGTGGTCAGCGACAGCAACTGCGTCGCAGGATCGGCATGATCTTTCAGGGTCATAATCTGCTGCGCTGTCTCACGGCTGAGCAGAACGTGCAGATGGGAGCTGATCTTCTGGAAGGTTTCAGCTATCGCGGTCGCCGTGATCAGGCAAGGGAGTGGCTCAGGTCCGTGGGGCTTGACGATCACCTCGGCAAGCTTCCTCAGGATCTCTCGGGAGGCCAGAAACAACGCGTTGCCATTGCCCGTGCTCTGGCCGCCAGGCCCCAGTTGCTTCTTGCTGATGAGCCTACTGCAGCTCTGGACAGCAGTACCGGACGGGAGGTTGTTGAACTGCTCAAGCGCCTTGCGCGTGAACAATCCTGCTCTGTGCTGATGGTCACCCACGATCCGCGCATTCTTGATGTTGCCGACCGCCTGGTGAAAATGGAGGATGGCCGTCTGCTTCAGTCCATTGAGTAAGTTGGGTTGAACTTCAAGAAGCCCCGGACTCCCGAATGGCCAAGCGCAGAAACCTCAAGAAGGAAAAGCAGGAGCGCAATCGCGCCTATGCGCGCAAATTCAAGAAGCGCAAGATGCGCAACGACGGCCGCGGTGAAGGTGCCGGCAACGGTGTGACAGGCACTGCCAACAATGGTGGTGCAGCCGACTGATCTGTTTGCAAACAGTTTGATCTAAGGGAGCTCAGAGCTCCCTTTTTTCTTGCCTTTAGGCTTGCTTATTACGTCTCATCGTGCTGGCGGATGTTCATCAGCGTCGTTATTCCCACCTACAACCGACGCGACATCCTCGCAAAGTGTCTGCGTTCTCTGGAGACCCAGAAACCCTGTTTCGAGTTCGACGACTATGAGGTTGTGGTGGTGGATGACGGATCCACCGATGGCACGCCTGACTGGCTCAGATCATCCGCCGAAACGTTTCCCAGGGTCCGACTGATTGAGCAGTGCCATGGCGGACCTGCTGAGGGACGCAACCGTGGTGTGACCCATGCCCGTGGTGACGTGATCGTTTTCATCGACAGCGATCTGGTCGTGACGCCGACATTCCTGGCCAGTCATGCGCAGGCTCTGTCCAGACAATGGCAACGGTCCGGCAATCGCCTTTGCTTCACCTACGGCGCTGTGATCAACACAGCTGATTTCGAGAATCCAACCGGTGAGCGGCACAAGTTGCGTGATCTGTCCTGGGCTTATTTCGCGACCGGCAATGTCGCGATCGATCGACAGGTGCTGGAGCACTCCGGCCTGTTCGATACAGGATTCAGGTTGTATGGCTGGGAGGATCTCGAGCTGGGTGAACGGCTTCGGCAGATGGGCGTGCAGCTGGTGCGCTGCCCTGAAGCCGTTGGTTATCACTGGCATCCTGCGTTCCGACTGGCCCAGATCCCTGATCTGATCAGAGTCGAGCGCGAGCGCGCCCGAATGGGTCTTGTGTTCTACAGAAAACATCCCAGTCGCAGGGTGCGCATGATCATCCAGTTCACCTGGATGCATCGCCTGCTCTGGGGGCTACTGACTCTGGGGGGATTGCTCAACGAACACACGCTGCGGCCTCTGCTGGCCTGGTTGATCCGAATGGGTCAACCATCTCTGGCGCTCGAGCTTCTAAGACTTCCGCTCAACCGGATCGGAGTGGAGGCGCTGTATCGAGAAGCGCGTCAGGCAGGGCTGTCCTGAGCCGGCGCTTTGTTAAATTCAGCGGGCCCTTTCAAACCGCACACCTGTCTGTTTCGGGTGCTGGATGTGATCTGAACCTCGGTTCACCACACCATCCCTGACAGGTGGAGGCGAACCCGAAACCTCTACACAACCATGGCTGTCGTCACTCTCGCCGAGATGATGGAAGCTGGTGCCCATTTCGGTCACCAGACCCGTCGCTGGAATCCCAAGATGTCGCGCTACATCTACTGCGCGCGCAACGGAGTTCACATCATCGACCTCGTGCAGACTGCTGTCTGCATGAACAACGCCTACAAATGGACCCGCACCGCGGCCAGAAGCGGCAAGCGTTTCCTGTTCGTCGGCACCAAGAAACAGGCTTCTGAAGTGGTGGCCCATGAAGCGGCACGCTGTGGCGCGTCCTACGTGAACCAGCGCTGGCTGGGCGGAATGCTCACCAACTGGACCACGATGAAGGCCCGGATCGACCGCCTTAAGGATCTTGAGCGGATGGAGTCCAGCGGTGCAATCGCCATGCGTCCCAAGAAGGAAGCCGCTGTGCTGCGTCGGGAGCTGGACCGTCTTCAGAAGTACCTCGGTGGTCTGAAGAACATGCGTCGCCTCCCCGATGTGGTGGTGCTTGTCGATCAGCGTCGCGAGACCAACGCTGTCCTTGAGGCGCGCAAACTGGATATCCCCCTGGTGTCCATGCTTGACACCAACTGCGACCCCGATCTCTGCGAGGTTCCCATTCCCTGCAATGACGATGCTGTGCGTTCCGTGCAGCTGGTGCTGAGCCGCCTCGCTGATGCCATCAACGAAGGCCGCCACGGTTCCAACGAGCAGCGTGGCGCCGACAACCAAGGTTGATCCGCATTAGCCGCTAAGTTCACGCCGCCCTCCCGCCAGAGCGGGAAGGCGGATCTTTTAGTCCCAACTCCTCCTCCAACACATCTGATGGCTGCTGTCGTATCCGCCAAGCTCGTCAAGGAACTCCGCGACAAGACCGGCGCTGGAATGATGGACTGCAAGAAAGCCCTTGCAGCAACCGATGGTGATGCCGACAAAGCCGTTGAATGGCTTCGTCAGAAAGGGATCGCCAGTGCGGAAAAGAAATCAGGTCGCACTGCCGCTGAAGGTGCCATCGGCAGTTACATCCATACCGGTGCCCGTGTTGGTGTGCTGATCGAAATCAACTGTGAAACCGATTTCGTCGCGCGTGGCGACATGTTCCAGGAATTACTCCGCGATGTCTCCATGCAGGTCGCTGCCTGTCCAGGTGTTGAGTACGTCACCACTGACGAGATTCCCGCTGAAATCCGTGAGCGTGAGAAATCAATCGAGATGGGTCGCGATGACCTTGAAGGCAAGCCAGAGCAGATGAAGGAAAAGATTGTTGAGGGTCGCATCAACAAGCGTCTCAAGGAACTGGCCCTGATGGAACAGCCCTTCATCAAGGACAGCTCTCTGACCGTTGCCGAGCTTGTGAAACAGACTGCGGGCAAGATCGGCGAAAACGTCAAAGTGCGTCGATTCACCCGCTACACCCTCGGTGAAGGCATTGAGATCGAAGAGTCAGACTTCGCCGCTGAAGTTGCCTCCATGTCGAAAGGCTGATCTTGACTGGATTGCCTGGGAGTCGCCACGCGCATGATCCAGGCGTGCAGCTTGCACGTCTGGAAGAACGTTGTCACTCTCTGGCTCCGCATCTCTACAGAGAGCAGGCCCAGTATCTGGAACGGGTGAGACGGATTCTGCCCACCGCTGTCAAAGCGGCGATCCGCCACCTGCTCTGTTCTCTTTCCACTTTGCAGCGCGCCTCGCTTTCAGACCGACAGGCCGTGTTGCAGCAGCGCATTGACGCACTTGTTCAGCGTGCGTCATCGATGATCACGATCGAGCAGCTGCTGGTTCTGGCCCTTCGCCTTCAGGATGAGGAGAGGCGCTCTCGCATTCAGCAGTTTCAGACCCTCGCAAACCGTGGCTCCGGCAGAGAGGACCCGTCTGAGAGTGAGACTCCACCTCCCGGAATTGAGCTGGGACTGGATCTTCCGCTGGAACGCTCTGATCTGCTGGAAGGCTTGTTCCCGGTGAATTCGCCCCCCGCGGATGATAGTTCTGTTGATCATTCCGAAGCGACGGACTCTTCGTCACTGACGTCAGCAGACCAAGGTTCCGAGATGTCCGAGCTGGAGATTCTGCGCTCGCTGTTCGTGATGGCCGGTGAATCACTGGATCAGGGCGAGTCTTCCCAGGAGTTGCCGAACCGCCTGGAAACGGCCGTTTTCGATCCGCACCAGGCGGCTCAATCAAGTGATCAGCTGATGCCTGCGACAGCCAGCGGCCTGTTGAGTTGGATGGATTCACTGGATTCCGCCCTGATCCGCAGGCTGCGCAATGTCTCCCACGCCGTGAATGTTGAGCTGATGCGGGCAGGGGTCACGCGCAGCCTGCTTCCCATTCAGCTGCTGGATGCGGTGAACGCTGGTCAGCTGCCATCCCACTCGGCGCCCTCCAATGTGCTGAAGCTGACGCTGCCTCTGGCGATGGTCGTGGATGATCAGGCGATGGACACTGCCTGCGTCCTGCTGCGTCCGTCAGAGCTTGAGTTCGATGACCATGCACTGAGACGCGGTCGCAGCAGGATTCGACTGCAACGTCGTGAACTAAGCACTTTGCTGCAGAAGGAGCGACACTGGCAGCATCGCGCCAGTGTCCGAGAGGTTCAGAACGATTGGTGGCCCAACCAGCCGGAGACTCCTCCACTCAGTTGAACGCCGGTCTGGACCATCAGGCCCTCGAGCGATTTCGGTTGTGGATCCGACCTCTGCAGCAGGCGTTGTCACTCGAGGTGGATCGTGGGTTCAGCAATCTTCAGGGCCGCAATGAGCGCTTTCACAGCTTCATGCAGCGCGAGCTTGCAACTCCTCCGCAGATTCCTTTGCCGGAGGATGTTCGACCTCGACTTCAGTCTCTGGCGGAGGGATTCGCCGAGTATGCCTCTCTGGATGATTCAGCCCGCCGCCGACAGGTCACGGTGCTGCGGCAGTGGCTTCATGCCCTGCGCCAGCGTCTGGAGCCATCCGCGCCAATGGCCCCACCGCGTCTGAAGGTTGCCCAACGATCCTCGTCGTCCGCTGCATCAACTTCCGCGGCATCCTCTCTCAACAGTCCTCTGGCTCAGGTGAAAGGCATCGGGCCGAAACTTGCAGAACGCCTGGCCAGCCTTGGGCTGCTGCTGGTCCGCGACCTGATCCTTCACTACCCCAGGGACTACGTCGATTATTCGGCTCTTCGACGCATTGATGCCCTGGTGCCGGGTGAAACCGCCACGATCGTGGCCACGGTGCGACGCTGCCATGGCTTCACCAGTCCCCGTAATCCCAACCTTTCGATCATCGAGCTGCAGCTGCAGGATCCGACTGGCCGGATCAAGGTGACCCGTTTCCTGGCCGGCAAGCGGTTCAGCAATCCTTCCTACCTGCATGGCCAGACCCGCCAGTACCCCAACGGCGCCACGGTGGCCGTCAGTGGTCTTGTCAAAAGCGGGCCTTATGGAATCAGTTTTCAGGACCCACTGATTGAGGTGATGGAGAGTGCTCAGGCACCATTGCGATCCAGCCGCATCGGTCGGCTTCTTCCCGTTTATCCCCTCACGGAGGGCCTGACTGCGGATCGATTCCGCTCTCTGATTGATCGTGTTCTGCCATCGGTGCAGCTCTGGCCGGAGCCTCTTCCCAGGGTCCGCCGCGAGGCTCGCCAGCTGCTCAGTCGCGACAAGGCATTGGTGGCGATACACCGACCTGAGTCCTCCGAGCAACTACAGCAGGCTCGGCATCGGCTCGTGTTTGATGAGTTTCTGCTCCTGCAGCTCGGTCTGATGCAACGCCGCGCCGCGTTGAAGCAGCGCTCAGCACCTCTCCTGAGCAGCGGCAGCGCAGCAGATCGCAATGGTTTGCTGGGTCGGTTTCTCACCATGCTGCCGTTTGAATTCACAGCAGCGCAGCAGCGGGTGTTCGCGGAGATCGAGGCGGATCTGAATCGGCAGGAACCAATGGCTCGACTGGTCCAGGGGGATGTGGGCAGCGGCAAGACGGTCGTTGCCGTTGCAGCTCTGTTGAAGGCCATTCAGGCCGGATGGCAGGGGGCAATGATGGCTCCCACTGAGGTGCTTGCCGAGCAGCACTACCGCAGTCTCTGCGGCTGGATGCCGACGCTGCATGTCACAGTCGAACTGTTGACGGGGTCGACACCTCAGAAGCATCGGCGCCGCATCCTTGCTGACGTTGCTTCCGGTGCTTGCAAGATTCTGGTTGGAACCCATGCTCTGCTGGAAGACCCTGTGGCCTTCGGTCGGCTGGGGCTGGTGGTGGTCGACGAACAGCATCGGTTCGGCGTACGTCAGCGCAATCGCTTGCTCGGCAAAGGCCTTCAGCCGCATCTGCTCACCATGACGGCCACGCCGATTCCCCGGACCCTGGCGCTCTCTCTGCATGGCGATCTGGATGTGAGTCAGATCGATGAATTGCCGCCTGGACGCACACCGATCCGTACCGCCATGATCACCGGCTCGAATCGTGATGAGGCCTACGACCTGATCCGATCGGAAGTGGAGAAAGGCCAACGGGCGTATGTGGTGCTGCCACTCGTGGAGGAGTCCGAAAAGATGGATCTGCGTTCGGCTGTGGATGTGCACCGACAGCTGGCCGACGAGGTGTTTCCCGATCTGCAGGTGGGTCTGCTGCATGGGCGTCTTGCCAGTGCGGACAAACAGGCTGTGATCAGAGCCTTCGCAGCAGGCGAGACCGACGTGCTGGTTTCGACCACCGTTGTGGAAGTGGGCGTTGATGTGCCTGAGGCCAGTGTGATGGTCATCGACCATGCCGATCGGTTCGGCCTTGCGCAGCTTCATCAGTTGCGCGGGCGCGTCGGGCGAGGCGCCGCGGCCTCCCACTGTCTGCTGATCAACGACAGCCGCAACCCTCTCGCCCGTCAGCGCCTGGAGGTGCTGGTGCGTTCCAATGATGGTTTTGAAATCGCTGAGATGGACCTGCGACTGCGCGGCCCTGGTCAGGTGCTTGGCACCCGCCAGTCAGGTCTGCCGGATCTGGCTCTCGCCAGCCTCGCCGATGATGGCTCGGTTCTGGAGGAGGCGCGCGAAGAGGCGGCTGACATCCTGCGTGAGGATCCTGAGCTCAGGGATCACCTCATTCTCAGCCGGCTTCTCGATGAGCAGCGCAGCCGGGTGACATCGGCGGCTCAGCTCAACTGAATCGCAGCAGCCGGCGGGTGTGACACCCCATACGATGGCTTGTCTGCCTCCTCAGATCGGATGCGTCGTCCCTGGAGCGATGTGGTGATCGATGACTGTGGTGAACCGCTTGTCCCGCTCAAGCCTTTCTTTCTGTGCCTTGAGCCCCATCCCTATGCCCGTGTGGGCGCACCTTACGGGGAGAATGCCGATCCCTATCGGCTGCGTTCAGGTGTTCTGAAGCGTCTTGTTGCGGCGCAATCCCTTCTCTGCGCTTGCAGAGACCCTGAGGTCGGTGAACTGCAGCTCGCGATCTTCGATGCCTGGAGACCGATCCGTGTGCAGGCTTTCATGGTGAACCACTCCATCAGGGAGCAGTGCCGTTCGCTCGGTTTTGAACCATCAGATCCGCTGATGCAGGCGGCTCTTGAGCAGGTCAGGAAAGATGTGGCGCGATTCTGGGCTCCACCGAGTCCTGATCCCTGCACCCCACCGCCTCACAGCACCGGCGCTGCTGTTGATCTCACTTTCGCGGACAGCTTCGGAGCAGTGTTGGAGATGGGAGGTGACATCGATGCAATCGGGGATCAGTCCATTCCTGATCACCATGCCGAAGAGGCTGAGTCGAATCCCGACAGCGAAGCTGCCCTCTGGCACGGGCGTCGATGTCTGCTCAACGAGGTGATGACCAAGGCTGGTTTTGCCAGACATCCGAATGAATGGTGGCATTTCAGCCACGGCGACCAGCTCTGGGCATGGAAAGGCCAGAGAGATGGGGCGATCTACGCCTCCGTTCCCAGGAGTTGTTGAACCAACTCGTCACCGAGTCGGTTGACATGAGCTCCGAAACTGCGCCGGACACCGCACTGTTTCCAGTTGATCAGAAGAGGCTCGAGCGTTGATTCCAGTTGATCAAGGGGCATTTTCTGCAGGAAAGGCCTGGCGAGTACCTGAAGGTTCGGGGTTCCGCCCAGCCAGAGCTGGTACTGATTCAGGCCACTGCCCACCAGCGCCAGTTCAGCCATGTAGGGCCGCGCGCATCCATTCGGACATCCAGTCATGCGCACCAGCACCGACTGATTGATTCCCAGCTTCTGCAGCAACGCATCCAGACGGTCGAGAACGTCGGGGAGAATTCTTTCGGCCTCGGTGATCGCCAGCCCGCATGTCGGCAGCGCGGGGCAGGCAATTGCGTGGCGTGCCAGGGGTGCTGGTTCTCCGGGAAGTTCAAATCCAAGTTCGGCGAGTTCACCCTTGATCGAAGTCTTCTGGGCGGTCCCGATGTTGCAGAGCAGCAGATCCTGATTGGCCGTCAGCCGCACCTCAAGCTGGTAGGTCTGCACAATTCTGCGCAGCCCCTTCTTGATTGCACCCTCCAGTCGACCGCACATCATCGGAAGTCCGACAAACCACAGCCCTTTCTTCTGACGGTGCCATCCCAGATAGTCCTGGAGCTTGGCGACCGGTTCCTGGCGGATGCCCTTCAGTTCACCTCTGAAGTAGTTCTTGCGCAGTGTTGATCTGAACCAGGAGATCCCCCGCTGATGCAGCAGGTATTTCATGCGGGCGTGCTTGCGGACTTCCCGGTCGCCATGGTCCCGTTGCAGGGCCATGATCGCCTGCAGCAGATCAAAGATCTCCTCAGCCTTGACGTAGCCGAGCACATCGGCCGTTCTTGCGAAGGTGTCCTCCTGGTTATGGGTTCGCCCCATCCCGCCGCCGACGTAGACATTGCAGCCTTTCAGGGCTCCTGAGGCATCCGCGAAGGCCACAAGACCGATGTCCTGGGTCAGCAGATCAACGGAATTGTCACCAGGCACGGTGACCGCAACCTTGAATTTGCGAGGCAGGTAGGTGTCGCCATAGAGCGGTTCTGCTCCGCTGCCGGAAAAGACACCACCCTTCTGCTGGCGGGTGCGCGCCTTTCGCACCGTTGTGGCTGGCTGGAAGCGATAGCTGTGGTCGCCGTCAATCCACATGTCGAGGTAGGACCCCTCAGCGGCTTCAGGGCTGAGCAGATCAGCGATCTGATCAGCTAGTGCCCTCGCTGCTGGGTAGGCACCCTTTTCAAACGGTGCCGGGGGTGCCATCACGTTGCGGTTGATATCACCGCAGGCGGCCAGGGTTGAGCCCAGGTTGGTGATGATTGTTCCGATCACGGTCTTCAGATCACCTTTCGGCACCCCGTGCATCTGAAAGGCCTGACGAGTCGTGGCCCGCAGCGTGCCGTCGCCATAGCGATCAGAAAGGTCATCGAGCGCTGCGAACAGATCAGCCGGCACCCGACCGCCAGGATTGCGCAGTCGCAGCATCATCTGCCAGCAGCGCACCTTGTCCGTTTTGCGCAGTTCGCGGTGGTTCTGCTGATAGCTGCCGTGAAACTTCAGCAGCTGAACGGCATCCTCACTGAAACGAATGTCGTCGTTCAGCAGTTCGGACTGCAGCGGTTCGCGCAGGTGACCGCTGTACAGCTTTCTTTTCTCAGCTTTCGACAGGGCCGTGTCAATGGACTCCGTGCGCGCTGCAGGCCCATCCAGCACAGGAGACACGATGGCCTCAGGCGCATTGGAGGTCGCTGTCAGTCCGTCGCTCACGCGTGCATCGTTGTTGCATTTGAAACTAGCGAAGCGGCGTCTCATAAAGTCGCCACCTGTATTGGCACGTTGAGTGGCAAACACGTTTCTGCTCGAGATCGGCACCGAGGAATTACCGGCCGATTTCGTGCGCTCAGCGCTTCAGCAGCTGGAGCGGCGTGTCCGCACGGATCTGAAGGAGCTGCGTCTCGACCACGGACACCTCTCCGTGACTGGAACACCACGTCGTTTGCTTGTTCAGATCAGCGATCTCATCGATTCACAGCCTGATCTGGAGGAGGATCGCAAGGGCCCCCCGGTGTCCCAGGCGCTGGTTGAAGGCCAGCCAGGCCCTGCCGCCATCGGTTTCGCGAAGCGTTGCGGTGTGGATCCTGCGCAGCTCGAAAGCCGTGACACACCCAAGGGCCCCTGTCTGTTTGCTCGGGTCTGCACCCCGGGTCAGCGGAGCTCCGTACTGTTGCAGGACTTCATCCCCCAGTGGATCGACTGTCTTCAGGGCCGTCGATTCATGCGCTGGGGAAGTGGAGAGCAGCGTTTCAGTCGGCCTGTGCGTTGGCTTGTCGCGTTGCTGGGTGAGGACCTTATCCCTGTGACGCTCCATTGCTCCGACCCCATCGTGCGCAGTGGTCGTCAGAGTCGCGGCCATCGTCTTCACGACTCGCTCGCTCAGTTGAACTCTGCGGATGAACTTCCGGGACTTCTGGCAGAGGCAGGTGTGATGGTGGATCGCGATCAGCGTTCCGAACTCATCCGCCGTTCCATTGCTGCTGAGGCAGTTGCCTGCGGAGGCGAGGCCGACTGTCCGGACAGTCTGTTTCAGGAGCTTGTGGACCTGGTGGAGGCCCCTCTTGTGCTGAAGGGCGAAATCGCAGATCGATATCTGGATCTGCCGCCGGAAGTGATTGTCACGGTGATGCAGTCGCATCAGCGCTATGTGCCGCTCAGGCAACCAAAGGCCACTGCTGATCCTCTCCAGCTCGAGGCCCGCAATGTGTTGCGTTCGGATTTCCTGCTCGTGGGCAATGGATTGCAGGATGCTTCCGAAACAATTGTCAGCGGGAATCAGCGTGTGCTCAGCGCCCGCCTGGCGGATGCGGAGTTTTTCCTCAATGTTGACCGGCGTCAGCCCAGTGAGCAGCGACGCGAGGAGCTCGATCGCGTCACCTTCGCCGAAGGTCTCGGCAGCCTCCTCGATCGCACCGAGAGGATCAGCTGGATGCTGGATCAGCTTGTTCAGCTGCTTCGGTCCAGCGACTCGCTGGCGGAGCACGCTCGCCGTGCGGCGCGTCTCTGCAAAAACGACCTTGTCAGTCAGATGGTGGGTGAATTCCCTGAGCTCCAGGGTCTGATGGGCGGCAAATATCTGCTCGAGGAGGGTGAGCACCGTGATGTTGCCTTGGCAGTGGCTGAGCACTATCAACCCGCTGGTGCGGGAGACGCGCCCCCCTGCAGCGATGCCGGTGCCCTGCTTGCACTGGCCGAGCGCCTTGAGCTTCTGCTCAGTATTTTCTCCAAGGGTCAGCGCCCGACGGGCTCTTCCGACCCCTACGCGCTTCGCCGAGCCGGCAACGGGATCGTTCAGATCCTCTGGGACAGGGGCTGGCGTCTGCCACTGCAGACTCTGCTGGCCAGGGCTTCATCACACTGGTCAGGTTTATTTCCCGCATTTCAGTTCGACCCCGCGTCCCTCGCGGAGGATCTGGGCCAGCTGTTGTGCCAGAGGATGGTGTCTCAGTTCGAAGAGGACGGCTTTCCAGCCGACCTTGTGCAGGCCGTGAGCGGAGCGGGTGTCAGCAGTTCACGTCTGCTGGAGGATCCGGTTGATGCGCGTGTGAGGCTTCTGCTGCTTCGGGATCTGCGGACAGGCGGTCGTCTTCAGGCCGTTCAGGCTGTGGTTCAACGAGCCTCAAAACTTGCTGAGAAAGGCAACCTCGACACCACTCAGCTGGATGCGGAGCCAGTGATCGACGCTTCGTTGTTCGATTCCCCCAGTGAAACTGATCTGCTCAAGCAGTTACAGACCCTCAGCCCGCTTGCGCAGGCCTGTGATTATGAAGGTCTGGCTTCAGAACTTCAGGGTGCAGCCCGAGCCCTTGAAGCCTTCTTCGACGGTGAGAACAGTGTGATGGTGATGACTGACAACGATGCTGTCAGGCGCAACCGTCTGAATCTGCTGGGCGTATTGCGCAATCAGGCTTCGGTTTTGGCGCGTTTTGAGAACATCCAGGCGTGAACGATGGATTGAGCTCAGCAGCTGATGGAGTCAGCTGCTGGTGACTTTTGAGCGCTCTTCACTGCTTGAAGTGGAGTCTTCGCCGGACTGCGATTTGATCGCCTGGGCCGCTTCCTCAGCCAGGAAGTCACCATCGGAGCGTCCTACAGCTGATGGCACGGACCCGTAGTTGGATGGAGCAAGGGCCTGACCTCGCAACAGGCTTCCAACAGTTCGAAGGGTGAGTTTGACCTGTTGCCAGGGATTCATCATCACCACTCGCTTGTACAGATAGCTGTCAAAGGTGAGTTTCTGCACATCACGGTCATCGCACATCTCCACGAAGGCTTCCCTGGCGGCATCGTTCCGGTAGAAAATCCTCTGGAGAATGTCGAGCACCGCATACGTGGCGCCGTACTTCCGGTCCCAGCGCTTCAGGTAGGTCGACTTGATCTGCTTCTCAGTGGGAATTCGGCTTCCATTCGCTGAGATCTCCACGATGGCTTCCGCACACATCCGCCCACTCTTGGCAGCGAAGTAAATCCCCTCGCCGGAGCTCTTGGTGACATAGCCCGCGGCATCGCCCACCAGTGCCATACGACCCACGACGCGTCTTGGACGGGGGTGTTCGGGGATGGGATGGGCTTCGACCTTGATGACCTCCCCTTTGAACAAACGTTTGCGCGCACGTTCACGGATTCCTTTCTGCAGGCCTTTGATCAGCGACTGGTTCTGCTGCATCGTTCCTGTACCCACAGCCACGTGGTCGAACTTGGGGAAGACCCATGCATAGAAGTCAGGGGAGACATCGGTGCCGACATACATCTCGGCGAGATCCTCGTAGTAGGTCATCTCCTCAGCAGGAAGCTTGATGCGTTCCTGGAAAGCGATGGCCACGTTGTAATCGCCGGCATCCATGGCCTTGGCAACGCGGGAATTGGCACCGTCCGCGCCAATGATCAGATCCACTTCAAGGGTTTTCATCTCTCCTGTGGGACCGCCGTCACTGAAGTCGGCGTAATGCAGGGTGTAGGGCCCCTGTCGATTGGTACCGGTGTCAATCCTCTGTACGAGCGCGTTCACGAGTGTCGCTCCGAGATCGGCGGAGCGGTTGCGCAGAAAGGCGTCGAAAACCTCGCGTCGACACATGCCGATGTAGGCATCGTTGTCGTAGCCAAGCGGATCAAGCCTGATGTCCACCTCCTTGTTGGAGGGGGAAATCATCTTCATATTGCGGACTTTTCGATCAATGATCGATTCGGGCAGCTCGAATTCCTCAACCATGCAGAGGGGGATGGCGCCTCCGCATGGCTTGGCGTTGTCGAGTTTGCGTTCGAACAACCATGTGCTGATGCCGGCTTTTGCTAGCACTTCGGCCGCGCATGATCCGCTCGGACCTCCTCCGATGACGGCAACTCTCAGCATCTCAGCACACTCCGCTGGACTATAAATCGAAGTTACACCGCGAACTGTTCTTTCGCTGCCAGCACTGGCGCACCCCCTTACGATCGAAACAACTTTGAAGTGTTCTTTTGTCCCGGGCTGTCGTCACCCGCAGCAGGAAGCGTGACAGCAGCCGCGATGACATCCCCATCGCACGCCGCAGACGTTCTTCCCAACCCAGGCGGGGGAGTGGGTTGGGGCTTCTGCTCAGCTGCGGAGCTCTGTTCTCTCTGTCTCTCGCGGCAGTTCTGTTCGTTCCGGAACTTCTTCCTGATCGGACCAGAATCCAGGTGATTGAGGGCATTGACGAACAGCCTGGTCAGGATGGCCGCCTCCTGGGCCATTTCCCCTACCCGGAGGCCCTTGTGGATCAACTGGTGCCGGTGGAGGCTGGCATTGAATTGCATCGAGATGCAGCACTGTCCCTCGATGCGATGCGTCGGGCGGCCGCAGCTGATGGGGTTGACCTGAGATTGCTGAGCGGTTATCGCTCTCAGGAGCTGCAGAAAAGTATTTTTTTCGACGTCAAATCCGAGCGCAATCAAACAGCTGCGGAGCGCGCCAAGGTGTCGGCTCCTCCTGGTTATTCCGAACACAGCACCGGCTATGCGGTCGATCTCGGAGATGGGGCCGATCCGGCAACGAATCTGTCCGCTGCGTTTGAGCGAACCGCCGCTTTCAGCTGGCTTCAGGATCATGCCGCCAGCTATCACTTCACCCTCTCCTTTCCTGCCGTGAATTCGCAGGGTGTCAGTTACGAGCCGTGGCACTGGCGTTTTGAAGGGTCAGCGGATGCCTTGCGCAGGTTCGAGCCTGCACGCCGACTCGCTAATGGCGGCTGATCGACTTCAATGTCTCTGACTGCAACGCCGCTGATCGCTCTGTTGATCAGGCCAGGTGATTTGCACCGCTGAGCGGATTCTGATCCGCTTCTTTCTTGAGCCAGACCGTCCACATCGACCCGAAACGATCTCACGTTGAGATAAGGTGCGTTGTCTGCGCCTGCGGGCGTCCAGAGACATTCCGCCCCCTACTGACCCTATGAGCGCCCAGCAAAAGGCGATTCGCAACATCGCGATCATCGCCCACGTTGACCATGGAAAAACGACCCTGGTCGACTCACTGCTGGCCCAGTCAGGCATTTTCCGTGACAACGAGGCAGTTCCCACCTGCGTCATGGATTCCAACGACCTGGAACGTGAGCGCGGAATCACCATTCTTTCCAAAAACACGGCTGTCACTTACAACGACACCCGCATCAATATTGTTGACACCCCTGGTCATGCTGATTTCGGCGGTGAGGTTGAGCGGGTGCTCGGCATGGTGGACGGTTGCCTTCTGATCGTTGATGCCAATGAAGGTCCCATGCCTCAGACCCGTTTTGTGCTGAAAAAAGCGCTGGAGCAGGGTCTGCGTCCCATCGTGTTCGTCAACAAGATCGACCGTGCTCGGGTTGATCCTGAGACGGCTGTCGACAAGGTGCTGGATCTGTTTCTGGAGCTGGGCGCCGACGATGACCAATGTGATTTCCCCTATCTGTTCGGAAGTGGCCTCGGAGGTTTCGCCAAGCCAGACATGAAAACCGAGAGCGACACCATGCGTCCGCTCTTCGATGCGATCCTCCGCCATGTTCCGCCCCCGGTCGGGGATGCCACCAAGCCTCTGCAGCTTCAGATCACCACCCTCGATTATTCCGATTTCCTTGGACGGATCATCATCGGCCGTGTGCACAACGGTGTGATCAAGCAGGGGCAGAATGCCGTTCTGATCAAGGATGACGGCAACCTCAAGAAGGGCCGGATCAGCAAACTGCTCGGTTTTGAAGGTCTGCAGCGCGTTGAAATCGCTGAAGCGAGTGCCGGTGATCTGGTGGCCGTGGCCGGTTTCGACGAGGTCAACATCGGCGAAACGATCGCCTGTCCGGATGAACCCAAGGCACTGCCTTTGATCAAGGTTGATGAGCCGACCCTGCAGATGACCTTCGTGGTCAACGACTCACCCTTCGCCGGAAAGGAAGGCAAGTTCGTGACCAGCCGTCAGGTGCGCGACCGTCTCCAGCGAGAACTGCTCACCAACGTGGCCCTGCGGGTTGAAGACACGGATTCTCCCGATCGTTTTGCAGTGAGTGGTCGCGGTGAACTTCACCTAGGCATCCTCATTGAAACCATGCGTCGCGAAGGGTACGAATTCCAGGTGTCTCAGCCTCAGGTGATTTTCAGGACCATCGATGGCACACCCTGCGAGCCTGTCGAGACTTTGGTGATGGACGTGCCCGAAGCCGCTGTTGGCAGCTGTATCGAAAAGCTGGGAACCCGCAAGGCTGAAATGCAGAACATGGAAACCAGTTCCGATGGTCGCACCCAACTGGAATTCGTGGTGCCCTCCCGTGGCCTGATCGGTTTCCGCGGTGAATTCATCCGCGCCACCCGCGGTGAAGGAATCATGAGCCATTCCTTCTTTGAATATCGGCCGATGACGGGTGAATTCGATACCCGCCGCAACGGCGTGCTGATCGCATTCGAAGAGGGCACCGCCACCTTCTACGCCCTCAAGAACGCCGAAGATCGCGGTCAGTTCTTCATCGCTCCTGGAACCAAGGTCTACAAGGGCATGATCATCGGCGAGAACAATCGCCCTCAGGATCTCGAGATCAATGTCTGCAAGTCGAAGCAGCTCACCAACATGCGATCCGCTGGTGCTGAGGAGCTCGACACCCTTCAGGCTCCCGTGCAGATGACCCTGGAGCGCGCGCTCGAATACATCGGCCCAGGCGAAATGCTTGAAGTGACTCCTGAGTCGATTCGCTTGCGCAAACTGCCTGCGAAGAAGATGGCCAAACGTTGAGCGCGGTCGACGATCCCCGTTTCCCCGAGGCTCTTGAACTGTTCAATTCCGGAGCCTGGTACGAAGCACATGATGCTTTCGAAGAGATCTGGCATGAGCAGATCGATCCCGAGCGAAAGCTGATTCAGGCGTTCGTTCAGATCGCTGTGGCTCATGTTCACCTTGAACGCGGCAACACCAACGGTGCAACCATCCTTCTTGGTGAGGGTATAGGGCGACTTCGCCCTTCTTTGCCCAGTGCTCTGGGGCTTGATCTCACAGCGTTGCACACGGCTGTGGCCGACCGTCTGGATGCCCTCCAGTCCGGCTCTGACCCGGAGGTCCTACCGCCACCGCGGCTGCTTGCTGCTGAGTGATTCGTGGGACCATGGCTCATCCCTTTCACCGCGCCACGACCGATCGTGTTTCCATCGTTTCAGCGATCGAAGATCCTGCTTCGCAGTTCCGTGATCTGGTGTGCAGGGCTTGCTCTAGCCCTTATCTCACCATCTCTGGCACAGGAGGTCGTTGCACCCCTTGAGACTCCAACCACCGACGACGGCCTGATCACCATTGAATCCGACAGCCAGACGGCTGACAACGTCACGGGTGTGGTCACCGCGATCGGCAATGTCCGCATCGTCTATCCCACCCGCGGAATGGTCGCCACGTCACGTCAGGCCCAGTACTTCAGCCGCGAAGGTCGCCTGGTGCTCAGCGGCGATGTCGATGTTGTTCAGGAGGATGGCAACACACTGAGGGCCGAGCGTGTGACCTACGACCTTGAGGACGAACGGGCTGTGGCTCTTCCGCAGAGTGGAGGGCAGGTTCGGGCAACCATGATCCTTCGCCCAGATCAGCCTGCGCAGACACCACTGACACCATGAGTCTCAGTCTCAATCGGGTTTCTCTCGCCCTGGGAGGTCGCCCTCTGGTCAAAGACCTCACGCTGACGCTCGAACCGGGCGAAGTGATCGGCCTGCTGGGCCCGAACGGAGCCGGTAAAACAACAAGTTTCAATCTCGTGATCGGTCTGCTCAAGCCTGATCAGGGAGAGGTCCTGATGGATGGACATCCAGTCGCCAGCCTCTCGATGCCTCAGAGGGCAAGGCTCGGGATCGGCTATCTGCCTCAGGAACCGAGTGTTTTCAGGCAGTTGACTGTGAGGGAGAACCTGGAACTTGTGCTGTCCCAGACCGGTCTGGCCAAAGCCCAGGCACGAGAACGCCTGCATCAACTGATCGACGATTTCCATCTGCAGCCGTTTCTGAATCGCAAAGGATTTCAGCTTTCCGGAGGTGAACGTCGCCGTTGCGAGGTGGCCCGCGCGTTGGCGGTTGGCCTTGAGGGACCGCGATACCTGCTGCTGGACGAGCCGTTCGCCGGTGTGGATCCACTTGCTGTCGCCGACCTGCAGCAACTGATTCAGGCACTGCGTCAACGGGGAATGGGAATTCTGATCACCGATCACAATGTGAGGGAAACACTGGCCATCACCGACAGGGCCTACATCCTCACGGATGGCAGTGTTCTTGCTTCCGGACTCTCGGATCAGGTGGCGTCGGATCCACTGGTGCGCCTTCACTACCTCGGAGAGGGTTTCCAGCTGTGATCGCGAATGCAACGCAACGGATTCATGCGCTCATGCGCAGGATTCCGCTTCTTGATCGCTGGCTTCTCAGTGAGCTGATCGGCCCCCTTGTGTTTGCGGTCGCCCTGTTCACGGTGCTTTCACTGTCGGTTGGGGTTCTGTTCGAACTGGTTCGTCAGATCGTTGAATCCAATCTCCCTGTGCTGATCGCCGTTCAGGTGCTGTTGCAACGACTGCCCAGCTTTCTGGTGCTTTCCTTCCCGATGGCCACCCTGCTTGCCACATTGCTTGCTTACGGCCGTCTTTCCACCAACAGTGAACTCACGGCACTGCGCAGCGTGGGAGTGACAGCCACTCGCATGATCATTCCCGCACTGGTGCTGGCTTTGTTGATGTCAGGTCTCACGTTTCTGTTCAACGACGTGCTTGTACCGCGCAGCAATCGTTCCGCTGAGGTGACCTTGCGAAGGGCTCTCGGCAAGGCGATCGCAACCGAGAAAGGTGACAACATCATCTATCCCCGTTTTGGACGGGTCGAGGAGCCTGATGGCTCATCCAGCAAGGGTCTGCTCCAGCTTTTCTACGCGAGCCGGTTTCAGAACGGAACGATGACCCGAGTCACTTTGCTCGATTTCTCAAGGGTCGGTTTCACCCAGATGTTGCTCGCTGAAAGAGGTCAGTGGAATGAGCAGGAAGCGAAGTGGGAATTTTTCAACGGTCAGATTCTGACGCTGACGCCGTCTGGGAGCACAACGTCGGCTGATTTCGACCGTTACATGTACCCATTCTCCACGGCACCGATCAGGATTGCCAAGCTGCCGAAGGATGCCAACAACATGACAGTGTCTGAAGCTCTGCAGGCTGAGCAGCTGCTTGATAACGCCGGTGATGTCAAGGGAGCGAGAAAACTGCAGGTTCGGATTCAGGAGAAATTCACGCTGCCAATGGCGTGTCTTGTCTTCGGCCTGATCGGAGCGAGTCTGGGTGCCAAACCGAACAACCGAACCAGTCGCAGCCAGGGATTTGGAATCAGTGTCGTGATGATCCTTGTGTATTACCTGCTTGGTTTCAGTTTCAGTTCACTGGGCGTGAAGGGCACCCTTCCACCTCTGCTGGCTGCATGGAGTCCTGTGCTGATCTCCCTTGCTGGTGGTGGTTTTCTGCTCAGGCAGGCCAGTCGATGAGTCAGAACGCCACAATTAACGTCAGTGAGTCTTCTTCCTGAGGTTTTTGATGGGGTTTTCCGGTCTGGAAGCGATCGTTTCGGAACCCGTCCTGCTTCTGGGTCTGATGGCCTTTGCCTTTCTTCTGGTGGCTCTCCCCTGGAGTTTCTGGGCTCTGTCCAATGGACGAAGCTCCAGCGGAGTGCGTTCGCTGATCGCTCTCTCCAATCTGTTGCTCACAGCTCAGCTCGTCCTGCGCTGGTGGCAATCCGGACATTTTCCGATCAGCAATCTTTACGAATCGCTTTGCTTCCTGGCCTGGGCCTGCACGCTCACCCAGCTCCTGGTTGAGCGCAACTGGTCATCGCCTCTGGTTGCCGCTGCAGCCACACCGATGGGACTTGGCTGTATCGCTTTTGCGAGTTTTGCCCTTCCTGATCAGCTGCAGCAGGCTTCTCCTCTTGTACCAGCCTTGCGCAGCAGTTGGCTGGTGATGCATGTGAGTGTGATCATGGTCAGCTATGCGGCTCTCATGGTGGGGTCGCTGCTGTCGGTTGCCGTGCTGTTGACGGACCGTGCTGAAGAGCTCGAGCTTCGCAGCAGTTCCATTGGAACAGGTGCGTATCGGAAGACCAGAGTTCTGGCTGCTGAAGGCAGCGTTGCCGTCCAGAATCCCCCTGAAATTCAGCTGTCATCAATCCATTTCAGTCGCACTGAACAGCTCGACAGCCTGAGCTATCGCACAATCACTGTGGGGTTTCTGTTACTCACTGTTGGCATCATCAGCGGTGCCGTCTGGGCGAATGAAGCCTGGGGAAGTTGGTGGAGCTGGGATCCAAAGGAAACCTGGGCTCTGATCTGTTGGCTTGTGTATGCCGCCTATCTCCATACCCGTCTCAGTCGTGGATGGCAAGGACGGAGGCCAGCATTGGTTGCTGCTTCTGGATTGGTGGTGATTGTCGTGTGTTACATCGGAGTAAATTTGTTGGGTATCGGTTTGCACAGTTATGGCTGGTTCTTTGAATAACTTTCAATATTGAATTATTCTTTGTTACTGCGTCGGAGGCGTGTGTTCAACTCTTATATAGCGCCACAATCAGCTGGCAGGCTGATTCACTATTTATGAATAAATATTGAAAAATACCTAGGCAAATTCGAACAATTTGTTGCAAGATGTGTGCAAAGTTGTGGCGAATTAAATGAATATCGTTGGTAGTACTGTGTCCTCATTGCCACGAATTTTAAAGGCGCACTCTTCGGTTGAAATATATTTGAAATCCATTCTCGTTATGGGAAGTTTTTATTGTAAGTAAAGTTGTGCTTGATTTTAATGATTATGTACATTTAATTTCTCTTCATTTCTTTGTCAGTCTTTCTCAGCTTCGGCCAAGGCTGTAAACCACTCTCTTAATTGTTTCGGTGTCTTGATACCTATCCTGGTAAGACCCTTGACAAGTTGTTTACAGTCACGAGGGCTCAAAAAAATCTCCGTTTCAATCTGCACAAGCTCTTCATACAGATTTCTCTGTTCATCAGTGAGATCCTTATACCAGTGCCAGTCGGTGAGCACTCATCCACCCCGTACTGCTAGCAGTATCAACTTTTCTGTTTGAACTGTCTTCCCCCATTCGTACCAAAATCAGCATGGACAATAATTGTTCTGCTTCAGGCCTAGGAAGATTGTACGCAATTTTGATCTCACCACTCATGAATCGCTCCCAGGGATGAAAATTGAATGTTATCGAATTTACTTGCTACTGAATTGATTCTGCCTTAGGCAACATTCACTTTTGATCAAAATAGTGAATTAAATAAACATCAATAAATTGACCTGCTCTATCTTGCCCCTCTAAATAAACTTCTTTCCATCGGCCAAAAGAACCCATTTCAATGATTCGATTGAATTCACGTAGTGCATCTGCATAGTTCGCCAATGCAACGACTTCAATTAACAGGTTGCCGTCATTGATATTGATGATGTAGCAGCCACCAGTCGGTCTTGAATTGGCCATGGCTTTCAGGCAATCAATTGTTCATTGACTTGAAAGGAATCAATTCGTTTCCCCAGGAGGTTCCTTGCAGCGTATACATTACAATAGGGGGAGTCTTGATGGCCAATCCAATACAGTTTTAATCGCTGCAAATTATGATTGAAAATAACAAGCTTCAGTCTTTTGATTTTGTTTTTTCACAACAAAAATTCTGCTTGATGCGAGAGAGTGTGGACGAACAAAATTATGTTCTTTATATGGAGGATAATGATAAGTGGGCAGAAATGAACAGGAAAGGTTATTTAGAGGATGGTGATCTTGAGGCTGTGAAAATGATTGATGATATTTCAAGGAAAATTATTGAACGCGACGAATGGTTTCCTGACTCAATGATGCCGACCAAGCCTTTCGCTTATTACGAAGAGGGCCATATTTATTCTTTCCTGAATCAGCGGATTGAACAAACAGTGGAGGTGGAGGCCTCTTGCTTGGACGAAGCCTCGAGTGTTATGTTCGGAGATGGTGAATATGATCCAAATGATTGGAAATTAATATTGATAGATCATCAGCAAATTACGCAAGCAAAATAAGTTAAGCTTTTAAATTATTCAGATTAATTTGCGAATCGACTTAGATGCAAAAGTTTTTTTTGATTGCAACTATTGCCGATTTGATTGGAGGCAATCACTGATCCAAATCTGTTACGTAAGACTTGCCATAGTGCCGTATACGGCAAAACTTTTACGATTTATTATTATACTCTTATTTAGCCTTTATCTTTTATAACCTCCACCAGTTTTCGCTGTCTCAATTGAAACTTCCTTGGCACTTGGACTGGAAAAGTCTCAATCTGGTGATTATCGCGGTGCTGTGATTGAATTCAATAAGGTGATTGCAATTGATCCCGATAATGCATCTGCATACCAATATCGTGGTGTTGCCACAGCAAAGTATGGTGATTTTGAGGGTTCCATCGTTGATTACAGTAAGTCGATAGAACTCAATTCAAACAGGACTGAATCCTATGGAAGTCGTGGTATTGCCAAAGCGCGTTCAGGAGATGTAGCTGCGGCCATACTTGATTTTGACGTGGCTATTCAGCTGAACCCTGAAGATGGCTCAGCTTACTTCAACCGTGCAATGGCAATGGACATGGTTAATGACATACAGCATGCATGCCTTGATTGGAAACAAGCAATAAAATTAGGGAGTAAAGAATCGAAGCTTTTTCTGAGAAAATACTGTGGATAAATAAATAAAATAATATTTGGTGAATTGGTATATTGGTGAAAGTAATGAGTAAAAAGATTATAGCTAGTATATGCAGTGCTGATAAAAATTAAATTGTTTGATTAATTTAAATATTGATTTAATTGCTCTTAAAGAGGTCTGACGCCATATCTCGAAAACCCGACAAGTTGCTACCAGGCTGACGCTTGTTAGGACGTAGTGAATTTCCCGGCCGTAGAGCATCCGGAGCAAAATTAACGAGAACTGGAACTGGTTTGTTCAATTCCGCTTCGGCAAGCTCTGCGGCAATCGCTTCAGCCGTCGTTAATGGAGGTCTGCTGGACACTGTTGTCTCTGCAGTACCGTTTTCAATTTTTTCAGCTTCAGGTAGCGTTGTTAGGTCATCTTGAAGTGACTGTTTTTCTGAGGCTTGATCACCTGTGGTCTTGGAATCCGCCTCGACGGCTTCAACTTCAGGGATTTCGTTTATTTTTGCAGCTGCGGCTGGCTGCAGCGGGCGCAACAGCACCACTCCCACAGCCAGAAGTAGCAGCGACACTGCCGTAGCTGGTATACCAAGATTACGGCCCTGGAAGTTCCAGAGAATTGAGGAACCCGTTAAACCAAGCACGCCTGCAATTGCAAGCAGAGGGCCAAGGAATTTCGTCAGTGTTTTAATCATAAGAAGATTATGGCGAATCCAATCCAGCGGGCGTGGGTTGGACTGAAGGTAAAGCCATTGATTATCCTGGCCTCGCGACTCCCGTGATTACTCGCAAAATTTACTTCATATTTGATGTTGAATCGATCCGTGTATAAAAGTGATCATTGATTCACTCTATCTGAGACCCAGTCCGTGTATTTGTTGTTATGACGCTACCAGTACACTGTTCCTGAAGCATGGCACCGAACTTTTCAATCAATGGATTCAGGATTAGGATCATAATTTTTGTTTTGACGAGGGATTTGTTTTGATTCCTCCCCCTCGAAATGCCAACCACTGAATATTTTTTTAATTGAATTGAATTCATTTGCTTCAGCTTAGAAGCCGCGTTTGGTTTGTTCACGGATGTGTAATCGCATTTTCTGGTACTGCAGGATTGCCCGTTCTTCGCTTAGATGTGGAAACAGTGCCTTCGCTTCCTGTTGATTGATCGGTTCCAACAACCAGTCATCCTCCTGCTCAGGCCAAACATCCTGGGCTGATGGTTCCCAATTTTTATGCGACGGAAGCCATCCGAACCATCGTCGACGCCAACGACTGAGTATTTCAAGAGGATGCATTGATGACTGTGGTCTTGATTACGCTTGAAAACTGACACGTTGATAGCAAAACCATAACCATTGTTGAAAGAGAAGATTCCTATGGGATCTCCAGAGCGTCTGGGGGTGATCTGCATCAAAGTTCAGTGGTGGTGGAACGTCACCACGTGCCTTGTCTCGTTCCATTTCCGCAAGGATTCTGTCCACGTTGTATTCAGGATGGCCCAGATGCATCAGCTGTCGCTGATCCGGTGTCTCGAAAATTGTGTACCCAACTGATTCTCCATGAGCGAGCAACCTTAGTTTTCCCTGCCGTTGGGCCGCCTCCATGGCAGTGTCCGGAAGTGTTGCGTAGCGACTCTGCGGGCAGAGGAACTGGTCATTCTGAGTACCCATCAACGAGTGACCTGGCACAAGACTGCGCATTGGAAACACCCCAAACAGTTTCTGTTGAAGTGGCACTTTGCGGACTCCAGATAGATAAGCCAAAGCAAATCCAGCCCAGCACAGTCCAAGGGTGCTGGCACAGCTCACACGTGCTTCCTCAACCAGCTTCGAGAATTCCGGCCAATACGTGACGTCTTCAAATTCAAGATGTTCAACAGGAGCACCCGTGATGATCAGTCCATCCAGGGGACCATTGTCATTGGCCTCATCCCAGCTCTTGTAAAGGCCGTCAAGGTGGGAACGATCCCAGCTTTTGTAGGCATGGGTTTGCAGCCGAATCCAAATCGGTTCGATCTGAAGCACCGACAGTCCCAGTGGATGCAACAGATTGAATTCATACTGTTTTCCCAGGGGCATGATGTTCAGAATTCCGATCCTCAATGGTCGGATGTCCTGACGTTCTGCCTGTTCAGGTTTGATCCAGGAAATTCGATTCCGCTCAACGGCTGTGATCTTGTGGTAGTTGGCCGGGAGGATCAGAGCCATGTCAAACCCTCTCCGATCACGCCCCGGATGTCAGCGCCTGATCGAAGTCGGCCTTGATGTCATCGATGTGTTCAAGACCCACCGACACCCTGACCATCGTTGGCGTCACACCCGCAGAAGCCTGTTCACTTTCACTGAGCTGCTGGTGAGTGGTGGATGCCGGATGAATCACCAGCGTCTTCGCATCTCCAACATTGGCCAGATGACTCGCCAGTTTCAGGCTGTCAATGAAGCGCACTGCGTCGTCATAGCCGCCCTTGAGCGAGAACATCAACATGCACCCCATGCCTCGGTCTGTGAGGTATTTCTTGGCCGCTTGGTGATAAGGATCACCCGGCAATCCCGGATAGCTGACGCTGGTCACTTTTGGATGCTGCTGCAGCCACTGGGCCAGTTCCATCGCGTTCTGCGCATGGCGCTCAACGCGCAGGCTGAGTGTTTCGAGACCCTGAAGCAGAAGGAAGCTGTTGAAGGGACTCACAGCCGGACCCCAGTCACGCAGGCCTTCGACCCGTGCTCGCAGAGCGAAGGCAATATTTCGGGTATCGGGCAACCCCAGCATCTTGCAGATGTCACTGCCGAATCCGAACGCGTCCCAGTGGACAAGGCCGTGATAGGCAGCACTTGGCTGGCTCATCAACGGAAATTTGCCGTTGCCCCAGTTGAAGGTGCCAGCATCCACAATCACACCGCCCAGACTGGTTCCGTGGCCACCGATCCATTTGGTTGCACTCTCCACAACCACGTCCGCACCATGCTCGATCGGTCGCAGCAAGGCACCGCAGGCTCCGAGGGTGTTGTCCACGATCAGCGGGATGCCACGCTCCCTGGCCAGGGAGGAGAGTCCCTCGAAATCAGGGATGTTGAAGCGTGGGTTGCCCATGGCTTCCACGTAGATGGCCTTGGTGCTGTCATCGATCTGTGCAGCAAAACTGGCGACGTCATCACCTTCGGCAAATCGAACGTTGATCCCAAGCCTGGGGAACTGAACCTTGAACTGGTTGTAGGTGCCTCCATAGAGGAATGAGGTGGACACAAAATTGTCCCCGGCCTGCATGCAGTTCGTGATGGCCAGAAACTGTGCCGACTGTCCGGAGGCTGTGGCGAGCGCTGCGATTCCTCCCTCAAGTGCTGCCACCCGCTTTTCGAAGACATCCGTCGTCGGGTTCATCAATCGGGTGTAAATGTTCCCGAACTCCTTCAGACCGAAGAGATTGGCGCCATGTTCAGCGTCGTTGAAGAAGTAGGAGCTGGTCTGGTAAATCGGTACCGCCCTTGCATTCGTAGTTGGATCAGGGACCTGTCCCGCGTGAAGTTGCAGGGTCTCAAAGCGCTGATCCGTCACAGAGATGGCAGGGAAGTCACCCTTTTCTAGCTGCGCGGCGAACGCGCGACCTCAGTCAGCGCCGGGTTCAGGCTTGTCGGTCTCGGCCAGGGATGGAAGGGTCTGTCGCAGCAGTGGAGTCAACTGCTGGCGAACCTCGGCGCGGAACGTGTTGACGTTTTCGCCAAGAAGAATCGGATAGGGCTGATCTCCGCTCTGTTCGCGCAGGTGGCGCCACTTGCTGTTTTCCTTCTCCTTCAGGTCCGTGAGCGCCGCCTGAAAGTCATGGGTTTTCAGCTGCATGCCTTCGTCGGAAAGTCCCGCCGCCTGTTCAGCCATCAGTTCCCTGAAGGCATCAAAGTTTTTGGCCTTGATCGTGTCTGGAAGACCAAGAACGGGTTGGTAATGATCGAGCAGCCGCAGCTCCTCCTCCAGAAGAATCGGCCAGGCTCCCTGAGCTCCATCGGCCAACGCCATTTCGGATTGAGCTGCAGTCATCGCGTCCAGGTGGAAACGCAGCCAGCGGTAATAAGACTTGTCCTGGGTGTTCTTTTTGACCGCTGCCTTGCCCGTTGCCAAAACCGGCAGAGCCGCTTCGGCTTTGCGCAGAAACAGACGATCCTCACGTTCCAGGTTCATGGCTCCCCAGCGCTGTCGGTACTCCCAGAGTTCGGCGTAGCGATTCACATCCTCAGCAGACCAGCCGAGACCGGCCAGTTCATCGGCGCGATGGGTGAGTTCTTTGGCCACGCAGTTTGTTCAGTCCTGATGCACGAAGCGTAGAGGCCGGACGCGGAAAGATCAGGTTGGAGGGTGAACCAGCAGTTTCCTCAGGCGGATTCATCACTTGCTTTCAGGGCAGGTCGACTCATGTCGGCGGCGCACCATGGGGGTTCTTCTGCAGATAGTCATTGACACCAATGGGCTGCTGTTGCTCATAGCCCTCATGCAACCAAAGGTCACCGGATGATGAGGCGTAATGGATCTGCCACTGGTGAAGACTCCGATAGGCCTGTGGATTTTTCTTCAGAAGCGCCGCGTAGTGCAGGACCGCTTTGCCGTAATGGTCACTGTTGTTGTATCCCCATAAGCCACTGCGGATGTCCTTGAGACCTCCTCGTCGCACCAGGTAGCGCGCTGCAGCATGGATGGCATCCCATGGATCATGGATATTGCCGCCATTACCGATGCCTGGCTCAGACCAGGTGGTCGGTAGAAACTGCATCGGCCCCTGAGCATTGGCCACTGACACGCCGTCGATCCGTCCCATGCCGGTTTCCACAAGATTTACAGCAGCCAGAACAGTCCAGTCGATTCCTGTTGCTGCAGAGGCACTGCGGTAAGCCTTCAGCAATTGAGCTGCGGGAGCAGGAGTCCTGATTCTCCAGGCGGGCAGTGTGGATGAGGCGGGACCTCGGTGCATCGCCAGAAATGCCTTACGGGCTGCAATGTGCTGGTCATAAACCCAGTGCCAGTTCGGATCCAGTTGGGCGCGAACCTCCTGACTCAGAACGTCTCGCTTGGACAGAACCCTGTAGATCACCTGTTGCTGATGGGCCAGTGCTGCAAGGTTCTGTTCATCCAGCTGAGGGTTGATCAGAGCAGTCTCGACCTTGGTGATCAGGGAAGCGAGTTCACCTGGTTCTTTCGGTACCAGCGGGTAGTGCCGTCCATTCGGTGCAACGGGGAGGCCTGCCTGGTTTGGAAGATCCGGAATGATTACGCTGGCCGAGGTCTGATCTCCAGCAGCCTCTGTGGAATCGATCGTTTTGCAGGCCACTGTGATCGGGCTGAGCAGAACTGAAATGCTCAGCAGACTTCGGATCCAGATTCTGGTGTTTGAAAGATCGCTGTTCACGAATGCAGAAATCCCCTTCGATCGTGGAAGTCCGGTTTGTCTGCCGGATGGTTCAAAGCCCAGTAACTCAGACAGCCACTGTTCTCTTCCAGAACCATTGACAGGGCAATGTCAGGAATCGCTGTGAGCTCCAACCATGGTTTGAGTGAAATCTGAATGGTGCAGCGGCAGCCAGCACCATCCATGCTGAAGTTCACCACAGGTTGCTTCGCCTGCGGTTCCGCCATGCCGCCGCTGCGGTATCCGCTGAACCTGTAAAGGTTCCAGTCTCCATTGGGCGAGGCATTCATTTCCCAGTATTCCTGCGAATCAGGTCGAGCAAGAAACGCCTCGAAGCAGGTATGCATCCAGAGGTTGTCGTGTCTTATCGCTGGGTTCTCTGCCTTGCTGCCCCTGAAGGAAATGCCATCGAGGGAGCCTCCGGACTGCTTCGAGCAAAGGCTGAAGCTCAGCTCAAGAGCAGCATCTTCTCTCCAAACAAACTCCGCCGTGGCAAGAACTGCCGGACTTTGGTCCAGGTCAAAGGGAATCAGTGGGCACACCTGCCTCACCATCACCGGGTGTCGTCCCATTGCCTAAATCCAGATCCAGGCTGTTCTGGGCAGAGATCTGTGCCTGATTGCGTGCTTCGTCGTCACTGATGAGTGGTGAAGTCCGGCCTGTCGAGATCCACAGGTTAGAAGCACAATCAGAATGGTTTCAGGGGCAGCTGCAACACATGAGCCTGAGAGAACGGTTTGCCGATCTGTTGATCCGAGCCGCCCGTCGCATCGCTCCCTCCGTGCACTCTGAGGAATTCACGGAGCTTCCTCAACAGCTGGCATCACTGGAGGCTGTCGACCCCTCCCCTGCTTCGACTTCAGTGGATGCTGCTGATCTGCCTTCGGTGGAACCACTGTCACTGGATCAACGTGTGATCAGTCGTTCGGTGAAAACCCTCAAAGCCGAAGCCATCAGCTCTCTGGCCACGCTGCATGCCGCGCACCTTGTTGGTGCTTCCGTTTGGGACGAGCGGCGAATAGCAGCAAGGATCAATGCCGCCTCCGGGATCAAAGCTGCCAGTCCTGAAGTGCTCGCAGAAATTGAAGGACTCGCCGTCACCTGGCAGAACGATCTTTCCGCCATCACCAACGCTCTCCAGCAGGTTGCCGCCATCAGTTGCCCGGAAGCGCCGATCTCTCAGGACCTTCGGCTTGATGGAGAAGAGCAGGCCCTTGCAGCTGATCTCATCGAAACCTGTTCGGTGGAGCTCACACGCCATCAGCTGGAACTGGCCAACCCTCAGGAAGACGATGATCAACAGGAGGAGACAGATGGACAGGGATCCAATGATCAGAATTGATCTGGAGATTCAGCGCTCAGGCCAAACTCTTGGCTGGACAAGCTCTTCAAATCCCCTTGCAATGTGATGCCCAGCAAGAACAACATGATGCCAACAAATGATGCTGAACTGCATGCTCGATTACAATGCTATGAGCAAGCCCGCAACCGGTTGATTGCAGCTGCTGTAGAGGATGTTCTTGAACATTGCTCGGATCAAGATCGTATTCGACTGAATTTCATTCCCGATGCAGGGAGTCAGGGATCCGATGTTCCGATTCCTGAATTCAATGAAAAAGCCGACCAGTATGTAGATTTGATTGTTCAGCAAGCAATCGCCACGATCTCCATGATGATATGCAAGCAGTTCAATATCACTGTTTTGAAGCCTGAAGCCTGAAGCCTGCCGGCTATTGAATTGTTCAAGAAGCACACGCTGCAGATAACATTTCAGTTTGTGTTGCAGCTCCCTTTGGGTTCTCGGTTTTTAAGCAGTAATTCGTTCATAAGAATACTTGGCTTTGCTGGTTATCTGATCTTTATTTTTTAATGTGTTCGCGACAGCAGAGTGGTGTCCTGCTGCAATTTAATGCTGTTAAAGACTGACGAAAAATTGGAAGATGGCATGCTTTATATTCATGCTGGAAATAATCCTTTCCCTGGCTTGATTTGCTTCAGATCTTCACACTTGTCATTGTGCTGTTTCGCATTCTCGAAAAAGATCTTCAATCAGACTTTTCAATTCTGTCCACTGATTCTCAATTGATCTGGTGAGCGCAAGCTGAACCTCAGCGCGATCGAGGTTGTGTTGCGGCCTTGTTGTACGGAAGTAGCGATCTCCGGACAGGTGATCTGTGAGAAAGCGGATTCCAAGCTCAAGAGGAATCAGGCGAATGCAGTCAGGCAGGTAGCGGAAATCTTCTACTGTTAAAAACGACCTGCCTATGGATAGATATCCTTCGAGGATCGCTCGACAAAGGTTCAGGTCAAAGCTGACATTCTTGGTGTCAAGTGTTTCCTCCCCCAATCTGTTGCAGCAGGAACGCAGACAATCACCGATGTCGTAATGAATTAATCCTGGTTTGACCGTGTCGAGATCGATGAGACCAACGGCCTGGCCTGAGGCATCGTCAATCATGACGTTGTTGATCTTCGGATCTCCGTGGATCGGTCTTCTTTTCAGTTCACCTCTTGCACAGGCCTGCTCAAGAACATCGATCCCATTCCTGCGGTCCTCTATGAAAGAGACCGCTTCAGCGATGCGACGGCAGCTCTGATCAGCCGATCCGGAGAGCACAAGGTCGAATTCGGCAAGGTATGCCGGCGCGATATGAAAATTCTCAAGCGTGTCTGCCAGTTCGTCAGTGGCCAGATCACTGATCAGGTGATGAAACATGCCCAGGCCGTAGCCCAGCTCACGGGCATGCTGGTCGTCCTGAATCACATCCGTTGTGGTGGCGGCACCGATATGGGTGATGGATCGCCAGAACTCTCCCTGATGCTCCACCCAGTGGCCATCGGCATCCAGTGTCGGCAGAACTTTGGGAACCTCCCAGCGTCGACCCAGCAGTTCCGGTGGTTTTTGCGCCAGACGCTGTTCAACGTGATTGCCCAGTTTCAGCAGGTTGCCCATCACCAGTTCGGGTTGTTCGAACACTTCCGTGTTCAGACGCTGCATCACGAATGCTGATCGTGACGCGCTGCGATTCAGCGTCACCAGAAACGTGTCATTGACATTCCCGGAGCCGAGCTGGCTGATCCCATCGATCTGCTCTGATGGATGGAACAGGCCTGCAATGGTCTCCAGAATCGAATTGGAGCTGGAGAACGGGAGCGTCACGTTTAATCGCATGGGTCTCACGACGAAACATGCCGTTTCCCTTGGTGTTTGCCATCAATGAGTGTGCGGAAAATCAGGCGGGAAGGCGGCAGCATGGTGAGCGTTGTCTGAACGGCACGGGTGGCACGCATTCTTCACACCGCTGACTGGCAGATCGGCAAGCCCTATCGCTGGATCGACAATTCCCAGAAACAGGCACGGTTGCAGCAGGAGCGAGTTGATGCTGTTCTGAGGATCGCTGAAGTGGCCAGCCAGGAACAGGTGGACATCGTGGTGGTTGCCGGTGACCTGTTCGACTCGAGCACAGTGGCTGCGGCCATGGTCATGGAGGTGCTGGAAGCGATCGGATCGATTCCAGCACCTGTGGTTGTGATACCCGGTAACCATGATCACGGCGGTTCCGGAGGCATCTGGAGGCGCGAGGATCTGCGCTCACAGATGCAGCAGCGTGCCGGCAATCTCCGATTGCTGCTGAATCCCGAGCCTGTCGATGTTTCTGGAATCACTCTGCTGCCATGTCCTCTGCAACGACAGCGGGACAGCCAAAGTCCATCGCTCTGGCTCGATCAGCTCGACTGGACGGCCCTTGATCCGGTGAAACCGAGAGTGGTTGTGGCCCATGGCTCGGTTCAGGGTTTCGGTGGTGAGGGCCAGGTCAACCAGCTTTGCCTCGATTCCCTGCCTCGTGATCAAGTCGATTACATCGCCCTCGGTGACTGGCATGCGCTGATGGAGGTTGATTACAGAACCTGGTACAGCGGCACACCTGAACCCGATCGCTTCCCAACCGGACCCGATGACCTGAGGTCTCAGGTTCTGGTGATTGATGTGGAGAGAGCCCAGCCTCCAAGGGTCATGGTGAAACCCACTGGTCGCCTCCGTTGGCACCGGATCACCCTCACGCTCAATGGCGATGCCGATCTGCTGCGTCTGGAACAACAGCTTGATCAGTGTGTCGGCAGCCGTGTCGGTCGGGACCTCATTCGGCTTGAGCTCAACGGACAACTCGGCCTTCAGGGCCATCTCCAGCTTGAGGAACGTATGGAGCTCCTCGCACAACAGCTTCTGCACCTGCGCTTGCGCGGCAAGTTGCACCGCCAACCAACAGCACAGGAGAGGGATGCGCTGTTGCTGCGTATGGACAGTCCTCTGGTCAGCACGATCGCTGCAGATCTTCAGGACGAGCTGCGGAGCAATGCTGATCCCCTGGTTGAGCAGGCTCTGATCGAATTGCACCGTCTTTGCGCTTCTGATCGATGCGCCTGATTCGTTGCCGACTGGAAAGCATGCGCCGGCATCGAGCTCTCGAGGTGTCCTTCGCCCCTGGTCTGACCTTGATTGGAGGTGCCAATGAATCCGGTAAGAGCTCGCTTGTGGAAGCGATGCATCGGACATTGTTTCTGCGTGCCTCCGCCACCGGTGCCGCAGTTCGTGATCTGCGCTCCGCCACCCATGCGGGACACCCCCAGGTGGAGATCGACTTCGACGCGGCTGGCCATCGTTGGTCACTGTTGAAATGCTTCAGCGGCGCAGGAGGGACCTGCCGCCTCAGCCGAGCCGGTCAGCAGGTGCTGCTCGGTGGCGATGCCGAAGATCAACTCGCCGCTCTTCTTGGTGTTGAGGAGATCATCGGCAGCCGCCAGGTGAACCGGGTTCTACCCACCCGCTGGGCTCACCTCTGGGTGATGCAAGGCCTGGCCGGTCGCAATCTGCTGGATCTCAGCGCCGAGCATTACGACCTCAAGGGTTTGATCACTGCTCTTGAGGGACAGGCTGAGCAATCACTTCAGTCCCCGATCGATCAGCAGGTCTTCAACCAGCTTGAACAACTGGTGGCTTCCAGCCTCACCAGTCGTGGTGTGAAACAGAACAGTGAACTCTGGAAACGACGCCAGGAGGTTCAGCAGGCTTCAGATCGACAGTCCGAGGCACATGAGCGACTGCTCAGTTACGAGACAGCCTGCAGCGAACTGGATGCCAACGAGCAGGCTCTTGATCAGCTTGATTCTCAAGCACCGAATCTGCAGAGGAAGCGCCGGCAGCTTCTGGCACTCAAGGATCTGCAACAACAGCTTGCTCCACTGAGTCTTCAGCGGACTCAGTGGCAACAGCAATTCAGTGCTTTGAGTCGTCTGGTTCAGGAGATGACGGCTGCTGAAACGGCGATGAAGTCGCTTCGACAGCAGCTCAAGGTCATGAACGAGTCTGCGCAGACCATATCCAGCGCTCTCCTTGATCAACGACAGGCATGCCAACAGCTCGAATGCAAACGTCAGGCGCTTGAAGAGCGTGGCCACGCCCTTAGGCGTCGTCAGGATCAGGAACGGCTTGAACAACGCATCCAGAACCTGCGTCTGCAAGAGGAACAACGCGTCAAATTCGAACATCAACAGTCTCTGCTCAGACAACAGCTGACGGCATTGCCGGGTCGCGATCCCGCCGATCTGTCCTCACTGAAGGCTCAGCAGTCACAGCTTCGTGAGCTGGACATCCGTCTGCAGAGCATGGCGTCAAAGGTCGAACTGCAGTGCTCCGACAGGACTGTCCGCGTGGATGGAGAACCACTAGGACCAGGAGACGTTGTGCAAAAAACGGGTGCATTTCGTCTGCAGGTCGGTGAAGGGGTCAGCCTGCTTGTCAGCCCTGGAGAGGGAACTGGTCTTCCATCACTGCAGGCTGAAAGGACCCGATCTCAGGCTCTGTTGGAGCAGAACCTCAAGCACTGGGGTGTCGACAGCATTGAAGCTGCAGAGGCTCAGTTGCAGATGCGCGCGGAGCTTCAACAGCAGCTTGCTGTTCTTGATGCACGTCTTCGCCAGCTCATGGAACAGCAGCAGAGCAACCTGAAGGGGGATCAGGATCTCGATCACCTCGAGCAGCAGCTCGCTGAACTGCGACACCATCAGCTTGATCCTGAGATTGCCGCTGAAGATGACTTGACTCGGGCGTTGAACCATTGCCGTATCGCCTATCAAACGGTTCAGGAAAGGATCCGCTCACGGCGTGCTGACTATGAGCGCGCTGAACGTGACCAGAAGGGTGCTGTCGGGAAGCTTCAGGATCTGCAGATTCGGCTTGAGCGCCATGAGGCCCAGCATGTCCAGCAGCATCAACAACGACAAGAGATCGAGTCGCGGCATGGCTCAGCGAACTCAATCAACGTTGAACTCAAGAAGGTGACTCGTCAGTGTGAGCTGTTGCAGAACCAACTGCTGGCACTCAGACACGACTGTGGCATCGCGTCCGGCGCCGACGTGGAGGCATCACTGGCTGAGCTGGATGATCAGGAGCTGAGGCTCAATCGTCTGCGCACGGAACTGAACCGTGAACGAGGCTCCCTTCTCGAGCGCTGCGAGAGTCTTGGAAGTCGTGAACTTCACGCTGAGCTTGAGGAAGCCTGCACACGTCTAGCTCTGGCTCAGCAGGCAGAGGCACAGGAAACTCTTGTGGTTGACTCACGGGTGCTGCTTCTCAGGCGGTTCCAGCAAGCGCGTGCCGATCTTTCACGTCGCTACTCATCACCATTGCGGGCAAGCATCAACCGTTTCATCGCTCCTTTTCTGCAGCAGCCCGGAGACAGCTCCGAGCTTTGCCTGGATGCCAGCGATGGCCTGAAGGATCTGCGGCTTCAACGTTCAGGTCAAAGCCTCGAGTTTTCTCAGCTCAGCGGAGGACTCAAGGAACAGTTGAATGCCGCTGTCCGGCTTGCGATCGCCGAGGCTTTGCGTCATGGGCATGACGGCTGCCTTCCACTGCTGTTTGATGACGCCTTCACGAACAGCGACCCTTCACGACTTGAAGCGGTTGGCAGCATGCTCAGGCTGGCTGTTGACCAGGGTCTGCAGGTGGTGATTCTGAGTTGTGACCCGGATCCCTACCGAGCGATTGCCGATTCGGTGATCGATCTCTAGGGGCATTGATGTGCAGACGACGGTTCGCCTGACTCAGAGTGCGTTTTCGATCACATTCATGGCTTTGAGGTAGGCCGGCGGTTCATCGGCTGTCTCCGGTTCTTCAATGCCGTTGTCGTCGCGGATCAAACGGCGGGCGTTATCAGCAACGACGGCGTTCACGAGCAGATCCATCGCTTCAGGCTGCTCGAGATTCTGGAGCGCATCGGCATATCTTCGGCTGTGGGTGGGCCGCACTGATTCCTGGCAGTAGTTGGACAACTCCCGGCTTTCCGTCATCACTGAAAACGCCACGTTCTTGGTGGTCGAATTTCCGTAGATGGCCATGTAGAGCAGATTCACCATCGAAGCGTCATGCACGGGGACGGCGTATTTGCGCACGATCTGTGGCCAGTAGCGCAAGGACTTGAGACCTTCAAGGCCACCTTTGCGCAGGCCTGCCTGTTCGCACCAGTTCTCCAACTCCTCCATCGATTGCGGGCATCGATTCTCGGCTCGCATGTGCTCCGCCAGAACCTGTCCAGCCTGGAAATTGCGGGTGGGTGTCCCGGAAACCGGCAGCATCATGCTGCCGCGCACGTCCGCCACCATTGCGGTGAGTTGAGCAAAGGTGTGATCGCGCACTTTTTCCATATCTCCGCCGCGGACGAGTGCCGCTTCGATCCGCTGGACGCCATAACCCAGTTCCGTCAGCGCGAAGGGCTGGCGGTTGTAGAGACGTTGTCGATTACGTCTGGCCATGGACACGGTGGCTGCCTGATCCAGGCACTGGTCGAGCAGAAGCGTCAGCAGTGTTGGCAACACGCCGGGATTGTCCTGGTGGTAGGCGTAACCGAACCCTGCGAAGACCGATGACATGTTCTTCGCTGCCTTGATGTACTGACCCTCGATGTTGTGAACACCCGCTGAGACCTGAATGTTGGGTGACAGTCGATCCAGCATCCTTGCGCCCAGCAGAGCGGTGAGTGCGTTGGGATGACAGAAGTTGGCCGTGAAGCTGTCGAGTGGATTGCGCAGGGCGCCGTGACGGTGAAAACCGGAGAAAAACCCGAGGCTGGGCACCTTTTCGCAGAGCACATACGACTCGTTGGCGATGTTGTCGTGGCTGAACGATCCAGCCAGACAGGCCAGAACCACGTGCTGACGGCCCAGTTGATCCCGCAGTTGGATCGCCTCGATCAGGTCGTCCTCAACATGGTTACTGTTGGCACTGAGCACTACCAGTTCACAGCGCTTGAGCAGGTCAGCAAGAGTGTTGGGTTGACGCCCACCCTCGGTTTGATGGCTGCCCATCCGTTCCATGACGGCCACATGGTTCGGATCCATGCCTTCGATAGCTGATTGAGTGAACGCGCCGAGAAGCTCGCGTTTAGGACGTGGTGCCAACAGAAGATTGTCCTCATCCTTCTGCTGCATGGCGCAGTTGTAAGCGAGGGAAGCCGGATAAAGCCCAACGCTGTAGAAACCGACCTTTCCGGTCTCCAACTCCCAGACCCGCTGCCGCACCTGATCCCGGTCGAGGCTGGGTGGAAAGAATCCATTTGAGTTCAACAATGCTGCAGTGCTGAGACTCATCGCTTTGACTGGGAGGACTGGGTGAAAGAGGGTTGGGGATATTGAGTGGCAGCTGAATCAAACTGCTGGATCAGGCTGTTCAACCTCACCCACCCATTATCTGCTTTCAGGTCCCCAGGGTTTCGTCAAAGCCCAGTGGATGGATTTCTACCGAAGAGATGCGACAGACGAAAGCGAACACTTGAAGATCAAATGAATCAATTGATTTGGCTGAAATGATGCATATGATTGATGCACCAAGTGTTCAAAGTGAAGACTTTCTCTGCAGCAATGAGTGGCCAGCCTGAGATGAGCAGACGCAGGGAGTACTTCGATGTTGCTTGATGATGAACGTGGCAATGGTTTTTGACTTCATGTAGAATTGTTTGATCACATTCTTATCGTGCGTAATGAATAGTCTCGAAATGGAGAATGAGATCCGTGCGCTACTCAGCAGGGCTGACATCGGACGTTTGGAAGGACTTCTGGTTGATTCTGCGGATTGGGGTGTCAATATCAGAATGACTCTTAATGATCAGTTCGTCGAAGTTGATCTGATTAAAAACTGGGATGGTTTCGAGATGATTTTGCTTGATGAGCAAAACAGGAATTCCGTGCAGATCGATGAAATACAGGACATTCTTCAAGTTCTAAGTCTTCATTATTGAGTGTTTTCAGGAAGATTGTCTGAATTGTTTTCGAAAACAATTTTCATGGCCAATATGGTCAGATTCAATGTAAGTGTAAATGCATTTGCAATCATTACCGGCTTCGCTTCCACCTGATATCCGTAGATTACCCAGCAAAGACAGCCGGTACTGAAGGTGAGTAACAAGGCGTAGGAAACATCTTTTGCTGAACGGGTCTTCCAGGTTTTAACGACCTGCGGCAGAAATGCGATTGTTGAAAGCGTTGCTGCAGCAAAGCCAAATACCTCAGAGGAGTTTAAATCCAATACCATTCGAGTGATTTGAATCGTTCAAGGAACCTTTTGACCATAGCCGCGGCTTCAACAGTCTGAGATTTGATGCTCAGCGCTGATATCAGGAGCATTACAACATTCAATCTGATCTTGTCTGTTGCCATGCCGATTTCTTTCGTATCAACCCACTCGGGAAGTGCCTGTTCTGGTCAATAGTCAAGTACCACCTGATGATGGATCGCTCCGGAAGCTGGATGAAAGGGGTTCAATCCTTTTGCCTCCAGTTGAGAATCACTGCAACAAGATCTTCACATCAGCGCAGTGAATGTTGACGAATCAGTGGTTGTTGTTCGCTGACATGACCTTTTCCATTGCTTCCTGTTCCCTCCACTCGTGAGCCTGAAAAGTCGCGATTCACGCGGGTGTTTCATCAACGACTGCATCCTGACCGCTCCCTCGCCGGCGATCTCTGGTGTGTTGCTGAGTGCTCCTTCCCTATCCAGCTTTGTGATTGACCACGTTCTTGTCCTGAGATTGATCCGAGTTCCTTTTTGGTGATTCAGTCTGAAATCCAATGCATCAGACACCGGTCTTTTACAGAAGGGTCATGGCTGGTGGCAGACCAGTGAATGTCGTCTGCTCCAAGCGGATTGGCGATTCATCCAGAGCATGGGAAGGTGAGAACCAAGACCACGACAGCCATGGTTCGGATGGATCTCGCTTCACTGCATCATGAACTCGTCACCAGTTCTGACCTGCTGATTGTTCAGGATCTCGATGGGGTCTGCATGCCTCTGGTGAAGGACCCACTGACCCGGAGTCTTGCAGCTGATTATGTTCACGCCGCTGGCCGTTTACGAGGCAGTTTCTTCGTTCTGACCAATGGTGAACATGAAGGTCACCGTGGAGTGAATCGTCTGGTTGAAACTGCACTTGGTGACCCCGCCATTGCTCGAAGAGAAGGTCTTTATCTGCCAGGCCTTGCCGCTGGTGGAGTACAGCTGCAGGATGAATTCGGGACCATCACGCACCCTGGAGTCAGTGAGGCTGAAATGCACTTCTTGGCGTCGGTTCCTGCGCGGATGAAGGATCTGATGTCGTCGATGCTTCCTCCCTTGATGCCTGAACTGGGCGAAGTGGAGCTTGCTGACGAGGTTGAAAAGGCTGTTCTTGACACGCAGGTGTCGCCAACAATCAACCTCAACAGCCTGTTCAGCAGACTCCCGGGCGATGTCGACCGACAGCGTCAGCTGCAGTCAATGCTCCAGTTGCTCATGCAGCAACTCATGACGATGGCCGTGGCTGAAGGTCTTCAGGACTCGTTTTTTCTGCACGTCGCGCCGAACCTCGGCCGAGATGCCGGCGGCTGTGAACTGCTTAAACCCTCCACGGAATCGGATGTCGGCAGCACCGACATTCAGTTCATGCTGCGTGGAGCAATCAAGGAAGTGGGTTTGCTGGTTCTGATCAATCGCCATATTGCAGCGCGCACCGGCAAGGCACCTTTCGGGGATGACTTCAACGTCAGAACCGCACCCCAGGATCATGAAGCGCTTCTTGCCCTCTGTAGAAACCGAATTCCTGCTGATCAGATGCCCCACCTTGTCGGTGTCGGTGACACGGTCACTTCGACGATCAACCCCTCTGGAGATGGTTGGTTGAGAGGTGGCAGCGATCGGGGCTTTCTCACTCTTCTTCAGGAACTCGGACGCAGCTATGGACATCAGAACAGGGTGGTTCTGGTCGACAGCAGCGGTGGTGAGGTGGACCGCCCATCGCTGAGGAATGGAACCCTTGAAGGGATCAGTGACCCAGAGGATCCTCTTCAATTTGATGTCTGTGTTCCGGGCGGCCCTGATGCCTATGTGACCTGGTTCAACGGCCTGGCAGCAGCTCGAAACGGGCTGCCACTCTGATCAACCCAATCAAAACAAACCAAACGCCCCGGAGCCTGCTGATGCCAGATTCCGTCAGCAGAAAATCAGCGTCTGGAGTTGGTGACTGCCGCGATGCGTTTGCCTCTGCAGACTTGATCAATCAGCTCTTCTGCAATGCGAAAACTGCTCTCACTGCCGATGCTGCTGGCTTCAGCTGTCCCAGTGGCGCTGGTCCAGGCAGAACCTTTGCAGCAATCCGCACGATGTGCGGTGCCTTCACCGGGTCAGTACCTGATCGTGAGTCAGGGTCTGCGTGGTGATCAACCACTGGGCCGCCTTCAACTTGAGGAATGGTTCCCAGACGGAGCCGTCAGTGGAACCCGTTTTCTGAGGGTTGGTCGCACCTACAGCGAAAAGCGATATCAAGGGCGTTGGCAGTCAGAGAGCGATTGCGGTCTGTCTGTGACCAGAGATGAGTCCGGTAGCGCAAGCAAGGTTTTGCTCACCTCAGCTGGATTGCCTCGTTACGGACTCAGTGATCGAACAGGTGATGTTGTGAGGGAGCGATGGATTCCGCAGCCGGATCGGCGCTGTGACCCGGAGACCATGAACGGCAGCTTCCTCAGCCAGCAAAGCGGTACCACCTTTGCTGATTCTTCATGGAATGCGAATGCTGTGATTCAGCGAGAGAGCTGGACAGGGTGGCGCATGGTCGGTCTCGCGATCTCTTCCTACGACGGGATCGGAGAAGTGGCTGCTTACCAGGGCCAATTCACTCAGGTTGACAACTGCATCGGCCAGATTCGTCAGCAGGATGATCGCGGTGTGACTTACGCCTACGCAGCGATTCTGCGTTCGGATGGTCTGGGGTACGCCTATCTCCAGACACAAGGTGATGATCTGACCGTTGCCACTGTTGAAAAATCGCTTCCCTAGCTCTGTGGTCGTTTCGCCAGAATTTCCACAGATCATCGCCTCGGATCCCCTCAAGACGTTGACTTCAACCTTTCCAGAAACCCTGAGTTTCCCTCCTGTTCGTCGAGGCAGATTGGAAACCCTGCAGGTCAATCTCGGATATCGCTGCAATCAGACCTGCAGTCACTGTCATGTGAATGCAGGTCCCTGGAGGAAGGAAATGATGACCAGGGAAATGATTGAGTTGATCCCTGAGGTGCTTGACCGCTTAAACCTCCATTGTCTGGATCTCACCGGTGGTGCACCGGAACTGCATCCTCAGTTTCGAGACCTTGTTGTGTCCGCCAGGTCTCTTGGCGTTGATGTGATCGATCGCTGCAACCTCACAATCCTCAGCGAGCCAGGACATGAGGATCTGGCGGAATTTCTGGCGGCGATGGGTGTGAGGGTGGTTGCGTCGCTTCCCTGCTACGAGCAGGAGAGGGTGGATCTGCAGCGAGGTCAGGGTGTCTATGAGCGAAGCATCGCAGGGCTGAAGCAGCTGAACCGGCTTGGGTATGGCCAACCCGGATCACCCTTGCAACTGGATCTGGTGTTCAACCCTTCCGGTCCTTCTCTCCCCCCGGCTCAGGAGCCACTTGAAGCTCAGTACAGGGAGGCCTTGGCATCAAGTCATGGGATTTCCTTCTCACACCTGCTCACGATCACCAATATGCCGATTCAGCGTTTTGCCAGGGATCTGCTTCACCAGGGCAAGCTTGAGCCCTATCAGCAGATTCTGCGTGAGGCCCATCGGCCGGAAAACATTCAATCGGTGATGTGTCGCAGCCTGATCAGCGTGAGCTGGACGGGAGCTCTTTATGACTGTGATTTCAATCAGCAGCTGAATCTTGCCTCCGACTCCGGACCGCGAACGCTTGTTGATCTGCTCAGCGCAGCGGATGGTTTGAAGGACCTACCAATCGCTGTTGCTGACCATTGTTTCGGATGTACAGCTGGAAACGGGTCCAGCTGTGGTGGCTCTCTCACATGAGCGAGACCTGAACCCCTGCCGGAGTGAACAGAAACACATGGTCCCCGAGGCGATGTTCCAGACCATCAATGGCAGTGATTCCACCGGACACAAAATCAGCAGTGCGCTGTGCCAGTGCCTTGTCCATGGATGTGAGATCGAGCACCACCGTTTTTTGACTGCGAACAGCCAGAACAGCCTGCATCCCTTCCGCCACCCCTTGCGGACGGATCACAAGCAGCTCCTGTGATTGCTTACGAGTGGATTGATTCATTACTCTCAGCCTGGCGAGGCTGGAGGAAAGTCGCAGTAACCGTCACCATGCAGTGATGATGCCGAGCTCAACGAATCCATTCTGCCGCAGTCATTTTCACAATTGAGACCTGAGTTGGTTCTTAAAGCCGTTATTAATGGTGACTTGCATGGTGATGATTCCGTCACTTGGCACCCTCGACAGACTTAAGAAACAAGCCCAACCCGCCCGCTTGCCCAACCTTCGAAACCGCCTGGCCTCGTGGATGCTCACCGCCGCCGACGGACTCGATGACAACCGCCTGGAGAAGAGACACGTGTTTGGCTCAAAGAGGAAGGCCGCCCTTCCGGGTGGAAAGACGGCCTAGCTCGCTCGTTTGTGCATTGTTCAACCCATCGCTTGTAGAGGAAGGAAGGGGTCGAAGCGTCTGGCTGGAGGCACCCTGGGGCCATTGGCTCTAGGTGTCGGGTTGTTGTCTCCTAGGGCACCTAGGGCGGTGCAAACGGAGCGGCGATTGGCGTGTCGCACAAGGTCTGCCTGCCAAAGGACCAACCCAGGTCATTGTTGAGACTGTTGGAGCAGGGGCCAGAAGTCAGTCTGCTTCTGTGATCTGCTCAGGTGGAGTGTCGGCCATCATGGGCTCCTCCGATTTCGTGGCCTTACTTTCCACCCGCGGTGGGGCATTTGCCATCAGTCGATTCGCTCATTGCCTTCACCGGCAAAAAATCCAAGAGTGGTAATGGCGTGCTCAAGCTCAGACGAGGGGCAGAAGTGATGAAACTTCGCACCGCCGCGATCGGCTCAGCCGAAGTGGGCCAGGGCTGCCCGCGATCACCTTCAGGCCATGGTGGTGGGCAAGCCCGTCAGCCTTCGCAGGATCACCATCGACCGTTACGGCCGGACAGTCGGAGAGCTATTCGTGGGCGGAATGAATGTTCAGCAGGCCATGGTCGCAAGCCGCCATGCGGAGATCTTTTGGAAGTACGCCAGCCAATGCTTCTGGACGCGCTGATCACATCGCCGAAGGGAGTTACTGCTCTGGAGCCTTGCTGTGACTGGCTTCATGTTGAGCTGAGCCCGGGCTGGCAACAGGCGCTGAGTTATTCACCAGCACTTCACCAGCACCTCTTGGTGTGATCACCTGAGCTCTGCAGTGGAGTTCACCAAAAGGGCTGTTGTCGTGAAGGAGTCCAGGGGGCAACACCCCCATTCATTCACTCCTTAAGGCCATGACTATGTTCAACAAAGTCACCGCAGCTGTTCTTTGCGCTGGGGTTATTGGAGGTACCGCCGGTGCATTAGCTCCTGCTGCAGAAGCTCATCAGCATCACCCATGGAGACATGAGATGAGGCAACTGCGCAGAGAAATCCGACATGACATCCGTCGTGACCTCCGCGCACAAAGACGTTACGAACGCGATTTCAATCGTTATCCAGATGTGATGCCTGTCTACGGCGGAGGCTTTGGATATGGATATCGCACTTATTGACCAGTCGCAGAGATTGAGCTGAAAAGGAAACTCCCCAGAGAATCAATCATCAACCTCGCCCCTCCACGTGCGGGGTTTTTATATCAAGCAAGCCAACGAGTAATGATAGTTCCGTCATAAATATGACCAGAAGCTTCGACAACAGGCTTAGTTTCTGGATTCATGAAGATGTCATAGAGGACGTTTTCAGGCCCCTGGAAAATAACCGTTGCTCTAGCAGGGTCGTCCTTAGAAACTCCGATATAAAAGGTTTGAACACCCATCTGAGCAAACATCGCCTGTTGCTCAGGCGCATTCATATATGAACGATATTCCTCAAACGTATTGCTCAGCTTGAAGTCAAGAACAGTCGTCTCAATCATGGTTCTGTGCACATTTCCAAAGCACAGAGTCTCTTTTAGCGACTCTCTGGCTCCCTCGGCAGGATGTGCGACACCAGATAAGCGTTGACCCATCGGATCACGCCTGAATCCACATCAGCGATCTGAAAGAGGTTGTGCATGGAGGGATCACGGGCAGCGCCACCGCAGTGGATCACCTGACGTTCCTTTGTGTAGGTGCCAGCAGTCCTGATGGGGGTCGGCGCTTCCCCTGCTGAATGCCAACCCAAACAACGGTAGTCAAGAGAAGTCCGACAACAAATACTGCGAGAAGGCGTTTCGGCATGTGGTGGTTTTTCCCGCCATTCACTTTGCCTTAAACAGTCTTTTTCGGCCCTTTCGCCAGGCAGGTAATCGTGTTTCACGACAACCGTCATGCCTGGAGCCACGTCTAGAAACACCGGCCTCTCTGACTCGGGCGAACTGTAAACCCCGTGGTCAATCGACATACCCACAAAACTAGGACACCAGTACTAGCCCCGGATGGAATGGTTTGCTCGCGCCCAAGCCAAAACTCTTTCCGCTGCGACCATCGTTCAGGCTCCCTCGCATTGATGCCTTGGCTTGCGCGTAGCCATTAATCAGACAGCGCCTTCAGCAATGCAGCGAGATCTGATGCTGAGCCCTCGGCGTTAACACCTTCAATCTTCACTGTGATTGTGTTGACCCCGGTGCTGCCCCCAGCAACAAGGTCGTTGCTGCTAGTCCCTTTGATGCTGTCACACTTAATGAGCCCCAGAACAACAATGTTTTCTGAGTTCGGTTTACCCAGCCAACAGCGCTGGAATGCAGCATCTCTGCTCTTTCAATCTATTTTTTAGTGAGGCTCATAAACTCTTTCCTTAATGTCTGGTGATACTCCATATGCTTTGCGATGTAGGTCGATGCCACAAGCAGATGACACCATTCTTGCTACTAATGATTTGAACTTAGTTTGTAAAAATTACTCCTTGCCTTGTGTCTAAAAAATATATTGAACCACATCATTAACTAATGATCATGCATTTCCGCACCATGTGCAATATCAATATATTCATCACCAACGACAGCAATAGGATCCTGAAAATTTACATACCACTCTAAATCAGTACTGGGATTAGCGAAACCAGGAACATGTAGATTCACGCCTTGAATTACTGTTTCTTGAATAGGACCAATTTGAATGCCAGTCGGATTTCCTTGAGTACCCTCTAACAAATAAGAACTAAATAGTTCATTTATATTGCTATCACCATAGTCAGCTATGTCAATATTCTCTAAAGCCAAGACACCGCCTGAACCAGGCGCATAATCAATCGGAATGAACGCTGCTTCATCCTTGGATATCGAGACTTGTTCACCATATATCTCTACATCACCCCAAAACTTCCAAGCAAGATCATCAATATAAATAGTTCCTAGCCAGTTACTGGATCAATCCTCCCTCCAACCTCTCCAACCTCAACTTCACCTGTTACGGTCCCTGAAACATAAATATTGTCAATTTCAAAATCTTCTTATGGACAAATAAATGAGATTACGTTCCAATCATCATCAAAGCCAACGGATACAATATCTGCGTCAAATTCAAGTACACCTGGACCAGGCTTGCCATTGATAACAGGCTCAGGGGTATATTGAAAAACTACACCTTCTGCAAGCATATATTTTGTGACGTCAGCATCTCGCGTATGATTTTCGATTAAAGGCCTATCCAGGACCGAGCATAATGTCACACCTTCAAGCTCTTCAATAGAAATTTCACCATTTGCATCACTGTCAAGCCTATTAATCAAGTAAGATATGTCTCCGCTTTCAATGTCAAGATAAAATTTTCCATTCAAAGTATTCAACTGCGCTTCAAAGTGAAGGCTTGAAAATACATCACCTGCCTCCTCTCCATCCGTTTTTACTTCATCAGTCTTGTCATCATTCAGCTTAAATACTAATTTATCCCCAAGCATACTTAGCAAAGGGCGAAAGCTTCTCTTAAGCCATTCTACTTCCAGTCTCGACGTAAATTCATCACTCAAGGGAAAAACACTTTTAATGCTGAATTCTTCCATTGAAAATAATATTTTCTTTGACTATCGCAATAACAATTACGCTGGCAGCTTTTTTATATTTGTTTAACAGTTTATGGTCGCGGTTATAGGGATTAGTTGTCTTTTCTTTTAGCTTCTTGAGCAAGACACGCCAATGCCGATACATACGAAATGAGTAGCCATGACAAAGCAGTGGAATTTGATAAAAATAATCCAATGCCTGAATGCTGAGGAAATTATACCTACGATGAATGGTTTTTACGGGAAGACAGAAAGTTAGAATATATTAAAAATAATAATCAAAATGGACAATCTTTTCTCGTCGATGTGTAGAGGAGGAAAAGACTAATCAGTTTTTGGGATATAAAAATAATGCGGTAAAAAATAATACATGGGAGAATACTATGGACAAACAGTGCATTTTTACTGTTGTGAAACACTTCCGTTATTGAGCCTTAACCTGCTTCTTACGTTGCCAGCAGCTTAGTCGTTTATAACTAGAAGACAGCTTGCATGAGTAATGCGATGAGACTATTTACTGCGCTTGCTACAACTTCAATAATTATTGCTGCAATGCAAGCGTTTGCAGATGAAGAATATCAATCATTTACCACTCCTTCTAAAAACATTTGGTGTGTTAGAAGGCACAACATGACATCTGATATTCCTTTATCTGTCGAATGTGATGTTGCTAATCATAAATGGAAAAATTGGATTCAAGGAGACAAGGATGGTTCTCATGGCACTAGGTTCTTTATCCCAGGCAATGGACTTGCAGAGGCAATAGGTAGCTCTGATTCAATGGTTGGAGGTGCAGCTATGGTTTTAGGATATGGTGACAAAATCACTTTTGGTGATAATCCAGCCAAAGAAGGTTCTATCACCTGCATTTCCGAGAAAATTGGGCTTACATGCACAAATAGCAGCGGCGGATTAATGCATTTGAATCGTGAGTTTTATGTCCTAAACAAGCCAGTACCTAGATAAATGCTTCTTTAAGAGTGGACATCGTTAATAGGTGCCGCCCGCCATGACTTAATGACTTGCCAATTTCTGATAATCACAGGCTAATTGGGGGCAGTAATTGTTATCAGCGCAGCGCATCCAGGCGTGCCCTTATGTGGCCATACGCGCGGCCGGTTTGGAGGGTGTAATTCATCAGGCAGTCGGATGGCTCCACCATGGCCAGCGGATAGTTGCTGTCTTGCTTCTGCGGCATTTCGGGCATGCAACGGGTCCGCTCCAGTTCGGCCCATGCCAGCCCATAGTCAAAGTAGTAATTCAACCGTTTGACCCTTGCATTTCGAAGCCTCGGATCACTTGGTGCGTCCTTGTCGAGGAAAGCTACAAATGAACAGTGCTGAGTTATTAGCGCCTCAAATGTTTGAGGTGCTTTTACCTGCGACGGGTCTAACATCTTGAAAGCTCAGTTGCATCCTGAGCGGATTGGGAATTGAGCCGGGTGCTGGTTACAACTCGCTCTTTTTATTGTAGATACATATCCAAGCAATTCTCAGGGGCGGGTATCACTAACCCCGCCACTTCCTGATCTCTTGATCGGCAATCTTTTGAGCTACTTCAGGGAGCTCCTGCAGCGGCAGTTGGGTCCAGGGCCTGCCGGGGAAGCGTTTGCCGTTGGTGCGGACGCCACCCTCGTGAACCACCGTCGCGTACTCCCTGGGCCAGCTCCATTCCACGGAGCCATCGCTCAGCTCGCGGCGGGTCTGACTGGAGCGCAGCAGGCCCTCGTCCACGATGTCGCGGGTGCCGCCGTCGGTCCAGTTCCACTTGCTGGCGCTGATCTCCTCGGTGAACCGCCCGTCCAGCCATAGAGCCGACCTGCGCATGCTCGCTGCGCTGACCTCATCCAGCATCCGCTCCAGGTCCGGTGGCACGTTCTCATTGCGCCGTGCCATCAGGCTGCACCGACAGCTTTGCACTCCTCACCAGTGCTGATGTCCCTCCAGGTGCCGCTGGCGTCTTGCTGACAGAAACGACCATCAACCTGGATCATCACCTCGCCCGAGTCCATCCGGGCGTCAGCCCGGTCGGCCTTGCGCTGATCCCGCAACCGCATCTCCTCGGTCATGGCCTGCACCTGTTCCTGGTGCTCGGCTTGGGCCATGTCGACCGGGTCGGCGGGGTTGCTCTTGCTGATGCCGCCACCGGCACCCCGTGGCCGTCAGGGATCAGCGCATCCCACTCATCGCTGAACTGGATCCCATCAATTTCATGTGGCCTGATGCCATACGTCGCGCAAACCGCAAAGGTCCACCTCCAGTGGGGCGCCTGGATCAGCTGAAACGCAGCCTCGATCTCTTCATCTGAGGGAAGCTCCCTTCGCTGCACATTCTTTGGGCTGTACCCCGCGCCTGCTTTACGGATGGCGGCACCATCGATGCCAACAGAGTCAGCCACCTGCGCAAGGATGTTTCCGTAGATCTTGCGGCCTGCAGTTCCAGCCTAAAGACCCTCAACAATTGCCACCAGGAACTTCTCTGTGAGTGGCACGCCGTCACCTTCTGGCAGCTTCCTGAGTGCGGGTCCCCACTTCTGACGCCAGGAAGTATGGGCACCGAGATTTTTTTCCCATAACCTCCGAGCAGCCGCACGAAACTCCCCGGCAGTAATCACCCCGGTCGGCACTTCATCACCTTGCTCCCAGAGCTCCCAGGCAAAGGTCTCTGAGCGGAGCATCTGACCCAGCCGCACCCCCTCCAACTCGGCCTCCTTGAGGCTGACCCGACCCAGCGGGATCCGTTGTTGCTTTTTGCCTGCCCCTTCCCTCAACGGGAGGCTGGCCTGCAAATATTTGAGATCGCCCCGTTCCAGAACCGAGCAACGACTTCCCAACGCCTTCAACCGGGCGTTCGTCGTTCTTAAATCGGTTCTTAAAGGCACCCCTAATAACCGGATTAGTCCGGACTGTAGCGGGATTTAGTGGGGTAAAACCTAGTCAGGGCGCGATTTTTACCCAAAAACCCTGATCCCATCAAACCTCTCAAATCACCATGCAGTGATGACTAAATCCTCCTCATCTGATTCAGCGCCAGCTCACTGCGGCAGTAAGCCCAAGCGTTTGGCAATTGGAATTGCGCCACTTGGCACCGTGTCGATCGGCATCGTGCCGATGGGCGTGATTTGTATCGGCATCGTTCCGATGGGGGTGGTTTCCATCGGCGTTGTCGCCATGGGCGTGATCAATCTTTCGATTGTGGGCATGGGTCTTCTGGCGATCGGTGCCAACACCATGGGGGTCTGGACGGTTGGACCGATGAGCATGGGTCTGGTTCAGATCGGAGCTCGCGGCGGTCACGACAGCGAGAGCCATAACCACAAGAGTCACCATCACAACAGCCACTCTCAATCAGACTCAGAGGATGACCCTCGCTTCATGGCTTTTCCCACCAAAGCTGAAGCCGAAGCTCAGGCCAGGCAGATCGGCTGCGAAGGGGTCCATCAGATGGGTAGTCACTGGATGGCCTGTGGTGAACATCCAACGGACCAGCGATAGACACTGTCGATCAGCGGCAAGCAGGGCAAATACCACGCACATTGAGGCTGGAATCGATCAGTTCAAAATCGAACTGCTTGCAGGCGTCACGACCAGCCTGAAGAACTGCCTCGTTTTCAAATTCCTCCGTTCGACCGCAGCGAACGCAGACAAGGTGATGGTGGTGAATGTGTTCGGCATCGGCAAGCTCGAAACGGCTGCCACCATCCCTGAGTTCCAGTTCCTGGAGAAAATCCATCTCTACCAGGAGTCGCAGGGTCCGATAGATGGTTGCCAGCGAGACCTTGGACTGATTGTCCACAAGCTGACGATGAACCTCTTCTGCACTGAGATGACTTCCACTGCCGATCTGCTCGAACAGATCAAGCACAAGACGCCGCTGGGGCGTCATGCGACGACCATCCTGGTGCAGCCCCTTCTTCAGAGTTCCAGTCGCTTCAGCAGAAGAGGTTGCAGGCGACATGCAAACGGAATGCGTGTTTCTCAATAGTACGCACTATTGAGAGTCAGCACCAGTGCTCCTTGATGAGTTGTGTTCTTCTTTGGCTGGTCATGATTGTGATCTCTGATACGTAGCGCCCTCCAGCTGGTACATCTCTCAGCACTCAGGAGAATCTGGGGAGCAATCTCTGCAGAGTTTTGATTGCGATTGACATGACATAGGCCTTAACAAGCCTCAACAGCCAGCTGAATCATGCGCTGGCAAACCCGATAGGCTGACTTGCTGTTTGACGAAAAGAGTGTCGGTCTCCTGGACGGTGCTAATGCGCTTCGTTGCGAGTGGCCTTTTCCTGCTGGCTCATGGGCTGCTGGTGCTTGAGCACATTGCACTGGGAACAGCACTCCACGGCGTCGCCGAAGTTTTTCTTGCCCCCTGGGCGCTGCGCCACCGCGCCTGGGACCTGATTGTGATTGGCTTGATTTTCTGCGTTTTTGACCTTTGGGGAACCCTGAGATTGGTCAATGTGCTGGGTTGAGGGACACAGGTTCCATCCACCAGCGGGCAACGCGTCCAGCCTGATCAGGTCTGCTGGCTGGCACAGTGACCACCACCAGACGTTTATTGCTGCGCTGATAGTCGTATCGGCAGTAGCCAGCACCTGTTCCCGAACAGGACGCAAGTGACGAAAGCTGATTGCCAGCTAGCTCTTGTTCAAAACTGTGTACCTCGCCTTCAGGCGCGGGGTTCCAGCCTGTTGCAGTCAGCTTTTTATTGACAACCAGAATTGATTGACCAGCCTTCAGCTCAGGCGGGTGTTGCTCAGCTTTCAGATCAACCCAGATTCCGGTCATACAGAGACCGGATAAAACCAACAGCCAGTGCATAAGTAAGCCCTTTGTTCAGGCATAGCCATGGATCTGTTTCTGGCGCCACGGTCAGCGTTGATTGCGTTCCGCTTCTCTGGCTCCAACGACCAGAGCGGCAAGAAAGGGAAGGATTGCAAGAACCGTAAGAATTTCCAACGAAAAGCTTCTCAATCATTCAATCTTTAGTGATTTGAAGCTTCAGTGTGGTCTCAACAGCTACCGCTGGCCAAAGTCCAACAGTGATCAGTTCAGCCATCAAAGTGTTGGATCAATGATCATGCCTTGGAACAAACTGAATTTGATAACAACTAAAAAAGGTAAACGGTCTGAAGTTTATTGATTAAGTAGAAATGATGATTTCAACATCAGAACACCAAAAATCAAAACATTTTAACTGATGCAGCCAAAGCAAAGACAGTGAGACCCTGGACAAAAGATTAGAATAAAATTGAAGAAATTATTTCTCTCATAATGGCAGCGCAAAAAAGAGAGAATGTGGATAAATTAATTAATCAAAAATTAATTATTTTCCCATAAATAATAACCACCTAACACACCTGCTTTGTTGGAGTGCAAAGTTATTTCATCTGGAAATTTGACCTTTTTAAGGAGTTTGCTGTTACCGCCGCCAAGATGCAAATGATCCCAATTCCAGATATGTTTTGTAGTCGATATCACTTGATCGACCCGCTTGATCCATTTATCTTTGCCTACCGATTCAAGCGCCGTTCTGCCAACGTAGTCTTCATAGGTTTTCTTCTTTTTAAAAAGGTGGTGTGCGAGCTCCAGATTGGGTACTAGGCATCCATCAATGAACAATGCTGAACCCATTCCTGTACCGAGTGTCAGAACCATTTCAACGCCATGACCCGAAACACATCCATATCCCTGAACGTCCGCATCATTGGCCACATGTGTCGGTTTTCCGAGTCTTTCATTCAGTAGCGCAGCAAGATTTGTCCCTGACCAACTGCGATCGAGATTAACTGCTGTTTCAACGATTCCATGTCGTACAACTCCTGGGAAACCAACAGCAATTCGATCGAAATGCGGAACTTCACTGGAAAGTTTCTCAATCACACCAACAATCGATTCAGACGTTGCAGGCTGAGGAGTGTCCTGACGCTGACGGTCACAAAGCTCTGAGCCCTTTGAATCGAGGACAATGAGTTTGACTCCGGTCCCGCCGATGTCAATACAAAGAGTATTAGCCAAAATGATGGCCTAGGAAGCTAATGATAGTTTAACGATTCCATGAGAAAATTACTCTTCAAATTATTATAAAAATGTATAGTCAAGAAGCGCAACTCCCTAGCTACGAACCTCTGATTTGACAAGATAAAATGTTTGCAATCACATGTTCGCAAACATCCAAATATTCATCAGGTGATCAAGCGTTCAGGACAAGGAATCATACAAGTGCTGGCTGACTGTGTTAAGTCGATGCAGTTGTCTTGTTGTCTTGAATGTTTAGAAAGGTGGGCGTTGACATGATTATTACAATCAAGACGCTACCTGATGATCAGATACATATTCAAAGGCTGATTTGAAGAGATCGAACTGAACGAATTTCAAAAAATCAAAGAACCTTGTCGAGATTCCAGTATGATTTATGCGTGTTATCGATAGTTGAGGCATTGATTGATCCTGTTATTGGATCTCCATCATCATTAGTGATGTTTTGTACAGAACCAGGTATGGAGTAAGAAACAAGTAGACATAATGGTGCACCAACAAGTCCGTTCAAGGCCCAGGTCTTAAAACGATTTTGATGTGGTTTTTCCCTTTGATTTCGTTGAATAATAGTTGTCATCAATAAGACCATTGGAGACGCAACGAGTCCAACTGTTCCACCAAAGGCTCCTGCTAAAACAGCAAGTGCATAGCCCTGCCACTTTTCCGATAAGGGCTTTAGTTGTTGAATATCCCGAATGGTCTGGGAGGTTTGGAATTGCTTTGAGTTTGTTTGTAAGGTGTTACCGCAATCAGCCATATTGAATCGGGATGCAAGGGCACAATTATTCAATTGATTATCTCGTTATTGATTAATTCCTAAATCAATAATTGCTTAGAACATTCTGAGAATCAGCTCAGAGTTCTAAAGTCTTGTTGTCAAGGCTCGTGAAATGGTCTGTCTGCAACCAAGCAAAGCATCTCAGGTGTATGGTTTCTATTCGTTGGGAGAAGACAATGTCGTTTGCCCAAGGGATTGAACATTCATAAGCCTAAAAGCAAAATCATCAACTGAATTTACTTTCGTTCAAAAAATCGTTTTGGGTAGTAAATATTTCATTGAAAACAAGAAAATTCAGATGATTTGTTTTTTGTTCTCGATGAATTTGGAGCAGCAAAAATTATTGCAGATGGAACCTTTTTTAAAGATTTCAGGGTTGTCAGCAAAAACTGCATGTCGTTGGAATCTCCCGCTAATATTTTATAGGCGGGAGATTAAAGTGCTATTGTATCTTGACAATATTTACTGTCGGATTGTAGCCATTCTCGTTTTTGCTGACCATTTTGCTTGGCCCGTAATGCCTCATAACTACATTAAAATTACCTGTATTATTCCCTTCGCGGATTGGGATATTATTTGACTGTCCATCACATCTGCACCTAAGAGTATAAGTTCCATCAGAATTTTTTTCGGGGTTCATTTCGCTTGATAAGTTGGCAATATCGTTAAACACATATCCATTACCATTGTACACTGTTACTGACCAAAAATTCTCTTGCTTCAGGGTCTGGAAAATTCATTTCATAGCAGCCATCCGAGCTCATATACTTGCTTGCTTGGTAGATATTATCCTGAACCATCGCGCCTCCCCAGCCTCCTGCAGCTCCAACAAAATTCCAGTAAGGAGTTTGACCACTTTCCTTGTTGCCATAGGCTTTTGATTGATCGTAACCATTAGTAGAAATTGTATTGCCGGCGGCAGCAACTTTTTTGAAAGATGCATCGTCCCATTTTTTGACAACAAATGGATCTGAGCTATTGGTCTCCGTTTTTAAATTCCGTCGTGCATTGTCATCCAGAGTTCTGACGACAATAAATGCATGCTTGGTTTTTGTTGTCAGCTTGTGTCTACCTGGCCCGTAGATCATCGGTTGGGTTTCATGATTCTCATCTACCACTTGAACAGAGATGTATTTATCAGTTTCAGGTATGGTCAGAATGATTCCACCTGTCATGTCGAAAATGGATGTTGAATAGTAAGTATCTCTGTTCATGCGTACAACAAATTGCTTGGATGGATCACTGGATGCAACAGGCATTTCCAGGAACTTATTGACTCCTCCTGTATTTTTGATAATTGCATCAAAACGGAGATTTGAGTATGCCTGGGAAAAATTATCTTCAGTGACAACAATGCCTGACGAACTGTCGGTGACAATTTTTCCATCCACAATATCTTCTGATTGATTTTTAAAATTACGAAGTGAAATTTCGGCCTTGCCGATTGTCTTCTCATTTGGAAGATTTTCGGCCTGAGCTAAATGCCCAATGCAAAGCGCGCTCAATGGGGTGATCATTGCAAGAGTGAGAATTCGGGCCACAGATAAATCAAATCTTTTTTGCACAATCTATGCAAAATAATGATGTTTGCCAGCTCAAGCTGATCCAATTTGTGCAGATTACTTTGTTAAGAAATCAGATCAGACCCTGTCCGCTTAAGGTTCAACTTGCGGCGTATGGAGAAGCAAAGGCGAACATCGTTATTAAGTGCGTGGACGCTGTAGTAACACTGGGTGGAACTCTGCTCAATCAGCGCCCATTCAGCGTCAGATAATCAGCACTACGCGTCATTAAAACTATAAGTCGGGGCGACAGGATTCGAACCTGCGACCTAGTGCTCCCAAAGCACCCGCGCTACCAAACTGCGCCACGCCCCGTTACCTCCACATAGTAGAGCCTGACGTGCATCTGGGCGAAACCAGCTGCAGGCTGATGGTGAGCAGGTCAATGCTGTCCTGGCAGAGCTCTCAGAACGGTTCGGCACCAGTCCCATGTGGTTGCGATGACTGAGTGGAACGCTGTGAGCAGTGCCATCTACGCAAGGACGATGTAGCTGTCTGGGGATTTTGCCGGAATACAAGCCACCGTCAGCGATCTGATTGAGCGAACCACCGCCATGGCAGAGGCTGTAAAACCTGGTGAGCAGCTTCAGAAGAATCACTTGCACTGCTGAAAAACAATCAGGAGCAGATCAACGGAAGTTTTGCGACGTATCGCCGTGCATTGGCGGACCTGCACACCAAACAAACGACACCAGCCGTTCAGTCGGTGCTCTGAACACTGCTGCACAAGACAACAGAGGGCTGATCTGCATAGCCAGTGAGATCACCGAAACAGCAATCAACCTCGCTGGCTTGGAGGCAAAGAAGGCAGTCGACGAAGGCATGGAGGACCTTCTCAGCATTCTTTATCTGGGCCTGGAAGTGATGAGCATCGATGAGAAGGCCCTAGCCCCGTAGCTCGACACCGACGAGGTCGATCCAAACCGTGGCGTTTTCCTGACCTGTGAATATTTTCGCAGGGTGAAGGGCATCTGCGTGACCGAAGGCAATGCCAGGAGCAAGTATTAATACTCCATTTTTGAGCGAAGTCGGTAACTGATTATGTCTTAATGATGGGTGAGCGCGTGGCGAGAAAGCCAGGTGTATTTTTTTGATAGGTGGTAGGTATAATCTTACTCATTCTTCAAGCAGTCAGGAAATTATTAGCTGTTTCATATTGTTTCTAGTCACACAGATTCAAATGACAAGCAGGCGAATATTGGATATTAATGGCTATAGATATTCATTCTTTTGATGTACTTGCTAGGGGCTTCTTCTGCCCTGTCGTTCTTTGACAGTGCAGAAATTTCGGCAATTATTATTTCATTTTTATTTAAACTGGCGGGAGCTGTCGCTTTATGGATCGCCGGAGGCTGGCTGATCGGCCTGTCTTTGCGGGTCATGCGCCAGGCTTTAAAGAAATGGGCTCTCGACCCGACAGTCGTCAGATATCTCCTAAATATTCTTGGTGTCACCCTCAGGGTGGTTCTTGTTGTGGCAATCCTTGGATTTTTTGGAATCCAAACGGCAAGTTTCGCCGCACTCCTTGCTGGTGCTGGTGTTGCGATTGGCGCTGCTTGGAGCGGCATGCTCGGAAATTTTGCAGCAGGCGTATTTCTCCAGGTGTTACGCCCAGTCTCTACGGGAGATTATATTGACGGTGGTGGAGTTGAAGGAACCGTCAAAGAGGTGGGGATGTTCGTTACTTCGATTACTTCAATTGATAATGTTATTCATTACGTCCCCAACGGAAAACTCTTTAACGACACAATTAAGAACTATTCCGCCAATCCTTATAGGATGGTAGAGCTTGTTGCTCAACTTGATAACAGTGCAGACGTTGCACAAGCGATCAAATTATTGAAGGAAGCCATTAAATCTGTTCCGAACCAAATGGACGGTGTAGAAGCTGATGTCGAAGTCCTTGAGTTCAGTGAACGTGGTCCTCGATTGGCGGTACGGCCTTACACTGAAGTTACTAACTATTGGCAAGTTTACTTTGACACCAATCGCATGATTGTTGAAGTTCTAGGAAAAGCTGGCTTCCCCGTGCCTCGAATTCCAGTTGCAATGCAAGGTAGTTCTGTCAATTGAATTTTTTGAAAGTGTGGTCAATTAATCTGGGCTTGACCACACGATTCTCAAACTCAAAATCCATGAGGATCGGCAGTGGATTTAATTATTCTGAGAAACCATCAATACTTGGTGGCATGAGTGCGAGGGCCGGCCCATAAAACAGTGCCTAGGGATCCCTGCAGGCCAAAACGATTCACCGGTGCTCGGGCGTCCCGGTGGATCGGGCTGCCAAGCCCAGCGAAAGCGGCTAGTACTGGTGTCATAGTTTTGTGGATATGTCGATTGACCACGGGGTTTACAGCTCACCCGAGTCAGAGCGTCCGATCTTCCGGGACGTAGCTCCAGGCATGACAGTGATCGCCAAGCACGATTATCTGTCCGGCGAAAAGACTTAGAAAGATTGGTGGATACGGCGGTGCTGCCCGTGATCTCTCCATGCACAACCTCTTCCAGATCACTGATGTGGATTCCTGTATGATCCGTTGGGGCAACGCTGATCTGGTGCCTGACATCGTTCCCAACTACTGAAGGCAGGTAATTCGACGGATGTCGAGCAGATGCCATCCGAATAATCTGGATTTAGGTCAGAGATCGTCAGCAACACGAGGTCTCAACGACCTACAGGGGAGCTGTTGCCCCCCTCCTTAATGAGAAAAAGACACTAAATCACCCGATCAAGGGGTGTGACTCATATCCTGCTGATGTCTCCAGAAGGTCGCTAAGAGAGACTCGTACTTTGGAAATGTGCACAAGTCTCCACACAGTAGGGCCTGACGTACATCAGGACGCAACCTGCTCCTGCACTGGTTTTTCTATCTATGAGACAAGTGGTCAGAGATGACTGATCGTCTATAGCCACTCGACTGTGATGCAGCTGATATCCGCTTTCTTGACTCGCACCAAATATCATCAAGAAGCTTTAGTGCTATTTTGTTGCTTTGACGCAATAAAAAAGGTTGGTCATCTGATTTGAGTAGAGCACCTTTATGGTTCCTTTGGTTCCCTTAATCTGCTACTAAATGGCCCTGTCTCAGGAGCGACAATCCAATGGATTTGGTATGATACGGCTATTCTGAGTAGTTCTGTTTTACTTGCATTGATTTCCCTTAATTGCAAAAACAGCTAAGCCTCTGCGAAGCCATGATTTCAACTTATATATATTAGTATTCTGTGACTTTCGGGATTACAATGTCAATTCAAAATAATTTGGACTGGTTTGCTTAGCGCCAGTGTCTCGTGGTCACTCTTGTAGGTATCCGCAAGTTCGAGATTGAAAAACAATGCAGATTTTGCAGGAAAATAAGGACCAGCGTGCCAAGTACCAATGTGGAGTTTAAGGCCTTCGCCCGGCATCACCCTTAACAACCAGGCTGCTTTGGCAGCAAGCGTTGGACCTTGGGTCTCAGGTGGTGCTAACAACATCCAGAAAGGAAGACCTTCAGCTGAACCAAGACACTGGGTGGAATGCAAATGACGCGTCATTGATCGAACTGACAGCGACCTGTGCGGCAACCTCATGACGAAATAGCGCAGTTTTCCAGGACCGAATCGCAGCTCAGCAGACTCTTCTCCTACGGGAGTCATGTCCTCGGTCTCTCGAAGACCGGTGCCGCATTCATTTAGACGTGGATCGAGCAGAGACGAAGCTTGAAGAGGCTGATCATCGGTGAAAGAGGTGAGAACAGTATCAAGTTCACTAGGTTTTGAGTTCATTAGAGAATGTCAATATCCAGCATGATGGATTTGCACACAGTCTTACGTCCGTCATCATCCAAATGCGGACAACTGGTCTGTACTCACTGAATCAACCTCCAAAGCTTCAATTGTGGCACCAGGGACCACAGCTCGGAGTCACGCAGCTTGGATCTCATCTTCAAAGGGACAATACCAACCATTGATCGCTGATGGATTACGTGATGCGGGTGAACACTGACGGGATTTAAGGCGGTGATCCGGTAACTAAGAAGACCTAAAAATTCACCAGTGTCCGGAAGAGGTACGTACGAGTGTCTATATGCCTACAGAAATGCAGTTGATCCCAGCAACACCACGCAGTAACCCGTCTCAGAACAGTGAGTTATTGGGAGTAAGCACGTCTAAGTGTTGATGGCCACCACCATGACATTGTGACTGATGAATTAGATATTGGCTTTTCGTAAATTATCGGAAGCCTTTTTCAGATCCTCAATGGCAGCTCCAATCCTTGGGTCTCTTGGGTCTGAGCCTTCCTTATAGGGTTGGTGCCTATAAATCTCTTCGGGGAGCGCCTGAACGCGTTGATAGTAGACAATCGGGGACGCTGCCATTGCATCGATGTTTCTGGAACCTATTGGTAGCACTCACTTGACTTTTTGGACATGGACTTAATGCATGTCCTTCTGCTGCGTAAATTACTCAAATCACACCACTAAAATTGGGATCGAATCAACAGAGTTGTGTAAATATCTGGTGATTTCAGATTGAATGCGATTTAAAGCTATGGCCTGAATGCCGGTCTACAAGATTAAATTATTCCTTAGCATGGAACAACTCAGTTTTAAAAGAAGCAAAAATGGTTTTCATAGTGGATACATGCTGGATGTTCACATCGCCAAATTCTGGGCGCTGCAGTTGTCCGGCTTTCACTTGTTTTAGTAGAAAGATGCGTGCCATTATTTAATACAATTAAAGCTGGAGTAAGCTTTTTTATAATTCATAAATCTTTTTACCGGTCAATGCTGATTTGGACGCACTGTTTTATGTTTCTGTTTTCAGCTGTATTCTCTTCGCAAACGCTCAATATCTAAATTATTTTCAAATTACTCATGAATGTTTTCCCTTGATGTATTGTCGCTAACTGATTTATTTTTTTCAATTTCTCTGCTCATACTCATTCATTTGTTGATCACATCATCGAAACAACAGGTATTTCCATGGCGCGATATTTTAGATAAAAGCCGCCTAGGCCTTGAGCCAAAAACTGAATGCCGATGGATAATGTGAAAATTCCCATGATTCTGATAAAAATATTTATACCCATTGACCCTAGTAAGTTGAAAATCCCGGCGCTAAACCTGAAAATAACGTAATTTACGATTACCAAGATCACAATCGCTGCAAGAAGTTCGTGAGATGTTTCTGTTTGTGCTGCGGTTTCTGCAAATAAAACTATAGCTGAAAGTGTTGCTCCTCCAATGGTCAGTGGTATGGCTATTGGCACAACTGCTTCAGAATACATATTTTGGCTATCAATCCTATGCAAATTGATTTTTTGATTGTTGCTTTTTGGATCATTGATTTTTTCTGGACTGTGCCCCAGCATTTCAAGTCCGACTTTCCCCAGTAGGATTCCACCAGCTACCTGAAAAGCATTAATTGAAACTCCAAAGAAATTAAGTATCCTTGTCCCGATAAACATGAAGCCTACAAGTGTTATCAAGCAAGTTAAACTGCTAATAAAAATGATTTGATTGATTTTATTCCGAGGCATTCCTTTTGTCAGTAAAAGAAATGCCCCTAATGCCGATACGCTATTGCCGATTGCCAGTAATCGTGTCAGATAATCATGAAATGTATTTGGGTTAATCAGTGGTTGCACCTCCATTGCCAATGGCTTATTCGGCTATTGATTATTTTCAGTGGTGAAACGACTGATGGTCAGGATTTGGATCAGGCATAGGTGTATCCAGCTTTTCGAACCAGGCTATGGCGTTTCGTATGTCCTGAAGCAGAAGTTCGCCCATATCACGTGTAAATCCAGCACGGATTACAAAACGTAGAACGGAAATATCTTCACAATCAGCCGGCATCGTGTAGGCAGGCACTTGCCAGCCGCGCATGCGTAAATGATCAGAAAGTTGAAAGACACTCCACTTATCAATCGAGTCATCTAAGGTCACGGCAAAAACAGGCAACTGTCCTTTTGGATGACTTAGCAGCCTCATAGGACCCATCATCTCAATTGATTCAGCCAGGTATGTAGCGGTTTTTTCGAGGGTGTTCATACGTTGGCAATATCCTTCATGGCCTAGATGAATAAAATTAAAATATTGTGCAACGATTTGAGCTCCTGGTCGCGAAAAATTCATCCCAATTGTTGGCATCTGACCTCCTAGATAATTCACATTGAAACGAAGCTCTTCGGGTAGGTCATCCTGTCCACGCCACAGCACCCATCCCACCCCTGGGACAACTCCTCCATATTTGTGTCCACTTGTATTGATTGATTTCACCCTTGGGAGTCTGAAGTCCCACTTCAGATCAGGACTGTTGAAGGGTGCCACGAACGCACCGGAGGCGCCATCAACATGAATTGGGATATCGAGTCCCTTGTCTTTTTGCAATTGATCCAATCCATTCTGAATCGCTTCTACAGGTTCGTAGCTTCCATCAAAAGTGCTTCCCAGCACTGCGACAACACCAATTGTATTTTCATCGCAGGCAGCAATCGCGCCCTCCGCTGTCATCTGCAGATGATCTCTGGTAATCGGTACCATTCGTGCTTCGACATCAAAATATGCGCAGAATTTGTCCCAGCAAATCTGTGTATTGGTTCCCATGACAAGATTTGGGCGTTGATCATTCAAGCCCATCGCTTTTCGCTTTTGACGCCAATGCCATCGGAGCACCATTCCTCCGAGCATGCAGGCTTCACTTGATCCAGTTGTCGATGTTCCAACCGCCTGTTCGGCATCAGGCGCATTCCAGAGATGAGCCAGCATCTTCAGACATCGATTTTCAAGCTCCGCTGTCTGTGGATATTCGTCCTTGTCAATCATATTTTTATCTACGCATTCGCGCATCAGATGAAGAGCCTCAGGCTCCATCCAGGTGCCAACAAACGTTGCGAGATTCAGCATTGCGTTGCCGTCCAGCAACAGATGATCGTGGATCAATCGATAGGCAAGATCTCCTTGGATACCCTCTTTGGAGAGCTCGTACCGAGGCAGTTCAACCCATGTCATGCTTCGTTGGACTAGGCGATGCCCAAGGTTGGTTTGAAGATCCAGTTCTGGATTCGAGTTCTCCATCTTGGTTGCTGATAGGAATCTTTGTCTCACCCTTAGCTACGAATTGAATCAATGGGCATCTGATTTGAAATATTTCGCCGTTGTTATGGATTCTGTTCTGATTTTGTTGATGCTCTCCTGTACCAGAAGTTCACATGTGCGATTCAAGTTTATCCTGCTTTGATTATTTGAGTGCAACAACTTTCTCATTATTGTCTTCGATTATTTGCCAATCAGAGGCGGTTGATTTATTTAAAAGAATTGAGTTGAACTGTCAAATTTCTTCTCTTGCAAGCATTCAAGTCGCGACTTCAATGGAATAGCTTTAAACTTTTAATTCAATCATGGCGGCTAATTCTTGGCATGGCAGAAGCTTCCTGAGGGTGAAAATTGATTCTGTATTATCGATATTTTTATTTAATTAGTCGATATTTAATTAATTTAATCACATGTGTTTCGACGTTTTTTTAGGTGTGTGTCCAGTAGCTCAGGAAGACAATCAAACAGATCAGTTTTGTTGATGTAGTCGGCTGCTCCTGCTTCGATTGACTCCTGTCGCTTGATCTCGTCGTTGAAGGAAGTGGCAACGAGTATTGGCACCTCTTGTTCACGCTCCTTGAGATGTCGTAGGCAGGTCAATCCATCCATGACAGGCATCATCAGATCGAGCAGAATCAGATCAACTTGTTCACGATCCAAGTGATCAAGCAGTTCCTGGCCTGTGCTGAATGCCAAAGGCAGAACCCCTTGATCCTGTAATTCTTCTGCGATCAAGCTGCGAAGTCGAGGATCATCATTGACGAATGCAACACGTGGTTGACCACTCATGGATAGTCCATGGCTTCAGAAACCATCATGGCTGGATCCTGAAAGATCGGCTGAAATGGGTCGCCTGAGATTCGAACTCAGGACCAATCGGTTAAAAGCCGAGTGCTCTACCGCTGAGCTAGCGACCCTTCCTTGAGCCGGAGCAAGGGGTCCGGAACAGGCAGTGCCCTCAGGCACCACAGAAAAATATCACCCTGGCAAGCCATCGTCCAAGTGCGCCGTGATCCTGATCTGTGAGCAGCGGCTTGTAACTCATAACCGACTCGTTCAGGTTCTCCCCCCACCCGCTTGAATCAGCACATCACGTCCCGAGCTGGCAGCTGATGACTGATCCATCCATTGCACAGCGTTTGATCGTCGCAACTCCATCCATTGACCCTCTGGCCTGGGTCGCTGAAAGCGCTGTTGTGATGGGTGATGTCGAAATTGCGGCTGGTGCGAGTCTCTGGCCGACCGCTGTTGCTCGAGGTGATATGTCTTCCATTGTCATCGGTGCTCGTAGCAACGTTCAGGACGGCGCTGTTCTGCATGGAGACCCTGGTTCTCCTGTGCTCATCGGATCGGATGTCACGATCGGGCATCGGGCTGTGGTTCATGGAGCCACTCTTGAGGACGGATGTCTGATCGGTATCGGAGCGATCGTTCTTAACGGTGTCACCGTTGGTGCAGGCGCTCTCGTTGCAGCCGGTGCAGTCGTCACCCGCGACGTTCCGCCACGATGTCTTGTGGCCGGTGTTCCTGCCCAGGTGAAACGTGAACAAAGCGACGCAGCCGTACTTGAGCAGATACACCATGCTGTGAATTACTCGCAGCTGGCTGCCGGCTGGGCTCAAATGCTGCAAAACCAAACGGCCTGACGCTTTCGGTTCGTTGTTCGGCCAGCTTTCATTAATATCTTTCGACCATCCCTAGAACCCATGGATTTACGAGTTGTCGTTGTCGCTGCTCCAATTCTGATTGCTCTTGGATGGGCTGGTTACAACATCAGTCGTGCAGCGATCGGGCAATTGCAGATGATGCTGAAACGCGGAGAGGTCTGAGCTTCTCCGACCGGTCGCGACCCAATCGATAGGGTTGAGATCGGTTGACATCAAATTTTGAGCAACGGACCAGTCGTTGTCATCGGTGCAGGTCTGGCCGGAACGGAAGCCGCCTGGCAGCTAGTCCAGGCAGGCATATCTGTCCGACTGGTTGAAATGCGACCGCTGCAGCGTTCTCCCGCGCACCACAGCAGTGAGTTCGCTGAGCTTGTCTGCAGCAACAGTTTCGGAGCTCTCAGCAGCGACCGCGCTGCTGGCCTGCTTCAAGAAGAGCTTCGTCGTCTTGGTTCATTGGTGATTCGAATCGCTGATGCCCACGCTGTCCCAGCTGGTGGTGCTCTCGCTGTCGACCGAGGTCGATACAGCGCTGCATTGACTGAGATTCTTGAACGGCATCCCTTGGTCACGGTTGAACGTCGTGAACAGATGTCCCTTCCTGATCAAGACCAGATCACTGTGCTTGCGACAGGACCGCTCACCAGTGAGTCACTGGCGAATGATCTTCGCGAGTTCACCGGCCGTGATGACTGTCATTTCTTCGATGCGGCAAGTCCGATCGTCGACGGTGAAAGTATTGATATGGACAAGGCTTTCAGAGCGAGCCGCTACGACAAGGGGGATGCGGATTACATCAACTGCCCGATGGATCAGGTCCAGTATCTGGACTTCCGATCGGCGCTTCTGGCTGCCGAGCAAGCTGAACTCAAGGACTTCGAGAAAAACAGCGCCACATTTTTTGAGGGTTGCTTGCCGATCGAGGAACTTGCTCGCCGTGGTGAAGACACCATGCGCTACGGACCGCTGAAGCCGATTGGTCTCTGGGATCCGCGCTGGGGAGATGTCAACGATCGCGACATACGGAGGGCCAAACGCGCCTACGCAGTGGTCCAGCTTCGTCAGGAAGATAAAGACGGTCGACTCTGGAATCTGGTTGGTTTCCAGACGAATCTCAAGTGGGGAGAACAGAAACGAATTCTTCGCATGATTCCAGGTCTTGAGAAGGCTGAATTCGTGCGTTTCGGAGTGATGCACCGCAATACTTTCCTCGAGGCACCAGAGTTGCTGAAGCCCACGCTGCAGTTCAGAGAGCGTGAACGTCTTCTTGCAGCGGGGCAGATCACAGGAACTGAGGGGTATGCCGCTGCAGTTGCCGGTGGCTGGCTCGCTGGCACCAATGCTGCACGAATTGCCCTGGGTCTACCCACCATCGATCTGCCTCCCACCTGCATGATTGGCGCACTGACCCACTTCATCAGTGAGGCACCATCAGGCAAATTCCAGCCGATGCCCCCCAACTTCGGCCTGTTGCCTGCTTTACCGCAAAAAATCAGGGACAAACGGCTTCGCTATGGCGCCTACAGGGACAGAGCCCTGAAGGATTTGCTGCTAGCAACAGAGAAACACGAGTCTTTTGATGTCGCCTGTCCGGCCTGAAGAGCGGCTGATTGAGCGCCGTTCTTTGAAGATCGGCGTCTACGCCATGCACTGATGGCTGTTGCAGGGGTCGGTGTTCACCTTGTTTCGGGTTCCTACGCACTCCTCCTTGACGGCCTGTATTCAGCAGTGATGGTGGGTTCGGGCCTTGTGGCAGCAAGGATCAGTCGCAACGTGGTTCGACCGCCGGATCGTGCCTATCCGTATGGCTACGACGGGCAGGAAGCTCTTTACGTGCTTTTTCGTTCTCTGCTGCTGATGGGGGTGTTGTCCTTCGCTGCGATCTCAGCGCTCAGCACAGTGATTGATTACGCCTACGGGGTTGCCGTCAGCTCCGTACGGCTCGGACCCGTTGCCTGGTATTCCATTGCCATGGTGGCTTCCTGCTGAGGTCTTGCCTGGAGGCATCATCACGACTGGTGTCGCACAGGGCGACATTCTCAGATCCTGCTCACCGAAGCCAAGGCAGCGCGACTGGATGGTCTGATCAGCGGTCTGACAGGTCTGGCGCTGCTTGCTGCACCACTGCTGCAGGGCACCATGTTGTCTGGTTTGATTCCAGTCACAGACTCTTTGCTGGTCCTGGTGGTGAGTCTTCTGGTGGTGCGTGAACCGTTGCAGGGCTTCATGACCGCCCTTGGACAGGCAGCAGGCGCCTCGGCTGAGAGCGACCTCATCCGCAGCACCCGCCTGGCCCTTGAAGATCTTCTGGCAGGGCTGTCCTGCTGGCTTCTGGATCTCACGGTTTACCAGGTAGGTCGCACGGCTTTTGTGGTTGTTTATCTGAATCCAAGTCAACCGATGGACGGCGGCGCCGTCGATCTGATCCGTGATCGTATTCAGGAAAGATGCCAGTCCCTGTTGGCCTGTCCTGGACGAACAGAGGTGATTCTGACCGCAACACCGCCCTTCGCTGCGGCCGGTGTTGCCTAGGGTCTAAGGCTGCAGCAATTTCTGAGGTGTGGCCGTGAGCTCAAACCCAGACTGGGATGTGATCGTGATCGGTTCAGGCATTGGAGGGCTGGTCACCGCATCTCAGCTGGCTGCCAAAGGGGCCAGAACCGTTGTATTGGAGCAGTATCGGATTCCCGGTGGATCCGGTGGGAGCTTTCAGCGCAAGGGGTACACCTTTGATGTGGGCGCCTCGATGATTTTCGGTTTCGGTGAGCATGGGCACACCAACCTGCTCACACGAGCCCTGGCAGATGTTGGGCAGCGTTGTGAAACGGTCCCGGATCCGGTGCAGCTGGAGTACCACCTGCCCGATGGTCTGACCATGGCCGTGGATCGTGACTACGAGGGATTCATCACGCGCATGAGCTCCAGATTTCCCCACGAGGCGGGAGGAATCAAGGCTTTTTACGACACCTGCTGGCAGGTCTTTCGCTGTCTCGATGCAATGCCGCTTCTCTCGCTTGAGGATCCGGCTTACCTGGCCAAGGTTTTTTTTCGAGCCCCACTCGCCTGTCTGGGACTGGCTCGCTGGCTGCCCTTCAACGTAGGCGATGTGGCTCGTAAGCACATCCGCGACCAGGAACTGCTTCGTCTGATCGATATGGAATGTTTCTGCTGGTCGGTGATGCCGGCTGATCGAACACCCATGATCAATGCCGGCATGGTGTTCTCTGATCGCCATGCCGGTGGCATCAATTATCCCAAAGGCGGTGTCGGTACGATTGCCGAGAAGCTGGTGGCAGGGCTTGAAGCCCACGGAGGCGAGATCCGCTACCGGGCCCGTGTCAAGAAGGTGCTGATCGAGCAAGGTCGCGCTGTGGGCGTGGAGCTTTCCGATGGTGAAGAGCTGAGGGGTAACAGGATTGTGAGCAATGCCACCCGCTGGGACACATTTGCAGGAGAAGGTTCACCGGACAGCACGCTGGTCACAAAAGAGCACACCCCTTCCGCTGAAACCACCTGGCGGCGTCGGTATCAACCATCCAGTTCATTTCTCTCGGTTCACCTCGGTGTCAAGGCTGATGTAGTACCTGATGGCTTCTACTGCCATCACCTGCTCCTGGAGAACTGGGACGACCTTGAAGCTGAGCAGGGTGTGATCTTCGTATCCATTCCAACGTTGCTTGATCCACTGCTGGCGCCTGAGGGTCGGCATATCGTGCATACGTTCACGATGAGTGATATTCGGCACTGGGATGATCTCGAACCCAAGGACTACAGAGCAAAAAAGCGGCACGACGCGTCCCGTCTGATTGAGCGACTGGAGTCCATCCTTCCGGGTTTGTCGCAGGCCATCGAACTTCAGGAGGTGGGTACCCCCCGAACCCATCGTCGCTTCCTCGGGCGGATGGGGGGGTCCTATGGGCCAATTCCTGCAGGCCGACTGCCAGGTTTGCTGCCGATGCCATTCAATCGAACAGGCCTGAAAGGTCTTTATTGCGTCGGAGACTCCTGTTTCCCGGGCCAGGGATTGAACGCCGTTGCCTTCAGCGGTTATGCCTGCAGCCATCGTATCGGTGCAGATCTGGGGTTGAATCCCTGGGCCCTTCCCGCCTGAATCTCACAACGTCAGACCTCCTGATCTGTGTAAGGTCTGAGCGAGAAATGCATCTCCATGTCACCGGCCCGACAGCCCAGCTCAGCTGAACTTGCCCGCTACCTGGAACAACGTGGCGAACTTGGTAAACCGTGGATGCTTCAGATGCTGCGGCTCTCAAAGCTGAAGGAAGCTCGTGATCAGATGTCTCCTGAGACCTATCTGAAATCAATCCAGGAGGCCCACGCCGACCTCATGCGTCTCGGTGAATTCTGGAAGGGTCGCGAGGGGGAAGTGTTCAATGGCGATTACCAACCCAATGATGTGATTGAACCACTGCCGGGATCACCGGAGGATCGCTGAGCGATGACCGTTGCCCTACAGGAGCGGTTTCAACTGTCACCGTTGATTCGGGCAACCTTGATCAGTGTGTACCTGGCACTGGTTCTGCCGTTGCCGTTGATGGCACCACCGGGTTTGAAGCTGATCCTCTGGAGTGCTGCTCCGATAGGACTGTTGTTGGTTCTGGCCATGCTCAGCGAGCAGGTGAGCCTGGATGACAATGGCATCAGCGTTGGCCATCCCACCTGGTGCAGTTGGTTGATTCGCCGGGGCTGGCAGTTGCGGTGGGAAGAGATCAAGAGGCTTGTTCCAGTCGGTACAAGCCAGGGAGGAACGGTTTACTACCTCACCACCTTCAACCACGGCCAGCGTTTGCTCCCGCAACGGCTTGAGCACTTTGACAAGTTCCTCCTAATCGTTGAAGAACAAACCGGTCTCAGAACAGGATCGATCGGTCGATTGACGCCACCCTGGACCTACCAATTGCTGTTTGGTTTGGCCCTTGGCATGCTGGTCATCGAATCAGCGGCAGCTGTGGCCGTGACGTGCGGTTGGCTGGTTATTCCGGAAGGTTATCCAGGCTGAAGCGATACCCCTGCTGACGAACGGTGGTGATGCCGCCGCCTTCGCCCAGACCCGCTTGTTCAAGTTTGCGGCGGAGCGTCAGGACCTGAGTATCCACTGATCGTGGACCACCGCTGAAGGGAGGCCAGGCCATCCTCAGAAGCTCCTGACGGCTGCGCACCATTCCGGGAGGCATCAGCAGAGCGCACAGCAGCGCGAATTCGCGAGGGCTCAATTCAACGGGTTGTTCCCGAAGAGTCACCTGACGCAGAAGCAGATGCACCTCTAGCGGGCCAACGGCAACGCGTTCCTGAAGACCGCTGCGACCTCGCTTGAGCAGAGTGCGACAACGGGCGGCCATTTCTTCTAGCCCGAAGGGTTTGCGCAGCACATCATCCGCTCCGTCATCGAGCAGTCCCACAACAGGCTCAGCACCGCTGCGGGCTGTCAACACAATCACAGGACAGCGCAATTGCTGGCCAAGTCTCAGAGCAGAACTCTGTTCAAGCAGTTCAGCACTCACCAGCAGATCTGGAGACTGCTCCTGGCAGAGCTCAAGGGCTTCCCTGGACGACGACACCGCTGCAGTGAGATGGCCGTCCTGCCGGAGCCGCTGCACAAGCACCGTGCGCAGTGTCGGATGGGGCTCAACGACAAGCACCCGAGCCGGTTCACGAGTGGGAATCGCCGGAACAGTCAGTTGCTGCACAGGAGCCGGACCGGTTCCATGGGCGAGAAGATCGCGGGAGGACGAGGTCACAGGGCATCCGAAAGCCGTCCTACGCTAATGCCATTCCTAAGGCACGCTGGTAACAGAGGCTGCCGTCCTCACCAAAGATGACATCTCTTCAGCACCCGGAGGCCATTCGCCACTTCCAGGCGCTCTGTGATGCCTGTCAGGAGCTGACAACGCGTTACCACGGTCCTTCCGAGTTAAGGCTTTACGCCGACGGCTATCTCCATGCGCTGCGACGAACCGGTGATCTCGATTCCAGGGAGCTCTCCAAGCTGGAAACCCTGATTGAACGCTGGATACTGGATCCCTCCAGTTTCATCGGTCCCGATGGCGATGTGAGCACCTTGTACAGACACCCGAATCAGTACTGAAATTTCAGGGCATGGGCAGCAGTGGTTTTCTTCGTATGGAACGCTTCCTGAAGCTCATTGATTCACGTTGAGCAGAGATTCGCCTCTGCCAATCCACTGATTCAACACGCCTGGCTGTTCAACCCGATGATCACGAGTTTTCAACAAACAAGCATTCTTGGCAACTTCCAAGGACTGGTTGAAAAACTCAGTTATTTGGTGAGATAACCATCGGCTGCAACAAAAGCTTCGTGAATCTCCGCTGGATTAATCAGCTTGCCAGCGCAATCTCAAGTTTCTCCTTCAGCGTGTTGTCGTTGTACATCTCGATGAGGATGTCAGAGCCGCCCATGAACTCACCTTTGAGGTACACCTGAGGGATTGTGGGCCAGTCGGAAAACTCCTTGATGCCCTGGCGTATCTCAGGATCGGAGAGAACGTCAAAAGTCTCAAAGCTCACGCCCAGTGCATTCAGAATCTGAACAACATTGTTGGAAAAACCGCACTGGGGCATCAGTTTCGTTCCTTTCATGAACACAAAGATCGGGCTTGACTGGATCAGGCTCTCGATGCGTGATTGAGTTTGGCTGTCCATGGAAATCAGGCGATGTGAAACGGATCAGTTGGGTGTGGAAGTGTTCAGAGCGAGGGCATGAATGGCCTCTGAAGCCAGTTCCTCCCTCAGTGCTCTGTACACCAGCTGATGTTGACGGATGCGGTTGAGACCGTCGAAGGCAGTCGAAACAACGCTCACCTGAAGATGATCACCACCACCGGTCAGATCCTCAACACTCACCTGAGCGTCTGGAAGTGCGCGTTGGATGGCGGAGGTGACAGCTTCAGGCTGAACCATTGGAACAGAGCATGGACTCGATTGATGCTGGCAGATGAATGACTCGACTGAACTGAATCACTCAGCAGCACCAGCACCGCGGTAAGGGGTATCAACAAAACCAAGTTCAAGAAGACTCTGATAAGCCTTCTGGCCTTCCGGTTTTGCCGGTGTCATCAGACGAACGACCTCAACCAGCACAGGCACAGCGATTTCCGGCTGACCCTGGCGGCGGAACAATGCTGCGAGACGGAGATTCGACTCGGCAAGAAGAGCCAGAGCTTCACGTCCCTTGGTATCCATCTCCCTGGGAATGCGTGCATCGAGCCCCCGGAATGAACCGGAGAGATCCCTGTAGAAGGCGAGAAGCTGCTTCGATGCCGTGCGGGCGTTGTCGTAATCCTTCTTCGCTTGAACGAGATTGCCGGAGGCGACCGCCGCATCACCTCGCTGAATCATGGCTTCAACGGATGAGACATTGAATCCGGATCCACTGGATGCAAGCACCTTTGTGGCGGAATTCGATGGATCTGATCCCATCTGAGCCAATGCGGGTGAGAAGCAGAATCCCGCTGTCAGGGCAATCGCTGAGCAAAGAAGGCGGGTGCCCATGAAACCAATCTTGAATGCGCGGACTTTAAGTGCATTCCAGCGGTCGTCCGATGGACTCTCGGGCCGCTTGTTCAGCCGTATGCATGCGTTCGGCAAGAAGACGGTTGAAGTGAAGGGCTTCCTCCTTGCCTTTGCCTTGGATAAGCAAAGGAGGCCCGAAACTGATCGCCGAGCGGCTGCGCGGTCCTGGAACAGCAGGGTTGTAGGCCAGACCGACAGGAACAACCTGCACATCGATCCCCCTGCGCTGAGCAAGTTGCGCCAGTCGCACGCAGCCCTGCTCCAGAACAATCGGTGCATCGGTCCTGTTGATGCGTCCCTCGGGAAACACCACCAGTTGCTGACCAGTCTCCAGCAGGTCAAGTGCGAATCGCAGGGTTGTCAGCGAGGGTTTGTCCTGGTCGACTGCAAAACAACCAAGACGATGCAGGAACCATCCCTGCAATCCCGACATCTCTGTTCTTGTGACCATGAAACGACAGTCGCGTCCTGTGATCCGTCGGCCAGCAGCCATCGGGATCATCAGGGCATCCCAGCGAGCTCTGTGTGTTGGGGCCAGCAGCACAGGCCCATTTCTTGGAAGGTTTTCTGCACCAAGAACAATTCTTTCTCGCAGGTAATGCAGTGCCAAATCCTGGGTGACAACCATGGCCAGAGGAGCCCAGAAGGGATCGATCCCTGTGTCGAGGGCATCTGAGCGCGTCGTCAGGCTGCTGGACACCGCCTTAACCGAAAGTCCACTGTTGAGAAATTACCGGGGAAGGCTGAATATCAAGCCCTCTACTGGGCAGTTGGTCCTTCGGCCGTCTCGGATCACATGCTGAATAGGATTCACACCTTTCATCGATACAGCGTGGCCAGCCTCGGGGTGAACATCGACCACATCGCCAATGTCCGTCAGGCAAGGCGCACCGTGGAACCTGACCCTGTTCCAATGGCTCTGCTGGCTGAACTCGGAGGAGCTGACGGCATCACCGTGCACCTGCGCGAAGACCGTCGTCATATCCAGGACAGAGACGTGGATCTACTCAGGCAAACAGTCCGCAGCAGGTTGAATCTGGAGATGGCAGCCACCGATGGAATGATCCAGATCGCACTGCGCGTGAAACCGGACATGGTCACACTCGTTCCTGAACGGCGTGAAGAGGTCACCACCGAGGGGGGGCTTGATGTGGCCGGTCAGCTCCTGCAGCTCAAAACCATGGTGCAACAGCTCCACAACGAAGGGATTCCAGTGAGCCTGTTCGTGGACCCAGATCAGCAACAGTTGCAGGCCTGTCACGATGCCGGAGCCCGCTGGGTCGAACTGCACACCGGTGCCTATGCGGAGGCAGCTTGGACACATCAGCCGCATGAGCTGGCTCGCCTGACCGAAGCCACCGCTTACTCCCGCTCCCTCGGTCTGCGAGTCAATGCCGGTCACGGACTCACCTATCAGAACGTTGAACCGATTGCGGCCATCGAGGGAATGGAAGAACTGAACATCGGCCACACCATTGTCGCAAGAGCATTGGCAGTCGGTTTGAAGGAGGCTGTGAGTGAGATGCGCTCCCTCGTTCAGAATCCACGCCGTGAGCCCTTGTTTGCCAGCCAAAATTGATGACCACGTATTACTTCGTTGCAGCCAGCGATCGTTTTCTTACAGAGGAGGAGCCTCTGGAGGAAGTTCTCAAGGAAAGGAGACGTCACTACAAGGAACATGGCAAGGAAGTCGACTTCTGGCTTGTTCGACAACCGGCTTTTCTCAACGCATCACAGATGAAATCAATCCGCGATCAGCTTCCACAGCCTGCGGCAGCTGTGATCTCCACAGATTCCAATTTCATCACATTCATGAAACTCCGGCTGGAATTTGTTCTTGAGGGATGTTTTGAAGCACCAAGCCCTGAGATACCTGATGCCTTAGCGACATCCCGATCATGACTCTGTAGTTTTATTGGTATTGAAGATTGACATTTTACAAAGTTGATTGTTTTATTCTCGCAAGATGCAGTTCAGGTATTGATCAATTGCTCTTCAAGCAGCATGTTGAAATTCAGGAGTTGTTCGTCAGTGAGTTGTTGCCGTGAGTTTGCCTGTACATGGTGATGAAGAAAGTCTTTGGCTTGTTGCTGACTCCAATCAAGACGTTTTAGAATTTCATCACCTTGCGCAACCAGATCGGATCGACGAAGAGGAATCGCAGCGTGTTGAGGATCACTACCTGCTGAAAGATCGCGTAGTCGTTTGAGATAAGCCACAAGATCACTTAACCGGGTCAGGCGATGACGACTGGCATGACCAAAGGCTCGTTCGAGGTAGATCTTTTCACTGTCGCGGTCCCATCCCACCCTCTGGAGTTCGAGATCAATGGCAGTGAGCTCCTCACTCCAGTCCTCTGGATCGGTGGGTGACTCACTGGGTGGTTCCGGATCAATTGCACTCTCCAAGACCGTTGAACCATCTGCAGAACCCGTTGGCTGTGCCGATGGTGGCTGTACCGATGGCGGCTGTGTCATCGGTGTCTGCTTGGCTGGATCGGATGATGTTTGCGGCGAATGGGCAACACGCCGGATCGCTTCTGGCTGCTTGGTACCAGCCATTTGCATCCCCACGGCAACGCTCTGCTGCGAGGATGAGTTGACAGCCGTTTCGACCGGAGCTGTTTCAGAAGCAGCAAGCCTGGATCGGAGTCGTGAGAGTGCCTGGTCTTCAGCCTCTGCAGCGGTTCCACCCTCACCTAGAGCACTCCCGAGCGGCGTGGTTCCCTCATAGGCCTCAACAAGAACAACGCATCGGTCTGACGTCACATGGCAGAGCTGGGAGTGGGTGCGCATTCCACTGATCAATGCTTCCCATTTCTAGGCTGTGAAGATGGATACAGCCGCTCTGTCGTCACTCACTGCCTGGTTGGACGACGTCGACCAGCTGGGTGAACTGCTGCCGTTGTTGCCTGTGCTGGTGACTCTCGAGTTGATCCTTTCGGCGGATAATGCAATTGCTCTTGCAGCGATCGCTCGGGAGCAACGCGACCCACGACTCGAACGCCGTGCCTTGAATCTCGGCATCGTGATGGCGTTTGGCTTGCGTGTCGGACTGATCCTGATGGCGCAATACGTCCTCGCTTTTCCACCCATTCAGCTGATCGCAGGTGTCTACCTCATCTGGCTTTGTTTGAGTCACTGGACCAAGTCTGTTGAGCAAAACAGCGAAGGATCAGTTGAAACGCCGTTTCAACCGATCCGATTCGGTCGGACCGTGCTGACTCTCGCAATTACGGATCTCGCCTTTTCGATCGACAGCGTCGCAGCCGCTGTTGCCATCAGTGATCAGTTGCTACTTGTGTTGACGGGTGCTCTGGTCGGTGTGGTTGCTTTGCGTTTCACCTCAGGTTTGTTTATTCGTTGGCTGCAGATTTATCCACGACTGGAAACAGCAGGATTCCTTGCTGTTGGATTCGTTGGTTTGAAATTGCTGGCGATGATGGCAATGCCAACCCTTCATCCTTCCGAACTGGTCACTCTCGCCGCCGTGGTTTGTTTGATGGTGTGGGGATTTTCTGTACGTGAGTCCTCCGCTGCAGAGGAGTCCTGATCAGATGCTCGTGGAGATCCGACAGACCGGCAGTGATCAACTTCTGGATCGTGTTGAACTGGATGAACCACCGTCGCCCGGCCGCTGGTTTCTGCATGAAGAAGACAGTTTTCTTGTGATGCAGCGCCGACACCGTTATCGCCTCCGTTCCGGTCGATACCAGCTGAATTCAGTCGTACTGATGGTGAAACCCCAGAAGCGACCTGACGATGCACGCTGGTTTGAACACGGGTGGGTCATTGGTGATCCTGCCTGCCGTTTCAATGCCAGAAGTCCGCTGATGCGCTGCGCTGTGATTCCTGAAGGTCCATGCGAGCGTTGCATCCACCGGTCAGAGTGACATCGATGAAACGGGAACGTTGCTGGGTCTGGTTTCGTGGTGGTCTGAATCAGAAATCCCACTGGGAAGGTGGTTTCTATGCCACCACTGACGAGCAGGAAGGTGTTCTGATTCAACACGGTCACTATCGCGATACAAGGGTTCCTGCCTGGCGGGTGACCCAGCAGGAGCCGTCCGATCCACACGCTGCTCCTGAGATACCGGCCAATGCCGTTTGGAAAATCATCTGAGCAAGTTTCCTTCAAGCTCCGACATGGATCAGGCAGAAGTGGATGGGCAGGCTTCTAAGGTGAAGGATTCGTCTCCAACACGATCGGCGAGTCCACTGCAACGGTCAATTCGCAGGTCGGTTTCGATGACCTGGGACTCGGTGAACCCCTTCTCAAGGCGCTGAGAGATAAAGGGTACGTTCATCCCTCGCCAATCCAGGAACAGGCCATTCCAGCTGTGATCCGTGGACGCGATGTCATGGCAGCAGCACAGACCGGCACAGGCAAAACGGCGGGATTCACCTTGCCGATGCTCGAACGACTGCGTCATGGCAGGCGCGCCGGACGTGGTCAGGTTCGATCGCTGGTGTTGACGCCCACCCGTGAACTGGCTGCTCAGGTCCATGAAAGTGTGCGTGCTTATGGGCATCCCCTTCCCTTGAAGAGTGATGTGGTGTTCGGAGGAGTCAAGATCAATCCCCAGATTGATCGCCTTCAGGGAGGGGTTGATCTGCTTGTGGCGACTCCCGGCCGGTTGCTGGATCTCCATCAGCAGGGGGTTGTGCGGTTCGACAGGTTGGAATGTCTTGTTCTGGATGAAGCGGATCGCATGCTGGATATGGGCTTCATTCATGACATCCGCAGATTGATTCGCCTCATGCCCGAGCAACGGCAAACGTTGTTGTTCTCTGCCACGTTCAGCCCACCGATCAGAAAGTTGGCCACCGGACTGCTGCATCAACCACTGCAGATTCAGGTCACGCCCGAAAATCAGACAGCCCGCTCTGTGGAGCAGGTTGTTCATCCCTGTGACATGAAACGGAAGCCACAACTTCTCAGTCATCTGATCAGAACTGGCAACTGGCGTCAGGTACTGGTGTTTTCACGGACCAAGCACGGAGCAAACCGGGTTGCGGAAAAACTCAGCAAGGAAGGACTTGAAGCTGCTGCAATCCATGGCAACAAGAGTCAGGGAGCTCGCACCCGTGCGCTTCAGGGGTTCAAGCAGGGCAGTGTCCGGGTTCTCGTGGCGACGGACATTGCTGCACGTGGGATCGATATTCAGCAGTTGCCGCATGTGGTCAATCTCGATCTTCCCAACGTTGCCGAGGATTATGTCCATCGGATCGGTCGCACTGGTCGCGCCGGCGAAACAGGTCATGCCATTTCTCTCGTTGCTGCAGAAGAATCGCTCCTGCTCAAGGCGATCGAACGACTCACAGGCGAGCCCTTACGCAAGGAAAATGTGAAGGGGTTCGAGCCGACGGTTCTGAGCGCCCCGCCCCTTGACCTCGGCGGTGGCAAACGGCGAAGTCATCAACGCAGCAACCAAGGCAGTCGTCGCAGCGCTTCCGCCGTATCCCGCCAGCGCAGACGCTGAGAAACGCCATGGAAGATCCGGCTCAGTCAGCCAAGCGTGGCACCAGCTTTGACCTGCAACTGCTGAATCAGAGCACGACCGCTGCTGCGACTTTTGCCTTCCAGCTGCGCTTCTCGAATCAGCAACGGACATCCCGAACTGCTCACGACCAGGCCTGCGTCACTGCACTCCAAAACGGTTCCAGGTTTGTGTTCACCGGTTGGCCAGCGGCTTAAAAACTGCTGTGCGGAATGACTGAGCTCATCTCTGAGCCTTTCAATCAAGGGTTCAGTGGCCAGCAACTTCAGCCTCTTGCCTCTCCAGAGAGTCACGGCACCAGGGAAAAGGCCCATCACCTTGCGGTGGATTGCCAGAGCTGAAGCGGACCAGTCGATCTGGAAGTCGCTTTTAACAAGCATCCGTGCATAAGTGACCTCCTGCGTCTGAGAGCGAACACCCAACCTCCTGAGTCGTTCCTCTTCGGGTCCGGCTCCCGCTTTTTCAATCCGTGGCATCGCCTCCACCATCAGTTCAGCTGTGAGCAGGCTCAGTCGACACGCGAGTTGGTGGGCATTCTCAAGCAATCCAATCTCAAGCTTCCTTTCGATGAGCACAGGACCGGTATCCAGTCCTTCCTCCATCGCCATCACGCCAACACCGGTCTGGGCATCACCTTCAAGGATCGACCATTGAATCGGCCCAGCTCCCCTCCACCTGGGCAGAAGCGAGCCATGGCCGTTCCAGCAGCCAAGCGGTGGTTGCGCCAGCACTTCTGCAGGCAGAATCTGGCCGAAAGCCACCACAACAGAAAGATCAGCACCGAGATTCGCAAGCTGCTGCTGGCAGTGATGATCCCGTCGGATTCGTTCCGGGGTGAATACCGGCAGTCCCAGTGTCAGAGATTTCTCTTTCACAGCTGAATGAATCAGCTGTCCACCTCTTCCCCGACGCCGGTCTGGCTGTGACACAACGCCGACAATCTGATGTCCGGCGCTGTGCAGAGCATCCAGAGTTGGCACTGCATAGGAGGGGGTGCCCCAGAACAGAATCTTCAAGGCCAATGATTCAGCAGAGAGTCTTCAGGCTTCACCGGTGATGGCCAGACCATCGATCCATACGTGAGGACTGACCCCTTGATGGGTGATCACCGATTTCGATTCAAGGTGGACAATGGAATGCAACAGCTCGCGGATATCACCAGCGACGGTTGCAGCCTCGACGGAAATCCGTTCCCCATCTCTGACCAGCCAGCCGTCAAAGGGAAGAGAGAAGGCTCCCTGACTGGCTTTGACACCGGCATGGAGAGCGCTGAGGCTGTCAATCAGGACGAAGCAGTCACGCGTTGTGGTGTGATCAAGGTGTTCGGCTCCAGTGGTCATGGACGGAGAGCGACTCACTTCCAACCAATCAGCTCCGACAGACACTTTGGCTCCCATACCTGCATGCCCTGTTGGATCCACTCCGAAATGGCGGGCTGTGGCTTCTGAATGCAGAAAGCTTTCCAGGCATCCTCCACGAATCAGAGGAAGGGCACGAGTCGGGGTTCCTTCACCATCGAAGGGCATCGCTCCGACGTGAGCAGGGTGAAGACCGTTGTCAGTGAGATTGAAGAAGGGAACAGCAAGTTGATGGCCGATCGAGTCGGCCTTGCTGAGGCTGACACCGTCCAGAACGGCTCGGGCATTGAGCATGCTGCTGAATGAACCGATCAGATCCAGAAAGGCCTCCGGTGTGAAACACACGAGGTAGCGACCGGTGTCGATCGGCTGATAGTTGAGATGACTGATGGTGCGTTCAGCAGCCTCATTGATGCAACCGCTCAGATCGAGATCGCGACTGCCGAGAGCGACGCGCACGGCCCCCCCACTGCGAGGTTTGCGACCGGTTTCCTCAGCACGTGCCATCAGGAAAACACTCGCCTGTGTGCGCTGCGCCTGACGCAACGCACCTTCACTGTTCATGTAGATGCGTTCGCTGCTTCCCTCATTCATGGCGTTGTAAGGAAGCGTGCCAATTGCGGGATGACGGTCCAGAAGTTGTTGTTCAGCATCCAGCAGCTGCTTCAGAAGACACTGAATTCCCTGAGCATCCTGAATAGGACGATGAAGATCCGGTTCCGGGGCAGTGGCGAGTGGGGAAAAACCGGGAACATCGTCAGGATTACCGAAACAACTGGCTTGATGTGCACCCATCAGCGCTTTTTCAAGACCTGAATCGGAAAGATCGGAGGTGCTGGTGATTCCAACCAATCCCTGCTGATTCCAGACTCGAATCGTGATTGAACTGCGTTGTGCAGCCTTGAGCTGTTTGGCCTGACCGCGATCAACCTGAACCGATGCACTGCTGCTTCGATTGGCACCAAGATCCCATTTGAGAATGCCTTCACGACGTGCCAGAGCCTTAAGTTGATCCTGAAGTGTGGACACGTTGAGAGCTGCGCTTGTCATGGTCAGCGACCTCCCACAGTGATTGAATCCACTTTCACGTGGGGTTGACCAACGGTCACAAACACACTGCCGCTGACAGAACCGCAGTAGCCGGCTGCAAGTTCCAAGTCATCTGCACACATGGAAATCCTCGGCATGACTTCTTTTGCGTCACCGATGAGAGTGGCTCCTTTGACGGGCTGACCGAGTTCACCGTTCTGGATCAGATAACCCTCTTCAACGGAAAAGTTGAACTGACCGGTGGCACCGACGCTGCCGGCTCCCATTGATTTGCAATACAGCCCGTGGTCTACGGAGCTGATTAAATCGTTGATGCTGTGGGGACCAGCAGCGATGTAGGTGTTGCGCATGCGACTTGCCGCGGCAAATCCGTGGCTTTGTCGACGACCGCTGCCGGTGCGGGCGTGACCTGTTCGCATTTCACCGGCTCGGTCGCTCAGAAAGCACTGCAGAATCCCGTTTTCGATCAGAACGGTTCTCTGTGGTTCCATGCCTTCGTCATCCATGGAAATGGATCCGAATGCACCACCACTCATGCCTTCATCAATCGCTGTGACAGCGGAATGGGCAATGCTGTCTCCGATGCTGTCGGCAAAGGGTGTTGAACCACGTTCAACCTGAGTGGTTTCCAGAAGGTGACCGCAAGCCTCGTGGAAAATCACACCACCGAATCGATTGGCTAGAACCACCGGCATCTGCCCGCCATCGACGTAGTCGGCACGGAGCATTTTGGCAGCGCTGTCACAGACCTCCTGAGCAGAAGCATCAACGTTCCAGTTGCAGAGGTCATCTGGACGGTCTGTACTCCCGTAACGACGGGCAATGCTGGATCGATGCTCACCATCAGCTGCAAGCACACTCAGTCCGCTGGACTGATGCAATCGGATGTCTCGGGCAAATGTTCCATCACTGGCCGCCACAAGCACTTCCTGCCAGTCACGAGCGAAACTGCCCCGGCGCACATCGAGATGCTGGCCGAATTTCCCCAGACTCTGAGTGCCCTCGAGCAGCCGCTGAGTGATCGTGTTGAGATCTGGAGTGCTGTCGAGCCAGCTGTTTTTCGAGATTCCATAATCACGGAGCGTTCCCAGCCCGTCAAATCCGCTGGTGGAAGCAAAAGTTGATGCATCCAGCTGAAGCATGGCCAGAGCCTGAAGAAGAGCGTCCTTAAGACCTTGATCACTGAGATCATTCGTGCTGACGAAACCATCCCTCCCATCTCTGAACACGCGGATGCCAGCCCCCATCCCGAAAGAAGGACTCACGCTTGTGATCCTGTCCTGTTCAGCGAGAACGCCGAGATGATCAGTTCTTTCAAGAAACACCTCAACAAGATCAGCTCCTGCATTGGCTCCGAAATTCAGAAGGGTGTCGAGACGTTGACGCCAGGGGTGGTGGCCTGGGTCCAGATCATTGAACCCAGCCGGAGATTTTTGAAGAGTTGACTGCATCAGCGAACACTGGGCTGATAATTTTCACTCCGAACAGGAGACATCAGAAAAAGGGAGGCCATCTGCCATCCATTGGCAACCCAGTGGGGAAGTTTGCGAACAAATTTGAGTGGAGCAGATGCAGGAGTCTTATCCACCGAGTCGAGTGATTCGTTGTTGGTGACTATTTTTTCAAGACGCTCATAGAAACGAGGATTCTTGACGTCCAAAACCACTGGGAACACCCTCGCGGAAGTTTCATTGGTCTTGTCAATCACCATGCGGTCGTATTCACGGGCATCGAGCCCAAGTGCCTCATAAAATTCTTTTCTCGCAACGTCTCTCACGTACATCGTTGCAAAAACAGCCAGCAGGAAGAAGCGACACCAGAGCCTTGCACGAAGACCACGGACAGTGTCCGGCTGGGACTTCATCAAGGCATCAAAGAAGTCACCATGGCGGTTTTCATCCTGACACCAGTTTTCAAAAAAGTTGAAAATAGGAAAGATTTTACTTTCAGGATTCTTTTCAAGATGCCTGAAAATTGCTATGTAACGCCAGTAGCCAATTTTTTCAGAAAGGTATGTGGCATAAAAAATAAACTTAGGCTTGAAAAAGGTGTATTTCTTGTTTGCAGTCAAAAAACCAAGGTCCAGTTGAAGACCAAAATCACTCATGGATTTGTTCAGGAAACCTGCATGTCTTGCTTCATCTCTGGCCATATGTGCAAAACATTCGGCAAGAAGAGGATTTTTTGCCTTGATGCGACGACTCAACTCTTTGTAGAGAAGAAATCCAGAAAACTCTGAAGTACAACTCTGTTCAAGGAACTCGATGAAAACGCGTCTTGTTTCCGGGTCAAGTTTATCGGCAGCACCATCGAACTCTTCATTACGAACGAAGTGGTGACGGTTGTAGTCCTTGCGGAACTCCTCGCAGATCGCCTCAAGCTCAGCCTCATTGGGTCGGAGATCCATCTCCGCCATGGCTTCAAAGTCCGTTGTGTAGAAGCGCGGAGTCAGGATCGTGTCTTTGACCGGATCCTTCACGGCGACGCCGGAACCTCCGGTTTTTGCGGTATTCACAGCGGTGGGAGGCACCATCAGATCCAGCGTGTGTTCTCTTCATCGTAAATGCAGTCCCGACACAGTCGGGGCTGGGTGTAACCCATTGGATCAGTTACCTCCGAACCATTTCTGACCGTTCAGGCGCTGAAGCAATCGGGATTCCAATAAGGCCAGGTTGATGCGTTTCTCATCAATCAAGAACGACTCGAGCAGACTTGGATCTGAACCGGATTCCGCAAGAGCAATTGTTTTGCCGGAAGTGATCGCATCGGATGCAAAACAAAGCCAGAAACGTCGTTCAGCAGGTAAAACGCCCTGAACCATCCAACAAGCTCCTCCCACGACAGGTCTTTCGCCTTCAACAAGTTCGAGGCTGATCGGCGCACTCTCGCGCTCGGTCAATGACTTGGTGAGTGTCGGCAAAAAGTCTTCCTGTATGAATGTTGCAAAAGGCTTGTCTTCGGGCTTTTGTTTGGCGGCTGGTTTGGCTGGCTTTTCCGGCTTGTCTGTTTTGGCCGGTTTGTCTGCTTTGGGCTGTTTTTCAGCTGTATCAGCCTTTGCGGGTTTGGCTGCTGGATCAGCCGCGGGCTTGTCAGCCTTGTCGGTATCGGCCTTGTTCGGTTCCGCGGATGGCTTCTCTGCCTTGTCCGACTGGGCTGGCTTGTCCGGCTTGTCTGCTTTGGGCTGTTTTTCAGCTGTATCAGCCTTTGCGGGTTTGGCTGCTGGATCAGCCGCGGGCTTGTCAGCCTTGTCGGTATCGGCCTTGTTCGGTTCCGCGGATGGCTTCTCTGCGCTGCCCGACTGGGCTGGCCTGGCCGGCTTGTCATCTTTGGGTTGTTTTTCAGCTGTATCAGCCTCCGCGGGGTTGGCTGCTTGATCAGCCGCGGACTTGTCAGCGGCAACCACTGCTTCGGTTTGCTCCGATGGTGCAGAGGCCTTCTGTTCTGCTGAACCCGCAGCTTTGGTTGCCGTATCCGGAACGGAACTTGCTTCCTGTTTTGGAGGAGTGTCGGGGGTTTCGCTCACCGAACCTGTTTCGCTCGCGGGACTGTAGACAGCCCGGTGCACCTCTCACCAGTTTCACCAATCTGTCGGAAGCGGCTGATTCCAGTCTTCGCTTGATGTTGTTGAAGTCTGAACAGACTGCGCGGCAACACTTTCTCTGGGGTCGGCATCGGCGTCACTGCTCCTGGACGCACGTCCGGTTCTGATCACCCTGAACGGCACTGAAACAGTAGGAGCAGGTTCATGCACGTCTCTCTGGGGCCAGGGCATTGTTGCCGCTGTGGTGGCGGTGTGATGCGTTTCCTGCTCAGACGATTCTTGTTGCCATGCAAAGGGGCGACGGACTTCTCTTTGCATGGACTGTTGTGATGACGATCCTGCCGCCAGAACCCCTCCAGATCCAAGAACCGCTCCCGAGGTGGCGGCAACAGCCATCCAGACCCCGATGGGCAGCTTGGGTAACTCCCAGGTGAGAATGCGCAGACCGCCAGCCTTGCCCAGATTGAGTCCACCAATGAGCAAGGTGAGCAACAGTGGCGAAAGACAGGGGATCAGCAGAAGGCGCTGAAGAGATGTCATGACAGAGGCCCCTGCCAACGCTTCTGATCGGTGAGGGACTCACCTAACGAATCAAAAAGCCGCATCACCAGAAAATCAAGCATGTCGTCGATGCTTTCAGGCTGTGTGTACCAGGCCGGAATTGGTGGAGCAATTCTTGCTCCCGCTTCAGCGAGTGTGGTGAGGTTGCGTAAATGCAAGAGGTTCCATGGCATTTCCCGCGGTGCGATCACGAGAGGGCGCCCCTCCTTGAGATGAACATCCGCGCAACGCTCAAGCAGGTCACCTGCAAGGCCAGCAGCCAGGCGACCAACGGTTCCCATGGAGCAAGGCACCACCACCATTCCCCTGGTTGGAAAGCTTCCACTCGCGACAACAGCCGATTGATCATTCCACCGATGACAAATCAGCTGTCCTTCACTGACTCCGAGCCTTTCCCTCCAGAAACGTTCCTGAAGTCGGGGATCAACTGGAACAGAAATCGACCTTTCAGCCCTCCAGACGCCGTGGGCCCCTCGACTGAGGATCACATGCACGCTGAGATCACGGCGCAACATGCATTGCAGTGTGCGTTCAGCCAACTGCTGAGCGGACGCACCGCTGATACCGATCACATAGGGAGTCATTCCTCGCTCACAGCCACCGGCAGAGGATCATCTGAACGAGCTGCAGTGGAAGGAACCACCTCGAGATCGATCTGATTTCTCAGAACATCAACCTTCAGTACCTTCACTTCGACGGTGTCACCCAATTGATAAACACGCCTGCTTCTACGACCAACAAGACGGTTCTGTCTTGAACGGTATTCATACCAGTCGTCATTCAGTGAGCTGACATGCACTAAACCCTCAACCATGGAAGGTGCGATTTCAACAAAAAATCCATAGCTCTGAACCCCGCTGATGACGCCGGTCTGCTGCTGATCGATCATCGGCTCGGCGCTGCGGGCCTTGGACATTGCGAGCACATCCCGCTTCAGTTCGGCCACCAGGTGGCGACGGGCATTCAAACGCTGAACAGTGCGCTCACGGATCAGGTCTTGAATTTTCTGTTCCTGTGATGCTGTGAACAGAGGCCAGTTCAATGAAGCGGCAACTCCCTTCTCTCCCAGTTTCACTTTGTTCTTCTGACGAACAGTCGGGCGATCCTTGCCGTCATTGAGCAGCGAACAGAGCACCTGCTGGTTGATGACATCGGCCTGATGCAAGGTTGGGCAGCACCACGGTGCGAAGGGATTCAAACGCTTCTTGTTGTTGGTAATGACATCGGAAGGATCCGAATCATCAATCTGAGGCTCATCCACCGAAGCAATCGAAGCCTCATCCGAGGAATCGGACGGGATTTGGTTGCTCTGACTGGAAACCCGGTAGCTGCTGTCAGGCAAAGCCAGCTTCAGTTGCAGGTTGAGGACATGACTGGATTTGCTGTTCGCAAGAGCCAGAGCCAGCTCGGATGCCATGGGGGCTCCGTCCTCATCCAGTTCGAGACACACGTCCAGAGCGACGGCAGCCTTGGCAACATCGTTGAGAGCCGCATCATCCGCTGGTGGTGCGTCGAGGAGTATGGCCGGCAAACCAAGCTGACGACTGTGTTCTTCCCAGACACGATGAGCATGCCGGGTGAGAACGGAGAGTAAGGAATTCGGACAACTGGTATTCAGTGGTATCGCCCAGTTCTGCCCATCACCGTCGGGGGAGACCCTGTTGAGATCACCCAGATCATCCGCTTGAGCACGATTCAGATCTAGTTCGATGCGACCTTCCGATCGTTCGGCCTCCTGAAGCTTTTTTGCACAGAAAATCAGTGTTTCAAGCTGACCGATCTGATCTTTGATCGGCTTCAGAGCGGCAGGGATCGCTCTTGATTTGGGTTTACGAGATTCAAGAGCCTGGAGAGCATCAGTATCGACCTCAGCGACCGGGCAAACGCGACTGAGACAAAACTCCCAGTCACGCCATTCACCTTCCGATCCGATGTCAAGGCGTAACGAGACAGCGTCCTGAACCTCACCGACACGGAAACAACAGGCTTTCTCAAGCGCAGGACCGAGCAGAGGCTGCCAATGTCCACCGAGACAAAGGCTTTCTGCCTGATTGAGGAGCCACTGGTCGTAACTGTTCCCCTGGCTAAGACGTTCAGCCACAGCAGGGGCATGGATCCACAGTCGTGCCCCACCTTCGTGGGGAATGACATGAACAAGCGGCAATGCAGGAGCTCCATCGGCAGTCCAGCCCCTGAGCATCAGTGCAGGTTGTTTGCTCAGATCCTGACGTTTCTTGGAGGATGGAGCCTTGAAACTTGCACGAGGAGCAGCCGGACGCTGATGAAGATTGGCTTTCGTGAGCATCAGTTCACGATCAGCATCCGCACCACCGTCGAGGGGAAGCGATCGAGCAACGTGACCACGTGCCGGGAACTGCGCAATCGGAAAGCGATCAAGGACCACTTCGGCCACAGCCGTCCCGACGGGCTTGTCCGCGTGGCTTGCATCGTCTGGAGACAAATCGATCGATGCCAGCAAGCGATCGTCGAGAGGAACGGCAACAACCCGTTCATCCTGCTGTTCAACAGATGCAAGCAGGCTGGTGGTGGCCCGCTCAAGAATGCACTGCACCCCACCTTCAGGTGAGCGGCGTCTGCCGCCTTCACGGGTCAGCCTCACTAGCACACGATCGCCGTTCCAGGCGTGATTGAGCTGATGATCTCGGATATAAATATCATCTCCGCCGTCATCACGAATAGCGAAGCAGAATCCCTTGCTACTGCAGCGAAGACGTGCCTCAACCAGATCAACAGCTGTTCCCCGACTGATGGCTCCGTTGCTGTCGAGATCGAGGATTCCAAGGCGTGTCAGACCCTGTAGTGCAAGCCCAAGGGACTGTTTCTCAGCGCGATTGGTCAGGCGCAGAATCTTTTCGAGCTTGGCGGTCTCAAGGTTTCCTTCTGAAGGAACCTGATCAAGCAGGTCAGCGACCGTGAATTTCATCGGAACGGTGTACGGGAAGCGGCCTACAGGACCGGGAGGAGTCGTCTCGGGAGCGCTTGCAGCGGAAGAGTGCGCAATCCCTAAGGAACCAATAGTACGGGCCATGCGCGCACTTGGAGTTTCAGTCGTCAGCTGTTGCTGCTGACTCTGTCCCACTGAGAAGCGGCCAGAGCAATTTCAGTCCAATCGCAAGAAATCCAAGCGATGCCATGAGTTGCAACCAGTCGGCGGGAACGATGCCTGACAGAGATCCACCTGCAATGGCACCGATCAGGCTTGCCAGCACGAGCGCAGAGGCTGAGCCCAGAAACACAGCCAGCGGGCGGTTGGAGGTTCCGCTGATGGCAACCGTGGCCAGTTGTGTCTTGTCGCCGAGTTCCGCCAGGAAAACAGTGGCGAATGTGGAAAGAAGCAGGGGCAGATTCATGAAGGAGAAAGGTTCAGCGGCAGCTCGATCAGGACATGCCTCTCAGACAGGATTCGAGGACATCAACGATTGCAGTGCCTGAGAACCAAGCCAGAGGCCCAGGCCCAGCATCAACAATCCAGCCATCTGCTCAAGTCGCTCCGGCTGCATCACCGTTGAAAGCCAGCGTCCGACCAGGACACCGACAAGGCTGGAGCAGATCAACGCCAGTGCAGCACCGCCGAACACCAGCCAGGGCTGACCTGATTGTGCCGACAGCAGCAGTGTGGCGAGCTGGGTCTTGTCGCCAAGCTCAGCAAGGAAAACCGTTGTGAAGGTTGTCAGCAGAACAGTCGTGAAACCAGGACGTTGTGAGGTGCCGGAATCAGTCATCACGAAGGTTCCGATGAACGGATGAGACGTTCGAACTTACGCAGTTCCCTGCTGCGACCGCCATGAACCGAACGGATCTGTTGTCGGCAACAGGCGATTGCGAATGAATCCGCCTGCTCAGGATCAACACCGAACAAACCGCAGAGACTGCTGACTCGGCAGAAATCAGGGCGGGAGTCATAGATGCGACAACTCCTCGAGCCACTGTCGAAATGGATGCACCAGCCGTCAGTTCCCACCATGGAGAGATATTGCTGTTGCTGCAGCGGATCCAGTGATTCGACAGCTTCCGGACGTTCATCAGGTGCCAGGCGGCAGCAGGCGCCGCATTGATTCATGCACGACCATTTCTCTCCATGGCGTGTCACGGGCAAACCCCGGAAACAGCGACAGCCCCTGGCAGCTGTGACAAGCCATCACAGAGGGAAGGCAGCTCCTGTACGAGAAGGGGGAGTGCCCCGTAGCCTGGACGAGGCATCATGCCTTTCAACTGCTTCCGTTTCATGGGACTCGATTTCCACCTGATCGCCAATTTCGCGGCACTGGCCCTGATCACCCTGGCCGGCCCCGCTGTGATCTTCATTCTCTTCTATCGCCGCGGTGCGCTCTGAAGCTTGCTGAGTCCGTGATACACCGGATCTCTGCAGACAAGTCGTCCGGTGTAAGCAGCCAAGACTGCTGCAAGCACAACTCCAGCGAACAGCTGTTGGTCTCCCGCCAGCCTCCAGGCGAAAACGATGGATACCAGCGGCAGTTGTGTTGCTCCTGAAAGGCCTGCTGCCAGTCCCAGGCCGATGCCGACCTGGGAACTAATTCCTGCTACTGCGCAGATTGTGTATCCAAGAACTGCACCGAAGGTGAGTGAGGGATCAATCAGCCCTCCAGGGACCCCGGGACTCAAAGCCAGCATCGGCCCGATCACTCTGACCAGCGTGATCCATATGCTGATGATTCCTGTGATGATGTCGTGCTGAGGGCTCAGGGGAGTTGGCATTCCCTCTGCGATGAGCTGGCGAACAAGCGCTTCACCATCCGACGTGGAGGTGCCCCAGCTCATCAGAGCCAGGGCTGTCAACCCAGCACCGAGCCAGAGACCTGTCTGCAGGGGCCTGGTTTTGACAACCGGAGCCAGACGCCCGGTCAGCCAGACAAGCCCCTTGTTGAACAACCCACCGACGAGTCCGCAGACGATTCCGATCGGAAAAGCCAGCATCAGCTGCTCGATTTCGGGTGATGCGATGTTGAGGACACCAAGTCCGAACATCGGTTCTCCTCCGATATTGGAGAAACCTGCAGCGGCGACGCTGACAACCAGCGCCGGCCAGATCGTCACGATCGAATACTCAGCGGTGAGTTCCTCAAGCATGAAGACAGCACCCAGCAGCGGTGTGTTGAAACCACCTGCAAGACCTGCACCACCACCGATGGCGACGATCTGGCGTTCATTCAGGGAAGGAAGCCAGCCGCGAAAACGCTGATGAAAGGACCTCGCCACAGCTGCACCGAACTGAACCACCGGTCCTTCCCTGCCGAGAGGAAGCATCGCGACGGTGGCGATCGACCAGAGAATTCCTCGCTGAACAGTTCCCGGAGCTGCCATGGCTCGAGGCAGTTGTGACGGATCTTCAAGTCCATTCATCGTTGATGGAATGCCGGAACCTGCTCCGGCGTTCCATGGACCTCGCTGGAGAAGCAGCAACAGCGGCATCACTCCCAGCGGCATCAAGGCCACGCCCACTCCTCTCCAGGTCCACTGCTCGGCCGCTGATGTCGGCATCAGTGCGTAAAGCTGATCCTGAATGCGATCGACGAGATTCAGCGGTAGGCAGGCCAGTCCGATCAGCACCCCGACCAGAACAAGACCGATGAAATGACGCGCAACACCTTTGAGTCGACTCTGTGACGGCAGCGTCCCAGGAATCAGGACGGGTTCATGACGGCTGTCCGGACTCATGGGCGTAAACCGAGACCTACACAGGCCTCCTGCAGTAGTGCCGCAACGTAAGGGTGCCTGGCACGACTGTCGTCGCTTTCAAGTTCACCCTCGCGATTGACTCGGCTCACCAGAAACTGTCCGTCTGAATTGATCAACTTCAGGCTGTTGCTGTCAACGCGATGGACGCGATAGCACCCTCGCGAACGCTGCAGTTCCATCACTTCAAGGTGAGGACGAAGGGCCTGGATCTCAAGTTGAAACCGTGTCTCTCCTTGCCAGTGATTCTGAGTCACTGTGTAGGTCGCATCAATCATCTGACTGAGTTCAGCCTTTTCAGGCCAGCGCCAGACAATCGCCTGACGCTCAACTCCACGTTGTTCAAGTTTCAGGCGTAGATGTCCGCCACGCAGCACCTGTTGATCAGTGATCCGGCACCCCCTGGACCAGAACAGCGGTTTTGGATGACCAGCCCCGAACGGTTCCAGCTTCTGCAGAGCGTCCCAGAATGAATGATCGATTTGATCGAGCTCCAGAAGCGCCTCAGGTTCGACCAGCAGATCCTCGCCTCGTTGCTGCAGCCATTCCGCCGCAAGTGTGTTGAGAGCCTGATGCAAGGCACTGACAGCCGTCACCTGCACAGTGAATCCACCCGCGGCGGGATGGCCTCCGTGTCTGACCAGAAGATCAGTGCAGTGCTGCAGTGCACGATCAACAGCAAAACCATCCGGTGCGCGCACCGAAGCCCGCATTTGCCCGTCTCCGTCACTGGCCAGCAACGCCGCTGGGCGTTGATAACGCTCAACAAGACGCGCGGCAACAATGCCGATCACCCCGTGATGCCAATGGCCCTGAGCAAGCAGCAGAAAGGGAGGCAGAGGTGAGGGATCACTTTCAAGCAATGCCACAGCCTCCGCTTCGATCGCATCGCACAGCTCGCGTCGCTGACGGTTGAGAGCATCACACTGGCGCCCGAGCTCAAATGCACGATTTGGATCGTCAGCAGTGAGAAGGTCGACCACGAGGGAGGGTTCGCCGATGCGGCCCACCGCATTGATTCTCGGAGCCAGCTGGAAACCGATGTCATCGGCACGCAAAGGACGATCTCCAAGCCCGGCCAGTTGTTGCAGGGCCTGAACTCCAGGGCAGCGGCTTCGATGCAGATGATTCAGTCCTTCCCGCAGCAGGATTCGGTTCGCACCTGTGAGTGGAGCCATGTCAGCCACTGTGCCGATGCAGAACAGATCTCTCGCTGTGCTGATCGAAGCAGGGTGATTCAACTCCGCGGCCAATGCTCTGGCCAGCACGTAGGCCAGTCCGACTCCTGCCAGACAGCCATAGGGAGAGCCTTTTGGCGTGGTGGCGGGATGAATCAGAGCCAGCGCCTTCGGTCGGTTGGCAGGAAGAGTGTGGTGATCGGTCAGAACCACCTCCAGATCAAGCTCTGAAGCTCTTTCGAGAGCTTCATGAGCGGCGACTCCGTTGTCGACCGTCACCAGCAGACGGACACCATCCGCATGGAGCTGTTCCACCATGCCTCTGTTGAGTCCGTATCCATCCTCCATTCGGCTTGGAATGGCCGCCAGAGGATTCGCCCCCATGGCTTCGAGAGCACGCATCAGCAGTGCAGTGCTGGTCATGCCGTCGGCGTCGTAATCGCCGCAGATGGCGACAGACTCCTTGTTGAGGCATGCAGTCTTAAGTCTCTTGAGCGCTGTGCTCAACTCGGGAAAATGACGACTCGCATCCGGCAGCGGTTGATCACTGAGCAACCACGTGACCTGTTCAGGACCCTGAAGTCCGCGTCTGAACAAAACCGCTTTAAGAGCCAGAGGCAGATCCACTGCTGGAAGTGGATCACCCTTGATCGGTTGTGGTAGTCGCCACTGCTGATTTCGGGCGCCTGCCACCATGCCGAATGCAAACGATCGCTGCATTGTGGGCCCTCATCGCCTTAAAAGCGATCGGTCAAGCTGGTGCCCGATCGAGTCATCGGCATGACGCGTTTGCAGGCTGTTTTCTGGGATGTGGATGGAACGCTTGCCGACACCGAACTAAATGGTCATCGTCCTGCATTCAACAGGGCATTCGCAGACTGTGGCCTCAGCTGGAACTGGAATGAGCAGCTCTACCTGGATTTGCTGAGCATCCCGGGTGGAAGGCAGCGCATGAAATTCTTTGCTGAAGAAATGGGCGAAACACTGGATCCAGCCACTCTCGAACGGTTGCGTCTTTCCAAACAACAGCACTACCTCAGGATTGTTTCGTCTGGAGCCGTGACTCTGCGACCCGGTGTCAGACGGCTTCTGCTCGAGCTCAAATCCGCAGGAGTGCTGCAGTGGGTTGTGACCAGCAGTGGACATGCTTCGGTTCAGGCGCTGCTCAACTCCCTGCCCTGCGAGTTGATCGACGTGTTTCAGGGAATGGTCACCGCTGATGACGTCGAAAGACACAAACCGTGTCCTGACCCTTATCAACTGGCACTTGAACTGAGTGGATCAGAGCGGGAAGCCGTTGTTGTTTTCGAGGACTCATTTCCTGGTCTCCAGTCTGCCCACACAGCAGGTCTGCGCTGTGTGCTGACTCCGTCGCCATGGGACAAGCAGCTTGAAAACAACAGGCAACATGCTGATGTCATTGTCGATCAGCTTGGAGAGCCTGACCAGCCGGCAAGAATCTTCAGTGGACCCCCTTGTGCAGATGGTCTGATCACGCTGGAGTACCTCAAGCTGCTAATCACGACCCCCTCTCGATGACCCTTCAGGCCACGCGCTACGAGCAGTTGCAGCGGCGAATCGGCAGGCAGCTGAATCAGGTTCTTGTTGGTCCCTGGCGGAGACGCAGTGTGGGTGTTCTCGCTCTGCTGTTCGGCTTCATCATCGGAAGTAACGTCACGATGATCTGGTTTCAGAGATCCGGTCAGAACCGTCCTGTGGCAGTACTGGTGATGGTGCTGATCATTGAACTGATCGTGCGACTGCGCACCAGGGTGCGTCCGGGACCCTGGCCACTCCCCTGGCTCGCCCTCGACAACCTGCGTATCGGCACGGTGTATGCCGTGGTGCTCGAGGCCTACAAGCTTGGATCCTGATTGCTGGAACAAGTCAGTCCCCCTTCAGGTGACGGATGGGCACCAGCTCCTGGTCGCCAGTCTCGGCTGGCCCAATGTTGATGACTGGTGGAACCGCTGGGAAGGCGTTGGTGGTGTGAACCTCGCCAGAGATCGGTGGTCCGTCCCGGTCATGGATGCCTGGGTTACTTTCGTTGGTCTGCCATTGCTCAGCCGGGTTGAATGCGCTCTGTCAGAGGGCAGACGAGTGCTTCTCGGTGTCAGCGCTCTGCCTGGCTGCGGCAAGTCAACCCTTTGCAGCTGGGTCAAATCCGCGAGTCAGACGCTGGGCTGGCCCGTGGAACATCTGTCGCTTGATGATTTTTACTGGCCTGCCGAGCAGCTGGATAAAAGTGTTCAGGGAAATCCCTGGTCCGTTCCGAGAGCGCTTCCTGGAAGCCATGACATCGATGGCATGCTCCAGTCGCTTGAAACGTGGAAAGAAAGCGGTCTGATCACTGCTCCCCGCTTTGACAAAGCACTCCGCAACGGCCGGGGGGATCGTTTCGGAAGCAGCAGTTCCCGATCACAAGTGGTGCTGCTGGAAGGCTGGTTTCTGGGTGCATCGCCGCATCCCTCAATCGAAACGGAAATCGTTGAAGGGTTGTCCGATCAGGAGCTGGAATGGCGATCCAGAGCTGAGTCCCTGCTTGCTGATTATCGGCAGATCTGGACATGCCTGGATGACCTCTGGCATCTGCGAGCCATTCACAGCGGTCTGTCATCTCAGTGGAAGCGACAGCAGCTGGCCACGTTGGAACAACACAGTGGCGTTGGGTTCCGCCCGAATGAGCTCTCCGACTTCAATCGAATGGTGCTTGCAGCTCTGCCGCCGAGCTGGTTGCACAACATTGCTCGAGCTGGAGTGGTGATCGATCTCACGGGATCACGCAGCATCCGTGAGATCAAAGTGTTGAGAACTCAGCTTTCAGCTTCCTCTTCTTCAGCAACTGGGTAGACAAATCCCTGAGCCCGTCCGCTCAATACGGACTTACCAATGGAAAGCGCACGTTGAGCTGCAGTGGCAGCCTTGGCCTTCCAGACAGCATGACGCTGATTGCGCTTGCTTTTCGAGGTTTTCTTCTTCGGGACGGCCATCGCGGGCGTTGCACTGCCAAACAGCCATGATCCACTTCGAAGTCGCCACTCGTCAAATCGCTAATCTTTGTACGACGCATCAGCGGTGTGAGTTCAGAGCAGCCGACCCAGTCAGAGCAGGGAACTCCAGCGCCCAATTCAAAGCCTGACGAACAACAGACAAGTCCGTTCGCTCTGTTCCGCAAGCAACCGGATGTGAGTTACAGCACCCTGCTGAAGCAAATTTCATCAGGTTCCGTCAAGGAATTGGTGTTGGTGCCAGCCCGGCGTCAGGTGATCGTCACCTACCGCGATGGCAAATCAGTCACAGTTCCAGTCCTGGCGAATGATCAGCAGATTCTGAGAGTTGCCGAGGCTTCGGGTACTCCGCTGAATGTCAAGGATGTGCGCCAGGAACAGGCTTTGGCAGGGCTTGCCGGGAATCTGGCTTTGATTGTGCTGATCGTTGTGGGCCTTTCATTGCTGTTGCGCCGTTCTGCACAGGCAGCCAACAAAGCGATGGGTTTCGGGCGCAGTCAGGCGAGAACAAGTCCTCAAGAGGACATCACTGTTCGGTTTGAGGATGTCGCAGGCATTGGTGAAGCCAAGGAGGAACTGCAGGAGGTCGTCACCTTTCTGAAACAGCCGGAGACCTTCATCAAACTTGGTGCTCGGATTCCCCGGGGAGTGTTGTTGATCGGCCCTCCAGGAACCGGTAAAACTCTTCTCGCAAGGGCTATCGCCGGGGAAGCAGGCGTTCCTTTCTTCTCGATCGCTGCTTCTGAATTCGTCGAATTGTTTGTTGGTGTCGGAGCCAGTCGGGTCAGAGATCTATTTCGAAAAGCCAAGGAAAAAGCTCCCTGCATCGTGTTCATTGACGAGATCGATGCTGTCGGCCGACAGAGAGGTGCCGGGATCGGTGGAGGAAACGATGAGCGTGAACAAACCCTGAATCAGTTGCTCACCGAAATGGATGGGTTTGCTGACAACTCGGGGGTCATTCTCCTGGCAGCAACAAACCGCGCAGATGTTCTGGACACAGCGCTCATGCGTCCTGGACGATTTGATCGGCGTATTCAGGTCGGTCTCCCCGATCGCCGCGGTCGTGAATCGATCCTGGCTGTACATGCTCGAACCCGTCCCTTGTCGGATGAGGTGTCTCTTGCTGACTGGGCGAGCAGAACCCCTGGTTTTTCAGGAGCTGATCTGGCGAATCTTCTCAACGAAGCAGCCATTCTCACGGCCCGTCATGAAGCTTCTTTCCTAGGTAACAGAGAGCTTGAGGAAGCGCTGGAACGCATCACGATGGGCCTCACAGCTGCCCCGCTCCAGGACGGAGCAAAGAAGCGATTGATTGCTTATCACGAAATCGGCCATGCACTCGTGGCGGCGCTCACACCCCATGCCGACCCGGTGGATAAGGTCACCCTGCTTCCACGCAGTGGTGGTGTTGGTGGGTTCACCCGTTTCTTCCCTGATGAGGAGATCATTGACTCCGGGCTTGTCACGCGTTCCTATCTGAGAGCAAGGCTGGTGATGGCCTTAGGCGGTCGTGCAGCGGAGATTGTGGTTTTCGGAGACTCTGAGGTGACCCAGGGTGCCAGCGGTGATCTCCAGATGGTGTCGCAGCTCGCACGGGAAATGGTGACGCGCTTCGGCTTCTCCGATCTTGGACCGGTTGCTCTGGAAGGCCAGGACCAGGAAGTGTTCCTCGGACGAGATCTGGTCAACACCAGACAGGCCTATGCCGAAAGCACAGGTCGTGAGATCGACCGACGGGTCCGATCGCTGGCACAGGACGCTCTGCAACAGGCCATCGATCTTCTGAAGCCGAGGCGGCAGCTCATGGATCGCCTCGTGGAAGCGCTGATCGAGGAAGAGACCCTCCAGTCCGATCGCTTCCACGCCCTGGCAGGGCTCGACGTCTCCTCGAGGAGTCCTAGCCTGAAGCAGCTGCCGGCCGGGGCTTGAGCCTGCTCAAACGGGGCCTTCCCTCCCTCTCGAGTTCATCAGCGGTGGGGTTGCTGCTGATCTTTCCCGTCTTCTGGCTGTTCGCCAGGCTCCAGGTTGAGTGGTCCTGGTTCGCTCAGTTCGGCCAACAGGGAACCTATGGGCAGCGGCTTGGCTTTCAGCTTCTCGGCGCTGGTTTGGCGTTTCTGCTGGTTCTGTTCACGGCCTGGTGGCGACACCGCTGGATGCAGGCCTATATCCCCACACCCCGAGGGGAGATCCCCGCATCGAGTGGAGGCATCTATTTCCTTTCGCTGTTCGCCTGCCTCTCCATCCTTCTCAGCGTTCTCGCAGTCACAACAAGATTGGCGTGGCTGGCATGGAAGCAGCCCTTTCTCCTGGCCCACTGGTGGAGTGTTCCGTTTCGACCGGAATGGAGTGTTCTGTTCATCAGCATCCTGCTGATCGTGCTGATCACTTTGGGGCTTGGCCGGAGGCGAAGAATCAACCTGGCCTTTCTGTACGGAAGCCTTTGCCTCTGTGTTGTGGCAGGTCGCAGCTGGGGCCTCTGGGCGCTGGCCATCACGATTCCAGATTCCGGGACGGCGGACCCACTGCTGGGAGCTGATCTCAGTTTCGGCTTGGCGCGATTTTCAGCGATCGCACTGGCTCTCCAGCTGCTGCTCCTTCAGATCCTTCTGACTCTGAGCACCTCGGCATGGAGTCGACTGACCCGTTCCCCCTGTCTGAGTGACTGGGGATTCCCTGGCTGGAATGAACAGGAACGGGCATTGCTTCGACCTGCACTGGTGGCTCTGTTGCTGGTGCTGGCTGCTCTCACATGGCTCGTACGTCATCAACTCCTCTGGACTCAAAGCGGGCTTATCGCCGGCGCAGGCTGGATTGACATCCATCTGCGGCTTCCGCTTCGTGAATGGGTTGCTCTTCTGCTTGTGCTGATGGCCGGCACTTGTCTGCCATGGCCGGGGAAGAGGCAGCGCCAACGACGTCGCCTCAGAACAGCATTGTTCACGCTTGCTTTGATCGCCGTTCTGTCGGAACTTCTGCTTTCACCGATTGTCCAGTGGATGGTGGTTCGTCCCCGTGAGCTGCAACTCGAGACTCCGTATCTCAGCCGATCGATCGCTGCGACCCGTCAGGCCTATCAACTGGATTCGATCAGGGCCCGAGGGATCACACCGACCCAGGAGATCAGTGAAGAGGACCTGATCAAGGGAGCCAGCACCCTGCAGAACATCAGGCTCTGGGACAGCCAACCAATGCTGGACACCAATCGCCAATTGCAGCAACTCAGGGTTTATTACCAGTTTGCAAATGCATCCGTTGATCGTTACCCACTCAATGAGGGAAGTAATGAGAATCAACAGGTGATCATTTCAGCGCGCGAGTTAGACCAGGCCTCACTTCCTGCTCGCTCGAGAACCTGGCAGAACAAACATTTTGTTTTCACTCATGGCTTTGGTTTCACTATGAATCCTGTGGATACACGCGAACCGGACGGACTGCCGGCTTACTTCATCAGCGATCTGGGTCAATCCACACAAATTGAAGGAAACAAGTCTCTAGGCATCAGCAAGGAAACCGTGGAACGTGAAGTTCCTATTGGACGCGCCGCACTTTACTTTGGATCACTGTATTCACCTTACGCGGTTGCACCAACAAAAATCGATGAATTTGATTACCCCGAAGGTGACGAGAACACTTACAACCATTATTCAGGTTCAGCAGGCGTTCCCCTTGAACATCTTTGGCAAAGGATTACTGCAGCGACCTATCTAGCGGATCCACGTTTTCTGAATACAGGAGCTCTCACAAAAGAATCTCGTCTGCTTCTGCGACGTGACGTCAAAGAAAGAGTTCACGCACTGGCGCCTTTTCTGGATCTGATGGGTGAGCCATATCTTGTCTCCGTACCTATTGACGATGCCCCCAGTGGTTATCAACAGGGTCAGCATCAGTACTGGATTGTTGATGCATTCACATCATCAAGAACCGTTCCCTACGCATCAACACTTCCTGATGGTCGACCTCTTCGCTATCTACGAAATTCGGTTAAAGCTGTTGTGGATGCTTACAACGGCAAAGTTCATTTTTATATCAATGAACCGAACGACCCAATGATTCAAGGTTGGACCAAGGTTTTTCCATCATTGTTTGAAAATCTTGAAAATATGCCCACTAGCCTTAGACGTCACCTGATGGTTTCTCAGGCACAGTTTGAACTTCAAGTGCAGCAACTTCTCCGTTATCACGTCACCAACCCTCGCATTTTTTACAGTGGAGATGATGTCTGGCAAGTACCCAAGGAGTTGTACGGAAATAATCAGATTCCTGTAGCTCCGTACCACATCACGGCCCAGGTGAAACCAAGCCCGAATTCAGAGTTTCTGCTGCTTCAGCCATTGACTCCTCTTGCACGACCAAATCTCTCGGCCTGGTTGGCGGCAAGAAACGACGATGAACACTATGGCGAGTTGATTCTTTTGCGGTTCCCTACTGACATTCCGATTTTTGGCCCGGAACAGGTTCAGGCGCTGATCAATCAAGACCCTGCAATCAGCCAGCAGTTTGCCCTTTGGGACCGGGCAGGCTCACAGGTGGTTCAGGGAAATCTCCTTGTTGTACCTGTCGGTGATTCGCTTCTCTATGTCGAACCGATTTATCTGCGAGCACAACAAGGTGGGCTGCCAACACTGACTCGAATTGTGGTCAGTGACGGACGTCGCGTTGCAATGGCAGCTGATCTGGATCAAGGATTGAAGTCATTGCTGGAGAGACGGCAGCAGGAAACCCTCAAAGCCACATAAAAAAGGTCCGCTGTGAGCGGACCTTGGAGGTACCAGGCAGAGTTCAACGACTCAGTTAATGGCAGCAAAAAATTCCTTGCTGCCAACAGGGTCAGGCTTCATTGTCTTTTCCCCGGGTGTCCAGTTTGCAGGACATACTTCGTCAGGATTTGACTGGACGTACTGGAAAGCCTGTAAAACACGAAGCGTTTCATCAACGTTCCTTCCAACAGGAAGGTTATTGATGGTGGAGTGCATGATCACTCCATCTGGATCGATAATGAACAAGCCACGCAGCGCAACTCCCTCAGCTTCGTCAAGGACGTTGTAAGCAGATGCGATCTCTTTTTTGAGGTCAGCAACCAGAGGATAATTGATGTCACCGAGACCACCCTGGTTACGAGGACTCTGAATCCAAGCCAGATGACTGAACTGACTGTCGACAGAAACACCTAGAACTTCTGTGTTTTTGCTTGAGAAATCAGCGTAACGATCACTGAAAGCGGTGATTTCAGTAGGGCAAACAAAGGTGAAATCAAGCGGGTAAAAGAACAGTACGACGTACTTGCCGCGATACTGCGAGAGAGTGATTTCCTTGAATTCCTGGTCTACCACTGCTGTGGCAGTGAAATCGGGGGCCTTTTGACCCACACGCAACGAAGACATGTTGGTGATGCGAGGTTTGGCAAGGAAGTGAACAGGCCTAGGTCGTAGTCGTTCCGACTTCCAGTTGCTCGCGTCAAGTTATCACGGCTGACCCAGTGACTGCGGAGCGACCAGATACCTGGCCAGGCATGCTCAACTTCTAAAATGCGTTCATGATTCAATCCTCCATGAGCTGGGATCCAGCACTTCTCAGAAAATTCAGCAGCACAGGTCATTTCCGTTTGCTGAATCAGGTGCGAAGTGAGCTGAACAGTCAACCGCTCGAACGCGATCCAAAAACGCGTGCTCTGCTACTCAAGGCTCGTCCGCATCGTGGCCAACCGGTCAGGCAACAACGGCGCCCTAATGCGATTCCTGAGGGTCACGTCTCATTGAGTGATGAAGGGACAACAGCGCAATCATCTCCTAAATCGTTCAGGGAACGCCTCAATGCCATCGAGATGAGATAGCTCCGAGGACATCTCAAGATGTATGATGGCGACTGGCCTGAAGGCCTTTGGTCAGAGTAGCTCAGCTGGTTAGAGCACAGGATTCATAACCCTGAGGTCGAGAGTTCAAGTCTCTCCTCTGACATTTATTTTTTGAAACTTGAAGTCAAAAATTGAATGGAAATTATGATAACGCAGCTTAAATTATAAATTGAACCCTAGAAGTTGATTTTCAGGAACGCTTGGCAGGAAGCATGGCCATAGGGTCCATGGCTGCTCCACCGGGTCGACGAATCTCAAAGTGGAGATGTGGACCAGTGCTACGGCCAGTGCTGCCCATCAAGGAGATACGTGACCCTTGTGGAACCATCTGACCTTTCCTGACCAGCAGACGACTGTTGTGGGCATACCGCGTGGAGGTTCCATCACCATGCGACATCTCTACGAGATAGCCATAGCCACTGCTCCAACCAGCGAAAGCAATGACACCATCCTTGGCGGCGATGATTGGAGTACCCACATTATTGGCAATATCGATTCCTTTGTGCATCCGACCCCATCGCCAGCCATATCCGGAGGTGAACACACCTTTCGTCGGCCAGATAAAGGATCTAGCTGATTGAACAGGATCCGATCCAGAAAAAGAAGGAAGTTTCGGATAGCTCGCACCCCCCGATTTCAATGGACGGATCGCCAGAACAGGACGGGCTTTGGCCACACGGACCTCATTCCCTGGCACCAGCATTCGGGAAATCGGAACCCCTGGATTCAGATCCTTCAGTTGTTGAAGAGTGATGCCATGATCTTTAACAAGAGAAGCCAGACTCTGACCTGATTTGATTTTCACCACAGCTTTTGGTGTGGGCGGCGAACTCAGAGGAGCTGATGTGCGAACGGAACCTTTGACGAAACGGGATAAGTCGCTCAGGTCATCACGACTTTTTTCAGGAAGGACAAGCCATGAACCTGATTTGAGCAAAATCGAAGCTGACTTTTCATTCAACTTTGAAAGCTCATTCAATGAAAGATCAAGTTCTCGAGCAATCACACCAAGATCACTGTCCGCCGACAGCTTGACCCAGATCAGCGATGGCGATTTGGGTAAGGCAACGAGAAGCTGGTGGGAACTGTGGTGGTCTCCATCTGCATGCCCTGAAAGCTGAGAAGCCGCAAACAGCACACTGCTGGAAGTAATTGCGGTTACAGCTAGAAATAGGGGCTTCATTCAGGCAGGATTGAAGATCATTCCCGATGGAGCCACCACAACCCGGGATTCGGCAGAACGTAGCGAGCCGAACACGGCCACGCAAGAGCTTTCGTGGCAGATCTCCAATCACCACAGCTGAAGCTGTGATCCGACGTGATAGCTGACGATGCCACAGGCGACAGACAGATTCAGACTTCTCACACCTCCGCTCCCATCTTGCGCAGCGCTGCAGGGCATCGGAATCGTGAGAATCTGATCGCATTGAGCCCGGATGTGATCGGGCAGTCCGATGTCTTCACGACCGAACAACAGAACATCGCCTTCCTGAAAACTCATGGTCGAAAGGATCTGCCCACCGCGTCGACTGCAACCGATCAACCGTGAGGGTTGTGGAAGGCTGTTCAGAAAATGATTGAAGTCAGGATGAACGGAAAGATCAACAAAAGGCCAGTAATCCAGTCCGGCGCGCTTGAGATGGCGATCATCAATCGAGAATCCAAGTGGTTCTATCAGCGAAAGCGGTAAGCCGAAGGCGGCGCAGGTGCGAGCAATACTGCCGGTATTTGGCGGAATTCTTGGTTCGAACAGCGCAATCCTCAGAGGTGTTGTGGAATCCGCTGTCATGGTTCGGGAACCGCGACTCCGAACGCATGAAGATCAAGAGCTCGTCCCTGAACCACGAGCCAGCTCGCTGAGGCAATGGCTTCAAGCTCAAGGGCAAGGCGGCCCTGACGATCACGGAAACGTCCGCCGATTGCCGTTGATGGCACGACCCCCCAGCCCGTTTCCTCAATCACCAGAACGACAGGTCGATGACGTTCCTGAAGGGTTTTTATCAGATCTGTCTGAAGTTGGGTCCAGTCAACAGCGGAAGCTTCGAGATGCCACGCCGTGAAGGCTCCGAGAGCGTCAACAAGAATGGTGTGATCACTTGGGATAGTACTGAGGGCCTTGGAAAGATCGGCTCCGCTTTCAATGACCTGCCAATCTGAGGGACGGCGTTCGCTGTGAAGACGAAGTCTTTCCTGCCATTCGCTGTCGTCTGGACGTGGATCGGATGTGGCGACGTAGCTGACAGGACTGTGCTGAGAGACAAGGTGTTCTGCCCAGCGACTCTTGCCACCACGACTTGGTCCCGTGACCAATACAAGTCCATGCAAGGATTCAGCCACCACCGTTCATGCCGCGAAGAGTGGCCACGGAAGAGGGACTGACACGATTGAGATAACGGAAGATCCAGTATTTGAATATTGTCGCCAGAATCACTGGGAACGTTGCGATGAACAGAAGAATAAAGTTCTCCCTGGCAGGGAATCCGAAGTGATTGGCGATTCCGTCGAGAAGCACAGTCCATCCCTCCGGGCTGTGAAAACCGACAAAAATATCTGTAAAGAGAATGATTGCAAAGGCCTTGGCAGAATCGCTGAGACCGTAGACAGCCTCGTCAAAAAATCCACGGAGCACCCTTAGTTCTTCGCGACTGAACAGACAGACCACAACGAATGCAACCGTTGCCGCAAGATCAGCCAATACATTTTTCACTGCATGGGTGCTTTCTGAGTCAGCTTCTTCCTTTAATTCTTCTGCTTTTGCAGAGAGTTTTTGTTGAAGCTCCTCCTGAGTAGGGATTGAATCACCCCGAAGCAGTGCATCAAATTCAATCTCAGCCTTGAAGACCCTCAGTTTTTCAACGGCCTGTTCCTCAAGTTGAGGCTTGGGATAACTGAGAAACGGAAGATCTGGAGCAAAATGATCAACAGCTGGGCTGATGATGTAAGTGCGACTGACCTGTTGAACCAGAAGCGGCACAAGAATCAAAAGAAGCAGCACCTTTAGGGAGATCAAGGTTGAATCTCTTCGGCGTCGAAATCCCGCCACCAGAGTTGCTTCGGCAGCAGGATTCAGCTGCCGGCGCAATGTATCGAAAATGCCCAGTAAAGAGCGTGGGAGGGGATCAGGCGCTCGGCTGATTGTTGGAGCTGATGCAGTACGCCTGGGACTGTATCGATTGACTACACTTTCAATTAGTTGAAGCTGTCTTAATTCCTGAGTGTCAAATTGTGCACGCTGATATTCAAGTTTATCGAGCGATGAGCGGCAGACGTTGATGGCAGCCCTGAACTTTCGAAGAATTGTGGCCTGAACTGTTGCAGGAACAGATAGTTCCAGATCAGGGCGGATGGGACGGTCGCCGTAATATTCAAGTTCAAGACTCTGAATCAGAAGCGCGGCTTCGTAACCACGATCCAGTTCTGAATTCACGTTGAAAGAATTCGTTCCGCCGAAGGTCCCAAGCCAGTTACGTCCTGCCATCGTGTCGTCAGCTGGAGAAAATCCACCAGGTCGCCATTGGCACTATGGTGCCGACGACTAGGAGAACGACAACCCATGTGAAGGCGTTGCTGTTCTCTGTCTCTTCAGCAGTGGGAATATTGGTGGGGATTGACGCACGTTCCAGCTGAACGGGTGGACCTGGATCTTCCCCACCGTTCAGCACGGTTTCAATCCTGGTCACACCATCGAGAGTCGCCTGTCGGAATCGATCACCATCCCGCAGGGGCTGACTCATGGTGGTGCGCCCCGTGCTTCGCAACAAGGATTCCGGCAGCTGCTCGAGCAATGCCTCAGCGGCGACCACCGTGGCCTGTTTGCTCTGTGTTTCCTCGAGGAAGATCAGCAGAGGACGATCAGTGAGGCTGTCACCCTGTCCCCAGCGCTCGAGCAGTTCCTCACCGAAACCGGAAAGAGTGAGCCCGTAATCAAGTCGCCGCAGTGTCACCAAACGGGCGTCCACATGAAACTGATTCAGATCCTGCAAACGCGTGCTGATCTCGTTTCTGCTGGCCCTGCTGAGCACATCGGCAGAGTCAAGTACGGCTGCATCCGGCAGAGATTGCGGAAAATCCTGTGCAGAGACCGCCACTGCTGCTGGAGCAGCCAGCACAAGACAGATCAAAGCAGACAGAAACCCTCCGACGAGTTGGTTCAGACGCTTCATGGTCAGGAGCATTGCGGTGCCAGTCTGCCTTCAGGTGGACAGGCTGTCGCGATGAAGAGCCATGATCGATTCCATCACCGCCGCTGCCCTTCCGTCTGGAAGCGAAAGACGATCGCAGAGTTGGTTCAGAAACAACTGCTCTGCTGTCGAGACATCCCTGTCCGCGTAAGTGAGTTGAACGGCAACCGCGAGAGCTGTTTCCTGCTGGACAGGTGACAACGCCGGTAATGCATCAGTCACCAGCTGGTTCACCCCCTGCTCCCGGAGCGTGACCAGCAGTCGATCGAACAGGGCTCCCATCTCCTGTTCAGTCCTGTTCTTGTAAGGGGTGCGGTACTCCAGCGATCGTCGGAGTGCATGGGCCTCCTCGCGGCCCAGTGTTCCGTCGCAGGCCACTGCGGCAAGTGCGATTGAGGCAAAAGCTTCCGCGTCCGTCATCACCACTGGTCAGTGCTGCCCCATTTGAGCAAGAGTGTGCCCTTCTGACCGCAGGACACTTGAGACCATGCCAGGCTCCGCGCGACTTTGCCTGATCTCCGGGCTGCTGGTGCTGGGGCTCGCTGTGTTCAATGCGTTGACGGCTGGAGCTTTCACTCCTGCTCTGCAACGGGCGGAAGTGTTGTCCGGTATGGCGGCGGTCGGCCTGATGCTCGTGGCGGTGCTCTGGACCCGGGCGGTGCCACGCACCCCCAAGGCGGTGAATCTCGAAGGGGAGCAGGGTCTCGAGATCGCCGCTGGGCTCTCCGACTGCCTGCGAACGGAACTGGCCTGGGGTAGTCACCAGTTTCTGACGGCGACATCTGCGGCAACGATCCTGGTGAACTGGGATGAGAGGGTGTTGCTGAGAAGAGGTCTGATCACCCGAGAACCATTCACTCCAGGCGACATCTGTCGTCGCAGCACGCAACGGCAGGCGCTGGTGTCTTTGGTCAGAACCGCTCTTTACCCTGGACGCCAGGAATTTGACCCGGTTCTGCCAGGTCTGCCGGCGGTGATGGTTCAACCCCTGGGTCAGCGTGGATGGATCGTGCTCGGTGGCTGGACAGAGCGCTGCTTCACTCGATCCGATGAACGATGGCTTGCAGGTTGGGCAGAAAGGCTCAGAACTCAACTGGAGCTGATTTCCTCGGTCGAGGAGTCCGATCAACAGGTCGATCCGCAGGGAATCTGACCTGTGATTCAACTCTGCCACCCGGTGCAGTGAAAGTGATCCGGCCTTTCTCTCCAACCCGACCAACCAGCTTGCTGGCACGAGTCAGCTGGTCATTGGCGTCGCGTTTCACCACAACATTCCCCTCAGCAAGAACCTCCTCTGTGCCCCAGTTCCAGGTGCAGGTTCTGGCATCGAGAGATTCTCCAGGCTGTTGAATCCTGCAATCGTCCTGAATCAGAACAGTTGTGTTCTTCAACTCAGCCTGGAAGGCACTGCCGAAAATCCTGGTGCGATCGAGTTCGGCTTCAAACGGCTGCTCGGTGCGCACAATCTGGGAACGGAAATTCCACATGATGTCCTGAGCCTTGAGCACTCCCTTCTGGGGTGGCATCCGGACCACGACCGGAGCCGTCACCTTCAGGTCACCGGCACGCGTATTGCCCTGAAGACTCCTGCCCTGAAGCTGCTGAAGCACTGTTCCCTCCAGGTTGCGTCTTTGTGCAAGAACGGGGCCTTCAGCGTTCAGCACACCGGAATCGAGATTCCACTGGGCCTCTCCGGTTCTCAATGTCGTATCCGGCTTGGATGGATCGGAGCTTTCGGTCCATCGCTCCAGCTGTACAACTCCCTTGAGGGTCAGATCATTGGTGGTCTGCATCAACTGCGCCTTGCTGGAGCTGATCCGGGAGTCCTGATCGAAGGCCCTTGGACGCTGTTCAATCAGCAGCACCCCCTCCTGTGGTCGCCAACGCAGACGATCTCCCTGAATCAGAAGCTTGGACCCGTTGAGCTGCTGGAGCTTCACATCACCTTCGAGCAGGATCTGCTCGCCATCGTTCACGACCAGTGCAAGATCTGATTGCACCTTGAACGATGGTTTTCCCTTCCTGTAGAGAACACCCACAGGTTGAACGGCTCGAACCAGTCGTCGATTGAGCTCATAACGAGCTTCAGGACTGTTCAGGCTCCAGTCCATCAGTCCTTTCCTGGTCTTCTGCTCGAGCTTCAGCGAGCGGAAGACGAAGGGAGGGGATTGGACCGTTGCTGAGGGTTGCTCACTGACACAACCTGTCAGCAGCAACAGGGCAACGAGACAACCACCACGACAATGATCACTTGAATGCGACAGGAACATCAGAGAGGCGCTTCGAGCTCGAGTCTCTGCATCACAGGTTCCGGCTTGGGTAAGACTGATCCGGGCACCAGCCTGCCCCAGGTCAGATGGTCGTTCCAGGCGCCTGAAACAGAGCCAAGCCCCAGCTGCGTGAGGATACGTTCACTGAGATCGGGCACGATCGGCTGAAGCAGAATGCCGACAATCCGGGAAGATTCGAGAACGGCATAGAGATCCTGGCCAACCTCAACTTCCTGACCGGGTTGTTTCATCTGACTCCAGGGAGCTTGCTCATTCAGAAAACCATTGGCATCGATGGCCAACTGAAGCACCGCTTGAGAAGCCTTCTGAAAATTGAGCTGCTGCATTGATTCACGAACCTGCTGAATGGTCAGTTCGGCTTTGTCGCGGAGGAGGTGGTGTTCACGAACTGCTTCATCAGCAGGGGGCACTGCGTTCTCAAACCATTTCCTGGACATCGATGAGGTGCGGTTCAGCAGATTCCCGATGGTGTTGGCGAGGTCGTTATTGACAAGATCCACAAACCGCTGTTGCTGAAAATCACCGTCATCTCCGAATTGAATATCACGGAGCAGGTACCAACGCACGGCGTCCGTTCCGCAGCGATCCAGCAAGAGCTCAGGATCGAGAACGTTACCCAGGGATTTACCCATTTTCTGGCCTTCTCGTGTGAGGAAGCCATGGCCGAAAACGCTCTTCGGTAAAGGCAGACCAGCGGACATCAGCATGGCTGGCCAGTAGACGGCATGAAAACGCAGGATGTCCTTGCCGATCACATGCACACTCACAGGCCAGCCTGCATCGCTCAGACGATCCAGATCCACAGACCCTCCGTCGTCCAGCAGAGCAGTCAGATAGCCGAGCAGAGCGTCGAACCAGACATAAAACGTGTGACCGGGATGGCCAGGCACCGGAAGACCGTGGGAGACATTCACCCGGGAAATGGAGAAGTCACGCAGGCCGCCGGCCACAAAGTTTTCAACCTCCTTGCGCCGGTTGGCTGGTGCAATGAATCCTGGCTCCGCGATCAGCGACTCGATGGGCTTCTGAAACGTCGAGAGACAGAAAAAGAGATTCTCTTCATCGCGCCACTCGAGGGGTTTCAGGTGGGTTGGACAGCACGGTGATTGAGCGTCGGCCGGGTCGTCCTTGAATTCTTCGCAGTCAACGCAGTACCAACCCTCCTGGTGGCCCGTTCGGATGTGACCTGCGGCTTCACAACGTTGGAAGAACGCCTGCACCAGAGGCAGGTGACGCTCACTTGTTGTCCGGACGAAACGATCGTTGCTGATCTCCCACCGCGACCAGAGATCCATGTATTCACGGCTGATCAGATCACAGTGTTCCTGTGGACTGATCTTGCGGGCCTCGGCCGTGCGCTGGATCTTCTGGCCATGCTCATCGACACCGGTGACAAACAGCACCTCCTGACCTTCAAGGCGCTGAAAACGGGCCAGTGCATCACAGGCGATGGTTGTGTAGGTGCTGCCGAGATGGGGCTTGGCATTGACGTAGTAGAGCGGGGTTGTGAGGCTGTAGGTCATCGCTGCGGCGCTCTCCTTTTGCCCCTGGCTCTGGGGCTGGATCTTAACGACCCTCTTTCCAGGGTCCTGATTTTGCGGCTGTGTCGCCTGGTGGCTGAACTGCAACTGAACATCGTGAATGCCGTACCTGTATTGAGAGCCGAAGGACCATGACCATCAGCCTTGATTCGGTGGATGTCCTGGTCTGGGGTGGGGGGACCGGCGGTGCTTCAGCGGCGATTCAGGCAGCCCGTGGGGGTGCCACCACGCTGCTTCTCACCCCGGGGGCATGGCTGGGTGGAATGGTCAGTGCTGCAGGTGTGTGCTGTCCTGATGGCAACGAACTGACCCCATGGCAGACGGGGCTTTGGGGAGCGTTTCTGCGTGAACTGGAAACGCGTGAACCGGAAGGACTGGACCACAACTGGGTGAGCTGTTTCGGGTACCGGCCACTGACCGCTGAAACCATTCTTCAGAACTGGCTCCAGCAGGAGGAAAAAGTGGTGTGGTGGTCTTGCTGTCAGCTGCTGAGCGTTGAGCGTGAAGGCTGCCTGATCACAGCACTGAAGGTTGATGTGGGTGGAGAGATCCGCAGGGTGAGGTGCCGCGTTGTCATTGACGGCAGTGATCGAGGCGATCTTCTGCCTTTGGCGAATGTTCCGTTCCGACTGGGTTGGGAACCCCAGGAACAGTGGACCGAACCCAGTGCGCCTTCACAGGAGCGTTTGGATGCAGATCCGTTTTTCAGGATTCAACCGGTGCAATCGCCCACCTGGGTGGTGATGGGACAACTGCGGGGAGATCAGCCTGCAGATCATCCCCTGCAAAATGATCCACGGGTCCCCGTTCAGCTGCCTCCACCGTTCCACGGTGCGTGTGACACTTTCGGGCTGGAAAAAACCATCACCTACGGCCGCTTGCCGTCAGGACTGGTGATGCTCAATTGGCCATTGCACGGCAATGACTGGCATCGAGGGCTGGAACGAGCATTCCTCACTGATTCAAGCCAGGAGGCCGAGCTGTTCAGGGAGATGCAGCAACACAGCCTCTGCTTCGCCCACGAGTTGCGCAAGGCAACTGATGGATGGCTACAGCTGGGTGAAGCCTTTCCCAGCGACGCTGCAAGCCCAGCCCCCTGGCTTGCGGCGATGCCGTACTGGCGCGAAGGCCGGCGGGTGGTTGGTCGCGCCACGGTGATCGAACAGAATCTGCTCCCTCTCGCTGAAGGACGACGTCTGCCTGGTCCACCGGTCAATGACCGTTGTGTTCTGGAATCGATTGCTGTGGGTAATTACGCCAATGACCATCACTACCCAGGCGATGACTGGCCATTGGCGCCGAAAAGTTGTCGTTGGGGTGGCCGCTGGACGGGAACACCCTTCTGCATTCCCTTTGGAGCCCTGCTGAGCAATGAAACTGAGAATCTGCTCATGGCAGACAAGGGATTCAGTGCGAGTCACATGGCCAATGGGGCCACCCGATTGCAACCGTTGATCATGAACATCGGCCAGGCCGCCGGTGCGGCCGCCGCGCTTGCCGTGGAAACAGGTCGGCAACCTTCCGAACTGTCGTTGCGCAGTCTGCAGGATCGATTGATCGGCGACGCCATGGCGCCATCGGCAGTCGCTCCTCTCTGGGATACACCCTGGCATCACAGTCAGTGGTTGGAGCGGCAAACAGCTGTGCTGGAGCAGAACTCCCTGGCAGCAGCACGCCCCGAGACACTGGACAAGGGAAGATCAGGGCACGGCATGGTCAGCCCGGACGGCGAAGGTGGCTACACAGTCCAACTGGAGGATGATGAGCCCCGCCAGTTGATCACCTTGGAACCAGCCGTCAACGCAGGACTTGAGACGCTCGACAAGCCGACGAAAGTCATGATTCAGGGCACTGACAATCCCTGGGGAGGATGGTTTCGTTGCTCCTCCATGCAGTGATCAAGCAGCCAGGGCAATCAGTCTGAGCTGGTCACACTGAGAATCAACCTGATCGACCTTCAGCATCAGTGCTTCTCCCGGCACCGATCCCTGAGGGCACTCAGCGGCAACATCCATGGCCAGATCATCAAGACGAACCAAACCCAGTCGGTCCTGAGGCCTCAGCCAGCGCAGAAAATCAACAGGCCACTGATCACTCTGATGACGCTCGAACCAGACCTGTTGCCAGTGGCGCTGATCTTCTCTTGCGATGGTCAGCCCTTCGCGCACAGCTGAATCAAAGCTTTCGATCAGGTCCTGCATCGACTCCTCACTCAGAGGAGTTTCAGAGTTGATGACTGCGGCGATCTGGCGTTGGACAACGAGATCCCCGTAGCGTCTGATTGGCGATGTGGCCTGGGCATAGGCGTTGAGGCCAAGGCTGAAATGAGCTGAGGGTTGCGTTCCCATCAGACCACGGCTCAGGCAACGTTTGATGGCAGCAAATCGAACGGCACCATCGGGAAGCTGCTCAAGCTCGACTGCAGAGGGCAGGTCAGCAGGAAGCTGACTTCGATAGGGGAGCGCCAGATTGTGAGTCGATCCGAACCGGGCCGCAACGGCACCCGCAAGAATCATGGCCTCGGCAACCATCATCCTGGAGGCACCAGGCTCTGTGATTTGCACGGACAGGTCGCCGTCGCGGCAACGAATGCGACCCTCCGGGAGTTCCATCTGGAGTGCGCCCTGATCAGTTCGCCAGCCTCGGCGACGCTCCAGCAGCTTATGGAGGTCTGAAAGATCTGCCTCTTCAGGTGGAGCGAAATCAATCAGTTCGTCGGCGTCGTCATAGGTCAGTCGGTAACGGGGAGTCACCCAGCTGCGAACGATCCCGAAATCGCTGATGCCACCGTGTTGATCGAGGTCCACCCAGGTGCTCCAGGCCGCGTTGCGCTGACCGGTTCTGAGACTGAAGGGGCCTGTCGAAAGCTCGGCTGGGAACATCGGCAGATTGCCCCTGGTGAGATAAAGACTGCTGCCACGGCGTCGAGCTTCAAGATCCAGTGGTGAGCCAGCTGTGATCAGACGACCCGGATCGGCGATATGGATCCAGAGACGTTCGGTTCCGTCTTGTCGACGTTCAAGAGCGATGGCGTCGTCAATGTCGGTCGTCTCTGCGTCATCGATGGTGACGCAGGCCTGGGCGGTGAGATCGAGTCTTGTCTCATCTCCGGGATGCGGCGCATCACACTGTTCGAGCAGTTGCCTGGCCTCGAGAAGCAGCTTTTCACTGAATCCGTTGCTCCAGGGCGTTCCCGCGATTGATGCAGGTCGATGCTCATCCCACTGGCCGAGCTGAATCAACAAGAGACGTAGATCTCTGGAGGTGGCATCCACGCGAGCTGTCTTCAGCGACTGCGACAGCTGAGCATCGAGTTGAACCCCTTCAACGCCTTCTCCGACCAGTTCCTGCATGCTCTTGATCCATCCCTGGTGGAGAGGATCAAGCATGTTGAAAACCACGGGTTGACGTGCCTTCAAGACCTGGAACCATCGCTGATTTCTCTGTTCGGCTTTGAGCTGAACGCAGCGCTCAGCCCGACGGCTGCGGATCTCGGAAGCAGGTCTTGCCTGAACAAGACCCTGCTTCCAGCGAAAAAAGTCCTGGTCGCGATGGAGTGCCAACCAACAGGCTGCCTTGTTGATCACAGCATCTGATCCGCAGGCGAGCTCAGCGAAAGAAGCGAGATCAGCCGTCTCGGATGATTCCAGCAGCAGGACCCATGTTTCGCCCCAGTCGCGACAGCCGGGACTGGCCTGTTCAAGATCCTGCTCGTTGAATGTCCATGGGAAAACCCCCAACCGTGTCGATGGATCAACATCGAGCGGCAGGGGGTGAATCAGCTCAATCGTGCGAGCGGGAACAACTTGCTCCTTAGCCCGGTATCCGATGCATAACCTTCGTTTGCTGCCCTGAACGGCAAGCACTACAGCGAGCTGGGATGATTTTGAGTCTCTGAAACCGACCAGATCCCCAGGTTTGCAATCAACAGCGGCCAGGAATCAACCCTCAGGGTTCACGAACGGCAGCAAGGCCACGATTCGAGCTCGCTTGACAGCATTGGTGAGATCACGCTGCTGCTTCGCTGTGAGGCCGGTGAGGCGGCGGGGCAGAATTTTGCCGCGCTCTGTGATGAATTTCTTGAGCAGATCCACATCCTTGTAATCGATGGGATCGCCAGGCTTGATCGGGGAAAGACGCTTCTTGAAGAAGGAGCTGGACATGAATCAGAAACGGTTGGAAAACTGAATGAACTGCAGACTCACTTGATCTCTTTGTGAAGAGTCATCTTGTTGAGCTGCGGGCAGAACTTCATCAGTTCCAGCCTTTCTGTGGTGTTCCGGCGGTTTTTCTCGGTTGTGTAGCGGGACACACCGGGGGAACGCTTTTCGGAAGCGGGAACGGACCGGCATTCGGTGCACTCAATGGTGACAACGATCCGGACGCCCTTGTTCTTGGCCATAAAGGACGTAGCGCCGCAATTGCGAAGCGAAATGACAAGGACCCACATTACAGGTCAACCTCACCCCACTCCAACCTTCGAACAACGTTTGTGAGTTCGTAGGATCACGCGCTGACTTCAAGCTCCCGATGCGGGTTTCTCTCTCCTGGCTGCAGGATCTGGTGGAGGTGAATGAGCCCGCTGATCAGCTGGGTGAACGGTTGTCGATGGCAGGCTTCGAAGTGGAGGAGATGGAGGATCTCTCCCTGCTTGCCCAGGGCGTTGTTGTGGGTGAGGTCGTGGCCTGCGATCGGCATCCCAATGCCGACAAACTCAGTGTCTGCAAGGTGGATGTCGGCAATGGGCAGACTCTGCAGATTGTCTGTGGGGCCAGGAACGTGCGCGCGGGAATTCATGTTCCCGTGGCCATGGTGGGTGCAGTTCTTCCTGCCGTTGATCTCACGATCAAGGCGGGTGAACTCCGCGGCGAGCGCAGTGAAGGAATGATCTGCTCATTGTCGGAACTCGGTCAGACAAGCGATGTGGATGGAATCGCAATTCTTGAGGATCTCCTCGATGAAGTGCCATCACCGGGAGAGTCAGTTGCTGAATCACTTGGTCTGAACGACAGCGTTCTCGAACTCGCCATCACCGCCAACAGGCCTGATGGCCTCTCCATGACAGGGATTGCCAGGGAGGTGGCTGCACTCACCGGAGCTCCGCTGTCACTGCCTCAGACAACGACTCCGTCAGATCCTCAATCACTGGCAAGCGATCAGGATTCCTCAACAGCGATGCAGGCAGGAGGGCTGTATGGCCTGACCGAAGTCAAGGGCATCGATGGCAGATCACGCTCACCGCGATGGCTTCAGCAACGGCTGATGCGTGCTGGTGTGAATCCCGTGAACGCCGTTGTCGACATCACCAATCTGGTGATGCTTGAACAAGGTCAACCTCTGCATGCCTTCGATGCAGACGCACTGGAATCAATCTGCGGAACGGCAATCAAGGCAGAGGATTTCGGACTGCGTCAGGCACGCGACCATGAATCCTTCACAGGCCTGGACGGACGCGACATCGAACTGGATCCGCGTGTTCAGGTGGTGACCTGTCGTGATCGCGCCGTCGCAGTGGCCGGTGTGATGGGCAGTGCCGAGAGCGGCGTCACCGTCAACACTCGCAGGATCTGGCTGGAATCAGCTTTGTTCAGCCCCAGTTCCGTTCGGAACAGCAGTCGGGCCACAGGACAACGCACAGATGCCAGCACGCGTTATGAAAAGGGCCTTCCGAGGCAAATCACACTGCCCGCTGCAGGCCGTGCGCTGACTCTGCTGGGGGAGATGCTTGATGCTGAAATCGGCACAACCTGGGTCTGCGCTGCTGAACAGGAAGCCGATCCGGTGGTGATTCTGCGCCGCAGTGCTCTGCACCGTCTGCTTGGTCCCCTTGAATCCACCAACGGCGATGGTCAGCACGAACCACTCGACGATGCACAGGTCGAGGCCTGTCTGACGGCACTGGGCTGTGACCTCTCCTCTGATGCCGAAGGATGGAGTGTGATCGTTCCGCCGTCAAGGCGGATGGACCTGTTGCGTGAGGTTGATCTGATTGAGGAGGTGGCGCGACTGGTTGGATTTGATCGCTTCCAGTCCCATCTTCCAGAGCCACTGGAACCCGGTCAGCTGACCCTCACTCAGCAGGCGGAACGACGCTTGCGCCAGCGTCTGACTGCCTCAGGACTTCAGGAAATCAGCACCCTCTCACTCACTGGCGCGAACGAATCCGAACCCAGTCGCATCGCGATCAGCAATCCTCTGCTGGCCGAAACCAGTCATCTGCGAACCGCCCTGTGGCAGGAGCATCTTCAGGTGTGTCAGCGCAACCTGCAGGCCTCACAGCCTGGTTGCTGGGTGTTTGAAATCGGGCATGTGTTCAGCTCCGATGGAGCAGGGATCGATCAGGAGGCTCGTCTGTCAGGTGTGATTTGCGGAGAACGTCGTCTGTCCAAATGGCAATCCAGCGGCAAGACGCACCAGCTCGATTACTACGAAGCCCGTGGTGTGATCACCACCGTTCTGGATGCATTCGGCATTGAGGCCCAGGATCGTCGTCTCAGCGATGACGTCCGCCTCCATCCAGGTCGGGCGGCGAGCGTGGTGGTTGAAGGGCGCCCTCTCGGCTGCTTCGGCCAGCTGCATCCTTCACTGTGCGCAAGCCATCAGCTGCCCGCGGACACTTATCTCTTCGATCTGCAGCTTGCACGTCTCCTTGAAGCGGCAACCCGCAGCAATCGCTGGAGTCCTCAGTTCAAGACCTACTCCACCCTGCCGTTCTCGGAGAGGGATCTGGCCATGGTTGTGCCCAAGAGCCTTGCGGCAGGAGAGCTTCTGCAGGCCATCCGCAAAGCCGGCAAACCACTGCTTGAGTCGGTGGAACTGATCGATCGGTTTGAAGGTGGTCAGCTCGGCTCAGATCAGTGCAGTCAGGCGTTTCGCCTCCGCTATCGCGGCAAAGACTCCACATTGACCGACGAGATGATTCAGCCGGTCCACGACAAAGTGCGCAAGGCACTGGTCAAGCAGTTCCAGGTGGAGTTACGCAGCTGAACCTCGTCATCAACACCAGACATTCCAGGTGAGACGTCTGTGGGAAGAAATCCATCGGCTGCACGCGTTCAATCCGGTAAGGACCTGAATCCCCTGCAAGTTGTCTGAGATCCCTCGCCAGGGTGGCCGGATCACAACTCAGATAAACAAGCCGCTGCGGTGGATGGTTGAGGATCATGGCCAGCACTGTCGTGTCGAGGCCCTTACGGGGCGGGTCAACCACCAGAGCATCGTGCAAAGGCAACAACTCGCGCAGATGCCGAGCCACATCACCATCGAGGAACCGTGTTCCTC